>NZ_FNNU01000005.1 GCF_900106975.1 Pseudomonas kuykendallii | reverse complement strand
CGATCGCCAACGACACCGAGTTCGGCCTGGGCGCCGGGCTGTGGACCCGCGACATCAACCGCGCCTACCGCATGGGCCGGGCGATCAAGGCCGGTCGTGTATGGACCAACTGCTACCACCTGTACCCGGCGCACGCCGCGTTCGGCGGCTACAAGAAGTCCGGCGTCGGCCGCGAGACGCACAAGATGATGCTCGACCACTACCAGCAGACCAAGAACCTGCTGGTCAGCTACGACACCAACCCGCTGGGCTTCTTCTGATCCACCCTCGGGGCGCGCCTGGCGCGCTCCGTCTGCACGTCGTTGTACTCCTCGTTTCACCCCCCTTCAGACGCGGCTTCGGCCGCGTTTTTTTTGCACGGCGCCACCGTAGGGTGCGCCGCGCGCACCGAGCCGCTCCTCGATTGCCGCGGTCGCGTGATGAATCCGGAGCCGGATGCGACGGCGCCGATGGTGCGCACGGCGCACCCTACGAATGCTCATCCGCGTACCGCCCAGACATCTCACGAATCCAGCCCGAAACAGCGGTGCTCACGCCGCGCGCCCAACCAACATCGTAGGGTGCGCTGCACGCACCGAGCGGCTCCCCGATTGCTGCGGGCGCGAGATGAATCCGGAGCCGGATGCGACGGCGCCGATGGTGCGCACGGCGCACCCTACAATCGGGTTGCAATCAGCAGCCGTAGGGTGCGCTGCGCGCACCGGGGAGGCTCGATTTCTGCGGATGTGTTACTCGACGGCGGCCGCGGTGCGCACGGCGCACCCTACTGAAGCGTATCGAGACCATCCTGGAGAGCCGCGGCGCGTTGAGTGCGATCAGGCTTTGCGCCCGTTGAGGATCAGCAGGGTCACCACGCCGCCGACGATGCCCCAGAACGCCGAGCCGATGGACAGCAGGGTCATGCCGGAGGCGGTGATCATGAAGGTCACCAGCGCCGCCTCGCGCTCGCGGGCGTCCTGCATGGCATTGGTCAGGCCGTTCATGATCGAGCCGAGGAGGGCGAGCGCGGCGATCGACAGCACCAGCTCGCGCGGGAAGGCGGCGAACAGCGCGGCCAGGGTGGCGGCGAAAGTACCGGCGATGGCGTAGAAGATGCCGCACCAGAAGGCTGCGGTGTAACGCTTGTTCTTGTCTTCGTGGGCGTGCGGGCCGGTGCAGATGGCGGCGCTGATCGCCGCCAGACCGATGCCGTGGGCGCCGAACGGGGCGGTGATCAGCGAGATGATCCCGGTCGCGCTGACCAGCGGGGAGGCCGGTGTCTGGTAGCCGTCGACGCGCAGCACCGCGACGCCGGGCATGTTCTGCGAGGTCATCATCACCACGAACAGCGGAATGCCGATGCTGACCACGGAGGCGAAGGAGAAGCTCGGCGTGGTCCACACCGGTGCTGCCAGTTCCAGGGTGAAGTGGCTGAAATCCAGCAGCCCCAGGGCGCCCGCCAGCACGCAGCCGACCAGCAGCGCCACCAGCACCGCATAGCGCGGTGCCAGACGCTTGGCGATCAGGTAACTGAAGAACATGCCCAGCACCAGCCCGGTACGGTGCTGCGCGGCGACGAAGATTTCGCTGCCGATCTTGAACAGGATGCCGGCGAGCAGGGCGGCGCACAGCGAGCCGGGCAGCTTGCGCATGATCTTCTCGAAGCTGCCGGTAAGGCCGCAGAGCAGCACCAGCGCGGCGCTGAACAAATAGGCACCGATCGCCTCGCTGTACGGCACACCGGCAAGGCTGGTCACCAGCAGCGCCGCGCCCGGCGTGGACCAGGCGACGGTCACCGGCGTGCGGTAGTACAGCGAAAGGCCGATGTTGCACACCGCCATGCCGATCGACAGCGCCCAGATCCACGAAGCGATCTGGCCGCCGCTGAGCCCGGCGTTCTGCCCGGCCTGGAACATCAGCACCAGCGAACTGGTATAGCCGACCAGCATGGCGATGAAGCCGGCCACTACCGCCGAGGGCGCACTGTCGGCGAACGGACGTACCCGCGCCGTCGTCATCTGGTTCATCGGAACGCTCCCTGAACATCCGTGAAAATGGGGTACAGCGAGGCCACCAGCAACAGCGCCATGCCGACGTTGAACACACGCAGGATGCGCGGCCGCTCCAGCCAGCGCCGCAACAGGCTGCCGGCAACCGTCCAGAGTCCGACGCTGGGGCAGTTTATCAGGGCGAACAGCGCGGCAATCAGCAGCACATTGATGATGAAATTCTCCTGGGGCGCATAGGTGGTGATGGCGCCTATCGCCATGATCCAGGCTTTCGGGTTGACCCATTGGAAGGCGGCGGCCTGAAGGAAGGTGAACGGTTTGCCACGCGCGTCGGCGCGGGTTTGCGGCGCGGCGGAGCCGGCAATCCTCCAGGCGAGGTAGAGCATGTAGGCCGCGCCCAGGTAACGCAGCGCGGTGAACAGCAGCGGCACGCGCTCGAATAGCTGGCCGAGGCCAAGGCCGACGGCGATCACCAGCAGCATGAAGCCCAGGCTGATGCCGAGCATGTGCGGCAGCGTGCGACGCACGCCGAAGTTAACGCCTGACGCGAGGAGCATCATGTTGTTCGGTCCGGGCGTGACCGAGGTGACGAAGGCAAAGGCGATCAGGGCGACCAGCAGGTCCGGGCTCATGGGCGTTCTCCTTGGGAGGGGAAAGCCTAAGGGCGCCCCCGGATGGCGTCGCCATACAGCCGGTTTTGCTTTGAGCAGTACAGTCTGGGACTGTTATTGAACTGTATCGGTAGGTACTGTCTGCACTGTCCAGTGTCATGGAGATCGGAACATGGAAGAAAACCCCTACAGCGCGCCCCAGGTAGCACTGGTCGATGACCACTGCCCCTCGAAACTGCCTGGCTGGAGTGTCGCGCAACTGGAACTGCTCGGCTGGCTGAGCCTGGTTTCGGTGCTCGGCACACTGGTGCTGCTGGTGCTGGCGTTCGTCGGCGGACTGACCGCGCAGGCCGGGCTGGAGCGCTACTCGAACTGGCTCGGTCTGGTCATGGTGCTGCTGGGGGATTACCTGTTGCTGCGCCTGAACGCCTTCGCCCAGGCCCGCTTCGATGCGCGCGGGCTGGGCGCGCCGGTGTGGACGGTGGTGGCGCTGAGCCTGCTGATGGAAGCCTTCGACCTGGCCTTCGGCAACCGCTCGTTCACCCATTTCAGCTGGGAAACGCTGGTGTACTTCGGCCTGGTGTTCGCGCTCGGCGCCAGCAGCACCTGGTACGGCATTCGGCTGCTGAAGGTGCAGAACGTCTATCCGGTGTTCCGCCTGATGGCCTGGCTGGAGATCGTCGGCGGGCTGATGATGGCGACCCTGGTGCTGATGCTGCTGGGCATGCTGCCCCTGCTCGGCGCCACGCTGGCGATGATGGTGGTGTTCTTCAAGGGCGCGGCCGAGGTGCGCGAACAGATCGCCTGAGACGTCAGTCCTCTTCGCCGCCGGCCAGGCGCCCGGCGCTCAGCGCCCGGTTCACCGCGAGCCAGCCTTCCACCGCCTGCTCGCCGGTCTCGGCGAACACCCGCTGGAGGATTCGCGCCTGCTCGCGACGCAGGGCCTGTTCGAGCTTCGCACCTTCGGCGGTGAAACCGAGCAGGCGCTTACGTTTGTCATCCTCGGCGGTCACGCTCTGCACCAGGCGCATTTCCACCAGCTGGCGCAACGGGGTGCTCAGCGCCTGTTTGCTGACGCCCAGGTAGCCGAGCAGCTCCTTCACGCTGAGCCCCGGGTAGCGGGCGATGAAGAACAGGATGCGATGGTGCACGCGGGACAGTCCGCGCCGCGCGAGCATCTCGTCAGGCTTGGCGGTGAAGGCCTGGTAGCCGAAAAAGAAGGCTTCCATCGCCTGGCGCTGATCGGTCGATTTTTTTAGGTCAGTCATATTGACGTTTATACAACGGGCAGCGTAGTTTCGGTCAAGCAGTTTGACCAAAATTCCACGCCTTGCTCCGGTGACATCATGGCCTTTTCCGAACGCGTTTCCCGTCTCAAGAGTTCCCTCATCCGCGAAATTCTCGCCGCGGCGCAGCGTCCGGAAGTGATGTCTTTCGCCGGCGGTTTGCCGGCCGAATCCATGCTGCCGGCGATGGACTGGAGCGCGCTGCCGGCGAGCATCGGCCAGTACGGCATGAGCGAAGGCGAGCCGGCGCTGCGCGAGGCGATTGCCGCCGAGGCGCGCGCCCTGGGCGTGCCCTGCGAAGCCAGCCAGGTGCTGATCGTCAGCGGTTCGCAGCAGACGCTCGACCTCGCCGCCAAGCTGTTCATCGATCCGGGCACCGAAGTGCTGCTCGAAGCGCCGACCTACCTGGCCGCGCTGCAGGCATTCCAGCTGTTCGGCGCCGACTGCATCGGCGTGCCGCAGGAAGCCGACGGTCCGGAACTGGGCGCCCTGCGCGAAGCGCTGGAAACCCGCAAGCCGGCCTTCGCCTACCTGATCCCGACCTTCCAGAATCCGTCCGCGGTGCGCTACAGCGAGGCCAAGCGCGATGCCGTGGCGGCGCTGCTCGACGAATTCCAGGTCACCCTGATCGAAGACGAACCCTATCGCGAGCTGACCTTCGACGGCGGCAGCGCCACGCCGATCGTCACGCGCCTGAAAAAGACCAGCTGGATCTACACCGGCACCGTGTCCAAGACGCTGCTGCCGGGCCTGCGCGTGGGCTTTCTGATCGCCACGCCGGACCTTTATCCGCATCTGCTGCGGCTGAAGCAGTCGGCCGACCTGCACACCAACCGCATCGGCCAGTGGCAGGCGCTGCAGTGGCTGGGCAGCGAGCAGTACCGCGCGCACCTGGTCGAGCTGCGCAGCTTCTATCGCACCCGCCGCGATGCGATGCAGGCGGCGCTGGAAGAGCATTTCGGCGACCTCGCCAGCTGGGAAGTGCCGCAGGGCGGGCTGTTCTACTGGCTCAAGCTGCATCGTCCGCTGGACACGCGCACACTGTTGAATCCGGCCCTGGCGCAGAATGTCGCCTTCATGCCGGGCGAGCCTTTCTTCATCGATCCGGAGGCCAATCCGGGTTATCTGCGGCTGAACTTCAGCCATGTGGCGCCGGAACGACTGAGCGAAGGCCTCAGGCGGCTGGCAGGCGTGATACGCGAAGCCCAGGCTGCTGAGGCGGCCTGAGTACGGAAACATAGGGAGCATCGGCATGTACAAGGTTTACGGCGATTTCCGGTCGGGCAACTGCTACAAGGTCAAACTCATCCTCAACCTGCTCGGCAAGCCTTACGAGTGGGTGACGGTGGATATCCTCAACGGCGGCACCAAGAGCCCCGAGTTCCTCGCGCTGAATCCGAACGGCAAGATTCCGGTGCTGCAACTCGAAGACGGCACCACGCTGTGGGAGTCCAACGCGATCCTGAATTTCCTCGCCGACGGCAGCGACCTGCTGCCGACCGAGCCTCGCCTGCGTACCCAGGTGCTGCAGTGGCAGTTCTTCGAGCAGTACAGCCATGAGCCGTTCGTGGCCGTGGCGCGGCGCATCAAGTGGCTGGAGGGCATGCCGGAGGCGCGTCGCGAAGAGTACGAAGGCAAGCTGATCGACGGCTACCACGCCTTCGCGGTGATGGAGCAGCAGTTGCAGCGCACGCCGTATCTGGTGGGCGAGCAGTACACCATCGCCGACATCGCGCTCTACGCCTACACCCACATTGCTGACGAAGGCGGCTTCGACCTCGCCGGATTCCCCGCGATCCAGGCCTGGATGAAGCGGGTGGCGAGCCATCCGCGGCACGTCGGGATGCTCGACTGAGAAACGAAAAACCGGCCTCGAGGGCCGGTTTTTTCTTGCCGCTCGATGGCGGGTGGTTCAGTTCACCAGGCTGAGGAACTCGGCGCGGGTGTCGGAGTTCTCGCGGAACTCGCCGAGCATCACCGAGGTGACCATCGAGGAATTCTGCTTCTCCACGCCGCGCATCATCATGCACATGTGCTGCGCCTCGATGACCACCGCGACGCCGGCGGCATGGGTGATGCTCTGCACGGCATCGGCGATCTGCCGGGTGAGGTTTTCCTGAATCTGCAGGCGGCGCGCGTACATGTCCACGATGCGGGCGACCTTCGACAGGCCGAGAACCTTGCCGCTGGGCAGGTAGGCGACATGCGCCTTGCCAATGAACGGAAGCATGTGGTGTTCGCACATCGAGTACAGCTCGATGTTCTTCACCAGCACCATCTCGCTGTTGTCGGAGCTGAACAGCGCGCCGTTGGTGACTTCTTCCAGCGTCTGCTGGTAACCGCGGCAGAGGTACTGCATGGCCTTGGCCGCCCGTTTGGGGGTGTCCAGCAGGCCCTCGCGGTTCACGTCCTCGCCGATCTCGGCCAGGATTTCCGTGTAATTCTTTTCCAGGGACATTGATCTACCTAGGGATGTACGCAGATAAGCTCGGCAGGGTAGGTCGGCGCCGTCTGGCTGGCAAGCCTGATGCGTGTGCACCGGCTGATGGACGCAACTCCGCCGCTTCGCCGCCGTCGATTGCGGCCGGGTGTCGCGGCCCGCTAGCATGGGTGTTTTCCTGCTTCGGAGTCACCATGCTGGCCCAGTTGTTCGCCGTTCTGGCCCCCGTTCTGATCACCGCCGGACTCGGTTATGGCTGGGCCCGCAGCGGCCATGCGTACCCCACCGACTTCATCGCCAAGCTGGTGCTGAACATAGCCACGCCCTGCCTGATTCTTTCCACCCTCAGCCGCGCGCAGCTCGATCGTCATGCCTTCGCCGAGATGGCCATCGCCTGTGTGCTGGTCACCGTCGCCATGGGCGTGGTCGGGTTGATCGCCAGTCGGGTGTCGGGCAAGGATTGGCGGGTGCTGGTGCCGGGCTTCCTGTTTCCCAACTCCGGCAACATGGGTCTGCCGATGAGCCTGTATGCCTTCGGTGAGCACGGTCTGGCGCTGGCGGTGGCATTCTTCATGGTCCTCTCGGTGGGGCATTTCAGCATCGGGCCGGCGATTTCCGGCAGCGCGCCCCCGCTGAAGAAAGTCTTCAGCAATCCGATCCTGATCAGCCTGGTGCTGGCCCTGCCGCTGGTGATCTTCGACATCGAGCTGCCGCGCTGGCTGGACAACAGCCTCGATCTGCTGGCCGGGATGACCATTCCGTTGATGCTGCTTACGCTCGGCGTCTCGCTGGCATCGATCCGCGTGCATCACCTGGGCAGCGGGATGCTGCTCGGCGGATTGCGGATTATGTGCGGAGCCGGTGTCGGCTGGCTGGTTGGCGTGCTGCTCGGCCTGCCGCCGCTGAGTCTGGGCGTGCTGGTGATGCAGTCGGCGATGCCGGTGGCGGTGTTCAACTACCTGTTCGCGGTCCGTGCGAACCGCTCGCCGGAAGACGTGGCGAGCCTGGTGCTGTGTTCGACGTTGCTCTCGTTCGTGTTTCTTCCGTTGCTGCTGCTCTGGCTGCTGCCCGCGTCGAGCTGAGGGGCAACGGCTTCAGCCGATGAAGCCGGTGAGGTTCGGGACGATCAGGATCAGGGCGATGGCGACCACGATCAATCCTGCCTGGCGCATTTTCGGCTTTTTGAACATAGGCACGGCCTTTCTTCTTGTTGTTGACGGTGCTGCGACCGGTCGGCACGCGGGCGGCGCTGCCGGTCGATAGC
Organism: Pseudomonas kuykendallii; assembly: GCF_900106975.1. GTDB lineage: Bacteria > Pseudomonadota > Gammaproteobacteria > Pseudomonadales > Pseudomonadaceae > Pseudomonas_O > Pseudomonas_O kuykendallii. The sequence goes on along the minus strand of NZ_FNNU01000005.1, from coordinate 437,651 downwards.
GTCTGTTCGAGTAGACTCCACGCGCCGTGTCCTGTTGCACCGCTTCGCTGTGTTTGCCCCGACGCTGGCTTTTCCGCCGCGATTCCCCATTCCAGAGCCTCTCCAGGCGCCTTGCCCCATGCGTCGACGGGTTGCCGTTCGTCTGAGCGTCGCGGTCAAGTTCGCTGAGCGCATCGGTCATTGCCACCTGCACACGCGCGATTAAGGTGAACTCACCCCGGCCTGCCGCCGGTTCGTTCGTGAGCAAAACGAGAACAAACCATGACCGAAGCAATGATTTTCGACGCGGTGCGCACGCCCCGCGGCAAGGGCAAGAAGGACGGTGCGCTGCACAGCGTCAAGCCGGTGAACCTGATGGCCGGGCTGTTGCGCGCGATCCAGCAGCGCAATGACCTGGACACCACGCAGGTCGACGACATCGTGCTCGGCTGCGTGACGCCGGTGGGCGACCAGGGCGCCGACATCGCCAAGACCGCCGCGCTGGTGGCCGACTGGGACGAGCAGGTCGCCGGACAGCAGATCAACCGTTTCTGCGCCTCCGGCCTGGAAGCGGTGAACATTGGCGCGATGAAGGTACGCTCGGGCTTCGAGGACCTGGTGCTGGTCGGCGGCGTGGAGTCCATGTCGCGGGTGCCGATGGGGTCGGATGGCGGCGCTTGGGCGATGGACCCGGAAACCAACCTGCATACCCAGTTCGTCCCGCAGGGGATCGGCGCCGACCTGATCGCTACCCTCGAAGGGTTCAGCCGTCAGGACGTCGATGCCTTCGCCCTGCGCTCGCAGCAGAAAGCCGCCCGGGCTCGCGCCGAGCAGCGCTTCGCCCGCACGCTGGTGCCGGTGACCGACCAGAACGGCATCGTCCTGCTCGACAACGACGAGTTCATCCGCGCGGATTCCACCCTGGAAGGCCTCGGCGCCCTCAAGCCGAGCTTCGAGATGATGGGGCAGATGGGCTTTGATGCCACGGCGCTGCGCAAGTACAGCTATCTGGAACGCATCGAGCACGTGCACACGCCGGGCAACAGCTCGGGCATCGTCGATGGCGCCGCGGCCATGCTGATCGGCTCCGAGGCCAAGGGCCGCGAGCTGGGCCTGAAGGCGCGCGGCCGTATCGTCGCCACCGCGGTGACCGGCAGCGATCCGACCATCATGCTCACCGGCCCAGCGCCGGCCACGCGCAAGGCGCTGGCCAAGGCCGGGCTGCGGGTCGAGGACATCGACCTGTTCGAGGTCAACGAGGCGTTCGCCTCCGTGGTGATGCGCTTCATGCGCGAGATGGGCGTCAGCGAAGACAGGGTCAACATCAACGGCGGTTCCATCGCCATGGGCCATCCGCTCGGCGCCACCGGTTGCATCATCCTCGCCACGCTGCTCGACGAGCTGGAGCGCCGCCAGTCGCGCTACGGCCTGGCGACGCTCTGCGTCGGCGGCGGCATGGGTATCGCCACCATCATCGAACGCCTCTGAGGAGCGATCACGGGCTACTGCGCTCGGCCATGCCGCGTTGGAAATCCACCGAGAATGCTCATTGGCTACAGCCAACTCCGGGGATTTCCGCCTTGCCTGACCTTCGCCCGTAATGCCCCTGAGGCGCTCCTCCATCAGGAGAACAACACAATGACCGATGCCATCCGTTACGAGAAAGACCAGGACAATGTCGTCCTGCTGACCATCGACATCCCCGGCCAGAGCGCCAACACCATGAATGCGACCTACCGCGCCGCCATGGCCGACACCGTCGCGCGCCTTGAGGCGGAGAAGGACTCCATCGCCGGGGTGATCGTCACCTCGGGCAAGAAGACCTTCTTCGCCGGCGGCGACCTCAACGAACTGGTCAAGGTCACCCCGGCCGATGCCGAAGGTTTCTACCGCATGGTGCTCGGCCTGAAGGCGCAGCTGCGCCGCCTGGAAACGCTCGGCAAGCCGGTCGTGGCCGCCATCAATGGCGCGGCGCTGGGTGGTGGCTGGGAAATCTGCCTGGCCTGCCATCAGCGCATCGCGCTGGACGATTCCAGCGTGCAGCTGGGCTTGCCGGAGGTCACCCTCGGCCTGTTGCCCGGCGGCGGTGGGGTAGTGCGCATGGTGCGCCTGCTCGGTCTGGAGAAGGCCTTGCCCTACCTCGCCGAAGGCAGGAAGGTGCGTCCGCAGGAAGCGCTCAGGGCCGGCTTGATCCACGCCCTCGCCAGCAGCCGCGAAGACCTGCTGAGCCAGGCGCGAGCCTGGGTGCTGGCCAACCCGAACGCCAGCCAGCCGTGGGACCAGAAGGGCTACAGGATTCCCGGCGGCACGCCGTCGAGCCCGGCGGTGGCGCAGATGCTCGCCATCGCGCCGTCGGTGCTGCGTGACAAGACCAAGGGCTGCTTCCCGGCGCCGGAGAAGATCATGTGCGCGGCGGTGGAGGGCGCGCAGGTGGATTTCGACACCGCGCACCTGATCGAAACGCGCTACTTCACCGAGCTTGCGACCGGCCAGGTGGCGAAGAACATGATCGGCACCTTCTGGTTCCAGCTCAATGAAATCAATGCCGGCGGCTCCCGGCCCAAGGGCTTCGAGCGGCGCAAGGTCAGCCGGGTCGGCGTTCTCGGCGCCGGCATGATGGGCGCGGGCATCGCCTACGTGTCGGCTGTCGCCGGCATCGAGGTGGTGCTCAAGGATGTGTCGACGCAAGCGGCCGAGAAGGGCAAGGTCTACTCGGCCAAGCTGCTGGATAAGAAGGTCGGCCGCGGCCACATGAGCGCGGAAGCACGCGATGCCATCCTCGCGCGGATCCAGCCGACCGACAGCGATGCGGCGTTTTCCGGCTGCGACCTGATCATCGAGGCAGTTTTCGAGGACCGCGCGTTGAAGGCCAAGGTCACCGCCAGCGCCGAGGCTTCTGCGCTGCCCGATGCCTTGATCGCCTCCAACACCTCGACGCTGCCGATCACCGGCCTGGCGTCGGCCGTGGTGCTCCCGGAGAAATTCATCGGCCTGCATTTCTTCAGCCCGGTGGACAAGATGCCGCTGGTGGAAATCATCCGCGGCGCGCAGACCTCGGAGGAAACCCTGGCGCGCGGCTTCGACTTCGTCCAGCAGATCAGGAAGACGCCCATCGTCGTCGAGGACAGCCGCGGCTTCTTCACCTCGCGGGTGTTCGGCACCTTCACCAACGAGGGCATCGCCATGCTCGGCGAAGGCATCGGTGCGGCGCTGATCGAGAACGAGGCGCGCAAGGCGGGGATGCCGGTCGGCCCGCTGGCGATCTCCGACGAGGTTTCCCTGAGCCTGATGCAGCACATCCGCCAGCAGGCCGAGAAGGACCTCGCCGGCGAAGGCAAGCCGGTGCCACAGCACCCGGCGTTCGCCACCATCGCGCTGATGCTGGAGGAGTACAAACGCCCCGGCAAGGCCGCCGGAGGCGGCTTCTACGATTATCCGGCCGGTGCCAAGAAGCACTTGTGGCCTGGACTCAAGGAGCACTTCGAGAAGGCCGAGGCGCGCATTTCCGAGGAGGACGTGCGCGACCGCCTGTTGTTCGTGCAGGCCCTGGAAACCGTGCGCTGCCTGGAGGAGGGCGTGTTGAACTCGGTGGCCGATGCCAACGTCGGCTCGATCATGGGCATCGGTTTCGCCGCCTGGAGCGGCGGTGCGCTGCAGTTCATCAACCAGTACGGCATCGATGACTTCATCGCCCGCGCGCAGTACCTCGCCGAACAGTACGGCGAGCGCTTCGAGCCCCCGGCGCTGTTGCGGGAGAAGGCGGCCAGCGGCACGCGCTTCTGAGCCGTGAAAGGTACAAAGAGCCCGGCACCCGCCGGGCTTTTTCTTGCCCGCCGGTCAGCTGGCGGAGGCCACCCGATAGCACCTTTGCCTGCGCGTGATGCCAAAACTCCAGGACCCACAGCGGAGGACCTCAGCATGTCAGGTCAGCGAAAAGAGTCGGTCGAGAACACCGAAGAGCAGGCGAGCAGGGTTGGCGAGAAGCACAAGCGCATGAATCAGGAAGGTGAACAACCCCGCGCCGAAGACCAGAAGACCACCGAAGAGCAACTGCGCAAGCAGACCACAGGAGGCGAACAACCATGACTACGGCCATCCGAACCGCCGGGCTGCCGCTGCTGTTCGCGTTGTGCGTGTTCGCCAGCAGCGGCGCTGTCGCCGACTCGCCAGGCATGCGCGCGGCCCCGGTGCAACAATCGTCGGGCGGCACCTCCGGCGTCGCTCCGGGCAACGTCACGAACCAGGCACCGCGCGCACCGATGGCGCCCCGCGCGCCCAACGCACCAGCCTACAACTCGAACAACAACGCGCGCGACGTGGCGCCCGAACCTTCCGTGCAGGAGCGCCCTTCGCTGGAGCAACAGCGGCGGCAGATCGGCAGCGAGATGGAAAACCGGCGCAAGCAGTAGGGTGCCGGCGCCTTTCAGGCCGGCAGGAATGGCTGTTGAGGGCTTCGGCTGAGGTTGCGCCCCTGTGCCTTATCAGGTACGTCGCTTCGGGCGAACGCCTACCGCGAGGTCAGCGGGGCCTTTCCAACGTAGCCGCCGAGGCCGCGTTGGCGGTGTGCGGGGCCATGCTGACCACCAGCAGCGGAAGCGCCACCAGCAGGTACAGGCAGATGGCGCCGAAGGCACCGTTACGAGCGAATCTCACGGTCTGGCTGTTCATCAGCGGTTGCTCCTGTCGATCAGGACCGCGCCGATGGCGTGAACGTGACCGATTGAGTAGAGGCATCAAGGCGAAAACCAGCGGCCTTCAGGCCGCCTGGCATAGACCGTTCTGCAGACAGAGCAGGTCATGTACGGCCAGTCGCTCGCTGTGCAGCGTTGGAACCTTCAGGGTCATCAGGCCACCATCATCGAGATGCAGCGCGGCCTCGCTTTCAAACTCCAGCCCCGCATCGCTCACGGTCACGTAGGTGACGCCGTAGGCATGCTTGCTGTGAAGGACATTGGTCATCGTTCGTCTCCTCGGCGCCACCGTGAGGTGGCGATCCGTATCAGGGATGCTTGCTGGCGGCTGCCTTGCGGTCACTTTGGCCGGTGCTTTTCGGCGTCGGACGATAGAACTCCGAGTAGGCCGGCGTGGCGAAAGCGGAGGCGGCGATAAGGCTGGCGATGGCGGCGTATTTGTTCATCTGCGTATCCTCGAAATGGCAATGGGGCGATGTGCCCGATGGCTGAATCATTGCCGAGTGCCGGCGCACCAGGAAGTGAATGGCGCGCATGGTGAACATCGAAGCGGCTGATGATTCAGGCGCGGCCATCGTCCGGTTCGATAAGGTCGCGGAGCATGCCAGTGAGCCGAAGCCTGTTTCGCGGAAGCGGAGGCTATGTTAAGAAAAGGCCATCATCCGTCATGGGTGCGCCTTATCGTCACAATCGGGATTCGCCAATGTCGCTTCGTATCTGCATTCTTGAAACCGATAGCCTTCGTCCCGAACTGGTCGACCGTTATCAGGGTTACGGGCGCATGTTCGAGCGCCTGTTCGCGCAGCAACCGATTCCGGCCCGTTTCGAGCTGTTCAACGTCGTCGAGGGCGTCTACCCGGACGACGACGAGCGCTACGACGCCTACCTGGTAACCGGTAGCAAGGCCGATTCCTTCGCCAGCGACCCGTGGATCCAGACGCTCAAAGCCTTCCTCCTCGATCGTTACCGGCGCGGCGACAAGCTGCTCGGCATCTGCTTCGGCCACCAGTTGCTGGCACTGCTGCTGGGTGGCCGCAGCGAGCGTGCGAGCCAGGGCTGGGGCGTAGGCATCCACCGATACCGCCTCGCCGAACAGCCGGCCTGGATGAAGCCGGCGGTGGAGGAACTGACTCTTCTGATCAGCCACCAGGATCAGGTCACGCAGTTGCCGGAAAAGGCCACGGTGCTGGCCTCCAGCGATTTCTGCCCGATCGCCGCCTACCGTATCGAGGATCAGGTGCTGTGCTTCCAGGGCCATCCGGAGTTCATTCCGGACTATTCCCGGGCGTTGCTGGACATCCGCCAGAAGTGCATTGGCGAGCATGTCTACCAGCAGGGCATCGCCAGTCTGGAGCATCCGCACCACGGCCCCACGGTAGCCGAGTGGATCATGCGCTTCGTCGCCGGTGAACGGTTCGCACAGCTCTCGCCAGCCCGCGAGAAAGTCACCGACACGGCCTGATCGCCGCCCAACAAAAAAAAGCCTGGCGATTGCCGGGCTTTTTCGTATCCGCATCGATTCAGTCGCGCGCCAGTTCCTGGTCCATCGCCTGTATGCATAGCTGCATCTGCACCCGGCAGCGCTCTGCCAGCGCCGGCAGGTCGTGCTGGGTCAGCCCCAGGGTCGGGATGGCGGGCAACGAGCGAATCAGGACGCGCCCGCTGCTCCAGCGATTCAGGCGAATGCTCCGTGCGTAGCTGCTGATGCAGACCGGGACGATGGGGACGCCGGCATCCACGGCGATCTGGAACGCGCCTTTCTTGAACGGCAGCAATTCACCCTGGTTGCGCGTGCCCTCGGGGAACACCCAGATCGAGGTGTCGCGATGCTGCAGCGCATCGGTGGTGGCCTGCAGCGCCTGGCGCGCCTGACGGGCGTTGCTGCGGTCGATCAGCACATTGCCGGCCAGCCAGTACAACTGGCCGAACAGTGGCACCCATTTCAGGCTCTTCTTGCCGATGCTCACCGTGCGCCGCGGGACGACGCGGCCGAGTACGTAGAGGTCGTAGTTGGACTGGTGGTTGGCGATGTAAACGCAGGTGCGCACATCCCTCGGCGTATCCATTTCGGCCTTCAGCCGCAACCCCAGAATGGGCAGCCCGCCGAGTGCGTAGAGGCGGGCGCAGAGCCTGCTGTTATCCGGGTTGAACGGACGGCAGATACCGATCAGCAAGCCGAGGATGCCGGCCACAATGAAATGCACGCCCATGAAGAACATACGCAGGAGAAACAGCATCGATCGTCGCCCGGGAATGAAAACGGCGCCGAGTGTATGAGTGTTCACTGTTTTCGGCAATCGGGATTCGCGGCCGCGCCAGCCGGGCACTTGGCAACAAAAAGCCCGGCACGGGGCCGGGCTTTCGGAGCGCTTTGTGCGGCTCAGACGGCGTGCTGTTTATCCAGCTCGATGGCCTCGTCGAGCGTTTCCAGCAGCGCCTTGCGAACCTTCAGCTTGGTCTTGCGGTGCGCGTTCATGTTGATCTTCTTGAACTGCGCGGCGACGGCCTTCGCGGTGGGCAGCAATTCGCCGACCGATACCACCCGGTCGAGGAAACCGGCCTCCCGCGCGCCCTGCGGGTCGAACATTTCGCCATTGATGACCGAGCGCTGGAACGCGGCCTTGCCAAGGCGGTCGCGCGCCAGCTCGATACCGACGTGATGCATGGTCATGCCGATCTGTACTTCGTTCAGACCGATGTTGAACGGCCCGTCGACGCCGATCCGGTAGTCCGACGAGAGCAGAATGAAGGCGCCCTTGGCCACCGCATGACCGGGGCAGGCAACGATGATCGGGTAGGGGTGCGCGAGCATCCGTCGCGCCAGCGTCGAACCCTGCGCCACCAGCTCGATGGCGTTCTGCGGGCCCGAGGTCATCACCTTGAGGTCGTATCCGCCCGAGAGAATGCCGGGTTGGCCGGTGATGATGACGATCGCCTTGTCCTGTGTCGCCCGATCCAGCGCCTCGTTGAAGGCGACGATCATGTCCGGGGAGATCGCGTTGACCTTGCCGTTGCTCAGCGTCAGGGTCGCAACGCCGTCCTCGAGGTGGTAGGAGATCAGCTCACTCATGGCGGGTATTCCTTGGAATTAGTCGGCCGAACTTACCCACCCGCGGGCCACAGGTAAAGCGCCGTGACTGACCGGTGAGTCAGCCATCCGGCGGTTTTCCGCCCGGTGCCGGGCCGGAAGGCGTGCCGATCGACCACGGCGGCGAGCGGAGCGCCCCTCGAAAAACGCCCGCCACCTAAACGCATGAATAGCCTGAAAAAAAGTTTGCCTTCGTGGCGGCCTTCGACTAAATTAGCGCGCCTCGACGGACCAGACAGTCCGCCGAGATCCGGTGAAGTGTCCGAGCGGTTGAAGGAGCACGCCTGGAAAGTGTGTATACGGGAAACCGTATCGTGGGTTCGAATCCCACCTTCACCGCCAGACCAAAAAGCTAAAGCCCCGAGAGCCAGCAGGTTCTCGGGGCTTTTTGCTTTCCGGGCCTGCAAGTGTCGAAGAACTGTCGAGCGTCGGTCACGCGTAGATGGGCCAGCGCCTGAGAACCTTCACCGTCTGTTCATCCTGGAGCGATTGATAAACCAGTCTGTGCTGGATATTGATACGCCTGGAATAGGCTCCCGTGAGGTTATCCATCGAATGATCTACAGGATGCTGGAGTCCAGGTGGAACTCTACGGAGTTATCTGCCCGCAACGCCTCTATAAGTGCCAAATGCGGCCAACGTGGAAGTGAGGGGCAGCCGGAGCGAAGCGTAGGGAACCAAAAGCGCAGCTTTTGGCTGTCCCGCTCGACTGCAGGGTTAGATTGGTGGTCCATACTAGGGTTGTTCTTCTAGGCTGATCAGAGGAAGCCCATCATTCGTGCCACTCAGCACCAAATAAATTTGCAACTTGCCTTTGGCAAAGGTAATGGAGCAAACGGAATCCTGCCCATTGCCACAGACCGGCTGAACTTCACCCTTAGTATCCGCCGCGTTTTCACTAAGCCAATCTTTATCGATACTCCACCCGCTGTTGGTGAGTTGGCGCTTAACGTCTTTAAATGGAGCGCCAAGACGCACCCCGTAATTTGCGGCGACTTGTTGTTCTTTCGGGGTGAACGTCATGCAGTCGTGACCACCTTTCTCGTTCCTCACCCTCACACAATCTTTGGCGACCACAGGAGTCGTCGCCACAACAGCTAGAAGACCGAAAAGAAATATTGATCCGCGCATGAGGTCGAGTTCCGAACCGAAAATCTAACGTTTGGTTAAGGGGCGGGCTTTAGCCCGTCCCAGTGAGCGGAGCGAGCGATTTGAACCAATTGTTAGGCTTTTCATCATTGCAGCCATGAGCCTGAAATTTTAAAAGACCCTTCAAATTCATGAGGTCCCTTCCAGCCTTTGAGCACCAGCTTTTTAAAGCGCGACTCATAGGCGCGCATAAGCCAAAGATAATTGTTCCAGACCTTCCCGGAAAGAATATTTTGCTCTTTTGTTTGGGCCCAATTCAAGCCGCACGGGTACCTAGCCCAAGACTCAAGGCCTTCTTCAAAGTATTTAAGGGTATTTGAACCTTGTGACTGGTAAGGGAGAAAGCTTGAATCCTTTGCTAGCTTGGTGAGCTTGTGCGTTTTTATGTTGTTTGAGAGGAACCCGTTGCTGACATAATTTGGATGTTCGTATATTAAGTAAGCTTTAATGATGTTCTCAAGTGCAAAGCCAGCCAGTAGTATTACGGTTCGATTAGATGAGTTCCAGGTTTTAATATTTAAGCTGGAAAAATCGCGGCGAGAAATTTTAGAAGTGGTGCCGTCTCTAAGGAGCTTGGCCTGTTCATGCAATTCGCTGGCAACCAAAAACCAAGAGTGTGGATTTGCGATTTCTTCAAATTCAATACTTTGGCTTAGGGAGTACATATGGATGCCTAACGTTTGGTTAAGGGGCAGGCTTTAGCCTGTCCCTAGCGAGCGAAGCGAGTGACTTGAATCACTTGTTAGGCTTCTTGCTTAGCAAGTGGAATGACCTTGGTTTCTCGATCTTGGGTATCTCGCAAAACGCAAAAAAATGCAGTGCCACGAATTGAAATAAAATGCCGTTCGATAAATAAATGAAGCTTCTCTAAGTCGGCCCACAGTGTTCCGGACTTCTGCGTATAAAACTCAGAATGGCCTTGGTACGAATAGGGATTAAGTTCATGTAGCCACACGTGCAATCTTTTGTATATTTCAATAAGCTCTTCAGTGGTAAGCCGTTTTTCCGGAATACCTTCAATTATTACATTGACGCCGTCAGTCATTTGTTCTTCTAGTGTTGCTTGTCGTATATTGCTCGGGCTTGGCAGTGCAGTTATGTTCTTTGATTTTAGATTCTTGAAAATTGCCTCGGCATTCCATTGTCCTTTGGCATCCCTAGGAATAATTTTGAGGCCGTTATTAACCGCAACTAAGCAGGCAAAGGCAATAGCCTCAACAATTTTCCGACCGTGAAATGCCGCAGACTCTGCCCGAGAAAACGGGTCTGAATCCGATTGGCGAAGTGCCTCAATGACATCGAATCGACTACGTATTTTCCACATTAGTTCGCCGTAGTTTTCAATTGGATTCATGCGCTGTGATCTCTGCGGAGGCCTAACTATAAATAGACACCAATTGGTGCATAACAATCTGAAAATTGGTGGATAAAAAACTCTTGCAGATCTAGCGCACAGCTCTAGTCAGCGGCATGCGCTACGAGGGGGCGTTATACGCCGGCCTCAGCCCTGCAAGTCCCTTTGCCAGCGAGCTGGCGGTTGAGCGGAGATTAGCTTGCAGATGAAGCGAAGAACAATGGCCGGAAGCCATGGTGTCGAAACCACAGCCCATGCAAGGCAAAAGTGACTGGATGAAAGAGAAGGGGAGGCCTGTTCTGGCTGGCTTTGGCCGATGTTGCCGCTAACGAATGTGTGCCGAAGCGGGTTCGAATCCCGCCTTCGCACCAGACCACAAGCAGAAAGCCCCGAGAGCCGGCAGGTTCTCGGGGCTTTTGCTTTCTGGGCCCTTGGGATCGGCCAGTTGTGCTGACAGCTGCGGCTTCTGGCCGGGAGTCAGAGCCGAAAACGCGCTACCTGTGATTGCAGGTCGCTGCCCAGGCGGGCGAGCTGGATGCTCGAGGCGGCGGTTTCGTCGGTGGCGCTGGCCGACTGGTCGGCGATGCTGCTGACGTTGTGGACGTTGCGGCTGATCTGTTCGGCGACCTGGCTTTGCTGGTCGGCGGCGGTGGCGATTTGCAGGTTCATTTGCTGGATGTCGCTGATCATGCGGGTGATGCTCAGGACGGCGTTGCCCGTGTCGCCGACGTCCTTGACCGTCGCATCGCTGGTCGCCTTGCAGTTGAGCATGATGGTGGAGACTTCCTGGGCGATCTTCTGTAGCCCGGCGATCAGCGTTTCGATTTCCTGGGTGGCGTCCTGGGTCCGGCGCGCGAGGCTGCGTACTTCGTCGGCGACCACGGCAAAACCACGGCCCGCTTCGCCAGCACGGGCGGCTTCGATGGCGGCGTTGAGGGCCAGCAGGTTGGTCTGGTCGGCGACCGATTTGATCACGTCCAGCACGCCGCCGATGTTGGTGCTTTCCTGCTGCAGGCGGCCCATGGCCTCGGCCGAGCGGTTCACTTCCCCGGAAAGACGTTCGATCTGGCTAACCGCCCGGCTCGCCATGCCGTTGCCTGCGGTGGCTTCGTCGGTGGCGTGTTGTGCCGCGGCGGCGGCCTGTTCGCAGTGGCGTGCAACTTCCTGCACGGTGGCGGTCATCTGGTGCATCGCCGCGGCAACCTGGTCGACCTCGGATTTCTGCGCGGCGACACCGGCGCGGGTCTGCTCGGCACTGGAGGAAAGCTCTTCGGCCGCCGAGGAGATGACGTTGGCCGAGCCTCGCACGCTGCCGATCAGGACGTTGAGTTTCGACTGCATCTCGCCGAGCGATGCCATCACGCTGCCCGCCGGCTGGCTTGTGGCAGCGGCACGCAGATCGCCCTCGGCGACACGCCGGGCTTCGTCGGAAAGCAGCGAAGGTTCCGCTCCCAGAGAGGTGAAGAGGCCCCGGGTGATGGTCAGGCCGAGCACCGAGGCGAGGATGATGGCGGCGACGCAGACCAGCAGGAGCAGGTTGCGTTGGTTGAAGTAGGCATTCTGGGCGTCGCTCAAATCACGCTCGGCCTGGCGTTCGCTGTAGGCCATGTAGTCGCCGGTAGCCGCGATCAGTTGGCTGAGCAGCGGCATGCAGTCGGTGTTCATCATGCTGATGGCTTTTTCCCGCTCGCCTTTCCAGGCGAGGTCGACGATCTTCAGCGCCACCGGGCCGTACTGCGCTTCGACGCTGTCGATGCGGGCAACCAGGTCCTTCTCTTCGGATGTGACGTCGGGGCTGGCAGCGATCTTCTGCTTCAGCTGGCCCATGGTGGTCTGCACGTCCTGGTGGGCGGCCAGCACGGCCGCGCGCTCGTGCTGGCGATCGTCGTTCTCGCTGACCAGCACCAGGTTGCGTGCGGCGATGGCTCGAAGAGTGGTGGCCAGACGGGCCTTGCCGGCCAACTGGCTGCGCTCGTTGGCGCCGTGCACGATGTCCGAGAGGCGGTCGTTGGCGGCATTGAGTGCGTAGAGGGAAATCAGCGAGACGAGCAGCGCCGTGGCGGTGACGGAGGCAAAGCTGAGGCCCAGCTTCGCCTTGACGGTAAGATTCATTTTTTCACCCGTGGGGAAGCGCGCGATCCATCGCCTGAACAGCCTAGCGGAAGTGCCTGCTGTGTGATGTCATATTGACGTCAATAAAACTCTACAGGAAGTCTACAGAAAGACCATGTCGGTTTAACTATTGCTCCGATAGCAAAGAGCACCATCAATCTGGAAATCCGATCGAACGAGGCGGGCATGCAGGGCAGATCCTGGGACATCTTTTGCGCAGTGGTGGATAACTTCGGCGATATCGGGGTGACCTGGCGTTTGGCGAAGCAGTTGGCGCGCGAGCATGGCCAGGAGGTCCGGTTGTGGGTCGACGACCTCGGTGCGTTCGCCGCGCTGTGTCCGCAAGCCGACCCGCTCGCGGCGCAGCAATGGCATGAAGGTATCGAGGTTCGGCAATGGCCTCAGCGCTGGCCGAACGCTACCGAGCCAGCCGACGTTGTAATCGAGGCGTTCGCCTGCCAGTTGCCGGAGGCGTACGAGGCCGCCATGGCTAGCCACGCGCGCAGTCTCTGGCTGAACCTCGAATACCTCAGCGCCGAAGGGTGGGTGGGTAACTGCCACGCGTTGCCGTCGCTGCAGCCGAATGGCGTGCGCAAGTATTTCTTCTTTCCCGGCTTCGTTTCCGGCACCGGCGGCCTGTTGCGCGAAGGCGATCTGCTCGAGCGCCGTAAGGCATTCCAGAGCGACCCGGCGGCCCAGGCTGCCTTTCTCTCCGGTCTCGGCGTGACCCGGGAGGCGGGAGCCCGCCTGGTTTCGCTGTTCGCTTACGAGAACCCGGCACTGGGCGTTTGGCTGGAGGCGTTGTCCGGCGACAGCAGACCCACCCAGTTGCTGGTTCCCCAAGGTCGCATCGGGACGAGCCTTGCCGCCTGGCTCGGCGTGGAGTCCGTCCGCGCCGGCGAGCGTTTCGCGCGCGGCGCCCTGACGATTCAGGTGCTGAGCTTCCTCAGCCAGGATGACTACGACCGTCTGCTGTGGTGCTGCGATTTCAACGCTGTTCGCGGCGAGGATTCCTTCCTCCGCGCGCAGTGGGCCGGCCGGCCGCTGCTCTGGCACATCTATCCGCAGCAGGACGATGCGCACTGGGACAAGCTGGAGGCGTTCCTCAGGCTCTACCTCGAGGGGCTGTCGGCTCCGGCGCACGCCGCGTTCGAGGCGCTCTGGCGCGCCTGGAATGCCGGCGGAGCGATTGGCGCGGCATGGACGGAACTGGCCCGGCACGAGGGGGAGCTGAACGCGCATGCCGAGCACTGGTGTGCGGCGTTGGCGGTACAGGAGGATCTGGCCACGCAACTGCTGGCGTTCTCCCGGGTGATTCCACGCCCCTGACCGCGCGGGCCGGCCCCGTTGACTCAGGTGCCTGGGCCCCCGGTCGGCCCCTGGTTACAGCTCGGTGCAAATTGGCTATCATAGGCGGCCAATTTTTCGTCACTCATCCAACCGGATATCTCGTATGAAAACCGCACAAGAATTTCGCGCTGGCCAGGTAGCCAACATCAACGGCGCTCCCTGGGTCATCCAGAAAGCCGAGTTCAACAAGTCCGGCCGCAACAGCGCCGTGGTCAAGATGAAGCTGAAGAACCTGCTCAACGGTTCCGCTACCGAGACCGTGTACAAGGCCGATGACAAGCTTGAGCCGATCATTCTGGATCGCAAGGAAGTGACCTATTCCTACTTCGCCGATCCGCTGTACGTGTTCATGGATACCGAGTTCAACCAGTACGAGATCGAGAAAGACGACCTGGAAAGCGTGCTGACCTTCATCGAGGACGGCATGACCGACGTCTGCGAAGCGATCTTCTTCGGCGATAAGGTCATCTCCGTCGAACTGCCGACCACCATCGTTCGCCAGATCGCCTACACCGAGCCGTCCGTACGTGGCGATACCTCGGGCAAGGTGATGAAGACCGCGCGCCTGAACAACGGCGCCGAGCTGCAGGTTTCCGCGTTCTGCGAAATCGGCGACTCGATCGAGATCGATACCCGTACCGGCGAGTACAAGTCGCGCATCAAGGCCTGATCCTTGTCGCGACGAAAAAGCCCGGCCATGTGCCGGGCTTTTTCATGCCTGCGCAAATGTCAGAGGCGCGCCCAGAACGCCTCGGCGAAATCGCTCAGCGGGGCCTTTGGGCGGGTCAGCTGGATCTGCAGCGGGATGTCCCAGTCCTGGTCGAACGCGCGGACCAGCGCGCCGTCCGCGACCTCCGCCTCGGCGAGGCTTTCCGGTAGCCAGGCGACGCCCTTGTTTTCCAGCGCCATGGACATCAGCACGGCGGCGAGGTGACTGCTGAACAGCGCGTCGAGCGCGTGCGGCGTCGCCCGGCTGGCGAGCCGCGCGGCGACGATCCGGCCGAGCCCCGAGTCGGCGCTGTAGGCCAGATAGGGAAGGGCGCCGGTCGCATCACCCGGCCCTAGCGCAGGGCTGATCAGTGGTTGCAGCACGTCGCTGCCAATCACCTTGCTGTGGAACTGTTCGGGCTCGAACAGCGGCGAGGCGTGCGGGTCGCCATGACACAGCAGGAACTGAACCTGGCCCTGCAGCAGCATCTGTTCGCAGTTGGCCATGCTGTCGGACAGTAGACGCACGGCCTCGATCGGCGCACCGCGCTCGGCGCGCCGAATCCAGCGCGGGAAGAAGGTGAATGACAGCGAGTGGGTCGCGGCGAACTGCAGCGTCCTGGCGGCCTTGCCGGCGACCTCCTGCGCCTCGCTGCGCAATTGCTGCAGGCGCCGGGTCAGGTCCCGAGCGCCACCGAGCACCTGGCGGCCGGCGTCGGTCAGGTTGGCGCCGTGCACGCTGCGCTCGAACAGTTCGGCGCCCATCCAGTTTTCCAGCGCGCGGATGCGCCGGCTGAAGGCTGGCTGGGTGACGTGCCGCGCCTCGGCGGCCCGCGAGAAGGTGCCGTGCTCGGCGAGGGCCGCGAAATCTTCCAACCAGATCAATTCCATGGGTGATGCCGTGGCTGCATGGGGCGGCGCATTTTTAGCATTGGTCGTCGCGCGCTCACAAGCCTTACTGTCCGGGCCTCTACAACAAGAGGCCGCTTCCATGCGCATCGTCGAAATCCGCGAAAAGACCGCGTCCATCGCATCGCCCATCGCCAATGCCTACATCGATTTCTCCAAGATGACCTGCTCGGTGGTCGCGGTGGTCACCGACGTGATCCGCGACGGCAAGCCGGTGATCGGCTACGGCTTCAACTCCAACGGGCGCTATGGGCAGGGCGCGCTGATGCGCGACCGCTTTCTCGCGCGCATCGCCGAGGCCGATCCGGAAAGCCTGATCGACCACGCCAACGACAACCTCGATCCGTTCGCCATCTGGAAGACCCTGATGACCAACGAGAAGCCCGGTGGCCACGGCGAGCGTTCGGTGGCGGTCGGCACTATCGACATGGCGGTATGGGACGCGGTGGCGAAGATCGCCGGCAAGCCGCTGTATCGCCTGCTCGCCGAGCGTTATCGCGGCGGCGTGGCCGACGACAAGGTGTGGGTCTACGCCGCCGGTGGCTACTACTACCCGGGCAAGGACCACTCCAAGCTGCAGGATGAGATGCGCGGCTATCTGGATCGCGGCTACAGCACGGTGAAGATGAAGATCGGCGCCGTTTCGCTAGGCGAGGACATCAGCCGCATCGAAGCGGTGCTCGATGTGGTCGGCGACGGCCAGCGCCTGTGCGTGGACGCCAACGGGCGCTTCGACCTGAAAACCGCCGTCGCCTATGCCGAAGCGATGAAGCCCTACAACCTGTTCTGGTACGAGGAGGCAGGCGACCCGCTGGACTACGCGCTGCAGGCCGAACTGTCTAAGCACTATGACCGGCCGATGGCCACCGGCGAGAACCTGTTCTCCCATCAGGACGCGCGCAATCTGCTGCGTCACGGCGGCATGAACCCGGAACGCGACTTCCTGCAGTTCGACTGCGCGCTGTCCTACGGGCTGGTCGAGTACTTGCGCACGCTGGAGGTGCTCGACGAGCTGGGCTGGTCGTCGCGCCGCGTGGTGCCGCACGGCGGCCATCAGATGTCGCTGAACATCGCTGCGGGCCTGCACCTGGGCGGCAACGAGTCGTACCCGGACGTGTTCCAGCCGTTCGGTGGTTTCGCCGATGGCATCCGCGTCGAGGACGGCTACGTCGGTCTCCCGGAGATTCCCGGAGTCGGCTTCGAGGCCAAGTCGGCGCTGTACGCGGTCATGCGCGAGCTGGGCGAGGGCGCCTGAGCGCCGCGGGCGGCGGTCTGACCGATCGCCGCCATGGCCGATAGGCGGGTCGTGCATTTGCGGTAGGATGGCCCGCGTTTTTTCCGAGTACCTGATGATGAGTCTGCTGGACGTGCTGTTGGATTTGTTGCTGGGCCTGGTGCTCGGCACCATCGGAGGATTGTTCGGGATTGGCGGCGGGCTGATCGCGATTCCGGTGATCGGCCTGTTCTTCGGTCTGGATCAGCAGATGGCGCAGGGAACGGCGCTGGTGATGGTGGTGCCGAACGTCGTGCTCGCGGTCTGGCGCTACAACCAGCACAACCGAATCGACCTTCGCCAGGCCGCCGCGCTGGCGATTCCCGGCCTTAGCTGCGCGCTGCTGGCGTCGCGCCTGGCGCTGAGCCTGCCGGCCGAGGTGATGCGCCTGTTCTTCGTGGTGTTCCTGCTGGTGCTGGCGTTCTACAACTTCTATCGACTGGTCACCCGCGCGCCCTCGGGCGGTGCGCAGTTGCGCCACGGGCTGTTCGCGCTTGGTGTGCTCGGTGCGATTGCCGGCGTGATGGGCGGATTGATGGCGGTGGGCAGCGCGGTGGTCGCCACGCCGGGGTTGACCAGTCTGTTCGGCGCCTCCCAGGTGGTCGCCCAGGGGCTGTCTCTGGCGCTGGCGTTGCCGAGCACCTTCGTGACCCTGGTCAGCTATGCGCTGCATGGCGAAGTGGACTGGGCGCTGGGGATCCCGATGGCCATCGGCGGGCTGCTCAGCATCAGCTGGGGCGTGCGCCTGGCGCATACGTTGCCGGAACAGGCACTGCGGGCCGGTTTCTGCCTGTTCCTGGTGATCAGTGCGGTGGCGCTCTACCTCAAGTGAGCGCCGCGTCGCTCAGAGCTTGAAGCCTTCGGCGATGTGTTCGGCCAGGCATTCGGTAATCGGTCCCTGGCTCGATGCGTTGCGCAGCAGCATGATGTTCGCCACCGGCAACTCGCAGAGTCCTTCGGCCTCGCCGAGGATGCGCATGTCGGCGGTGATCAGGCTCTGCAACTGAGCGGTGACGGCCAGCCCGGCGCTGACCACCGCCATGATCGCCGACAGGCTCGGGCTGGTGTAGGCGATGCGGTAAGGCCGGTCGAGGCTGGTCAGCGCGTTGCAGGCCCAGTCACGGCAGAAACAGTCGGTGTTGAACATCGCCAGGGGAATCGGATTCTGCTCGTGCGGCGTGAAGCCGTTTGCTTCGGCCCAGACGAAGCGCTCCTGACGCAGCAGTTGGCCGATTTCCTTGCCCGGCTCACGGGTGACGATGGTCAGGTCGAGGTCCTGCCGCTGCAACAGCTGCAGAGAGGATTCGCAATGCACGTCCACCTGCACCAGTGGATAGGCCTGGGCGAAGCGCGACAGGATTCCCGGCAGAAAGCGCATCACGTAGTCGTCCGGCGTGCCGATGCGCACGGCGCCGATCATGTGCGGTTCGCGCAGCGTGGTGAACACCTCGCCATGCAGCTTGAGGATTCGCCGGGCGAAACCCAGCAGCACCTGGCCTTCCGCCGTCAGCCGGATCTGCCGCCCGTCGCGGGCGAACAGTGAGCGCTGCAGCACGTCTTCCTCCAGCCGCTTCATCTGCATGCTCACCGCCGACTGCGTGCGGTTGACCATCTTCGCCGCTCGGGTGAAACCGCCGTTGTCGGCGATCGCGACGAAGGTGCGCAGCAACTCGGTATCGATGCTGGGGAAGCTGCTCATTCATCAATATCCAAGATGCTACGCATAAGAAACATTCGTTGGATTGATCTTAAGCTGCAGCCGAGACTGTTGCCAATCCCTTCTCCGATACGCAGTCGATTCGGTGTCGGGCGTGCAGGATCGTCCAAGAGCTCCGGGCTTTCGCCGGATAGATTCCTGGACGAATCAATCGGTCCGCGGACCCGTTCCGCTCGGAGGCAGCATGAAAAAACAACAGCAAGGCTACGCTCTGGTAGTGCGCCCAACGTCTTACCTGCCGCTGTGGCGGCGGCTGGCACAACGCGTCAGGTCCTGGCGCGCGCTCTCGGTACAGCGTCATCGTCTCGCGACCCTGGGCGAGGCGACGTTGAAGGACCTCGGCCTCTCGCGCGCCGATATCGAGCAGGAAATCCATCGCCCGTTCTGGGACGGCCCGGCGGAGAGCGACGTGCTCAGGGACGACCGGTCGCATGATTGAGGTTATCCTTGCCGCCTCTCGGAAACTGTTCATGATCGCGTCAGTTGTGACGTTCCCGGATCGTGAACAGGTTCTCCGGGAGGGTTCTTTCCCGCCAGCCTCCAACAAGGGTATCCGCGTGTCCTTCCAAGCCGTTCCCTCCTGCCTGGCCGGAGTCCGTCGATGAGCGGACGCAAGAGTGCCGATGTCCAGGCATTCCTCCTGATGGTGCTGCTCTGCGCGATCTGGGGTGGTCAGCAGGTGTCGATCAAGCTGGCCGCCGGCGACATCGCGCCCGTCATGCAGGTGGCGTTGCGTTCGGTCATCTCTGGGTTGCTGATGCTGATTCCGCTGTGCTGGAGCGGTGCCTGGGCCACGGGGAAGGGCACGCGCACGGTCGGCATGTTCGCCGGTTCGCTGTTCGCCCTGGAGTTCTGCCTGGTCGCCGTGGGGCTGCAATACACGTCGGCCTCGCACATGGTGGTGTTCCTCTACACCGCGCCGATCTTCTCCGCGCTGGGCCTGCACCTGCTGCAGCCCACCGAACGCCTGCGTCCCTTGCAGTGGATGGGTATCGGCGTGTGTTTCGTTGGTATCGGCGTGGCCTTCAGTGGCGGCTTCAGCCGGGCGATGGGCACGAGCGTGCTGATCGGCGATGCCCTCGGGGTGCTGGCGGGGCTGGCGTGGGGCGCGACCACGGTGGTGGTGCGTTGCTCGAAACTGTCCGACGCACCGCCCAGCCTGACGTTGTTCTACCAACTGTCGATGGCGGTGGTTTTGCTGCTGGCCTACGCCGCGCTGAGCGGGCAACTGGATCACGTCCGGCTGACCGGCGTCAGCGTCGCCAGCCTGATGTTCCAGGGACTGGTCGTGTCCTTCTTCAGCTTCTTCATGTGGTTCTGGCTGCTGCGCCGCTATCGCGCGGCGAACCTAGGCGTGTTCACCTTCATGACCCCGCTGTTCGGTGTCAGCTTCGGTGTGATGATCCTCGGCGAAAAACTGGCGCCCAGCTTCATCGCCGCCGCGCTGCTGGTGCTGGCCGGTATCGGCCTGGTGAATGGCGAGGCCTTGCTGCGCAAGGCGTTCCGCCTGCGGGCAGCCGGGAGTGTCGATGCGCGGCAGTGATTCGCTCTCGCTGAAGCAGGCCCGGCGCCTGGCACTGTCGGCCCAGCAGTTCGGCAAGCCGATCGGGACGGTCGACACGCGCCGCGTGCGCGGGCTGATCGAACGCCTCGGCGTGTTGCAGATCGACTCGGTCAACGCGCTGGTGCGCTCGCACTACCTGCCGCTCTTCTCCCGCCTGGGCGACTATCCCGCCGCGCTGCTCGAGGAACTGGCCTGGGGGCCGAAACGGCGCCGTTCGCTGTTCGAATACTGGGGCCATGAGGCGTCGCTGATGCCGCTGTCTTGCTACCCGCTGTTGCGTTGGCGTATGCGCCGCGCCGAGCAGGGCATCGGAATCTATGACTGGCTGTCGCGTTTCGGTCGCGAGCATCCGCAGGCGATCGCCCAGGTGCTGCAGGCGGTGCGCGAACAGGGGCCGCTGAGCGCGGGCGCGCTTGCCAAACGGGTGGAGAAGGCCGGCCCCTGGTGGGATTGGAGCAAGGAAAAGGCCGCGCTGGAATGGCTGTTCGCCGCCGGCCAGGTGAGCGTCGCCGGGCGGCGTGGTTTCGAGCGTCTCTACGACCTCACCGAGCGGGTGCTGCCCGCGGCGCT
Organism: Pseudomonas kuykendallii; assembly: GCF_900106975.1. GTDB lineage: Bacteria > Pseudomonadota > Gammaproteobacteria > Pseudomonadales > Pseudomonadaceae > Pseudomonas_O > Pseudomonas_O kuykendallii. The sequence goes on along the minus strand of NZ_FNNU01000005.1, from coordinate 417,187 downwards.
GGTCAATGCGCCCGAACTGGAGACGGCACAGGCGCAACGCGGCCTGCTGCTGCATGCGATGCAGGCGCTGGGTGTCGCCACGGAAAAGGACCTGCGCGACTATTTCCGGCTGACTCCGACGGACAGCAAGGCGCGTCTGGCGGAGCTGGTCGAGGCCGGCACGTTCCGGCGCGTCGGCGTCGAGGGGTGGCAGACGCCGGCGTACTGCCTCGGCGAGCCGCGCATCCCGCGCAAGGTCGAGGCCAGCGCGCTGCTGTCGCCGTTCGATTCGCTGGTATGGGAGCGGGCGCGCACCGAGCGACTGTTCGATTTCCGCTACCGGCTGGAGATCTATACCCCGGCGCACAAGCGCGTGTACGGCTACTACGTGCTGCCGTTCCTGCACGGCGAACGCCTCGTCGGCCGCGTCGACCTGCGTGCCGAGCGCGCCCATGGCCGCCTGGCGGTGCACGGCGTGCATGCGGAAAGTACGGGGTTGGACGATGCGGCGCTGGCCGCGCTCGCCGGCCAGCTACGAGCGATGGCCGGCTGGCTGGGCCTCGCGGAGGTGGCGTTGACCGGCAGTGGAGAACTGGACGCGCGGCTCCGGGCCGCGCTCTAGAAGCTCAGCGGCGAACCTGTTTCAGCGTCTCGGCGATCATGAAGGCCAGTTCCAGCGACTGGTCGGCATTGAGCCGCGGGTCGCAATGGGTGTGGTAGCGATCCGATAGGCCGTCCTCGGTGATCGGCCGGGCGCCGCCGATGCATTCGGTGACGTTCTGCCCGGTCATCTCGATGTGGATGCCGCCGGCGTAGCTGCCCTCGGCCTGGTGCACGTCGAAGAACTGCTTCACCTCGCCGAGAATCTGCGCGAAGTCGCGTGTCTTGTAGCCGCTGGACGCCTTGATGGTGTTGCCGTGCATGGGGTCGGAACTCCACAGCACCTGGCGGCCTTCGCCCTGCACGGCGCGAACCAGGCGCGGCAGATTGGCTTCGACCTTGTCCGCGCCCATGCGCACGATCAGGTTGAGGCGGCCGGGATCGTTCTCCGGGTTGAGGATGTCGATCAGGCGGATCAGCTCGTCGGTGTCCATACTCGGGCCGACCTTGACGCCGATGGGGTTGCCGACTCCGCTGAGGAATTCCACGTGGGCGCCGTCCAGCTGGCGCGTGCGGTCGCCGATCCAGAGCATGTGCGCCGAGCAGTCGTAGCATTCGCCGGTCAGGCTGTCGCGACGGACGAAGGCTTCCTCGTAATTCAGCAGCAGCGCCTCGTGGGCGGTGAAGAAACTCGCCTCGCGCAGCTGCGGCGCGCTGTCCAGGCCGCAGGCGCGCATGAACGCGAGGGTCTCGTCGATGCGGTCGGCGAGCTGGCTGTAGCGTTCGGTCAGCGCCGAGTTGGCGATGAAATCCAGGTTCCACTTGTGCACCTGGTGCACGTCGGCGAAACCGCCCTGGGCGAAGGCGCGCAGCAGGTTGAGGCTGGCGGTGGACTGGTGGTAGGCCTGAAGCAGCCGCTCCGGGTCCGGAATGCGGCTCTTCTCGTCGAAGCCGATGCCGTTGACGATGTCGCCGCGGTACGCCGGCAGGGTCACACCGTCGATGGTCTCGTTGCCGGAGGAGCGCGGCTTGGCGAATTGCCCGGCCATGCGTCCGACCTTCACCACCGGGCAGCCGGCGGCGAAGGTCATCACGATGGCCATCTGCAGCAGCACCTTGAAGGTGTCGCGAATCTTCGCCGCGGAGAACTCGAAGAAGCTTTCCGCGCAATCGCCGCCCTGCAGCAGGAAGGCGCGACCGTGGGTGACCTCGGCGAACTGCCGGCGCAGCTCGCGCGCCTCGCCGGCGAACACCAGCGGCGGATAGCTGGCCAGCGTGCGCTCGACCTGTGCCAGGTGCGCGGCGTCGGGGTATTCGGGTTGCTGCTGGATCGGCTTGCTTCTCCAGCTATCGGGGCTCCAGGTCTGGCTCATTGCGTGCTCTGTTCGTCGAAGGGCGGCGGTGCGGCATGGTAACCGATCATCCGCCGGGCCGCCGATAGAGCGCCTGTATGGCGACGGGGTGAAATCGCCTCGTGCAGCCTCTAAGATGCGCCGAGCCAACGAGGAGTCGGGAATGGAACGAGAGGAACGCCTGCTGGCCGAAGTGCGCGACGACTTCGGCCTGATCCGGGTGCTGGAGGTGGGTGATTATCGCTTCCTCGAATTCGGGGATTCGGTCGAGCAGAGCTGCGTGTTCGTCCGCGATCCGAGTTGGCTGGAGTACGACTACACCCGCGCCATGCTGATCGGCGCGCTCTGCCACGAGGCGCCCGAAACCGCGCTGTTCCTCGGCCTGGGTGCCGGCAACCTGACCCAGGCGTGCCTGCGCTTCCTGCCGCTGGAGGATGTCGAGGTCATCGAGCTGCGCCCCGACGTGCCGCGGCTCGCCATGGAATTCCTCGGCCTGACCGACGATCCGCGGCTGACCATCCGCATCGGCGACGCGCTGGATTTGCTGGACTCGGCGGAAACCGCCGACCTGATCTTCGTCGACCTTTATACCGACCAGGGGCCGGGCGTCGGCCACCTGGCCTGGAAATTCCTCGAAGCCTGCCAGCTCAAGCTCAATCCGGGTGGCTGGCTGGTGATCAACCAGTGGGCCACCACCGACGGCAAGCCGCTGGGCGCGGCGCTGCTGCGCGGCCTCTACCATCGGCATTATTGGGAGTGTCCGGTGAAGGAGGGCAACGTCATCCTGCTGGTGCCGGCCGACCTCGAGCAGTCGCTCGACATGGACGCCCTGCGTGCGCGCTGCAAGACACTGGAAGGTCGGCTCGGTTATTCGCTGGATTCGCTGCTCGCCGCGTTGCGCCCGTCGAGCTAGAGCGGCGGGTCGAAAACCCGCCTTGTGTCAGGTCTCGTCCGATACCCGACTGCAATGGTCCGGAACTTGCTCTGGATGATGTCGCATTGATATCAGATTCGATGTGCCTCGTTCGCAGAAGTCAAGGAGTCGGGCCATGTATCTTCGCAGTGAATCCATGCAGCTAACCTCCGCCGAAAGAAGCTGGTTACCGGTGTTCGGCAAGACCGGGAAACTGGCGATGGGCTGGGCCTGCCGCGCCAACCGATCGATCTATCCCATTATCGAGCAGACGTTCGAGGGCATCGCCGAGACCCGCGTGAAGCTCCTGCAGAACTGGACGCAGGAGCAGTGGGACCATCTGGCCGAGCTGGCGACCACCCTAGCCCGCGAGTTCGACGCCCTGGACCCGCGCGTGCTTGGCGAAAAACTGCTCCAGGCCAGGGATTTCTCGGAGCTTTTCGTCGTCTCGCCAGGTGGCGAGGTGATCGCATCGACGCACCAGGCGCACTGCAACGGCAAGGATCTCGACCCGCGTGCACTGTCGCAGGGCCTCAGGCAGCCTTTTCTGCACGGCCCCTACACCGATCCGCTGACCCTGAAGATCGGACCTTCCTCCTCGCGCTTCCACGATGAAGTGACGCTGATGTTCTATCAGCCGCTGATGCTCGATGGCACCACCCTGGGCTGCCTGTGTGGCCGCGTGCCGAACGACGTGCTGGGCGATCTGATCCAGCGCGAGGCCGGGCACATCTATACGGAATCCGGCGACAACTATCTGTTCATGGTGCGTTCGGATTTCGACCCCTCCATCCAGCCGGGCGTGGCGCTGTCCCGCTCGCGTTTCGAGGATGACACCTTCACCCTCGGCGAAAACCTGCGCAGCGGCGTCAATACCGATTGGGGCCCGGTGCGCATCCAGCGCCACACCGAGCTGGAGCTGCGCTTCATCGACCCGGCGACCAAGCAGTTGCACCCCGGCGTGCGGGAGACCATCCGCAACGGTTCGAACCTGTTCGTCACCTATCCCGGCTACTCGGATTACCGGCACATTCCGGTGATCGGCAAGGGCGTCACCTTCCAGTTGCCCGGCTCGCCGGACCGCTGGGGAATGATGTGCGAGGCGGACCTGGAAGAGGTCTATCGGCGCCGCTCGCTGAGCTTCAACCTGATGAAGCCTTACGTTTTCACCATGCTGGGTGTGCTCGGCTGCAATTTCATCGTGCAGCACTACAGCGGCCTCAGCCTGGCCTGGATCGACGGGTTGCAACTGCTGAGCATGCTGTTCGCCGCGTTGCTGTTCTCCACCCTGGGTCCGAGGCGGCTGGCGGCGCGGATGAACGAGCTCACCGGGGTCATCCGTACGCTCGCCGAGGGCGAAGGCAACCTCAGCCAGCGCCTGGACGTCGCGCGCATGGCGAACGACGAGACCGGCGACATGGGACGCTGGATCAACAGCTTCATCGACAACCTGGACGGTATCGTCGGGCAGGTGATCAATGCGTCCCTCACCGTCGGCAGGACCAACGAGATGATGCTTGGGCGCAGCCAGGAGGCGAACATGACGTCCGGCGAGGTCGCGGAGGCGGTCCACCGCATGATGGTCATCGTCGAGGGACAACTGGGCGAAATCCAGCAGGCGTCGATGACCGCGGAAGAGATGAAGCGGGCGATGGACGAGGTGGTCGGGCGTGCCCGCGAGCAGTTCCAGGCCGTGCGCGCCGGCACGCAGAACATCCGCGACGTGGTCGAGCGCTCGTCCAGCAGCGTGCAGATGCTCGACAGCCGCATGTCGCAGATCGGCAGCATCGTCGGGCTGATTTCGGACATCACCAACCAGACCAACCTGCTGGCCCTCAACGCCGCCATCGAGGCCGCGCGTGCCGGCGACCATGGACGCGGTTTTGCGGTGGTCGCCGACGAGGTACGCACCCTGGCGGCGCGCACGTCCAAGGCGGCGGAAGAGATTCGCCAGGTGGTCGAAGGGCTGCAGGGAGAAACCCAGCAGGCCGTGGCGTTCATGGAGGAGGGCGTGAAGGATGTCGACGACAGTCTGCGCCTGGCCGAGGAGGCCTCGTCGGAGAACGTCCAGTTGCACCAGGCGGTCGAGCGGATGTTCAACATCATCCAGCAGCTCAACGAAAGCAGCCTGGACTACGGCAAGACCATCCAGCAGGTCGACCAGGCATCCGGGGAAATGCGCCAGACCGTCATCGTGCTGCAGAACAGCGCCGAAACCGTGCGGCTGAATGCCAACAAGCTGCAGAAGCTGGTCGGCCAATTCGAGGTCAGCTCGGTAGGGGGCTTGTCGGCCGCCTACTGAGGCGGATGGCGACTTCAGGGAAGCGGCCACGCCTGCTGTCAGAAGGCCTCTAGCCTGGGGACTTCAGGCCGCCCCGCTGAATCTTCGCGCCACGCGCGGGTCAGAATGCTTCGCCGCCGAGGCGTTCGGTCCGGGGCGCGCGGTAGCGGGACTTGCTTCGGCGCTGGCTAAGTACGCGTCGTCCGTCGAAAAAACCTGCCCACAGGTCAGGTTTTTCCGGTATGATGCGCGCCCGCCGTAAAGCCGGCCCCGTTACTGTGCACCTCACGAAGCGCTGCTTCGGTTGCACACGCAAGGCGGGCATCTAGTTTCATTCATTCATCACGCGTTCTCGCAAATTCTCGCCGACCAGGCTGCCAGGGTGACCCAAAAGGTCCTACACGGCATGTGCAGCCTTGGAACAATGGGTCTTTGCGGATGCACACGAGGCAGACCCATGACCCAGGAACTCGGCGGCTTCGCCGCGCTCGGACTCAATCCCAACGTACTCGCAGCCGTTATCGCAACCGGCTACGAAGAGCCGTCGGCCATCCAATTGCAGTCGATTCCGGTGATCCTCGCCGGCCACGACATGATCGGCCAGGCGCAGACTGGTACCGGCAAGACCGCGGCTTTCGCCCTGCCGATCCTGTCGCGCATCGACCCGGCCAAGAAAGAACCCCAGGCGCTGATCCTCGCGCCGACCCGCGAGCTGGCCCTGCAGGTCGCCACCGCGTTCGAAACCTACGCCAAGCAGATGCCCGGCCTGAACGTCATCGCCGTCTATGGCGGCGCGCCGATGGGCCCGCAGCTCAAGGCCATACGCCAGGGCGCCCAGGTCATCGTCGCCACGCCGGGTCGCCTGGTCGACCACCTGCGTCGTGACGAGAAGGTCCTGTCGACCATCCAGCACCTGGTACTCGACGAAGCGGACGAAATGCTCAAGCTCGGCTTCATGGACGACCTCGAAGTGATCTTCCAGGCCATGCCGGAGTCCCGCCAGAGCGTGTTGTTCTCCGCCACGCTGCCGCACTCGATCCGCTCCATCGCCGAAAAGCACCTGAAAGAGCCGAAGCACGTCAAGATCGAGACCAAGACTCAGACCGTGACCGCGATCGAGCAGGCGCACCTGATGGTGCATGCCGACCAGAAAGTCGCCGCCGTCTGCCGTCTGCTGGAGGTCGAGGACTTCGACGCCCTGATCGCCTTCGTGCGCACCAAGCAGGCCACCCTGGACCTCGCGTCGGCGCTGGAAGCCAAGGGCTACAAGGTGGCCGCACTGAACGGCGACATCGCGCAGAACCAGCGTGAGCGCGTCATCGAATCGCTCAAGGATGGCCGTCTGGACATCGTCGTCGCCACCGACGTCGCCGCCCGTGGCCTGGACGTGCCGCGCATCACCCACGTGATGAACGTCGACATGCCCTACGATCCGGAGTCCTACGTGCACCGCATCGGCCGTACCGGCCGCGCCGGGCGTGCCGGTCGCGCGCTGCTGCTGGTCACCCCGCGCGAGCGCCGCATGCTGCAGGTGATCGAGCGCGTCACCGGGCAGAAAGTCGCCGAGGTGCGTCTGCCCGACAGCCAGCAGGTGCTCGATGCGCGCATCCGCAAGCTGACCACCAGCCTCTCGCCCCTGGTGGCCGATGCCGAAGCCAGCCACGGCGATCTGCTCGACCGTCTGATCGCCGACATCGGCTGCAGCCCGCGTGCCCTCGCCGCAGCGCTGCTGCGCAAGGCCACCAACGGCCAGGCGCTGACCCTTGCCGAAGTCGAGCGCGAGCAGCCGCTGGTGCCAAGCGCCGGCGCTCCGCGCGAACGCCGTGAGCGTGATGGCGAGCGCAGCGGCGAACGCCGTGCGCCGGTTCCGCTGGCTGAAGGCCGCGTGCGTTGCCGCACCGCGCTGGGCACTCGCGACGGCATCGCCGCGAAGAACCTGCTCGGCGCCATCCTCAACGAAGGTGGTCTGGTCCGCGAAGCCATCGGTCGCATTCAGGTCCGCGAGAGCTTCAGCCTGGTGGAGCTGCCGGAAGACGGCCTGGACCGCCTTCTGGGCAAGCTCAAGGACACTCGTGTTGCCGGCAAGCAGCTGAAGCTGCGTCGCTATCGCGAGGATTGATCCTTCGCTGAATGAAAAAGCCCCGCCAGTGCGGGGCTTTTTCATGGGCGCTGGAAAGTGTTGCGCTCAGTCGAAGCGGTAGATGTCCATCCCCAGCGCGCCTAGGGTGAAGCCGGCGTGCGCGACACTGAACGTCGGCCCGCCAGCCGCGCGGGCGAAGTACAGCGGCAGCAAGTGTTCATCACTGGGGTGATTGCGCGCCGCGAATGGCGCCTGGCGACGGTAGTCGAGCAGCGCGGCCTCGTCGTCGCCGGCCAGGCGCTCGACCATCCAGTCGCGAAACGCGCTCGCCCAGGGCTCGATGCGGTCCGGCCCGGCGTGCCAGTCCAGTTCGCCGAGGTTGTGGGTGATGCTCCCGGAGCCAACGAGCAGCACGTCGCTCTCACGCAGGCCGGCGAGCGCGCGCCCCACCTGCTGCTGGAAAGCCGGGCCGCGGCGCGACGGCAGGGACAGCTGTAGCACGGGGATATCTGTCTGCGGGTACATCAGCCGCATCGGCACCCAGGCGCCATGGTCGCGCGGACGCTGCGGGTCGAGCTGGGCATCGAGCCCGGCCTGGCGGAGCTGCGCGATCACCTCGTCGGCCAGGTCAGGCGCGCCCGGTGCCGGGTAGTCGACGGCGTACAACGCCGGCGGGAAGCCGTAGAAGTCGTGCCAGGTTTCCGGCTGCACGGCATTGCCGACCAGCAGGTCGGGGCTCTCCCAGTGCGCGGATACCACCAGCACCGCTCGCGGGCGCGGCAGGCTGGCGGCCAGGCGCGCCAGGGCCGGGCCACTGGCGCCGGGTTCCAGGGCGAGCATCGGCGAACCGTGGGAAATGAACAGACTGGGCAGCATGGTGAACTCCTTGATCAGGCCTTCATCTTCGACAGCGCCGTGCGGTGTTTCCAGCGGAAAATTCCAATGCGTATGAACGAATCCGCCGATGCAGAGCACGACGGAGCGATGATCGTGGCGATGCGCCGACATGCGTCGCGACAATGAAAAACGGCGCCCTGGGGCGCCGTTTTCGTCATCGCGATCGATCAGTTCTGGAAGCGTTTCAGCACCAGGGTGGCGTTGGTGCCACCGAAGCCGAAGCTGTTGCTCATCACCGTGTCGATCTTGGCGTTCTCGCGGGTCTTCAGCAGGATCGGCAGGTCGCCGACCTCGGCGTCCAGCTCGTCGATGTTGGCCGAACCGGCCATGAAGTTGCCTTCCATCATCAGCATGCAGTAGATCGCTTCCTGGACGCCGGCGGCGCCGAGGGAATGACCGGACAGGCTCTTGGTGGAGCTGATCGCCGGAGCCTTGTCACCGAACATGTTGCGCACGGCCTTGATTTCGGCGACGTCGCCCACCGGCGTGGAGGTGCCGTGGGTGTTCAGGTAGTCGATCGGCTGGTCGACGGTGCTCATCGCCAGCTGCATGCAGCGCAGCGCGCCTTCGCCGCTCGGCGCGACCATGTCGTAGCCGTCGGAGGTGGCGCCGTAGCCAACGATTTCGGCGTAGATCTTCGCACCGCGCTTGAGGGCGTGTTCGAGTTCCTCGACCACCACCATGCCGCCGCCACCGGCGATGACGAAACCGTCACGCTTGGCGTCGTAGGCGCGCGAGGCTTTTTCCGGCGTGTCGTTGTACTGGGTGGAGAGGGCGCCCATGGCGTCGAACAGGCAGCTCTGGCTCCAATGCTCCTCTTCACCGCCGCCGGCGAAGACCATGTCCTGCTTGCCCAACTGGATCTGCTCCATGGCGCTGCCGATGCAGTGCGCGCTGGTGGCGCAGGCCGAGGAGATCGAGAAGTTGACGCCCTTGATCTTGAACGGCGTGGCCAGGCAGGCGGAAACGGTGCTGCCCATGGTGCGGGTGACGCGGTATGGACCGATGCGCTTGACGCCTTTCTCGCGCAGCGTGTCGATGGCTTCCATCTGGTTCAGCGTCGAGGCACCGCCGGAACCGGCGATCAGGCCGACGCGCGGCGAGGAGATCTGCTCCTCGCTCAGGCCGGCGTCCTCGATGGCCTGCTGCATCGCCAGGTAGGCGTAGGCGGCGGCATCGCCCATGAAGCGGAACAGCTTGCGGTCGATCAGTTCTTCGAGGTTCAGCTGCACCGAGCCGGAGACATGGCTGCGCAGGCCCATCTCGGCGTATTCCGGGTTGAAGCGGATCCCTGCACGGCCGGCGCGCAGGTTGGCTGAGACGGTGTCTTTGTCATTGCCCAGGCAGGAAACGATACCCAGACCGGTGATTACGACGCGGCGCATGCGGATAACCCTTAAAAATTGTCAGTGGATGTGAACAGGCCGACGCGCAAGCCTTCGGCACTGTAGATCTCGCGGCCATCGACGCTTACCGAGCCATCGGCGATGGCGAGGATCAGCGAGCGGTTGATGGTGCGTTTGATATGGATGTTGTAGGTGATCTTCTTGGCGGTCGGCAGGACCTGGCCGAAGAACTTCACCTCGCCCGAACCCAGCGCACGGCCGCGGCCCGGATTGCCCTGCCAGCCGAGGTAGAAACCGACCAGTTGCCACATGGCATCGAGGCCCAGGCAGCCCGGCATGACGGGGTCGCCCTCGAAATGGCAGGCGAAAAACCACAGGTCAGGGTTGATGTCGAGCTCTGCGACTATCTCACCCTTGCCGTACTTGCCGCCGCTTTCGCTGATGTGAACGATGCGATCGATCATCAACATGTTGGGGGCGGGCAGTTGCGCATTACCCGGACCGAAAAGCTCGCCGCGGCTGCAGGCGAGCAGGTCTTCGTAGGTAAAGGCGTGTTGTTTGGTCATGCGAGCTCCTCAATGGTCCCGTGCGTGAAGACCGGGGTGGATCATCGTCCTGGCGACGGCAGCGCATGCCGTCAGCCTAGTCATAGACTGCCCGGCCTGGCTGAAAGTCACAGCGTAGCGAGTACAGTCGTACACTTGCATTGTCGCCGATTCGGCGGGCGTGCGGCACTTTATCATTACTCACCGCTTCCGAACGGGCGGGGCGGCAGCCAGCGCAGCAACAACTGCTGCAGCTCTGCCCGTTTGAACGGTTTCGCGAGGTAATCGTTCATCCCGGCTTCCAGGCAGCGCTCGCGGTCGCCCTGCAGGGCGTTCGCCGTCAGCGCGATGATCGGCAGCATCGCGCGACCTTCGAGCCGGCGGATGCGACGTGTCGCCTCATAGCCATCCAGGCCGGGAAGGCGGCAGTCCATCAGGATCACGTCGAATTCGTTGCGCTCGGCTTCGCGCACCGCCTGCACGCCGTCGTCGACCAGCGCGACGGTGTAGCCGAGGCTGCGCAGCATCGCTTCGATGACCGTCTGGTTGACCGGATTGTCTTCCACCAGCAGCACGCGCTGGCCGCTGCCGGTACTGCCGACGACGGCGCGCTGGCCGTGACCACCAGGCACCTGCTGGCGGAACGGCAGGGGGATTTCCAGGGTGAATACCGAGCCTTGCGCCGCCTGGCTTTCCGCGCGCAGCGTGCCGCCCATGCGCTCGGCCAGCGTCCGCGCGATCGGCAGCCCGAGGCCGGTGCCGCCGTAGCGGCGGGAGATGGAACTGTCGGCCTGCTGGAAGGCGTCGAACATGTGCTCGAGCCGCTCCGGCGGAATACCGATGCCGCTGTCCTTCACCGCGCAGGTCAGCCAGAGCACTTCGGCGTCCAGCGGCTGCCAGCGCACCTCGACCAGGATCTGGCCTTCCTCGGTGAACTTCAGCGCGTTGCCGATCAGGTTGACGAGAATCTGCCGGATGCGTGTCGGATCGCCCTGTACCTGAAGCCATTCCAGCCCTGGCTGGGTATCGATGCGCAGCTCCAGGCCGCGCTGCGCGGCGCTGTGCTGGAAGACCATGGCCGATGTCTGGATCAGCTCGAAGAGCGAGAAGGGAATCCTCTCCAGCTCCAGCGCATCGCGCTCGATACGCGAGAAATCGAGGATGTCGTTGATCACCTTGAGCAGATGCTCGGTGGACTCGCTGGCCAGCGCGGCGTATTCCTCCTGCTCGCGGGTCATTTCGGTGGTTTCCAGCAGCTGCAGCATGCCCAGCACGCCATTCATCGGCGTACGCAACTCGTGGCTCATCATCGCCAGAAAGTCGGATTTCGCCCGGTTGGCCTGTTCGGCCTCCTCGCGGGCGTTGGTCAACTGGGCGATGGTGCCTTCCTGTTCGGCGCTGGCCTGGGCGAGGCCGTCGGCCAGGCGGTTAATGTGCCGCGCCAGGTCGCCCAGCTCATGTTCGTCGACTTCCGGCAACTGGGTCTCGAAACGACCCGCGCGGATCGCCTGCACCGCCTGGCCCATCGCGCTGATCGGTTCGGCGAGGCGCAGCGACAGCCGGCGCGCGAGCATGAAGGTGAAGACCAGCGCGAACAGCGCCAGCGCGGCGGCTTTCAGGAGGATTTCCTGCTGGCGGCTGCTGAACGCATCGTTGGACATGCCGACCACCACGCGGCCGAGGTGCTCGCCAGTAGCCGGCGGCGGTATCTCCGGCTCACCGGTCAGGCTTGCCTCGTCATCCGGAAACACCAGCGGCTGCAGGCGTATGGGCGCCTGGAAGGTCGCCGAGGATTTCCCTCCGCTATCCCCGCTTCCGCGTTCGAGATAGACCAGGACCTTGTCGTCGCGGTCGCGCACCTCGAGATAGCGCACATGGGGCGTTTCCATCGTCGCCTTGAGCAGGCTGCGCAGGACCGGCAGGTTTCCGGAAATCACCCCGTATTCGCAGGCCGGCGCCAACTGGTCGGCGATCAACTGGCCGGTGTGCTGCAGCTCCTGCTGCAGGTCCTGCAGGCGGGTGAAGGTGAACAGGCCGGTGAGCAGCAGGGTCAGCAACAGCGCCGGCCCCACGCTGATCAGCTGCGTCCGGGTATGGATATCCCAGCTCGGTCGGAACTTCATCGGCTGTGTTCTCCTGCTGCCAGGCGCCTCGCCAGTTCGGCGTCGTCGTCCAGGGCGATGCCCAGGGCGCGTGCGACCTGGGGGTTGCTGAGCACTTTGAAATGCGTCGGATAGAGCGCTCTCGGCCAGCTCGCGGGAGGCTGGTCGAGCAATTCGTCGAGGCTTTGCAGCCAGTCGTCCTGGTCGCTGTAGGTGCTGCTCAGGCTACCGGCTCGGACGAAGGGCGCGTTGGGGCCGATCAGCGCGCGCTGGCGGGCGTAGCTGGTCAGCAGGAGGCTCTTGGCGGTCAGCGGGTTGTATAGGCTGGGCGCCTCGAAGCCGAGCAGCACGTCGCTGTCGTTGAGCAGCTCCAGGAGTGGACGGCTGTCGCGCGGGTTGGGCCATTCCCTAGCAACGATCTCCAACTGCAAGGGCGCCGCGGCCTGGCGCAACGGTTCGAGCAGGTGCTGGCTGTCGGCGTCGAAGAGCACGCCGACCCGGCGCACATGGGGGAGCAGCAGGCGCAGCAGTTTCAACTGGCGATCCAGCGGCGGATCGTTCCACAGCAGCGTGACGTTTTCCGGCCGCTGGCCGTTCAGCCAGCGGCGTGCTTCCAGGCGGTTGACCCGCATGATCAGGGTGGGCGATTCGATGGCCGTTTTGAGGCGCCAGACGAGGGCGTCCTCGCCGATCAGGATCAGCCGGGTGGTCGGTGGCGGAAGCGTGCCGATCGCCAGTTCGCCGATCGGCACGAAGCGCACCTGATCTTCAGGTCGCTGCGCCGCCAGTGCGGCAGTGAACTGGCGCACCGCGGGAGCGTCCTGGGCGCTGAGGATGATCTCGGCGGCATCCGCGCCGCGCAGCGCGAGGACGAGCAGCATCGCCACGCAGGCCAGCGTGGCGCTCAGCAGACTCGTCCTTGAGGAGGGGCGCATCTCAGAAGCCCAGTTCGGCGCTGAGGTAGAACTGCTGGCGGTCGTCGTAGAGGTTTTCTTTCCAGGTCAGCGCCTCGTCGTCCAGCCGCTGTTGCAGTACGCCGGCGATCTGCAGGTTGGCGCTGCCGAGGCGGACGCGCTTGGCGAGGCGCAGGTCGAGCCGCTCGAAGCGTCGTTCGTTGAGGGCGTCGGCGCCGTAATAGATGACGCTGCTCGACCAGCCGTGGGCCCATTCGCGCATCCAGGCCGCCGAGCCGCTGTTGCGTGCCGAAAGGCGCAGGTCGCGGTCTTCGGTGGCGGTTTGGTCGACGTAGGCATACGTCAGGCGCACGCGGTCACTGGCGCTCAGGCGCCAGTCCGCCTGCAGTTCGGCGCCCTGGAAACTCATGCTGTTGGCGTTGCTGGGGGTGTAGCCGTCGCTGGTGAAGGCCTCGCTGATCATGTCGCTCACGTCTTCACGGAACAGCTTCAGGTCGATGCTCAGCCCCAGGTTGGAGAACAGTCCGTTGTAGCCGAGCTCGCGCGAGCGCATGTGCTCCTCCTTTAGGCCACCCGTACCCGTGACCCTGGAGAAATAATAGGCGCTGTTCTGGCCGTTCACGCTCGGCGAAAGGTTGCTTACTTCATAGCGCAGGTCGAGGTTGTTCTCGGCCATGTCGGGGGTGCGCACGGCTTCGGAATACACCGCGCGTAGGCCGTGGCTGGGGGTGATCAGGTAGTTCACGGCGAGGCGCGGGGTGAGCGATTCGCCGCTGTTGCGGTCGTTCTCCAGCATCGCGCCACCCTGCAGGATCCAGTGCGGGTCGATCGTCCACTCGAGGTGCGCGAAGGTACGCAGGATGTCGTTGTTCAGCTTGCCGCCGAAGTAGGTCTCCGACGCCACTTCCTCGCGGCGGTAACCGGCGCCGCTGAGCAGGCGCAGGCTGTCGGTGACGCTGTAGGTGTCCTGCAGTTCGAGGTCGTAGCGAGTTTCGCGGATGTTCTGGTTGACGTCTCCGCAGACGGCCGGCTGCTGCGTGGTCACCTGTTCTTGCATCTGTTGCAGCACCTGTTGCGCCAGTTCTGCTTCCCTCGGTGTGGTGCCCGCAGGTAGCGGTCGAAGGCGAAATACCCGCTTGGTCAGTACCGGGTTCAGGCTCCAGAGCTCGGCGAGCTGCGGGCTGAAGGCCAGAGCGGCGTCACAGGCCACCCATTCCTGATTGCGGTCCCAGTGCTGTGCCGCTCCCTGAACGTAAAGGCTGTGGCGCGGGTTCATGTCGAAGGTCCAGCGCATCGAGCCGGCATAATCGCGGGCGACCACGTCGGAGTTGTTGTCCCCCGGCGCGATGCCGCCCGGAATCAGCCTGTCGAACACCGGTTCATAGTTGTAGGGCCGCTGGTTGGTTCCTTCCTTGGCCGCCAGCTGCCAGTCGAGCGTCTGCTGCGCATCCAGGCGGTGAGTGGTGGAGAGGTTGAAACGGTTGGCGCGGGTGCTGTCGCGGAAGTCGTTGCCTTCGTCGTCATGGTCGAAACCGTCGTCCCGCAGCCCGGAGAGCGACAGGCGCATGTCGCCGTCCTGCCAGTTGAAGCCCTGGCTGGCGTACCAGTCGTTCACGCCACGCTTGCCGCGGGTGACCTTCAGGCGCGTGCCGATGCTCTCGGACGGCGAGCGGGTGATGATGTTGATCACACCCATCAGCGCGTTGGCGCCGTAGCTGACCGTATTCGGCCCGCGAAACACCTCGATCCGATCGATGTCTTCCAGGGCCACCGGAATGTCCGCCCAGTCCACCGTCGCCAGGCCGGCGCGGTACACCGAGCGGCCGTCGATCAGTACCTGCATGCGCCGAGCTTCGCTGACGCTGCTGCCGTGATAGTTGACCATGCCCTGGTTGCCGGACAGGTAGCCGACCATCATCCCCGGCACCAGCCGCATCAGCTCCGGTACGCTGCGCGCGCCGCTGGACTCGATCAGTTGCCGGTCGAGCAGGGTCACGCTGCCGGGAACGGCGGCGGGCGACTGCTTGAGTCGGGTCGCGGTGAGAATTTGCGGCACGCTTTCGCCGTCGGCGAAGAGGTCTTCGGCAGCCGCAGGATGGGTCGTGGCCAACGCCAGCAGCGCGAAGGAGAAAGGGAGCGAAGGGTGTAGTGGCACGACGGCGATCATCGGGGGCAGCAAAGCGCGCATGTTAACCGAGCGGCCGGGCTTTGCCAGCGCACCGCGGTGGCATTTGGCCGTGCCACTGGTCGCTTCAACGGCGCGCCGTATAATGGACGCCGATTGCCATAACCCTGCGGACCTTCCATGACAGCACAGCAACCCATCGCGGTCCTCGGTGGCGGCAGCTTCGGCACCGCCATCGCCAACCTTCTGGCCGAGAACGGCCAGGCGGTCCGCCAATGGATGCGCGACCCCGAGCAGGCCGAGGCGATTCGCCAGAACCGCGAAAACCCGCGTTATCTCAAGGGCATCAAGGTGCATCCGGCGGTGGAGCCGGTCACCGATCTGGCCGCCACGCTCGAGGCCAGCCATCTGTTGTTCGTCGCGCTGCCCTCGAGCGCGCTGCGCAGCGTGCTGTCGCCGGTGGCCGATCGATTGAGCGGCAAGTACCTGGTCAGCACCACCAAGGGCATCGAGGCGCAGAGCTTTCTGCTGATGAGCCAGATCCTCGAGGAGATCGCCCCGGAGGCTTCCATCGGGGTGATTTCCGGGCCGAATCTGGCGCGCGAAATCGCCGAGCATGCCCTCACGGCGACGGTCGTCGCCAGCGAAAACGCCGACCTCTGCAGCCGCGTGCAGCAGGTCCTGCACGGTCGCACGTTCCGCGTTTACGCCAGCCAGGACCGCTTCGGCGTCGAGCTGGGTGGCGCGCTGAAGAACGTCTACGCGATCATCGCCGGGATGGCCGTGGCGCTGGGCATGGGCGAAAACACCAAGAGCATGCTGATCACCCGCGCACTGGCCGAGATGACCCGGTTCGCGGTGAAGCTGGGCGCTAATCCGATGACCTTTCTCGGCCTGGCCGGGGTGGGCGACCTGATCGTCACCTGTTCCTCGCCGAAGAGCCGCAATTACCAGGTCGGCTTCGCCCTCGGCGAAGGACTCAGCCTGGAGCAGGCGGTCAATCGCCTCGGCGAAGTGGCGGAGGGCGTCAACACCATCAAGGTGCTGCGTGCCAAGGCCGAGGAACTGCGGGTCTACATGCCACTGGTCGCCGGTCTTCACGCGATCCTCTTCGAGGGCCGTACCCTGGCCCAGGTCATCGAGGCCCTGATGCGGGCCGAGCCGAAGACCGACGTGGACTTCATCTCGATCAGCGATTTCTGAACCCAAGGAGCTGTACATGAACGACGCCAAACCGCGCCGTGAATCCCTTGTGCTGCGGATTCTCTGGATGCTGCTGTTCTTTCTCGTCTGGCAGGTGACGGAGGTGCTGCTGGCGCTGCTGGTGGTGGCGCAGGTGGTGTTCCGCCTGATCAACGGCGCGCCGAGCGGTGCGCTGATGGACTTTGGCGACAGCCTCGCGCAGTACCTGGCGCAGATCGGTCGCTTCGGCGCCTTTCACACCGACAGCAAGCCCTGGCCGTTCGCCGACTGGCCGGCGCCGCGTGTCGCCGATGGCGAAGCCCCGCTGCGTCCGGTCGAGCCGCTGAACCGCGACGAGGCGCAACCGTGAGGTTGTACCTGCTGCGGCACGGCGAGGCCGAGGCGCCGCGTACCAGCGATGCGCGCCGCGCACTGACCGAACACGGTCGCGACGAAGTCCGCGCCAGCGCGGCGTTGCTCGCCGAAAGACCGTTGCAGGCGATCCTCGCCAGCCCCTACGTGCGCACCCAGCAGACCGCCGAGCTGGTGGCGACTCAGCTCGGCCACCGCGGGGTGATCGAGAGCGCCGAATGGCTGACCCCCGACAGCGACCTGCGCGAAGCCCTCGACCGCCTGAACGAGCGCAGCGAAGACGAACTGCTGCTGGTCACCCATCAGCCCCTGGTCGGCGCGCTGGGCGGGCTGCTGGTCCACGGCCACCGCCAGCAGCCGCTGCCCATGAGCACGGCGAGCCTGGCGGTCCTCGACGGCGAAATGGCTCTGACCGGCGGCATGCAGCTGGTTTCCCTGACCCACCCGCGGGTCTGATTTCAAAAAGACACAATCTCGCGGTTGCAGCCCCTTGTTGCTCATGGAATAGTCAACCAAGCAAGTGCTTGGTTGATCCCCATAACAACAACAATGGAGGCGTCCCTGTGGCTACTGCGCAGCGTTTACCCCTCGCGCTCTTTTACGAGCGCGAACAGCGGCATCCGAACAAGCGTTATCTGGTCCAGCCGTTGCCCGGCGGAGAACTGCAGGTGCTCACCTGGGGCGAGGTGGGCGAGCAGGCGCGGCGCGTCGCGTGCTGGC
Source organism: Pseudomonas kuykendallii (assembly GCF_900106975.1). Classification (GTDB taxonomy): domain Bacteria; phylum Pseudomonadota; class Gammaproteobacteria; order Pseudomonadales; family Pseudomonadaceae; genus Pseudomonas_O; species Pseudomonas_O kuykendallii. The sequence continues at coordinate 399,779 of NZ_FNNU01000005.1, read as the reverse complement.
TGCGCGGCCTCGAACTGGAGCCGGGTAGCCGTATCGCGATCATCTCGAAGAACTGCGCGCACTGGATCGTCGCCGACCTGGCGATCTGGATGGCCGGGCATGTCTCCGTCCCTCTGTATCCGAACCTCACGGCCGATTCGGTGCGCCAGGTGCTCGAACATTCCGGGACGCAGGTGGCCTTCATCGGCAAGCTGGACGACTGGGGCGCGATGGCGCCTGGCGTGCCGCCGGGCGTGAAGACGGTCAGCCTGCCGCTGCACCCGGCGGCCGATTTCGACCACACCTGGGACGAGCTGCAGACCTGCTCGCCGATCCGCGACAATCCGCTGCCGCCGGCCGAGCAGCTCGCCAGCATCATCTATACCTCCGGCACCACCGGCACGCCGAAGGGTGTGATGCAGACCTTCGGCAGCTTCGGCTTCGCCGCCAGCAACGGCAGCCAGCTCACCGAGGTGGGCGAGGGCGATCGCGTGCTGTCCTACCTGCCGCTGTGTCATGTCGCCGAGCGGATGTTCGTCGAGATGGCCTCGCTGTACGCCGGGCTCACGGTGTTCTTCGCCGAAAGCCTGGAAACCTTCCTCGATGACATGCGGCGTGCGCGGCCTACGGTGATCTTCGGCGTGCCGCGCATCTGGACCAAGTTCCAGATGGGCGTCTACAGCAAGATGCCCGCGCGAAAGCTGGATCGCCTGCTGGCGCTGCCACTGGTCGGCCGTGTCGTCGGGCGCAAGGTACTCGCCGGTCTCGGCCTGGACGCCGTGCGCTTCGCGCTGTCCGGTGCCGCGCCGGTGCCCGAGGCGCTGCTCGACTGGTATCGGCGTCTTGGCCTGGAGGTGCTCGAGGTGTACGGCATGACCGAGAACTGCGGCTACTCGCACCTGGGCCGCCCCGGTTTGCAACGTCCGGGCTGGATCGGCATCGCCAGCCCGGGCGTCGAGGTGCAGATCGACGACTCCGGCGAAGTGCTGATTCGCAGCGACGCAACCATGAGCGGCTATTACAAGGACCCGCAGCGAACCGCCGAGGCCCTTACCGAGGACGGCTTCCTGCGTACCGGCGACAAGGGCGAACAGAATGCCGAGGGCTATCTGCGGCTGACCGGGCGGATCAAGGAAATCTTCAAGACCAGCAAGGGCAAGTACGTCGCCCCGGCACCGATCGAGAACCGCCTGGCGGTGCATTCGCGGATCGAGCAGGTCTGCGTGATCGGCGATGGCCTCGCGCAACCGATGGCGCTGTGCGTGCTCTCCGAGGTCGGTCGCGCGGAAGCGGCTAACGGCACCCGCAATGAACTGGAAAACAGCCTGCGCAACCTGCTCGAAGAGGTCAACGACGGCCTCGACAAGCACGAACGGTTGCAGGGGCTGGTGCTGGTCAAGGACGTCTGGGCAGTGGACAACGGCTTCCTCACGCCGACCCTGAAGATCAAGCGGGCGATGATCGAAGATGCCTACGGAGCGCGCTTCGGCGAATGGGCGGCACGCTCGCAGACGGTTCTCTGGCACGACTGACCGCCGGTGCCCTCCGGCGCCGCGCTGCAATTTTGTCCAAGAGCGCGGCGCCTGCAGCGGGTAAAGTGGGCGCATGGAGCAGATCAACCACATCACCAGCGGGCTGTCGGGCGTGCGTCTCATCGACGCCGAGTACCACAGCTTCGCGTTCCCCCGGCATTTCCATCTGGAGTACCACGTCGGCCTGCTGCTGCGCGGCGAGCACCGCTACATGCATCGCGGCGAAAAGCGCCAGGTCGGCGCCGGCGACATGCTGCTGATGGCTCCGGAATGCATCCACGACGGCGCCAGCCTGACGGGCGAGGGTTATCGCATCCGCGTGATGGCGCTCGACCCGCAGTGGCTCGACGACGCCAGCCGCAGCCTCAGTGACGGGCGCCAGGGCGCGCCGCGGCTGACCAGCGCGGTGCTGCGCGATCCTCGCCTGCAAGCGCATCTGCAGGATTTCCACGCGGCCATGCTCGGTGGCTCGCCGCTGTCCCAGGAAAGCACCCTCTGGCAGGCGCTGGCGCATCTGCTGGACATGGGCTCGAGCCTGCGTATCAGCGAGCCCGCCCAGGGCTTCGACCCGACGACCTGGAGGCGCCTGCGCGACTGGCTCGAATCGCGCCTCGACGCGCCGCCGACCCTGGAAGAGCTGGCCGCGTTCTGTGGTGTCAGCCCGTGGCAGGCGTTGCGCCGCTTCAGCAAGCACACCGGCCTGCCGCCGCACCAGTGGCTGATGTCGCTGCGCCTGGAGAGGGCGCTGCCGCTGGTGTTGCGCGGCCTTCCGCTGAGCGACATCGCCCTGCGCCTGGGCTTCTACGACCAGGCGCACTTCTCCCGTTTGTTCCGCCGTACCTATGGGCTGCCGCCCGCGCGTCTGCGCCAGGGCTGACGGCCACGCTCGTTCATTTCGACCTTACCCCCGAATTCTGGAGAAAAGCATGCAGGAGACCTCCGTCTTGCTGTCGCTGATGGCGGTGTTCGCCGTGGCGCTGATCAGCCCCGGCCCGGACGTGGCGCTGGTGGTGCGCACCGCGATCCATCAGGGCCGTCGCGCCGGCCTGCTCAGCGCGCTGGGCCTGGCGTGCGGCATCCTGCTGCACGGCACCCTGGTGCTCACCGGCGTTTCGCTGCTGCTGAGCCGCTCGCCGTTGCTGTTCACGGCGATCCAGCTGTTCGGCGCGGGTTACCTCGGCTGGCTCGGCGTCGGTGCGTTGCGCGCCTGGTTTCGCCGCGGCGAGGCGTCCGGCGGCGGGCTCGACGGTGAACTCGCGCCGTCGCCGCTCGGCCCCTGGTTGCGCGGGGTGGCGACCAACCTGTTCAATCCCAAGGCCCTGGTGTTCTTCCTCGCGCTGCTGACCAGCCTGATCCCGCCGCACATGTCGCTGCCGGGCAAGTTCGCCGCCGCGGGCATCCTGTTCTTCTTCGGCCTGGCCTGGTTCAGCCTGCTCAGCGTCGCGTTGACCCAGCCGCGCCTGCAGCGGCGCCTGCTGCGCGCCGCGCCCGTCATCGACGGCCTTTGCGGGCTGGTGTTCCTGCTGGTGGCCGGTGCGATCCTGCTGCGGCTGGCGTTGCCGCACTGACGCCTGGCCGTTGCACCGCCATCACTGGCAGTTACGATCGTTGCCGCGCAGGAACGGCTGCCGGAGAATCCGTTGGACGATTCCCCGATAGATTCCCCAGAGAATCCCGAGCCGAGAGCCGCGCATGCCATCGCCGATCTTCTTCGCCCACGCCAACGGCTTTCCGTCCGCCACCTACGGCAAGCTGTTCGACGCGCTGCGACCCGACTACCCGTTGCACTACCTGGAGCAGCACGCCCACGATCCGCGCTTCCCGGTGGACGACAACTGGGGCGGGCTGGTGGATGAATTGCTGCATCACCTCGAGGCCCTCGATCAGCCGGTGTGGGGCGTCGGCCACTCCCTCGGCGGCGTGCTGCACTACCACGCGGCGCTACGCCGTCCGCAGCTGTACCGCGGGGTGGTGATGCTCGACTCGCCGGTGCTGACGCTCGCCGATCGGCTGGTCATTCGCGCCGCCAAACGCTTTGGCTTCATCGACCGTATCACCCCGGCCGGGCGAACCCTCGGGCGCCGCGAAGCCTTCGACGACGCCGCGCAGGCGCGCCTGTACTTCGCCGGCAAGGGGCTGTTCCGCCGTTTCGATCCGGAGTGCCTGGACGCCTACGTCGAGCACGGCCTCGCGCCCAGCGATAAGGGACTGCGCCTGAAATTCGACCCGGCCACCGAGATCAGCATCTACCGCAGCGTGCCGCATCTGAGCCCCGGGCGGCCGCAGCAGTTGCAGGTGCCGCTGGCCGTGGTGCGCGGCCGGCATAGTCGGGTAGTGCTGCCGCACCATGCGCGTTCCGTGCAGCGCATCCCGCGCGGCGAGTACCTGACGTTGCCTGGCGGCCACATGTTCCCGCTGGAGCGCCCGGCGCAGACGGCGGACCTGCTCAGGTCGCTGTTCCAGCGCTGGGAGTCCCATTCCGATGCCGAAAAGGAGCCCGCATGAGCGCGCCCGTCGAAGAGATCCGCCTCAACCTCCCGCACATCGAGCTGGCCGCCCATCTCTACGGTCCGGAGGACGGGCGGCCGGTGATCGCCCTGCATGGCTGGCTGGACAACGCGGCGAGCTTCGCCCGGCTGGCGCCCAAACTGACCGGGATGCGCGTCGTCGCCCTGGATTTCGCCGGGCACGGGCATTCCGCGCACCGCGCCGCGGGCGCCGGCTACCAACTCTGGGACTACGCGCTGGACGTGTTGCACGTCGCCGAGCAACTGGGCTGGCCGCGCTTCTCGCTGCTCGGCCACTCGATGGGCGCCATCGTCTCCGTCCTGCTGGCCGGCGCCATGCCACAGCGCATCGAGCGTCTGGCGTTGATCGATGGCTTGATTCCCTACCTGGGCGAGGCGGCCGATGCGCCGCGCAAACTGGGCGAGGCGCTGCAGGCGCAGCTCGACCTGCCGAACAAGCGCAAGCCGGTCTACGAGAAGGTCGAGCAAGCGGTGGTGGCGCGCATGAAGGGGGTTGGCGCGGTAAGCCGGGACGCCGCCGAGTTGCTCGCTCAGCGCGGGCTGATGCCGGTGCCCGGCGGCTACACCTGGCGTACCGATGCGCGGCTGACGCTGCCCAGCCCGTTGCGTTTCACCCGCGCGCACAGCCAGGCGTTTCTCGCCGCGGTACAGTGCCCGGTCGATCTGGTGCTCGCCGAGAACGGCCTGCTCAAGGGCGAGTTGCCGCTGTTGCAGATGCTCGAAGCGTTGCCGTTCAACGTCACCCGGCTCGCCGGCGGTCATCACCTGCACCTGGACGACGAGGCGGGCGCCGCCTCCGTAGCAGACTGTTTCAATAGGCGCTTCGCTTCGGCTTGACTTGCCGTCGGCAACTGGGAAGGCTGGGCGGCCAGACAAGGGAGAAGATCATGATCGACCTCTACACCGCCGCCACGCCCAATGGCCACAAGGTCTCAATCGCTCTGGAAGAGCTCGGCCTGCCGTACGACCTGCACGTGCTGAGCTTCGATCGCAAGGAGCAGAAGACCCCCGAATTCCTGCGCATCAACCCGAACGGGCGGATTCCCGCGATCGTCGACCGCGACAACGACGACTTCGCGGTCTTCGAGTCCGGCGCGATCCTGGTCTACCTCGCCGAGAAGACCGGCCAACTGATGCCCAGCGACGTCAAGGGCCGCTCGCGGGTGCTGCAATGGCTGATGTTCCAGATGGGCGGCGTCGGCCCGATGCAAGGCCAGGCCAACGTGTTCTTCCGCTACTTTCCGGAAAAACTGCCCGGCGCGATCTCCCGCTACCAGAACGAAACCCGCCGGCTCTACGAGGTCCTCGATGGCCGGCTGGGCGAGGCCGAGTATCTCGCCGGCGACTACAGCATCGCCGATATCGCCACCTTCCCCTGGGTGAAGATCCACGACTGGTCCGGCGTTTCACTTGACGGGCTGACGCATCTGCAGCGCTGGCTGGACGCCATCGACTCACGACCCGCGGTGCAGCGCGGCCTTGCCAGGCCGAGCCGGGAAGAGGGCGACGCAAAGATCAAGACGGCACAGGACATCCTCGTCCGGTGAGCATTCATAGCCTTCGGCCGATGCTGCTCGGCCTCTTTCTCGCGGCCTGCCATGCCCAGGCGGCGGACGTCGCTGGCAGTCACGATCTCGAGATGCTGCCGCGCCCGGCGAACGCCGAGATCGTCGATTTCCGCGAAACCGCCGATCTGGAGCGCATCTTCCCGCAGGGCTCGATCCGCAGGATCAGCGGCGACCTGCGCTTCGAGCAGCAGGTGGCGACCCAGGGACGACAGCTTTCGCTGACCTACGAACTGCCCGCGGAACACACCTCCGAACAGGCCTTCACCCAGGCTCGCCGCGCCTTGCAGGAGCAGGGCGGACACCTGCTCTACTGGTGCGAGGGGCGCGATTGCGGCTCCAGCAGCCTGTGGGCCAACGCAGTGTTCGGCAGCTCCAAGCTCTACGGCCCCGACGATCGCCAGGCCTATGCGCTGGTGCGCCTGAGCGTCGGCGAGATGGACGACCGCCTGGTGGCGCTCTACGCGATCACGCGCGGTAACAGGCGCGCCTATCTGCATGTCGAGCAATTCGACGCCAGCAGTCCGCTGGGCGTGGTTCTGCCGACGCCGGCGACCCTGCTGCGGCAACTGCTGGATAGCGGCGAGCTGGACCTGAGTCTGCTTGACGAAGGCCCGCAGGACGACTGGGTGAAACTGCTGGTGCGCAGCCTCAACCAGAACAGCGGCGTGCGCGTGACGCTGTCCGGTGTGCAGGCGGAGCAATGGCGCGATGCGCTGGTGCAGGGCGGCGTGCGCGCGCCGCGCATCGAGGTGGACGGCGCGACCCGCGAGGGGCTGCATCTGGACCTGTTGCGCTAGGCGTCATGCCGCCAAGCCGCCGAAGTGTCACACTCGGCGGCCTGATCCTCCCCCCAACCGTTTTTCGGAGCGTTTTTCGATGCCCAACAACGATCGCCTGCTGGTGCAGATTCTGCTCCTCGGGCTGCTCGGCGCGTGCCTGTGGGTGCTGGCGCCGTTCGTTTCCGCGCTGTTCTGGGCCGCCGTGCTGGCCTTCGCCAGCTGGCCGCTGATGCGCCTGCTGACACGGGCGTTGAAAGGGCGAGAGAACCTCGCGGCGGCGATCCTCACGGCGGGCTGGATGATTCTGGTGGCGGTGCCGCTGGTGCTGCTCGGCTTCAACGTCGCCGACCACATCCGCGACGGCATGCAATTGATCAAGGAAGTCCAGGTCGACGGCCTGCCGCCTCCGCCGGACTGGCTGGACAACGTGCCGCTGGTGGGCGATCGGCTGGTGCAATGGTGGAATCGGGTCGACGAGCAGGGCACCGCCTATTTCGTCACCCTGCGCCCCTACGTCGGGGAGGTCGGCAACTGGTTGCTGGCGCGCAGCGCGCGGGTGGGAGGCGGCATGCTGGAGCTCGCCCTGAGCCTGGTGCTGGTGTTCTTCTTCTACCGCGACGGCCCGCGCATGGCCGATTTCGTCCTGCGCCTGCTGGAGCGGCTGATCGGCGAGCGCGCCGATCACTACCAGCGGCTGGTGGCGGGCACCATCCAGCGTGTGGTCAACGGTGTGATCGGCACCGCCGCGGCGCAGGCGCTGCTGGCGATGATCGGTTTCGCCATTGCCGGGATCCCGGGCGCGCTGGTGCTCGGCCTGCTGACCTTCGTGCTCAGCCTGATACCGGTCGGCCCGCCGCTGGTGTGGATTCCGGCGACGGCCTGGCTGCTCTGGCACGGGAGCTACGGGATGGGCATCTTCCTCGGCGTGTGGGGTGTGTTCGTCATCAGCGGGGTGGACAACGTGCTCAAGCCCTACCTGATCAGCCGTGGCGGCAACCTGCCGCTGGTGGTGGTGCTGCTCGGCGTGTTCGGCGGCATCCTGGCGTTCGGCTTCATGGGCCTGTTCCTCGGCCCGACGCTGCTGGCGGTGGCCTTCAGCCTGATTTCCGACTGGATCGCGCCGCGGGCGCACCAGGCCCTGCCAGCCGGCGAGGAGAAGGATGCGCCGCCGCTCTGAGCGTGGGCGCGCTGAAGGCACGTTCAATCCCGGGGTGTGGAATGGTGGGCGTTAACGGCGTGGCAGGCGCAGCACGGCGGTCAGCCCACCGCCGGGGCTTTCTTCCAGCAGCAGCTCGCCGCCCAGGCGCAGCGCGGCTTCACGGGCGATCGACAATCCCAGCCCGACGCCCCCCGAGTTGCGGTTGCGCGAGCTTTCCAGGCGGAAGAACGGCTCGAAAACGGCGTCGCGCTGCTCGACCGGTATGCCCGGGCCATTGTCTATGACCCGCACCTCAATCTGCCCCTCGCCGTCGTGCAGTTCGATGCGCGCATGGCCGGCATAGCGCAGCGCGTTGTCCAGCAGGTTGTTCAGGCACGAACGCAAGGCCAGCGGCTGCGTGTGCAGCGGCAGGCAGGCGCCGACGACGCTGACTGCGGCGCCGTTGTCCTGGGCGTTCTCCACCAGTGATTCGACCAGCGACTGCAGGTCGAACAGGTGCCGCGTCTCGCTGGTGCGTTGTTCGCGCAGGTAGGCGAGGGTGGCGTCGAGCATCGCGGTCATTTCGCCCAGGTCCTGGCTCATGCGGGTGCGCAGGTGGCCGTCCTCCAGTTCTTCGACGCGCAGCTTGATCCGCGCCAGGGGCGTGCGCAGGTCGTGGGAGACGGCGGTGAGGATGCGGCTGCGCTGGGCGATCTGTTCGCGGATACGCGCCTGCATGCGATTGAACGAGCGGGCGGCCTTGCGCACCTCCTGCGGGCCGCTCTCGGCCAGCGGTGCGCTGTCGATGTTCTCGCTCAGGCGTTCGGCGGCGGCGCTCAACTGGCGGATCGGCCGGGTCAGCAGGCGCGCGCCGAACCAGGCGGCGGCCAGCAACAGGAGGAGTTGCAGCAGCAGCGGCACCAGCGGCCCGCCCAGTGGTGAGGGTTGGCGCAGTTCGGACTCTTCGAGAATCACCAGTGAATTCGGGTGTTTGGGTGGCGGCGGTGGCGGGGGGCCATAAGCGCGGAACCAGAGAAAACCAATCAGATGGCCCAGCACGATGGCGGCGACGAAGATGCCGAACAGCCGGGCGAACAGCGTATCGCCGCGGCGCATCAGTCGATGTCCCGCACGTCGAACAGATAGCCTTCGCCGCGCACGGTCTTGATCAGCCGGGGCGCCTTCGGATCATCGCGCAGCTTCTGCCGCAGCCGCGAGACCAGCAGGTCGATGCTGCGGTCGAACGCCTCGATGCTGCGCCCGCGCGCGGCGTCGAGCAGGTGTTCACGGCTGAGCACGCGTCGCGGGCGCTCGAGGAACACCCAGAGCAAGCGGAATTCGGCGTTGGACAGCGGCACCAGCATGCCGTCCGCGGATTCGACTTGGCGCAGCACGCTGTCCAGTCGCCAGCCATCGAAGCGGACACTCTTGCGCTGGTCACTGCGTGGCGCGTCACGGCCATCGCGCACCCGGCGCAATACGCACTGGATGCGCGCGACCAGTTCACGCGGCTCGAAGGGCTTGGCGATGTAGTCGTCGGCGCCCAGTTCGAGGCCGATGATGCGGTCGGTGGGTTCGCAACGCGCGGTGAGCATCAGGATCGGAATGTCGGAGCTGGCGCGCAGGCTGCGGCACAGCGAAAGACCGTCTTCGCCGGGCAGCATCAGGTCCAGCACCAGGGCGTCGAAATGCTCGCGATCCAGCGCTGCGCGCATCGCCACGCCGTCGGCGACGCCTTCGGCCTGGATGCCGAAGCGCTCCAGGTAACCGCAGAGCAGTTCGCGGATGTCGGCATCGTCATCGACGATCAGGACGCGGGTGGCTTTGAAGGCGCTGCTGGCTGTTTCCACGAGGCTCGGCTCCCGAGGCGATTACAAAAAAGGTCGCGATGCTCGCACGCATTCATATCGGCCCGTTTTCCGCCAGGTAACGAGATCGTTACATGGCGAGTCAGTGCGTCGCCTCGTAACTGTCCAGCGTGTCGCTGGCGATCTGCCGGCCGAGCTGGATCAGCTCCGGCGCCTTGTAGAACTCGAAGAAGCGGCAGACGCGCTTGGGCACGTTGATCAGCACATCCGGTGGATAGCCGGCGATCTTGTACTGCGCCAGCGAGGTCTGCATCACCTCGAAACTCTGGTTGACGAGGTCCAGCAGCGACGCCGGGCCGACGTTCTCCAGTACCCGCGAACCGCTGGCCGATTTCGGCGAGCTGTTGCCCTGCGGCGCGGCCGAGGGTTGCTGGGCGTCTGGCGCGGCATCCAGCCAGGGGTCGACGGTCTCGCCGCCTTCCGCGGCGATCAGCAGCAGCGGCTCGCCGCTTTCTTCACGGCGACGGAAGGGCAACCGTGTGCTCAGCGCCGCGACCAGCGCATCGAAGCGCGATTTCAGCAGTGCCGGGCGCTCGATCACCGGCAAGCGGTAGTGCTGCTGGCCTGACGAGTTCAGGTTGACCGCGACGATCAGGTCACAGTGGCTGGACACCACCGGCACGATCGGCAACGGGTTCAGCAGGCCGCCATCGACCAGCATGCGGTTGCCCTGGACTACCGGGGTGAACAGGCTCGGAATCGCCGCCGAGGCGCGCATCGCCTGGTGCAGGCTGCCTTCCTGGAACCAGATTTCCTGCTGGTGGGTGAGGTCGGTGGCAACCGCGGTATAGGGAATCGGCAGGTCCTGGATATCGATCTCGCCGACGATCTCGCGTATTCGGCCGAAGACCTTTTCGCCGCGGATCGCCCCCAGCGAGAAGCTGACGTCGACCAGGCGCAGCACGTCGAGGTAGTCCAGGCTCTCGATCCACTCGCGGTACTCGCGCAGCTTTCCGGCGGCATAGGCGCCGCCGACCACCGCGCCCATCGAACAGCCGGCGATGCAGCCGATCTCGTAGCCGCGCGCCTCGAGTTCCTCGATGACGCCGATGTGCGCGTAGCCACGCGCGCCTCCCGAACCCAGAACCAGGGCCACTCGCTTGCTCATCCACACCTCCCCGGAAACCGATCGTGCGACGATACGCGTCCGCTTTGCCGACGCCAAGAAGCCGCGCCAGGCCGGCACTTTTTGAGTGGCAGACCGGTCTCAGCGAAGGCAAGCTGTACACCTTCCGAAGGAGAAACACATGAAAGCCTGGATACTGATTCCCCTCATGGCGCTCACGCTGGCCGGTTGTGCAGGCAAGACCTCGTACCGCACCAGCTGCGCCAATGGTCTGGATGCCGCCTGGAAAGAGCAGAGCCTCGCCGAAGCCGAAGGCTTCGCCGGTACGGTCAGCTATTCCAAAGCGGTGACATTGCTCACCGCTGCCAAGACCCAGCAGCAGTTCGAAGCCTATTCGGGCTGTGTGAAGAAGGTCGAGAAGGCGCGCTTCTACCTGCGCGAATCCCGCGCCGGCCGCTGACCCGCACGCCGGCGCCACGCCCGTGGCGCCGGTGGCGTCCTCCTACCAAGTAGTTTCCCGATGCAGATCGATTTCTCCGCCCTGACGTCGCTCGAAGCGTATCGCTGGATGGCCAACACCGTGACGCCGCGGCCGATCGCCTGGGTCTCCACGCTGTCCGCCGACGGTGTCGCCAACCTGGCGCCGTTCAGCTTCTTCCAGGTGATCAGCGATACCCCGCCGACCCTGATGGTGAACATCTCCACACGCGGCGATGGCAGCCTCAAGGACAGCATGCTGAACCTGCAGGAAACCGGCGAGCTGGTGATTCAGCTGGTTTGCGCCGATCAGGTCGAGGCGATGAACGCCAGCTCCGCGACCCTGCCACGCGGCACCAGCGAGTTCGAGCACTGCGGCATCGCCAGCGAGGCCTCGGTGCGGGTCGCGCCGCGGCGCGTGAAGGGTGCGCCGGTGGCCTTCGAATGCCGGGTGGCGCAACTGTTGCCTTATCCGGCGCACGAGCCGAACTGCACCCTTGTGTTCGCCGAAATACTCTATGCGCACATTGATCAGAGCGTGCTCGACGAACAGGGCCGGATCGATGCCGGCAAGCTGGATATCGTCGGACGCCTGGGCGGCAAGTCCTACAGTTACACCCGCGAGCGTTTCGACCTGACGCGGCCGAACTGACGCCTCGCGCACGCCGACTTTTATGACGCCGGTTTTTCGTCAGTAAAGGTTACAAAGGCTTTGCCGGCCGGGACGGGGCCAGTAGCATCGGCCTTTCATCCCGGAGGAGAGCCGCATGCGCACCAAACTCGATGCCTGCCTGCAGATGGTCAACGGTGTACTGCTGGGCAAGGAACATCAGGTTCGCCTGGCGATGACCTGCCTGCTGGCACGCGGCCATTTGCTGATCGAAGACCTGCCGGGAATGGGCAAGACCACCCTCAGCCATGCCCTGGCGAAGGCTCTGGGCCTGAGTTTCCAGCGTATCCAGTTCACGTCCGACCTGCTTCCCGGGGATATCCTCGGCACCTCGGTGTTCGACAAGGACAGCGGGCAGTTCGCCTTCCATCCCGGGCCGATCTTCGCCGAGCTGGTGCTCGCCGACGAAATCAACCGCGCCACGCCGAAGAGCCAGAGCGCGCTGCTCGAGGCGATGGAGGAGGGCCAGGTGACTATTGAAGGCGCTACCCGGCCATTGCCGGACCCTTTCTTCGTCATCGCCACGCAGAACCCGGTGACTCAGGGCGGCACCTTCGCGTTGCCCGAATCGCAGCTCGATCGCTTCCTGATGCGCCTGTCGCTGGGCTACCCGGCCAAGGGCGCCGAGAAGGCGCTGCTGCTCGGCGAAGCGCGGCGCGACCTGTTGCCGCGCCTGGAGCCGGTCTTCGACCATGCCGAGCTGGCGAAGCTGCAGGAGCTGGTGCCGCAGGTCCGTGCCAGCGATGCACTGGTCGACTATGTGCTGAGGCTGGTCGAGGCCACGCGCAGCCAGCCACAGTTCGCCTGGGGACTGTCGCCGCGCGCGAGCCTGGCCCTGCTCGCCGCCGCCCGTGCCTGGGCGTTCCTCGCCGACCGCGAGTACGTGATTCCCGAAGACGTGCAGGCCGTTCTGCCGGCGGTGGTCGGCCACCGCCTGCGCGAGCGCGCCGATCCCAGCGGGCACGGTGGTGGCGCGCTGGTGCGTTGGCTGCTGACCGAGGTGGCGGCGGTCTGATGGCCGATACCCCACTGCGTCCGCGATGGGATCGCTGGCTGGCCAAACGTATCCCGGCGGCCCAGCGGGTGCGCCTGGATCAGCGGCGCATCTTCATCGTGCCCAGCCGGGTCGGCGCAGCGTTCGGCGTATCCCTGCTGCTCATGCTGCTTGCCGGCATCAACTACCAGAACAGCCTGGCCTACGGGCTGACCTTCCTGCTGGCCTCCGTGGGCATCGTCGCCATCCTGCATACCTACCGCAACCTGGCCGGGCTGGTGCTCAAGGCCGGGGGCGGCGGCGCGGTGTTCGTCGGCGAGCAGGCGCGCTTCAAGGTCCTGCTGGAAAGCAGCGGGCGGGCGCACCAGGCGATCGCCATCGGCTGGCCGCCGGCAGAGCTGCAGAGCCTCGATGTGCCAGCGCTTGGCCTTGGCGAGTGCGAATTGAGCCAGCCGGCGCTGCGTCGCGGCTGGTTGCGTCCCGGTCGGCTGAAGGTGGAAAGCCGCTTCCCGCTGGGCATCCTGGTCGCCTGGTCGTGGGTCGACCTGGACCAGGCGTTGCTGGTCTATCCGCGGCCGCTGCCCGGTGACCTGCCGCTGGCCGCCGGCCGAGGCGACGACGGCGAGGAGTCCGGGAGCCATCAACTGGGCCAGGGCGCGGACGATTACCAGGGCCTCAAGACCTACCAGCCGGGCGACTCGAAACAGCGCCTGCACTGGAAGGCCTACTCACGCGGGCATGGCCTGCTGGTCAAGGAATTCGCCGCGCTCAGCGGTCGCGACCTGCACCTGGACCTGGATGCGCTGGAAGGCGACCTCGAGTCCAGGTTGTCGCTGCTCTGTCACTGGGTGCTGCAGTTCTGCAACGAAGGCCAGGCGTTCGCGCTGCATCTTCCCGGCGTCCAGCTCGGGCCGGACAGCGGCGAGACCCATCGCGAGGCGTGCCTGCGCGCACTGGCGCTGTACGCAAACGAGCAGCGCCCAGGGAACCGCCCGTGAGCACCCGCCGTTCCAGCGTCGCGCAGCCCATCCCGCGGGTGGCATTGACCTGGCTGCTGATCGCCCAGGCGCTGGTGATGGTGCCGCACCTGTTCCATCTGCCTGCCTGGACCATCGCCCTGTGGCTGGTCTGCGCGCTCTGGCGCATCCAGATTTACCGCATGCGCGCGGGCTATCCGAATGCGCTGGCCAAGGTCGTGCTGATGGCCGGCGCCGCGGCCGGGGTATGGTTTTCCCGCGGCAGCCTGATCGGCCTGGATGCCGGCAGCGTGCTGCTGATCTCGGCGTTCGTCCTCAAGCTGGTGGAAACGCGCAGCCGACGCGACGCCCTGGTGCTGGTGTTCCTCGGTTTCTTCGTGGTGGTCACCGGTTACCTGTTCGACGACAGCATGCTCCTCGCGCTGTTCACGCTGCTTTCGGTGAGCGCCTTGCTGGCCTCTCTGATCGGCCTGCAGCAAAGCGCGTTCGCCGAGCGGCCCTGGCCGACCCTGCGCCTGGCCGGCGGGATGCTCGCGCAGGCGTTGCCGCTGATGCTGCTGCTGTTCGTCTTCTTCCCCCGGCTCGGCCCGTTGTGGTCGTTGCCGCAACCGGCGGGCGGCGCTGTGACCGGGCTTTCCGACAACATCGAGCCCGGCGATATCGCCGAGCTCAGCCAGTCCGGCGAACTGGCCTTCCGGGCCAGTTTCGACGGTCCGATGCCGCCCCGCTCGCAGCTCTACTGGCGGGCGCTGACACTGGAGCGTTTCGACGGGCGACGCTGGTCGCAGTCGTCGGTGGCGCAGTACCCGATCGAGCCGCAGTGGCAGAAGCGCGGCGAGGCGCTGCGCTACAACGTCATCATGCAGCCCAGCTCCAGGCCCTGGCTGTTCGCCCTGGATACCGGCGAGACCAGCTTGGAGCGCACCCGGCTGATGAGCGATTTCCGCCTGGAGCGTTATCGTCCGGTGGACAAGTCGCTGTTCTATCAGGTGACCTCATGGCCGGATGCCGTGCGCGAACCCGAGGATTCGCCCCTCCTTCAGCGCCGTGCATTGCAGTTGCCCGAGCAGGGCGAACCGCGCGCCCGTGCCTGGGCCGCCGACCTCAAACGCCGCTATGCCGACCCGCAGGCATTGGTGCAGGCGCTGCTGCAGCATTTCAATCGGGAACCCTACGTCTATACCCTGAAACCGCCGCCGACCGGGGTGGATGGCATCGATGCGTTCCTCTTCGATACCCGCCGCGGTTTCTGCGCGCACTACGCGGGCGCCATGACCTTCGTCCTGCGCGCGGCCGGCATTCCGGCGCGGGTGGTGGCGGGCTACCAGGGCGGCGAGGTGAATCCGGCCGGCAACTACATCTCGGTCCACCAGTTCGACGCCCACGCCTGGGTCGAGTACTGGCTTCCCGAACGCGGCTGGGTGAGCGTCGACCCCACGTTCCAGGTCGCCCCGACACGTATCGAGCAGGGCCTGGAGGAGGCAGTGGCGGGAGAGCGCAGCTTCCTGCAAGGCTCGCTGTTCTCCGCGTTGCGCTACCGCTCCATCGGCTGGATGAACCAGCTGCGCCTGTCCTGGGACAACCTGAACTACGGTTGGCAACGCTGGGTGCTGGCTTATCAGGGCGAGGAACAGGCCAATCTGTTGCAGCGGTGGTTTGGCGCTTTCGATACACGTCTGCTGCTGATTGCCCTGGTCGGTGGCGGTGGGCTGATTCTGTCGGGGGTGGCGCTCGGGCTGTTGAAACCCTGGCGTCGCGAACGCGATCCGCAGCAGCGGGTGTTTCTGGGCTTCGAGCGTCTGCTGGCGCGCCACGGCCTGCGCCGGGCGCGGGGCGAGGGGCCGCGGGCATTCGCCGAGCGTGCCGCCACGGCGCTGCCGCAACAGGCCGAAAGCATCCGCGCGTTCCTCCGCGTCTACGAGGCGCAGCGTTATGCCGGCAGGCCCGGCGCCGTCGGCGAACTGCGTCAGGCACTCACCGGTTTGCGTCGGCGCCTGCCCTGGCGGTTCACCCGCAGCACCCGCTGAAGCGCCGATCAGCCAGCGCAATTGGCGTAACAGCCTTGTCTGGCGCCGGCATCCATCCCCTAAGATGCATCCCTTTCCAGGTCGCAGTGCACAATGATGAGGTGAGCATGACCCTGTTCGAACTGATCCAGGCTGTACGCATGGACCCGAACAACATCCAGGTTCCCAAGGAGTGGGGTCAGGGCCGCGCCGGCTTTGGCGGGCTGGCGGCGGCGCTGGTCTACGAGGCGATGCGGGCGAAAGTGCCGGAAGGCCGGCCGCCGAGATCGCTGGCGATCACCTTCGTTGGCCCTTTGATCTGCGAGAAGCCGGTGCGCTTCGAGGCGGAGGTGCTGCGTGAGGGCAAGGCAGTGAGCCAGGTGCTCGGTCGCGCCGTTCAGGATGGCCAGGTAGTGACCCTGGTACAGGGCAGCTTTGGCGCGTCCCGCGAGTCCGCGGTGAACGTTCCGGCATTGCCGGCTCCGGCCATGAAACCGGTCGAGGAGTGCCAGGAGCTGCCCTACATCAGGGGGATCACGCCGGAATTCGGCCGTCACCTGTCGATGCGTTGGGGACTCGGCGGCTTTCCATTCAGCAACAACCCGTCTCGGGAAATGGGCGGCTGGGTGCGTTTGCGCGGTGAGGTCGATGAGTTGCCGGTGAACGAGGCACATCTGCTGGCGCTCGTCGACGCCTGGCCGCCCGCGCCGCTTTCCCACCTGCGCAGTCCGGTGCCGGGCAGCTCGCTGACCTGGACCATCGAATTCGTCCAGCCGATACCGCCGCTGACCACCCACGACTGGTGCCTGTACCGCGCCGATATCGAACATGCCCGAGACGGCTACGGCCACGTCGCCGCTGCACTGTGGACACCCACTGGCGAACTGGTCGCGTTGAGCCGGCAAACCGTCACGGTGTTTGGCTGAGGCGTCGCGCGTTCAGGGTCGGCGACGCTTCCAGGCACGCCACCAGCCGCCGTTGAGGAGGAAGCGCGGAAAGGTCACGAATTGCTCCAGCAGCACCTCCTGCAGGCATTCCTGATGGGCGTCCATCGCGTGTTGCTCCCGTTTGTGCCCCTGGCGCTGCAGCGCCAGCGCGGCGACCAGCCCGATCACCCCCAGCACCACCGGCAACAGGCTCGCGCCCAGCAACCCGGTGAGCAACAGCAGGCTGGCGACGATGAACAGCGGCACGGCGATCAGGTGCAGCAGCAGGTTGGTCGGGTGACGGTGAGTGGCGGCGTAGTCCGGCGTCGAGCGGGACGGGTATTGCAGGCGCAGGCCCATGGTCGGCATTCCTTGAAGAGATGCCTGAAGTCTAGGGTGCGGCCATGCCGGGCGGCGAATGAGGACTGCCTATGGAGGCCATAGGCAGTTACGCGGAAAGGCTCAGAGCTTCAACTGACGGATCGCACGGCTCAGCTCGCCGGCCAGCGAGGCGATCTCGCTGCTGGTGGCGGCGGAGGAGACGGTCTGCTGCACGGTCTGTTCGGTGACGTCGCGGATGCCCACCACCGAACGGGTCATTTCCTCGGCGACCTGGCTCTGCTGCTCGGCGGCGACGGCGATCTGGGTATTGCTGTCGCGCATCTGCGCCACGGCCTGGGTGATGGCTTCCAGCGCCTCGCCCGCATCGTTGGCCAGCTTCACGCAGTCATCGGCCTTCAGCGAACTTTCCTGCATGAATTCCACGGCGTCGCGGGTTCCGGACTGCAGCGCGCCGATCATGTTGGTGATCTCGTCGGTGGAGTCCTGGACGCGTTTGGCCAGGTTGCGCACTTCGTCGGCGACCACGGCGAACCCGCGGCCCATTTCGCCGGCGCGTGCGGCCTCGATGGCGGCGTTGAGGGCGAGCAGGTTGGTCTGTTCGGCGATGCCGTGGATCACGCTGACCACGCTGCTGATCTTCTGACTGTCGGCCGCCAGTTGCTGAATCATCTCGGCGGTCTGCTGTACGCCGGTGGAGAGCCCGGAAATCGACTGTTTGACCCGGCCTACAACATTCTGCCCGGCGCCGGCCAGCTGGTCGGCCGAGCGCGACTGATCGCGGGTGTCGGCGGTGTGCTGGGCGATGTGGTGAACGGTGGCGGACATCTCGTTGATGGCGGTGGCTGCCTGGTCGGTCTCGCTCTGCTGGCCGAGCATGCCCTGGCGTACCTCGCTCATGCTGGTGGCGAGGCTGCCGGCGCCCTCGTCGAGGCGCGAAGCGGCCTGGGCGACGGTGCTCACCACACGCTGGTAGCCCGCCTGCATGGCATTGAAGGCACTGGCCATGCGGCCGACCTCGTCCTTGCCTTCGAGCGGCACGCGGGCGGACAGATCGCCGCTGCTTTCCACGTGCAGCATCACGTCCTTGAGCATGTTCAGGTGGCTGAGCAGGAAACGGATGAGCAGTTGCGAGGCGGCCAGCAACAGCAGCATCAGCACGGCCACGGCAATGGCATAGGCCGGAGCGCGTTCGATGAAGATATCCAGCAGGCTCGGCGCCCGCGCGAGCAGCGCGACGCGTGCGCCATTCAGGTCGATCACCTGGGCGCCGATCAACGGCTGGTCGCCGAACAGCGAATCGTGCGGCAACTCGATCCAGCCGCTGGCGCGGGTCAGTTCGGCACCGAGGTTGTTCTCCAGGCGGGGCGGCGCGTCCTTGCTGAAGCTCAGCAGGTTGGAAGAGGTGGGCAGGGGCTGCTGCGCTGGCCAGCTGGCGACGATCCGAGCCTGCTCCTGGGCATGGCGCTGCGCATCGACGCTGCGCCCACCCTGTTCCAGGTGCATCGCGTAGAGCACCACCAGCAAGGTAGTGAGGAACGACACTGCATTGAGCGCCCAGAATTTGTACTTCAGAGAAAGGTCGCGAATCCAGACACCCATGGCGTTCTTCTTCTATTCAAAACTGATCGATTGGCAGTGCCAGTATTTTGCCAGCAATGGCTCGTTGGCTGCTGACGATGGTCAAGCCGTCATGACAGGTTAACGGCGGCTAAACCTCAGGCTTGAGGATAGCGACCGATTTATCTCGGCGGCAGCGGAAGGCGGAAAAACTCTCGCGCACAAGCGCTGCTGTGCTCCGCCAGGAGCGCTGGCGACTCCTCGCGGTGGCGCGCCACCACGCCGAGCACTTCGCCGAGATAGCCTGGCTCGTTTCGGTTGCTCTTGGGTTTGGGCCGCAGGCTGCGTGGCAGCAGGTAGGGCGCGTCGCTCTCCAGCATCAGGCGGCCGCGGGGCACTTCGCGCACCAGCGGTTGCAGGTGCAGGCCGCGGCGTTCGTCGCAAATCCAGCCGGTGATGCCGATGTGCAGGTCCAGGTCGAGATAACCGAACAGCGCGCGTTTCTCGCCGGTGAAGCAATGCACCACCGCGGCGGGCAGACGATCGCGATAGTCGCGGAGGATTTCCAGCAGGCGCTGGCTGGCGTCGCGTTCGTGCAGGAACACCGGCAGGTTCAGTTCCGCGGCGAGGGACAGTTGCTCCTCCAGCACCTTTTCCTGCTGCGGACGCGGGGAGAAGTCGCGGTTGAAGTCCAGCCCGCATTCGCCGACGGCGCGCACGCGCGGATCGCCGAGCAGCACGCGCAGCTGGCTCGCGCTGTCGGCGGACCACTGGCTGGCGTCGTGCGGGTGCACGCCGGCGGTGGCGAACAGGCGAACGGCATCCAGGTCTAGCGTCTCGCACAGCAGCAGCGCTTTTTCGCTCTCCTCGACGCTGGTGCCGGTCAGTACCAACTGGCTGACACCGGCCTCGTAGGCGCGATCCAGCACGGCTTCACAGTCATTCGCGAAACTCGGGTGGGTCAGGTTGACGCCGATGTCGATCAGCTCAAGGGGCTGCGTATCAGGATCTTTACTCATCTAATATCTTCAATAAAAACATAATGATAAGAATATTACTTGATGTGCTTTGTCCTGTCGGACTGGCGCCTTTGCACGGCCTGTGAGACTCTCGTCGATCGAGTGGGCGGCCACGGTCGCCGACAGTCTCTCATTCCTGGACGGCTGGAGCCCCTGCATGCAGGCGTTCCGGCCGGGAGATCCGATGACGCGGGCGTTGCTCCTTCTTCTCGGCCTTCTGGCCCTGGCTCCGCTGCCTGCCGCAGCGCGCCTGGCGGGTCAGGCCGAGAACTGGCAGCCGCAGAGCGACGTGCGCGATCTCGCCGATATACGCCGCAGCGGCGTGCTGCGCGTGCTGGTGAACCAGAGCCGCAACACCTCCGGCGAAGTCGCCGGTGAGTCCATCGGCGTGGAGTACAACCGTCTGCGGGCCTTCGAGCAATACCTCAATCGTAACGCCCGCGATGGCAGGACGCTCAGCCTGAAGCTGATTCCGCGGGCCAAGGATCAGTTGTTCGGTGCCTTGCAGCGCGGCGAGGGCGATCTGGTTGTTCCAGGCGAACTGATGGGGATGCGCAACGAGCGTGGTGTCAGCGCCAGTACCGCGGTCATCGACAAGGTGCCTCTGGTGCTGGTCGCGCGCGCGGGCAATCGCTGTTACCAACGGGTCGACCAACTGGCCGGGCGCACCGTCGTCCTGCCCGCCGGCAGTGCGGCCGGCGAGGCGCTGGGCAAGGTGAACCAGGAGCTGGCCCGGCGCAAGCAGAAGCCGATCCTCATCGAATGGGTGGACCCGTCGCTGGCGGTGGAGGACGTGCTGGAGATGGTCCAGGCCGGCATCTATCCGCTCACCGTGGTCGAACGCCCGATTGCCGAGCGCTGGGCCAAGGTGCTGCCGAAGCTGCGCGTCGATCGCAACATCGCGCTGGGCGACGAGGGTCAGGTGGCGTGGTTCGCCAGCCACGATGCGCCCATGCTGCGCGCCAGCGTCGATCGCTTCCTGCAGGGCTATCGCGCACCGGAGAACGGCGACGCCACGTTCCAGCGCGTCTACCGCAGGCTCTACCAGGTACACGATCCATTGGCGCGCAGCGAGCGGCAGCGCCTGGAGAAGGTGCGTCCGGTGCTGCAGCGCTACGCCGATCAGCACGAGTTCGACTGGCTGAACCTTGCCGCGCTGGCGTTCAAGGAATCGACCCTCAACCCGGCGGCGCGCGGCGCCAGTGGCGCGGTGGGGCTGATGCAGATCACTCCGGCGGCGGCACGCACGGTGGGAGTCAACGATGTGCAGTCGCTGGACAACAACGTGCAGGCGAGCGCGAAGTACCTGGCGATGCTGCGCCGCCAGTACTTCAACAGCGGCAGGCTCGACGAGCGCGAGCGGATGGCGTTCGTGCTCGCCGCCTACAACCTTGGTCCGCAACGGGTCCAGGGGCTGCGTGCGGAAGCCAAGCGCCGCGGGCTCAACCCCAATCAGTGGTTCTTCCAGGTGGAGCGCGTGGCCGCCGAGCAGCTGGGCATGGGCGTGGTCAGCTACGTGAATGCGGTGAACAAGTATTTCCTCGCCTACCAGCGCGAGCGCGAACGGCTGGAGCCGCGGCGCACCGCGCTGAGCGCCAACTGACTCAGCGATTGCCGCCGCTGCGGGCCCAGGCGAGTTGCTCGGACGCTTCCAGCCAGCGTATCTCGTCGGCGGCGAAGGACGCCTCGGCCAGCCGCCGGATCGCCACCGCTCGTTCTCCCTGATCGAGTTGCTCGTTCAGCTCGATACGCGCCTTCGATTTGCGAAACGACTGCAGCCGGTGATCCCAGCGCTGAGCCTGTTCGAGCTCGGCGCGCTGTTCGGCGTTCGACAGGCCGCCGCCGTTCTGCTGTAAAGGCGCGGAGTGCAGCGTGGCGGCCAGGCACACCGCGGTCAGCAGCGACAAGGGCAGCAGGCGGCGAGCCGCCGGCGGTTCCGCACGGGAAGCGACCGCGCGCGTATTCCCTGTGCGATAAGGGCGGTGCTCCGCTGGCGAAGCGACGCTGAGGTGCTTCTTCATGGATGGCGACCGATTTCGCGACGCGTCCCCATGGCGCGCCTACCGCATCGGCTTCGCAGGATGCGTGCCAGCTGCAGCAATTTCGGCCTCGATGCCTCTATGACGCGGCCGTTGGCGGCATGGCCAAATGCTGGCCAGGCCGTGTGCCAAACCGTAGGTTGTTACGAGGTGGAACGCGATGCGGCTCGGGGTGCAGCGTTACCCAGCATTTTCGTAGCGCCGGACGCTTGGGTCACGCGTGTGGCTAGACCTGGTCTGCGGATCGCCCGCCGGTTGACAGTGGCGGGCGCGGTTCTCTAGCATTTCACCCCTGCGCCGATTTAGTCAGCTACTTGCGGGGCGCCGGGAGCCCAAAGGCTTCGAAATACCGCTAAAGCGCTGGTTCGGTGATGCCTCTCGCCGCTGCCCAGCGGACCCCGAGGCAGAGATTAATAGACGTGATTCCTTCTCCTTCCAATCTGCGCCTGGCCCCGATCACCTCGAGGCTGCTACCGCGCAACCCCAAGATCCTCCTCGCCGGCGACAACCAGCCGCGACTGCTGCGCTACCTCGACGGCTGGCCGAAGGATCGCAACAAGGCCTGCAACTTCCTCATCCAGTTCGTGCGTGCCGACGAATCCCTGGCCGACCTCGCCAGCGACAGCTTCGATTTCGCGGTACTTCCGGCGCCGGATGCGAAGAACCTGGAAGCCTGCATACACGAGCTGACCCGCGTCGCGCGGCAGGGGCTGATCACCCGTCGCTGAGAGTCAGCGACGGCGCTGCGCTCTCACGGATAGTCGATGGCGACGATGTACCAGGTCTTCTCGCCTGTTGGGGTATGCACCCTCACTTCCGCGTCCAGCGCCTTGCCGACCAAGGCCCGGGCGAGGGGAGAGTCGATGCTGATCAAGTTCTGCTTCAGGTCCAGTTCGTCCGGGCCGACGATCCGGTAGCGCGACTCGACGCCGTCCTCGTCCTCCAGCGTCACCCAGGCGCCGAAATAGACCCTGCCGGCGTCCGCAGGGCGCGCATCCACCACCTTGAGGCTTTCCAGGCGCTTGGTCAGGAAGCGCACGCGGCTGTCGATTTCGCGCAGCATCTTCTTGCCGTAGGTGTACTCGGCGTTTTCCGAACGATCGCCCTGGGCGGCTGCCTCGCTCACCGACTGGGTGACCTGTGGCCGACGCACGTGCCACAGCTCGTGCAGCTCGGCGCGCAGGCGTGCCTCGCCTTCGGGGGTGATCAGTGGGGTTCCGGCGGTGCGCGGTGGGCGATAGCGGCTCATGGGGTTCGCAGCGAGGGTTAGGGCGCGGAGTCTAGCAAGCTCAACCCTCGCGCAGAACGGTCAGCGGGCTGGCATTCAGTGCGCGACGGGTGCCGATCACCCCGGCGCTGCCGACCAGCAGCGCGCCGATCACCGGCAATAGAAGCAGCCACGGGTGCGGATGCCAGGGCAGATCGAAGACCAGCCGGTAGAGCAGGGCGCTTACCAGCTCGCAGCCCAGCGCGGCGAGTACGCCCGCGCAGCCGCCGAGCAGGCCGAACTCAGCGCGGCGCGCCTTCAGCAGCAGCGGTCGCCCGGCGCCCAGCGCACGCAGCAGCGCGCCCTGGCGGATGCGCTCGTCCAGCGTCGACTGCAAGCCGGCAAAGAGCACCGCGAGACCGGCGGCGAGAACGAACAGCAGGACGAACTCCACCGCCGCGGTGACCTGGGCGAGGATGCTGCGCAATTGCGCGAGCAGCGCCTCGACCTGCAGCAGCGTCACGGCCGGGAACTGCCGGGCGAGCCCGACCAGCGCCTTGTCGTTGCCGGGCGGCAGATAGAAGCTGGTCAGGTAGGTGGCCGGCAGATCCTGCAGCGTGCCGGGCTGGAAGATCATGTAGAAGTTCGGCTGGAAGTTGTCCCAATGCACGTCGCGCAGGCTGGTGACCTGAGCCTCGCGCTCCAGCCCACCGATGTTGAAGCGCAGGCGGTCGCCAAGTTTCAGGCCGAGGCTTTCGGCCAGCTGGGTTTCCACCGACAGCCCAGGCAGCCCGCCGGTCGGTAGCCCGCCCCACCAGGTACCGGCGGTAAGCGTGTTGTCGCTGGGCAGGTCCTGCGCCCAGGTCAGGCTGAGATCGCGGCGCACCGCACGATCGCCTTGGGTGTCCTTGCTTACGAGTTCGCGCACCGGCTCGCCGTTGATCGTCAGCAGACGACCGGGAATGATCGGGAACAATGGCGCCGGATGCGGCGACAACTCGGCGAGGCGTGCGGCGAAGGCATCCTTGTCGGCGGGCAGCACGTTGAGGGCGAAGTGGTTCGGCGCGTTCGCCGGCAACTGGTTCTGCCAGGTGTCCAGCAACTCGCCGCGCAGCAGCGCGATCAAGGACATCGCCAGCAGGATCAGCCCGAAGGCCAGCGCCTGGCCGGCCGCGGCGAGCGGATAGCGCAGCAACTGGCCAAGACCCAGGCGCCAGGGCAGCGAAGCCTTCGCCAGCAGCCGACGGAGCCCGCGCATCGCCAGCAACAGCAGGCCGCCGAGCAGCAGCGCCGCGGCGATTCCCCCGCCGAGCAGGGCGAAGGTCAGCATCAGGTCGAGGCTCAGGCGCCACATGATCAGGCCGAGGGCGAGCAGGGCGGCGCCATAGATAAACCATGTGCTGGGTGCCACCGGAAGCATGTCGCGGCGCAGCACGCGCAGCGGCGGAACCCGGCCGAGCGCCGCCAGCGGCGGCAGGGCGAAGCCGGCGAGGGCGACCATGCCGGTGGCGATCCCTGCCAGTGCCGGCCACACGCCACCGCCCGGAAGGGTAGCCGGCAGCATGCCGCGCAGCAGATGGAACAGCCCGTACTGGGCCAGCCAGCCGAGCAGTGCGCCGATGCTGCAGGCGAGCAGCCCGAGCATCGCCAGTTGCATCGCGTAGAGGCCGAGCGCGGCATGCCGCGAAAGACCCAGGCAGCGCAGCAGCGCGCTGGCGTCGAAGCGTCGCGAGGCGAAGCGTGCGGCGGATAGCGCGACCGCTACACCGGCAAGCAGCACCGCCGCCAGGCTGGCGAGGTTCAGGTAGCGTTCGGCGCGGCCGAGGGCGTTGCCGATCTGGCGGTTGCCGTCGCGGGCATCCTCCAGGCGCTGGTTGGGTTGCAGCCGCGGCGTCAGCGTATCGCGGTAGCGCGCCAGGGCCTGGCTGTCGCCGCGCCAGAGCTCACGGTAACTCACGCGGCTGCCAGGCTGGATGATGCCGGTCGCGGCGAGGTCGTCGATGTGCATCAGCACGCGGGGCGTCAGGCTATAGAAGTCGGCACTGCTGTCCGGTTCGTAGGTCAGCACGCGGGTCAGGCGAAGGCTCTTCTCGCCGACCTCGATGGTGTCGCCGACCTTCAACTCGAGCGCCGCGAACAACTGGCTTTGCGCCCAGGCCTCGCCGGGCTTCGGGCCGCCGCCGGAGCGTTCCTCCGCATAGGGCTCGGCCGCGCTCTTCAGTTCGCCGCGCAGCGGATAGGCACTGTCGACCGCCTTGACGCTGGACAGCTGGATGCCGGCATCGGTGGCGATGACGCTGGAAAACTCCACCACCCGGGCATGGTCGAGGCCGAGCGCGGTGCCGGTTTCGACTTGGTCCGGGGACGCTTGCGAGGAGCCGCGCAGGACCAGGTCGGCGCCGAGAAACTCGGTGGCGCGCATCAGCATGGCGCCGTTCAGGCGGGCGCCGAAGTAGCCGATGGCGGTGCTCGCCGCCACGGCGACCAGCAGGGCGAAGAACAGCACGCGCAGTTCGCCGGCGCGGGCATCGCGCAGCGACTGGCGCCAGGCCAGGGCGAACAGGCGGGTCAGAGGCAGGCGTTTCATCAGGGCTCCCGACGATCCACCAGTTGGCCGCCCTCCAGGCGGATCGCCCGGCGGCAGCGCTGGGCCAGGCGTTCGTCATGGGTGACCAGGACCAGCGTGGTGCCGTTCTCCTGGTTCAGCGTGAAGAGCAGGTCGCTGATGTGCGCGCCGGTATGGCTGTCCAGGTTGCCGGTGGGTTCGTCGGCGAACAGCACATCCGGTTCGGCGGCGAAGGCGCGGGCGATCGCCACGCGCTGCTGCTCGCCGCCGGAAAGCTGGCGTGGGTAGTGGGTGAGGCGCTGACCCAGGCCGACGCGGTCGAGCAGGTCGCGGGCGCGTTCACGGGCATCGCGAAGGCCGTCGAGTTCCAGCGGCAACATCACGTTCTCCAGCGCGCTCAGGCTGTCGAGCAGTTGGAACGACTGGAAGACGAACCCGACGTGATCGGCACGCACCTGGGCTCGCTGGTCTTCGTCGAGGTCGTTGAGGCTGTTCCCGGCCAGCGTCACTTCACCTGAACTGGGCAGATCGAGCCCGGCGAGCAGGCCGAGCAGGGTCGATTTGCCGGAGCCGGAGCTGCCGACGATGGCCATGCTGTCGCCGGGCTGCAGGTCGAGGGAGAGGTCGTGGAGGATGATCAGCGCGCCTTCCGCGCTGGGGACCACTTTGCTAAGGTTCTGCGCTTTGAGAATGCTTGCGCTCATGGAGAATCCAATGCGTACGTGGTTTTTCGGTACCGCCATCGCCTTGCTGCTGTGGGCCCAAGGGGCGACTGCCGGCACCCTGCTGGTCGTCGGCGATAGTATCAGCGCGGGTTTGGGACTGGATACCAGCCAGGGCTGGGTCGCCCTGATGGAAAAACGCCTGCAGCAGAAGGGCCTGGAGCATCAGGTGGTGAACGCCTCGATCAGCGGCGACACCAGTGCCGGCGGGCTTTCCAGGCTTCCCGCGCTGCTCTCCGAACACAAGCCGGAGCTGGTGATCATCGAGCTTGGTGGCAACGATGGACTGCGCGGCCAGCCTCCCCAGCAATTGCAACAGAATCTTGCCGCGATGATCGAGAAGTCCAAGGCCAGTGGCGCGCGGGTGCTGCTGCTGGGCATGCGTCTGCCGCCGAACTATGGCGCGCGCTACAACCGCAACTTCGAACAGGTTTTCGCGTCGCTGGCCGAGCAGGAGAAGGTGCCGATGGTGCCGTTCTTCCTCGAAGGCGTCGGCGGCGTGCCGGGGATGATGCAGGCGGACGGCATCCATCCGGCGGCGGTAGGTCAGCCGCGCATGCTCGACAACCTCTGGCCGACCCTGGAACCGCTGCTTTAACGCGCGGCGCCATCTTTTCCGCGCGGGGCCTTTCGGCTAAGGTGGCGGCCCCGTTCTGGAGCCCCCGATGCCGCGTCCCGCCTGGTCTCTGCATGCCTATCAACTGATCGAGCCGGACGAGCAGCTCGACCTGTTCGCCTGTCGCGAGATACGCCTGCATATCGTCGAACGCCAACTCGAATTGAGCGGGCATGCCGATCGCACCCTGTGCGGCGGTTTGCTGCCGGCCATGCCGCGCTGGCGGAGCATGGAGCGGGCTGCGCTGCATGACCGGCGCCTGTGCGCACACTGCAAGGCCATGCTGCAGCAGCACCGGCGCGGCAGCCGCCCCGAATGGTCGATGGCCTGAGCTCGGGCACCCCCGAGGACTCCCCGAGGCAGAGGCCTGCGTGTACAATTTCGCCTCTTTCCCGTCATACCCCTCAAGGATCTTCGGATGTCGTCGCGCGTTCCTGCGGTCGCCTGCTCACTGTTCTTCACCGCGCTGAGTGTCGCGGGTTCCGCCTCCGCACTGGAGCTGCCTCTGCCGCCGCCAGGTGAAGACGTGGTCGGGCAGATTCAGGTGGTCACCGCCAAGTACGAGGACACCTTCGCCGACGTCGGCGAGGCCAACGACCTCGGTTACCTGGAAATGGTCGCCGCCAACCCCGGTGTCGACCCGTGGCTGCCGGGCGCCGGCACCGAAATCATCCTGCCGACGCGCTTCATCCTTCCACCCGGCCCGCGCGAAGGCATCGTCATCAACCTCGCCGAGTACCGCATGTACTACTACCCGAAAGGGGAGAACGTGGTGCACACCTACCCGCTGGGCATCGGTCGCGAGGGCTGGGGCTCGCCGATCACCTTGACCAAGGTGACCGCCAAGACCGCCAACCCGGCCTGGTATCCGCCGGCTTCGATCCGCGCCGAACACGCCGCCGAGGGTGACCCGTTGCCAGCGGTGGTGCCGCCGGGGCCGGACAACCCGCTGGGTCCGTTCAAGTTTAGCCTGAGCCTGCCCGGTTACCTGATCCACGGTTCCAACAAGAAATTCGGCATCGGCATGCGCGTCAGCCACGGCTGTTTCCGCATGCTCAACCAGAACGTGCTGGAGCTGGCCAAGATGGCGCCGGTGGGTACGCCGGTGCGCATCATCAACGAGCCCTACAAGTTCGGCGTCAGCGGCGGAAAGATCTATCTCGAAGCCCATCAGCCGCTGGATGACCACGGTGACCCGTCGCACGTCGACAAGCACACCGCGGTGATCAACACGCTGCTGCAGCGTCAGGACATCGCCGCCAACCAGCAGATGGACTGGGAAATCGTTCGCGAGGTGGTGGCGGCCGAAGACGGCTTGCCGATCGAAGTCGCCGACAGCGTCATGCATGCCGCGAGCCTTCCCGTCGCCCAGTGACACGCCGACAAAAAAGCCCCGCCGTGTATTGCCGGCGGGGCTTTTTTATTGGACGAATCGCAGGCATTAAAAAGCCGACCCAGGGGTCGGCTTCGATAGTCCGGAGACTATTACTTGCGGCTGGCTTTTTCCAGCATACGCAGAGCGCGCTCGTTGGCTTCGTCAGCAGTTTGCTGAGCCTTCTGAGCAGCGGCCATGGCGTCGTCGGCTTTGCGGTAGGCTTCGTCGGCACGAGCCTGAGCGCGAGCAGCGGCGTCTTCGGTGGCGGTCAGACGGGCTTCAGTTTCTTTGGTGACGCTGCTGCAACCGGTAGCCAGAACTGCGGCCAGAGCCAGAGCAGAGAATTTCAGAACGTTGTTCATCGTGTTCCCCTTAAGGTGGACAATCTATTCAAGCAATTTCCCGAACCAGGAAATTTGCGGGCTATATGTTACCTATAACTTGGGCCAAGTAAACGCGGCAAACGCAAGGTATAGGTAGTTTTTTGAAGAAGTTGCGCAGAGAATGCTCTCGGCGCCTTTTTTTGTATAAAAAACAACCAGCTGGTGTTCTTCCAACATATCCGCCCAGTCCGCGGACACTATGCGGCGATGACACTTTTCATTCGCCTAATAGGCAATAGCCAGGAATTCTCCAGCACGTCGGCCTGACCGAGCGATCTCTCCTGTCCTGAAAACGCCCGGTACAACTCCGCGGAGGGTCGCCGTGATCCTCCCGCGTACTGTCGAGTGCACCGTCGGGCATATCGACTATTCACTTGGCCGGCATCGGAGTGTTACAAAGCCAGAACGCCGAGGCATCAACGCCTGTCGAAGTGGCAACGACCGGTCACAGTCTCCGCCAGAATAAGATCAATAAGATTCGGACCCGCCCACGAGGTCCGCCGAGGAGTAAGCAATGAGCGAGGCATTATCCATCCGGCATGACCAGACGGCTCATCAGTTCGAGATCATCGTGGATGGTAATCGAGCCTACCTGGCATACATGGACCTGGGTAAACAGACGCTGGACATCTACCGCACCTTCGTCCCCAACGCCCTGCGTGGACGCGGTATCGCCCTGGCATTGACCGAGCACGCGCTGGCCTACGCCGAGCGCATCGGCTATTCGGTGATCGCTTCCTGCTCCTACGTCGAACGCTACATGGAGCGTCAGGAGAAGCTCAAAGCCAAGGAGTGAAGCAGGTCCAGACACGAAAACGCCGGGCAATGCCCGGCGTTTTTCATTGCCCGATCGCTCAGCCGCGCTGGCGTCTGGGCAGCACGTCCTTGAGCTTCGCGTGCATCCCCAGCAGGGTTTTCTCGGTGGTGTCCCAGTCGATGCAGGCATCGGTGATCGACACCCCGTACTTCAGGTCGCACAGGTTCTTCGGGATCGACTGGTTGCCCCAGCCCAGGTGACTTTCCACCATCAGGCCGACGATGGAGCTGTTGCCCTCGACGATCTGATTGGCGACGTTGTCCATCACCAGCGGCTGCAGCGCCGGGTCCTTGTTGGAGTTGGCGTGGCTGCAGTCGACCATCACGTTCGGGCGGATCTTCGCCTTGGTCAGTTCCTGCTCGCAGATCGCCACGCTCACCGAGTCGTAGTTCGGCTTGCCGTTTCCGCCGCGCAGCACCACGTGGCCGTAGGCATTGCCCTTGGTGGTGACGATGGAGACGCCGCCCTGCTGGTTGATGCCGAGGAAACGGTGCGGGCTGGAAACCGATTGCAGCGCGTTGATCGCCACGGTCAGGCCGCCGTCGGTGCCGTTCTTGAAGCCGACTGCCGAGGACAGGCCGGAGGCCATTTCCCGGTGGGTCTGGGATTCCGTGGTGCGGGCGCCGATGGCCGACCAACTGATCAGGTCCTGCAGGTACTGCGGCGAGATCGGGTCGAGGGCTTCGGTGGCGGTGGGCAGGCCCATTTCTGCCAGGTCAAGCAGCAGCTTGCGGCCGATGTGCAGGCCGTCCTGGATCTTGAAGGAGTCGTCCAGGTAAGGATCGTTGATCAGGCCCTTCCAGCCGACCGTGGTGCGCGGCTTCTCGAAGTACACGCGCATGACCAGATACAGGCTGTCCGATACCTTCGCGGCAAGCGCCTTCAGGCGTTCGGCGTACTCGTGGGCGGCCTTGATGTCGTGGATCGAGCAGGGCCCGACCACCACGAACAGACGATGGTCGCGACCGTCGAGGATATCGCGGATGACCTGCCGGCCATGCGCCACGGTACGTTGAGCCGCTTCGCTGAGAGGGATTTCGCGCTTGAGTTGATCAGGGGTGATCAGGGTTTCGTTGGAGGCAACGTTAAGATCGTCGATCGGTAAATCAGCCATCGTGCTTTTCATCAGGTCGGGTCGTCGGAGCGCGGCTTTCGAGCCGCTCGCGTTCCCCTGCGAGGCGGATCACCGAGGGTCGAGCGCGGGGGAACGGAACCTTACCGCTTAGGCGGGAGCGAGACAATGGGCGATGCGCCTGCGCGGACCGGCGTCAGTGGCGGTCGAAGCTGTCGCGGGAGAATTCCTCGGCATGGGCGCTCATCCATTCCTGAGCGACGTCCTCGATGCCCAGTTGGGTACCCAGCTGTTCCTCGCGCTCGCGCCGATAGCGCTCGATCTGGCAGACCTGCTGCACCATCCGCGCCTTGAACAGGGTGTCCTCGTCGATGAAGGTGATGCCCACCAGGTAACCGCCGGCTTCCTGTTCGCACCAGGCGATCACGCCGTTGCAGGTGGCGTCGTCGCCGAACAGGGGAATGCGCAGTTCGATCGGCGTGCCGTTCTGCAGGCGCTCCGTGCAATTGCACGCCACCCCGCCAAGGCTGATATTGTTCAGCCGCTGTCGCGGCAGGCGCTCCTGGTCGCGCGGCTTCAACTCGATGGGCATGTCGCTGGGGTGACGTAAGAACCGGCGCATGGACGACTCCTGGAATGACACGACGATGGCTGCTGAAGACAGTATAAGAGCCCAGCTCGAGTTGACAGACTTCGACGCGGATCACCGCCTGCTCGACCTGTCGGGCGTTTCGCTGGTGGTATTCACAAGCATCGGTTGTGCCAGTTGCCGCAGGGCGCGTCGCGAGTTGCCCGGCATGGCGTTGCCCGTCGAGCGTCTGTGCTGGGTGGACGCTGGCGACAATGGCGGGCTGGTGGAACGCTATGGCGTTTTCCACTTGCCGGCGTTGTTCGTGATCCGCGACGGCCAGTTCTTTGGCGCATTGCAGGCGCGACTCGAACGCGCTTCCCTTGTTTCAGCCCTGGACGCGGCGTTGGCCGGTCCCGCAGAGGAGCTTCCCTGATGAGCGAAATCCATCGTCCACGCATCGGCATCATCGGCACGGGCGCCATCGGCGGCTTCTACGGCCTGATGCTGGCGCGTGCCGGCTACGACGTGCATTTCCTGCTGCGCAGCGAGTTCGCTGTCGTGAGCGAGCGCGGCCTGCGGGTGGATAGCGCGGTGCATGGCGAACTGCTGCTCAACCCGGTGCAGGCCTACCGGGAGGCTGCGCAGATGCCGCCCTGCGACTGGCTGCTGGTCGGTGCCAAGACCACCAGCAACGCCGACCTCGCACCGCTGATCGCGCAGGCGGCTGCGCCGGACGCCAAGGTGGTGCTGTTGCAGAACGGCCTGGGGGTCGAGGAGGCGTTGCGCCCGCTGTTGCCCGAAGGGCTGCACCTGATCGGCGGGCTCTGCTACATCTGCGCCCACCGTCGTGCGCCGGGGGAAGTGGTGCATCAGGCCCTGGGCGGGGTCAACCTCGGCTATCACTCGGGGCCGGCGATCGACGCGGCAGAGCGCCAGGCGATCCTCGAAAGCGGCTGCGAAATGTTCCGCCAGGCGGGCCTCGAATCCACCGCGATGGCCAACCTAGACCAGGCGCGCTGGCAGAAGCTGGTGTGGAACGTGCCCTACAACGGGCTCTCGGTGCTGCTCGATGCCGGAACCGAGGCACTCATGGGGCAGGCGGACAGCCGCGCGCTGATCCGCTCGATCATGCTGGAGGTTGTGCAGGGCGCCGAGGCCTGCGGCCACGCAATGCCGCCCGGTCTTGCCGACAAGTTGCTGGTCATGACCGAACGGATGAGCGATTACCTGCCGAGCATGTACCACGATCATCTGTCCCGCCGCCCGCTGGAACTGCCGGCCATCTATGCCGCGCCGCTCTCCGCGGCGGAGGCCAAGGGGCAAGACATGCCCTGTACGCGCGCGCTGTATCAGGCGCTGAGCTTTTTGAGCGAGGGGCGCGTCTAGCGCCTTTCTGCGGGGCCGAATGGGGCCGGATTGTCGACGGTCGACCGATGCATGCCATTTTCATATCCGCTGCTAAGCTGTGGCGAGGCCCAATTCGCTCGCAGTCGGAGGGCATATGATCCGGACCATTCTCTACGCCACGGACCTCGGTCTATACGCGCCTTACGTGTTACAGCATGCGGTTTCCCTGGCCCAGGCCTACAAGGCCGAGCTCTACGTGGTGCACGCGGTGGAGCCCATGGGACTGTTCGCCGAGTCGGTGCTGCAGACCTACCTGGACAAGGACACGCTCGAGCGCTTGCGCACCGATGGCTTGGACGTGGTCATGTCGAACATCCAGCAGCGCGTGCTGGAAGGCTTCCGCGACGAAATGGGCGAAGCCTACGAAAACCTGGACCTGATCCGCACGGTGCGGGTGATCCGCGGCGACCCGCCCCAGGTCATCCTCGAACAGGCCCGTGAACTGGCAGTGGATGCAGTGGTACTCGGTGCGCACAGCCAGGACAGCTGTAACGGTACTTCCCTCGGACGCACCGCCACCTGTGTGATGCAACTGGCCGAGGTGCCGGTCTACCTGGTGCCGATGTTGCAGACGCGGGCGCGGGCGGATTTTTGAAATAGCGCGCACTAAATGTGAGCGTGACTATAAAAATCGTCTAGCTTTACACCCTCAACTAATAATATGGTTATAAAAACCTGCCGATGGGCAGCGGAAGAACCACTTGAGGGACAGCCATGAAGCTTCAGCAACTGCGCTACATCTGGGAAGTCGCCCATCACGACCTGAACGTGTCGGCCACGGCGCAGAGCCTGTACACCTCCCAGCCGGGGATCAGCAAACAGATCCGCCTGCTGGAGGACGAACTGGGCGTTGAAGTCTTCGCTCGCAGCGGCAAGCATCTGACGCGCGTGACACCGGCGGGCGAACGGATCATCACCACCGCGGGCGAGATCCTGCGCAAGTGCGAGAGCATCAAGCAGATCGCCCAGGAATTCTCCAACGAGAAGAAGGGCACGCTGTCCATCGCCACCACCCACACCCAGGCGCGTTATGCGTTGCCTCCAGTGATCAGCTCCTTCATCAAGCAGTACCCGGACGTCACCCTCCACATGCAGCAGGGCACGCCGCTGCAGATCGCCGAAATGGCCGCCGACGGTTCGGCCGATTTCGCCATTGCTACCGAGGGCCTCGAACTGTTCGGCGACCTGGTGATGATGCCGTGCTACCGCTGGAACCGCTGCGTGATCGTGCCCAAGGGCCATCCGCTGACCAAACTGCCCAAGCTGACCCTCGAGGGGCTCGCCGAACAGCCGCTGGTGACCTACGTGTTCGGCTTCACCGGCCGTTCCAAGCTCGACGAAGCCTTCAGCCACCGCGGGCTGACGCCCAAAGTGGTGTTCACCGCGGTGGACGCCGACGTGATCAAGACCTACGTGCGCCTGGGGCTGGGCGTCGGCATCGTTGCCCACATGGCGGTCGACGAGAAACTCGATGACGACCTGGTCGCGCTGGACGCCAGCCACCTGTTCGAGTCCAGCGTGACCAAGATCGGCTTCCGGCGCGGCACCTTCCTGCGCGGCTTCATGTGCGACTTCATCGAGAAGTTCGCACCGCACCTGACCCGCGACGTGCTGGCCAAGGCGGTGCAGTGCCACAACAAGGCCGAGATGGACGAGCTGTTCAAGAACGTCGAGCTGCCGGTCTACTGAGCGTCCGCGCCATGAAAAAAGCCTCCCGCCGGGAAGCTTTCTTCGTTCCGCCAGGAGTCAGTGGCTCAGGTGCAGCCCGCACTCGCGGTTGTCCTCGCCCTTGGTCGGGTCGAAGTAGTCGAACTCGTTGGGCAGGTCGTACTTGGTCAGGTACTGGTAGAGGTCCTTCGACGACCAGTGCAGCAGCGGCGCAACCTTGATCAGGCCGTCCGGGTTGAGGCTGATCGGCTCCATCGCCGCGCGCACGGCAGTGTCGGTGGCGCGCAGCGCGGTAAACCACACCTGCGGCGCGGTTTCGCGCAGGGCCCGGGCGAAGGGCTCCAGCTTGACCTCCTCGGTGAACGCCGCGTGACGCGGATCGTCCAGCGCCGGCGTGGCGCCTTCGACGGCTTCGCGATGGGCGCGCGAGCGTTTCGGCAGATAGATGCTCAGGTTGAGGTTCAGCTTGCGGCAGATTTCGTCGGCGCAGCGGTAGGTGGCGGCGGTGTTGTAGCCGCTGTCCATCCAGATCACCGGGATGTTCGGGTCGACGCGGCTGACCATGTGCAGAATCACCGCCTCGAAAGGCCGGAAATTGGTCGTGCAGATGGCCGTCTTGCCCAGGCCCAGGGCCCATTCCACGAGCTTCTCGGCATCGTGGCCGAGTTCGGCGTTGAGGGTGTCCAGATCGAGGCTCATGGCAGGCTCCTGTGATTGAGCGCGGTTCGCGAAGGAGGGCGATGGTACCAGCGGCGCCGGGCGCCAACCACCGCTCCGCGGTCCGATAGCCTTCGCCTGGGCTGGCTGCTAAAGTGCCGCCCCTTCGATAAGCAGTCTTTGGAGACTCCTGTGGAAATCGCCTGTCTCGACCTGGAAGGGGTCCTGGTACCGGAAATCTGGATCGCGTTCGCCGAACAAACCGGTATCGACGCGCTCAAGGCCACCACTCGGGACATTCCCGACTACGACGTGCTGATGAAGCAGCGCCTGCGCATCCTCGACGAGCACGGCCTGAAACTCTCCGACATCCAGAAGGTGATCGCCACGCTGCAGCCGCTCGAAGGCGCGCGAGAGTTCATCGACTGGCTGCGCGAGCGTTTCCAGGTGGTGATCCTTTCGGACACCTTCTACCAGTTCTCCCAGCCGCTGATGCGCCAGCTCGGTTTCCCGGCGCTGCTCTGCCACACGCTGGTGGTGGACGAGAGCGATCGCGTGGTCGGCTATGAACTGCGGCAAAAGGACCCCAAGCGCCAGTCGGTGATCGCCTTCAAGAGTCTCTACTACCGCGTGATCGCGGCCGGCGACTCCTACAACGACACCGCGATGCTCGACGAAGCGCATGCCGGCATCCTGTTCCATGCGCCGGAGAACGTCATCCGCGAGTTTCCGCAGTTCCCCGCCGTGCATACCTTCGAGGCCCTCAAACAGGAGTTCCTCAAGGCCTCCAATCGCAGCCTGACGCTGTAATTCCCGCCTGCCTGTGGCGGGCGACCGCTACAGGGCTTCCAGGGTGCGCAGCAGCACGCGCACCTTGGTCTTGGATTCCTCGTATTCCGCCTGCCAGTCCGAGTCGGCGACGATGCCGCCGCCGCCCCAGCAACTGACCTGACCATCCTTGACCAGCAGGCTGCGGATGGCGATCGAGCTGTCCATCTCCCCGCGTACGTCCAGATAGAGCAGCGAGCCGCAGTAGATCGCGCGGCGCGTTGGCTCCAGCTCGTCGATGATCTGCATCGCGCGGATCTTCGGTGCGCCGGTGATCGAGCCCCCGGGGAAGCAGCCCGCGAGCAGGTCGAGCGCATCGCGGCCTTCGGCCAGCTCGCCGCGTACCGCGCTGACCAGGTGGTGCACGTTCGGATAGCTTTCCAGCGCGAACAGCTCGGGCACCTTCACCGAGCCGATGCGGCAGCTGCGGCCGAGATCGTTGCGCAGCAGGTCGACGATCATCAGGTTTTCCGCGCGGTCCTTGTCGCTCGCCAGCAGCTCGCGGGCCTGTCGTTCGTCTTCGGCGGACGTCGCGCCGCGCGGCCGGGTGCCCTTGATCGGCCGGGTTTCCACCTGGCCTTGGCTGAGTTGCAGGAAGCGTTCGGGCGAGAGGCTGAGGATCGCGCCGCCGCCCGCCAGCGCCTGGTAGGCGGCGAACGGAGTGGGGCAGGCGCGGCGCAACGCGCGGTAGGCCAGCCAGGGTTCGCCCTGGCACGGCGCGCGAAAGCGCTGGGCGAAGTTCACCTGGTAGCAGTCTCCGGCCGCTATGTAGGCCTGGATGCGGGCAATCGCGGAACGGTACTGTTCGGCATCGATATCGGCGCGAAACGCCGCGCGCAGCGAGAACGGCTCAGGCTCGGACGTCGTGGGCTGCTCGAACAGGCGGCACAGCCGCCGGCGTTCGGACTCGGCCAGTGCCGGGTGGAACAGCAACTGGCTGGTGCCGAGCTGGTGATCGCTGATCAGCGCCCAGGCATACAGACCAAGGGTCGCCGTGGGCAGATGCAGATCGTCCTGCGCGCGACTCGGCAGGCGCTCCAGGCCGCGACCGAAATCGTAGCCGAGGTAGCCGATCAGCCCGCCGGCAAAGGGCAGTTCGACGCCCGCCGGCAGCTCGGCCGGGGCCATCTCGGCCAGGGCCTGGCGCAGGCGCTGGAGAAAGGCTCCGGCCGGCTCGTCGGCGGCAGGCGTGAATTCCGCCAGCGGCCAGGCACTGAGGATGTCGAAGCGTCCGCGCTCGGCGTCCGGGCGCCCGGCGTCGAGCAGCACGGCTCCCGGCGCGTCGAAGATCGAGGCGAAGAAGGCGGACGGGTCGGCGCGGTAACCGAGGGCGTGGAGGGAACAGGTCGACATGGGGAGGGGTCAGACGGGCACGGGAGGCGATTGTAGTGCCGCCGTACGCATGATCCTAGCCGCCAGGGGTTTCTTCGGCGGCTACTGGGGTCGGTTGAGGCCTGATTCGCGGCGATGCGGCTCGCGGTGAGGCCTCGACAGCCCCTAGAATGTCGGAGTCCGAGGAGTATGACTCCGACTAACAACCATAAGGACGAGGACCCAGGCCGTGGACGCAGTTCTAGATCCAGCCTCAAGCAGTCTGTCGCGCTCGAAGCTGTTGCCACCGCAACCGTCCGCGAGCCTTCCCCGGCCCCATCTCCAGGCCCTTCTCGGCGCACCCTCCGCGCGGCTGGTGCTGTTCCGCGCCCCCGCGGGCTTCGGCAAGACCACCGCGCTGGCCGAGCTTGCGGCGTCGCGCAGCGCCGAGGGCTACGCCAGCGCCTGGTATTCCCTGGGCGAAGGCGACGACGATCCACTGCATTTCCTGACTCAGCTGATCGCCGCATTGCGCAGCGCCTTTCCGGGCATCGGCGCGGATGCGCTGAGCTACCTGCGCAACACCATGCAGGTGCCGGTGGCCGCGGTGGTGGAAAGCCTGCTGGCGGACCTGTCCGAGCAGCGGCAGCCGCTGCTGCTGGTGATTGACGACGTTCACCTGATTCAGGACCCCGATTTGTTGGCTGCGCTCAATCGCATGGTGCTGCTGGGGCCACCCGGATTCGTCCTCGCCCTCGGCAGCCGCTCTCTGCCCGCGCTGCGTCTGGCCAGCCTGCGCGCCAAAGGGTTGTTGCTGGAGATCGGCAGCGACGAGCTGCGCCTCAGCCTGGAGGAGACCGGCGAATACCTGCGCAGCGCCGGGCTCTGCGTGGATACCGCCACCGTTGCGGCGCTGCATGCGCAGACCGAGGGTTGGCTTGCCGGCGTACACCTCGCCAGCCTGTGGTTGCACAACCGTTCCGATGACGCACCGATGCCCCGCAACGTCAGCGAACTGGCGGTCGGCGACTACCTGTTGAGCACCGTATTCGAGCAACTGCCGGAGCCGCTGCAGGAGCAACTGCTGGCGCTGGCGGTGGCCAACCAACTGAGCGGCGAACTGGCCGGGGCACTGACCGGCTGCGACGACGGGCAGGCCTTGCTGGAGGAACTGGAGCAGCGCCAGCTGTTCCTCGAACCGCTGGATCGCGCCCGGCACTGGTACCGCTTCCACCACCTGTTCGCGGACTTCCTCCGCGCGCGCCTGCGCCAGCGCGACCCGGAACGCCTCAAGCACCTGCATTTCAACGCCAGCCTGTGGTTCACCAACCATCACATGCAGAACCTGGCGATCGAGCACGCCTGCCTCGCCGAAGACCCGGAAATGCTTGCCGCGCTGGTGGATGGCTGCGGGTTGGAGCTGATCAACCGCGGTCAGCTCAGCCAGATCTACCGCTGGCGCCAGCAGATTCCCGACGCCATTGCCGAGCGCTACCCGGTGCTGGTGTTGGCGAGTGTCTGGGAGAAGGCAGCCGGCCAGTCGTTGCCCGAGGCCAAGCGCCTGCTCGACGAACTCTTGCAACGCTGGGACGCGGGCGAAGGCGAGCCGTTGCAGCAGGGTTATCTGGCTGCCATGGCGGTGAAGGCGCTGATCGCGCTGCAGAAGGACGAACTTGCGCTGTGCGTGGAACTGGCCGGCAAGGTCGAAGCACAGCTGGGTCAGCATGCGGCGTTTCTCGAGGTGGCACTGCTGGTCGTCGGCGCGCTGGCGCAGGTGATGCTCGCCCGTCCCGAAGCGGCGCGGCACCTGCTCGCGCTGGCGCAGCAGCGCAATCACTTCCTCGAAGGCCGCTACCTGGCGATGCAACTGAGCAACGTCGAGGTGCTGCTGG
Organism: Pseudomonas kuykendallii; assembly: GCF_900106975.1. Classification (GTDB taxonomy): domain Bacteria; phylum Pseudomonadota; class Gammaproteobacteria; order Pseudomonadales; family Pseudomonadaceae; genus Pseudomonas_O; species Pseudomonas_O kuykendallii. Next base: position 361,222 of record NZ_FNNU01000005.1, on the reverse strand, counting down.
CCTTGGAACAGGGCTGCACGCGGCAGGCGCAGCTGCTTTCCGAACGCCTGCGCGGGCGGCTGATGCCGTGGTTCGGCGACAGGTCCCGCGCGCTGGCGCTGCCCGCCATCACCGAATCACTGATCGCTTACCAGCAGGCGCGTTACGACGGACTCGAGGAGCGCCTCGGACGCGCGCTGCGCCAGGTCGATGTGATCAACCCGATCGACCTCTATGCCCAGGGCCTGCTGTTCCTCTCGCGCCTCCAGCGCGCCCGAAACCAGACCTGCGAGGCGCTGGAAAGCCTGGTGCTGCTTCAAGGACTGGCGGTGCGCAACCAGTCCTGGCGCTTCCAGGCGCAGGCGGTGGCGGACGAGATCGCGCTGATCCTGCAGCAACCGGCGGCGGACCGCATCCGCCGCGCCGAGCAGCGCCTGAAGAGCCTCGACTGGGAACGTCATGCCGCGCATTACGCCGCGCAGCCGTTCAATCCGGTGCGCTGGAGCCTGGGCGTTAGCCGCGTGCGCCTGCAACAGGCGCGCGGGCAATACAGCGAGGCGTTGCACGAGATCGCCCAGTTGCGTGAGCTGCTGCAACCCGGCTGGCATGGCGTGCAGCGCCTGCGCCTGGAGATTCTCGCGGCACTCAGCCACCAGCGGCTGGGCTATCAGGAGCGGGCGTTGAGCACGCTCGTGCAATGCCTCATCGATGCCGAACGCGAAGGGCTGCGCAGTCTGTTCATCGAGGAGGGCGAGGCCATCCGGCAGATGCTCCAGCAGCTCGAAGTCACCGAGCGCCAACCGGCGCTGCAGGGCTTCATTCGCGGTTTGCTGACGGTCTGGCCGGGCAGCCCGGCGCGCGAAACGGTCGAGTCGCCGGGCGATGACCTCACCGATCGCGAGATGGAAGTCATCCGTCTGGCCGCCACCGGCATGTCCAACGAGGAGATCGGCATTCGCCTGGCGCTGGCGCTGGGTACGGTGAAATGGCACCTGCACAACATCTACGACAAGCTCAAGGTGCGTAACCGCACCCACGCGATCCGCCGCGCCCGCGAACTGGAGTTGCTCGACGCATGAATGGCCCACTGGCTCAGGTATCCGGATTTCCGCTGCTGCGCACCAAGCTGGCGCCGATGGACCGCGGGCAGCAGGCGCAGCTGGCACGCACCGCGCTGGTCGAGCGCCTGTTCGCCGCCCGCGAGCGGCGCCTGCTGATCGTCAGCGGGCCGGCGGGCTACGGCAAGAGTACGCTGCTGAGCCAGTTCGCCGGGCGCCTGGCGGCGTCCGGCGAGTGCGTCGCCTGGCTCTCCTGCGACGAGTCGGACAGCCCGCCGGAGCGCCTGCTGCGCTATCTGATCGCCGCCATCGGTGCGGTCTGCCCCGGCTTCGGCAGCCGCGCGATGGGGCTGCTCGACGATCAGGCCAACTGGCCGGAAGAGGCCCTGCTGGAGGCGTTGATCGCCGACCTGAAGACACTCAATCGCCCGCTCTACCTGCTGCTGGACGATTTCCACCGGCTCCGCCATCCGTTCCTCGGCAAGGGCGGACGTTACCTGCTGGAACGCCTGCCGGAGCACGTCCACCTGGTGGTCAGCACCCGTTTCGGGCCACTGTTCATCGAGGACGATCCGGTGCTCAAGGCATCGGTGTTCTGGATCAAGGCCGAGGACCTGCGCTTTTCTCGCGATGAGATGGCGCGCTACTTCGCCGAAGTGTGCGCACTGGAGCTGGACGACGCGACGCGCAAGCAGCTGGGCAAACGCTGCGAGGGCTGGATCACCGCCCTGCACCTGGCGGCGCTGGGCATGCGCCGGCAATCCGATCAGGCGCGTTTCATCGCCGATTTCTCCGGGACCGAGCGGACGCTGGCGGACTACCTGGAGGAAGACGTGCTCGAGGGCCTGTCGCCGCCGTTGCTGGCGTTCCTCGAGCAGACCTCGCTGCTCGACGAGTTCAGCGCCGAGCTGTGCAACGCCCTGACCGGACGCCGCGATGCGCTGGACATGCTCCTGCGCCTGCAGAGCGAGCAGTTGTTCGTCATCGCACTGGACGAGCGCGGCGAGTGGTTTCGCTATCACCCGCTGTTCGGCGAATTTCTCCAGGGCCGCCTGGACAAGCGCGGCGACAGCACCAACCTGCTGCGCGCCGCGGCGCGCTGGTGCGAGAGCAACGAGCAATCGGAACGGGCCATCGGTTACGCGCTGCGGGCCCGAGACTACCCGCACGCGGCCGACCTGCTGGAGCGCAAGGGCGCCGGGCTGATCGCCGGTAACCGCGTGTACGGCGTACTGAAGCGGCTCGAACAGGTGCCCGCCGAGGAAATCCGCGAGCATCCGGTGTTCCAGATCTTCTATGCCTGGCAGCTGGCTTTCGAGCAGAAGTACGCGGAGGCCGAGGCCCTGATCGAGGAGGTCAGCACGCGCCTGATGCAGGGGCAGGGCAGGCCGATGCACTACGGCCTGGCCGAGCTGTTAGCGGCGGCGCAGGTGCTCAAGGCGCTGGTGATGCTCTATCAGGACAAGCTGGAAAGCTGCCTGAAGGTGTCGCGCTACTGGCTGAAACTGGCGCCGGAGAACCAGACGGTGTTCCGTGCCAGCCTGTTCTGCGTGCAGGCCGCCGCCTTCGGTCTGCTGGGCGACTACGGCGAGGCGGCCCGCTCGATCGCCCGGGTGCATGAGAACCTCAAGGAGGTGAACAGCGAATACCTGCTGGCGCTGACCAGCCTGATCGAGGCGCTGATCTGCAAGGAAAGCGGCGAGCTGGAACGTGGCCGGTCGATCGCCGAGGCGGCGCGCGGCCGGGTCGAACGGGTATTCGGCGCCAACAGCCGGGTAGGCGGACCGCTGGCGCTGGCCTACGCCGATCTCCTGTACGAACAGGACCGGCATGCGTCGATCCTCGTCGAGCTGCCGGCGGCGAACACCTGGCGCGACGTGGCGACGCCGCTGGAGCTGTTCAGCCGCGGCCAACTGGTGATGGCGCGGACGCGGTTCTTCTCTGGCGATACCCGGCAGGGGCTCGGGCAGCTCGATGCCTGGCTCACCGGCTTGCAGGGCTCGGGGCACGAGCGCGTGCTGGCGCTGGGCATGGGCTGCAAGGTTCAACTGCTGCTGTGGCAGCGCCAGCTTGGCGAGGCCGAGCGCATCTGCCTGCAGCTGGCGCGCCTCATGGAGGGTCTGCCGGCCGAACGCTATCCCGACGCCTGCACCGCGCTGGCCCTTTCGCAGGCGCGTCTGGCGCTCAGCGAACGGCGCCCGGAGAAGGCCCAGGCCGTGCTGGAGAGCAGCCTTGCCGGCGAAGCGGCCGAGCACCAGCGCGATCGCCGCCTGCGCCTGTCGCTGCTGCTGGCGGTGGCGTACTGGCGCAAGGGTTATCTGGAGAAAGCCTTCGCGCTGTTCCAGGCTCACCTGGAAGACGCCTGGAGCCGGGGCTACCGCCGCGCCTTCCAGGACGATGCGCTCTGGCTGTTGCCGCTGTGGGAGGCCTGGAAGGTGCAGGAGCCGCTGCGTGCGAGTGCCTGGGAAGGGCTCGGCGAGCTGCTGCGCGGGCAGTTCGCGCGCCTCGGCATCGACCCGGACACCATCGACGAAAACCAGGACGTCAGCTACCGCGAGCAGGAAATCCTGCGTTTCGTCGCCGCCGGCATGTCCAACCGCGACATCGCCCAGGCCGTGCACCTCTCCGAGGCGACGATCAAATGGCACCTGCACAAGCTGTTCGCCAAGATGGGCGTGCGCAGCCGCACCCAGGCGGTGCTCAAGGGCAAGACGCTGGGCCTGATCAGCGAAGGCTGAGAGGGCCGGCGCCGCGGGGCGCCAGCAGGTTCAGTCCTTGTTCGGCACGTGGCCGAACAGCGACTGCGCGAAGCGCACGCGCTCTTCCGGACTTTCCTGAACGTCCTGCTCGGCCAGTTGCGCGAGGTGCGCCTCGACGGCGTGGGTGCGCAAGGTCAGGCCGCAGTCGTTGGCGATCTGGATGTTCAGGCCGGGGCGGGCGTTGAGTTCGAGGATCAGCGGGCCCTTGTCCTGGTCCAGCACCATGTCGACGCCGATGTAACCCAGACCGCACAGCTCGTAGCAGCCAGCGGCCAGGCGCATGAAACCGTCCCAGTTCGGCAGTTGCACGCCGTCCACCGCGTTGGTGGTGTCCGGGTGCTTGGTGATCTTGGCGTTCAGCCAGGTGCCCTTGAGGGTGATCCCGGTGGCGAGGTCGACGCCGACACCGATCGCGCCCTGGTGCAGGTTGGCCTTGCCACCGGATTGCCGCGTCGGCAGGCGCAGCATGGCCATCACCGGGTAGCCCATCAGCACGATGATGCGGATGTCCGGTACGCCTTCGTAGCTGATGCTCTTGAAGATCTGGTCGGGGGTGACGCGGTATTCGATGAGCGCGCGGTCGCGGTGGCCGCCGAGGGAGTACAGCCCGGTGAGGATGCTGGAAATCTGGTGCTCGATTTCCTCATGGCTGACGATCTTCCCGGACACCGTCTTGTAGCGGTCCTCGAAACGGTCGGCGATCACCAGGATGCCGTCACCGCCGGCGCCCTGGGCCGGCTTGATGACGAAATCGGTGCGCTCGCCGATGATCTCGTCGAGCTTGTCGATTTCTTTCTCGGTGGAGATCACCCCGTACATTTCCGGCACGTGGATGCCGGCCTCGATGGCGCGCTGCTTGGTGATGATCTTGTCGTCGACGATCGGGTACAGGCTGCGCTTGTTGTACTTCAGCACGTAGTCCGCGTTACGCCGGTTGATGCCCATGATGCCGAGCGCTTCCAGGGCCTTCCATCTCTTCCACAGACCGATCATGGCTCAATCCTTGAGAAAGGCTTTGAAGCGGAACAGCTCGGTCAGGCGGTAGCCGCGGTAGCGACCCATCGCCAGCATGAAGCCGACCATCACCAGCAGGATCGCCGGGAAGGTGAACACGAAGTAGACCAGCTGCGGCACCATCATCAGCAGGTGCGCCAGGGTCGCGGCGAACAGCGTGCCGATCGCCACCTTCATCGCATGGCCGGCGCCGCGCTCTTCCCAGGTGATCGACAGACGCTCGATGGTCATGGTCAGGATCACCATCGGGAACAGCGCCACCGACAGCCCGCGCTCCAGGCCGAGCTTGTGGCTGAGCAGGCTGATCACCGCGATCAGCACCACGACGAAGGTCAGCACCACCGACAGCCGCGGCAGCATCTGCAGCTTCAGGTGTTCGAGGTAGGAGCGCAGCGACAGGCCCAGCGCGGTGATCAGGGTGAACAGCGCGATGCCGAAGCCCAGCTGCGTCTCGCGGAAGGCCAGGGCGATCAGCACCGGGGTGAAGGTGCCGAGGGTCTGCAGGCCGATCAGGTTGCGCAGGATGAGGATCACCAGCACGCCGATCGGGATCATGATCATGATCTGGTAGGTCTGCTGGGTCTGCAGCGGCAGGCCGTAGAGCGAGTACTCGAGGAAATCGACGTCGGTGTTCTCGTCGGTCAGCTTGGCCAGGCGGATGGCGTTCATCTCGCTGTTGTTCAGGGTGAAGTTGACCTGGATCTTCTTGCCGCCATCCAGCGTCACCAGCGGTTCGTCGCCGGTCCACCACATCAGGCGGTCAGCCGGCAGGCCCTGTTCGCCGGTCTCCGGGTTGAAGTACAGCCACTTGTCGCCGTTGAAGCTGCGCAGCCAGAGTTCCGGGTTCTGCGGCTGGTCGGCGATCAGGCGAAGGGTGTGCACGCGCTCCATCGGCACGTGGGCGATGGACAGCAGCAGGTCGACCACCCTGGCCTTGTTGACGGTGGACTGGTCGCCGCCCAGCAGCAGCTTGACGTTGTCGTCGTTGACGTTGTTGACCCGCTTGATGGTCTCGCCGACGAAGGTTTCGACGTCCGCCGAATGCTGGCGGATCGGTGCCATCAGCGCTTCGGCGGCGATCTTCTCGGGGCCATCCACGGGAATCTGCTCGTCGCGGAAAATCGGCCCCTTGGGCTTGAGCTGCTCGCCGCTGTAGCGCTTGGTCAGTACTAGGCGGTAGTAGAGCGTCTGGTTGCCTTTGGCACGGCGCGCCGACCAGGTCACCTTCCGGTTGTCGCCGGTGCGGTTGATGCTCACGCCATAGTTGTTGGAGATGAAGCTCTCGTTGAGGCTGACGTAGTTCTGGTTCAGCGGCGGAACGAACATCTGCACCTTGACCGGCTCATGCGGCGTGGCCACGAACTCGACCTTGGCGTCGATGTTCCACAGATCGTCGGTTTCGTCCTCGGTCACCGGGATGCCGAGGATGAAGATCTGGTAAGCCGTAATCAGAACGCCCAGCGTCACCAGCACGGTGATCAGGACTTTCAGATGCAGGGTAAGAGAGCGCATGGGGTCTACTCGGCAGAGATTGAGTCGGCACATCCGGGCTTGCCGGCGGCGTACTTGAGGCTGGGGTCGACCAGTGCATCGAAGCGCTTGAGCGCCTCGGAGCCGATCAGGAGCGGGTATTCGAAGGCGCTGCGGTCGGTGAGATTGACCTCGATGTCGCGCCGGGCGCGTCCCATGCAGACACTCAGTTCGATCACCGGGCGCGCGGTGTAGGTCTTGCCCTGTTCAGGATCGTAGTCGCCCGAGCGGCGCTTGATCTTACTGATCCGCGCCAGCGGTCGCTCGATGGGATGGGCATGGGCGTCGTCGATGGCGAGGTAGAAGCGTACCCAGGATTCGCCGTCGCGCTTGAAGCGCTGGATGTCCCGTGCGCTGAGCGAGGCGGTCTTGGCGCCGGTGTCCAGCTTCGCCGCCACTTCCAGATCCAGCTCGGCGAGGCGCGCGTGCTCGTTCAGGCCGTACACGGTCTTCTCACCGGCGAAACCCGCGTCGGGCGCAAGGAACAGGCAGAAGAGGGAAGGAGCGAAGGGCTTGAATCTCATACGTCCTGGATGATCGCGACGGCGGGTCGGCATGACCGGCGGGTGGCTGGAGCCTTTGTTCTCGGGGCTCGCGGGCATGGCGGGCATCATTCCTGGGCAGCGCAAGCGGTGGGCATTCTAGCATGCTGATTTTCTGCGGTGACAGACGCATATAGGCCGCAACAGCGGTGGTTCTGGCCATGGCGTCTTTCGGTCATCCCGGAGGATTGTCAACAATCTGGTGATTGGGTTTGACTGAATAGGTCTTCAGGCGTAATTTTGCCCGAACCATACCTTCCTGGTGTCGACAATATGCTAGAAGACGCCGATATCAATCTGGCCGTGGCAGACGAGTCGGAAACCCTTTCCGAGCACGTCTTCCGGCGCATCCAGGCGGCCATCGTCAAGGGCGAGATCGCTCCTGGCAGCAAGATCTCCGAGCCCGAGCTGGCCCGCGTCTATGGCATCAGCCGCGGCCCGTTGCGCGAGGCGATCCACCGGCTGGAGGGCCAGCGCCTGCTGGTGCGCGTGCCCCACGTGGGGGCTCGCGTGGTTTCGCTGAGCTACGCCGAGTTGATCGAGCTCTACGAAATCCGCGAATCCCTCGAAGGCATGGCCTGTCGCCTGGCCGCGGAGCGCATGAGCCAGGCGGAGATCGATGAGCTGCGCCAGGTGCTGGACATGCACGAGCGCGACGAGGCGTTCCAGGCCGGGCTGGGCTACTACCAGCAGGAAGGCGACTTCGATTTCCACTACCGGATCATCCAGGGCAGCGGCAACCGCACGCTGACGCAGATGCTTTGCGGCGAGCTCTACCAACTGGTGCGCATGTACCGCATCCAGTTCTCGGCGATACCCAATCGTCCGCGCCAGGCCTTTACCGAACACCACCGCATTCTCGACGCCATCGCCGATGGCGACGGAGAGCTCGCCGAACTCCTGATGCGCCGTCACATCGCCGCGTCCAAGCGCAACGTCGAGCGCCATTATCCCAGCGCCCACCCGGGCACCCAGGAAACAACCACAACAAGAGGTCAGCCATGAGTCATGTATCTGCCGGGCAACGTTTCCGTGACGCCGTAGCCAGCGAGCACCCGCTGCAGGTGGTCGGGGCAATCAACGCCAACCACGCACTGCTGGCCAAGCGTGCCGGCTTCAAAGCGATCTACCTGTCCGGTGGCGGCGTGGCCGCGGGCTCGCTGGGGGTTCCCGACCTCGGTATCACCGGTCTCGACGACGTGCTTACCGACGTGCGCCGGATCACCGATGTCTGCGACCTGCCGCTGCTGGTGGATGTCGACACCGGTTTCGGCTCCTCGGCGTTCAACGTCGCGCGTACGGTCAAGTCGATGATCAAGTTCGGCGCCGCCGCGATCCACATCGAGGATCAGGTGGGTGCCAAGCGCTGCGGTCACCGGCCGAACAAGGAAATCGTTTCCCAGCAGGAAATGGTCGACCGCATCAAGGCCGCGGTGGATGCACGCACGGACGACAGCTTCGTGATCATGGCGCGTACCGATGCGCTGGCGGTCGAGGGCCTGGAGTCCGCGCTGGAGCGTGCCGCAGCGTGCGTCGAGGCGGGTGCCGACATGGTCTTTCCCGAGGCGATCACCGAGCTGGACATGTACAGGCTGTTCGCCGAGAAGGTCCGTGCGCCGATCCTCGCCAACATCACCGAATTCGGTTCGACCCCGCTGTACACCACGCAGGAGTTGGCCGGCGCCGATGTTTCCCTGGTGCTCTACCCGCTGTCGGCCTTCCGCGCGATGAACAAGGCGGCGGAAAACGTCTACACGGCGATCCGCCGCGACGGCACCCAGAAGAACGTGGTCGACACCATGCAGACGCGCATGGAGCTGTACGAGCGCATCGATTACCACGCCTTCGAGCAGAAGCTCGATGCGCTGTTCGCCGCCAAGAAGTGATCGATCGGGCCGCGTATCGAGCAGGCGGCACCGATGAACAACAAGAACATCAATCGGATCAGATGAGGAACAACCCGCGATGAGCGCAACCCAAGAGACGACCACGCCGGGCTTCAAACCCAAGAAATCGGTGGCCCTGAGTGGCACCGCCGCCGGCAACACCGCCCTGTGCACCGTCGGCCGCACCGGCAACGACCTGCACTACCGCGGCTACGACGTACTCGACTTCGCCAACCGCTGCGAATTCGAGGAAATCGCCCACCTGCTGGTGCACGGCAAGCTGCCCAACGTGGCGGAGCTGGCCAGCTACAAGGCCAAACTCAAGGCGCTGCGTGGCCTTCCGGCAGCGCTCAAAGCCTCGCTGGAACAGCTGCCGCCCTCGGCGCACCCGATGGATGTGATGCGCACCGCCGTCTCGGTGCTCGGCTGCGTATCGCCGGAGAAGGACGACCACAACCACCCCGGCGCCCGCGATATCGCCGACAAGCTGATGGCGTCCCTGGGTTCGGCGCTGCTGTACTGGTATCACTTCAGCCACAACGGCAAACGCATCGATGTGGAAACCGACGATGACTCCATCGGCGGCCATTTCCTCCACCTGCTGCACGGCGAGAAGCCGCGCGAGTCGTGGGTGCGTGCGATGCACACCTCGCTCAACCTCTACGCCGAGCACGAGTTCAACGCCTCCACCTTCACCTCGCGGGTGATCGCCGGCACCGGTTCGGACATCTATTCCTGCATCGCCGGCGCCATCGGCGCGTTGCGCGGTCCGAAACACGGCGGCGCCAACGAGGTGGCCTTCGAGATCCAGAAGCGCTACGACAACCCGGACGAAGCCGAGGCCGATATCCGCGCTCGCGTCGAGAAGAAGGAAGTGGTGATCGGCTTCGGTCATCCGGTCTACACCGTGTCCGATCCACGTAACAAGGTGATCAAGGAGGTAGCGCGCGAACTCTCCGTCGAACAGAAGAACAGCAAGATGTTCGACATCGCCGAGCGCCTGGAAACCATCATGTGGGACATCAAGAAGATGTTCCCCAACCTCGATTGGTTCAGCGCCGTGAGCTACCACATGATGGGCGTGCCCACCGCCATGTTCACGCCGCTGTTCGTCATCGCCCGCACTTCGGGCTGGTCGTCCCATGTGATCGAGCAGCGCATCGACGGCAAGATCATCCGCCCGAGCGCCAACTACACCGGTCCCGAAGACCTTAAGTTTGTGCCGCTCAAGGATCGCCCATGATCAGCATGAACACGAAGTACCGCAAAAACCTGCCGGGCTCTGCGCTGGACTACTTCGACACCCGCGAGGCAGTCGACACCATCGCGCCCGGCGCCTACGCCAAACTGCCGTACACCTCGCGGGTGCTGGCCGAACAACTGGTGCGCCGTTGCGACCCGGCGCTGCTCACCGATGCGCTGAAACAGCTGATCGAGCGCAAGCGCGACCTAGACTTCCCCTGGTACCCGGCGCGCGTGGTGTGCCACGACATCCTCGGCCAGACCGCCCTGGTGGACCTGGCCGGCCTGCGTGACGCGATCGCCGACAAGGGCGGCGACCCGGCCAAGGTCAACCCGGTGGTGCCTACCCAGTTGATCGTCGACCATTCGCTGGCGGTGGAATACGCCGGTTTCGACCCCGATGCGTTCGAGAAGAACCGCGCCGTGGAAGAGCGCCGCAACGAGGACCGTTTCCACTTCATCGAGTGGACCAAGACCGCGTTCAAGAACGTCGACGTGATCCCCGCCGGCAACGGCATCATGCACCAGATCAACCTGGAGAAAATGAGCCCGGTGATCCAGGCGCGCGACGGCGTGGCGTACCCGGACACCTGCGTCGGCACCGACAGCCATACGCCGCACGTGGATGCCTTGGGCGTGATCGCCGTCGGCGTCGGCGGGCTGGAGGCGGAGACCGTGATGCTCGGCCGCGCCTCGATGATGCGCCTGCCCGACATCGTCGGCGTGGAGCTCACCGGCAAGCGCCAGCCCGGCATCACCGCGACCGATATCGTGCTGGCGATCACCGAGTTCCTGCGCAAGGAGCGGGTAGTGGGCGCCTACGTGGAGTTCTTCGGCGAAGGTGCCAATAGCCTGTCCATTGGCGACCGCGCGACCATCTCCAACATGTGCCCGGAATACGGCGCCACGGCCTCGATGTTCTACATCGACCAGCAGACCATCGACTACCTCAAGCTCACCGGGCGCGAGCCGCAGCAGGTGGCGCTGGTGGAGCAATACGCCAAGCTCACCGGTCTCTGGGCGGATGCTCTGGTGACCGCCGAGTACGAGCGGGTGCTGCGCTTCGACCTGTCCACCGTGGTGCGCAACATGGCCGGCCCGAGCAACCCGCACAAACGCCTGCCGACCTCGGCGCTGCAAGAGCGCGGCATTGCCGGCGAAACCTTGCTGGCCGCCGCCAAGGTGGAGGAGAGCGAAGGCCTGCTGCCCGATGGCGCGGTGATCATTGCCGCCATCACCAGCTGCACCAACACCTCCAACCCGCGCAACGTGGTGGCCGCCGGCTTGTTGGCGAAGAAGGCCAATGCGCTGGGCTTGCTGCGCAAACCCTGGGTGAAGACCTCGTTCGCGCCGGGCTCCAAGGTGGCCAAGCTGTACCTGGAAGAGGCCGGCCTGCTCAGCGAGCTGAAACAGCTGGGTTTCGGCATCGTCGCCTACGCCTGCACCACCTGTAACGGCATGTCCGGTGCGCTTGACCCGGTGATCCAGCAGGAAATCATCGACCGCGACCTGTACGCCACCGCCGTGCTGTCGGGCAACCGCAACTTCGATGGCCGCATTCACCCGTACGCCAAGCAGGCGTTCCTGGCCTCGCCGCCGCTGGTGGTCGCCTACGCCATCGCGGGAACCGTGCGCTTCGATATCGAGCAGGACGTGCTCGGTCACGATCAGGCCGGCAACCCGGTAACCCTCAAGGACCTGTGGCCGAGCGATGAGGAAATCGACGCCATCGTCGCTGCCTCGGTGAAGCCCGAGCAGTTCCGCCAGGTCTACATTCCGATGTTCGACCTGGGCACCTTCGCCGAAGCGGAAAGCCCGCTGTACGACTGGCGTCCGCAGTCCACCTACATCCGTCGCCCGCCGTACTGGGAAGGCGCGCTGGCCGGCGAACGTACGCTCAAGGGCATGCGCCCGCTGGCGCTGCTGCCGGACAACATCACCACCGATCATCTGTCGCCGTCCAACGCGATCATGCCCGACAGCGCGGCCGGCGAGTACCTGGCGAAAATGGGCCTGCCGGAAGAGGACTTCAACTCCTACGCCACCCACCGCGGCGACCACCTGACCGCGCAGCGCGCCACCTTCGCCAACCCGCAGCTGGTCAACGAGATGGCCGTGGTCGACGGCCAGGTGAAGAAGGGTTCGCTGACCCGTATCGAGCCGGAGGGCAAGGTCACCCGCATGTGGGAGGCGATCGAGACCTACATGGCGCGCAAGCAGCCGCTGATCATCGTGGCCGGCGCCGACTACGGTCAGGGCTCGTCGCGGGACTGGGCTGCCAAGGGCGTGCGCCTGGCCGGCGTGGAAGCGATCGCCGCCGAAGGGTTCGAGCGTATCCACCGCACCAACCTGGTGGGCATGGGCGTGCTGCCGCTGGAATTCAAACCCGGCACCAATCGCCTGACCCTGGGCCTGGACGGGACCGAGCTGTACGACGTGCTCGGCGAGCGCACCCCGCGTGCGACCCTGACGCTGGTGATCACGCGCAAGAACGGCGAACGCCTGGACGTGCCCGTGACCTGTCGTCTGGATACCGCCGAGGAAGTGTCGATCTACGAAGCCGGTGGCGTGCTGCAGCGCTTCGCCCAGGACTTCCTGGAAGCGACCGCAACCGCCTAAACGCGGTCCCGTAGGGTGCGCCGTGCGCACCGCAGGCAGCGAGGTCTGTGCTGGTGCGCACGGCGCACGGCGCACCCTACGGAACCCCCGAATTGTTCAGGAAACAGGCCATGTCTCACGCAGCGCAAATCAAGATTCCCGCCACCTACATGCGTGGCGGTACCAGCAAGGGCGTGTTCTTTCGCCTGCAGGATCTGCCCGAGAGCTGCCAGGTGCCGGGCGCTGCCCGTGACCGGCTGTTCATGCGCGTCATTGGCAGCCCCGACCCGTACTCGGCACAGATAGACGGCATGGGTGGCGCCACGTCCAGCACTAGCAAGTGCGTGATCCTGTCGAAAAGCAGCCAGCCGGATCATGACGTCGACTACCTCTACGGCCAGGTTTCCATCGACAAAGCCTTCGTCGACTGGAGCGGCAACTGCGGCAACCTCTCTACCGCCGCGGGCGCTTTCGCCCTGCATGCCGGCCTGATCGACCCCGCACGCGTGCCGGACAACGGAGTCTGCGTGGTGCGGATCTGGCAGGCCAACATCCAGAAAACCATCATCGCCCACGTGCCGGTCAGCGCCAGGCAGGTGCAGGAGACCGGCGACTTCGAGCTGGACGGGGTGACCTTTCCGGCCGCGGAGATCGTGCTGGAGTTCCTCGATCCGTCCGACGACGGCGAGGAGGGCGGTTCGATGTTCCCCACCGGCAATCTGGTGGACGACCTCGAAGTCCCCGGCGTGGGAACCCTCAAGGCGACGATGATCAGCGCCGGCATCCCCACGGTGTTCGTCAATGCCGCGGACATCGGCTATCAAGGCACCGAACTGCGCGACGACATCAACGGCGATCCCGCGGCGCTGGCGCGTTTCGAAGCGATTCGTGTCGCCGGGGCGCTGCGCATGGGACTGATCAGGACGGCGGCGGAGGCGGCGACGCGCCAGCACACGCCGAAGGTCGCGTTCGTCGCCAATCCAAAGGGCTACGCAGCATCCAGTGGCAAGGCCGTGCAGGCCGGCGATGTCGACCTGCTGGTGCGCGCATTGTCGATGGGCAAGCTGCACCACGCCATGATGGGCACCGCCGCGGTGGCCATCGGCACCGCGGCTGCGATCCCCGGCACGCTGGTGAACCTGGCCGCCGGCGGGGGCGAGCGCACCGCGGTGCGCTTCGGGCATCCCTCAGGCGTGTTGCGCGTAGGTGCGGAGGCGACGCGAATCGACGGCGAATGGGTGGTGAAGAAGGCCATCATGAGCCGCAGTGCGCGGGTGCTCATGGAAGGCTGGGTTCGGGTGCCGGGCGACGCGTTCTGAGTGGCGTTCGGGCGTCCGCCGACCTCACAGGCGGCTGGTGCCCAACAGCAGGCCGCCAGCGCCCATATAGAAGGCACCGGTGGTCTTGTTCAGGCGAATCACGCCCTTGCTGGTCTTCACCAGGCGGCGGATTTGCAGCCCGAACAGCGCGTAGAGCACCGAGGCGCAGTATTCGGCCAGCAGGTAGGTGGTGCCCAAGTAGAGAAACTGCTCGGTGGCCGGCTGATCCGGCTTGATGAACTGCGGGAAGATCGCGGCGAACAGCAGGATCGCCTTGGGATTGCTGATGCCGATGAGAAATTCCTGCAGCATCAGCCGCCAGACGCTCCGCTGCTGGCTTGCGGATTGAGTGCCGTCGAGCATGTCCAGCCCGCTGAAATCACGGCTGCGCCAGGCGACGATACCGAGATAGAGCAGGTACGCGGCGCCGATCCACTTGATCGCGGTGAAGGCGGCTTCCGACGCCAGCAGCATCGCGCCCAGGCCGATCGCGGAAATCGTCAGGAAGATCGCGAACGCCAGCACCCGGCCACTGGTCGCCAGCACCGCCGCGCCTACTCCACGTCGAATGCCATTGTTCAGCGCGCAGAAGTTGTTGGGCCCTGGCATCAGCGAAATGAGCAGTGCAACGGGGGCGAAGAGTACGGCGTCCATCAGGGTCATGTGGGCAGGTCCGGAATGCGTTGGGCGTTACTTCAAGCGGCGTTCGACGCCTTTTTCCACGAGGATCTTTGCCGAAATCTCTTCCACCGAGAAATGAGTGGAGTTGATGAAGGCGATGTTTTCCCGACGAAACAGCGCCTCGACTTCGCGCACTTCGAACTCGCACTGGGCGAAGCTGGCGTAGCGGCTGTTAGGTTTGCGCTCATGGCGGATCGCGGTGAGTCGGTCGGGATCTATGGTCAGGCCAAACAGCTTGTGCTTGAACTGCTTGAGTGCCGGCGGCAGTTGCAGGCGCTCCATGTCTTCCTCGGTCAGCGGATAGTTGGCGGCGCGGATGCCGAACTGCATGGCCATATAGAGGCAGGTCGGGGTTTTGCCGCAGCGCGACACGCCGACGAGGATCAGATCGGCCTTGTCGTAATAGTGGGTCCGCGCGCCGTCATCGTTGTCCAGGGCGAAGTTCACCGCCTCGATGCGCTCCATGTAATTGGCACTGTGGGCGATGGAATGGGATTTGCCTACCGAGTAGGAAGAGCTGGCGATCAGCTCGTGTTCGAGGGGCGCGAGGAAGGTCGAAAAGATGTCGATCATGAATCCGTTGGATTTTGCCAGGATGTCACGGATTTCTTGGTTAACTATGGTGTCGAAGATGATCGGACGGGCGCCATCGCGATCTGCCGCATCGTTTATTTGCTGTACCATTGCGCGCGCTTTTTCGACGCTATCGATGTACGGCCTGGTGAGTTTGTGAAAGGTGATGTTCTCGAATTGCGCCAACAAACTCTGGCCGAGCGTTTCGGCAGTGATGCCGGTGCCATCGGAAATGAAGAAAGCGGTTCGTTTCATTGCGCTCAGGCCTTAAGGTAGGAACGATTCTTGGCTATCATGGCGCCCGGTTTCAGGGGCCTGCCGAAGGGCATTGTCACTTATTTCCATGGGGTGGGCCACAAGGCTGGAGCCGCGGAATCCGCCCCGCAGGAGCTTTTCAACTTTCAGTGGAGAGATCACCTTGGTCGAGTACGTAATTTCCCTCGATAAGCTCGGCAATCACGATGTCGAGCGGGTAGGGGGCAAAAACGCCTCCCTGGGCGAAATGATCAGCAACCTCGCCGGTGCCGGTGTATCGGTGCCCGGCGGTTTCGCCACCACGGCCCAGGCCTATCGCGATTTCCTCGATCTCAGCGGGCTCAACGATCGTATCCACGCCATCCTCGACTCACTGGATGTCGACGACGTCAACGAACTGGCCAAGGCCGGCGCGCAGATCCGTCAGTGGGTCATGGAAGCCGAGTTCCCCGAGCAGCTCAACGCCGATATCCGCACCGCCTTCGCCGAAATGGCCGGTGGCAACGAGAACATGGCGGTTGCTGTACGCTCCTCGGCTACCGCAGAAGACCTGCCGGACGCCTCGTTCGCCGGTCAGCAGGAAACCTTCCTGAACATCCGCGGCGTCGAGAACGTGATCCGCGCCGCGAAGGAAGTCTTCGCCTCGCTGTTCAACGACCGCGCCATCGCCTACCGCGTCCACCAGGGCTTCGACCACAAGCTGGTCGCGCTCTCTGCGGGCGTGCAGCGCATGGTTCGCTCTGAAACCGGCACCGCGGGCGTGATGTTCACCCTCGACACCGAATCCGGCTTCCGCGACGTGGTGTTCATCACCGGCGCCTACGGCCTCGGCGAGACCGTCGTCCAGGGCGCGGTCAACCCCGACGAATTCTACGTCCACAAGCAAACCCTCGAAGCCGGTCGTCCCGCCATCCTGCGCCGCAACCTGGGCAGCAAGGCGATCAAGATGATCTACGGCGACGAAGCCAAGGCCGGCAAGTCGGTCAAGACCGTCGACGTCGACCGCGCCGATCGCGCGCGCTTCTGCCTCTCCGACGATGAAGTCAGCAACCTGGCCCGCCAGGCGCTGATCATCGAGAAACACTACGGCCGCCCGATGGACATCGAGTGGGCGAAGGATGGCGACGACCAGCAGCTGTACATCGTCCAGGCCCGTCCGGAAACCGTTAAGAGCCGCGCCAGCGCAACCGTGATGGAGCGCTACCTGCTGAAGGAAAAAGGCAAGGTGCTGGTCGAAGGCCGTGCCATTGGCCAGCGCATCGGCGCCGGCCCGGTCAAGGTGATCAAGGACGTGTCGGAAATGGACAAGGTCCAGCCCGGCGACGTGCTGGTCTCCGACATGACCGATCCGGACTGGGAACCGGTGATGAAGCGCGCCAGCGCCATAGTCACCAACCGTGGCGGGCGCACCTGCCACGCGGCGATCATCGCTCGCGAGCTGGGTATTCCGGCAGTGGTCGGTTGCGGCAACGCCACCCACCTGCTGACCGACGGCCAGCGCGTCACCGTGTCCTGTGCCGAGGGCGACACCGGCTTCATCTTCGAGGGCGAACTGGGCTTCGACATCAAGAAGAACTCCGTGGACGCCATGCCGGATCTGCCGTTCAAGATCATGATGAACGTCGGCAACCCGGACCGCGCCTTCGACTTCGCTCAATTGCCGAACGCCGGTGTGGGACTGGCCCGTCTGGAGTTCATCATCAACCGGATGATCGGCGTGCACCCCAAGGCGCTGCTGAACTTCGCCAGCCTGCCGGCGGACATCAAGGAAAGCGTCGAGAAGCGCATCGCTGGTTACGACGATCCGGTGGATTTCTACGTCGAGAAGCTGGTCGAGGGTGTCAGCACCCTGGCTGCCGCGTTCTGGCCGAAGAAAGTCATCGTTCGCCTGTCCGACTTCAAGTCCAACGAGTACGCCAACCTCATCGGCGGTAAGCTCTACGAACCGGAAGAAGAGAACCCGATGCTGGGCTTCCGTGGCGC
The DNA here is from genome assembly GCF_900106975.1 of Pseudomonas kuykendallii. Taxonomy (GTDB): domain Bacteria; phylum Pseudomonadota; class Gammaproteobacteria; order Pseudomonadales; family Pseudomonadaceae; genus Pseudomonas_O; species Pseudomonas_O kuykendallii. The sequence goes on along the minus strand of NZ_FNNU01000005.1, from coordinate 343,803 downwards.
TTCGCGCTACATCAGCGAGTCGTTCCGCGATTGCTTCGAGCTCGAATGCCGGGCGATGAAGAAGGTCCGTGAAGTCATGGGTCTGACCAACGTCGAGCTGATGGTGCCGTTCGTACGCACCCTGGGCGAGGCGTCCCAGGTGATCGACCTGCTGGCCCATTACGGCCTCAAGCGTGGCGAGAACGGGCTCAAGGTCATCATGATGTGCGAGCTGCCCTCCAACGCGCTGATGGCCGACGAGTTCCTCGAATTCTTCGACGGTTTCTCCATCGGTTCCAACGACATGACCCAGCTGACCCTGGGGCTGGACCGCGACTCCGGGATCATCGCGCATCTGTTCGATGAACGTAATCCGGCCGTCAAGAAGCTGCTCGCCAGCGCCATCGCTGCCTGCAACAAGGCCGGCAAGTACATCGGTATCTGCGGCCAGGGTCCTTCGGACCATCCGGACCTGGCGAAATGGCTGATGGAGCAAGGCATCGAGAGCGTCTCGCTGAACCCGGACTCGGTGCTCGACACCTGGTTCTTCCTTGCCGAGGGCCAGCAGGCCTAAGGTTTCGTAACGATACGAAGAGGGCGGGTGCACACCCCGCCCTTTTTTGTGCACGAAGTAAAAGCACCATGCAAAGCAGTAGCGAACTGTTCCCCGTAGCGCTGATCAGCGCGGAGTTGCGGGGCGACCTGACCGAAGATGTCTATCGCCTGAAACCCAACAACAGTCCCGACCAGAGCGTGGAACTGGCACTGACCCGGCTTGGCCTGCTACGCGCCGGCACGACCCGTGGCCTGCCGGTCATCCTGCTGCACGGCAGCTTCTCCAACCGACGCTTCTGGTTTTCGCCCAAGGGCATCGGCCTGGGCGCTTATCTGGCGCGCGCCGGATTCGATGTGTGGATCGCCGAAATGCGCGGGCATGGGCTTTCGCCGCGCAATCTGACCTACGCGCGCAACCGCGTGGCCGATTACGCCCGTTACGATCTGCCGGCAATCGCCGACTTCGTCATCGAACAAACCGGACGCGTGCCTCACTGGCTGGGCCATTCGCTGGGGGGCATCAGCCTGGCGGCGGCGGTGGGTGGCGGCTATCTGGACGATGGGCGAGCCGCGACCCTGGCGCTGTTCGGCAGCCAGGTCAGCCAGTCGCACTGGGCACTGAAAATCCCGCCGGTGGAGTGGGTCGCCCGTTCGCTACTCAAGCATTTCGGCGGCGTATCCGGCACTCGCTCGATGCGCGGTCCTGAAGACGAACCCGCCGGGCTGCTAATCGAGAGCCTGCGCTGGCATGGCCTGTTCGGCCGGTTTGGCGAGAAAGGGCGCGATTGGCTGGCAGGCCTTGCCGAGGCGCACATGCCGACGCTGATGGTCACGGCCGAGGGCGATCGCCAGGATCCGCCGTCGGCCTGCCAGGCGCTGCTGGAGCGTTTCGGCTCGGAAAACCGCGTCTACCTGTGCCTTGGGCCGCAGAGCGGTTTCAGCACGGCCTTCGGCCATGTGCAGATGCTGGTGAGCAAGGCGGCGCAAGAGGAGGTCTACCCGCTGGTCTCGCACTGGCTGCAGCACCAGGCGTTGCCGGCGCGCCAGCCGTCTACAGTGGATACACCGCTGTCGCAGCGTTCCGTGTCCAGCAGTTAACCGTTAAAATATGACGCAACGGAGCTTCCCGGTCACGACCGCGAAGCTCGCCCGTCTCGTCGACGGAAAAGGCTGGGGTCAGGCGATGGCCCGACCAGCGCACCCCCGTCAACAATCCCAAGGAGGTTCACCATGCAATATGTCACTCCCGATCTGTGCGATGCCTATCCCGATCTGGTCCACGTGGTCGAACCCATGTTCGCCAACTTCGGCGGCCGCAATTCCTTCGGTGGCGAGATCGTCACGATCAAGTGCTTCGAGGACAACTCGCTGGTCAAGGAGCAGGTCGATCTGCCAGGCGTGGGCAAGGTGCTGGTGGTCGACGGTGGCGGCTCGCTGCGGCGTGCACTGCTGGGCGACATGCTCGCCGAGAAGGCGGCCAAGAACGGCTGGGAAGGCCTGGTGATCTATGGCTGCGTCCGCGATGTCGATGTACTCGCCGAGACCTACCTCGGCATCCAGGCGCTGGCCAGCCACCCGATGAAGACCGACAAGCGCGGCATCGGCGATCTCAACGTCGTGGTCACCTTTGGCGGCGTCACCTTCCGTCCCGGCGAATTCGTCTACGCGGACAACAACGGCATCATCGTTTCCTCCAAAGCGTTGCCCATGACGGAGTAAGACCTGGTGGTCGATGCAGTACCGGAACTGGCGGCAAACGAAGACGAAACGACGCAGTACGGGTTGATCCACGCACTGGTCCTGGACGGCAAGGGACGAGCGCGTCCGATCGACTACACGCAGTTGGAGGTCCTCCAGCTCGGCGACGAAGAAAGCGTCTGGCTGCACTGGCATCGCCACCATCCGCAGTCGCAGGCGTGGCTGCGCAATGAAAGTGGTCTGAGCGATTTCGCCTGCGACCTCCTGCTCGAAGAGAACACCCGGCCGCGGCTGCTGCCGCTGCCGGGTGACGAGCTGCTGGTGTTCCTGCGCGGGGTCAACCTGAACCCCGGAGCCGAACCGGAGGACATGGTATCCCTGCGCATTTTCGCCGACTCCCGCCGGGTAATTTCCTTGCGCCTGCGCTCGCTGCGCTCCACCGATGAACTGTTGCAGCAATGGGCTGAGGGAAGAGGGCCGAAGGGCCCATCCGAGGTCATCCTGCACCTGGCCGACGCCCTGACCGAAAAGGTCGATCAACTGATCGAGTCGTTGTCCGAAGAGGCCGATGCGATGGAGGAGTCGACCGCGGCAGGGGAAAGCTACACGGAGCAGGGGCGTGTCCTGTTGCTGCGCCGCCGCGCCGCGAGCCTGCGCCGCTTCCTGTCGCCGCAGCGGGAGATCTTCACCCAGCTCGCGCGCAACCATCTGCCCTGGTTCGCCAATGACGATGGCGACTACTGGAACGAACTGAGCAACCGCCTGGTGCGTTATCTCGAGGAGCTGGAGCTGATCCGCGAGCGCGGCCATCTGATCATCGAATCCGAACAGCGCCGCATGAGCGAGCGAATGAACCGCACCATGTACCTGCTGGCGATCATCACCTGCTTCTTCCTGCCGATGACCTTCCTCACCGGACTGCTCGGTATCAACGTCGGCGGCATTCCCGGCGCCGACAGCCGCTACGGTTTCGTTGGCGCCTGCGCGCTGATGGCCGTTCTTGGGGTTTCGCAGTGGTGGATCTTTCGTCGCCTGCGTTGGCTGTGATGTGACTCGATGGCGCGACGTCGCGTCTAGCCGAGAGATCATCCGAGGTACGTATGCACGATCCTTTCGAAGAATCCCTGCGCGATATGCTCAAGGGCTCATCGTCCTCACGCGATGACGATGCCTGCCTCGACCGCGTATTGAAGACTGCCAACCGTCAGGTTGGCGTCGGCGATCTGTTCAGCCTGGCGGGCCACTGGTTCGAGGCGCTGATGATCGCCCTCAACAGCGGCGCGGCGAACGTCTCGCCGCGGAGCCGCCGTTCCTCACCCGACCGCACCGATAAGGCTGATTGAAGATGGAATTCGACCCTTGGACACAGAGCCTCGTTAACGCCATGAGCACCATGTGGGGCTCGGTCGCGGCGTTCATACCGCGGCTATTCGGTGCGCTGGTGGTCGTGCTGCTTGGCTTCATCGTCGCCAAGCTGCTCGATACCCTGTTGTCGAAGCTGCTGGCAAAGATCGGCCTGGACCGCCTGATGGCCGGGACCGGCCTTACCAAGCTGCTCGGCCGCGCGGGTATCCAGGTGCCGGTATCGACGCTGATCGGCAAGATCGTCTACTGGTTCGTTTTGCTGGTGTTTCTGGTTTCGGCGGCGGAATCGCTGGGGCTGGAGCGGGTGTCGGCAACGCTCGACGTGTTCGCCCTTTATTTGCCCAAGGTCTTCGGTGCGGCGCTGGTGCTGCTGTCCGGCGTACTGCTGGCGCAACTGGCCAGCAGCCTGGTGCGTGGCGCGGCGGAGGGTGTCGGTCTCGACTACGCCAATGGCCTGGGCCGGGTGGCGCAGGCGATGGTGATCATCATCAGTATCTCGGTGGCGATCGGCCAACTGGAAATCAAGACCGACCTGCTGAACAACGTGATCGCCATCGTGCTGATCTCGGTCGGTCTGGCCGTGGCGCTGGCGCTGGGGCTCGGCAGTCGCGACATCGCCAGCCAAATCATCGCCGGCATCTACGTGCGCGAACTGTATGAAGTCGGTCAGGACGTGCGCATCGGCGATATCGAAGGTCAGATCGAAGAGATCGGCACCGTGAAAACCACCTTGCTGGACGCCAATGGCGAACTGGTTTCCGTGGCCAACCGGATTCTCCTCGAGCAGCGGGTCAGTAGCCGCTAAGGGCGCAATCCCTGCTAATGTATGCCGCCGCCGGACGGTCCCCAGGGGACCGCGGAGGCTGCTATCGATCTGACTGTCGGCCCGACTTGTTTTGAACAAAACCCAATCTGCCCCCCAGCGCTACGATCCCCGCGAGCTTACCGATGAGGAATTGGTACAGCGCGCGCATGCCGAACTGTTCCATGTCACCCGTGCCTACGAAGAGTTGATGCGGCGTTATCAGCGCACCTTGTTCAATGTCTGTGCCCGCTATCTGGGTAACGACCGGGATGCCGACGATGTATGTCAGGAAGTGATGCTCAAAGTGCTCTACGGCCTGAAGAACTTCGAAGGCAAGTCGAAGTTCAAGACATGGCTTTATAGCATTACGTATAACGAATGCATCACCCAGTATCGCAAGGAGCGTCGTAAGCGGCGTCTGCTCGACGCCCTCAGTCTCGACCCGCTCGAGGAGGCCTCCGAGGAGAAGGCTCCAAAGGTTGAAGAGCGCGGCGGGCTTGACCGCTGGCTGATTCATGTCAACCCGATTGACCGGGAAATCCTCGTGTTGCGTTTCGTCGCGGAACTCGAGTTTCAGGAAATTGCCGACATCATGCATATGGGCCTGAGCGCGACAAAAATGCGCTACAAAAGGGCGTTGGATAGGCTTCGTGAAAAATTTTCGGGCATTTCCGAAACTTAGTGGGGCAATAAGCTCTCATATGGTCAGGCCCGCTCTGGTAAACTATTGCCAAGTTAGCGAGCATCGGCCTGCTGGCTTATTCATCACACTTGATGGGGATTTAAACGGATGAAACTCAAGAACACCTTAGGCGTTGTCATTGGCTCTCTGATAGCCGCGACTTCTGTTCACGCGCTGGCCCAGGGCCAAGGCGCTGTCGAGGTGGAAGCTTTCGGTAAGAAGTACTTCACCGACAGCTCTAAAGACGCTTCGAACGCCAAACTGTTTGGCGGTTCGGTCGGCTACTACCTGACCGACGACGTCGAGCTGGCTCTGTCCTACGGCGAGTACCACGACATTCGTGGCGATAGCGACACTGGCAGCAAGAACATCAAGGGCAACCTGGCTTCCCTCGATGCTATCTACAACTTCGGTACTCCGGGTGTAGGCCTGCGTCCGTACGTTTCCGCCGGCCTGGCTCACCAGAGCATCGGTCAGGCGACTCGCGGCGGTCGTGACCACAGCACCTTTGCCAACGTCGGTACCGGCGTGAAGTACTACTTCACCGAAAACTTCTTCGCTAAAGCCAGCGTCGACGGCATGTACAACATCGACCGCGGCGAAACCGAGTGGATGGCTGGCGTAGGCGTCGGCATGAACTTCGGTGGCGGTGCTCGCGAAGTCGCAGCGGTCGAGCCGGCTCCGGCTCCAGCCCCGGCTCCGGTCGCTCAAGAGCCGGAACCGGCTCCTGAAGTTGTTCGCGTCGAGCTCGACGTGAAATTCGACTTCGACAAGGCCACCGTGAAGCAAGACAGCTATGGCGACATCAAGAACCTGGCTGACTTCATGAACCAGTACCCGCAGACCACCACGACCGTTGAAGGCCACACCGACTCCGTCGGCACCGACGCCTACAACCAGAAGCTCTCCGAGCGTCGTGCTGCTGCCGTCAAAAACGTGCTGGTCAACCAGTACGGCGTAGCCGGCAACCGTGTTGACTCCGTCGGTTACGGCGAGTCGCGCCCGGTGGCTGACAACGCGACCGAAGCTGGCCGTGCCGTCAACCGTCGCGTAGAAGCCGAAGTGGAAGCCCAGGCCAAGTAAGCCTCGGGATTCTGTCGAACCGCTCCGGCGGTTCGGCAGAAGAAAAAAGCCCGCCTCGAAAGAAGCGGGCTTTTTTGCGTCTGTCGATCGGGAAACCGGTTGGTTTCGCCGCGAGCAAAGCAAAACGCCCCGGCGTTCGGGGCGTTTGCTCAGGATCGATCACCGCGACCGGTCAGGCCATCACTCTTCGATGTTGCCCATCGCGGTGGTGTTGAAACCGCCGTCGACGTAGAGGATTTCACCGCTGATGCCCGAGGCCAGGTCGGAGCAGAGGAACGCGCCGGCGTTGCCCACTTCGTCGATGGTGACGTTGCGGCGCAGCGGGGTCTGTTTCTCGTTGGCCGCGAGCATCTTGCGGAAGCTCTTGATGCCGCTTGCCGCGAGCGTACGGATCGGGCCGGCGGAGATGGCGTTGACGCGCGTGCCTTCCGGGCCGAGGCTGCCGGCCAGGTAGCGGACGCCGGCTTCCAGGCTCGCCTTGGCCATGCCCATCACGTTGTAGTTCGGCATGGTGCGCTCGGCGCCCAGGTAGGAGAGCGTCAGCAGGCTGCCATTGCGGCCCTTCATCAGTTCGCGACCGGCCTTGGCCAGGGCGACGAAGCTGTAGGCGCTGATGTCGTGGGCGATCTTGAAGCCTTCACGGGTGGTGACTTCGGTGAAGTCGCCGTCGAGCTGGTCGCCCGGGGCGAAGCCGACCGAGTGGACGATGATGTCCAGGCCGTCCCATTTCTTACCCAGCGCTTCGAAGACCGAGGCGATTTCCTCGTCGTTGGCGACGTCGCAGGGGAAGCACAGCTCAGGGTTGGAGCCCCAGCCCGCAGCGAACTCCTCGACGCGGCTCTTGAGCTTTTCATTCTGATACGTGAAGGCGAGTTCGGCGCCTTCGCGGTGCATGGCGGCGGCGATACCCGAGGCGATCGAGAGCTTGCTGGCGACACCAACAATCAGTACGCGCTTACCGGCGAGAAAACCCATGTGCTTATCCTCTTTCTTGGTTTGGCGACGGTTGCGGGGCCAGAAAGGCGGCCTCCAACAACTGCCGTGTATAAGGGTGCTGCGGGGCGGCGAAGACTGCATCCGCCGGGCCGCGTTCAACCACCTGACCCTGCTTGAGCACCATCAACTGATGACTCAGCGCCTTGACCACCCCCAGATCGTGGCTGATGAACAGGTAGGTCAGGTTGTACTTGGCCTGTAGCGATCGAAGCAACTCCACTACCTGACGTTGAACCGTCCGATCGAGCGCCGAAGTGGGCTCGTCGAGCAGGATCAGCGCCGGCTTCAGCACCAACGCGCGGGCAATGGCGATTCGCTGCCGTTGCCCGCCGGAAAACTCGTGGGGGTAGCGGTGCCGGGTGTCCGGGTCCAGACCTACCTCCTTGAGCGCGTCGATGATTGCCTGTTCCTGTTCAGCCTCGTTGCCCATGGCGTGAATCCGCAAGCCTTCGCCGACGATCTGCGCCACCGACATACGGGGGCTGAGACTGCCGAACGGGTCCTGGAAGACCACCTGCATCTGCCGCCGCAGCGGGCGAACCTGCTGCTGGGTCAGCTGATCCAACGGCTGGCCCTGGAAACGAATCGAACCCTGGCTCGCGATCAGACGCAGGATCGCCAGACCCAGCGTCGACTTGCCCGAACCGCTTTCGCCGACGATCCCCAGCGTCTGGCCTTTCGGCAGACTGAAATCGACTCCGTCCACTGCCTTGATGTGATCGACGGTGCGCTGCAGCAGCCCTTTCTTGATCGGGAACCACACGCGCAGGTCTTGCACTTCCAGCAGCGGCGGCCCCGGCGGATTGGCGGCTGCCTCCCCACGGGGCTCGGCGCAGAGCAGTTCACGCGTATACGGATGCTCGGGCGTCTGGAACAGTTTTTCACACGACCCCTGTTCGACGATGCGTCCGCACTGCATGACACATACGCGATGCGCTATTTGCCGAACCAGGTTCAGATCGTGGCTGATCAGCAGCAACGCCATGCCCAGGCGCGCCTGCAATTCCTTGAGCAGGGTGAGGATCTTCAGCTGCACGGTGACGTCCAGCGCGGTGGTCGGCTCGTCGGCGATCAGCAGTTCCGGCTCGTTGGCCAGGGCCATGGCGATCATCACGCGCTGCCGTTGTCCGCCGGATAACTCGTGCGGATAGGCTTTCAGGCGCTTGTGCGGATCGACGATGCCGACCAGCTCGAGCAGCTCCAGCGTGCGCTTTGTCGCCGCCTTGCCGCGCAGGCCCTTGTGCAGGGTGAGCACCTCGTTGACCTGCTTCTCGATGCTGTGCAGCGGGTTCAGCGAGGTCATCGGCTCCTGGAAGATCATCGCGATGCGGTTGCCGCGGATGTGCCGCAGACGCTGTTCGCTCTGGGCCAGCAGGTCCTGGCCGTCGTAGAGGATCGAGCCGGCGGGATGCTGGGCAAGCGGGTAGGGCAGCAGGCGCAGGATCGAGTGGGCGGTGACCGACTTGCCGGAGCCGCTTTCGCCGACCAGCGCCAGGGTCTCGCCCTTGCGGATGTCGAAGCTGACGCCCTCGACCACGCGCTGGCACTGGTTGCCGGCGACGAACTCGACGGCCAGGTCGCGCACTTCGACGAGGTTCTGGGGTGACGATATCTCGCTCATGAAGCGCTATTTCCTCGGATCGAATGCATCGCGCGCGGCCTCACCGATGAACACCAGCAGGCTCAGCATCAGCGCCAGCACGGCGAATGCGCAGATACCCAGCCAGGGTGCCTGCAGGTTGGATTTGCCCTGCGCCACCAGTTCGCCCAGTGACGGCGAGCCGGCCGGCAGGCCGAAGCCGAGGAAATCCAGGGCGGTGAGGGTGCCGATGGCGCCGGTGAGGATGAAGGGCATGAAGGTCATGGTGGAAACCATGGCGTTGGGCAGGATGTGACGGAACATGATCGCGCCGTTCTGCATGCCCAGTGCCCGCGCCGCACGGACGTACTCGAGGTTGCGCCCGCGGAGGAACTCGGCGCGCACCACGTCCACCAGGCTCATCCAGGAAAACAGCAGCATAATGCCCAGCAGCCACCAGAAGTTCGGCTGAACGAAGCTGGCGAGGATGATCAGCAGATAGAGCACCGGCAGCCCGGACCAGACCTCCAGGAAGCGCTGCCCGAGCAGGTCGACCCAGCCGCCGTAGAAGCCCTGCAGCGCACCGGCGAACACGCCGATGATCGAGCTGAGGATGGTCAGGGTCAGGGCGAACAGCACCGAGACGCGGAAGCCGTAGATGATCCGGGCCAGCACGTCGCGGCCCTGGTCGTCGGTGCCCAGCCAGTTGGCCGCCGAGGGCGGCGCGGGGGCGGGCACGGAGAGGTCGTAGTTGATCGCGGCATAGTCGAAGGGGATCGGCGGCCAGATCATCCAGCCGTCCTTTTCCTCGATCAGCTCACGGATGTAGCGGCTCTTGTAGTTGGCCTCCAGCGGGAATTCGCCGCCGAACGCGGTTTCCGGGTAGCGCTTGGCCACCGGGAAATACCACTCGCCGTCGTAGCGCACCACCAGCGGTTTGTCGTTGGCTATCAGCTCGGCGCCCAGGCTCAGGCCGAAGAGGATGAGGAACAGCCAGAGCGACCACCAGCCACGCTTGTTGGCCTTGAAACGCTCGATGCGGCGGCGATTGAGAGGAGAAAACGTCATCTCATTTCTCCCGGCTTTCGAAGTCGATGCGCGGATCGACGAGGGTGTAGGTGATGTCGCCGATCAGCTTCACCAGCAGGCCCAGCAGGGTAAAGATGAACAGGCTGCCGAAGACCACCGGATAGTCACGGTTGAGCGCGGACTCGAAGCTCAGCAGGCCGAGGCCGTCGAGGGAAAAGATCACCTCGATCATCAGCGAGCCGGTGAAGAACATGCCGATGAAGGCCGACGGGAAGCCGGCGATGATCAGCAGCATGGCGTTGCGGAACACGTGGCCGTAGAGCACGCCGGTACGCGAAAGCCCCTTGGCTCGGGCGGTGACCACGTACTGCTTGTTGATCTCGTCGAGGAAGCTGTTCTTGGTCAGCAGGGTAAGGGTGGCGAAGTTGCCGATCACCAGCGCCGACACCGGAAGCGCCAGGTGCCAGAAATAGTCGAGGATCTTGCCGCCCCAGCTCAACTCGTCGAAGTTGTTGGAGGTCAGCCCGCGCAGCGGGAACCAGTCGTAGTAGCTGCCCCCGGCGAACACCACGATCAGCAGGATGGCGAAAAGGAACGCCGGGATCGCATAGCCGACGATGATCGCCGAGCTGGTCCAGACGTCGAACGCGCTGCCGTGGCGGGTGGCCTTGGCGATGCCCAGCGGAATCGACACCAGGTACATGATCAGCGTGCTCCACAGCCCGAGCGAGATCGACACCGGCATCTTCTCGACGATCAGGTCGGTGACCTTGGCGTTACGGAAGAAGCTCTCGCCGAAATCCAGCTGCGCGTAGTTCTTCAGCATGATCCAGAAGCGTTCCGGCGCCGACTTGTCGAAGCCGTACATCTTCTCGATCTCGGCGACCAGTTCGGGGTCGAGCCCCTGGCCGCCGCGGTAGTTGGAGTGCCCGCCGGAAACCTCCGATCCGCCGCCGGAAATCCTCCCGGTGGCACCGCCGGCAGCCGCATCGAAGCCTTCGAGCTTGGCGATCATCTGCTCGACGGGCCCGCCGGGCGCGGCCTGGACGATGATGAAGTTGATCAGCAGGATGCCGAACAGCGTCGGCAGGATCAGCAGCAGGCGGCGAAAGATATAGGCGAGCATCTAGTGCGCTTCCTGCTCGGCCGGGGCGCCGTCGGTTTCGGGCGCGACCTCGGCTTCGCCTGGCTTCTGCCACCAGGTCATCATGCCGAAGTCGTACAGCGAGGTGGTTTCCGGGTGGGCGAGGCGCGTCCAGTAGGCCACCCGCCAGGTATCGACGTAGTAGTTCGGCACCACGTAATTGCCCCATTGCAGCACGCGGTCCAGCGCACGGCAGTGGAGGATCAGGCTCTTGCGCGAGTCGGCGCGGATCAGCCCCTCCACCAACGTGTCGATGGCCGGGTCGCGCAGGCCGATGAAGTTGCGGCTGCCGGGGCTGTCGGCGCTGCGCGAGTGCCAGAACTCCATCTGCTCGTTGCCCGGCGAATTGGACTGCGCCCAGGTCGCGGGGACCATGTCGAAGTCACGCGAACGCAGCCGGTTGATGTACTGCGAGACGTCGACCCGGCGGATCTGCAGGTCGATGCCCAGCTCGGCGAGGTTGCGCTTGAACGGCAGGATGATCCGCTCCAGGTTCGCCTGCGCGGTGAGGAACTCGAACGCCAGCGGCTTGCCGTCCGGGCCGACCATCTTGTCGTTCTCGATCTTGAAGCCGGCCTCGGTGAGCAACTGGTAGGCACGGCGTTTCTGGTCGCGAATGATTCCGCTGCCGTCGCTGACCGGGGGAGCGAAGACCTGGGTGAACACCTCGTCGGGAATCTTGCCGCGCAGGGGCTCGAGGATTTTCAGTTCGTCGGCGTCCGGCAGCGCCGTGGCGGCCATCTCCGAGTTCTCGAAGTAGCTCCGGGTGCGCTTGTAGGAGCCGAAGAACAACTGCTTGTTGGTCCACTCGAAGTCGAACAGCTGGGCGATCGCCTCGCGCACGCGGCGGTCCTGGAACACCGGCCGGCGGATGTTGAAGGCGAACGACTGCATGCCCGCCGGGTTATGGTTGACCAGGTTTTCCTGGACGATCTTGCCGGCGCGCAGGGCGGGGCTGTCGTAACCCGTTGCCCAGTCCTTCGCCGAGTACTCCAGGTTGAAATCGAACTGGCCGGCCTTGAAGGCCTCCAGCGCCACCGAGGAGTCGCGGTAATAGTCGACGTTGATCGCGTCGAAGTTGTAGTAGCCGCGGTTCACCGGCAGGTCCTTGCCCCACCAGTCCTTGACCCGCTCGTAACGGATCGAACGCCCCGGATCGACCTTGGAGACGCGGTACGGGCCGCTGCCCAGTGGCGGTTCCAGGCTGCTCTTGGCGAAATCGCGGGTGGCCCACCAGTGCTTCGGCAGCACCTGAAGCTGGCCGAGAATCAGCGGCAGCTCGCGGTTGCCGGGGTGCTTGAAGTCGAAACGCACGCGCTGCTTGTCCTCGACGACCACCTTGTCGACGTCCGCGTAATAGTGGCGATACATCGGGTCGCCCTTGTCCACCAGCGTCTGGAAGGTGAACTCGACGTCCTCGGCGGTGACCGGCGTGCCGTCGTTGAAGCGTGCCTTGGGGTTCAGGTAGAAGCGCACGAAGCTGTTGTCCGGCGCCTTTTCGATCTTCTCCGCCAGCAACCCGTACTCGGTGAAGGGCTCGTCCGGGGAGTGGTAGGTGAGCGTGTCGTAGATCAGACCGAGCTGATCCGCCGAGTTGCCCTTGGGAATGAACGGGTTGAGGCTGTCGAAACCGTTCAATCCGGAGAGGCGGAGGATGCCGCCCTTGGGCGCATCCGGATTCACCCAGGCGAAGTGCTTGAAGTTCGCCGGGTACTTCGGCGCTTCGTCGTACAGCGTGATCGCATGCTGGGGGCCGGCGCAAACGGTGCCGGCCAGCGCCAGCAGCAGCGCGGCGCAGCCGAATCGGCGAAGTGCGCTCAGGGTATTGCTCATCGGGAATTCTCCGTGGGCTTCAGCCACCAGGCGCGCAACCCGAGGGTGTAGGGCGGCGTGGTGACGAAGGCGAAGCGATTGCGGTACGCGATGCGATGATAATCGATGTACCAGTTCGGAATGCTGTAGTGCTGCCAGAGCAGGACCCGGTCAAGGGCGCGGGCGGCGGCCTGCTGCTGGGATTCGGTGCCGGCGGCGAGCAGGCTTTCGAGCAGCCCGTCGACCACCGGATTGGCGACGCCGGCATAGTTGCGGCCGCCCTTGAGCGCCACCTGGCTGGAGTGGAAGTACTGCCACTGCTCCAGGCCGGGGCTGAGGGTCTGTGGCAGGGTCAGCAGGATCATGTCGTAGTCGTACTGGTCCAGGCGCTGCTTGTACTGCGCGCGGTCCACCGTGCGCAGACTGACGTCGATACCGATGCGGGCGAGGTTTTCGGCGTACGGCTGCAGAATGCGCTCCAGATTGGGATTGACCAGCAGTATCTCGAATCGAAGGGGCCTGCCGTCGGCATCCAGCAGGCGTTGCCCGGATAGCCGGTAACCGGCTCCGGCCAATAGACCGAGCGCACGGCGCAGGGTTTCCCGGGGGATGCCACGCCCGTCGGTGTGCGGAACATCGAACGGCTCCTCGAAGAGCTTCTCTGGCAACTGCGCGCGGTAGCGCTCCAGCAGCTGGAGCTCGGCGTCGGTGGGCACGCCGGTGGCCGAGAACGCGCTGTTGGGGTAGTAGCTCTCCGCGCGCCGGTAGGCGTCGTTGAACTGGGTGCGATTGGCCCACTCGAAGTCGAACATCAGGCCCACGGCCTCGCGCACGGCGATGTCGGCGAACGGCGCACGGCGACTGTTCATGAACAGCGCCTGGGTCTGGGTCGGGATCTTGTGCGGGATTTCCGCGCGCACCACCGCGCCCTGCTCCACGGCCGGAAAGCGATAGCCGTTGGCCCAGTTCTTCGCCTGATGCTCAATGTAGATATCGAATTCGCCGGCCTTGAACGCCTCGAAGGCGATATGGCTGTCGCGGTAGAACTCCACCTCGACGCGATCGAAATTGTACTTGCCGCGGTTCACCGGCAGGTTCTCGCCCCACCAGTTGACGACCCGCTCGAACACCAGCCGGCGGCCCGGAGAAACCCGGGTGATGCGATACGGCCCGCTGCCCAGAGGCGCCTCATAGGTGGTGGCGGTGAAGTCGCGGTCCTTCCAGTAGTGCTGCGGCAGCACCGGCAACTCACCCACGCGCAGGATCAGCAGCGGGTTGCCCGCGCGCTTGAAGACGAAACGGATGCGCTGGCGACCGAGAATGTCGACGCGCTCCACTTCCTGCAGGCTGGTGCGGTACTGCGGATGGCCCTTCTTGCGCAGCAAGCGGTAGGAAAACGCCACGTCGTAGGCGGTTATCGGCACCCCGTCGTGGAAGCGCGCCTCCGGGCGCAGGTTGAACACCACCCAGCTGCGGTCCTCGTTGTATTCCACGCTCGAGGCGATCAGTCCGTAGCTGGACGCCGGCTCGTCGCCCGACGGGTCATAGTCTCCGGTGCCGGCAAGCAGCGTTTCGTTCAGCTCGCTGACCCCGTAATCGAGGAAGTCCGCGGTGCCCGACGGCGGGCTGCCCTTGAGGGTGTAGGGATTGAGAGTGTCGAAGGTGCCGGACGCCATCACCCGCAAGGTGCCGCCCTTGTGCGCTTGCGGATTCACCCAGTCGAAGTGGTTGAAGTCGGCCGGATACTTGAGCGTTCCGAACTGCGCATAGCCGTGGCTGACGCTGATCGCGGCGAAGGCCGGCGTGCAGGTCATGAGGCCGAAGAGCAGAGAGAGAAGAAAACGCATCAGGCGGGAAATCCGATCCAGGACGACGGCACGTGGAATGGGGATCGGTACAGTAGCAGCTTGCCTCCCTCGGCCGGAAGGCGCGGAGGCGTGGCGCGCGCCAATCAGTTCGAGAGGCGCAGGGTCAGCGTCTGGCCGGGTTTGAGCGACTGGCCACTTTGCGGGTTCCAGCGCTTCAGGCTATCGACTTCGACATTGAAGCGCTTGGCGATCTGGTGCAGCGAGTCGCCTTTCTTCACCTTGTAATAGGTTGCCTTCACCGGGCCGCCGGCGGACGCCAGTTGCAAGCCGCCGCCTTGCAGGGCGAGCGTCTGGCCCACCTTGAGGTCCTTGCCGGCGAGCTTGTTCCAGCGTTGCAGGTCCTTCACCTCGACCTTGTTGTCGCGGGCGATTTGCCAGAGGTTGTCACCGTCCTTGACCCGGTAGCTGCGCGCGCTGGCGGCAGGCGCGCTGGCAGCGACGTTGCCGAACAGCGGTACGTCGCCGGTCTGGCCGGGCTCCGCGGGAATGCTCAGCACCTGGCCGACGCTCAGGTGATTGCTGCTCAGCCGGTTGATGTCCTTGATCGTCGCCACCGTCAGCCGGTAGCGGTTGGCGATGCTGTGCAGGCTGTCGCCCGGACGAACCTTGTAATCCTGCCAGTCCACCGGTTCCTGGGCCTTCATCATCGACAGGTTGGCGGCCAGCAGTTCGGCTTTCTCGGTCGGCACCAGCAGTTGCTTCGGGCCGTCGCGGGTAATGCCGCGCTTGAACGCCGGGTTGAGCAGCATCAGCTCGTCGGCGTCCAGATCGGCCATGGCGGCGACCCGCGACAGGTCCATGTTCTGCTTGATCTCGACCGTCTCGAAATAGGGCTCGTTGGCAATCGGGCTGAGGTCCATCCCGTAGGCTTCCGGTGCCAGGACGATCTGCGACAGCGCCAGCAGCTTGGGCACGTACTCCTGGGTTTCCTTGGGCAGCGGCAGGTTCCAGTAGTCGGTCGGCAAGCCGAGTTTCTGGTTGCGCTCGATGGCCCGGCTGACGGTGCCTTCGCCCGCGTTGTAGGCCGCGAGGGCAAGCAGCCAGTCGCCGTTGAACATGTCCTGCAGCTTGCTCAGGTAATCCAGCGCGGCGTTGGTCGAGGCGGTGATGTCGCGACGGCCGTCGTACCAGCTGGTTTGGCGCAGGTTGTAGTAGCGACCGGTGGCGGGGATGAACTGCCAGATGCCCACGGCGTTGGAACGCGACAGCGCCAGCGGGTTGTAGGCGCTCTCGATCATCGGCAACAGCGCCAGTTCGAGCGGCATGTTGCGCTCTTCCAGGCGTTCGACGACATAGTGGATGTAGAGGCTGCCGCGCTCGCAGCTGCTTTCGAGGAACGAGGGATTGCTGACGAACCACAGGCGCTGGCGTTCGATGCGCGGGTTCAGGCCGATCTCGCCTTGCAGCGCATACCCGCTGCGCATCCGCTCCCAGATGTCCTGCGGCGGCTGGGGCGCCGGCGCCTGGTTCAACCACTCCGTGCGCTGCTGAGGCATTCCGACGGCGGTGTCGGTGCTCCGCCCAAGCTGTTCAGGAGTCTGTTGTGCGAAGTTCTGGCAACCGCCGAGAATCAGAGCGAAGACCAGCGGGGACAGTCTCGAAAGGCGCGCCAAGGTGTCCGGGGCTGAGGTCTTGCGGTCGGTTGGCGGCATCGGGTGAGGTGCTTGTCCAGGCGAAAAGGTCGGGCGATTCTAGGAACCGCCCTCCAGGTGGTCAAGTTTTCACCAGCCCCTCCGTCCGCATTCCGGACCTCAGAAACTGTTTTTCCAGCTGCGCAGTGCGGCGAAGGATTCACACGAGGTGCGTGCTTGAGGGCCGCAGCGCTGGTCCAGCGTCTTTTCGACGCTGGCCTCGCCGCAACGCAGAAAAGGATTGGTCTGCCGCTCCAGGCCGATCTGCGACGGCAGACTGATGCGTCCCTCCGCGCGCCACTGCGTGACCTGCGCCACGCGAGCAGCGATCTGCGGGTTCTCCGGCTCCACGGCCGCGGCGAAACGCAGGTTGCTCAGGGTGTACTCGTGGGCGCAGTAGACCTGGGTGGCGTCCGGCAGCGCGGCGAGCCTGTTCAGCGAATCGAACATCTGCCGGGGCGTTCCCTCGAACAGCCGGCCGCAACCGGCGGCGAACAGGGTGTCGCCGCAGAACAGCCAGGGCTGGGCATCATCATGGAAGTAGGCGATGTGGCCGAGGGTATGACCGGGGACGTCGATCACCTCGAAGTCCAGGCCAAGCACTTCGATACGCTGGCCGTCGCCCAGCGCCTGATCGAGGGCCGGAATGCTCTCCTGCGACGGGCCGAAGACCCGCGCGCCGGTCTTCGCCTTGAGGGCGGCGACCCCGCCGACATGGTCGGCGTGGTGATGAGTGGTCAGAATCGCTTCCAGGGTCCAGCCGGCGTGGGCGTCCAGCCAGGCTTGCACGGGGGTGGCGTCGCCCGGATCGACCACCGCGCAGCGGCGGCTTTGGTCGTCCTGCAGCAGCCATATATAGTTGTCGGCGAAGGCGGGCAGGGCATCGATACGCAACATGGCTTGGCTCGCTATGCGGATTACAAAGGTGCATCTTAAGCAGGCCCAGGCCTCCTTGCAGGAGAATCGCATGACCGAAAACACCATCGCCCAGGCCGATCCGCAGTGGCAGGCGCTGATTGGCGCCGCCCGCGAATGGTTCGAGGGCCCGTTCGGGCAGCAACTGTTGGTGGAAGAACGCCGGGTGCTGGAGGAGGAACTGGCGCGCTACTTTGGCGGTTACCTGGTGCATTACGGTCCGCAGGCCGGACCGCTGCCGGCGGCGAAGCAGATCCAGCACAGCGTCAGCCTGGGTGCGCCGTTTCCCGGCGTGGAGATCGTCTGCGAGGAGCAGGCCTGGCCGCTGGGCGAGCACGCGGCGGACATCGTGGTGCTGCAGCACGGCCTGGACTTCTCGCTGTCGCCCCACGGTCTGCTGCGCGAAGCCGCGCGCAGCGTGCGTCCCGGAGGCCACCTGCTGATCGTCGGGATCAACCCGTGGAGCAGCTGGGGGATGCGCCACCTGTTCGCCCAGGATGCCTTTCGCCAGGCCCGCTGCATCGCCCCGACACGGGTCGGCGACTGGATGAACCTGCTCGGATTCGCGCTGGAGAAACGCCGCTTCGGGTGCTATCGTCCGCCGCTCGCTTCCAGCGCCTGGCAGAACCGCCTGGCTCGTCTGGAGCGCTGGGGCGACCGCGGGCACATGCCGGGCCCCGGCTTCTATCTATTGGTGGCGCGCAAACTGGTCGTCGGTTTGCGCCCGCTGCCGCAGACCCGCCGCGAACCCATGGGCAAGCTGCTGCCGATGCCGGTGGCGAAGGTCAGCCGGCGCGATTCCGAGCAATGAAATGACTGAACAGACCACGATTTATACCGATGGCGCCTGCAAGGGCAATCCCGGCCCCGGCGGCTGGGGCGCCTTGCTGGTGTACAAGGGCGTCGAGCGCGAGCTCTGGGGCGGCGAGCCCGATACCACCAACAACCGCATGGAACTCACTGCGGCGATCCGCGGCCTGGCCGAGCTCAAGCGTCCGTGCGACGTGTTGCTGGTGACCGACTCCGAGTACGTCATGCGCGGCATCCAGGAATGGTTGCCGAACTGGAAGAAGCGCGGCTGGAAGACCGCCGCCAAGCAGCCGGTGAAGAACGCCGATCTGTGGCAACAGCTGGACGAGCAGGTCGCCCGGCACAACGTGAGTTGGCAGTGGGTGCGCGGCCACAACGGCCATCCCGGCAACGAGCATGCCGACATGCTGGCCAACCGCGGCGTCGTCTCGGCGAAACACAGAACCTCCGTCTGACAGGAAGCGCCATGCGTTCAGTTGTACTCGATACCGAAACCACCGGCATGCCGGTTACCGACGGCCACCGCATCATCGAGATCGGTTGCGTCGAAGTGATCGGGCGCCGCCTGACCGGGCGGCATTTCCATGTGTATCTCCACCCCGATCGCGAGATCGACGAAGGTGCGATTGCGGTCCACGGCATCACCCTGGACTTCCTCGCCGACAAACCGCGCTTCAAGGATGTCGCCGACGACTTCTTCGAGTTCATCAAAGACGCCCAGTTGATCATCCACAACGCGGCGTTCGACATCGGCTTCATCAACAACGAGTTCGCCCTGCTCGGGCAGCGCGAGCGCGCCGACATCAGCGAACACTGCTCGGTGCTCGACACCCTGGCCATGGCGCGGGAACGGCATCCTGGCCAGCGCAACAACCTCGATGCCCTGTGCAAGCGCTATGGCGTGGACAACTCCGGTCGCGACCTGCACGGCGCCTTGCTCGATGCCGAGATTCTCGCCGACGTCTACCTGACCATGACCGGCGGGCAGACCAACCTGTCCCTCGCCGGTGACGGCAGCGAAAGCGAAACCGGTGGCCGCGCCCATCCCACGCCGATCCGACGTCTGGGTGCCGATCGCGCGCTCACCCGGGTGATTCGTGCCAGCGAGGCCGAACTCGCCGCCCATGCGGCGCGGCTCGCGGTCATCGAGAAATCCGCCGGCGCCCCGGCGCTCTGGATGCAGCTGGAGCAGGCGCCGGCCGAAGCGCTGAGCGAAGCCTGAAACGGCCGCGGCGAGTTATCGCCGCGCGACCTTTTCGTACAGCGGTCGCGGCCGGGGGTTCCTCCCGCCGGGGCGAGCCTCTACCCTGAGGCGACGGGCAGGGCGGACCTGCCGACCTCAGGGCGGTGACATGTACAAAGATCTGAAATTCCCCGTGCTCATCGTGCATCGCGACATCAAGGCCGACACGGTCGCCGGTGAACGCGTGCGCGGTATTGCCCAGGAACTGGCGCAGGACGGGTTCAGCATCCTTTCCACCGCCAGCTCGGCCGAAGGGCGCATCGTCGCGTCGACCCACCACGGCCTGGCCTGCATCCTGGTCGCCGCCGAGGGTGCCGGGGAGAACCAGCGCCTGCTGCAGGACGTCATCGAGCTGATCCGCCTGGCCCGCGTGCGCGCCCCGCAACTGCCTATCTTCGCCCTCGGCGAGCAGGTCACCATCGAGAACGCGCCCGCCGAGGCGATGGCGGACCTGAACCACCTGCGCGGGTTGCTCTACCTGTTCGAGGACACCGTGCCGTTTCTCGCCCGGCAGGTCGCGCGGGCCGCGCGCAACTACCTCTCGGGGTTGCTGCCGCCGTTCTTCAAGGCGCTGGTCGAGCACACCGCACAATCCAACTACTCCTGGCACACGCCCGGCCATGGCGGTGGCGTGGCCTATCGAAAGAGCCCGGTGGGCCAGGCGTTCCACCAGTTCTTCGGCGAGAACACACTGCGTTCGGACCTGTCCGTGTCGGTGCCGGAACTCGGCTCGCTGCTCGACCACACCGGCCCGCTGGCCGAGGCCGAGGCCCGCGCCGCGCGCAATTTCGGCGCTGACCACACCTTCTTCGTGATCAACGGTACCTCGACGGCGAACAAGATCGTCTGGCACAGCATGGTCGGCCGTGACGACCTGGTGCTGGTCGACCGCAACTGCCACAAGTCGATCCTGCACTCCATCATCATGACCGGGGCGGTGCCGCTGTATCTGGTGCCGGAGCGCAACGAGCTGGGCATCATCGGGCCGATCCCGCTGTCCGAATTCAGCCGCGAGTCGATCCAGGCGAAGATCGACGCCAACCCGCTCACTCGCGGCCGGCCGCCGAAGGTCAAGCTCGCGGTGGTCACCAACTCCACCTACGACGGCCTCTGCTACAACGCCGAACTGATCAAGCAGACCCTCGGGGATAGCGTCGAAGTGCTGCATTTCGACGAAGCCTGGTACGCCTACGCCGCGTTCCACGAGTTCTACGCCGGCCGCTATGGCATGGGCACGCGGCGCCATGAACAGGCGCCGCTGGTGTTCACCACGCACTCCACGCATAAGCTGCTGGCGGCTTTCAGCCAGGCGTCGATGATCCATGTGCAGGACGGCGGCGTGCGCCAGCTGGACCGCGACCGCTTCAACGAAGCCTTCATGATGCACATCTCGACCTCGCCCCAGTACAGCATCATCGCCTCGCTGGACGTGGCCTCGGCGATGATGGAAGGGCCTGCCGGGCGTTCGCTGATCCAGGAAACCTTCGACGAAGCGCTGAGCTTTCGCCGCGCCCTGGCCAATCTGCAGCAGAGCCTGGGCGAGGACGATTGGTGGTTCAGCATCTGGCAGCCACCCCTGGCGGAGGGTGCCGACAGCGCCACCACGGCCGACTGGCTGCTGGCGCCGGACGCAGACTGGCACGGCTTCGGCGAGGTTGCCGAGGATTACGTACTGCTCGATCCGATCAAGGTCACCCTGACCACGCCGGGCCTCACCGCCGGAGGGCGCCTGGACGAGCGCGGGATTCCGGCCGCGGTGGTCAGCAAGTTCCTCTGGGAACGTGGACTGGTGGTGGAGAAGACCGGACTCTATTCGATGCTGGTGCTGTTCTCGATGGGCATCACCAAGGGCAAGTGGAGCACGCTGGTCACCGAGCTGCTGGAGTTCAAGCGCCATTACGACGCCAACGTGCCGCTCAGCGAAGCCTTGCCTTCGGTGGCCCGCCAGGGCGGCACGCGCTACGCCGGGCTGGGCCTGCGCGATCTCTGCGACGAGTTGCATGGCTGCTACCGGGAAAACCGTACCGCCAAGGCGCAGAAGCGCATGTACACGGTGCTGCCGGAACTGGCGATCAAGCCCGCGGATGCCTACGACAAGCTGGTGCGCGGCGACGTCGAAGCGGTGCCTATCGATCGGCTCGAAGGCCGTATCGCCGCGGTGATGCTGGTGCCGTATCCGCCGGGCATTCCGCTGATCATGCCGGGCGAGCGCTTCACCCCCGCGACCCGCGCGATCATCGACTACCTCGAGTTCGCCGGCACCTTCGACCGCAGCTTCCCCGGCTTCGATTCGGATGTGCACGGTCTGCAGCACGAGGATGGCGAGGCGGGGCGGGTCTACACCGTCGACTGCATCAAGGAATGACGTATCAGGCCGGCGGTGCCGACCTGGCAGGCGCGGCGGGGTCGACTTTTGCGAGGCGCTTGTTGTTATAGTTGGCCGGCTACGCCGCCGCGCGCCTCGCCGCGCCCAACTGTCCGTTGTCGAGGATGACAGCCGTGTCCGACTACAAAGCCTTCCGCGTCGAAACCCAGGACAAGATCGCCCACGTGACGATCAACCGCGCGGAAAAAGTTAACGCGATGAACGCCGATTTCTGGACGGAAATCATCGACATCTTCCGCTGGATCGACGAGACCGACGACATCCGCGTGGTGATCGTATCCGGTGCCGGCAAGCACTTCTCATCGGGTATCGACCTGGCGATGCTGGCGTCGGTCGGCAGCGAGCTGGGCAACGACGTCGGCCGCAACGCGCAGGTGCTGCGGCGCAAGATCCTGCAGTTGCAGGCCTCCTTCAACGCCGTGGACCAGTGCAGCAAGCCGGTGCTCGCGGCGATCCAGGGTTACTGTCTGGGAGGCGCCATCGACCTGATCAGTGCCTGCGACATGCGCTATTCGACCACGGACGCGCAGTTCTCCATCAAGGAGATCGACATGGGGATGGCCGCCGACGTCGGCACCCTGCAGCGCCTGCCGCGGATCATCGGCGACGGCATGATGCGCGAACTCGCCTTCACCGGTCGCAGCATCGACGGCGAGGAAGCGCGCCAGCTGGGCCTGGTCAACCGGACCTACGCCGACCAGCAGGCGTTGCTCGACGGGGTATTCGCCATCGCCCGCGAGATCGCCGCGAAATCCCCGGTGGCCATTCGCGGGACCAAGGAAATGATCCGCTACATGCGCGATCACCGGGTCGACGACGGCCTGGAGTACATCGCGACCTGGAATGCCGCGATGTTGCAGTCGGCCGATCTGCGCGTGGCCATGGCCGCGCAGATGACCAAGCAGAAAGCGGACTTCGCCGATTGAATTCGGTTTCGGACAGAGCGCCGGAGGCGCGATAGGCATGGCTGGAGCCACATCCCTCGGCTTGGTGCGCGACGAGCTGTTCGCCACCATGGAGGAGGCCGAGCAGAGCCTCGAGCAGTTCATCACCGAACGCGAGAACGTCAGCCTGCTGCAACAGGCGATCGAAAGCCTGCAGCAGGTTCGCGGAACGCTCAAGCTGATCGAGCTCACCGGCGCTGAAATGCTCGCCCAGGAGATTCAGCAGCAGGCGACCGACATTCCCGCGGGTGCCAGCGAGGTGCGCGACATCCAGTTGGCTGCGCTCAGCACCGCACTCTTCGTGCTGCGCCGTTACCTGGAAAACCTGGATGCGCACCGAGAGGAAATGCCGGAAGTCCTGCTGCCGGCGATCAACGATCTGCGCAAGGCCGGCAACCAGCCGCCGCTGCCGGAGAGTTTCTTTTTCAGTGTCCGCCTCGACCAGCCGCGTCCGCTGCGCGATGGGACAACCCGCGAAACGGTCGACCTGACGGCCGAGGGTCGCCGGCTGCGGCAGATGTATCAGGTCGGGTTGCTTGGTTTCATCCGCGAGCAGAGTTCGGCCTCCAGCCTGCGCCTGATGCTGCGCGCGCTGACGCGACTCGACGGGCTGCTCGGCGACGATCCGCGTTCGCGACTGTGCTGGATCGCTGCGGCCGCGATCGAAGCCCAGGTCGACGGCCAGCTGTTGCCGCGCAAATCGCGCAAGCAGCTGTTCGCCCGCATCGATCGCGAACTCCGCCAGTTGCTCGCCGCGCCCGATTACGAGGCGCCGCGCCTGTTGCTCAAGGAGATGCTCTACCTGGTCGCGCTGGCCGATACCCATGGCCCGCTGGTCGAACCGCTGCGCGAGACCTTCAGCCTGACCGCGCTGCCGTTCACCGACCACCTTCTCGAAGAGGAATACCAGCGCCTCACCGGCCCCGGCCAGGCGGTGATGCGCTCGCTGTCTTCGGCGATCGGCGAGGAGCTCGCCAGCGTCAAGGACTTGCTCGATCTCATCGAACGGGGCGCCGCCGACGAAGAGAGCCTGGGCAACCTGCACGCGCTGCTCGGCAAGTTGTCCAAGACCCTGGCGATGGTTGGCCTGACCTCCGCGGGCAACGCGCTGCAGACGCAACTGGCCGAGGTTTCTTCCTGGGTCGACCAGAATCCCGTTCCGGCCAATGCACTGCATGGTCTGGCCGATGCGGTGTTGTACGTGGAAGGCATGGTTGCCAGTCTCGACCGCGGCGAGCGGCGCGAAGCCCGTCCACGAGCCGCTCCCGGGGCCGACGCGCAGTCCTTCGCCATTCACCAGCTCGCGGAAGCGCGCATCCTGGTGATCGACGAAGCGCAGGCGTGCCTCGCGCTGGCCAAGCGGGCGATCACCGCTTACCTGGAATCCGAAGGAGACAAGATGCATCTGCTCAACGTCCCTGGAACGCTGCAAACCGCCCGTGGTGGGTTGTGGTTCCTCGATCAGCCGCGAGCGGCGGCGATGATCGGCGCCTGCGCCGACTACATCCAGCGGCATATGCTCGAAGCACCCGCGCGACCGTCGGAACAGATGCTGGAAACCCTCGCGGATGCCCTCGCCAGTCTCGAGTACTACCTGGAAGCCGGCACGCTGCTGCCCGACGAGCATTCGGAAGTGCTCGACCTCGCCGCCGACAGCGTTCGCGCCCTCGGCATGCCGGTGGCTGCCTGATGGGTAGCCGTTGGTGTGCCGGGCTGGTGGATGCCGGTGTTCCCGGTGGATGGGCGCTGGCCGCGTCCCCCGAGGGCTTTCTCTCGGACGCCAATGGCGTGCTGTTCCCCCGTGAATGGCTGAAGCGCCAGGAGCTGGCCAGGTTCGAGGAGCACGGGATCGGTCAGTTCGACGGGCAACCGGTGTTCCTGCTGCAGGCGGACCAGCCGTTCGAGCTGCCTGGCGCGCACTGGCAGGGCTTGCGCCAGTTCATGATGCAAAGCGATGCCGAGCAGTTCCAGATGCTTGCCTATGCCAGCCAGATCGGCACCTGGTCCAGCCAGCACCGTTTCTGCGGTCGCTGTGGTGCGCGGATGCAGCGGCACTCCGGCGAGCGCGCGATGCATTGCGTGGAGTGCGGGCTGCACCAGTACCCACGGATTTCGCCCAGCATGATCGTGCTGGTCACCCGGGGGGATGAGGTCCTGCTGGCACGCTCACCGCGCTTCGTCAGCGGGGTCTACAGCACGCTGGCGGGGTTCGTCGAGCCGGGCGAGACGGTGGAGCAGTGCGTGGTGCGCGAAGTGCGTGAGGAAGTTGCCGTGGAGGTGCGAAACCTGCAATACCTCGGCAGCCAGAGCTGGCCGTTCCCGCATTCGCTGATGCTCGGCTTCCATGCCGAATACGCCGGTGGCGACATCGTTCCGCAACCCGGCGAGATAGAGGATGCGCAGTGGTTCAACGTGAACGACCTGCCACCGCTGCCCAACGCGAAGTCCATCGCGCGGTATCTGATCGATCTCTATGTGGCTCGCCGCTCAGGCGGCGCCGATCCAGTGCTGCCAGACTAGCCGCGCGGTCAACGCCAGCACCACAAGGATGAACACCGGGCGGATGAATCGGGCGCCGCCCTTGATCGCGGTGCGCGCCCCGATGAACGCGCCGAGCATCAACGCCAGCCCCATGCCGAGCCCGAGCGCCCAGGCCACCTGGCCGGAACAGATGAACACCGCGAGCGCCGTGGCGTTGCTCACGAAGTTCATGCTGCGCGCCACGCCGCTGGCACGCAGCAGGTCGAGCGGGTACATCAGCAGGCTGCTGACCGTCCAGAATGCCCCGGTCCCCGGGCCGGCCACGCCGTCGTAGAACCCCAGCCCAAGTCCCTGCGGCCACTGCCGTCCCTTGGCGATGGGCGCTGCGCTGCCCTCAAGGGCACCCTCCGGCACCTTGCCGAACAACAGGTACAGCCCGCAGCCGAACACGATCAGCGGAAGCAACTGATTGAGCCAGCGTGCCGGCACCCAGTGGGCGACGATCGCGCCGATCAGCGCGCCGATTGCCGTCGCCAGCAAGGCGATTCGCCACTCACCCGGATCGAAGAGCTTGCGCCGGTAAAAGGTGAAGCCGGCCATCCCCGAGCCGAAGGTCGCGCAAAGCTTGTTGGTACCCAGAACCAGGTGCGGCGGCAGCCCGACGGTGAGCAGCGCCGGCATCGTCAGCAGACCGCCGCCGCCGGCAATGGCATCGATGAAGCCGGCGAGGAACGCGACCAGGGCGAGGACGGCTAGGGTGCCGGGATCTACGGCGAGTTCGAGGGGAAATGGCATGGTGTGGTGCGTGTCCGGTGGGGGCGGTCGAGTGGCGAAAACAGGCGCGCATGATGCCGCTATTCGGCGCGCGAAGGAATCGGCCCGCGGCGTATCGACCGCGCTCGGCTTCAACGCCGGCACTTTGCTTCGGCCGGCGTTGACTAATGCAGGAGTCGACTGTGGTTATCTAGGGAAACTGATGAACAAACCGAACCTGGAACAGAAGGTCTTCCTGGCACTGCTTCTGGTAGTTTCGCTGGCATTCGCCTGGATCCTGCTGCCGTTCTACGGCGCCGTGTTCTGGGCGGTGATCCTGGCCATCCTCTTTGGGCCCATGCAGCGGCGCCTGCTCAAGCGCTTCGGCGGGCGACCCAACCTGACGGCCCTGACCACGCTGCTGGTCAGCCTGCTGGTGGCGGTGCTGCCGGTGATCATCATCACCGCGCTGCTGGTCCAGGAGGGCGCCACGCTCTACCAGCGCATCGAAAGCGGTGACCTGAACGTCGGTGCCTATGTGGA
This sequence comes from Pseudomonas kuykendallii, assembly GCF_900106975.1. Lineage (GTDB taxonomy): Bacteria > Pseudomonadota > Gammaproteobacteria > Pseudomonadales > Pseudomonadaceae > Pseudomonas_O > Pseudomonas_O kuykendallii. The sequence continues at coordinate 317,502 of NZ_FNNU01000005.1, read as the reverse complement.
ACAGTTCCGCGCAATGCTGCCGAATTTCGTTCAGCACCAGTTGGATCGATTCGGCCTCAATGACCTCGGCAGTCTGCGTGACCGCCTCTCCAGCGGCGCACTCGCCGGCAGCCAGTTCCTCGCGACCAAGGCCTTCAGCTTCGGCCAGGGCACGTTCGAGTTCGTGGTGGGCTTCTTCGTGATGCTCTACCTGCTGTTCTTCTTCCTGCGCGATGGCCCGGAGCTGGTTGCCCGCATCCGCCAGGCGATTCCGCTGAGTCAGAACCAGAAGCGCAAGCTGTTCAGCAAGTTCACCCGGGTGGCGCGTGCGACGGTGAAGGGCAACATCGTCGTGGCAGCCACCCAAGGCGCGCTGGGCGGGCTGATCTTCTGGTTCCTCGGCATTCCCAGCCCGTTGCTGTGGGGCGTACTGATGGCGTTCCTCTCGCTGCTGCCGGCGGTAGGGGCGGGCATCATCTGGACTCCGGTGGCGATCTATTACCTGCTCAACGACCAGGTGACCCAGGGCGTACTTCTGACCCTCTACGGCATCTTCGTCATCGGTCTGGTGGACAACATCCTGCGTCCGATACTGGTCGGCAAGGACACCAAGATGCCGGACTACGTGGTGCTGGTGTCGACGCTGGGCGGACTGTCGCTGTTCGGACTCAACGGTTTCGTCGTAGGCCCGCTGATCGCGGCGTTGTTCATGTCGGCATGGGGGCTGTTCACCGGGCCAGCCAGCGCGCCGTCGCCACTGAGCGCGGAAATGCCCGTAGTGCCGCCCACGGAGCGACCCGGCTAGTGTCAATTCCGGGCGATGCCGTGGCGTCGCAGTTTGCGATACAGCGTGTTACGGCTGATGCCCAGGGCCTGGGCGCTGCGAGTCATGTGCCAGTGCTCTCCGTTGAGGGTGGCGAGCAGTGCGTCACGTTCTGCATCGGCCAGCGGGGCGGTGCTGGGCAGCGGTGCGACGGACAGTTCCGGTTGCACCGCGCGCAGATCCTCCAGTTCGATGCGTCCGTTCTCGGCTAGCGCCACCAGCGCACGCAGCAGGGTGCGCAATTGGCGCACATTGCCCGGCCAGGGCTGTACGAGCAGCGCCTGGAGGGCGTCCGGAGCCAGCCGTAGTGGTTCGCCTGCGGTTTCTTCGCTCAGCAACTGTTCGATCAGTTCGGCCTTGTCGCTTCGCTCACGCAGCGGTGGCAAGCTGATCTGCAGGCCGGCGAGCCGGTAGTAGAGGTCTTCGCGAAACGTGCCCTCGGCGATCATCGCCGGCAAATCGCGGTGGCTCGCGCTGACCAGCCTTACGTCCAGCGGCAATGCCTGCGAGGCACCGAGCGGCTGCACCTGGCGGGACTCGAGCACGCGCAGCAGGCGGGTCTGCATGGCCAGGGGCATGTCGCCGATTTCGTCGAGAAAGAGGATGCCGCCGTCGGCCTGCAGGAGCTTGCCGGTCATGCCATCCTTGTGCGCACCGGTGAAGCTGCCGCCGCGGTAGCCGAACAGCTCGCTCTCGATCAGGCTTTCGGGAATCGCCGCGCAATTGATCGCCACGAACGGCTTGCCGGAACGCGAACCGGCGCGATGCAACGCGGCGGCGAAAGCATCCTTGCCGGTGCCGGTTTCACCGTGCAGCAGCACCGGTACGTCGCGTTCCAGCACGCGGCAGGCACGTCCGAAGGCTTCGCGCAGGCGCGGATCGGCCAGGCAAGGGCCCGCCGTGCCTGAGGGTGCCAGGCTGCTTCCTCTGGACGGTTTCGCTGCCGGGGCGGGGCGGGCGAGCTGGCCATGCAGCAAACGTCCATCGCGCGTGCGCAAGGCCAGGCAACCACCGGCGTCGCCGGGTAACGGGTCAAGCAGGCGCTCGACGGACAGCTCGAAGAGATGTTCCAGCGGACGGCCGAGCAGCGCTTCGCGCGTTTCGCCCAACAGACTCAGCGCCGCTTCGTTGAGCGCCTCGATGTGGCCACGTTCGTCGAAGGCCAGCAAGCCCTCACTGAGCATGCCCAGATACTCAGGCCGCGCATGCAGGCGCAGCAGGCGTCGGCCGTTGCAGGTCTGCACGAAGTAGGCGCCTTCGATCAGCTTGGCGGACAGGCTGGTCAGCGCCATGGTCTGGTAGTTGTTGCGGCCGGTCGGCTCGTCCCTGCACGTGGAAACGTTGAGCACCGCCAGCGGCTCGCCCTGCGGGTCGAGAATCAGGCTGGCGGAGCAGGTGAGACCGGTATGGCGGCCGTGGAAGTGCGCATCGCGGCGGATGGTCAGCGGCTGGCGCTCCACCAGGCAGGTGCCGACCCCGTTGGTGCCTTGGGTTGCCTCGTCCCACACCGCGCCCAGCCATAGGCCTGCGCGTTGGAAGTCGGCGCGTTCGGCGTCCCGGGCCAGGCTATCTATGACCACTCCCTGGGTGTCGGTCAGAAGGATCGCGTGGTCGCTGCCGCCCAGTTGCTGATGCAGGCTATTCATCTGCCAGCGGGCGATGGCGATGATCCGCTGCAGACGTTCGCGGCATTCGTTCAGCCGCGGACGTTCCATCACGCAAGGCGCGTGCAGCCGAGAAGGATCGAGGTGGTGCTGCTCCAGGCAGCGCCGCCAGGAACGCGCGATGGCCGGGTCGCTGGCCGGCCCCTGGATGGGTGGCAGGCCTTCACCAAAGCGCAGGACCTGCTGCGCGTGCTGATGGATCGTGTTCATTCTTGTTGTTCTCCGAAGCGGTGCCGCAGCGGGTGCCGGCCCAGCATAGGACAAAATGTCGCTCGAGGCATACAGGTCATCGGCGGTACGAGGTGTCACCGGGGGTGTCTCGTATCTGGTACATCGAGGGTACCCAGGCTCCATTGCGTTAGGCTGCAGGCCGCGTCAGCCGGGGCCTTGTCTCTTCTGGCCTCGCTCTTGCTCAGGTTATTGCGGGTTCCGCCCATGACAACAACAAGATCAGGAGAACACCCATGCGTTACGCAGTCCCCAACACCCCTGGCTCCGTCCTCACCCTCAAGCCGCGCTACGGCAACTACATCGGTGGCGAGTTCGTGCCGCCGGTCAAGGGCCGGTGCTTCACCGATACCTCGCCGGTAAACGGCTCGGTAATCGACGAATTCCCGCATTCCTCGGCCGCGGACATCTACAAGGCGCTGGACGCCGCGCATGCCGCCGCCGAAACCTGGGGCAACGGCAAGACCGTGCGCGAGACGCTGAACGCCGACGTACCGCTGTCCGCCGACCATTTCCGCTACTGCGCCGGCTGCATCCGCGACAACAGCCGGCCGGGCTCCCTCTGAGCCGATTGCGCTTTCCATCCACGTGGCCCCGCCTATTCCGGGGACGGAGCTGCGCATGACAAGAATGCCCCGGAGGAGAGACCTCGCATGAATGTACCTGTCGATCCCATCACCCTGCAGACACCCACCAGCGAGTTGGCCGCCTGGATCGAAACACTGGCCTCGCGCCTGGCCGCACGCGACATCGACGGTGCGCTGGAGCTGTTCGCCGACGATTGCCACTGGCGCGACCTCGTGCTGTTCTCCTGGAACCTCGTGACCCTGGAGGGCAAGGCCGCGATTCGCGAAATGCTCGAGGAATGCCTGACGCGCACCGCTCCGGACCACTGGCGCCTCGAAGGCGAAGCGAGCCAGGCCGATGGTGTGCTGGAAGGCTGGATATCGCTGGAAACCGAGGTGGCGCGCGGCAAGGGCTATGTGCGTCTTAAGGACGGCCGCTGCTGGACGCTGCTCACCGCAATGCGCGAACTGAAGGGTTTCGAGGAGCCGAGCGGGCGCCGCCGGCCGCTCGGCGCGCAGCACGGTCATGGCCATGCCGATGGCCGCAACTGGGCGGAACGGCGACGCGACGAGGAGGCCAGTCTGGGTATCACCGAGCAGCCGTATTGCCTGATCATCGGCGGCGGCCAGGGCGGGCTAGGCCTGGCCGCGCGACTCAAGCGTCTGGGTGTGCCAACGCTGATCGTCGATAAGGCCGAGCGCCCCGGCGATCAGTGGCGCGGGCGTTACAAGTCGCTATGCCTGCACGACCCGGTCTGGTACGACCATCTGCCGTATCTGCCGTTTCCCGAGCATTGGCCCGTGTTCACGCCAAAGGACCAGATCGGCGACTGGCTGGAGATGTACAGCAAGGTCATGGAACTCAACTACTGGACGAAAACCGAGTGCGTGAAGGCGAGTTACGACGAGGACGTCGGCCGCTGGACGGTGGAGGTGCGCCGTGACGGGACGCCCATCACCCTGCAGCCGACCCAGCTGATCCTGGCCACCGGGATGTCCGGCGTGCCGAACATCCCGCGGTATCCAGGCGCCGAGCGCTTCGCAGGGCAGCAGCACCATTCCAGCCGGCATCCGGGGGGCGATGCCTGGCGAGGCAAGAGGGCCGTGGTGATCGGCGCCAACAACTCGGCACACGACATTTGCGCAGACCTGGTGGAGAACGGCGCCGAAGTGACCATGGTGCAGCGCTCCTCGACGCATATCGTGCGTTCGGAATCGCTGATGGAGCTGGTGTTCGGGCCGCTGTATTCGGAGGATGCGCTGGAGCAGGGCCTGACCACCGACAAGGCCGACATGCTGTTCGCTTCCATCCCGTACAAGGTGATGCCGGAGTTTCACCGCAAGGTCTTCGACCAGGTGCGCGAACGCGACAAGGCGTTTTACGAGCGCCTGGCTGCTGCCGGTTTCATGCTCGACTTCGGCGACGACGACTCCGGGCTGTTCATGAAGTACGTTCGCCGCGGCTCGGGTTACTACATCGACGTGGGCGCCTGCGAGCTGATCGCCAACGGCACCATCAAGCTGAAGAGCGCGCCGGGCCTGGGTGTCGAACGTATCGAGGAGGATGCGGTGCTGCTCAACGACGGCACGCGCCTGCCGGCAGACCTGATCGTCTACGCCACCGGCTACGGTTCGATGAACGGCTGGGCCGCGCAGCTGATTTCCCAGGAGGTTGCCGACCGGGTCGGGCGCTGCTGGGGCCTGGGCTCGGGCACCGGCAAGGACCCCGGCCCCTACGAGGGTGAACTACGCAACATGTGGAAGCCAACCCGGCAGGACAATCTCTGGTTTCACGGTGGCAACCTGCACCAGTCACGCCACTATTCCCTGTACCTCGCCCTGCAACTCAAAGCGCGTTACGAGGGGCTGGATACCGAGGTGTTCAAGCGCGCGGAGGTCCATCACCTGGGATGAGTCGCGTTGCCGACAAGAAGAGGGCCGCATTTGCGGCCCTTTTTATCGATTGCAGATTGCAGAAACGAAAAGAGCCGCTGATGCGGCTCTTTCTTTGGCTTTCAGGTCAGAGCCCGGCGCCCTGGACCAGCTCCAGCAGCGGCTGCGGATAAACGCCGAGGACGAATGCCAATGCCGCGATCAACACCAGCATGATGCCACCGGCGCGTTGGCCCCAGTTGAACGGGGCATCGTGGCGGCGCAGGTTCGGCTGGATCATGAACAGCGTGACCATCACCCGCAGGTAGTAGTAGACGCCGATGCCGCTGCCGACAACCAGCGCCGCCAGTTGCCACCAGAGCTTGGCTTCGACCCCCACGGCGATGACGTAGAACTTGCCGATGAAACCGGCAGTGAGCGGGATACCCGCCAGCGACAGCATCATAACGGTCATCACCGCGGTCAGGTACGGACGACGCCAGAACAGGCCGCGGTATTCGTACAGGGCGTCGGCATCGCGACCCTGGAACGGGCTCGACATCAGCGTGATCACCCCGAAAGCGCCGATACTGGTGACGGTGTAGGTCGCCAGGTACACGCCGATGGCTTCGACGGCGACGCCCTTGCTGGCGATCAGCGCCACCAGCAGATAGCCGAAGTGAGCGATGGACGAGTAGCCGAGCAGACGCTTGAGGTTCGATTGCAGCAGGGCCAGCAGGTTGCCGATGAGGATCGAGGCGATGGCGATCATCGTCAGGCCGTCATTCAGCCAGCCACCGGCGGTAGCCGGAGAGATCTGGTAGAGGCGCAGCAGCACGGCGAACACCGCGACCTTGCTGGCAGTCGCCAGGTAGGCCGCGACCGGGGCCGGAGCGCCTTCGTAGACGTCCGGCGTCCACAGGTGGAACGGGACCAGAGACAGCTTGAAGGCCAGCCCGATGAGCATCATGCCGACACCGATCTGCACCAACGGAAGCTGCGCAGCGCCTGCGGCCAGCGACTGGCCGATGCCCTGGAAGCTCAGACTGCCGGATTGCGCGTACAGCAGCGCCATGCCGAACAGCAGGAACGCCGACCCAGCGGCGGACAGCACCATGTACTTGATGCCGGCTTCCAGCGAGCGCTTGTTGAAAAAGGCGTAGGCGACCATGCCGTAGACCGGCACCGAGAGCAGCTCCAGACCGATGAACAGTCCGGCGAGATGCTGCGTACTGACCAGTACCAGGCCGCCGGCAGCGGACAGCAACATCAGCAGATACAGCTCCTCGCGGTTGCCGGGATAGCCCGGGCCGGTCTTCTCGCCGAGATAGGCATGCGCGAGCGTCGTGCAGGCCAGCGCCGCGACCAGGATCAGGGCCATGTAGAAGCAGGCGAACGCGTCGACCTGAATCAGCCCGGTGACCTGCAGCGGCGCTACCTGCAGTGCCGGGATGATCGACAGCAACGCGAGGTTGAGGCCGACCACCGACAGGACGAAGGTGAGGCTGTGATTGCGCTTCCAGGCAATGGCGAGCATCACCACGACGATGGTGGCGCACGTCACCAGCAGCGGTAGCAGGGCGATGAAGTGTTGCGAAGTGAGTTCCAAGGCGTGACTTTCCATAACGGCTACCGGGCCAAAACGAGTTGGGAAAGGGCGGCACCCAGCCATTGCTGGACGCCCTGCATGCTGGCGGACGAGACATCCAGCACCGGTTGCGGGTAAACGCCGAGCAGGATCAGCAGTACGGCCAGGCTGAGCACCATGCCCAGCTCACGGCCATTCATGCCGGCCAGTACGCTGTCCGCCCGGGAGGGGCCGAAGTAGGCGCGGTGGATCATGATCAGCGAGTAGACCGAGGCGAACACCAGGCCGAACGTGGCGATGACCACGATGATCGGCTGGCTGGCGAAGGCGCCGAGCAGGATCAGGAATTCGCCGACGAAGTTGCCCGTTCCCGGGAGACCCAGCGACGCCGAGGCGAAGAACAGGCTGAGCGCCGGCAGGTACGGAACCCTGGCCCAGAGCCCGCCCATCTGGCGCATGTCACGGGTATGCAGGCGCTCGTAGAGCTGGCCGCAGAGGATGAACAGCGCCGCTGCGGAAAGACCGTGGGCGAGCATCTGCACGACGACGCCCTGCAGTGCTTGCTGGCTGCCGGAGTAGATGCCGATCAGCACGAAGCCCATGTGCGACACGCTGGAATAGGCGACCAGGCGTTTGATGTCGGTCTGCGCGAACGACAGGATGGCGCCGTAGAAGATGCCGATGAGCCCCAGGGTCATCGCGATCGGCGCGAACTCGGCCGAGGCATTGGGGAACAGCGGCAGGGCGAAGCGCAGCAGACCGTAGGCCGCCGTCTTCAGCAAGATACCGGCGAGGTCGACGGAGCCGGCCGTAGGTGCCTGGGCATGGGCATCCGGCAGCCAGGAGTGCAGTGGCACGACGGGCAACTTCACCGCGAAGGCGATGAAGAAGCCGAGCATCAGGATGTACTCGGTACCCGGCGCAAGGTCGGCCTTGAGCAACTGGCTGTAGTCGAAGGTGATCACGCCGGTGTTGTCGTAGTTGACCAGCACCAGGCCAAGGATGGCCACCAGCATGATCAGGCCGCTGGCCTGGGTGAAGATGAAGAACTTGGTCGCTGCGTTGATCCGCGACATCTTCCCGTCAGTGGCGCTATGACCCCAGAGCGCGATGAGGAAATACATCGGCACCAGCATCATTTCCCAGAAGAAGAAGAACAGGAACAGGTCGAGCGCGAGGAACACGCCGACCACACCGCCGAGAATCCACATGAGGTTCAGGTGGAAGAAGCCGACGTGACGCTGGATCTCGTTCCACGAGCAGAGCACGGAAAGAATGCCGAGCAGGCCGGTGAGCAGGATCATCAGCAGCGACAGGCCGTCCAGCGCCAGGTGCAGGTTGATGCCGAAGCGCTGAATCCAGACGTGCTTGAACTCCATGGTCCAAGTCGGATCGGCGCCCGGTGCGGGAGCCAGCTGGAAGTTTCCGGTGTGCCACAGCCAGAGGCTCAGGACGAGCTCCAGGGACATGGTGAGCATGGCGATCCAGCGCGGCAGCGTATTGCTGTAACGCTCGGCTACCAGACACAGGAAGCCGCCGATGAAGGGAATCAGGATTAGCCAAGGCAGAATCATGACGGGTTCGATTCCTTGCGCAATTTCAGAGCAGAACGACGCCGAGCAACAGCACGGCTCCGCCAACGATGGAGAGGGCATACCAGCGCAGCTGGCCGTTTTCGGTGCGGCTCATCAGTCCGTTGCCACCGCGCGCCAGGCGCGGGACGAGGCCGATGCCCGAGTCGATCGGGTCGCGCGCGAGCAGGCGGGCCAACAGCAGGTACGGCTGCACGAAGAGCTTGTCGTAAAGCCAGTCGAAACCCCAGGCGGCATACCACCAGGCACCAAGGAAGCGGCCGGGTGCGCTGGCAGCGATCACGCCGACCAGACGCCGTTTGCCCAGGAACAGCAGTGCGGCGAGCAGGATACCGGCGATGGCGATGGCTCCGGAGGCGATTTCCAGACTGTGCTTGGCGTCGCCGCCGGCATGGCCGGCGCTTTCCGGAAGCACACCGGCCAGCGGCGGCGTGATCAACGCGCCGATGAAGGTGGACAGCACGATCAGCGTGCCCAGCGGTAGCCAATGGGAAACGCCGTGGCCGGCATGCGACTCGGTCTTCGCTTCGCCATGGAAGGCGATGAAGATCAGCCTGAAGGTATAGATCGAGGTGAGGAAGGCACCGGCCAGGCCTGCATAGAGCAGCCATTGGTGGCCGCTGGCGAAGGCTTCCCAGAGAATCTCGTCCTTCGAGTAGAAGCCCGCGGTCACCAGCGGCAGGGCGGCCAGCGCCGAACCACCGACGATGAAGCTGGCATAGGCCAGCGGTAGCTTCTTCCACAGCCCGCCCATGTTGAAGATGTTCTGCTCGTGGTGGCAGGCAACGATCACCGCACCGGAGGCGAGGAATAGCAGGGCCTTGAAGAACGCGTGGGTCATCAGGTGGAAGATCGCCGCATCCCAGGCGCCGACGCCCAGAGCAAGGAACATGTAGCCCAGCTGGCTCATGGTCGAGTAGGCGAGGATGCGTTTGATGTCGGTCTGCACCAGGGCGGCGAAACCGGCCAGCACCAGGGTCACGGCGCCGACGACACCGACCAGATGGAGAACTTCCGGTGCCAGCAGGAACAGGCCGTTGGTACGTGCGATCAGGTAGACACCGGCGGTGACCATGGTCGCCGCGTGGATCAGTGCCGAAACCGGAGTCGGGCCGGCCATTGCATCAGCCAGCCAGGTCTGCAGCGGCAGCTGAGCGGACTTGCCGACCGCTCCCCCGAGCAGCGCCAGAGTCGCCATGACGATCCACGGATCACCGACGGAGAACTTCTGCGGCGCCAGCACCAACAGTTCCTGGATGTTCAGGGTGCCCAGCTGGACCACCAGAATGAACAGGCCGAAGGCGAGGAATACGTCACCGATGCGGGTGACGATGAACGCCTTGAGCGCCGCATTGCCGTTCTTGCGTTCGCTGTAATAGAAGCCGATCAGCAGGTAGCTGCACAGACCCACGCCTTCCCAGCCAAAGTAGAGGAACAGCAGGTTATCGCCGAGAACCAGGAACAGCATGCTGGCGATGAACAGGTTGGTGTAGGCGAAGAAGCGGGAATAGCCGTTCTCGCCGCGCATGTACCAGGACGCGAACAGGTGGATCAGGAAGCCGACGCCGGTCACCACGCCGAGCATGGTCACCGACAGGCCATCCAGGTGCAGGGCGAAGTTCGGCGCGAAGCCGTCGACGCTCATCCACTGCCAGAGCAACTGGTTGAACACGCCATCGGCGGGCGGGTTGGTGTGGAACTGCAGGATGACCCAGGCGCTGGTGAGCGCCGAGAGGCCGACGGAACCCACGCCGATCAGTGCCGACAGGTTCTCCGAGAAGCGACCGCGGGAGAACGACAGCAGGAGGAAGCCGATCAGCGGGAAGACGAAGGTGAGGAATAGTAGGTTCATCCGCGCATCTCGCTGGCAGCGTCGACATCGAGGGTATGGAAGCGGCGATAGAGCTGCAGCAGGATCGCCAGGCCAATGGAGGCTTCGGCGGCTGCCAGGGTGATCACCAGAATGAACATCACCTGGCCATCGGGCTGTTGCCAGCGGCTACCGGCGACGATGAATGCCAGAGCGGCGGCGTTCATCATGATTTCCAGGCTCATCAGCACGAACAGAATGTTGCGCCGCACCATCAGGCCGGTGAGGCCGAGGCAGAACAGGATGCCGGCGACGGCCAGGCCGTGTTCGAGGGGAATGGCTTGCATGGCGTTACTCCTTCGCCTCCTGGCGGCCGAGGTGGTAGGCGGCGACCAGCGCGGCGAGGAGCAGCATCGAGGCCAGCTCCACCACCAGCAGGTAGGGGCCGAACAGGCTGATACCGACGGCTTTCGCATCGACGGTGGCGAGCCCCAGCGGCGCATTGCTCGGCTGCTTGAACAGCGCCCAGAGCAGTTGCAGCAGCAGTACGCCTGCGAGCAGCGACGGGCCGACCCACATGCCCGGTTTCAGCCAGACACGCTCCTGTGCCTCGCCCGCCGGGCCGAGATTGAGCATCATCACCACGAAGACGAACAGCACCATGATGGCGCCGGCATAGACGATGATTTCCAGTGCGCCGGCGAACGGCGCGCCAAGGGCGAAGAAGCACAGCGCCACGGCGAGCAGCGACACCACCAGATACAGCAGCGCGTGCACCGGGTTGCTGTTGGTGATCACCCGCAGCGTCGCCACGACGGCGGCTCCCGCGGACAGGTAGAAAGCGAATTCCATGTTTAAAAACTCCTCGGCACGGCCGCCCACGGCGTCCGCCCAGACAGGCCTGCGGACGACGTGAGGGAAGGGGACGCGATGACGGAAAGACACTTCATGGCAGCAGGCCCTTCACGTTGATCGGCTCGGCTTCGTTCTGCGCGGCGCCTTTCGGCTTGCCGGCGATGGCCATCCCGGCGACACGGTAGAAGTTGTAGTCCGGATACTTCCCGGGGCCGGAAATCAGCAGGTCTTCCTTCTCGTACACCAGGTCCTGGCGCTTGTACTCGCCCATCTCGAAATCGGGCGTGAGCTGGATCGCGGTGGTCGGGCAGGCCTCTTCGCACAGGCCACAGAAAATGCAGCGCGAGAAGTTGATGCGGAAGAACTCCGGATACCAGCGGCCGTCCTCGGCCTCGGTCTTCTGCAGGGAAATGCAGCCGACCGGGCAGGCCACCGCACACAGGTTGCAGGCCACGCAGCGCTCCTCGCCATCGGGATCGCGGGTCAGCACGATCCGGCCGCGGTAGCGCGGTGGGAGGTAAACCGCTTCTTCGGGGTATTGCAGGGTGTCACGCTTGCGGAAGGTGTGGCCGAAGACCATCACCAGGCTGCGCAACTGGGTCCAGGTGCCATGCAGCACGTCGAGGATATATCTCACATTCTTCTCCTTACTGGGCCGCGGCCAGCACCAAAGCGCCGGTCACCAGCAGGTTGAAAAGGGTCAGCGGCAGGCAGAACCTCCAGCTGAAAGCCATCACCTGGTCATAGCGCGGCCGGGGAATGGCGGCGCGCAGCAGGATGAAAAGCATGATGAAGAAGCCGGTTTTCAGGGCGAAGTAGATGAACGACAGCCAGGGCAGCGTCTCCAGGAACGGACCGTGCCAGCCGCCGAAGAACAGCGTCACCAGCAGTGCAGAGACCAGAACGATGCCGATGTACTCACCGACGAAGAACATGCCCCATTTCATCCCGGCATATTCGATGTGGTAGCCGTCGGCCAGTTCCTGCTCGGCTTCCGGCTGATCGAACGGGTGACGGTGGGTCACCGCGACGCCGGCGATGAAGAACGTACAGAAGCCGAAGAACTGCGGAATGATGAACCACAGGTTCTGGTGCTGATATTCGACGATGTCGCGCATGTTGAACGAGCCGACCTGGGCGACGATGCCCATCAGCGCGAGGCCCATGAAGACTTCGTAGGAGACCGTCTGCGCCGAGGCGCGCAGGCTGCCGAGCAGGGCGAACTTGTTGTTGCTCGACCAGCCGGCGAAGAGCACCGCATACACCGTCAGGCCAGCCATGGCGAAGAAGAACAGCAGGCCGATGTTCAGATCGGCCACGCCCCAGGTCGGCGTGACCGGAACCACCGCAAAGGCCAGCAGCAACGCGCTCATCGCCACCACGGGAGCCAGGGTGAAGATGAACTTGTCGGCGAACGGCGGCGTCCAGTCCTCCTTGAAGAACATCTTGACCATATCGGCACCGAGCTGGAAGGCGCCGAACGGGCCCACGCGGTTCGGACCGTAACGGTCCTGCCAGAGACCGAGCAAGCGCCGCTCGACGAAGCTCAGTAGCGCGCCACTTACGACCACGGCGAGCAGGATGACGATGGCCTTCAGCACGGCGATGAGGGTGTCGACCACTTCGGGAGTCAGCCAGCTCATTGCGCGGCCTCCTGCAGAAGGGTGACTTCGGCCCCGGCGGCGAAGGGCGGAATGCCCGGCAGGCCGGTCGGCAGCCCGACGACACCGATAGCCAGCTCTTCGCGAACCTGCAGCGGCAGACGCAGGGCCTGGCCGTTGACGCTCAGACTGAGCAGAGCGCCGTCATTGACGCCCAGGCGGTCGGCTTCGGCCTTCGCCAAGGCGACGTAAGGCTGGGGAATGCGCGCCTGGATCGGTGCGGAGCGCGAGGAGTTTTCCTCGCTGCCGAACAGGTGATGCAGCGGAACCGCCTGCCAGGTGCCCGGCGCCGGATTGAATGCCGAGCCGACGCTGAACCACGGCAGGCTTTCACCCTTGGCCTCGATCAGGCGCACGCCTGGGTCCCCTGCACGCAGGTGACCACCGACTTCGTCCTGGAACTTGTTCCAGGCTTGCGGCGAGTTCCAGCCCGGCGACCAGGCGAATGGGATCTGCTGACGGTTTTCCGCGCTGCCCGAGTAGCCTTCCATGGAGAAGGCGAAGGCCGTATCGACGTCCTGCGGAGCGCGGGGCTCGCTGACGTTGATGTTGGCGCGCATGGCAGTACGGCCGCTGTAGCGGTGCGGTTCGCGCGCCAGCTTGAGGCCCTTGATGCGGAACGAGGCGCTCGGCGCGGCGTCGACGATGCCGGCCAGTTGCGCGTTGCTGCCGGCACAGGCAGCGGTGACCTCGTCCAGCTGCGTCCAGTCGACGGCCTTGCCCTGCAGCGTGCTGTGCAACGCATGCAGCCAGCGCCAGCCTTCGCGGATCAGCACATTGGAGTCGTAGTAAGCGGGATCGTAGACCTGGAAGAAGCGCTGCGCGCGGCCTTCCTGGCTGACCAGGGTACCGTCGCCTTCGGCGAAACTGGCGACCGGCAGGACCAGATCGGCCTTCACCAGCGTATCGGTCGCCTGGTGGTCGGCGACGATCACGACCTCGGCTGCCGCCAGCGCGGCGTCGACCTTGGCGGCCTCGGCGCGGCGGTACAGGTCGTTCTCCAGAACCAGTACGGCGTTCGCCTGGCCGCCCGTCAGCGCGTCGAGCGCCGCATCCAGCGACTCGCCGCCGAGCAGCGCCAGGCCCATGCTGTTGGCTTCCGGAACGACCAGGCTGATCGAGGCGCTCTTGCCGCGATTCTTCAGGGCGTTGGCGAGGTTGCCGGCCGCCTCGATCAGCGCCTTGCTGCCCAAGGAGGCGCCGGAGACGATCAGCGGTCGCTTTGCGGCGAGCAGGGCGTCGGCGATGCGCTGCACCAGTTCGCCGGTCTCGCTGTCGAGACCTTCCACCGCCGGCGCGCTGGCATCCAGCGCGTGGGCGACGGCGAAGCCCAGGCGAGCGAGGTCATCCGGCGCGGCATGCACGCATTCTTCGGCTACGTCGTCGAGACGGGTGGCGGCGACGCTGGCGATGAACAGCGGGTTGAGCGCGTGCTGTGCGACGTTCTGCACCGCCGCCATGTGCCAGTCCTGGATTTTCATCGAGGCGGCGATTTCCGTGGCCTTGCCTTTCACCGACTGGCGTAGCGCCAGAGCAACGCGGGCGGCGGTTTGGGTCAGGTCTTCGCCGAGAACGAACACGGCGTCGTGTTCCTCGATCTCGCGCATCGACGGAACCGGCAGCGGGCCGTTCTGCAGGATGTCGCGAATCAGGCGGATGTTTTCCAGCTCGCCGGCGGCGATGCCGGAATAGAAGTTTTCCGCGCCGACCAGTTCGCGCAGGGCGAAGTTGCCTTCAAGGCTGGCGCGGGGCGAACCGATGCCGATCACGCGTTTGCCTTTGAGCAGTTCGGCGGCCTTGTCCAGCGCGGCGTCGATGCCCAGGGTGGCGCCGCTTTCCAGCAACGGCTGGCGGGGGCGATCGTCGCGATTGACGTAGCCATAGCCGAAGCGTCCGCGGTCGCAGAGGAAATACTGGTTCACCGAGCCGTTGAAACGGTTCTCGATGCGGCGGATTTCGCCGTAGCGCTCACCGGGGCTGGTGTTGCAGCCACTCGAACAACTGTGGCAGATGCTCGGCGAGAACTGCATGTCCCACTTGCGGTTATAGCGCTCGGAGTGGGTCTTGTCGGTGAAAACGCCGGTCGGGCAGACCTCGACCAGGTTGCCGGAAAACTCGCTTTCCAGAACGCCGTCTGCGACGCGACCGAAGTACACGTTGTCATGCGCGCCATAGACGCCCAGATCGGTGCCGCCGGCGTAGTCCTTGTAGTAGCGCACGCAGCGGTAGCAGGCGATGCAGCGGTTCATCTCGTGACCGATGAACGGGCCCAGTTCCTGGTTCTGGTGGGTGCGCTTGCTGAAGCGATAACGGCGCTGGTTGTGGCCGGTCATCACCGTCATGTCCTGCAGGTGGCAGTGACCGCCTTCCTCGCAGACCGGGCAGTCGTGCGGGTGGTTGGTCATCAGCCACTCGACGACGCTGGCGCGAAACGCCTTGGATTCATCGTCGTCGATGGAGATCCAGGTGTTGTCGGTGGCGGGTGTCATGCACGACATGACGATGCGTCCGCGCTTGTCGTTTTCGTCGCTGTACTGCTTCACCGCGCACTGGCGGCAGGCACCGACGCTACCGAGCGCGGGATGCCAGCAGAAATAGGGGATATCGAGGCCAAGGGACAGACAGGCCTGCAAGAGGTTGTCCGCTCCATCGACTTCGAAGTCTTTGCCGTCTACGTGGATAGTGGCCATGGCTAGGTTTTCTTCTTTACCCGCCGAAGCGGGTTTGGCTAATGGAATTCTTTGCTGCCGTGCAGGGCGGCTGGGGAAATGGCGACTGCCAACGTCCTGCCCACCGCTGCACGGACCTCATCATCGGTTTCGTTACTGCAGCGTCTCCACCACCGAAGGTTTCGGCTCCTGCGGTGCGCGCACCACGCCGGCCTCGAACTCCTCGCGGAAGTACTTGATCGCGCTGCCCAACGGCTCCACGGCTCCTGGCGCATGCGCACAGAAGGTCTTGCCGGGGCCGAGGAAATTGACCAGGCCGAGCAGCGTGGCGATGTCTTCGGAAGTGCCCTGTTTGCGTTCCAGGGCACGCAGGATCTTCACGCTCCACGGTAGCCCGTCACGGCACGGGGTACACCAGCCGCAGGATTCGCGGGCGAAGAACTCTTCCATGTTGCGCAGCAGGGAGACCATGTTGATGCTGTCGTCGATGGCCAGCGCCAGGCCGGTACCCATGCGGGTGCCAACCTTGCCGATGCCGGCGGCGTACATCTGCGCATCCAAGTGCTCCGGCAGCAGGAAGCCGGTGCCGGCGCCGCCGGGCTGCCAGGCTTTCAGCGTGTAGCCGTCGCGCATGCCGCCGACGTAGTCCTCGAACAGTTCCCGAGCGGTGATGCCGAACGGCAGTTCCCAAAGCCCGGGGTTCTTCACCTTGCCGGAGAAGCCCATCAGCTTGGTTCCCATGTCCTCGCTGCCTTCGCGGGCCAGGGATTTGTACCAGTCGACGCCGTTGCCGATGATCGACGGCACGTTGCACAGCGTCTCGACGTTGTTCACGCAGGTCGGCTTGCCCCAGACGCCAACGGCGGCGGGGAAGGGCGGCTTGGAACGCGGGTTGGCACGTCGGCCTTCGAGCGAGTTGATCAGCGCGGTTTCTTCGCCGCAGATGTAACGGCCGGCGCCGGTGTGGACGAACAGTTCGAAGTCGAAGCCGCTGCCGAGGATGTTCTTGCCCAGCAGACCGGCAGCCTTGGCTTCATCGATGGCGCGATTCAGGTTGGCGGCCGCGTCGACGTACTCGCCGCGCAGGAAGATATAGCCGCGGTAGGCCTTGAGCGCGCGCGCACTGATCAGCATGCCTTCCACCAGCAGGTGCGGCAGCTGCTCCATGAGCATGCGGTCTTTCCAGGTGTTGGGTTCCATCTCATCCGCGTTGCACAGCAGGTAGCGGATGTTCATGGATTCATCGGCAGGCATCAGCCCCCACTTCACGCCGGTGGGGAAGCCGGCGCCGCCGCGACCCTTGAGGCCGGAGTCCTTGACCGTTTGCACGATGTCGGCCTGGGCCATTTCGGCAAGGGCCTTGCGGGCGGCGCTGTAGCCATCCTTGCGCTGGTATTCGTCGAGCCAGACGGGCTCGCCGTCTTCGCGCAGGCGCCAGGTCAGCGGATGGGTTTCGGCGCTGCGGGCGATCAGGTTGGCAGGGCCGAAGGAGGTGAGCTTCTTCATGGGTAGCTCTCCAGCAGGGCGCCAACGCCGTCGGCCTGCACGCCGCCGAAGGTATCGTCGTCGATCATCAGCGCGGGAGCCTTGTCGCAGTTGCCCAGGCAGCAGACGGGCAGCAGCGTGAAGCGACCGTCCGGCGTGGTTTCACCCAGGCCGATGCCCAGTTGGCGGGAAATGCTTTGCACCACGCTTTCATGCCCGCCGACGAAGCAGGTCATGCTGTCGCAGACGCGGATCACGTGGCGTCCGACCGGCTGGCGGAAGATCTGGCTATAGAATGTGGCGACGCCTTCGACATCGCTACCGGGAATGCCGAGGATTTCGGCGATCGCCGGAATCGCGCCGTCAGGTACCCAGCCGCGCTGCTTCTGGACGATCTTCAGCGCTTCGATGGAAGCGGCGCGCGAGTCTTCGTAATGGTGCAGTTCATGCTCGATGGCAGAACGTTCGGCTTCGCTGAGTACGAAGCGGTCAGACTGGATGAGGGTCGTGGTAGTCATATCAGCGGTCCACGTCGGCCATGACGAAATCGATGCTGCCCAGATACGCGATCAGGTCAGCCACCATGCTCCCGCGGATCACCGAGGGAATCTGCTGCAGGTGGGCGAAGCTCGGCGTCCGGATGCGCGTGCGGTAGCTCATGGTGCTGCCGTCGCTCGTCAGGTAGTAACTGTTGATGCCCTTGGTCGCCTCGATCATCTGGAAGGCTTCGTTGGCCGGCATGACCGGGCCCCAGGAAACCTGCAGGAAGTGGGTGATCAGGGTTTCGATGTGCTGCAGCGTGCGCTCTTTCGGCGGCGGCGTGGTCAGCGGGTGATCGGCCTTGTACGGGCCTTCCGGCATGTTCTTCAGGCACTGCTGGATGATGCGCAGGCTCTCGCGCATCTCGCCCATCTTGACCATGCAGCGGTCGTAGGCATCGCCATTGGCGGCCAGCGGCACTTCGAACTCGAAGTTTTCGTAACCCGAGTAGGGGCGCGCCTTGCGCAGGTCGAAATCGCAACCCGTGGCGCGCAGGCCGGCACCGGTGACGCCCCACTCGAGGGCTTCCTTGGTGTTGTAGGCAGCGACACCGATGGTGCGCCCCCTCAGGATGCTGTTGCGAAGCGCGGCCTTCTCGTACTCGTCGAGGCGCTTGGGCATCCAGTCAAGGAACTCCTGGACCAGCTTGTCCCAGCCGCGCGGCAGGTCGTGGGCGACCCCGCCGATGCGATACCAGGCCGGGTGCAGGCGGAATCCGGTGATCGCTTCCACCACCTTGTAGGCGCGTTGGCGGTCGGTAAAGGTGAAGAACACCGGAGTCATCGCTCCCACGTCCTGGATGTAGGTGCCCAGGTACAGCAGGTGGTTAAGGATGCGGAAGAACTCGGCCATCATGATGCGGATGACGTCGACCCGTTGCGGCACCTTGATTCCGGCGAGCTTCTCCACCGAGAGCACGTAGGGGAGGTTGTTCATCACCCCGCCCAGGTAGTCGATGCGGTCGGTGTAGGGAATGAAGCTGTGCCACGACTGGCGCTCGGCCATCTTTTCCGCGCCGCGGTGGTGATAGCCGATCTCCGGCACGCAGTCGATAATCTCTTCGCCGTCCAGCTGAAGGATGATGCGGAACGCACCGTGTGCCGAAGGGTGGTTCGGGCCGAGGTTGAGGAACATGTAGTCCTCGTTCTCGCCGTGAGTCTTCATGCCCCAGTCCTCGGGCTTGAAGCGCAGCGCTTCCTGCTCCAGATCCTGCTTGGCAACGGACAGGCTGTAGGGGTCGAACTCGGTGGCGCGCGCCGGATAGTCCTTGCGCAGCGGGTGGCCTTGCCAGGTGGGCGGCATCAGCAGGCGGGTCAGATGCGGGTGGCCGCGGAAGGTGATCCCGTAGAGATCCCATACCTCGCGCTCGTACCAGTTGGCGTTCGGCCAGATCCCGGTGGCGGTGGGCAGGCTGAGATCGCTCTCCGACAGCGCGACCTTGATCATGATGTCGCTGTTACGTTCCAGCGACATCAGGTGGTAGAACACGCTGAAGTCGGCGCCTGGCAAGCCACGGCGGTGGGTCCGCAGGCGTTCGTCCATGCCGTGCAGGTCATACAGCATCACGTACGGCTTGCTCACCTGGCGAAGGAAAGTCAGTACGTCGATCAGCCGTTCGCGCGCCACCCAGAGAACCGGCATGCCGGTGCGGGTGGATTGCACGGTGAAGGTGTCGGCGCCGAAGCGCGCATTCAGTTCGACGACGGTATCTTGGTCGTCAGCCTTGTAAGGCGGGATGTACAGAGCGCTGTCTGCAGTCATGGTCTCGATCGCTATCGGTCAACGTCAGGTATGAAGGTGCGCTTTCGCGGGAAAGCGCGGGATTCACACGTCGTCGGGGCTGCGCAGGTTGGTGACCTGGATACGCTGTTCGCGGCGCTGTTCCTTTTGCGAAGGCATCTCGGCGCGGTAAACGCCTTGATCGCCGACGACCCAGGACAACGGGCGGCGCTCCTTGCCGATGGATTCCTGCAGCAACATCAGGCCTTGCAGGAATGCTTCGGGACGGGGCGGGCAGCCGGGTATGTAGACGTCCACGGGAAGGAACTTGTCCACCCCCTGAACGACCGAGTAGATATCGTACATACCGCCGGAATTGGCGCAGGAGCCCATGGAAATGACCCACTTGGGCTCGAGCATCTGCTCATAGAGACGCTGGATAACGGGCGCCATCTTGATGAAGCAGGTACCGGCGATGACCATGAAGTCGGCCTGGCGCGGTGATGCACGAATTACTTCGGCACCGAATCGGGCGATGTCATGGGGAGCAGTGAAGGCCGTGGTCATCTCCACATAGCAGCAGGACAACCCGAAGTTGTACGGCCACAGGGAGTTCTTGCGACCCCAGTTGACCGCGCCATTCAGCACGTCCTCGAGCTTGCCCATGTAGATGTTGCGATGAACCTGGTCTTCGACAGGGTCGGTTACGGTCTCCCGCTGGCCGATTGGATACTGGTCATTGACCGCATCCGGATCGATCCGAGTAAGTTTATATTGCATCGCCAAAGCCTCATTGTTTTAGCTTCGCCTGCCGCTTGCGACGGCTTTCGGGAGCCCAATCGAGCGCACCGATCCGCCAAAGGTAGACAAGACCTGCCAACAGAATTGCTATGAAAACGGTAGCTTCTATGAGACCGGCCCAGCCGCTTTCGCGAACGGACACCGACCAGGCGAAGAGAAAGAGGGCTTCAACGTCGAAGATCACGAAGAGCATCGCGACCAGATAGAATTTTGCCGACAGGCGCAGGCGCGCATTGCCGGTGGGAACGACACCCGCTTCGAAGGGCTCGTTCTTGCTGTGACCGAAAGCTTTGCTGCCCAGGAGGCTGGAGACACCGAGCATGAAGGCGCAAAGGCCGAATACGCCCAGGAAGAAAATGGCAAATGCCCAGTTGTGAGGCATCGTAGAAACTGCATCAGGCATGCCGGACTCCTCGTTGGGACGGCTTTTGAATTATTTGGACAGGTTCAGTCTTCCGACTTGGAGCGAGATTTTATGCGTTTGTCCGGGCTCAAGTAAATTTTTCTCGGAATTAAATATCGAACAATCCGTTCTGTTACCGCTTGTTGATAAGAATTCCTATTAAAGGAAATGCTAGACCGGACGACCCGTATGGGCTTGGCGCTGTAGGTCATTATGCCGCAGCGCTATAAAAATGGGATAAAAAAAACGCCCCGGATTGAAGCCCGGGGCGTTTTTATTTCCGGCGGATCAACCGATCGTCAGTGGAACTGATTCATCGTGTTGTCCTTGCCGCCGGCCTTGAGAGCGGCTTCGCCGGCGAAGTATTCCTTGTGAGCGTCGCCCATGTCGGAACCGGCCATGTTCTGGTGCTTCACGCAGGCGATACCCTGGCGGATTTCCTGACGTTGAACGCCTTTGACGTAGGCCAGCATGCCCTGGTCCGCGAAGTACCCTTTCGCCAGGTTGTCGGTGGACAGCGCGGCGGTGTGGTAGGTCGGCAGGGTGATCAGGTGGTGGAAGATACCGGCTTCGGCAGCGGCGTCGCGCTGGAAGGTGCGGATCTTCTCGTCGGCGATCTTGGCCAGCTCGGTTTCGTCGTAGTCGACGCTCATCAGCTTGGCACGATCGTAGGCCGAAACGTCCTTGCCTTCTGCGACGAAGGTGTCGAACACCTGCTGACGGAAGTTCAGCGTCCAGTTGAACGACGGGCTGTTGTTGTAGACCAGCTTGGCGTTCGGGATCACTTCACGGATGCGGTTGACCATAGCGGCGATCTGGCCCACGTGCGGTTTCTCGGTTTCGATCCACAGCAGGTCGGCGCCGTTCTGCAGCGAGGTGATGCAGTCCAGCACGCAACGGTCTTCGCCGGTGCCTTTGCGGAACTGGAAGAGGTTGCTCGGCAGGCGCTTGGGACGCAGCAGCTTGCCTTCGCGCTTGATGACGACATCGCCATTGCCCAGCTCGCTGGCGCTGATTTCTTCGCAGTCGAGGAACGAGTTGTACAGGTCGCCCAGGTCGCCCGGCTCGTTGGTCACGGCGATCTGCTTGGTCAGACCGGCACCCAGCGAGTCGGTACGCGCTACGATCACGCCGTCGTCCACGCCCAGCTCGAGGAAGGCGTAGCGAACCGCGTTGATCTTGGCCAGGAAGTCGGCATGGGGAACGGTCACTTTTCCATCCTGGTGGCCGCACTGCTTCTCGTCCGAGACCTGGTTTTCGATCTGGATGCAGCAGGCGCCCGCTTCGATCATCTTCTTGGCCAGCAGATAGGTGGCTTCCGGGTTGCCGAAGCCGGCGTCGATGTCGGCGATGATGGGTACTACGTGGGTCTCGTAGTTGTCGATCTGCGACTGGATTTCGCTGGCCTTGGCGTTGTCATCGGCAGCGCGGGCAGCGTCCAGTGCGGTGAACAGCAGGTCGAGTTCGCGGGCGTCGGCCTGGCGCAGGAAGGTGTACAGCTCTTCGATCAGCGCAGCTACCGAGGTTTTTTCGTGCATGGACTGGTCGGGCAGCGGGCCGAACTCGGAGCGCAGCGCAGCAACCATCCAGCCGGACAGATAGAGGTAACGCTTGTTGGTGGTCTTGAGGTGCTTCTTGATCGAAATCAGCTTCTGCTGACCGATGAAGCCGTGCCAGCAGCCCAGCGACTGGGTGTAGACGGAGGAGTCGGCGTCGTACTCTTCCATGTCCTTGCGCATGATCGCGGCGGTGTACTTGGCGATGTCCAGCCCGGTCTTGAAGCGGTTCTGGGTGCGCATGCGGGCGACGAATTCGGGGTTGATGGCGCTCCAGCTGCTGCCTGCCTTTTCTTTGAGAGCGGCGACGGCCTTGATGTCGTTTTGATAAGCGGACATGGTCGATCCTTTCGAAGTAGAGAATGGGTAAGCGCTGGGCGCTGCCACTCGAAACCTGTGTGCTGAAGTCAATGGGTTCGGGTGCTCGGGCTACTGCGTCGAGGGATCGACTAGGGCGAGGTTGCTGCTGAGGAGGGGAACGAGCGGGGCGGGCGGCGTTCTAGCGGGTTTCCGAACCGATCGGGCGGTTCGCCGACAGAAGCATGCAGTCCATCTCGTTGTAACGCCAAGCGCTTCCCCGTCCCTCAGGACGACTTCGTTCCAGTCGCAACCTCGTCAAACTGCCTTGTGGGCGGCGCAGACACGGAACGGCTCGACTGGTTGGTCTGAGCACGCCCCGGGAGACCTCTTTCGAGGCCCCTGGCTAGCGGGAGCGAGGCCATCATGCCCCTGGCAAAAACGTTCGTCAAACGATTTTGTAGTGTTTTTTTAAGGCTACTACAAAAGTCTGATGAGGCTGAAGATGACTGATCAGTCGAGCGCCTCGACCTTCACCCGAAAGGTCATGTCGTCCTGCCCCTGGGTCGAATAATGCTGCACGAAACCACGCTGGTCGGCCTGGCTGCCCTGAGTCACACCACCCAGCGGCAGCCATTCGCCGAGCCGTCCGCTGATGCGGGTGTCGGTGCTCTGGATATCGATGGCGCCGGGTTGGCGCTGCGAAAGACGATCCCGGTTGCTGCTGATGCTCAGGTGCACGGTATCGCCCGTCAGGCTGGCAGTGACGTAAAAACCCTGGGTGATGTTGCGGTACTGGGTGTCCTGATACACCTGCCCATAGGGACCGGTGCTCGTTGTTGTGAGGGGCACGCTTTGACCAATCTGGATCAGCGCCGGATAGCCTTCGGTTGCCTGCACCTGTTGCACGCCGTCGCCGCGGCTTTCCGTACTGTGGCGGATGATCCGCAGCTGGTCTCGGCCATTCACTTCGCCACGCCCGCTCTCGACGGAAACACCACCAGCGCTAGCCGAACCGTCCACGCGGTAACCCCGGTCATCGCGCGAGCTGGCTTCCTCGGTGTCGACGCTGATCAACAGCCGACGCGGCTGGGTATCCAGTTGACCGAGCAACCCGCGCAGTTCCTGAATCTTCTCCGGCGACGCGTTGACCACCAACTGGTTGCCGTAAGCGCTCACCTTGCCTTCCTGACCGAGCACCGAGCGCGCGGTGGGCAGCACATCCTCGGCGGTGCGGAAGTTCAGCTGGATGATCTCGGTGGCGGCCTGCGCGGGCACGGCAGCGGCGAGCAGCAGGGCGACGAGGAGGGTGCGAGGCGTCATAGCAGAAAACTCCGCAGATCGGGATCGAGTGTGCTGGTGTTCCATGCCTGGTCGAACTGCGCCTGGCGCAGCCGCACCTGGGCAACATCGCGATAACGGACGTGACCTGCGTACTGATCGAGCTCGGGACGCAGCAGCAGCCCGCAGTCGTCGGCGATAAGGAATGCGCACTCTTCGTTGGGGTAGTCGGGATGCAGCTTGCGTATCTGGCAGTTGCTCGACAGGCGCCGGCTGAGGTTCAACAGGCGATGGCCTTCCTTCACGGCGCGGCCGGAGTCACGCAGGAGGATGCGCAAGTGGTTCCGCGGATGAGCCAGCAGGAAGCGTGTGCAGGCTTCCTGGATGCTGCTGTGATTGTACAGCCAGGGCTCGAGGTCACTGCTGTACAGGCACAGGGAGCGGCGCGCCTGCTGCAGAAGAGCGGTGGCATGGCGACGAGTCTCGTCCGCCGTGCGGAACGCCTGCAGTTCGGTGGTCTGGTTGAGCGTGAAGGGCGCCGCTTCCCAGCGCTCCGCCTCGGGGAGATCGGGAAGAGGATTGTGCACATCGAAACGACCCGGCGACTGGAACTCGATAGCGGGCAGGTCGCTCGGCTCATCAGGCAATTCCGGGGCATCGTTCATGCGAATCCTCAGTGGCTGCGGCGCACCATGTCGACGTGGGGAATGCCGGCTTCGAGGTATTCGCCGCTGACGATCTCGAAGCCAAGGCGCTCGTAGAATGGCGTGGCATGGACCTGCGCACTGAGCATCTGCTCCTGCAGCCCGAGGCGCTCCGCCTCGGTCAGCACGGCGCGCATCAGCGCATCACCGACCTTCAGCCCGCGCCAGTCGCGCAGCACCGACACCCGGCCGATGTGGCCGTTGGACAACAGCCGCGCGGTGCCGATCGGGTAGTCGCCCTCCAGGGCGAGAAAGTGTACGGCGCTCGCGTCGTCCGAATCCCATTCCAGCTCGGGCGGCACCGCCTGTTCGGCGATGAACACGCTTTCGCGGATACGTCTCAGCTCGGCATTTTCCTTCTGCCAGTCGGCGACACGAACGTGGATGCTACTCATCGGCAAACTCCAGACTTCCCTGTTTGACCAACTCCCACAGGAGATTACGCCCGTCGTCGTCGGCAAGCCATTGCGCGAGGTTTTCCTGGTGCAGCGCGTCGGAGGCGCAGACCAGCTTCAGCAGCTCCAGCAGGTGTTCGGGCAACAGACGGCTCTGTCCGCTGGCGAACAGCAGCAGGCCGATATCGACCTGGCTCCAGGCCATGCGCGCGCTGGGGTTACGGATCAACACCGCGCCATCCTGAAGAGCCTGGAGGAAATCGCGCTCGGAGAGCTCTTCGCCGGCGACGAGTTCCGGATAACGCGGTTCTGTCATGAACTGGCCGAACCAGGTGAGCAGGAGACGTTCGTCGCCCATGTGCTCGTCCAGCAGCGATTTGAGGCGCTGCAGGGCGTCCATCTGGATCTGGTGCGGGTCGCTGACCGGCGCGATGTCGGCGTCGTTGTAACGGTCTTCGTCCGGAAGGAACTGGGCGAGGAAATCGGTGAAGTGGGTCAGAACTTCAGCAGCGCTGGGGGCGCGGAAGCCCACGGAATAGGTCATGCACTCATCCACCGCGGTACCGAAATGCGCCAGGCGTGGCGGCAGATAGAGCATGTCGCCGGGCTCCAGGACCCAGTCGTCGGTCTCGTCGAAGCCGGCCAGGATGCGCAGGTCCGCATGGTCGAGCATCGGGCTGTCGCTGTCGCACATCTGCCCGATCTTCCAGCGACGCTGACCATGGGCTTGCAGCAGGAACACGTCGTAGTTGTCGAAATGCGGTCCCACGCCGCCGCCGGGCGCGGCATAGCTGATCATCACATCGTCGATGCGCCAGCTCGGCAGGAAGTGGAAGTGTTCGCGCAGCTCGGCGACTTCCGGAACGAACTGGTCGACGGCCTGCACCAGCAGCGTCCAGTCACGCTCGGGCAGATTCTGGAAGACGTCCTCGGCGAACGGGCCGCGGCGCAATTCCCAGGGGCGCTCGCCGTGCTCGATGACCATCCGCGACTCGACCTGTTCCTCCAGAGCCAGGCCGGCCAGCTCATCCGGGGACAGTGGGCTTTCGAAGTTGGGGATGGCCTGACGGATCAGCAGCGGCTTCTTTTGCCAATAGTCACGAAGGAACTCACGCGCGCTGATGCCGCCGAGGATTTGCAGGGGAAGATCGGAAGTCATGGTTTTGCCTATGCAAATAAAAACGCCCGGCACTGCCGGGCGTGCAGAAAGTGAAGCGGGTCAGATGCGCTTGGCCTGGGCCACGGCATTGCCGATGTAGTTGGCTGGCGTGAGCTTGCGCAGCTCGGCCTTGGCGTCTTCCGGCATCTCCAGCCCGTCGATGAAAGTCTGCAGCGCCTCCGGGCTGATGCCCTTGCCGCGGGTCAGCTCCTTGAGTTTCTCGTAGGGATTCTCGATGGCGTAGCGGCGCATGACGGTCTGGATCGGCTCGGCAAGGACTTCCCAGCAGGCGTCCAGATCCTCGGAAATACGTTGAGCATTGAGCTCCAACTTGCTGATTCCCTTGAGGCTTGCCTCGTAGGCAATCACGCTATGAGCGAAGCCGACGCCGAGGTTGCGCAGCACTGTGGAGTCGGTCAGGTCGCGCTGCCAGCGCGATACAGGCAACTTGCTGGCCAGGTGCTGGAGCAGCGCGTTGGCGATGCCGAGGTTGCCTTCGGAGTTCTCGAAGTCGATCGGGTTGACCTTGTGCGGCATGGTCGACGAACCGATCTCGCCGGCGATGGTGCGCTGCTTGAAGTAACCCAGGGAGATGTAGCCCCAGATGTCGCGATCGAAGTCGATGAGGATGGTATTGAAGCGCGCGGTGGCGTCGAACAGCTCGGCGATGTAGTCGTGCGGCTCGATCTGCGTCGTGTACGGGTTCCACTGCAGGCCGAGATCCTGCTCGATGAACTCGCGGGCGTTGGCTTCCCAGTCGATGTCCGGATAGGCCGACAGATGCGCGTTGTAGTTGCCCACCGCGCCGTTGATCTTGCCCAGCAGCGGTACGCCGGCGACTTGGGTGATCTGGCGCTCCAGGCGATAGACCACGTTGGCCAACTCCTTGCCGAGGGTGGTCGGCGAGGCCGGCTGGCCGTGGGTGCGCGAAAGCATCGGCACGTCGGCGAACTTCACCGCCAGCTCGCGGATCGACTCTGCGACCTGGCGCATCAGTGGCAGCAGCACGGTGTCACGGCCTTCGCGGAGCATCAGGGCGTGGGACAGGTTGTTGATGTCCTCGCTGGTGCAGGCGAAGTGGATGAATTCGCTGACCTTGGCCAGTTCCGGCAGCTTCGCCGCCTGCTCCTTGAGCAGGTATTCCACGGCCTTGACGTCGTGATTGGTGGTGCGTTCGATTTCCTTGATGCGCTCGGCGTGTTCGAGCTGGAAATCCTCGGCCAGCCGATCGAGCAGCGCGTTGGCTTCGGCCGAGAACGGCGCGACTTCGGCAACGCCGGAGTGGGCGGCCAGGCGTTGCAGCCAGCGGACCTCGACCTGTACGCGGAAACGGATCAGGCCATATTCACTGAAGATCGGGCGCAGAGCGCTGGTTTTGCCGGCGTAGCGGCCATCGACGGGGGAAACCGCGGTGAGCGAGGAAAGCTGCATGGGGCGTTCTCGGACGGTCGGGGCAGGAAATGGGGCGCGTATCATACACGAATCGGCCGACCTGCCGACCGCGTGCCCCGACGGTCAGTTGCGCAGCAGCGGGTAGAGCTCGGCCAGCAGCTTGCGGCGGCTGAACACCAGTTGCCAGCGATGTCCGCCCAGCTGGCGCCATAGGCGTGCGGAGCGAATACCGGCGAGGAGCAGGGCACGGATCTTCGAGGCGTTGCTGCTTTGCTGCAGGAAGCGCATGTCGCCATGCACCTGGATGCGCTGGCGGAAGGTGCTCAGAGTGTCCTGATAGAGCCCGCCACAGGCGGCGATGACGTTGTCGTGAACGAGCCCGAAATGCTGTACCTGCAGCTGGATCTGGTCGAGGCGGGTGCCGATGGTCTCCAGCATGTCGTCGCGCTTGGCCAGCTTGCGTTCGAGGCCGAGCAGCGCAAGCGCGTAGCGCAGCGGCTCGCGCTGCAGGCTGTTGGGGTCGCGTTCCAGGGCACTGGCCAGCGCGCGATAACCGTCGCGCAGGTTGAGATCGTCGCCGCCGTAGACGTCCAGTGTGTTTTGCGGATCGCGTACCAGCAGGCTGCCGAGCAGACAGCCAAGGGCGCCTTCGTTGACCTGGCCGGTCCTGGCGATCCGGTCGGCGAGCGCGGCGGCGCTGAACACCGCTCCCAGGGCGACCAGTTGTTCCTGTATCGGCGTCATGCGAATTCCTTGGTGGTGCAGGGTTCGGCGATTTCGATGACGCCGCCGCCGAGGCAGATTTCGTCGTCGTAGAACACCACCGACTGACCCGGCGTCACGGCGCGCTGGGGCTCTTCGAAAACGGCGCGATAGCCGTCGGGCGTACGCTCCAGCGTGCAGGCCTGATCCGACTGGCGATAGCGGACCTTTGCGGTCAACGGCCGTGGCGTGGCGCCGAGCTCGACCGGATTGACCCAGAAGATCTCGCTGGCGAGGAGGGCGCTGGAAAACAGCAGCGGATGGTCGTTGCCCTGGCCGACGATCAGCACATTGCGCTCCAGATCCTTGGCCAGCACGTACCACGGCTCGTCGCCGGCATCCTTCAAGCCGCCGATACCCAGGCCCTGGCGCTGGCCGATGGTGTGGTACATCAGCCCGGCGTGCCGGCCAATGACCTCGCCGCGGGTGTTCTGAATTTCGCCCGGTTGCGCCGGCAGATACTGCTTGAGGAAGTCGGAGAAGCGCCGCTCGCCGATGAAGCAGATGCCGGTGGAGTCCTTCTTCTTCGCGGTCGCCAGCCCGTGCATTTCAGCGATCGCGCGCACTTCGGCCTTCTCCAGCTCGCCAACCGGGAATAGCGTGCGGGCGATCTGCTCGCCGCCGACGGCATGGAGGAAGTAGCTCTGGTCCTTGTTCGGGTCGAGGCCCTTGAGCAACTGGGTCTGCCCATCGACATCGCGGCGGCGCACGTAATGGCCGGTGGCGATCAGGTCGGCGCCGAGCATCAGCGCATAGTCGAGGAAGGCTTTGAACTTGATTTCGCGGTTGCAGAGGATGTCCGGGTTCGGCGTACGCCCGGCCTTGTACTCGGCGAGGAAGTGCTCGAAGACGTTGTCCCAGTATTCGGCGGCGAAGTTCGCGGTGTGCAGCTTGATGCCGATCCGGTCGCACACCGCTTGGGCGTCGGCGAGGTCTTCGCGCGCGGTGCAGTATTCGGTGCCGTCGTCCTCCTCCCAGTTCTTCATGAACAGACCTTCCACCTGGTAGCCCTGCTTGAGCAGGAGAAGGGCGGAAACCGAGGAGTCCACGCCGCCGGACATGCCGACGATGACGCGTGTATGGGCTGGATCGTGCATAGGTTCGGGGTTGACGGCCACAAAAAAGGAATAATTCTAACAGGCGAACTGCCGCAGGGCGATCAGCCGGCCGTGCGGATCAGCGCCAGCGGAAAGCGCTCGCCGCGGAGGTAGTCGTCGATGCAGCGCACTACCAGCTCGCTGCGCCAGCGCTCGGACACGGCGGCGAGTTCGTCGCGGGTCATCCAGCGCGGCCCGATGATGCCGTGGTCCAGCGGCGAATCGGGCAGGTGGCGCAGCGGCCGCGCGGCGAAGCAGACGCGTTGGTAGGTCACGCCGTTGCTCGGCGCGGTATACAGATAAATGCCGGTAACGGCGGTCAGCTCGACCTCCCAGCCGGTTTCCTCGAGGGTCTCGCGCAAGGCGGCCTGGAGCAGGCTTTCGTTGGCTTCGAGATGGCCCGCCGGCTGGTTGAGGACGGCTTTCTCGCCCGCGAACTCTTCCACCAGCAGGAAGCGCCCCTGGTCTTCGACGACGGTGGCGACGGTGATGTGCGGATTCCAATCCATAAGGATGATCTCTGTAGTGGTGGACGGACGACCATGATCGCCCGGAAACAGAACCCCCGGCACGTGGCCGGGGGTCTGTTGAAACGCAACAACCTTCGCTGTCAGCCCTGGATCAGGGCGTCGATCGCGGCGTTGAAGGTGTTGCTCGGGCGCATGACCTGGCTGGTCAGCTCCGGGTTGGAGCGGTAGTAGCCACCGATGTCCACCGGCGAACCCTGGACCGCATTCAGCTCGGCGACGATGGTCGCTTCCTGCTCGGCCAGGGTGCTGGCGAGCTTGCTGAAGCGCTCGCGCAGCGCGGCGTCTTCGCTCTGGGTGGCCAGGGCTTCGGCCCAGTAAAGCGCCAGGTAGAAGTGGCTGCCACGGTTGTCCAGCTCGCCGGTCTTGCGCGAAGGCGACTTGTTGTTGTCGAGCAGCTTGCCGGTCGCGGCGTCGAGGGTGGTGCCCAGCAACTTGGCTTTCCGGTTATCGGTCTTGATCCCGGTTTCCTCGAGGGATACGGCCAGGGCCAGGAACTCGCCAAGCGAATCCCAGCGCAGGTGGTTTTCCTCGATCAACTGCTGGACATGCTTGGGTGCCGAACCGCCGGCGCCGGTTTCGTACATGCCACCGCCGGCCATCAGCGGAACGATGGAAAGCATCTTCGCCGAAGTGCCCAGCTCCATGATCGGGAACAGGTCGGTCAGGTAGTCGCGCAGGACGTTGCCGGTCACCGAGATGGTGTCCTTGCCACGAATCATTCGCTCCATGCTGAAACGGATGGCTTCGTTGTAATCCATGACGCGGATGTCGAGACCGTTCAGGTCGTGCTCTTGCAGATACGCGTCGACCTTCAGCTTCAGCTGGCGGTCGTGCGCACGCTCCGGGTCGAGCCAGAAGACCGCCGGGGTGCCGGACTGGCGGGCGCGGGTAACGGCCAGTTTCACCCAGTCACGGATCGGGGCGTCCTTGGTCTGGCAGGCGCGCCAGATGTCGCCGGCTTCGACTTCGTGCTGGATCTTCACGGTGCCGTCGGCCAGAACGACGCGCATGATGCCGTCGGCCTTCATCTCGAAGGTCTTGTCGTGGGAACCGTATTCCTCGGCCTTCTGCGCCATAAGGCCTACGTTCGGTACCGAGCCCATGGTGGTCGGATCGAACGCGCCGTTGGTTTTGCAGAAGTTGATCATCTCCTGGTAGATGCGCGCGTAGGTGCTTTCCGGCATCACCGCCTTGGTGTCCTTCTGCTTGCCGTCGCGGCCCCACATCTGGCCGGAGTTGCGGATCATCGCCGGCATCGAGGCGTCGACAATGACGTCGCTCGGGATATGCAGGTTGGTGATGCCCTTGACCGAGTCGACCATCGCCATTTCCGGGCGATGGCTGTACACCTCGTGGATGTCGTGGAGGATTTCTTCCTGCTGCGAGGCAGGCAGCGACTTGATCTTGTCGTAGACGCTGGACAGACCGTTGTTCGGGTTCACGCCCAGCTCTTCGAAGAGCGCGCCGTGCTTCTCGAAGACGTCCTTGTAATACACGCTGACGGCATGGCCGAAGACGATGGGGTGGGACACCTTCATCATGGTCGCCTTGACGTGCAGGGACCACATGACGCCGGTTTCCTTGCAGTCCTGCAGGGTCTTCTCGAAGAAGGCGCGCAGCTTGTTGCAGCTCATGAACATGCCGTCGAAGACTTCGCCTTCCTTCAGGCTCAGCTGCTTCTTGAGCTCGACCTTGCCATCCTTGCCGACGAATTCGATGCGCACGTCACCGGCCTGGGGCATGGTGAAGGACTGCTCGCTGGAGAAGAAGTCACCGCCGCGCATGTAATCGGCGTGGGACTGCGAAGCCATGCTCCACTTGCCCATCGAGTGCGGATGCTTGCGGGCGTAGGCCTTGACCGCGGCCGGGGCGCGACGATCCGAGTTACCTTCGCGCAGCACCGGGTTCACGGCGCTGCCGAGCACTTTGCTGTAACGCGCACGGACTTCTTTTTCCGCGTCGGTCTGTGGGTCTTCGGGAAAATCCGGAACGGCGAAACCCTGCGCCTGCAGCTCGGCGATCGCGCCTTTGAGTTGCGGCACGGAGGCGCTGATATTGGGCAGCTTGATGATGTTGGCGTCCGGCGAAGTGGCTAGAACTGCCAGCTGGGCCAGTTCGTCTTCGACCGGTTGGCTGCTGTCGAGCTGGTCAGCGAAGCTTGCGATGATGCGTCCAGCCAGAGAGATATCGCGGGTTTCGACGTCTATATCGGCGGAGGCCGCGAAGGCCTTGACGATGGGCAGAAGCGAATAGGTTGCGAGGGCGGGGGCTTCGTCGGTGAAGGTGTAGGTAATCTTCGAGCGGGTGGACATTGGCGAGAACTCTCTCTTTGCTGGGCGTGCACAGGATCTCGAGGCGCGCCGGATAGACGCTTTCGCTCAGGTCAGAGTCGAAATTCGAGAATTTGCCGCAGGTGATGTTGATGGCACCAGTAGAGCGTTGTGCGGTCGGATCTGGTTTGCGATTCGACCGTTGCGAGGGCGGACATCCTGTTGCAGATGTCTCGGCTCTCGATGACTCTTTAGTCACGCGGCGCAGTATACCACCGTGTTGTTCGTCGGGAGCTTGCCGGTGCCCGATGATTAGACTAAGGAATACAGCTCGGCTCGACGCAGGTGGACTACGCTGAACACCTGCCTGAGGTTAACCACAACGTGGAGTACAGCATGGGATATCAAAAGATTCAGGTGCCTGCCGATGGTGTGAAAATCACCGTAAACGCCGATAACACCCTGAATGTGCCGAACAATCCGATCATTCCCTTCATCGAGGGCGATGGCATCGGTATCGATATCAGCCCGGTGATGATCAAAGTCGTCGACGCCGCCGTCGAGAAAGCCTACGGCGGCGAGCGCAAGATTTCCTGGATGGAAGTCTATGCCGGCGAGAAAGCCACCCAGGTCTACGATCAGGACACCTGGCTGCCGAAGGAGACCCTCGAGGCCGTTCGCGATTTCGTCGTCTCGATCAAGGGCCCGTTGACCACCCCGGTGGGCGGCGGCATTCGCTCGCTGAACGTCGCACTGCGGCAGGAACTCGACCTCTACGTCTGCCTGCGCCCGGTGCGCTGGTTCGAGGGCGTGCCGAGCCCGGTGAAGAAGCCAGGCGACGTCGACATGACGATCTTTCGCGAGAACTCCGAAGATATCTATGCCGGTATCGAGTGGAAAGCCGGATCGCCCGAGGCGACCAAGGTCATCAAGTTCCTCAAGGAAGAGATGGGCGTCACCAAGATCCGCTTCGACCAGGATTGCGGCATCGGCATCAAACCGGTATCGAAGGAGGGCACCCAGCGCCTGGTGCGCAAGGCGTTGCAGTACGTCGTGGACAACGACCGCGAGTCGCTGACCATCGTCCACAAGGGCAACATCATGAAGTTCACCGAAGGTGCCTTCAAAGACTGGGGCTACGAGATCGCCAAGAACGAATTCGGCGCGGAGCTTCTCGATGGCGGCCCCTGGATGCAGTTCAAGAACCCGCGGACCGGCAAGAACATCGTCGTCAAGGACGCCATCGCCGACGCCATGCTTCAGCAGATTCTGCTGCGCCCGGCGGAATATGACGTCATCGCTACCCTGAACCTGAACGGCGACTACCTCTCCGATGCGCTCGCGGCGGAAGTGGGTGGCATCGGCATCGCGCCGGGCGCCAACCTGTCGGACACCATCGCCATGTTCGAGGCTACCCACGGGACTGCGCCCAAGTACGCCGGCCAGGACAAGGTCAATCCAGGGTCGGTGATTCTGTCTGCGGAAATGATGCTCCGCCACCTGGGGTGGGTCGAGGCGGCGGATCTCATCATCAAGGGTACTAATGGGGCGATCTCGGCCAAGACGGTGACCTACGACTTCGAGCGCCTGATGGATGGCGCAACGCTGCTGTCCTGTTCCGAGTTCGGCGACGCATTGATCGCCCATATGTAAAGTGAGGGATAAAAGAAAAGGCCGATCAGAGATCGGCCTTTTTTTGCACGCTATCCAAGGGTCAGGCCTCGGCGGCCTGACTCTGTAGATTTACCGCCGGCGTCAGGTTTTCGGCATTGCTCAACACAGGGCTAATGTTCACCGCGTGTAGCCCCTTGGGCCCTTGAATGATGTCGAAACTCACAGGCTGTCCTGCCTTAAGGGTTTTATAACCGTCCATCTGAATGGCCGAGTAATGAGCGAACAGGTCCTCATCTCGGCCGTCGGCCAGAACGAATCCATAGCCTTTGGCGTTGTTGAACCACTTGACCTTACCGCTGAGCATGCTGACATCCCTCTGCAAAGGACTCCATCTCTGGAGTATCA
Source organism: Pseudomonas kuykendallii (assembly GCF_900106975.1). Lineage (GTDB taxonomy): Bacteria > Pseudomonadota > Gammaproteobacteria > Pseudomonadales > Pseudomonadaceae > Pseudomonas_O > Pseudomonas_O kuykendallii. Next base: position 283,785 of record NZ_FNNU01000005.1, on the reverse strand, counting down.
TCCACGACGACTCCACGCAAAAAAGCACTCGCGTGGGCTCCTAATACCCAACTGGGCATTCATTGTTTGTAACACCGTTTCGCCGTTAGTCAAGGCTATGCGGCGGACGGTTGAGAAGCCTGTCATATTTGCCCTGCAGCCCCAGCTCCAACCATGTGCGAGCCTTTATTTCCGTATGTTTGCAAGCAGCCAGATTCGACTAACATTCAATCAGGATGGCCCGGACAAGTGGGAGGACGAAGCGTCCGGGCTCGCTGTGCAGGAAGCCAAACCAAAATTGCAGGCACCTCCGCTGTATAAAGTGGTCATGTATAACGATGACTACACGCCGATGGATTTCGTCGTCGAAGTGCTGGAGGTGTTTTTCAATCTGAACCGAGAACTGTCGACCAAAATCATGCTGGCCGTCCATACAGAAGGGCGTGCAGTATGCGGAGTGTTCACCCGGGATATTGCAGAAACGAAGGCTGAACAGGTCAATCAGTACGCGAGGGAAAGCCATCATCCGCTACTCTGTGAAATCGAGAAGGACGGTTAGACGCCGGCCACTTGGGTATGAGGTGAAGCTATGTTGAACCGCGAACTCGAAGTCACCCTCAATCTGGCCTTCAAGGAAGCCCGTTCCAAGCGTCATGAATTCATGACGGTGGAACACCTGCTCCTGGCCCTGTTGGATAACGAAGCTGCAGCCACCGTATTGCGTGCCTGCGGCGCCAGCCTCGACAAGCTCCGGCACGAGTTGCAGGAGTTCATCGACTCGACCACTCCGCTCATTCCGCAGCATGATGAAGAACGCGAAACTCAGCCCACGCTCGGGTTTCAGCGAGTTCTGCAGCGCGCCGTTTTCCATGTGCAAAGTTCTGGAAAGCGCGAAGTAACCGGCGCGAATGTGCTGGTCGCCATCTTCAGCGAGCAGGAGAGCCAGGCGGTTTTCCTGCTCAAGCAGCAGAGCGTTGCCCGCATCGACGTCGTCAACTTCATCGCCCATGGCATTTCCAAGGTGCCTGGTCAGGGTGATCAGGGTGACGGCGAGCAGGAAATCAACGATGAGGAAGGTGGTGAAGCCGTCTCCACCAATCATCCGCTGGAAGCTTACGCCAGCAACCTGAACGAGCTCGCTCGTCAGGGCCGTATCGACCCGCTGGTCGGGCGCGAAAGCGAAGTTGAGCGTGTGGCTCAGATCCTGGCCCGTCGGCGCAAGAACAACCCACTGCTGGTTGGCGAGGCCGGTGTCGGCAAAACGGCGATCGCCGAAGGCCTGGCCAAGCGCATCGTTGATGGCCAGGTACCTGACCTTCTCGCCGATAGCATCGTTTTCTCCCTAGACCTGGGCGCGCTGCTGGCGGGCACCAAGTACCGCGGTGACTTCGAGAAACGCTTCAAGGCGCTGCTCAACGAGTTGCGCAAGCGGCCTCATGCGATCCTCTTCATCGATGAGATCCACACGATCATCGGCGCCGGCGCAGCTTCGGGCGGCGTGATGGATGCGTCCAACCTGCTCAAGCCGCTGCTGTCTTCCGGCGAGATCCGTTGCATCGGCTCGACGACCTTCCAGGAATTCCGCGGCATCTTCGAGAAAGATCGCGCACTCGCTCGGCGCTTCCAGAAGGTCGATGTGGTCGAACCTTCCGTGGAGGACACCGTCGGCATCCTGCGCGGCCTGAAAGCTCGTTTTGAACAGCATCACCACATCGAGTACAGCGATGAGGCGCTGCGCGCCGCCGCCGAGCTGGCGTCACGCTACATCAACGACAGACACATGCCCGACAAGGCCATCGACGTGATCGACGAGGCGGGCGCCTATCAGCGTCTCCAGCCCGAAGAGCGGCGTGTCGCGCGCATCGACGTGGCGCAGGTGGAAGACATCGTGGCGAAGATCGCCCGTATTCCTCCCAAACACGTGTCCAGCGACGACAAGGAACTGCTGCGTAACCTGGAGCGCGACCTCAAGCTCACGGTGTTCGGCCAGGATGCAGCCATCGACTCGCTGTCTACGGCAATCAAGCTGTCTCGTGCGGGATTGAAGGCACCGGACAAGCCGGTGGGCTCGTTCCTCTTCGCCGGACCGACCGGTGTCGGCAAGACCGAAGCGGCGCGGCAATTGGCGAAAGCCATGGGCATCGAGCTGGTGCGCTTCGACATGTCGGAGTACATGGAACGCCACACCGTTTCCCGGCTGATCGGCGCGCCTCCGGGCTACGTCGGCTTCGACCAGGGCGGCCTGCTAACGGAAGCGATCACCAAGCAGCCGCATTGCGTGTTGCTGCTCGATGAGATCGAGAAGGCGCACCCGGAAGTCTTCAACCTGCTGCTGCAGGTGATGGACCACGGCACGCTGACCGACAATAACGGGCGCAAGGCGGACTTCCGCAACGTGATCCTGATCATGACCACCAACGCCGGTGCGGAAACCGCCTCGCGCGCCTCGATCGGCTTCACCCATCAGGATCACTCTTCGGATGCCATGGAAGTCATCAAGAAGAGCTTCACTCCCGAGTTCCGCAACCGCCTGGACACCATCATCCAGTTCGGCCGTCTGAGCACCGAAGTGATCAAGAGCATCGTCGACAAGTTCCTCACCGAATTGCAGGCGCAGCTCGAGGACAAGCGCGTGCAACTCGAAGTCAGCGATGCCGCTCGCGGCTGGCTGGCGGAGCGTGGCTACGATGCGCAGATGGGGGCTCGGCCGATGGCGCGCCTGATTCAGGACAAGATCAAGCGTCCTCTGGCCGAAGAGATCCTGTTCGGCGAACTCGCAGAGCATGGCGGAATCGTGCACATCGATGTCGAGGCCGGTGAATTGGCCTTCGAGTTCGAAACCACGGCGGAGGTGGCCTAGCCGCTTCCGTATTGCGCAACAACGAAAACGCCCGGCTAGACCGGGCGTTTTTCATGATGCGAAAACTTCAGCGGGCGCGGTAGGTGATGCGGCCTTTGCTCAAGTCGTAGGGTGTCAGTTCAACACGAACCTTGTCGCCGGTGAGAATGCGGATGTAGTTCTTGCGCATCTTTCCGGAGATGTGCGCGGTAACGACGTGCCCGTTTTCCAACTCCACTCGGAACATGGTGTTGGGTAGGGTGTCGACGACAGTGCCTTCCATTTCGAAGCTGTCTTCTTTCGACATTCAGTAAAGCCCTCGGTGTTCTATAGGTAGCCGGACGCAAACGGCGCCTGGCAAAAGCGGCGTGCATTGTGCCCGAAAATGTGTCTTGTCGCCAAGCGATTCAGGTCAGAGCGACCCAGCGCTGGTTGACGAACAGCTCTATCGGCCGGTACTGGGTCTTGTAATTCATCTTCCGACAATTCTTGATCCAGTAGCCGAGGTAGACCGCGTGGAGGCCAAGACGTGCGGTCTCGCCGATCTGCCAGAGGATGGCGTAGCGGCCGAGGCTGCGGCGTTCTTCATCGGGGTCGTAGAAGGTGTAAACCGCGGAAAGACCGTTCGGCAGCAGGTCGGTGACCGCGATCGCCATCAGCCGGTCGCCAAGACGGAACTCGTAGAAGCGCGCGAAATTCAGGTCGCGGACGAGAAAGGTGCTGAATTGATCGCGACTCGGCGGATACATATCGCCATCGGCGTGGCGCTGTTCGATGTAGCGCGCGTAGAGCGCGTAATACTCTTCGCTGAACTTGGGCCGTACCGGCATGACGCACAGGTCGGCATTACGCTTGAGGATGCGTTTCTGCTGGCGATTGGGTTGGAACTGGTCGGCTGGAATACGTGCCGGGACACAGGCCGAGCAGCGCTGGCAGTGAGGTCTGTAGAGGTGATCGCCACTGCGACGAAAGCCCATCTCCGACAGCCCGGCATACACCTGCGCATCCATGAGCTGGCTGGGATCGAGGAACAGGGTGGTGGCCTGCTCGCCGGGCAGATAGCTGCATGGATGAGGCTGGGTGGCGTAGAACTTCAGGCGAGCCAGCTCTGTCATCGTCGGCACTCGGGTGAACCTGACGCCAGTGTAAGCCAGGCTGCCGGTGACGCCTAGACGAGCCAGTCGGCGGTCGTCGGTTGATCCAGGTGGCGTTCGAGCCACCCGGCGAACTCGACGCGGGAAATCGAGCGTGCGCCGAAACTCTGCAGGTGCTGGGTGGGCATCTGGCAATCGATCAGGACGAAACCCCACTGCTGCAAACGCTCGACCAGCGTAACGAAACCCACCTTGGAGGCATTGTCGGCGCGACTGAACATCGACTCGCCGAAGAACAGTTGCCCCATCGCCAATCCATAGAGCCCGCCCACCAGTTCATCGTCCAGCCACACCTCCACTGAATGGGCGAAGCCCAACTCGTGCAGGCGCAGGTAGGCCTGCTGCATCGGATGGGTGATCCAGGTGCCGTCGCTGTAGGCGCGAGGTCCGGCGCAGCCCTGCAGGACGTCGATGAAGGCTTGGTCGAACGTCACACGGAAGCGTTGCTGGCGAAGAACCTTCGCCAGGCTGCGGGAAACGTGAAGCGCTTCGGGCGGCAGAACGGTGCGCGGGTCGGGCGACCACCAGAGTATGGGCTGGCCATCCTGGAACCACGGGAAGCAGCCATGTCGATAGGCCCGGATCAGGCGTTCGACGCTGAGATCGCCACCGGCGGCGAGCAGGCCATTGGGCTCGCGCATGGCTTTGCTCAGCGGGGGGAATTCCAGCGAATCGCGGGAGAGCCAGGTCAGCATGGTGGGGGAGGGCGACGGGCAGGCCACTGGCCCGCCCGAAGGCTCAGATATCGTCGAGGAATCTTTCGGCGTCCAGCGCGGCCATGCAGCCGGCGCCTGCCGAAGTGATCGCCTGGCGATAGACGTGGTCGGCCACGTCGCCGGCGGCGAACACGCCCTCGATGCTGGTGGCTGTGGCGTTGCCTTCACCGCCGCCGCGCACGATCAGGTAGCCGTCACGCATTTCCAACTGGCCCCGGAACAGGTCGGTGTTGGGTTTGTGGCCGATGGCGATGAAAACGCCGGCCAGCGGCAGTTCCCTGGTCGTTCCGCTCAGGGTGTCTTTCAGGCGCACGCCGGTCACGCCGCTGGCATCGCCCAGGACCTCGTCCAGCGCATGGTTCCAGTGGATGCGGACGTTGCCGTTGGCAGCTTTGTCGAACAGCTTGTCCTGCAGGATCTTCTCCGAGCGCAGCTTGTCGCGACGGTGGACCAGATGGACCTCCTTGGCGATGTTCGACAGATACAGGGCTTCCTCGACGGCGGTGTTGCCACCGCCCACCACGCAGACCACCTGGTTGCGGTAGAAAAAGCCGTCACAGGTGGCGCAAGCGGACACGCCGCGCCCGGCGAAGGCCTCCTCGGAAGGCAAGCCGAGGTACTGGGCAGAGGCGCCGGTGGAAATGATCAGGGCATCGCAGGTGTAGGTGGCGTTGTCGCCCTTGAGGGTGAACGGACGCTGCTGCAACTCGGCGGTATGGATATGGTCGTAGACGATCTCGGTATCGAAGCGCTCGGCGTGTTTCTGCATGCGCTCCATCAGCGCCGGGCCGGTCAGCCCCTCGACATCGCCGGGCCAGTTGTCGACTTCGGTAGTAGTGGTGAGCTGTCCACCGGGCTGGATTCCGGTGATCACCAGCGGCTTCAGATTGGCCCGGGCGGCGTACACCGCAGCGGTGTAGCCCGCGGGGCCGGAGCCCAGAACGATCAGCCGCGAATGCTTGACTTCACCCATAAAAAGACTCCATAAGCCTTTGTCACAAAAGAGAATGCATGCTCCAATTGGGCCGCACGCAAGGGAATGCCAATTATGCTACACCGAAGAATGGGCGAGCGGGGAGCAGCGGTTTTCCGACACCGCGCCCGGGCGGTCGACATGGGCAGCGCCTTGGCAAAGCCGTACAATGGGCCGCATTTTCGCCGTCATCGTTAGTTGGCGCGCCCCGAGCGCAGGAAAGACGTGTTTTGAAGAATTCCAGTTCTACCCTCCAAACCCCTCCCTGGCGACAGCAACTGAACTACCGCCTGAAGGAGGGCGCGCTGATCGCCTTGGGTGCGCTTTGCCTGTACCTGTGGATGGCGTTGCTCACTTACGACCAGAACGATCCGGGCTGGTCGCACACCAGCCGCGTGGAGCAGGTGCAGAACGCTGCCGGCCGTGCCGGCGCCTGGTTCGCCGACATCCTGTTCATGGCACTCGGCTATTTCGCCTACCTGTTCCCCTTGTTGTTGGCAGTGAAGACCTGGCAGGTGTTCCGTAACCGTCATCAGCCCTGGCAGTGGAACGGCTGGCTGTTTTCCTGGCGTCTGATCGGCCTGGTGTTCCTGATTCTCTCCGGCGCAGCGCTTGCTTATATCCACTTCCATTCCACCAACAGCATGCCGGCATCGGCAGGCGGTGCGCTGGGCGAGAGCCTCGGCCAGCTGGCCGTCGCCGCGCTGAACGTGCAGGGCAGCACGCTGCTGTTCCTGGCGCTGTTCCTCTTCGGCCTCACCGTATTCGCCGACCTGTCCTGGTTCCGCGTGATGGACATCACCGGCAAGATCACCCTCGATTTGCTGGAGTTGATCCAGAGCGGCATGAACCGCTGGTGGAGCGCTCGCAACAACCGCAAGCAGCTGGTCGCCCAGTTGCGCGAGGTGGACGACCGGGTGAGTACCGTGGCCGCGCCGCTGGTGCCCGACCGTCGCGAGCAGGCCAAGGTCAAGGAACGCCTGATCGAGCGCGAAGAAGCGCTGACCAAGCACATGAGCGAACGCGAGAAGCGCCAACCCCCGGTGATCACGCCGCCGGCACCGGCGAAAGCCGCCGAGCCGAGCAAGCGGGTGCTGAAGGAAAAGCAGGCGCCGTTGTTCGTCGACAGCGCCATCGAGGGTTCGCTGCCGCCCATCTCGATCCTCGACCGCGCCGAGAAGAAGCAGAAGAGTTTTTCCCCGGAATCCCTCGAGGCCATGTCGCGGCTGCTGGAAATCAAGCTCAAGGAATTCGGCGTCGAAGTGATCGTCGAGTCCGTGCATCCGGGCCCGGTGATCACCCGCTTCGAGATTCAGCCCGGCATCGGCGTCAAGGTCAGCCGCATTTCCAACCTGGCCAAGGACCTCGCGCGCTCACTGGCGGTGATCAGCGTGCGGGTGGTCGAGGTCATTCCAGGCAAGACCACGGTCGGCATCGAGATTCCTAACGAGGACCGTCAGATCGTGCGCTTCTCCGAAGTGCTCGAATCCAGCGAATACGATGATGCCAAGTCGCCGGTCACCCTGGCCCTGGGCCACGACATCGGCGGCAAGCCGATCATCACCGACCTGGCGAAGATGCCGCACCTGCTGGTTGCGGGCACCACCGGCTCCGGTAAATCGGTGGGCGTCAACGCGATGATCCTGTCGATCCTGTTCAAGTCCGGTCCGAAGGACGCGCGACTGATCATGATCGACCCTAAGATGCTCGAACTGTCGATCTACGAAGGCATTCCGCACCTGCTCTGTCCGGTCGTCACCGACATGAAGGAGGCGGCCAACGCGCTGCGCTGGAGCGTTGCCGAGATGGAGCGGCGCTACAAGCTGATGTCGAAGATGGGCGTGCGCAACCTGGCCGGCTTCAATCGTAAGGTGAAGGAGGCCGAGGAAGCGGGCACGCCGCTCGCCGATCCGCTCTACAAGCGCGAGAACATGCACGACGAGGCGCCGCTGCTCGAGCACCTGCCGACCATCGTGGTGGTGGTCGACGAATTTGCCGACATGATGATGATCGTTGGCAAGAAGGTCGAAGAGCTGATCGCGCGTATCGCACAGAAGGCGCGGGCTGCAGGCATCCACCTGATCCTCGCCACCCAGCGCCCCTCGGTGGACGTGATCACCGGCCTGATCAAGGCCAACATCCCGACCCGCATGGCCTTCCAGGTGTCGAGCAAGATCGACTCGCGGACCATCATCGATCAGGGCGGTGCGGAACAGCTGCTCGGTCACGGCGACATGCTCTACATGCCGCCGGGCACCAGCCTGCCGATTCGCGTTCATGGCGCCTTCGTTTCCGACGAGGAAGTGCACCGCGTGGTCGAGGCCTGGAAGCTGCGTGGCGCGCCGGATTACAACCAGGACATCCTGGCCGGCGTCGAGGAGGCCGGCAGCGGCTTCGAAGGCGGCAGCGGCGAGGGTGGCGACGACAGCGAGGACGATCCGCTCTACGACGAGGCGGTCAACTTCGTGCTGGAAAGCCGCCGCGCGTCGATTTCCGCCGTGCAGCGCAAGCTGAAGATCGGCTACAACCGCGCCGCGCGGATGATCGAATCGATGGAAATGGCCGGCGTAGTGACTTCGATGAACACCAATGGCTCGCGCGAAGTGATCGCGCCGGGGCCGACCCGCGACTGACTGATGAGGATTTCCATGCGCCTGTTTCGCGTGCTGTTGCTGTCCCTGCTGGGTTTCGCCGCCATGCCGGCTCACGCCGACCAGGATGCGTCGGTGAAGCGCCTGACCGAACTGCTCCAGCAAGCGCAGACCCTGACCTCGCGCTTCACCCAGCTGACCCTCGACGCCTCCGGCGCCAACCTGCAGGAAACTGCGGGCGAGCTGGCGTTGAAACGCCCGGGGCTGTTCCGCTGGCACACCGACGCGCCGCAGGAGCAACTGCTGGTGTCGAATGGCGAGAAGGTCTGGCTGTACGATCCCGACCTGCAGCAGGTCACCGTGCAGAAGCTCGACCAGCGCCTGACCCACACGCCCGCGCTGCTGCTGTCCGGCGACGTCTCGCAGATCAGCGAGAACTTCGAGATCAGCCACAAGGAAGCCGGCGGCGTGGTCGATTTCGTGCTCAAGCCCAAGGCCAAGGACACGCTGTTCGACAACCTGCGCGTGTCCTTCCGCAACGGCACCATCAACGACATGCAGCTGATCGACAGCGTTGGCCAGCGCACCAACATCCTGTTCCTCGGCGTGAAAATGAATCAGCCGATCGACGCCGGGCAATTCGACTTCAAGATTCCCGAAGGCGCCGACGTCATTCAGGAATAAGAGGCTCGCGCGTTTCCCATGGACCTGTTCCGCTCTGACCCGGTAGCCCAGCCGCTGGCTGCGCGTTTACGCGCCGCCACGCTGGACGAGTACGTCGGTCAGGAGCACCTTCTAGCGCGCGGCAAGCCGCTGCGCGAGGCGCTTGAGCAGGGCGTGCTGCACTCGATGATCTTCTGGGGCCCGCCCGGTGTCGGCAAGACCACCCTGGCGCGACTGCTGGCGCAGGTCTCGGAAGCGCATTTCGAGACGATTTCGGCGGTGCTTTCCGGGGTCAAGGAAATTCGCCAGGCGGTCGAGATGGCCAAGCAGCAGGCCGCGCAGTACGGTCGCCGGACCATCCTCTTCGTCGACGAAGTGCACCGTTTCAACAAGAGCCAGCAGGACGCCTTTCTCCCGTACGTGGAGGACGGCACGCTGATCTTCATCGGCGCGACCACGGAGAATCCCTCGTTCGAGCTCAACAACGCGCTGCTCTCGCGGGCGCGGGTCTACGTGCTCAAGAGTCTCGACGAAGCGGCGATGCGCAAGCTGGTGGAGCGTGCGCTGGGTGAGGACAAGGGGCTCGGACAGCGCCACCTGAGCCTGCCCGAGGAAAGCTTCCAGATTCTCCTGGCCGCGGCCGACGGCGATGGTCGCCGGCTGCTCAACTTGCTGGAAAACGCCTCCGACCTCGCCGAGGACGACGGCGAGATCGGCGTGAGCCTGCTGCAGAGCCTGCTTGGCGACAGCCGGCGGCGCTTCGACAAGGGCGGAGAAGCCTTCTACGACCAGATTTCCGCGCTGCACAAGTCGGTGCGCGGCTCCAACCCGGACGCGGCGCTGTACTGGTTCGCCCGGATGATCGACGGTGGTTGCGATCCGCTGTACCTGGCGCGGCGGGTCGTGCGCATGGCGAGCGAAGAGGTCGGCAATGCCGATCCGCGCGCGCTGGCGCTGTGCCTCGACGCCTGGAACGTCCAGGAGCGCCTTGGCAGCCCCGAGGGCGAGCTGGCGATTGCCCAGGCGATCGTCTACCTGGCCTGCGCGCCGAAGAGCAACGCGGTCTACACGGGCTTCAACGCCGCCATGCGCGATGTCGCCGAGAACGGCTCGCACGAGGTGCCGCTGCACTTGCGCAACGCGCCGACCAAGCTGATGAAGCAGTTGGGCTACGGCGAGGAATACCGCTACGCCCACGACGAGCCGGACGCCTACGCCGCGGGCGAGGACTATTTTCCGGAAGACATGCAGCCGCGCCAGTACTACCAGCCGGTGCCGCGTGGCCTGGAAAGCAAGATCCGCGACAAGCTCGATCACCTTGCGGCACTGGACCGGGCGAGCCCCAGGAAACGGAGAAAGCCATGATCCGCCTGATCATCGCTGTTGCCCTGGGCGGGGCGCTGGGCTCGGTCGCCCGTTTCCTGACCTCTGCCTGGATGGTCAGCCACTGGCCGCGTCACTACTTTCTCGGCACCTTCGCGGTGAACATCGTCGGCTGCCTCGCCATCGGCTACCTGTACGGCCTGTTCCTGATCCGCACCGACCTGCCCATCGAGCTGCGCGTTGGCCTCACCGTCGGCGTACTCGGCGGCCTGACCACCTTTTCCTCGTTCAGCATGGAAGTGGTACGGTTGTTCGAGGGCGGCCAGACGGGCCTCGCCATCGGTTACCTGGGCTGCAGCATCCTCGGCGGTTTATTAGCGGTCTGGGCCGGTTTATCCTTCGCACGCCTTTGAATTCCTGTCGCCGGCGACTGCCGGCGTCCTCCTTTAGGTTCCAGCTGAGATTTGCACATGCTCGATTCCAAGTTGATACGCAGCCAACTACACGACGTCGCCGCACGCCTGGCCACGCGTGGCTATTCGTTGGACGTCACGCGTATCGAAGCGCTCGAAGCCCAGCGCAAGAGCGTCCAGACCCGCACCGAACAACTGCAGGCCGAGCGCAATGCCCGTTCCAAGAGCATCGGTCAGGCCAAGCAGCGCGGTGAGGACATCGCGCCGCTGCTGGCCGAGGTCGACCGCATGGGCAGCGAGCTGGACGAGGGCAAGCGCGAGCTGGACGGCATCCAGCAGGAGCTGGACAACCTGCTGCTGGGCATCCCCAACCTGCCGCACGAATCCGTGCCGGTCGGCGCGGACGAGGAGGGCAACGTCGAAGTGCGCCGCTGGGGTACGCCGAAGGTCTTCGATTTCCCGGTTCAGGACCACGTGAGCCTTGGCGAACGGCATGGCTGGCTCGATTTCGAGACGGCCGCCAAGCTTTCCGGCGCGCGCTTCGCCCTGCTGCGCGGGCCGATCGCCCGACTGCACCGCGCCCTTGCGCAATTCATGATCAACCTGCACACCGCCGAGCACGGTTACGAGGAGGCCTACACGCCTTATCTGGTGCAAGCCTCGGCACTGCAGGGCACCGGCCAGTTGCCGAAGTTCGAGGAAGACCTGTTCCGCATCGCCCGTGAGGATCAGGCAGACCTGTACCTGATCCCGACCGCCGAAGTCTCCCTGACCAACATCGTGGCCGGGCAGATCATCGATCCGAAGCTGCTGCCGCTGAAATTCGTCGCCCACACTCCCTGCTTCCGCAGCGAGGCCGGCGCGTCGGGTCGCGATACCCGCGGGATGATCCGCCAGCATCAGTTCGACAAGGTGGAGATGGTGCAGATCGTCGATCCCGCCACCTCCTACGAGGCGCTGGAGAACCTGACGGCCAATGCCGAGCGCGTCCTGCAGTTGCTCGAACTCCCGTACCGCGTGCTCGCACTCTGCACCAGCGACATGGGCTTCGGCGCGACCAAGACCTACGACCTGGAAGTCTGGGTGCCGAGCCAGGACAAGTTCCGCGAGATTTCCTCCTGCTCGAACTGCGGTGACTTCCAGGCGCGCCGCATGCAGGCGCGCTATCGCAATCCGGAAACCGGCAAGCCCGAGCTGCTGCACACGCTCAACGGCTCCGGCCTGGCCGTCGGCCGGACGTTGGTCGCTGTGCTGGAGAACTACCAGCAGGCCGACGGTTCGATCCGCGTGCCCGAAGTGCTCAAGCCCTACATGGGCGGTATCGACCTCATCGGTTGATGATTCCGTCGCCGGATACCGCGTATCCGGCGACGCTCCTGACTCGTCGCGTCTTCCTCGCAGGCCGCCATGGACTATCTCCCGCTTTTCCATAACCTCCAGGGTCGTCGCGTGCTGCTCGTCGGCGGTGGCGAGGTGGCGCTGCGCAAGTCGCGCCTGCTCGCCGATGCCGGCGCTGAGTTGCGCGTCGTCGCACCGGAGATCTGCCCCGAGCTGCTGGCCCTGGCCGGTGAGGGCGCGCATCGACGCGGCTATGCGAGCGGCGATCTGCAGGGCGCCTGCCTGGTTATCGCCGCCACTGACGATGAGCCCCTGAACGCACGGATATCCAGCGAAGCCAAGGCGCTGGGGATTCCGGTCAACGTAGTGGACGCCCCGGCGTTGTGCAGCGTGATATTCCCCGCCATCGTCGACCGCTCGCCGCTGATCGTCGCGGTGTCCAGCGGCGGCGACGCCCCGGTGCTGGCGCGGCTGATCCGCGCCCGCGTCGAGACCTGGATTCCGGCGCGCTACGGCGAGCTCGCCGGCCTGGCCAAACGGTTCCGCTCGCGGGTGAAGGCGCTGTTTCCCAACGTCCGCGAGCGCCGGGTGTTCTGGGAAGACGTATTCCAGGGGCCGATCGCCGAACGCATGCTGGCCGGGCAGGGCGATGAAGCCCAGCGTCTGCTGGAAAACCAGTTGGCCGGCGCGCCCAAGCCGTCCGGCGGCGAGGTGTACCTGGTCGGCGCCGGCCCGGGCGATCCCGACCTGCTGACCTTCCGCGCCCTGCGTCTGATGCAGCAGGCCGATGTGGTGCTCTATGACCGACTCGTCGCCCCGGCGATCGTCGAGCTTTGTCGCCGCGACGCCGAGCGTATCTATGTCGGCAAGCGCCGCGCCGAGCATGCGGTGACCCAGGAACGCATCAACCAGATGCTCATCGAGCTAGCGCAAGAAGGCAAACGAGTACTTCGCCTCAAGGGTGGCGATCCGTTCATCTTTGGTCGTGGCGGCGAGGAAATCGAAGGCCTGGCGGCGCGCGGCATTCCGTTCCAGGTGGTGCCCGGCATCACCGCCGCCAGTGGCTGTGCGGCCTACGCCGGGATTCCGCTTACCCACCGCGACTACGCCCAGTCGGTGCGTTTCGTCACCGGACATTTGAAGGACGACAGCTACAACCTGCCCTGGGCCGATCTGACCTCGCCCGGACAGACGCTGGTGTTCTACATGGGCCTCGTCGGGCTACCGGTGATCTGCGAGCGGCTGATCGCGCACGGGTGCGCATCGAGTACGCCGGCAGCGCTGGTACAGCAGGGCACCACCGCCGCACAGCGGGTGTTCACCGGTACGCTTGCGGACCTGCCGGCAGTGGTCGCCGCCCATGAAGTCCATGCGCCGACGCTGATCATCGTCGGCGAGGTGGTCCGGCTGCATGAAAAGCTGGCCTGGTTCGAAGGTGCCGCCGACGCCTGAGGCGCCGGCCGATTCACGCCTGCCAAACGCCCTTGCCCGGCAACCGCTCGCGATCGTGCGGGCGCAGGAAGTCCAGCGCGGGGCCGTCCGGAATGATGCCGGTCGGGTTGATGGTCTTGTGACTGGCGTAGTAGTGCCCCTTGATGTGGGTGAAGTCGACGGTTTCGGCGATCCCCGCCCACTGGTAAAGCTCGCGCAGCCAGTTGGACAGGTTCGGGTAATCCTCGATGCGCTGGCGGTTGCACTTGAAGTGACCGTGGTAGACGGCGTCGAAGCGAATCATCGTGGTGAACAGCCGCAGATCGGCCTCGGTGAGGTATTCACCGGCCAGGTAGCGGCGTTCGCCCAGCAAGGTGTCGAGGCGGTCGAGCTCACCGAACAACTCGGCGAAGGCTTCCGAATAGGCTTTCTGCGTGGTGGCGAACCCGGCGCGATAGACACCGTTGTTGACCGCCGGATAGATCCGCTCGTTGAGCGCGTCGATTTCCGCCCGCAGCGCCTGCGGATAGAAATCCAGCGTGTTGCCGGTCAGGCCGTCGAAGGCGCTGTTGAACATGCGGATGATCTCGGAGGATTCGTTGCTGACGATCTCCGCGCGCTGCTTGTCCCATAGCAGGGGCACAGTCACCCTGCCGCTGTACTTCGGGTCGTCGCGCGTGTAGCGCTGATGCAGGAAGTCCAGGCCGTCCAGCGGGTCGCCGGTGGAGCCGTAGGCGCGATCGAAGGTCCAACCCTGCTCGGCCATCAACCATCCGACGACAGAGACGTCGATCAGCCCGCCGAGGTCCTTTAGCCTGCGCATGATCAGCGTGCGGTGAGCCCAGGGGCAGGCCAGCGAAACGTAGAGGTGATAGCGCCCGGCTTCGGCCGCGAAACCCGGTTTGCCGCTCGGGCCGGCTTCGCCGTCTGCGGTGATCCAGTTGCGGCGCTGGGCCATCTCGCGCTTGAAACGGCCGTCCTCGCCGTTCTCGTACCACTGGTCATGCCAGCGCCCGTCGATCAGAAGCCCCATCGTCATATCCTCGCCAATTTCAGATTGGAGAGGAGTCTACCGGCATAGGTTCGATCGAATGGCGCAAGTTACTGCCCATACGAATCGGCTACATCGATGGATTGCGGGTTTCCCAGCAGGTTTTCGCCTGGGCGAAGGCCTCGTCGCGCGTGCGACCGAGGGCGCGCAAGCCGAGGGCAATGGTCGCCAGCACCGCCAATTGGCCGTAACTGTCTTCCACTTCGCCCAGCCAGAAGGCCTTCAGATGGGCGGGGTCCAGGCGCTCCGGCTTGACGTGGCGGAGTGCCGACAGCGCCGGCCAATCCTCATCCCAGTTTTCGCCGTTCGCGGTACCGAAGAGGTGCGAGGCGGCGTCGGGGTTGATTTCGATCTCGCCCCCGTCGCCTTTGACCACGATGGAGGTGTCGCCCAGCAGGTGGCTGGCTTCACGGTGAACCGCCTGGTATCCGGGATGAAAGATACTCTGCAAGCCGCATCTGGCGCCCAGCGGGTTGAGCACACGGGCCAGCGAGTGGATCGGCGACCGCAGCCCGAGGATGTTGCGCAGGTCGATCATCCGCTGCAGCTCCGGCATCCAGGCGCCCAGCGGAATGAAGGCGATGGACTCGCGGTCGAGGCTTTGCGCGACTTCGTCCCAGTTGGCGCAGCAGGGCAGGTCCAGCAGTTCCAGCAGTTGCTCGCTGTACAGGCGCCCGGCGGTGTGCGCACCGGCGCCATGGATGAGGATGCGCACGCCGTGCCGGGCGAGACACTTGGCGGCCAGGAGAAACCACGGCAGGTGGCGCTTCTTGCCGGCGTAGGTCGGCCAGTCCAGGTCGAGGGGAATGGCTGGGGGCGAAAGGCGAGCACGTACCGCCTCGGTGAAGCCGGCAAGCTCTTCGGCGCTTTCTTCCTTGTGCCGCAGCAGCATGAGGAAGGCACCAAGCTGGGTGTCCTCCACCTTGCCATCGAGCAGGAAGCCCATGGCCTCGCGCGCTTCCTCGCGGGTTAGCCCTCGGGCGCCGCGCTTGCCTTTGCCGAGAATGCGCACGTAATGGGCGAAAGGGTGTTCGGCGGGCGTCACCAGATTCATAGCCTGACTCATAGACAGTTGCTCGGTTTCGGCAACCCGGCGAGCTTGGCCGCGAGTTTCGCCGGGGTACCCTGGAAGAGGTGGTTGAGGTGCAGGCTGTTGCCTTTTTCAGGCCCCAGCTTGAGCGCCACGTACTTGATCAATGGGCGGGTGGCTGGCGAGAGCTGGAACTCGGCATAGAAGGCGCGCAACAGGTCGAGGATTTCCCAGTGTGCGGTCTGCAGCGCCAGCCCTTCGCGCTCGGCCAGGGCGGCGGCAACCGCCGGCGACCAGTCATCCAGGCGAACCAGATAGCCATCCTTGTCCAGGGCGATGCTCCGTCCTTCGACGTCGATGCTGCTCATAGCCAGCCATTCACCTTGTCGAAACGGCCGCACAGCTCGACGAAGCCCGGATAGTCGACGACCGTGCAGTGTGCCGGAGCGCTGAGCCCGCGCGCGTGCAGGTCTTCGTCGAGGGCGAACAGTGGGAAGCCTTTCGGCAAGGCGGCCAGCTCGCGCGCGGGCAGGCTGTCGCCGCGCAGCGCGTACGTGGCGTCTCCGGTGAGCAGTACACCATCGCGGCTGCCGAGGAGACGCAGGCAGCTGTCGAACCGGTCATCGCCGACGGGCGAATGGGAAAGCAGATGCAGGGTGGTCATCAGAGCGTCACCAGCAGGTCGAAACGATCGAGCAGGGTGCGCAACGCCGCATCGTCCAGCGGCGTCACCGGTAGGTCGAGCGCCTCCGCGGAGAGGCCGCGGGCGTCGAGGCTGCGCTGATCGACGTACAGTTCGTCGACACCGAACATCGGCAACGCCCGCAGGTTGGCGCTCAGGTCCTTCTGCTGGACGGCGGCGGCCTGCTGCGCGGTCGCCAGTTGCAGCACGCCGTCGTCGAGAAACAGCAGCGAGACCGGCAGATCGAACGCACCGCCAGCGAGGGCGATATCCAGGGCCTCACGGGCGCCGCTGCCACTCCAGGGTGACTGCCTGCAGACCAGCAACATCGACTTGGCCATCACGGACCTCCGAAACAGACGAGGCGATCGGCGAGCTGCGCCGCTTCATGCAACTGTCCCAATCCGGACAGTTCCCAAGGCGCGGCTACGCTTGCGCTGCGCTGGTAACGCTGCGCCTCGCCCTCATCCAGAACGCCACGGCGCAGGGCCGCGGCGATGCAGACGACAGCATCCAGCGAGTGCCGCTCGACCAGTTCCCGCCAGGCGGCCGGCAGGTCGAGTTCGTCCTGCGGGGTTACCGGATTGGTGGACGCGTTGTGCACACCGTCCTGATAGAAGAACAGCCGCACGATCTGATGCCCGCCCGCCAGTGCCGCCTCGGCAAAACGAAGGGCGCGACGTGACGACGGCGCATGGGGTGGAGCGAACAGGGCGATGGCGAATTTCATGGCTCGAACGCGGCTTACGGACAGGCCGCCATGATAGGGTGCTTTGCCGATCCGTGCAGCGCCCATCGGCATCGGGGAACCAGACCCCGTCGGCCCGCCCTGCGTCGAAGCGGGATTTCCTATGAAGCTGCATGCTGTTCGTCCGGTAATTGCCTGTTACTACGGGACTCTTTCTGGAAATGGCGGTCAGTGACTCTATGAGAAGCCGGGTGCCATTGCCCGACGCATCCTTTCGCAGGTGTTGTTTTGCACAAGTCAGTCCTGATCGTAGACGACGAGCCCGATATTCTCTCCATGCTGCTGGAGCACCTGGCCGATTGTGGTTATGACGCTTACGGCGCCGGCAACACCGCCCAGGCCATGGATGTGCTCCAGGCACACGACGACATCAACCTGCTGATCTCGGATTTCCGCCTGAACGATGGCACCAACGGCATGATGGTGGCGGAGGCTGCGCTGAAGAAGCTGCCGATGATCAAGGTGCTGTTCATCAGCGGTCACCCCTACGAAGTCTGGTCGGCGAAGAACTTCAAGAGCCTGAATGCCCAACTGGTCAGCAAACCCTTCAGGCTCGAGCAACTGGACGCATCTATTCACCAGCTCGTCGGTTCGGCGGCCTGACCGATTCATCGATTGTCCGGAGGTGACCATGATCCCTTACGTACCGCAGCCTCAGATGACACAGCTACCGATGTGGCACGCCGATGAGTCTCCGCTGAACGATCTTGACGAGACCGAAAGCGAGATCGACGAAGACCAGCCATTGCCGGATGAGGTACTGGAAAACCTTACCGAAGAGGCCGATGTACCCGCGGCGGTCCCCGATCCGGGGCCGATGTAGCCAGCCCGAGAAGCCCCGCATCTGCGGGGCTTCTGCTATGTGCTCTGCAGCGGCTGATGGAAGGTGAAGGTAGTGCCGGCCTCGCGGCTCGACGTCACCGTCAGGTTGCCGCCATGGGCACGCGCGACCTCGCTGGCGATGTACAGCCCCAGGCCAAGGCCGGCTCGCGGCAGATCGCTGAGCGGCCGGGAGTAGGGCAGGAACAGTCGCTCGAGCACGCTGGCCGGAATCGGCTCGCCCTGGTTGCTCACCGAGATGCTGAAGCCCCCCGCATTACGCCCGATATTCACCTCGACCGTTCCATCCTGCGCGCCATGGGCGATGGCGTTGGCGACCAGATTGGAAAGCAGTTGGCCGATCCGCTCGGGGTCGCAGCGAAACCCTTCCAGTCGCTCGATGTTCGCATTGATGATCCGTTCCGAATGAATCCGCTGAATCTCGGAAACCACGTGACGAAGGCTGTCCGCCAGGTTCGGGCACTCTCGCAGCTTCACCGGGATTCCGTCGCCCAAGCGTCCGCGGGCGAAATCGAGGACGTCCTCGACCAACTGCGAAGCGCGCTGGTTGCTGCTCACGATGTGTTTCACCAGCCGCTCGGTGCGTTCATCCATCGGTTTGCGCATCAGCATTTCCGCACAGGCGTCGATCGCGAACAGCGGATTGCGCAGGTCGTGCCCCAGCACCGCGATGAACTGCTCGCGCAGCTCGGCGTTCTTTCGCTCCAGCAGCAGCGCGGCTTCGGTGCGCTGGAAGCCTTCCTCGGCCTCCAGCTGAATCGCCAGCAGCCGTGCGAAGGACGCCATCATCGCGACGATGTGGGGCTCGGAAAGTTTGGCTGGAAGGGGATCGAGCGCGCAGAGGGTGCCGAAGAAACTGCCGTCGGCGCGAATCACCGGATAGGAGATGTAGCTCTCGAACTTGTACAGGCGTGGGGTGTGATGGGTGCAGTAGCGCTCGTCCATGCTAGCGTGATCGATGATCACCGGCTCGCGGGAGCCCCGCACCTCGTTGCACAGGGTGGTGGCGATTTCCAGCGTGTCGCTGACCTCCAGCCCGAAGCCCAGCAGGTCCAGCACCGCGCACGCCGTCCAATCGCTCTTGGTGACCCGCGCCACCGCGACGAAACGCAGCCCCGTACTCTCCGCGATGACCTGCAGGATCGCAGGCACCGCGCTGATCCGCCCAATGGCGGATACGTCTGAAGCTATCGAGTGTTGCATGCCGATATCCACTGCAGGCGAAGAGCGCTGTTTTCCAAACAAGTGACGCCATCCCCACTCATGAAGGGGTGATGCGAGCGGCGTGGGAAGGTTGGTTCGGTAACACCTGAAAAAGAAAAGCCCGCACAGGGCGGGCTAAGAGCCATAACACACAGCAACACAAAGGAGTCATTTGCGTTGAAGGAAAGACTACGCCGGTGAAGGTGAAAGATTCGTGAAGAAAACCAGCTGTCGAGTTGCTGGGTTCGGAAGGTACTTGGACTGCTCAGCGGCATCGAAGCCGGAGAGAATGGTGCCCGAAGCCGGGGTCGAACCGGCACGGGGTTACCCCCGAGGGATTTTAAGTCCCTTGCGTCTACCGATTTCGCCATTCGGGCGGTAGCGCTACAGCGTGATCGCCTGGCGGCGACGCGCGGAATATATACAGCGAGGCGGGTGCAGGCAAGGTTGCCTAGGCACTTTCCGTTGTCCCGAAATAGTGGGGCGCAGAAAAGAAAAAACCCCGT
Organism: Pseudomonas kuykendallii; assembly: GCF_900106975.1. Classification (GTDB taxonomy): domain Bacteria; phylum Pseudomonadota; class Gammaproteobacteria; order Pseudomonadales; family Pseudomonadaceae; genus Pseudomonas_O; species Pseudomonas_O kuykendallii. The sequence continues at coordinate 264,305 of NZ_FNNU01000005.1, read as the reverse complement.
AGATGCTTGATCTACGGGGCTTTCATAATGGAGGCCGATGTCGGAATCGAACCGGCGTACACGGATTTGCAATCCGAAACAAAGGGCAGGGGGATCAACTGCTTACAGAAAATCGTTTCCGCAACTTCGCGCCGTTTGGTCCTCTGGAGACCAGTAACGACGCGGGGGGTAGTGTGGGTTGCGGAAACGATTTCGGGGCTATTTGGTGGGGCTGACGACCTCGCCGAGGCGGCGGTAGACAGTCTTGGTGATCTGCTCTTTGGTGTGCCCGAGCAGCCGGCTTGCGGCGGAGAGGTCTTCGATCTCCGTCGCCGCCTTCGGCCTGATGTCGCTGAACCGAAACGCACGGATCAGCGCGGCCAGGTCGTCGTCGCCGGCCTTCGACGCAATCTCTGCCGCTTTCGCCCGTGCATCGTCCCAGCGGTTGCGCAGCATTCCGTAGCTCAGCCGAAGCCCGTCGACGTTGCAGATCAGCGGGGCGGTGATGCGCGCTTCAGCGATGTGGCGGGCCTTCAGCTGTTCCAGGAACAGTCCCAGCCCGGTTGGCTCTCCGTTTTCCTGCAGGCGGATACGGAGCTTCTTCTGCGTCTTCCCCTGGCCGACCAGCAGGTAGTCGCCGACGATGTCGCGCTTTCGCATTTTCAGCACGTCAGACGGCCGCTGGCCGGTGAGGTAGGCGAGGTCCATAGCGTCCTGCAGCTCGGTTACCGCCACGCTGTAAATGGCAGCCCAGACCTCGGGTGTTGCGTAGTAATCGCGGGGCTTTTCCTTGTTCTTTCGGAGCCCCGTGCAGGGGTTTGCGCGTGTTGTCAGCCCCCATTCCCGGGCGATGTTCATCATGTGGGAGAGCAGGGCGAGTTCGCGATTGGCGCGGGTCTTCGCCGACCGAGCGTCTCGATACTGTGCCAACTGATGGGTGGTGACCGACTCGATTGGCGCCATCTCGAACACGGGGCGGAGCTGTCGCAGCTCCGCTAGGTTGTCTCGCTGCGTTCGGGGCGCTTTAGTGGGGATAATCTCTCGTTCATACCGGTCGAACAGTGCCCCCATAAGGTGTGCCGGCTTCTCTACTGGCTTGGATTCCAGGGCGGCCCACTTGATTTTCGCGGCCTCCAAATCGGTGCCGAGCGGGATTTCAATCCGCTTACCCTTCGCATCCCGCCCGTTGTAGTAGTACCCAATCCACACGTCGCCGCTCTTCAGTCGCCGGGTACGGGCGATCATCCGGGGCGGCAAGACGTCCTGATTTTGCTTTGTCTTCGGCCGCACTACTTCACCTTTCCCAAGTCCATTTGCCATTCATCATGTGGCCGCTCTGCCGCGGCCAGCAATAGGCCGGGGTTCAGCCCGGCCAATTTCAATCGCGCGTAGAACCGGCCCACGATGGGCCGGCCTGCTCCGCTTAGTGCGTAGCGCCATCGCTCTGCGTCGAGCCAGCGCTGTTGTTCCCGCGGGCGGCGATATCCGGTGATGCTCGCCAGCTCCGCTTCCGTCAGCAGCTCCATCAGGTGCTGCGGGATTTCTTCTTCAGCCACGGTACGGCCTCCCCTGATACCAGATCTCGACCAACTCGTTGGCTCCCGCCGGGTCGGCCCACACGCCAATCGGCGTGTGCCAGTCGGCCAGGCTGAGTAGCTTGGCCTGGTGATGGGCTTCGTCGAGCGACACGGCAGGGCCTTCGGCGCGGAAGTCAAGCAGCATGCCTATCTGGTGCAGGATCGCTTCCTGCCCGGTGTAGCTGCAGGCCTGGCAGCCGCTGCCCGCGCAGAAGCGACATTCAGACATGGGCCACCTCCACCGGTTGCCGGTCTGCCCAGCGGAGCATCGCCAAGGCGTTCAGCCAGGCGCGCCGATCGCTCGGCGTGCTGCTGGTGTGGATGATCGGCCGCCCTGGCTTGAGCCAGCGCAGGTGGCCACCGTTTGTGCGTTGAGCCTGCCAGCCGTTCTCGGTGGCGTAGTCGTACAGCAGCTGCAAGGCCTTGCCATAACGCCGGCCCGACGTGATGACGATCCGGCTCATGGTGCATTCCTCGCGCCGCAGTTCGAGCAGTCCTGGAAGCGCTGGCGTTCGCTCAGGAAGCGGCCGCAGCCTTCGCAGTTGAGCCGGGTGCTGTAGCTGCGATATCGCGGGCGCTGGAGCTTGGGCAGCTTGAGGCCGACCGAGCGCAGCGCCTGCTTGTGTTCGAGCAGGCTGGCGCGGACTACCGGGCGGGAGCGCTCGGCGATGTAGCCGCACGGCCACAGCTCGAAGCCCTGGGCCAGGTACCCAGCGGCATCTGCCGCCCCTGGGTGGATCGCGTCGTCCAGGTTGGCGGTTGGGCCCTTGCCGCCGCGCCATACTAGGTCGTTTCCGTCCCACTCGCGCGCGTAGGCCACATATACGCGGCCGTCCTCGTTGCGGTAGGCCTCGGCTTCCGACCTGGTGAGGTACTGACAGCCGACTCCGACCTCTGCCCGGGCGCGGACGTAATCCGCCGGCCAAGGGAGGTCGGTATCGCGGCACTCGTACTGCTTGACCGCAGCCTCGCGGGTGAACTGCTCGGCGTCGTCTAGGTTCGAGGTGTAGCCACCGCCGTCGCGCCAGAACATCGCCCGGCTGCCGACGTTGCTGCGGCTGTCCTGCAGGTAGAAGAGGTCAGCCATGGGCCACCTCCAGGCGGCTCAGGCTGATTGCCATAGCCAGGGGGCGGCACCAGACCGGCATGTTGTTGAGGGTGAAGGTCTCGCCCATTTCGGAAAGCATCAGGGTGCTGAGCATCACGTTGGCGATTGCCTTGCCCGCCTTGCGGGGTACGGCGTTGCCGATGCGTTCGCGCCAGGCGCCGTCGTTGCTGCCATGCAGGATGAACTGCTTACCGACCAGCTCCAGGGCGCTGGTTTCGTCGTTGGGCTGCCAAATGTCCTCAGGGTCGAACATGGATTGCAGCGCGGCCAGTTCCAGGGTGGTGAACGGCCGGTTCCAGGTGTCGTGCGGGCTGCGGATGACGCAAGCCAGACGGTCGTTGGAGGCAGGCAGGCGAGTGTCTGCAACTGACCAGCGGCCGTTGTCGTGGCGTGCGCTGGCGGATACGGCGCCGGCCGAGCTTCCCCAGTCGACTACGCCGTAGTGGCCGCCGGTGAGGTAGGCGTCGCCCTTCTTGCGATTGAGGACACGCGGGTCGGCGACCGACTGCCAGCCACCTTGCACGCCCTTGCCGCCGGCGATGATGGTGCCTGCATGGCGATCAAATGGCACCACGCGAAAGTTTCCGGAGTGGCGGTTCCAGTCCGGGCGCGGGTCGGCCACGCTGAACGGGCCTTGCCCTGGGCTGCGCTGGCCAGTCACCACGCCGGAATGACGATCCCAGGGAATCACGCCGTACTGTGAGTATTCCGCCTTGCTGGCTGGGCGAGGGTCCGCGACAGAAAACGCACCGTTGGTTGGGCCGTTGCGACCGGCGATGGTGCCGGTGCTGTCGCCCCAGCCATGCACTCCCAGGTACCCCGCCTGGTATTCCGGGACGATGATTAGGTCGCGCAGGTAGCCGTCCTCGATCGTCAGGCGGTTGAGCGACCGCCAGTCCTTACCCGGTTCGACGAGGGCAAGCCGAACCCATGTTTTCCAGTGCAGCGCTGGAACGCGGTGCATCGGGCCAGCGAGGTCGATATCGCCAGGCATGGGCATGCGGTTGAGGATTTCGCCGACGCCGCGCAGGCTGTGGGTCTGCGGTTGATACAGGAATGCCGGCACGCTCTCGACGTGGCGGGCCACCAGCAGGAAGCGCGGACGGCTCTGTGCCAGCCCGGCAATCTTGCCGCAGTCGTGCACGGTTTCTTCCACGGCGTAGCCGTAATGCCTGAACAGCTGGACGATCTGGTCGAGCAAGTAGCGACCACGTGATGCCAACCGCGGGACGTTCTCGAAGACGATCAGCTTGACCGGTCGGTGTTGCCAGGCCTCCAGCATCAGCCAGACGCAGCGCAGCGTCAGCTCGTTCAAGGCCATGTACTTCGGTGTGAGGCTCATCGACTCAGGTAGCAGGCCAGACGCCCCCTTGCAGGGGCTGCTGATGAATACGCCATCTGGGTCTTCGTTGTTGGCTGCCCGGCGGATGTCGTCGAGCGTGGCTTCCTTCCAGCCTGCGGGCGGTTCCTCGCCGTGAAACGCGATGTACTGCTCGCGGGTGAATAGATCGAGCAGGGTGCCCTTGGTGCCGGTGAACTCTTCGAAGTCCGCCAGGCCGGCGGCGTCGATATCGACTCCACCGATGCAACGCCAGCTACCCAGCATGTTGGCGATCTGCAGTGAGCTGTCGTTGAAACCGGCGGCACCGGAACCCAGGCCGCAGCAGAACCCGAAGTGTTTGTAGGTGCGCTTAACGAGCATAGCGGCGCTCCTTCGCTTGGCGGATAGCGGCACGCTCGGCCATGAAGGCGGCCCACTCCAGATTCTTGCGTTGCTGGCGAATACGGCTGCAGGCGCGGTGCTTGCGGGTGGCGCGGGCCTTGCCGCACACGTCGCAGATGTGCGGCAGGTCCAGTGCTTTGCTGGCCATGGTTGGACGGGTGCGTGTGTCAGCCACGGGACACCTCCGCATTCTTGGCGGCGCGGGCTTTTTCGTATTCGCTGGGGACGATCTCGATGGCGCCCTCGATCCAGCCGGACGACGGCCGACCGGCGGCGACGTTCGCCAAGTGGTTGGCCTGGTCGATCTGGAACCCGAGGTGGAAGTAGGCAACGCCGGCGTGCTCGAACATTAGGCCGCCGCACAGCAACAGGTTGCCGGTGTTGACACCGAGGCGCTCCCAGTAGCGATGCCTGCTCAGCAGCGGCGGGCAGTTCTCACGCCAGAGGGTCAGCAGGCGCTTATGCTCTTCGCGGTAGGCGGCGCGTTCCTCCTTCGGCATGCCCTTGGGCAGCTTCACTGCGCTGCGCAGGTGCCGGTAGCCGTGGTCGTCCGGTTGGCGCCAGTGAAAGGTCAACTCGTCGCTGGCGGGTAGCATCAAGCCGCCGGCGAAGTTCGAGTCAATGTCGTGCATGCCGGCGACCTTGCCGCCGAACAGCTTGCCGAGCCGATCCAGACCTGCGCGGAGTTCTTCTTTCGCGGCAGCAAGCTCGAGGAGCACGGCGACGGTGGCCGGAGCGGACGACTTGTAGAAGTAGTAGGCCATGTCAGTTGCTCCCCATCAGCGCGCGGGTGAGGGCGTTGGGTTGCCCGATGGGGGTGACGTTGGCGGCATGCACGTGAACGGCCTGACCGTTGCGTGCCTTGATCAGAACAAGGTGATCAGTGACCGCAACTACTTCGCCTTCTCGGGCACTGATGCGGAAGCCGCGGCCAGTGGCCTTGGTGCCGACGTAGGACACCTTATCGCCGATGGCAAACGTGTTCGTGGTAGCCTCGGCGCCGCTGACTTCAGGGGTTTGTGCTTGCATGGTGCTTCTCCTTGGGGTTGGTAAGGCCTCGGGGGGTTGCCGCCCTCCGGGGCCGTCTTTTACGCCGCGACGTATCCGCCGGCGGTCTTGTGCAGCAGGCCCAGTTCAGCGGCCTGCTGCAGCAATCGGGTGGCCTTGCTGCTGCCTATCTGGAGTTCCTTCGCTACCTGCCTGACTGCCACCTTGGCGCCGCTCTGCGCTTCGGCGATGAGCTGCTGCAGCTCGGGCGGCAGGACCTGGGCGACGGCTGTTTCCGTGTCGGTTTCCGTTCGTTCCTGCTGGCGTTCCCCGGCCTGTTTCCGGTTCTCGGTTACGGCTAGTGGGGAGCGCTCCGCGACAGGGGTGGAACGCAGGGCGGCGAGGATCAGGGCCGGGACAACCTCCAGCGCGGCGGCAAAGCCGGCGCATAGCAGGGTGGCCAGTTCGAGGGGTAGGCCTGCGGCCTTGGCCGGGCGGGCGAGTAGGGTGGTCAGCTCTTGCGATGCGGAGTCTCTGCGCACCTGGGCGCGTTCGCGTTCGGCGTCGATGCGGGCCATGGCGGCTGTCTCCAGCTCCAGGGCGCGGCTGACCATGCCGCGTTCGCGCAGGGCGTTGGCCTGCTGGTGGACGGCGGCCGCGTCGGTGTCGAGCTGCTCGATGCGAGCGGCGTCGGCGTCGCGCTGTTCCACCAGGTCGGCCTTGCGCTGTTCGTGGCGGGCCTGGTACTCGGCGCGGCTGGTGATGATCGAGCTGTAGAGCCGGTCGTAGCTGGCCCAGCCGGATACGCCGCCCAGGGCGAGCGCGCAGGCCATCATCAGCAGCGCGCAGATGGTTCGTCGTGCCGCCAGCAGGCCAAGGGCCAGCGGCCAGGCGATGTACTTGAACAGGTCCAGGACGACCGCGGCGGATGCGAACAGGACGGCCAGCATGGCGTTCTCGATCAGCGCGGCGATGGCCAGCGCCACCGACGTGGCGGTCACGCTTGCGAGCGCGGCGACCATTGCCAGCAAGGCCCAGCGGTGGTGCCGTTGTAGGTGGTGCATGGTGCTTCTCCTTGGGGATGGGTTGCCCGGGCGTTGCCGCGTCCGGGCAGCATTTCTCAGTCCTTCAACGGGCCAGCCAGACGATCAGGTCAGGCATCGAGGCGCCGGCCAGGGCGATCACCAGCAGGGCGGCCAGCGTTGCCACCAGCCCTCCCGCCATTCCGTTTCCTGCGTTTTCATCGATTTGCATGGTGCTTCTCCTCTCATGGGTGTGCCGGTTGCCGCCGGCGTTGATTGGCGCGGGTTGCAGCCCTACGCCTTGAACATCCAGCACTTCACCGTGGCCGATTTGGTGACGCTGTGGTTGTGGCGCATGGCCTGGTGACTCCGCACGGCGGAGTCGACGGCGCGGTTGGTTTCGAGGAATTTGCGGCTGCGGCTGTCCTTGAGGCGCTCGCGCAGCTCGGGCACGTCGGCCAGGCGCTGGCGGTGCTCGGCGGCGCGCTCGGCGAACTCGTTGAGGTTGATGGCGATCAGCCCGTCTTTCTTGCTGTGGTTCACCACCGGGCCCTCCGCGTCCAGCCCTTCCAGGTAGTCGAAGACCTCCCAGAATTCGGCCACCACCGGGTGGTCGGCACTGATGGCCGCCTGGCGCTCCAGGGCCATTTCGATGATGCAGCGCATGGTGGCGCTGACCTGGGCGTCGCTGAGCGGCGACACCAGACGCAGCGCGTCGAGCAGGGCCAGCAGCTGGGCGTGGTTCTTGATGATCCGCTCGACGCGGATGTAGCCGCGCAGGGTATTGCCGCAGGCCGGGCAGGCGTCGTTTTCGCTGGCCGTCTTCGGGTACTGGGCATCGCAGGCGATGCAGTGGCTGTGCAAGCGGCGCAGGCGCGCTTCGTGGGTGGGCACGCGCTCGTCGAACTGCTTGAGCACCTCGGCTTCGGCCTTCAGCGCCCGCAGCAGGAAGTGGCTGAGGGTGTCGCCGTCCAGCGCAGTGAGGCGGTCGGCGGCTACGCGGCTTTCCGGGGTGACGTTGGGGCGCACGAAGTGGAGCTTGCAGATCCGCGTCATGATCGCCTCGGAGGCGACCACCGGGGCGTTCTGGCTGATGGCGATGGTCCCGCGGAACGGCGGTTCGTAGGTCTCGTTACCTGCGGTTTTAACGCCCTTGGTGGCGAGCGTGCCGCCGCCGAAGTAGTCCTTCAGCTCGTCCCAGTCGAAGGTTTTCGCGTGGGCCTTGTCGTCGCCGCCGCTACGGTCGGATTCGAGCAGCACCACAGGCATGGCGGAGACCTGGCCCATCAGGCGCGAGCGCCCGGCCTTGGTGGACTTGGACGGGTCGAAGCCTTCGTAACCGGACCGGCCGAGCAGCTTCCAGAGCAGGTTAAGCAGCGTGGTCTTGCCGGCGCCGGCTTCACCAGTCGCCTCGAGGAAGGGGAAGGACTGGTACTTGGCGCGGATCTGCTCGGCGAACAGCGAACCGAACCAGAACGCCAGCGCCACCACGCCCTGGGCGCGGAAGCAGGTCCACAGCAGGGCGAGCCACTCGTTGTCGTAGCCCTTGCCCTGCTGATCGATGCGTACCGGCACGCCCTTCTGCAGGGTTTTCAGGCGCAGCTGGCCGAACTCGAAGTAGTCCTCTTCGTTGACGCTTACGACGGCGCCATCCTTGATGGCCACGTCGCCGAACACATAGCAGCGGAATTCCTTGCTGTAGCCGACGAAGTCGATCGTCTGCACCGTTTTGATGGCGTAGAGCTGGTCTTTCAGGATCTTGTCGAGCTGCTGGCCGCTGCCGGTGAACACGGCGCCGGCGGCCATGCCCAGCAGGCGCTTCTTGAACTCGCTCGCCGCTGCCACCTGGCCGCCGGTGAAGGTGTTCTTCACGCTGGCGCCGCCGTGGGGGAAATCCACGCGGAAGTAGTACCAGCTCTCGTCGGTGACGGTGTTGGCCTGGAAATACAGGGCCTGGGGGTAGCAGTTGGCGATTTCGACCACGCCGCCCGACTGGCGCAGGGCCTTCTCGCGCATCTGCCGATCGTTCAGCAGTTGGTCGTCCTGGTGCTCGCTCGACTCCAGGCCCTGGATGGCCTTGTTGTATTTCTCCAGGTCCAGCTTGAACCAGTAGAGACGGTTGTCGAAGCCGAAGTGAAATTCCTGGCGCTCCTTCCAGTCGTACATCAGCAGGGCCTTCTCGCTGGCGCTCTCCGCGATGAGCAGGGCCCCGTGGTGCCGGGCTTCGTCGATGTCGGCCTTGATGCAATCGGCGCGCTTCTCCGCGTCGTCGATGAACTGCCAGCGCTGGTGCAGATCGTTCCAGTCGACCTTGCGACCGTCGTGCTGCGGGATCTGCGCAGCCTCGCAGGTGAAGCCCAGCTTGCGCGCCTGCTGCACCCAGCGCCGCGTGTAGCGGTGCGCACCGGGCTCGTTGTCCAGCGCCCATACCAGCTTCGGCAGTTTGCCGCCGCGCGCCTTGCCCAGCTCGAGCAGGGCCTGCTCGGGGAAGGCGTTGCTGCTCATGGCGGAAACAGCGGTGATGTCGTGGTGCAGCAGGGCAATGGCGTCGAAGATGCCCTCGACGATCCAGATTTCCTTCGCCGCCAGCAGGTCGACGCTCGGCGGGCACCACCACCAGCCGCGGTAGGAGGCGCCGGGCTTGAAGCGTGCCTTCTGCTTGCCGAAGCGATGCGGCTGGTCGATCAGCCGTTCCCAATAGCCGCCGTGCTCCAGCTCGAAGCGCACAGTGGCGCTGCCGATGTTCAGCACGCGGTCGAAATAGTGTTCCTGGCTGAACCAGCCCTCGAGCAGCTCGAGGCGGAAGCCGCGGGCGAATTCCAGGTAGGCGCGGGCACTGGCGGTGGGCTGCTGCTCGGTGGCCGGCGCGCGCTTGCTCCAGTCGTCGAACAGGTCCGGGTACAGCTCCTTCACATGCCACTGCTGGCCGCACTTGCTCTCGCGGCCGCACTTGATGAACCAGGGCTGTTCGTAGTTGCTGTACAGCTCCTTCTTCCCGCAGGCCGGGCACACGCCGCCGCGCATGAAAACGGTGCCGGTGCGCCGCTTGAGGCTGTAGTCGGATTCGAGCCGCTGCAGCACGTCGGCGCGGATCTGCTGGTCCATGGGATGCGCTTTCACGGCCGCTGCCCCATGTCCTCTGTCGCTACTTGGTACAGAGCCCTCAGCGGGGCCATGTACTGGTCGAAGTAGCAGGGACCTGCAGGGATCGCGTCTGACCACATGAGCGCGGTGAGATAGCCGCGTGCCTCGTGGTAGTCGGAATCACGGAAATAATTCGATGAGTCGAGCATCCGCTTGACCAGGTTGATCAGCAGCGGGTGCTTATCCGCCAGCGCGGCGATGTAGGGGGTGTGCTCAGCAATCCGCGGGTCGATGGTGTGCGCTTCTTCGGTCATGTCGAACGGCCAATCAGGAGTGGGAGAGGGCGGCTTGCAGCGCGCCGATGGTGCGTTTGTGGCCCGCCAGGGCTGGATGGTCGTCCAGAATTCGCTGGCTGCGCAGCTGCTCCGGCACCGCGCGATAGCGGTCGTCGTACCAGTGCTCGGTCAGCGCCAGGCGCAAGCAGTGGCGCAGGTTCGCGAGCAGTGCTTCGGCGACGGGTTGCGGCATGTCGAGCTGTACGGAAACGGCTGTTTGCATGGCTTCCTCCCGGTTTTCGGGCGCAGTTCACCCAAACCCACGGCTGTGGGGCTGGCGGTGTACGGGGGTCAGTTGACGGGTTGCGGGCGGCTGGTGAGGCGGCTGGGCAGCAGGCGGGCGGGCACGGAATAGCGATCGCCGGTGCGGGTATCGATCAGCACGGCTACGTCCGGGGCGGACGCGAAGTCGATACCGACCCAGGCCACCTGCAACAGCGTGGGGCTTTCGATGCTGGGTGCCAGCTGGCGGGCCTCGAACTCGGCCACGGCCAGATCCGCGATGCGCTGCACCATGAACTGGGGCACGCCCAGGGAGGTGACCAGGTACTGCACGCAGCTCGCCATCAGCTGTTCGCCGGCGAGGTGCAGCACGTCATTGCGCTGCAGGTAGGCAACAGCGGCGTACTGCATCGCCGCGCGGTAGTCGGTGGAGGGGTCGATGGGCAACGGTGCGGCGTTCATGCGGTGAGTACTCCCTGTTGTGAAATGGGGTCCAGCAGGTCCAACTGCTGGTCGTCGGCGCGCGCCAGGCGCAGCGCCCTCATTCGCTCGATCGACGGGGCGACCGGAAGCACCATCAACGGCTGAGTGAGGCCGGACGGGCTGAGCTGAAAATCGATGGTTACCGAGCCGCTGTAGGTGGCGCCGCAGGCCAGGTTCGTGCACTGGTAGTACGTCGAACGAAAGCAGGGCGTCTGCCCCTCGGATGTACGAATCCGCATGCGCCCGCGGCAAGCCGGGCACACCAGTTTGTAAGTGCTCATCTGTCTCCCCGCCGCCAGTCGCGGCCCGGCCGTGGCCGGTAAAGTTGCGGCGCGTCGTGCGCCTACTACGGTTCCTGCTTGGCAGCCCGATTGGCCTACCGGTAACGTTCACTGCCTGGGCGTTTTGCCCTGTCGTATCGATCTGGAGCAGTGAATGGAAAAGCAACGCAAGGACGTGGACGCCCTCGAACTATCCCTGCTCATCGATCAGCGCTTTCCGGGGGAAATCGCGATCGCATTGCGCAACCTCTTCGCGATGGGCTGCCTGCTGGTGTTCCAGGGCCACCGCAAGCAGGGCTTGAAGGCCTGCGACGATGCGATCCGCGCCCTCGGGCCCATCAACCGGGGCCGCTACCTCGACCACCTCATCGCCAACGTCATCGATGACCCCATTGCGATCGCGCGGACTGTTGGCGCGTCGGCGGAGGTCCTCGACCTGTTCAACGCTGGCCCAGCGCGTCGATAGGGATATCAGGCCATCGGCCATCCTGTAGGGCCGTGCGGGCTCCGCGTTCGGTTGAACGATGTGGCCACCGTCCTTGCACTCCACGTTGAAGCCCGCATCCAGCAGGCATCGGCCTAGGAGGTGCAGCAACAATGTCTTCCCGGCCCCTGCCGGGCCGCTCAATTCCATGTGTATCTGGTAGATGATGCCCATAGCGTCCCTCGACTATTCCTGGTGCAGGATGATCACGGCGGCGACCTCTTCGTGCCGCGCGGCCACGTAGGCGCGGTGGGCGGAGAGGATCTGCCGAATTTCGATGCTGCTGATGACGCCATCTTTCAGGGCCATTTCGATGATCGAGTCGACCATGCCGCGCTTCGCCGAGACGTCCAGCGCGCGGCTGTAGAGGTCCAGGTTGTCCAGGCTCTCCGGGTCGGCCAGCGGCACGAACACCCCGCCGTAGAGGGCGCAGAGGTAGTCCGGCAGGTGGTGGGTGCCGGCCTCTTGCTCGAGCAGGTGAAGCTGCTCGTCGGAGAGCGGGCGGCTGCCGGCATTCTGGTAGGCGTGGTTGTCGAACTGTTTGAGGTTCAGCCCCAGCCGTGGGGCTGCGCAGTCACGCCCGCCCGGGTAGTCGCAAATGATGGCGCTGACGGCCTGGCGGCGTGTTTCTAGGGTGCTGCGCTTCATGTTCTGGTTTCTCGACTGGGCCGTTGGGCTTAACTTGCGATCGCTGGTTCGGCGTCGGTCTTGCGGCGCCCGTAGCGCTGCACCTCTCCGATAACGCCTTCCTTTATGCCGAGCAGAACTGCCGCCCGGTGGGCTTCGCCGCGCAGACATTTCTTCTGGCCATTCAGGACGGCGTACACAGTTGAGGGAGACAGGCTGTTGTCCTCGGCCCATTCCTTGGCGCTTCGGCCCGTCTGACTGATCAGTGACCGTGCCTTTTCGAGCGCTTGCTCGGTGGGGTATCCGTTCGGCATAGTGCGGTTTCGTGTGATTTCGTGTGATGACGGAAGAAGTATTTCCCACGAATGATTGATTGTCAACGATCTGAGGTGCGTATTCGTGGGATTTGGCGATCGCCTTAAGGAAGAGCGGCAACGCCTGGGCCTTAATCAATCGGATTTCGCCGCTTTCGCAGGTGTGGCTAAGAACAGCCAGCTCAACTATGAGAAAGGCGAGCGCAGCCCAGACGCTGTGTACCTGACCGCTGTGGCGGAGAAGGGCGTCGATGTGCTGTACGTGGTCACAGGCAACAGGACGCCGATCAAGGGAGAGGGACTATCCATGGAAGAAATGCAGATCATCGCGAGCTATCGCACGCTTCCTGAAGCGGACCAAGCCGTCGCGCTTCGCACCATCACCGCCTTGGCAGAGCTGGTGGCACGCCAGCCCCAGCGGCCGTGATCGCCTCGTCTGAACGATCTTGGCGAACATCAACGCCCTCATCGACATACCTGCCGAAGTCCTCGGTTCTAGACTCCGGGAAGAACGCATGCGTCTCGGATTCGAGGTCGCCGACTTCGCGCTGCTCATGGGTGAACAAGAGGCCGCCGTGGTCCTGATGGAAATGGGTCTCAGGCCAATCACCATCAGCTATCTGGAGCTGCTCGAATGCCGCACCGAGGTAAGCATCTCTTACGTGCTGACAGGGCGTAGACAATGACGCAAGCCCGGCACTTCCAATTTTAAGGAGTGTTGGAGCATGCAGGATCAAAGCAAGGAATGGAGTGACATGAAGGGTGACGCGGAGCAAGCGGATAACCCGCAGGGATTGACCGCTATCGAACTGCGGCTACTAAAGCTTTATCGGCGCATGTCAATGAACGATCAGGAAAGCTTGCTTCGGTTGGCAGAAGCGCTTGCGACCGTAGCGGGATAACTGGACCTCCCGGCTTTTGCCGGGAGGTCAACAGCCTCAGCCTCACTGCAACAGACACTAGGTTTAGAAGGACACACCGATGCCTCAAACGGATGAGAAAAGTATCTGGAAAACGGTAACTGGCTTCCTACCTTTTGTTGGAGGACTGCATCGACTCAAAGGAAAACATTTTTCGGGGGCAGCAAAGGAGGTTGCTGTAACCGTTTTATTGGCAACATTCCCTATCTGGGCAGGGGCGTTTTATGGAGCCCTGTCCGACATAGGAAAAATTGAAAGTTTGTCTTCAGCCTTTCTGCTGTATCTCAGCCGTCTTAGGGAGGCATTAGAAAATGGAACCTTGATACTTTACTCCGCATCTTTGATAGCGCCGGTATTGTATCTTGCTCTTGAGGAAAAGAGTGACGGAAACAGCTCTGGAAAAATGCCTTCTCCAATGTCTCACATACTGTCTGTCTTCGTAATCCAAACTGCAGCGACAATTTACTATACCAAGCAAATGTCCTTGGAGGTTATTAACGCTGGCTTTGCATGGTACTCCTCTGTTGTGATGTTTATTTTTACCATATTCGTGCTTTACATAGTGCATTGCCATAAGCACTTCACTGAAGTGGCTGACCCTTCTAGAGATATAGAAGACAACGCCCTTGAATTTTCCGCTGGTTATAGTCGTCACCGGAGGGCGGAACAATGAGGCAAAGAGATTTAGTTGACGAAGCCTATTATGGGCGGCAATTGGAAATTCGCTGCCTAAAGGTTCATCAACCTATGGGCGAATTCTACGTAGGGTGCATAAATAGCAAGGATCTGCGCGAGATTACATACTCCGATGTTCGACGCATGGAAGGGGAGCGGGGCTTTGAAAGCTATTTAGGAATCCAGCGACCGCTAAATAGTAAGCGTGTAAAAGAAATTTCTGCCTATACAAAGACGGTTGATGCATGTTTCCCAACAGCGGTATTGCTATCTGTTAAGGGACATTGCGCAGAATTTGATGAAGAGAAAGGGATTTTGACCCTTATGCCCTATAGAAATGAGGGTGAAGATGATCTTTTCGAAAGCGTTCCCTATCCTCGGCTTGCGAACGTTATTGATGGCCAGCACCGTATAGCAGGGTTGCACGACTACGCTGGAGACGATTTTGAAATCAATGTTTCTATTTTTGTTGAGATAGATGTTTCCTCAGAAGCATATCTTTTTTCGACGGTGAACTTGGCTCAAACGAAAGTTAGCACTAGCCTCGTATACGATCTTTATGATCTGGCGAATAAAAGAAGCCCTCAAAAACTCTGCCATGAGATAGCGGTAGCTCTAGATAAGGATAAAGATAGCCCATTCTTCAGAAGGATAAAGCGGCTGGGCGGCGCGCAGCCACACAATTTGCCTGGGAGCCTCACGCAGGCAGCATTTGTCCAAGCTCTAATGCGATATATTTCATCCGATCCAATGAGAGATCGCGATGCTTATATGCGGGGTAGAATCCCATCAATACATGATGGTGACCCCTATAAGCAGATCTTCCGTAAATTTCTGATCGAAGATAGGGATTACGAACTTACAGATATTATTTGGGATTACTTTAAGGCGGTAGAGTCTCGGTGGCCTAGAGCCTGGAGTAATCCAGATAAAGGAATTATTTTAAGCAAAACTAATGGGTTTATGGCGTTGATGCGTCTTCTTAAAGATATTTATCTGTGGCTAAAAAAAGACAAGCCAACGCAGGCGGATTTCGATCCGATTTTTGCCAGAGTTAGTTTTGATGATTCCCATTTTTCGACTGAGACATACAAGCCGGGCACAAGTGGGGAGTCTGCCTTGTATAAGGCATTAGTCGCAGAAATTAGAGTTTCCTAGCTACCAGCATTTAATTGCGAGTTCCTGGTAAACACCTCGGAACTCGCTTTTCCCTGCAAGAACATTACTGCGGGAAAGTGTTACCTGCTCGAATCCGGCATATAGGCTTTTTATCGATTCGTGGTTGGCATTTAGAACAAGTACTTTTGCTCCACGAGCTGTCGCTCTAACCACGGCGTCTTTTAGTCTCACTTGGTCTTCCCAGCGAAATAAATTCTCATTGTACTTTATGAATCCATTATAGTTGTGTTTGACCGTATAGGGCGGGTCTACAAATACAAAGTCGCCTGCTTGTGCTTGATCTATAATTGGCTCAAAGTCTGATACGACAAATTTGGTGTTCTCAAACAAATTTGAAATATCTGCGAAGCTATCAATATCGAGCAGAATGTTATTTTTCGTGCCAATCGGAACGTTAAAATTACCTTTTAGATTAACCCTATAAAGGCCATTCCAGCAGGTGCGATTGAGATAAAGAGTTCGGGCTGCCATCGTATAAATAGTATGCGGCCGCTGATCTCTAACTTTGTAGTAGTGCTCTGTACTATGCATGCGTTGATGTTCGCGCAGCAGACTGACAACTTTCGACCAGTCCTGCTTCACCGCGACATACACGTTGATCAGCTCCGCATTTACATCGGACAGCAAAGCTCTCTCAGGCTTTAGGTGAAAGTACACTGCGGCACCACCCAAGAACGGCTCAATGTAGTTTTCAAATTCGGTAGGGAAAAGCTCTGAACCTTTGCGGACGAGCCAGCGTTTACCACCTGCCCATTTTATGATTGGTTGAAGCTCCATTTTTTACTCGATCAGCACTATTCAAATTGGCGCGTAGCTTAGTCGCGGCGTCTCAGCTACGTCCACTGGAGCGGACCACTAATTTAGGCGGGGTTAGCTGGTAACTGAGTCTTCGCGCTCCTCTTCCTATTCGCCGTGAGGCCGGTGCCGTGGGCTCCTGCCTTCCGAAACCATCTGGATAGAGGGTTTGATATCTGGATTTGACTATAACGTCAGTAGCTCCCTGCCAATGACGGAGTATGCAGATGAGTTGCGAGGTTGCTGTTGTGGTTGCAGAGTTGGAGCGGGAGGGGCATTGCCCGCGTCTGATAGCTTGACGCCAGAGGAATGGATGATCGTTCGGTTCTACCGCGGCTTGCGAGAGCGGGACCAGGCATGGATGCGACGGATGCTCACCGCGCTGGCGGCGAACCAGATACCTGACTGATACATAAAGGCCCTTATGCGGGACCTTTGTTTTCCCGACGCACTACAGATCGAGCAGCGCCGGCGCGATGCCGAACGCCTGGGCGATCTTCTCCCGCGTGGCCTTGCGCGGCTTGGCGGCCTACTCCTGCTGCGCGTAGGCCGGTTGGGTGATGCCGATGCGCTCTGCCACTTCCTGCTGCGACAGCCCCAGGTGGCGGCGCCAGGCGCCGGCAGGGGTGAGACTTTCCTTGACCATCAATCCGACTACCTCGTTCGGCACCAAGTCATCGCGAGGTGGGCTGCGTTTGGCAGTTTCTGCTGGCTTCATTGGCCTATGTCCGACAGGTGCTCTGGTTGACTGCTTCGACAAACCGATTTGCATGCCCCATGGCGCATGCAACACGCCTGTTCCTTGCCAGTTCCCACGCCTCGGGTGGGTACTGCTTGTTCCAGGCAGCGTACAGCTTCCGGTCCTGGCTCGACAGTCGTAGCCCATAGCGCTCGCTCATGTAGAAGTAGGTCCGCGCGATCATTCCGCGGATCTGCTGACGCGGCATCACCTTGCGGGCCTTGAAGTCCACCACCGTGGCGCAGGTGCCGTATTGGCTGGGCTTCTGCGGCAGCCAACCGTAGCTGAAGTTGGAGCGATCGCCGTTCACTTCGCCGATGCTCGGCACGAGATTGTGCAGGTCGGCCTCGGCCTGGTTGAAGACGCGGTCCGTCTTCGTGCAGTTCTTCCTACCTCCGTGTTGCCAGCACTGCCGCTGATGGCCGATTACCCAGGCCGGCACGATGTGTTCCCACTCGATCCGCGCCGCGCGCTGCGGGTTTTTCCTCGGCTGGTAGCCGCAGCTCTTCAAGTCCACGGTTTTGCCGCTGTATCGGCAGCCACAGTAGAACTCTACGGGGTTCCCGGCGTAGAGCTTCCACGCCACCTTCTTGGCTTCAACGAATGTGCGCGGTGCGGCCGCGCTGGCTCCCTGGGCGATAGCGAGGCAGAGGATAAGGACGAAGTACGGCATGTGCTTCCTTTCGCGTGCTGATGGTCGGACGCCCGTTGCGCGACGGCGGGGGCTGCTGGTATCTGTATAAATATACAGTCTTTCGAGCACCCGTTTCCATGTCCCTTACCATTCTCGGCCGCCATGACCGGCTTCGTCACCTACTACCGGAAGCCGCAGAGCTGCGCATCACGGGCTTCCAGTCACCTGCCGAAGACGAGAAGGAGGGCACGCTTTCGCTCGATTCGCTGGTGGGCCTGGGTGCGCCGCAGACGTGGCTGATGCGCGTAGATGACGACAGCCTGATTGGCTTCGGCATGTATCCGGGCGATCGCCTGGTGGTGGACCGCGCCGCACGCTGCGTGCCGGACTGCTACGTGGTGGTGGATATCGACGGCGATAGCCAGTACCGCGTCCGCCTGATGACGCGCGACAGTGGCGCCCTCGTTCTGAAAGGGGCGCATCCCTTCATCCGACAGATCAACCTGGAATACGTCGAGGACCTGGAGGTGTTCGGGGTGGTGCGCTGGGTGATCAGCTACGTGGGGCTATGACGTGTTCGCCCTGATCGACTGCAATTCTTTCTACTGCAGCTGCGAGCGGATCTGCCAGCCAGCGCTGAAGCGGCGGCCGGTGGTGGTGCTGTCGAACAATGATGGCTGCGTCATCGCGCGAACCGCCGAGGTGAAGGCCTTGGGAGTGCCCATGGGCGCGCCGTACTTCAAGTACCGCGACCAGCTGGCTGAGGCCGGCGTGGTGGTGCGCTCAAGCAACTACACGCTGTATGCCGACATCAGCAACCGGGTGATGCGCATCATCGCCGACATGGTGCCCACGGTTGAGGTGTACTCGATCGACGAGTGCTGGGCAGACTTTAGCGGCATCGCTGAGCGGGAAGCGCTCGGCCGTGCCATCCGCGCGCGGCTTCTGCAGTGGGTGGGCATGCCGGTGGGCGTGGGCATCAGCACCACGAAAACGCTGGCCAAGCTGGCGAACTGGGCGGCGAAGAAGTGGCCGGCCACCGGCGGCGTGGTGGACCTTAGCGACCCGGTGCGGCAGGAGAAGCTGCTGCGCATTGCGGCCGTCGACGAGGTGTGGGGCATCGGCCGGCGCCTGGCGCCCAAGCTGGCACTGCTGGGCATTCGCACGGCCTGGGACCTGGCGAACTACGACGTCGGCACGCTGCGGAAAACCTTCGGCGTCACCCTGGAGCGCACGGCACGCGAGCTGCGCGGCATCAGCTGTATCGACCTCAGCGACGGGCCGCCGCCGAAGCAGGCCATCTGCTCGAGCAAGATGTTCGGTACCAAGCTGCGCGACCTGGCCCCGATCCAGGAAGCGATGGCCACCTACGTCAGCCGCGCGGCCGAGAAGCTGCGCGAGCAGGCCTCTCTATGCGGCGCCCTGCAGGTGAGCCTGCAGACTCAGGTGCACGACCCGCACAAACCGCGCTACGCCAACGCGCTGACCTGCGTGCTGCCGGTGCCCACCGACGACACCCGCGACATCCTGCAACTCGCCCTCCGTTGCCTGCAGCGCATCTACGTGCCGGGCTACGCCTATTCGAAGTGCGCCATCCTGCTGACGGACCTCAGCCAGCGCGGTGAGGTGACAGCCGACCTGTTCGCGCCGACGCCACGGCGCGGCAGCGAAGCGCTGATGGCGGTGATGGATCACATCAACAAGCGGGAAGGGCGCGGAACTGTGAGGCTGGGGAGAGTGCCCGCCGATCCGGACTGGGGGATGCGGCGGGAGATGAAGAGTGAGTGCTATACAACATGCTGGGAAGAGCTACTGCATGTATGCGGTTAACTATTTCAAAACACCCATCGTTATTTCTGAAACCCTCGATATTATTGGCTCCAGCATATCATCCAGCTTGTAGATGAAGTCGTAATACTCTTCTTGTTCGCGAGCGGATTTTTCCATCAAGTGATTTGGCGTTTGGGGATTTTGCAGCCTATCGCCGGCGCGCATAAACTTCCGAGAATTGCTTTCGATCTCTTTGGCGAAAGCTTCAAATTCTTGTGCTAGTTCTAGTGGCAGCCAAAGCTTTCGCTCATGGAAAGTATCGTTGAAATCTCTAATGGCGTTAGTTAATTTTTGGGTGGTCTCGTTGTCGCGTATGTAGCCTAGCGTTTGCGCCTCCCGCTTAAGTTCTACAAGCATGACATAGATCTCGTCGATTGCTTGTACGCTCCGCTCGTTGTATGCGGAAAGTCTAATTTGATATTCGATTGACTGTTTGTTGATGGCGGCATTAATAGAGGCGGTTTGTCTTTCTAGTTGTTCTTGTTGCTTAAGAATGTTTTTGAAGTTTTTGTTTATTTCGCGTAGCTCTGCACCTTTTATTGTTCTGGTAAGAAAGTACATTCCTACAAATGAACAGGCAACTACGAGTAGTAGCATCACCATCATCTTGTCGTTCTGGGAAGATATTGCCTCGGCTATTTGAAAAGGTAGTGAAGGTTCGCTCATTTCAATCTCCCTAAAAAATGAGGAGGTTATCGGACGCGAAGCGTAGCCCGCTACATGGCTTTTATCTTCTTCAGCTCCCGATCAACCGCCCGCTGCGCGTTCGCCTTGTTGGCGTACAGGTGCACCAGCCGCTTCGGCTTGCTCTGGTCTCCACCAGTGATGGACTTCTGTTTGCCGGTCTTCGCGTCGCGGTACCAGGCCACCACGCCGGTGTAGTCCGTGGACTCGTCCGCCAGTTCCTCCACCTCTTCGGCGTCCGGCAGCTTGGATTCCAGCTCGAGGCTGGTGGTGTAGCAGTCCGGCGTGAAGCTGTGGCGGATGTTGCCGCCCAGCCAGACGACCGCGGCGATCTCCGCCTTGATGCCCTCCAGGGAATAGGTCAGCTCGGGGATCAGGTCCGGCCGGCCCTTTGCCATGGTGTAGCTCAACGTCGACGTGCCGCGCCGCAGGCGTTTCCATTCCGCCCGGGCGGCGACCAGGGCGCTGTGCTGGTCGGTGTAGGTGTGGCGCAGGTCCTTGAGGTTTTCGCCGCCGCCGGCGATGGCCTCCAGCTTCTTCGCGCTGTTCAGCTCGTAGTAGTAGGCGCGCACGCCGGTGTAGCTATCGCGGTCCGCCTCGAGGTAGCGGTGCTGGTCGCCGTCCGCCCGGGTCAGGATGACGTGGCGCAGCGGCAAGCCGCTGAGCGTGGTGGAGCCGCCCACGGGCATGAACAGCAGGCGCCCGGCCTTTACCGTGGCGAGGGCGTCGTACTGCTGGCCGAGGCGGGTGAGCAGGTTGGCGTCGGACTCGTTGGCCTGGTCGACGTGGGCGATCCGCATCACGCTGAGGGCGGCGCTGATGATGGGGCTGAGGCCGTAGGCGGCGGCAATGGTGGATACCAGAGCGCCGAGGGTGCTGGCGTGGAAGCTGCGCTCGCGCTTCACCTTGAGGCCCTTGCGCAGGTCCGCGCTGCGGGCACGGATGCTGAGGGTGTCCGGCGCGCCGCTGTGCTCCACCTCGTCGACGGTGAACAGGCCTTTGTTGACCAGCCCGGTGTCGCTCCAGCCCAGCCAGAGCTGGACGATGGCGCCGCGCGGCGGGATGGCCAGTAGGCCGTCGTGGTCGCTCAGCGTGATGTCGAGCTGGTCCGCCTCGAGGCCGCGGTTGTCGGTGAGTTCGATGCCGGTGAGGCGCTGCTCGATGGCGCCGGTGATGTCGGTGCCGTTGACGATGACGCGGCAGATCGGCCGCGGGTAGGCGGTGGTTTCGCGGTAGAGGTCGGCGGCGCGATCCAGCAGGCCGCCGGCGGCGCTCAGGGCGTCGTCGAGGATGGTCACAGGATGGCCCGCAGGATGTTGCCGGCGGTGCTGATGCCGGCGCCGAGCAGATCCACGCGGCCGTCATCGATGCGCGTCAGCTTGATGGTGAACTCGATGCGGCGGGCGGCGCCGTCGCTGAAGAACAGCGTGCGGGTCTCGCTCAGGGACTCGATTACCCAGGCGCCGTAGATCCTGCCCGTGCCCTCCACCAGCGGCCAGGCCTTGCCGGTGTCCGCCATGTAGCGCAGGGCATCCAGGCTGAGCACGGTGCCGGCCAGCGCCGGCAGCAGCACGCCGGGCAGGGTGATGCTGTCGTCGCCGCGCCCCAGGTACTGCCGCGCCGGGTTGGTGCCGATGCGGCTGGTGGCGCCGTGGCGCCACTCGGTTTGGCGCTGGAACTCCTGATAGGCCAGGGTTTCCAGGCTGAAGATGAACATGCCGAGGGCCATCATCATGGCGTGTCAGTCCTTGTCGTAGAGGCTGCTACGGCCCCGGGTTTGTTTAGCGCGCTCGCGCTTGTCGATCTCGGCACCCACCAGGCGGGCGAGGGCCTGTTCGTCCATACCCGGTGCGGCGTAGACCTGGATGGTGTAGCTGTTGCCAGCGGCCTGCCCGGCGGGCGGTGCGCTGACGCCGAGCGGCGCGCGGTTGTCGATCGCCACGGCGCCGCCGGCGGTGGTGAGGCCCGCAGCCAGGGTGCCGGCCTGGGCGAGGCGCTTGGCGGTACCGGCCACCGCGGCCAGGGGGCCGTTGGCGCCGGCCTGCAGGCCCTGGGTGAGCCCGGCCATGGTGAAGCCGCCCAGCTCGGCAAACACGCGCGACGGGCTGTGGATGCCGAGTTTGTCCTTGAACCAGCCGATGGTGGCCTCGCCGGCACCGGTGATGGCTTGCTTCACCGCGCCCAGCGCATTGGTGATGCCGTTCGCCAGGCCCTGCAGGATCATGCCGCCGAACTCGGTGAAGCGGCCGGGCAGTTCGATGCCCAGATAACTCATGACGCCAGCGAACGTCCGGTAAACAAGGCCCAGCGGGCTGAAATTGACCAGAAGCGCGAGGATGCCGCCCAAGCCACCGGACACACCTTGCTGGATCTCGACCCAGAGGCCGGCGAAGTAGGTCTTCACCTTGTCCCAGTTGGCGTAGAGCAGGTATGCAGCCGCGGCCAGTAGGGTGATGGCGATGCCGATTGGGTTTGCCATAGCGGCTTTGCCGAGCCATAGCAGCGCCTGGAAGACAAACGGGATGACGACCTTGCCGAGTTTCCAGAGCAGACCGAGGACCCCGGGCAGCTTGATCCCGAGCAGCGACAGGCCCAGGCGCACGGCGAGAAAGGGGCCCATCAGTCCGGACAGGGTGAGTGCCACCGCACCGAAGCCAGCCGCCAGCGCGGCGATGCCGGCGGTGGTCTTGAGGATCATGCTCACCATTGCCGGGTGAACCTTGACCCAGGCGTCGACTTTCGAAATCAAACCGTTGAAGGCATCAAGGATCTGGACCAACTGCGGCCGCAGCGTTTCCCCCAGCGCGGCGCTGAGATTGAACAGCCGGCTCTTCGACATGATCCAGCGCCCGGACAGCTTTTCGGCGGCGATCGCCGCTTCGCGATCCATCGAGCCGTTGCCCTTGGCGTCGTTGACCAGCTCGAGCTGGCGACGGTACTCGCCCAGGTTGTTCGCCAGCTTGGCAGCCTGGCCGCTGTATTCCTTGCCGAAAATTTGCGTGGTGACGCCGAGCTGGTTCTTCTTCGGCAGCTTATTGATGGCCTCCAGCACCATTTGGATAGTGGCCGTCGAGTTCGTCGCCATTCCGGTCTGGATGGCTTCTGCCTCCAGGCCTAGGGCCTTGAGCCCCTTCTGGAAGCGCTTCGGCTGCTGGGTGGCGATGTTCAACTCGCGGATCATCGCGTTGGTGGCGGTACCGGCCACCTCGGCGGTGGCGCCGAGGCTGAGGAAGGTGGAGCCCAGAGCGGCCGCGTCCTTGAAGCTCATGCCCACGGTCGCCGTAATACCGGCAGTGCGCTGCATGACATCGATGATGTCCGCGCCCTTCGACTTTGCGTTGTCGTCCAGGTAGTTGATGGCGTCGCCGAGCTGGCCGATGTTGGATATCGGCAGCTTGTACAGGTCTGCAATGCGCGCGAGGTTCTCGCTGATCTGGTCGGCCGGCAGCTCGAAGGCCGTGGACGCGTTGGCCGCCACGCGGGCGAACTCGAGCAGGTTCTCTTTGCCCTCGACGCCCATGCGCGCGCCACCTTCAACCAGGGCAGCGATATCGGTGGTCGCCATGGGGATGGTTTCGCTGAGTTTCTTCACGCCATCGGCCATGGCGTAGTAGGTCGGGGTCAACTGACCGTTGGCATCGCGGGCACCGGCTACCTGCTTGGCGACGCCGGCCATGGCGTCCTCGAAACTGCTGTAGGCCTTGACCATGCCAATGATCGGCGCGCCCATGGCCGCGCCGGTGGCGGCTGCGCTGGCCCCCACCATCGCCGTGTTGCCGGCGAATTCGCGCCCCTTGGAATAGGCGGCCTTGGCCTTGGCCACGCGCTCCTGCTGCACGCCCAGGGCGGCGAGGCGGTCCTTCTGCTGCTTGATCGCGGCGTTGGCGGCAGTGATGTCCGCCACCAGCCGCTGTTCGCTTGCGCCGAGGTTGCGGGTGTCGACTCCGGCGTTCTTCACCAGGGGAATAAGGCGCTGCAGCTCGCGGCGCTGGTCGCCGTGCTTGCGCGTGAGTCGATCTACCTCGGCGCTGGCGTTGGCGAAGGTCTTCTGGAATTTGGCCGAAGGGGCGTCCATGCCCTTGAGCTGCTCGCGGTACTGGCGCAGTTTCTCCTGCGCCTTGGCCAGTTCCTCGGAGGTGCCGCGCACCGCCTCTCGCTGCTTGGCGTAACCCTGCAGGTTGGACTGCTGGGCGTTCAGGTCCTTCAGGCGGTCACGGGCTTCCTTGAGGGCGCGGGAGGTGGCGTTGCTGGCACCGTTGATGCGCTTTAGCGGGGCGGTTGCGCGATCGACCGCTGCGAGCAGCACCTGCAGCTGGAGCTTATCCATCGTCCTTCACTCCGCTTCGCAGGCGGGCGCGCTCGCGCCATTCCATCAGTTCGGTCAGGGGGAGGGGGTCCATGGTTTCGGGCCCCCAGTGGAAGATCACGGCGATGTCCGCCATGGCGTCTTCTACGCGTCGGGGGACGCTTCCGCCTTCGCCGACTTCGGCAACAAAAAACCGGCCACCACAGTGGCCATCTGCACCAGGTCGGCGGGGTCGAGGCCGCTCACTTCGTGCTCGGTGAGCGCCGGCGTAGTCACGCGCGGCAGCACCTTGCGCAGGGCGTTGACGTCCATCTGCAGCAGCTCGGCGAGGCTGCAGCCGCGCAGTGCGCCGGACAGGGGCTTACGCAGGGTGACGCTGTCGATCTGCGTGGCGCCGCGCGGGATCGGGGTGTCGAGGGTGATGACTTCCTCGTTGGGGTTCTTCGCCGTGGTGGTGACTTCGTCAGACATGGTCTTGCTCCGTTGGGGTGGGAGCCGGCGCGAACGCCGGCGGGCGTTGCGCTTAGATGCCAAGGGCGCTGCGGTGGGCGGCGAGCAGATCCTCGCCGTTGACGTTGAAGATGAAGTTCAGCAGGTCGATCTCGACCTCCACGTTGCCGTCGATCGTCAGCTTGTAGTAGCTGCAGGTGGTGGTGAACTTGTGCTCGGTGTCCTCGCCGGACTCGGCGTCGCCCATGTCGATTTCCTCATGGCGACCGCGCACGACTACTTCTACCGCGGAGACGGTGCCGTCGTCGTCGCGCTGGTAGGCGCCGGCCCAGCGCAGCAGCACGCCGCTGGCCGAGACTTCGCCGTACTGGCGCAGGGCAGTGAGGTCGAGGCCGCCGAGGGTCCACTCAAGTTGGATACCGTCATCGCTGTGGCCCAGGTCCACCTTCACCGGGCCGTCCATGCCGCCGCCGCGGAACTGCTCCATTTTGCGCGCCAGCTTGGGCAGGGTGACGGACTTGCTCTGGCCAACGTAGCTGACGCCATCGTTGAACAGGTTCATGTTCTTGAGTTTCTTCGGCAGGGCCATGTGGGCGCTCTCCTACGGCGCGGCCGGGGCCGCGCGGGGTGGATTGGGGTCAGGCGTTGACGCGTTCGGCGAACTCGACCAGGAACGAATCGGTGATGCGCTGGCGAAGCTGCAGGTTCTCCAGCGGCGGCACCGGCGTGTAGGCGTAGTCGATGTACAACTTGCCGGCCTTGAGGGTGTCCTTGTCGTTCGCGGCGGGGTCGTACCAGGCCTCGGCGCCGATCAGGTAGCCCTGGCGCACCAGGTCGCGGAACTTGGCGTTGAGACCTTCGAGGATGTCGCGCACCAGGCTGGGGTGCATCGGCTTGTCCACCGCCCAGAAGTGGGCTTCGGCCATGGTGTCGGCCAGCACCTGGGCGGTGCGGGTGTAGTTCTCGAATGCGAAGAGCGGGTCATCGCTGCAGGTGCGCGAGCCCCAGAAGCGGAAGCCGTCGCGCCTGATGAGGGTTGTGACGTCCGCGCCGTTGAGCAGCCCGGCATCGGTGGCGGGGTCCTGCAGGTCCCAGTAGACGTCGCGGGACAAGCCGGTGACGCCGTTCACGCCGACGTTGGAAAGGGTCTTGTGCCAGCCGGTCTGCTCGTCGATCTGCGCGCGCAGGCCGAGTGCGCGGGCCGTGGCGGCGGCGTTCACGGTGGTGCTGGTGGCGGTGTCGTAGCTGAGGAAATCCGGCCAGATGAGCATCAGCTCGCGGGCGCTGAAGCCTTCGCGGTAGGCGATGGCCTCGGAGACGGTCTGGCACTCCCAGCAGCTGGCGTAGGCGAAGGCGCGCAGCTTCTGGGCGATGGTGACCAGGGCGGTGGTGACGGGCAGCGAATCCAGCCCGGGCACGCCGAGGATGCGGGGTTTGACACCTAGCTGGGCTTCGGCCGCGAGCAGCGCCTGCATGCCGGTTTTCTGGCCGTTGGCGAGCACGGTGCCGATCAGGTTGGAGGCGGTTTGCGCTTCGTCTTCGCCTTCAGCGACGCGGACCACGACGGTTACCGGGCTGGCCTGGTCGGCGATCGCATCAAGCGCGGCGGCCAGCGTGCCCTGGGTGCCGGCCTTGCCGCTGGCGGTCAGCACGTCGGTGATGAGCACAGGCTTGTTGAGCGGGAAGGCGGCGGCGTCGGCATCCTCGGCGGTGCAGACGAGGCCGATCACGGCGGTGGCGACGGTGCGAATCGGGCGGCTGCCCTCGTTGATTTCGACGACGCGAACGCCGTGGTGGTAATCGGTGGCCATGTGTGGCGGCTCCTGCGCAGGATCGCGGTTCAGTGAGCCTTGAGCTTGCCGCGCGCGCGAGGGGCCCGCGAGCAGCTGGGTATGTAGGGAGCGCTACTACAGGGCGCAGCATGTTCTGAGCCCCGGCTGTTTTCCGAGGAACGGTCGAGCGTTCAGTGGATGGGAGACGGCAGCTCGACTAATTTGGAAAAGAGCGAGAGAAACGGGTGAGGCATGACCAAAGACGAGGAAAATCTGAGGAGGGCGATAGTTCGCCACAACACTGATCACCAAAGGCCGCATGGCCCGATCGAAAACATACTTTTGGGAATGGGTCGGGACGTGGACGCTGTCTACACCCTGCTCAGGGAATGGGTTCGAGCAGTTCCTCAGATCAGGATTACCGAAGTACCCGTTTCAGTTGTTATAGGACTGGAGGGTGGATCAGCGGAGTTGAGAACACGCTCGATGCAACTGGCTTTCGCTAGCCAGAAGGTCCTGATCCTTCCGGAAGGAAACCGCAGATACGGCATCTTCTTCTCAATTAAGGGGCTGCCGGAGAGCCCCAGACGAATCGAGCGTATTCAACCAGATGGAATCTGGTACGTGTTCCGGCAGGGAGTACTTGAGGGGCCGCTCACATCTCACTACTTTCTTCAGCATCTCTTTAAAGCGGTGCCATAGTCAGCCTTATCAGGCTTCGAGCTAGCTATAAAAAAGCCCCGCCAAAGCGGGGCAATCCCTCCCCAGGGTTGCGGGTCAGACGATCAGCGAGGCGCCGATGCCTTTGAACGGGTTGGTCTCGAACGTGAATCCTTTCCACTGCCGCAGCAGGTCGGCGCTGTAATCCTCGGCCCAGTCGCTCGGCTCGCCTTTGAAACCGATCTGTACGACCAAGGCGCGCAGATTCGGCGTTAGCAGCCAGGTCGTGAATGTCATCGCCCATTCCCAGCGCGCTGCCGCGCTGATAGCCGCGACCAGGGCCGGGCGGGTCCCCAGCCAGACGGCGAGCGACGGCCACTCATGCACCCAGTAGAAACCGACGTAGCGGCGGGCGGTTTCGCGGTGGGTGGCCACCAGCAGGCGCATGCCACCTTTGCCGGGGTCGTCCTCGACGGTCTCGTCGCCCCAGAACTGCATGTCGCATTCGGTGACAGGGCATCCCATCAGACGGGTGAAGCGCGCGTTGTTTGCTGGGTTGCGGTACGCGAGCCAGAGCAACTGCGACAGCCAGTGATAGGCGCCCAGGGCGAAGGGCGCATGGGTATGCCACCAGCCACGCTTGTCGCCGGCGGCGCCGTCGCGGTCGTTGCTCCAGAGCCATGCCCAGCCGGGCAGGGTGATGAGCAACCAGTCGCCGAGGGCTTCGGTGAAAGGAGTGCGGGTCGATTGGTTCGTATTGCACCAGGGCAGCGCCATCGGCACGACGAACAGGCCTACGGCGATCAGCAGCAGGCGCAGCGCGAGCAAGCCGAGGGTTTGGACCAGGCCCGAGGCGAGCAGGCGCCAGGTGAGGCCAGAGGGTAGGGCGAGTGTGGTCATGCTGTTGCTCCTTCAAGGGCGGCCGGGCTGGTCGGCCGGGTTCCAAATGGGAAGTCGCCGTTTCCTGCCTTCCATGCTCTGACTGCAACGCGATAGGCCCGCCATTGCGCTGCTGAACCTGGCGCTGCCGCCGGATCGGCGTCTTCGATCATCAGCAATTGCTCTGCAATAAGCAGCAGCTCCGATTCCCGCCATGCGTCCTCGTCGCTCGACGCCCCGTGCAAGCTCGCGCCATAAGCCTCAGTGCTGAAGTCCCAAGTCTGGTCAGCCCACTGCGGGCCAAACGGCACCTCGATCCCACCAGCGGGGGGCTCGGGAGCATCCACCCACGACCCGATAAATGCGCCGTCAGCGTTCACATAGAACCGCTGGACGCTCAGCCGTTCGCCTTGGGCCACTGCTTGATCTAATTCCATGCCTTTACCCCTTGATTACGCAAAAACCTTCACTTTCACTTGTACTTGCGCGCTTGTTACGCCGCTAACAGCACCATTTGCCGCGAACATCGTCAGGCCGTTAAAACCGATCACGACCGTAACGGTCGATGAAGTTTTCTTGCGCGCTTCGACGCCCCAGGAATTCAGGTTATTGCTGCAGTCTTGAGCCCCCAATTCAGCGCTCTCGCCCACTGCCAAGCCGTTTACTGCGGCAATAGCAACAAGTTCAAACATGACGAGCTTCGGAGCCACGCCGAGACCGTGCGTGATAGTCAACGTGCCCCCGTTCGTGTAGCTGACTGTTGTTTCGTAGTAGTTAGCGACTGGCAGCGCAGCAATGAGTGCGGCGACAGCGTTCTGCACGGCGATTTGCACGAAATTTGTGTTCGCGAGCTGCCCGTCGCTCAGGCCTACAGCCGCAGTAGGGGCCGTAGGCTTGCCAGTGAGTGCCGGCGACGCCAGCGGGGCTTTCTGTCCAAGCAGGGTGGTGATGGTGGTGGCGAAATTGGGATCGTTGCCCAGGGCCGTAGCAATTTCGGCGAGGGTGTCGAGCGTCGCCGGCGATGCATTCACCAGCGCCGCAATGGCGGCTTGCACGAACGCCGTGGTTGCGAGCTGCGTGGTACTGGTGCCCGTCGCGGCGGTGGGGGCCGTAGGCGTACCGCTGAAGGCGGGGCTTGCCATAGGCGCACGCCCGTTGATCAACGTGGTCAGAAGCGTTTGTACAGCGGCAACAAACGCAGTGGTCGCGAGCTGGGTGGTGCTCGTGCCAGCAACTGCGGTTGGTGCAGTTGGCGTGCCGGTGAGCGCCGGCGACGCAAGCGGCGCTTTCTGGCCGAGCAGTGTGGTGATGGTGGTGGCGAAATTTGGGTCGTTGCCCAACGCGGTGGCGATCTCGGCCAGGGTGTCGAGCGTCGCCGGCGATGCGTTCACCAGGGCCGCAACGGCGGCTTGCACGAACGCGGTTGTGGCGAGCTGCGTAGTGCTGGTTCCGATCGGAGCTGTGGGGCCTTTCGGCGTGCCGGTGAGCATCGGGTTGGCCAGGGGCGCCTTGAGGTCCATGGCCGCCAGGATGGCTTCGACCAGTTGCTTCAGGTATGACGTGCGGTTGCCCAGCTGCTTGCCCTGACGGTTCGACAAGCCATCGGCGCCCCCGACCACCGGGTCGGTCAGCTCGATCTGGTAAATGCCTTCTTCCCAGATTGGGGTTTCGTTCAGGTTGCTCATCAGGCGACACCATGCGGGTAAGAATTGTCGTAGCGGATGACCCCGTCGTATGCGTTGAGGGCCTGTTCAAAGTTGAGTGCGAGCAGGTGGCAGCGAGCGGGGGCGATCCAGGCGAGGATGCGGCGGACGCTTGCCGCCTGAACAAGCGTGATCGGGCGGCTGATCAGGACGGAGTACTTCGCCCAGTTGGTTTCCCGCCCGTAGAAGTGCAGGCCGTTGTAGCGCTTGCTGCCGTCGTAGAAGCCGGCGCCGGCGCCCTCGATGATCTCGAACGGGATGTCGACGAAGATCGCTTCGAGCGCTCTGCGGACTGCACCGAGGGTGCCCTTGTGGCGGTGCACCGATGCCGACTCGGTAATCACGCGACGCTTCACGTCATCGCCCCACGCAGGGTTCCACTCGTCGACCGACATTTCCCAGGCAAGGAACGGCAGCAGGCCGGACGGGCATTTGCCCGGGTTGCGCACGTAGCGGCCGAGCACGGGCAGGTCAGTGATGCTGGAGAACCCGGCAGCAATGTCGCGCATCAGCGGGCTCGCGTTTGGCGGCAGCAACTGCTCAGACATCGACGCCACCACTGGCAACGCCAACAGCGGTGCAGTAGGCCGCCTGGTGGCTGTCGATGACGATGTCCGCCGCCGGTTGCGTCAGGGTGACGTTCTGCACGCCGGGCTGATGCAGGGCGGCGAACAGGCCGGAACGGGCAATGTCGTGCCCCAAGGCGTGCTGCTCTGCGACGAACTTGCTCACGGCGGCTTCGGCCGCGGCGCGGACCAGCTCGAGGTCCGGGCCGTTGTAGAAGGTGAGCGTGGCGGCGACCTGGTACGGCACGATCTCGGCGCCCTGCACTTCGACGGTATCGCAGAGCGGGCGGACGTCCTCGTCGTTCAGCGCGGCGTTCACGGTGGCGAGCAGCGCGGCATCTGGCGTGCCGTCGCCGGCGGTGCTCAGGACGGTGACTGTGACGATTCCGGCGGTTGCGCTGCTGATGTCGACGTCCTTCACTGCGGCCGAGCTGGCCAGCGCGTGGTAGGTGTAGGCGCCTACGGGCCCCGCGGTGCTGAACCCCTCCAGGGCGAGCTGGATGCGAGCGCGGAAGCGCGCGTCGGACTCCATCACCGCGGCTACAGGGGGCACCGCCGTCGCGTCGGCCGGGGTGACCATGAGGCGCACGACGTTGAGCAGTGCGCCGAGGTTGTCCAGGTCGGCGCCGGTCGCGTAGGCCAGCATGGTGGCGCGGGCGGCGTCGTTGACGCGCTGACGCAGCAGGACCTCTCGATAGGCGCTTTCCTGGGCAAGGATGTTCAGCGGCTCGGATTCCAGCTGGAGCAGCGCGGCGACCGCGGCCTGCTCGGCCTCCGGGTAAAGGCTAACGATGTAGGCCTTGCGCTCGGCGAGGATGGTCTCGAAATCGACGGTTTCAACGACGTCGGGCGAGGGCAGCTGCGACAGGTCGATGGGGCTGAAAGTGGTCATGCGGCCCCCATTGCGAGCGGGATCTGCAGGTTCTGCGATTCGTTGCTGTCGATCGGCGTGCAGGTGATGTCCAGGTACCAGGTGCCGGCGTCGTTACCTTGGGTGAAGGCGACCTTGTTCAGCCGAATGCGCGGCTCCCAGCGCATCAGCGCCATGGCCGTGGCCGCATAGGCGAGCAGGCGCGTGGCGTTGTTGAACGGTGCGTCGATCAGCTCCGGCAACTGGCTGCCGTAGGTGCGGCGCTGCAGGCGCGAGCCGATTGGCGTGGTGAGGATGTCGGCGATGGACTGGCGCAGGTGGTCGAGCCCGGAGATCGCGCGGCCGGTGTTGAGGTTCAGGCCGCTCATTGCGGGGCACCGGTGCTGCTGTTGCCGCGTTGCACGCTGCCATGCACGTGCTCGACCAGGCTGATGCCGCTAGCCACCACGTCCTCGCTGACGGTGACGGTGCCAGTGATGTCGACGTCGCCGAGGATCTGCACGCCGGCGGGCGCCTCGAGCACGGCGCGGCCGCCGGCGGGCAGCGTGGCGTGCAGCGTGTGGCTGGCGTGATCGTATTGGATCAGAGCCCCATCCGGGTATGCCCGGCGGCGCACGGTGGCGCTGTTCGCCGGCGCCGGATGGGCCTCTGAATAGATACCGACCAGGGCGATGCCCTGGGCCGGGTCGCCCGATGGGCTGAAAACGAGGCACTGTTCGCCGATGGTCGGCGGGTCCCAGTCCTGGCTGGCGCCGGCGCGCAGGGCGACCCAGGCCAGCCAGTGGGTGGTCAGGTTGCCTGCGGTGATTCGGCAGCGCGCGGTGGCGTGATTTACCTCGGCGACGGTGCCGAGGCGGATCAGGTTTTCGAGGCGGCGGGCCAGTTCGGTGGATGTGTCCATGCCCGAATGCTGCCCACCACGCGCGCGGGCCGCACGGGGCGGGTCGTGTAGCGGCTCGGCTTACAGACCGGCGAGGTGATCCAGCAGGCGGCTGGCGATCATGTCGCGGTCTTCGCGTGTGAAGCCGAGCAGCTCGCGCTTGGCATAGCGAACATCGGGGGCGCCCTTGGCAGCGCGATCGCGCAGGCCTTCCTGGTGCACGCGGGCGATGCGGCCCGCGCGGCCGAGGAAGCCGACCGCGATCGATGCTGCGGTGGTTTGCAGCTTGAGGTGTCGGGCCTGGCGCAGCTTGGTGAACATCTTCGACTTGATGCGCCCGCGCTTGGCGCGCAGTTGCTGACGTGGCTTGCGCGGGGAGTAGGGAGTGCCGTCCGGGTTGCGTTGGGCCGCTACGCGTTGCTGCTGGTTGCGGCGTAGGTCGCGGCCGATGTCGGTGGCCAGCTTGCGTCGCTCGCCGGGACTGAGCTTGGCGAGCAGGGGGGCGGCCCAGTTCTCCAGCGCTTCGAGGTCGCCCGTCACGCCTGGCCCCATTCGGCGAGCAGCTCGCCGGCGGAGTTCTCGATGCGCAGGCTGGAGAGCGTGATCAGTTGATCGTCGACCTCCGGTTCAGCCGGATGCGTCACCACCAGGGCGCCATTGGCACCGGCCTTGACGATGACTCGCTCAGTCAGGGGGAGGGTGATGGACAGGTCGACCTTGCTGTTGTCGATGACATCGGCTTCGAACTTGATCGCATCACGGCCGGTATTCAGGTTCTCCATCAGCTCGCGCTGGTTGACCAGCACCCAGGCGAGTAGGGGGATGGCCACCGCGTCCGGCGAGCCGGCGAACTCCAGCAGGATGATATTGAGCGTGTAGCTGTATTCGAACGACAGGCCGGTGGCCGCGGTGCTGCGTATGCTGCCGTTATCGATAAACACGGCCATGCGGTCCGGGTTGTGGCGCAGCTCCGGAATGGCGGCGAGCAGGTGGGCGCGGAGCGATTCGGGTTTGTTCATGGCTTGGTCTGCTGCACCTGGTGCTGGTAGACCATGTCGACCTGGGCGGCGCACTCGGCCCAGGCCGCCTCGAGCACGTCGGCGTCGTCGAGCAGCTCGCCGTTATTGCTGGGCGCCGCCGCCGGCAGGCTGCAGGGCACGACTGCTGGACAGCCAGTCTCGATAACTTGCTGCTCCGCTGAGGGCGGGGCGCCGGCGCAGGCTGCGAGCAGCAGCAGGCAACTGCTGATCAGCCCATAGGCGAAGCTCTTGGTTTTCACGTTTCAGTTCCTTGATCTGCAGTTGCCGATCGGTGAGGGATTGGCGCAGCAGCGCCTGGGTGTTGCGCAGCGAGGCCTGCGCCTGACGCTCCGTGCTGAGGGAGCTGGTCAGCACGCCGATGGCGGCGTCCTTGCGGGCGGTTTGCTCCTGGGCGGCGTTGGTGGCGGCATCGGCCAGGGCCAGGCGCAGGTGCTGGGTGTAGAGCAGGCCCGCGAGTGCGCCGAGCAACGCCAGGCCATAGAGCCACTGGCGCAGCGTGCTCACCGGCGGTACCAGCCGGCGGCGTTCATGGCTCGCTCGTCGAGCTGTTGCACGTCGCAGCAGGTGACCAGACACCTGACCCCGGCGCTTGCTACGTGCAGCGCTTCGGCGAAGGCCGCCAGTAGCTCAGGGGACGAATGCTCGGGTAACACGTAGACGGCCCCGTCCACTGGGCTGAGTGTGCGGACCTGTTCGATATCGATCATGCGGCCTCCTGGGCGCAGCAGCTGGCGTGGCGGCGGTAGGCCTCTTCCAGCTTGCTGTCGTAGAGGTTGCGGGCGTAGTTAGGGCCGTTGTAGCCGCGGGCGAAGGCGGCCCATTTGCGGGCCTTGAGCGCCTTGAGCAGGGCGGGCTCGGCCTCGATGAAGCGCACGAAGGCTTCGAACTGCTGGTTTTCGTCCTGGCTCATCAGCCGCACGAACTCGTCGACGCTGGCGTAACCGAGGCGCAGGGCGTGGTAGCCCATGATCTGGAACGCTCCCCAGCTGGCCGACTCAGGCGCGCATTGCGCGTCGATCTGCCGGGCGCTGGCCAGCCGCTGGTGTTCGGCCGCGCCGCCGGCGTAACCGCCCGGGCGGGCATTGACCAGGGCGGGGAACTGGGCAGCGAGGCGATCGGCGCGCGCCTGCAGGGCGCTTGCGTCGTCGCCGGGTGAACGAGGCAGCGCAATGCGCTGGTACATGACATGGCGCTCGAAGAGGATCTTCGGGCGGCCGGGGGACAGGAACCCTTCGCCCTGGCTTTCCACTTCGTTGACGGCGTAGATGGTGGCCAGCTCGACGCCCAGGCGGGTTGCGGCGGCCGCCAGCGTTGCGTTGTGCAGCAGCGCGGAGCAGTCGGCGCCGGCGAGGGTGGCGAGCGTCTTGGAGCCGGCGATGCCATCGGCGACCAAGCCTACGCGCAGTTGGTAGGCGCGGACGGCCGCTTCGGTGGTGTCGCCGTAGTCGCCGTCGACGAACAGCCCGGCGCCGGCACGGGCGTTGAGGCGTTGCTGTAGCAGCCGGACTTCGGCGTTTCGGTCGCCATGTCGAAGAGTCGTCATGCTTGGTCCACCTTGTTCTTGAAGAAGCGGATGGCGAGGGCGCGGGTGCCTTCAACGCCGAGCAACCCGATGACGCCGCCGAAGAACGGGCCGGTGCTGGCGGGGATGCCGAGCAGGCTGAGCCCGTGGCAGGCGCCCAGGGCGAGCAGCCCGCACAAGGGCGCCTCGAGCACGACGCGGCGAAGATCGCCGCCGCCGTAGATGATCCGTAGCCCGGCGATGCCGAAGGCGATCAGCCCGGCGTAGAGCGCGGGCCAGTTTTCCTGCAGCCAGGCAGCGAACCAGGCCCAGGTTTCGGGTTTGTCAGGCATGCGCATATGTCCGTTGTCCGCAGTTGAGGGTCAGTCCCATAGGTTCACCACTTCGGTCTGCTCGGCCTGGGGCGCGGCGTCGGGCAGGGTGACGAGCAAGCCGATCGGCAGCACGGGGCCGTAGTCGGCCAGGCCGGGGTTGGCCTCGAGTACGGCTTCGGTTGCCGCGGCGGTGCGGCCGTAGACACGCCAGCAGAGGGCGTCCACGGTTTCGCCCTGGACGGTGCGGACGCTGGCCATCAGATCAGCTCCACCGTGTTGCGTGGGGTGCCAAGCAGGCTGCGGATTGCGTAGCGAGCATCGCGGCGGTATTCGTCGATGGTGGGGCTCAGGGCCTCTGCGTTGCGGTCACCTTGGCCGGTGCTGTCGTAGCTGCGGTAACGCTCGGCCAGTTCAGCACCGGCGGCGCAGTAGATGGCGCGCAGGTAGGTGACCACCAGTTCGCTCTGGCCGTTGATCTGGCAGGCAGGAACATCCGCAAGGCGCTCACGGCCGGCGGCCAGGTGGCGGAACTTGAGGCTGTGCAGGTCGCGGTTGGCCTCAAGCATGGCGCCGACGATGGCCATCTCCAGCCGGGCATCGCTGACGCTGGCGTCGAGGCGAAGGGAGGCACGAACGGTTTCGCTGTCGACGTCGGGCCAGAAGCCGTCGTTGGTCAGGGTGATGGCGGGGCTGGTGCCGACTGCAACGAAGCCGCTCATGCTCAGGACTCGGAATAGGTCGGCGGTGGCCGGGGCGTCACAACGAGGAAGGAGAGGACCTGTTGATCAGCCCCGGGCCGCCGGGGTTGCCGGGGACGGCTCGGTCAGCTGGCTGGGCCAGCAAGTTTTTTCAGCAGGGCTTCGGACGATTTCAGGTCGGTTTTCCCGCCGCAGTTGTCGTAAAGCTCAATCGCCCGCTTGAACAGGTCGATACCTGCCTGCACCTGGCCGGGCTGGCCCGGGTTTTCGACGGTGAGGCCGGCGACGGTTGCCCGGGCGGTGGCCAGAACCAGTTTGGCGCGTGCCTGGTCGGGCATGTCTTCAGCTTCGGTAGCCAGGGCGGTGCGGTGCAGCAGTTCGAGGTCAAAGGCCTCGCCGGCGCGCATGGCCTTGAGGGCGCCTTCGGCGATCTCTTCGGCGATCAGGCAGCCGGTGGTGCGCTCGAACCGATCGGGCATCACCAGCTTGTGCTGCAACACGTAGCTGGCGATGTCGAGGGCGCCGGCGTAGTCGCCGGTGTCGATGCGCCAGACCATCACGGTGGTCAGCACTTCGTCCTGGGCACCTTGCCCGGCGGAGAGGACGCCCTCGATGTAGGGGGCGTATTCGGGGAGCAGCTGCTCCTTGAGCTTGATCTTGCCTTCGGTGGACTGGATGCCCGACAGGCGCAGCCGATCCTGGGTGAGTTTGGCGAGTTGCTGCTCGTAGGCGTTGAGCCCTTCCATGGTCTGTTCCGGACCAGCAACTGCCGCCGCCGCGAGGGCGGCGGTGACGCGCTGGAAGTGGCGGCGGCAGGGGTTGGTCATGGTGGCCGGCCTCAGCTGAGTTCGATGTTTTCGGCGAGGCCCGCGCAGCCCAGGTCCTCGAGGACATAGGCTTCGTTCACCGATTCGTAGTTCTCGATGCGGTCGCGCTTGGCGTTGTCCGTGACGGTGCGGCGGCGGGTGCCTTCCTGCCAGTAGATCGACAGGTTGTCCAGGCGAGTGACCAGCAGGCCGTTGGCCGGGAAGTAGGGCACACGCACTGCCGGCAGGTTGCCGATGCGCTTCTGGCTGGTGACGACATCCGCCGCGAGCATCTCGGACGGGTCCTGGTTCTTGTTGATGATCGGGAAGTACTTGTCGGCCAGGATTTTGCGGCCGCAGACGACGACCAGATCCGGATCTTCCTGATACCAGGGCTCGAGCAGCTCGTTGACCATGGCGAAGACCAGGGCGTCGATGTTCTCGAAGTCCTTGCCGGCGCCGATTGCAATCTTGTTGCTGCCGTCTACGACTTCCTTCATCACGCGCGCGGCGTTTTCGGTGCGCATCTTCTGCAGCCAGCCGATGTTCACATCCTGCAGCAGCGGGTTGGCGACCGGGTTGGAGGTGGCCGCGCGGCTGGTACCGTTCCAGCCGATCATGATGCGGTTGAGCGCCATCAGTTTGATGATCGCGTCGCGAATGCGGTTCTGGAAATCCGGGAATTTCGACCAGGCGTCCAGCTTCGCGTACTTCAGGTGGGTGTCGAAGTTGGTCTGGGTGCAGACGTAGCCGCGGTTATCCAGGCCGCTCGGGTCGCGGGTTTCGCGGTCCTTGGTGTCGGTGTCGGTGGTGCCGGCAATGGTGCCGTTGACGCCGAGGCCGATTTTCTCGCCCATCTGGTCGCTGACGCCGTAGATGTTGATACGGCTGAGGAATTCGCTGGATTCCTGGATGCGAGTTTCCAGGGTCTGAGCCACGGCGGGGGCGGCGGCGAACTTGGTGGTGACGTCGGGCACGCCGTGCAGCTGGGCGAGCTGCTGCAGGTAGGCGTTGAACAGGGCGCGGGTTTCGTTACGCATGGGTTTCTCCGGTGTTCCTTGGCTGGGCTTGGTCCGTGGGGAGGATCAGCAGTCGGTGACGATGCGGCCGTCACCGCCCGTGGCCGGGGGCCGGGACGAAAACTGCGGCTTGCTTGGGTTGTTCGGTGCGGTGGTCGATCCCAGCGTTTTCAGCAGGTCGGCGAACTGGGCGGCCAGCGCTTCGTGCTTCGTCTGCAGGGCAGTGCGTGCCTCCTGCTCCGCGGCGAAGGCCTTGCCCTGATTGGCCACGTGCTCGGCGACCGCCTCAAGGGATTCGGTCACCTCGGCGAAGGAAGCGGCGTCCTTGCCTTCCTTGTCCTTGCTCTTGCCGAGGGCCTCGAGCACGCGGCTGAACAGGCCGGTGACCTTGTTCGCTTCGTCCTCGATTTCCTCGAATTCCAGCGAGGCTTCGATGGCCTCGGAAAACAGGTTGGCCGGGTTGGATTTGCGGCCCTTGAGCGGGTTGGCGTCCGGATGCTGAGCACTGAAGGTGAGCATCTCGGTACCCAGGCTGGCGGGGCTGTCGGTGACCGCGATGCCATCCAGGTAGGCCCGGCCGCTGTCGGCGAACTCGGGGCGGATCTCGATGCTGGTGAAGATTTTCTGCCGCGCCTTGTTCATGGCGATCAGGTCGCTGGTGGGGTCGATCTGGGCGAACAGAGCCAGCTTCTTCACGCCAGCGATTTCGACGTCTTCGGTCTTCAACGCAACGACGTCGCCATAGGCCCGGAAGGGGCTGTCGGGCAGGGTGCTGCGGTAATGCTCGAGCCAGACGCGGGCGGCGTAGGTGTTGGCGCTGTAGGTCTCGGCGGCATCGATCAGCCACTGGCGTTCGATCTGGCGGCCATCGGTGGTGGCGCCCTCAACGGCGACGCGAAAAAACTTGGAGCGAAATTTCTTGGCAGGGGTGTCGGTTTTGCCGGCCATGCGTTGATTCCTCGGTGCTGTGCTGATGGCGTTAGCGTTGAGGGCATGTTCGGCAGGCCGCTGCTGGCGGGCAACGAGCCGGCTTTGTAGGGCGCAGAGCTACAGAGCCCCGGGCTACAGGTGTTCGCGCGCGTGACGGCAGCATCGCCGCCATGACCGATACCGTTCAGATTCCGATCCGCGACAACCGCCGCCAGGCCAAATTTCTGTACTGGATGGGCTGGCGCATCACCGAAATCGCTGAGTTCCTGGGCGAGAAGGACCGCACGGTCCACAGCTGGAAGAGTCGCGACGAGTGGGACCGCTCGGACAACGTGGAGCGGATCGGCGGGGCGCTGGAAGCGCGCCTGGTGCAGCTGATCCTGAAGGACGCGAAGACCGGCGGTGACTTCAAGGAAATCGACCTGTTGCACCGCCAACTGGAGCGGCAGGCGCGAATCCAGCGCTTCCAGGGCGGCGGTACCGAGGCGGAACTCAACCCGAAGCTGGATGCGCGCAACGCCGGGCCGAAGAAGAAACCCAGCCGCAACGCGTTCAGCGAAGAGGAGGTCGAGCAGCTTACCCAGGCATTCATCGATGGCTGTTTCGGCTATCAGCTGGACTGGTACCGGGCGGGAAACCAGCGCACCCGGGCGATCCTGAAGAGCCGGCAGATTGGCGCCACGTTTTACTTCGCCCGCGAAGCGTTGATTGACGCCCTGGTCACCGGGCGTAACCAGATTTTCCTGTCCGCGTCGAAGAACCAGGCGCATATCTTCAAGGCGTACATCCAGGCGTTCGCCCGCGAGGTGTGCGGCGTTGAGCTGACGGGTGACCCGATCATTCTGGCCAACGGTGCCGAGCTGCACTTCCTGGGCACCAACGCGCGCACCGCGCAGGGCTACCACGGCAATTTCTACTTCGACGAATTCTTCTGGACGTTCAAGTTCAACGAGCTGAACAAGGTCGCCTCGGGCATGGCGATGCAGAAGCAGTACCGCCGGACTTATTTTTCAACGCCCTCGAGCATGGCCCATGAGGCTTACACGTTCTGGACGGGGGAGCGCTTCAACAAGGGCAAGCCCGCGGCGCAGCGGATCAGCGTTGATACCTCGCATGGCGCGCTACAGCAGGGGCGGCTGTGCGAAGACAAGATCTGGCGGCAGATCGTGACGATCCTCGACGCCGAGGCGCGTGGCTGTGATCTGTTCGACATCGATGAGCTGCGGCAGGAATACGCGGCTGATGCCTTCCAGAACCTGCTGATGTGCCAGTTCGTCGACGACGGGGCTTCTATCTTCCCGCTCCAGATGCTGCAGCCGTGCATGGTGGACAGCTGGGTGGTGTGGGGCGAGGACTATAAGCCGTTCGCCGCGCGCCCGCTGGGCGATCGCCAGGTGTGGGTGGGCTACGACCCCGCAGAAACCGGCGATACCGCTGGCCTGGTGGTGGTGGCACCGCCGGCTGTACCGGGCGGGAAATTCCGTGTGCTCGAGCGGCATCAGTTCCGCGGGATGGATTTCGCCGCCCAGGCCGAGACGATCCGCCAGGTCACGCGGCGCTACTGGGTGACGTACATCGGCATCGACGTGACCGGCATGGGCTCTGGCGTGGCGCAGTTGGTGCGGCAGTTCTTCCCCGGGCTGACGACGTTCAGCTACTCGCCGGAGGTGAAAACCCGCCTGGTGATGAAGGCGTGGGACGTGCTGCACAAGGGCAGGCTGGAGTTCGACGCCGGCTGGACCGATTTCGCCCAGGCGCTGATGGCCATCCGCAAGACGGTGACGGCCAGCGGCCGCCAATTCACCTACACCGCCGGGCGCACCGATAACACCGGCCACGCGGATCTGGCGTGGGCGCTCTTCCACGCATTGCACAACGAGCCGCTGGAGGGCCAGACCGGCACGAACAGCGGCTTCATGGAGACGTTCTGATGAGTAAGAAAAGCCGCGGCAACAGGCAGCAGGTGGCGAGCGTGCCACGGCAGGAATTCATCCCGACAGGCCAGGCGGGTGGCGGTATCGAGTCGTTCAGCTTCGGGGACCCGACGCCGGTACTGGATGGGCGGGAGATCCTCGATTACATCGAGTGCTGGGCCAATGGGCGGTGGTATGAACCGCCGCTGTCCCTGGATGGGCTGGCGAAGAGCGTGCGCGCCTCGGTGCATCTGCAGTCGGGCATCCAGTTCAAGCGTAACCAGCTGGAGAAGATGTTCATCCCGCATCGGCTGCTGAGCCGCCAGGCGTTCGGGCAGCTGGCGATGGACTGGCTTTCGTTCGGCAACGCTTACCTGGAGAAGCGCGACAACATGCTGCGCCAGGCGATCGGCCTGCAGCCCTCGCTGGCGAAGTACATGCGGCGCGGGGTGGATCTGGACAGCTACTTCATGGTCCGCGGCTGGCGGCAGGAACACGAATTCGCCCGTGGCACGGTGTGCCAGCTGCGCGAGACGGATATCAACCAGGAAATCTACGGGCTGCCCGAGTGGCTATCAGCCCTGCAGAGCGCGCTGCTAAACGAGTCGGCAACACTGTTCCGCCGCAAGTACTACCAGAACGGAAGCCACGCCGGGTTCATCCTCTACATCACCGACAACGCCCACAACGAGGACGACATCAACAACCTGCGCACGGCGCTGAAGAACTCAAAGGGCCCGGGCAACTTCAAGAACATGTTGGTGTACGCACCAGGTGGGAAGAAGGACGGCATGCAGCTCATCCCGGTGAGTGAGGTGTCGGCGAAGGATGAGTTCAACAACATCAAGAACATCAGCCGCGACGATCTGCTGGCCGCTCAGCGCATTCCGCTGCAGTGCCTGGCTGTGGTGCCGCAGAACGCAGGCGGATTCGGCTCGGCGAAGGAGGCCACTGAGGTGTGGATGGCGAACGAGCTGGAGCCGCTGCAGTACCGCTTCGAGCCGATCAACGAGTGGCTGGGGGAGGAGGTGATTCGCTTCAAGGAGTTCGTGCCCACTGCCAGCAGCTAACGCCGATCAGCTTCACCAACAAGCCGCCTTCTCGGGCGGCTTTTTTGTGCCCGCGCGGAAGGATTTCGACCGGTCAGCAGCATGAAAAAACCCATCAAATCATGCCATAGCGGTGGCTTTTCGTCCAGCAGAAACACGCCTGCGGCCCAGCAATGACGCGGGTTTCAGGTCTTCCGCTCGGCGTGCGACTGGGGCGAGGCAGGGACCGGGGCCCGAGGCTCGCCGGTCGAACGCGGGGGCGTCGCCGGGCACCAGGCGGACCCCACGGCGCGCCGTCGTCCCCCCGCCACGCCTGCGGGCTAAATAGGTGGCTTTCACTGCAGCCCTGCGGATGCCTCTCTGCGGCTCAGGACGGGGGCTTGCTGCGACCGGACAGGCTGGGAAATGCCTGCGGAACCCTGCGAAGGTTGTCATCACCTCGGGGCGGGAAAAGGGCTTCCACGCCGATTTCCAGAGGTGGCATTCAAAACAGGTAATTTTGGTAAGGAGGGTTCGAAACTCGGCTGAAACCCGCGTGGCTCTAAGGGTACAGCGATTACCTCGGAGGGTAATCTAAGGTAAGGAGAAAGGTAATTTTTTCCTAAGTGTCTGTTTGTAAAGGATTTTCAAAATGGACATTCTTACAGCCGAAAAGGTAAGCACCTGACCTCGAAATTACCATTTTATTACCTTTAAGAAACCTCCATAACTCATTGATACGTATAACTTATGAAGTAAAGCTGAATCCCCCCTTACCAAAATTACCTTTTTCCCAGCCCTCAACCTAAATTTCGGAGTCTCAGCTGGAGGGTCGGATTCATGGTCCTCGCTTGCTAGTCGCAAGCTCTGTCCGCTGTGCCATCTGCGTGCCCTCGCAACAGCAGACTCAGCAGCTGGGTTGCGGAAATGATCGTCGATAGTTGCGGAAATGGGAGAGGGGCGCAGAAATGAAAAAACCCCGTAGATGCTTGATCTACGGGGCTTTCATAATGGAGGCCGATGTCGGAATCGAACCGGCGTACACGGATTTGCAATCCGCTGCATAACCACTCTGCCAACCGGCCTCAAAAACGAAGACGCCGCAAACTGCGGCGTCAACGTCAACAAACTGGAGCGGGAAACGAGACTCGAACTCGCGACCCCGACCTTGGCAAGGTCGTGCTCTACCAACTGAGCTATTCCCGCGTCTTGGTGACGGGCGCCATTCTAGCGATTCGGAACGCCCCGTCAACCCCTTGATTCAAAAAAGTTTATTTCTTTTCAGGGTTGATGCTCAGATGCGGCCATGCGGCGATCAGGTATTGCAGCATCGACCACAGCGTCAGCACCGCGGAGATGATCAGCAGGACGAAACCGAGCAGCACCCAGTTGCTCATTACTGGCGGGTTGGCCAGCAGGATGATCAGCGCGGCCATCTGCGCAGCAGTCTTCCATTTACCCCAGCTGGACACCGCGACATGGGCGCGGGCGCCAAGCTCGGCCATCCATTCGCGCAGGGCGGACACCACGATCTCGCGGCCGATGATGATCGCGGCCGGCAGCGTCAGCCACAGCGTGGCGTGCTCTTCGACCAGCAGCACGAGGGCGACCGCGACCATCAGCTTGTCCGCCACCGGATCGAGAAAGGCGCCGAACGGCGTGCTTTGTTCCAGGCGGCGAGCGAGGTAGCCATCGAACCAGTCGGTGACCGCAGCGATGGCGAATACGCCGCTGGACGCCCAATAGCTCCAGGAGAACGGCAGATAGAAGAAGAGGATGAAGACCGGGATCAGAAGAACGCGCAACACGGTGAGCAAATTTGGGATATTCATCGGCGCGAACTGGCTGCTAAGTGAAGCGGTATTCTACTCGCTGTGCAGGGCTGCATAAATCGACTCGGCGAGCTTTTTGCTGACGCCGGGCGCTTTGGCGATTTCCTCGGCACTGGCGCGGGCCAGCTCCTGCAGGCCGCCGAAGTGCTTGAGCAGGTCCCTTCGACGCTTCGGCCCGACGCCCGCGACGTCCTCCAGCGTGGAGGTGCGACGGGTCTTGCCGCGGCGCGCGCGGTGTCCGGTGATGGCGAATCGGTGCGCTTCGTCGCGAATCTGCTGGATCAGGTGCAGGGCAGGTGAATCGCCTGGCAGGGTGAATTCGTGGGCCGCATCGTTCAGGTACAGCGTTTCCAGGCCTGGCTTGCGCGTTACGCCCTTCGCCACGCCAAGCAGGATCAGATCCGGTACCGCCAGCTCCTGGAGCACCTCCTGGGCCATCGTCAGCTGCCCCTTGCCGCCGTCGACCAGCAGCACGTCCGGCAGCTTGCCTTCACCTTCCTTCAACTTGCTGAAGCGCCGGGTCAGTGCCTGGTGCATGGCGGCGTAATCGTCGCCCGCGGTGACGCCTTCGATGTTGTAGCGGCGATAGTCGGACTTTAACGGACCTTCCGGGCCGAACACCACGCAGGACGCCACCGTCGCTTCGCCGCTGGAATGGCTGA
Source organism: Pseudomonas kuykendallii (assembly GCF_900106975.1). GTDB lineage: Bacteria > Pseudomonadota > Gammaproteobacteria > Pseudomonadales > Pseudomonadaceae > Pseudomonas_O > Pseudomonas_O kuykendallii. The sequence goes on along the minus strand of NZ_FNNU01000005.1, from coordinate 220,772 downwards.
TGTCGTAGCACTCCAGGCGTTGTGGCGGTTCGTCGAGGCCGAGCGCTTCGGCCAGGGCGTCGAAGCGCGCGCTGAGGTGTTGCCGGTTCGCCAGTCGCGCCGCCAGTGCCTGCTCGGCGTTGGTCACCGCCAGCGCCTGCCAGCGCGCGCGCGTGCCCCGCACCCGGTGGCTGATGTCGAGTTCGCGCCCACGCAGTTCGTGGATCGCCGAGAGCAGCGTCGGGTAATCATCGTGGAGCACGTTGACGATCAGTTCGCTGGGCAGGTCGCGTTCGCTGTTGGTCAGGTAGTACTGGGCAAGGAATGCATAGAGCACCTCGCCGGTGTCTTCCTCGATGGCGACCTGCGGGAAGAAGTTCTTGCTGCCGAGCACTCGCCCGCCGCGCACGCTGATCAGGTGCACGCAGGCGCCGCCGGGGTTGACCATGGCCGCAACCACGTCGACGTCGCCGGTGCCGCCCTCCATGCTCTGCTGGTCCTGCACGCGACGCAGGATGGCGGCCTTGTCGCGCAGCTCGGCGGCCCGTTCGAAGTCCAGCCGCATCGCCGCCTGCTCCATGTTCGCCGACAGCTCGGCAGACAGCGCGTTGCTGCGGCCTTCGAGGAACATCACCGAATGGCGCACGTCCTCGGCATATTCCTCGGGCTCGACCAGGCCCACGCAAGGGCCCTTGCAGCGCTTGATCTGGTACTGCAGGCACGGCCGCGTGCGATTGCGGTAGTAGCTGTCCTCGCATTGCCGGACCAGGAACGCCTTCTGTAGCAGGCCGAGACTCTCGCGAATCGCTCCGGCGCTGGGGTAGGGGCCGAAATAGCGGCCCTTCTGCTTCTTCGCGCCGCGATGGATGCCCAGGCGAGGAAACGCGTCCTCGCTGGAAAGGAAGACGTACGGGTAGGATTTGTCGTCGCGCAGCAGGATGTTGTACGGCGGCCGCCATTCCTTGATCAGCGTCTGCTCCAGCAGCAGCGCCTCGGTTTCGTTGGCGGTGATGGTGGTTTCGATCTGCGCGATGCGCGCCACCAGGGCAGCGGTCTTCGGCGCCAGGCCGACCTTGCGGAAGTAACTGGCCAGGCGCTTCTTGAGGTTCTTCGCCTTGCCGACGTAGAGCAGCTTGGCGTCCGCGTCGAACATGCGGTAAACGCCGGGGCGACCGCTGCAGTGGGCGAGGAAGGCGCTGGGGTCGAACGCGTGCGACATCGTCAATTGATGGTGTCGACCATGCCGTGGCGCACCGCCAGCAGGGCCAATTCCACATCGCTGGTGATCGAGAGCTTCTCGTAGATGCGATAACGGTAGGTGTTCACCGTCTTCGGCGACAGGCAGAGCTTGTCGGAGATGCTCTGCACCTTCTGGCAGTTGGCGATCATCAGCGCGATCTGGATCTCGCGTTCGGAGAGCAGGTCGAACGGCGAACCGTTGACCTGTGGCTGGAACGACTTGAGCGCCAGTTGCTGTGCGATTTGCGGACTGATGTAGCGCTGCCCGGCGAAGACCAGGCGAATGGCCTGGACCATCTCCTCGAGCGCGGCGCCCTTGGTCAGGTAACCGGCGGCACCGGCCTGCAGCAGGCGCGTGGGGAAGGGGTCTTCTTCGCAGATGGTCACCGCGATCACCTTGACGTCCGGCTGGCTGCGCAACAGCTTGCGTGTCGCTTCCAGACCGCCGATACCGGGCATCTTGATGTCCATGAGAACGATGTCAGGCTTGAGTTCGCGCGCTTTCTTCAGCGCCAGCTCGCCGCTGTCGGCCTGACCGATGACTTGCAGACCTTCTATATCTGCGAGCATTCGGGTAATGCCCGTACGTACCAGATCGTGATCGTCGACCACCAGGACCCTAATCAAGCGACACCTCGTTGCACAACGCCGTTTTCACGGCATCGCGTCACCTTAACAAAAAGCCGAAGCGTCACCTAGCGCGGTGCAGGTAACGGGATGACCAGCGGACATAGGAGAGGGAGACGCGGCAGATGAATGGCGGAAGCGCAGAGATTCGAACTCTGGGACCTGTTACAGTCGGCGGTTTTCAAGACCGCTGCCTTAAACCACTCGGCCACACTTCCGCAGGTATTGCGGGCGGCAATAGTACCGGATCGCAACACGCTGTCAAACACTGTGCCTTGGCAGCGGGCGAGCCTTTGTTATGATCCGTTCATCCTTGCCGCAGGACCCATTTTTACAGGAGCGTTGCCATGCAAGATCGTGAATACTCCCTGAACAGTCAGGTGCAAGTCGAACAGGCCGAGGTCGGTCGAGTTCTGCGCAACACCTACGGGCTACTGGCCATGACCCTGGCATTCAGCGGTCTGGTCGCGTTCGTCGCGCAGCAGATGCGCGTGGGCTACCCGAACTTCCTCATCGTGCTGGCAGGTTTCTACGGGCTGTTCTTCCTGACCGTGAAACTCCGCGATTCCGCCTGGGGATTGCTGTCGACCTTCGCCCTGACCGGGTTCATGGGCTACACGCTCGGCCCGATCCTCAACCGCTATATGGGTATGAGCAATGGCGCCGAGGTCATCAGCTCGGCATTCGCCATGACCGCGCTGGTGTTTTTCGGCCTGTCGGCCTATGTGCTCACAACCCGCAAGGACATGAGCTTCCTCGCCGGTTTCATCACTGCGGGCTTCTTCGTCCTGCTCGGTGCTGTGCTGGTCAGCATGTTCTTCCAGATCAGCGGCCTGCAGCTCGCGATCAGCGCTGGCTTCGTGCTGTTCTCCTCGGCGGCGATCCTGTTGCAGACGAGTGCGATCATCCATGGTGGCGAGCGTAACTACATCATGGCGACCATCAGCCTCTACGTGTCGATCTACAACCTGTTCATCAGCCTGTTGCAGATCTTCGGCATCTTCGGTCGCGACGACTGATCCTGGCCGCGATGAATGAAGCCCGCTTCGGCGGGCTTTTTCATGCCTGGAGAAAGGTGGTGCGTCGGACCCTGCAAAATGCATGAGTGTTTCGCGCCGACATTGCAGAATAAATGACGGTACCGCGAGCGACGCTCTCAGCCCCCTGATAAACAAAGGGTTTAAGGGTGAAACGGATTTGGCATGAAGGCTGCTTTAGAGATGCGAGTCCTGGCCCCACCCCCTTCGGAGTAGAACAATGACCATCTCCCTGCAGCCAATCATTTCCGCCTTTCCCGACTACACCGTAACCGCTACCCAGCGTCCGGATGGCAGCCAGCTGCTGTCGCTGGAGAAGGACGGCATGCAGGTCACTCGGGTGATCCCGTCGCCCCAGTTGAGTGCTCCGGTTCGTGTCGAATGGCTCCTCAGCGCGATTCGCCGCGACATCGCCCAGGCCGGTGGTGTGGTCGCCGAAATCGCCGCCATGCAATCCCAGCGTCAGGCGGTCGCCCAGCATCCCTGAACGCTGGAGTTGGTTGAAAAACGGCCCGACAGCGTCAATCGCTGTCGGGCCGTTGCGTTTCCGGGGTCGAAGTCGGGGAGGTGTTCAGCCCGCCCGAGCGCTCCGTCAGCCATTGCAGGCGCACCTGCAATTGCGCAGCGAAATGGCGAGCAGCATGCTCGTCCTGGAAGGTCAGGCAGCGTCGTCCGGCGCGGACCTGCCACCGCCGTTGGCCATGTTCCTCACGTACCTCGATGCGAACCACCATGAGCGGATTCCGATTCCCTGTCGCGCAGCAGATGGCGCGATGGGCGGAAGACTACGCGATCCGAACAGCGGGTTGAATCGGTCGCGCCTCAGTAAACCCAGACTTCCACACGACGGTTCTTGATACGTCCCTCGTCTGCACTGTTGGCGGCCACCGGCATTTCGTCACCGAGGCCGGTGACGTCGCGGAAGATCACGCCTGCCTTCGACAGTTCGCGGCGCACCGCCATGGCGCGCAGTTTGGACAGCAGCGAGGCGCGTTGCGGGTCGACCTTGTCGTCCGCGAAGCCGACCAGCACCGTGCGTTTGTAGAGTTTGTCGTTCTGTCGCAGGTAGTCGGTAACGCGATCGATGTCCCGCTGGGCCTTGTTGTCCAGCCGGGCACTGCCGTACTGGAAACGGAAATTCACCGACAGGCGCTGGGCTTCGCTGGCCAGCTGGAAATACTCCGCAGGCATGGCCGGCGCGGCGGCGACCTGCATGGCACGCACGTCCTGGGCGACGAACCCTACCTTAGCGACAATCGCCTGCCCCGCGGCGCTGTGGGCGAAGGCGACCAGCGCCAGCACCCAGGGGTTGTTCTCCTCCGGGGCGTTGTAAAGGAACAACCGACGCGAGAGCGGATAGTCCTCGGTGGCGATCAGGCTGACCGAGGGTTCCATGGCTTGCGACTCTCCGGCGGAAATCGCCAGCGTCTTGGCCCTGCCCACCGAGGCCAGTCCGGCGAAACCGATGCCCTGCGGATCACCGGCGACGGTCTCGGAGAGCCGGTCGCTGGATTCGAAACGCGCGGCGTCCGGCGCCAGGGCCTTGCCGCTGGCGACCAGCACCAGTTCCTTGAAGGTATCGAAGGTGCCGGACTTGTCGTCCCGCGCATACAGATGGATCGCTCCGGCCTTGCCACCGAGGGCCGCCCAGTCACGAATCTCGCCGGCGAACACCTTCGCCAGTTGCTCGCTGGTCAGGCTTTTCAGACCGTTGTCGGGATGTACGAGGATCGCCAGGCCGTCGATACCGATCACCTGTTCCGCGGAGCGGCTGCGCAGGTCGCCCAGTTCGGCGAGTGCGGCGACTTCGCTGTCCTTGATCGGTCGGGACGAGGCGGCCAGCTCGGCGCGGCCTTGTTGAAGGGCGACGAACCCCGTGCTGGAGCCGTGGGCGGCGATGTCCACGTGCACTTCGCGGCCCTCGGCAGTGCGCGCCGATATGCGCTGCTCGTTATCCGCCGGGCCGGGCTGGCTGCGCACCATGAGCAGACCCTGCTGGCGCATCAGCCCTTCGACCAGCGCCGGCGCCAGGCGCGCACCGATGGTATTGGAGCCCTGGATGCGCAGGAGCGGGGCGTTGCCCTCGGGGATCGGCAAGGCAGCGAACACCGACCAGGGCAGGGCGTAGCAGACGAAGCCGAGGATCAGCATGCCGAGCACGCGGCTCCAGGTATCGGCTTCGTGATCGGACACGTTGGACATGCGGCAGGCACCTGTTGGAGAGGAGGTGCCGGCAGACTAAGTCAGTTGCATGTCGCCCATATGACAGCCGAAAAAAACCGGTCAGCTCAGTTCGAGCCACACCGGCGCGTGGTCGGAAGGCTTCTCCATCGCGCGCAACTCATAGTCGACGCCGGTGGCGAGGATGCGTTCCTGCAGCGGCCTGGAAGCCATGATCAGGTCGATGCGCAGGCCGCGCTTGGGTTCGTCCTCGAAACCGCGGCTGCGGTAGTCGAACCAGCTGAAGCGGTCTTCCACGGTCGGATTCTGCAATCTGAAGGTATCCGCCAGCCCCCAGCTCTTTAGCTTCTCGAGCCACTCGCGCTCCTCGGGCAGGAAGCTGCACTTGCCGGTACGCAACCAGCGCCTGGCGTTGTCGGCACCGATGCCGATGTCGCAATCCTGCGGCGAGATGTTGAAGTCGCCCATCACCAGCAGGCGATGGTCGGGCTGGAAGCGCTCCTCAAGCAGGCGCTGCAGGTCGGCATAGAAACGCGTCTTGGCCGGGAACTTCACCGGATGGTCGCGACTTTCGCCCTGGGGGAAGTAACCGTTGAACACATGGACCAGCTGGCCGTCCGCATCGGCGAAGGTGCCGCCGATCCAGCGCCGCTGGGATTCCTCGTCATCGCCGGGGAAGCCCTTGAACACCTCCAGCGGCTTCGCCAGGGACATCAGCGCAACTCCGTAATGACCTTTCTGCCCGTGGAAATGCACGTGGTAACCCAGCGCCTCGACTTCGGCGAAGGGGAACTGGTCGTCGGAGACCTTGGTTTCCTGCAGGCCAATGATGTCCGGGCGATGTTTTTCGACCAATGCCGCCAGTTGGTGAGGACGTGCGCGCAGGCCGTTGATATTGAAGGAAACGACTTTCATCGCGGGACTCCTAGTAAAACCCCGATGCTAGCCCATCCGGCGCCGCGCCAGCCAGCGCTGGCGGCCCGCCCATGACGCTGCTAACGTCAGCGAAGACCCATAACCATAACTAGAGAGGTCGATCGCCATGCCCGCAACTCAACCCGCCGCGCCCGCCACGACGCGCTTCCTCGACAGCGGCTACGCGCGCGAGGCGCGCTCGCTGCTGTACCAGGCCTATCGCCACGAACCCACCTTCGCCTACCTGTTCGAAGCCGAGCGGCCGGGCTACGACCATCGCGTGCGCGCCACCGTTCGCGAACTGGTGAATCAGCATTTCAGTGAGGACCTGCCGGCGATCGGCCTGCTGGTGGAGGACAGGCTGATCGGTGTCGCGCTGATCGCGCCGCCGCAACGCCGGCTGGAGATCACCGAGAGCTGGGTGTGGCGCATGCGCATGCTGCTGACCACCGGATTGCGCTGCACCCAGCGTTACCTCGACTACCACGCGGCCGTGCTGGCCTGCCTGCCGCCCGGCCCGTTCCACGTCTTGCCGCTGATCGGCATCCATCCGCGCTGCCAGGGCCTGCACTACGGCGAGCAGATGCTCGAGGCCGTGCACGCCTGGTGCGCCGGGGACAGCGCGTCGCAAGGCGTGGTGCTGGATACCGGCAACACCCGCTATCTGGAGTTCTATCGGCGCCAGGGTTACCAGGAGATCGGCGAAGTGGCGATCGGGCCGATTCGCGAGCACGTCTTCCTCCATGCGAACGCTCCGGTCGCCGCGCACGACGGCGCCCCGGATTTCCCGACAGGGGAAAATCTTCGATAATTCGAGGGGTTAGCGCGACCAAGGGTTGCCGGATCGAGCCCGCTTGCATGGTAGCATCCGGCCCATGATGTCCCGATCCAGCTTCAGCTTCTGCCTATCGTTCTGCTCGCTGCTCAGCACTTCGGTGCTGGCGCAGGAGCAGCTGGACGTGCGCGTGCAGCCGAACAACGCGAAGCTTCGCGGCAATATCCAGGGCTATGTCGGCAGCCTGGAAGGCCGTGACCGGCAGGCGCTGGAACAGCTCACGCGGGTCGCCGAAACCCAGGCACAGCAGGCCGCGCAAGCCCTTGGCTACTACAACGCGCAGATCGACAGCGAAGTCGACCAACGCCAGCCGCCGCGCCTGGTGCTCACCGTGCAGCCGGGCGAGCCGGTGCGACTGCGCAACGTCAGCGTCCGCATCGAAGGCCCGGCCGCGCAGCTGGCCAGCTTTCGCTCGCCCGACCGCGAGATGCTCAAGCCCGGCGCGATACTCGACCACGGCCATTACGAAGACGCGAAGAAGCTCATCGAGAACCAGGCGTCGCGCTTCGGTTTCTTCAGCGGCCGCTTCATCCGGCAGAAGCTGCTGATCGACCCGCGCGAGGGCTTCGCCGATATCGAACTGATCTACGACAGCGGCCCGCGTTACCGGCTCGGCGCGGTCAAGTTCGGCGGCGATGCGCCGCTGTCCGAGGACCTGTTGCAACGCCTGGTGCCGTTCAAACGAGGCGATCCCTACGACTCCGAACTGATCGCCGAGCTGAACCAGGCGCTGCAGACCAGCGGCTATTTCGATGCCGTGCGCGTCGACGCCGCGCCCGAGCAGGCACGCGACGAGCAGATCCCGGTGGATGTACGGCTGACCACGCGCAAGCCGCGCACCTTCGGCGTGGGCCTTGGCTACTCCACTGACGTCGGCCCGCGCGGCAAGATCAACTGGACGCGCCACTGGGTGAACCCGCAGGGACACAGCTACGGCGCCGAGCTGGAGCTTTCGGCGCCGCGGCAGAACGTCGGCCTGTGGTACGACATTCCGGGCCAGGCGCCCCTGACCGACAAACTGCGCCTGGCCGCCGGCTATCAGTACGAGGAGCTGGCCGACACCGACTCGCTGAGCCGCCTGCTCACAATCGGCCCGGAATGGCACAGCCTGCGACCGAGCGGCTGGACGCGCGTGCTCTCGGTGAAGTGGCAACGCGAGGAATACCGCCTGGGCGACGACTCCGGGCTGAGCACGCTGCTGATGCCAGGCGCCAGCTACTCGCTGCTGCGCAGCAACAACCGCCTCGATCCCAGCCACGGCTATCGCCTGCAGTTCGATGTGTCGGCGGCCAAGGACGGGTTGTTGTCGGACGCCGACCTGGTGCATGTCGAAGGGGCGATCAAGGGCCTGACCACGCTGGCGGACAAGCACCGTTTCCTTGGGCGTCTGCAACTGGGCGGCAACTACACCGACGAATACAAGGCGATTCCGCCGTCGCTGCGCTTCTTCGCCGGTGGCGACCAGACCGTGCGCGGCTACGACTACCAGATGCTCTCGCCGGAAAACTCCGACGGCGACCGCATCGGCGGTCGCTACATGATCGCCGGCAGCCTCGAGTACCAGTACGCGATCGCCGATCGCTGGCGCATCGCGACCTTCGTCGACCAGGGCAACGCGTTCTCATCGCTTGAGCTGCCGTCGCTGAAGACCGGCGTCGGCTTCGGCGTGCGCTGGGTCTCGCCGGTGGGGCCGTTGCGCGTCGACCTCGCGCATCCGCTGGACGGCGACGGCGGCGTGCGCCTGCACTTTTCCATGGGCCCCGAGCTGTGAGGCGCGTCGGCTGGGGAGTGCTCGCCCTGGTGCTGCTCCCGGTGCTGGGCCTGACGCTGCTGCTCGGCAGCCAGGCCGGCAGCCGCTGGGCGCTGGCGCAGGTGCCGGGCTTGCAGGTGCAGGGCTTCAACGGCCGGCTCGGCGGGGCCTGGCGAGCCGAGCGGTTGGTGTGGACGCAGGGCGAACGGCGCGTGGAGCTGGTCGCACCGCAGCTGGACTGGTCGCCGGGCTGCCTGCTGCGCCTGACGTTGTGCCTGGACCGGGTGGTCGCCGGGCAGGTGATCCTCGCCTTGCCGCCGTCCACAGACGACGAAGAAGGCCCGGGTGGATTGCCGGACATCAGCCTGCCGCTGTCCCTGCGTCTGGGCGAGGTTCAGATCGGCAGCCTGCTGCTGGACGGACAGGAAGAATTGCGCGGCCTGCGTCTGGCCGGGCAATGGACCGGCGAGGGGCTGCGCATCGACTCGCTGAGCGTGCAGCGCGATGCACTTTCCCTGCACCTGCAAGGCCTGCTCACGCCCACCGGCGACTGGTCGCTGAAGGCCGAGGGCTCGCTGTCGCTGCCGGCACCGGGTGAGCAGCCGTGGACGCTGGCGATCACCGTCGATGGCGACCTGCAACGTGAACTAAGCCTGCACGCCGACAGCAACGGCTACCTGCAGGGCCGGCTGGACGGGCGGGTGAGCCCGCTGATTGAGCACCTTCCGGCCCGGTTGCGGCTGGTGGTGCCGCGTTTCAAGGCCAACGAAGAGTTGCCGGACACCCTGACCCTCGAGGAGCTGGAGCTGACCGCCGAAGGCGATCTGTCCGACGGTTACCGGGTGCTCGGCAACGCCCGGCTGCCGGCGCAGGAGCGGCCGATGAGCCTAGGCCTGAGCGGCCGGGTCACCGCCGAAGGCGCGCGTATCGAGGCGCTCGACCTCACCGCGAGCGCGGAGCAGCGCCTGGCGCTGACGGGCGAATTGGACTGGCGCGAAGGGCTGATCGCCGACACGCACATCGACTGGCAGGATTTCCCCTGGCGCCGGCTGTATGCCGAGATCGACGAACCGCCGGTCGCGCTGAAGACCTTCAAGGGCGATCTGCATTACGACAACGGCAGTTACCTGGGCAATTTCGCCGCCGAGCTGCTGGGGCCGGCGGGGCCCTTCAGCCTCAGCAGCCCGCTGAGCGGCGACCTCGAACAGCTGAATTTGCCTTCACTGCGCCTGGTGGCCGGGCAGGGCAACGCCGAAGGGCAGTTGAACCTCGGCTTCGCCGAGGGCATCGCCTGGAAGGCGGCGCTGCAGCTCGACCGGTTCGATCCGTCCTACTGGCTCGCCGAGCTGCCCGGTAGCCTGGCCGGCCCGCTGCGCAGCGAAGGCAGCCTGACGAATGGCGAACTGGCACTGAACGCCGAGCTGCGACTGGACGGCCGGCTGCGCGGGCAGACGACCCGGCTGCAACTCGCCGCGGAGGGCGCCGGCGAGCGCTGGAACCTGGCCAACCTCGACCTGCGTGTGGGCGACAACCAGGTACGCGGCAAGGGTCAGCTGGATCAACGCTTGCAGGGGCAACTTGCGCTCGATCTGCCGCGTCTGGGCCAGCTGTGGCCCGAGCTGCAGGGCGCTCTGAACGGCACGCTCGACCTGGCCGGCAGCCTCGCCGCCCCCCAAGGCCAATTGGCGCTGAAGGGGCAGACGCTGTCGTTCGGCGACCGCCGCCTGGCCGCGCTGGATCTGGCGGCGACGCTCGATGCGGCGCAGCGCGGCACGCTGACGCTGAACGCCCGCGATATCCACTCCGGCGACACCGCGCTGGGCGATCTGCGCCTGACCGGGCAGGGCGATCGCAAGGATCAGCGCCTCGACCTGAGCCTGGTCGGCCCGCTGCTGCGTACCGCGCTTGGCCTGTCCGGGCGCCTGGATGGCGATGGGACGAAGGGTTGGCACTGGCGCGGCCAGCTCGGCAAAGGCGAAGTCGCCGCCGGCGGCCAGACCTGGACGCTGCGCACGCCCGCACGCCTGGAACGTCGCGCCGATGGCCGCCTGGAGCTGGGCGCGCACTGCTGGGCCTATGGCGACGCCAGCCTGTGCGGCGAGGAACAGCGGCTGATGCCGGAACCCAGACTGCGCTATCACCTGCGCAATTTCGCCCTCGAGGGGCTGGCGCAGTTCCTCCCCGAAGACTTCGCCTGGAAGGGCAAGCTGAACGCTGACCTGCTGCTCGACCTGCCGGCTGCCGGCCCCAGCGGCCACATCCTCGTCGACGCCGGCAATGGCACCCTGCGCGTGCGCGATGGCGACGACTGGGCGGACTTTCCCTACCGGCAGCTGAGCCTGGACAGCCAACTGCAACCCAGCCGGGTAGACACCCAGGTGAGTTTTGCCGGCGGGCCCTTGGGCGAGCTTTCGCTGCACGCACGCATCGACCCTCGGGCGGCAAACAAACCGCTGCGCGGAGAGTTTTCCCTCAGTGGCCTCGACCTGTCGGTGGCGCGGCCGTTCGTGCCCATGGTCGAGCGCCTGGAAGGCTATCTGGACGGTTCCGGCACCTTGTCCGGCGATCTGCAGGAGCCGCGCATCGACGGTCGCCTGCAACTGCGCGGCGGCCACGTGTCCGGGGCGGAGCTGCCGACGCGCCTGGAGAACCTCCAGGCCCAGGCGCTGATCGCCGGCGAGAACCTGCAGCTCAGCGGCGACTGGAGTGCCGGGCGCGAAGGGCAGGGCAGCATCAGCGGATCGCTGGACTGGAGCCGTGCGCTGGACCTCGACCTGCGCATTCGGGGCGATCGTCTGCCGGTATCGGTGGCGCCCTATGCCGATCTGGAAGTGGCGCCCGACCTGCAGGTCGCCTTCGATGGCGAGCAACTGGCGCTCCGTGGCAAGGTGCGGGTGCCCCGCGGCAGCATCATCGTTCGCGAGCTGCCGCCGTCCACCGTGAAGGTATCGGCGGACGCCGAAATCGTCGGCGCGGATGCGCCGGTCAAGGGCGCATCGCCGGCGCTGCGGATGAACGTCGACGTGGCGGTCGGCGAAGACAAGCTGACCTTCAGCGGCTTTGGCCTGAATGCCGAACTGGCGGGGCAGATACACGTTGGCGACAACCTCGACACGCGGGGCGAGCTGAGCCTGAACAAGGGCCGCTACCGCGCCTACGGCCAGCGCCTGACCATCCGCCGCGCGCGCCTGCTGTTCACCGGGCCGATCGACCAGCCCTATCTCGACGTGGAGGCGGTGCGCGTGGTCGACGATGTCACCGCCGGCATCCGCCTCACCGGCAGTGCCTCGGCGCCGCGCAGCGAGGTGTTCTCCGAACCGGCGATGAGCCAGGAGCAGGCGCTGTCCTACCTGGTGCTCGGGCGTCCGCTGGGCGGTGACAGTGGCGACAGCAACATGCTCGCCGAAGCCGCGCTCGGTCTGGGCCTGGCGCAGAGCGCCTCGATTACCGGCGGCCTGGCGCGCAACCTTGGCATCGAGAACTTCCAGCTCGACACCGAAGGCACCGGCAACACCACCAGCGTGGTGGCCAGCGGCAGCCTCACCGATCGCCTCAGCCTGCGCTACGGCGTCGGCGTGTTCGAGCCGGCGAACACCGTGGCGCTGCGTTACGAACTGACCAGGCGGCTGTACCTCGAAGTCGCCAGCGGGCTGGCCAGCTCGCTGGACCTGTTCTACAAGCGCGATTTCTGATTGGACACGTGCGTCCAGGACGCCATTTAAACGTCGAGCATCTTCATCACCTGTTCCGGATAGCGCCCGCCGGCCACCGCATCGGCCGGGAAGATCGCGTCGATCTGCGCCCGTTCGGCCGCGCTCAGCACGACGTCCAGCGCGCCCACGTTTTCTTCCAGGTATTTGCGCCGCTTGGTGCCGGGAATCGGGATGAGGTCGTCGCCCTGGGCCAGGACCCAGGCCAGGGCCAGTTGCGAGGGCGTCACGCCCCGGGCTTCGGCCAACGCCTTCACCTTCTCCACCAGCAGCAGGTTGCGGGCGAAATTCTCGCCCTGGAAGCGCGGGCTGAAGCGCCGGTAATCGTCTTCGGCGAAGTCCTCAGGCGAGGTCAGGGCGCCGGTGAGGAAGCCCCGTCCCAGTGGACTGTAGGGCACGAAAGCGATGCCCAGGCGCCGACAGGCCGCCAGCGCGCCGTTGCTTTCCGGGTCGCGCGTCCACAGCGAGTACTCGCTTTGCAGCGCGCTGATCGGGTGCACGGCATGGGCGCGCTCCAGGGTCGCCGCCGACGCCTCGCTGAGGCCCAGGTAGCGCACCTTGCCTTCCTTCACCAGCGCGGCCATCGCGCCCACGGTTTCCTCGATCGGCACCTGCGGATCGATACGGTGCTGGTAGTAGAGGTCGAGGTGGTCGACGCGCAAACGCTTGAGGCTGCCTTCGATGGAGGAGCGCACGTACTCCGGGCGCCCGCTGACACCGCGCAGCGCCGGGTTGGCCGGGTCGCGGAGGATGCCGAACTTGCTGGCGAGGAACACCTGGTCGCGTTTGCCGCGAATTGCCTTGCCGATCAGTTCCTCGTTGCTGAACGGCCCATACATGTCGGCGGTGTCGAGCAGGCTGACGCCCAGTTCCAGCGCGCGGTGCAGGGTGGCGACGGATTCCGCTTCGTCGCGTCCGGCGCCGTAGAAATCGCTCATACCCATGCAGCCGAGACCGATGGCGGAAACCTGCGGGCCGTCGTGGCCCAGTTGGCGAGTCTTCATTGAGGGGTTCTCCGTGGGAAATGTCGGTCCAGTGTCTGCCTCACTCCTGGCTGGATAAACCTGCCGAAAACGTATTCACTATTCGTAATTTCTACATAGTGGATGGGTAATGGACCGCTTTCTCGCGATGCAGCTGTTCACTCGCATCGTCGAGATGGGCGCCTTCGGCCGTGCCGGCGAAAGCCTCGGGCTGGCTCCGGCGTCCAGCAGCCAACTGATCAGGCAACTGGAGAGCCACCTCGGCGTGCAACTGCTGCAGCGCACCACCCGCCAGGTCAGCCCGACCGTGGATGGCGCCGAGTTCTACGAGCGCTGCGTGCGCCTGCTGGCGGATCTGGACGACGCCGAGGGTTCGTTTTCCGAGGCGCGGCGCAACCCCCGAGGCAAGCTGCGCATCGACCTGTCGCATTCGCTGGCGCGGCTGGTGGTGATCCCGCGAATCCCGGCGTTCTGCAGCCGCTACCCGCAGATCGAGCTGGAAGTGGGCACCTCGGACCGCACCCTCGACCTCATCCGCGAAGGCGTTGACTGCGTGCTGCGCGGCGGTGCGCCGCTGGACCCGGGGCTGGTGGCCCGGCCGGTGACGCAGCTGACGCAAGTCACCTGCGCCAGCCCGGCGTACCTCACCGCCCGTGGCGTGCCGCGCACCTTGGCGCAACTCGACGATCATCGCGCCATCGACTTCATCGGCTCCAGCGGCCAGCGCTTCGAGCTGGAGTTCCAGGTCGCCGGCGCAACGCAGACGCGGCGTCTGCCGGCGCAGATCGCGGTGAACGGGGCGGATGCCTACGTCGCCGCCTGCGAAGCAGGATTGGGCCTTATCCAGGTGCCGGTCTACCACGTCACCGAACAACTGCGCGCCGGCAGCCTGGTGGAAGTCCTCGCCGATTGCCGCCCGCCGGTGTACCCGCTGAGCGTGGTCTACCCGCCGCATCGCCAGCTGTCGCGGCGGGTGAGGGTGTTCGTCGACTGGCTGGTGGAGCTGTTCGAGCAGCCCGACTGGATGGCAGGGCCTGACCGCTGACGGCTGAAAACAGGCGAAAGCGGACGCTTTCCCGGCAGCGCGACCTGCCACATTCGCGCGCGGGCATGATTTACTGAACGCTCCATCCTCCCCACAAGAAGGAAACCTCCCATGCCCCAAGTGACCCGCCGCGGCAGCCCCGTGGACATCGACGGCGAACTGCCGAAGGTCGGCCAGGCCGCGCCCACATTCAGCCTGGTCAATGGCGACCTCGCCGACGTGACCCTCGAAGCCTTCGCAGGCAAACGCAAGGTGCTGAACATCTTCCCCAGCGTCGATACGCCTACCTGCGCCACCTCGGTACGCAAGTTCAACGCCGAGGCCAGCAAGCTGAACAACACCGTGGTGCTGTGCATCTCCGCCGACCTGCCGTTCGCGCAGAAGCGCTTCTGCGGCGCCGAAGGGCTGGAGAACGTGGTCAACCTGTCGACCCTGCGCGGCCAGGCGTTCCTCCGCGACTACGGCGTCGCCATCGCCAGCGGTCCGATGGCGGGCCTCGCGACTCGCGCGGTGGTGGTGCTGGATGAGAACGACCAGGTGCTGCACAGCGAGCTGGTTCCGGAGATCGGCCAGGAGCCGAACTACCAGGCGGCCATCGGCGTGCTTGCCTGATCCGCCGAAAGCTGACCGAACGGTCCGCTGCGGCGGGCCGTTTTTTGTTTGTGCCTCATACACTTGGAGAGGTAAGTAAAGGGTAAATAGGCGGTAAAGAGCCTTTGCATCGGGGGCAACAGTCCTTATCGTTCAGGCTCCTTCAAATTCCGAATCCTATTCATGTCCGAGCAAACGCCGCCCCCCGCGTTTTACCGTCGCCCGCGCGCCTGGCTGATCGGTATCGTCGTCCTCCTGCTGCTGGCCGCCGTGGCCTGGAAATTCTGGCCCGCCAGCTCCACGTCTACCGACGCGGCGCAGCACACCAGCCGCCGGGGCCCCGGCGGTGCCGGCGTCGGCCGCGGTCCCGGCGGCATGGGAGGTCCGGGCGGCGGACTGTTCAACAACGAGCCGACCCCGGTACGCGTGGCTGCCGCCCGGCAGGGTGACTTTCCCGTCTACTACAAGGCGCTCGGCACCGTTACCGCGCTGAACACAGTGAGCGTGCGCGGCCGAGTCGATGGCGAACTGGTCAAGGTGGCGTTCGAGGAAGGGCAGAAGGTCAAGGCAGGCGACCTGCTGGCGGTGATCGACCCACGCACCTACCAGATCGCCCTGCAGCAGGCCAAGGGCACCCTGGCGGAAAACCAGGCGCAGCTGAAGAACGCGCAGATCGACTACGACCGTTACCGCGGGCTGTATGCCGAAGACAGCATCGCCAAGCAGACGCTGGACACCCAGGAAGCGCTGGTCAATCAGTACAAAGGCACGCTGCAGGGCAACCAGGCGGCGGTCAACCAGGCCAAGCTGAACCTCGATTTCACCAACGTGCGCGCGCCCATCTCCGGGCGCCTGGGCCTGCGCCAGGTCGACGTCGGCAACCTGGTCGGCTCCAGCGACACCACCTCGCTGGTGACCATCACCCAGACGCAGCCGATCAGCGTCGCCTTCACCCTGCCGGAAAACGAGCTGCCCACGGTGGTCCAGCGCTTCCGCTCCGGCGAGAAGCTCCGCGTCGAGGCCTGGGACCGCGCCGAAACCCGCCTGCAGGCCGAAGGCGTGCTGCAGAGCCTGGACAACCAGATCGACACCACCACCGGCACCCTGAAGTTCAAGGCGCGCTTCGGCAACGACAAGGAAACCCTGTTCCCCAACCAGTTCGTCAACGTGCGGGTACTCGCAGACACGCTGCGCAACGTGGTTCTGGTGCCGACCCCGGCGGTGCAGTTCGGCAATGCCGGCTCCTTCGCCTACGTCATGGACGGCGATGACAAGGTCACCATCCGCACTCTCAAGGTCGGCCCCAACGACGGCGCCAACACGGTGATCCTCGAAGGCCTGGCCAGTGGCGACCGCGTCGTGCTGGAAGGCACCGACCGCCTGCGCGAGGGCAGCAAGGTGCTAGTGGTGCATGACAGCGACGCCATGCCGACCTCACCCAGCGAGCAACTGCAGGGCTCGCCGAAAGCCCCTGCGGGCACGCCCGACGCGGCGGCGAAAGACGCCCGATGAACGTTTCGCGGCTGTTCATACTGCGTCCGGTCGCCACCACGCTGAGCATGCTGGCGATCCTCCTCGCCGGGCTGATCGCCTATCGCATGCTGCCCGTGTCGGCGTTGCCGCAGGTGGACTACCCGACCATCCGCGTCCTCACGCTGTACCCTGGCGCCAGCCCGGACGTCATGACCAGCGCGGTCACCGCGCCGCTGGAGCGCCAGTTCGGGCAGATGCCGGGGCTCGCGCAGATGTCCTCGACCAGCTCCGGCGGCGCCTCGGTGATCACCCTGCGGTTCAGCCTGGCGATGGACCTGGATGTCGCCGAGCAGGAAGTGCAGGCGGCGATCAACTCCGCCAGCAACCTGCTGCCCAACGACCTGCCGGCACCGCCGGTGTACAACAAGGTCAACCCGGCCGACACCCCGGTGCTCACCGTGGCGGTCAGCTCCAAGACCATGCCGTTGCCCAAGCTGCACGACCTGGTCGATACGCGCATGGCGCAGAAGCTCTCCCAGGTGAATGGCGTCGGCATGGTCAGCCTCGCCGGCGGCCAGCGCCAGGCGGTGCGGGTGAAGGTCAACGCGCAGGCGCTGGCCGCCGCCGGGCTGAACCTGTCCGACGTGCGCACGCTGATCACCTCGTCCAACGTCAACCAGCCGAAGGGCAACTTCGACGGCCCCACGCGCACCTCGATGCTCGATGCCAACGACCAGCTGCGCTCGCCCGAGGAGTACGCCAACCTGATCCTCGGCTACAACGCCGGCGCCGCGCTGCGCCTGCGCGACGTGGCGGAGGTCGTCAGTGGCGCGGAGAACGAGCGCCTCGCCGCCTGGGCCAACCAGAACCAGGCCGTGCTGATCAACATCCAGCGCCAGCCCGGCGCCAACGTCATCCAGGTAGTCGACCGGATCAAGGCGCTGCTGCCGGCGATCACCTCGACCCTGCCTTCGGGGCTCGACGTCGTCGTGCTCACCGACCGCACGCAGACCGTGCGCACGGCGGTCAGGGACGTGCAGCACGAACTGCTGCTGTCCATCGCACTGGTGGTGATGGTCACCTTCCTGTTCCTGCGGCGCTTCTCGGCGACCATCATCCCGTCGATCGCCGTGCCGCTGTCGCTGGTCGGCACCTTCGGCGTGATGTACCTCGCCGGCTTCTCGGTGAACAACCTGACGCTGATGGCGCTGACCATCGCCACCGGTTTCGTGGTGGACGACGCCATCGTCATGCTGGAGAACATCGCGCGATTCGTGGAGGAGGGCGACTCGCCCCTGCAGGCGGCGCTGAAGGGCGCGCGGCAGATCGGTTTCACCCTGATCTCGCTGACCTTCTCGCTGATCGCCGTGCTGATTCCGCTGCTGTTCATGGCCGACGTGGTCGGCCGGCTGTTCCGCGAATTCGCCATCACGCTGGCCGTGGCGATCCTGATTTCCCTGATGGTTTCGCTGACGCTGACGCCGATGATGTGCGCACGGCTGCTCAAGCGCGAACCGCCGGAAGCCGAGCAGGGCCGTTTCTACCACGCCAGCGGTGCCTGGATCGACTGGCTGATCGAGCGCTATTCCGGCGGCCTGCGCTGGGTGCTCAGGCATCAGCCGCTGACCCTGATGGTGGCCGTGGCCACCCTCGGCCTGACCGTGGTGCTCTACCTGGCGGTGCCCAAGGGCTTCTTCCCGGTGCAGGACACCGGGGTCATCCAGGGCATTTCCGAGGCGCCGCAGTCGGTGTCGTTCCGCGCCATGAGCGAGCGCCAGCAGGAGCTGTCGCGGCTGATCCTCGAGGACCCGGCGGTCGCCAGCCTGTCGTCCTACATCGGCGTCGACGGCGACAACGTCACGCTGAACAGCGGTCGTCTGCTGATCAACCTGAAACCGCACGCCGAGCGCGACGTCAGCGCCACCCAGGTGATCGAGCGCCTGCAACCGAAGCTGGCGCGGCTCAGCGACATTCGCCTGTATCTGCAACCGGTCCAGGACCTGACCATCGAGGATCGGGTCAGCCGCACCCAGTTCCAGTTCAGCCTGGAGTCCCCGGACACCGAGCTGCTCAGCGAATGGAACGGCAAGCTGGTGGACGCGCTGCGCCGCCAGCCCGAACTCACCGATGTCGCCAGCGACCTGCAGGGCAAAGGGCTGCAGGTCTACCTGAACGTCGATCGCGACCTCGCCAGCCGGCTCGGGGTGAACATGAGCGCGATCACCGATGCGCTTTACGACGCCTTCGGCCAGCGGCAGATTTCCACCATCTTCACCCAGTCCAGCCAGTACCGCGTGGTGCTGCAGGCGGCCGCCGGCGAGCAGATCGGCCCGCAGGCGCTGGGGCAGATCCACGTCGCCACCCGGGAGGGCACCCAGGTGCCGCTGTCGAGCCTGGCGCGGATCGAGGAGCGGCAGGCGCAACTGGTGATCAACCACATCGGCCAGTTCCCCTCCAGCACGCTGTCGTTCAACCTCGCCGACGGCGTATCGCTGGGCAAGGCGGTCGAAGTGATCGAGCGCACCCAGCAGGAAATCGGCATGCCGGCCGGCGTGCAGAGCCGCTTCCAGGGCGCCGCCGAGGCCTTCCGCGCCTCGCTGTCGTCGACCCTGCTGCTGATCCTGGCGGCGGTGGTGACCATGTACATCGTGCTCGGCGTGCTCTACGAGAGCTACGTGCATCCGATCACCATCCTCTCGACGCTGCCGTCGGCCGGTGTCGGCGCGTTGCTCGCGCTGCTGCTGACCGGCAACGACCTCGGACTGATCGCAATCATCGGCATCATCCTGCTGATCGGCATCGTCAAAAAGAACGCGATCATGATGATCGACTTCGCCCTCGACGCCGAACGCAACCAGGGCATGGCGCCGGAAGCGGCGATCTACCAGGCCGCGCTTCTGCGCTTCCGACCGATCCTCATGACCACCCTGGCGGCGCTGTTCGGCGCGGTGCCGCTGATGCTCGCCAGCGGTTCGGGCGCGGAACTGCGCCAGCCGCTGGGTCTGGTGATGGTCGGCGGGCTGCTGGTCAGCCAGGTGCTGACGCTGTTCACCACGCCGGTGATCTACCTGTACTTCGACCGCCTGGCCACGCGCTTCCGCCGGCCGCGGGACGAAGAGGGCGAGGTTCCGGCATGAACGCGTCGATGATCCTGCGATGAACCTCTCCGCGCCCTTCATCCGCCGGCCGGTGGCGACCATGCTGCTGAGCCTGGCGATCCTCCTGCTCGGCAGCCTGAGCTTCGGCCTGCTGCCGGTGGCGCCGCTGCCGCAGATCGACTTCCCGGTGATCACCGTGCAGGCCAACCTGGCGGGGGCGAGCCCGGAGGTCATGGCGTCCAGCGTCACCACGCCGCTGGAGCGCTCGTTCGGCAGCATCGCCGGCATCACCCAGATGACCAGCCGGACCAGCCAGGGCTCGACGCGGATCATCCTGCAGTTCGAGGCGGACCGGGACATCAACGGCGCCGCGCGCGACGTACAGGCGGCCATCAACGCCTCGCGCAACCTGTTGCCCAGCGGCATGCGCAGCATGCCCACCTACCGCAAGGTGAACCCCTCGCAGGCGCCGATCATGGTGCTCTCGCTGACCTCCGACGTGCTGCAAAAGGGCCAGCTGTACGACCTGGCCTCGACCATCCTGGCGCAGAGCCTGTCGCAGGTGACCGGCGTCGGCGAAGTGCAGATCGGCGGCAGCTCGCTGCCGGCGGTGCGCGTCGAACTGGAACCGCAGTTGCTCTACCAGTACGGCGTTTCCCTCGACGAGGTGCGCAACGCGATCACCGCCGCCAACGTGCGGCGGCCGGTCGGCGCGGTGGAGAACGACCAGCACAACTGGCAGATCCAGGCCAACGACCAGCTCGAGCGCGCCGCCGACTACGAGCCGGTGATCATCCATTACCAGGACGGCGCGGCGCTGCGCCTGCGCGACGTGGCGAAGGTCAGCGACGGCGTCGAGGATCGCTATAACAGTGGCTTCTACAACGACGAATCGGCCGTGCTGCTGGTGGTCAACCGGCAGGCCGGGGCGAACATCATCGAGACCATCCGGTCGATCAAGGACCAGCTTCCGGCGTTGCAGGCCGTGCTCCCGGCGAGCGTCAAGCTGAACCTGGCGATGGACCGCTCGGCGACCATCCGCGCGACCCTGCACGAAGCCGAGCGCACCCTGCTGATCGCCGTGGCGCTGGTGATCCTGGTGGTCTTCCTGTCGCTGGGCAACCTGCGCGCCTCGCTGATTCCGGCGCTGGCCGTGCCGGTGTCGCTGATCGGCACCTTCGCCGTGATGCACCTGGCCGGCTTTTCGCTGAACACCCTATCGCTGATGGCGCTGATCCTCGCCGCCGGGCTGGTGGTGGATGACGCCATCGTCGTGCTGGAGAACATCGCCCGGCACATCGACAACGGTGAGCCGCCGTTTCGCGCGGCGCTGCTGGGCACCAAGGAAGTCGGTTTCACGCTGCTGTCGATGAACCTGTCGCTGGTCGCGGTGTTCGTCTCGATTCTGTTCATGGGCGGCATCGTCGGCCAGTTGTTCAAGGAGTTCTCGATCACCCTGGCGGCGGCGATCATCGTCTCGCTGGTGGTCTCGCTGACGCTCACGCCGATGCTCTGCGCGCGCTGGCTGAAACCCCACGACCCGGCGCGGCAAAGCCGCCTGCAACGCTGGAGCGAGGCGCAGCACCAGCGTCTGGTGCGCTTCTACGACCGCACGCTGGGCTGGGTGCTGCGCCATCCGAAGCTGACGCTGTTGAGCCTGCTGGCCACGGTGGTGCTCAACGTCTACCTGTACGTCGCGGTGCCGAAGACCTTCATGCCGCAGCAGGACACCGGCCAGCTGACCGGTTTCATCCGCGGCGACGACGGCCTCTCGTTCAGCGTCATGCAGCCGAAGATGGAGACCTTCCGCCGCTCGCTGCTCAAGGACCCCGCGGTGGAAAGCGTCGCCGGATTCATCGGCGGCAACGGCGGGACCAACAACGCCTTCATGATCGTCCGCCTGAAACCGATGAAGGAGCGTTCGCTGTCCGCGCAGCAGGTCATCGAGCGGCTGCGCAAGAACATGCCCAAGGTGCCCGGCGGCCGGCTGATGCTGATGGCGGACCAGGACCTGATGTTCGGCGGCTCGCGCGAGCAGGACAGTTCGCAGTACCAGTACCTGTTGCAGACCGACGAGCTGAGCCTGCTGCGCAAATGGCTGCCGCAGGTCGCGGCGGCGCTCAAGGCGCTGCCCGAACTGACCGCGATCGACGCCAACGACGGCGGCGGCACCCAGCAGGTGACCCTGCAGGTCAACCGCGACGAAGCCCGGCGCCTGGGCGTGGACATGGCGATGGTCAGCGCCGCGCTGAACAACGCCTACAGCCAGCGACAAATTTCCACCATCTACGACAGCCTCAACCAGTACCAGGTGGTGATGGAGGTCAACCCGAAATACGCCCAGGACCCGAAGACCCTGGAACAGGTCTACCTAATCACCGCGGAGGGTGGGCGCGTGCCGCTGTCGGCGGTGGCCAGCTACTCCAACAGCCTGGCGGACGACCGGGTCAACCATGAGGGCCAGTTCGCCTCGGAAGCGATTTCCTTCGACCTGGCGCCGGGCGTCAGCCTGGATGCGGCCACCGTCGCCATCGACAAAGCGGTGGCGGCGATCGGCATGCCCACCGAAGTGATCGGCCGCCTCGGCGGCGCCGGCGACGCCTTCAAGAGCACCCAGCAGAACCAGCCGTGGATGATCCTGGCCTCGCTGGTACTGGTCTACCTGGTGCTCGGCATCCTCTACGAAAGCTACATCCACCCGCTGACCATCCTCTCGACGCTGCCGTCGGCCGGGGTCGGCGCGCTGCTGACGATCATCCTGATCCGCGGCCAGTTCAGCCTGATCTCGCTGCTGGGCCTGTTCCTGCTGATCGGCATCGTCAAGAAGAACGCGATCATGATGATCGACCTCGCGCTGCAACTGGAGCGCGAGGGACAGTCGCCGGCGGAGTCGATCCGCCAGGCCTGCCTGCTGCGCCTGCGGCCGATCCTGATGACCACGCTGGCGGCGATCCTCGGCGCCTTGCCGCTGCTGATCGGCGGCACCGAGGGCGCGGAAATGCGCCAGCCGCTGGGTGTCACCATCGTCGGCGGTCTGGTGCTGAGCCAGATCCTCACCCTCTACACCACCCCGGTGGTCTACCTGTCCCTCGACCGCCTGCGCCACCGCTTCAACCGCTGGCGCGGCGTGCGTACCGATGCCGCCCTGGATACTCCGCTATGAGCCATTCGCACCTGCCGCTTCCTCCCGTCGCGCTCGCCCTGTTCGTGATGCTGTCCGGCTGCGCCCTGGGGCCGGACTACCAGCGGCCGTCCGTGGACACCCCGGTACAGTTCAAGCAGGCGCAGGGCTGGAAAGCCGCGGCGCCAGCGGATGCGCTGGAGCGGGGCGCCTGGTGGGAGCTGTATGGCGACGCCGAACTGAACACGCTGGTGGAGAAGCTCAACGTCTCCAACCAGAACGTCGCTGCGTCCGAGGCCGCCTACCGCCAGGCGCGCGCCCTGGTGCAAAGCGCACGGGCGGCGTTCTACCCGACGCTGTCGGCCAACACCAGCATGACCCGCTCGGGGCAAGGCGGCGGCAGCAACACGGTGCGCACCTCGGACGGTTCGGTGATCACCAGCTCGGGCGGCGGCGGCATCTCCAAGAGCTACAACGCGAATCTCGGGGTGAGCTGGGAACTGGACGTCTGGGGCCGCCTGCGCCGTGGGCTGGAGGCCGACCGCGCGAGCGCCGAGGCGAGCCTCGCCGACCTCGCGGCGGCGCGCCTGAGCCTGCAATCGGAACTGGTGCAGAACTACCTACAACTGCGCGTGATGGATGAACAGAAACGCCTGCTGGATGCCACCGTGGCGGCCTATCAGCGCTCGCTGCGGCTGACCCAGAACCAGTACAACGCCGGCATCGTGCCGAAGTCCGACGTCAGCCAGGCGCTGACCCAGTTGAAAAGTACCCAGGCGCAGTCCATCGACCTCGACTGGCAACGCGCGCAGCTGGAACACGCCATCGCCGTGCTGACCGGCGCGCCGCCGGCGGAGTTTTCCATCGCCGTGCGCGAGTCGATTCCGCAACTACCGGCGGTTCCCCTGGAACTGCCCTCGGAACTGCTCGAGCGGCGCCCGGACATCGCCTCCGCCGAGCGCAGCGTGATCGCCGCCAACGCGCAGATCGGCGTGGCCAAGGCCGCCTATTTCCCCGACCTGAGCCTGTCCGCTAACGGCGGCTACCGCAACGACAGCTTCGCCGACTGGATCAACGTGCCGAACCGCTTCTGGTCGCTCGGTCCGTCCCTGGCGCTGACCCTGTTCGACGGCGGCGCCCGCGCCGCCGAGCTGGAACGCAGCCGCGCCGGCTATGACCAGACCGTCGCCGAGTACCGCCAGGCCGTGCTCGACGGCTTCCGCGAGGTGGAGGACTACCTGGTGCAGCTGCAGGTGCTCGAGCGCGAATCCGGCTACCAGCGCGAGGCCCTCGACGCCGCCCGCGAATCCCTGCGCCTGATCGAAAACCAGTACAGGGCCGGCACCGTGGATTACAACGACGTCGTCAGCGTGCAGGCCACCACGCTGTCCAACGAGCGCACCAACCTGACCCTGCTGGGCAGCCGGCTTACCGCCAGCGTGCAACTGATCGCCGCGCTGGGCGGCGGCTGGAGTTCGGCCCAGTTGAGCGAAGAGCCGGCGGCGAAGTAACGGGAAACCTCTGCGGGGCAGCGGTGGGCTGAAGCCCACCCTACATACCCGAGTAACCGTAGGGTGGGCTTCAGCCCACCCTCCGCACTTCAGCCACGATCCCCACTTCAGTCCGCTGCCGCTTCCTTTTCGATCCAGCGCAGGAACGCCTGCACCGCCGGTTGCCGCTCCCTTCCGGGTACGCACACCGCGCGGTACTGCGGGCCGGGCAGGGTGACGTCGCTGCGATAGGGCTGCAGCAGGCCGGTGGCGACGCTGTCCGAGGCCAGCACCGAGCTGGCCAGCACCAGCCCCTGGCCTGAGATCGCCGCCTGCAGCGCATAGTGCTCGTCCGGGTAATCGCGCCGCGCGGCCTGTGCCACCCAGTCCTCGCCGATGGCCGCGTTCCAGTCTTCCCAGCTCGGCAGCTCACCGACCTGCGGCGTGGTCCAGGCCACGTTGATCAGCTCCACCCCGGCTTCCGGCAGGCTCGCCAGCAACTGCGGCGTGCCGTAGGCGCAGAAGTGTTCGCTCATCAGCGGGAAGCGCAGCAACTGCGGAAATTCCTCGAAGCCGCAGCGGATCGCCAGGTCGATGCTGGCATCGCGCTGCAGGTCGGCGAGGCCATTACTGGTCTCGATGCGCACGCGGATCTGCGGATGCGTGCGGTAGAAACGGCCGAGGCGGGGGATCAGCCAGAGCGCCGCGAACGCCGGGGTGGTGGTCAGGCTCAGGCTGTCGTCGCGGCCCACCGGCTGGAAGCTTTCCAGGCTGCGGCTGATCTCCAGAAAGGCGCCGTGCAGGCTGCGCTGCAGGCGCTCGCCGTCGGCGCTCAAGCTGACGCGCCGGCCAAGGCGCTCGAACAGCGACACCCCGAGCAGTTCCTCCAGCGCACGAATCTGGTGGGAGACCGCCGTGGGCGTGACGCAGAGCTCCTCGGCGGCGCCCTTGAAGCTGGCAAGACGCGCGGCGGACTCGAAGGTGCGCAGTGCGGTGAGCGGCAAGCGGGCGAACACAGCAATCCCTCGGATGATTTAAATTCACCTGAAGAGACTACAGCTCATTTGTCCCTCGCGCACCGCCCGCATAGAGTCAGGTCCATGAGCGCGGCTACTTCGCCGCGCCGCACCGAACATGGAGATGAAATCATGCAAGGCACCAAACGAAAGGTCGTCCAGGCGCTGCTTTACGAGCTTTGCGCGATGGGTTTCGTGTCGCCCGCCATCGCGCTCGCCTTCGACCGCAGCATGAGTTATTCGGGGATTCTGGCGGTGATGCTGTCGTCCATCGCGATGTCCTGGAACATGCTGTTCAACGCCCTGTTCGAGCGCTGGGAAGCGCGCCAGCCGAGTCGCGAACGCACCCTGCGCCGGCGCCTGCTGCATTCGCTGGGTTTCGAGGGCGGCCTGACCCTGCTGCTGGTCCCGGTGATGGCCTGGTGGCTGGAGATCAGCCTGGTCGCCGCGCTGTTCACCGATATTGGTCTGCTGGCGTTCTTCTTCGTCTACGCGTTCGTCTTCCAGTGGTGTTTCGACCGCCTGTTCGGCGTGCCGGATTCGGCGCGCGCCGTGCCGGGGTGTGCCTGAGCGTCCGCCGCGCGCACCGGTTCATGCGAAGTGGTCCCCTGGTGCGCATGGCGCACCCTACGTCCGGTTCTCCGCTGCCCGTAGGGTGCGCCGCGCGCACCGCGCCATACGAAGTGGTCGCTGGTGCGCATGCGCACCCTACGTCTGTCTCTCCGCTGCCCGTAGGGTGCGCCGCGCGCACCGGGTTACGCCCAACAGGCTTCACCTTTTCCCAGGCCAAAAAAAACCCCACGGCCAGGAGCGGTATCCGTGAGGTTGGAAAAAGCCGGCCAGGGGCAGCCGGCTCGGAGGAGCTCGATCAGCCCTGCAGTTGCCACCCGCCGCCGAGGGCCTTGTAGATGGAAACGATGCCGCGATAGAGGTCGATCTCGGCCTGCGCCTGCGCGTCTTCGGCGGCCAGGCGCTCGCGTTCGGCGTCCAGCAGCACGAGAAAGTCGACGGTACCTTCGCGGTAGCGAATGCCGGCCTGCTCGGCCGCCGCGCGGCTGGCTTCGGACTGGCGGATCAGCGCGAGCAGGCGTTGCTGGGTCTTGCCGTAGTCGCTGAAGGCGTTTTCCGACTCTTCCAGCGCCAGCAATACCTGCTGCTCGTAGTTGGCCAGCGCGCCTTCGCTGTCGGCCTTGGCGCCGCGCAGACGGGCACGCACGCTGCCGAGGTCGAAGGCCGCCCAGGTGATCGTCGGGCCGAGGCCCCAGGCCTGCGCCGCGCTGGAGCCGATCTGCGAGCCGCGCCCGGCGGTGAAGCCGAGGAACCCGGACAGGCTGACCCGCGGGAACAGGTCCGCGGTGGCCACGCCGATGTTGGCGGTGGAGGCCGCCAACTGGCGCTCGGCTGCACGCACGTCCGGACGGCGGCGCAGCAGCTCGGCCGGATCGCCCACCGGCAGCGCCTTGGAAATGCTCGGCAGCTTCTTCGGCGAGAGGTCGACGGTCAGCTCGGCAGGACGCTCGCCGAGCAGGGTGGCGATGCGGTTGCGCGCGCGGACCTGTTCGGCCTGCAGCACCGGCAGGCTGGCCTCGACGGCGGCGACCCGCGCATCGGAACGCAGCACGTCCAGCTCGCTGCCGACGCCGGCGTCGCGCAGATCGACAGTGACGCCACGCGAGGCGCGCTGGTTCTTCAGGTTGTCGCTGGCGATCTGCTCGCGCAGCTGGGCACCGCGCAGGTCGCCGTAGGCATCCACCAGTTCGGCGATCAGGCTGACCTGCAGTTGGTACAGCTCCGCTTCGGAGACCTCGATCTGCGCTTCGCTGGCTTCCAGCTGGCGCTGGATACGACCGAACAGGTCGACCTCCCAGGCCATGTCCAGGCCCAGGTCGTAGCGCTCGACGTTGACCCGGTCGGTGGTCTGGCCCGGCTGCTGCGCCTTGCCGACTTCCGAACTGGCGCGGCTGGTGACGGTGGGCAGGTTGTCGTTGGCGACGTCGTCGCGGATCGCCCGGGCCGCCTTGAGGCGGGCGAAGGCGACGCGCAGCTCGCGGTTCTGGCCGAGCGCCTCGGTGACCAGCGAATCGAGGATCGGGTCCTCGAACTGCTGCCACCAGGCGGCCTCGAAACGGCTGTGGTCATAGTCAGTGCTCTGCGCGGCGGTGACCAGCGCCGCCTCGGTCTGCGGCGCCTTGTAGTCCGGGCCCACCGCACAGGCGCTCAGCGCCAGGACGAGCAGGGTAGGGGCGAAGATCGCTTTCATGCGTGCAGCTCCTGCGAACGGGCCTTGCGGGCCTCGCGCTTCTCGACGAAGGCGCGGATCAGTACATAGAACACCGGGGTCAGCAGCAGGCCGAAGAAGGTCACGCCGAGCATCCCGGAGAACACCGCGACCCCCATGGCGTGGCGCATCTCGGCGCCGGCGCCGGAGGAAAGCACCAGCGGCACCACACCCATGATGAAGGCGATGGAGGTCATCAGGATCGGCCGCAGACGCAGGCGGCAAGCTTCCAGGATCGCCGCCATGCGGTCCATGCCTTCTTCCTGCTTGTCCTTGGCGAACTCGACGATGAGGATCGCGTTCTTGCACGCCAGGCCCACCAGTACGATCAATCCGATCTGGGTGAAGATGTTGTTATCGCCACCGGAGAGGATCACCCCGCTGATCGCCGATACCAGCGTCATCGGCACGATCAGGATCACCGCCAGCGGCAGGCTCCAGCTTTCGTACTGCGCGGCGAGCACGAGGAACGCCAGCAGCACGCAGAGCGGGAAGACGAACAGCGCGGTATTGCCGGCGAGAATCTGCTGGTAGGTCAGGTCGGTCCACTCGTAGGTGATGCCGATCGGCAGCTCCTCCTTGAGCAGGCGACTGATCGCCGCTTCCGCCTGGCCGGAGCTGTAGCCCGGCGCAGGTGCACCGTTGATCTCGGCGGTGACGAAACCGTTGTAGTGCATGACCCGGTCGGGACCGGAGGTACCGTCGACCTTGACGAAGCTGGACAGTGGGATCATCTCGCCACGGTCGTTGCGCACCTTCAGTTGGCCGATCTGCTCAGGCTCGAGGCGGAACTGCTGCTCGGCCTGCACGTTGACCTGGTAGGTCCGGCCGAAACGGTTGAAGTCATTGGCGTACAGCGAACCGAGGTAGACCTGCAGGGTGTCGAAGATGTCGCTGATCGCCACGCCGTGGGTCTTGGCCTTGTCGCGGTCGATCGCGGCCTCGACCTGCGGCACGTTCACCTGATAGCTGGAGAATACCGACATGGGCGCCAGTTCAGGCAGCTGACGGGCCTTGTTGATGACGTTCTGGGTCTGCTTATACAGCTCGTCGTAACCGAGGTTGCCGCGGTCCTGCACCTGCAGGCGGAAGCCACCGATGGTGCCCAGGCCCATGACCGGCGGCGGCGGGAAGATCGCGATGTAGGCGTCCTGAATCCCGGCGTACTGCGCGTTCATGTCGGCGACGATCGAGGCGGCGGACAGCGAAGGGTCCTTGCGCTGGTCGAAATCCTTGAGCGCGAAGAACACCACGCCGCTGTTCGGGCTGTTAGTGAAGCCGTTGATGTTCAGGCCGGGGAAGGCAACGCTGTGGTCGATGCCGGGGTTCTTCAGCGCCAGCTCGGACATCTTGCGGATCACCGACTCGGTGCGGTCGAGGCTCGCCGCATCGGGCAACTGGGCGAAGGCCACCAGGTACTGCTTGTCCTGCTGCGGCACGAAACCGGTCGGCGTGCTGGCGAAACCCGCCCAGCCGAGGCCGAGCAGCCCGAGGTAGACCACCAGGGCGATGCCGCTGCCGCGCAAAACGCGCTTCACGGTGCCGACGTAGCCGTTACTGGCGCGGTCGAAGAAGCGGTTGAACGGACGGAACAGCCAGCCACCGAAGATCGTGTCCAGGACACGCGAGAAGCGGTCCTTCGGCGCATCGTGGTCACGCAGCAGCACCGCGGCCAAGGCCGGCGAGAGGGTCAGCGAGTTGAACGCCGAGATGATCGTCGAGATGGCGATGGTCAGCGCGAACTGCTTGTAGAACTGCCCGGTGAGGCCGGAAATGAACGCGGTCGGCACGAACACGGCGCACAGCACCAGCGCGGTGGCGATGATCGGCCCGGTGACTTCGCCCATGGCTTTCTTGGTTGCTTCAACCGGTTTCAGCCCGAGACCGATGTTCCGCTCGACGTTTTCCACCACCACGATGGCGTCGTCCACCACGATGCCGATCGCCAGCACCAGGCCAAACAGCGACAACGCGTTGAGCGAAAAGCCGAACATGTGCATGACCGCGAAGGTGCCGATCAGCGAGACCGGCACGGCGGCCAGCGGGATGATCGAGGCACGCCAGGTCTGCAGGAACAGGATCACCACCAGCACCACCAGCAGCAGCGCTTCGAACAGCGTGTGCACCACCGCCTCGATGGAACCACGAACGAAGATGGTCGGGTCGTAGACGATCGAATAGTCCATACCCTGCGGGAAGGATTTCTTCAGCTCGGCCATCTTCGCGCGGACTTGGTTGGACACCTCGATGGCGTTCGAGCCCGGACGCTGGAAGATCGGGATGGCGACGGCCGGCTGGTTGTCCAGCAGCGAACGCAGGGCGTACTGGGCGGACCCCAGTTCGACCCGTGCGATGTCGCGCAGGCGGGTGATCTCGCCGTTCGGGCCGCTGCGGATGATGATGTTCTCGAACTCCTCCTCGCTGACCAGGCGACCCTGGGTGTTCACCGACAGCTGGAAGCTGGTGTCGCCGGGCGACGGCGGCGCGCCGAGCTGGCCGGCGGCGACCTGGCGGTTCTGCTCGCGAATCGCAGTGACCACGTCGGTGGCGGTCAGGTTGCGCTGGGCGACCTTGGCCGGATCCAGCCACACCCGCAGCGAGTACTCGCCAAGGCCGAACAGCTGCACGTCACCGACGCCGCCGAGGCGGGCCAGTTCGTCCTTCACGTTGAGCACCGCGTAGTTCGACAGGTAGAGCATGTCGTAGCGGTCATCCGGCGAGGTCAGATGGACCACCATGGTCAGCTCGGGCGAGCTCTTGTCCACGGTGATGCCGATCCGGGTGACCTCCTCGGGCAGCTTGGGCTGGGTCCGCGTCACGCGGTTCTGCACCTGCACCTGGGCGTTGTCCAGGTCGGTGCCGAGGGCGAAGGTCACGGTCAGCGTCATCTTGCCGTCGGCGGTGGCCTGGGACGACATGTAGAGCATGCCTTCGACGCCGGTGATCGCCTGTTCCAGCGGTGCGGCGACGGTTTCGCCGATCACCTTGGGGTTGGCGCCCGGGAAGTTGGCGCGCACCACCACGGTGGGCGGCACGACCTCCGGGTACTCGCTGATCGGCAGCTGGAACAGCGAGATGGCGCCGCCGATCAGGATGATCAGCGACAGCACCGCGGCGAAGATCGGCCGCTGGATGAAGAACTGGGAGAAGTTCATCGGGGTATTCCTTTGTGGAACGAACAGGCACAGCCGTTCCCCGGCCCCTCGGATCGAGAGAACGGGTGGAGGCATTCCAGGTGGTTATCGGACGGGCGACCCGTCCGGACCTCTCCGAAGAGAGGCAGAACGGCTTACTTCAGGCTGACCTTTAGCGCTTCCGGCTTGCCTGGCCGCTGGGCCAGGGCTTCGCGTTGCTCTTTCAGCGCGGAGAGCGTCTGCTCGCTGGCCATCGGCACGGTTTCCGGGTCCACCGGTGCACCGGGGAATGCCCGCTGCAGGCCGTTGACGACGATCCGCTCACCCTTTTCCAGACCCTTGCGGACGATCCGCAGACCTTCCAGCTTGGGGCCCAGCTCGACCGGCCGGTAGGCGACCTTGCTGTCGGCATCGAGCACCAGGACGAATTTCTTGCCGAGGTCGGTGCCCACGGCGACATCCTGGATCAGCATGGCGTCGTAGGTGTTGCTGCCGACCAGCTTGAGCCGTGCATAGAGCCCCGGGGTGAACTGGCCGTCCTTGTTGTCGAACACGGCGCGACCGCGGATGGTGCCGGTGCGCGGGTTGACCTGGTTGTCGAGGAAGTCCAGCTGGCCCAGATGCGGGGTGCCGTCTTCGCTGGTCAGGCCCAGGTAGACCGGGCTGGCATCGCGGGTATCGGCGCCGCGGCTGCGGGCGAGGGCGGAATACTTGAGGAAGGCGCGTTCGTCGGCGTCGAAATAGGCATACACCTTGTCGGTCGAGACCAGCGAGGTGAGCAGCGACTGACCGGCGTTGACCAGGTTGCCCGCGGTGATCTCGGCGCGGCCGACACGACCGTCGATGGGCGCGATTACACGGGTGAAACCGAGGTCAAGGCGGGCGTTATCCAGTTGCGCCTGGATGGCCGCGACCGCGGCCTTGGCTTCGGCAGCGGTGCTGGTGCGGGCGTCGGCGAGCTCGGCGGAAATCGCGTTGCTCTGACGCAGACGGTCGCCGCGACGGGCTTCGTTCTCGGCGCGGCTCAGCGCGGCGCGGGCTTGTTGCAGTTGCGCCTGCAGGCGTTCGACCTCGGCCTGGAAGGGGCGCGGATCGATCTGGAACAGCAGGTCGCCTTTCTTCACCAGCGAGCCTTCCTCGAAGGCCACCTTGTCGACGTAACCGGAAACGCGCGGACGGATTTCCACCGACTCGGGAGCCTCCAGGCGACCGGTGAATTCGTCCCACTCGTTGACCGGCTGTTCGATCACCTCGGCGACGCTGACTTTCGGCACCGGCATCTGCTGGGCGGTTTCCGTGTTCTTGCCACAGGCAGTCAATACCAGCAGAGCCGCGAGGCTTAGCGGCAGACGCCAGAGTGAATTGATTGACTGTTCCATAGGGTTGCTCCGCCAGACGATTGCTGAATGGAGCGGAGTCTGCTTCGGGGGCCACGGCTAGGCGAATCGAACGAGCCGAATGTGATTATCGATATGGCTGATGGATACATCTCGCGATATCGATAGTTCCGTCACAGGTGTTTCCGCGCGCGTCGAATCGTCCGCGGTTGCCAGTCAGAGGCTGTCCGGATCGCCGATGAACATCTGGATGCGCGAACGCAGCCAGCGTTCGGCCGGGTCGTTGTCCTGGGCGCCGCGCCAGGCCATCGACAGTTCAAAGGAGCGGGTGCTGTCGAACGGCAACGGCTCGACGCGCAGCCCGCCACCGGCGGCCATCACGTCGGCGGCGTAGTCCGGCACGGTGGCGATGATGTCGGTGCCGGCGATCAGCGTGCTCAGGCCGTTGAACTGAGGCACGGCGAGCACAACGCGGCGCTTGCAGTCGACCAGTTCGAGTTCCTCGTCGATGAAGCCGTTGAGGTCCCCGGCGAACGAGACCATCGCGTGCGGCCTCGAGCAGAAATCCTCCAGCGTCAACGGGCCGGGAATCGAGTCGGCGCGCAGCACCTTGGGTTTGCTGCGGCGCAGGACCTTGCGCTTGGCGTTGGCCGGCAGCTCGTCGGTGTAGCTGACGCCAACGGAAATCTCGCCCGAGGCCAGCAGGTTCGGCATCAGAAGGTAGTTGGCGCGACGCACCACCAGCACCACGCCGGGGGCCTCGGTTCGGATGCGGCGCAGCAGCGGCGGCAGCAGGGCGAACTCGACTTCATCGGAGAGGCCGATGCGGAACACCAGGTTGCTGGTGGACGGCTCGAACTCGCTGGCACGGCTGACCGCAGTGGAAATCGAATCCAGCGCCGGCGAGAGCAGGGCGAAGATTTCCTGCGCCCGCGCGGTCGGCTCCATGCTGCGTCCGGTGCGCACGAACAAGGCGTCGTCGAACAGGCTGCGCAGGCGGGAAAGCGCCGCGCTGATCGCCGGCTGACCGAGGAACAGCTTCTCCGCGGCGCGGGTCACACTGCGCTCGTGCATCAGCGTCTCGAAGACGATCAGCAGGTTGAGGTCGAGGCGACGCAAGTCGTTGCGGTTCATTCCCTTCACTCGCGGCACGGGGTCTAGGCGGGGCTCCCGGACGTACGCCGGGCGTTTTTTTCGTTTCGGCATCTTACTCAGCCGGGCCTGGATTTGAAGGCTTTTTTGCAGCCTGCCGGCACACCGAATCACTGCCAGGCATGACCACTATCGATGCCGACAGGTAGAGTTGCCTCCCTTCAACGGATAAAGTCCGTAGGCATTGAGAGTGAATTCGAGGTATGCGATGAACCGCGTGATCCGTTTCCACCAGTTCGGTCCGGCCGATGTGCTGAGGATCGAAGAACAGTCTGTTCGCCAGCCGAATGCCGGTGAAGTGCTGGTGCGTGTCGAGGCGATCGGCGTCAATTGGGGCGATGTGCTCTGGCGCCAGGACCTGGCACCGCAGCATGCGCAACTCCCCGCGGGGCTTGGCAGCGAGCTGGCCGGCGAGGTCATCGCGATCGGTAGCGAAGTCACTCGTTTCAAGGTCGGCGACCGTGTCGCGAGCTTCCTGGGCCACAGCGTCAACGAGTACCCGGCGTATGGCGAATGCATGCTGATGCCGAGCACCTCGCTGACTCGTTACCCGGACGTGCTCAGCGCCGAGCAGGCCGCGGTGCACTACATGCCGCTGCTGATCGCCTATCTGGGTTTCACCGAGCTGGCGCGAATGAAGGCCGGCCAGCGTGTACTGATCACCGACGCCAGCCACTGTTCGGGACCATCCTCGATCCAGATGGCCAAGGCGCTGGGCGCCCAGGTGTTCGCCACCAGCGACACCTCGGACGATCGCGATTACCTGATCGGCCTCGGCGCAGACAAGGTCATCGCCACCGAGGAAGAAGACCTGGTCGGACGCCTCAAGAAGCTCACCGACGGGCACGGCGTGGATGTGGTGCTGGATGCCTGCGGCGGCCCGCAGATGGGCCTGCTCGGCGACATCATGGCGCCGCGCGGTAAGCTGATTCTCTACGGACTGAACGGCGGCAACCAGACACCGTTTCCGGCCTGTGCGGCGTTCGAGAAGAACTTCAAGTTCTTCGTGCACTGCCTGGTGGATTTCACCGGCAGCCCGGAGCTGGGCATCCAGCCGGAGCACGAGGTGGTCGAGCGGGCGCTGGCGCAGATCAACCAGCTGACCCGCGACGGGCTGCTGCGGGCGAACATCGACAAGGTCTTCGCGTTCGAGGACGTGGTCGCGGCGCACCAGTATCTGGAAAGCGGCGACTGCCGTGGCCGGGTCGTACTGAAGGTCTGATGCGCGTTTCATGACACACAATGCCGCCCTCGGGCGGCATTTTTTTTGCGCGCCGAAAACCGCGGCGGCCCGCACGGCGGCGCTTGACGGCTGGTCGTCCGGGCGAAACTTTTTTTCGCCCGGCCCACTCCTCATAGGACGTGAGAAACGAGGAGAACGACATGCCGAGGGTAATCTGGAAGGGCGCGGTGAGTTTCGGCCTGGTGCACATTCCCGTGGCGCTGGTGCCGGCGACCACGCGCCAGGGCGTCGACTTCGACTGGCTGGACAAGCGCAGCATGGACCCGGTGGGCTACAAGCGGATCAACAAGGTCACCGGCAAGGACATCGAGAAGGAAAACATCGTCAAGGGCGTCGAACTGGAGAAGGGCAACTACGTGGTGATCAGCGAGGAGGAAATCCGCGCCGCGCACCCGAAAGTCACCCAGACCGTGGATATCGTCGCCTTCGTCGATGCCGAGAAAATCCCCTTCCTGTTCATCGATACGCCGTACTACCTGACACCCGACCGCCGCGGCGAGAAGGTCTACGCGCTGCTGCGCGAGGCACTGGTAGCCACCGGCAAGGTCGGGCTGGCGAATGTCGTGCTGCACACCAAACAGCACCTGGCGGTGGTCATGCCGCTGGGCGAGGCGCTGGTGCTCAACACCCTGCGCTGGGCTGACGAGGTCCGCGGGATCGAGGCACTCGAACTGAAGGACGAGGCGATCAAGCCCGACCTGGCCAAGCGTGAACTCGACATGGCGACCCGGCTCATCGAGGAAATGAGCGAAGACTGGCAGCCGGAACAGTACAAGGACACCTTCCAGGAACAGATCATGGCGCTGGTGGAGCAGAAGGCGAAGGAGGGCAAGGTGGAAGCCGTCAGCGAGCCCGACGACGACGGTGGCGAGCGTCGCAGCGCCGACGTGATCGACCTGACCGAACTGCTCAAGCGCAGCCTCGGCGCCAAGCCCGCCGCGAGCAAGCCGGCGGCGAAGGCGGCGCCAAAGAAAACCGAGAAGATCGAAAAAGCCGAAAAACCGGCGCGCAAACCGGCGGCCAAGACGGCGACGAAACCGGCCGCCGGCCGTACAACGAAGAAAAAGGCCAGTTGAGCAGGCGGCTGTCGGAGAATGGCCGAACGCCCGCGCCGCAGAGGCCTCACCGATCCATCGGTGGCGGCGACGGGCGTCTTGCGGGAGGAACTTTTGGGATGCCTCCCGTTCGGAATTAACAGGGTCGCAGCGCACCGCGGCCATCTCTTTTCAGCCTCTCCTACCGCCTTCAACGATCAGCTTCTTGCCAGGGCGGCAGGCGAAGCAGTTCACCCGATGCGCCATTCAGGAGTCGCTCGATGCCAGATGCTCCCATCCACGATCCACGCGAACAGGGCACGCTGCTGACGCTGGATCGCGCCCTGCAACTGCCACGAATCGCCATCGAAGCGTGTCAGCCCACGCTCGATGAGGGCCGTTTCGCCGCCAAGACCATCGCCGGGCAACCGGTGATCGTCGACGCGAAGATTTTCGCCGATGGCCACGACAAGCTCGGCGCCTGCATCGCCTGGCGCGCCGACGACGAAGCCGAGTGGCACCGGGTGCCGCTGGCCGAGCTGGGCAACGACGCCTGGCAAGGGCGTTTCACGCCGATCCGCGTCTGTCGCCACCATTTCGTCGTAGAGGCCTGGTGGGACCTGTTCGAGTCCTATCGCTACGAGTTGAGCAAGAAGCACGCGGCCGGCGTGTCCATCGATCTCGAAATCGAGGAAGGTCGCGCTCACCTGATGCGCGTGTTCGGCTTCGCCCAGGGCCAGGCCCGCGACGTGATCAGCGGGCTGCTGGACAAGTTCGGCACGGCGCCGGACCAGACCGCCAGGGTCGCCGTGCTGCTCTCCGACGAGGCGGCGCAGGCGATGGCCGAGGCGGACGAGAAGAAGCACCTGGTGCGCAGCAACGTGTTCCCGCTGGAGGTGGAGCGCACGCAAAGCCAGTTCGCCAGCTGGTACGAGCTCTTCCCGCGCTCGCAGACCGACGACCCGGCGCGTCACGGCACCTTCAACGATGTCATCGGCCAGTTGCCGCGCATCCGCGACATGGGCTTCGATGTCCTGTACTTCCCGCCGATCCATCCGATCGGCCGGGCGCATCGCAAGGGCCCGAACAACTCCCTGTTCGCCGGGCCGGACGATCCCGGCAGCCCGTATGCCATCGGTAGCGCCGAAGGCGGCCACGAGGCGATCCACCCGCAACTCGGCAGCCGCGAGGATTTCCGCGAGCTGGTGGCCGCGGCGGCCGAGCACGGGCTTGAGATCGCCCTGGATTTCGCCATCCAGTGTTCCCAGGACCATCCCTGGCTCAAGGAGCATCCGGGCTGGTTCGCCTGGCGTCCGGACGGGACCATCCGCTACGCGGAGAACCCGCCGAAGAAGTACCAGGACATCGTCAACGTCGACTTCTACGCCGAAGACGCCATGCCCGACCTGTGGATCGCCCTGCGCGACGTGGTGGCCGGCTGGGTGGAAGAGGGCGTCAAGATTTTCCGCGTCGACAACCCGCACACCAAGCCGCTGCCCTTCTGGGAGTGGCTGATCGCCGATATCCGCCACAAGCATCCCGAGGTGCTGTTCCTCGCCGAGGCCTTCACCAAGCCGGCGATGATGGCGCGCCTGGGCAAGGCCGGCTTCAACCAGAGCTACACCTACTTCACCTGGCGCACCACCAAGGACGAGCTGACTAGCTATTACACCGAGCTGAACCAGCCGCCGCTGCGCGACTGCTACCGACCGAATTTCTTCGTCAACACACCGGATATCAACCCGGTGTTCCTGCATGAAAGCGGGCGCGCCGGGTTTCTCATCCGCGCCGCCCTGGCGACCATGGGCTCCGGCCTGTGGGGCATGTATTCCGGCTTCGAGCTGTGCGAGTCCGCGCCGATACCGGGCAAGGAAGAGTACCTGGACTCCGAGAAGTACCAGCTGCGCCCGCGCGACTACACCGCGCCCGGCAACATCAGCGCCGAGATCGCCCAGCTCAACCGCATTCGCCGGCAGAACCCCGCGCTGCAGACGCACCTGGGCTTCCAGGCCTACACCGCCTGGAACGACAACATCTTCTACTTCGGCAAGCGCACGGCGGATCGCTCCAACTTCATCCTGGTCGCCGTCTGCCTCGATCCGTTCAACGCTCAGGAAGCGCACTTCGAGTTGCCGCTCTGGGAACTGGGCCTGCCCGACCATGCCGACACCCACGGTGAAGACCTGATGACCGGGCACCGCTGGACCTGGCACGGCAAGAACCAGTGGATGCGCATCGAGCCCTGGCATCAGCCGTTCGGAATCTGGCGCATCAGCGCGAACTGAACCCAACCGCCTCACAGCGACATTTCGGGCGCCGCGCGCCCGGCCAAGAAGGAAAGCCACGATGGCGAAGCCCAAGAAAAGCCCACGTTCCCGCAAGCCTGCCGCGTTCATCGACGATCCGCTCTGGTACAAGGACGCGGTCATCTACCAGGTCCATGTGAAATCCTTCTACGACTCCAACAACGACGGAATCGGCGACTTCCCCGGCCTGATCGAGAAGCTCGACTACATCGCCGAACTCGGCGTGAACACCATCTGGCTACTGCCGTTCTATCCCTCGCCGCGTCGCGACGATGGCTACGACATCGCCGAATACCGCGGCATCCATCCCGATTACGGGACCATGGCCGACGCCCGCCGCTTCATCGCCGAGGCGCATGCCCGCGGGCTGCGGGTGATCACCGAGCTGGTCATCAACCACACCTCGGACCAGCACCCGTGGTTCCAGCGCGCGCGCAAGGCGAAGAAAGGCTCCAAGGCCCGTGACTTCTACGTCTGGTCCGATAGCGACCAGAAATACGACGGCACGCGGATCATCTTCCTCGATACCGAAAAGTCCAATTGGACCTGGGACCCGGTCGCCCAGCAGTACTTCTGGCACCGTTTCTATTCGCACCAGCCGGATCTGAACTTCGACAACCCGCAGGTGATGAAAGCGGTGATCTCGATCATGCGCTACTGGCTGGACATGGGTATCGACGGCCTGCGCCTGGACGCGATTCCCTACCTGATCGAGCGCGACGGCACCAACAACGAGAACCTGCCGGAAACCCATGCGGTGCTCAAGCAGATCCGCGCCGAGATCGACGCCAACTACCCGGACCGGATGCTGCTGGCCGAGGCCAACCAGTGGCCGGAAGACACCCAGCTGTACTTCGGCGATGGCGACGAGTGCCACATGGCGTTCCACTTCCCGCTGATGCCGCGGATGTACATGGCAATCGCCCAGGAAGACCGCTTCCCGATCACCGACATCCTGCGCCAGACCCCTGAAATCCCGGCCAACTGCCAATGGTCGATCTTCCTGCGCAACCACGATGAGCTGACCCTGGAGATGGTCACCGACCGCGAGCGCGACTACCTCTGGAACTACTACGCCGCCGACCGCCGCGCGCGCATCAACCTCGGCATCCGTCGCCGCCTGGCGCCGCTGCTGGAGCGCGACCGCCGGCGCATCGAGCTGCTCAACAGCCTGCTGCTGTCGATGCCGGGCACGCCGACGCTGTATTACGGCGACGAGATCGGCATGGGCGACAACATCCACCTGGGCGACCGTGACGGCGTGCGCACGCCAATGCAGTGGTCGGTGGACCGCAACGGCGGCTTCTCGCGCGCCGATCCGGCCAGTCTGGTGCTGCCCTCGATCATGGATTCGCTGTACGGCTATCAGGCGATCAACGTCGAGGCACAGTCGCGCGATCCGCATTCGCTGCTCAACTGGACGCGGCGCATGCTCGCCGTGCGCAAGCAGCAGAAGGCCTTCGGCCGCGGCACGCTGAAGATGCTCGCACCGAGCAACCGGCGCATCCTCGCTTACCTGCGCGAGTTCGACGGCCCCAACGGCGAACACGAAACCATCCTCTGCGTGGCCAACGTGTCCCGCGCCGCCCAGGCCGTGGAGCTGGATCTTTCCGCGCTGGAAGGCCGGGTGCCGGTGGAAATGCTCGGTGGCAGTGCCTTCCCGCCCATCGGTCAACTGCCGTACCTGCTGACGCTGCCGCCCTATGGCTTCTACTGGTTCCTGCTGGCCTCCGAGGCGACCATGCCGAGCTGGCACCAGGTTCCGGTCGAAACCATGCCGGACTTCCCGACGCTGGTGCTCAAGCGC
Source organism: Pseudomonas kuykendallii (assembly GCF_900106975.1). GTDB lineage: Bacteria > Pseudomonadota > Gammaproteobacteria > Pseudomonadales > Pseudomonadaceae > Pseudomonas_O > Pseudomonas_O kuykendallii. Next base: position 181,391 of record NZ_FNNU01000005.1, on the reverse strand, counting down.
CGCGTCGAGGAACTCCTCGAGGAGCCGTCGCGCGGCGTGCTGGAAGGCACCTCGCTGCCGGCTTATCTGCCCAAGCGGCGCTGGTTCCCCGGCAAGGATTCGGTGATCAGGAACGTCAGGATCGCCTACGCGACGCGCCTGAACGACGGCCCGCGGCCGATGCTGCTCAGCGAGATCGAGGTGGAAACCGATACCGCCACCAGCCGCTTCCAGCTGCCGCTCGGCTTCCTGCCGGAAGAGGAATTCGGCGCCGCGCTGCCGCAACAACTCGCGCTGGCGCGGGTGCGCCGCGGGCGCCAGGTCGGCCTGCTGACCGACGCCTTTACCCTGGAGAGCTTCGTTCGTTCGGTGCTCCAGGCGTTGCGCAGCGAGCAGCAGGTGAGCAGCGAGGCTGGCGAAATCCGCTTCGTGCCTACGGCGCAGCTGGCGGCCATCGAGGAACCTGCCGACTCCAGCGTGCGCTACCTGTCCGCCGAGCAGTCCAACAGCTCGGTGGTGATCGGCGACTCGATGGTGCTCAAGCTGTTGCGCCGCGTGTCCGCCGGTGTGCATCCGGAACTGGAGATGGGCCTCTACCTCACCGCCGGGGAATTCCCCAACATCGCCGCCGTGCTGGGCGAAGTGCAGCGCATAGACGCCAACGGCGAAGGCCACGTGCTGATGATCCTGCAGCGCTACATGGCCAACCAGGGCGATGCCTGGGAGTGGACGCAGAACAGCCTGGAACGGGCGATCCGCGACGAGATCGCCGGCGGGCTCTCCGGCCACGAGAACCAGTACAGCACCCTCGCCGAGTTGCAGGACTTCTCGCGCCTGCTCGGGCAGCGCCTGGGTGAGATGCACACGGTGCTCGCCGCGCCGACCGACAATGCCGACTTCAAGGCGGAGGCGACCAGCAAGAAGGACGGCGCCGCCCTGGCGAAGAGCATTCGCCAGCAGCTCGAGCATGCGTTCTCCCTTCTCGAAGGCCGCAGCACTGTCGACGTGGAAACGGGAGAGGCCATCGCCGCGCTGCTCAAGCAGCGCAAACGCCTGCTCGGCGCCGTCGATACGCTGGCCAAGCGGGCGGTGGGTGGCCTGCGCATTCGTGTGCATGGCGACCTGCACCTCGGCCAGGTGCTGGTGGTGAAGGGCGATGCCTACTTCATCGACTTCGAGGGCGAGCCGGCCCGGTCGCTGGCGGAGCGGCGCGCCAAGCACAGCCCGTACAAGGACGTCAGCGGCATCCTGCGCTCGTTCGACTACGCCGCCGCGATGGCGATCAGGAGCACCCATACGGCGGACGTTTCCGCCGAGGCGGATGCCGCCCGACGCAAGATCGCCGAGACCTATCGGCAGACGGCTGGTCTGGTTTTCCTCGAAGCCTACCGGGCCGCTGCTGCCGATTTGCCGCACGCGTGGTCAGAGGAGGGTGGAGACGAGGCTGCGCTGGTATTGTTCAGCCTCGAGAAGGCCGCTTACGAAATTGCCTACGAAGCCGAGAACCGCCCGGCGTGGTTAAGCGTGCCGGTGCAGGGCCTGCTCGACCTGGCGCAACAGCTATCCGATGGAGACACCAACTCATGAGTGACCGCCCGGCCATTTCCCTCCCAGGGGTCGGCCTGCTGCCCGACGATTCCGCCGTGGAGGCGCTGATTCGCGCCGAGCATGGCGACCCGTTCTCGATTCTCGGTCCACACCCGGACCGCGACGGGCTGATCATCCGCGCCTACCTGCCCAACGCGCTGGGGGTGGATGTCCTCGAACGCGACACCGGCAACCGCATCTGCGCGATGGACCAGGCGCAGGCGCCCGGCCTGTATTTCTGCCGTCTCGACATCGCCCAGCCGTACCTGCTGCACATCCGCTGGGCGACCGGCGAGCAGATCACCGAAGACCCCTACAGCTATGGTGAGCTGCTGGGCGAAATGGACCTCTACCTGTTCGCCGAAGGCAATCACCGCGACCTGGGGCGCTGCCTCGGCGCGCAGGTGGTCACGCTGGGCGACGTCGAGGGCGTGCGCTTCGCCGTGTGGGCACCGAATGCCCGGCGCGTTTCGGTGGTCGGCGCCTTCAACGGCTGGGACGGTCGTCGCCACCCGATGCGCCTGCGCCATCCTAGCGGTGTGTGGGAGATCTTCATTCCGCGGCTGCAGCCCGGCGAACCCTACAAGTTCGAGCTGCTCGGCCAGGACGGTGTGCTGCCACTGAAGGCGGACCCGATGGCGCTGTCCACGGAGACGCCACCCAGCACCGCGTCCATCGTTGCGGCGCCGTTGCGCCACGACTGGCAGGACCGCGAGTGGATGGAGCAGCGCGGGCAGCGCCAGGCGGTGAGCGCGCCGTTGTCGATCTACGAGTTGCACGCCGCCTCCTGGCGCCGCGAGGGCGGTGACGAAGGGCGCCTCTACAACTGGCGGGAACTGGCCGAGCGACTGATTCCCTACGTCCAGGAAATGGGCTTCACCCACATCGAGCTGCTGCCGATCATGGAACACCCGTTCGGCGGTTCCTGGGGTTACCAGCCGCTGTCGCAGTTCGCCCCGAGCGGACGCTTCGGCACACCACAGGACTTCGCCGCCTTCGTCGACGCCTGCCACGGTGCCGGCATCGGTGTGATTCTCGACTGGGTGCCCGCGCATTTCCCCACCGACCCGCACGGCCTGGCGCGCTTCGACGGCACCGCGCTGTACGAGTACGAAAACCCGCTGGAAGGCTTCCACCAGGATTGGGAAACCTACATCTACAACCTCGGCCGCACCGAGGTGCACGGTTTCATGATCGCTTCGGCGCTGCACTGGCTGAAGGACTTCCACATCGACGCGCTGCGCGTGGATGCGGTGGCCTCGATGCTCTACCGCGACTATTCGCGCAAGCAGGGCGAATGGGTGCCGAACCGCTTCGGCGGGCGCGAGAACCTCGAAGCCATCGACTTCCTCCGCCACCTGAACGATGTGGTGAACGTCGAGGCGCCCGGCGCCCTGGTGATCGCCGAAGAATCCACCGCCTGGCCGGGCGTCAGCAAGCCGACCTCGGAAGGCGGGCTGGGCTTCGATTACAAATGGAACATGGGCTGGATGCACGACAGCCTCAAGTACATCGAAGAAGACTCGATCAACCGCCGCTATCACCACGACAAGCTGACGTTCGGCCTGCTGTACGCCTTCTCCGAACGCTTCGTGCTGCCGATCTCCCACGATGAAGTGGTGCACGGCAAACGTTCGCTGATCGACAAGATGCCCGGCGATCGCTGGCAGAAATTCGCCAACCTGCGCGCCTACCTGTCGTTCATGTGGACGCATCCGGGCAAGAAGCTGCTGTTCATGGGCTGCGAGTTCGGCCAGTGGCGCGAATGGAGCCACGACCGCGAACTGGACTGGTACCTGACGAAGTACGCCGATCACCAGGGCGTGCAGCGCCTGGTCAGCGACCTCAACCGGCTGTATCGCGAGCAGCCCGCGTTGCACGAGCGCGACTGCGATGCGGAAGGCTTCCAGTGGCTGATCGGGGACGACTCGGGGAATAGTGTCTACGCCTGGCTGCGCTGGAGCCTGGCGGGCGAGCCCTTGCTGGTGGTCGCCAACTTCACGCCGGTGCCACGTCACGGTTATCGCATCGGCGTGCCGCGTGGAGGCAACTGGCAGGAGCTGTTCAACAGTGACGCCGAATGCTACGCCGGCTCGAACCTGGGCAATTCAGGGACGATCCTCGCCGAGAGCATCGATAGCCACGGCGAGAAGCAGTCGCTGTCCCTCAACCTGCCACCGCTTGGCGTGCTGATCCTGCGCCCCGCCTGATCGGCTGCCTCGCGCGCCTTCCCTGAAAAGCAAACGCCGGACATGATCGTCCGGCGTTTTGCATTCAAGGATAGGTCGGGGCGGGAAGGGCGAAAGCCCGACCGTGAACACGGTCGGGCAGGGGCTTAGAGGCTGTAGCTCATCTGCTTGCGGAGTTTGGCAACGGACAGCTCCTGGCGAATCTCCAAGACCAGCTGGGAAATCGCACGGATGCTGGCATAGCGCTCGGGCGCGATGGCCGTGACCACCAGTTGCGGTTCGCCGCTCTGCGCGTGGAACAGACGGACAGTAATGCCCTGTTCCTCTTCCTTGCATTCGCAGGCAAGCGGTACGAAGGACAGCTCGATGATTTGCCGAGCCTCCTGAAAAGAGATCGTCATCATGTTGGCTCACCCACGTTCGTAGTGTCCAACAAGGCTAGCCGTATTTGGTGACATTTCAACGAAGCGAAGCGGCATTCCGCCCGGTGGCGCACGGGCCGGGCGGAGCGTGCCGGGCGAGGATCAGACGGCCTGTTTGTCGCTGTTCATGTTGCGCAGTTTTTTCGCCTGGGACTCCAGCAGGAGGTACACCAGCGAGGCGAGCAACAGCGGGATCAGGAAGTAGAGCACGCGATAGCCGATCAGCGCGGCGAGCATGCTGCCTTTGGAAACCTGCCCCTGCAGCAGGGTCACGAACACCGTCTCCAGCACCCCAAGCCCGGCCGGAATGTGGGTGACGACCCCGGCGATACTGCTGATCAGCAGGACGCCCAGCACGGTCGGATAATCGACCTTCTCCTGCAGCATGATGTACACCACCAGCGCCATCAGCCCCCAGTTGCAGCCGCCAAGCACCAGTTGGCTGGCGGCCATGCGCAGCGACGGCAAGCCGATCTCATGGCCACGGATGGTCCAGGCACGGCGTTTGGAGAAGGCGCAGAGGCCGAGGTAGATCAGCGTCACCGCGACCAGCAGCACGCCGATCAGACGTAAGGTGCCCGTGCCGATGGACCAGCTTTCCGGCATCTTCACCCAGCCCAGGGCGAATACCGTCCCGCCCAGCGCCATGTAGCCAAGCCAGTTGGTCATCAGGCTCAGGGTGAAGATCTGGGTGATCACCGAATTCTTCAGGCCGAGGCGCGAATACAGCCGGTAGCGGAAGGCGATACCGCCCACCCAGGCACTGAGGTTGAGGTTGAAGGCATAGCAGACGAAGGTCACCGGCAGGATTTGCGATGCCGGCAGGCTGTGCCGCGTGTAGCGCTTACCCAGCAGGTCGAAGCTGGTGTAGACGAGGTAGCTGCCCAGCGTCGCAAGGCCGGCCAGCAGGAGCGTCTTCATGCTGTACGCACGCAGGGTGGTCACCACTTCGTCCCAGTCCACCTTCTTCGCCAGGGCGACCAGCAGCACCACCACCATAATGAAGAACGCATAGGTCAGCAGTTTCTTCGCGACCGGCCACCATCGATGGCGTTCGGCGAACGAAGGCTGCCGGGTTCCGCTGGATGCGCTCATTGGCCGTCTCGCTGCAGATTGGCGACGGCGGGGGATTCCACCGTCGGAGGTTCGATGAGTGCGAGGCGCGGCGGGCTAGCCGGCAACTTGGCGATCATCGAGGGGAAATAGCGCAGGAAGTGGAAGATCAGGAACACCAGCGGCGCACGCCAGAAGTAGCCGCGCACCATGCGCTCCAGGGGAACCGTCTTGCAGTGGTCCTGGATCAGCAGGTCGAGGCGCTCGTGCAGGTGCCGGTTGAACACCGGGTCGCGGACGATCACGTTGGCTTCCAAGTTCAGCGACAGGCTCAGCGGGTCGAGGTTGCTGGAACCCACGGTGGACCAGTCGTGATCCGCCAACGCCACCTTGCCGTGCAGTGGGCGCCGGCAGTATTCGAAGATCTGCACACCGTCGCGCAGCAGGTAGTTGTAGAGCATCCGTGCGGCGAGCTTGGCGATCGGCATGTCCGGCTGGCCCTGCAGAATCAGGCGAACCCGCACGCCACGGCGGGCCGCATTGCGAATTTCCCGGAGCACACGATAACCGGGGAAGAAGTAGGCGTTGGCGATCAGCAGGTGGCTGCGCGCCGAACGGATCGCCTCGAGGTAGTGCTCCTCGATGTCATTGCGATGGTTCTCGTTGTCCCGAGTGACCAACAGCACCCGGGCGTTGCCCCGGCTGTGGTTGTAGGTTCGCCCGATGGACTCCTGTACGCGGCGCTGCCACCAGCGCTTCGGATGCTCGCGGGGGGCGATGGTCTTCAGCGCGAAGCGGTGGATGTCGTCGACGGCCGGGCCTTCGATCTCCACGGCATAGTCCTGCTTGGCCTCCGGGCCGAAATCGGCCAGGTGATCGGCGGAGTAGTTGATTCCGCCGATGAACGCGCGCTCACCGTCGATCACCACGATCTTGCGGTGCAGGCGGCGGAACAGGTTGGTGCGCATGCCTAGGAACTTGGGCTGCGGGTCGAACAGGTGCAGGCGCACGCCAGCGGAGGTCAGCCCGGAGATGTAGTCCGGGGTCAGGTCCGCGCAGCCATAGCCGTCCAGCGTGATGTCGACGCGCACACCGCGTTGGGCGGCCTCGATCAACACGTCGCGCAGCTCGTTGCCGACCTTGTCCTGATAGACGATGAAGGTCTCCAGCAGGACTTCCTTTTTCGCCTGACGAATCATCTCGAATACGCGTGGGAAGAACTCCTCACCGTTTTCCAGCAACTGCAGGCGGTTTCCATCACGCCAGCTGAATTTCATAGGTGGATCTCCACGGCCAGGGGTACATGGTCTGACAAGTGCGACCAGGGCCGGTTCGACAGAACCTGCGGGTTGCGCGTGGTGGCGTTGCGCACGTAGACGCGGTCCAGGCGCAGCAGTGGCCAGTGCGCCGGGAAGCTCCGGGCGACGATGCCGTGCTCCCGGGCGAAGGCCTCGTGCATGTTCGCGCCGCGCTCCAGCACCGGGCTGGCCTTGAGCCGCCAGTCGTTGAAGTCGCCGGCCACCACCACCGGCGCATCCGGTGGCAGGCTGGAGATCAGTTCGCAGAGCAGACCCAGCTGCTGCTGGCGGTGCGCCTCGCGCAGCCCGAGGTGAACGCAGATGGCGTGGAAGGCGTCATGACCGGGCACCTGCAACTCGCAGTGCAGCAGCCCGCGCCGCTCCGGACCGCTGATCGACACGTCGAGGTTCTGGTAGCGCAGGATCGGAAACTTGGAGAGCAGCGCGTTGCCGTGGTCGCCATCCTGGTAGACCGCGTTGCGGCCATAGGCGAAGTCGCTCCACATGCTGTCGGCGAGAAACTCGTACTGCGAGGTGGCCGGCCAGTCGGGAAACCGCAGCGCGTGCTTCTCATGGGTGCCGTGGACTTCCTGCAGGAACACGATGTCGGCGGAAATGCTGCGCACCGCATCGCGCAGCTCGGGCAGGATGAAGCGCCGGTTGAACAGCGTGAAACCCTTGTGCGTGTTCACCGTCAGCACCTTCAGCGAATGCACCGAACTTGCCAGGTGCGCATCCAGTTGAGAGCTTTGCAAATTCAAATCCGAACTCCTTGGCGTCTTTGCCGGTGCGGGGCGCTCAGTGGGCCTGGGCCACACCGAGCAGCACGGTGCTCTGGGCGCGATCACTGAACGTGCTGGCGATGTTGCCGAGCGACACCACGCCAACCAGGCGCTTCTCGCGATTGAGGACCGGCAGACGGCGCATCTGGTTGTGCGCCATGTTGCGGGCGACCTGCTGCACGTCCTCGTCATCGAAGCAGTAGCGCACCCCCGAGCTCATGATCCGGCGTACCGGCGTGTCAGCGTCGAGACCCTGGGCGACGGCGCGCAGGGTGATGTCGCGGTCGGTGACCATGCCCACCAGGCGGCCGTTCTCGTGAACCAGAAGGGCGCCGGTGTCGATCCTCGCCATCAGCGTCGCCGCATCGCGAATGCTCTGATCCGGACGCAGCGTCTGCACGTTGCGGGTCATGATCTGATTGATCTTCATGGGCTGGCTCCATTTGCGAAAAACCGGCGCTGCAGCCGCAAGGCCGCAGGCTGCGCCCGCAATGGGCGCCTAGTTATTCCGACTGATCAGGAGGAAGAGGGTTCCGGCACGAGACGTGCCAGAGGGCGATGACGGGGAGGAGCGGCGTTTCGGCGATGAGGATCAGCGCCGCCGAACGTGAATCAGGCCAGGCCTTCGCGTGCGGCCACGCTGGCGCCGTCGCGCGACCACGATTGCATGACGAAATCCGGCTCGAGATGGGTCATCAGGCACTCCATCTGCAAGGCTTCGCCCAGCAGCCGGTGCACCTGGTCGCCCACCAGCGGGCAGCCGTCGATGGGATGCCGCCAGTGGCAGGCGACGAGAATCCCGTCCTCGGTGAGCGACGAGCGCATGCACTCGGCCAGGGCCAGAAGATCGTCCTGCGCCAGGTAGTAGCCGACCTCGCTGAGGACGATCAGGTCGAAACGCTGCTCCGGCCACCCCTGCGGCAGGCGCATCTGCTCGACGCGGGCGTGGGGAAACCCTTCCAGACGCTGGCGCGCCAGCCGAACGGCGGCGGCCGAGGTATCGCCGCAGAGCAGGCTGTCGCAGCGCTCGGCCAGCTCCGCGCTCAGTTCACCATTGGCGCAGCCGGGCTCGAAGGCCGCGGCGAAGCGGTCGCGGGGCAGGGCGGCCAGGGTCAGGGCGCGCTTGCGACGCTCGTACCAGCGCTGGCGAAACGCCCAGGGATCATCGTTGCCGGCGAACAGTTCATCGAAATAGGCATCGCCCACGCTCATAGGAAGAACACCTCGAAGGGTCGCAACAGGCGCTCGAGCGCATGCGCGTCCAGCACCGGTGGCAGATGAATGTCGGGATCGCCCTCCAACTGGCTGGCGTGCGCCTGCATGGCCTGGCGTTTGCGCGCGAGCATGGCCTCGTCGATGACCAGCTTGCGGGCGCGTTGCCAGGGCAGGCGTGGGTCCTCGGGGTCCGCCCAGTGCCAGGCCCAGATCGGTACTTCCACAAGGCGGGCACCTGCCGCGCTCGCAGCCGCCGCCGCGGCGCGACCGACCGCTTCGTGGTCGCAGTGGCCGTCCTCGCGCCAGGTGGCGAAAACCACGTCGCCCGGCTGCAAGGCCCCGGCGATGAGGGCTCGCAGCTTGTCTTCCCGGGAGGCCACGGCGCTGTCGGGCAACGCGGCGCGAATCCACGGCAGTGCGTCGACATCGATCTGCAGCCGACGCAACGCCTCGGCGCTTTCCAGCGGGCGGGCCTGGACCAGCCGTTCCACCGGCCAGCGCCGCGAACCGGGATGGCTGGCATCGCCGTCGGTGACGGAAATCAGCAGCAGCGGATTGCCGGCGCGCGACAGCGCTTGCAACAGGCCGCCGCACCCCAGCACCTCATCGTCCGGATGCGGCGCGACGATCACCGCGCGACTGCCGGTCGGGACCAGGTGCTGCAGGTCGATTTCTTCCACTTCCGCCAGGTGCCGGGACCCGGCCCAGGCCTCGATCGAGGTGCCGCTGCCGACGATGGGATTGGCCTTCATAGCAGCCAGCTGCCCGCCGGATCCCTCACCACCAGTTCGCCGAGTGCGGCCAGGTCACGTTCGGCATGGCTCTGGCGCAGAAATACCGGCAGATCGGTGGCCAGCCGGGCGTAGCGCCGGTTCAGGCACAGCGGCGCAGCGCCGAGCGCGCGGCCGACGTGCCGCAGCAGCGATTCCGCGGCGTCCTCGCACACGGCACGGGAACGGCGGACCGCCAATTCGGCACTGGCGGTGGGGTTGCGATCGATCCACTCGGCGCAGTCGCGCAGCAGCGCGGCGCTGGCCTGCAAGGCCGCGTCCACCGCGCCCAGGTGGGCCAGGGTGTGCGGCTCGCCGCGACGCCCCTGGCCGCGCAGGTACTCCGCCAGGGCCTGAGCCGCACCGTGCCAGCAGGCCGCGATGCCGCCACCGCCCTGCCAGAATCCGGGACGACGAAGGTAATCGCCCGGTCCGCCGACGAGCACGCCGTGGGCACGGCGGAAACTGACCTCGACGCTCTGCGTGGCGCCCATGCCGATCGCCTGCCAGCTAGCGCTGTTTGTGCTGATGCCAGGCTGGTCCATCTTCACCGCCACCAACTGCTGCTCGCCGTTGGCGTTCCAGGCGGTGAGCAGGCCGTGGGTGAGCTGGTCGGCACCCGAGCACCAGGCCTTGGTGCCGTCCAGGCGCACTTCGCCGCCGGACTCGGCAACGATGCGCACCTTGGCCTGCGGCGGTTCGGCCGCCCACATGCCCCACAGCGAATCTTCCTCCGGTGCCGGCGCGCCTAGCTCGGCCATCACCGCCAACGCGTCGGTGTGGCCTTCGTAGAGCTTGCACAGGTTGAGGTCATGGCTGGCGACGCAGGAGAGCGCGCGCCAGCGTTGAAGGGTCTGCCCGGAACCGGGCAGAGGGAGATCGTCCAGGCCGGCGAGGCGCAGCTCGCGCAGACAGGCGATCAACTCGCCCAGCCCCGCGTGGCCATCCTCGCGGCCGTTCAGCCATTCGCCCAGCGCTGCGGGCAACAGAGCCCGTTCATTCACTCCGACTTCACCTTCTGCAGTTCGAAGAGCAACAGCGAGCGGCCGGTGATGCCGTACTCGGTGTCGAACTCGAAGAGTTCCTCACCGCTGGCGTCCGCGCGGTTGGTATCCACCAGGCAGGTCCAGTGCTCGCCCTCGGGCACCGCTGGCAGGCGGAAATTCACCACGTCGAAGTGCGAGTTGAAGATCAGCAGCAGGGTGACGTCGGCGCCGGCGCGGCGAATGCCGGTCGGCTGGGCGCGGCCGTCGAGCAGCATGCCGAGGCATTTGCCGTGCGGATCGTGCCATTGCTCGACGGTCATTTCCTCGCCATTCGGCGCGACCCAGGTGACGTCCTTGACGCCCAGTTCCTCGTTGTAGGCGCCGACCAGGAAACGCCCTCGACGCAGCATCGGGTACTTCAGACGCAGCTGAATGGCCTGACGAACGAAGGCGAGCAGGGCTTCGCCGTCTTCGTCGAGGTTCCAGTCGATCCAGCCGATCTCGCTGTCCTGGCAGTAGGCATTGTTGTTGCCATGCTGGGTCCGGGCGAATTCGTCACCGGCGACCAGCATCGGCGTGCCTTGCGAGAACAGTAGGGTGGCCATGAAGTTGCGCATCTGGCGCAGGCGCAGCGCGCGGATTTCCGGATCGTCGGTGGGGCCTTCGACGCCGTGGTTCCAGGACAGGTTGTTGTTGCTGCCGTCCTGGTTGTTCTCGTCGTTGTCCTCGTTGTGCTTGTCGTTGTACGACACCAGGTCGTGCAGCGTGAAGCCATCGTGGGCGGTGATGAAGTTGACCGAGGCGAATGGCCGGCGACCACGCTGGTTGTACATGTCGCCCGAGGCGGTGATGCGCTTGGCGAACTCGGACAGCTTGCCCTCGTCGCCTTTCCAGAACGAGCGCACGGTGTCGCGGAAGCGGTCGTTCCACTCCATCCAGCCCGGCGGAAATCCACCCACCTGATAGCCGCCAGGACCGCAGTCCCAGGGCTCGGCGATCAGCTTGGTCTGGCTCAGCAGCGGGTCCTGGCGACAGGCGACCAGGAAGCCGTGGCGCTCGTCGAAGCCGTCGTGCTCGCGACCCAGAATGGTCGCCAGGTCGAAGCGGAAACCGTCCACGTGCATCTCGCCGGCCCAGTAGCGCAGGGAGTCGGTGACCATCTGCAGCACGCAGGGGTGCGAGAGGTCAAGGGTGTTGCCGGTGCCCGAATCGTTGATGTAGTAGCGCTTGTCGTCGGGCATCAGGCGGTAGTAGCTGGCGTTGTCGATGCCGCGCATCGACAGCGTCGGGCCGAGCTCGTTGCCCTCGGCGGTGTGGTTGTAGACCACGTCGAGGATCACCTCGAGGCCGGCATCGTGGAGGTGCGCGACCATCTGCTTGAACTCGCTGATGCTGCTGCCCGCCAGGTACTTCGCATGCGGTGCGAAGAACGCGATGCTGTTGTAGCCCCAGTAGTTGGACATGCCCTTTTCCAGCAGATGCTGGTCCTGGACGAAGCCATGGATCGGCAGCAGTTCCACCGAGGACACGCCGAGCTTGCGGATGTACTTGATGACGGACTCGTGCATCAGCCCGGCGAAGGTGCCCTGGAGGTGTTCCGGAACATCCGGATGGCGCTTGGTGAACCCCCGAACGTGGGTTTCGTAGATGATCGTGCGGTCCCACGGCACACGCACCGGACGGTCGTCGCCCCAGGTGAAGGCGGGGTCGACCACCTTGCACTTCGGCACGAAGGGCGCGCTGTCGCGCTCGTCGAAGCTAAGGTCTCCGTCCTTGTGGCCGATGGTGTAGCCGAACAGCGACTCCGACCATTTCAGCTCGCCGATGAGCTGCTTGGCGTAGGGGTCGATGAGCAATTTGTTGGGGTTGAAACGGTGGCCCTCGCTCGGCTCGTAGGGCCCGTGAACGCGGTAGCCGTAGATCAGTCCGGGATGGGCGTCGGGCAGGTAGCCGTGCCAGATCTCGTCGGTGTACTCGGGCAGTTCGATGCGTTCGAGTTCCACTTCGCCCGTTTCGTCGAACAGACAGAGTTCCACCTTGGTGGCGTGTGCGGAAAAGATCGCGAAATTAACGCCCAATCCATCCCAGGTCGCGCCGAGAGGATGGGGCAGCCCCTCGCGTATTCGCGAGGGGCTGGTCACGGATGCAGCGGCTTTACGCTCAGTACTCATGCTTTCTCCTATGCGCAATGGCAAGCGCACTGCAAGGGACGTTCAGGCTTTCGGGGCGGTTGGCTTGGCAGCCGGCTTGGCGGGTTTGGAAGCGGCGGACTTCGGCGCAGCCGGTTTGGCCTCCTTCGGCGCGCTCGACTTGGGTTCGGCCGGTTTGCGCGGCTTCTTCACCAGGGCAGGCTTGTCGCTGGCGCTGGCGCTGGCAGCGGGTGCGGCGGCTGCGGGTTCCGGTGCCGCCTTGGGCTTGCTTGCCTTGCGCGGCTTGGCCGGAGCCTTGGCCTTGCTCGCGGGCAGCGCCTCGGCGGCGGCCAGCTTGCGGGCCATCTCCCAGTGCCGCTGCTCCTGACCGTCTGGGCGGCCTTCGGACTCCCAGATCTGGTAGGCGAATTCGCGTATACGCTCGTCTTTAGCACTCATGTTGAAGTCTCCATGTTTTACGTTGGTTCAGATCGCAAAATGCCTAGCGGAAACGTAGCCAGGACCTCGGCAAGCCGCACCTGCTCGTTGTGTGTGACTGCGCCACCGCCAAAAAGTCCCCTCAGCCCCTGATTCGCCAGACTTTCAGGCAGTTGCACGTAGGTATCGCCCCAGCTATCGGGCGCGATGGCCGGATTATCACTACCTCCGAGCAGCGTGAACGTCAGCCGCGGCACTATGACCACGACGCTCCTCCCTTCATGGCGGCGGGCGAACGCGAGAACGCGCTCCGCCTGTTCGCCATGCACTTCCAGCGGCAGGTAATCACCTGCCGTGAACAGTTCCGGCAGCTCCGCACGCAGCTGCAACGTCTGGGCGATCAGCCACTGTTTGATACGTCCGTCACGCCAGCTGGCGATCAGTTCGGCGGGACTCCGCTCAGCGAGATCCCGCTCGGCGGCGAGCGCCTCGCGGCGGGCGGCGAAGTCGACCGGACGGCGGTTGTCCGGGTCGACCAGGCTGAAGTCCCAGAACTCGGCGCCTTGGTACAGGTCGGGCACGCCGGGCGCGGTCATCCGCAGCAAGGTCTGGACCAGACCGTTGAGCGCGCCGGCCGGGGCGATTCTCATCGCGGCCGCGGCGATCTCGCGACGCAGCTGCGCGCCTTCGTCCTGCTGCAACAGACGCTCCAAATAGGCGCGGCAGGCGCTTTCGTACGCCTCGTTGGGCGCGCTCCAGGTGCTGCGCAGCTTGGCTTCGCGGACGGCCTTCTCCTGCCACTGGCCGATCCGCCCTGCGTACTCCTGCATGCCGGCGGCGTCGTCGGGATCGAGGTCCAGCGGCCAGCTGCCGAGCAGGATCTGCATCAGCATCAGCTCGTCACCGGGCGACGGTGCGACGCCATCGGCGAGGTCCGCGCGCAGCGGTGCGGCCATTTCCAGCCAGCGGTCCACCTGCTCGGCGAACCAGGACGCACGCTCGCTGAGCACGGTGATCCGCGCCCGGGTGTCCTCGCCCCGTTTGTGGTCGTGGGTAGCGGTGGTCAGCAGGTTGCGCGGAAACGCCTCGGCACGCTCCAGCGCGGCGGCGTGGAAGGCCTGCGGCGGGGCGCTGAACAGCTGCGGGTCGAAGCCGACGTCGTTGCGCGAGAGCAGCACGGCGCTGCGGTAGCAGGCGGTGTCCTCCACCGCCTTGGCCGCCGCCGGCGAGGTGAGCTGTTGGAAACGCACGCACGCCTGCTTGCGGGCGGCCCGGATCGGCCCCGGCGGCACATCGCGCAGCGGTTCGCCGCCGAGCCAGCGCTCCAGGTGCGCGAGCAGCGGCCAGTCGGCCTCACCGAGGGTGGTGCGCGCGCCTTCCAGCGCCTGCTGGAAGAACGGCTCGTCCGACTCGCGGCGGCCGGTGGCGCCGATGTAGGTGCGGTATACCGGGAAATGCACGATCAGTTCGAGCAGCGCGCGGCGGATCGCGCCGAGCGTGAGGTCGCGGGTCATCAGGTCGCCACGGGCGACCTGCAGCAGCAGCTGCGCGACCGTCTCGTAGTCGCCGGCCAGGGAACCGGTGACCACCAGTTGCTTGGCGGCGCGCACTTCCTCCATGAAATCCGCCGTGCGCTCGCTGACCCGGCTCCACAGTTCGCCGAGCACCGCCTCGCCCGCCGGGTCGTGCTGCAGCAGCGACACCTGGTTCATGAATTCGTAGCCGGTGGTGCCGTCCACGCCCCAGTCGCGTTGCAGCTGCTCCTCGGGGCCGAGGATTTTCTCGACGTAGATAGGGAAGTGCTCCAGGGCGGTCGCTGACGAGCGCCCGGCGATCAGCCGTTCGACACGCCGGCGCAGCTGGCGACAGTAGCCGCGCGGGTTGGCCAGGCCGTCGACGTGGTCGATGCGCAGGCCGTCGATCTGCCCGTTGGCGACGAGCTCGAAGATTTTCGCGTGGGTTTCCTCGAATACCACCGGCCGCTCGACGCGCAGGCCGCCCAGCTCGTTGATGTCGAAGAAGCGCCGCCAGTTGATGTCGTCGCCAGCCGTGCGCCAGCTCGCCAGGCGGTAGTGCTGGCGTTCGAGCAGCGCATGCAGGCGCTGGAAGCCTTCTGGCTGGGTGGCGTCGAAGCGCGCCAGCATGCGCTGGATATCCTCGGCGGCATCGCCCCGGCTCGCGGCCTCGGCCAGCTCGGCGCGCAGTTCCTTGGCGCACTGGTAGGGATTTTCCTGCTCGCGCAGGGTGGCGAAGCGTTCGCCGAGGGCGATCAACTCGGGGTTACCGCTGCCGCTGAGCAGCTCGACGTAGCTGGGCGGGCTGATCGGGAAGCGGTGCTCGTAGTGCTCCGCGTAGAACGCGCCGCTGGCGGCGTCGAACCGCACGACGATCTCGCCGGCCTGCAGCACCTCGCCGTAGTCGGAGCGCAGGAAGGGCACCAGCAATTGTCCTTCCAGCAAGGGGTCGGGCGAATTCCACTGGATGTCGAAGAACTGCGCGTAGGGGCTGCGCGTGCCCCACTCGAGCACGTCGAGCCACCAGGGATTGTTCGATCCGCCCACGGCCATGTGGTTGGACACGATGTCGAGGATCAGCCCCATGCCGCGCTCGCGCAGCGCCGCGACCAGGCGATGCAGCGCGGCTTCGCCGCCGAGTTCCGGGTTGATCGCGGTGGGGTCGACGACGTCGTAGCCGTGCATCGAACCGGGGCGGGCTGTAAGCAGGGGCGAGGCATAAAGGTGGCTGATGCCGAGGCTGGCGAAGTAGTCGACCAGCGGGACGGCATCGTCCAACGTGAAGCCTTTATGGAACTGCAAGCGCAGCGTGGCGCTGAGTGGCTTCATCTAGTTTTGCTCCGTTTGGTGGCGGGCCTTGTCGAGAACCAGCAGGCGCTGGCGGGGTAGCGGGGCGTCGAGCAGGTCGGCGCAGTCGCCTTCCCAGCGGCGTCGCCAGTTCGGGTGTTCGTCGATGGTGCCGGGGAGGTTGGGTTGTTCTTCCAGGCCGAGCACGTCCTCCATCGGCAGCAACGCCAGCGGCGCGGGCGTCAGGCCGATGAAGGCGGCCGCGGCGTCACCCAGCGCGGGGGACTGCGCGGTGACGTCGGCGGGCAGATCGCAGGCGCGCGCGAGGGCGGCGCGCAACCCCTCGCGCTCACGCTCGCGGGCGCGCCGCTGTTCGTCGAGCTTTTCCTCGGCGAGCCCTTCGATGCGGGCGCGCCATTCGATGTCGCCGCCTTTCCACCACGCCGGGATCGGCGGCAGGTCGTGGGTGCTGGTGGTGGCGATGGAGGTCTCCGGCCATTCCTGCGGGGCGAAGAAACGCTGGGCGTGGTCCTGCTCGAACAGCAGCACGCGCATGCCGAGGATGCCGCGCGCGGCCAGGCGCTCGCGCAGGCCTTCGGGCACGGTCCCTAGGTCTTCACCGAGGACGATGGCATGGTGGCGCACCGATTCCAGGGCCAGCAGGCGCAGCAGGTCCTCTTCCGGATAATGCAGATAGGCGCCCTGATCGGAGCTGGCGCCGGCGGGCATGACCCACAGGCGATGCAACCCCATGACATGGTCGATGCGCATGCCGCCGGCGTGGGCGAGGTTCGCCCGCAGCATCTCGATGAAGGCGGAGAATCCGTGCGCCTTCAGCCCCCAGGGCGAGAAGGCGGAGATGCCCCAGCTCTGCCCGGAGCGGTTGAGGATGTCCGGCGGCGCGCCGACGGTGAGCTGCGGCAGCAGTTGCGCCTGCCGGCTCCAGGCCTGGCTGCCGCCGCCATCCGCGCCGACGGCGAGGTCGCTGATCAGGCCGATGTGCATGCCGGCGGAGCGCGCGGCGGTCTGCGTGCGGTCCAGGCCGCGGTCGATCAGCCACTGGCAGAACGCGTGATAGCTGATTTCCTCGGCGTGCTCGCGGGCGAAGTCGATGACAGCGGCGCTGTGCGGGTTGCGGTACTCCTGCGGCCAGTGACGCCAGTCCCAGATGTCGCCTTCGCGGATGTGGAAGGCGTGCAGCGCCTCGAAGCGGCAGTGGTTCTCCAGCGCCTCGCCGGCATGCCGGCGGAAGCTGGCGAAGTCTTCCGCCAGGGGATTGCCGCCGGTGCGGAAATCCTCGTAGAGCGCCCACAACAGGCGCTGCTTGGCGGCGGCAGCGGCGGGCCAGTCGATCAACTCGAGCTGTTCGAGGCGCTGCATCTCCGCTTCCAGCCCGGCCGACTCCATCGCCTGGCGTACCGCTCGCTCGCCGAGGATGCTGCCCGGCGCGCTGTAGAGCACGTTGTTGAACAGGCGACTCGACGGCGAATAGGGGCTGTAGCGGTTGCTGTCGGCGCTGAACATGGCGTGCACCGGGCTGATGCCCAACGCATCGGCGCCATGCGCGGCAGCCGAGCGGGCGAGGACTTCCAGCGCTTGGGTATCGCCAATTCCGCCGTCGCCGGCGCGGCGCAGGGAATACAGCTGCACGCCGATGCCCCAGGCACGCGGATGACGACTTCCCGTGGCATCGCTCATGTTGAAGCAGCGCTGCGGCGCCACGGCCAGCACGCACTGTTCACCGGCGAAACGCAGCGTGTGATAGCCGATTTCGTCCAGCGCCGGCAGCCAGCCGTGGTCGCTCAGGTGCAGGGCGAGGCGCCCGCCATTCTCCAGCTCGACCTCGCACAAAGCGTTGGGCGAAAAGTAGTGGGACAGGTCGAGCCACTGGCCTCGATCGACGGTGAGCAGCGGCGGCAGGTTGCCCGAGCCGAGGATGCGGCGGAGCTTTTCGAGGCTGTCGAGCACCTGCTCGTCGTCCTCGGCGGGCAACTCGAGCCCGCCCAGCACCGAACGCAGGACCTCGTCGGTCACGGTCTGCGCACGGCCGTCGGCATCCACCCAGTCGATCGCCACGCCGGCGGCGCGGGCGAGTTTGTGAAGCAGGGCACTCATGTTCGGTTCTCCCAGAAGACCAAGGCCGCGAGACCTTGCAGTTGTCCCTTCGCGCGTGCGTCGAATGCGCTATCGATGCTCTCGTGGATCGGCTCGAAAGCGGCGCTGGAATCCGCCAGCGACAGCGCCTCGGCGCCCAGGTTGAGCTCGATGCGCAGCACCCGCTCACCCAGCTGCCAGCGCGCGACCACGGCCTTGTCGCCGACCACCTCGGCACCGAGCATCTTCGCCTGCGCCAGGTTAGGGACGATCTGCGCATGGCGCAGCGCGAGCAACGACTTGTACAGCGCATGCCACTCGGCGTGCTCGGGTTCCCCGACTGCGTCGAAATCGGGACGGGACGCCTCGAAGGTGCTTTCGGCGTTGGGATCGGGAATCAGCGCGCGCTTGCGTTCGTCGTTGAACTCCGCGAACTCGGAAAACTCGCCCCGGCGTCCTTCACGCACCGCCTCGGCCAGTTCTCCGTGATGATCGGTGAAGAACAGGAAGGGCTGCTTCGCGCCCCATTCCTCGCCCATGAACAGCATCGGGATCATCGGCGAAAGCAGCAGCACAGCGGTCGCTGCGCGCAGTGCACGAGGTTCTTCCACCAGGCCGACCAGACGGTCGCCGAAGGCACGGTTGCCGGTCTGGTCGTGGTTCTGCAGGAACAGCACGAAGGCCGTTGGCGACAGGTGGCCGCTGGGCTCGCCGCGCGACTTGCCGTGACGGTTGGCGTTGCCCTGGTAGATGAAGCCCTGGCCGAGGCAGCGGGCCAGCTTGGCGGTGGCGTCGCTGGCGTAGTCGGCGTAGTAACCCTGGTGCTCGCCGGTGAGCAGCACGTGCAGGACGTTGTGCCCGTCGTCGTTCCACTGCGCCTCGAAAGCGTTCTCCAGCAAGCTGGAGGCGTTGTTCTCGTTTTCCAGCACCAGGTGCACATGGCGGCCGGGTTGCAGCGAGGCGCGCACGCGCTCGGCCAGCTCGACGAGGAAGTCACGCTCGGAGATCGCATGCACGGCGTCCAGGCGCAGGCCGTCGAAGCGGTAGTCGTTCACCCACATCAGCGCGTTGTCGATGAAGAAGTCGCGCACCTCGCGGCGGCGGAAGTCGATGGCGTCGCCCCATGGCGTATGCAGGTCGTGGTTGAAGAAGTCCTTGGCGTAGGCGCCGAGGTAGTTGCCGTCCGGGCCGAAGTGGTTGTAGACGACATCGAGAAAGACCATCAGGCCGAGCCCGTGGGCCGTGTCGATCAGGTGCTTGAGCTCGTCCGGCGTACCGTAGGAGGCCTCGGGTGCGTAGGGCAGGACGCCGTCATAGCCCCAGTTGCGTGCGCCGGGAAACTCGTTGAGCGGCATCAGCTCGATCGCGGTGACGCCCAGCTCGACCAGACGCGGCAGGTGCTTCTCGACGCCGGCGTAACCGCCCAGCAGTCCCACATGGAGTTCGTAGAGCACCGTCTCGCGCCAGGGGCGACCCAGCCAGTCGGTGGATTGCCAGGCATAGGCCTGCGGGTCGACCACCACGCTCGGCGAATGGACGTCACCCGATTGCGCCCGCGACGCGGGATCGGGCACCAGCAGGTCGTCATCAATGCGGTACTGGTAGCGCGTACCGGCACTTACCGGAAGCTCGGCGAGGAACCAGCCATCGGCGGATTTCTCCAGCGGATGACGATGTCCGCCGTCCAGTTCGACGGCCACGCTGCGGGCGTCCGGTGCCCAGAGGGAAAAGCGGGTTTTGCCTTGTTCGAGCAACACGGCGCCGTGCCGCCCGCTGTCGATCACTTCGGGAGCCATTGCATTTTCGCCTTACCGGCGATGGCGGTAGCCACCGGCTTCAGCGTGTCGACGCATCCACAGGTAGCTACCGGAGTGCCGGAGATGGTGGTTTCAGTTGACCGCTGCGGCCTCGCTACGACCTTCCAACAACTGTTCGTAGAGGTGGGCGTAAGGAGCGATCGACTGATGCCAGTAGAACGGGGATGCCATGGCGCGACAGCGCATGGCATTGAGCAGCCCGGGTTGGGCGAAGACATGCAGCGCGCGCTGTACTGCCTCCTGATAGCTATGGATGGTCGATTCGTTGAACAGGAAACCGGTGACGCCGTCCTCGATGCTGTCGGCGAGTCCGCCGGTGCGCCGCGCGACCGGCAGCGAACCGAAGCGTTGCGCATACATCTGGCTGAGGCCGCAGGGCTCGTAGCGAGAGGGCATCAGCAGGAAGTCACTACCGGCGAACATGCGGCGGGCGTCGGTCTCGTTGAAACCGATGTGCACGCCGATCTGTCCTGGATAACGCCGACCCAAATCGCGCATGGCGTTCTCGATGTGCGGCTCGCCGCGGCCAATGATGGCGATCTGGCCACCGGCGGCGACGATGTCGTGGGCGACTTTCAGGGTGAGGTCGAGACCTTTCTGATAGACCAGGCGCGAAACCACCGCGAACAACGGGCCGGAGGAGGGCTGCAGACCGAACAGGTCGCGAACGTGCTGCGCGTTGACCGCCTTGCCTTCCCAATCGTGGATGGCGAAGCGCTGAACCAGGTGCGGATCGGTTTCCGGCTCCCAGCTCTCGTCGATGCCATTGATGATGCCGCTGAGGCGGCCGGAACGCGCAGTGCTGGCGAGGAAGCCTTCGAGCCCGCAACCGAATTCTGGAGTGGTGATTTCCTCGGCGTAGGTGGCGCTGACCGTCGTCACGTGGCTGGCGTAAGCGATGCCGGCCTTGAGCATGGACAGGCGACCGTGGAATTCCATGCGTTCCGGGGTGCACGCCGAGGCGGGGATGTCCAGCTCCGGGCTGCACTCGAACGGCAGTGTCCCTTGGTACGCGAGGTTATGGATGGTGAAGACGCTGGGGGTCTTCTGGCCACGCCAGTGCATGTAGGCCGGCGCCAGTCCGGCGGGCCAGTCATTGGCATGCACCAGATCGGGGCACCAGCGAATACCTGCTGCACCAGCGGCAAACTCTGCGGCGGCCAGGCCCAGGCGGGCGAAGCGGATGTGGTTGTCCGGCCAGTCGCGGCCGTTGTTGTCGCCATAGGGGCTGCCGTCGCGGTCGTACAGCTCCGGGCAGAGCAATACGTAGATGATCAGGCCGTCGTCCAGATCGATCCGGCCGATCTTGCTCGGCGGCAGGGCGGCATGCCCGCTGACTTCGCCGATCACCCGAATGGTATGGCCGCTGTTGATCACTTGGGGGTAGCCCGGAATCAGAACGCGAACATCGTGAAGGTTCGACAAAGCCCGAGGTAGAGCGGCGGAAACATCGCCCAGGCCACCCGTCTTGACGAGGTCGGCGAGTTCCGAAGTAACGAAGAGCACTTTCTTCTTGCTGTCCTGAATGCTACGGACCTCAAGTGTCGGCCGGATGACCATAGGCACACTGGCCGTCCTGGCCGCGCTTCCAAACACCGTTTTCAATGCCGCGTCACCCATATGTAGCCCTCCGATGAAATCCAGCAGCGACCTGGCAGGGTCGCATTCCCCAACTACGAAACGCGCAACCTTCATCGCAGCGATGCAAGAATCGCAGCAGATCCGGGTTCGGCAACATTATTAGAATGGACTGCGAAAAGCAGAATTGACCGTGACGCCCGCTGTTATCGGTGCGTTGCACGGCCTAGTTATCCTGACCCCGGACGGCAATCTTTAGTTCTGAGCTGGAGCATCAATTTCGCAGGATAAAGAGTCGCTTGCGAACCAATCCGAAATGGCCTCGCTAAAACCCCAGGCTTAGCGCAAGAAAAACATTCGAATGAAAACGTTAATTAACTGAATTCAAAGGTGATTTTTTAAAATCAGGACATATCCCTTCGGCCTCCTACCACCGGTCGGCTGGTTCGCCGGGATCGGAGCTCGATATGGGTTGCCCGGCGGACTGCTCCAAGGCGGCTACATGCGTTGTAGAACGCCCGTTACAACCCTTTGCGCATGGTCTTTAATGCTCTGCGACGAACCGACGCAGTTAATACTGCCCTCGAGAGCAAACTAAAGCGCGACTTGCCCCGTCACAACTGGGCCTGCATCGATCGCCCTCGAGGCGCTCCGTCCAGCGGTACGACAGATACCGCCATGTTCCGTTGCAGGCGACCCTGCCTACCGTGCCCGAGAGGATTGCCATGTTCGGCCTGGACGCTCTGGAACTGGCCCGCATCCAGTTCGCTTTCACCATCTCCTTCCACATCATCTTCCCGGCGTTCAGCATCGGCCTGGCCAGCTACCTGGCGGTGCTCGAAGGCCTGTGGCTGCGTACCCGCGACGAAAGCTACCGACAGCTTTACCGGTTCTGGTTACAGATATTCGCGGTTACCTTCGCCATGGGCGTGGTCTCCGGCGTGGTCATGAGCTACCAGTTCGGCACCAACTGGGCGGGACTCTCGGAGAAGGCCGGCAGCATCATGGGCCCGTTGCTCACCTACGAGGTGCTCACCGCGTTTTTCCTCGAGGCCGGCTTCCTCGGCATCATGCTGTTCGGCTGGAACAAGGTCGGTCGCGGACTGCACTTCTTCGCCACCTTGATGGTGGCCATCGGCACGCTGATCTCGACCTTCTGGATTCTCTCGTCCAACAGCTGGATGCATACGCCGCAGGGCTACGCGATCGTCGACGGCATCTTCGAGCCGGCGGACTGGTGGCAGATCGTCTTCAACCCGTCCTTTTCCTATCGCCTGGCGCACATGGCGATAGCGGCGTTCATTGCCACCGCCTTCATCGTCGGTGCCACCGGCGCCTGGCACCTGCTCAAGGGCAATCGCGAACCCGGTATCCGGCGGATGTTCTCGATGGCCATGTGGATGGCACTGATCGTGGCGCCTGTGCAGGCCGTGGTAGGGGACTTCCATGGCCTGAATACGCTCAAGCACCAGCCGGCGAAGATCGCCGCCATCGAGGGCCACTGGGAAACCGAGCGCGGAATTCCCCTGCTGCTGTTCGGCATTCCCGACATGGAAGCCGAAACCACGCATTTCGCGCTCGGCGTTCCGCGTCTCGGTAGCCTGATCCTCGCCCACGACTGGGACGGCGAAATCAAGGGACTGAAGGCCTGGCCGAAGGAAGACCGGCCGAATTCGCTGATCGTGTTCTGGAGCTTCCGCGTCATGGTCGGGCTGGGCCTGCTGATGATCCTCGCCGGCTTCTGGAGCGCCTACCTGAGGTTACGCGGGCGACTGTACGAGTCGCCCTGGTTCCACCGCTTCGTGCTGTTGCTGGGCCCGGCCGGGACCATCGCCATCCTCGCCGGCTGGATAACCACCGAAGTCGGTCGTCAGCCGTGGGTGATCTACGGCCTGCTGCGCACCAGCGATGCGGTGTCCGGACACGGCGCCAAGGAGATGGGCGTCAGCATGAGCCTGTTCTTCGTCGTCTACTTCCTGGTCTTCGGCGTCGGCATCACCTACCTGCTGCGCCTGATGCGCAAGGGACCGAAGCTGCTGGGCGACGCGCCGCCCATGGAAGACGCAGGTCCCGGTCACTCGCGACAGCCGATGCGGCCGCTGTCCGGCGCAGAACCGGACATCGACGGCGACGAACGCCAGTCAGGCAAAGGAGACCGCGATGAGCTTTGATCTTCCACTGGTATGGGCCGGCATCATCGCCTTCGGCATCTTCATGTACGTGGTCATGGACGGCTTCGACCTGGGCATCGGCATCCTTTTCCCGTTCATTCGCGAGGAAGAGAACCGCGACGTGATGATGAACACCGTCGCGCCGATCTGGGACGGCAACGAAACCTGGCTGGTGCTCGGCGGGGCAGGGCTGTTCGCCGCCTTTCCGCTGGCCTATTCGGTGGTGCTGACCGCGCTCTATCTGCCGTTGATACTCATGCTGGTGGCGCTGATCTTCCGCGGCGTGGCCTTCGAGTTCCGCTTCAAGGCCAAGCGCAGCAAGCACTGGTGGGACAAGGCTTTCATCGGCGGTTCGGTGCTGGCGACCTTCAGCCAGGGCGTGGTGCTGGGTGCCTTCATCGACGGCATTCCGGTCGAGGGGCGCAGCTTCGCGGGCGGGCCGCTGGACTGGCTGGCGCCGTTCCCGGTGTTCACCGGGCTGGCCCTGGTGGTCGGCTACGCGATGCTCGGTTGCGGCTGGCTGATCATGAAGACCAGCGGTGAGTTGCAGCAACGGATGTTCCGCCTGATGACTCCGCTGACCCTGGTGCTGCTGGCGACCATCGCCATCGTCAGCCTGTGGACGCCGCTGGCGCACGACGCCATCGCCGAGCGCTGGTTCACCTTGCCCAACCTGTTCTACTTCCTGCCGGTGCCGCTGCTGGTGGCGCTCACCGTGTTCGCGCTGGTCCGGGCGGTAATCCGGCACCGGGAGATCCAGCCGTTCGTGCTGACCCTGGCGCTGATCTTCCTGGCCTACACGGGGCTGGCCATCAGCCTGTGGCCGAACATCGTGCCGCCGGACATCTCCATCTGGCAGGCGGCGGCACCGCCCAAAAGCCAGTCGTTCACTCTGGTCGGGGTGTTGACCCTGGTCCCGGTGATCCTCGCCTACACCTTCTACAGCTACTGGGTCTTCCGCGGGAAGATCAACGTCGGCGAGGGCTATCACTGATGCCCGGACGCCTGAAGCGACTGGCCTGGTTCGTCGGCCTGTGGTGCGCCGGCGTGCTGGCGGTGACGCTGCTGGCCTACGGCATTCGGCTGGCGATGGGCATCGACTGAGAGCCAAGCGGCGGGCGTTGGGGTTAACATCGGCGTTCCGATTGACTGGAACGACATGCGATGAACCAGGATTCTTCCAACGCTTCGCGGCCCCTGCATTGGGAACTCGAGCGCATCGTCGGCGAGCTGCGCAGCGCGCGCATCGACTGGCGCAGCAGCCACGGCCGAGCCAACGACAAGCAATGCCGCGAATTGCCGTCCCGCGAGCGGGTCGCCCAGGTCATCGAGGCGATCAGCGGAGCGCTGTTCCCGATGCGCCTCGGGCCGACCGATCTGCGCGAAGAGAGCGAGGATTTTTACGTCGGCCACACCCTGGACGTCGCGCTCAACGCGCTGCGCCTGGAAGTGCAACGCGAGCTGCGCTACCAGGCCCGCCAGCAGGGACACGAAGCGATCAACGAAAGCGCCCGCGCGGTCGAACTGGTGCGCGAGTTCGCCGCCGCATTGCCAGCGCTGCGGCGCCTGCTCGACACCGACGTGCTGGCCGCCTACCAGGGCGACCCGGCGGCGCGCAGCGTCGACGAAGTGCTGGTCTGCTATCCCGGCATCCTCGCGATCATCCACCACCGTCTCGCGCATCACCTCTACAAGGCCGGGCTTACCCTGCTGGCGCGGATAGTCGCGGAGATTGCCCATTCGCTGACCGGCATCGACATCCACCCAGGCGCGCAGATCGGCCCGAGTTTCTTCATCGATCACGGAACGGGTGTGGTGATTGGCGAAACCGCGATCATCGGCCAGCGGGTACGCATCTATCAGGCCGTCACGCTGGGCGCCAAGCGCTTCCCCGCCGACGAATCCGGCAACCTGCAGAAGGGCCAGCCGCGCCACCCGATCGTCGAAGACGATGTGGTGATCTACGCGGGCGCGACCATCCTCGGGCGCATCACCATCGGCCAGGGCTCGACCATCGGCGGCAACGTCTGGCTGACCCGCAGCGTGCCGGCGGACAGCAACGTCACCCAGGCGAACCTGCAGAGCCAGGTAGGCGGCGATTGCTGAAGGACTTTATGTCCAAGCTAATTCTTTTTTAGTATTAGCATTTGTCGATAAAATCTTTAAAAAGAATAAGCACGCCAGCGTCATCCGCGCTGGCGAACTAGAACTCGATCCGCCACGGCGGGCTAAACGTGCGAGGAAAGGAAGCATCATGTTGAAGAAACTCTTGTTGGCGACTGCCCTGACGACCACTTTCGGCAGCGCCGTCGCGCTCGCCGACAGCCCGCCGTTGCTGAACGCGTCCTACGACGTGGCACGCGAACTCTTCACCGAAATAAACCCGCTGTTCATCAAGCACTGGAAAGAGCAGACCGGCGAAGACCTGAAGATCGATCAATCCTTCGCCGGCACTTCCCGGCAGGCTCAGGACATCATCCAGGGCAAGAAGGTCGACACCGTGACCTTCAACCAGGTCTCCGACGTGAACGTCCTCGCCGAACGCGGGCTGGTGAGCAAGGACTGGGCGTCGAAATTCCCCAACAACAGCTCGCCGTACTACAGCACCATCGGTTTCCTCGTGCGCAAGGGCAATCCGAAGAACATCAAGACCTGGGACGACCTGGTTCGTGACGATGTGAAACTGGTGTTCCCCAACCCGAAGACGTCCGGCAACGCGCGCTACACCTACCTGGGCGCCTGGCTCTACGCCAACGAGAAGTTCAAGGGTGACGATGCCAAGACCCGGCAGTTCGTCGGCAAGCTGCTGCACAACGTCGAAAGTTTCCCTACCGGCGGCCGTGGCGCCACCGTGGCATTCGCGCAGAACGGGCAGGGCGATGTGCTGCTGACCTTCGAGTCGGAAGTGGTGAACATCGCCAAGGGTGACGAATTCAAGGCCGAAGGTTTCGAGGTCGTGATCCCGCCGGTCAGCGTCCTGGCCGAATTCCCGGTCGCCGTGGTGGACAAGGTGGTCGACCAGAAAGGCACCCGCAAGCAGGCGACCGAGTACCTCAACTTCGAGTACAGCAAGGAGGTGCAGACGCTGATCGCCTCCTACCACCTGCGCGTGCACGAGCCGTCGGTGGTCAAGGCGACCGAGGGGCAATTCGCCAAGGTCGAGCTGATCGATCCGACCAAGGTGCTGGGCTCCTGGACCGACATCCAGAACAATCACTTCGCCGGCAATGCTATCCTCGACCAGCTCCTGGCCGAGTAAACCGACCGTTGCGCGCCACGCTCGTGGCGCGCCTGCACCGGAGCGCCGTCGCCTTCGCGACGCGCCCCTATCGTTCGCCAGATCCGTCGACTCAAACGCCGTTCCGCCGGCAGGCTCCTGTGACTAGAAAGACTGCGCTGTTCTTTTTCCAATCCCCGACCATGCCCGGATTCGCACCCAGCTTCGGCTTCAGTGCCTTCTACCTGTCGCTGGTCATCCTCTTCCCGATTTCCGCCTTGCTGGTGTACGTCAGCGACATGTCCTGGGCGCAGTACTGGCAGGCGATCACCGATCGCCGCGTACTCGGCAGCTACCGGGTGACGCTCAGCGGCGCGTTCTATTCGACCCTCGCGGCGACGCTGATTGGCCTGCTGCTGGCCTGGATCATCACCCGCTACGAGTTCCCCGGCCGGCGCCTGGTCGACGCCCTGGTCGATCTGCCATTCGCCTTGCCCACCTCGGTCGCCGGGCTGACCCTGGCGACGCTGCTGGTGCCCGGCGGCTGGCTCGGCCAGTGGCTCGCGCCGCTGGGGCTCAAGGTGTCCTATGCCTATCCCGGCATCGTGGTGGCGATGACCTTCACCAGCCTGCCGTTCGTGGTGCGCACCGTGCAGCCGGTGCTGCAGGACCTGGGCAACGAATACGAGGAAGCCGCGCGCACGCTCGGCGCGAGCAAGCTGCAGACCTTCTGCTACGTGGTGTTCCCGACCCTGGTGCCGGCCCTGGTGACGGGTTCGTCGCAGGCATTCATCCGCAGCCTCGGCGAGTTCGGCGCGGTGATCATGATCGCCGGGAACATCCCGTTCAAAACCGAGGTGTCCTCGCTGATGATTTTTGTCCGCCTGCAGGAGTTCAACTATCCGGCCGCGGCGGCCATCGCCTCCGTGATCCTGCTGGCGTCGCTGGCGCTGCTGTTCGTTCTTCAGCTCTTACAAGGGCGCCTGCTTCGCTGGCAGCGCAAGACCTCATGAAAAAGCCCACGCACTGGCATCAATGGCTGCTCATCGCCCTCGGCCTGACGCTGGTCGGGCTGATCCTCATCGTTCCGCTGGCGCTGATCTTCGGCAAGGCGCTGAGCGGCGGCTGGGGCCTGCTGGTGGAGAACCTCTCGCAGGACTTCATGCTCCACGCCATCGGCCTGACGCTGTTCGTCACCGTGCTCACGGTGCCGATCAACATGCTCTTCGGCATCATGCTGGCCTGGTGCCTGACCCATTACGACTTCCGCGGTCGCAAGCTGCTGTCGACCCTGGTGGACATTCCCTTCGCCGTCTCGCCGGTGGTGGCGGGGCTCTGCTACCTGGTGGTCTACGGCGTCGAGAGCAGCCTCGGACAGTGGATTTCCGCCCAGGGCATCCAGCTGATGTTCGCCTGGCCGGGCATCCTCATGGTCACGGTATTCGTCACCTCGCCCTATGTCGCGCGCATCCTTATCCCGGTGATGCAGGCGCAGGGCAGCGACGAGGAGTCCGCCGCGCTGTGCCTGGGTGCCAATGGCTGGCAGATCTTCCGCCACATCACGCTGCCGAAGATCAAATGGGCGCTGCTGTATGGCGTGGTGGTCACCAACGCCCGAGCGGTCGGTGAGTTCGGCGCGGTTTCGGTAGTGTCGGGCACCATCATCAACCAGACGCTGACGCTGTCGCTGCTGGTCGAGCAGTTGAACAACGACTACAAGACCGCCGCGGCCTTCACCGCCGCCGCTCTGCTGGCCTGCATGGCACTGATCACGCTGCTGCTGAAGACCTACATGGAATGGCGCCAGCGGGAAAACCTGGCGCGCGCCGCAACGGCCTAGGCGACCACCGCGGGCGGTCATTCCTCCGGGAACAGACTGCGGAGCCGGGCCGCGGCCGCCTTGAACGCATAGCGGGTCAGCTGCGCCGCCGCCTCGGCGAACGCCTCCCGATAGGCGCCCGGCACCTGGGGCTGGAGCGCCCTGGCCTCATCGATGGCGCGCAGGTTGGCGCTATCCACCAGCGCCAACAGCGCGCTCAGCCTTTCGCGCCACTCATCGTCGGGCAACGCCTCGCGCATCTGCGGCTCGACCAAGTCATCGGGTTCCTCGCCGAAGACCGCGCGCAGCCGTTCTAGGCTGAGCTGCACGCTCCGCTCCAGCTCGGCCAGGCAGGCCGCATCGACAAGCTCGGTCAGGCGCGCGCCGCGGTGAACCAGCTCGATCTCCAGTCCGCTGACCCGGCCAGCCAATGCAAGGGCGCCAACCGTGCCGGCGCTGCCCTTGATGGCGTGCAGCACCGTACTGGCGGCCCTGCTGTCGTCCGCCTCGATGGCGGCGGCGAGCAACGGAAGTTGTCTGGCCATATCTCCTTCGAAGTCGACGAGCACCCGGCGGATCAGCGCCTGATTGCCGCCAAAGCGCGCGCTGATCGACGCACTCGCCTCGATGAGCGATCCGTCCTCGACGACCGTCGCCACCACGGGCCGGTGTTTCGTCCGGGCGGAGCCGAGCAGGGTGGCGACCAGTTGCTCAAGGTCGATCGGCTTCCCGACATGCTCGGTCATCCCCGCAGCCAGACAGGCCCGGCGGTCCTCATCGGACGCATTGGCGGTCATCGCGATGATTGGCAACGTCGCCCAGCGCGGGTCCAGGCGAATCCGCCGGGTCGCTTCCAGGCCATCGATGTCGGGCATCTGCACGTCCATCAGCACCGCGTCGAAGGGCGCGCGGCGCATGACCCTGTCGACCCCGGACAGACCGCCTTCCGCCAGCTCAAGCTGCGCGCCTTCCGCGCTCAGCAACTCGCTGGCTACCTGTCGATTGAGCACGTTGTCCTCGACCACCAGCAAGCGCATGCCGGCCAGGCGCTGCGTACGCGGGGCGTTCTTGCCGGAGTCGTTCGGCGTCGGGATGCCGTGGAGCGCCCGCTCGATGCTGGCAGCCAGTTGTAACGGAGTGACCGGTTTGGTCAGGAAGTCGACGAAGGCAGGACTGCCTTCCTGCTGGGCGTCCACCAGTTCCTCGCGGCCGTGCGCGGTGACCATGATCACCATCGGCGGGCTGACATCACCCTGTTGACGGCTGATCAGGCGCGCCGCGCTCAGTCCGTCGCGGTCGGGCATGCGCCAGTCCATCAGTACCACGTCGTAGCGCTCGCCTTCCGCCAGCGCCTGGTTGACCCGGGCGATCGCCGCATCGCCACCGCCGACGCTGTCTGCGCGCCAGCCCAGCGCATTCACCATGCGCACCAGCACTTCGGCGGCAATGGCGTTGTCGTCGGCGACCAGGAGGCGCAGCGGGCGATCGGTCAACGCACAATCGGCGCGCAGCGTATTGGGCTTCTGCACCTCCAGGGCCACATCGAACCAGAAGGTACTGCCCACACCAAGTTCGCTGCGCACCAGCAACTCGCCGCCCATCAGGCTCACCAGGCGCTTGCAGATCACCAGGCCGAGCCCGGTGCCGCCGAAACGGCGCGTGGTGGAGGCCTCCGCCTGGCTGAATCCCTCGAAGATTCGCTGCTGCTGCTCGTTGCTGATGCCGATCCCGCTGTCTGACACCGAAATCCGCACCAGCACCAGGGCGTCGTGGCGCTGAAGAAGCTGCATGGCGACGACCACATGCCCCTGCAGGGTGAATTTCAGCGCGTTACCGGCGAGGTTGATGAGGATCTGCTGCAGCCTGAAGCCATCGCCGATCAGCACGCCGGGCAATTGCGGGTCGACGTCGTACAGCACCTCGACGTCCTTCTCGCCGAGGTTGCCGGCCAGCACGATGGCGAGGTCCTGAAGAAAGGCTTCCAGCTCGAACGGCGCCTGCTCGAGCGTCATCCTGCCGGCCTCGATCTTGGAGTAATCGAGGATGTCGTTGAGCAGGCCGAGCAGCGAGCGGGCGGCGCTTTCCGCCTTCACCACGTAATCGAGCTGGCGCGGTCGCAGTTCGGTGCGCTGGACCAGCTGCAGCATCCCCAGCACCGCGTTCATCGGTGTGCGGATCTCATGGCTCATGTTCGCCAGGAACGAGGACTTGGCGGCGTTCGCCGAGTCCGCCAGGTCCTTGGCGTACAGCAGGCTCGACTCCAGTTCACGCTGAGCGGTGATGTCGCGGTTGATGCCGGTCATGTGGATCGGGCTGCCGTCCGCGGCGCGCTCGACCCGGGCGGCAGCCTGGACGTAACGGATCTGCCCATCCGGCAGTACCGCACGAAATACCGCGTTGAACGCCTCGTCATGCTCGATCAGCGCCTTGAGACCGGCTTCCGCGGTATCCCGGTCGTCCGGGTGCACACGTTCGCGCCAGTGCGAATACGTCAGCTCGTCACGGAGTTCGAGCGGCAGCCCGTAAATCTGCAGCATCCGCTCGTTCCACTGCAGCCGGTCGCTCTGCAAATCCCAGGCGAAGATGCCCAGTTCCGCCGCCTCGGCGGCCAGCAGCAGTTGGTCGCGAGCGGCCATAAGCTCGTTCTGCTGCATCCTCAGCTGGGTGGTGTCGGTGATGATGCAGACGAACAGCCGGCGCTCGGCCATCTGTACCGAGCCGATCGACAGTTGCAGCGGGAACTCCGAACCGTCCTTGCGCAACCCGGACATGTCGCGGTTCCTGATCGCACCGGGCAGTTCCTGATGCTCCAACTGCTCGAGGAAGACCTGGGCAGCGGCCCGTTGCGACTCCGGCACCAGGCGCCGGACGCTGCGTCCTAGCATTTCCGCCTCGCTGTAGCCGAACACCCGCTCGCCGGCGGGGTTGAACGACACCACCGTGCCCATGGCATCGATGCTGATGATCGGGTTCACCGCGGTATTGAGGATCGCCCGGGTCATCTCCAGGCTGACTTCTCGGTCCCGCTCCGCGGCCTTGCGCTGGGTGACGTCGAGGGCGATGCCCAGGTATCCGCTGGGTTTTCCGCCGGGCGAACGCATCGCGGTAACCACCAGCGTCACCGGGAAAAGCGAGCCGTCCTTGCGCACGTAGGTCCATTCGCGCATTTCCGCGCCGCCGGCATCGGGCATCCGGGTGAAGGTCTGCATGCCCTCGACCCGTTCGCCCAGCTGAACGCTCAACTCGGCAGCGCGCGCGTGCAGCTCCGCCGGCATATGGAAGGGGAGCGGGGTGTTCTTGCCGACGACCTCGTCGGCGGCGTAGCCAAGCAGGCGTTCGGCGCCACGGTTGAAGATGCGGATGATGCCGTCCAGGTCGGTGGCGATGATCGAGACTTCTGTGGCCGCGTTGAGCACGCTCTCCAGCAGCACGTTGAGCTGCTCAAGCTCGGCCGTGCGCCGGGCCACCTGGTCCTCGAGGCCGAGGTTGAGTTCGAGGATGCGCGCGGCGAAGGCCTTCTGCTCAGAGATGTCGCGCACGGTCTTGGAGGCACCCACCACGATTCCCTCGGTGTTGCGAATCGGCGAAACAGTGATCGATACGTCAAAGGTGCTGCCATCGCTGCGCAAGCGCCGGGTATCGAAATGCGGAACTCGTTCGCCTCGCCGAACGCGGGCAAGGATGCCGGCCTCCTCCTGCGCCAGCTCGGGCGGCACCACCAGGTCCGCCAGCCGCTTGCCCAGCGCCTGCTTTGCGCTATAGCCGAACAACTGCTCCGCGCCCTTGTTCCAGCTTGTCACCACGCCATCGAGGGTCTTGCCGATGATGCCGTCGGCCGAACTCTCGACGATCGCCGCCAGTTGCGCCTGGGTATGGGCGATCCGCTGTTGTTGTTGGCGGCTGACACTGAACGCACCGGCGAGTGCAGCGAGGATCAGGCTCGCCAGCGAACCCAGCAGCAGGATCAGCGATACCGAGGGCAGGTTGAGATTCGCCACGAACCGCGGATGAGCGCTGAGCTCGAACTGCCAGCGTCGACCGAACATCTCGCGCTCGAATCGTTGGGTGAAGAGCTCAGGTTCCGCGCTCGGGTGGCGGGCGCTTGAGTAAAAGGACACGCCGTCGCCACCAGGCGTGACGTCCCGCAGGCTTAAGTGCAATGCCTCGCTCTCAACGGCCAACCCTTTGAGCACGTCCTCGATCAGCAGCGGGGCATAGCTCCAGCCGAAGGCCTGTGCCTCGCGTTCGGCCTGGCTGTCCGGGGTGACGCCGCTGCGGTAGATCGGCAGCAGCATCAGCACCGACTGCAGCGGCTTTCCGGTTTCTTGGGCGAGCGTGATGGGCGCGGTCAGGCGTACCTCGCCCGAGCGCATCGCGTCGAGCGCCGCCTCGCGACGATTGCTTTCCGAAGCGATATCCAAGCCGACGACATTGGCTTGGCGCCGGGTGGGCTCGATGTACTGGATGACGAAGCGCTCACCGGAGTGGGAGGCGAACGAGTGGATCGAGAAGTCCGCAGGGCCGTCGGCTCGGGCTTTCGCCAGGAACGCGGGCTCATCCTGCTCGCTGACCCGGCGGATGAAGCCGAAGCCCCTAGCGCCGGGAAATTCGTAGGGAAGGTCGCGGGTAAGGCTGTAATTGCGGAACAGCGTCCGGGTCATGCCGTTCTCGCCGGCGGTGAGCACCGCCCCGCGCACGCCCCGCAGGCCATACTGATACAGGCGGATACGTTCCAGCACCTCTCTGCTCCACTGGTCCGCCTGGGCAGTGACCGCGCGGCTCGCCTGCTGGTCATTGCCCTTCGCGGTCCACCATGCGGCCGCCGCGGTCACCAGCAGACACACGACGAGGGTCACGGTCGCGCTGCGGTAGAACGGGAAGAACTTGCTCTTGTCGATCACGTCACCCTTCCTGGATAAGCCCAATGGGCGCCAGCCGCCGCTACAGTTCGCCGATGTCCGGCCCGTTCTCCAGCATCTCGCTCATCTGCGCGAAAGGGGCAGGGCGCGAGTAGAGATAGCCCTGCATCACCAGGCATCCCTTGTCGCGCAGCGCCGCCGCCTGCTCGGGAAGCTCGACGCCTTCGGCGACCAGCTCCAAGTTCAGTACCTGTCCCAGCTTGATGATGGCGTCGATGATCGCCGAGTCGAGTTTTTCGGTGAGCATGTCCTGAACGAAGCTACGGTCGATCTTCAGCACGTCGATGGGAAACTGCTTGAGGTAGGCGAGGCTGGAGTAGCCGATACCGAAGTCGTCGATCGCGACGCGAATACCCAGCTCCTTGAGCGCGGCCAGGGTCTTCCGGGACTTGTCGACGTCGCGGGCGAGCACGCCCTCGGTAATCTCGAGCTCAAGCATCCGCGCCTCGGCACCGGTAATTTCCAGTACGTTCTTCACCGTCTCGAGGAAGTCGTCTTCCTTGAACTGGACCGCCGAGATGTTCACGCTGACGCAAATCTCATGGCCCCGCTCGCGCCAGACACGCGCATCCTTGCAGGCCTGCAGGAGCACGTAGCGGCCGATGGGAATGATCAGCCCGGTTTCCTCGGCGAGGGGAATGAAGTCCGACGGCTGCACCCGTTTGCCGTCCGCGTCGCGCCAGCGGATCAGGGCCTCGACCCCGACGATGTCGCGTTGCAGCACATTGACCTTCGCCTGGTAGAACACCTCGAAGACGCCTTGCTCGAGCGCGCTGCGCATGTGCTGGTCGAGCCGATGGCGCGCGCGGATGCTGTCCTCGATGCGTGACGAGAAGAACCCGTAGCGATTACGCCCGTCGCGCTTGGCCTGGTACATGGCGGCCTCGGCATGGCGATAGAGGGAGTCCATGTCGGCGCTGTCGTCGGGAAACAGGCTGATGCCGATGCTGGCCGTGAGGGTATAGCGACCGGAGGGGGTCTCGAAAGGAACGGTCATCTCGCTGAGCAGCCGGGCGGCGAAGCTTCCGACGGTTTCCAGGCTACGGATATCCGGCATCAGGATAATGAACTCGTCGCCGCCGTTACGGCTGATGGTATCCGTCACCCGGCCGGCCTTGACCAGCCGACGACCAACCTCCAGCAGCACCGCATCGCCCACCGCATGGCTCACCGAATCGTTTATCGATTTGAAGTTGTCCAGGTCGAGCAACAGCATGCCCACGCGGCCCTTAGTGCCGATGGCCTGACGTAGGGCCTGATTGGCACGGTCCTGAAGCAGCAGGCGGTTGGGAAGGTTGGTCAGCGCGTCGTGGTTGGCCAGGCGCTTGGCTTCGTTGCGGAGCGTCAGGTGCGCCCTGATCCGCGCCCTGGCCACCAGTACGTTGAGCGGCTTGTGGAGGAAATCGACCCCGCCGCAGCGCAGCGCGCGCAGCTCGTTCTCGACCTGGGCATGGGAGGTGACGAAGATGACCGAGGCATCGCAGATTTCCGGGTCGGACTTCAGTGCCGCGCAGACCTCGTAGCCATCCATATCCGGCATCTCGATATCCAGCAGCACCAGATCCGGACGGCACTGGCGCGCTGTGTTGAGCGCGCCCGGGCCGTCGGTTGCAAAGTAGACCTGGCCTAATCCACGAACCGTTTCGCTAAGCACCCGAACGCCGCTGGCTGCATCGTCGACGATGAGTATTACCGGTTCCTGGCTGAACATTGTTTCTCCTGTGGCCACCTGCGGCGGCACATATACTCAACAGGCTAGCCCAGCGCTAAAGGTCGTCACGGGAGATTTTCAAACCGCCGATGACCTGCGGTCCCAGCGACGCTCGTGGCGGCATGAACGACGGAATGATTTACCGGTGTGGTTTATATGTGATCGGGCCGTGCATCAGAGGTTCTGGCGTCATCTGGCTTCGCCCTTTAATTAATGACCAGTCCCTGATGCAGCGCAGAGTTCTTTCTTCTTTCGCGGCAAACGCGCCGTGTTTTTTGAACCTTTTCGAACTTTCTCAACTACTCCATGGGCCTGAGCTTCAAGGCCCTGAACGCCCTGAAACGGGAGGGCGGCGCCTGGAACAGGCGTCGCGCTTATAGAGCCAGGACAGTGAGCAATTGAAACTCGTGTATACGACGTTAAACAGGAACGATATCCATCCGATGCGCCAAACAAGTTAAGCCGTGCAAGGGATGTCCAACTTCGTTAGCGTTTCGAACGTTCAAGGGAAGAATACCGACGCGCTCTATCGCCTTTCGTGGTTAGCCAAGTTCCAGAGCAAATCCTGGGGGTCTTCTGCATGAGTTTCCCCGCGCACGTCCGGGGCGACGACCTATCGGGAATTCAGTTGAACTTCGACTCCGACAGGGGACTCCCTTCATGACGGGCCCGAGGCCCGAGACGTTACAAACAACGGAGACCTACATGCCCGGCGACGACACCTACCGCATGCAGAACGCCACCGTCCAGTACGCATACCCCGAGTTCCCTCATCGGCCGCATGGCGCTGTCGACACGAGCGAATCTCCCCTTACCGCCGCACCGAAGCGCTCCCCGAGCAGGCCGATGACCGCCTGATACCGCCGGACGCGGCGCACCTGATACGTCCGGCGAGTGCCATGGCGCTACTGGCGCCGGACCGACGCCGCTGCACATCACCTTTGAATGACGCAATTGTCCGCCCAGGCGGACTTTTCCATTTGCCCAGGCGCGCCGCTCGAGCGCTGGCCAGGGCTGAAGAACGGGAGGAAAGATGTTCGATTTGAGCATGTGGCTGAACACCGCGCTGTGGATCAGCGTCGGCATCGTGACCGCGGGAACGCTG
Organism: Pseudomonas kuykendallii; assembly: GCF_900106975.1. Lineage (GTDB taxonomy): Bacteria > Pseudomonadota > Gammaproteobacteria > Pseudomonadales > Pseudomonadaceae > Pseudomonas_O > Pseudomonas_O kuykendallii. The sequence continues at coordinate 145,311 of NZ_FNNU01000005.1, read as the reverse complement.
ATCTGCTATCTGGTCTTGCGTACGCTCTTCGGGATCATCGAGAAGCGCCTGCGGGGCCTGGCGGAAACCCAGGGAAAACCCATCTACCGCTTTGGCTGGCAAATCGCCGCCCGGACCAGCCGGTTCCTGCTTTTCGCGTTCTCCTTTCTCCTCGCACTCAAACTCATAGAGCTGCCGAGCAACTGGCAGTCGGCGCTCTCGCATAGCTGGTTCGTGGTGCTGGCGCTGCAAACCGCGCTGTGGGTGGACGTCGGCGTGCGGCTCTGGTCGCGCGACCTGGTCAGCGACCGCGCAGGCCGGCACAACCCGGTGACCATGACCATCCTCTCGATCATGATCCTGGTGGTGGTCTGGTCGGTCATGCTGCTGTCGATCCTGGCCAACCTCGGCGTCGATATCACCGCGCTGGTCGCCAGCCTCGGGGTCGGCGGCATCGCCATCGCGCTGGCCGTGCAGACGATGCTGGGCGACCTTTTCGCGTCGCTCTCCATCGGCATCGACAAACCCTTCGAGATCGGCGATTTCGTCGTCTTCGGCGATGTCGCCGGCTCCATCGAGCATATCGGCCTGAAGACTACGCGTATCCGCAGCCTGAGCGGCGAGCAGGTCGTCTGTGCCAACGCCGATCTGCTCCGGCAGACGCTTCACAACTACAAGCGCATGGATACCCGACGCATCGTATTCAGCTTCGGGATCAGCTACGCCACGCCGGCAGAAAAAGTCCGGGAAGTGAGTGCGCTGGTGAAACGCATCATCGACGGACTGGAAAAAGCGCGCTTCGACCGGGCGCATTTCCTCGCGTTCGAGGAGAGCAAGCTGACCTTCGAGGTCGTCTACATCGTGCAGTCTTCCGACTACAACCAGTACATGGACATCCAGCAGGAGATAAACCTGGCGCTGCTGCAGGGCCTCCGGGACATGCAGGTGGAGTTCGCCTTCCCGGTGCGGCGCGTCGAGTTCGTCGGTGGCTGCCTGCCGGAAGTGAAGGTGGGCGTCGCCGAGCCAGGCGCCAAGCAGAAAGCGGGCTCACCCGAGGCGCTGGGCGTTTCATCGTCCCACTGAGGCGAACGGGCAGGGCGGTTTCACCGGAAACGGCACCCTGCTGACACCTGGCCTGGTCCTCGCGAGCGACATCAAGCGCCCGTCGATGCAGCCTTTCAATCGCATTGCACGGCGAGGGCGATGCCCTGGCCGCCGCCGATACAGAGCGTGGCCAGCCCCCTGCGGACGTCACGACGCTGCATTTCGTGCAGCAGAGTGACGAGAATGCGGCAGCCGGAAGCGCCGATGGGATGGCCCAGCGCGATGGCGCCGCCGTTTACATTCACCTTGGCGCTGTCCCAGTGCAGCTCGCGGCCGACGGCGAGGGCCTGGGCGGCGAAGGCTTCGTTGGCCTCTATGAGATCAACGTCCTCCATCTGCCAGTCGGCCTTCTCCAGCACCTTGCAGATGGCGAACACCGGGCCGATGCCCATGATCGCCGGATCGACACCCGCGCCGGCGGCCGCGACGATGCGCGCCATCACCGGCAGGTTCAGGGCCGCGGCCTTTTCCGCGCTCATCAACAGCACGGCGGCGGCGCCGTCGTTCAGGGCGGAGGCATTACCCGCCGTGACCGTGCCATCGGCCTTGAACACCGCCGACAATTTGCCTAGCCCGGCCAGCGTCGTGCCGGTGCGCACCTGCTCGTCACGGGCGAACAGGATCGGCTCGCCTTTGGACTGCGGCACCCGCACCGGAACGATTTCCGCCTCGAAGCGGCCTCCTTCGATGGCGGCGCTGGCGCGCTGCTGCGAGGTCGCGGCGAAGGCGTCCTGCTCATCACGGCCGATACCGTACTGTTCGGCGAGGTTCTCGGCGGTCATCCCCATGTGGTAGTCGTTGAAGGCGTCCCACAGGCCATCCTGGATCATCGTATCGATGACCGCCTTGTGGCCCATGCGCAATCCGGTCCGGGCCTGGGGGATGACGTAGGGCGCCAGGCTCATGTTCTCCTGCCCGCCGGCGATGATCACCTCGGCATCGCCGCAGGCAATGGCCTGGTAGCCGAGTTGCACCGCTTTCAGGCCAGAGCCGCAGACCTTGTTCAGGGTCATCGCCGGCACGGTATGCGGCAGGCCGGCCTTGAGCGCGGTCTGCCGCGCGGTGTTCTGCCCGGCACCGGCGCTGAGTACGTGGCCGAGAATCACCTCGTCGACCAGGGCACCGTCCAGGGCGGTTTGCGAAAGCAGATGGCGGACCACCGTGGCGCCGAGTTCAACGGCGGAAACCGTGCTCAGGCTTCCCTGGAACGCACCAATGGCCGTGCGAGTGGCGGCAACGATCACAACATCACGCATGGAAACTCCCGTGTTGCGATCCGTCCGAGGGGACGGGATCGCGAAAGAAAAAGCGGCCACCGGAGGCGGTCCGCGTGTCGCCCGTTCATTAGGGACCGGCGTTCAGAACTGCTCCGCCGCCAGGCCGAACAACGGATCGCTGCCGGCGCGGATGCTCGCCTCCAGGCCGAGAATGCGCGGTAGCAGGCGGCGGAAGTAGAAGTCCGCGGTAGCCTGCTTGGCGTCGTAGAACGCCTCGTCCTCGGCGCGCTTGCTCGCCGCCACCCGAGCCATGCGCGACCAGAGCCAGGCGTAGGCGACATAGCCAAACAGGTGCAGGAACTCCACGGAGGCGGCGCCGACTTCGTTGGGGTTCTCGCTGGCCCGCTGCAACAGCCAGTCGGTGGTGCTCTCCAGACGCTGCACGGCGTCCAGCAGCGCTTCGCGATGAGGTACGTCCGCCGCGGCGAACGCACGGATCTCGCCGGTGAACTGGCGCAGGGCGGCGCCACCGTTGGCCACCACCTTGCGTCCGAGCAGGTCCAGAGCCTGGATGCCGTTGGTGCCTTCGTAGATCTGCGCGATGCGAACGTCGCGCACCAGTTGCTCCTGGCCCCATTCGCGGATGTAGCCGTGGCCACCGAACACCTGCTGGCCGTGCACCGTGCTTTCCAGACCGGTATCGGTGAAGAAGGCCTTGGCTATCGGGGTGAGGAGGGCGACCAGATTCTCGGCAGCCTGCTTCTCGGCGGGGTCTTCGCTGAACTTGCTCAGGTCGAGCTGCTGGCCGACGTAGCTGGCGAAAGCGCGCCCCCCCTCGGTCATGGCTTTCATGGTCAGCAGCATGCGGCGCACGTCCGGGTGCACGATGATCGGGTCGGCGGCCTTGTCCCTGGCCTGCGGACCGCCCGGTGCACGGCTCTGGATGCGCTCGCGGGCGTAGGCGACGGCGTTCTGGTAGGACGCCTCGGCACAGCCGATGCCCTGGATGCCGATGGACAGGCGCTCGTAGTTCATCATGGTGAACATCGCCGCCAGGCCCTTGTTCTCTTCGCCGATCAGGTAGCCTTCGGCGCCATCGAAATTCATCACGCAGGTGGCCGACGCCTTGATGCCCATCTTGTGCTCGATGGAACCGCAGCTCACCGCGTTGCGCTCGCCCAGCGAACCGTCGGCGCCGACCTTTATCTTGGGCACCAGGAACAGCGAAATCCCCTTGGGCCCGGCCGGCGCATCCGGCAGCTTGGCCAGCACCAGGTGGATGATGTTCTCGGTCAGGTCCTGCTCGCCGCCGGTGATGAATATCTTGCTTCCGCTGATCGCGTAGCTACCGTCGGCCCGTGGCTCGGCGCGGGTGCGGATGATGCCCAGGTCGGTGCCGGCGTGAGCCTCCGTGAGGCACATGGACCCCGCCCAGCGGCCTTCGTACATCGGGGGGAGGTAGGTGCGTTTCAGCGTTTCGCTGGCGTGGGCGTCAATCGCCAGGCAGGCGCCGGAGCTCAGCGCGGAATACAGGGCGAAACTGGAGCCTGCGGCATAGAGCATTTCCTCGAACTGCACCGCGAGCATCTTGGGCATGCCCATTCCGCCGTACTGCGGGTTGCCGGACAGGCCTACCCAGCCGCCTTCGATGTAAGTGGCGTATGCCTGCCTGAATCCCCGTGGCGTGCTGACCGCGCCGTTTGCCCACTGCGCTCCTTCCTCGTCGCCGCTGCGGTTGAGCGGGGCGATCAGCCCACCCGTGACCTTTGCCGCTTCCTCCAGGATCGCATCGGCGGTTGCGGCGTCCACCGTTTCCGCCAGCGCCGGCAGGCGAGCCCAGAGACCCGGCGCATCGAACACCTCATGGAGGACGAAGCGCAGGTCGCGCAGGGGAGCGTTGTATTCAGGCATCGATCACCTCGTTCGGAGCGCCGTGCAGGGCCGGCGCGTAAGAATAAAAAGAGACCACCGCGAGCAGCGGCCTTTAGGGTCGACGGCAGACCGCGCCACCGTCGACTGGAGACCTTGAGTTCAATGACTGGACGCGGCAGCGGCGCCCAGCCCGGTTTGAGCCCTGACGAACTGGTCGTCGAAGGCCGCCCGCTCGCGTTCTGCGCGTGCGCTTCGATCCAGGCGCGAGACCACCACGATGACCAGGAAGGCCAACGGCATGGAGAACAGAGCCGGGTGGTCGTAGGGATAAATGGCTTGCGCGTGTCCCAGCACGGAAACCCAGACGGCGGGCGACAGGATCACCAGTACCAGCGCCGTGGCGAGGCCTGCGAAACCACCGGCAAGGGCGCCGCGGGTGGTCAGGTTCCGCCAGTACATGGCCATGATCAGCACGGGGAAGTTGGTCGAGGCGGCGATGCCGAACGTCAGCCCCACCAGGAAGGCGACGTTCTGTTTCTCGAAAAGGATGCCCAGGCCAATGGCGACGAGGCCCAGCCCGACGGTAGCGATGCGGGTGACGCGCATCTCCTCCTTCTGGCTGGCGGTGCCTTTCTTCAGCACCGTGGCGTAGAGGTCGTGGGAGATGGCCGAAGCGCCGGCCAGTGCCAGGCCGGAAACCACGGCCAGGATGGTGGCGAACGCGACGGCCGACAGGAAGCCGAGGAACAGGTTGCCGCCTACCGCCTTGGCCAGGTGCATCGCCACCATATTGCCGCCGCCGATCAGCGCGCCTTTGACGTTGCCATCGACGAAGAACTGCGGGTCGGTACCGACGATGACGATGGCGCTGTAGCCCAGCACCATGACCACCAGGAAGAAGAAGCCGATGAAGCCGGTGGCATAGAACACCGACTTGCGGGCTTCCCGGGCGTTGGGCACGGTGAAGAAGCGCATCAGGATGTGTGGAAGACCGGCGATGCCGAAAACCAGGCCAAGCGACAGCGATGCCGCATTGATCGGGTCGGCCAGCATCGAGCCCGGCCCCATGATGCTCCAGCCGATGGCATGGCTCGCGACAGCGCGGCTCGCCAGGGTCTCCAGGCTGAAGCCGAATTCGGCCAGGGCGAGCAGGGCGAGGGTCGTGCCGCCGGCGAGCAGCAGGACGGCCTTGATGATCTGTACCCAGGTGGTGGCGATCATGCCGCCGAAGATCACGTAGACCAGCATCAGGACACCCACCACTATCACGGCCGTGGTGTAGTCGAGGCCGAACAGCAGCTTGATCAACTGGCCCGCGCCGACCATCTGGACGACCAGATAGCAGCACACCACGGTCAGCGAACCGAAGGCGGCGAACGTGCGGATCTGCGTCTGATCCAGGCGGTAGGACACGATGTCGGCGAAGGTATAGCGCCCGAGGTTGCGCAGGCGCTCCGCCATCAGGAAGGTGATGATCGGCCAGCCGACGAAGAACGCCACCGTATAGACGAAGCCGTCGTAACCCTTGGCGAAGACCAGGCTGGACAGCCCCAGCAGCGTGGCGGCCGACATGTAGTCGCCGGCGATCGCCAGACCGTTCTGAAAACCGCTGATGCCGCCGCCGGCGGTGTAGAAGTCGGAGGTGGATTTGGTCTGCCGGGCGGCCCACCAGGTGATCGCCAGCGTCCCCATCACGAAGACGAAGAACATGGCGATGGCGTGCAGGTTGACGGGCTGCTTCTCCGCCACGAAAGGGGCGGCCAGAACCCCAAGCGGGGCCAAGGCCAGGCACGCGGTGCCGAGAGTGCGCAGGCGCATCATTTCAGCTCCGCCAGCAGATCGGCGCCAAGGGCGTCGAAGCGCGTGTTGGCGCGGTACACGTACCAGCCGGTGCAAAGCCAGGATAGCACGATGACCGCTGCCGCCACCGGGATGCCCACCGTCAGTTGACGGCCTTCGCCCAGAGGCGCGTGCAGCAGCGCGGGCTGGAAAGCCACGACCAGCATGAACAGGTAGTAGGTGCCCAGTACGGCTGCGCTAAGCGACCACGCCAGGCGCGAGCGGCTGCGCACCAGGCGCTGGAACTTCGGGTTGGCTCGGATGCGGTCGCAGCGCTGCGCGTGGGACAACTCAGCATGGGTCATCGGTGTGGCTCCTTGTTTTTGTTGTTGCCGAGGCCCGCCCCCCGTTTTCGGGGTGCAGGGCACCTTAGCGACGGGCCGAGGGCCGTCGCCTTGTGTCGCCTGGAGGATGTGTTTCGGCTACAGCGCCTTGGCCATGTCGCGCAGGAGGTACTTCTGGATCTTCCCGGTCGACGTCTTCGGCAGGTTGATGAACACCACCGTGCGCGGCACCTTGAAGCTGGCAAGGTGATCCCGGCAGAACCCGATGATGTCGCTGTCGCGAACGGCCTGGTGGTCCGCCTTGAGGGTGATGAACGCACACGGCGTTTCTCCCCATTTCTCGTCCGGACGCGCCACCACGGCGGCTTCCAGGACGGCGGGATGACGGTAGAGGACCCCTTCGAGCTCAATGGTAGAGATGTTTTCGCCCCCGGAGATGATGATGTCCTTGAGGCGATCCTTGATCTCCACATAGCCATCCGGATGGCATACCGCGAGGTCGCCGGTGTGGAACCAGCCCCCCTCGAAGGCTTCCGCCGTGGCGCTGGGGTTCTTCAGGTAGCCCTTCATCACGGTGTTGCCGCGCATGAAGACCTCGCCGATGGTCTGGCCATCGCGCGGCGTGGGTTCAAGGGTTTTCGGGTCGCCGACCATGACGCCTTCGAGCGTAGGGTAGCGCACGCCCTGGCGGGCCTTGATCTCCGCGCGCTGGTCCAGCGGCAGTGCGTCCCACTCGGCGTGCCATGCGCACAGGGTCACCGGGCCGTAGACCTCGGTCAGCCCGTAGACGTGGGTGACGCGGATGCCCATCTCTTCGACGGCGCCGATCACTTTCGCTGGCGGCGCGGCGCCGGCGACCATCGCCTCGACGGGGTGATCGATGGCGGCCTTGGCTTCGGCCGGCATGTTGACCAGGGCATTCAGCACGATGGGCGCCCCGCACATGTGCGTGACCTGCTCGTCGCGGATCAGGGTAAGTATCTTCTGCGGGTCGACCCGGCGCAGGAACACGTGTACCCCAGCGAGGGCCGTGACGGTCCAGGGGTAGCACCAGCCATTGCAGTGGAACATCGGCAACGTCCACAGGTAGACCGGATGATTGCCCATCGCCCAGGTCATCTGGTTGCCCAGGGCATTCAGGTACGCGCCTCGATGGTGGTAGACCACACCCTTGGGATTACCGGTGGTGCCGGAGGTGTAGTTGAGGCTGATCGCCTGCCATTCATCGTCCGGCCACTGCCAGGCGAACTCGGGATCACCCTCGGCAAGAAAGGCTTCGTAGTCCAGGTTGCTCACCGGCTGACCTTCGCCGTACTCCGGATCATCGACATCAATCACCAGCGGCGGGTGATCGAGCATGCCGATGGCCGAATGGATCACATCGAAGAACTCACGGTCGGCGATGACCACTTTGGCTTCGCCATGCTGCAGCATGAAGGCGATGGCTTCGGCATCCAGGCGCACGTTGAGGGGATTGAGCACCGCGCCGATCATGGGCACGCCGAAGTGCACCTCGAGCATCTGCGGGATGTTGGGCAGCATCACCGCCACGGTGTCGTCCTTGCCGATGCCGCGCCCGGCCAGCGCGGAGGCCAGACGCCGGCAGCGTGCATAGGTCTCCGCCCATGTACGACGGATCGATCCATGGATGACGGCCGGGTAGGTTGGATAGACGCTGGCGGTGCGCTCGATGAAGCTGAGCGGCGAGAGGGCGATATGGTTCACGGCTGCAGGGGCAAGACCCTGTTCGAAGATCGACATGCTGGGCATCCGGTGGCTGATTGTTAGCTCTAGGTGCCTGCTCGCCTGTTCTGTTCGGGCGGCAGATCATGCGGTGATTTTATATACGACCCACACTGGATATGGAACTACTACCTGCGTCGTATAGTAATTTTACTATATAAAGCAGATTATCCAATTGGTCGTTCGGCGGAAGTTGGTCGTATGGAGATATGCTGTCGCCGTTTTCTTATGGGAATTCCGATGAGCCAGAACCCGGTCCGCCTGCACACATGGCTGCGCCTGCAGCGCGAAGGCGTTCCGCTCTCGGCCCGCGCTGACGCCGTGTGTCGGGCCCTGCGCGGCTGCCCCGAGGTGCGACAAGCCTACTACCTGAGCTGGCTGGAGAGCGTCGGCATCTATGGCCATGAAGGCAGCGGCCAGCATCTGCCCCCAGGGCAGGGTGACCCCTTGCTGGCCAGCGATCAGGCGCTTCTTGTCAGCCTGGAAGACCATGGCCGCCTGGACCTGGAGCAGGTTCGCGGGCTGGATTGCTGGTTTTCCGGGAGGTTGCGCAGGGCCGCGATCAGCCACGGACAGGTCTTCGATCTTGCGCTGGAGCCGGGTCGACCTGGGCTGCTCCTGGTGGAAGTGCGGGAAGGCGTCAGCCTGGATTGGCTCGGCTGGGTGCATGAATTGCTCTCGACGCTGCTGGCGATCTCCGGCGACCTGATGCGCGCCTCGCCATTGCTCGGTTACGACCCTCAGCCGACCCTGCTGCTGGACGCTGCCGGCGGTCCTCTGGAGTTGAATGCCGCGCTGCTGGCGCTGCTGGCCGATCAGCCTCCCGGCTCGGTCGTGCGCTTCCTGCCGGTCAACCACGCTTCGCTGGTGCGCGCGTGTCTCGAACAGGGCCGCGCCATCGAGCACGTGGAAGCCGAGTGCGATGGGCGCATTCTGATTTGGACCTTCATTCCCGATCCGCAGGCGTCGCGTGTCCTGGCTCGCTGCCGGGAGGCCACCGAACAGGTGCTCGCCGAGCGCGAGGCGACGAAGGCACGTCGTTTGTACCGGCTGATCACGGAGAACACCACGGACCTGATCTCCCGGCACACCCCGGATGGCCGCTTTCTGGATGCTTCGCCCGCATCATGGACGTTGCTGGGCTACTGGCCCGAAACCCTGCGCGGCCAGCTCGCCCAAGGCCTGTTCCACGCGCAGGATCTTGCGTCGCTGATTCAGCGGGCGAGGGATGCGCTGGAGACCGATGGCTACCACACGATGACGTACCGCATACGCCATCGCGATGGCCATTACCTTTGGTTCGAGACAGCCAGCCGCGCTATCCGCGAGACGTATACGGGCGCTGTGGTCGAGGTGGTCAGCGTATCGCGGGATATCACCGCACGCGTCCAGGCCGAGGAGAACAAGCGGCGGCTGGCGGAGGTAGTGGAGGCCAACACGGACCCCGTGCTGTTCATCGACGCAGACGAGCGGATCACCTACCTCAACCCCGCCGCCCGCAAGTTGTTGAAGCTGGAGGAGGGGCAGCCCATGCCGGCGCTGTCGATGCTGTTTGCCGCCGATGACCTGAACCGCTTGCAGACGGGCCGCGAGAGAGCGGGGCGGGCGGGTGTGTGGAGCGCTGACTCACGCTTGCATCCGCCGCTGGGAGGGGCGTCAGTACCCGTCTCTCTCGTATTGCTGGCGCATCGGGCCGCGGGCGGAGAGCGCTATTACTCGCTAGTGGCTCGCGACATGACCGAGCGCGAGCTGCGTGAGGCACAGCAGCGTCGCCACCAAGACGAGCTGGCACACACGGCGCGGCTGGTCACCCTGGGCGAACTCGCCTCCGGTATCGCCCACGAGATAAACCAGCCCTTGGCCGCCGTGGTCAACTACGCCAGCGCCAGCCAGCGCTACCTGCAATCGCTCGAGGAGAATCCGCAGGCAATCGTGCGCGTTTCGCAGGGGCTGGAACGCATCACCGAGCACGCCAATCATGCCTCCGAAGTCATCAAACGGTTGCGCGGCTTCCTGCGCAAGGGGCAGCGGCGCATGCAGGCGCTGGACCTTTGCGAAGTGACACGCGAGGCCGTCCGCCTGTGCGCCTGGGAGGCGAACGCCTGGCAGGTGGTGATCGAGGAGCGCCTGCCGGACAATCTGCCGCCGGTGTATGCCGACCGCGTATTGCTCGAGCAGGTGCTGATCAACCTCCTGCGCAATGCCATCGACGCCAACCGCGAGGCCCAGCCAGGAGAGGCGTCACGCATTGTCCTGTCGGCTCGACTGACGACCGGTTCCGGACTGGAAGTGGATGTTCTTGACGAAGGACCTGGGCTCGACGACTCGGAACTGGAGCGGGTGTTCACCCCGTTCTACACCAGCAAACCGGACGGACTCGGGCTCGGGCTGTCGATGAGTCGCAGCATAATCGAGGGCTTTGGCGGCGCCCTGGAGGGGCAACGCGCGGCGACTGGCGGCTTGCTGATGCGCTGCAGGCTGCCGTTACCGTGAGGCGCATGCGATGGCGATAACAACAAGAGGAACGATTCAATGACGACTGCCACCCAGCAAGTGGTTTATGTGGTGGACGACGATCAGGGCATGCTCGACTCGACGGTCTGGCTGTTCGAGTCCGTCGGGCTGCGTGCCATTCCGTTCACCAGTGGCCGCGATTTCCTCGCCGCCTGCGATGCGACGCTTAACGCCTGCGTGCTCCTGGACGTGCGCATGCCTGGCATGGGTGGTTTGAACGTGCAGGAAGAAATGCGTGCGCGGGGCCTGGAGTTGCCCATCATCTTCGTCAGCGGCCACGCCGATGTGCCCATCGTGGTGCGCGCATTCAAGGCAGGCGCGCGGGATTTCATCGAAAAGCCGTACAACGAGCAGCTTCTACTCGACAGTGTGCAAGTGGCACTGAGCCGCTCGGAACGGCAAACCTCGGGCAGCAGTGATCAGGAGGACGTCCAGGAGCGCCTGGCCAGGCTGACGCCAAGGGAGCGCGATGTGGTGCTGCCTCTGGTCAAGGGCTACACCAACCGCGAAATCGCCGAGCAGTTGAACATCAGCGTGAAGACCGTCGATCTTTATCGTTCCCGCGTGATGAAACGCATGCAGGCGGAGCGTCTTGCTGATCTGGTTGGAATGGCGATCGTCGCGGGACTGGTGGATCCGCTGCGGTTGAGACAAGGCTGATGCAGTCATCACGTCTGGCGCTAGAGCGACTCGGCGAGAGTCGCTGAAGTACTATTGGATGACGAACAGCGTCGGGCAGCCGTTAACGGGTCCAGGTGCCTCAGTGGCAGAATCCGCAATTTCCCATAATGTATATTATGTTAAATTATGGATTAAGAGATGCCCGCAAAAACGCCTCTACCGCTCTGCTATGGAATGTGTCGATCCAGCAAATGAAAACTCGGCAACGACAGATGCCAACGAATGGCCGCCAGACGTATCGCCAGCACCACTCCCATCGCTATCCCGGTATCCAGCCAGTGCGGCATCTCCATCGCGCGCAAGCCGAGAAACGTCAGCGATCCAACGCTGCACGCGGTTGCGTAGATCTCCTTCTGAAAAATCAGCGGAATCTCGTTACACAGCACATCGCGCATCACACCGCCGGCAACGCCGGTCATCACGCCCATGATCACCGCCGTGCTCGCGGACGTTTCATGAGCCAATGCCACCTCGGTGCCGATGACCGTGAAGACCGCCAGCCCGAAGGCATCGGCAATCAGCAAGCCGTTTTCATGGATCGGACGGGTCAGCTGGACCCACACCACCGTGCAGATCGCGGCCAGCGACGCGACGAGTATGTAGGTGTCATCGCGTACCCAGCTGACGGGATGGTTACCCAGAATCATGTCCCGCAGCGTGCCGCCGCCCACTGCGGTGATGATGGCGATCACCAGTACGCCGAACAGGTCCATGGACTTTCGTCCGGCCATCAGCGCTCCCGTGATGGCGAATACGGCGACGCCGAACAGATCCGACAGATAGAAGAATGACGGCATGGTCCGGGCTCAGGTTCTCACCGGCGTGCGCATGGTGACGAACTCTTCCGCCGCGGTTGGGTGAATGCCGATGGTTTCGTCGAAATGCTGTTTGGTCGCGCCCGCTTTCAGAGCCACTGCCAGCCCCTGGACGATCTCCCCTGCTTCCGGCCCGATCATGTGGCAACCCAGAACGCGGTGGGTTTCCGCATCCACTACCAGCTTCATCAACGTGCGTTCCTGGCTGTCGGTGAGGCTCAACTTCATGGGGCGGAAACGCGCCTCGTAGATGCGGACATCGTGCGTCATGCGCGCGTCTTCTTCCGTCATGCCGACAGTACCGATGTTCGGCAGGCTGAAGACCGCGGTAGGAATCTGCGAGTAATCCACGGGGCGATACTCTTCCGGCCGAAACAGGCGCCGCGCCACCGCCATGCCTTCAGCGATCGCCACCGGCGTGAGTTGCACGCGACCGATCACATCGCCAATGGCGAGAATCGAAGGCTCGTTGGTGCGGTATTCCTCGTTGACCTTGATGAAGCCCTTTTCATTCAGCTCGACCGCCGTGTTCTCGAGCCCCAGGTCATCCAGCATCGGCCGCCGTCCGGTGGCATAGAACACGCAATCGGTTTCGAGGGTACGGCCATCCCTGAGCGTCGCCAGCAGGCTGCCATCGGCCTGTTTGTCGATGCGGGCGATGTCGGTGTTGAACTGCAGGTCCAGGCCTTTCTTCAGCATCTCATCGCGCAGATGCTGACGGAGCGAGCCGTCAAAGCCGCGCAGGAACAGATCGCCTCTATAAAGCAGCGAGGTCTTGCACCCGAGACCGTTGAAGATCGACGCGAACTCCACCGCGATGTATCCGCCGCCGATCACCAGCATGCGCTTGGGCAACTCGGGAAGATAAAACGCTTCGTTCGAACTGATCGCATGCTCACGCCCAGGCACATCGGGAATGACCGGCCAGCCTCCCGTGGCGATCAGGATGGTTTCGGCGGTGTAACGTCTCCCGTCGAGATCGACGGTATGCGCATCGACGAGGCGCGCGTGCCCCTCGAAGAGCGTGGCCCCTGAATCATCCAGCAGCTTCTGGTAGATGTTGTTCAGGCGAAGGATTTCACGATCCTTGTTAGCGATGAGCTTCTTCCAGTCGAAGTCCGTTTCACCGTGCGACCAGCCGAAGCCGTTGGCCTGGTGAAACTCCTCTTCGAAGTGAGCACTGTAGGCCAGCAGCTTCTTCGGTACGCAGCCGACGTTCACGCAGGTTCCGCCCAGGTATCGACTCTCGGCGATCGCGACTCGCGCACCAAACCCCGCAGCGAAACGCGCCGCGCGAACGCCGCCGGATCCGGCGCCGATGACAAAGAAGTCGAAGTCGTAGGCCATGTGATTCTCCTCGTAATGCGCGAAGCATAACCTAGCGCGTGCCTTCGGGCGGCAAAGGTCCACCACTGCCCTCTCCTGCTGCTCGCACATTATCGCCGCAAGCATGCCGATCAGCGTCCATGAAAAAGCCGCCCGGAGGCGGCTTTTCTAACGCAGCGTAAGAGCGTGTCAGTACGCCATACCGGTTTTGTAGAGGTTCTCGAAGCAGAAGTTGGTGGCGTCGATGTAACCCTCGGCACTACCACAGTCGAAGCGCTTGCCTTTGAACTTGTACGCCAGCACGCAACCGTCCTGAGCTTGCTTGAGAAGCGCGTCGGTGATCTGGATCTCGCCGCCCTTGCCCGGCTCGGTATCTTCGATGAGCTTGAAGATGTCCGGCGTCAGGATGTAGCGACCGATGATGGCCAGGTTGGAAGGCGCATCTTCCGGCTTGGGCTTCTCGACCATGTTGTTGACGCGGTAGATGTCGTCACGGATCAGCTCGCCGGCGATCACGCCATACTTGGACGTTTCTTCCGGAGGCACTTCCTGGATCGCGATGATCGAGCAGCGGAACTGGTTGTACAGCTTGACCATCTGCTTCAGAACGCCGTCGCCCTCGAGGTTGAAGCAGAGGTCGTCGGCCAGAACCACGGCGAAAGGTTCGTCGCCAATCAGCGGGCGGCCGCAGAGAATGGCGTGACCTAGGCCCTTCATCTCGACTTGACGGGTGTAGGAGAAATTGCACTCATCGATCAGGCGACGGATACCGACCAGGTATTTTTCCTTGTCGGTGTTGCGAATCTGGTGTTCCAGCTCGTAGCTGATGTCGAAGTGGTCTTCCAGCGAACGCTTGCCGCGTCCCGTCACAATAGCAATTTGCGTAAGCCCTGCATCCAGCGCTTCCTCAACGCCGTACTGGATCAAGGGCTTGTTCACCACCGGCAGCATTTCCTTGGGCATGGCCTTGGTAGCGGGGAGAAAACGGGTTCCATAACCAGCAGCGGGAAACAGGCATTTCTTGATCATGAGAGTCCTTTAAGGGCATTACGAAAAAGTGCGGAGGCCAGTCTATCAGGCCGTTCCGGGCTTACAACGGCTGACTGGATTTTCCATGTCTTCCATCATTCGCCTCATCCTGAGGCCGTCCGTGAACGTCTGCATCTTTCCTGCAATCAAACTTCCTAGGCTTCCATGACGTTCGTATTACGCATGGTGATAGGTGGGCAAACCTGCCTCGCGCAGACGCCGTAGCGACTCGACCGGCGGAACCTCACCAAACTGCAGCGCCATATCTCTGCGCATCGTACTGATCAGACATTCGATGCGAGCATGGGTCGTAATCTGAGCGGCACTGACGACACGCTTGATCTCGGAACCATCCTTGCCGCGCAACGCCAGGAGATAACCGCCATCAGGACGAGCCGTAGCGGATGTTTGGTAACCAGGAAAGGAAGCGGCGATTGTTTCCAGAGCTTGATGCATGGGACGTCCTTGAGGCGATCATTTGTCGCCGTTAGAGAGCAGTCTTCATGCCAACCGAGCTTGAAATAAAAAATCTATAAAAACAATAAGTTAGAGCAAAATGATGTAGGTGATCTCGTGCAAATTGCATGACCCTGTGCTCTATGACTTGCAAATTGCAGGATGGTTCGAAGTAGCTGCGCATGCGCTCAGCCGTCGTCCAGCTTTCCGACCGGGAAAAAACACCCAAGTTCGAAAACGCGCCCGTTACTCGACTCGAAATGAAAAATGCCCGCCTCTTTCGAGGCGGGCATCTATCGCTGCTTCAACATTCGATCGGAGATCAGAAGCGTTCGATCTTCGCCTCGGCTTCCAGCTTCTTGCGATACGCGGCGAAATCCTGCTGTCCGCTTCGTGAGGCGAGGAATCGGCTATAGGACGCCTTCTCTTCGCTCGAAAGCGCCTGCTCCGGCTCGCTCACACCGCTGAGTTTCACCAGTACGTAGCTGCCGTTCGACAGCACCACACCGGTGTAAGCGGGTTTATCGGTGCCAGCGGCAGGCTTCGGCATACGGAAGACCGCCTGGAGCACCGCTGCTTCGACACCTTCCTGGTTTCGTGTAGCGGCTTCTACGGGCTGCCAGGTACCGGCCGCGCCCGCTTGCTGCACCGAGGTCTTGCCGTCGCGCAGACTGGCGAGCATCTCTTCACCCTTGGTTTTCGCCGCCTCGGTAGCGCGCTCTTTCAACAGCTGTTCGCGAATGGAAGACGAAACCTGCTCCAGGGCGAGCTGTTCGGGCATCCGGTGTTCTTTCACGCGGATCACTACGCTGGTTTCGGGATCGAGCTCGATCACGCCGCTGTTCGCACCGTCTTCAAGAACCTCTGGGCTAAACGCCGCCTGCAGCACTTGCCGATTGGCCGTCAGACCTTCGCCACCCTCGCGCCCGAACGGAGCGCTGGTCTGCACTTTCAGGCCGAGTTCCTGCGCAGGCTGGGCGAGATCCGACGCTTCGAACGACGCGTCCTCAAGCTGCTTGCTCACATCGACAAAACGCTGCTCGACTTCCTGGGATTTCAGATCATGTTCCAGCTTGCTCTTGAGGCTGGCGAAGCTGGGGACTTCGGGAGCCTGGACGTCGAGAAGCTTGATCAGATGCCATCCGAAGTCCGTGCGAACCGGTTCGGAAACCTGGCCTTTCTTGAGCGAATACAGCGCTTTCTCGAATGCAGGGTCGTAGACACCGGGACCTGCGAACCCGAGATTGCCGCCAGCAGCGGCCGAGCCCGGGTCTTCGGAAAACTGCTTGGCCTGCGCTGCGAAGTCGGCGCCGCCGTCGATGCGAGCCTTGATTTCGTCGATCTTGGCTTTTGCCTGCGCCTCGGTCTGCTTGTCATTTACCTCGATGAGGATGTGGCCGGCCTCGCGCTGCTCGGCCAGGCTACCGATTTCCTTCTGGTAGAGCGCTTGCAGATCCTCATCCTTGACTTGTGCTTGAGCGAAGAATGCCTCCTTCTTCAGCTCCACGTACTCAAGAACGACCTGCTCGGGACTCATGAACTGAGCGGCATGCGCGTCGTAGTAAGCCTTCGCCTCATCCTGGCTGACGGTTACACCGCTACCGTCCGCCGGCAGGGTCAGCGTCGCGAAATCCCGTGTCTGCTTCTCGAGGCGAGCGAATGCGCTCACCTCGGGATCAGTGACGAAACCGCTACCGGCAATACCTGCACGCAGTTGCCCGATGAGCATCTCTTGCTCGAGCATCTGACGGAACTGCAGACGGCTGTAGCCCATTTGCCGAATGACCTGGTCGAAACGCTCGCTACTGAACTGGCCTTCGCTCTGGAATTCGGGGGTACGCAGGATCAACTGGTCGATTGCAGGCTGTGAAAAGGCAAAACCTGCATCCTTGGCGCCCTGCAGCACCAATTTCCGCTCGATCAAGGACTTGAGAGCAGAATCTCTTAGAAGTTTGTCATCGAGTTGGGAAGCATCGAAATCCTTGCCCAATTGCTGAAGCAATTGGCGGCGCTGCATTTCTACGGCCTGATTCAATTCAGCAATGGCGATCTCATCGCCATTGACTTTGGCAGCGTCCTGCTTGTGATCGGTCGCTCTGAAAATGGCATCGAAACCTGTCAATGCCATGAGCAGGATGATGGCGCCGATGATGGTCTTGGCAATCCAGCCTTGTGAATTGTCCCTGATGTTCTGCAGCATGCGTCCCCCAGACAGCCATAACAAAAACGGCCGCGCAGCGTGGGTAGAATCCGGATAGAAGAAAGGCGCATCCGAGGATGCGCCTTCTCGTAAATGGCGGAGCGGACGGGACTCGAACCCGCGACCCCCGGCGTGACAGGCCGGTATTCTAACCGACTGAACTACCGCTCCGCAGCCGGATCAGGCCAATGCCGATCCGAAGGGCAAAGCCCGAAGACGCTTAGTTGACAGCGTCTTTCAGAGCTTTACCTGCTTTGAAGCCAGGGATCTTGGCAGCGTCGATTTTGATCGGGTTGCCAGTCTGCGGGTTACGGCCAGTGCGAGCGGCGCGCTCTTTCACTGCGAAGGTACCAAAGCCTACCAGTACCACGGAGTCACCAGCCTTCAGAGCGCCAGTGACGGATTCGATAACCGCGTCAAGCGCACGGCCAGCGACAGCTTTCGGGATATCAGCAGATGCGGCGATGGCATCGATCAGTTCCGACTTGTTCACTTAAGTCCCCTTATTTCTATTGAGTATGTTTTCTGTAATTAGGTGTTTGCGAAGCGGATGCTGGAGGGCCTGCCGACACAAGAGCCGCTTTATATCAAGGGCCAGAAAATAGTGTCAAGGACGCGTCCAGCTAGTGAGTACTGATTCTCTCCTTGGGATCAGTCTCCCGCTTGTCATCCTTCGCTACCAGCTCGGGAGCCGCATCGGGCAAGGGCTCCGGCGCGTATTGCAGCGCAATTTGCAGGACCTCGTCAATCCATTTGACCGGTTTAATCTGCAGGTCTCGCTTAATGTTCTCCGGAATTTCCTTCAAATCGCGAACGTTCTCTTCGGGGATGATGACGGTCTTGATTCCACCGCGATGAGCGGCGAGGAGCTTTTCCTTCAGCCCGCCGATTGCGAGCACTTGTCCTCGGAGGGTGATTTCACCCGTCATGGCAACATCCGCCCTGACCGGGATCTGCGTCAGCGCCGAAACCAACGCCGTGCACATGCCGACACCGGCACTCGGACCATCCTTCGGCGTCGCACCTTCGGGCATGTGGATGTGCACATCGCGCTTTTCATGGAAGTCGGGCGCGATACCAAGGCTCTTCGCGCGGCTACGAACGACCGTCAGGGCGGCGGTGATCGACTCCAACATGACGTCACCCAGCGAGCCCGTCTTGATGAGCTGACCTTTGCCGGGAACGACGGCGGACTCGATGGTCAGCAACTCCCCGCCTACCTGCGTCCACGCCAGCCCGGTCACCTGACCGATCTGATCCTGCTGCTCGGCCAGACCGTAGCGGAACTTGCGGACGCCCAGGAAATGCTCCAGAGATTCCGCGTCAATTGCAACCTTGAAGCGCTTCTCTGTCGCGTGCTCCTTGACCACCTTCCGGCAAATCTTGGCAATCTGCCGCTCCAGGCTACGCACCCCCGCTTCGCGCGTGTAATAACGAATGATGTCGCGCAGGGCGGCCTCATCGAACTCCACCTCGGTCTTCTTCAAGCCATTGGCCTGAACCTGCTTCGGCGCGAGGTACTTCTGAGCGATGTTGATCTTCTCATCTTCGGTGTAACCCGGCAGACGAATTACTTCCATGCGGTCCAGCAACGGCGCGGGGATGTTCATCGAGTTGGCGGTACACAGGAACATCACGTCGGAAAGGTCGTAGTCGACTTCCAGATAATGGTCGTTGAAGTTGTGGTTCTGTTCGGGATCCAGCACCTCGAGCAGTGCTGAAGCGGGATCGCCGCGCATATCGCTGCCCATCTTGTCGATCTCGTCGAGCAAGAACAGCGGGTTGCGGACACCCACCTTGGTCATTTTCTGAATCAGGCGCCCTGGCATCGATCCAATATAGGTGCGCCGGTGGCCGCGAATCTCTGCTTCGTCGCGTACGCCGCCGAGCGCCATCCGAACGAATTTGCGGTTGGTCGCGCGGGCGATGGACTCAGCCAGGGACGTCTTGCCGACGCCCGGAGGTCCTACCAGGCAAAGCACGGGGCCTTTGAGCTTCTTCACGCGCTTCTGTACCGCGAGGTACTCGAGGATACGCTCTTTCACTTCGTCGAGGCCGTAATGATCGGCGTCGAGGATATCCTCGGCTTTGCTTAGATCCAGGCGAACCTTGCTCTCAGCTTTCCACGGCACGTTGACCAGCCAGTCGATGTACGAGCGCACCACCGTCGCCTCGGCGGACATAGGCGACATTTGCTTGAGCTTGTTCAGCTCTGCCTGGGCCTTGGCCAACGCGTCCTTTGGCAACCCGGCAGCGTCGATGCGCTTCTTCAGGTCGTCGACTTCGTTGTGGCCTTCATCGATATCGCCGAGCTCCTTCTGAATGGCCTTCATCTGCTCGTTCAGGTAGTACTCGCGCTGACTGCGCTCCATCTGTTTCTTCACACGCCCACGAATGCGCTTCTCGACCTGCAGCAGGTCGATTTCTGCATCCAGCAGGGCCAACACATGCTCGATCCGCGGAGCGAGATCGGTGATCTCGAGGATTTCCTGCTTCTGTTCGATTTTCAACGCCATATGCGCGGCCATGGTGTCGACCAGGCGGCTTGGCTCATCGATGCTGTTGAGCGATGAAAGCACTTCTGCGGGCACTTTCTTGCCCAATTGAACGTACTGCTCGAACTGACTCAGCAAACTGCGGGTGAACACTTCCGCTTCACGATCAGGCGCTTCCTGCTCTTCGATCAGCGCCACATCGGCACGATAGTGGTCATCTACTTCATGGAATCGTTCGATTACGCCGCGCTGCTCGCCCTCGACCAAGACCTTGACGGTGCCGTCCGGCAGTTTCAGCAGCTGCAGGACCGTAGCGACTGTCCCAACGCGGTACAGAGCATCTTCGCGAGGGTCGTCGTCGGCCGGGTTCTTTTGTGCCAACAGGAGTATCTGCTTGTCCCCTGTCATCGCCGATTCCAGGGCCTCGATGGATTTATCGCGCCCTACGAACAGCGGAATCACCATGTGCGGATAAACCACGACATCGCGCAGCGGCAGGAGTGGCAAATCGATGGTTTTCTTCATGATTTTCGCTCTACGGCGGCCATGCGGCCATAAAATGAGTAGCCCTTGAAACTTAAGATGGGGCTAGGGGCATGAAAAAACAAGCCAGTAGAAAAAAGCAAAGGGGCCATCGGCCCCTTCGTTCGTTACGCCTCAGGCGCCGCCTTGGCTGGCGGCTCGCTGCTTTCATAGATGAGCAACGGCTTGGAGGTACCCTCGATGACACTCTCGTCGATGACCACCTTGCTGACATCGCTCTGGGACGGAATCTCGTACATGGTATCGAGCAACACGCCCTCAAGGATGGAACGCAATCCACGAGCGCCTGTTTTGCGCTCGAGCGCGCGGTGAGCAACGGCCTTCAGCGCGTCCTGACGGAATTCCAGGTCCACGCCTTCCATTTCGAATAGCTTGCCGTACTGCTTCGTCAGGGCGTTCTTGGGTTCGGTGAGGATCTGAACCAGCGCGGCCTCATCCAGCTCATCGAGCGTTGCGATAACCGGCAGACGACCCACGAACTCAGGAATCAAGCCGAACTTCACCAGATCATCGGGCTCGACGCCACGCAGCGCTTCGCCGACCTGCTTGCCCAGCTCCTTGCTGCGAACTTCGGCATTGAAGCCGATGCCGCCCCGGGTTGAACGGTTGTGGATGACCTTCTCCAAACCAGAGAACGCTCCACCGCAGATGAACAGGATGTTACGCGTATCGACCTGCAGAAACTCCTGCTGCGGATGCTTGCGACCACCCTGAGGAGGCACGGAAGCCACGGTTCCTTCGATCAGCTTGAGGAGCGCCTGCTGCACACCCTCGCCCGACACGTCCCGGGTAATCGACGGGTTATCAGACTTGCGCGAAATCTTGTCGATTTCATCGATGTAGACGATACCCATCTGGGCCTTTTCGACATCGTAATCGCATTTCTGCAGCAGCTTCTGAATGATGTTCTCTACGTCCTCGCCAACGTAGCCGGCCTCTGTAAGGGTCGTAGCATCAGCGATGGTGAACGGAACGTTGAGCAACCGAGCGAGCGTTTCGGCGAGCAGGGTCTTACCCGAGCCGGTAGGCCCGATGAGCAGGATATTGCTCTTGCCGAGTTCGACATCGTCTTTCTTTTCGCGCTGATTCAAGCGCTTGTAGTGGTTGTAAACCGCTACGGCGAGAACCTTCTTGGCGCGCTCCTGACCGATCACGTACTGATCCAGGATTCCGCTGATTTCCTTGGGTGCCGGCAGCTTGTGCGAACTACTTTCAGCCTGTGCTTCCTGCACCTCCTCGCGGATGATGTCGTTGCACAGGTCGACGCACTCGTCGCAGATAAACACGGAGGGGCCGGCAATAAGTTTGCGCACTTCGTGCTGGCTTTTGCCGCAGAAGGAGCAATAAAGCAGTTTGCCGTTGTCCTCGCCATTGCGGGTGTCAGTCATTCGATCAATCCAATCCGGGTAGGCTTGAAACACAAGATGAAGGCAATTGCGGGCATTTTCAAGCCCGCGAACGGCCAGACATTGTCCGGCCGTATCGGACGGCGCCGTTTAGCTCGCCATCTGGCGCTGGACGAGAACCTGATCCACCAGGCCGTATTCGGCGGCACGTTCAGCGTTCATAAAGTTGTCGCGGTTGGTGTCACGCTCGATGGTTTCGATGTCCTGGCCGGTGTGAAACGCCAGCAATTCATTCAGGCGCGCGCGAATCGAGAGGATTTCCTTGGCATGGATGTCGATGTCCGACGCCTGCCCCTGAAAACCACCCAGCGGCTGGTGGATCATCATCCGCGAGTTCGGCAGGCAGGAGCGTTTGCCCTTGGCACCGCCCGCGAGCAGGAACGCCCCCATGCTGCAGGCCTGGCCGATGCAGATGGTGGAGACGTCGGGCTTGATGAACTGCATGGTGTCGTAGATCGACATACCGGCAGTGACCGAGCCACCCGGCGAGTTGATGTACAGGTGGATATCCTTGTCCGGGTTTTCCGCTTCGAGGAACAGAAGCTGAGCGGCTACCAGGTTGGCCATATAGTCTTCCACAGGCCCTACCAGGAAGATGATGCGTTCCTTGAGAAGGCGAGAATAGATGTCATAGGCGCGCTCGCCGCGAGCGGACTGTTCGACGACCATCGGCACCAGGCCGCCGGCTGCTTGGATTTCAGGCATTTGCATGAATGGATTACGGGACATGTCCTGCGATCGCTCCTAATGGGTCAGATCCAAAAACGCATAAGCCAGCTCGACGGCTGGCTTATGGTGTACTCGAACGAAAGAGAGAATCAGGCGGCCTGCGGTGCTTCCGCCGGCTTGACAGCTTCTTCGTAGGAGACCTGCTTGTCGGTCACCTTGGCCTTCTGCAGGACAGTATCTACAACTTGCTCTTCCAGCACAACCGAGCGGACTTCACCCAGTTGCTGGTCGTTCTTGTAGTACCAGGACACGACCTGCTCCGGCTCCTGATAGGCGGATGCCATCTCCTGGATCATCTCGCGAACACGTGCTTCGTCCGGCTTTAGCTCGAACTGCTTGACCACCTCGGCAACGACCAGACCCAGCAGGACGCGACGCTTGGCTTGCTCTTCGAAGAGCTCCGCAGGCAGTTGATCGGCCTTGATGTTGCTGCCGAACTGCTGCACGGCCTGCGCACGCAGACGATCGATTTCATTGCTGACCAGCGCTTTCGGCACTTCGACCGGATTGCTGGCGAGCAGCGCTTCCATGACCTGATTCTTGACCTTGGACTTGATCGCCTGACGCAGCTCACGCTCCATGTTCTTGCGAACTTCGGTACGGAAGCCTTCCAGACCGCCTTCCTTGATACCGAACAGGGCGAAGAAAGCATCGTTCAGCTCAGGCAGCTTCGGCGCAGCGACGCTGTTTACGGTTACGGTGAACTCGGCGGTTTTGCCGGCAAGATCAAGGTTCTGGTAATCCGCCGGGAAGGTCGGGGTGATGACGCGCTCTTCACCGGCCTTCACGCCAACCAGAGCGTCTTCGAAACCCGGAATCATACGGCCGGAGCCGAGAACCAGCGCGGTGCCCTTTGCCGAGCCGCCAGCGAAGGCTTCGCCGTCCAGCTTGCCAACGAAGTCGATGTTCAGCTGATCGCCATTTTCAGCGGCGCGGTCGACGTTCTCGAAGCTGGTATTCTGCTTGCGCAGGATGTCCAGCATGTTGTCGACATCGCTGTCGGCCACGTCGGCTTGCAGGCGCTCGATTTCGACGTTATCGAAGCTGGCGACCTGGAATTCCGGGAAGATTTCGAAGGTGGCGACGTACTCGAGATCCTTGCCCTTCTCGAACACTTTAGGCTCTACGGCCGGCGCACCGGCAGGGTTCAGCTTCTGCTCGACGATGGCTTCATAGAAAGTCGACTGGATCAGGTCGCCCAGCGCTTCCTGCCGTGCAGCTGATTCGTAGCGCTGACGGATGACGCTCATCGGCACCTTGCCGGGACGGAAGCCGGCGACCTTGGCACGACTGGCAGTCTGCTGCAGACGCTTGTTGACTTCGGTCTCGATGCGCTCGGCAGGCACGCCAATGGTCATGCGGCGCTCCAGAGCGGAGGTGCTTTCAACAGAAACTTGCATGGATATTCCTCGTTGCACAGACATGGCCGGGCATTCCGACCCCAGAATCAAGGTCATGCATTCTAGTGGCTCGAAGGGCAGAAGTCACCCGTCCGCATTTCACGACACATCTATTACGAACTGCCGCAGCGGATTTTTCGCTGCGATGCGCCGCAGTCACCACAGCGGCGCGGCGACGACATATCATAGGGCCAGCTCAGCGCTTCGCTACCTCGCTCGCTCCTGACGGAACATCACGATGCCAGACCACACTTCCCAGCATTGCTTTCTCCAAGACGGCGGGCAAATGGGCGACGAGGTGCGTGCGCACGATTGGGCCGCTACGCCGCTGGGTCCGATCGGCGAATGGTCCGCCGCACTGCGGGTGACCGTGCAAACGGTGCTGAACTCCAAGTTCCCCAAGTGCCTTCTCTGGGGCAAGTCCTTCACGGCCATCTACAACGACGCGTTCCGCCCGATCCTGGGTGACAAGCCGCAACCCTTGGGGCGCTCATTTGCCGAGATATGGAGCGAAGCCTGGGACACGCTCGGCCCGATCATAGAACGAGCGCTCTGCGGCGAAGCGACCTATATCGAGGACTACCCGACACCAATCCACCGGCACGGCTACCTCGAACACGCCTACTTCACCTTCTGCTACAGCCCCGTACATGACGAGCATGGCGCCATCGTCGGCGTTATCGATACCGTGGTGGAAACCACCCAACGCTTCGTCGTCGAGCGCGATCTGCACTCCCTGGCCGCGTCGCTGGAAAGCGAGATCGCCTTGCGTACCGCCGATCGCAACCGTCTCTGGCAGCTGTCCACGGACCTGATCCTAGTGGCGCGCCTCGACGGCATCATCGCCTCGATTAACCCCGCCTGGAGCAGCGTTCTCGGCTGGGAGGAGAAACAGCTGGTAGGCAATTACCTGCTCGACCTGGTGCACGGGGACGATCTGGGCGACTGGAAGAACGCGGTGGCAGCGCTGCGCGAGGGCACGCCGATGAAACGGTTCGAGAGCCGCCTGCGCCATCGCGATGGCAGCTATCGCTGGATCAACTGGACGGCTGTTCCCGGCGACGGGCTGATCAATGCGGTCGGCCGCGACTTCACTGCGGAAAAGCTACAGGCGCAGGCGCTCCAGCACACCGAGGAACTGCTCCGCCATAGCCAGAAGATGGAAGCCGTGGGGCAACTCACGGGTGGGCTGGCGCATGACTTCAACAACCTGCTCGGCGGAATCGCCGGCAGCCTGGAGATGCTCGAAACCCGCGTCCACCAAGGCCGTATCGACGAACTCGGGCGCTACATAGCCGCTGGAAAGAACGCCACGCAGCGTGCCGCCGCCCTCACCCATCGCCTGCTGGCGTTTTCCCGGCGACAGACGCTGGACCCCAGGCCGACCGACATCAACCGCCTGGTCAGCGGAATGGAAGAGCTGATCCGGCGCACCATGGGGCCGAAAATCCAGGTCGAAGTGGTCAGCAACGAGGCCCTCTGGACCGCATTCGCCGACACCAATCAGCTCGAAAACTCGCTGCTCAACTTCTGCATCAACGCGCGTGACGCGATGCCGGATGGCGGCACGCTGACCATCGAGACGAACAACCATTCACTGGACCTCGGCGAGGCGGGCGAGCGCGGCCTGGCTCCAGGCGAGTACGTGTCGCTTTGCGTGATCGACACCGGCAGCGGGATGCCGGCGGAGGTTATCGAGCGCGCCTTCGATCCGTTCTTCACGACCAAGCCGACCGGCCAGGGAACCGGCCTCGGGCTTTCGATGGTTTATGGCTTCGCCCGTCAATCCGGTGGACAGGTGAGGATCGTTTCGGAACCCGGCCAAGGCACCACCCTGTGCCTTTATCTCCCGCGCCACCACGGCCAACCTGAAACCATCGAAGAGCCCGCCTACGCCAAGCCCCCGCAGGCCCGGCAAAGCGAAGCCATCCTGGTGATCGACGATGAGCCGATCCTGCGGATGCTGATCGTCGAGATTCTGCAGGAACAGGGTTACTGCGTACTGGAAGCTGAAGACGGGCCATCCGGGCTGGCGGTGATCCAGAGCGGAGCGCCCATCGATCTGCTCATCACCGATGTAGGGCTTCCCGGCGGCCTGAATGGCCGGCAGGTAGCCGATGCCGCACGCCAGCAACGGCCCGATCTCAAGGTCCTGTTTATCACCGGCTACGCCGAAAATGCCGTCATTGGTAGCGGACAACTGGACCCGGGCATGCAAGTGCTGACCAAGCCGTTCGCCATGGACGCCTTCGTCGAGCGGATCAGCCACTTCCTCAAAGAGCCCTCCCACTAAGCCCCCTTAAGTTGACGCTCTCGGCTGCGCCTCGATTCAAGCGCTTTTTCGCGTCGCCGACCTGTGTATGATTGGCCTAGGGTGTTACCGCGTGCTCCGCGCGGTGCAGGTCAATCAGCGCTGGTCGGGCCGCCACGCGGAGAGCGCTCGCCCGTGAAATCCCATTCTTCCCCCTCGCCCCTCCCCCGCGCGCAACTTCTCGCCGAACGCGCCTTTTCCGCCATCGAACGATTCATGCACGTCGAAGCCGTCAGCGGAATCGTGCTTCTCACCGCGGCCGCGCTGGCGCTGATCTGGGCGAACAGCCCTGCTTCGGACAGCTACCACGCCCTTTGGCACACGCCGGTATCGATTAGCGCGGGCAGCTACTCGATCTCGCATTCGCTGCACTTCTGGATCAACGATGGGCTCATGACGGTGTTCTTCCTGGTGGTCGGGGTAGAGATCCGCCGCGAGATACACGAAGGCGCGCTCGCCAGCGTCCGCCTCGCATCGCTGCCCCTCGCCGCAGCACTCGGTGGCGTGACCGTCCCGGCGATCATCTACGCGTGCCTCAACTCCGACCCCGTGCACGTAAAAGGCTGGGCGGTGCCCACCGCCACCGACATCGCGTTCGCCGTGGGGGTATTGGCATTGCTGGGCCGAGCGATCCCCAGCAACGTTCGCGTACTGCTGCTCGCACTGGCGATCATCGATGACATCGTGGCGGTGCTGATCATCGCCGCCTTTTATGGCGCCGGACTCGATTACACCGGCCTGCTGATCGCCGCGGTCGGCGTGCTGATGGTCCTGGGCCTTCAGCGAATGGGCATCAGCAACGCCTTCGCCTACGTCGTTCCCGGCGTCGTGCTGTGGACCGGGCTGCTGCAGACCGGCGCCCATCCCACGCTGGCAGGCGTCGTCCTAGGCCTGATGACACCGGTATTGCCGCGCCGCGGCCGGGAACGCCCGATCGACTCCGTGGTGGAAGTTGTCGGCGATCTGCGCAAACACGCGAACGCCGCCAAGCCTCAGCCCGAGGCCCTGGCACCCCGGCTCAAGCACCTCAAGCGCGCGCAGCGGGAGCTGATGCCTCCGGTTTCGCGCGTACAGAACGCCCTGCACCCCTGGGTCGCGTTCGGCGTGATGCCGCTGTTCGCACTGGCAAACGCCGGCGTGACGCTGGGCGGCGTCAATCTCGACCTCGATGGCTCGCAAACGGTCCTGCTCGGCGTTTTCCTCGCCCTGGTGGTGGGCAAGCCAATTGGCGTGATCGCCGCCAGTGTATTGGTCGTCCGCCTGGGGTGGTGCCGCCTTCCACCGCACGTCACCTGGCCAGGCGTGTGTGTCGTCGGTTTGCTCGCAGGGATTGGCTTCACTATGTCAATCTTCATCGCCAACCTGGCGTTCGATAATGAAAACCTGCTGAACGCGGCCAAACTCGGCGTGCTACTCGCCTCGGTGGTCGCCGCCGTGATCGGTCTCAGTTGGGGACTCCTCTACGCCAGACGCAACAGAGTGGCTGCAAACCCCGAACACGCGAAAGGAGCGTAGGAATGAATGCACTGGATTGGGTGAAGTGGATTTTTCGTAAACGAAAACTGGCGCGCACCGTGAAAGGGTTTTCCGCCAGCATCAGCTCCTTCGCTACCAGCGATGTCGTGTTCGGCGAATACATCAGCCTGTGGGGCGGCTCGACCGTTTACGACGCCACCATCGGGCGCTACACCTATCTGGCGGGCTGCAAGGCCGTGAACATCGATATCGGCTCCTTTTGCAGCATTGGCCCCGGCACGCGACTGGGCGGCCTGGGCTCGCACCCGGTCGACATGCTGAGCACCCATCCGGTGTTCTATTCGACCCTCAAGCAATGCGGCGTGAGTTTTTCCGACAAGGATTACTTCGAGGAACTCAAGCGGACCTATGTCGGCCATGACGTGTGGATCGGCGCCAACGTGGTGGTCTTCGACGGCGTCAAGATTGGCGACGGCGCCATCATTGCCGCTGGCGCGGTAGTGACCAAGGACGTTCCGCCCTACGCGATCGTTGGCGGCGTCCCGGCCAAAGTCATCAAATACCGCTTCGAACCCGAGGACATCGAGCGCCTCGAGGCGCTTCAGTGGTGGCACCTGCCTGCGGAAGTCCTGAAGGAAAAGGCTGCATTGATTCGTGGATCGGATGTCCAGGCCCTTGTTGCGGGACTGTCGGGAGCGCGCACCCAGAACGAGATCGACTCCTCGCGGCAAACGTCACCAGAGCTGGCTCGTTAGCGTCAGTACGCACAACGACTCATTCCGTCGGATCTCGGCGTAGGCACGGAACGCGCGGTGCTAAACGAGGTCCAGACATTCGCTGCGCACTGCTGCGCGGCACCTGCAATTGCCTTTTAACGAAACGCCCTAGGCGCTGACAGGAGAAGCAATTGGACATCAAGACCGTATTCTTCAAGATAAACCTGACATTTCTGATGATCGCCCTTGCCGTGGGCGGCTACACCTTCATGGCCAGAACAACCGCTGACGGTTCGCGCGAAGCCGCGCTCCAGGCGTGGGCAAGTTCGAGTTCCGTAACGGCCCCTACCAACTATCAGGCATGCGAGCCAGGCAAGGCGCGCGCGATATCGGGCGACGAAAACTCCGACTGCTCGATTCAGCGTCAGGCGGACTCCATCTACAAAATGATCATCGAAGCCCCAGCCACGAGCGCCGGACAAAGGGCGATCGTGAAGAAGTAGCTCGAACTCTTGTTTTGTATGCCTTGGCGGGCAAAGGCGGCGCATGCGATGCCGCCTTTGTCGTTGCTACTCGCCTTATAGAGCATTCGCTCGTATCCATTACTTCCAAACTCGGCCTCTCACTTCTGTGAAGACCTCTCTCTGTTTATCGGACATTCGGCGCCTGGTAGCACTGGCCTTTTGTATCAGCATGAATACAATCGAATAACTCGAATAAATCGAATGAGCGAGAACGGTAGTAATGGAGTACCCATTCAGTTTTAGATGGACGAAGCAGCACGAAGCCTTTTGTATCGCCGAACGCATTTACCTCAACCATGCGCAAAAAGTTACAGGCGTCTACCGTGCAAGAAATTGGTGGCTGCTGGAAAAAGGGCAAAAAATCAAAATCACTTGCGAAGTGACCACTGAAAACAACTCGTCGATGCCCAACCGCAGCTTTTGCACGATAGGTGCGCACTCCTACGCCAATAGCAAGCTCCCTGCCGACATGCAGATTGGACGATATTGCAGCCTCGCATCCGGCATTACGATTATGGGGTCCCAGCATCCGATAGATCGTTTCACCACCAGCCCAGTTACGTACATCAAGGTTTTCGCAGAAAAATCACTGGACGGTTATGCAGGAAACTATGAAATAACCCCCTTCGAAGGGATGTTTGCACCCTCACCCAAGGTAGGTCATGACGTGTGGATTGGAGGAGACGTTGTATTGAAGGGCGGTATCACAATAGGGCACGGCGCCATTATCGCGAGTAACGCCGTGGTGACAAAGGATGTTCCACCCTACGCGATCGTAGCCGGCGTCCCGGCCAAGGTCATCCGCTATCGCTTCCCTAGCGAGATCGTAGATAGACTGCTGGCCCTCTCCTGGTGGGATTATAAATATACCGATCTACCAACTGGCGAAGTGGATGGGGTGGAAGACTTTATCGTCACGCTGGAGAAGAAGATTTCCACGCAGGAAATAACCAAGCATGAATTCAAGAAAATAAATCTCTCGAAGGAGTTTTACAGACTGGCAAACCAATAGCTTGTCGCTGGATACGCTGTACCTGCAATGTTGCACCTGCACATTTAGCCAGGGAGCACCTAAAGCCGGAAGTACGGGTACGCAGATCCTTGTCGCCTGGCAGCCGATCAAGCGGGGCGACCGTAACGCGCACATCAAAACGCCAAACCCATCCTGAACAACGAAAAAAGGCAGCCCATTTCGGAGCTGCCTTTTTTGTGCCCATTCCCAAGTGTTCCCAAATCGCCCCCATTAAAGACCGAGCTAGAACTTTTCTCATTGGAAAACAGCGGGTTACATGGTGCGGACGGAGAGACTCGAACTCTCACACCTTGCGGCGCCAGAACCTAAATCTGGTGTGTCTACCAATTCCACCACGTCCGCATGACGCTGAAACGAAAACGCCAGGTACTGGACCTGGCGTTTTCTCGAATATGGGGTGGACGATGGGAATCGAACCCACGACACCAGGAGCCACAATCCTGTGCTCTACCAACTGAGCTACGCCCACCATATTACGTTTGCCTGTGCCTGAGCGGCCAAATGGCGCACCCGGCAGGACTCGAACCTGCGACCATCCGCTTAGAAGGCGGATGCTCTATCCAACTGAGCTACGGGCGCTTAATCATCTGCATTCGAAAGCGAAGCGCGGACTTAAAAGCGTTGGTCTCAAGGGTCGAATTCTACCCTTTTTCCATCTTACCCAGCGGCTGGCTGTGCTCGACAAGCGGGGCGAATCTTATAGAGAGGCCTGCACCACGTCAACACTCGGATTGAAAAAATATTCAGGTATTTAAAGAGCTTACGGGGAAACGCCAATCAGCCGACTTTGCCCGCCCGCGACGCCATGCGAGAATGCGCGTCCTTTTTCAATCCTTCCCGATGGTTAACCAAGCGCAATGACTGCACAACTGATCGACGGCAAAGCGATCGCCGCCAGCCTCCGCCTGCAGATCGCCCAACGTGTTGCCGAGCGGCGTCTTCAGGGTCTTCGTGCACCTGGACTGGCGGTGATTCTGGTGGGTAGCGACCCGGCGTCCCAGGTCTACGTTTCGCACAAGCGCAAGGACTGCGAGGAGGTCGGCTTCGACTCCCGCGCCTACGACCTGCCCGCCGAAACCAGCCAGGAAGAACTGCTGGGCCTGATCGACAGCCTCAACGAGAACCCGGAGATCGACGGCATCCTCGTGCAATTGCCGTTGCCGGCACACCTGGACGCATCGCTGCTGCTCGAACGCATCAGCCCGGACAAGGACGTCGATGGCTTCCACCCGTACAACATCGGCCGCCTGGCGCAGCGCATGCCGATGCTTCGCCCGTGCACGCCGAAAGGCATCATCACCCTCCTCGCCAGCACCGGCGTCGATCTCTACGGGCTCAACGCCGTGGTGGTAGGCGCGTCCAACATCGTTGGCCGGCCGATGGCGCTGGAGTTGCTGCTGGCCGGCTGCACTGTCACCGTCACCCATCGCTTCACCAAGGACCTGGCGGCGCACGTCGCCAATGCCGATCTGCTGGTGGTAGCGGTCGGCAAGCCGGGGCTGGTCAAGGGCGAGTGGATCAAGCCGGGCGCGATCGTCGTCGACGTCGGCATCAACCGCCAGGAAGACGGCAAGCTGGTCGGCGACGTGGAGTACCAACCGGCGCTGCAACGTGCCAGCTGGATCACCCCGGTTCCCGGCGGCGTCGGCCCGATGACCCGCGCCTGCCTGCTGGAGAACACCCTGTACGCCGCCGAGCACCTGCACGCCTGAGGATTGCAACGCCGCAACGGAACGAAGGGCACCCTTGGGTGCCCTTCGTCATTTCCGGCCAGCCGTTCGCTGCTCCAGCAACCGCGCCGCGCCCCTGGGCTTGTCGGTGAACCAGATCACCCGGCTGACGCCACGGGTTATCGCCACGTAGGCCAGGCGCAGGCTCTCATCCTGCATCGCCTGGTCGTAGCTGTTGCGGAAGAAGCCGGAGTGCCGATACAGCGCATTACGCAGCGGGTGCGCCGGGACGCTGGCGCCGTCGTCGAGGATGATCGCCACTTCGGCCTGCAGCCCCTTGGCGCGATGAATGGTGTAGGTCTTCACCGGCAGTCGTTCGTCCAGCTCGGCCTGGATCGCCCGCAGCGGCTCGTTGCGCCGACCGAGAACCAGCACGGCGTTGCGCTCCGCACCGACTCGGCCTAGGGCGTGCTCGCACTGGGCCGTGATCTCCCTGATCAGCCGTGGCAGGTGTCGCCTGATATCGAAGCCGCTCTCCAGCCGCACGCCGTGATCGCCCGGCTGCTCGTGCCTGAAGGCGCGACTGAGCTTGGCCTGCTTCACCTCGACCCCGGCGAGCACCGCCTCGCCATCGCGGATCACCGGTTCGATGGAGCGGTAGTTGGTTTCCAGCAGCAACAGCGTGCTCTTGCGCGAGCGCCCGCGGCTGGGGAAGTGGCGATCGAAGTCCATGAACAGCTCCGGGGAACTGCCGCGCCAGCCGTAGATGGACTGCCAGTCGTCGCCGATCGCCATCAGGCTGACGGCGCCGCCTTCGCCCGCCAGGCGCCGATGTACCGCCTGTAGCCACTGCACGATCTGCGGCGAAATATCCTGGAATTCGTCGATCAGCAGATGCCGCAGAGGCTCGAGCGCCCCGCCGGAAGGAAGCTTCGGCAACCTGTCCGTGAGCGCCTGGAAGGCGCCATCGAAGGTCATCAGCCCACGTTCGCTCAACTCGCCTTCGAAGGCTCGCCAGAACATCACCAGCGCTTCGATGAACAGCCGCTCTGCGGCCGAGCACGGCAGCGCCTTCGGCTCCAGACGGTCGATACGGATGCCAATGCTCTGGATGAAGCCGGCCTGCTGGTAGAACACCTCGAACAGCGGCGCGGCGGAGAACTCGCCGGGCAGTTGATAGGCGTCCATAGGTGCCTTCATGGGTTCGCCAGGCCCGGGGTCAGACATGCCCAGGAGCCGATGCACAGCGCCACGGAAAGCGGCCTGCTCGGTGTAGCAGCGCTGGTAGGCCTGCCGGAGCAAGGCGGTCTGCGCAGGTTTCAGGCGCGAGGCGGTCAGCGGGTTGTCCGGCTCGGCATCGGCGCTGCGCTCGGCCAACTGTTCGAACCAGCGGGGCGCACCCAGGTGTTCGCGCGCCAGCATGCCCATTGCCGAATGAAAGGTCCGCACGCACTGGCGCGCCTGGGCGGCGTCGAAGGGAAACTCCCAGAACGCCAGCACGCGGCCGAGTTGCTCGCGCAGTTGCGCGCAGGACGCGCTGGTGAAGGAAATCACCGTGAGGCTGCCCGGGTCGATGCGCAGGTGGCAAAGCATGAACACCACGCGCAGCACCAGCGTCGTGGATTTTCCCGAGCCGGCGCCGGCGAACACACGCGTCGCGGCCCCACGGGAGAGGATCATCGCCCACTGCTCGTCCGACGGCGCGCTGATCACACCGACGCTGACGGCCTGGCTCACCCGTTCCCGCATCGCGGCGACCTGAGCGGCCTCCAGGGGCATCGGGCTGGCGGAATAGAGCCCGGCGGACGCGGGTTTGCCGCCCGCGGTCTTGCCGGCACTGCGCTTCCTGGTCGTTGCGCCGCTCTTTCGCGCGGCACGCTTTTGCGCCACCGGAGCAGCGACAGGCCCGGCATTGAGGTAGGCGGTGGTACGGGGGAAGTAGCGCGCCAGCGCGCTGGAAAGCAGCAGTTTGTAGCGTTTCACGGCAGACAGCATTCGGTAGTTCCAACCGCTTCGTGTGGCATAGCGGCCAAGGGTAAGCCGTTGCTCGAGTCGAAAGGGCCATCGGCCGGGATGGCACCATCGAAAATGAAAAAGGCCGCTGAGCGGCCCTTTCCGAGGTGGCTTCGGTTATTCCGCCAGACGCCAGGTGGTGCCGCCCTTGCCGTCTTCCAGGACCACACCCATGGCGCCGAGCTGGTCGCGGATGCGGTCTGATTCGGCCCAGTCCTTGTCGGCACGCGCGCGCAGACGCGCGGCGATCAGCGCCTCGACCTCGGCGGCATCGACCTTGCCCTCGGCGCCGGCCTGCAGGAAGGCGTCCGCCTCCAACTGCAATACACCCAGCACCTTCGCCAGCTCTTTCAGCCGCACGGCCAGCCCGGCGGCGGCCGGCAGGTCGGTGTCACGCAGGCGGTTGACCTCGCGCACCATGTCGAACAGCACCGCGCAGGCTTCCGGCGAGTTGAAATCGTCGTTCATCGCCGTGGCGAAACGCTCGACGAATGCCTCGCCGCCGGCCGCCTGTGCATCCGGCAGGCCCTTGAACGCATGGTAGAAGCGTTCCAGCGCGCCCTTGGCTTCCTTCAGGCTGTCTTCGGAATAGTTGATCGGACTGCGGTAATGGCTGGAAACCAGCAGGTAGCGCACCACCTCCGGGTGGTACTTCTCCAGCACCTCGCGGATGGTGAAGAAGTTGCCCAGGGACTTGGACATCTTCTCGCCGTCCACGCGCACCGCGCCGGCGTGCATCCAGGACGCCGCGTAGAGCTTGCCGGTGGCCGCCTCGCTCTGCGCGATCTCGTTCTCGTGGTGCGGGAACACCAGGTCCGGACCGCCACCGTGGATGTCGAAGGTCTCGCCCAGGCAGCAGGTCGACATCACCGAGCACTCGATATGCCAGCCGGGCCGACCGGCGCCCCACGGCGATTCCCAGCTCGGCTCGCCCGGCTTGGCGCCTTTCCAGAGGACGAAATCCAGCGGGTCCTGCTTGGACTCGTCGACCTCGATACGCGCGCCGATGCGCAGGTCCTCGATCTTCTTGCGCGACAGTTTGCCGTAGCCGACGAACTTGCCGACCCGGTAATAGACGTCGCCGTTGCCCGGCGCGTAGGCGAAACCCTTGTCGATCAGGGTCTGGATCATCGCGTGCATTCCGGCGATGTGGCCGGTGGCACGGGGCTCCTGATCGGGACGCAGCACCGCCAGGCGGGCCTCGTCCTCGTGCATCGCGGCGATCATGCGCTCGGTCAGCGCCTCGAAGGATTCGCCGTTCTCCTGCGCACGACGGATGATCTTGTCGTCGATGTCGGTGATGTTGCGCACGTAGTTCAGCTCGTAGCCGGAATGGCGCAGCCAGCGGGCGATCACGTCGAAGGCCACCATCACACGGGCGTGGCCGATGTGGCAGAAGTCGTACACGGTCATCCCGCAGACGTACATGCGCACCTGGTTGCCCAGCAGCGGCTTGAAGGGTTCCTTGGTCTTGCTCAGCGTGTTGTAGATCGAAAGCATGGTCCATGTCCTGAAAAAACGGGCCACATCGCGTGGCCCGTTTCGACGATATCGTGACGTTAAAGAGCCAGTTTACGATCTCGCGAGCTAGAGCCAGCCAAGGCGGAAATACCTGAGGACGCGGAGTTTACAAGCTGTAAATGAGCAGTCCGAAGGGATTTCCAACGCGGGATGGCCAACGCGCAGCAGATCGTAAGCGGGCTCTCAGCCCTGGCCCCAGGAATCGCGCAGCGTCACGGTACGGTTGAACACCGGCTGGCCGGGGCGCGAGTCCTTGAGGTCGGCGCAGAAGTAGCCTTCGCGCTCGAACTGGAAGCGCTCTTCCGGCTCGGCCCGGGCCAGCGACGGCTCGGCGCGACAACCGGTGAGCACCACCAGCGACTCCGGGTTGATGTTGTCGAGGAAGCTCGCGCCCTCCTCGGCCTTCTCCGGGTTGGCGGAGCGGAACAGACGGTCGTACAGGCGCACTTCGCACTCGACGCTCTCGGCGGCGGGCACCCAGTGGATCACGCCCTTGACCTTGCGACCCTCGGGGTTCTTGCCCAGGGTGTTCTCGTCGTAGGAGCAGCGCAGCTCGACGATGTTGCCGTCGGCATCCTTGATCGCCTCATCGGCGCGAATCACGTAGCTGCCGCGCAGGCGCACTTCGCCACCGGGGATCAGGCGCTTGTAGCCGGCCGGCGGGACTTCCTCGAAGTCGCTGGCGTCGATGTAGATCTCGCGGCCGAACGGCAGGACGCGCACGCCCATGTCCCGCTTCGGATGGCGCGCCAGCTCGAGGTTCTCCACCTGGCCTTCGGGATAGTTGGTGATCACCACCTTGAGCGGTTTGAGCACGCACATGGCGCGCGCGGCGTTGGCGTCCAGGTCCTCGCGGATGGCGAACTCGAGCATACCGATGTCGACCACGCCGCCGGCGCGGTTGACGCCGATCATGTCGCAGAAGTTGCGGATCGAGGCCGGCGTGTAGCCACGGCGGCGGAAACCCGAGAGCGTCGACATGCGCGGGTCGTCCCAGCCCTGGACGTGCTTCTCGTCCACCAGTTGCTTGAGCTTGCGCTTGCTGGTGATGGTGTAGTTCAGGTTGAGCCGGGCGAACTCGTACTGGCGCGGCTGTGCGGGCACCGGCAGGTTGGCCAGGAACCACTCGTACAGCGGACGGTGATCTTCGAATTCCAGGGTGCAGATCGAGTGGGTCACGCCCTCGATGGCATCCGACTGACCATGGGTGAAGTCGTAGCTTGGGTAGATGCACCACTTGTCACCGGTCTGGTGATGATGCGCATGGCGGATACGGTAGAGGATCGGGTCGCGCAGGTTCATGTTCGGCGAGGCCATGTCGATCTTCGCCCGCAGCGCACGTGCGCCATCGGGGAATTCGCCGGCCTTCATGCGCGCGAACAGGTCCAGGTTCTCGGCCACCGAGCGGTCGCGGAACGGACTGTTGCGACCCGCTTCGGTCAGCGTGCCGCGGTACTCGCGCGCTTCCTCCGGAGACAGGTCGTCGACGTAGGCCTTGCCGGCCTCGATCAGCTGGATCGCCCAGGCGTGCAACTGCTCGAAATAGTTGGAGGCGTAGCGCACCTCGCCGGACCAGTCGAAGCCCAGCCACTTCACGTCGCTTTCGATGGCGTCGATGTATTCCTGGTCTTCCTTGGCCGGGTTGGTGTCATCGAAACGCAGGTGGCAGTCGCCGCCGAACTCCTTGGCCAGACCGAAGTTCAGGCAGATCGACTTGGCGTGGCCGATGTGCAGGTAACCGTTGGGCTCCGGGGGAAAGCGCGTGATGATCTTCGCGTGCTTGCCGGCGTCGAGGTCGGCCTGAACAATCGGGCGGAGAAAGTTGCTGGCGGTGGGAGTCTCTGGCTTGCTCATAGGGTCCTTGATCTTATGGTCCGTTGACGTTTCATCGCGATGGAACGGCAACGGCCTCTTCGGGTGCGCCGCGCAGGGTAGGCCGGCCAAATCAAAGCCCGTATGATAGCGAACCCGTCAACCCCCTGACAGCCGCAAAGCGGACGTGCTCGTTGATAGTGGATCGAAGGGCCGCTGCCGCCCCGCTCCGCCTTCGGCCCACCCGGATTCGACGACCCGCCCTTTGCCAGACAAGAGTGAATTCCCATGATCAAGTTGCACACCAACCACGGCGTCATCACCCTGAACCTGTTCGAAGACAAGGCCCCGGAAACCGTGGCCAACTTCAAGGAATACGTGAAGGCCGGTCACTACGACAACACCGTGTTCCACCGTGTCATCGGCAACTTCATGATCCAGGGTGGCGGTTTCGAGCCGGGCATGAAGCAGAAGGCCACCCGCGCCACCATCAAGAACGAAGCCAACAACGGTCTCTCCAACAAGACCGGCACCGTGGCCATGGCACGCACCATGGAGCCGCACTCGGCCTCCGCGCAATTCTTCATCAACGTTGCCGACAACACCTTCCTCGACCACAGCGCGCCGACCGTGCAGGGCTGGGGTTACGCGGTGTTCGGCGAAGTCGCCGAAGGCATGGACGTGGTCGAGAAGATCAAGGGCGTGTCCACCACCATGAAGTCCGGTCACCAGGACGTACCGGTGGACGACGTGATCATCGAGAAAGCCGAAATCGTCGAGTGATCCCTTGATCCTGCTGATTTCCGATCTGCACCTCGAAGAACAACGCCCGGACATCACCCGGGCGTTTCTGTTTTTCCTGCAGGATCGCGCCGCACACGCCGATGCGCTGTACATCCTCGGCGACTTCTTCGAAGCTTGGATCGGCGACGACGCCATGACGCCCTTCCAGCACCGGATCGCCGAAGCCCTGCGCCAGTTGAGCGACGGCGGCACACATATCTACCTGATGCACGGCAATCGCGATTTCATGATCGGCAAGGCGTTCTGTCGCGAAGCCGGCTGCACCTTGCTAGCCGATCCGAGCGTCGTCGAGCTGCAGGGCGAGCGCGTGCTGCTGATGCACGGCGACAGCCTGTGCACCCGCGACATCGCCTACATGCGCCTGCGCCGCTGGCTGCGCAACCCGCTGGTGCTGTTCATCCTGCGCAACCTGCCGCTGGCCACCCGGCACAGGCTCGGTCGCAAGCTGCGCAAGGAAAGCCGCATGCAGACCCGGCAGAAAGCCGCGGATATCGTCGACGTCACCCCGGATGAGGTGCTCCGGCTGATGCACGAACATGGCGTGAAGCGGCTGATCCACGGCCACACCCATCGCCCCGCACGGCATCCACTGCAGGTCGACGGCCAGCCGGCCGAACGTATCGTGCTCGGCGACTGGGATGCCCAGGGCTGGGCGCTGCAGATCGACGTCGAAGGCTATCGCCTCGACGCCTTCCCGCTAGGCTGATCAGTAGACATCGCGCAGGTAGCGCTTCTGCTCCGCCAGGCCGCGGATGAATTCCGCGGCACGTTCTTCGTCCAATCCGCCGTGATCGCGGACGACCTCGCGCAACACCCCGTCGACATCTTTGGCCATGCGGCTCGCATCGCCACACAGGTACAGGCTCGCGCCCTCCTCCAGCCAGCGCCACAGCTCCGCGCCGTTCTCGCGGATGCGCTCCTGCACGTAGATCTTCCGCGCCTGATCGCGGGAAAACGCCAGGCTCAGGCGCGTGAGCAGACCATCGCGCTGCATCTCCTGCAGTTCGTCGCGGTAGTAGAAGTCCGACGCTTCGTGCTGTTCACCGAAGAACAGCCAGTTGCGCCCCCGATCGCCACGCATCCGCCGCTCCTGTAGAAAGGCGCGGAACGGCGCCACGCCCGTGCCGGGGCCGATCATCACCATAGGCGCATCGCCATCGACCGGCGGCCGGAAATGCTTCGAGCGCTGCACGAACACCGGGACTTCGCCGCCCTGCGCGCGGTCGGCGAGGAAGGTCGACGCCACGCCCTTGCGCTTGCCGTAGCGCACGGTCGATACGGTCAGGTGGACTTCGTCGGGGTGCGCCTTGGGGCTGGAGGCGATGGAGTACAGCCGCGGCTGCAACCGTTTCAAGCTGCCGAGCAACTCCTCGGCGGCATAGCGGGCGGGAAACGCCTGCAGCACGTCGGCCAGTTGCCGGCTCCACAGCCAGCCGCCCAGTTCGGCCCGGCGTTCGCCCAGCAGCGCCTTCAGTTCGTCGCTGCGGCTGCGCTCGGCGATCAGCGCCAGGGCTTCCTGGCTCGGCCGGGCGATCTCGAAATGGCTGCTCAGCGCCTCGCGCAGCGGCAAATCGCCGACCCGCGCGATATTCACGAGTTGCTCGCCGTCCAGCTTCGCCAGAGCGAGCACTTCCTCGACCAGCGCCGGGCAATTCTTCGGCCATACGCCGAGCGCATCGCCGGCCTGGTAACTCAGCCCCGACTCGCCGAGACCGAGCGCGAACAGGCGGGTTTCCTTGCCGGAGCCTTCGCCGTTGAGCTTCAGGTTGACCAGCAGCTCGGCACCCAGCGGGCGCTCCTTGCTGACCACCTCTGTCGGTTCGGCCCTGGCGACAATGGAGGCGCCGCCAGCCGAAGGCCTCGCCGCCGTGCCGCCGTGAAGCATGGGCAGCAGTTCTTCCAGCCAGGCGCCGGCGGGCTCATCGAAATCGCTGTCGCAGGTCAGGCAGGCGCGCAGCGGCGTAGCGCCGAGTTCGGCCAGACGGCGGTCGAGGTTCCTGCCGTGCTGGCAGAACCGTTCGTAGCTGGAGTCGCCCAGCGCCAGCACCGCATACCGCAGGTTTTCCAGGCTCGCCGATGCGGCGCGCAGGCCTTCCCAGAAGCGCTGCCCGTTGTCCGGGGCATCGCCGTCGCCGAAGGTGCTGCTGAGCATCAGCACCGTGCTGGTTTCCGCCAGTCGCTGGGCCGGGAAGTCACTCATGCAGTGCGATGCGACGCCCAGCCCGGCCTCGCCCAGCCGCTGCGCGAAGCGTTCGGCCAGCGTTTCCACGTTGCCGGTCTGCGAGGCCCAGAGCAGCGTGACCTGCGGCAGCGCCGGAGCCTGCGCGGCGGGTACCAGCTGATTGCGACTGAACAGGCCGGCGAGCATGCCGTCCAGCCATAGGCGCGTATCGACCGCCAACGGCGCCTGGGCCGGCAGGCTCGGCACGCCGACGCCCTCGGCGGAACGCAGGCCGCTGATGAAGCCGGACAGGTAAATCCGCTCGCTGTCAGTCAGCTCCGGCGGCGCATAGTTGGCGTCGCCGAGCCGCGCGGCGAAGGCTTCCACCGGCGCCGTCACCTCGCTCTGGTTCGTCGGCGTGTCGAGAAATCGGTGTTCGATCAGCTCGACCTTGCTCAGCGCCACGGCGCTGAACTTGAATTCGGGCTGCAAGGAAATCGGGTCGACGGCGCTGCTGGTCACGGCATTGATTGCCAGCCCCTCGCTCTGCGCGTCGTTCCAGTGGAACGGCGCGAAGCAGTTGCCGGGCAGCACGCGCTCGCTGACCACCACGGGCAGCATTGCGTCGCCGCGCCGTGAGCGGATCTGCAAGCGATCGCCAACGGCCACGCCCAGCCGCTCAGCGTCCTCGGGGTGGACTTCCACGAACGGGCCGGGGTTGAGCTTGTTCAAGGTGGCGACCTTGCCGGTCTTGGTCAGAGTGTGCCACTGGTGCTGCACGCGCCCGGTGTTGAGCACGAAGGGAAAGGCGTTGTCGGGCATTTCCGCCGGGCTCATGTACGGCCTTGCGAAGAACCGCGCCTTGCCGCTCGGTGTGGCGAACGCCAGCCGCGGCAGGCTGCCGTCCTCGCGCCGGTGCAGGCGCTGGCTGATGCCGTCGTTCAGGTAGCGCCGCGGGTGACGTTCGTGGCCGCCTCCCGGCGGACAGGGCCATTGCTGCGGCGCCTGGCCCAGGCTGGCGTGGCTGACGCCGCGAATGTCGTAGCCGGTCGCCGGATTGTGGAAGCGCCTGATCTCCTCGAACACCTCGCTGGCGGAGGCGTAGCTGAACGCCTCGGCGTAGCCCATGGCGCAGGCCACGCGGGCGATCAGCTGCCAGTCGGCGATGGCTTCGCCGGGGGGCTCGACGGCCCTTGGCGCCAGGCTGAGGCTGCGTTCGGAGTTGATCATCACGCCGTCGGCCTCGGCCCAGAGCGCGCCGGGCAGGAGGATGTCGGCGTAGCGGTTGGTTTCGCCGTCGAGAAAGGCGTCCTGGGCGATCACCAGTTCGGCGGCCTGCAACCCCGCGATCACCGCCTCGCGGTTGGCGACGCTGGCCACCGGGTTGGTGCAGATGATCCAGCAGGCCTTCACCTTGCCGGCACGCATGTCCTCGAACAGCGCCACGGTGCCGCCGCCGACCTCGCTGCGCAGGGTCCCGCGCGGCACGCCCCAGGCGTCCTCGACGAACGCGCGGTCTTCCTCGACCAGCACCGAGCGCTGCCCCGGCAGGCCGGGGCCCATGTAGCCCATCTCGCGTCCGCCCATGGCATTGGGTTGCCCGGTGAGGGAGAACGGCCCGCTGCCCGGCCGGCAGAGGGCGCCGGTGGCCAGGTGCAGGTTGCACAGCGCATTGGTGTGCCAGGTGCCGCGGGTGCTCTGGTTCAGGCCCATGGTCCACAGGCTCATCCATTCGCCGGCTTCGCCAATCCACTGCGCCGCCTGGCGGATGTCCGCTTCGGCCAGGCCTGTCAGCGTGGCGACGCGTGCCGGCGTGTAGTGTTCGAGAAACGCCGGCAGCGCCTCCCAGCCCTCGGTGAACGCGGCGATGAAGGCTTCATCGCACTGGCCGTTCTTCCACAGCAGGTGAAGCAGGCCATTGAGCAATGCCAGGTCGGTGCCGGGGCGGATCTGCAGGAACAGATCGGCCTTGTCCGCCGTGGCGCTGCGCCGCGGATCGACGACGATCAGCCGGGCCCCGGCCTTGCGCCTGTCGAGCAGGCGCAGGAACAGGATCGGATGGCAGTCGGCCATGTTCGCGCCGATCGCGAAGAACAGGTCGGCGTGCTCGAAATCCTCGTAGGAACCGGGCGGCGCATCCGAACCCAGCGACAGCTTGTAGCCGCTGCCGGCGCTGGCCATGCACAGCCGCGAGTTGGACTCGATGTTGTTGGTCCGCCAGAAGCCTTTGGCCAGCTTGTTGGCCAGGTACTGCGCCTCCAGCGACATCTGCCCGGAGACATACAGCGCCAGCGCGTCGGGGCCATGGGTATCGAGAATGCCGCGCAGGCGCGACGCGGCTGCCTGGATGGCCTCCTCCAGGCCAACCTGCGCCGGCTGCTGCGTGCGCTCGCTGCGCAGGTAGGCATGCTGCAGGCGGCCGGGCGCGGTGATCGGCTGCGCGCAGGTGGTGCCCTTGGTGCACAGACGGCCGAAATTGCTCGGATGCTGCCTGTCACCGCTGACCTTGAGTACGCGGTTGTCCTCCACCTCCATGAGGATGCCGCAGCCCACGCCGCAATAAGGACACACACTCCTGACCGTGTTGCTCGCCATACCCGGACCTCGAATCACAGAAACAAAAAAAGGCGCCGTATCGCTCTTCCGTTTTCAACGGGAGCGGCACGGCGCCTTTGTCGTAAGGGTGCGCAATCGTTTTTGATCACGCGCAGCGAGGACGGTGCAAGGCACACGCCAGGTTTGCCATCGGGTCGACGATGCGCTCGCAGACGGCGGTTTCATTGAGTTCAGCGCCCGCTGGCAGGCACTTCGGCGATCGCTCTGCGCACCGCGCCGCGGCCCCACAAGGAGGCACGGTCGACGGCGCGGCTCGTCATTGGGGCAGATTCACCAACCGGGTGCGTCCCGTTGGAAGGCCGCTGGCAAGGCCGTCCGAGCGGACGCAAAGGAGCGTCGTTCCTGGCCTGGCGGTTTTTCCGCCGCGAGGAATACGGGCACGGAGACCGTTCTGGCATGGCCGCTGCATCGGTCCATTCGCCGCAGCGTGCCGTCGAAGACCGCAACGCTCCGCCAGGCAGCCTGGCGAACGGCACCACAATTCATGTGAAGAACAGGCAAAGGCGCCCGCGGACCGAAAGGTCCCGGGCGCTTTTTTTTGCCTCCAGAAAACCGTATCGGTCGGGGTAACCCATGAACTCAGCCACCTCCTTCAATTCTGTGCAGACGCTGATAGTGATCGGCAACGGCATGGTCGGCCACCACTGCGTCGAGCAACTGGTCGCCATGGGTGCCCAGCAGCGCTACCGCATCCATGTGTTCGGCGAGGAAGGCCAGCGCGCCTACGATCGTGTGCACCTGTCCGAATACTTTGGCGGACG
Source organism: Pseudomonas kuykendallii (assembly GCF_900106975.1). Classification (GTDB taxonomy): domain Bacteria; phylum Pseudomonadota; class Gammaproteobacteria; order Pseudomonadales; family Pseudomonadaceae; genus Pseudomonas_O; species Pseudomonas_O kuykendallii. Next base: position 102,261 of record NZ_FNNU01000005.1, on the reverse strand, counting down.
CGATGCCGAGTCGCTGGCCATGGGCGACGCGGCGTTCTACCAGCAGCCGGGCCTGACGCTGCATCTGGGCACGCCGGTGCTGGAGATCGACCGCCAGCGCCACGAAGTGATCACCGCCAACGGCTGCTTCCCCTACGACAAGCTGGTGCTGGCCACCGGCTCCTACCCGTTCGTGCCGCCCATCGAGGGCGCCGAGGGCAATTCACGCCTGGTCTACCGCACCCTCGACGACCTTGACACCATTCGTGCCGCCGCCAGCCAGGCGCGCCGTGGCGTGGTGGTTGGCGGTGGCCTGCTCGGCCTGGAAGCGGCCAACGCGCTGAAATCCCTCGGCCTGGAAGCGCATGTCGTGGAGTTCGCCCCGCGCCTGATGCCGGTGCAACTGGACGACCACGGCGGCGCGGCGCTGAAGGCACGCATCGAGGCACTGGGCGTCGGCGTGCACCTGTCGCGCGCTACCCAGTCGATCAGCGCCGGCGAGCAGTACCGCTACCGGATGAACTTCGCAGAGGGCGAGTTCCTGGAAACCGATCTGATCGTGTTCTCCGCCGGTATCCGCCCGCAGGACGCCCTCGCCCGCCAGTGCGGGCTGGAACTCGGACCGCGCGGCGGCATCGCCGTCGACGAGCACTGCCGCAGCAGCGACGCCGATATCTACGCCATCGGCGAATGCGCCGCCTGGAACGGCAGCGTCTTCGGCCTGGTCGCGCCGGGCTACCGGATGGCGCGCAAGGCCGCCGCCGAACTCTGCGGACAGCCGTGCGAGCCATTCCTCGGCGCCGACATGTCGACCAAGCTCAAGCTGCTCGGCGTGGACGTCGGCTCCATTGGCGACGCCCATGGCGCCAGCGCCGGCTCGCGCAGCTACCGCTACATCGACGAAGCCACCGCCAGCTACCGCCGCCTGGTGGTTTCCGCCGACGGCAAGCAGGTACTCGGCGCGGTGCTGGTCGGCGACAACAGCTACTACGACACCCTCCTGCAATACGCGCAGAACGGCATCGCCCTGCCCGCCGACCCGGCCAGCCTGATCCTGCCGCGCGGCGAGTCCGCGCCGGCACTGGGCGTCGACGCGCTCCCCGCGACAGCGACCATTTGCTCCTGCCACAACGTCAGCAAGGGCGCGGTGTGCTGCCAGGTCGACGCCGGCATCACCGACCTCGGCGAACTCAAGGCCGCGACCAGGGCCGGCACCGGCTGCGGCGGCTGCAGCGCCCTGCTCAAGCAGGTCTTCGAGCACGAACTGAGCGCCCGTGGCGTCGCCGTCGACAAGAGCCTCTGCGAGCATTTCGCCTTCACCCGCCAGGAGCTCTACGGCATCGTCCGCGTGGAAGGCATCGAAAGTTTCGACACCCTGCTCGCCCGCCACGGCAAGGGCGAAGTCGGCTGCGACATCTGCAAGCCGGTGGTGGGCTCGATCCTCGCATCCTGCTGGAATCGGCCGATCATGGAGCCTTCGTTGGTGCCGTTGCAGGACACCAACGACACCTTCATGGCCAACATGCAGAAGAACGGCACCTATTCGGTGGTGCCGCGCATTCCCGGCGGCGAGATCACCCCGGACGGGCTGATCGCCATCGGCGCGGTGGCGAAGAAATACGACCTCTACACCAAGATCACCGGCGGCCAGCGTATCGACCTGTTCGGCGCGCAGCTGCATGAACTGCCGGACATCTGGGGCGAACTGATCGTCGCCGGCTTCGAGACCGGCCACGCCTACGGCAAATCCACACGCACGGTGAAGTCCTGCGTCGGCAGCACCTGGTGCCGCTACGGCGTGCAGGACAGCGTGAAGATGGCGCTGCGCATCGAGCACCGCTACAAGGGCCTGCGTTCGCCGCACAAGCTCAAGTTCGCGGTGTCCGGTTGCACCCGAGAGTGCGCCGAGGCGCAGAGCAAGGACATCGGCGTGATCGCCACCGAACACGGCTGGAACCTTTACGTCTGCGGCAACGGCGGCATGCGTCCGCGACATGCCGAGTTGTTCGCCACCGACCTCGACGACGAAACCCTGATCCGCACCATCGACCGCCTGCTGATGTTCTACATCCGCACCGCCGACAAGCTGCAGCGCACCTCGGTCTGGCGCGAATCGCTGGAGGGCGGGCTCGACTACCTCAAGGCCGTGGTCATCGACGACAGCCTGAGCCTGGCCGGCGAACTGGAGGCGCAGATGCAACTGGTGGTGGACCGTTACGAATGCGAATGGGCGAACGCCCTCGCCGACCCGGACAAGCTCAAGCGCTTCCGCACCTTCGTCAACGACCGCGGCGGCGACCCCGACATCCGCTTCGTCAAGGAGCGCGGCCAGCGCCGCCCGGCAAACGCCAACGAACCCGAACTGATTCCCCTGACCGTGGAGAGCGTCTGATGAACACCTCGAGAGAAACGCCCGCGGCGATGGGCGACAACCACTGGCGCGAGGTCTGCGGCGAGCGCGACCTGGTCGCCGAGTCCGGCGTGGTGGTGCTGCTCGAGGGTCGGCAGATCGCGCTGTTCTACCTGCCGCAGCAGGCCGACCGGCCGCTCTATGCCCTCGACAACCGCGACCCGAAATCATCGGCCAACGTGATCGGCCGCGGCATCGTCGGCCAGCTCGGCGGCGAACTGGTCATCGCCTCGCCGCTGTACAAGCAGCACTTCCGCCTGGAAGACGGCAGTTGCGTGGAGTATCCAGACCAACGCCTGCGGGCCTGGCCAGTGCGCTTGCGCGGCGACAGGGTGGAGGTTTTCGACAGCGTGTAATCGCTGCGCGAAAAGCGCACCAAAACGATGTCGAGCGCACTACTTGGCAGCAGGAAATCCAACGCGAAGAAGTGCATTGCGGCCCCACGGGGCGCGGTCTGCGCCTGGATACCTGCAGATTAGGGCCACTGCGCCGCAAATACGTTTTCCGGCGCTCGAATGCCATCCAATGGCCTGCTCCTTGCATTTACCAAAACGCGGATGATCCCCATGGTCATCCACCTCCTGACAAAGGCGTCAGGGCATCCACCCCGTAAACGGGACGATGCTCTGGCGTTTTTTTTTGCGCCTGAAAAAGATGAGGGGATTCACGATGAACTCCAGTTTCCTGAAAGCCGGCCACACGCCGACGCTGTTCGCGGCCTTTCTGTATTTCGACCTGAGCTTCATGGTCTGGTATCTGCTCGGGCCGATGGCCGTGCAGATCGCCACCGACCTGCAACTGACCACCCAGCAGCGCTCGATGATGGTCGCCACGCCGATTCTCGCCGGGGCGGTGTTCCGCCTGATCCTCGGCTTGTTCGCCGATCGGACGTCGCCCAAGACCGCCGGCATCTTCGGCCAGTGCGTGGTCATCGCCGCGCTGGCGGTGGCCTGGCTGGCGGGTGTGCACAGTTACGAGCAAACGCTGCTGCTCGGGCTGTTCCTCGGCTTTGCCGGCGCCTCCTTCGCCGTCGCGCTGCCGCTGGCGTCGCAGTGGTATCCACCGCAGCACCAGGGCAAGGCGATGGGCATCGCCGGTGCCGGCAACTCCGGCACGGTGTTCGCCGCGCTGTTCGCGCCGGCGCTGGCGAAGATGTTCGGCTGGAACGACGTGTTCGGCTTTGCCCTGATTCCGCTGGTGATCACCCTCGCGCTGTTCGTGCTCTGCGCCCGTAATGCCCCCCGGCGACCGGCACCGAAGCGGATGGCCGACTATGCCCGCGCCCTCGGCGACAAGGACAGCTGGTGGTTCATGTTCTTCTACAGCGTGACCTTCGGCGGCTTCCTCGGCCTGGCCAGCGCCCTGCCCGGCTACTTCCACGACCAGTATGGCCTCGACCCGGTGACGGCCGGTTATTACACCGCCGCCTGCGTGTTCGGCGGCAGCCTGTTCCGCCCACTGGGTGGCGCGCTGGCCGACCGTATCGGCGGCATCCGCAGCCTGCTGGCGATGTACACCCTCGCCGCCATCTGCATCGCCGCCGTCGGCTTCCACATTTCCAGTTCGCTGGTGGCACTGAGCCTGTTCGTGGTCGCGCTGCTCAGCCTTGGTGCGGGCAACGGCGCGGTGTTCCAGCTGGTGCCGCAGCGCTTTCATCGCGAGATCGGTGTGATGACCGGATTGATCGGGATGGCCGGCGGCATCGGCGGCTTCCTGCTGGTGTCCGGCCTCGGTGCGGTGAAGCAGGCGACCGGCGATTACCAGCTCGGCCTGTGGCTGTTCGCCAGCCTGGCGGTAGTTGCCTGGTTCGGCCTGTGCGGCGTCAAGCGTCGCTGGCGCACCACCTGGGGCTCCGCGGCCTCCACCGCAGCACGCGTCTGAGCCCGCGCATGTCGCTCAAGCTCGTCATCGGCGAAGCCAGCGCCACCGGCCCGCGCGAGGAGAACCAGGACGCGTTGCGCAGCGTGCTCCCGGAGCCCTCGCTGGCCGGCAGCAAAGGCTGCCTGTTCGCCCTGGCCGACGGCGTGAGCTACTGCGCCGATGGCCGCCTGGCGGCGCAAACCAGCGTTCAGGCGCTGGCGCAGGACTACTACGCCACGCCGGAAACCTGGAGCGTGGCGCAGAGCCTGGAAAAACTGCTGCAGGCGCAGAACCGCTGGCTGCAGACCGCCGGCAACGGCCAGCCGCTGCTGACCACCCTGTCGGCGCTGGTGCTGCGCGGGCGGCGCTTCACCCTCGCGCATGTCGGCGATTGCCGGGCCTACCGCTGGCGCGACGCCGAACTGCGCCGGCTGAGCCAGGACCATGTCTGGCAGCAGCCAGGCATGCAGCATGTGCTGACCCGTGCCCTGGGCCTGGAAAGTCACCTGGTGGCCGACTTCAGCGAGGGCGAACTGAACGTCGGCGACACCCTCCTGCTGCTCAGCGACGGCGTGTGGAGCACGCTGGGCGACGCGGGCGTGCGCAGCGTGCTGCAGGCCACCGACGACCCTCGCTCCGCCGCGCAGGCGCTGGTGCATGCCGCGCACTGCGCCGGCAGCCAGGACAATGCCAGCGCGCTGCTGATCCGCGTGGAAGCGCTGCCGGAAAGCGACTGGCAGGACCAGGCCGCCAGTTGGCCACCGGCGCCGGTGCTCAAGCCGGGCCAGCGTTTCGAGGGCTGGCAGATGCTGGCGCTGCTCAGTGAATCGCAGCAGTCGCGGCGCTATCGCGTGGCCGACGAGCAGGGCCGGCACTGGCTGCTGAAGACGCTGCCCGCCGCGTTGGCCGAGGATGGATCGGCCGCACAGGCACTGATGATGGAGGAATGGTTGCAGCGCCGCGTGCCGGGCCGCGCCTTCGTCGAAATCCATCCGCTGCCCCAGCGTCGCCACCTGTACTACGTGCAGCGCGAGTACGCCGGTCGCAGCCTCGCCGAGCAGCTCGAGGCGGACGGCCCCTTGCCGCTGGGCGAATGGCTGGATTGCGCGACGCGCCTGCTACGCGCGGTCGGCCAGTTGCACCGGCGCAACATCCTGCACCGCGACATCAAGCCGGAGAACCTGCACCGTGGTGTGGACGGCGAGCTGCGCCTGCTGGATTTCGGCCTGGCCTATTGCCCCGGACTGTCGCGCGACGGTGCCTACGGCCTGCCGGGCACCCCCAGCTACATCGCCCCGGAGTGCTATCACGGCGCCGAGCCTGAGCCGCGCCAGGACCTGTTCGCCGTCGGCGTCACCCTGCATCGGCTGCTCACCGGGCAATTTCCCTACGGCGAGGTCGAGGCGTTCCAGGTTCCACGCTTCCATTCGCCGCCGGCGAGTGCGGCCCGACGCCGGCCGGAACTGCCGGCCTGGCTCGACGCCTGGCTGGCGCGTTGCCTGGCCAGCGATCCGGCCGACCGTTTCGAAACCGCCGAAGAAGCCCTGCTGCAGCTGGAACAGGGCGAACGCCAGCCGCCCACCCTCGCGCGCCCGCTGTTGCAGCGCGAACCCCTGAAAACCTGGCGGGCGATCGCCGGGCTGTCGTTGTTGCTCAACCTGGTACTGATCCTCACCTGGCTCTATCGGCACTGAGACCGACCGCCAACCACCTGACGAGGTAAATCGAATGAACGCGAAAGTCTGGCTGATCGGCGCCGGCCCCGGCGATCCGGAACTCCTCACCCTCAAGGCCGTGCGTGCCCTGGGCGAGGCCGAGGTGGTGCTGCTCGACGACCTGGTCAATCCGCAGGTCCTCGCGCACTGTCCGCAGGCGCGCGTCCTGCGCGTCGGCAAGCGCGGCGGCTGCCGCTCCACCCCGCAGGCATTCATCCAGCGCCTGATGCTGCGCTACGCCCGCCAGGGCCGCTGCGTGGCACGCCTGAAGGGCGGCGACCCGTGCATCTTCGGCCGTGGCGGCGAAGAAGCGGCATGGCTGGCCGGGCACGGCGTCGCCTGCGAAATCGTCAACGGCATCACCGCCGGGCTGGCCGCCGCCACCCAGTGCGGCATCCCGCTTACCCTGCGCGGCGTGGCTCGCGGAGTCACCCTGGTCACGGCGCATACCGAGGACGGCGCCAGCCCCGACTGGTCGGCCCTGGCGCGCAGCGGCACGACGCTGGTGGTCTACATGGGCGTGGCCAAGCTGGGCGAAACCCGCAATCATCTTCTGGCCGGAGGCCTCCCGGCCGACACCCCGGTGGCGATGATCGAGCAGGCCTCGCTGCCGGGCCAGCGCGAGTGCCGCTCCACGCTCTCGCGCATGCAACGGGACGCCGCGGACTTCGCCCTGCAAAGCCCTGCCGTGCTGGTGATCGGCGAAGTGGCGGCATACCACGTGCATCAGCTCGCCGGTGCATCCATGCGCGACCATGGAGCGGCCGCGATCCTTTGAAGGAGCAAGACCATGACCGACGACAGCATGCCCGCCGCCCTGCGCTTCATGCTCGCCGCCCGCCGCTGCGAACTGCAGAGCCTGGAAAGCCTGGCCGTCACCTGCGAACTGGTAACGCTGATCAGCCAGCTGGTGCATGCCCTGCAGAAGGAGCGCGGCTACTCGAACATGTACCTGGGCAACGTTCAGGAGCGCCTGCTGACCACCCTCGACCGCCTCAGCGACGAGTCCCGGCACAGCGAGAAGCAGCTGCGCGACTGCCTGGAGCAGCTCGACCTCGGCGGCTCGACGGACAAGGCGCGGCTGCTCAACCGGATCGCCTTCGTCCTCTACAGCCTCGACGACCTGCCGCGCCTGCGCCGCCGCGTCCGCGAACAGCGGGTGACCTCCAGCGAAGCGATGACGGGCTTCACCCGCCTGATCGGTGGCCTGCTCGCCGTGGTCTTCGAGGCCGCCGACACCGCCCTCGACCCCGAGCTCACCCGCGCCCTGGTGGCGATGTTCAACTTCATGCAGGGCAAGGAGCTCGCCGGCCAGGAGCGCGCGACCGGCGTCGCCGGGTTCGCCGCCGGCTACCTCGACGACGCGCAGCATGAACGAATGCGCCACCTGCTCGAAGGGCAGCAGCGCTGCTTCGACATCTTCCGCGAGTACGCCAACTCGTCCGCGCTGGCGGTCTGGGAGGATCTCCTGGCGGGCGACATGGAGGCCCAATTGCGATCGCTGCGCGGGGTCGCGCAACGCACGGCGAAGAACGCGACGGTGGACGCCGATCTCGGTGAGCTGTGGTTCGACGTCTGCACCCGCCGCATCGATGCGATGAAACAGGTCGAGAACCTGCTGGCTCGGGACCTGCTGCAACGCTGCCGGCAGAGCATCGCCGATGCCGGCGCCGATCTCGACAACCACCGCGCATTGCTCAAGCGCCTGGTCGGGAATGCCGCGAACACCCAGCCGGTGCTGTTCAACGTCCAGGGCACCGCGCTCGACGGCTCGCCGCAGGACGGTATCGGCAGCCAGCTGAACCGCTCGATCCTCGACCTGGTTCACGAACAGACGCAGCGCCTGCAAGCACTGGGCGAGGAATTGAAGGACGCGCGCAGCACCCTCAGCGAGCGTAAACGCGTCGATCAGGCGAAAAACCTGCTGATGAAGCGCTATCAACTGAGCGAGCAGGCCGCCCACGAGCAGCTGCTGCGCACGGCGATGGACAGCGGCAAACGCCTGGCCGATATCGCGGATCAGGTGATGACCCACCTGCGCAAGGAAGCTGCCAGTTCGGCACGCGGTTGAACGGGTTGGCGAACGCCTGATCGATCAGGCCGGCACGCCGCTGTGGAAGCGGAACTCGCTGTCCGGGCTCTGGATCAGCTCGGCTTCCACCGCCCTCACCCGCTCGATCGTCTGCTCGACATCCGCGGCATCGCCGTACTGGTAGGCGAAACGCAGGTAGTTCTGGAAATGCCGGCCCTCGGACTTCAGCAGCCCGTAGTAGAACTTGCCCAGTTCCTCGTCCAGATGCGGCACCAGCGCGGCAAAGCGCTCGCAGCTGCGCGCCTCGATGAAGGCGCCCACCACCAGCGTGTCCACCAGCTTCTGCGGCTCATGGCTGCGCACCGTGGCGCGCAGACCAGAGGCATAGCGGCTGGCGGAAACCGGGCGCAGGCCGATTCTGCGCTTCTTCAGCAGGCGCAGGACCTGCTCGTGGTGCACCAGCTCCTCGCGGGCCAGGCGGGACATATAGTTGATCAGGTCGACATGCGCGTTGTAGCGGGCGATCAGGCTGAGCGCCGTGGACGCGGCCTTGAACTCGCAGTTCTTGTGATCCAGCAGCATCACGTCCTGCTGCTGCAACGCGGCGGCGATCCAGGCGTCCGGCGTGCTGCAACCGAGGAATTCACCGATCTCAGGCAGCATGCGCACGCTCCCCATGAAGCAGAAGGCGAACGGCGGAACGCGGGGAGACGGTTTGGAAAGGCATGGCGGCTCGGGTCGATATCGCGAAGCGCAGCATTATACGAATGCGCCGTCGCACGGCCAGCCTGGCGCGTTTGATATGCATCAAGCGCGGCGCCGGACCCAGCGTCTACAGTCATTCGGGTCGAAACAGGCACGAGGGACAGCACCATGCACGCCATCCGCAGCATTCTGGTGGTCATACAGCCCGATCAGACCGATGACCTGGCACTCAAGCGCGCCCGCCTCATCGCCGGCGTAACCCAGTCGCACCTGCATCTGCTGGTCTGCGACAACAAGCGCCAGCACGCCACCTACCTCAACGAGCTGGTCAGCGAACTGGAGCGGGACGGCTACAGCGCCAGCGCGCAGCAAGCCTGGCAGGACACTCCTCACCAGACGGTGATCAACGCCCAGCAGGCCGAAGGCTGCGGGCTGGTGATCAAGCAGCACGTGGCGGAAAACGCCCTCAAGCGCCTGCTGCTGACTCCGGATGACTGGAAACTGCTGCGTTACTGCCCTGCCCCGGTGCTGATGGTGAAAACCGACAGGCTCTGGACCGGCGGCAAGGTGCTCGCTGCCGTCGATGTCGGCAACTCGGACAGCGAGCACCGCACGCTGCACGCCAGCATCGTCAGTCATGCCTACGACATCGCCGAACTGGCCAATGCCTCGCTGCACGTCGTCAGCGCCCACCCGGCGGCGATGCTTGCTTCTGCCGATCCGACCTTCCAGCTCAGCGAGACCATCGAGGCGCGCTACCGGGAGGCGTGCGCGGTGTTCCAGACGGAGTACGACGTACCGGCGGAACGCCTGCACGTCTGCGAAGGCCCGGCCGACGTGGTGATTCCCCAGGTGGCGGACCAGTTGCACGCCGCCGTCACGGTGCTCGGCACGGTGGGGCGCAGCGGATTTTCCGGCGCGCTGATCGGCAATACCGCCGAAGTGGTGCTGGATTCGCTGGACAGCGATGTGCTGGTGTTGAAGCCGGACGACATCATTGACCACCTTGAGGAACTGGTCGCCCAGCGCTGAACGACGCCCATGAAAAAGCCGCCTACGGGCGGCTTTTTCGTTGCGCAGCGTCGCGTCAGGGAAAGCGCTGCTCGACGCCTTCGCGGAGGAATTTCGGCGCGATGTAGCGCTCGTAGTGCGCCTCGGACAGGATGAAGAACTCGCGGTCGATGGCGTCGCGCAGGTCAGGCAGCGTCCAGCCGCGAAACTCCGGCATCAGCACCACGCCATAGGCATCCAGCTGGCTGATCACCCGCGCGCCACGGGCGATCAGTTGGTAGGCCCAGCAGTACGCCGACTGTTCGGGGACGAAGCGGATCTGCCGCTGCTCGAGCTGCTGGCGCAGGCGCGAGGTATCGAACACCTCCAGCTTGGCCTGCATGACCTGATCGAGAAGCACCTCGAGACGCGCCCACACCGCGCGGCGCTCGTCCTCGTTATAGGCGTTCCAGTTGACCACTTCATGGTGGAAGCGCTTGCAGCCTCGGCAGACCAGATCGCCGTAGACGGTGGAGCAGAGACCGACGCAGGGCGTCTTGATGCGCTGATTGGACATGGCGAACAACGAAAGGCGGGCGGCGAAACAGGCCGGCATCTTAGCCCTTTGTCTAACACCGGTCACCCCGTCCGACTGCCGGTCCGCGGCTTAACTTCGCACCCGTTTTCCGGTAGGATGAGCTCCGCCGTTTTCGGCGCCAATGTCCGTTCGAAGCTGTTTTCAAAGCGTCACGAGCACAGTAACTCCCGTCAGGACGATTCGTTGGCGCAGGCATGTCGACCCGCTCGACCTGCAATGCGCCAGCCCTCATCAAGCCCGATCCTGCGGCGTAAAACTTTGAAAACAGCTTCTGGATGGAAACCGACGGACCCTGGCCGACCCGCCCAAGAAGCGGAGAAGCGCATGCGTAAGTCGGTTTCCACTATGTGTCCTCCGGGACCACTGATGAGGGTAAAACTGTGCTTGAAGCCTACCGCAAACACGTACAAGAGCGTGCCGCCCAGGGTATCGTGCCCCAGCCGCTGAACGCCGAGCAGACCGCAGGCCTGGTCGAGCTGTTGAAGAACCCGCCCGCTGGCGAAGAAGAATTCCTCCTCGATCTGCTCACCAACCGCGTACCGCCGGGCGTCGACGAAGCCGCCTACGTCAAGGCCGGTTTCCTTTCCGCGCTGGCCAAGGGCGAAGCCACTTCCCCGCTGATCGACAAGAAGCGCGCGATCGAACTGCTCGGCACCATGCAGGGCGGCTACAACATCGTCACCATGGTCGAGATGCTCGACGACGCCGAACTGGCAGCCACCGCCGCCGAACAGTTGAAGCACACCCTGCTGATGTTCGACGCCTTCCACGACGTGGCCGAGAAGGCCAAGAGCGGCAACGCCGCCGCCAAGGAAGTGCTGCAATCCTGGGCCGACGGCGAGTGGTTCACCAAGAAGCCGGCGATCGCCGAGAAATACAGCCTGACCGTGTTCAAGGTCACCGGCGAAACCAACACCGATGACCTGTCGCCGGCGCCTGACGCCTGGTCGCGCCCGGACATCCCGCTGCACGCCCTGGCCATGCTGAAGATGGCCCGCGACGGCATCTTCCCCGACCAGCCCGGCTCCATCGGCCCGCTGAAGCAGATCGAAGAAATCCGTGCCAAGGGCTTCCCGGTCGCCTACGTCGGTGACGTGGTCGGTACCGGTTCCTCGCGCAAATCCGCCACCAACTCGGTGCTGTGGTTCTTCGGCGACGATATCCCCTACGTGCCGAACAAGCGCGCGGGCGGTTTCTGCTTCGGCTCGAAGATCGCGCCGATCTTCTACAACACCATGGAAGACGCCGGCGCCCTGCCGATCGAGTTCGACGTGTCGAACATCAACATGGGCGACGTGATCGACGTCTATCCGCATGCCGGCAAGGTCTGCAAGCACGGCACCGACGAAGTCATCACCACCTTCGAACTGAAGACCCCGGTGCTGCTCGACGAAGTTCGCGCTGGCGGCCGTATCCCGCTGATCGTCGGCCGTGGCCTGACCGACAAGGCCCGCGCCGAGCTGGGCCTGCCCGCCGCCGACCTGTTCAAGAAGCCCGACCAGCCCGCTGCCAGCACCAAGGGCTTCACCCTGGCGCAGAAGATGGTCGGCAAGGCGTGCGGCGTCGAGGGCGTGCGCCCCGGCACCTACTGCGAACCGAAGATGACCACCGTCGGCTCGCAGGACACCACCGGCCCGATGACCCGTGACGAACTGAAGGACCTGGCCTGCCTGGGCTTCTCCGCCGACCTGGTGATGCAGTCCTTCTGCCACACCGCGGCCTATCCGAAGCCGATCGACGTCACCACCCACCACACGCTGCCGGACTTCATCCGCAACCGTGGCGGCGTGTCGCTGCGTCCGGGTGACGGCATCATCCACAGCTGGCTGAACCGCATGCTGCTGCCCGACACCGTCGGCACCGGTGGCGACTCGCACACCCGCTTCCCGATCGGCATCTCCTTCCCGGCCGGTTCCGGCCTGGTGGCGTTCGCCGCCGCCACTGGCGTCATGCCGCTGGACATGCCGGAATCCGTGCTGGTGCGCTTCAAGGGCAAGATGCAGCCTGGCATCACCCTGCGCGACCTGGTTCACGCGATTCCCTACTACGCGATCCAGAAAGGCCTGCTGACCGTCGAGAAGAAAGGCAAGAAGAACATCTTCTCCGGCCGCATCCTCGAGATCGAAGGCCTCAACGAGCTGACCGTCGAGCAGGCGTTCGAGCTGTCCGACGCCTCGGCCGAGCGCTCGGCGGCCGGTTGCACCATCAAGCTGCCGGAAGGCGCCATCGCCGAATACCTGAACTCCAACATCACCCTGCTGCGCTGGATGATCGGTGAAGGTTACGGCGACGCCCGCACCCTGGAACGCCGCGCCAAGGCGATGGAAGCCTGGTTGGCCGATCCGAAGCTGATGGAAGCCGATGCCGACGCCGAGTACGCCGAAGTCATCGAAATCGATCTGGCGGAAGTCAAGGAGCCGGTGCTCTGCGCGCCGAACGACCCGGATGATGCCCGCCTGCTGTCCACCGTCGCTGGTGAGAAGATCGACGAAGTGTTCATCGGTTCGTGCATGACCAACATCGGTCACTTCCGCGCCGCCGGGAAACTGCTGGACAAGGTCAAGGGCTCGATTCCGACCCGCCTGTGGCTGTCGCCGCCGACCAAGATGGACCAGCACCAGCTGACCGAGGAAGGCTACTACGGCATCTACGGCAAGGCCGGCGCACGCATGGAAATGCCCGGCTGCTCGCTGTGCATGGGCAACCAGGCACGCGTGGCGTCGAACTCCACTGTGGTTTCCACCTCCACGCGTAACTTCCCGAACCGCCTGGGCGACGGTGCCAACGTGTACCTGGCCTCCGCCGAACTGGCAGCGGTCGCGTCGATCCTCGGCAAGCTGCCGACGGTCGAGGAGTACATGGGCTACGCGGCGAACATCGACAGCATGGCTGCCGACGTCTACCGCTACCTGTCCTTCGACCAGATCGCCGAGTACAAGGAAGCGGCTGCCAGCGCCAATATCCCGGTCGTTCAGGCCTGATAGCGACGCAGCAGCAAGGAAGGAGCCCCGCCCAGTGCGGGGCTTTTTCTTTTCTTGGGGAGCATCCGTTGCTCAGGCTTGTCAGAGCCAGAGAACGCCTTTGGCGAATCACGATCCCGTAAGGAGCTACAGCATGAAACAGTGGATTTTTGCCGTCTTCTGCGTACTCGGTCTGGCCGGTTGCGCGCACGACTACATCATCGCCACCAACGACGGGCAGATGCTCAGCAGCGACAGCAAGCCGGAGCTGGATGAAGACACCGGCCTGCTGGAATTCGAGGACAGCGACGGTCGCAAGCAGCAGATCCCGCAATCGCAGGTCAAGCAGGTCATGGAACGCTGAGTTCCAAGCCAACCGAAGCCCCGCCCCGGCGGGGCTTTTTTATGCCATCGAAGATTTGAAGCGAAGCGCCGCGCTGCCTGCCGACGCAGTTGCCGAGCGGATGGCGCTGGCCGAACGGGGTCGGAATGTTGATCGGGACGGATTGATCGGCGCCGGAAACCCGCGCCGTGAAAAAGGCGCTACGCGTACTGGGGCTTTGGCATGCTCCTGGGCCCGAAGAATGCCTGGCGCTTAGCGCTCCGCCTTCAGCACCTGCTGCAACAGCGCATAGGAGGCCTTTACACGAGCCTCGAGGGGTACGTTGCGGTTGGCCAGCATCACCACGCCGATGCGCTCGTCCGGCACGAAGGCCGCGTAGCCGCCAAAGCCATTGGTCGAGCCGGTCTTGCCGAACAGCACGCCCTGCTCGCGGGTTTCCCGCTCCGGCAGTCGAGTCGCGGGCTGAGCTTCCACGGCCATGGACGGCGCGTTGCCGGCCAGCAGTCGCTCGCGGGAAAGCGGCCAGGGGTAGCGCTCCCAGACCATCGCCTGGGTGAAGCTCTGGGTACGCGTCACGCCCTGATGGGTCGTCTCGATGGCCGCCGCCAGCGGCGCCGGCACGCTTGCCCCGCCCAGGTTGATATCGATGAAACGCAGCATGTCGTCGACGTTGGATTTCACGCCGTAGGCCTCGGCATCGAGGACACCCGGGCTCACGCGAATGGCCTTGTTGTCCTGCCGCGCGTAGCCGTAGGCGTAATCCGGCATCCGAGCGGCCGGCACCTGGACGTAGCTGTGATTCAGCGCCAGCGGTGCGAGCACCTGATCATGCAGCGCCTGGGCGTAGGGCTGGCCGAACGCCTGGGCGGAAATACGCCCCAGCAGGCCGATGCTGAGGTTGGAGTAGGAGCGCTCGTGACCGGCGCCCGGCGTGGGTTCCCACTGTCGCAGCCAGTTCATCACGCCGTTGTCATCCTTGACCTGATCCGGCACCTGCAGGGGCATGCCATTGCTCTGGTGCGTGGCCAGGTCCATCAGGCTCAGCGCCCCGGCCGGACTGCCTTCGAGCGGCTTCAGATGCTCACCAACCCGGTCATCGAGCGACAACAGCGCGCGTTCCTGGGCCAGCGCCGCCAGGGTGACGTTGAAGGTCTTGCTCAGCGAGCCCAGCTCGAACAGCGTCTGGCGGGACACCGCTGTCTTCGCTTCGCGGTTCGCCAGCCCCCTGGTGAACACATAGTGCTTGCCCTGCCAGGTCACACCGACCGCCAGGCCGGGTACGTCGTACTGCGCCATCAGCGGCGCGAAGAGCGTGTCGGCCTCGGCCTGGAACTGCTGTTCGGACATGGCCGCCGCCGGCAGCGTCACGGAAAGGCTGGCAGTAAACAGGCCCAGGGCGATGGAGCGACGAGTCATCGAAGGTTCTCTCTCGTTGTGCAGAGCGGCACCATCTGGGCGCCCAAATGATCGTTGCCGTTCGAGTCGCCGGAAAGCCTATCGTTCGTGGCAGCCAGCAACCGCTATGCCGCGCGCATCGAGGCGCTCGACAAAGCCTGCGCCGGGCCTTATTGTCCGGCCTGGCCACCGCAGTGGCCGACGTCGCTCGGACGGTTCCGGGCGCTCACGTTTTCGAGGCAAGCATGACTGAAGTCCGCACCGCGCGCCGCTTCGCGCGTATCGATCGTCTCCCCCCCTACGTTTTCAACATCACCGCCGAGCTGAAGATGGCCGCACGCCGTCGTGGCGAGGACATCATCGACCTGTCGATGGGCAACCCCGATGGGCCGACCCCGCCGCATATCGTCGAGAAGCTCTGCAGCGTCGCCCAGCGCGAAGACACCCATGGCTATTCCACCTCGCGTGGTATTCCGCGTCTGCGCCGGGCGATCTCGCGCTGGTATGCCGATCGCTATCAGGTGGACATCGATCCGGAAGACGAGGCTATCGTCACCATCGGTTCCAAGGAAGGCCTGGCGCACCTGATGCTCGCCACACTGGACCATGGCGATACGGTGCTGGTGCCCAACCCCAGCTACCCGATCCACATCTACGGCGCGGTGATCGCCGGCGCCCAGGTGCGTTCCGTGCCGCTGGTGCCGGGCATCGACTTCTTCACCGAACTGGAACGGGCGATCCGCGAGTCGATCCCCAAGCCGAAGATGATGATCCTCGGTTTCCCCTCCAACCCGACCGCGCAGTGCGTCGAGCTGGATTTCTTCGAGCGCGTGGTCGCGCTGGCCAAGCAGTACGACGTGCTGGTGGTGCACGACCTGGCCTACGCCGACATCGTCTACGACGGCTGGAAGGCGCCCTCGATCATGCAGGTGCCCGGTGCCAAGGACATCGCGGTGGAGTTCTTCACCCTGTCCAAGAGCTACAACATGGCCGGCTGGCGAATCGGCTTCATGGTCGGCAACAAGCAGTTGGTGAACGCACTGGCGCGGATCAAGAGCTATCACGACTACGGCACCTTCACCCCGCTGCAGGTCGCCGCGATCGCCGCTCTTGAAGGCGACCAGCAGTGCGTGCGCGATATCGCCGAGCAGTACCGCCAGCGTCGCAACGTGCTGGTCAAGGGCCTGCACGAGGCCGGCTGGATGGTCGAGAACCCCAAGGCGTCGATGTACGTCTGGGCGAAGATTCCCGACGCCTACGCGGCGCTCGGCTCGCTGGAATTCGCCAAGAAGCTGCTCACCGATGCCAAGGTCTGCGTGTCGCCCGGCGTCGGCTTTGGCGACTACGGTGACGATCACGTGCGCTTCGCCCTGATCGAGAACCAAGACCGGATCCGCCAGGCGGTGCGCGGTATCAAGCACATGTTCCGCGCCGATGGCCTGATCGGCTCGGCCAAATCGCATACCTCCGAAAGCTGAAGCCGTCAGCTCCCGGCCTCGCCCGAGGCCGGGTTTTCGCTACCGTCCCGCCCCAAAGAGTTGCAACATGGCCCGCCTGATTCTCGATTTCCCGGAAGACCAATACTGCTTCAGCACCCAGCTGACCGTGCGCATCACCGACATCAACGGCGCCAACCACCTGGGCAACGACTCGATGATCTCGATGATTTCCGAGGCCCGCGCGCGCTTCCTGTTCGAGTACGGCATCGGCGAATCGCGCGCCGATGGCAGCGGCATCATCGTTACCGACCTCGCCACCACCTACAGGGCCGAGGCTCATGCCCGCGATCAGTTGCTGTTCGAGGTGGGCGTGATGGATTTCAACCGCTACGGCGGCGACATCACCTTCCGCATCACGCGCCCCGCCGATGGCCGGCTGATCGCCATGGCCAAGTCCGGCTTCGTGTTCTTCGACTATCGGCAGTCGCGCGTGGTGGCGATGCCGGGAGCCTTCCGCGCGCTGTTCCCCAGGGTGAACTGGCTGGACTGAGGCGAAACGAAAAAAGCCCGCTTTCGCGGGCTTTTTTCGTTTCGGAATCAACGCCCCGAACGCAGCATCTCCCGCGGCACGTACTTGCCGATCTCGAACTTGCCGACCGCCATGCGGTGCACTTCGTCCGGGCCGTCGGCCAGGCGCAGGGTGCGCTGCATCGCCCAGAAGTACGCCAGCGGAGTGTCGTTGGATACGCCGGCGCCGCCGTGGATCTGGATCGCGCGGTCGATGACGTTCAGCGCGACGTTCGGCGCGACCACCTTGATCTGCGCGATCTCGCTCTGCGCCACCTTGTTGCCCACGGTGTCCATCATATAGGCGGCGTTGAGGGTCAGCAGGCGGGCCTGGTTGATCTCGATGCGGGAATTGGCGATGTGGTCGATGTTGCCGCCCAGACGGGCCAGCGGCTTGCCGAACGCGGTGCGGCTGGCGGCGCGCTTGCACATCAGCTCCAGTGCCCGTTCGGCCATGCCGATCGAGCGCATGCAGTGATGGATACGGCCAGGCCCGAGGCGTCCCTGGGCGATCTCGAAACCGCGCCCCTCGCCCAGCAGCACGTTCTCGTAGGGAACCCGGACGTTCTCGAACAGCACTTCGGCATGGCCATGCGGGGCGTCGTCGTAGCCGTACACCGTGAGCGGGCGAAGGACGGTCACGCCAGGCGTGTCGCGTGGCACCAGGATCATCGAGTGCTGCTGGTGACGCGGCGCATCCGGATTGGTCAGGCCCATGAAGATCAGGATCTTGCAGCGCGGATCGCAGGCACCGGAGGTCCACCACTTGCGTCCGTTGATCACCCATTCGTCACCGTCGCGCGCGGCGTTCGCCTGCATGTTGGTGGCATCGGAGGACGCTACGCCCGGCTCGGTCATGGCGAAGGCGGAGCGGATTTCGCCCTTCAGCAGCGGCTCCAGCCATTGCTGCTTCTGCGCTTCGTTGGCGTAGCGCACCAGGGTTTCCATGTTGCCGGTGTCCGGCGCCGAGCAGTTGAACGGCTCGGGGCCTATCAGCGAGCGGCCCATGATTTCCGCCAGCGGCGCGTATTCCGTGTTGGTCAGTCCGGCGCCGTACTCGGATTCCGGCAGGAACAGGTTCCACAGCCCTTCGGCGCGCGCCTTCGCCTTGAGTTCCTCCATGATCGCGGTGGGCAGCCAGCGGTCACCTTCCGCAACCTGCCGATCGAAGACCGACTCGGCGGGGTACACATGGGCTTCCATGAACGCGGTGACGCGTTCGCGCAGTTCCTGAACCTTGGGAGAGTAGGAGAAATCCATCGCGGCAAACCTTCTAGGGCGGTTTTCGTTAAGTGATGGAGAAGATGCTAGAGCAGCAATTTGGATTAATCTAAGCTATTTTTGTCGTGTATTAACATTCATAACTTATATATGATCGACCCATAACAAAGACAAAAGGACGCGTGACAATGAACCTCAGCAAGGTCGACCTCAACCTCTTCATCGTGTTCGACGCCATCTACAGCGAGGCCAACCTGACCCGCGCCGGACAGATCGTCGGCATCACCCAGCCTGCTGTGTCCAACGCCCTCGCCCGCCTGCGCGAAACCTTCAATGACCCGCTGTTCGTCCGCACTGCGCAGGGCATGGTGCCGACGCCGATGGCGCAGAACATCATTGGGCCGGTGCGCAATGCGTTGCAGTTGCTGCGGGTATCGGTGCAGGAAAGCCGCATCTTCAACCCGCAGCAGGCGAACAAGACCTACCGCGTCAGCATGACCGACCTCACCGAGGCCGTGCTGCTGCCGCCGCTGTTCCAGCGCCTGCGCCGCCTGGCACCGCAGGTGTGCATCGAGAGCATGCTGTCGCGGCGACGCGAAATGACCAAGGAGCTGGCTGCCGGGCGCCTGGATTTCGCCGTCGATGCGCCACTTAACACCGACCCTCAGGTACGCCACGTCAAGCTGCTCGACGACCGCTACGTCTGCGCCCTGCGCCGCGGCCATCCGCTCGCGAAGGAGAAGATCAGCCTCGAAGACTATCTGTCGCTCAGCCACATCCACATCTCCAGTCGGCGCAGCGGTCTCGGCTACGTCGACCTGTCGCTGGGCAAGATGGGCATCCAGCGCCGAGTGGTGTTGCGCTCGCAGCATTACCTGATGGCATCCACCGTTTTGCAACAGACCGATATGGCGATGACCGTCCCCGAGCGCTTCGCTAAGCGGCACGACCTGCATTACGTCGATCTCCCGGTGAACGACGTGCCCAACGTCGAAAGCCATCTCTACTGGCACGAGAGCACCGACCAGGACCCGGCCAACCGCTGGATGCGCGAGCAACTGATCGAGATCGCGCAGAAGGTCTCGGCAAGCGAGCAGAAGGCCGTCTCCGGAGTTACCACATGAGGTTTTCTCTTTAACTCACTGATTTATATGGCCGCTTAAAAGCTAAAGTAGATTCTAGCTTTCGGCGGCCTGCGCTTCGCCTTCGAGCTCGTTGAGCGAAAAGCTCACTTGCCGAACCCAGGCCCTCGACACAAATCTCTCCGCCTTCACTCCCCGCATCCCCGGTCAATCGATAGACGCCAATCCGTGTTGACGTTAACGTCAACCTTGCTTTACGTTAACGTCAAGCAAATGTGAAGGTCACCTCGATGAGCCGCTATTCCATCTCCGATCTCGCCCGTGAGCTGGACATCACTCCCCGCGCGATCCGCTTCTATGAGGAGCAGGGCATGCTCTCGCCCGAGCGCCGCGGCCAGGAGCGTGTCTACGGCAGCCGCGACAAGGTGACTCTCAAGCTGATCCTGCGCGGCAAGCGCATCGGCTTTTCCCTGGCCGAATGCAAGGAACTGATCGAGCTCTACGATCCGGCCGAGGGCAATCGCGTTCAGTTGGAGACCTTCATGCGCAAGATCGAGGAGCGCCGGGCTCAACTCGACCAGCAGTTGCTCGACATCGAACAGATGAAACTGGAACTGGACACCGCCGAGGAGCGCTGCCGGGCGGCGATAGCCGCCACCAGCGCCTGACGCCGATCGCTGCACGACTCACCACAACAACAAGAAACAGGTGATCACCATGAGCTACCCCAGCCTCAACTTCGCCCTGGGCGAAACCCTCGACATGCTCCGCGAGCAGACTCGGGCATTCGTCGCCAGCGAACTGGCACCGCGCGCCGCCGAGGTCGACATCAGCAACCAGTTCCCCCTGGATATGTGGCGCAAGCTCGGCGACATGGGCCTGCTCGGCATCACCGTGGACGAGGAATACGGCGGCTCGGATCTGGGTTACCTGGCCCACGTGATCGCCATGGAAGAGATCAGCCGCGGCTCGGCCTCGGTCGCCCTCTCCTACGGCGCCCACTCCAACCTGTGCGTCAACCAGATCAAGCGCAACGGCACGGCCGAGCAAAAGGCCCGCTACCTGCCGAAACTGGTCAGCGGTGAGCACGTCGGCGCCCTGGCGATGAGCGAACCGAACGCCGGTTCCGACGTGGTCAGCATGAAACTGCGCGCCGACAAGCGCGGCGACCGCTACGTGCTCAACGGCAGCAAGACCTGGATCACCAACGGCCCGGATGCCAACACCTACGTGATCTACGCCAAGACCGACCTGGAGAAAGGCCCGCACGGCATCAGCGCCTTCATCGTCGAGCGCGACTGGAAGGGTTTTTCCCGCGGCGCGAAGTTCGACAAGCTCGGCATGCGCGGCTCCAACACCTGCGAGCTGTTCTTCGACGACGTCGAAGTGCCGGAAGAGAACGTGCTCGGCCAGCTCAACGGCGGCGTGCGCGTGCTGATGAGCGGCCTCGACTACGAGCGCGTGGTGCTCTCCGGCGGGCCGACCGGGATCATGCAGGCATGCATGGACGTGATCGTGCCGTACATCCACGACCGCAAGCAGTTCGGCCAGAGCATCGGCGAGTTCCAGCTGATCCAGGGCAAGGTCGCCGACATGTACACCCAGCTAAACGCCAGCCGCGCCTACCTCTACGCCGTGGCCCAGGCCTGCGACCGCGGCGAGACCACGCGCAAGGACGCCGCCGGGGTGATCCTCTACACCGCCGAGCGCGCCACGCAGATGGCCCTGGATGCGATCCAGATCCTCGGCGGCAACGGCTACATCAACGAATTCCCCACCGGCCGGCTGCTGCGCGACGCCAAGCTCTACGAGATCGGCGCCGGCACCAGCGAGATCCGCCGCATGCTGATCGGCCGCGAGCTGTTCAACGAGACCAAGTGACCCGTAGGGTGCGCCGCGCGCACCGCACACACTGCCATGGTGCGCACGGCGCACCCTACAGGAAGCACAGATGACCATCCTGCACACCCGCACCAATCCGCGTTCGCCCGAGTTCGCCGCCAACAGCGCCGCGCTGCTGGAGCAGGTCAACGCGCTGCGCGCCCTGCTCGCCCGGGTCCATGAAGGCGGCGGCGCCAACGCCCAGGAACGCCACACCGCGCGTGGCAAGCTGCTCCCGCGCGAACGCATCGACCAGTTGCTCGATCTCGGTTCGCCGTTCCTCGAGATCGGCCAACTGGCTGCCCACGAGGTCTACGGCGAGGACGTTCCGGCCGCCGGCGTGGTCGCAGGCATCGGCCGTGTCGAGGGCGTGGAATGCATGATCATCGCCAACGACGCGACGGTGAAAGGCGGTAGCTACTACCCGTTGACCGTGAAGAAGCACCTGCGCGCGCAAGCCATCGCCCAGCAGAACCGCCTGCCGTGCATCTACCTGGTGGACTCCGGCGGCGCCAACCTGCCGCGCCAGGACGAGGTGTTTCCCGACCGCGAGCACTTCGGCCGGATCTTCTTCAACCAGGCCAACATGAGCGCCCAGGGCATCCCGCAGATCGCCGTGGTCATGGGCTCCTGCACCGCCGGCGGCGCCTACGTGCCGGCCATGGCCGACGAAGCCATCATGGTGCGCAACCAGGCGACGATATTCCTCGCCGGGCCGCCGCTGGTGAAGGCCGCCACCGGCGAGGTGGTCAGCGCCGAGGAACTCGGCGGCGCCGACGTGCACTGCAAGACCTCCGGGGTCGCCGACCATTACGCCGAGAACGACGAGCACGCGCTGGCCCTGGCCCGGCGCTGCGTCGCCAACCTCAACTGGCGCAAGCAGGGAGAGATAAACAGCCGTGCACCGCTCGCCCCGCGCTATGCCGCCGAGGAGCTATACGGGGTGATTCCGGCCGACGCCAAGCAGCCGTTCGACGTGCGCGAGGTGATCGCGCGCCTGGTGGACGACTCGGCCTTCGACGAGTTCAAGGCGCTGTTCGGCGCCACGCTGGTCTGCGGGTTCGCCCACCTGCACGGCTACCCCGTGGCGATCCTGGCGAACAACGGCATCCTCTTCGCCGAATCGGCGCAGAAAGGTGCGCACTTCATCGAACTGGCCTGCCAGCGCGGCATTCCGCTGCTGTTCCTGCAGAACATCACCGGCTTCATGGTCGGGCAGAAATACGAGGCCGGCGGCATCGCCAAGCACGGCGCCAAGCTGGTCACCGCCGTGGCCTGCGCCAAGGTGCCCAAGTTCACCGTGATCATCGGCGGCAGCTTCGGCGCCGGTAACTACGGCATGTGCGGCCGCGCCTACGACCCGCGCTTCCTGTGGATGTGGCCCAACGCGCGGATCGGCGTGATGGGCGCCGAGCAGGCCGCCGGGGTGCTGGTACAGGTCAAGCGCGAACAGAGCGAACGCAGCGGCCAGGCGTTTTCCGCCGACGACGAGCAGCGTCTCAAACAGCCCATCGTCGAGCAGTACGAACGCCAGGCCCACGCCTACTACTCCAGCGCGCGGCTGTGGGACGACGGCGTCATCGACCCGGCACAAACCCGCGAGGTATTGGCCCTGGCCATCTCCGCCAGCCTCAATGCGCCCATCGAGCCGAGCCGCTTTGGCGTGTTTCGCATGTGATGACCCACTCCCCTCTCCCGCTTGCGGGAGAGGGGCCGGGGGAGAGGGTTAAACGCTCGAAGCGCCCTCTCCCCAGCCCTCTCCCATGAATGGGAGAGGGAGCAAAAGCAGATTCCGGAACTGACCATGACCGACTTCACCACCGTCCAGCTCCAAACCGACCCGCGCGGCTTCGCCACCCTGTGGCTGAACCGTCCGCATAAGCACAACGCCTTCAATGCCGAGATGATCCGAGAGCTGACCCTGGCCCTCGCGGCCGTGCGCGCCGACGAGCGTCTGCGCTTTCTCCTGCTGCGCGGCCATGGTCACCACTTCTCCGCCGGCGCCGATCTGGCCTGGATGCAGCACGCGGCGACGCTCGACTACGCCGCCAACCTGGCCGATTCACAGGAGCTGGCGGAGCTGATGTACCGCCTGCATGACCTGCCCGTCCCGACCCTGGCCGTGGTCCAGGGCGCGGCATTCGGCGGCGCCGTGGGCCTGGTCAGTTGCTGCGACATGGCCATCGGCGCGCTCGATGCGCAGTTCAGCCTGTCCGAGGTGCGCATCGGCCTGGCGCCCGCGGTGATCAGCCCCTTCGTCGTGCAGGCCATCGGCGAGCGCGCCGCGCGCCGCTACGCGCTGACCGCCGAGCGCTTCGACGGCCCGCGTGCCCGCGAGCTGGGCCTGCTGGCCGAGTGCTACCCGGCGGAGAAACTGGAGTCGCGCATCGAGGAATGGATCGCCACGCTGCTGCTCAACGGCCCGCAGGCGATGCGCGCCAGCAAGGCGCTGCTGCGCGAAGCCGGCAGCGGCGTGCTCGGCCCGGCGCTGCGCCAGTTCACCGAAAGCGCCATCGCGCGGATTCGCGTCAGCGCCGAGGGCCAGGAAGGCCTCAATGCCTTCCTGGAAAAACGCACGCCCGCCTGGCAGGAGCAGCCGGAATGAACGCACACGACGAGCTGAGCCCGGCCCTCTCCGGGACGCAAGGCACGACGCCCATCACCACCCTCCTCGTCGCCAATCGCGGCGAGATCGCCTGCCGGGTGATGCGCACCGCGAAAGCCCTCGGCCTGACCACCGTGGCCGTGCACAGTGCCATCGATCGAAACGCGCGGCATGCGCGCGAGGCGGACGTAGCCGTCGATCTCGGCGGCGCCAAGCCGGCGGACAGCTACCTGCTGATCGACAGGATCATTGCCGCCGCCCAGGCCAGCGGCGCCCAGGCGATCCATCCGGGCTACGGCTTTCTTTCCGAGAACGCCGGCTTCGCCCGCGCCGTCGAGGCTGCCGGCCTGGTGTTTCTCGGCCCGCCGGCCAGCGCCATCGACGCCATGGGCAGCAAGTCGGCCGCCAAGGCGCTGATGGAGGCTGCCGGCGTGCCACTGGTGCCCGGCTACCACGGCGAGGCGCAGGACGCGCAGACGTTCCGCGATGCCGCCGCGCGCATCGGCTACCCAGTGTTGCTCAAGGCCGCCGCCGGTGGTGGTGGCAAGGGCATGAAGGTGGTCGAACGCGAGGCGGACCTTGCCGAAGCCCTACAGTCCGCCCAGCGCGAGGCGCAATCGGCGTTCGGCGATTCGCGCATGCTGGTCGAGAAATACCTGCTCCAGCCACGCCACGTGGAAATCCAGGTGTTCGCCGATGCGCACGGCAACTGCCTGTACCTCAACGAGCGCGACTGTTCGATCCAGCGCCGCCACCAGAAGGTCGTGGAGGAAGCGCCGGCGCCGGGGCTGTCGCTGGAACTGCGCCGGGCCATGGGCGAAGCCGCGGTGAAGGCCGCGCAGGCCATCGGCTACGTGGGCGCCGGCACCGTGGAGTTTCTGCTGGATGCCCGCGGACAGTTCTTCTTCATGGAAATGAACACCCGCCTGCAGGTCGAGCACCCGGTCACCGAGGCCATCACCGGCCTCGATCTGGTTGCCTGGCAGATCCGCGTGGCGCGCGGCGAGCCGTTGCCGATCACTCAAGCCCAGGTGCCGTTGCGCGGTCACGCCATCGAGGTGCGCCTTTACGCCGAAGACCCGCAGAATGAATTCCTCCCGGCCAGCGGCGCGCTCACGCTGTACCACGAGCCTGCCGCCGGACCGGGACGCCGGGTCGACAGCGGCGTCCGCGAAGGCGACGAGGTGTCGCCGTTCTACGACCCGATGCTGGGCAAGCTGATCGCCTGGGGCGAGAGTCGCGAAGAGGCTCGCCAGCGCCTGCTGGCGATGCTCGACGAAACCGCCGTAGCCGGGGTGAAGACCAACCTGGCGTTCCTTCGGCGCATTCTCGCGCACCCGTCCTTCGCCGCTGCGGAGCTGGATACCGGCTTCATCGAACGTCATCAGGCCGACCTGCTGCCGGCACCCGGCGAGCTGTCCGACGCCTTCTGGCAAGCGGCCGCCGACGCCTTCATGGAAAGCGAAAGCCCGTACCTGCGCAGCGACGACCCTCACTCGCCCTGGAGTGCCCGGACCGGATGGCGCAGTGTCCTGCCCGCGCACACCACCGTGCACCTGGCTTGCGGCGCCGAGCGACGTCGGGTAAGGCAGGCCTCGACGAATGCGCACCCGCGCCCGCATAGCTTCCGGCGCGACGACAGGCTGTATGTGAAATGGGAGGGCGAGCTGCACGCCATCGAGCGGGTCGATCCCATCGCCGCCGTCGAGCGCGAGCACGCGCACCACGGCGGGCTGAGCGCGCCCATGAACGGCAGCATCGTCCGCGTGCTGGTGGAGCCCGGTCAGTCGGTGGCAGCCGGCACGGCGCTGGTGGTGCTCGAAGCGATGAAGATGGAACACAGCATCCGCGCGCCGCAGGCCGGTACGGTGAAGGCGCTGTATTGCGGCGAGGGAGACATGGTCGGAGAGGGTGCAGTGCTGGTGGAGCTTTCGTAGGCCAGGCTTGTCGAGGGCGCCTCGCGTCGTGGGGTGCGCTGTGCGCACCAGGGAAAACCTCGCCACAGGTGGTGCGCACAGCGCACCCTACGACCACGGACCGCAGAATTGCGTTTGCGGGGTTCCCGAGCAAACGATCGTTATCTGGAGATTGCCATGAACTTGCCCACCCACGTACGGCTGGTCGAAGTCGGCCCGCGCGACGGACTGCAGAACGAGAAAAAGCCAATCAGCGTGGCCGACAAGGTTCGCCTGGTCGACGATCTGACTGCCGCCGGGCTCAGCCATGTCGAGGTGGGCAGCTTCGTTTCGCCCAAGTGGGTGCCGCAGATGGCGGGCTCCACCGAGGTGTTCGCCGGCATCCAGCGCAAGGCCGGCGTCACCTACGCGGCGCTGACGCCGAACCTGAAGGGCCTCGAAGCCGCGCTGGAGTCCAGGGTCGAGGAAGTCGCGGTATTCGCCGCGGCGTCGGAGAGCTTCTCGCAGCGCAACATCAACTGCTCCATCGACGAAAGCCTGCAGCGCTTCATACCGTTGCTGGAAGCCGCGACGACGGCCGGGGTTCGCGTGCGCGGCTATGTGTCCTGCGTGCTGGGCTGTCCATACGAAGGCGCGGTCGCGGCGGAGCGCGTCGCCGTCGTGGCGCGCGAACTCGATGCGATGGGCTGTTATGAGGTCTCGCTCGGCGACACCATCGGCACCGGCACGCCCGGCGCGACGCGTCATCTGTTTGAGGTGGTCGGCCGCGCCGTGCCGCGCGAGCGCCTGGCCGGGCATTTCCACGACACCTACGGACAGGCGCTGGCGAACGTCTACGCCAGCCTGCTGGAAGGTATCGCGGTGTTCGATGCCTCGGTGGCCGGGCTGGGCGGCTGTCCCTATGCGAAAGGTGCCACCGGCAACGTGGCCACCGAAGACCTGCTCTACCTGCTCGATGGCCTGGGCATCGTCACCGGCGTCGATGCCGACCGGCTGATCGCCGCCGGCGAGCGCATCTGCGCGGTGCTCGGCCGCGAAAACGGTTCCCGCGTGGCCCGGGCGCGGCGCGCCTGAGTCATTCCTGCGGCAGTTGCCGGAGCTGCTGTCCGGGAACGACACCGTGCTCGGCGAACCAGCCCTGGCGCATTTCCAGGCCGTAGAGCGCGTCCTGCGCGGAGCAATGCTCGGTGTCGTCGAATGGCTGCATGTCGACGATGTTCAGCACCCGCCCCTGTTCGTCGAGGAAGGCCGCCGACAGCGCCAGCGGCGTATCGCGCATCCAGAAACAGTGCCGGGTGAGCTCGTCGAAGACGAACAGCATGCCCTCATCCTTCGCCAGGCGCTCGCGGCCCATCAGGCCAGCCTGGCGCTGCTCGCGGGAGCTCGCCACCTCGACGCTCAGCGCATGCCCGTTCAGCTGCATGAGCGTGCGCGGCAACGGCTCCGCGGCCAACCCGGCGGACAGCAGCAGCGTCGCCAGCGTGATGGTTTTTCGGTACATGCTTCCTCCTGTCCGCACCGGGCGCTGGGTATGATAGCGCGACAGCCCGTCTCCGCCTGAGCCGTGCGGACGCGGGCCTCCACCGACCAGAGAACCGAGCAGCAATGATCGACGACGAAGCCCTCAAGGATTACCAGCGGGTACGCCAGATGGCGATCCGCTCGCTGTTCGAGATCGTCGAGGAATCCAGCGAGGGCACGGTGATCGTGGACCGCGAGGCCCGCATCGTCTGGATGAACGAGCGCTACGCGCGACGTTTCGGCCTGCCGAACGCCGAGGCCGCCATCGGCAAGCCCTGCGAGAGCGTGATTCCCGCCAGCCTGATGCGCGACGTGGTGCAGACCGGCCAGCCGATCCTGCTCGACCTGCTGGATACGCCGAAGGATCAGCTCGTGGTGATGCGCCTGCCGATCCATGACCAGGGCGGCCTGATCATCGGAGCCATCGGCTTCGCGCTGTTCGACGAGCTGCGCAACCTGTCGCCGCTGCTGACCCGTTACCAGAGCCTGCAGAAGGAGCTCGCCTCGACCCGCTCGCTGCTGCAGACGCGCCGCGCCAAGTACAGCTTCTCGCACTTCATCGGCACCAGCCCGGCGAGCCTCGCGGTCAAGCGCACCGCCCGGCGCAGCGCCAGTACCGATTCGCCGGTATTGCTGCTCGGCGAAACCGGCACCGGCAAGGAACTGCTCGCCCATGCCATTCATGCCACCTCGGTGCGCGCGCACAAACCCTTCGTCAGCGTGAACAGCGCGGCGATTCCGGAAAGTCTTCTCGAAGCGGAGTTCTTCGGCACCGCGCCCGGCGCCTTCACCGGCGCCGAGCGCAAGGGCCGCCTGGGCAAGCTGCAGGTGGCCGAGGGCGGCACGCTGTTTCTCGACGAGATCGGCGACATGCCGCTGTCGTTGCAGAGCAAGCTGCTGCGCGTGCTGCAGGAAAAGGAATTCGAGCCGGTCGGCTCCAACGAGATGCTGCGCAGCGACGTCCGGGTGATCGCGGCGACCTCCACCGACCTGCAGGACGCCGTAAGCCGGGGTGATTTCCGCGCCGACCTGTATTACCGCCTCAACGTGCTGCCGATCCTGGTGCCGCCGCTGCGCGAGCGTCTGGAGGACCTGCCGGCGTTGTGCGAGGCGATTCTCGAAGAACTGCAGAGCGGCGACAGCGCGCCCCGCGAACTCGGCAGCGACGCCCTCGCCCTGCTCGCCCGCCACGGCTGGCCGGGCAACATCCGCGAACTGCGCAACGTACTGGAGCGTGCGGTGCTGCACTGTGAATCCGCAACCCTGGACGCGGCGACGCTGCAACAGGCCATCGGCGTGCTCGCGCCACTGCCCGCCGGCCAGGCCGCGCCGGCTCCCACCCCGGTCAGCCAGGACTTCTACGCCGCCCGCGACGCCTTCGAGAAGCAGCTGATCGAGAACAGCCTCGCCACGCACGCCGGCAACGTCGTGGAGGCCGCGCGCAGTCTCGGTCTCGGACGCTCGACGCTGTACAAGAAGATCATCGCTCTGGGCATTTCGTCTCCATTCGTGGACGAATCCACAAACGTGGACAGCGCGTCTTAGCGCGTCAAACGGTCGCACCCGCACCTTTTCCGCTGCCACTTGTCTCCGTATGGAGACGGATAAAGCCTATCCAGCTCGCTCTGTCGTTGACAATTTCTTATATTTCAGTGACTTACGCTAGTAGGCACGGTTTTCGCTATAACTCGTGTGCACGTCGCGGCTCGCACCGTGGCGAAAACAAAAACAATTAACCCTGCAGTCGTTCGTCCCTTCCGGGCCGTCGCTGCGGTGCCCAGGAGACACTCCATGAGTGTGATCATCGCGCTCGCAGCCCTCGCGCTGCTGATGCTCGCCGCCTATCGCGGCTACAGCGTCATCCTCTTCGCCCCCATCGCCGCCCTCGGCGCCGTTCTGCTCACCGACCCTTCCGCTGTCGCCCCGGCCTTCACCGGCGTGTTCATGGAAAAAATGGTCGGCTTCGTGAAGCTCTACTTCCCGGTTTTCCTGCTCGGTGCGGTGTTCGGCAAGCTGATCGAGATATCCGGCTTCTCGCGCTCCATCGTCGCCGCGGCGATCCGCCTGTTCGGCACCCGCCAGGCGATGCTGGTGATCGTGCTGGTCTGTGCGCTGCTGACCTACGGCGGGGTTTCGCTGTTCGTCGTGGTGTTCGCGGTCTACCCGTTCGCCGCCGAGATGTTCCGCCAGAGCAACATTCCCAAGCGGCTGATCCCGGCGACTGTGGCCCTCGGTGCCTTCGCCTTCACCATGGACGCCCTGCCCGGCACCCCGCAGATCCAGAACATCATCCCCACCACTTTCTTCGGCACCACCTCGTGGGCGGCGCCGTGGCTTGGGGTGATCGGCACACTGTTCGTCTTCGGCCTCGGCATGCTCTATCTCGAGCGCCAGCGGCGCAAGGCGCAGCGCGCCGGCGAAGGCTACGGCAGCGAACTGCGCAACGAGCCGGAAACGCCGGAAGACATCGCCCTGCCGCATCCGCTGCTGGCGCTTTCGCCGCTGCTGCTGGTGGGCGTGGCGAACCTGCTGCTGACGCGCTGGATTCCGCAATGGTACGGCACCACCCACAGCCTGAAGCTGGCCGGCATGGCCGCGCCGGTGCAGACCGAAGTCGCCAAGCTGACCGCCATCTGGGCGGTGGAAGCGGCCCTGCTGCTGGGCATCCTGCTGGTGCTGGTGAGCGCCTTCGGGGTGATCCGCAAGCAGCTCGCCGAAGGCAGCAAGACCGCGGTCAGCGGCGCCTTGCTGGCGGCGATGAACACCGCCTCGGAATACGGTTTCGGCGCGGTGATCGCCTCGCTGCCCGGTTTCCTGGTACTGGCCGATGCGCTGAAGAGCATCCCCAACCCACTGGTCAACGAAGCGGTCACCGTGACCCTGCTGGCCGGCATCACCGGCTCCGCATCCGGCGGCATGAGCATCGCCCTGGCGGCGATGTCCGACAGCTTCATCGCCGCTGCCAACGCGGCCAACATTCCCCTGGAAGTGCTGCACCGCGTGGCCTCGATGGCCAGCGGCGGGATGGACACGCTGCCGCACAACGGCGCGGTGATCACCCTGCTCGCCGTCACCGGCCTGACCCACCGCGAGGCCTACAAGGATATCTTCGGCATCACCATCATCAAGACCCTCGCGGTGTTCTTCGTCATCGGCGTGTTCTACGCGACCGGCATCGTCTGACCCGCACCGCTTGAAATGAGGAGACTCGACATGACTCTGCACGGCAAGACCGCACTGGTCACCGGCTCCACCAGCGGCATCGGCCTGGGCATCGCCCTGTGCCTGGCGAAGGCCGGCGCCAACCTGGTCCTCAACGGCTTCGGCGACAGCGAGGCGGCGCTGGCCGAGGTACGCGCGCTGGGTGGCGAGGTCCGCCATCATCCGGCGGACATGACCCGTCCCGAACAGATCGAGGCGATGATCGCCTACGCCGAAGCGGAGTTCGGCGGCGTCGACATCCTGGTCAACAACGCCGGCATCCAGCACGTGGCGCCGGTGGAGGCGTTCCCGGTGGAGCGCTGGGACGCGATCATCGCGATCAACCTGTCCTCGGCCTTCCACACCACGCGCCTGGCGCTGCCGGGCATGCGCGAGCGCAACTGGGGACGCATCATCAACATCGCCTCGGCCCACGGCCTGGCCGCATCGGCCGGCAAGAGCGCCTACGTCGCGGCGAAGCACGGGCTCGTCGGCCTGAGCAAATCGGTGGCGCTGGAAACCGCCACCACCGGCGTGACCTGCAACGCGATCTGCCCCGGCTGGGTGCTGACGCCGCTGGTTCAGGCGCAGATCGACGAGCGCGCCAAGGTGGACGGCGACGTCGCGCGGGCGCGCCACGCCCTGCTGGCCGAGAAGCAGCCATCGCTGGACTTCGTCACGCCCGAGCAACTGGGCGAGCTGGCGCTGTTCCTCTGCAGCGAGGCCGCCGCCCAGGTACGCGGCGCCGCCTGGAACATGGATGGCGGCTGGCTGGCGCAATAGCGCCGAGGCGAAGCCCCTCGGCTGCACATCGGGCGGCGCGAGGGGTCTCAACAGAACGAGAGAATCGAGGACAGCACATGCAACATCCGCTTTGGACACCTTCCCCCGAGCGCATCGCCGCCACCCGGCTGGACGCGTTCCGCCGCTACGTGGAAGCGCGCCACGCCGTGCGACTGGCGGACTATCCCGCCCTGCACGCCTGGAGCATCGCCGAGCGCGCGGCCTTCTGGCAGGCGATCGTGGATTTCTTCGAGGTGCGCTTCCATGCCCAGCCCAGTGGCGTGCTGGAGGAAGGCCCGGCGATGCCGGATGCGCGCTGGTTCCCCGGCGCCACACTGAACTTCGCCGAACACCTGCTGCGCCGTCGCGACGATCGCGCGGCGCTGGTGGCCATCGGCGAGGACGGCTCGCGCGAGGTGCTCAGCCATGCCCAACTGGCGGCGCACGTCGCCGGCCTGCAACGCAGCCTGCGCGAGGCCGGCGTCGGCATCGGCGACCGCGTCGCCGCCTTCATGCCGAACACCTGGCAGACGGTGGTCGGCATGCTCGCCACCGCCAGCCTCGGCGCCACCTGGTCGTCCTGCTCGCCGGACTTCGGCACCCAGGGCGTGATCGACCGTTTCGGCCAGATCGAACCCAAGGTGCTGATCGCCTGCGCCGGCTACCGCTACGCCGGCAAGAATCTCGAC
Source organism: Pseudomonas kuykendallii (assembly GCF_900106975.1). GTDB lineage: Bacteria > Pseudomonadota > Gammaproteobacteria > Pseudomonadales > Pseudomonadaceae > Pseudomonas_O > Pseudomonas_O kuykendallii. Next base: position 70,369 of record NZ_FNNU01000005.1, on the reverse strand, counting down.
CTGACCGCCAAGCTGAACGAGATACTCGCCAGCCTGCCGACGCTGCAGCACCTGCTGGTGGTGCCCTACGCCCGCGCCGAGGCACGCCGGGAGGACTACGCATCGCCGGCGCGGATCAGCTTCTGGGCGGACTTCTACCAGCCGGGCGGCGAGCCGGAGTTCACCCCGGTGGCGTTCGATGCGCCGCTCTACATCCTCTATTCCAGCGGCACCACCGGCGTGCCGAAGTGCATCGTCCACGGCACCGGCGGTGTGCTCCTGCAGCATCTGAAGGAACATGGCCTGCACACCGACCTGGGTGCCGACGACACCTTGTTCTACTACACCACCTGCGGCTGGATGATGTGGAACTGGCTGGCTTCCGGGCTGGCGCTGGGCGCAACCCTGGTGCTGTACGACGGCTCGCCCTTCCACCCCGGCGCCGAGCGCCTGATGGACCTGATCGACGCCGAGAACATCAGCCTCTTCGGCACCAGCGCCAAGTACATCGCCGCGCTGGAGAAGGCAGGCGTCAAACCGCGCGAGACGCATCGCCTGGAGCGCCTGAAGGCGATCCTCTCCACGGGCTCGCCGCTGGCCCATGAGAGCTTCGACTACGTCTACCGCGAGATCAAAGCCGACCTGTGCCTGTCATCGATCTCCGGCGGCACCGACATCGTTTCCTGCTTCGCCCTCGGTTGCCCGGTGATGCCGGTCTGGCGCGGCGAACTGCAATGCAAGGGTCTGGGCATGGCCGTGGAAGTGTGGAACGACGACGGCGCCGCCGCGCAGGGCGAGAAAGGCGAACTGGTCTGCACCCGGCACTTCCCGGCGATGCCCGTGGGCTTCTGGAACGACGCCGACGGCGAGAAATTCCGCACCGCCTACTTCGAAACCTTTCCCGGCATCTGGGCGCATGGCGATTACGCCGAGGAAACCGCGCACGGTGGGATGGTCATCCATGGCCGCTCCGACGCCGTGCTCAACCCCGGCGGCGTGCGCATCGGCACCGCGGAAATCTATCGCCAGGTGGAGAAGATCGACGAGGTCCTGGAGTCCATCGCCATCGGCCAGGAATGGCAGGGCGACGTGCGCGTGGTGCTGTTCGTCCGCCTGCGCGAGGGCGTTGCCCTGGACGACGCCCTGCGCGAGCGCATCTGCACCACCATCCGCGCCAACACCACGCCGCGCCACGTGCCGGCGAAGATCATTGCGGTCGGCGACATTCCACGCACCATCAGCGGCAAGATCGTCGAGCTGGCGGTGCGCAACGTCGTGCACGGCCGCCCGGTGAAGAACACCGATGCCCTGGCCAACCCCGAGGCGCTGGAGCAGTTCCGCGAACTGGCCGAGTTGCAGTGAACGACTCAATCAATTGGCTGGACGTGTCGCGCTCCGGTGCGCGCGGCGCACCCTACTTGCTCGCGTAGGGCATGAAAAAGGCGACCCGAGGGTCGCCTTTTTCGTTTCAGCCACGGATGACGAGGACGTTTCGCCAGGGTGCGCCATGCGCACCTGGGGAACCAGAGCGCCCGGCCGGTGCGCGCAGCGCACCCTAGGTCGCATCGTTACGATCAGCGTCAGAAGGCCGCTGCGAGCAGATGCTCCGGCAGTCCCCTGAAGTCGATCGACATCATCACGCTCAGGGTGCTGATCGCCACGATAGAGAAGGCGAACAGCTTGCGCGCCCACAGCCGATCATCCACTGCGCCGTAACCGGACACCGCGATGAACAGCCAGTAGGCACTCACCAACAGCGCCATCACCAGGTAGCCGTAGCCGGCGAAACCGGCGACGGTGAGCATCAGCGCCGCCGCGGCGAAGGCCAGGATATACAGCACGATGTGCCGCTTGGTCGCCTCGATGCCGCGCGCCACCGGAAGAACCGGAATGTTGGCGGCGCGGTAGTCGTTGAGGCGGAAGATCGCGATGGCATACGAGTGCGGCATCTGCCAGAGGCTGAAGATCAGCAGCAGGATCGCCGCACCGGCGTCGAAGCTGTTGCTCACCGCGCAATAGCCCACCACCGGCGGCACCGCCCCCGAAAGGCTGCCGACCAGCGTGCCATACACCGACGCGCGCTTGAGCCAGAGGCTGTAGAGCACCACGTAGATGAAGAAGCCGATGGCGGCGAAAGCCAGCGCCAGGGTGTTGGTCCACAGGAACAGCGTGCCGAACCCCAGCACGCCGAGCAGCACGCCATGCGCCAGCGCAGCCTTCAGCGAGATCGCCCCGGTGACCAGGACGCGGTTGCGGGTGCGCTCCATGCGCTGGTCGATATCGCGATCGATGCAGTTGTTCAGCACGCAGCCGGACGCGATCACCAGCGACAGCCCGAGCGCCGTGGCCAGCAGCAGCCACGGGTCGATGCTGCCCTTGGAGGCCAGGAAGAATCCCCCGGCCACCGAGATCAGATTGCCGAAGATGATGCCTGGCTTGGTGATCAGCAGGTATCGCTTGAACTTCACGGGTAGCCCTCGTTACATCATCAGCGCGTTGGCGCTGAAGATGATCCAGATGGACAGACCCACGAGCATCACGATGACCAGCATGGTGAAGATGAACGACAGCGTGTTCCAGCGCCCGTCGGTGCTGAAGTCCAGGTGCAGGAAGTACTTCAGGTGCACCAGGACCTGGACGATGGCGAAGAGGAAGATCGTCACCAGGGTCAGTCCTTTCGGCAGCACGTGGGCCATCACCAGCCAGAACGGAATCACGGTGAGGACCACCGACAGCAGGAAGCCGATCATGTACGACTTGACGCTGCCGTGGCTGGCGGCGTGCTCGGTGTGCAGAGATTCGCTCATCACAGGGTCCCCAGCAGGTAGACGACGGTAAACACGCAGATCCAGACGATGTCCAGGAAGTGCCAGAACAGGCTCAGGCAGGTCAGGCGGGTGTTGACCTGCGGGGTGAGGCCCTGCCTGGAGACCTGCAGGATCATGATGATCATCCAGATCAGGCCGGCGGTGACGTGCAGGCCGTGCATCCCGACCAGCGCGAAGAACGCGGAGAGGAAGGCGCTGGTGCTCGGGCCGTAGCCTTCGACGATCAGGTGATGGAACTCGTTGATCTCCATCCCGATAAAGATCGCACCGAAGATGAAGGTGACGATCAGCCAGTTGATCACACCGCCCTTGCTGCCCTTCTGCCCCGCGATCATCGCGAAGCCGTAGGTGATGCTGGAGAACAGCAGGGCGAAGGTTTCGACCAGCACGTAATCGAGTTCGAAGATGTCCTTGCCGCTGACCGATCCTGCCGTCGCGGTCATCAGCACCGCATAGGTGGCGAAGACGCTGGCGAACAGGATGCAGTCGGTCATCAGGTACAGCCAGAAACCGAATACGGTGGTCGGACCACTGTCGTTGTGACCGTGGTCGTCGTGCCCGTCCTCATGCTCGTGCTTGTGGACGCTATCGTGGGGGTCGTTCATTACATCGGTCGACATGGGCTCAGGCCTGCTTGATATGGGCGAGATGGGCGGTTTCGATGCGCTCGATCTCATCGGGCTGGACGTAGTAATCGACATCGTTGTCGAAGGCACGGGACAGCAGGCTGGCGAACAGCCCCAGCAGACCCACGGCGGCGAGCCACCAGATGTGCCAGATCAGAGCGAAGCCCATGACGGTGGCGAAGCCGCCCATGAACACGCCGGCGGAGGTGTTCTTCGGCATGTGGATTGCCGTGTACTTCTCGGGGCGCTGGTAGGCGATGCCCTTCTCCTTCATGTCGGTGAAGGAATCGATGTCGTGCACCGTCGGCAACTGGGCGAAGTTGTAGAACGGCGGCGGCGACGAGGTCGACCATTCCAGGGTGTGGCCATTCCACGGGTCGCCAGTCAGGTCGAGGTTCTGCTTGCGGTCGCGGATACTCACGTAGAGCTGGATCAGCTGGCAGAGGATGCCGCACAGGATCAGCACCGCGCCGACGAAAGCCACGTACAGCCAGGGCGTCCACTCCGGGTTGTCGGTGTGGTTCAGGCGGCGCGTCATGCCCATGAAGCCGAGCACGTAGAGCGGCATGAAGGCCACGTAGAAACCGCTGCACCAGAACCAGAACGCCGCCTTGCCCCACTTCTCGTTGAGGGTGAAGCCGAAGGCTTTCGGGAACCAGAAGACGAAGCCGGCCAGGTAGCCGAACACCGCACCGCCGATGATGGTGTTATGGAAGTGGGCGATCAGGAACAGGCTGTTGTGCAGCACGAAGTCGGCACCCGGAACCGCCAGCAGAACGCCGGTCATGCCGCCGATGCTGAAAGTCACCATGAAGCCGATGGTCCAGAGGACCGGCGTGGTGAAGCGCAGACGCCCGCGATACATGGTGAACAGCCAGTTGAACAGCTTCACGCCCGTGGGGATCGAGATGATCATCGTCGCGATGCCGAAGAAGGCGTTGACGTTGGCCCCCGAACCCATGGTGAAGAAGTGGTGCAGCCAGACCACGAAGCCGAGCACGGTGATCGCGGCGCTGGCCCAGACCATCGCGGCATAGCCGAACAGGCGCTTGCCGGTGAAGGTGGAGATCACTTCGGAGAACACACCGAACGCCGGCAGCACCAGGATGTACACCTCGGGGTGACCCCAGGCCCAGAACAGGTTGATGTACATCATCGCGTTACCGCCCGCTTCATTGGTGAAGAAGTGGAAGTCGAGGTAACGGTCGAGGGTCAGCAGGCCCAGCGCGGCAGTCAGGATCGGGAAGGAAGCGGCGATCAGGATGTTGGCGAAGGTGCAGGTCCAGGTGAAGATCGGCATCTGCATCAGCTTCATGCCGGGGGCGCGCATCTTGAAAACGGTGACCAGGAAGTTGATCCCCGTGAGCGTTGTCCCGATCCCGGATAACTGCAGCGCCCAGATGTAGTAGTCCACCCCTACCCCGGGACTGTAGGCAATCCCGGACAACGGCGGATACGCCACCCAGCCGGTACGGCCGAACTCACCGACGAACAGCGACAGGTTGATCAGGATCACGCCGCTGACGAACAGCCAGAAGCTCAGCGAGTTCAGGAACGGGAACGCCACGTCGCGTGCGCCGATCTGCAGCGGCACGGCGATGTTCATCAGACCGATCATGAACGGCATGGCCATGAAGATGATCATGATGGTGCCGTGCGCGGTGAAGATCTGGTCGTAGTGTTCCGGTGGCAGGTAGCCGGCGGCGCCGCCGGTGGCGAGCGCCTGCTGCGAGCGCATCATGATGGCGTCGGCGAAACCGCGCAGCAGCATGACGATCGCCACGGTGATGTACATCACGCCGATCTTCTTGTGGTCGACCGAAGTCAGCCACTCGGTCCACAGGTAGCCCCACTTGCGGAAGTAGGTCAGTCCGGCGACCACCACCAGGCCACCCAGCGCCACGGCGGCGAAGGTGAACAGCAGGATGGGTTCGTGGAAGGGTATGGCGTCGAGGGTCAGCTTTCCGAACATTTGTTGATTACTCCTCAGCGGCCGAGTGGCTGGACATGTCCATGTGGTTCATGTCCATCTTCTCGCCCATTTTCATGCCTTCATTCGGTGCCGGCTCATCGGAGACGGGGATCTTCTTCGACCCCATGTACTGATGCACGATCGCGGCGAACAGGTTCGGGCGTACAGCGGAAAAATACTCCACCGGGTGCTTCTGGCTCGGTTCGGCCAGTGCCTTGTAGCTATCGGCATCGAGGATCTTCGAGGACGCGCGAACCTTGGCGACCCAGGCGTCGAAGTCGGCATCGGTGGGCGTCGCGATGGCGGTGAAGGCCATCCCGGTGAAGCCCGCGCCGCTGTAGTTCGCCGAGATACCGGCGAAGCTGCCTGGCTCGTTGGCGATCAAATGAAGCTTGGTTTCCATGCCGGCCATGGAATAGATCTGGCTACCGAGCTGCGGGATGAAGAAGGAGTTCATCACGGTGTCGGAAGTGATCTTGAAGTTGACCGGGGTGTTGGCCGGGAACGCCAGCTCGTTGACCGTGGCGATCTTCTGTTCCGGGTAGATGAACAGCCACTTCCAGTCCAGCGAGACGACCTCGACGGTAATCGGCGTCTTCTCGTGATCGAGCGGGCGGTAGGGGTCCAGGTGGTGCGTGGTCTTCCAGGTCAGGATGCCGAGGAAGACGATGATCACGCAGGGGATCAGCCAGACCACGACCTCGATCGAGGTGGAGTGCGCCCACTTCGGCATGAACACCGCTTCGGTGTTCGTGGCACGGTACTTCCAGGCGAAGTACAGCGTCAGCACGATCACCGGGATCACGACGATCAGCATCAGCACCGTGGCGGTGATGATCAGCGACTTCGCGTCGATACCGACCTGGCCCTTGGGATCGAGCAGCGCCCATTTGCAGCCGCTCAGTGGCAGAACGGCCAACCACCACAGCCGTTTCAGATATCCAACGTACTTCTCTTTGATCATCTCGCAGCCTTGAAGGATGAAAAGGAGCTTTCGGCGCCGCCCGGAAAGGCAGCCGTGATTCGCTGTCACCGTGCACCAGTAGGCGGGCATGGCAACGGGATGGATATGGAAGGTTTCGTAGCGAGCCAGGGGCAGGAAGACAGCCATCCTGAACATCGCCGATCGAATTCGATCCAGGTGCTGATCCGTTCCGTGTATTTCAGCGCGAATGTACAAACAACGACGTGAAGCGACGGAGCGCTACCACGTTCACTGCCCGATCGACGAGAAGGTTGCCTACATCGCCACCGCCAGGCGCTCAATGCACGGGTTTCCCTTGTTATAGCCAGCCACCACGCGGGGGCCTGCCTGCTGAAGATTCCGAGGATTTCGAAGGCTTCGTTTGTCTGGGAGTACAGTGAGCGGCCGGTATTACAAAACATTTCCATGACCCTAGACAACCCATCGAAGGCAAAATTCTTTTGCGCCAGTGGAACAATCAGGACTTCCATGGTGCGAAAAAAGCAATAACCACAACAAATAAAGGGTCTTATCCAGCGGCGACCCGATAATGCAATCCCTTGTGACTCCAGGCCGCATAGGCTGCGACCCGGTCTCCTCAGCTCAGCCGAGCGCGCATTTCTGCGGTGATCACCTGCTCAGCGTCGTCCATCCCCGCCCAGGGGTCGTCGTCGCCCAACTCCTCCAGGCGCTCGAACAGGTTGCGGATGTTCCAGCGGTTCGCCCCCTCGAGCCCGGCCAGTTCGTGCCGATGGACGGGAACCGAAACGGGAAGCCCTTCACGCGCGCGAACCGAGTACGCCGACACCGAGGTGGCGCCACGGCCGTTGCGCAGGTAGTCGATGAAGATCTTGCCGACGCGGTTCTTCGGACCGCTGACAGCGGAGAAATGTTTCGGCAGAAGTTTCGCCATGTGTCTGGCGATCGCCTGACTGAACCCCTTCACCTCGTCCCAGCCCTCGCCCCGTTTCAGCGGCACCACCACGTGCATGCCCTTGCCGCCGCTGGTCTTGAGGAACGACACCAGGCCCAGCTCGTCGAGCAGCGTCTGCACCAGCTGGGTGGCTTCGATCATCCGCTTCCACGGCAGCGCCGGGTCGGGGTCTAGGTCGAGGACCAGCCGATCCGGGGTTTCCAGGTGCGGCGCGCGGGCATTCCACGTGTGCACTTCGAGCATGCCCATCTGCGCGGCGCTGACCAGCCCGAGGGCGCTGTCCAGCAGCAACAGCGGCTGTGTGTCGGCGGGGTCGTCGAACTGGGTGACGTGGGGCAGGCTCAGCTTGGTGGAATGTTTCTGGAAGAACAGTTCGCCATCGATGCCTTCCGGCGCACGCACCAGCGCCACCGGCCGCTCCGCCAGGTCGCGCAGCATCCAGGGCGCGACACGCCCGTAGTACTGCGCCAGCTCCATCTTGGTGGCACCGATGCTCTTGTCGATGATCCGCTCCGGGTGGGTGATCTTGATCTGCCCCGGATCGTCCTTGCCCTTGGCCTTCGCGTCGGGCTTCGTGCGGGTCTTCGCCTCAGTCTTGCCGGCGCTCTTGCCAGTCTTGTCGGCCGCCGCCTTTTTCACCGGTTTGGCCTTCTCGTGGACGATCGCCTCGGCCGGTTTGTCGTCGCGCAGGCCATGGAACACCGAATGGCGGATCACCCCGTCGCGGGTCATCTCGGCGAATGCCACTTCGCACATCAGCTCGGGTTTCAGCCAGTGCGCGCCCCGCGCGTCGGCGCCGGTGGGCGGATTGACGACGGCCGGTTCGGCGATCTCCAGCGGTTCGAGTCGCGCATGGATGGCGCGCAGGCTGGCTTCGTTGAAGCCGGTTCCAACCTTGCCGGCGTAGCGCAGCTCGCCACTGTCGGCGTCGTGCAGCCCCAGCAACAGCGCGCCGAACGCACTGCGCGAGCCCTTGGGGTCGCTGTAGCCGACGATCACGAACTCCTGGCGATTCTTGCACTTGATCTTGATCCAGCTGCTGCTGCGGCGTGACACGTAGGGGCTGCCGGCGCGCTTGCCGATGAGTCCCTCGAGCTTCATCTGGCAGGCGCTGGCCAGCATGTGGTCCGGGTCTTCCTGCAGGTCCGCGGAAAAACGCAGCGCGCCGTCCTGTTTCTCCAGCAGGGTGGCCAGCGCGGCGCGGCGCTCCTCCAGCGGCACCTCGCGCAGGTCCATGCCGTTCAGGTAGGGCACGTCGAACAGGTAGTAGACGATCTGCTTGCTGGCGCCGGCGTCGAAGGCGTTTTGCAGCGCCTGGAAGTCCGGGATGCCCTCCTCGTCCGGCACTACTACTTCGCCATCCAGCCAGGCCGACTCCACCCCGAGCTTGGCCAGCGCCTTCGCCTGATGCGGCATCTTCGCCGTCCAGTCGTGGCCATTGCGGGTGAACAGGCGCACGTCGTCCCCCTCGATGCGCGCCATGATCCGGTAACCATCGAACTTGATCTCGTAGTGCCAGTCCCCCTCCGGCGCCGCCTCCACCAGCGTCGCCAGCTGCGGCGCGATGCGCTCGGGAATCGCCGCGGCCTTGGCGCCGTGGAGCGTGGCACCGGCGGCTTTCCGGGTCCGCCGCCGGGGCGGCGTCTTGGCGGCGCGTGCCGGCTCCTCGCCCTTGGCCTTCGCCTTCGCGCCGCGCTGCCGGGGAATCAGGGTGCGCTCGCTGAGCACGCTGTCCGGCTGCTCGACGAGGATGTCGTAGTCCTTTTCGGCGCGCGCGGCCTCGTCGCTGGATTTGATCAGGAACCACTGCTCGCGCTTACCGGGCATGTGCGTGCGCACCAGGTTCCAGACGCCGGCGAGCTTCTCGCCCTGCAGCTCGAATTTCAGCCGGCCTTTTTCGAGGCTCGCCTGCGGATCGCCGATCGGGCTCCACACGCCGCGATCCCAGACGATCACCTCGCCCGCGCCGTAATGCCCCTCGGGAATCTGCCCCTCGAAGGACGCGTAACTGATGGGGTGGTCCTCGACGTGCACAGCAAGGCGCTTGACCTTGGGGTCCAGGCTCGGCCCCTTCGGCACCGCCCAGCTTTTCAGGGTGCCGTCGAGTTCCAGGCGGAAGTCGTAATGCAGGTGGCTGGCGTCGTGCTTCTGGATGCAGAACTGCAGCGCATGCGCGTCGGCGGCCTTCTTGCGTTTGCGCGTCGGAGTGCCGGCAGGCTCGGGGGTAGCGGAGAAATTGCGCTTGCTGTTGTACTCGTCCAGTGCCTTCGCCATGGTCGGAGCCTCGTCGTCGGGTGCTTCAGGTTAGAAGCACCCGCACGGCGCGGGTTCGCCCAGGCCGCTGGACGGAGCACTCAGGGTTTGGCGTCGTCCGGTTCGTCCGGCTCGATGTCTTCCAGTTTCAGTTCCAGGCCCCAGGCCGCGGCGTCCCCCGGATTCTGCACGGGCGCGGGTCGGGGCGGCGCGGCGACCGGAGCGGGCGCCGGCGCGCCGCCCTCCACTTGCAGCTTCAGTTTCAGCCGCAGGTTGTTCGCCGAGTCGGCGTTCTTCACCGCCTCGTCCTCGTCGATCGCGCCCTCCACCACCAGATCGAACAGCGCCTGGTCGAAGGTCTGCATGCCGAGGGTTCTGGATTTCTCCATGATTTCCTTGATCGAGCTGAAATCGCTGCGCTTGATCATGTCGCTCACGGTCGCCGTGCCCAGCAGCACTTCCACCGCGGCGCGGCGCTTGCCTTCGCGGGTCTTGACCAGGCGCTGGGAAACGAAGGCCTTGAGGTTGTTGCCCAGGTCGTTGAGCAACTGCGGGCGGCGCTCTTCCGGGAAGAAATTGATGATCCGATCCAGCGCCTGGTTGGCGTTGTTGGCGTGCAGCGTGGAGATCGCCAGGTGCCCGGTGTCGGCGAAGGCCAGCGCGTGCTCCATGGTCTCGCGGTCGCGGATCTCGCCGATCAGGATCACGTCCGGCGCCTGGCGCAGGGTGTTCTTCAGCGCGGCATGGAAGCTGCGCGTGTCCACGCCGACCTCGCGCTGGTTGATGATCGATTTCTTGTGCCGGTGCACGTACTCCACCGGGTCCTCGATGGTGATGATGTGCCCGCCGCTGTTGCGGTTGCGGTAATCGATCAGCGCCGCCAGCGAGGTCGACTTGCCCGAGCCGGTGCCGCCGACGAAGAGCACCAGGCCGCGCTTTTCCATCACCACCTTGAGCAGCACTTCAGGCAGCTTGAGGTCCTCGAACTTGGGGATGTCCAGCTTGATGTTGCGCGCGACGATGGACACCTCGTTGCGCTGGCGGAAGATGTTGATGCGGAACCGGCCGATCTGCGGCAGCGAGATCGCCAGGTTCATCTCCAGCTCGCGCTCGAACTCGGCACGCTGTTCGGCATCCATCACCGACGCAGCGATGGCCGCCACCTCGCCCGCGCGCAACGGCTCGGCCGACAGCGGCTTGAGCGCGCCGTTGAACTTGGCGCAGGGCGGCGCGCCGGTGGAGAGGTAGAGGTCCGAGCCATCCTGTACGGCGAGGATTCTCAGCATCGATTGGATATCCATTGGGCTCGCTCCGCGGCTGTTCGGCTGTATGAAGCCCGGACGCTCGGGCACAATTGCCGTCAATCTATCGCAGGAGTCCTTCATGCCAAAAGCCATGGCCCGCCATATCCTGGTCAAGACCGAGGCCGAAGCCGCGCAACTGAAGAAGCGCCTGGACGGCGGCGAAGCCTTCGACGTGCTGGCGCGCAAGCACTCGATCTGCCCGTCCGGCAAGCGCGGCGGAGACCTCGGCGAAGTACGCCCGGGGCAAATGGTGCGCAGCATCGACCAGGTGATCTTCAAGAAGCCGCTGCGCACCGTTCACGGCCCGGTGAAGTCGCAATTCGGCTATCACCTGGTGCAGGTCTTCTACCGCGAGTGAAACACGCGTTTCACCGCCAACCAGCGTCCTAGAGCGCTTCGCTTGGCGCCCGCCGAAAAGCGCTGAAAAACGCCCCGCTCGCGCCCTCGAAAAAAACAAAACCCGCCAAAAATGGGCTCATGCTCCTGCGCCGCATGCCGATAAACGATTTGTCGATGCCTGCGCCAAACGGTGCATCAAAAAAACAAACGGCTCAGTACTTTGAGGTTCTCCCCATGTTTCTTCGGCGTCTCAAGATCGCACCGAGGGCAATACTCAGTTTTTCCATGGTCGCACTGCTGGTCGTGCTCCTTGGCCTCTTCTCCCTGTACGAGATGCGCATCATCCGCGCGGCGACCGTGAACGTGGTGGAGAACAGCCTGCCCAGCTTCCGCGCGCTAGGCGTTCTCAACGAGAAGATGTTGCGCGTCCGCATCACCTCCTACCGGATCGTGGTCGATCGCGAAGCCGCGGCACTGAGCAACACGATCGAACGTCTCAACGTGCTCCTGGGCCAGCTCAAGGATGCCCAAAATCAGTACGAGGCGTTGATTTCCAGTGATACCGAGCGCGCCCAGTACCAATCCGTGAAAACCGCCCTGGCAGAGTACGCGCGAATCAACCAGCAACTCGTCCAGCTTTCCGGCCAGGATCGCATCGACGACATGCGCGCCCTGCTGATGGCGGACTACAAAACCCTCTCCGACAATCTCGGCGCCGAGTTCGAGAAGCTGATCGAGATAAACCAGGCCGATGGCAATGCAGCCGCAGCCCGGGCCGAGCAGGAATTCAACAATGCGATCACCGGCGTGATCGTGTTCATGCTGGTCGCCGCGGGGCTGACCGGCCTACTCGCCATGCTGCTGACGCGCAGCATCGTCACGCCGCTCAATCAGGCGGTGAAAGTCGCCGAGACTGTGGCATCGGGCGACCTGACCCACACCATCGCGGTCGGTGGCGGCGACGAGCCTGCCCAGTTGCTCGGCTCGCTGAACAGCATGCAGGAAAGCCTCAAGCGCACCATCCAGGGCATCGCCGACTCCTCCACCCAGCTGGCCTCGGCCGCCGAGGAGCTGAACGCGGTCACGGAGGATTCGAGCAAGGGCCTGCATCAGCAGAACCAGGAGATCGAGCAGGCCGCAACCGCGGTCAACGAGATGACCACCGCCGTGGACGAGGTGGCGCGCAACGCCGTGGCCACCTCGGAAGCCTCGCGCGACTCCGACCGCACCGCCCGCATGGGCCAGGAGCAGGTGAACAAGACCGTCGACTCGATCAGCCATCTGGCCGAGGACGTCACCGGCACCGCGCAGCAGGTCGAGCAACTGGCGGATAAGGTCCGCCACATCAGCACTGTGCTCGACGTGATCCGCTCGATCGCCGAGCAGACCAACCTGCTGGCCCTCAACGCCGCCATCGAAGCGGCCCGCGCCGGCGATGCAGGACGCGGCTTCGCGGTGGTCGCCGACGAGGTACGTGCCCTGGCGCATCGCACCCAGCAGTCGACCCAGGAAATCGAGCAGATGATCAACGGTATCCAGCAGGGTACCGATCAGGCCATGAGCTCGATGCAGACCAGCAACGAACGCGCCCACTCCACCCTGGAGCTGGCCCGCGCCGCCGGTGCTGCGCTGCAGCAGATCACCGAAGCCATCAGCCACATCACCGAGCGCAACCTGGTGATCGCCAGCGCCTCGGAGGAACAGGCCCAGGTGGCCCGTGAAGTCGACCGCAACCTGGTGAACATCCGCGACCTGGCCGTGCAGACCTCTGCCGGCGCCAACCAGACCAATGCCGCCAGCCAGGAGCTCTCGCGCCTGGCCATCGACCTGAACGGCCTGGTGACGCGCTTCCGCGTCTAAGCTGCGCCCCCGTGCGCGCGGCGCACCCTACAAAAAGCACGATGCCCGTAGGGTGCGCCGCGCGCACCGGCCCTGCCAGACGCTCGCCTTACTCGATGCGTTCCCCATCGATCAGCCCCAGCTCGAGTTCCGCTCGATCCACCCAGGCTTCGGCCATCTCGCCCTTCACCGCCACACCCAGCTGTCGGAAGTCGTTGACCTGCTTGACCAGGTTGCCCTTGCCGCTGATCAACTGATCGCAGGCGCGCCGATAGGCGTCCTGGGCCTTTTCCAGGCTGCTGCCCACCGTGTCCATGCTGCCGAGGAAGGTGCGCAGCTTGTCGTAGACCTTGCCCGCGCGGTCGGCCAGCTCGGCGGTGTGCTTGTTCTGTTCCTCGAAACGCCACAGCTGACGGACGATGTTCAGGCTGGTCAGCAGCGTGGTCGGCGTGGCCACCAGCACGTTGCGTTCGATGGCGCGCTGGAACAGCGTCTCGTCCGCCTTCAAGGCTTCGACGAAGGCCGATTCGATGGGGATGAACATGAACACCATCTCCGGCGCGTTAAGCCCCGGCAGGCTGAAGTAGTGGCGGTCGGCGAGTTCCTTGATGCGCGCCCCGATGGCGCCGACGTGCTCGACCAGCGCGAGGCGCCGTTCGGCTTCGTCCTCGGCGTTGATGTAGCGCGTGTAGGCATTCAGCGAGACCTTGGCGTCGATGATCAGGTGCTTGTTCTGCGGCAGGTAGACCAGCACGTCCGGGCGCTTGCGGCCCTCCTCGGTGGCGAAGCTGGCCTCGCGTTTGAAGTCGCGCCCCTCGATCAGCCCGGAACGCTCCAGCACGTTTTCCAGAATCAGCTCGCCCCAGTTGCCCTGGGTCTTCTTCTGCCCTTTCAACGCGGTCGTCAGGTCCTGGGCTTCCTGGGTGATCTGCCGGTTCAGCTCGTTGAGCTGAACGATCTGCTGCGCCAGGGTCGCCTGCTGCTGGGTGTCCTTGTGGTGGATGTCCTCGACCTTGGCGCGGAAGCCTTCGATCTGCTCGCGGAACGGCTTGAGCAGCGCATCCAGCGATTGCTGGCTGGTCTGGGCGAAGGCCTGGCCCTTGGCCTCGAAGATCTGCCCGGCGAGCTGCTCGAACTCCAGCTTGAGCTGCTCGCGGCTGTCCTTGAGCAACTGCTGCTGCTCGCTGAAATGCTGCTGTTTCTGCTCCAGCGTCGAGGCCAGCGTGGCGTGCTCGCGGCTGAGCGTGGCGAAACGCTCCTGCAGGTTCTGGTTGGCCAGTTCCAGGCGCGCGTGGGTCTGGCGCAGTTCATCGAGCTGCAGGCCGAGCTGCTGGCTCTGCGCCTTGGCCGCTTCCGCCTGGCCGGCGAGTTCTTCCTGGCGGCGCTGTTCCAGCAACTGGCGGCTGCGCAGTCCCTCGGTTTCCTCGCGGGAGAACGCCAACTGGCGCTGCAACTGCTCGACATGGGCCTTTTCCGCGCGCACCGCCGATTGCAGCTCCATGCTTTCCAGCATGCGCTGGGTATCCATGCTCTGTTGCGCATCCAGCTGCCGGCGCCCCTCCGCCAGCTGCGCGGTCAGCCCGCGCAGACGTCCGCCGACGATCGCCAACGCCACCGCCAGCCCGGCTATCAACAGGACGGCCGCGCCGGCGAAGGCCCAGATCAGGTTCGCTTGCATCGTTGTTTCTCCTCGCTGCGGCGGTCACGCCGCTTGATCGACCGGGACAAGATATGTAGCTTCAGGCGACACGTCTATCGGCTGGTCGGGAGCGTGTAAAGTTTTCGCACGGATGGGAGGTGTATGAAGCGATCCATCGAGCACGTCCGCTGGGACCTGGCGCAGCGCTACCGGCTGATCGAAACCGTCGCCTGGTGGGAAGGCCGACTCACCACCGGGCATCTGATGCAGAGCTTCGGCATCAGCCGCCAGCAGGCGTCGAAGGACATCAACGCCTACCTCGGCGAGCACGCCCCGGAAAACCTCGTCTACGACAAGCGCCTGAAGGGCTACAAACCGGCGCCCGGCTTCGCCCCGCTGTTCATCGACGGCAGCGCCAGCGCCTACCTGCACCTGCTCGATCGCAACCGCGAACGGGCACCCCACATCGAGGGCCTGGCCCTCGCCTACGCCCATACTGAAGTGCTGCAGGTGCCGGATCGGAGCATTCGCCCCGAAGTCCTGCGACCGATCCTGCAGGCCTGCCGCGAGGGACTGCGCCTGGAGACCGAGTACGTCTCGCTGAGCACGCCTGAGCCGGAATTCCGCGTGATCAGCCCGCACACGCTGGTCTACACCGGCATGCGCTGGCATGTGCGCGCCTATTGCGAGAAGAACCGCGATTACCGGGATTTCGTGCTCAGCCGTTTCCGTGGCGAGCCGGAACATTTCGCCCCCTCGGAGCACGGTCGCGAACAGGACGAAGGCTGGAATACCGAGCTGGACGTGATCCTCACCGCCGACCCGCGGCTGTCCGCGGAACAGAAGGCGATCATCGAAGCCGACTACGGCATGCAGGACGGCCGACTGGCCGTTCCCAGCCGTGGCGCGCTGGTGCAGTACGTGCTGCAGCGCTACCAGATCGACCCCACGAAGGTTCAGGCCAAGGCGGCGGCGCAGCAGATCGTGGTGGCCAACCTGGATGACCTGGAGCGCTGGCTGTACCGCTGAATCAGCCGCGCAGGGAGTGCGACCCGCTCGGCGCGTAGGCCAGCCAGGCCAGGGCGCCCATGATCGTCAGCACAGCCAGGCTGGCCTCGAGGTTTTCCAGCATCAATTCGATCGACAGCATGTTCGTGCTCCATATTCGGCTTGGTTCGTGGGCCAAACCTTAGGCAGCGCGGCACGCAGCGTCGATCTGTCAACTTTTCGCACGTAAACAAATCAGGCAGAACCCGCCGCCAGGCACGAAAAAGCCCGGCATCGGCCGGGCTTTTTCGTGCGCCTCGCGGGGCTCACCCTTCCCTGTCGTAGGTGCCGGCGGAGTCGGATTCGACATCGTCGAAATCCGGGTCTTCGCCGGTTTCCTTCTCGCCGCCGTCGACCATGGTCACGTCCGGCTCGTCATAGGGGGTTTTCGATTGGCTGTGATCCAGCTCGTTGTCGTTCATGGCTACCTCGCTACGTGGGTATCTCGGGATTCGAGGTCGTTGGTCAGGCAACGTTCGCGGCGGTCGAACCTGATCGCCGCATGGATCAGGCCTCCTCGGCCAGGCTGGCCTCGTAATCCTCGAAGTACGGTTTGGTCAACGAGGTCTTCTGCTGCTCGGAAAGCAGCTTGCCCGCCATCTGGAAGAACTTGTGCTCTTCCTCTTCGAGGTGATGGAAAACCTTTTCCTTGAGCTTCTTGGCGAGCGGCAGCCAGGCCGGGCTCGAGGGATCGGTGGCCTCGAGCTCTTCCATCATCTCGTCCATCTCATGGTGCTCGGAAATCGCGTGCCGGGACAGGTCCACGCCGTTGTCGTACTCCATCAGCGGAATGTAGAAATGCCGCTCCTCGGCGCGCTCATGGGCCACCAGCTCGCTTTTCAGTTGTTGATAGGTTTCGGCGCGATCGGGCGTGTCGCCGTGCGTGGCGATCACCGCCGTGGCGAATTCACGCTGGCGGTCGTGGCTCTGGCGCAGTGCTTCGAAAATATCCATATCGGCTGTTCCCCTCGGTCAGACGCGGACGGCTCCGCGGTGATTCGGGCAATAGCTGCCCGTTGGGGAAAAGACCTTCGGGAACAACCGACGGTTCCGACGACCCAGCGCTGCTCAGGCCAACAGGCGTTGCCAGTAGACGTTCGCCTCTGTGATGACGGGCACGGCGTGGGGATGCTCGCCGCGCAGCACGGCAAGCAGCACGCGTGTATCGAACACGTCGAAGTGGCGGCCGTGGCGAATCTTCAGCAGCGCATCGGTGATCGCGTAATGCCCGCAGTGATGGCATTCGCATTCGATCCCGTCGAATCCGTTGTGGAACTCATGGGCGTCGGCATTGCAGATCAGGCAGTTCATGGCATCTCCCCCGAAGACATTCGACGGTAGTGGGTGCAGCGCCTCCAACCGGACCACAAGCGCTAGTGACTGGTATAGCGCACTACCAACGGCCGCGCCGAACGCCTGACCGGCGGGTCAAGCCTCCGTCGTAGAGCGGCTGGCGGAGCGTCTCCAGCGTTTCGACACTCTGCCACTCGACGAATGGACAGAACCCATTCGCCCTGCGCCCATCAATTTTGTACAGTGTCGACCGTCCTACAAGACCAGATATCCCGAGCGCCCCATGCCCTACAGCAGTTTCAGCGTGCGTAACCCCGATCTGTTCATCGATCAACGGGACAATGACCATATCGAGATCATCGCGCCGATCTTGGGCGACAACCGATTGCTGAGCCGGACGCTCACCGTGCAGCAGTTCCGCAATATCAGCCTGCTGGAAACCGTACTGGCAGACTTGCGCCGCGAACGCGACACACTCGAACAGTCACTGGGCAAGCGGAAATCGCAAGACAAGCCCATTGGGTGAACGCGCTCTTTGCCTTTATGATGCCGGCTTGAACGAAGCGCCTGGGCGCTTTCCCGTTGCGTTGTCGGAGTTGATCCATGCCCACACGGTTCGAGGCCGCGAGAACCTTGATCGAATCGTCGTTCACCCCTTTTGATTGCAAGTGCACACTGGAGCGCGACAGCTTCAGCGTGAGGATTTACGACGCTACCGACGACATGACGCATCTGGTGGTAACCGGGATTCCGCTCTTCAAACTGGACACCCCTTCGGGCGCACAGCAGGTCGTCGATGAAATCCGCGCGGAACTGGCGATGACCCGACTCAGTTCCGCCGGCGCCCTTTCGTCCTTCTGACCGCCGTATACCGATGTCGCCCCGTTGCGTTGCCACCTGAGATCGGTGGCCAACGGGCTTACGCTCGGGCGATGCAGATCGGCTCCGATGGTGGTGAACGGACGGCGCCGTGCGTGCGGCTTACCTCGCCGGTATGAACGGCCAAGGTCCTCGCGCGACGATTACCCGGACGTTTCCTGATCCACCGGGAGCGGCGTGGGTGTCTGCCACGACGGCCTCTTGCCCTCCTGGCTGTCGAAACGACGACGCGCCTTGCGCACGTCCTCGACGTTCTCGACGACCCAGGTCCAGATCGGCGACATGCGGATCAACAGCCCCCTCCCCAGCGCTGTCAGCTCGTATTCGACGCGTGGGGGAATCTCGCTGAACTCCTGTCGCGTCAGAAGACCGTCTCTCTCCATCGAACGCAGGGTCTTCGTCAGCATTCGCTGAGTCACGCCCGTCATCTGCCTTTTTATCTCGGCATGGCGCATCTTTCCGTACACCCCCAGGGCATGCAGGATTCCCAGCGACCAGCGGCTACCGGCGTGGGCGAGGACCTCTCGCCTGACGCCATCATCATCCTCGCTAAGCGTCTGGCAGACGATTTCTGCCCGGTTCAGCGTTTCCCGATCAGCCATTTGTCCCCCTGGTATCACACGTGTGCCTTCTTACGAGCGCCGACGGATCGTGAAAGCATTTGCCCATGTTATAGGCAACTTGATCAGGATTAGTCATGACCGAAGCGACCCCGCTCTCTCCTCAATCGATTCTCGTCCTGGGCGCAGGCGAACTTGGCCTTCCGGTATTGCGCAACCTGGCGCGAGTCGCGAAACGCGCGCCCGGCTGTCGAATCAGCGTCCTGCTCCGGGACTCGACCATCAACACCCAGGAGCCTGCGAAGAAGACGGAAATCGACGGGCTTCGAGACCTCGGCATCCAGATGGTCGCCGCGGACCTGGTGAATGACTCGATCGATCAGCTTGCCGAAGTGTTCGCGCGGTTCGACAGGGTAATAGGCTGCGCAGGCATGGTCGCGGGTCCGGAAACGCCCATGAAGCTGGCGACGGCGGCCCTCAGGTCGGGCGTGAAGCGCTACTTCCCCTGGCAGTTCGGCGTCGACTACGACGTGATCGGCCGCGGCAGTCCGCAGGATCTGTTCGATGCCCAGCTCGATGTGCGCGAGTTGCTTCGCGCCCAGGACAAAACCGAATGGGTGATCATCTCGACCGGCATGTTCACCAGCTTCCTTTTCGAGCCCATGTTCGGGGTGGTCGACTTCGAAAACGATACCCTGAACGCCTTGGGCAGCCTCGAGAACAGCGTGACGCTCACCACTCCGGACGACATCGGCGTACTGACCGCGGAAATCGTGTTCTACGAACCTCGCTGGCGTGACGAGATCCTCTACCTGGCGGGAGATACGGTGACGTACGGCGAGGTCGCGAACCTTCTCGAGCGCGCACTGGGCCGGCCGTTCAAGCGTAACGTCTGGACCGTTCCGTACCTGCTCCAGGAACTGGAGAAAGACCCGACGCATCCCATCAAGAAGTACCGCGCCGTGTTCGCCCAAGGCAGAGGCGTGGCATGGCCCAAGGCGGACACGTTCAACGCGCGACAGTCGATTCCGGTGACCACCGCCGAGCAGTGGGTTAGGCAACACCTCGCGCACCGCTGAACGCAAAATCCGCCGGTAGAACGATCCGGCGCCCGGCTGGAGAAGATCGGCGAACTGGAATCGCCCGGTTCGCGACTCGCCCACCTGCGCTGAAACCCGCAAAAAGAAGCCACGACCTGATCGCTCAGGCCGGGGCTCGCTACAGCCGGACGTCGCTCAGGCCAGGTCGAAACGGTCGAGGTTCATCACCTTGGTCCAGGCCGCGACGAAATCCCGGACGAATTTCTCCTGCGCGTCGGCGCTGGCGTAGACCTCCGCGATGGCGCGCAGCTGCGCGTGCGAGCCGAACACCAAATCGACGCGGCTGCCGGTCCACCTGACGGCCCCGGTCTTGCGGTCGCGGCCTTCGAACAGATCTTTCGCGGGTGACAGCGCGCGCCATTCCACGCCCATGTCCAGCAGATGGGTGAAAAAGTCGTTGCTGAGCGTCTCCGGACGCTGGGTGAACACGCCGTGGGCGGTCTGCCCGACATTGGTGTTCAGCACGCGAAGACCGCCGACCAGTACCGTCATTTCCGGCGCGGTGAGCGTAAGCAGTTGCGCCTTGTCCACCAGCAACGCCTCGGCCGACACCTTGTAATGGCCCTTGAGGTAGTTGCGGAAGCCATCGGCGATCGGCTCGAGGAAGCCGAACGACTCGACGTCGGTCTGCTCCTGCGAGGCATCCATCCGCCCCGGTGTGAACGGCACCGTCACCGCATGACCGGCGTTCTTCGCTGCCTGCTCGACACCGACGCCGCCAGCCAGCACGATCAGGTCGGCCAGGGACACCTTCTTGCCGCCGGACTGCGCGGCGTTGAACGCCTGCTGGATACCCTCGAGGGCGGACAGCACCTTCGCCAGTTGCTCGGGCTGGTTGGCCTGCCAGAACTTCTGCGGAGCCAGACGCAGGCGTCCGCCGTTGGCACCGCCGCGCTTGTCGGACCCGCGGAAGGTGGACGCCGCCGCCCAGGCGGTGGAAACCAGCTGCGACACCGTCAATCCGGAGGCTAGAACCTGGGCTTTCAAGGCATCGATGTCGGCCTGGTCCACCAGCGGGTGATCGAGGGGCGGAATCGGGTCCTGCCAGAGCAGCTCCTCGGTGGGCATTTCCGGCCCGAGATAGCGCGCCAGCGGGCCCATGTCGCGGTGAGTCAGCTTGAACCAGGCGCGGGCGAAGGCGTCGCTGAGCTGATCCGGGTTCTCCAGGAAGCGTCGGGCGATCTTCTCGTAGGCCGGGTCGAAGCGCAGTGCCAGGTCGGAAGTCAGCATGCTCGGCGCGCGGCGCTTGCTCGGGTCATGGGCGTCGGGAATCTTGCCGGCGCCCGCGCCGTTTTTCGGCTGCCATTGATGGGCGCCGGCCGGGCTCTTGGTCAGCTCCCAGTCGAAGCCAAACAGGTTTTCCAGGTACTCGTTGCTCCAGCGGGTGGGCGTCGAGGTCCAGGTGACTTCCAGGCCGCTGGTGATGGTGTCGCCGCCCTTGCCGGTCCCGAAGGTGCTTTTCCAGCCCAGGCCCTGCTCTTCCAGGTCGGCCGCCTCGGGCTCGGCGCCGACGTTGTCCGCCGGGCCGGCGCCGTGGGTCTTGCCGAAGGCGTGGCCACCGGCGATCAGCGCCACGGTTTCCTCGTCGTTCATCGCCATGCGGCCGAAGGTTTCGCGAATGTCCTTCGCCGAGGCGACCGGGTCGGGGTTGCCTTCGGGGCCTTCCGGGTTCACGTAGATGAGGCCCATCTGCACCGCGGCGAGCGGGTTTTCCAGATGGCGCTCGCCCTGGTTCGTGCGGCTTTCTTCCTCGCCGTGTTTTTCCGGCTCGGCGACCAGGTCGCCCTCGCCCGGCGGCTGCATGTCCTTGGCGCCCTTGCCGTAGCGGTTGTCGCCGCCGAGCCAGGTGGTTTCCGTCCCCCAGTACACGTCCTCGTCGGGCTCCCAGACGTCCGCGCGGCCGCCGGAGTAGCCGAAGGTCTTGAAGCCCATGGACTCCAGGGCGACGTTGCCCGTGAGGACGATCAGGTCGGCCCAGGAGATGTTGCGCCCGTACTTCTGCTTCACCGGCCAGATCAGCCGGCGCGCCTTGTCCAGGCTGACGTTGTCCGGCCAGCTGTTGAGGGGTGCGAAACGCTGCTGGCCGGCACCGGCGCCGCCGCGGCCATCGCCGGTGCGATAGGTGCCGGCGCTGTGCCAGGCCATGCGGATGAACAACGGGCCGTAGTGGCCGAAGTCCGCTGGCCACCAGTCCTGCGAGTCGGTCATCAGCGTGCGCAGGTCGGCTTTCACCGCCTCGAAGTCGAGGCTCTTGAACGCCGTGGCGTAGTCGAAGTCCTCATCCATCGGATCGGACAGCGACGAATGCTGGTGCAGGATCTTCAGGTTCAGCTGGTTCGGCCACCAGTCACGGTTCGTGGTGCCGCCGCCCGCCGCGTGGTTGAACGGACATTTCGATTCGGTCGTCATGGGTGATCCCTCGGTGGTACTCATCCCGCTTTCCATCCGGCCCCGGATGCCGGGCAGCGATGAGTGAAATCAGCGTGTGGGTATGCGATCGGTCTATCGCCGCAATGGCTCGACGAAGCGGCGGCCCCGGGAGGCTCAGAACGGGCTCGCGGTCCATTCCTCGACGCTCATCCGGTGGCAACGGCCGGTCGTTCCGTAGGAGGCAAGACTAGCCGCCGCTACGGAGACGATCTAATACAGCGTCTCTAGTACGGTGATAGCGAGCGTCTTTCAGGCGCTTCGCTTGCGAGCTTGTACGAGCGGCCGCCGAAAGACCAATCACCGCTGTTGATCGCTACCGTCGCAGCTGGGCGGATCGCAGCGCGCCGCAACGAAAAAGCCCCGCATCGGCGGGGCTTTTCATGACGCGGCGACGCGTCAGACGATCACGCCCTGGCTGCGCAGGTAGTCGTCGTAGCTGCCGGAGAAGTCGGTCACGCCGTTGTCCGAAAGCTCGATGATGCGCGTGGCCAGGGAGCTGACGAACTCGCGGTCGTGGCTGACGAAGATCAGCGTGCCCAGGTAGTTCTCCAGCGCCAGGTTGAGCGCCTCGATGGACTCCATGTCGAGGTGGTTGGTCGGTTCGTCCATCACCAGCACGTTGGGCTTCTGGCAGGCCAGCTTGCCGAACAGCATGCGGCCCTGTTCCCCGCCGGACAGCACCTTCACCGACTTCTGGATATCGTCGGAGGAGAACAGCATGCGGCCCAGGGCGGCGCGGATGTTCTGCTCGCCGCTGGTCCACTGGCCCATCCACTCGAACAGGGTCTCGTCGGCCTCGAAGTCGTGGGCGTGATCCTGGGCGTAGTAACCCACTTCGGCGCTGTCGGTCCATTTCACACTGCCGGCGTCCGGGGACATTTCGCCGACCAGGGTGCGCAGCAAGGTGGTCTTGCCAATGCCGTTGGGGCCGATGATGGCCACGCGCTCGCCGGCTTCGATGGTGAAGCCGAAGTTCTTGAACAGCACCTTGTCGTCGAAGGCCTTCGACAGCTTCTCGACGGTCACCGCCTGGCGGTGCAACTTCTTGGTCTGGTCGAAGCGGATGAACGGGCTGACGCGGCTCGACGGCTTGACCTCGGCCAATTGGATCTTGTCGATCTGCTTGGCGCGGCTGGTGGCCTGCTTGGCCTTGGAGGCGTTGGCCGAGAAGCGGCTGACGAAGGTCTGCAACTCGGCGATCTGCGCCTTCTTCTTGGCGTTGTCGGCCAGCAGCTGCTCGCGGGCCTGGGTGGAGGCCATCATGTATTCGTCGTAGTTGCCAGGGAACAGGCGCAGCTCGCCGTAATCCAGGTCGGCCATGTGGGTGCAGACCGCGTTGAGAAAGTGACGGTCGTGGGAAATGATGATCATGGTGCTGTTACGCGCCGTGAGGATGTTTTCCAGCCAGCGGATGGTGTTGATGTCCAGGTGGTTGGTCGGCTCGTCGAGCAGCAGCACGTCCGGGTCGGCGAACAGCGCCTGGGCCAGCAGCACGCGCAGCTTCCAGCCAGGGGCGACTTCGCTCATCGGGCCGAAGTGCTGTTCCAGGGGAATGCCCAGGCCGAGCAACAGCTCGCCCGCGCGGGACTCGGCGGTGTAGCCGTCCATCTCGGCGAACTCGCCTTCGAGCTCGCCCACCTTCATGCCGTCTTCTTCGCTCATTTCCGGCAGCGAGTAGATGCGGTCGCGCTCGGCCTTGACCTTCCACAGTTCTTCGTGACCCATGATCACGGTGTCGATCACGTTGAATTCTTCGTAGGCGAACTGGTCCTGGCGCAGCTTGCCGAGGCGCACGTTCGGCTCGAGCATCACCTGCCCACCGGACGGCTCCAGGTCACCACCGAGGATCTTCATGAAGGTCGACTTGCCACAGCCGTTGGCGCCGATCAGGCCGTAGCGGTTGCCGTTGTTGAACTTGACGGACACGTTTTCGAACAGCGGCTTGGCGCCGAACTGCATGGTGATGTTTGCGGTGGAGATCAAGAGGTTTACCTATCAGTAACTTGAGAGTTGCTGGAGTCGGTCGATAGACGACAGCGGGCACAGATCGTGAGCAGCACCTGCACGCTATGGCCGAGCTGTGGGGCAACAAATGCGGGGGGTCATGCCAGATTTGTGCATATTGTCGCATAGGTCCCGGGGCAGTTGCATGAAGGCTTGGAAGCGCGGCGGCTCAAGCGCCGCTGCACGCTCCTCGCAGGACGGGCTCGATGCACCGCTAGCGCGGCCGGTGGCGGGCCGTGCGGATCGCCGCGGTCCCTCGTCAGCAGCGCTATAACTGCGCGGCGGTCTGGGGGGCCGTCAGCGTCTGGCTGAAGAAGCGCACGGCCTCGCTGTTGAGGCTGTCGTGAACGGCCATGCGATCGACCCCTTCGCCGTCGTCGCAGAGCTGCGGCGCGGCCTCGCGCATCTCCGCCGAACAGGGCGCCATGAAAACGAAATGCCCGGCACCTGGCACCACACGGTAATCGGCAGGTCCCGGCAGACGCCGCGCCAGCGCTGCGGCGTTTTCCGCCGGCAGCAGCAGGTGGTCCTCGGCGCCGGCGTAGAGCAGCACGGGCACCTGGACGTCGGCCAGGTCCTGGCGCCCGAACATCAGGCCGAGCGGCGCCAGCAGCAGGAGCGAACGCACCCGCGAATCCGGCGCGGCTTCCACCACGTCATCGTCGATCGCCAGGCTCGCGGCACGCTCGCAGGCTTCGGCGTCGTCCGGCTGTTTTTCACAGTACTGGCGAAGGTGCTGGAGTTCGGGATGGCCGCCGGCCAGGATCAACGCCGACTCCCCGCCCGCCGAGTAGCCGATCACCCCGACCTGGCGGCTGTCGACCTCCTCTCCGAGCAGTTTGTCCTGGCCGACCGCGTCGATCGCCGCGGAGAGCTGCATCGGGCGGCCATAGAGGTTGCTGAAGCGGCCGATGCGGCTCTGGTCGTCGACGTTGTCACCAGGATGCTGCACCGCCAGTACGATGAAGCCGCGATGCGCCAGCGCGGTCGCCAGGTCGTGATGCGCCAGGGGCGAGCCGCCATTGCCATGGGACAGCACGATCAGCGGGAAGCGGCCCGGCGCCGGCGGCGTGTCTTCGCGGCCAGCGATGCGGAACAGGTCGATATGCGTGTCGCCGCGCTTGACCCAGGACGGATAGAACGCGACGGCGCTCATCGGCTGGTGGTCGACCGGGTCCTCCAGCGTCAGCCGGTGCAGACCGACGCCCCAACTGGGGGCGGCATGCCCTGCGATCGGCAGTGCGGTGAGCATGGTCGCCAAGAACACTGTGAGAAAACGCCCTGACATGCTCCCCTCCCGTGCATTTCCGCGAGCCCCGGACGCACAGGGGCGCCGGGTCGCGGGAAACGATGCACGGATCGGACCAGAGGACGGATCAGAGAGCGCCCAGGTAGTCCATCTTGCCCAGGTCGAGGCCGTTGTGGCGGAGGATCGCGTAGGCGGTGGTCATGTGGAAATAGAAGTTAGGCAGGACGAAGTTCAGCAGGTAGGCATCACCCTTGAACGTCACCTCACCCTTCGCCAGCGTGAGCACGATCTCCTTCGACTCGCTGCCGTCGAACTGCGCGGCATCCAGGCCCTTGAGAAAGTCCACGGTCTTGGCGATGCGCGCCTGCAATTCGGGAAAGGTGGTTTCGGTGTCGGCGAAGCTCGGAACATCGCTGCCGGTCAGGCGGGCGCCGGCGCCCTTGGCCGCATCGCTGGCGATCTGGACCTGTTTCGACAGCGGCAGCATGTCGACCGCCAGACGCGCATTGACCAGCACGGAGGGGTCGATCTTCTTGGCTTCGGCAAAGGCCGCAGCCTTGTCGAGGATCGCCGACAGGTTGCCGAACATGCGCACGAACACCGGGACGGAGGCCTGATACATGGAGAGGGACATGGAATTTCCTGCTGCACGGGGTTGAAGGTCAGCCATGATCCGTCGTGAGATGCGTGCTGTCGAGCCGACCCAATCGCACCAAAGAGAGGAGAACGGAACATGTCACCGGATGCCGTCGCCGCCTTCTGCCTGCAGTTGCCGGGCGCCCGGGAGGACCTCAAGTGGGGCCATAACCGGGTCTTCTCGGTCGCCGGCAACAAGATGTTCGCCATCGTCGATTTCCTCGGCGAACGCCTCGCCTTCAAGGTCGACGCCGACCTGTTCCTTGGCTTCTGCGACCGTCCCGGCATTCATCCGGCGCCCTATCTGGCCCGCGCCCACTGGATCGCCATGGCGCCGCCCTTCCCGCTGGGCGATGCCGAACTATCCCTGCTGCTGCGCCGTTCCCACCAACTTGTGGTGGCGCGCCTGCCAAAGCGCAAGCGGATCGGGCTGCTGCTGGACGACGAGTGAATTGCTTAGCTAGCTTTCTTAATTACCGGGGACAAGCGATCATGGCGAACCTGTTCTGCCACCGCTTCGAGTGTCCATGAGCCCGCCCGCGCAGCCTTCTCCACCGATCACGCTGCAAATCATCAGCATCGTCTTCTTTACCTTCATCGCCTTCCTCAGCATCGGCATTCCACTGGCCGTTCTGCCTGGCTACGTACACGACGACCTGGCATATGGCTCGGTGCTGGCGGGCGTGGTGATCAGCAGCCAGTACCTCGCCACCCTGCTCTCCCGACCGCTGGCCGGCGCCACGGCCGACCGCCTGGGCGCGAAGAAGGCGGTGACGTTCGGCCTCGTCGGCTGCACCCTGAGCGGCATCCTTACGCTGATATCCACCTCGATCCAGGCCTGGCCGTCCGCCAGCCTGGGCCTGCTGCTCGCCGGCCGCGTGGTGCTGGGCATTTCGCAGGGCCTGGTGGGCACCGGCGCGATCAGCTGGGGCATCGGCCGTGTCGGAGCGGAAAACACCGCGCGGGTGATTTCCTGGAACGGTATCGCCGCCTATGGCGCAGTGGCGATCGGCGCACCGCTCGGAGTGTTGATGGTCGGTGCGCTGGGCCTGTGGAGCATGGGTGCCTCGATCACCCTGCTGGGCGTCGTCGCCCTGGGCCTGGCCTGGAACCGGCCGCCGGCGCCCATCGTTCCCGGCGAGCGCCTGCCGTTTCGCCGGGTGCTCTGGCAGATCGCACCCAACGGGCTGGGGCTCGCGCTGGGTTCGATCGGCTTCGGCACCATCGGCACCTTCATCACCCTGTACTACGCCAGCCTGGGCTGGAGTGGTGCCGCCTATTGCCTGACCGCGTTCGGCGCCTCGTTCATCGGCGCGCGACTGCTGTTCGGTGGCGCGATCAAACGACTGGGCGGCTATCGCGTGGCGATCGCCTGTCTCGGCGTGGAATGCCTGGGTTTGCTGCTGCTCGGTTTCGCCCATCAGCCCTGGCTGGCGCTGTGCGGCGCGGCGCTGACCGGCTTCGGCCTGTCGCTAGTGTATCCGGCCCTGGGAGTCGAGGCGATCTCGCGGATACCCGCCTCCAGCCGCAGCTCGGCGCTGGGCGCCTACGCGGTGTTCTTCGACATCGCGCTGGGCATCGCCGGCCCGCTGATGGGCGCCATCGCCAATGGCCTGGGCTTCGCCAGCATCTTCTTCAGCGCCGCGCTGATGGCCCTCGCCGGCCTGCTGCTAAGCCTGTGGATGTACCGCCAGGCCGAGCGCCGCTAGAACGGAATGAAACGCCGGCCAAGCAACAGCCAATCGATCCAGAACGCCTGGTGCAACAGCACGATCAGCCAGAAAAGCAGCTGGTAGGAAAGCTTTCGCGTCTTGTGGCGAAACGCCTGCTGAGCGATCAGCGCGCCCGGCCAGCCGCCCAACAGTTCGATCAGGTGCAGGGTGTTTTCCGGCGTGCGCCGGCCGCCGGACAGCGCGCGTCGCTTGTCGATCCCGTAGAGCAGGAAGGCCAGCACACTGAGCAACAGATAGGCGGCCGCCGGCCAGAAGCTTCCGCGCCAGGCCAGCTGCGCGACGCCGCCTGCCGGCAGCAGGCACAACAGCACGAAGAGCGTCAGTTTCAGTTGCAGATGGAGTGGCCTGCGCGTCGTGCGTGCCGGGGAGGCGCTGTAGCGGGTGACGGGCTTGGCGGTGTTGCGTGGTTTCTGGCGGATCGCCGGATCGTCCAGCGACAGCCCCGGCAACCGTGCATGGCTGGCGCGCGGACGTTCGCCCGACTCGCTGGACACCGTATAGAGCACGGTGTCGCCGGGCCGTGGCCGACGCTCGCCGCGCATCGCCGAGACATGCACGAAGACCTGGGGCCCGCCCGCCTGCGGAACGATGAAGCCGAAACCCTTCTCGTCGTTCCAGCTTTTCAAGGTGCCGCGCAGTTCCATCGCTCGCGTCCCTGCGAATCGCCTCAGCCCTGGGCCGTGCTCCAGTCGATCCAGCCGAACTGCCAGGTCGCCAGAATCACCAGGCCGAAGGCGATCCGGTACCAGCCGAACACCGCGTAGCTGTGGTTGGCGATGAACTTGAGCAAGGCGCGCACGGTGATCATCGCCACGATGAAGGTGGAGATGAAGCCGATGGCGAATACCGGGAGATCGCTGAGGTGGAGGATCTCGCGGTACTTGAAGAGCGAATAGACCGTCGCCGCGACCATCGTCGGCATCGCCAGGAAGAACGAGAACTCTGCGGCCGCCTTGCGCGAGAGGCCGAACAGCAGGCCGCCGATGATCGTCGAGCCGGAGCGCGAGGTGCCCGGGATGAGCGCCAGGCACTGGGCGAAACCGACCTTCAGGGCAAGCTTCCAGTCCATGTCGTCGACCGTTTCGGCGCGAATCGTATGCACGCGCTGCTCGGCCCAGATCATCACCACACCGCCGATGATCAGCGCAGTAGCGACGGTAATCGGGTTGAACAGCCAGTGCTCGATAAGGTCGGCGAACAGCAGCCCGAGGACCACCGCCGGAATGAAGGCGATCAGCAGATTCAGCGTGAAACGTTGCGCGCGACGTTGCGTCGGCAGGCCGACCACCACGTCGATGATGCGGCTGCGGAACTCCCACATCACCGCCAGGATCGCGCCCAGCTGGATGATGATCTTGAACGCGGTGGATCGGTCGCCGTTGAACTCCAGCAGGTCACCGACCACGATCAGGTGGCCCGTGCTGGAGATCGGCAGGAATTCGGTCAGCCCTTCGACAATACCCAGAACCAGTGCCTGAAAGGCGCTCCAAAGATCCATCATTCCCCCAGTTCCCAGGTTTAAAAACGCATACGGCTCGGTGCGCAGGGGGGTGCGACATAACCGCCCCACGCTCAGGTTTGCCCGCGCTTTGCCGAAATGCTATCAGAAGCTGGCTAAAGGCTGGCAAACCGGGTTTCGGACAGTCGTGGAACCGCTACAGTTCCCACGCTAGAGCAATAACAACAATATCGAGGGCTTCACCATGCGCAGTCTCCGAAGTTTGCCCATCAGCCGTCGGCTGATGCTGATTCTCGCGGTTGCTGTCGCCATGCTGGTGGCGCTCGGCGTGTTCATGCTGCAACAGATCCACAACGACCTTTACGAGGGGAAGGTCGAGAAGACCCGTCATTTGGTGCAGAGCGCCAGCGCCATCCTGCAGAACTTCCATGACCAGGAGGTTGCAGGCACCCTGACCCGCGAGCAGGCCCAGACGCAGGCCGCCGCGATGATCCGCAGCCTGCGCTACGACAAGACCGAGTACTTCTGGATCAACGACCTCGGGCCGAAGATGATCATGCATCCGGTCAACCAGAAGCTCGAAGGCCAGGACCTCTCGGCGATCAAGGACCCGGACGGCAAGGCGCTGTTCAACGAAATGGTCGCCCTCGCGCGCAAGCAGGGCGGCGGCATGGTGGACTACCGCTGGCCGAAGGCGGGCAGCGCCGACCCGGTCCCCAAGGTGTCCTACATCCAGCTGTTCGAGCCCTGGGGCTGGGTGCTCGGCACCGGCATCTACATCGACGACATGCAGGCGCAGTTCTACGGCCAGGCGCTGCACGCGTCGCTGATCGGCCTGGGCATCGCCGTGGTGATGACCCTGCTGGTGATGCTGATCGCGCGCAGCATCGTGGTGCCGCTGAATGCCGCGGTCGGCGCCATGGCCAACATCGCCAGCGGCGAGGCAGACCTTACCCGCAGCCTCGACACCCAGGGCAACGACGAGCTGGCGCAGATGTCCAGGCACTTCAACGCCTTCACCCTCAAGCTGCGCCAGGTCATCGGCGAATCGCTCGCCGCCTCGCGCTCGCTGGACGAAGCCGCGCGCTCGCTGGACGGCGTCGCCAATCAGGGCTACCAGACCAGCCAGCAGCAGTCGCAGCAGATGGAGCTGGTCGCTACCGCGATCAACGAAGTCACCTATGGCGTGCAGGACGTGGCGAAAAGCGCCGAGGAAGCGGCCAACGAAGTGCGCAACGCCGAGGAGCAGGCCAACCAGGGCCAGCAGAACATCGACAACAGCCTGCGCCAGATCGACCAGCTGTCCGGCACCATCGGCCAGGCCGTGCAAGTGATCCAGGCGCTGGCGCAGGAAAGCTCGCAGATCGGCAAGGTGCTGGAGGTGATCCGGGCCATCGCCGAGCAGACCAACCTCCTCGCGCTTAACGCCGCCATCGAGGCGGCCCGTGCCGGCGAGCAGGGCCGCGGTTTCGCCGTGGTGGCCGACGAGGTACGCCTGCTGGCCCAGCGCACGCAGCAATCGACGGCGGAAATTCAGGGCATGATCGAGCGCCTGCAAACCAACTCCGGCGCCGCGGTGAAGGTCATCCACGAAAGCAGCGAGGCCTCCCAACTGACCGTTGACCAGGCCAGCCAGGCCAGCGAGAGCCTGCAACTGATCGCCCAGTCGATGCGCAACCTTGCCGGCGCCAACGCCTCCAT
This sequence comes from Pseudomonas kuykendallii, assembly GCF_900106975.1. Taxonomy (GTDB): domain Bacteria; phylum Pseudomonadota; class Gammaproteobacteria; order Pseudomonadales; family Pseudomonadaceae; genus Pseudomonas_O; species Pseudomonas_O kuykendallii. The sequence goes on along the minus strand of NZ_FNNU01000005.1, from coordinate 39,601 downwards.
CGCCAGTGCCACGCTGCAGCAATCGCATGTGGTGGAGGACATCAACCGCAACGTCACCGAAGCCGCGAGCCTGGCGCACACCAGCGCACTGTCCGCCGAAGAGACCAGCAGCGCGAGCAAGAACCTCGGTCAGCTCGCCGACCAACTGGGACGGCTGCTCGGCCAGTTCCGCGTCTGACCGGCGCCGACGCCGGTCCGCTGCCGTGAGCGCGCCATCGCGTTCACGGCGACGCGCTAGATCACACCCTCCTGGTTTTCCGACCAGGGTTGGCCCTTGCGCTTGAGCTCCAGACGGCGCACGAATTCCAGCAACACCGCGGCATAGAGCTCGTCCTGCAGGTGCACGTCCTCGATGCCGGCGTCGATGTTCGGGTTGTCGTTGACCTCGATGACCACCACCTTGTCGCCCGCCTGCTTCAGGTCCACCCCGTAGAGCCCGTCGCCGATCAGGTTGGCGGTGGTGGTGGCCAGCTCCAGCACCTCGCGCGGCACCTCTTCCACCGGCAGCGTCTGGAAGTCGCCACTGACTTCCTGGGCGTCCGGGCGGTGGTCGTAGATCTGCCAGTGGCCCTTGGACATGAAGTATTTGCAGGCAAAGATCGGCTTGTGATTGAGCATGCCGATGCGCCAGTCGTACTCGGTGTAGAAGAACTCCTGTGCCAGCAGCAGCACCGAGCGCTCGAACAGCTCAGCCGTCACCTTGAGCAGCGCCTGCTGATCCTCGACCTTGATCACCCCACGGGAAAAACTGCCGTCGGGGATCTTCAGCACCAGCGGGAATCCCAGCCGCTCGCCCAGGTTGTCCAGTTCGTGCGGGCGGTCCTTGTAGAGTATTTCCGTGGCTGGCATGCCCAGCTTGTGGGCGCGCAGCAGGTCCGTGAGGTACACCTTGTTGGTGCAGCGCAGGATGGACGCGGGATCGTCCAGCACCACCAGCCCCTCGCTTTCGGCGCGTTTGGCGAAGCGGTAGGTGTGGTCGCTGACGCTGGTGGTTTCACGGATGAACAGCGCGTCGTACTCGGCCAGGCGGGAGAAGTCCTTCTTCTCGATCAGGTCCACCTCGATGCCGAGGCGCTTGCCGACGCGGATGAAGTTCTTCAGCGCCTTGCGATTGGACGGCGGGAAAGCTTCGTCCGGGTCCTGCAGGATCGCCAGGTCGAAGCGCACCAGACGGCGTGAACGTGGGCGTCGCCAGATCTTGCGGTTGAAGGCGTCGAGGACGTTGGCGAAGTGGTCCTCCTGGTCGTCGCGCAGCTTGTGCAGGCTGCCGGGCTTGATTCCGGTGATGTGCCAGCTGTCGTTGCGGCGGAATTCCACCAGCAACAGCGGACAGGGAAACGCCTCGAACAGTTGGCGCGCCAGGTCCTGCAGCGGTTCGATCTCGGTTCGGCCGAAATACAGCGTGAGGGTGAAGCCGTCGGTGCTGCCGAACGGGTGGTCGGCCAGCGCCTTGTCGAGGGACTTGTCGAGGTATTCCAGCGCCAGGCTGTAAAGCGCCTTGCGCGCCAGTTCGCTGATGGTGCGCACGCTGGGGATCACCCGATGCCCGCGCGCCTCGGCCAGCAGCGAGCAGTAGTAGCCGTGGCCGAGGTACTTGTAGTTGCGGCACAGGTTGATCACCTGAACCCGCTTGCCGCTGGCATCGTCGTTGGGTTGTTCCAGATACTCCTGGACACTGATGACATCTTCGCTTGGATAGTAGGAGGTCCAATCCTCCTTGCGCTCGACCACAATGACGAGTCTGCTCACGATCGCTCCCGCTCATATGCCGGGAGCAAAAGGCGCCCCCGCCTGTCTGTGCTAGGACATGCGAGACAAACATCGCGTTCGCCCGTTCTGGAAACTCCTTATCGATGAAAGCCGCCCTACGCCTCGCCACGGCCGAAGACATCGCCGCCCTGGTGGAACTGGAAAACCGCTGCTTCGACCACGACCGCCTCTCGCGGCGGAATTTCCACTGGATGATCACCCGCGCCAACGCCCGGCTGACGCTCGCCGAGGAAGACGGGCGCCTCCTCGGCTACGCGCTGGTGCTGTTCCACCAGGGCACCTCGCTGGCGCGCCTGTACTCCATCGCCAGCGATCCACAGGCGCGCGGGCACGGCCTCGGGCAACGGCTTCTGGAAGCGGCAGAACAGGCCGCTCTGGAAAACGACTGCGCCTTCCTGCGCCTGGAGGTTCGCCCGGACAACGGCGCCGCCATCGCCCTCTACGAACGCAACGGCTACCTGCCCTTCGCCCGCCTCAGCGACTACTACGAGGACCACACCGAAGCGCTGCGCTACGAGAAACGCATTCGCCAACTCAGCCAGGGTCGGCGCAAGCGCTCGCCCTATTACCGGCAGACCACCGAGTTCACCTGCGGCCCGGCGTCGTTACTGATGGCGATAGCGGCGCTCGATCGCGATTTCCGCATGACGCGCCGCGAGGAACTGCGCCTGTGGCGCGAGGCAACCACCATTTACATGACCGCCGGGCATGGCGGCTGCGGCCCCCATGGCCTCGCGCTGGCCGCCTGGCGACGCGGGTTCCGCGTCAGCCTGATGGTGAGCGTCAGCGGGCCGCTGTTCCTCGACGGCGTGCGCAGCGAGGAGAAACGCGCGGTGATGCGGGTGGTGCATGAAGATTTCTGTGCCGAGCTGGAGCAGAGCGACGTGCAGTCGCTAAAACGCGGGCCGCTGGACATTCCGGCCGCGCTCGCTGCCGGCGGACAACCGCTGGTGCTGATCAGCAGCTATCGGCTGACGCGCTCCAAGGCGCCGCACTGGGTGATCGTCACCGACTGCGACGAAGACTTCGTCTACCTGCACGACCCGGACGTGGACCACAGCATCCATCGCCGGCAGATGGACTGCCAGCACGTGCCGGTCAGCCACGCCGAGTTCGACAAGATGAGCCGGTTCGGCCGGCGCAAGCTGCGCGCGGCCGTGATCGTCTATCCACGCCAGTGAGCGCTTCAGCTACCGCCGCCACCACCGCCTGCGCCTGCTCCACCTGAACCGCCGGCGCCTGAACCCGAACCGAAGCCAGATCCGGAGCTACCACCGCTTCCGCTTCCGCCGATGGGTGCTCCACCGTTGTTGCTGCCTGTACCGCTGGTGCCCGCGCCGCCGGAATTGCTCGGGTTCGCGCCATTCTGGTTGAGCGTCCCGTCGGTGTTGCCCGGGCTCGTAGTGGTTGGCGTACCCGGCGTGACCGTGGAACGCTCCTGGCCCGTGGTGGGCGTGCCAGGCGCGACGGTCGAACGCTGCTGGCCGGTGGTGGGCGTGCCGGGCTCGGTGGTGGAGCGCTGCTGGCCGGTGGTCGTGGGGGTGCCGTTGCCGCTGTTCACCGAATTGCCGTTAGTCGACGTGCCGTTGGCGGAGTTGGCCGTGCCCGGCGCCGCCTGATCGGCGGGAGTACGGATCTGGTTGAGGTTGTCACCCACCTGCTGGCGGTTGTTTTCCATCTGCTCGCCGCTCTGGCGACGCTGGTCTTCCAGGCTCAAACCGGCGCCCGCGTGACTGACGAGGGGAATGACGGTGGCCAGGACGAGTAACGGGAATCTGATCGTGTGCATCTTCTTCTCCATCGCGTGGGTACCTATGGTGGACAGCGCAGGGTCGTGCGGCTCTTCGTACGTTCATCGGATTCACGCCACGGCGGAATTCAGCTGCCGCGGGTCAAGGAGCCGTCGCTGGCGGGGTGCTAGTTTCGCCTCGTCCATTCGAACCCATGCCGGGTTCGCATCTCTGCGTTGCAAGTAGGACCCCATGGTTGAACAGGCTCACTCTGCCCCAGGCGCTGGAACTGATGCGGCGCCACTTCAGACCGCTGGGTCTGGAGGTTTCCTTCGAGACGCCGGACAGCCTTCTGGTCCGGGTGCTGGACCCACTGACCGCTGACCCCTTGCTGACCGTCACTGGAATCCGCTGCAACACCAAGCTCACCCACAAGGAGATCGACCGACTGATCCAGGCGCTGGAAACCGACCTTGAAGTGATTCATCCGAACAACCCGTTCACCCGCCGAACCGAATAGGAACCCCGCGAAAAATCCCTACACGCGACATTTATTTTCCGATTGTCGACATCCCGTGACTTCCGGCTTAACACCGACATCAATGACATGACCGAGCCTGCTGCAAGTGACCGTACCAGGCCCCTCCATTTAGGCACTTTTAAGAGACCGCCCCCATGAATGCCCCGCTCCGTGTCAACGAAGCACTTTTGATCGCCGGCCGCGCTTTCCAACCATTCGAATGCGTCGCCTGGGCTCCGCTGGAAGGCAGTGGTGAACTGAGCCTGAGCGTCGTCGACAGGACCTGCACCCGGGTCCTCGGTCGCTCGAAGATTTCCCGCACCACCTACTGCGATCCGCAGCAGCTGGCGGAAATCCTCCAGCAGGCGCGGCAGGAGCTTAGCCAGGAAGGCTTTAGGCTCTCCCCGTGGAGCATGCCCGAGTAAACCGAAAGGCCCGGCAATCGCCGGGCCTTTTCGTATCTGCGCACCGACAGCGTGCCGCAGGCCCCGCGACGAACTCCGGGAGCGCTGCTCCGGTCTATCCCTCAGCCACCGGCGGGAGGATCACCATGAGTACCACGCACCTCACCCTCGACGAAGCCCGACGCATCATCGATCAGGCCTTCCTCCCGCTCCACTGCACGACCGTTGCCGACCGCGAGGACGCCAGCTTCTCCCTGAAGGTGAGCGACGAGGCCGGCCGAGCCCTCTACTCCATCGCCCACCTGGCGCGCTCGCAGTACAGCGAGCCGATCCGTTTCGCCGGGCTGATCGAACAGGCGCGGCTGGAGCTGAGCAAGGACGGGCATGCGCTGTATCCCTGGTCGATGCCCTTCCAGGTGGACCTCAAACACTGCTGAAGCCAGGTAGAAGCAATGGAAGCGTTCGACCTCAAACGCATGCTGCTGGACGAATTCCCCGTGCTGTTCCTCGGCGAGGTCGCGCTGCGCGCCAGCTTCGCCTACCTCGCGGTGTTCGCCTTCCTGAAGATCTCCGGGCGCCGCGGCGTGCGCCAGCTGTCGCTGTTCGAGGTGGTGGTGATCCTCACCCTGGGCTCGGCGGCGGGCGATGTGTCCTTCTACGACGATGTTCCCCTGCTGCCGATCGTGATGGTCTTCATCACCCTGCTGGTGCTGTATCGCGCCACCACGTACGCGATGGAGCGCAGCCCGCGCTTCGGCGCCTGGATGGAGGGCAAGCCGATGGTGATCATCCGCGATGGCCAGTACGACCTGCCGACGCTGGAGGCCACCAACATCTCCGACGACGAATTCTTCATGGAGCTGCGCCAGCAAGGCGTCGAGCACCTGGGCCAGGTGCGCCTGGGCATCCTCGAGGTGAACGGCGACGTGAGCCTGTACTTCTTCGACAGCGATGAGACGCGCCACGGGCTGTCCGTGCTTCCGCCCAGCGAGCGGGTGGTCGTCGAGACCGTCCACCAGAACGGCCTCTACGCCTGCTGCCGCTGTGGCTTCGTCCAGTCGCTGGACTACGGACAGGGCGGCCCCTGCCCGCGCTGCGAACGCAAACGCTGGTCCATGGCGACCGACCGCCCGAGGGCGCGCTGACCGGTGGGCTGAACCGCCGCCTTTGCGACCGGGTCACTGTTTCTAGGCAATGCAGATACTCACCAGAGGAACCAGACGATGCTCGGCGACCATTCCGAAATCATTCAGCACCTCAACACCGCCCGCAAACACGCCGACCAGGCGGAAACCCAGGACAACCCCGCGCTCTATCGCGAAGCCATCGACGAAATGGCCATGGCCATTGAGCTGCTTCTGCGTAACAGCGCCGAGAAGGAAGGCGAGCCGTATCGCGGTTCCGACGCCTGAGTCGCCGGCAGCACCCAGACCCCTCGCTGCCTCGCAGCGCGTTCGCTTCAAGGAGTACGTATGCGCCTGATACCGCTGGCCGAAGGGCGGCTGCCGGTGCCGCCGGACGAGTCCGCGGACACCGGCACCCCGCTCTGTTCGACGCTTCCGCCCGACCTCAGCTATGTCGACGATACGCAGCCCGGCATCAGCCGGCGCAAGCTGCGCGGCAAGTTCGTCTACTTCGATGTCGACGGCGAGCGTATCCGCGACGAGAGCGAGATCAGCCGGATCAACAAGCTGGCGATTCCGCCGGCCTATACCGATGTCTGGATCTGTCCCAACCCCAGCGGGCACCTGCAGGCCACCGGCCGCGACGCGCGCGGACGCAAGCAGTACCGCTACCACCCGCGCTGGCGCGAGGTTCGCGATGCGGACAAGTACGAACGCATGCTCGCGTTCGGGCGTGCCCTGCCCAAACTGCGCGCCACCCTGGAAAAACACCTGGCACAACCGGGCATGGGCCGCGACAAGGTGATGGCCACGGTCGTTTCGCTGCTGGATTCGACGCTGATCCGCGTCGGCAACAGCCGTTACGCCAAAGAGAACAAGTCGTTCGGTCTGACCACGCTGCGCAATCGCCACGTCGACGTCAAAGGCACCGCCATTCGTTTCCATTTCCGCGGCAAGAGCGGCATCGAACACAACGTCAAACTCAGCCATCCGCGCCTGGCGAGGATCGTCAAACGCTGCCTGGAACTGCCCGGCCAGCACCTCTTCCAGTACCTGGACGAGGACGGCGAGCGCCATGTGGTGACCTCCTCCGACATCAACGCCTACCTGCAGACTCACGCTGGCGAAGACTTCACCGCCAAGGACTACCGCACCTGGGCCGGCAGCGCGCTCGCCCTGGAAAGCCTCTGCGAAAGCGCCAGGCTCGCCGGCGAGGTCGACCCCCGCAAGCAGGTGGTGGAAATCGTCAAGGCGGTCGCCAGCCAGCTCGGCAACACCCCGGCCATCTGCCGCAAGTGCTACATCCATCCGGCGGTGATCGATGCCTTCGGTGACGGCACGCTGGCCGAGCTGAAGAAGCCGAGGCCGCGCAAGGGGCTGCGCGTGGAGGAAGTCGCGCTGATGAAGTTTCTGGAGAACCTGCAGAACGCCGCCGAATCGAAGGCCGACTGCGCCTGAGCGGCGCTACAGGTACACCGAAACCTGGTTGCGCCCGCCCTTCTTCGAGCTGTACAGCGCCTGGTCGGCCCACTCGATGAGCATGTGGTGATCGACGCAGAGCGCAGTGGGCTGGGCCACGCCCAGGCTGATGGTGAACGGGATAACGTGGCCGTCATGCTCGACGCGCAACCTCTCCACCCCAGTGCGCAGGCGTTCCGCGAACACCAGGCCGCCGTCCTTGCCGGTATCCGGCAGCAGCACGACGAACTCCTCGCCGCTGTAGCGGCCGGCGATGTCGACATCGCGAATGTGCTCGCGGAGCAACTCCGACAGGCGCTGGATGACCTGGTCGCCCGCCAGGTATCCGAAGCTGTCGTTGATCGCCTTGAAGTGATCGATGTCCATCATCACCAGCGACAGCGGGCTGTCGTAGCGCTGGGTGCGGGCGAACTCGTGCCGCAGGCATTCGTCCCAGTGGTCGCGGTTGAACAGCCCGGTGAGACGGTCGATGCGCGACAGCCCCTCCAGCTTGGCGTTGACCGCCTGCAACTGGCGTCGGTTGATCGCCACGTCGGTGACGTCGTAGATCACCAGGCAGATGTGGCCGATCTCACTGTTCACCGAGCGCAACGGCAGCAGCGTGGTGTTCTGGTACATGAAGTCTTCACGCCCGGTGATCGGCTGGTAGTTCTTGAAGCGCACCAGGTACGGTCGCTGCTCCCACACCGTGAAACCCGGCGTGCCCAGCGTGGCGACGCTTTCCACCTTCATGCGGAACCACTCCTCGTTGACCTCCGGGAACAGCTCGAAGAAGGAGCGGTGATAGGCCTGGCTGGGCTGCAGCCCGGAACGGTTCTCCATGAAGGTGTTCCACACCTCCACGCGGTAGGCACGGTCGAGCACCACCACGCCGACATCGATGCCCTGCACGATGGCCGCCAGCCAATGGAATTCTTCCAGATCGATCTCTGCCATGGTCAGTTCATCACGTGAGCGAGTTTGTGCGACAGCAGCTCCACCGAATCCTCGGTGAACAGCAGCAGCAGGTCGAAGTGAATGTCGTGCCCTTCCAGGCTGTAGCTGATCTCCACCGCCAGGGTCTTCTTCCAGCGACGCTGGTTGACCTGGATGAGGTCGTCGAGGCCGGCATGGGCACCGAGAACCTGCGGATGACTCTGGGAAAACACCACGTCGATCTGTTCGGCGATGCCGCTGAGGCAGGCGCCAATCAGCACGCTGGAGAGGTCCAGCAGCATTTCCATCTCCGAGTACTCGCTCGACGACCAGCGCATCAGCCGCGCCATGTCGGCCACTTCGGAGTCATGGAAGATCAGCAGCGCCTCCCCGGCGATGCCTTCGCCGATGTAGCCCTGGCAGACCGCGGTCAGGCGCTCGCCACGCTGCGCATCGGCCAGCGCCATGTGCAGTTCGCCGACTTCGAGGATGTTCACGTTGGGCACCGGCAACTGCACGAACACCTTGAGCACCCGCGCCAGCAACGCCGCCGCACGGCCCATGGCGACGTTGACGGTCTCGCGGAAGGCATCGCGAAAGCCGACCGTGGTTTCGGCAAGGCTCGCCACCGGGACTGGAGGCACGCCCGGCGCGCCCAGCAGGCCGAGGCGTTTCAGCGTATCGGCCAGCTCCTGCGGATCGGCCGGCTTGCGCAGGAAGGCCAGCGCACCGAGCGCCATCACGCGGCGTACCGCTTCCTCCTGAACGTCGCCGGACACCACGATCACGCGGCTGGACAGGCCTTCGGCCCGCATCGCGGCGAGCACTTCATAGCCATCCATTTCCGGCATGGTCAGGTCGAGCAGGACGATCTCGCCCTCGCCGCGGCGAATCGCCTCCAGCCCTTCGCGGCCATTGGTCGCCTGCGTGACGGACACCGCCCAGTCCACTGGCAGGGCGCGCAGCAACTGCTTGCGCGCCATGTTGGAGTCGTCGCAGACGAGCAAGGGAATCAGGGACATAGGCAGCCGTCTCGCAGCTCAAAAAATTCAATCACGACAATGGGATGAAACGTCGCGGCTCTTCGCCACACGTTTATCGCCCGAGCGCGGACGGAAGTCGAGCCATGCGCCCAAAAAAAGCCGTGAACGCCCCCTCACGTCGCACGGCGGCGGCCTGGCGGATAGGCAAAAAAAAAGCGGCACCAGGGCCGCTTTCTTAACTGCTGGGTCGATCAGTAGTACGCGTTTTCCCGAACGCTATGATCGGTAACGTCACGCACGCCCTTAAGCTGCGGGATGCGTTCGAGCAAGGTTTTCTCGATGCCCTCCTTGAGGGTCACGTCGGCCTGCCCGCAGCCCTGGCAACCGCCACCGAACTGCAGCACGGCAACGCCTTCGTCGACGATATCCACCAGGGTGACCTGGCCGCCGTGGCTCGCCAGGCCCGGGTTGATCTCGGTCTGCAGGTAGTAGTTGATGCGCTCGTTGAGCGGGCTGTCCTCGTTGACCATCGGCACTTTCGCGTTCGGCGCCTTGATGGTCAGCTGGCCGCCCATGCGGTCGGTGGCGTAATCCACCACGGCATCTTCCAGGAAGGCTTCGCTCACCGAGTCGATCCAAGCGGTGAAGCTCTTCAACGCCAGTGCGGTGTCTTCGGGTTTTTCTTCGCCCGGCTTGCAATAGGCGATGCAGGTTTCCGCGTATTGCGTGCCGGGCTGGGTGATGAACACGCGGATGCCGATACCCGTGGTGTTCTGCTTGGCCAGGAGGTCGGCCAGATAGTCGTGGGCGGCGTCGGTAATGGTGATAGCGCTCATGTCGATTCCTCGCGATACATGCGTCCAGTCTACGCCAAAGCGGTCGCCCGGATAAAGTCCTAGCTTTTTAGTCGGGAAAGCATTCAGGCATCCGCCCGCGCCGCCTGCGGTTCGAGCCAGCGCCGGGTGCGGAAAAACAGCCGACGCTCGATCAGTTGGTAACTGGCCCAGGAAATCAGCAGGATCGCCGGCATGCACGCGGCGATCACCCAGTACTCGTCGAAGCCGAAGCGTTCGTACAGGTACCAGCCGGTGGACAGCACGATGACGTGCACCAGGTACACCGAATAGGAACAGTCGCCGAGCATCTTCAGCGGTTTCACCCGCGCGAACCAGGGTTCCAGCGCGACGCAGGCGACGACGATGAACGCGCTGGGAACGCCCCAGTTGAGCAGCCGCGACGAAGCATCCAGATGCAGCACCAGCGCCATCGATGCCGCCAGGATGAGCAACGGCAGCCAGGTGCCTTGGCCGATCCAGCCACGCCGGTAAGCGATGCCGATGGCCACTCCGAAGAGGAACTCGTACAGGATGCTGTTGCGGTAGAAATTGCTCAGCCAGTCCTGATGCGCCAGCAAGGTGCTCACCAGTGCCAGCGTGACGGCGATCAACAGCGGGCGCAGGCGCTGCGGCGCCACCAGCGACAGGGCGAACACCAGGTAGAAGAACATTTCGTAGTTCAGCGTCCAGCCGACGTTCAGCGTCGGATAGAGCCCGTAGCCGCCGGGGTTTTCCGCCGGGATGAACAGCAGCGAGAGGATCAGGTGACGCAGCTCGAAGGTCTGCCCCGGCGTCATTTGCTGGGCATAGAGAATGATCGCCGCCATCAGCAGGCTGTACAGCCAGTACGCCGGCACGATGCGCATGATCCGGTTGAGCAGGAAACGCCCAGCCTGGATGTCCTTGCCGGCGGTGGACAGGTAGATCACGAAGCCGCTGATGACGAAGAAGATATCGACGCCGATGGCGCCCTTCTGCACGAAGAATTGCCCGATCGGGCTGTCTGCCTTGAAGTCGAAGAACACCTGCATCACGTGGTGGCAAACCACCATCCAGGCCGCAACCGCTCTGAGCGCCTGAAGCGAAATCAACATACCGCGTCACTCGTGCGAGACGCCCTCCCGGCGCCCGGCGATACACCGCCTGTTTCGCCCGCCGCAGTCTGGAAAGTCCGCCACTGCCCGGCGCGGCCCTGCATCTTTTCTCAAGATGTCGACCGCGTTCGAGGGCAGAAAATTCGTCGCCGCCGCCCGGCGGAACGGTGGCGCGGCGCCCGCTAAAGGTTCTGGTAGCGGTTCATGTCGAGCATCCCCGCCTCCACCGGCTCGGTCTCGCGCAGGTAGTTCGAGAGATCGAGGAAGTAGTGCCAGAAGTCCGGATGGCTGCGCCGGATGCCCCAACGCTCCACGACCCGCTCGAAGCTCGCCGGGTCGCGCACCTGCTCCAGCGCGGCCACGAAGGCGTCGGCCTCGCTCGCCTGGAGGTCGAAGATGAAGTTCGGGTAGCTGGTCAGCACGCCCGGATACAGCGTCAGGGTGTCGAGGCCGGGCTGGTAGCGCAGCGACTCACCAAGCAGGAAGGCCACGTTACTGTGCGCGCGGTTGCGCAGCAGCGTGTAGATCTCGCGTCGACCGTCGCCCCGCTCGACCCGCAGCAGGGTCGCCTCCGGCAGTTCGTCGATCACCTCCAGTTCGGTCGCCGGCCGGCTTACCAGGCGACTCAGCGCTTGTTCGACCCGCTGCAGCACCGGCGCCGCCTGCGGGCGGAAACAGCGTCCGTCGCGGCAGCGATTGATCGGGTCGGGATATGCATTGACCGCCGCGAAATGCTCCACCAGCGCCAGTCCGAAGGCGCGCTTGGCGTACTTTTCCGGCAAGCCCAGCACGCTCGGCGTGTGCGTATCGATGCCCTGGTAATCCAGCCACATCTTCAGCCGCCCGCTGTTCTGGTACCAGCTGTCCAGCTCGGCCTGCCGCGCCGCGGCCGGCAGCAGGCGGAGGAAATTCACCTCGGCGCCATTGCGGATCAGGTCGAAATACAGGCGTGTCTGGGCCTGGTGCGAGACGTTGCCGAACACGTCGAAGTTCACCACCAGTTGGTAGTAGGTCCGCTCGAACAACGGATAGTCGAGCAGCCAGAGGGTTTTCGGCACGTCGCCGATGAGCCCCTTGCGTACCGACGCGCTGTCGAAGTGGCGGAAGATCGACAGCAGCGCGTTGTCATTACCGCGCCAGATATCGCCCCAAGCGGCTGGAGGTGCCTTGGCGTAGGCCTTCATGCGCAATTGCTCATAGGCGTTGCGCTTGTCGCGGTAGGCGAGCCAGAGGCCGAGCAGGTCGCCTACGTCGTCGAACTGGCCCGGCATCGCCAGCAGCGGCGTCGCCTCCTCGCGGTATTTGGCGTCGGTCAGGTAAAGGTCGTGCTCGGGCGCCTGGAAGGTCGTCCAGAAATTATCGCGGATCACGTCCGTGGCGATCTGCCCGCGGCACACCGGCCCGCGGATGAAGGTGCGCACGAAGTATTCCGCGTTATCCAGCATGAACTGGTAACGCGCCTGCGGCGGAATCGCGGCGAAGGTCTCGAACGGGTTGGCGCGTCGCTGCGCGCCGTACCCGGGCACCGCATCGGCCCGCCAGTCGCCGCTGTAGAACAGCTGGCGCACCCGCGCCAGCTTCTGCGCGCTGAGCGGATAGGTGATGTGCGTCTTGTGCACGATCACGCCCTGGATCGGCCACAGGCGGTAGTAGAAGACGGTGCCCGGATCGTCGTTCGGCCGCCGCGTGGCGATTGGGTCGATCGGTTGGCCGCTCGGCGTGCGCGAGCGCACCAACTGGAAGAAATGCCCGCTTTCGCCACCGTCGAAATACAGGTGCGCGAGGAACAGGTGCTCGAACAGCCAGCGGTTGACCAGCGACTCGCGTGCGCCGGGCGCGTTGAGCAGGCGCTCCCAGTCGGAGATCTGTGCCACCTCGCTCAGGTTCGGCTGCATGTCCTGCTGATCCACCGGCGCGCCCTGCGCCAGCCAGGTTTGCAGCGTGGTGTATTCCTGCTCGCTGAGCCCGGTGACCGCGAACGGCATGCCGGCATGGGCGAAGCGCTTGGCGTAGGCGTCGAACTCCTCCGGCAGCGGGCATTGGTTGTCGCGACCGATACCGATATCCAGGTCGGCCGGCAGCTTGGCGTTCGGCGTCGGCGGTTCCTGCCGGCCAAGCTCCAGCATTCGCTTCATCAGCGCGGCCTGGCCATCGCGGTCGTGGAGCACCGAATAGAAATCCTTGCGCCGCCAGGCCGCCTCGCCCCGGGCATCCAGATAAAGCCGCGTCGGCTCCTGCGCCTTGCGCCGCTCGCCGTCATACACCGGCAGCTTGCTGGCCCCGCGCAGGACGCCCTCGGTGCCGCCCAGGTTCAGCTGGCAGGGCGCGTCGTAGCAGGTGTGGCAGGCCACGCACTTCTGCGTGAGGATCGGCTGGATGTCGCGGCTGTAGGAGATGCCCTCGGCGCCCAGCGCCTCTGCGGATATCACCAGGAAAACAGCGAGAAGCAGGCGGATGCGCATGTAGCGTTTTCCCGGAAAAAATGAGCCGCGATTCTAGCGGGGCCGGCGACCGCCAGGCATCACGCCTGCATGAGTATTTCTCATACAAATGCGGGCGAGGATTAGCCGTAGCGCAACTTTGCTATCATTCGCGCCCTCTTCCCGCTTTACCCCAGGTAGTCACCATGCACGATCGCGCCCGCCTCCAGGCCCTCCAGCACGCACTTCGCGAGCGCATTCTCATCCTCGACGGCGGCATGGGCACGATGATCCAGAGCTACAAGCTGGAGGAAGCGGACTACCGCGGCGAGCGTTTCGCCGACTGGCCGAGCGACGTCAAGGGCAACAACGACCTGCTGATCCTCAGCCGTCCGGACGTGATCGGCGCCATCGAGAAGGCCTACCTGGACGCCGGCGCCGACATTCTCGAGACCAACACCTTCAACGCCACCCAGGTATCCCAGGCCGACTACGGCATGGAAGCGCTGGTCTACGAATTGAACGTCGAAGGCGCCCGTCTGGCGCGCCGCGTGGCCGATGCGAAGACGTTGGAGACCCCCAACAAGCCGCGCTTCGTCGCCGGCGTGCTCGGCCCGACCAGCCGCACCTGCTCGATTTCCCCGGACGTCAACGACCCCGGCTACCGCAACGTCACCTTCGACGAACTGGTGGAGAACTACACCGAAGCCACCCGCGGCCTGATCGAGGGCGGCGCCGACCTGATCCTGATCGAAACCATCTTCGACACCCTCAACGCCAAGGCGGCGATCTTCGCCGTGCAGGGCGTGTTCGAGGAGATCGGCTTCGAGCTGCCGATAATGATCTCCGGCACCATCACCGATGCCTCCGGCCGCACGCTGTCCGGGCAGACCACCGAAGCCTTCTGGAACTCGGTGGCGCACGCCAAGCCGATTTCCGTGGGCCTGAACTGCGCCCTTGGCGCCGCCGACCTGCGCCCGTACCTGGCCGAACTGGCCGCCAAGGCCGGCACCCACGTGTCCGCCCACCCGAACGCCGGCCTGCCGAATGCCTTCGGCGAATACGACGAAACCCCGGCTGAAATGGCCGTGGTGATCGAGGAATTCGCCGCCTCCGGCTTCCTCAACATCATCGGCGGCTGCTGCGGCACCACCCCGGCGCACATCCAGGCGATCGCCGAAGCCGTCGGCAAATACCCGCCGCGCGTCATCCCGGAGATTCCCAAGGCCTGCCGCCTGTCCGGCCTGGAGCCGTTCACCATCGATCGCAACTCGCTGTTCGTGAACGTCGGCGAGCGCACCAACATCACCGGCTCGGCCAAGTTCGCCCGGCTGATCCGCGAGGAGAACTACACCGAGGCCCTGGAAGTCGCCCTGCAGCAGGTAGAAGTCGGCGCCCAGGTGATCGACATCAACATGGACGAGGGCATGCTCGACTCCAAGGCGGCGATGGTGAAGTTCCTCAACCTCATCGCCGGCGAGCCGGACATCTCCCGCGTGCCGATCATGATCGACTCCTCGAAGTGGGACGTGATCGAGGCCGGCCTCAAGTGCATCCAGGGCAAGGGCATCGTCAACTCGATCTCGATGAAGGAAGGCGTCGAGGCGTTCAAGCACCACGCCCGCCTGTGCAAGCGCTACGGCGCCGCCGTGGTGGTGATGGCCTTCGACGAAGCCGGCCAGGCCGACACCGCGGCGCGCAAGCGCGAGATCTGCCAGCGCAGCTACGACATCCTGGTGGATGAAGTCGGCTTCCCGCCGGAAGACATCATCTTCGACCCGAACATCTTCGCCGTCGCCACCGGCATCGAGGAACACAACAACTACGCGGTGGACTTCATCGAGGCCTGCGCTTACATCCGCGACCACCTGCCGTTCGCCCTGTCGAGTGGCGGCGTCTCCAACGTGTCGTTCTCCTTCCGCGGCAACAACCCGGTGCGCGAGGCGATCCACTCGGTGTTCCTCTACTACGCGATCCAGAACGGCCTGACGATGGGCATCGTCAACGCCGGCCAGTTGGAGATCTACGACGAGATTCCCAAAGAGCTGCGCGACGCCGTGGAAGACGTGGTGCTCAATCGCACGCTCGAAGGCACCGATGCGCTGCTGGCCATCGCCGACAAGTTCAAGGGCGACGGCAGCGTCAAGGAAGCGGAAACCGAGGAGTGGCGCGCGCTGCCGGTCGGCAAGCGCCTGGAACATGCGCTGGTCAAGGGCATCACCGCGTTCATCGTCGAAGACACCGAGGAGTTCCGCCTGCAGTGCGCGCGGCCGATCGAGGTCATCGAAGGGCCGCTGATGAGCGGGATGAACGTGGTCGGCGACCTGTTCGGCTCGGGCAAGATGTTCCTGCCGCAGGTGGTCAAGTCCGCGCGCGTCATGAAGCAGGCCGTGGCGCATCTGATTCCCTTCATCGAAGCGGAGAAAGGCGACAAGCCGGAAGCCAAGGGCAAGATCCTCATGGCCACCGTGAAAGGCGACGTGCACGACATCGGCAAGAACATCGTCGGCGTGGTGCTCGGCTGCAACGGCTACGACATCGTCGACATGGGCGTGATGGTGCCGGCCGAGAAGATCCTGCAGACCGCCATCGCCGAGAAGTGCGACATCATCGGCCTGTCCGGGCTGATCACGCCGTCGCTGGACGAGATGGTGCATGTCGCCCGCGAGATGCAGCGGCAGAATTTCCACCTACCACTGATGATCGGCGGCGCCACCACCTCGAAAGCGCACACCGCGGTGAAGATCGAGCCGAAATACCAGAACGACGCCGTGGTCTACGTCACCGATGCCTCCCGCGCGGTCGGTGTGGCGACCCAGCTGCTGTCCAGGGAACTGAAGGCCGGCTTCGTCGAGCGCACCCGCGCCGAGTACGTCGAGGTGCGCGAGCGCACCGCCAACCGCAGCGCGCGCACCGAGCGCCTGAGCTACGAGCAGTCGGTCGCCAACAAGCCGTCGTTCGACTGGGCCGGTTACCAGGCCCCGGTGCCCTCCTTCACCGGCGTCAGGCTGCTCGACGACATCGACCTGGCGACGCTGGCCGAATACATCGACTGGACACCGTTCTTCATCTCCTGGGACCTGGCCGGCAAATACCCGCGCATCCTGACCGACGAGGTGGTCGGCGAGGCCGCCAGCGCGCTGTTCGCCGATGCCCAGGCGATGTTGAAGAAGCTGATCGACGAGAAGCTGATCAAGGCGCGCGCCGTCTTCGGCTTCTGGCCGGCCAACCAGGTGCAGGACGACGACCTGGAAGTCTATGGCGACGACGGCGAGACGCTGGCGACGCTGCATCACCTGCGCCAGCAGACCATCAAGCCGGACGGTAAACCGAACCTGTCGCTGGCCGATTTCGTCGCGCCGAAGGACAGCGGCGTGCGCGACTACATCGGCGGCTTCATCACCACCGCCGGCATCGGCGCCGAGGAAGTCGCCAAGGCGTACCAGAACGCCGGCGACGACTACAACTCGATCATGGTCAAGGCATTGGCCGACCGCCTCGCCGAGGCCTGCGCCGAATGGCTGCACGAACAGGTGCGCAAGGAATACTGGGGCTACCAGCCGGACGAGCACCTGAGCAACGAAGAGTTGATCAAGGAAGCCTACAAGGGCATCCGCCCGGCCCCCGGCTACCCGGCCTGCCCGGACCACACCGAGAAGAAGGCGCTGTTCGCTCTGCTCGATCCCGAGGCCGACTTCGACAAGGCCGGACGCAGCGGTGTGTTCCTCACCGAGCA
Source organism: Pseudomonas kuykendallii (assembly GCF_900106975.1). Classification (GTDB taxonomy): domain Bacteria; phylum Pseudomonadota; class Gammaproteobacteria; order Pseudomonadales; family Pseudomonadaceae; genus Pseudomonas_O; species Pseudomonas_O kuykendallii. Next base: position 22,590 of record NZ_FNNU01000005.1, on the reverse strand, counting down.
CTACGCGATGTTCCCCGCGGCGGCCGTCAGCGGCTGGTATTTCGCCCACCCGCAGGCGCAGTACTTCGCCGTCGGCAAGGTGGACAAGGACCAGGTCGAACGCTACAGCGCCCGCAAAGGCCAGGAGCTGGCGGTCAGCGAACGCTGGCTGGCGCCGAACCTCGGCTACGACAACTGAAGCGGCGCCGATGAATCTGCTGCGATCCTTCCGCAAGATCCGGGCGCGACTGCTGGGCGAGCAGGTGCTCTCGCGCTCGGACCTCGCCCGCGAGCAGGCCCTCGCCCATCGCCAGGGTCTTGGGGACACCACCTTCATCGGGATAACCGGCAGCGGCGCCAAAAGCACCACGGCGGCGTTCCTCCACCACCTGCTGTCCGCCAGGAAGCGCTGCGCGCTGTCGCTGATCTACAACACCAGCGAGCCCATCGCCCGTCGCATCCAGCGCCTCGAGGCCCAGGACGAGATCGCCCTGTTCGAGATCAGCGGCCACGGACCGGGCGCCATCGATGCCTCCGCGGCGCTCGTCCAGCCGCAACTGGCCATCGTCACCGTCATATCCAACGACCACTACACCAACTACCGCGGGACCGACGCGACCGCGCAGGAGAAAGGCAAGCTGGTCTCGGGCGTCTTCGCGGCCGGCGGCACTGCCTTTCTCAATGCCGACGACCCACTGGTGGCGAAGATGGCCGAGCTGGCGCCAGGCAGGGCGGTGCGCTTCGGAGAAAGCCCGGAGGCGGATTTCCGTGCGAGCGACGTGCGGGTTTCGGCGAACGGCCGGCTACGGTTCGATTGCAGCCACGGCGCGGAAACCGCGGCGTTCGATATCGGCCTGCTGGGCAGGCACTTCATCGTCAGCGCGCTGGCCGGAGTCGCCTGCGCCCACCATCTGGGGATGTCGCTGGCCGAAATCGCCGAGCGCGCGCGAAGCTACGTGCAGATGGCAGGACGATGTTCGATCCATCGCGTCGCGGGAGGTCCGACCTACCTGTGCGACACCATCAAGTCGCCACTCTCCACCCTCGGCCTGGCGTTTTCGCTCATGGACGCATTCCCCGAGGCGCCGCGCAGGACCATCGTGATCGGCAAGATTTCCGATTATCCGGGCTCCACCGGGCGCAGCTACAACCGCGCCTATGCGCTGGCCAGGCCGCACTGCGAGCGGCTGGTTTTCTTCGGAGACAAGCCCCCCTCGCTGAAAGGGGCGGAAGAAGACGAACGCAACGGCGTCGTCCTGTACGCGGCCAACCATGCGGAACTGCGCGATCTGCTGAACGACGCGCAGGAAGGCGAAGTGATTCTGCTCAAGGGTTCGGAGAAGGTGGACAAGCTTCTGCTTGCCCTGCCCGCGACGGGCGAAAGCGGCATCTTGCCGTACCACGAGGCTCTTCCCGCCTGGGATCAACTGATTCGCGAAGCGGATTACTTCACGGCCAACAGGCGCCTGGATAACCGGTAATACCCAGACAACTTCCCCGCCGCCCATTCATTCGTTCCAATGTTAAAAAATCCTGGGCCCGCGAGAATAATGGCACTTCAAAATCAACCTGATTGAACTGGCGATGACAATTAGCCATTAATTGCATTTCGCCACTATGAGTGTGGCATTAGTCACTCGATATTTAAATAAGTTCAATATCGAAGCCTTTCTTTTGAATAACCGGATATGACCAGACAGTCATTTACCGCTAGTCAGTTTTATTCGCCGCCTGTATTAACCGTCACTACCCTAGAGCGTCGTTAATTACGACGCCAGCAGCAGTAGGCCACTACCAGGCCTGTTGGCGAGGCCGACTCGCCGGGCTCTGACGGGCATAGCATCTCGCTTTTGTGTCTCTCCATCTCGGAAACGCAGTCTTGTCGGACATCGGCCGATCGACTTCCATTATCGATGAAAGGGGACTTCATGAAAGCCAGATATGCACATATCGATATTGCGCGGGGCATGGGGATATTGCTGGTGGTGTTCGGCCACAACTGGATCGTCTCGGACACCAAGAACGATCTGTTCAATGTCATCTATTCCTTCCACATGCCGTTCTTCTTCTTCCTCTCGGGATTGTTCTTCCGCCACACCGACTCACTGGCGAAACTGTCTTTCAACAAGTTCGACTCGCTGCTCAAACCCTATTTCGTAACGCTGATTCTGTTCGGTCTGGCGGTTGTCCTGGCCAAGCCGCTGAACTTCACCGAGTACGCCGCGCGCGTGTTGCACAGTACCGGCGGCAGCCTGCGCACGCTGTACGGCGATGAGAACGGGATGACCAGCTACTGGTCGCCGCTCTGGTTCCTCACCCACCTGTTCCTGCTGACGATCGTTGCCTGGCTGGGCATCTCGGCGTTCGAGAAGCTGCAACTGGGTATCCGCCCGCGCTTGGCCTTCATGGCGAGTTTTTTCATGCTCGGCGCAGTGGCGATGAATCAGGACTGGATACGCGGGCTGTCGTTTCCGGGCGATCAGTACGAGTTCAAGGGCATGCCGTTCAGCCTTGACCTGCTACCGGTCACGCTGGGCTTCTTCCTGCTGGGGTACTGGCTGCGCGAGAAGGTATTCAACTTCAGCCTCTCGATTCCGCTGCTGCTTGGCGCCGTGACGATCTTCGCGATCTGCCATTACGCCTTCAACGCCACCATGGACCTGAACAAGCGGCTGTACGACGACGTGGTGATCACCACGCTGGAAGCCGTGTGCGGCATCTACATCACGCTGGCCGTCGCCCATCTTCTCGGCCAGGGCAAGGCGGTGGTGGCGAAGGTGTTTTCCTACATCGGCGAGGCGAGCCTGCTGATCCTGATCTTCCACGCCTTCATCCAGAACAAGTCGTACTACCTGCTGGAAACCAAGCTGGGAATCAGTGGCATGCCTGCCGGGTTGATCTCCTTCACCCTTGCCTGCGCGCTGCCCATCGCCCTCTACTACATCGTCGAACGGGTGCGGTTGTTCGCGCTGTTCTTCCTGCCGATCAAGAACTACTGGCCGTTGCGCAAGCCGCAGCCGCGCATGCCGCACGCGATCAGCTCAGGCGCGAACTCGAGCGACGGACGATCTTGATCGAGTGCTTCAGCGTCGGCTTGCGCGTGACGCTGATGGCCTTGCGAGTGACGGTGTCGAGGGTGATATTCCAGAAACCGGTGCTGGGCACGGTGATCTTCGCCGGAAAGGTATCGAAGGCGCCGCCGTGGTAGACATGGCGGCCGCCGTTCTTGAACGCACGGAAGTTGGCGTCGTTCATCAGGCGGATATTGCAAGTCTGCGAGCATTCGATGATGACGAGGTCGTCTTCGTTGAGGTGTTCGCGCTGGTGTATGAATTTCATGGGAGCTCCACGTGCGGGTTTGCAGCGGCGCGAACGATAGCACGCCAGCGTCTCCCGCTGCCCGAGAAGCCGGCGCCCGGCAGTAACTGGCGTTCTGCTCGTCGCTCGGGGAACGCTGGCATCGATTCGCCATCGGAGAAGATGGACGCCCAGAAACCCTCTTCCTCGAGGACACCCGCATGCCCCTTCCGCAGGTCAGATTTCCCAACGCCAGGAACATCCCCGCCATCGGCCAGGGCACCTGGCGGATGGGCGAGCGGTCTTCACGTCGCAACGACGAGGTCCGCGCGCTGCGAATGGGGCTCGACCTCGGCCTGAGGCTGATCGACACCGCGGAAATGTATGGAGACGGTCGTTCCGAGGAGGTCGTCGGCGAAGCGATCCGCGGGCGCCGCGACGAGGTGTTCCTGGTCAGCAAGGTGCTGCCCAGCCACGCCAGACATGACGCCCTGATCAAGGCCTGCGAGAACAGCTTGCGGCGCTTGGGCACCGAGCACCTGGACCTCTACCTGCTGCACTGGCGCTCGTCGACTCCCCTGGAGGAAACCCTCGGCGCCTTCGAGACGCTCATCGCCCAGGGCAAGATCGGCAGCTACGGCGTTTCGAACTTCGATGTCGACGACCTCCGCGAGCTGGCCGGAACGCCTTTCGGCGCGCACTGCCAGACCAACCAGGTGCTCTACAACCTCGGTTCGCGCGGGATCGACTTCGACCTGCTGCCCTACCAGGCGGAACGGCGCATGCCGGTCATGGCCTACTGCCCGTTGGCCCAGGCGGGCGGGCTGGACGACGCGGTGTGGACTCACCCGCAGGTGCAGGCCGTGGCGGACAAGCACCGCGCCGGCGTCGGGCAGATTCTGCTGGCCTGGGCGATCCGCCCTCAGTGGGACGAGCGCCCGGTTCTGGCCATCCCGAAAGCGGTGCAAACGGAACATGTGCAGGCAAACGCGGCGGCGCTGGAGATCCAGCTGGATGCCGAGGACCTTCGCGCCCTGGACGCCGCCTTCCCGCCGCCACAGCACAAGCGCTCGCTGGATATCGTCTGAGCGAAGGCGCGTGCCGGAGCCTTCGCGGCGACGCCTTACAGCGGCAGATCGAAGTCCTTGGCGATCAGGCCGAGCCAAGCGGTGAGCAGTTCGTCGGTCATGCCGCTCTGGTTGTCGAGGTCCAGCGCGAGACCGACGAACTTGCCGTCGACGATCGACTCGGAGTGCTCGAAGTCGTAGCCCTCGGTGGGCCAGGCGCCAACCACCTTGGCACCGCGTTCGACGACGAAGCGATAGAGCACGATCATCGCGTCGAGGAACTCGTCGGCGTAGCTCACCGAATCACCCAGTCCATAGAGCGCCACCGTCTTGCCGGTGAAGTCGACGCCTTCGAGCTGCGGCAGGAATTCCTCCCAGCTCTCGCTATCGCAGTCCGAGGACAGCCCCGGCAACTGGCCGTCGCCCAGAGTCGGGGTGCCGAGGATGAGGTACTGATACTGAGCGAGGTCCTCGGGGGTCGCGCGGTTGACGTTGAGCGGATCGGCCATGGTGTCGTCGTCGAAGCGCTTCTTGATCAGTTTGGCGACCTTGCGGGTCTTGCCGGTATTGCTGCCGAAAAAAAGTCCGATCCTGGCCATCGTTCATCTCTCGCTGAGTGGGGGTCCTTGATCGCCCGGAATGCCGGGCGCTGGTACACGCCAGAGCAGAAACCGGGCCAGCCTCTGAGAGTCCTCTAACCACATGATCCAAAAGGATTTTTGCTACAGGCTAAAAACCCTTGTCGGAAACCGCACAGTGACAGCCTTTGAATGGGTGGCCAATGTCGGATTTGCGACAGAGCCGCCCGTAGCGGCCACCTTCGCCTGTATCCACGCCAATGGTAGGATTCGCGCCCCATGCGTATCCAAGACATTCACCAGCGCCTCGCCGACCTCGGCGCCAAGCCCGTGCACATCGGCCGGATCAGCCGTGCCTGGCTGAAGGGTCTGCCTCTGGACAGCGGCACCCGCCACCAGCAGGCCCAGGATTTCCTGCCTCTGAGCGTCCGCGAGGGGCTGGCGGCGCTCGCCGGTGAGGTTGCCGGGCTGGCTCGGTTGCGCTCCGAACATCCTGCCGCTGACGGCTCCGCGCGGTTGCTGGTGGCGCTGGCCGATGGGCAGATGGTGGAAAGCGTGCTGCTGCCGCGCGATGGTCTCTGCGTGTCGAGCCAGGTCGGCTGCGCGGTGGGCTGCGTGTTCTGCATGACCGGCAAGAGCGGTCTTCTGCGCCAGTTGGGCAGCGCGGAAATCGTTGCCCAGGTCGCCCTCGCCCGACGTTTTCGCCCGGTGAAGAAGGTCGTGTTCATGGGCATGGGCGAGCCGGCGCACAACCTGGACAACGTGCTCGACGCCATCGACCTGCTCGGCACCGACGGCGGCATCGGCCACAAGAATCTGGTCTTCTCCACGGTCGGCGACCCGCGGGTGTTCGAGCGCCTGCCGCAGCAGCGGGTCAAGCCCGCCCTGGCCCTCTCGCTGCACAGTACCGACGCCGCGTTGCGCCAGCGCCTGCTGCCGCGCGCGCCGCGCATCGATCCCGACGAGCTGGTCGAGCTGGGCGAAACCTACGCCCGCACGGTGGGGTTTCCGATCCAGTACCAGTGGACGCTGCTCGACGGGATCAACGACAGCCAGGAAGAACTCGACGGCATCCTGCGCCTGCTCAGGGGCAAGTACGCGGTGATGAACCTGATTCCCTACAACAGCCTGGAGGACGACGAGTACCAGCGCCCGGCCGGCGCGCGCATCGTCGAGATCGTGCGCTACCTCCACAGCCGCGGCGTACTGACCAAGGTGCGCAATTCGGCCGGTCAGGACATCGAGGGTGGCTGCGGCCAGTTGCGCGCCCGCGCGGTAGATGTGGTCAATACGCGTAGGCTGCAACGGCGACCGGGCTGAGGCCATCACGACCGTCTATCGCCCGGGCGCAGCCATCGGCTAGCATCGCGTCTTTCCCCCGTCGGAGAGTCGCCATGCCCTCGCCTGTTGGAAAACACCTCGTCCATGCGTTCCTGATCGCTGCGCTCGCCGGCAGCGTCGCCCAGGCCGGACCGCTCCGCGACGCGATAGAGGCCCGCCAGGCCGCTCGGGCAGAGAAGAACGAATCCACCGTGCGTGCGTCATTGCCCGCCGGTAGCCAGGTCCGGCGGGACCTGAGCTACGGTACCGCCCCCCTGCAACGCTTCGACGTCTATCTGCCGCCGCATGCGCAATCGGCCCCACTGATCCTGATGGTTCACGGTGGCGGCTGGTCGGAGGGCGACAAACGCAACAGCCCGGTGGTCGACAACAAGGCCGCGCATTACCTGGCCAAGGGCTACATCTTCGTTTCCACCAACTACCGGCTGCTCCCGGATGCCGATCCGATCGAGCAGGCCCGCGATGTAGCCCGCGCTCTGGCGGCGGTGCAAAGCCAGGCCGCCAGCTGGGGCGGCGATCCTGCCAAGGTGGTGTTGATGGGCCATTCGGCCGGCGCGCATCTCGTTACCCTGCTGGCCACCGATGGGACGTTGAGCGCCGGCGTGGTGCCCAGGCCGTGGCTCGGAACCGTCGCGCTGGACAGCGCCGTCTATGACATAGAGACGATCATGCAGTCCCGACATCTGCCGCTCTACGACCGCGCATTCGGCAAGGACAAGGCGCTGTGGAAGTCGGCGTCACCGTTTTACGCGGTGACGGCGGCGATGCATCCGCTGCTCGCTGTCTGTTCGACCCGACGCGACGACTCCTGCGCCCAGGTGGACATGTTCACCGCCAAGACCGACCGACTCGGGGTGAAAACCAGGGTGATACGCAAGGATTACTCGCACCGGCAGATCAATGAACTGCTCGGTGCCGACGCCGGCTACACCGCCGATGTCGACGACTTCCTCGCCGGGCTCGGCCTGCACTGAGACGCTTGCGGCGCCTCTAACCGAGGGCCGTGTCGAGGAACATCATCGCCGCGAAACCGCCCATCAGCCCCATGGTCGCGGCGCTCTGATGTCCGTTGCGGTGGGTTTCCGGAATGATCTCGTGGCTGACGACGAAGATCATCGCCCCGGCGGCCAGTCCCATGCTGGTGGGATAGGCGATGGCGTAGCCGCTGGAGATGCCGACGCCGAGCAGCGAACCCAGTGGCTCCATCAACCCGGTGGCGACGGCGATCAGCGCCGCACTCAGCGCCGACAGGCCGGTGGTGCGCAGCGCCATCGCCACCGCCAGGCCTTCTGGAATGTCCTGCAGCGAGATCGCGGTAGCCAGTGGAATGCCGACGGTGAGATCGCCACCGGCGAAGCCTACGCCGATGGCCATGCCCTCCGGCAGGTTGTGCAGCGTGATGGCGAAGACGAACAGCCAGACCCGATTGATCCGCTGGCTTTCCGGACCGTGGCGCCCGCCGATTTCGTGCTCATGCGGGGTGAAACGGTCCAGGCCGACCATCAGCAGGGTGCCCAGGCCCAGGCCGAGCACCACGGTGCAGGCCGCCAGCACGTCGTTGCCGGTGATTTCCCGGGCGGCGTCGAGCCCCGGCAGGATCAGCGAGAACGAGCTGGCGGCGAGCATCATCCCGGCGGCGAAGCCCAGCATCACGTCCTGCAGGCGAGAGGAAATGTTGCGCAAACCGACCGCCAGCAACGCACCGACCGCGGTGGCGGCGAACCCTGCGAACCCGCCGTACAGCGCATAACGCAGGCGCTCCGGGTTTTCCTCGAAGGCGCTCAACCCGGCGCTGAGAATCAGCCCGAGCAGCGCCAGCAAGGCGAGCACCAGGCCCACGGTCACCCAGGGATTCGCCTGCGCCTGGGCAACCCAGGCCGCGCGGAAATTGGCGTACTGTTCTTGTGTCGTCTGCATCGGCTGGCTTCACTGGTCGGTCGTCTGGCAGCGGACGCAGGAAAGGGCCGCTGGGCTCATAGAGGTTATTGACCAGCGACGGGCGTCGGCGTGCCCTGCCCAAGGCGATATGAAGGTGATCGGCTCGACGAGCGACGGGATCGCCAGAGCAGCAAGAAGTTGCAAACCGCCGGGCGAATGCGCCTTTTCAGAGTTCGGCCTGCAGAAGCTCCTCGACCTTGCGTTCGTCCAGGTAGCCCGCCAGCATCCGTCGCCAACTGCCATCGTGCTTCATGGCTTCGAAGGCCTTGTTCATCCGTGCCTTCAGCGCCTGGGCACCGCGAAACTTCGGGCTGGCGGCGATGTAGCTGTCGGTCGACGAGATCGGCTTGCCGATATGCATCGGCTGATGGTTGAGGCCCAGGCGCTTCCACAGGTAAAGCGAGCGCAGGTCGATCTCGTACCAGGCGACCACTCGCCGGCTGGCGAGCATGCGGGCGGCCATCTCCGGATCGGTGACCTCGACCACGCGCTGCGCGCCGGCACTGTGGGCATGCACCTCCTCGGCGCGCGGCGTCCCCCCCATGACGACGACCGGCCCGGCCCGCAGCGCCTGGTCCAGGCTGTCGAACGACTGCTCGACGCTCACCAGCACGTACGAGGTGGGCACCACGTCGACCAGCCAGATGAAGTTTCCCTCACGCTCGGGCGTGCGCCCCAGGTTCAACACGATGCCTCGCGGGTCCTCGGCGACGTCGTGCTGCACGCGCTTCCAGGGCACGTCGCGAATGCGGCACTCCAGCGTCAGGCGCGCACAGAGTTCGCCCATCACCTCGCCGAACAGCCCGACCTGGTCCGGCCCGCTGTCCGCGAACGGCATCTGCCCGTGACCGATATAGACGTTCACCGGCTCCCCGCGAGCGGCCGCGCCAGTAGCCAGAATCAACGCGCCACAGAGCGCACGAAAACGTCGCGAGACAGCCCTGCTCGACGGCTTCGGCTGCATGCCACCCCCACCTCTATCAGCACGCCTGGAAAAAAGCTCTCGGACAATGAACCACGTCAGCACCAGTGATCGAGTAGACCGTGGCGTCGCGAAAGCCGCAACTAGACTGTACGAAAAAAAGGAACAAGACATGACAGACGAACCGGACGACAAACCCCTGACGTTTCGCGAAATGCTCGGCAGCGTGCTGGCTGCGGCACTCGGCGTGCAGAGCGGGAAAAACCGCGCGCGCGATTTCAGCCGCGGCAAACCGGTGCATTTCATCGCACTCGGCGTGCTTTTCACGCTGCTCTTCGTGGTTCTGGTACTCGGCGTGGTCAAACTGGTACTCAGCATCGCTGGCGTATAGCAGGCGTGGCTACTGATGGCTTACCCAGAAGACTGCAGTGCTCACCGCGATGACGATCAGGATGAAGATCGCCCAGGCATCGACGATGCTGTCGCGGCTTTCAGGGTGTTCGGACGGCTCGCTCATTCCGTTCTCCTTATTGTTGTGGACGGCACAGCAGTAGTTAAGTCGATGTGACAGCGTCTCTCAAGGCGACGCAACACGCAGCGCTTAGCATTAGCCGTTCTTTCGATATGCCTAAACAGCACTTTTGCGCATATCTGCTTGCTGGTATCTTTCCGCGGCTCCGTTCTGGAGAGCGCGACCGTGCGCGCTAGCAGCTGTAGAACAGCCTGAAAACAGGACCCACCTTATATGTACGTATACGACGAGTACGATCAAAAAATCGTCGAGGACCGCGTAAAGCAGTTCCGCGATCAGACCCGCCGCTACCTTGCCGGCGAACTGTCCGGTGAAGAGTTCCGCCCACTGCGCCTGCAGAACGGCCTCTACATTCAGCGTTTCGCGCCCATGCTGCGTGTCGCCGTGCCCTATGGTCTGCTCTCCTCTCGCCAGGTTCGCATGCTGGCGAAGATCGCTCGCGACTACGACAAGGGCTACGCCCACATCAGTACCCGGCAGAACGTGCAGTTCAACTGGCCGGAGCTGGAAGACATACCGGATATCCTCGCCGAGCTGGCGACCGTGCAGATGCACGCGATTCAGACCAGCGGCAACTGCATCCGCAACACCACCACCGATCAGTTCGCTGGCGTAGCCAAGGATGAACTGGTCGATCCGCGCCCCTGGTGCGAAATCATTCGCCAGTGGTCGACCTTCCACCCCGAGTTCTCGCACCTGCCGCGCAAGTTCAAGATCGCGGTGAACGGTTCCACCAGTGATCGCGCCGCCATCGAAGTGCACGACATCGGCCTGGAAGCGGTGAAGAACGCCGAGGGCGAACTGGGCTTCCGCGTTTCCGTCGGCGGTGGCCTCGGCCGTACCCCGGTGATCGGCAGCTTCATCAACGAGTTCCTGCCGTGGAAACACCTGCTCAGCTATCTCGACGCCATCCTGCGCGTGTACAACCGCTATGGCCGTCGCGATAACAAGTACAAGGCGCGGATCAAGATTCTGGTCAAGGCACTGACCCCCGAGGTATTCGCCGAGCGCGTGAACGCCGAATGGGAGCACCTGAAAGACGGCCCGACGACTCTGACCGAGGCCGAGCTGCAACGCGTCGCCAGTTGCTTCGTCGACCCGGCCTACCAGGCCCTTGAAGACCAGGATGCGGCGCTCGCGCAACTGGACGCCGAGCATCCCGGCTTCGCCCGCTGGCGCTCGCGTAACGTCTTCCCGCACAAGAAGCCCGGCTACTGCGCGGTGACCCTGTCGCTCAAGCCCACCGGCGTGGCGCCCGGCGACGTGACAGACAAGCAGTTCGATGCCATCGCCGACCTCGCCGATCGGTACAGCTTCGGCGAAGTGCGCAACAGCCATAACCAGAACATCATCCTCGCCGACGTCGAGCAGCGTCAGCTGTTCACCCTGTGGGGCGAACTGCGCGAGCACGGTTTCGCCACCCCGAACGTGGGCTTGCTGACCGATATCATCTGCTGCCCGGGTGGCGATTTCTGTTCGCTGGCCAACGCCAAGTCGATTCCGATCGCCGAAGCCATCCAGCGCCGTTTCGACGATCTCGACTACCTCTTCGACCTGGGCAACATCGACCTGAACATCTCGGGCTGCATGAACGCCTGCGGCCACCACCACGTCGGCCACATCGGCATTCTCGGCGTCGACAAGAAGGGCCAGGAGTTCTACCAGGTATCCCTCGGCGGCAGCTCGGGTCGCGACGCCAGCCTGGCGCAGATCCTCGGTCCATCCTTCGCCCAGGACGACATGGCCGACGTGATCGACAAGCTGATCAACGTCTACGTGGAAAAACGCGGCGAAGACGAGAGCTTCCTCGACACCTTCCGCCGCGTGGGCATCGACCCGTTCAAGGAGCGTGTATATGCAACGAATCATTAAGGACGGCAAGGTCGTCAACGAGACGTGGCACCTGCTCGGCAAGGATGCCACGCTCGACGGCATGCCCAACTGCGACGACCTGATCGTTCCGCTTTCGCTGTGGCGCGAGCACGCCCACGCCCTCAAGGCGCGCGACGGCGGGCTGGGCGTGTGGCTGGAAGCCGGTGAGGAAATCGAGGAAATCGCCGACCAGCTGGAGCACTTCCAGGTGATCGCCCTGAATTTCCCGGCGTTCACCGATGGCCGGCACTCCTCTACCGCCTACATGCTGCGCACCCGCTACGGCTACAAGGGCGAAGTGCGCGCTATCGGCGATGTGCTGCGCGACCAGATGTTCGCGCTCAAGCGTTGCGGTTTCGACGCCTTCGCCGTGCGTGAAGACAAGGACCCCTTCGATGCCCTCAAGGGTCTGGATGACTTCTCCGAGGTCTACCAGGCATCCGCCGACCAGCCTCTACCGCTGTTCCGACGCCGCCAGGCATGAATGAAAAAGCCCCGCAGAGCGGGGCTTTTTCTTGTGCGGGGGAAGGGTCAGGCGTGGTAGTCCAGCGCCACGTGCTTGCTCTCCACCAGCTTGCCCGCCGACAGCGAAAGCATCAGCAGGCTGATCAGCTCATGCATGATCAGGGTGTGGCGGTTGCCGCTGTCGATCATCTGCTTGCGCAGCAGCTCGCGGACTTCCGGCTTCCCGGTCACGTCGATGAGGATATCCAGTTCCTCGCCAATCGCGGCCAGCTCGGTGAAATCGGTGGTGACGTGCACGCCATGCTGGCGCGCCAGGATCATGCCAGGGCTCTGCACATCGATATCGGCCACACCAAGCATCTTCACGAACGGTGCGGCGAGAAGTTGTTCGAGCAGCGGCGTGCCGGTTTCACCCGCGCCGATCAGCGCAATGCGGAATTCTTTCATGATGCCCCCAGGCAGCTAAGTGAGGGCAGCACTGTGCCAGTTCGGCGGGCCGGCCAAGTTGATGCCGGCCAATGAATCGGCGGCTCAGCCGAGATTGACCAGCAGGCGACCGACCTGCTTTCCGGCGAGAATCGCCACGATCGCTTCGGGCAATGCGTCGAGGCTGATTTCACGGCTCAATTCGTCCAGGTTGGCCAACTTCCATTGCAGCGAGAGCTTGTCCCACATGGACGCCTTGACCACCAGCGGCAGCTCCACCGAATCGACGCCCAGCAGGTTCACACCGCGCAGGATGAACGGCATGACGTTGGCCTTGAACCCCACGCCCGCCGTCAGCCCGCAACAGGCGACGCTGCCACCGTAGCGCAGCGACTTGACCACGTTGAACAGGATGTCGCCGCCGACGGTATCCACCGCTCCCGCCCACTGCTCCTTGAGCATGGGTTTTTCCAGGCCCTCCTGGAGCGCCTCGCGGGTGACGATCTGCGTGGCGCCCAGGCTGCGCAGGTAATCCGCCTGCTCCGCTTTGCCAGTGGCCGCCGCCACCGTGTAGCCGAGGCTGGAGAGCAGAGCCACGGCGACGCTGCCGACGCCGCCGCTGGCACCGGTAACCAGAACCGGACCGGCCTGGGGATCCAGCCCGGCGCTCTCGAGTTTGTCCACACAGAGCGCCGCCGTCAGCCCGGCTGTGCCCAGCACCATCGCCTCGCGCAGGCTCAGCCCCTGTGGACGCTTGATCAGCCAGGGCGCCGGTACGCGGATGTACTGGCCGAAGCCGCCAGCGGTGTTCATGCCCAGGTCGTAGCCGGTGACGATCACCTCGTCACCGACGGCGAACTCACCGACGGCGGACTCGACCACCGTGCCGGCCGCGTCGATGCCCGGCGTGTGCGGAAACTGTTTGGTGACGCCGCGATTGCCGCTGGCGGACAGCGCGTCCTTGAAGTTGAGCGACGAATAGCGAACGCGGACCAGCACATCGCCGGCGGGCAGGTCGGCGACATCGCGCTCCACCACCCGCTGCACGAATGCCCCGTCCTGGCCCTCGCTGACCTGTAACGCCTTGAATGTGCTCATCTTGTCCTCCTACCAGAATCGTTGTTGGTTGAGCCGGCTCCACCAGTTCAGCAGCACGCGGTCGACGGCAACGCTGGCGGCCATGCCGAAGCGCTCCTGAAGGCTCTTCTTCTCCGCGTAGTGCAGATGAAACAGGTCGGCATCCTTGGCGCGTTCGGCCAGGTACTCGTCGCTGGTCTTCAACTCGTCGACCAGTTGCTTGCCCAACGCGGCCATGCCGAGCCAGACCTCTCCCGTGGCGATCTCGTCGATCGCCAGCTGCGGGCGGTAGCGCGCGACGAAGTTCTTGAACAGCTCGTGGGTGGTTTCAAGGTCCTCCTGGAATTTCTCCCGGCCCTTCTCGGTGTTCTCGCCGAACACGGTCAGGGTGCGCTTGAACTCGCCTGCGGTAAGCACTTCGAAATCGACATCATGTTTCTTCAGCAGCCGATGGACGTTCGGCAACTGCGCAACCACGCCGATCGAACCAAGGATGGCGAAGGGCGCGGAGATGATCTTCTCGCCGATGCAGGCCATCATGTAGCCGCCGCTGGCCGCGACCTTGTCAACGCAGACGGTCAGCGGAACGCCGGCCTGGCGGATTCGCGCCAGCTGCGAAGACGCCAGCCCGTAGCTGTGAACCATGCCGCCGCCGCTCTCCAGGCGCAACACCACCTCATCCTTGGGCGTAGCCAGCGTCAGCAGCGCCGTCACCTCGTGGCGCAGGTTCTCCACGGCGGAGGCCTTGATGTCGCCGTCGAAATCCAGCACATAGACGCGCGGCTTAGGTTCTGCAGCCTTCTTCGCCAGTTTTTCCGCCTTGGCTTCTGCCTTGCGCTGGCTCTTCAGGCGGTCCTTGTCGATCACCGACTGCTCCAGCCGGTCGCGCAGGCCCTTGTAGAAATCATTCAGCTTGTGCACGTTGAGCTGACCGCTGCTGCGGTTGCGTCCTCGGCCTCGCAGCGCGGCGATGGTGAGCAGCACCACCAGGATCGCCAGCACCACGGTCAGCGTCTTGGCCAGAAAGCTTGCGTAATCCGCCAGAAACTCCACATCGACTCCTTCATCGCTATGCGCCGGCCAGTGCCGACGACCTGTTCTTTCCCAAGCATACCGGCCGCGGCCCGTGGGTAGCCACCGGCAAGCCAACTCGACTGCTCGTCGCCGGCATTCAAACAAGCGTATGTTTTTTCGTTGACAGTGCGCCGCCGATCCCCCTACTCTCGCGAAACTTCAGCGTACCGGGATGAAAGCGGACGTGGGCAGCATCTATCTGATTCGACATGGCCAGGCTTCGTTCGGTGCCGACGACTACGACGTGCTGTCCGCCACCGGCGTGCGTCAGGCCGAAGTGCTGGGCGACCACCTGGCGCGTGTCGGCATCACCTTCGACCGCTGCCTGAGCGGCGACCTGCGCCGCCAGCAGCATACCGGTGCGACCGCGGTCGCCCGCATGCGCGATGCCGGGCTGACGATTCCCGAACTGGAAACCGACGCGGCCTTCAATGAGTTCAAGGCCGACGAGGTGATCCGCGCACACCTGCCGGACATCCTCGCCGAAGAGCCCGACGCGCTGCACATCATGCGCAACGCCGCCGAGCACCGCGCCGAATTCCAGCGCCTGTTCTCGCTGATCATCGGCCGCTGGATTTCCGGCGAGCACGAACGCGAAGGCCTGCAAAGCTGGCAGTCCTTCCTCGACCAGGCGCGCAGCGGGCTCGAGCGGCTGCTGAGCAGCGCCGGGCCGAGAGACCGCATCGTCGTGTTCACCTCCGGCGGCACCATCAGCGCCCTGCTGCAATTGATCATCGGGGTTCCGGCGGTCAAGGCATTCGAACTCAACTGGCAGATCGTCAACACCTCGCTCAGCCACCTGCGGTTTCGGGGCAACGAAGTGTCACTGGCTTCCTTCAACAGTCACGCGCACCTGGAACTGTTGAAGGCGCCGGAGCTCATCACCTACCGCTGAGCGCCGGCCAATCGGCCCTGCGTGGCCGTCATCATCCATAACAAAGGAACGAAACCATGAGCAATTCCGCAGACATCATCCAAACCATGAAATCCAAGTTCAACGCTGGCGCGGCTGCCGGCCTGGATCTGGTCTTCCAGTTCAACATCGAAGATGGCGAAAACCACTATCTGGTCGTCAAGGATGGCACCTGCGACGTGCAGAAGGGCGACGCCGACGCACCGAACGTCACCCTGATCATGGACACCGAGACCCTGCAGGGCATCACCAGCGGCGAAACCGACGGCATGCAGGCTTTCATGGGCGGCAAACTGCGCGCCGAAGGCGACATGATGCTGGCCATGAAGCTGAGCGAACTGTTCCCGGTCTGATCGACCCAGGCAGCGAAAAAACCGGAGTCATTCACTCCGGTTTTTTATTGCCCGGACGGCGATCAGGCAACCTGATCAGCCGGCAACACGCTGGTCTATAACGGCCTGCATGCCTTGTGAAGGCTTCGGCAAGCGCATTAGATTGTCCAATAATCAAAGGCGCCGATCATAAGTAGAAGGGATAAACATGACGCTGACTGATCAATCCACCGGCATCCGCGATGGCGAGGAACTCGACGCCGCCGCCATCGACGCCTATCTCAAGACGCAAATCCCCGGGCTGGATGGAACGCCCCGCATCAGCCAGTTCCCCGGCGGCGCCTCCAACCTCACCTATCTGCTGGAGTACCCCGGCCAGGAGTTCGTCCTGCGCCGGCCGCCGTTCGGGCACAAGGCGAAGTCCGCGCACGACATGGGACGCGAATTCCGCATCCTCAATCTGCTGCGGGACGATTTCCCCTACTGCCCGAAAGCCTACGTGCACTGCGTCGACGAGTCGGTCATCGGCGCCGAGTTCTATGTGATGGAGCGGGTAAAGGGAATCATCCTGCGCGCCGACCTGCCGGCCGAACTCAACCTCGACGAAACCCGCACCCGTGCGCTATGCAAGAGCTTCATCGACAAGCTGGTCGACCTGCATAACGTCGACTATCAGGCCTGCGGCCTCGGCGATCTCGGCAAACCGGAAGGCTACGTACAACGCCAGATCGGCGGTTGGAGCGATCGCTACGAGAAGGCGCTGACGCCCGATGCGCCGAGCTGGGAGCCGGTGAAGGCCTGGCTGAAGGACAAGATGCCGGCCGATCATCCCAAGCCGGGCATCGTCCACAACGACTACCGCTTCGACAACGTGATCCTCGACCCGAACGATCCGATGCGCATCATCGGCGTACTCGACTGGGAGCTGACCACCATCGGCGATCCGCTGATGGACCTGGGCAACACCCTCGCTTACTGGATCGAGGCCGGCGACCCGGCGCCGGTCCAGCTGATGCGCCGCCAGCCGAGCAACGCGCCGGGCATGCTGACGCGCCAGGAGTTCGTCGACTACTACGCCGAACGTGCCGGCATCGACATACCCAGCTTCGATTTCTACTACACCTACGGCCTGTTCCGCCTGGCCGGCATTGTCCAGCAGATCTACTACCGCTTCTACCACGGCCAGACGCAGGACAAGCGCTTCGCCCAGTTCGTCCAGATGAACAAACTGCTTGAGCACATGAGCCTGCAAGTCATCGGCAAGTCTCGGCTCTAACGACCAATAACAAGGGGAACCCCATGTCCAAGACGCACCTGTTCGACCTCGACGGCAAGATCGCCTTCGTCTCCGGCGCCAGCCGCGGTATCGGCGAAGCGATCGCCAAACTGCTCGCCCAGCAAGGCGCCCATGTCATCGTGTCGAGCCGCAAGATCGACGGCTGCCAGGCCGTGGCCGACGCGATCACCGCCGAAGGGGGCAAAGCCACCGCCATCGCCTGCCACATCGGCGAAATGGAACAGATCCAGAGCGTGTTCGCGCAGATTCGCGAACAGTTCGGGCGCCTGGACATCCTGGTCAACAACGCCGCCACCAACCCGCAGTTCTGCAACGTGCTGGACACCGACCTTTCGGCCTTCCAGAAGACCGTCGACGTGAACATCCGCGGCTACTACTTCATGTCCATCGAAGGCGGCAAGCTGATGAAGGAAAACGGCGGCGGCAGCATCATCAACGTCGCCTCGATCAATGGCGTTTCGCCGGGCGAGTTCCAGGGCATCTACTCGGTGACCAAAGCGGCGGTGATCAGCATGACCAAGGTATTCGCCAAGGAATGCGCGCAGTTCGGTATCCGCTGCAACGCCCTGCTGCCGGGCCTTACCGATACCAAGTTCGCCTCCGCGCTGACCAAGAACGACAGCATCCTGAAGATGGCGTTGCAACGCATCCCGCTCAAGCGCGTCGCCGACCCGAGCGAAATGGCCGGCACCGTGCTCTACCTCGCCAGCGACGCGTCCAGCTACACCACCGGCGTGGCGCTGAACGTCGACGGTGGCTTCCTCTCCTGATCCTGCCGTAACCCGGATGTCGAATCCGCCCGGTCCGCATCGCGCGCCGGGCGGATTGCATTCTGGCTCAGGAAGGGCCAGCCCCGCCGGCCGACGCAGGTAGCCGGATACTCACGCGCAACCCGCCCAGCGGGCTATCGAGCAGATCGACATGCCCCCGCCACGCCTCCACGATATCGCGGACGATGCTCAGGCCAAGGCCATGGCCGCTGACCTGCTCGTCGAGTCGAACCCCTCGCCCCAACACGTCGTCACGGCGGCTCGTCTCGATTCCGGGGCCGTCATCATCGATCAGCAGGACGATCCCGCCGCGCGCTTCGAGCACCTGCAGGCGCACCTTCGAATCGGCCCATTTGCAGGCGTTGTCCAGCAGATTGCCCAGCAACTCCAGCACGTCCTCGCGATCACGCTGAATGCTCAGGTGGGGCTCGGCCTCCCAGCTCAGAACGCACGCCTGACCGTGAATCATCTGCAGGGTCGCGAAAAGCGCGGGTAGCTCCCGGGCGCAGACGAATTGCGCGCCCGGCAGGACCTCGCCGGCCAGCCGCGCGCGGCCCAGCTCACGAGCCAGGCGCTGCTCAATCTGCTCCAGCTGCTCGCGCAAGGTCTGACGCAACGCCGGATGGGCATCGAACTCGCTTCGCGCAAGCAAACTGACCAGTACCGCCAGCGGCGTTTTCAGCGCGTGACCGAGGTTGCCGAGGGCATTGCGCGAGCGTTGCAGGGTCTGTTCGGTGTGCTCGAGCAAGTGGTTGATCTGCCTGACCAGAGGCTCCAGCTCGTCGGGGACATCGGAATCGAGGGTGCCGCGGCGGCCATCCTGAAGCTGCGCGATCTGTACTCGGGCGCGCTCGAGCGGCCGCAGCGCGCGTCGAACGGTAAGCCGTTGCAGCAGCAGGATCAGCAACAAGGCACCCGCGCCGAGTGCCAGCCCGACGATACGGACGCGTCGGAAACTGTCGAGAATCGGCGTGTAATCCTGTGCCACCGTTATCGACAGCGAGCGCCCGAGCCGCCGGTAGTCGGCGCGGTAGACCAGCAATTGCTGCGCCTGAGGGCCGTTCGCCAACGCCTCCATCAGGCCCGGCTTCTCCGGCAACGGGAGCGTGCTGTCCCACAGCGATCGCGAGCGCCAGGTCTTGCCGTCCACGTCGATATGAAAATAGTGCCCCGACAGCGGCTGCTGGAAGGCCGGGCCTACCCGCGACTCGTCCAGTTGCGGGCCATTCTGGCCGCGTACCAGCGCCGCGAGCAGGGCCTCGCTGTCGTCCCGCAGGTTGTCTTCCAGGTACCGGCGCAGGCCCGACTCGAAAAGCCAGAGGCTCGTCTGCGCAAGAAGCAGCCCCACCACCAGCAGCGCACCGCCGAGCCCGAGTCCAAGACGCCGCTGAATCGACCTCAAGCCTTGATACCGGCGAAGCGATAACCCTGGCCGCGACGGGTCTCGATCACCTCGCGGCCGAGCTTGCCGCGAAGCCGGTTAACGTGGACCTCGAGCACATTCGAATCGCGCTCGGTCTCGCCGTCATAGAGGTGCTCGGCCAGGCGGGTTTTCGAAAGAATCTGCCCGGGATGCAGCATGAAGTATCGCAATAGGCGGAATTCGCCCGCGGTCAGCTCGGTGACGCGATTTTCCAGGCTCACCGTCTGCTCGGATTCGTTCAGCTGCAGCCCTGATGCCTCCAGGTGCGGCTGATTGGCCAACCCATGGGAACGCCGCAGCAGCGCCTGGATACGCAGTTGCAGCTCCTCGGGGTGGAAGGGTTTGGTGACATAGTCGTCGGCGCCGGCCTTGAGCCCGTCGATGCGCTCGGCCCAGGAACCGCGGGCAGTGAGGATCAGCACGGGTACGCTCAGCCCCCCTGCGCGCCACTCGGCGAGCAGTTCGAGCCCGGGCTTCCCGGGCAACCCCAGGTCGAGGATGATCAGGTCATAGGGCTCGCTCGCCCCTTGATAGAGCGCGTCGCGACCGTCCGCCAGCCAATCCACGGCGTAGCCCTTGGCGGTGAGATCGGCGATCAGTTCGTCGGCCAGCGGTACGCTGTCCTCCACCAGCAACAGGCGCATCAGTCGTCTTCCTCGTCCTTCAGAATCCTGCCCGTCGACGCATCGAGCTCGATCTCGCGCACCACGCCCTCGGTGGTGAGCAGCTCGATCTCATAGACGAGTACGTCGTCCTCCTCCTCAAGCTCGGCTTCCAGCAAACGCGCCCCGGGATGGCGTCCCAGGGCGTTTTGCAGCAGCGTTTCCAGCGGCTGAATGATGCCTTTCTCACGCAAGCGCAGAGCCTCGTCCTGGTCCAGGTCGCGTGCGGAAGCAGGCACGACCAGGGCCAGAACAAAAGAGGCGAACAGCGCCGAGCAGAAAGGGGTAAATCGCTTCATCAATCGTCCTGGTGATCCTTCAGTACTTGGCCATTGGTGGCGTCAAGCTCGAGGTCCCACTGGATACCCTGCTTGTCGCGCAGCTCTACCTTGTACAGATAGCGCCCATATTCCTCTTCCAATTCGGTTTCCTCGATCACCGAACCTGGGTGTTTGGCCAACGCGGCCTGGTTCAGCTTCTCGAAATTCTGGACCGTGCCGGCGTCACGCAGTTTCAGCGCTTCATCCGGGCCGAGGTCCTTGGCCTGCGCCAGGCTGGTAAGGGAGGCGAAGGCGGCAGCGGCAAAAAGGGCAGTGATCTTGGCATTCATCTTTTGGATTCCTGTGTTTTGTTTGGACAAGCACAGACTATCCAACGCCGCTTAACTCAAGCTGAACCGCAGGTACCGAAGCATCCGGCGAGGACATCCCCATCATTCGGCCCATGAAGGCTGCTTGGGCGAGCCGTACGAATCCTTATAATCGTGCGCTAGAACCGGAGCCCAGCATGACCGCCATCCATATCAAATTCCCTGCGCTTTCCCTCCGCGCCGGAGCGCGAGCCCTGACACGCATACGCGAGCGGGGTTTGCACGCCGAGGACGTCGGCATCTTACCCGGAGCGGCCGGCGGACCCAAGGCACTGGGTATCCAGGGATTGGATCTCGCCCTGTTCGGGGAGTGGCTACCTGGTGCGCCGCGGGAACGGTCGCTGATCGGCGCATCGATCGGTTCCTGGCGCTTCGCCAGTGCCTGCCTGCCCGACCCAGTCGACGGGATTCGTCGACTGGGCGAGCTTTACACATCGCAGCGCTTCGCCAAGGGCGTGAGCATGGCCGAAGTCAGCCGCGCCTGTATCCGCATGCTGGATGAACTGCTCGCCGGCCAGGATGCAGACATCCTGAATTCACCGCTGAATCGGCTGAACATCGTGGTGGTGAAAAGCAACGGGCTGCTGTCCGCCGATCACCGAGGCCGCCTCGGCCTTGGCCTGTCGTCGGTGGCCGGCAGCAATCTGCTGGGCCGCCGTCGCCTCGCTCGCCATTTCGAGCGCGTCATTCTGCACGACAGTCGCTTGCCACCCCCGCTGGCCGCGCTCAGCGACTTTCCCTCACGCTACCTGCCGCTGGACACCGGCAACCTGCGCCAGGCACTACTGGCATCGGGCTCGATTCCCATGGTGATGGAAGGAGTGAAAGATATTCCCGGCCTGGGCCCCGGGACCTATCGAGACGGTGGCCTGCTCGACTACCACCTAGACCTTCCCTATACGGGAGAAGGTGTAGTGCTTTACCCGCACTTCACCGACAAGGTCATTCCTGGCTGGTTCGATAAGGCGCTTCCCTGGCGAAAGGGCTGCAGCGAACGCCTTCGAAACGTCCTGCTGGTTTCCCCTTCGAAGGATTATCTAGGTCGTCTTCCCCACTGCAAGCTGCCGGACCGTAAGGACTTCACCCGCTTCCTGGGCGACGACCTGGGTAGAGAGCGCTACTGGCGAAAGGCTATGGAAGAAAGTGACAGGCTAGGCGACGAATTCATGGAACTGACGCAAAACGGACGACTCCACGAGCAACTCCAGCCGCTTTGATGGGTTATGTGAGCGCAGATCCAGCCGCATGATCGGCAGGAAGTTGGCCGGGAAGTAGAGGAGCAGCGCCGCCAGGACCAGTGCCAGGCTGCGCGACACGACGCTGTGGCGGTGGGTGTAGAGCTCGTAGCCGCAACGCGGACAGATCGCCTTCTGCCCCAGCGCCAGGTTGGGCTTGAGCATCAGCAGATCGCACTCGTGGCAGGCGATCAGTTCGTCGAGCGGGCGCTCGGCAAGAGACCGGGAATCGGCCGTATCAGGCATTGGCAAGGCTCGGCAGTCCAGCATCCAGTTTCGGAAATTCGCTGTTCAGTGTGCGGCGTCGGACGATGACTCATTCGGTTCGACCGCCGCGTCTGCGCTTGGTTTGGACCGGTGATGGCAATCAGGCATGAGGGTGGGAAACGCCCTCTCCCTGCCGGCGACCCTTCGCCGGAGCAGCTCCGATAGATTACCTGTTTTCTGGGCCCCAAAAGCCAAACCCCCAACCCGATTACTCGGATTGGGGGTTTGGGGATAGGAGCTTGACGATGACCTACTCTCACATGGGGAAACCCCACACTACCATCGGCGATGCGTCGTTTCACTACTGAGTTCGGGATGGGATCAGGTGGTTCCAACGCTCTATGGTCGTCAAGCAATTCGGTTGGGGAATCGGTGTTGAGTCGCTTCCCCTAATTGGGTATGTGATATCTGTTGGTTTGCAAGTTCTGACAAGCTTTCGGCTTATGTCGACTTCACCTTCTAACACCATCGTTG
>NZ_FNNU01000003.1:557001-700257 GCF_900106975.1 Pseudomonas kuykendallii | reverse complement strand
CAACGATGGTGTTAGAAGGTGAAGTCGACATAAGCCGAAAGCTTGTCAGAACTTGCAAACCAACAGATATCACATACCCAATTAGGGGAAGCGACTCAACACCGATTCCCCAACCGAATTGCTTGACGACCATAGAGCGTTGGAACCACCTGATCCCATCCCGAACTCAGTAGTGAAACGACGCATCGCCGATGGTAGTGTGGGGTTTCCCCATGTGAGAGTAGGTCATCGTCAAGCTCCTATCCCCAAACCCCCAATCCGAGTAGTCGGGTTGGGGGTTTGGCTTTTGGGGCCCAGAAAACAGGTAATCTATCGGAGCTGCTCCGGCGAAGGGTCGCCGGCAGGGAGAGGGCGTTTCCCACCCTCATGCCTGATTGCCATCACCGGTCCAAACCAAGCGCAGACGCGGCGGTCGAACCGAATGAGTCATCGTCCGACGCCGCACACTGAACAGCGAATTTCCGAAACTGGATGCTGGACTGCCGAGCCTTGCCAATGCCTGATACGGCCGATTCCCGGTCTCTTGCCGAGCGCCCGCTCGACGAACTGATCGCCTGCCACGAGTGCGATCTGCTGATGCTCAAGCCCAACCTGGCGCTGGGGCAGAAGGCGATCTGTCCGCGTTGCGGCTACGAGCTCTACACCCACCGCCACAGCGTCGTGTCGCGCAGCCTGGCACTGGTCCTGGCGGCGCTGCTCCTCTACTTCCCGGCCAACTTCCTGCCGATCATGCGGCTGGATCTGCTTGGCCAGTCGAGCATCGACACCATGTGGAGCGCCGTGCTCGGTCTGTACGGTGCCGACATGCCGGAAGTGGCGGTGCTGGTATTCCTCTCCAGTATGGGCGTTCCGTTGCTCAAGCTGCTCTGTCAGCTACTGGTGCTGCTGAGCATTTGCTTGAAGGTGGGACGCAGCTACGGCTTGGTGCTTTATCGGATCTATCACGAGCTGCGCGTGTGGGGGATGCTTGAGGTATACCTGCTGGGCATCCTGGTGGCGATCGTCAAGCTTGGCGATATCGCGCACCTGGCCATAGGCACCGGGCTCGTGTGCTTCGTTTCGCTGCTGTTGCTGCAGGTCTGGCTCGAGGTCGTGATGTCGCCGCACCAGATATGGGAAGCCCTGGCGGGCGAGGAGGACGGCCATGCGAGCGCTTGATGCCGGCATCCTCGTCTGTACCGAGTGTCATCACTTGAATGCGCGCGATGACGAGCAGGAACGGCAGTACTGCTCGCGTTGTGGTGCGCACGTCACCCCGCGGCGGATCAACAGCCTGGCGCGTACCTGGGCATTGCTGGTTACCGCGACCATCCTCTACATCCCCGCCAACGTGCTGCCGATCATGACGGTGAGCACCTTCGGCAATGGCGCGCCCTCGACGATCATGTCCGGTGTGGTGGAACTGGCGCATCACGGCATGTTCCCGATTGCCGCCCTGGTGTTCATCGCCAGTATCCTGGTACCGACCTTCAAGCTGGTCGGCATCGCGCTGCTTCTTTATTCGGTGCAGCGCCACCAACCGCTTTCGGCGCGCAAGCGCATCCTGATGTATCGCTTCATCGAGTGGATCGGCCGCTGGTCGATGCTGGATATTTTCGTCATCGCCATCCTCGTCACGGCCGTGAATTTCGGCGCGTTCGCGCGGGTGGAAGCCAATCCGGGCGCGGTCGCCTTCGCCTGCGTCGTGGTATTGACCATGCTTGCCGCGATCACCTTCGACCCTCGCCTGATCTGGGATAACACGGAGCCGTACCAAGACCATGAGTGATCTGCCCAAAGCCAGGATTCGCCCCGCCTCCAACTGGTCCGTGATCTGGGTACTGCCCCTGATCGCGCTGCTGATCGGTGGATGGCTCGCCTACCGTGCCTTCAGTGAGGCCGGCATCGAAATCAAGGTCCACTTCGAAAGTGGCGACGGCATCCAGGCCAACAAGACCGAGCTGATCTATCGCGGCATTTCGGTGGGCACGGTGACCGACCTGCATATCGCCGACGACATGAAGGGCGTCATCGCCACCATCGAGATCAAGAAGGAGGCTGAGCCTTACCTCAGCAAGGGCACGCGCTTCTGGCTGGTCAAGCCGCGTATCTCCCTGGGCGGGGTGACCGGGTTGGAGACGCTGGTCTCGGGTGTCTACATCGCCATCGAGCCGGCCCAGGGCGAGCCGGAGCGCGAGTTCGTCGCGTTGAAGGAGCCGCCGGGTATGTCCGATGACCTGCCCGGCCTGCATATCACCCTGAAGGCCGAGCGCCTAGGTTCCCTCGAGCAGGGCAGCCCGGTCTATTACAAGCAGATCCAGGTCGGCCAGGTGAAGAGTTACGCCCTGGGGGCGGACCAGAAGACCATCGAGGTGAAGGTCCACATCGATCCCGAGTACGCGCAACTGGTGCGCAAGCACACGCGCTTCTGGAATGCCGGTGGGGTAACGGTGTCGGGAGGATTGTCAGGCTTCAAGGTGCGCACCGAGTCGCTGCTCAGCATCGCCGCCGGTGGCATCGCCTTCGCCACGCCGGACCATCGCCAGGACAGCCCGCCCACCGACCCCCGGCTGCCGTTCCGCCTGTACGAGGACTACGAGGCCGCCGAGGCCGGCGTCAAGGTCAAGCTGCACATCCGCGATGTCAGCGGCATGCAGGAAGGTCGTACCGCCGTCATGCTGAATGGCGTACAGGTCGGCACCTTGAAGAAACTGGAAATGGGCGAGCATTTCACCGAGGCGACCGCCGAGCTGAGCATGGACCCGCGCACCGAGGAGATGCTCAACGAGAACACCGAGTTCTGGGGCGTGAAACCCTCGATCTCCCTCGCCGGGATCACTGGCCTGGAAGCGCTGGTGAAGGGCAACTACATCGCCGTGCGGTTCGGCAAGGGTGATTCGCCGTCGCGCGAGTTCACAATCCGCGCCAAGGCGCCGCCGCTGAACACCGATGCGCCCGGCCTGCATCTGGTCCTGACCACCGACCGCCTCGGTTCGCTGGATATCGGCAGCGCGGTGCTCTACAAGCAGATGCGCGTCGGCAGCGTGCAGAGCTACCAGCTGTCGCGGGACCAGCAGCGCGTGGTGGTGGGCGTGCACATCGAGCCGGAATACATGCATCTGGTCAACGAGTCGACGCGCTTCTGGAACGCCAGTGGGGTTTCGCTCAAGGGTGGGTTGTCCGGGATCGAAGTGAAGAGCGAGTCCCTGCAGACGCTGGTCACCGGCGGCATCGCCTTCGCCACCCCGGACTCCAAGGCTAAGGCGGTGACCGGTGTGCGGCGCTTCGACCTGTTCGAGGACGAGGCCAAGGCGCTGGCGGTGGGCACCGTGCTGGAGATCGGTGTCGAGAACGCCGAGGGCCTGCGCGAAGGGACGCCGATCCGCTTCAAGGGGCTCGAGGTCGGCAAGGTGGAATCGCTGACCCTGAACAAGGACCTCAGCGGCGTGCTGCTCAAGGTGCGGATCACCGAGGCCGAAGCGCGTATCGCCCGCGAGGGCACGAAGTTCTGGGTGGTCAAGCCTGAGTTCGGCCTGGCGCGCACGGCCAACCTGGATACGCTGATCGGCGGCCAATACCTGGAAGTGCAGCCCGCCCAGCGCCCCGGTGCGCCGCAGACGCGCTTCACGCTGAGCAAGGCGCCCTCGCTCGACGCGGTCCGCGAGGAAGGCCTGCACCTGGTGCTCAGCGCGGCGCGTCGCGGCTCGTTGAAGCCGGGCGCGATCATCAGCTATCGCCAGGTGCCGGTGGGCAAGGTGACCGACTTCGAGCTGGGCCCGACCTCTGACCGGGTGCTGATCCACGCGCTCATCGAGCCGCGCTATGCGCCTCTGGTTCGCAGCGGGAGCCGCTTCTGGAATGCCAGCGGGTTCGGCGTCGACGCCAGCCTGTTCAAGGGCGTGCAGGTGCGCACGGAGTCCTTCGAGGCGATGCTGGAGAGCGGTATCGCCTTCGCCACGCCGAACAATCCGGAGATGGGCGGCCCGGCCACGCCGGGACAGACCTTCGCGCTGTTCGACGGTGCGGAGGATGCCTGGCTGCAGTGGGCGCCGAAGATCAGGCTGGAGAAGTAGGGCCGGCGAGCGATCCGTCGTGACTCGGTGAGCGTGGGATCGGCTGATGGGCGTGTCGGATCACGCTTGCAGGATGGGCTTCAGCCTATCGCGCAGAGATCCGCCGGGTGGTTCAGAAGGTGGGCTGAAGCCCACCCTACGCTTTAGCAACGGATCAGGCCGGCTCGGCGGTCGCCGGCTCGCGGCGGGCGATGAACTTCCAGTCAGCTTCGTCGATGTAGATGCCATTGGGGCCGCTGCCGCCTTCCAGGTCGATGGCGCAGTGCGCCGAGACCTGCGGTTTCACCGAGGCGAGAATCGGCACGAAGCCGAGCTGCAGGCTGGTCTCGATCAGCGCCTGCTGGTTGCGCTCGTCGATGTCCGCCGCTTCGTCGAGGTAGTACGGCAGGCGCACGCGTCCGGCCTGCTCGCGATCCATCAGGTGCAGCAGCAGGTACATGTTGGTCAGCGCCTTGATGGTCATGGTGGTGCCGTTGGAGGCCGCGCCGTCGATGTCGGTGTGGATTACCGGCTGCCCGCCGACCTTGGTGATCTCGAAGGCCAGCTCGAACAGGTCCTTAAGACCGAGCTGGTTGTGATTCGCCGCCACCAGCCGCGCCAGGTACTCCTTGGCTTCCTCGTTCTTCGCATCCTGGTCGCCGCTGTGCTGCAGGTCGAAGACCGACAGCGTTTCGCCTTCCTCGTACTGCCCGGCGCTGTGGATGATCTGGTCGATGTGCCGGAGCGCGTCCTTGTTCGGCGCCAGCACGATGCGGAAACTCTGCAGGTTGGAAACCTGGCGCTTGTTGATCTCGCGGTTGAACAGCGCCAACTGGTGTTCGAGGTTGTCGTAGTCGCTGCGGATGTTGCGCAGGGTGCGGGCGATGTCGGTGACCGCCGCACGTCGTGCCTTCGCCAGCGTGAGGGCTTCGTCCTGACGGTGCGCGTAGGCGTTGATCAGCAGGTGCAGGCGCCGCTCGACATCTTCCTCGCTGTCGAACTTCGCCACGCCCTTGAGGCGTACCTGGGCGTAGAGCGCCTCGATCTGGCCGTCGATGCGCTGCAGCGCCTGCCAGCTGTCCTGATAGTCGTTGAGCAGCGGCAGCAGGTTGTCCAGCGAGTCGTCCACCGGGTCCATGAACGGCGTGCCGAACGGCAGGTCGGCCGGTAGCAGCTGACGGCGGCGCAGCGCGTCTTCCAGGGTGCGTTCCTTGGCTTCCAGGTCGCCGAGCTGGCGGCCGATCAGTTGCAGCTTGGCCGACAACTGCTGGACGCGCTCGGTGAAGGCATCGCCGGAACGCTTGAGTTCGTCCTGCGCGGCTTCGTGCTGGGCGAGCTGCTCGAGCTTGGTCTGTTCCTCGGCGGCGAGCGTCTGGCTGCGGCGGAAATCCTCCAGGGCCTTCTGCGCATCCAGCACCGCCTGGTACAACGCCTCGGCCTGCGCCTTGCTCGCGGCGCGGTCGGCCGCGACGGCCTGCTGGGTCTTGAGCTGCTTCAGCTCGCGCTCGAGGCGGTCCTTCTGGTCGCGCAGGGCGGCGCGGTCGGCCAGTGCCTGCAGTGCCGGCGGTTCGATGTGCGAGAGGTCGACGGACAGACCGGGCACTTCGAAGCGCTCGCCCTTGAAGGCGTCCAGCACCGCCTCGACGGATTTCACCCAGGCGTCGCCATCGTCGACGCGGATGCCTTTCTCGCCCAGCGGCAGGCTGAACAGCTGGCCGTTGAACAGACGCATCAGACGATCGACATCGGCCTGGGAGAACTCCTCGCGCAGCCGCGAATAGCTGTTGTTGTCCGCATGGTCGAGCTGCTGCTTCACCGACTTCAGGCGTTTCTCCAGGTCGGCGAGACGCTCCACCAGATCCTCGCTGCTGAACTGCCGGGCCTGCGCCAGCGCCCCGGCCAGCTCGTCATGCGCGTCCTTGGCGGCGAGCAGCTGCTGTTCCAGCGGCGCCGCGCTGTCCACCAGGGCGAAACGGTTCTTCAGCACCGCGAGTTCGCCGAGCCAGCGCTGGATCTCGCTGATCTCGCGCTCCAGGCGCATCAGTTCGCTGGTGTCGCCGCGCTGCGCGTGCTGCAGGTTGTCCTGCTCGCCGCGGTAGTGCTCGGCCTGGATCACCAGTTCCTCTTTACGGGCGTCGGCATAGTCGTGCCAGGCGCCCAGCAGGTTGTCGAGCAGCGGCGAGATGCGGTGAAGCTTGCCGCGTAGCAGCTCGCGTTGCGCCACGCCGGCGGCCAGCGCCTCGACCAGCGGGCCGGCGGCCACCAGCGCCTGGTAGTCGCCCTCCATGCGGCGCACGTCGCGGAACGCCTCCTCGGTGGCGGCGATGTAGTCGACGCTGCCCGAGCGCAGGCTGTGCTCGAAGGCATCGAGGAACAGCTGCTTGAGCTTGGCCGCGGTGATCTCGCGCATGTGCAGCAGGTTGATGAACAGCGCGCGGAAGGTCTTCAGGCTCTGCTCGCTGGTGGAACGCAGCGGGATCAGCGTGAGGTCCAGCGGAATCGAGGTGTGCCCGCCGACCAGCAGCCGGCGCAGCTCCTCAGGCTTGAGTTCGTAGGCCTTGATGCCCTCGCGCTCCAGCGCGTGGAACAGCTCGCGCTGCCTCAGGCAGGTGCCGTCCTTCTGGTAGTGCGCCAGGTCCAGCGAGCCGGCGTAGGCGAAGAACTGGTGGCCGAAGCCGCCGCCCGGTCCGCGCCCGGCCACGCCGATGACGTGTGGCCCGTGGGGCAGGGCGACCTCGACGAGGATGTAGCTGGTGTCGGAGGCGAAGTAGAAGCGCCGCGACTGTTCCAGGCTGTACTTGCCGAAGCTCATGTCCGACATGCGCGCGAGGATCGGGAACTGCAGCGCGTTGATCGACGCCGACTTGCCCAGGTTGTTGGCGCCGTAGACCGACAGCGGGTTCTCCAGCGGGAACAGGCCGAGGCTGTACCCGGCGGTGTTCAGCAGGGCGAAGCGGCGGATGCCGTAGCGTTCCTGGCTCATGCTTCAAACTCCTGTTCGGCGGCGATGGCGCGGGCCAGCGCTTCTTCTTCGGATTCTTCCGCGGTCTCGATGACCAGGATCTCGTCTTCCTCCTCGGCCACCAGCACCGGCGTCGGCAGCGGCAGGTCGCTGTGCAGCGCGGCGGCCAGGTCGCGGTCCTGCTGCACGGCGAGGCACACGTCGAGGAAGCGGTGCATCGGCGCGAGGAAGCGGTACACGCCGTTGTCCTCGCTGGCGAAGCCGAGCTGGGTCAGGCGGCGCATGACCTTCTCTTCGAGTTCTTCCTGGGTGGTGACTTCGGCCTGGAGGAACAGGTCCTTGTACTTCTCCAGAAGGGGCGGCAGCTCGTCGCGCCCGAGGCTGCCGCCGTCGAGCACGGCGAGCGGGTCGCGGCCGCCGTCGGCCAGATGCTCGACGAGGATGAAGGTGAACAGCGCCAGGCGCTGGGCGGTCTTGTTCACCTGCGCGCCCATCTGCTCGGGCACGAAGTAGTAGAAGCCGCGGGTGTCGCAGACCAGCTCGAAGCCGAGCGCCTTGAACAGCGCGCGGTAGGCGTCCTGCAGGTTGGACAGTTGGGCGTACAGCTCCGGGTCGCGGCGGCTGACATGGTAGCCCTTGAACAGCTCGCGGAAGATCGGCGCCAGCTGGGTCATTTCTTTCAGATCGATATTCATACGCAATGCTCACGGGCAGTCGTAGGGTGCGCCGTGCGCACCATGGAGCCGCGGGCGGCGCCGCCGGCGGTCGGTCGATTCGGTGGAGTGTTCAGGGCGCGGCTCCGATGAGCGCGAATGAGCTGAGGCTGACGCGGTGTTCGGCGGTCAGGTAATCGCGGCGCTCCAGGCGTTCGCGCTGGAAGCGGGCGTCGCGCGACAGGCGCGAGAACCAATAGAGCAGCTCGTCGGTGGCGCCTTCGGGCTCCTGTTCCAGCAGCCAGAGCATCAGGTCCGGCAGCGGCAGGGCGTCCTCGCAGCGTTCGAGCATTTCCCTCGCGGTGCGTGGCGCGCGCGGCGAGTCGCCCTTGCGCGTGCCGCTGGCCCTGGGAAACTGCGCCGGCTTGGGCTCGAAGCGCGCCAGCGCATAGACGTAGGCCTCGACCTGCGAAGCGCTGCCGAGGAAGGTGCTTTGCGGCCGGCTGTGCAACGGCAGCGAGGCCTGCGGCACGGCGTCGAGGCCTTTCTTGCGGATCGCCGACAGCGCCAGCGCGGCGCCACGCGTCACCGCATTGTGCCGGCGCGCTTCCTCGCGCAGCGGCAGCAGCAGTTCGCGGGCGCGGCGCAGGGTCAGCTGGGCGGTGGTTTGCATCTCCAGGATGCGTGCGTGGGTGCGCAGCAGCAGGTCGTCATCGACCAGTTGGCCGAGGCGCTGTTGTTCGCCGAGCAGGCGCAGCAGTACCTGCTCGACGCGGCGCACGCCCTGCTCGAAGGCGCCATCGGCGGCGACCAGCTGGATCATCGGTTCGACGTATTCGTCCCAGGTCGCCAGCACTTCGGCATAGCGCTGGCGCAGCGGAATCTGCCGGTCGCTGGTCTTCGCCCGGTCGGCCACGCCGACCAGCGCCTGTTCGTCGTTGGCGAGCTTCTTCAGCACGTCGCGCACGCGCATGTCGAGCAGGCGCAGTTGGCGCGCCAGGTCCTGGCCGTCGCGCACCTCGAAGGCGTCCTGGATGTAGCCTGCGAGGCGTTCCAGATGGCGCAGGTAGGCCTCGATCTCCAGGCACAGGCCGAGGCGGTGCTCGCGGCGCAGGTAGGCGAGGAAGTCGTGGATCTGCGCATTCAGCTCGAAGCGGTTCGGGCTCTTGGCCACCGGCACCAGGATGTCCAGGCGGATCCACTGGTCGAGCAGGGCGGTGACGTCGGTGGGCGTGCCTTCGGGCAGCTGCGCGGTGAGCTGCAGGCGTAGCTCGACCAGGCTCAGGGTGCCGGCATCGAAGCGCTCGCAGAGCGGCTCGAGCAACGTCCAGTGTTCGGCGAGGGCGCGCAGCACGCGCTTGGGATCGATCATCGAAAGCGGTTCGGTCGTCACGGATAAGGCCGGCGATTGTACTGCAATGCACCCTCCGGGTCGGTACGCCGGTGACGAAAAGCGGGGCGTTCACTGCGACCGTCCATGCCGCGGACTTTCCGTGCGCCAGGGTTTCCGGCGACAATCGCCGCCCGTGTCAGGCCGCGTCGCGACCGCCAGGAATTCGCCATGAGCTGCAACCGTCCTCTTTCCCTCCGCCCGGTGCCCGCGCCGTGATCGCCGAGCAGCGCCGCCGCGCCTACCTCAGCGCCATGCAGGTGGGCGTCTGGCTGCCGCGTGTGGAGCTGCCGTTCGCCGCGCCGTCGCGCCTGCCGCTGCTGGAACCCGAGGACGAACCGGTGGAGCTGGGCGAGGAGGCCGCGCCTGCGGTGGATGTTGCGCCGAGCGCCGCGGCGCCCGCTACGCCTTCCGCCGCCGCGCCGCTGCCGAGCGAAGCGCCGCGCCCCCGCGTGGAGATGCCACGTCCGGCCGTTGCACCGGTGGAAACCCGCAGCGAAACGCCGAGCGCGCCCGCCGTTCTGCCGCCGCCGCGTTTCGCCCTGCAACTGTTGCGCGCCGGCGACTGTTTGCTGCTGGTCGAATTGCCCACCGGCGAGCCGTTCCAGAGTCGCGACCCGGCCTACCTGCTGCTTCGGGACATGCTGCGCGCTGCCGGCCTGCCGGACAGCCCGCTGCAGGTCGGCGACGGCGAACCGATCCGCTGGCCGCTGCTGGTGCGCGGCGGCATGGACCAGGGCCCGGAAGCCGCGCGCGACTACGTGCAGGGCGTACTCGCCGGCGAACTCGAGCAGGGCGGGCGCTGCACCTGGCTGATCGGCACGCCGGCGCTGCGTTTCGCCGGCGAAGTGGACGAAACCGCGTACAACCGCGAGGTGCAGGTCGACGGTCTCGGCGTGCTCTGGGCACTGCCGGGGCTGGAACTGCTGATCGACGAACCGGCCCGCAAGGGCGAACTGTGGAAAGCCATGCGCCGGCTCATGCCGCGCTGGCTGTCGCAGCCTGAATGAGAGCGCCATGAGCGACACGCTGACCTTCCGCCGGATGACCGAGGCGGACCTCGACGCCGTGCTGGAGATCGAGAACGCCGCGTTCAGCCATCCGTGGACCCGCGGCATCTTCCTCGACAGCATCAGGTCCTACGAGTGCTGGATGATGTTCGAGGGCGACCGCCAGGTGGGCCACGGCGTGATCAACATGATCCTCGATGAAGCGCACCTGCTGAACATCACCATCGGCCCGCGGTTCCAGGGCCGCGGCCTTGGCCTGCACCTGCTGGAGCGGCTGATGCGCCGTGCCCGCGAGTGCTCGGCCAACGAGTGCTTCCTCGAACTGCGCGCCTCCAACCTGCCGGCGTATCGCCTGTACGAGCGCTATGGCTTCAATGAGATCGGCCGGCGCCGCGGCTATTACCCTGCCGAAGGCGGTGGACGCGAAGATGCGCTGGTGATGGCCTGCACGCTGCTCGATTGAGCGAGGCCGTCTTCCGCCTCGCGCAGGCGCAGAATACGAAAAAGGGCCGCTAAGCGGCCCTTTTTGCATCGGCGGATCGTCACTCCGGTTTCACGTCCCGCGCCGAGTCCAACGGCGCTTCGCCGGCCAGTTCCTCGTCGCTCATGCCCAATTCGTCGGTGCGCTCGTCGCGCTCGCTGCGCAGGGGCTCGCTGGGCTTCCAGGGTTTGCCGTCGAGTGGATGGACGCGTGCTTCCTGGGCTTCGTCGAGCCCGCCGCCGGCACCGATCTCCTCTTCGTCGACGATGCTCAGGTCGTAGTCGGCCGGATCGCCGCTGCCAGGCTCGTAGGGATCGCGGGCGCCGGTCTCGTCGAGCAGGGTTTCCGGGCTCAGGTCGTCCATCGTCACGCCGTCTTCGTGCTCGTCCGGGCCGAGCGCCTCGCCGCCGGTCATGCCGGCCTCGCGGACGCGCTTGTCGGGGAATTCGCGCTCCAGCTCGGCGGCGGGGCGAGTGTCGCCGGCGCGGCCTTCGTGCTGATCGTCATCGTTGAAGTCCAGCGGGTGGACGGAGCCCATGCGGTCCTCGGTATCGTCGATTTCCTGGGGTACGTAGGGTTTGCGCTCGGTACTCATGGCGTTCTCCTCGGATTGGCGCTGTCGAGGCTGTGACCGGGAGGGGCGTTGAAGATTCAGGCAGCCAGCCGGACGGCGAACCCCGGAACAACCCGGGCTTGCGGGCAGTCACACCCACATGAACGATTTTTCCCCAAGCAGCGGATCGGACTTCGACCGCTGGGCTTTTTTCTTCGACGTCGACGGCACGCTGGCAGACATTCAGCCCCGCCCCGAGCTCGTTTTCATTCCCGAAACCACCCTTGAAGCGCTAGCTGAACTGCAGCGCCGCGGCGCAGCGGTGGCGGTGATTTCCGGCCGCCCGCTGGCGCAGATCGATCAGCTCCTGCAGTCGCTCGAGTTGCCGGCCGCTGGCGTGCATGGCGCCGAACGGCGGCGGGCGGATGGCCAGTTGCAGGCGTCGGATCTCGATCTGGCGGCGCTCGACGGCGTCGAGGGCGAACTGGAGGCGGCGTGCACCGAGTACCCGGCTTTGCGCCTGGAGAACAAGGGCATCGCCTTCGCCCTGCATTACCGCGAGGCCCCCGAGCTGGAGGACGTCGCCCGGCAGATCGCCGAATCCTTCGTCGCCCGATATCCACGCCTGCTCAGCCTGCAGCCGGGCAAGTGCGTGTACGAACTCAAGCCGAAAGGCGCGAACAAGGGCGAGGTGATCCGTAGCTTCCTGGCCGAGGAGCCCTTTCGTGGCCGTGTGCCCGTGTTCGTCGGCGACGACCTCACCGACGAGGCCGGTTTCGCCGTGGTCAACGCGCTGGGCGGGCTGTCGATCAAGGTCGGCGAGGGCGCCAGTGTGGCGCAGCGGCGGTTGCCCTCGGTCGCCGCGGTCGGCGAGTGGATCGCCGCACGCCTTACCCAACCCCTTAGCGACATTGACAAGAATTATTCGGAGAAACGGTTATGAGTCGTCTGGTGGTGGTATCCAACCGGGTCGCCCCGATCAAGGAAGGCAAGGCCGTGGCCGGCGGGCTGGCGGTGGGCGTGTTCGACGCCCTGCGCGATTCCGGTGGCGTGTGGTTCGGCTGGAACGGCGAAGTCACCAGCCAGCCCAAGCTGGTCTGCGAGACCGTGGGCAGCATCACCTACGCCACCATCGGGCTGAACAAGCGCGATTACGACCAGTATTACCGCGGCTTTTCCAACGCCACGCTGTGGCCGATCTTCCATTACCGCATCGATCTGGCGCGCTACAACCGCGATGAATACGAAGGCTACCGGCGGGTCAACCGCATGCTCGCCGAACAGCTCAAGCCGCTGCTGCAGCCGGACGATGTGCTCTGGATCCACGACTACCACCTGATCCCGTTCGCCGAGGAATGCCGCCAGCTGGGCATTCGCAACCGCATCGGCTTCTTCCTGCACATTCCTTTCCCGGCGCCGGAGATCCTCACCGCGATCCCGCCGCACAACGAGCTGCTCAAGACCTTCTGCTCCTACGACCTGATCGGTTTCCAGACCGAGGTCGACCGCCAGGCCTTCGAGGACTACATCGCCCGCGAGGTGCGCGGGCTGATCGGCGCGGACAACGCCATGACCGCCTACGGCCATGATTTCCGCGCCAAGCACTACCCGATCGGCGTGATGCCGGACGAAATCCGCAAGACCGCCGAGTCCTACCGCGGCCGCCGCAATATGATCGGCCGGCGCGAGTCCGGCGAGCCCTGCGAGACGATCATCAGCGTCGATCGCCTGGATTACTCCAAGGGGCTGGTGGAGCGCTTCGGCGCTTACGAAGAGTTGCTCGACCGCTTCCCCGAGCACCGTCGCCAGGTGCAGTTCCTGCAGATCGCGCCGACCTCGCGGTCCGACGTGAAGACCTATCAGCACATCCGCCAGCAACTCGAGACCCAGGCCGGCCACATCAACGGCCGCTACGCCGACCTCGACTGGATGCCGCTGCACTACCTGAACAAAAGCCACGAGCGGAAGATCCTCATGGGGCTGTTCCGAGCGGCGAGGATCGGCCTGGTCACGCCGCTGCGCGACGGCATGAACCTGGTCGCCAAGGAGTACGTCGCCGCGCAGAACCCGGATGACCCCGGCGTGCTGGTGTTGTCGCGCTTCGCCGGAGCGGCGCGCGAGTTGAGCTCGGCGGTGATCGTCAACCCATACGACCGGGTCGGCATGGCCGAGGCGCTGGACCGCGCGCTGCGCATGCCGCTGGAGGAGCGCAAGGACCGCTACGAAAGCATGATGCGGGTGATCCGGCAGAACGACCTGGCCGGCTGGCGCGACAATTTCCTGCGCGACTTGCGCGGCCCCGCCTCGCGCCCCGTGCTGCTGCGCCAGACGCCCGCCCGCGCGGTGTGACGCCTGCCGGCCGCGGCTTGTCAAAGCCCGCGACCGGTTCGCAAGAGGCGATTCCGGCGCGACAGGGGTAGCGACGATGAGCGATCTAAAACAGCTGTTCGACAATAACGAACGCTGGGCCGAGGCGATCAAGGAGGAGGACCCGCAGTTCTTCGCCAAGCTGGCCAAGCAGCAGGCGCCCGAGTACCTCTGGATCGGCTGTTCCGACGCCCGCGTGCCGGCCAACGAGATCGTCGGTCTGCTGCCCGGCGACCTGTTCGTCCACCGCAACGTCGCCAACGTGGTGCTGCACACCGATCTCAACTGCCTCTCGGTGGTCCAGTACGCGGTCGACGTGCTCAAGGTGAAACATATCCTGGTCACCGGCCACTACGGTTGCGGCGGCGTGCGCGCGGCAATGCGCGATGACCAGCTGGGCCTGATCGACGGCTGGCTGCGCACCATCCGTGACCTCTATTACGAACAGCGCGAGCACATCGCCCAGTTCCCCACCGAGGAGCAGAAGGTAGACCGCCTCTGCGAGTTGAATGTGATCCAGCAGGTGGCCAACGTCAGCCACACCACCATCGTCCAGAACGCCTGGCACCGCGGCCAGAGCCTGTCGGTGCACGGCTGCATCTACGGCATCAAGGATGGACGCTGGAAGGACCTCAACGTGACCGTCGCCGGTCTGGAGCAGCTGCCCCCGCAATATCGCCTGCGGCCGCAAGCCTGACGGCTAGGCGAAGCGCTCCGCGTAGGCCTGCGGGCTGACGGACAGGTGCTTCTGGAAGGTGCGGCGCAGGTTCTCCGGGTGGCCGAATCCGGTCAGCCGCGCCACGCTGCCGATCGAGCAACTGGCGTCCTGCAACAGTGCGCGCGCCGCCTCCAGGCGAATCTTCTCCACATAACGCCCCGGCCCCATGCCCAGCTCGCGGACGAACACCCGCGACAGCGTGCGCGGCGCCATGCTCGCGCGGTCGGCCAGCGCCTCCAGCGAGAGGTCTTCGCCCAGGTGCGCCGGAATCCACTCCAGCAGGGCCGCCAGGCGCGGCACCGTGCGGTTCTGCTCGGCGAGCAGCGGGCTGAACTGCGCCTGATCGCCGGGCCGGCGCAGGAACATCACCAGCCTTCGCGCCACCGCCAGGGCCAGCGGCCGGCCGAGGTCGGCTTCCACCAGAGCCAGCGCCAGGTCGATGCCGGCGGTGATGCCGGCCGAGGTGAAGATATGCCCATCGCCGTCGCGGTTGCGTGGGTCGTAGGTGTGCAGCCGCTCGCCCTGCACGCGCACGCCCGGGTACTGGCGCAGGGCGTCGAGGTCGTCCCAGTGGGTGGTCGCTGCATGGCCGTCGAGCACTCCCGCGGCGGCGAGGATCAGCGCGCCGGAACACACCGAGCCGAGCCGGCGCACCCGGCTTTCGGCAAGGCGCAGCCAGGCGAGCAGGGCGGCCTCGGCGCAGGGCGTGTGGATGTCCATGCCGCCGGGCACCAGCAGGGTGTCCAGTTCGCCGGGGTCGACCTCGGGCCAGGCGCGGTCGACGCACAGGCGCAGGCTGGCGGACGTGGCGACCGGCTGCAGGTCGGCGCCCAGCAGGCTGAGGGCATAGGCCGGCGGCAGACCGTGGCGACGACGCTCCTCGTTGGCCGAGGCGAACACCTGCAGCGGGCCGGTGACGTCCAGCCCGACCACCTGGGGAAAGATCAGGCAGGCAATCTGTCGCGGCGGATTCATCGCAGGTTTCCTCGTGAGCGCTGACCGAGTATGCCGCGTGGCTATATTTGTGGACAACCCACGATTATCGCCACCTTCACGTCTGCCTTCAGCTGCGCGCGTCGGCGTCCCAGTCATACTGCATCTGCCGCGCGGTGGCTTTGGCCGCC
Source organism: Pseudomonas kuykendallii (assembly GCF_900106975.1). Lineage (GTDB taxonomy): Bacteria > Pseudomonadota > Gammaproteobacteria > Pseudomonadales > Pseudomonadaceae > Pseudomonas_O > Pseudomonas_O kuykendallii. The sequence goes on along the minus strand of NZ_FNNU01000003.1, from coordinate 684,968 downwards.
GCCAACCCGAGCACGCGACCGACCAGGTGCAGGCTCATGCCGATGCCGGCGGAGATTCCGGCGGAGGTGAGCAGCTTTCCGTGGTCGACGAAGGGCACCGAGCCGATCACCTCCAGCGCTGGAAAGCTCGCGCGCAGGTCGTCGAGGTCCTCCCAGTGGGTGGTCGCGGTCAGGCCGTCGAGCAGGCCGAGCTTGGCCAGCAGGAACGCGCCGGTGCAGACCGAGGCCGTGATCGCCGCGCGGCCCGCGTTCTCGCCGATCCAGCCCAGGGTCGCGGCATCCTCCAGCGGTTGGCTGACCACGCCGCCGGGCACGATCAACAGGTCCAGCGCCGGGTGCTCGCCGAATGCCGCACCGGGCACCACGTGCAGGCCATGCCGCGCGGCGACCGGTTCCGGAGTCGCGGCGACGGTGGTCACGCGGAATGCGGGGTGGCCGAGCAACCCGTCGCGCGCCGCGACGCGGGACGCCACGGAAAACACTTCGAACGGACCGGCGAAATCCAGCACCTCGACACCGGGGAACAGCAGGATGCCGACCTCCAGAGGACGACCGGTAACGGTTTGGGCTAGGGATTCGTGTGAATTGTGCATGGGCAGCTCCGCAGAAGATTCATGGCTGCGATCATCCCTCCGCCTGCGGTTGGCGAGAATGACAATAGGCCCACGGAAATGGTCATTCACTCATCGCGAACAGGGACGGCGACGAATGAAGGACCCATCCCCGAGCCGAACGGCGGGCATAAAAAAGGGCTTCCTCGGAAGCCCTTTCAACAGCTGGTCACGGTCGCCGGGCTATTTTTTCTCTGCCGGCTTGCCGAGCTGGATGCTCTTCACCGTTTCTTCCTGGAACTCGTAATGCGTCGCGGCGGGCGGCGCCGAACCCGGCGCGGGCGGCGTGATCGGTGCTGGCGCGAACGCCGGGGCGGGCGGCGGTGCGTCGCTGCCGAAGACCGGCTTGCCGTTGAAGCGCACCGATTGGAGGAATTCGCTGAAGGTCGGCGGCAACTGTCCGGAGAAATGCGAGACGAAGACCCATCCGGCGGCCACTACCAGTGCCAGGGCGGCGATCAAACCCCAGGGGGCGCTCTTTCTTCGACGCAGGTGCGAGGGGGCGTCGTTCTTTTCTGCTTGCATCCTGATCTCTTCGCGGTAACCGGCTGCTCAGCCGTAGGCCGGCAATTATGCCGCGCCGACCGCAGGGCGGCAGCAAACTTCGCGGGGGAAACGGGCGGATCGCCGATTGGCGGACAAAGAAAAGCCCGCGGGAGGGCGGGCTCAAGCCGTAACAAACACAAAGGAGTCACTTGCGTCAGGAAGAGACGTTACAGGGCGCAATGTGAAGGATTCGTGAAACGTGCCGGCGCTGCCAACGGCGCCGTCCGAACGGGCTTGTCGCCCTCTGAAGCCGCGAATTTGGCGGCCTAGGGAATTCCCCTGCGCTCTGACTTGTCCGAACCGGTAGCGCAAAGAAAACTGGAGCAGAGCAGATGGACAGAAGAAACCGACCGACCGAAGCTCCCATGCCGCTCGCGCGGCAACAGGCCAGGGAGCTCGCTACCGAACGCCTGCTGGCCGAACTCTTCGGTAGTGCCGATGGCGAGGGGGCCGACATCGGCGCAAGGCCAGCCCCTAGCAAGGAAGTCAGTCTGCACCTCGACACCGAAGTCCTCGCCGCCTTTCAGGAAACCGGCACCGACTGGCAAACCCGCATCAACAAGGCCCTCGCCCACTGGCTGGCCGAGCATGATCCGAAGGAGCTGAGCCGGGCGTGAGTCGGCTGCTGACAACGTTGGCGACGCCTCCAAGGAAAAGGGCCTGCCTTTCGGCAAGCCCTCGGTCTGTCCGGGTGGACCTCGGTTCACGCCCGTCCGGCTAGCGACAGGCGACCGGACAACTAGACGGCCCCGACCGCCAGCGCTTTTTGCCGACGATACAGAATCGTCGTCGCCGTGAACCCGCACACCGCCGCGAACATCAGCCAGCAGGCCGGGGACGCCTTGTCGCCTGTCGCCTGGACGAGCAGCGTCGAGATCGCCGGGGTGAAACCGCCGAACACCGCGGTGGCCAGGCTGAACGCCAATGAAAACCCGACTACCCGCACGTTCTGCGGCATGACCTCGGTGAGCGCGGCGACCATCGCGCCGTTGTAGATGCCGAAGAAGAACGAAAAGTACAACAGCACGGCGAGGAGCCGCTCGAAACTTGCCGCCTCCGCCAGCCAGTGCATGGCGGGGTAGGCGGTGAAGATGCACAGCAGCGATATCGCCAGCAACAGTGGACGGCGGCCGATGCGGTCGGAGAGGGTGCCGCCGATGGGCAGCCAGATGAAGTTGCTGACGCCGACCAGCAGCGTGACCATCAGGCTGTCGGTCGCGCTCAGGTTCAGCACGGTCCGGCCAAATGTCGGGGTGTAGACCGTGATCAGGTAGAAGGTGGTGGTGGTCATCGACGCCAGCAGGCCGCCGGCCAACACGGTGCTCCAGTTGTCCCGCATCGAGCGGAAGACTTCGCGGGTCGTCGGGCGATGGCTGCGGGCTTTGAAGGCCGCGGTTTCTTCCAGCGAACGGCGAATGACGAAGATGAAGGGGATGATCACGCAGCCGATGAAGAACGGAATACGCCAGCCCCAGGCGGCGATTTCGGTGGTTTGCATCGTAGCGTTGAGGGTGTAACCCAAGGCCGCAGCGACGACTATGGCCACCTGCTGGCTGGCCGATTGCCAACTGGTATAGAAGCCGGTGCGACCGGGCGTGGAAATTTCCGCCAGGTACACGGAGACGCCGCCCAGTTCCGCGCCGGCGGAGAAGCCCTGCAGCAGCCTGCCCAACAGCACCAGGATCGGCGCGGCCACGCCGATGCTGGCATAGCCCGGCACTAGGGCGATCAGTACGGTCCCGCTGGCCATGATCGAGAGCGTCACGATCAGGCCCTTGCGCCGGCCCACTTCGTCGATGTACGCCCCCAGCACGATGGCGCCCAGCGGACGCATCAGGAATCCGGAACCGAAGACCGCGAAGGTCATCATCAGCGAGGCGAACTCGCTGGTGGCAGGAAAGAAGGTCTGGGAGATGTAGGTGGCGTAGAAGCCGAACAGAAAGAAGTCGAACTGCTCGAGAAAGTTGCCGCTGGTGACCCGCAGGATGGCGCCCAGTTTGGACCCGCGGGACGGGGTTGTTGCCGTTGTCGTTTTCATCATGGCTACCGTTGCTCACTATTGTTTTTGAAATGAGTGCCTTGACCGTCAGTCGCTTGCGGCGTTGATCGGGTTGGGTTGGCGCTTTTCGATGGCGTGCTTGAGCAGCGCTGCGCTGCGGAAGATGCCGTGGGCGAACTTGCTGTAGGGCATGGTCAGGAAGAACGCCATGACCAGGCCGAGATGGAGGGCGAGCATCGCGCCCAGGGCGCTGGTGTCGCGCAGGGCGAGTAGCGCCAGGCCGCTTGCGCTGACCAGAAACAGCAGTGCGATGAAACCGCGATCCATGGGTTTCTGCTTCTCGTCGCCGTGCGCGGGGTCGCGGCGCAGGTTCAGCCAGAGGAGGCCCGCCGGGCCGATCAGCAGGCCGATGCCGCCAGCGATACCCAACATCACCGGCGCGCTGAAGATCGGATAAGGCGCCGACCACTGCAGCAGGTAGTGGAAGAGCGTGGCGACGCCGGTGGCGGCGAAGCACAGCATGAAGCCGTAGAAGGTCAGGTGGTGGAACCGGCGGCGCCACAAGGTGAAGCGATCGTCGGCGTTGTTGCAGCCTTCGCCGTGGCCGCCATCCAGGTACTTGAGCGTCGCGACGTTGGCCGTGGCTTCAAGGGCCGCGGAGGTTTTCAGCGGCACTGGCGCCGCCGGCGGTGAAACGTTGCGCCAGAAGCGCCGCACACCCAGCGTCAGTGCGAGTACCGCGAAGCCGAACACCGAGCCGAACATCAGCGCCAGGGTGTTGTGCGGGAAAATCCGGTAGAAGTCGCCGCCGGGAACGACCGTGAACAGGTTGCCCATGAGCATCAGGGTCAGGCACAGGAACAGCGCCAGTCCCCCACCGGACGCCAGCGCCAGGGTCAGGCCGTTGCGCTGGTACAGCTTGCCCATCGCCCGCGGCCAGGCGTATTCGGCGTAGGTGTCCAGGCGCACCTTGGCCATGGCCTTGGGTACGTTGACGTCGAACTCGTGGGGGGCGGCGTATTGGCAGGCGTGCAGGCACGCCCCGCAGTTGTGGCACAGGTTCGCCAGGTAATGAATGTCTGCCTGGGCGAACTCCAGGCGACGGGTCATCGCCGGAAACACCGCGCAAAAGCCTTCGCAGTAGCGGCAGGCATTGCAGATGGTCATCTGCCGCTGGACTTCACGTTCGTCCAGATTCAGCAACGGGATCAGCCCGCCCGACATGTGTGGATCAAACAGCTGCATGGCGAGGCTCCGTGTGTGCAGATGAAACGCCACAGCCGGCCGAAGCGGCCGCCTGCACGCCGGCGATGCGGCCAAACGCGGTGCCGATGGCCATGCCGATGCCGGCGGTGTAGCCCTTGCCGAGGACGTTGCCGGCCATCATTTCTCCCGCGACGAACAGGTTGGGGCTCGCCTTGCCGTTGAAGTGCACGGCGGCGGTTTCGTCGGTGGCGAGGCCAAGGTAGGTGAAGGTGACGCCCGGTTTGAGCGGGTAGGCGTAGAACGGAGGTTTCACCAGCGGCCGCGCCCAATGGGTCTTGGCGGGCAGCAGGCCCTGGGTGTGGCAGTCGTCCAGCGCCGTGTGATCGAAGGTGCCGACGCGGCAGGCGGCGTTGTAGTCCTCGACGGTCTTGACGAATCGCTCCTGCGGCAGCTTCAGCAGGCGGGCGAGATCGTGCAGGGTGTTGGCGGTGGTTCCGGGAAACACCGGCGGCATGAAGCGGCCGATGGCCTGCTGGTCGATGATCGAGTACGCCTGCTGACCGGGTTGCCCGGCCACCAGACGCCCCCAGATCGCGTAGCGCTTCGGCCAGAAATCCTCACCCTCGTCGTAGAAGCGCTCGCCGTCGCGATTGACCACCACACCCAGGGATACGCAGTCGATTCGGGTGCAGATGCCGCCGTCGTAGAGGGGCGCGCGGGCATCGATCGCGACCATGTGCGCTTGCGTAGGATCGCCGATCACATCGGCGCCGAGGTCGAGCATGCGGCGCAGGAGGATGCCGGTATTGAATCGGGTGCCGCGGATCAGGAAGTTGTCCGACGGCCATTCGCCGCGTTCGTTCTGGCCCCAGGCTTCGCGCAGCCATTCACGGTTGGACTCGAAGCCGCCGGCCGCCAGCACGCAGGCGCGGGCTTCGATGCGTTCCGCCGGGAAGCGCTGACCGTCGGCCTCACGTTCGCCCACATGGGCGGCGACGAACCTGCCGTCATCCAGCTCGATGTTGGTCACAGGCACGCTGTAGCGAATCGTTACCCCCAGGCGCTCGGCGCTGCGGAAGTACGCATTGACCAGCGCCTTGCCGCCGCCCATGAAGAAGGCATTGGTCCGCGCCACGTGCAGCGCGCCGGACAGCGGCGGCTGGAAGTGCACGCCGTGCGAGCGCATCCAGTCGCGACAGGAGGACGACGCCCGGATGGCAATGCGGGCGAGCTTTTCATCGGTGAGGCCGCCGGTGACCTTCAACAGGTCCTGCCAGTACTCCTCTTCCGGGTAGGCATCGACCAGCACGTCCTGCGGTTCGTCGTGCATGCAGCGCAGGTTGCGGGTGTGCTGGGAGTTGCCTCCACGCCAGGTTTTCGGAGAAGCCTCCAGCAGCATTACGCTGGCGCCTGTTTCTCGCGCCATCAGAGCGGCGCACAAGGCAGCGTTGCCACCCCCTATGACTAAGACGTCGATCATTACCGTTCCTCGATGTGCAAGGAGGCGGAAACGAGTGCTCCTTGCGAGCGGGGTGAACGATAGGGTGGGGAATAGGGGGTCGAAAGGCGGCTTTTGACGCGGGGTGTTTAGTTTTTCTAAAGGCTTGCCGGCAGGGAAGGTCTTCTACGCGTGAACAGGGTTACGCCTCGACTCCTTCCAGCCAGGTAGCGCCAGGCCATTGTTTGTCGACGACCAGTTGTCGCGCCACGTCGAGGATGACCAATCGCGCGGCCAGCGCCGCTGGCGAGAGTTCATCATCGGCCAGCGTCGCCAGGAGGTTGCGCCGGCCCACATGCGGATCGGCAATCCGGATCAGCGAAAGTCCAGACCCGTCTTTCAATGCCGCGGCCGCGCCCGGTTGTATGGTCGCCGCGTGACCGGCCCGAACGGCGTTCATCAACACGGCGAGGCCGTCGACCTCCATGATGACATTCGGCGTCAACCCGACCCGCTCGAACGCGCTCATCAATGCCGAGCGCAATCCATGCTGCGCGCTGGGCATCACCAGCGGCAGGCCGCCCAGCTCGGCCAGCTGCACGCTGTCACCCGTCGGCGCCTGGGGCAGCTCGGGCGAGGCGATGACGAACAGCTTCTCGTCCAGCAGCGGCGTCACGCTCCAGCGTTTTCCCCCGTCGAGATGGAAGAGGATGGCGAGGTCGATTTGCCGTGCATTGAGCTGCGCCGCCAGGTGGCCGGAGAGCATCTCAACCACATGCAGCTGGATGTCCGGGTAGCGCGCGCGCATGGCGTTGATCAACGGCAGGGCGAGCACCGTCGCGGTGGTTGGCGGCAGGCCGACACTGACATACCCGCTCATTCGCCCGCGGTGGGCCGCCATGATCGCGTTTTCCGCCTGGCGCAGCGTCAGTTGGGCATGGTGCAGAAACGCGAACCCGGCGCTGGTGGGCGTGACGCCGGTAGAGGTCCTGTTCAGCAGACGGGTGCAGAGTTCGCTTTCCAGCTTCAAGACCTGCTGGCTGAGGGCCGACACGCCAACCTCCAGCTCAAGCGCCGCGCGCCCCAGGCTGCCAAGCTCGACGATCTTCACGAAATAGCGCAGTTGTCTCAATTCCAAGGTGGCTGCTTCCTGTGAGTCTGCTGTCCGGCTGCCTGGCATGTCGAGTGCCTGTTCCAGGCCCGCTTCTGCCCGCCGCTGTTGGGCGAAATGGCGAGTCCGTGGTTACTGTTTCACCCGATAGGGACGCCGCCCGAGAGGGACCCTACGTTTCGAGCGGACGTCGGTAAAGCGATTTTGCAGCGCCGTTCGGATGACGAAGATCGCTCAATAACCAGACTCATCTGGCGTACTGGCTGGCCAGCTACCGCAGTGTTTTCCAGACAAAGGTTTCTCGTACTGACTGGCCTGGCGTAAGCTATAAGTGCTTTTTAAACGTGCTTTTCATGATGCTTCAAGAGGTGTTTTCATGACCTTTCCCGTATTGGCTGATGTAGCCGCCTCGATTACTGATCTCAAGCGCGACCCTATGGGTACCATCCGTGAAGGTCATGGCGAAACCGTGGTCATCCTCAACCGTAACGAACCGGCCTTCTACGCCGTACCACCCGCTCGCTATCAAGCCATGCTCGAATTGCTCGATGATCTGCGACTGGCCGAAACCGTTCGTGCTCGCCAGGGTGGCGAAACCGTCTCTGTAGAGATCGACGACCTTATCGCCGAAGCTGAGGCGGGCATTCGTGCCTAGCTTCACGCTTGAGTTTCACGTCAAGGCTCGCAAGGAATGGGACAAGCTCGACGCCACCATTCGTCTCCAGTTTGCCAAGAAGCTTAAAGAGCGCCTGACCTCGCCCCGTATTGAGGCCGACAAGCTCAGCGGCATGACGGACTGCTACAAGATCAAGCTCCGCTCTGCCGGTTACCGTCTGGTGTATCAGGTCGTCGATAACAAACTGGTGATAACGGTTGTGGCTGTCGGTAAGCGTGAACGTTCTGAGGCCTATACAGCTGCTCAGAAAAGAGTAGAGCAGCCGTAGTCGGCTACGAACTGCCCTAGCAAGCCAGAAAGACCATAAAAGGGGCTTCCGACCCTCCCCTTAGCTGGCTAGACCAGTCCTTTTCAGAAAATTCGACCAATGTAGTCTCTCTGGCTATTTACCTATGCAATTCGAACAGTTAATTTCCGCTGATGGCAGTATGCCAAGATTGGGTACGCGTGGATGACGTGCAAGCAGGAGGCGTGACTCTGCACATGGAAAGCAATGAGCTTATCTCAGACCTCATAAAAATAGGTATCCCATCAGTAGTAGCTCTTGCCGGGACTATTAGTAGCCTACTTCTTGCGTTATGGGGAAATAAGCAGAGCACGTTAATAGCGAAATTACAGCACCATCATAACCAAGAGATAGAAAGAAATAATAGGACAGGTGAGCTCGCTAAAATATGCGCAGCTGATTTATCAAAACTTCACAACCATTTCATTAGCTTCTGCACTGTCTTCTTCGCAAAGATTGACACAATAGTCTGCAATGACCCTTGGCCTGAAACCGAGCAAGAGCTAATAAATTACCGCTACCAAGAAGCACTCTTATCGCTAAGCAACCACGCCGCCATAAAGTCATACATCACACTTCTTGGAAACAAAGAACTAACCAGAACGCATCAAATATATTTGAATTTCGTTTCTGAAATAATAAGCGCTTATTCCGAGAGTGGAGACATGGACGCCAATATATTTGAAAAACTAGTAGATCAGTCTAATCACGCACACGCCCAACTCACAAAGCAAATTAGTGACATATATTTACTAAAATAAAGCTCTGGTTCCTGGACAGGATGAAAACCATGAATTAACATCTATCCAAACCTGACAAAATAGGTAATTTTATGCGCTTCATCGACGTATTTGCAGGCTGCGGCGGCCTATCCCTCGGACTACTTAAAGCTGGTTGCCAGGGTGTAGCAGCTATAGAAAAAAACCCAATGGCATTCGAGACGCTTCGCCACAACTTGATTGATGGCGATCGCTACAAATTCGACTGGCCAGAGTGGCTCCCCAAACAGGCCATGAGCTGCGAAGATTTTCTAGGTGACTATGCTGAAAAGCTAGAGAGCCTCCGCGGTAACATAGATCTGATGGTTGGTGGCCCTCCTTGCCAAGGTTTTTCTGTAGCAGGCAGACGCAACCCCGCCGACCCCAGAAACAAAATGGCTGAACAGTATCTGGAGCTTGTAAAGATAATCCGTCCGACCTATATAGTGATTGAAAATGTGGGCGGGTTTAATAGCAAGTTTAATGAGAAAAAGCGGACAGGCGATGAAGATGATCGCCACTTCAAAAAGTCATATGCGGAGTTCATAAGCGAAGAACTTGAAAAAAATGGTTATACCGTTTCGCGTGGCAAGATAAATTGTGCAGACTTTGGTGTACCACAAAACAGACACCGATATCTAATCGTATGCTCACTTAGCGGGCAGGCAGATCTACTAAAAAATCTTACCAGCAGCCGATCAGAATTCCTTAACAGTAAGGGCCTTCCTACGGCACGTCCTGTCTCTGTATTTGAAGCGATTGCTGACCTTCAAACACGAGATAGAAAGCTCGTCATGAATGAAGACTCCGGCATGAGCGGCTTTCTAGAGGCTGTATATGAACCACCTCAAGTCTCATCGCCATATCTATCTATCATGCGAGAAGACTTCAAAGACGCCCCGAACAGTAGGCGCTTGCCTCGCCACAAGCCTGACACCATTGTGCAATTCGGTAAGATTCAACGTGAGTCGCAACCAGGTCGATCACTTTCTAAGGATGCAAGGGAGCGGCTTGGTCTTAAGAAACACGCAATCACAGTATTAACAAAAAACGCTCCCGCTCCGACAATAACAACCTTGCCCGATGACATTATCCATTATAACGAGCTAAGAATATTGACGGCACGAGAGACTGCACGCATTCAATCCTTCCCAGACTGGTTTGAACTAACCGGTAAATATACTACGGGCGGAAAATATCGAAAAATTGAATGCCCAAGGTACACACAGATAGGAAATGCCGTACCGCCTTTGCTTGCAGAGGCAATAGGCTCACTTCTAATCGCTAAGTCTCAGAAAGGGACTGAAAGCCACAACACGCAGAGTGAAGCAAAGAATGCAGGCTCTTAATTTTCGTGTTAGCTCTCACCTCAAGTCCATTATTGGACGCGATTTGATTACAGATGACTTTGTTGCGGTTTTTGAGTTAGTTAAAAACTCTTATGATGCCGGAGCCTCTGAGGTAAATATACACTTCACTGACAGCTGTATATTTATTATCGATAACGGCAAAGGGATGTCTTACAGCGACTTAATAAATAAGTGGCTTTTTGTTGCTTACTCCGCCAAGCAAGACGGAACCGAAGATGACTCCAGGTCAGATTATCGCGAATCTATTTCTACTAAAAGATATGCTGGCAGCAAAGGTGTAGGCCGCTTCTCTTGCGATAGGCTCGGAGAGCTTTTGCTCTTACAGACTAAAACCGCAGATGACGATGAAATTAATCGACTAGAAGTTGTCTGGGCAGACTTTGAAAGATCGTCCAAAGAAGACTTCGTAAACATAGATATAAAGCATACAGCAACACAAAACTTCGTACTTCCGTCACACATATCTTTTAGCTTTGATAGCGGAACAGTTTTAGAAATTGGATTTCTAAGAGAGGTTTGGGACAGAGCGAAACTAAAAGAGCTTAAATCCTCTCTCGCCAAACTAATTAACCCATTCGGCTCCCATAAAGAAAATTTCTCTGTACACATCTACGCCGAAAGCGAGAAAGCTGAAGACGAACGCATTCTCAACGAATCCGAAGAACCCCACCCGAATGAAATTATTAATGGCCCCGTAGATAACTTCATATTCCATACGCTTCAGGAGAAAACCACCTGGTTAAAGACATCTATATCTCAAGGACAGATCGTTACTGAGCTCGTTGACCGCGGGAAAGTGATATATAAAATCTCTGAGTCGAATGAATACAAATATCTAGATGACTCTGGATTTGAGTGCAATATATTTTATTTAAACCGATCGGCAAAATCGACCTTCGCTCGAAGAATGGGCGTTAACTCTGTTTCCTTTGGCTCGGTTTTTCTCTTTAAGAATGGATTCAGAGTATATCCTGTCGGAGAGGAGACGGATGATAGCTTTGGTATTGATAGGAGAAAGCAGCAAGGTTACTCACGCTATCTCGGCACACGTGACATTCTAGGAAAAATAGATGTATACGGCGATGATTCAAAGTTTAAAGAATCTTCCAGCCGGGACAAGGGTCTCATAGAAACATCTGCCTACCTCCAACTGAAAGAAGCATTTTGGCGAAAGTGCCTAATGCGACTAGAGAACTATGTTGTTGGAGTGAGCTGGCGAATCAAATATGACACAGATTTAGTTGACTCAGACCATCTTACCAGAGATGAAGTAAGATCAAAAATTATTGAAGTAATCAGCAAGCTAACTAGCACCCCGGGCATTACGGTTGATTACTTCGCCGATGATTTTCTCTCAATCATCGATAGCAAAACTAAAGACTTTGACAGAACAATAGATAACTTATCTAACATTGCTGAGAAAACGGGAAACACACAGCTCCTTGAGGAGGCTAAAACTGCCAAATCTCGATATCAAGAGATGCTTAAGGCAGAAGCCGAAGCTGTTCAGTATGCAGAAAAAGAACGAGCAGAACGCCGCAAGGCTGAAGAAGCAGCAGTAAAAGCCGAGCAAGCCCTAAAGATTGAGCAAGATAGAAATCTTTTCCTAACCTCGCTTCAAAGCCATGATAAAGATGTACTAGAGAGCCTTCATCATCAGGTCATTATTTACGCCAGCAATGCAATAAATCTAATTGAAGCCGGCTTATTCTCGATAAACAACAAAGGTCAGATGACGGTCAATGACATGTCTGAAACCCTTGAGAATTTGCTTTTACTTAATCAGCAGGTGATTGCCGCTTCTAGATTTGCAACCAAAGCGAACTTCAAACTCGACTCCAATTCAATCAATGAAGACCTTGCCCTTTACATCGAACAATACATAGACAAAGTATGCAAGGTTTATAAAAGCAAAGTCTCTATAAAAACAACCAGAACCGCTCGCGACTTCAAAATACAATTCAAGCCCATTGAAGTATCAATTATCATCGACAACTTGATTGACAACGCCATTAAGGCCTCGGCATCTTCTATCGATGTAACGATAAGCAAACATCAAGCGAACGTCCTTTCAATTGTATTAAAAGACAATGGTTCGGGTGTACCTCACGACATCCCCAACCATGAGTCTATATTTGACAAAGGCGTAACAACAACTAGTGGTTCTGGCCTCGGTCTCTACAACGTTCGCCAACTGCTACAAAACATAAATGGAAACATCAACCTGATTGAAACCAGCTATAACGGGACGACTTTCGAGATCAAGGTGTATAACTGATATGGACGCAACTTACTGCATACTCTGGCTTGATGACCAAAAAGAAGAATTAAGTGGTGTTGTCAAGAACCTCGAAGGTCGCCTTTATAGTGTCGGCCTACATGCGAACATAACCTGGTTCGATAAATTCGATGATGAAAGTGTGCAGTCGCTTACAGACTCTCTCAGAAAGCACTCTCCATATGACCTCATAATGGTTGATTATGATCTAGGCGCAGGAAAAGGTAAGTATGGACATATACTTACTAAACGTATCAGAAGCCAAACCTATGGCGATATGGCCTTTTATAGTTCTGCTCCAGATGAAGAACTCCGCAAGAAACTTTACGAGCAAAAAGTCGATGGGGTTTATTGTATGCAACGCCACTCCCTTGCTCATGAAGTCTTTTCATTAGCTCAGAACGCCATAAGGCGTGTTGTTCATCCCAACTATATGAGGGGTCTTGTTGTTGGATCTGTTGGGGAGCTCGAGGGGCTTTTTGAAGACACTATCAACGCCATAGTTAGATCCAAGGGTAGTCCTTCGATAGACGAAATAAGACTCATGGCGGAAGAATCACTTCAAGAATATATAGATGAACTTCAAAACGTCAACATACCTCGTTTAAAGACAATGTCTACCGAAAAAATCGTTAAAAAATTAAACTTACGCGTTAAAGTAGACTTCCTTCTAAAGCTACTTGACGAAGACGGTAGTAATCTTAGCCTTAACTGCCATCAAGTGATCTCTAGATTTGCAGACGAGATCAATCAACATAGAATCGAATTCGCACATGCACGAACAACCAATATACAAGGGATCCCTGTTTTTCAAGACAGAAAGCAAAAAGTTTGGGGGCCTGAGGAGATGAGGAATCTTCTATTAAAGCTTCGTGAACATTATGACGCAGCTAGAAATATTCACGGCTACTTCAATCGCTAGATCGTTCCGCTATCGACTTAGAGGCCAGCTATCGACTCTCTCGGTATCTGGCCCATATTCAATTCTTGCCAACTCGGGCGTACCAGCGCCTAGCTACTTCCTGGGTGATCGCTATCTCGCGTTTGGATTGGCCAAGTTTCGGTTGGCTTCGTCGAATTCAGGGCTCGTCTGGCCTATCTCCGGGGCTATCTCGCCGCTGACCATCCACCATCGATAACTCGGATACAAGGCGCCTAACGCTTCAATTTCATCCGTACTGATTCGCACGTCCTTGTTATAGAGCACCGTCCTCCACCGATTCGAGCCTATCGGTGTCTCCCTCACCAGCCGATCCATGCCAGCCATAGAGGCAACCGTTCTAACACGCTCGTTTATTGTGCCCATTTTGTATAAGTATTTTGATCAAATAGTTTGAATTTTGAGGGTGCGATTCATATGCTTTGTTCAAGTATGTTGACTCAAGTATCTGGGTCGAATTTTTGGACGAGTATAGGACAAAACCATGGAGCAGTCTGGTGTAGTAGGGCTCACCGTAGAGGGAAACGCAGAGCGGGTTACCGATTTCAGGGATGCACCGTTCTGTTCGCAAATAGTCCTGGCCGAAATGATCGGCATCGACGACGTAACGCCTGACGTTGTGCGCGGCTGGGTCGAGTCGCACACCGTCCCGACCGTGAAGATCGGCCGCCGCCGCGTCATCAACCTGCACCGCCTCCGTCGTGACCTCGACCGGGGCAAAACGGTGTTCTGCGCGGGGGATTACTCCGATGAGTAGGGCAGACCACCAGTTCAAGCTGCGCATGCCAGCGGAACTCCGCACCCAGGTCGAGAAAGCCGCATGGCTGGCTCACCGATCCATAAATGCCGAACTGGTTTTCCGCCTTACGGCGAGCTTCGCCCAGGAACAACCGGCTGAGACCTTAACCACCGCGCCCGCGTTGGTTTCACAGGAGCGCTCGGCATGATCTACGTGCACTCCGATAAGCCAGGGAGGGGCATGACCTATGGTCACCCTCGTCAGCTATCTGCGGATCACCCACGCACCGGACTGCTCCTGCTCTGTGTGCTGGTCAAAAGCCGCTTTTCGGCACCACGCCGCCTCCCCGTCCACACCCTGTCCCGACTGCACGCCCCGTGGCGAGCCGTATCAGGTCGATGGCCGGTGGTACTGCCAGACGGCCTCGTTCTGCGCCAAACACACGCCGTCCAAGCGTCCCCCGAAGTTCTGGAACGTTGTTTACGACAGCGGCAAGCCGACGCCTTTCGTTCCGGTGCACGAGCCGTTCGAGTTGGAGCCGTGAGTCCTGAACCCACCGCCCTGCCGGCAACCACTCAAGAGGAAAGGATATGGAACGCATGATTACAGGCAAAGAAGCGAGCGGTCTGGTGCAGGGTGACGTGATCGTTGCCAGCAGTGGCGAACACCGCATCGTGGATGTCACTTGCCACATGCAAGAAGGGTTCTTCGTCACTTACTTCGGCGGCGGTAGCGACCGCTTTGATATTTCCGACCTGATCGATTTCCCGTTTCCGCAGCCCGCCCGCTACTAACCCGCCGCCCTGCCGGTAGCAGGGCATCAACGGATGTCGAGAATTAGCTCATGCCACCAATCGAAATCCCCGACCCGCTCTTTTTTGCCCTGGCGTTCACGGGTTGGCTGCTGGTGCTGCTGCTCCCTGGTGAAGGCGCCCCCAAGCCCGATGAGGTCAGGGGCCGCCGTACCGGCTCGTCTGGACAGGCTTCATCGTCCAGTCGAACGGAGCGCCGGGCGAAGCGAACCCTTGACCCACCCCGACCCGATACAGCCTCAGCTCTGGAGAGTGGGGCAGCTCCACCGCCCCGCGCTCCTGAGCCCTCGGCGGCAAGAGTGGGATGACAAGGGCAAAGCCCTTGGTGTGAAAGAACAACCGGCCGCGCCGGAACAACCGAAGTAACGCAAGACAGCCAGCAACTTTGAAACGGCCCGAGTTAAGGGCGGGGGATTCCTCACGCCAAATTTCGCCAGAAAAGTTCACGGCTAATTAACCGACCGCGCAACCAAGCGCATTAAACCGAGGTACGAAACCATGATGTTCGATATTCCGACTGCAAAAGCCACCCTGGAAATTCTCGTCGTTCAAAGCGACTGGTACGCCAAGAAAGACACCGGCGAAGTGTTTGCCAGCCTGCAAGGCTTCTCGCCGATTCCGAAGGGCTCGAAAGAGCGTCCCAACGCCCGTGGCTTCGAATTCACCGGCTACAACTGCGACCCGGCCGTACTCGAGCAAATCAACTTCGACCAAGGCCCGGTGAAGATGAAGTTCGAAACCGCCGTGCGCCCGACCCGCGACCAATACGGCCGGATCGAAAACAAACAGGTCATCGTCGCCATCGTCCACGACGAACCCGCCCCGCGTCAGCAACCGAACCGCGCCAACCCGCAGGCACCCGCCAGCGACGCGGCCAAGTCCTGACAGGAGGGTGGACGGTGATCTTTCTCGACGCGGTGTACTGCAACTGCTGCGGGGCTTCGATGGGCAAGTTGTATAGCCAACCGGCTCCGCAATCTGACTTGTTGCCCGATATGAGGGTGCCGCCTCACTTCACCGTCTGCCCTGACTGCTGGGAAAGCTCCACTCCGATTATCGCCGCACTGCCTCACGGGGCGTGCGCATGAATTTCCTCGCCTGTGACGGCTCGTGGCAGGTCGGTGCCGGTGGTGAATCCATCTGCGCGGGCACGCTGCAAAGCATCACCGGCGAGGAAATGCAGACCCAATTCGGGACTGCGCTTAGTTGGGACGAAGTGGCCGAGTTACGCGGCGACATCATCACGTTGTTCGCCATCGTGTTCGGTTTTCTGGTCCTGAAAAAACTCCTTTGATTCGAGGTATACCGCAATGAAACAACTCCAAACCCAACTGAAAAACGCCGCCTACACCTACGGCCGGCGCGCTGGTCGTCTCGCTGCAGGTGTGTCTGCCGGCTCCCTGGCGCTGGCCGCGCAAGTACATGCCGCTGTTCCGGCCGATGCCACGGGGGCGCTCGATACTGCCAAGACCGACGTCGGCACCATCGGCTGGGCGGTTTTCGCCGTGATCGTGGCGGCCGTGGCGTTCAAGTACATGCGCCGCGCCCTGTGACGCCATCCGTTCCTGCACCTCATACGTGCCGAAGCAAGTAGACCCCGCTCCGGCGGGGTTTTCTTTTTCTGGATATCGCCATGAGTTATCAAGTTTACGTTCTGATTCTGACTTCACTCGCCTTTTATCTCTTGTTCTTTGGGCGGGTCTAATATGCAGGCGATCCTTCTTGCACTTGTTCTTTTATTTTCTACGTCTTCATTCGCTGATAACTATGTGTGGAAGGCCGTTCTTAACGGTACTGTTTGGGGTGCTGGCGCATCTCCCGCTGCTGCTTGTGCCGCTGTTTCTGCGCAAGTTGGGCAGACTGTTAGCGCGGTCAAACAGCCTAACGGGACGTTCTATTGCAAGTTCCCTGACGGGCGAGGTGAATGGGTTGTTGGCCGCTCCGGCACTAATTGCCCTAATGCTGACGACACATATAACGATGCAACCGGCGAATGTGTTCCAGCTCCGAACATGTGCGCATCTAAGGCTGGTGAATCCGTTAGTTGGGGCTTGTCTGTAACTGGATATCTAACAAACGGCAATCAAAGCGGCATTGGCGATACAGGCAATATTGAAGGGTGCCAAGTAAGTATCTCGTCGTTTACGTGCTCGCCTGCGAATGATGGTTCGAACGTTGGATATTGCCAGGGCATCGGCACTTTCACCGGTGAGAAGGGCAACACAGGAACACCGTCGCTTGGTGGCCCTGGAGCCGGGCAGGACCCGAATCCTCATCAGGATTCATGCGGCGAGGGCTACTCCTGGAGTGGGTCTGTCTGCGTTCCGAATCCGCCTCACGTCTGCGACCCCTCCACCGGCGAGGTTTGCACGCCCAGCAACCCTGATAACCCCGGTGATGGCGGCAACGGCGATGACGGCGGTGATGATGACGGCGGCAACGGCGGTGGAGGCTCTGGCGGTGGTAGTGGTGGTGGTTCTGGTGACGGCTCCGGCTCCGGCTCTGGTGATGGATCCGGCTCTGGTGGCGGGGATGGTGGCACAGGCAGTGGTGAAGGCGATGACGGCGGCGATGACAAGCCTAGCGTATCCGGCGATGCGTGCGGCTCCGACCTTAAGTGTTCCGGCGACGCTGTGCAGTGCGCCACGTTGCGCCAGGAAAAGGCGCTGCGCTGCCATACCGAAGATCAGGACGACTACGGCAAGTACAAGAACCAGATCAAGGCCGAGCTGCAGGGCGACAAATTCAAGCCGGGTGCCGACGATGAGGTTCGGGTGCCCAGCTTCATCGAAGGCAAAACCCGCTTCCTCCCCTCGAGCTGCCCGACCGCCAAAACCTTTTCCCTGAGCACCGGTGGCGGACGCACGTTCGCCATCAGTTACGACCCCCTGTGCAGCCTCGCATCCGATCTGAGCTACCTGATCGTGATCGTCGCCACTGTTTTCGGCGCGCTCTACGTCGGCCGCGCCTTTGGAGGTGAATGATGCAATTTCTCTACGGCGTTCAACTGCTGATCATGATCCTGATGCCACTTATCCAGATGGTCATGAAGGCCATCGGCATCGGTTTCGTTTCCTACCTCGGCTCGAACCTGATCATCGATCAGGCCATGAACTACATCGTCTCGCAAATGAGCGGGGCCGGTGCGGTCGTCCAGCAGATCCTCGGCCTGGCCAAGATCGACGTCGCCATCAACATCTACTTCTCCGCCATTACCACGCGCATGGTGTTGTCCGGCCTGAACAAGCTTCAGGACCGCAAACGGGCACAGGTCTGGCGGGCACCGGGTGGCACTTCGATAGAGGCTTGAGGACTGAACCATGCTCTATATCCGCACCGGTAAACCCGGCCATGGCAAGACCCTGAACACCATCCGGGAAGTCGATGAAAAGGCCCTCAAGGAAGGCCGTGTTGTCTACTTCCACAATGTTGCCGGCCTCAAGCCTGAGTTGCTCAAAGCGTCATGGTTCGAGTTCGAGGATCCGCACAAGTGGTTCGAGCTGCCGGAGAACGCCATCATCGTCGTGGATGAGGCGCAGGGCTGGTTCGGCATCCGTGACCCGCGTCAGAAGCCCCCGGAGTACGTCAGCCGCTTCGAAACCATGCGCCATCATGGGCACGAAGTGCATCTGGTTACCCAGGATCCGCGCTACATCGACGTGCACCTTAGGCGCCTCTGCAATGGGCATATCCACTACTGGCGGGTGTTCAAGTCCCAGCAATTGCTGCGCTTCGAAAGCGAGGCAGTGGTGGAAAAGGTCGAGGTCAAGACCAGCTTCAAGGACAGCGACAAGACCCACATCAAGCTCGACAAGAAATACTTCGGCGTCTATCGCTCAACCAATGCCGAACACCACTTCAAGTTCAAACCCTCGAAGAAATTCCTGATCGCCTGCGCCGTGCTGATCGTTGTGCCCTTCGTCGTCTTCAGGGCGTATTCGCGTTACCTGGAGGGTACGCAACCAGCGGCGCCTAGTTCGCCTCGCGCGGCAGATGCCAGCGCCGCACAGAAGGTGCAATCGGCGGTCAGCTCGCTGATCAATCCGGTGGGTGGTACGTCCCAGGCCGAGGCGGTGCAAACGCCTGCACAGTACTTCGCCAAACGATTACCGCGCATTCCTGACGTGCCCTCTACCGCGCCTATCTATGACGGACTCTCCGCGCCGGTCTCGCATCCCAAACTCTACTGCGTCTCCACGACGGATCCCGCGCTAGTCGCCAAGCGGCCCGCTTCCACCGTTCGAAACGGCACGGCCTGTCAGTGCTACAGCCAGCAGGTCACGAAAATACAGACCGCCTTCGACTTCTGCATGAGCGTTGCCCAGGACGGCTATTTCGATCCGACCATTCCCGATCGGGGCCAACTCACGGCGCAGATCCCGCCGCAGTCACCCGGCCAGCCTTCGTTCACGCCCAGCGAACGCTCGCAGCCCACCGTCATCGCACCGCGCCTGACGCAGGTCCCCTACGAAAAAGGGAAGTTCCTATGGTGATGCCTGCGCGTGGTGAAGCCCCTTTCGCTCGCCGAGCGAGGTACGAGCGGGCGCGCGAAAGGGGCGCGCAGGGGACGTCCCTGTAGCACGTCTTATAAACCGCTTTTTGTAACCTTGTTGCACCACTGTATTGGGGAAAGACCTTGAATAAGGCAGTTGATCAAATGCGTCTGGATGGCCTTACCGCTGAACCTTCAGCTCATGGCCGTCTGTTTGTTGATCCGAGAACGTCCCGGCTCACTGATCTTTCGAATGTCCGTCTCCTTGGCTGTCGCGTGGATACCGTCCGCCAGCTCTACCGGGGTCGTATCCGCCCCGATGTGCTCGCCCTGGTCGAAGAACCGGGTCTCGTCGAGTTCGCCGGTCACCAGTGGCACGCCGGACGCGTTGGCCGTGATTCGGGCTACCAGTTCAAGCTGCAAAATGCCGACCTCGGCTTCGTTCTGCTGCTGAAGAACTTCAACGTGAAGATTGATGTGATCGGCGCCCACATGAAGATCGAAGTGAGCCCGCACGCTATCCAGTCCTGCACGCCCGCCGTGCTGCAAGAGTGGATGGACCGCTTCGCGACCGAAGCCCTGGAGTTCGTCGAGCCCAACCAATGCGCCGTGCACCTCGCCTTGGACGTGCAAGGCTGGACGCCCCCCTCGGATCTGATCGTCCGCCTGCTGTGCCGCGCCCGAACGCGCCGCGACCTCTCGGGCATCAAGGAAATCCACTACGACGGGGAAGCTGTCAGCTACGGCCGTGGGCAATCCTTCCTGTTCGGTTCTGCCTCTGGCATCCAACTGGCGATCTACAACAAAACCCTGCAAGCGTATGCCATCGACAAGCTCGACTACTGGCGCACCACCTGGGCCAGCCTGGACAACCCATTCGACGCCGAAGACTCGCAGAACTACGACCCTGACGCCCCTGTTTGGCGGATTGAACTGCGCTTTCATCACTCCATCGTCCAGCAATTCGCTGACGGCTCCGAATGCGCTGGCCGTGTGCTGGAAAGCTCCACCTATGCCGAACTCGCCGGCCACCTCGACGGGCTGTTCCAGTACGGGTTGGAGTCCTTCCGCCTGTGCTCGAGCAAGGGCGTATTCGATGCCTTCTGGACCCTGATGCGCCATGACGTGCACGTCTCCGTCCCGGTCGAATCACTGCTCGGCCAGACCTACTACAAACGCCACTTCAAGACCTCCAAGGGCTTTAGTGGCAAGAACGTCGAACTGTTCCTGGGCAACTTCATCAGCTTGGTTTCAAGGGAGCGGATCGGCGCGGAAAAGGCGTTCGCCAGCCTCCGGGAGTGGGAGTGCTGGCCGGTAATCCGAGATCATTACGCCGACAAAGGAAAGACTGAGCGCGATATCTACAAGCACGTCCAGAAGCTCTTGGCCGAACGTACTGTGCGGTGGGGTAGGGCAGTATGACCGCCAGGAAGCACAGCGATGGCTGGATGGCCGATTTCTACTATGGTCGCAAGCGCGTCAGGAAATACGGATTCGCAACGAAGTCCGCAGCGCTGCGCTACGAAGCGGACTACCTGAGGCAGCGGTCTCAAACCGGTAGGCCGCTCGATGATCGTCTCTCCGATCTGGTTCGACTGTGGCACCAATTGCATGGCTGCACGCTCAAGGATGCGAAGGCGAGGCTGTCGCGTACCCTGGCTGTCGTCGAGCGTCTAGGCGATCCGCTGGCGGGGGAATTCGATGCGTTGGCCTGGTCGCACTATCGCAGTGAACGACTGAAGGTGGTGTCGCCTCATACGGTCAATCACGAACAGCGCTATCTGGCAGCGGTGTTTTCGGAGCTGGGTAGGCTAGGGGCGTGGTACGGGTCCAATCCTCTGGCGGCGATCCGGCAGATCCGCACTGATCAGGTTGAGCTGACGTTCTTGAGTTTGGAGCAGGTCCAGCGGGTGCTGGATGAATGCAAAGCGAGCATGAACACGCACTGCTATCCGGTAGCGCTGATCTGCGCTTCGACAGGTTGTCGGTGGAATGAGGCTGAGACGTTGCGCCGTTCGGATGTGTTCGGTGGCAAGGTGCACTTTCACAAGACGAAGAACAGCCGAAGCCGCTCGATTCCCATTCCTGAGGATGTCGAAGCGTTGATCCTGGAGCAGGGTATGCCGGGGCAGGGGCGACTCTTCATGTCATGTCGCGCTGCTTTCCGGGGCGCTTATGACCGCTGTGGTTTCAGCACGCCGGGGCAGCTCACGCATATCCTTCGGCACACGTTTGCCAGTCATTTCATGATGGGAGGCGGGGATATTCTCACCCTGCAACGCATCCTCGGGCATGGTGATATCAAGATGACAATGCGCTATTCGCACCTGTCGCCGGATCACTTGGCCAGCGCGCTAAAACTGTCGCCACTGGCGCAGCTGCGAGTGGCTTAGGCCATGCTTGGGCTATTTTTGGGCTATTGCCAAAAACAAAAAGGGCCTACCTTTCGGTAAGCCCTTGATGTGTATGGTGGCTACGCAGGGACTTGAACCCCGGACCCCAGCATTATGAATGCTATGCTCTAACCAGCTGAGCTACGTAGCCAAGTGGCGCGCATTATTCTCAGCTAGCTCCTTGCTGTCAACCCCATGAGCGTTTTTTTCGAAGTGCTATCAAGCGCTTAGCGTTCATCTGCGTCCGTTGCGGGCAAATGGTCGGCGGAGGCATGGGCGAGGAGGGTTTTTTCGGTGTCTCGCTGGCGTTTTTGCCCTGTGGCGCTGTCTTGTTAGCTATCCGGCGCAGCACTTAGGTGCGCGTTTCGCCATGAATGAGGAGCCTTCGATGCCCGCGTTTCACACCCTCCGTCCCTATCACTGCGCGCCGGTCGTCTGCCGGCCATGGCTGGGGGCGCACTGCGTGTCGAGGGGCGCCAAGGCAGGGTGCGGGCGGCCATGAGCGTTTCGGGTCTGTTGCGTGGGTCGATCGGCGTGCTGGTGGTCGTCCTGTTGCTGGTGCTGGCCGCGCTGTTCTGGCCGGCGGCGCAGTGGTTGCCGAGGGTTCTGCCGGACAACATGCGCGTCGAGGGCGTCAGCGGTTCGCTGATCAAGGGCGCCGGCGATCGTCTGTATTGGCGTGGGCAGCCGCTCGGGCCATGGACGTGGCGGATGACCGGCGCGGACCAGGTCGACCTGCGCCTGGGCGCGCTGGGGCAGGGCGAGTGGAACCTGCGCCTGGGCGGCTGGCCGCCGGCCTGGTGGCTGGAGGTTTCCGGAGGCGACCTGCTGTGGGCACAGAACGGCCAGCTGGGGCTGCTGCAGGGGCGTTTCAGCGGGCAACTGAGCCTGCGCGGCAATACCGATGGCTGCACCGCATCCAGTGGCGAACTGCAGACCAGCAATGCGGCGGTAGCCTTTCCGCCGATGACGCTGGGCTCGGCGCGCTTCCGCCTGGATTGTGCGGACGAATATCCGGTGCGTCTGGACCTGGTCCGCCGCGGCGAGCACGAACTGTCGTTCCAGCTCGACCTTGAAACCGCGCGTGGCCTGGTGAAGGGCGAATTGGTTCCGGGCAGCTCGCTGTCGCGCCTGGGCAGCGATTTCGGCCTGCTGACGCCGAACCAGCGCAAGGTCGACCAGCCGCTGGCCTGGTGATCGGCCGCACCTATCGGTGCCCAGACGCGGCGAATCCCTTCCATGAAAAAGCCCGGCACGAGGCCGGGCTTTTTCGTCGTCGAGCAAGGCTCAGACGTTGAAGCGGAAGTGCATCACGTCGCCGTCCTTGACGATGTACTCCTTGCCTTCCAGGCGCCATTTCCCGGCTTCCTTGGCGCCGGCCTCACCGCGGTACTGGATGAAGTCGGCGTAGGCGATGACTTCGGCGCGGATGAAGCCTTTCTCGAAGTCGGTGTGGATCACGGCGGCGGCCTGCGGCGCGGTGGCGCCGACCTTGACGGTCCAGGCGCGGACTTCCTTCACCCCGGCGGTGAAGTAGGTCTGCAGGTTGAGCATCTGGTAGCCGGCGCGGATCACGCGGTTCAGGCCGGGCTCTTCGAGGCCAAGGGATTCGAGGAACATGTCCTTCTCCTCGCCGTCGTCGAGTTCGGCGATTTCCGCCTCGATCTTGTTGCACACCGGCACCACCAGGGCGCCCTCGGCGTCGGCGATGGCCTTCACCACGTCGAGATACGGGTTGTTCTCGAAACCGTCCTCGGCGACGTTGGCGATGTACATCACCGGCTTGCTGGTGAGCAGGTGGAAGCCACGCACCAGGGCCTTCTCGTCGTCACCTAGGCCACGCAGCAGGGTGCGAGCCGGCTTGCCTTCGGTGAAGTGCGGGATCAGTTTTTCCAGCAGCGCCTTCTGCGCCACGGCGTCCTTGTCACCGCCCTTGGCGTTGCGGGTCACTTTCTGCAGCTGTTTCTCGCAGCTGTCGAGGTCGGCGAAGATCAGTTCCAAGTCGATGATCTCGATGTCGCGCTTGGGATCGACCGAGTTCGACACGTGGATCACGTTGTCGTCGTCGAAGCAGCGCACCACGTGGGCGATGGCATCGGTCTCGCGGATGTTGGCGAGGAACTTGTTGCCCAGGCCTTCACCCTTGGAGGCGCCTTCCACCAGGCCGGCGATGTCGACGAACTCCATCGTGGTGGGCAGGATGCGTTCGGGCTTGACGATCTCCGCCAGCGCGGCGAGGCGTTCGTCGGGCATCGGCACGATGCCGCTGTTCGGCTCGATGGTGCAGAACGGGAAGTTCTCCGCGGCGATACCGGACTTGGTGAGGGCGTTGAACAGGGTGGACTTGCCGACGTTGGGCAGGCCGACGATGCCGCAGTTGAATCCCATGGTGTGTCCCTCGCGAAATGGTCGCGGAGCGAAGTGGAGGTTAAGCCTTCTGGCTGTGCAGCTGCTGCATGGCACGGGTCCAGTTGCCCTCGAGGATATCGGGCAGGACGCCGAGCGCGAAATCGATGCTGGTATCGAGCATTTCCTGTTCGCTGCGCGGGGCGCGACCCAGGACATAGCCGGAGACCAGGCTGGCATGGCCAGGATGGCCGATACCGAGGCGCAACCGGTGGAAATCGTTGCGGTTGCCGAGCTGGGCGATGATGTCGCGCAGGCCGTTGTGGCCGCCGTGGCCGCCGCCCTGTTTGAGCTTGGCGACGCCAGGAGGCATGTCGAGTTCGTCGTGCGCCACCAGAATCGCGTCCGGAGCTATCCGGAAGAAATTCGCCAAGGCCGCCACGGCCTGGCCGCTGCGGTTCATGTAGGTGGTGGGGATCAGCAGACGGACGTCGCGGCCCTGGTGGCTGAATTTGCCCACCAGGCCGAAATACTTGCGATCGACGCTGAGGCTGGCGCCTTTTTCGGCGGCCAGGCGCTCAACGAAAAGGGCCCCCGCGTTATGCCGGGTCTGGTCGTACTCGGGGCCTGGATTACCCAGGCCAACGATCAGTTGCACGGCGGTCACGACGGGAGCCCTTCGCTTGGCGCGGACTCAGCCTTATTCGGCTGCGCCTTCACCTGCGCCTTCACCTTCTTCAGCCGCCTGGACGCGCGGCATGTGGATGTTGGCGACCGGCAGATCGCTGCCGTGGGCCAGAGCAACCAGCTCGACGCCTTTCGGCAGTTTCAGGTCGGACAGGTGAACGATCTGGCCGACTTCTACCTTGGCCATGTCGACTTCGATGAACTCCGGCAGGTCTTTCGGCAGGCAGGAAACTTCCACTTCGCTCAGGGTGTGGGAGATTTCGCCACCGCCGGTTTTCACGCCAGCTGCGGTTTCCTGGTTCATGAAGTGCAGCGGAACCAGAGCGGTCAGTTTCTGGCCGGCGACGACGCGCAGGAAGTCGGCGTGCAGAACGAAACCCTTGGCCGGGTGACGTTGCAGGGCCTTGATCAGAACGCTTTCCTTGGCGCCAGCGATGGTCAGGGTGATGACGTGGCTGAAGGCGGCTTCGGTTTCCAGCAGTTTGGTCAGGTCCTTGGCTACCAGGCTGATCGATTGCGGCGCTTTCTCGCCACCGTAGATCACCGCGGGAACCAGGCTGGCGTTACGACGCAGGCGGCGGCTCGCACCTTTCCCCAGGTCGGAACGCGCTTCGGCATTCAGAGTGAAATCAGTCATTGCAGTTCTCCAATAAAACCAAACCGCCCGCGACGCTTGCGACCAGCGCTCGGGCGGTTGGGCAAAAAGCCCCGCACGGAGGCGGGGCACATTTCGTTCGGTGAATGTTCGCGGCGGGCAGAGCCCTCAGCGGAACATCGCACTGATCGATTCTTCATTGCTGATGCGGCGAACCGCTTCAGCCACGACCGGCGCGATATCCAGTTGGCGGATACGCGAGCAGGCCTGTGCAGCGGCGGACAGCGGGATGGTGTTGGTCACCACCAGCTCGTCGAGCACGGAATTTTCGATGTTCTCGATGGCGCGGCCGGACAGCACCGGGTGGGTGCAGTAGGCGTAGACCTTGGCGGCGCCGTGGTCCTTGAGGGCCTTGGCGGCATGCCCGAGGGTACCGGCGGTATCGACCATGTCGTCGACCAGCACGCAGGTGCGGCCTTCGACATCGCCGATGATGTGCATGACTTCGGACTGGTTGGCCTTCGGCCGACGCTTGTCGATGATCGCCAGGTCGACGCCCAGGGTCTTGGCGACTGCACGGGCGCGCACCACGCCGCCGATGTCCGGGGAAACGATCATCAGGTTCTCGAAGCGCTGGTCTTCGATATCGTCGACCAGTACCGGCGAGCCGTAGATGTTGTCCACGGGGATGTCGAAGAAGCCCTGGATCTGGTCGGCGTGCAGGTCGACGGTGAGGACGCGGTTGACGCCCACCACGGTCAGCATGTCGGCCACCACCTTCGCGCTGATCGCCACGCGGGCGGAACGCGGACGGCGATCCTGGCGGGCATAGCCGAAGTAGGGGATTACGGCGGTGATACGAGAAGCCGAGGAGCGGCGGAAGGCATCGGCCATCACCACCAGTTCCATCAGGTTGTCGTTGGTCGGAGCGCAAGTCGGCTGGATCAGGAAGACGTCCTTACCGCGAACGTTCTCGTTGATTTCCGCACTGATTTCGCCATCGGAGAACTTGCCTACGGAGGCGTCACCAAGAGGGATATGCAGTTGACGTACGACGCGACGCGCCAGATCGGGGTTGGCATTCCCCGTGAAGACCATCATCTTGGACACGCGCAGTACCTGCCGGCTGAGGGTGGACCTGATGAATTAAAAAGCTGTTCAAAATCTGGCTGCCGAAGCGGCGATCTTGAACAGCTTCATAAAATATGGCAGGGGCGGCTGGATTCGAACCAACGCATGGCAGGATCAAAACCTGCTGCCTTACCGCTTGGCGACGCCCCTGTATCTGCTTCTCAGGACAGGCTCTGAAGCTTGCGCTGCAACATCGAAACGTTGCTGCCTTTCGCTACAAATCCTGGCAGGGAGGCTGGAAGTTGGGCCGCGACTTTATCAGCTTCGGCTTTGCTTGGGAAGGACCCAAACACGCAACAACCAGTGCCGGTTAATCTAGCCGAAACAAATTTGTTTAGCAAGATCAAAGCGTTACGAACATCCGGGTAACGCTTCTCGACAACCGACTGACAGTCATTACGACCGCCCTGTTCGAGAACGGTGCGCACTGTAATGGCGGGAGTATTTCGTGTCAACTCCGTGTCGTTGAAAATTTCTGCTGTGCTGACAGCGACTTGCGGAATCGCGACGAGAAACCAGGGTTCTTCCAGCTCGACCGGGGTCAGCGCTTCGCCCACGCCCTCGGCGAATGCCGCATGGCCGCGGACGAACACCGGTACGTCCGCGCCCAGGCTCAGGCCCAGCGCCGCGAGGCGATCGACGCTCCAGTCGAGCCGCCAGAGATGGTGAAGGCCGAGCAGGGTGGTGGCCGCATCGGAGCTACCGCCGCCGATTCCGCCACCCATCGGCAGGTGCTTTTCCAGCCAGATGTCGGCGCCCAGCGAGGTGTCGCTGTCGCGCTGCAGTTGGCGGGCGGCGCGCACGATCAGGTTGCTGTCGTGGGGGACGCCGGGGATGTCGCTGTGCAGATGGATCGCGCCGTCCTCGCGAACCCGGAAGCTCAGCTCGTCGGCGTAATCGAGGAACTGGAACAGCGTCTGCAACTCGTGATAGCCGTCGGCGCGACGGCCGAGGATATGCAGCATCAGGTTGAGTTTCGCCGGCGCCGGCAGGGTCAGGCGGTCGTGCATCACTGGCCGAGCTGGCGCGGTTGCCAGTCCTTGATCACCAGGGTGACGTTGAGGTCGCTGCCGTGCAGCTTGATCCGCTCCGGCAATGCGTAGCCGTCCTGCTCGGCGTAGCTCAGGTATTCCACCTGCCAGCCGTCCTGTTCCAGGCGCGCCAGGTGGCTGTTGCCGTCCAGGGTCACGCGGCTCTTGCTGTCCGGGGCGGGCAGGCCGCGAACCCACCAGAGCAGGTGGGACACTGGCAGGCGCCAGCCGAGTTGCTGTTCGAGCAGCGCTTCCGGCGACTCGGCCTGATAGCGACCCTGGTTGGCGACTTCCAGCGTCACCGCGCCTTCGCGTCCGGTGAGGCGGGCGGCGCCGCGGCCGAGCGGGCCGGACAGGCGGATGTCGAAGTAGTCCTGGCGTTGCAGCCAGAATAGCGTGCCGCTGCCGCTCTGGCTGCCGGCGGAAGGCTGCAGCGCGCGGATGCCGACCTTGCCGTCGATCTGCCAGCCGTCGAGGCGGGTCACGCGCTCCTTGTGGGCTTTCCAGGTGGCGGCGTCACCGCTGCCTTCGACGGCTTCACGGGAGGTCAGGCCGGCGCAGCCGGCGAGCAGGGCGATCAGGCTGGCAATCAGGAATAAACGAACGGCAGGCATAAGTCAGGGCGTCTCGGATCCGGAATGGCGCTGCAGCGTTTCGCGCAGCACCGGGCTGTCAGGTTGGGCTTTCAGCGCATCGGACCAGATTTTCTTCGCTTCTTTCTGTTTGCCCTGCGCCCACAGCACCTCGCCCAGATGAGCGGCGACTTCGTGGTCGGGGAACTGCTGCAGCGCCTGGCGCAGCAGCCGCTCGGCCTCGTCGAGGTTGCCCAGACGGTAATTCACCCAGCCGAGGCTGTCGAGGATCGCCGGGTCCTGCGGGTTGAGCTGGTGCGCCTGCTCGATCAGCTGGCGGGCTTCCTCGAAGCGCGTGGTGCGGTCGGCGAGGGTATAGCCGAGGGCGTTGAGCGCCATGGCGTTGTCCGGCTCGCGCTGGATGATCAGCCGCAGGTCCTTCTCCAGTTGCGCCAGGTCGTTGCGTTTTTCCGCGAGCATGGCGCGGGTGTAGAGCAGGTCGGAGTCGTCCGGATACTGCTTCAGCGCCTGTTGCATCAGCGTCCAGGCGCGATCCTGCAACTGCCGTTTGCTCAGCGACTCGGATTCGATCAGGTAGAGCTGGATGGCGTAGTCCGGTTGCTCGTCGCGTGCCTTGGCCAGGCGCGCGGAGGCCTCGTCGTAGCGCTTCTGGTCGAAGAGGATTTCCGCCTGGCGCACCTGTGCCGGCAGGTAGTCGTTGCCCGGGCCGACCAGCGAATACTCGACCAGCGCACTGTCGCTGTCGCCGAGCTGCTCGAGGACGCGGCCCAGGTTGAAGTGCGCGGCGTCGACATGGCTACCGCGCTCGATCAGTTCCTGCAGGTAGCTGCGGGCCTCCGGCCAGGCGCTGGCCTCCATGCTCACCAGCGCCAGGGAGAAGCGCAGGTCGTCGTCATCGGGGAATTGCTGGACGAGGGCCGAGAACTCGCGCTTGGCGTCGTCCATGCGCCCTTCTTCGACCAGCACGCGCGCATAGGTGAGGCGCACGCGCTTGTCATCCGGATGCTGGCGCAGAGCCTTTTCCAGCAGCGGAACGGCTTCGTCGCCACGTTTCAGGCTTTGCAGCAAGCGCACGCGGAGCAGCAGCGGGGCGACTTCGTCGGTGGTCGCCGGCTGGTCCTCGAGCAGTTGCAGGGCTTCCTGCGGGCGGCCGTCCTGTTGCAGCAGCAGTGCCTTGCCGAACAGCAGCTGGCCGTTGGCCGGGTACTTGGTCAGCAGACGCTCGAAGCTCTGCAGCAGGCCGGCGCGGGTGTCGGGGTCGGTCTCCGCGGCGGACAGCGCGAGGAAGTCGAAATGGGTGTCGCCCTGGCCCTGCAGGACTTTCTCCATGTACGTCATGGACTCGTCGTAGTTACCGGCGCGGGCGAGCTGGATGGCGGCGGCGCGCTGGGCGTCGAGGTTGTCCGGGGCATTGGTGGCCCAGATCATCGCGCTGTCCAGGGCAGCCTGTTCGGCGCCCAGGTATTCGGCGATGCGGAAGGCGCGCTCGGCGACGGCCGGGTCCTGGGTCGCGTTCGCCTGCTGCACGTAGTTGCCCAGTGCCAGATCGAAGCGATTGCGTTGCCCGGCCAGCTCGGCGACCAACAGCGAGTAAAGGGTTTCTTCGTCGAACGAGCCGTAGACCTGCGGCTTGGCCGGTGCGGCGGCAGGACTGCGGGTATCCTCGGTCGACGGTTTGTCGGTCGAGGTTGGAGCCATGGACTGGCAGCCACCGATGAAAGCCAGGGCGGCCAGCAACGCGAAGGATCTATTCATAGAGGAAAATGCGACTAACCTGCGGTCGGGGCATCATGACACATGCCGCCAGGCAAGCCCATGGCCGCTGGTGAACGGCCGGCACGCTCTGCCACGGCGTCGGCGCACGCGTCCGGCGGATGTCAATCGAGCCAATCCATCGGAGGAGGTTGTCCCGCGCAGGGCGAAGTAGGACAATTGCGCGCCTTCCGATCTGCTTAGCGACCCTGCATGGCCTTCCTCGCTCTTGGTATCAACCACAAGACCGCCTCGGTGGACGTGCGCGAGCGCGTGGCGTTCACGCCCGAGCAACTGGTCGAGGCCCTGCAGCAGCTGTGTCGGATCACCCCGAGCCGCGAGGCCGCGATCCTCTCCACCTGCAACCGCAGCGAGCTGTACCTGGAACAGGACCAGCTCGAAGCCGACGCGGTGCTCGCCTGGCTGGCCAACTATCACCGCCTGAGTCTCGACGAACTGCGCGCCTGCGCCTACGTGCACACTGACGACGAGGCGGTGCGGCACATGATGCGCGTCGCCTCCGGGCTCGACTCGATGGTGCTCGGCGAGCCGCAGATCCTCGGCCAGATGAAGTCCGCCTACGCCGTAGCGCGGGAGGCCGGCACCGTCGGGCCGCTGCTCGGCAGGCTGTTCCAGGCCACCTTCAGTACCGCCAAGACCGTGCGCACCGATACCGCTATTGGCGAGAACCCGGTGTCCGTGGCCTTCGCCGCGGTGAGCCTGGCCAAGCAGATCTTCAGTGACCTCAACCGCAGCCAGGCGCTGCTGATCGGCGCGGGCGAGACCATCACCCTGGTCGCCCGCCACCTGCACGAGCAGGGCATCAAGCGCATCGTCGTCGCCAACCGCACCCTGGAGCGCGCGAGCGTCCTCGCCGAGCAGTTCGGCGCCCATGCGGTGCTGCTTTCGGAGATTCCGCAGGAGCTGATCAACAGCGACATCGTGATCAGCTCCACCGCCAGCCAGTTGCCGATCCTCGGCAAGGGCGCGGTGGAAAACGCCCTGCGCCTGCGCAAGCACAAGCCGATGTTCATGGTCGACATCGCCGTCCCGCGGGATATCGAAGCCCAGGTCGGCGAGCTGGACGACGTTTACCTGTACACCGTCGACGACCTTCACGAAGTGGTCGCGGAGAACCTCAAGAGCCGCCAGGGCGCGGCGATGGCCGCCGAGGATCTGGTCAGCTCGGGCGCCGGCGACTTCATGCTGCGCCTGCGCGAGCTGGCCGCGGTGGACGTACTGCGCGCCTATCGCCAGCAGGCCGAACGGCTGCGCGACGAGGAATTGCTCAAGGCCCAGCGGCTGCTGGCCAACGGCGGTAGCGCCGAGGAGGTGCTGGCACAGCTGGCGCGCGGGCTGACCAACAAACTGCTGCACGCACCCAGCGTGCAACTGAAGAAACTCTCCGCCGAAGGGCGCATCGACGCGCTGACCGTGGCCCAGGAACTCTTCGCCCTCGACGAGGGCGCGCCGAACAAGAGCTCGCAATGAAAGCTTCGCTGCTGAACAAGCTGGACATCCTCCACGACCGCTTTGATGAGCTCACCGCGTTGCTCGGCGACGCCGAAGTGATTTCCGATCAGACCCGCTTCCGCGCCTATTCCCGCGAATATGCCGAGGTCGAGCCGGTGGTCCAGGCCTATCGCGAGTTCCGCAAGGTGCAGGACGACCTGGAGGGCGCGCAGGCGCTGCTCAAGGACAGCGACGCGGACCTGCGCGAGATGGCCGAGGAGGAAGTCGCCTCGGCCAAGGAGCGGTTGGTCGCCCTCGAAGAGCGCCTGCAACGCATGCTGCTGCCGCGCGACCCGAACGACGGCCGCAACGTGTTCCTCGAAGTGCGCGCCGGCACCGGTGGTGACGAGGCGGCGATCTTTGCCGGCGACCTGTTCCGCATGTATTCGCGTTACGCCGAACGCCAGGGCTGGCGCGTGGAGATTCTCTCCGAGAGCGTCGGCGAGCATGGCGGCTATAAAGAGGTGATTTCCCGCGTCGAGGGCGACAACGTTTTCGCCAAGCTCAAGTTCGAGTCCGGCGCGCACCGCGTGCAGCGCGTTCCTGAGACCGAATCGCAGGGGCGCATCCATACCTCGGCATGCACTGTGGCGGTGTTGCCCGAGCCCGACGAGCAGGCCGCCATCGAGATCAACCCGGCCGACCTGCGCGTCGACACCTACCGCTCCTCGGGCGCCGGTGGTCAGCACGTGAACAAGACCGACTCGGCGATCCGCATCACCCACTTGCCGTCGGGCATCGTCGTCGAATGCCAGGAGGAGCGCTCGCAGCACAAGAACCGCGCCAAGGCGATGGCCTGGCTGGCGGCCAAGCTGCAGGACCAGCAGGACGCCGCCGCGCACAAGGAAATCTCCGACACCCGGCGTCTGCTGGTCGGCTCCGGCGATCGCTCCGAGCGCATCCGTACCTACAATTTCCCCCAGGGCCGGGTCACCGATCACCGCATCAACCTGACCCTGTACTCGCTCAACGAAGTCATCGCCGGCACCCTCGAGCAGGTCATCGAACCGCTGCTGCTGGAATTCCAGGCCGATCAACTGGCCGCGCTGGGCGACTGACGGGTCGCCGCACGAGGGATCGGTTGCACGCGATCCACGCCACGAGGGACAGATGCCGACCATCCAATCGCTGCTCGCCAACGCCGACCTGCCCGACTCGCCGAGCGCGCGCCTGGACGCCGAGCTGCTGCTCGCCGCCGCGCTGGGCAAGCCGCGCAGCCATCTGCGCACCTGGCCGGAGAAGGACGTCGACGCGGCGGCGGTCGAGCGCTTTTCCCGCGATCTGGCGCGTCGCCGGGGCGGCGAGCCGGTGGCCTACATCCTCGGCCGCCAGGGCTTCTGGAGCCTTGAGCTGGAAGTGGCGCCGGACACCCTGATCCCGCGGCCGGACACCGAACTGCTGGTGGAAACCACGCTCGACCTGCTACCCGCGACGTCGCAGCGGGTGCTCGACCTCGGCACCGGCAGCGGCGCCATCGCCCTGGCGCTGGCGAGCGAGCGCCAGGGCTGGTCGGTCGTCGGCGTCGATCGCGTAGCCGAGGCCGTTGCGCTGGCCGAACGCAACCGGCAGCGCCTCGGTCTGGACAATGCGCGCTTCGCGCACAGCCACTGGTTTTCCGCGCTGACCGGGCAGCGTTTCGAGCTGATCGTCAGCAACCCACCTTATATAGCCGCGGACGACCGTCACCTGAACGAGGGCGACGTGCGCTTCGAACCGGCCAGCGCGCTGGTGTCCGGCGCCGACGGGCTGGACGACATCCGCCTGATCGTCGCGCAGGCGCCGGCCTACCTGCAGCCGGATGGCTGGCTGCTGCTCGAACACGGCTTCGAGCAGGCGGATGCGGTGCGCCGGTTGCTCTGCGCCGCGGGCTTTGCCGAGGTCGACAGCCGCCGCGACCTCGCCGGCCACGAACGCATCAGCCTGGGGCGACGGGCATGAACGGGAGGGCGCTGGATGCTCACTGACGACGAACTGCTGCGCTACAGCCGGCAAATCCTGCTCAAGCAGATCGATGTCGACGGCCAACTGCGCCTCAAGCAGAGCCGCGTGCTGATCGTCGGCCTCGGCGGGCTAGGCTCGCCGGTGGCGCTGTACCTGGCCGCGGCCGGCGTGGGCGAGCTGCACCTGGCGGATTTCGACACCGTGGACCTGACCAACCTGCAACGGCAGATCGCCCACGACAGCGTCAGCATCGGCCGGACCAAGGTCGATTCGGCGATGGCGCGTTTGCATGCGCTCAACCCCGAGGTGCGGCTGGTCGCGCACCGCGCTGCGCTGGACGCGGATTGCCTGGCCGACGCCGTGGCGGCGGTCGATCTGGTGCTGGACTGCTCGGACAACTTCGCCACCCGCGAAGCGGTCAACGCCGCCTGCGTGGCGACCGGCAGGCCGTTGGTGAGCGGCGCCGCGATCCGTCTCGAGGGGCAGCTCTCGGTGTTCGATCCCCGCCAGGTCGACAGCCCTTGCTACCACTGCCTCTATGGCCACGGCAGCGAAGCCGAGCTGACCTGCAGCGAGGCCGGCGTGGTCGGTCCGCTGGTCGGCGTGGTCGGCAGCCTGCAGGCGCTGGAGGCGTTGAAGCTGCTGGCCGGTTTCGGCGAGCCGCTGGTGGGTCGCCTGCTGCTGATCGACGCCTTCGGCAGTCGCTTTCGCGAACTCAAGGTGCGTCGCGACCCCGAATGTCCGGTCTGCGGAGGACGAAATGACTGATGTGGCGCCCATAGGGGTCTTCGATTCCGGCGTCGGCGGGATTTCCGTGCTGCGCGAGATTCGCACGCGCCTGCCGGCCGAGTCGCTGCTCTACGTCGCCGACAGCGGCCACGTGCCCTACGGCGAAAAGACCCCGGAGTTCATCCGCGAGCGCAGCCGGCGGATCACCGAGTTCCTGCTCGCCCGCGGCGCCAAGGCTCTGGTGCTGGCATGCAACACCGCCACCGTGGCGGCCGTGGCCGATCTGCGCGAGCGCTATCCACGGCTGCCCATCGTCGGCATGGAACCGGCGGTCAAGCCGGCGGCACGGGCGACGCGCAGCGGCGTGGTCGGCGTGCTGGCGACCAGTGGCACGCTGAAAAGCGCCAAGTTCGCCGCGCTGCTCGACCGCTTCGCCACCGATGTGCGGGTGGTTACGCAGCCTTGTCCGGGGCTGGTCGAGCTGATCGAGGCCGGCGAGTTGCAGGGCGAGGCGACCCGCGCGCTGTTGTCGCGCTACGTCGAACCGCTGCTGGCCGAGGGCTGCGACACGCTGATCCTCGGTTGCACCCACTACCCCTTCCTGCGCCCGCTGCTGGCGCAGTTGCTGCCGCCTTCGGTGGCGCTGGTGGATACCGGCGAGGCGGTGGCGCGGCGACTGGAGCATCTGCTGGACGAGCATGGCCTGCGCCGCGCCGAGGGGCCGGCGAGCGCCAGGTTCTTCACCAGTGGCGACCCGGCGATGCTGGAGGCGTTGCTACCCGTGCTGTGGGGCGAACGTAGCGAAGTTGAAACATTTGCCTAGGAAGTCTCGTTTGGCGCTGGATTCTTGTCGGCGTCGCGAGTATTTATACGCCGTGCTAACTAATAATTTCCAAGACCTTTTAAGGACGTTCCTGATGAAGAAAATGTTCTCCCTGGCGGCTGCTGTGGCTCTCTCCATGGGGCACGCCATGACCGCGCAGGCGGCCGACCTCACCTTGTCGGTCGGTGTGACCGGGGACTCGACCATGGTTTACCGCCTGGGCACCCAGTTCGATTTCGGCAAAAGCTGGTTCCAGAGCGACGTCGGTCGCCTCACCGGATACTGGGACGCCGCCTACTCCTACTGGGAAGGCGACGATACCGCCAGCAACCATAGCCTTTCCTTCGCCCCAGTGTTCGTCTACGAGTTCGCCGGCGATACGGTGAAGCCCTACGTGGAAGCCGGCATCGGCGTCGCCGCGTTCGCCAGCACCGAGCTGGAAAGCAACGACCTGGGTTCCTCGTTCCAGTTCGAGGACCGCATCGGCGCCGGCCTGCGCTTCGCGGGCGGCCACGACGTCGGCGTGCGCGCCATCCACTATTCCAACGCCGGCATCAGCCAGCCCAACGATGGCGTGGAGGCGTATTCGCTGTATTACCGCATGTCCTTCTAAGCGCCGCCGATGCTCCGTCGCGGCCACCGGCAGGCGATCTCGAGAGCAGGCTGGAGCATTGGATGAACAAAAGAACCGGGCCGTGCCCGGTTTTTTCATGTCTGCGCGGGGCTCAGCGCTTGGCCTGGACGTGACTGGCCAGCCGCTCGAGGGCGGCGCGCAGGTTCGGGTCGCTGACGTTGTCGGCGGTCGCCTGGATGCTCTCGGCCGCGGCGGGGGACAGCACCATGCTGTTGCGCCGCGGCGGGGTGACGCCGACCGGTGGCTGCACCTTGAACAGGATGCGGGTCAGCCCGGCGAACGCCTCGTGGGTCTGCAACTGGCGCTGCAGGCGGCGCTGCTGGTAACGCAGGCGCGTCGCCCAGTGGCCATCGGTGACGATCAGCAGCAGGCAGCCCTCGCGCCAGCTCGCCACCTTGCAGTGCTCGCGCGCCGCCGGCTGCAGCTGGCTTTCCAGCAGACGCTGCAACTGGTCGAGACGAAGCGCCGCGCCGAGCAGCGCTCTGAGCGGCTTCGCCTCGCGCAACAGCGCGGCGGGCGTGCGACCTGGCAGTGGGCGAAAGGACATGGTGGGTCGTCGGCAGGGTGGGTGGGCGATAGTAGCAGAACCCCGATGCGCGCAGCGCCGACGGCTTGTCGCTGGCGTCGGGCCATGATGGCACCGCGAAACGACGCCGCTTTCCTCATGTTCGTTTCCGAGTAGAATGCGTCCTTTCGCATGCAGCCATGAGGCTGCCCGGGCGTCCTGTTCAGGGCGTCCTCAATCCATACGCGTGGAAGATCCTGTCGATATGTTTGCGCCTTTGTTGAAAAAACTTTTCGGAAGCAAGAATGAGCGTGAAGTCAAACGCATGCTCAAGACGGTACAGGTTGCCAACGGGTTCGAAGAGCAGATGCTGGCTCTCACCGACGAGCAACTGCGGGCCAAGACCGAGGAGTTCAAGGCTCGTCTGAGCAAAGGCGAAACCCTCGATCAGTTGCTTCCGGAAGCCTTTGCCGTGGCCCGTGAGGCCGGCAAGCGCGTCATGGGCATGCGCCACTTCGACGTGCAGCTGATCGGCGGCATGACCCTCCACGAAGGCAAGATCGCCGAGATGCGTACCGGCGAGGGCAAGACCCTGGTCGGCACCCTGGCGGTGTACCTCAACGCCCTGGAAGGCAAGGGTGTCCACGTGGTCACGGTGAACGACTACCTGGCCCGCCGCGATGCCAACTGGATGCGCCCCCTGTACGAATTTCTCGGCCTTAGCGTGGGCATCGTCAGCCCGTTTCAGCCGCCGGAAGAAAAGCGTGCCGCCTACGCGTGCGACATCACCTACGGCACCAACAACGAATTCGGCTTCGACTACCTGCGCGACAACATGGCGTTCAGCGTCGAGGACAAGTTCCAGCGCGAACTCAACTTCGCCGTGATCGACGAAGTCGACTCCATCCTCATCGACGAAGCCCGTACCCCGCTGATCATCTCCGGGCAGGCCGAAGACAGCTCCAAGCTGTACATCGAGATCAACAAGCTGATCCCGCGCCTCAAGCAGCACATCGAGGAAGAAGAGGGCGTCGTCACCCAGGAAGGCCACTACAAGGTCGACGAGAAGAGCCGCCAGGTCGAGCTCAACGAACAGGGCCACCAGTACATCGAGGACATGCTCACCCAGGTGGGCCTGCTGGCCGAGGGCGAGAGCCTGTATTCGGCGCACAACCTCGGCCTGCTGACCCACGTCTATGCGGCCCTGCGTGCGCACACGCTGTTCCAGCGCAACGTCGAGTACATCGTGCAGAACGGCCAGGTCGTCCTGATCGACGAGCACACCGGCCGCACCATGCAGGGCCGTCGCCTGTCGGAGGGCCTGCACCAGGCCATCGAGGCCAAGGAAGGGGTGAACATCCAGGCCGAGAGCCAGACGCTGGCCTCGACCACCTTCCAGAACTACTTCCGCCTCTACACAAAGCTGGCCGGCATGACCGGCACCGCCGACACCGAGGCCTTCGAGTTCCACCAGATCTACGGCCTCGCCGTGGTGGTGATCCCGACCAACCGTCCGCTGGCGCGCCAGGACTTCAACGACCTGGTCTACCTGACCCAGGAAGAGAAGTACGCGGCGATCGTCACCGACATCAAGGAAAGCCTGGCCCAGGGGCGTCCGGTGCTGGTCGGTACGGCCACCATCGAAACCTCCGAGCAAATGTCCCGCCTGCTCACCCAGGAAGGCATCGAGCACAAGGTCCTCAACGCCAAGTTCCACGAGAAGGAAGCCGAGATCATCGCCCAGGCGGGCCGTCCCGGCGCGCTGACCATCGCCACCAACATGGCCGGTCGGGGTACCGACATCCTGCTGGGCGGCAACTGGGA
Source organism: Pseudomonas kuykendallii (assembly GCF_900106975.1). Classification (GTDB taxonomy): domain Bacteria; phylum Pseudomonadota; class Gammaproteobacteria; order Pseudomonadales; family Pseudomonadaceae; genus Pseudomonas_O; species Pseudomonas_O kuykendallii. The sequence continues at coordinate 647,210 of NZ_FNNU01000003.1, read as the reverse complement.
AGTCGAAGTGGCGGCGTTGGAAAACCCCACCGGCGAGCAGATCGCCCAGGTCAAGGCCGAGTGGCAGAAACGCCACCAGCAGGTCATCCAGTCCGGCGGCCTGCACGTGATCGCCTCCGAGCGTCACGAGTCGCGGCGTATCGACAACCAGCTGCGCGGTCGTGCCGGTCGCCAGGGCGACCCGGGCTCCAGCCGTTTCTACCTGTCGCTGGAAGACAGCCTGATGCGCATCTTCGCCTCCGACCGGGTGAAGAACTTCATGAAGGCCCTGGGCATGCAGCCCGGCGAGGCGATCGAGCACCGCATGGTGACCAACGCCATCGAGAAGGCGCAGCGCAAGGTCGAGGGTCGCAACTTCGACATCCGCAAGCAGCTCCTTGAGTTCGACGACGTGGCCAACGAACAGCGCAAGGTGATCTACCACATGCGCAACAGCCTGCTGGCCGCGGACAACATCGGCGACACCATCGCCGAGTTCCGCGAGGAAGCGCTGGCCGCCACCGTCGCCCAGCACATTCCGCCGCAATCGCTTCCCGAGCAGTGGGACGTCGCCGGCCTGGAGGCCGCGCTGAGCAGCGATTTCGGCACCCAACTGCCGGTTCAGCAATGGCTCGACGAAGACGACCATCTGCACGAAGAGAACCTGCGCGAGAAGATCCTCGAGCACCTGCTGGTCGCCTACCGCGAGAAGGAAGAAATGGCCGGCGCCGACGCGCTGCGCAGCTTCGAGAAGCAGATCGTCCTGCGCGTGCTGGACGACCTGTGGAAGGACCACCTGTCGACCATGGACCACTTGCGTCACGGCATTCACCTGCGTGGCTACGCGCAGAAGAACCCGAAGCAGGAGTACAAGCGCGAGTCGTTCACGTTGTTCCAGGAACTGCTCGACTCGATCCGCCGCGACTCGATCCGCGTGCTCTCGCACGTTCAGGTTCGCCGCGAAGACCCGGCCGAGGAAGAGGCGCGCATGCGTCGCGAAGCCGAGGCGCTGGCCGAGCGCATGCAGTTCCAGCATGCCGAGGCGCCGGGCATCGAGGCCGAGGAAACGCCGGAAGTCGCCTCCGTCGATGACGACGTGGCCGTGGCCCAGGCGCCGGTGCGCACCGAGGCGAAGATCGGCCGCAACGAACCCTGCCCCTGCGGTTCGGGCAAGAAGTACAAGCATTGCCACGGTCAGGTGCAGTAAAACCGCTGCTCCGATGACCCATGCTACCCACGCCGCGACCGGCTCAGCCGCTCGCGGCGTTTTTACGCCGTAGTCGCTACGGCATTTCATCACTGCCACGAAGGAGCGCATCCATGGCTGTCGGTCTTGGTCCTCTGCCTACCCTGCATCCGGTTCCCGGTTTCGAACTCGGCATCGCCTCTGCCGGTATCAAGCGCCCCGGGCGCAAGGACGTGGTGCTGATGCGCTGCGCCGAAGGTTCCACCGTCGCCGGGGTGTTCACCCTCAACGCCTTCTGCGCCGCGCCGGTGATCCTGTCGAAGAAGCGCGTGCTCGGCGGCGCGGTGCGTTACCTGCTGACCAACACCGGCAACGCCAACGCCGGGACCGGCGAGCCCGGCCTGCACGCCGCGACCCGTACCTGCGCCGAGCTGGCCCGGCTGGCGGGCGTGGAGGAGGGCAGCGTGCTGCCGTTCTCCACCGGGGTGATCGGCGAGCCGCTGCCGGTGGAGAAGATCGAGGCCGCGCTGCCGGCAGCCCTGGCCGACCTCAAGGCCGACAACTGGGGCGCCGCCGCCAGCGGCATCATGACCACCGACACCCTGCCCAAGGGCGCCAGCCGGCAGTTCGTACACGACGGCGTGACGGTCACGGTCACCGGCATCAGCAAGGGCGCCGGCATGATCAAGCCGAACATGGCGACCATGCTTGGTTACATCGCCACCGACGCCAAGGTCGCCCAGGGCGTGCTGCAAGACCTGCTGCGCGATGCGGCGAACAAGTCGTTCAACCGCATCACCATCGACGGCGACACCTCGACCAACGACTGCTGCATGCTGATCGCCACCGGCCAGGCCGCGCTCGACGAGATCGTCCAGCCCAGCGGCGCGCTGTTCGCTGCGCTCAAGCAGGCGGTGCTGGACGTCGCCATGGAGCTGGCCCAGGCCATCGTGCGCGACGGCGAAGGGGCGACCAAGTTCGTCACCGTGCAGGTCAACGGCGGTGCCACCCAGCAGGAGTGTCTGGACGTCGGTTACGCCGTCGCCCACTCGCCACTGATCAAGACCGCGCTGTTCGCCTCCGACCCGAACTGGGGGCGCATCCTCGCCGCCGTCGGCCGCGCGGGCGTGGCGCAGCTGGACGTCAGCAAGATCGACGTCTTCCTCGGCGACGTGTGCATCGCCAGCAAGGGCTGCCGCTCGCCGAGCTACACCGAGGAGCAGGGCTCGGCGGTGATGGCCGAGGCGGAAATCGGCATCCGCATCGAACTGGGCCGCGGCAACTGCAGCGAAACGATCTGGACCACCGACCTGTCCCACGAGTACGTGAAGATCAACGCCGAATACCGCACCTGATCCGCGTCGGGCTCCGTGCGCCGGCTGGCGCGCGGGGCCGCCCCGGCGGCATTCCCGCCGCTCATCCGCCCATGCCGAATGGGAATTTGCCTGTTCCTTCCGCGCCTCTTATGGTCCCTTCACACCAGACGCAAACCAAGGAAGCCCGCATGTCCCTTACGCTGGTGATCGGCAACAAGAACTACTCGTCCTGGTCGTTGCGCGCGGCCCTCGCCCTGGAGCTGGCCGGCGCGCCCTACGAGGAACTGCGCATCGCGCTGTACCAGGCCGACAGCCGCACGTTGCTGCGCGCGCAATCGCCGACCGGCAAGGTGCCGGTGCTGCAGACCGAACTCGGCCCGGTGTGGGATTCGCTGGCCATCGCCGAGTACCTCGCCGAGCGTTTCCCCGGCGCCGGCCTGTGGCCGCGCGACGAATACGCCCGCGCGCTGGCGCGCTCGATCTGCGCCGAGATGCACAGCGGCTTCGTTGGCCTGCGCAGCCACCTGTCGATGGACCTCAAGCGCGACCAGGCGCTGCCGGTCATACCCGATCCGGCCGTGGCCGACATCGAGCGCGTCTGCGCGATCTGGAGCGACTGCCGGTCGCGCTTCGGCGCCGGGGGCGAATTCCTCTTCGGCCAGCCGGGCATCGCCGACGCCTTCTACGCACCGATCGCCGCACGCTTGCGCAGCTATCGGGTCGCGCTGCCGCGTGTGGCGGCGGACTACGTCGAAACCATCTACCGTTGGCCGGCCTTCCAGCGCTGGTATCGCGCGGCCCTCGAAGAAACGGAGAGCATTGCATGAAACGCATCCATGTCGCGGCGGCGGTGATCCGCGCCGCGGACGGCCGGGTCCTGATAGCCCGGCGCCCGGACGACAAGCATCAGGGCGGACTCTGGGAGTTTCCCGGCGGCAAGGTCGAGGACGGCGAAGCGGTCGAGGCGGCGCTGGCGCGCGAGCTGGCCGAGGAGCTTGGCATCGCGGTGACGCAGGCGCGCCCGCTGATCCAGGTGCGCCACGATTACCCGGACAAGCAGGTGCTGCTGGATGTCTGGGAAGTCGGCGCCTTCACCGGCGAGGCGCATGGTGCCGAGGGCCAGCCGCTGGCCTGGGTCGCGCCGCGGCACCTGGCAGACTACGCGTTTCCCGCGGCCAACGCGCCCATCGTGGCGGCGGCCAGGCTGCCGGATCGCTACCTGATCACGCCCGATGAGCTGGAGCCGCAGGACCTGCTCGCCGGCGTGCGCCAGGCCATCGCCGAGGGTATCCGGCTGATCCAGCTGCGGGCCCCGGGGATGTTCGATGCGCAGTACCGCGACCTCGCCGTGGACATCCAGGGCGTCTGCGCCGGCAAGGCGCAGCTGATGCTCAAGGGGCCGCTGGAGTGGCTGGGGGATTTCCCGGCGGCCGGCTGGCACCTGACCGCGAAACAGCTGCGCGACTACGCGGCGCGGGGCCGCCCGTTTCCCGCCGAGCGCTGGCTGGCGGCGTCCTGTCACGATGCCGAGGAGCTGGCCCTGGCCAGCACGATGGGCGTGGACTTCGTCACCCTGTCGCCGCTGCAGGCCACGCGCACCCATCCCGAGGCGCAGCCGTTGGGCTGGGACGCGGCGAGCGAGCTGCTGCGGGGGTTCGACAAGCCGGCGTTCCTGCTCGGCGGCGTCGGCCCGGACGACCTGCCGCGCGCCTGGCAGATCGGCGCCCAGGGCATCGCAGGGATTCGCGCGTTGTGGAAGGGGGCGTTGGACTGACCGCGCAAACGCGCAGGCCGGCGAGTTGCTCCGGGCGCTCGCCTCAGTGCTGGATGAAACGCTCCAGGCGCTGACGCAGCTGCTGGTTCTCGCGCTTCAGCTGGTCGACCTCGTCGAGCAGTCGCAGGGCCAGGGCGATACCCGGCCAGTCCAGTTCGAAATCCTGTTTCAGGCGCAGCGCGCGCTTGGCCATCAGCAGCGCATCGAGGTCGAACGACCAGCGTTCGACGGTCGGTTCGCTGGGCTCGAGAATCCCCAGTTCGACGATCTCGATCAGCACCTCGCGCGACAGGTTCGCGCTGCGGCAGAATTCCTCGACCCCGAAGGTCACGATCAGCGTGGTCATTGCTCTTTACTCCATTGCGCTCGGGGATCGAAGGCCGCCTTTTCGGCGAGCGCCTGCCATAGACCGCGCGTCGATTCGCTGGTTTTGCCCGGCATCACCACCTTCAGCAGGGCGAACAGGTCGCCGCGGCCCTGCTTGCCGGGCAGGCCTTTGCCTTTCACCCGCAGGCGCTGGCCGGTTTGGCTGTCCGGCGGGATGCTCAGGTTGATGCGTCCGTCCAGTGTCGGAACCGTGATCTTCGCGCCCAGCGCCGCTTCCCAGGGCGCCAGCGGCACGGTGATGATCAGGTTGTGCGCCTCCACGTCGAACAGCGGATGCGGCACCAGGCGCAGCGTCAGGTAGAGGTCGCCGGCTGGCGCCTCGCCCACGCCCGGCGCGCCCTGGCCCTTGAGGCGGATGCGCTCGCCGTCGAGCACGCCGGCGGGAATCTTCACGTTGAGCGTGCGTGTGAGGTCGTCGCGGCGGCCCTGGGCGTCGAACGCCGGGACCTTGAAGCTGATCTGCTTGGATTCCTCGGCAAGGGTTTCCTCGAGGAACACCGGCAGCTCCAGCTCGACGTCCTGGCCGCGCCGGCCGCCCCGCGCCCGCCCGGAGGCGCTGCCGAAGATCGATTCGAAGAAGTCGGAGAAGTCGCCGTCGTAGCGCTGGTGCGGTTCATGCTGCCCGGCGCTGGAGGACTGCCAGCCTGGCGGCGGCTCGAACTGGCTGCGGTTGCCGTAGCGGCGCAGTTCGTCGTACTCGGCGCGCTTCTCCGGGTTCTTCAGCACTTCATAGGCTTCGACGACGTCCTTGAACCTGTTCTCGGCGTCGGGATCGTCGCTGACGTCCGGATGGTACTTGCGCGCGAGCTTGCGGTAGGCGGTCTTGATCGCCTTCTCATCGGCCTCCGGCGCTACGCCGAGGGCCTGGTAATAGTCCTTGAACTCCATGCAACGTCACCGTTCGGTTATGCGTTCATAGCCAGTCTGGGCCTGACCGACGTCACACGGATGACGCCGGTCATGCCCACGGGTGTTACTGGGGCAGCCCGAAGGCGGGCGAGTTCCTCGACGTGCCTCATGGACGCATCAGCGCGGCAGGTCGGAAGGCGCGGGCGGGCCGACGAAACGGCTCCAGCGACGGTCGAGCACCTGCTGCTTGAGCACTTCGATGAGGTCCACCAGCAGCTCTTCCAGGGCCAGGTCGGTGCTTTCGTCCTCGTAGAGCCAGGCCTCGAAGAACTGATCGGAGAGGTTCGCCGCCAGCGCCTTGAACTGCTCGCGCTGCAGCCCCTCCACCGCGCCGGCGAGCAGGCGGCGGACGATATCGCCGAGGGCGGCATCGAGGCTGTCGGCGAACTGCGAGCCCAGTGGCAGGCGGCGCAGCCTGCGCAGCTCCTCGTTGTTCATCAGCGCCTGGTGCACCAGGCCGCTGACGTAGCCATCGATGGCGCCACGGTTGCTGCGGTAGCCGTTTTCCAGCATGCCCTGCAGGCGCCGCGACAGGTCGTCCAGCAGGCGCTGCTTGCGCGGACGGATCACGCCGTTGATCAGCCGCCGCGAAAGGTCGTCGCTGGCGCCGATCTCCTGCTGCAGGCGCGAGAACAGCTTGACCATCACCCGGTCCGAGAGCTCTTCGAGCAGCAGTTGCCAGTAGCGGTTGAAGAAGCCGTAGAGCGCCCAGCGGCGCATGTCGATCAGCCCGAGGCGTTGCAGGCGGATCAGCAGCACGCCGATGCGCAGCACGCGCAACCAGCGCAGGCCGGCCAGCGGGATGCAGCCGAGCACGTCGTACCAGTGGGCGAAGGGGTAGTAGTACCAGCGCGCGTAACGGCGCTCGGCGATCGCCACCGCCCAGCCGAGCAGCACGTCGAACAGGAAGATCGCCACGAAGCACAGGTCGATGAAGGCGAAGTGGGCGTGGATGCGGCTGTCGTAGAAGGCGTGGAAGCCCGGCAGCACGCTTTGCAGCGCCTGGTTCAGCGGCGCCAGGGCGAACAGGCCGTCGAACAGGATCAGCGCCAGGTTGGCACACACCAGCAGCACCACCAGCGCTTCCCAGGCGGCGTGCAGGCCATCGAGGTTGCGGTTGGAGGCGGCTGCCGGCGCGGCTGCCGGCGCGCTCATCGGATCGGCGCCTTCACTCGGCGGCCTTCTTCGCGGCCTGCCAGAGGATTTCCGCGTGGCCCTGGCGGCGCGCGATCATCCGCGCGGCGACGAACAGCAGGTCGGACAGACGATTGACGTAGGCCAGGCCGACCGGGCGCAGCGGCTCTTCGGCGTTCAGCGCCTGGCAGCGGCGTTCGGCGGCGCGCGCCTGGCTGCGGCAGACGTGAGCCTGGGCGATCAGGCGCGAGCCACCGGGCAGGATGAAGTTCTGCAACGGGCCGAGTTCCTCGTTCCAGCGGTCGATGGCCTGTTCCAGGCGGGTGACCTCGGCCTCGTCGAGCGCCTGGTAGACCGGCATCGCCAGCTCGCCGCCGAGGTCGAAGAGGCGGTGCTGGCAGGGTTCCAGCACTTCGATCAGCTCGCTGAGCCCGGGGCAGTCCGGCCGCGCCTGCGCCAGTTCGGCGAGGAGCAGGCCAAGGGCGCTGTTGAGGCTGTCCAGCTCGCCCATCGCCTCCACCCGCGGATGGTCCTTGGCCACCCGGCGGCCATCTGCCAGCCCGGTTTCGCCGGTATCGCCGGTGCGCGTGTAGATCCTGGTCAGGCGATTTCCCATCAGTTGTCCTGTTCGCTGGTGGCGGGCAGCGGCAGGCGCAGGGTGAAGAGGGTGCCCTGACCCGGCTTCGACTGCACGTCCATCTGGCCCTTGTGGTTGTTGGTGATGATGAAATAAGAGACCGACAGGCCCAGCCCGGTTCCTTGGCCGACCTCCTTGGTGGTGAAGAACGGCTCGAAAATCCGTTTGCGCACCGCCTCGGGAATCCCCACGCCGTTGTCCTGCACCTGGATTTCCGCCCACGGCGGGTTGCGCCGGGTGCGCACGACGATGCGTCCGGGCTCGTCGTCCTCACGCTGGTGGATGGCCTGGGCGGCGTTCTTCAGCAGGTTGAGCAGCACCTGTTCCAGCTCGTTGGCGATGCACGGCACCTTGCCCAGCTCGTCGTCGAATTCACGGTGGATGTCCAGCGCCTTGAAGTCGAAGCCGTCGGCCAGGTCGAAGTCGTTGCCGGCGATCTCCAGCGCCTGGTCGATCACCGTCGGCAGCAGGCAGGGCATCAGCTCGCGGTTGCTCAGGCGGCTGAACGACAGCATGTGGCTGACGATCTTCGCCGCGCGGCTGCCGGCGGACTGGATGCCGTCGAGCAGTTGCGGTACCTCGCGGGCCTGCAGGTAGGCGTTGATCTGTTCCAGGCCGATGCCGGCGAGTTGCGCCTGTTCGAGGTTCTTCGCCAGCTCCGGCGACAGCCGCCGGCGGATGTTCTGCACGTTGTGCAGCACGGCGCCCAGCGGGTTGTTGATCTCGTGCGCCATGCCGGCGGCCAGCCCGCCGACCGAGAGCATCTTCTCCGACTGCACCATCACTTCCTCCAGCGACAGGCGCTGGGTGATGTCGTCGATGCGGATCACCACGCCGCCCTTGCCGCTGCCGCCCATCAGCGGGAAGAAGGTCAGTGCGTAGTGGCGGGGCTCGCCGTCCTTGGGCCAGGTGACACGCTCGACTTCCTCGACCCGGCAATGCTCGGCGCTGCGCCGCAGCGCCTCCAGGTAGGGTTTGAGCGGCGGGAAGGCGAGGAAGATCGGCTTGTTCATCGCCTCGTCCAGGCCGGTGCCGGAAAGCAGGCTGGCTTCCTTGTTCCACTGGGTCACGTACATCTGCTCGTCCAGCGCGATCAGCGCCGAGGGCATCGAGTCGATGATGCTGTTGAGGTAGCTCTGGAATCCGGTGAGCTTCTTCTCGATCTTGCTGCGCACCTGCACCTCGAGCTCCAGCTGCAGGTTCGTGTGGCGGGTTTCCTCGGCCAGGTTGCGCGCCTGGGAGAAGGCCGCCTGGGCATCGTCGCGGGCACGCTCGAGCTGCTGCTCGCGTGCCTGGATGCGCGCCAGCATGGTGTTGAAGGCCTCGGCCAGGCTGCCGATCTCGTCGTGGTTGCCGCGGCGCGCGCGCAGCGAGTAGTTCTCCTCGCGGGTGACCTGGCGCGACAGCTCTTCCAGGCGGCGGATCGGCTTGGTCACCAGGCGGCGAATCTGCCGCGCCACCAGCAGCCAGAACAGCAGGCTGAAGGCGAGAATCACCAGGCTCGCCGTGAGGGTGCCGGTGTAGAACGCGCCGGGCAGTTCGCTGGACGCCACCAGCAGCAGGTGGCCGGGCGGCCCGTCGGCCTGCGGCAGCGGGATCAACTGGTTGGTGCGGAATTCGCCGGTACGCCAGCGCTCCAGTCGGTCCAGGCGCCGCGGCAGGTCGAGCTTCTCGCCACGGGCGAGTTGCGCCACGAGCCGGCCGTCGCCGCCGTAGATCGCCGCGGCGCGCAGGGGAGGGTAGTCGCGCAGGTTCTCGAGCAGCGCCCGCGCGGTTTCCGGCGAGGCCAGCGCCGGGGCGCTCAGCGCCGGGTTGGCGATCAGCCGACCGAGGGTCTGCAGCGCCTGCGGCGCCATGCTTTCCTGGGAAATCCAGTACGCGGCGCTGATGAAGGCGAGGTTGGCCACCAGCAGCACGGTGGCGAGCAATACCAGCAGGGCGGCGAGCAGCTTGCGGCCGACCGGGAGATTTTCGAGACGCTGACGCAGGATCATGGCGGGTCGGAGCGTGCGGAATGAACCGGCAGGGTAGCCCGCGCCTCAGTGCACCGGCAATCCGCGCGCGGCGAGGTGCGCGAGCAGCCGCTGGTGCAGGGCGCGCAGGTGCGGTAGATCCAGCGCGTGGCGCTCGGCCACCGCGCAGGCGCGTCCGAGCAGGTAGGCGACCTCGGTGCGGCGGCCGGCGGCGACGTCCTGGTGCATGGAGGAATGGTTCGCCGCGGTGGCCTGGATCACCCGCTGCACGTCGTCGTGCAGGTGCTCGGCGGCCGCCGGCTGGCCGCAGCCTTCGAGAAGTTCGCCGAGCTCGGCGCAGAGGATCGCGACCTCCGCCGGGTGCTCGGCCAGCCCGCCGTTGCGGCAGTCGTGCAGCACCGTCAACGGATTTATCGCGCAGTTCAACGCCAGCTTGCGCCACAGCCGGGTGAGGATGTCCGGCGTCCACTGCCGGGGTATTCCGGCCTGCTCCAGCTGCGCGAGCCAGCCTGGCGGGGTGGGGTCGAGCGGGTCGCCGAGCCAGTTGAAGCCGTGCCCGGCGAAGACCACCTCGAAGTCGGCCCGGCGGAACGCACCCTCGGTACTGGAGACCAGGATGCAGCGCGCGTGCGGCGCCTGGGCGGCGACTTCCTCCTGGCTGCCGATGCCGTTCTGCAGCAACAGCAGCTCGGCCTTCGGGGCCAGGCGCGGGGCCAGCGCGGCAACCGCGGAGGCGGCGTCATAGGCCTTGCAGGCGAGCAGCAGGCGATGGATCGGCGCCGTATCGGCGAGGGTTTCGGCGGGGAGCGGATGAAGGGTGCGCTGGCCGTTTTCCACAAGGCTCAGGCCACCGGCGCGGCGGTAGTCGGCCAGGCGCTTCTCATCGCGCAGGATCAGCGTGACCGGCAGCCCCGCCCGGGCCAGGCGCGCCGCCCACAGGGTGCCGAGGCTGCCCGCGCCGAGTACATGCCAGCTCACGCGCGCGTCGGCATCAGCGGCTGCCCAGGCGCAGGGCGGCGATGCGACCGCTGGCGTAGGCCTCCGGCAGCAGGTTCTGGCCATGCTCGATCAGCGTCTGCGCATCCAGCGGCAGCGCCTTGGCATCCGCGCCGACCAGGCCGATCCCGGCCTTCAAGGTGATGAACCCTTCGCTGGTCTTGAAGGCCTTGAGGTTGAGGCCTTCGTGCAGGCGCCGGAAGCTGGTCGGCGAGCATTCGTGAAGGTCGTCGATGAGGGTGATCAGGCCGAAATGGGTGTCGTCCAGGCGCGCCAGCACGTCCAGCGGGCGCACCAGCTGTTGCAGACGACGGGCGATGCCGTGGAGCAGTTCGGCGTAGAAATCCTCGCCGTACTTCTGCCGCAGCTCCCCGGTTTCCGGCAGCCCGATCAGCAGGTAGCAGAGCGCGCCGCCGCGCGATTCCACCTGGCGTAGGCTGTCGCCGAGCTTGAGCCGCAGGTAGCGCGGATTGCCCAGGCCGGTGACCGAGTCGACCAGGTTGCGCTGTTCGAGGCTGGCGATGTTCTGCGTCAGCAGGCGGTTTTCCTGGAGCAGCCGCTGCAGGGTGTTGCACAGGCGGTCGGCGGCGAACACGCGTGGCAGCAACTGTTCGCTCATTTCCGACTTGCTGATGAAATCGTCGACGCCGCGGTCGAAGGCTTCGTGCAGCACGTTTTCGCCTTCCTTGCCGGTGAGCAGCACGATGTAGGTGTAGTGATCGGCCATCTCGTCCAACTGGCGCACCCGCGCGGTCAGCTCGAGGCCGTCGATCTCCGGCATCAGCCAGTCGGCGAGCAGCACGCTGGTCGGGCGCGTTTCGAGTTGCCGCAGCGCTTCCGTCGCGCTGCTGGCGAAGCGCACATCCTGATAACCGGCCTGGCTGAGTGCCCGGCCGATCATGGCGCTGGAGAATTTGGCGTCATCCACGACCAGGATGCTGAGGTAAGCGTTGGGCATTTAGCGAACTCGCAATAGGGGCCGACTTCCTGCCAGCCGGGGGGCGCCGCATAGTTGTGCGGTTATAATGACCGGGCATTTTCAACCGTCAAGCCAGGCGCGAACCGCTCGAGAGTCCGAACGCGCCATCAATCTGGAGCAAGCCACATGCCCTCTTTCGACGTGGTGTCGGAGCTGGACAAGCACGAAGTCACCAATGCCGTGGACAATGCCATGAAGGAACTCGAACGCCGCTACGACCTGCGTGGCAAGGGCAGCTTCGAGTTCAAGGAAAAGGTCGTCACCCTGACCGCCGAGGCGGATTTCCAGCTCGAGCAGATGATCGAGATCCTCAAGCTGTCGCTGGTCAAGCGCAAGATCGACGTGCAGTGCCTGGAGCTCAAGGACGCCTACGCCTCCGGCAAGGTGGTGAAACAGGAAGCCACGCTGCGCGAAGGCATCGACAAGGAGCTGGCGAAGAAGATCGTCGCGCTGGTCAAGGATGCGAAGCTCAAGGTGCAGGCCGCCATCCAGGGCGAGCAGGTACGCATCACCGGCAAGAAGCGCGATGACCTGCAGGAAGCCATCGCCCTGCTGCGCACCCAGGACCTGGGCATGCCGCTGCAGTACAACAACTTCCGCGACTGACCATCCGTCGCCCGGGCCGGGGAACCTCGGCCCTCCGCCAGGCGTCGCATTCTCTGTGTTTTCATGGCCATCCGGTGGCCTCAGAGAGGGAATGCAATGGATGTGAACAACGAAATCGATCGACTGGTGACGGCCTCCGAGGCCTGGCTGCCGCTGCTGATGGAGTACGGCGGGCGCCTGGTGCTGGCGCTGGTGACGCTGGCCATCGGCTGGTGGCTGATCAACCGGTTGACCAGCAAGATCGGCCTGCTGCTCGGCATGCGTCACATCGACCTGGCGCTAAAGGGCTTCATCGTCAACCTGGCCAACATCATCATGAAGGTCCTGCTGGTGATCAGCGTGGCCTCGATGATCGGCATCGAAACCACCTCCTTCATCGCCGCCATCGGCGCGGCCGGCCTGGCCATCGGCCTGGCGCTGCAGGGCAGCCTGGCGAACTTCGCCGGCGGCGTGCTGATCCTGCTGTTCCGGCCGTTCCGCATCGGCGACTGGATCGAGGCGCAGGGCACCAGCGGCACCGTCGACAGCATCCAGATCTTCCACACGGTGCTGCGTACCGGCGACAACCGCACGGTGATCATCCCCAACGGCAATCTGTCCAACGGCATCATCACCAACAGCTCGCGGCAGGCCACCCGGCAGCTGATCTTCGACATCAAGGTCGACTACGACGCCGATTTGCAGAAGGCCCAGCAGGTGCTGCGCGAGATGGCCGACGATCCGCGCGTGCTCAAGGAGCCGCCGCCTGCGGTGGTGGTCGCGGGCCTGGGCGACACCTTCATCACGCTGTCGCTGCGGGTGTGGACGGCGAATGCCGACTTCGGCGCAGTCACCTTCAAGTTCAACGAGGAAGTGCGCGACCGTCTGCGCGCCATCGGCGTGGACATCGCCCTGCCGGGCAAGGTGGCGCGCATGCTGACTACCCAGACCGCGTCGCGCTGAGGCGTGCTAGCGGCTGCCGCCCTTGGCGTCGGCCGCCGTTTCACCGGGCTCGTCCAGCGGTTGCGGTTCGCGGCGCAGGCGGCGCCACTGCATCAGGATGAGGATCAGTGTCGGCACGCCGAGGAGCGTGGTGATGAGGAAGAAATCGCTGTAGCCGACCTTCTCCACCATCACCCCCGAATAGCCCCCGAGTAGGCGCGGCAGCAGCATCATCAGCGAGCTGAGCATGGCGTACTGGGTGGCCGAGAATTTCAGGTTGGTCAGGCTCGACAGGTAGGCGACGAACGCGGTGGAGGCCAGCCCGGCGCTGAAGTTGTCGCAGGAGATGGTCAGCACCAGCATCTGCAGGTCCGCCCCCATTCCCGCCAGCACGACGAACAGCAGGTTGGTGCCGGCCGAGGCGGCGCCGCCGATGAAGAGGATCGGCAGGATGCCGAAACGCACGATCAGCAGGCCGCCGAATACCCCGCCGAGCAGCGTCATGATCAGCCCGAAGATCTTGCTGACACCGGCGATCTGGTCCTTGCTGAAGCCCTGGTCGATGTAGAAGACGTTGGCCATCACGCCCATCACCGTGTCCGACATCCGATAGGTGGCGATCAGCCCCAGCAGCATCAGCGCCTGCCAGCGGTAGCGCAGGATGAAGTCGCTGATCGGCGTCAGCACCGGCGCCATCAGCAGCCGGCCGGGGGCGGACAGGCAGCCCAGGCAGATCAACAGGTACATGGTCCCACGCGGCCAGTAACCGCCGTAGTACGACTGCAGGCCGCCGGTGAAGGCGACCATCAGGATGATCAGCACGATCACCGAAACACCCTGGTTGACGAAATCCAGGTGCCGCGTGCGTTTGCGCTGGTAGGCCTGGCGCAGCGTGCTGCCAACCGGCAGCAGCAGCGCGCGGCCCCAGGGCGACAGGCAGCCGAGGATGAACAGCCCGTACAGCGCGGCCCGCGGCCAGGCGGTGGCGATCAGCGCGTTGATCAGCGCCGGCACCGAGATCAGCATCACCAGCAGCAGGCCGATCGAGGCGAGCTGGTGGTTGAAGCCGAACAGCGAGGTGCGGTTCGGCAGCGGCGTGGTGGCCTCGGGTTCGCGGATCGCCAGGCTGGTCATCAGGCCGGGCAGGATCAGCAGGGCGAAGGCGATGTAGGTGCTGGCCCAGGCGCTCTGGTCATAGTGCTGGCTGCTCGAACCCAGCCAGTCGGCGAGGAACAGCGCGCCGGCGGTGGCCAGCAGCATCGCCACCCGGTAGCCGGTCATGTACGAGGCGGCGAGGGCGGCCTGGTAGCTGTCCTCGGCGATTTCCAGGCGGTAGGCATCGATGGCGATGTCCTGGGTCGCCGAGGCGAAGGCCACGGCCACGGCGAAGGCGATCAGCAGCGCCAGGTGGTCGCGCGGATCGCACAGCGCCATGCCGACCAGGCCGATGGCGATCAGCGACTGCGAGAGGATCAGCCAGGAGCGGCGTTTGCCCAGGGCACCGAGCAGCGGCAGGCGCCATTGGTCGAGCATCGGCGACCAGACCCACTTGAAGGCGTAGGCGAGGCTGATCCAGCTGGCATAGCCGATGGTTTCGCGCGACACCCCGGCCTCGCGCAGCCAGACCGACAGCGTCGAGAACACCAGCACCGCTGGCAGCCCCGCCGCGAACCCGAGCAGCAGAAGGGCGAGGGAAGCTGGGGTGGCGTAGGCGCGGAGTGCGTCGCGCCAGGTTTTACGGGACATGAGGGTACGCGGGTGGCTGGCAAAGGGCGCACTCTAACCGCGTTGCTCCGTCGGGCGCCAGCCGTGCCGACGCATGTCCACACGGTCATTGCGCACGCTCACACCTTCGTCGCGCAGGCGCGCGCGCTGCTCGTCGCCGGAGGGGCTGCCGGCCTGCAGGCTCAGTCGTCCACCAGCGGCTATGACGCGGTGCCAGGGCAATGCCGAACCCTCCGGCAACTGCGACAGGGTTCGCCCCACCCAGCGCGCCGCGCGGCCGAGGCCGGCCAGTTCGGCGAGCTGTCCGTAGCTGACCACGCAGCCCCTCGGCACCTGGCTGAGCACCAGATACAGCGCCTCGCGGCGGGCCTGCGGATCGTTCGGCGAGGCCCAGGCGTGCGCCTCGTCAGCGTCGGTCGAGTCGCTCATCGCGCGGCATCCGACGCGCCCGTCGCCGCCATGGACGGCGCCGAAGCGCCTGAAACGGGGCATGCAGCCTGCATTGAACTTGCCCTCCGCCCGTGTGTCTGGTTGCTCAGTTGCCGTGCGTCCGGATAATGCCCGGACTTACCCGAACCCTGGAAGCAGACCTACGCCTATGTTGTTGAGAAACCTGCTGTGCCTGACCCTGGGCTGTGTCACCACCTCGGCGTTCGCCGACACCGTATGGTTGAAGAACGGCGATCGCCTGACCGGCAAGGTCAAGGTGCTGGATGGCGGCAAGCTGATGCTGGACACGGACTACGGCGGCTCCATCCCGCTGGATTGGAAGAAGGTCGCCACGCTGGAGAGCGAGACCCCGATGCTGGTTCGCCAGGACGACTTCGAGGACCCGCAACTGGCCAACTCCCTGCACAAGGGCGACGACGGCAAGGTGGTGCTGGGGACCGCCGAGGCTCCGAAGACCATCGAGCTGGCGAGCATCCAGCAGATGATTCAGCCCAAGCCACTGATCCAGGACTTCACCTGGAGCGGCAACATCGACCTGGCACTGGACTACAAGCGCGCGGACACCGACACCGACGACTACAACGTGGCCTTCAAGACCAAGGCCAGGCACGGCCTGTGGCGGCATAACGGCGACGGCGAGTACAACCGCGAAAGCAGCGACGGCGTCACCACCACCAACAACTATCAGCTGGAGTACGCGCTCGACCGCTTCTTCACCGAACAGTGGTTCTGGCAGGGCCGTGTCGACTACAAGAACGACAAGATCGAGGACCTCGCGCGCCAGCGTACGCTGGGTACCGGCCCGGGTTACCAGTTCTGGGACAACGAACTGGGCGCCTTCTCGCTCACCTCGCTGGTCAACCGCACCGACTACGAATACAGCAACGGCAACAAGGACAACTTCTACTCGCTGGCGCTGAAGTGGGAATACAACCGCTACCTGATCGGCAAGACGGTGGAAATCTTCACCAACGGCGAGATCGGCAAACCCCTGTCCGGCGTCGCCGAGTACGCCCTGGATTCCGAAGCCGGGCTGCGCTACAAGGTCACCGACTGGGCCTCGCTCAACCTCAAGGCCGAGAAGGACATCGTCAGCGGCAACTCCGATGGCGAGCTGAACGAAACCCGCTACACCGTAGGTTTCGGCGTGGGTTGGTAAAAGCCCCGCTCGCAAGAAAAAAGCCCCGCATCGCGGGGCTTTTTCATTTCGGCGCTCTTGGCGATGTCTGGTCTCGATCTTGCGAGCTAAGGCCAGGCAAGGCGAATGCCGGCGAGAGAGCGGAATTTACGCCTGTAAATGAGCATCTTGAACCGGCATTCAACGCCGAGATCGAAACCCAACTAGAGGCGGAGGCCGCCGTCGAGTTCCAGCACTCTCCCCGTGTAGTAGTCGTTCTCGAAGATATAGGCCACCGAGTGGGCGATCTCAACCGGCTTGCCGAGGCGCTTGAGCGGGATGCCCGAGGTCATCTTCTCCAGCGCTTCGGGTTTCATGCTCGCCACCATGTCGGTCTCGATGAAGCCCGGCGCCACGCCCGCCACGCGGATGCCGTAGCGCGCCAGTTCCTTCGCCCAGACCACGGTGTCCGCCGCGACCCCGGCCTTGGCCGCCGAGTAGTTGGCCTGGCCCATGTTGCCGGCGCGGGAGATCGAGGAGATGTTGACGATCGCGCCTTCGTTCTTCAGCTCGATCATCTTCGCCGCGACCTCGCGGGTGCAAAGGAACACGCCGGTCAGGTTGACGTCGATCACCGACTGCCACTGCGCCAGGCTCAGCTTGGTCAGCTCGCCGTCCTTGACCTTGATGGTCAGCCCGTCGCGCAGGATTCCCGCGTTGTTCACCAGCCCGTTGATCGCGCCGAAGTCGTCGGCCACCTGGCTCACCAGATGAGTCACCTGCTCTTCGTTGGCAACGTTGCACAGGTAGGCTTTCGCCTCGCCCCCGGCGGCCTTGCAGGCGGCGACGGCCTCGTCGAGTTTCTCCTGGTTGAGATCGACCAGCGCCAGGCGTGCGCCCTTCGCCGCCAGGTATTCGCCCATGGCGCGGCCGAGACCCTGGCCGCCCCCGGTGATTATGATGACCTTGTCCTTGAGTTGCATCGTGTATCCCCTGCTGATTGTTGTTGTCGTCGCCGCCAAGGCGAACCCGTTATGCTGAGCCTGTCCATTCTCAACGGAATCGTCCAAGGAGTCATGGGGTGAGCGTTCGATCGAGCCAGCATGCACGCCAGTTGTTGCTGCGGGAGTACCGCGGCGTGCTTTCCACCCAGTCCAAGGCCATGCCCGGCTTTCCGTTCGGCTCGGTGGCGCCGTTCTGTCTCGACGCCTCGGGCAGGCCGCTGATCCTGATCAGCCGTATCGCCCAGCATACCCACAACCTCAAGGCCGACGGGAAGTGCTCGCTGCTGGTGGGCGAGCGTGGCGCGCAGGACGTGCAGGCGGCGGGGCGCCTGACCCTGCTCGCCGAGGCCAGCCCGTTGCACGGCGCCGGGGAGATCGAAGCGGCGGCCCGGCGGTTCTATCGCTACTTTCCCGCCTCGCAGGACTATCACCTGGCCCACGACTTCGACTTCTGGGTGCTGCAGCCTGTGCGCTGGCGCTACATCGGCGGTTTCGGCGCGATTCACTGGCTGGACCGGGTCGAACTCGCCAACCCCTTCGCCGGCAACAGCGAAACCTCGATGGTCGAACACATGAACGGCGATCACCCCGATGCCATCGCCCACTACGTCCGGCTGGCCGGCTTGCCAGACGGCGAACCGGCACAGATGGTCGGCATCGACAGCGAAGGCTTCCACCTGCGCATCGGTGCGGCGCTGCACTGGCTGCCGTTCGCCGAACCCTGCAGCAACCCCGGCGAGGTGCGCCAGGCGCTGGTCGCGCTGGCCCGTGCCGACGCCTGGCCGGTCTCGGAAGGTCCCGGCGACGAATAATCCGGTAACAGTCGCTATCCTGCCGGCCTTGAAATGCCGGCTGCCCACCGTCATCTCATACCCTCGGAAGCCGTTCTTCCGCCAAGGATTCCACGATGCGTGTTTTCTTCTTTCTGTTCCTGTTGTTCCCGGTCGTCGAGCTGGCGCTGCTGATCAAGGTCGGCGGCGCCATCGGCGTGCTGCCCACGCTGCTGTTGCTGGTGGGCAGTGCGCTGCTCGGCGGCCTGCTGCTGCGCGTCGCCGGCGTCGCCACGGCCTGGCGCGCGCGGGAGCGCCTGGCGCGCGGCGAGTTGCCCGAAAAGGAAATGCTCGAGGGGCTGATGGTCGCCCTGGGCGGCGCCTTGCTGATACTGCCGGGCTTTCTCAGCGACATCATCGGCCTGCTGTTCATCGTCCCCTTCACCCGCGGCCTGCTCCTGCGCGCCGTCGGGCGCCGGATCGAGGCGCAGGTGCAGCGCCAGCGCGCGTTCTCCGACGACCCGGCGGGCGGCGCGGCCCGACCTAACGCAGCCCGACCCAATGTCATCGAGGGCGAGTACGAACGCCGCGATCAGTGATCGGCTGCGTTCGTATGCCTGCCCGTCTGCGCCGCGATAACGAAATTTTTTTGCCCGCGACCCTTGAAATGCGCTTGTACGCCCGCATCTAGCGGACACCGCAAGGTCCCTGTCACGTCGACAGGCTGTCTTCTGCGGTCCGCTCTGCGGGCCGCAACCGGCACCGCCGGATTTAACCCGCCGGCATCGAGCCGGCGCCGGAAAACACTCAATTGGGAGAGATCGACAATGAAGCTTCGTCCCCTGCATGACCGCGTCGTCATTCGCCGCAGCGAAGAAGAAACCAAGACCGCAGGCGGCATCGTGCTGCCGGGTTCCGCTGCCGAAAAACCGAACCGCGGCGAAATCGTCGCTGTCGGCGCCGGTAAAGTGCTGGAAAACGGTGGAGTGCGCGCCCTGGCCGTCAAAGTCGGCGACAAAGTGGTGTTTGGCCCTTACTCCGGCAGCAACACCGTGAAAGTCGACGGCGAAGACCTGCTGGTGATGAGCGAGAACGAAATCCTCGCCGTCATCGAAGCCTGATTCCCCGCGAATCCCGTCACTAATTGAAGAATTGAGGATCAATCACCATGGCTGCTAAAGAAGTCAAATTCGGCGATTCCGCTCGCAAGAAAATGCTGGTCGGCGTGAACGTGCTGGCCGACGCCGTCAAAGCCACCCTCGGCCCGAAAGGCCGCAACGTGGTTCTGGAAAAGAGCTTCGGCGCTCCGACCATCACCAAGGACGGCGTTTCCGTCGCCAAGGAAATCGAACTCAAGGACAAGTTCGAGAACATGGGCGCGCAGCTGGTCAAGGACGTCGCGTCCAAGGCCAACGATGCCGCCGGTGACGGCACCACCACCGCCACCGTTCTGGCCCAGGCCATCGTCAACGAAGGCCTGAAAGCCGTCGCTGCCGGCATGAACCCGATGGACCTCAAGCGCGGCATCGACAAGGCGACCATCGCCATCGTCGCCGAGCTGAAGAACCTGGCCAAGCCGTGCGCCGACTCCAAGGCCATCGCCCAGGTCGGCACCATCTCCGCCAACTCCGACTCCTCGATCGGCGACATCATTGCCGAAGCCATGGAAAAAGTCGGTAAAGAAGGCGTGATCACCGTCGAAGAGGGTTCGGGCCTGGAGAACGAACTGTCCGTCGTCGAAGGCATGCAGTTCGACCGCGGCTACCTGTCCCCCTATTTCATCAACAAGCCGGACACCATGGTCGCCGAACTCGACGGCCCGCTGATCCTGCTGGTCGACAAGAAAATCTCCAACATCCGCGAAATGCTGCCGGTGCTGGAAGCTGTCGCCAAGGCCGGCCGTCCGCTGCTGATCGTTGCCGAAGACGTCGAAGGCGAAGCCCTGGCTACTCTGGTCGTCAACAACATGCGCGGCATCGTCAAGGTCGCAGCCGTCAAGGCTCCGGGCTTCGGCGACCGTCGCAAGGCCATGCTCCAGGACATCGCCATCCTCACCGGCGGTACCGTGATTTCCGAAGAAGTCGGCCTGAGCCTGGAAAGCGCCACCCTGGAACACCTGGGTAACGCCAAGCGCGTCGTGCTGAACAAGGAAAACACCACCATCATCGACGGCGCCGGCCAGCAGGGCGACATCGAATCCCGCGTTGCGCAGATTCGCAAGCAGGTCGAGGAAACCTCCTCCGACTACGACCGTGAAAAACTGCAAGAGCGTCTGGCCAAGCTGGCCGGCGGTGTTGCCGTGATCAAGGTCGGTGCCGGCACCGAAGTCGAGATGAAAGAGAAGAAAGCCCGCGTCGAAGACGCCCTGCACGCTACCCGTGCGGCGGTCGAAGAAGGCGTGGTGCCTGGCGGTGGCGTTGCCCTGGTGCGCGCTCTGCAGGCCATCTCCGAGCTGAAGGGCGACAACGAAGACCAGAACGTCGGTATCGCGCTGCTGCGTCGCGCCGTCGAGTCCCCGCTGCGCCAGATCGTCGCCAACGCCGGTGGCGAGCCGAGCGTAGTGGTCGACAAGGTCAAGCAGGGTTCGGGCAACTTCGGCTTCAACGCCGCGACCGACACCTACGGCGACATGATCGAGATGGGTATCCTCGATCCGGCCAAGGTGACCCGCACCGCGCTGCAGGCCGCCACCTCCATCGGCAGCCTGATGATCACCACCGAAGCGATGATCGCTGAAGTGGCTGACGACAAGGCAGCTCCGGCCATGCCGGACATGGGCGGCATGGGTGGCATGGGCGGCATGATGTAAGCCGACCCGGCACCCGCTGTACCGAGAGCCCCGCGAAAGCGGGGCTTTTTTATGCGTGCGAATTGGATCCCCTGCCGAGCCGCCTTCCGTAGGGTGCGCCATGCGCAGCAATGGCTTCCGAGTGGGGATTGCGGTGCGCATGGCGCACCCTACGAAAGGTCGTCGAGGTTCATGCGTGCCGCGGTTTACGTAGGGTGCGCCGCGCGCACCAATGGCTCCTGAATGGGCATTGCGATGCGCATGGCGCACCCTACGAAAGGCCGTCGAGGTTCATGCGTACCGCGGTTTACGTAGGGTGCGCTGTGCGCACCGTGGGTTTCCGAGTGAGGTTGCGGTGCGCATGGCGCACCCTACGAAAGGCCGTCGAGGTTCATGCGTGCCGCGGTTTATGTAGGGTGCGCCGCGCGCACCATGGGTTTCCGAGTGAGGTTGCGGTGCGCATGGCGCACCCTACTAAAGAAAAACCCCGCCGAGGCGGGGTTCTGATTTTGCGGTCGAGTCGCTTACTGGGTGATTACCCGTGGGGCGACCGGCTGGGCATCCGGCGAGATGGTGATCTCGACGCGGCGGTTGAGCACGCGCGAGTCCGGGGTGTCGTTGCTCGCCACCGGGTTGCTCTTGCCATAACCCTGGGTGGTGATGCGCTGCGGCGCGATGCCCATGCTGACCAGCGCGGCCTTCACCGAGTCGGCGCGGCGCTGCGACAGCTCCAGGTTGTGCGAGACGGTGCCGGTGCTGTCGGTGAAACCCTCGACCACCACCTGGCGCTCGGGGTTCTTCTTCAAGTAGTCGCCGAGGGTGTAGAGCTGGCGCATACCGGCCGGTTTCAGCTCTGCACGGTCGACTTCGAACAGCACGTCACCCAGCGTGACCATGTCGCCGCGAGGGGTCGCCTGCGGCTTCAGCGCGCCGAGCAGCGAATCCACCTGCGCGGTGCGTGCTTCCAGGCGAGCCTGGGTGCGTTGCGCGGCGGCGCCGGCGAGGTTTTGCTCGGCCGTCTTCATGCGGATGGTTTCTTCAGCCACGACCACGCGCTGATTGGTCAGGTAGGCCAACTGGTCGACGGTCTTCTGGTCGTTGTCACCGGAATAGGCCAGTTCGGCGCGGCTGAGCATGTCCGCGGCTTCCTTGGTCTCGACCGGCGCCAGGGTGGCGGCCTGGGGATTGGTCTGCAGCTGGTTGTAGCTGGCGCGAGCCTGGTCGAGGTTCGGGTTGGGTTTCGAGGCGCAACCGGCAAGGGCCAGGGTCAGCGCCGAAAGGGCAGGTATCAACAGTGTCTTACGCATAACGAGTCATCCTTTTCGAGTTCGTCTGCCGGGCCATCACTTGACGATGATGGTGCTGCGTTGGCCTTCTTCGCGCAGGTCTTGCACACCCTGCTGCGAGTCCTGGTAGGCCTTCTCGGCCTTCGCGGCGAGCGCCTTGCGTTCGGCTACGCGGGCGTCCCATTCGGCCTGTTCGGCCAGTCGACGGGCCTGCTCGTAGTCTTTTTCCTTCGCCAGGGATTCGGCGCGGGCCATCTTTTCCTGCGCGGTGCGCAGCTCGACCGGTGCGTACTCCGTGGCGCCCGCGACGGTTGCGCTCTTCAGCACGGTGTTACTGACGGCGAACTGTTCGGTGGGCGGATTGCCGGCGCAGCCTGCGAGTAGCAGGGTGCTGCCAAGGGCCAGCGCAGCGAGCGTGAAGCCGCTTCTGGACGAAGCGGATTTGGCGTTACCTGAGTTCATAAGAAGTGCCTCCTGGATTTCCGTACGATCGTTTATTCCGTGATCTCGCCGTCGTCTCCTGACGGTCCGGCACAGGCGCGAAGGGGCGTGTGCGGCATCCGGGACAGCGGCGACATACTTTTCCGACTGGTGGCAACGGACAAATGTTCCAACTGTTTTCCCTGACCGAATGGTCAGCAGATACATGTCCGGAAAACGCTGGGCGAACGCCGGCTAGCCGCTCTGGCTAGCGGCTTCGACGGCAGAAGGGAGTTGCGCTTAGTGGTTGCTGCTGCTTTCGCGCTCTTCGCTGAGGTCCTGCAGGTAGCGACGCGACAGTGCCAGGAAGCGCGGCGTGGGGCCGATGTCTTCGTACAGCGGGTCGCCCTGTTCGTCGACGGCGACGACCTGGTTACCCTTCACGTAGGGCAGGCTGGCTTCGAGCTCTTCCAGCGAGGCGGCGACCAGTTCGGCGAGCAGTTCCTCGACGTTGCGCTTGGGATACATCTCCGACAGCGCCGCCAGGCGTGCGGCGGATTCCAGGTCCAGGTTGATGTTGTACTGGCCGCGGGTCAGTCGGCCCTTGGCGTTCTCTTCCCAATGTTTCGCCAGTTCACGAATCTTCATGGTTACCTCATTCCCCGGCATGTACCGCTCCGGAGCAGGTGGTTGGGTTTGATCGCCCGATGGCGGGCTCATGGGTTTGAACAACTTCGTCCGTGCTCGTTCAGATTGATTGCCGGCCCACCGCCGGCGTGAACGATCGGAGGAGAACCGGCATGGCGGAAATCGACGCACGACTGCGCGAGGACGTTCATCTGCTCGGCGAGCTGCTGGGCGACACCATCCGTGCGCAACACGGCGAGGACTTCCTCGAACGCATCGAGCGCATTCGCAAGGGAGCCAAGGCCGCCCGGCGCGGCTCGGAGGAGGGCGCCCAGCAGCTGGGCGAGACCCTCGACGGGCTGCGCGAGGACCAGTTGCTGCCGGTGGCGCGGGCGTTCAACCAGTTCCTCAACCTGGCCAACATCGCCGAGCAGTACCACCGCATCCGCCGCCGGCGCACCGATGAAGCGCCTCCGTTCGAAACTCACGTGCTCGGCGAGCTGCTGGCGCGCCTGCGTGGCGACGGGCATGCCGGCGATGCCCTGGCGAAGCAGTTGGCGGGCCTGGAGATCGAACTGGTGCTCACCGCGCACCCGACCGAGGTGGCGCGCCGCACGCTGATCCAGAAGTACGACGCCATGGCTGCCCAGCTTGCTGTGCAGGACCACGATGATCTCGGCGCGGCGGAGCGCGACGAGGTTCGCGACAACCTGCAGCGGCTGATCGCCGAGGCCTGGCACACCGAGGAAATCCGCCGCGTCCGGCCGACCCCGGTGGACGAGGCCAAGTGGGGCTTCGCGGTGATCGAGCATTCCCTCTGGCACGCCCTGCCGCGCGTGCTGCGTGGCGTCGATCGGACCTTGCAGGACTGCTGCGGAGAGCGGCTGCCGCTGGATGCCGCGCCGATCCGCTTCGCCTCCTGGATGGGCGGCGACCGCGACGGCAACCCCAATGTCACCGCGGCCGTTTCCCGCGAAGTGTTGCTGCTGGCGCGCTGGATGGCCGCCGACCTGTACCTGCGCGATGTCGACCGGCTTGCCGCCGACCTGTCCATGCAGCAGGCCAGCGACGCACTACGCGCGCGTGCCGGCGATACCCCGGAGCCTTATCGGCAGGTGCTCAAGACCCTGCGCGAACGCCTGCGGGCGACCCGCAGCTGGGCGCAGTCGGCGTTGCGCGAATCCCTGGCGCCCGGTGCCGCGGTGCTGCAGCACACCGACGAACTGCGTGAGCCGCTGGAGCTGTGCTACCGCTCGCTGCATGAGTGCGGCATGGGCATGATCGCCGACGGTGCGCTGCTCGACTGCCTGCGCCGGGTGTCCAGCTTCGGCCTGTTCCTGGTCCGCCTGGACCTGCGCCAGGACGCCGCACGACACGCCGCTGCCCTCGGTGAGATCACCGAATACCTTGGCCTGGGTCGCTACGGCGAATGGGACGAGGCGCGGCGCCTGGCCTTTCTGCAGGAGGAGTTGAAGAATCCCCGGCCACTGCTGCCGGCGGATTACCAGGCCAGCGAAGACACCGCCGAAGTGCTCGCCACCTGCCGCGTCGCCGCGCAGGCCCCGGCGGAATCGCTGGGCTCCTACGTCATCTCCATGGCCGGCGCCGCCTCGGACATCCTCGCCGTGCAACTGCTGCTCAAGGAGTCCGGCCTGCGCCGGGCGCTGCGTGTGGTGCCGCTGTTCGAGACCCTCGCCGACCTGGACAACGCCGGCCCGGTGATCGAGCGACTGCTGGGCCTGGCCGATTACCGCGCCAGCCTGTGCGGGCCGCAGGAAGTGATGATCGGCTACTCGGATTCGGCCAAGGATGCCGGCACCACGGCGGCGGCCTGGGCGCAGTACCGCGCGCAGGAGCGGCTAGTGGAAATCTGTCGCGAGCAGCAGGTCGAACTGCTGCTGTTCCATGGCCGTGGCGGCACCGTCGGGCGCGGCGGCGGCCCGGCGCACGCGGCGATCCTCTCGCAGCCGCCGGGCTCGGTGAACGGGCGCTTCCGCACCACCGAGCAGGGCGAAATGATCCGCTTCAAGTTCGGCCTTCCGGCGATCGCCGAGCAGAACCTCAACCTCTACCTGGCTGCCGTTCTCGAGGCGACATTGCTGCCGCCGCCCGTGCCGCAGGCGCACTGGCGCGAGCAGATGGATCGCCTTGCCGCCGATGGCGTGGCGGCGTACCGCGCGGTGGTCCGCGAGAACCCGCAGTTCGTCGATTATTTCGGCCAGGCGACCCCGGAGCAGGAGCTCGGTCGCCTGCCGCTGGGCAGTCGTCCGGCCAAGCGTCGCCAGGGCGGCGTCGAAAGCCTGCGGGCCATCCCGTGGATCTTCGCCTGGACCCAGACCCGCCTGATGCTGCCCGCCTGGCTGGGCTGGGAGCGCGCGCTGGGCAACGCCCTGGCGCGCGGCGAAGACGAGACGCTGCGCGAGATGCGTGAGTCCTGGCCGTTCTTCCGCACCCGCATCGACATGCTGGAAATGGTCCTCGCCAAGGCCGACGCCGACATCGCCCGACTCTACGACGAACGCCTGGTGGAACCCTCGCTGCGGCCGCTTGGAGCGCAGCTGCGCGACCTATTGTCACAGGCTTGCGCGGCGGTGCTAGGCCTGACCGGGCAGTCCCAGTTGCTCGGCCACAGTCCCGAGACGCTGGAGTCGATCAGCGTGCGCGACGCCTATCTCGACCCGCTGCACCTGCTCCAGGTCGAGCTGCTGGCGCGCTCGCGGCAATCCCCGGCGGAACCCGACGCACCGCTGGAGCAGGCGCTGCTGGTGAGTGTGGCGGGGATCGCCGCGGGTCTGCGCAACACCGGTTAGTGCCGTTGCCCGAGGGCGGGAACGCAAGGGGGAGTTCAGTGCCCAGCGGTCGCATTTACGACCGTCTGCCGGGTGCGTCGCGACCGCTCGCCGGGCCCGGCACAGGCGTGCGAAAGGCGGTCAAGGCTCCGACTTTGGGCGGCTTGTGCCGCTTCGGTGCGCTGTGTATCTTGGTCAACCTTTGGGCGGGCCCTGTAGCCCGCGCTGCCGCCGCAACCGGTATAGAGATCGGCCCCAAGAGGCCGGTCCGACGACTTACTACTTTGAGGAGCAAAGCGATGCGCGTGATTCTGCTGGGGGCACCCGGTGCCGGCAAAGGTACTCAAGCTCGCTTCATCACCGAGAAGTTCGAGATCCCGCAAATTTCCACCGGCGACATGCTGCGTGCAGCCGTCAAGGCCGGAACCGAGCTGGGCCTCAAGGCCAAGAGCGTGATGGACAGCGGCGGCCTGGTGTCCGACGACCTGATCATCAACCTGGTCAAGGAACGCATCGCCCAGCCCGACTGCGCCAAGGGCTTCCTCTTCGACGGCTTCCCGCGGACCATCCCGCAGGCCGAGGCGCTGAAGCAGGCCGGGGTGAAGATCGACTACGTGGTGGAAATCGCCGTCGACGACGAGGAAATCGTCAGCCGCATCGCCGGTCGTCGCGTGCACCCGGATTCGGGCCGCGTTTACCACATCGAGCACAACCCGCCGAAAGTCGCGGACGTCGACGACCTCACCGGCGAAGCGCTGATCCAGCGCGACGACGACAAGGAAGCGACCGTGCGTCATCGCCTGTCGGTGTACCACTCGCAGACCAAGCCGCTGGTGGACTTCTACCAGCAGCTCGCGGCCGTCGAGGGCACGCCGAAATACACCGCCGTACAGGGCGTGGGCTCGGTCGAGGAAATCACCGCCAAGGTGTTCGCCGCGCTGAGCTGACCCACCGCGTTCCGAACGGCCCGCTCGCGGGCCGTTTTCGTTTGCGCCGTACACCGCAGCGAGCGGCACGCTGCGGCTATAATGCGCGGCCTTTTCCTCCCTCACTGCGGACCCACCGATGACCACCTTGCTGGCCCTGGACACCTCCACCGAAGCCTGTTCCGTTGCCTTGCTCCATGAGCAGCGGGTGCTGGTGCGTCACGAGGTGATCCCGCGCCTGCATGCCCAGCGGCTGCTGCCGATGATCGGCGAGATCCTCGCCGAGGCCGGCATCGGCATGAGTGCGCTGGACGCCATCGCGTTCGGCCGGGGCCCTGGTGCCTTCACCGGCGTGCGTATCGCCATCGGCGTGGTTCAGGGCCTGGCGTTCGCCCTGGAGCGGCCAGTGCTGCCGATCTCCGATCTCGCCGTGCTTGCCCAGCGCGCTCACCGCGAGCACGCCGCCACCCAGGTCGCCGCGGCCATCGATGCGCGCATGGACGAGGTGTACTGGGGTTGCTATCGGCTGGAGGCTGGCGAGATGCGTCTGCTCGGCGCCGAGGCCGTCCTGCCGCCCGAACGCGTCGGCCTGCCGCGCGACGCCGCCGGCAACTGGTTCGGCGCGGGCACGGGTTGGGGATACGTGGCGCGCTTGCCGGTGGCGCCGCAGGCACTGGACGCCAGTCTGTTGCCGCACGCCGAAGACCTGCTCGCGCTCGCCGGTTTCGCCTGGGCGCGCGGCGAAGGTGTCGAAGCCGATGCGGCGCAGCCCGTGTATCTGCGCGACAACGTGGCGACGCCCAAGGCACCGCTCTAGAAACCGCTCGGCGGGGTGGCTGAACGGGGCCTGCGCGGCCCGGTCGGAGCAGGTGTGGGGCGCCGTTCATCCGCGTTCCTGGCCGCCGTGCCGGGGACGATTGCCAGCCTCCAGGCGACCGATTAGAGTGGCGCGACCTTGAGGTTATCCAATGCGTATCGACGGTTATACATCCCCCTACACAGCGGATCGCTCCTCCCGACAGGGAACGGCGATCGCGCCCTACCGCGACGTTTCGCGCGGGGATGGGCTGCGCCGGGAAGATGCCACCTCGACGGCCGCCAGCCAGGACTTCGAGAACATCGCGCAGCCGCGTCAGGTCGAGCCGAGCAAGACCGCCCGCGAGTCGAACGACGACAGCCTGCCCATCGTCCGTTACACCGACACCTACGAACGCCCGGTGACCAGCCGCGCCGCCCAGGCCCTGGCCAGCTACAGCACCACCGCCAGCTACGCCAGCGAGCTGGACGCCAACGAAGTCCTCGGACTCGACCTCTACGCCTAGTGCCGCTCCCGTACTTTCTCGGTTGCCCTTCCTGGAACGATGCCGCCTGGCGTGGTTCGGTGTTTCCGCGCGAGGCGGCCGCCGAAGACTTCCTCGCCCATTACTGCCACCTGTTCAACAGCGTCGAGGGCAACACGACCTTCTACGCCTGGCCGGATGCCGCCAAGGTCGCCCGCTGGGCGCAGACCCTTCCGGCGAATTTCCGCTTCTGCGCCAAGCTGCCGAAGGAGATCAGCCACGAGGGCGACCTGCGTGACAACCTCGCCAGCGCCCGGCGCTTCCTCGCGCTGATGGCGCCACTGGGCGAGCGCCTGCAGCCGCTCTGGCTGCAACTGCCGCCGGCCTTCGGGCCGCAGCGCCTGGCCGAGCTGGGCGATTTCATCGATGCATTGGGCGCGCGCTCGCTGGCGGTCGAGGTGCGGCATGCGCAGTTCTTCGATGCCAGCGATGCGGAGCGGGCGCTCAATCGGCTGCTGCGCGACCGGGGTGTGGAACGCATCTGCCTGGACGCCCGCGCGCTCTTCGCCTGCCGCAGCGACGACCCGGCGGTGCTCGATGCGCAGCGGCGCAAACCGCGCCTGGCGTCGGTGCGGCCGACGTCCTTCAGCGCCTCGCCGCAGGTGCGCTTCATCGGCGGGCCGGATCTCGACGCCAACGACGCGCACCTGACGCGCTGGGTCGATAAGCTCGCCGAGTGGATCGAGCAGGGCCTGACGCCGCACATCTACCTGCACACGCCGGACAACCGGTTGGCCGGCGAGCAGGCCAAGCGCTTCCACGAGCGACTGCGCCGGCGCCTGCCCGGCCTGCAGGCGCTCCCGGAGTTGCGCACGTCGCAGCTCGATCTGCTTTGAGGGTAAGGTCGACTTTTTTGCGGAGGGCTATTCGATGACGTCCCAGGAATCTCGCGGCCAGGCGTTCAAGGCGCTGCACGCGCGCGACGGCGCGTTCGTCATCCCCAATCCCTGGGATGCCGGCTCGGCGAAGCTGCTCGCGGCACTGGGCTTCCCGGCGCTGGCCACCACCAGCGCCGGCCTGGCCTTTTCCCTCGGCCGCCCGGACGGCGAGGGCGCGCTGGACCTGGAGCAGACCCTGGCGAATGCGCGCAGCATCGTCGAGGCCACGCCGTTGCCGGTCAGCGCCGACCTGGAGAACGGTTTCAGCGCCACCGCCGAAGGCTGCGCCGAGGCGATCCGCCGGGCCGCGGCGGTCGGCCTGGTCGGCGCCTCGATAGAGGACGCCAGCGGCGATGCGGCGCTGCCGATACATCCGTTCGAGGAGGCCGTGCAGCGCGTGCGTGCGGCGGCGCAGGCGGCACGCGGCCTGGACTTTCCCTTCATGCTCACCGCGCGGGCGGAAAACCTGCTGCACGGCCGCGACGACCTGCGCGACACGCTGCGCCGCCTGGAGGCTTACGCCGAAGCCGGCGCCGACGTGCTTTACGCGCCAGGCCTCATCCGTCGCGAAGACATCGCCGCCGCCGTGCGCGCGGTGGCGCCCAGGCCGCTGAACGTACTGATGGGCCTGTCCGGCGGCGCTTTGTCGGTCGATGAGCTGGCCGGGCTCGGCGTTCGCCGGATCAGCGTCGGCTCGTCGCTGGCGCGCGCGGCCTACAGCGGCTTCTTCCAGGCGGCGCGTGAGATCGCCAGCAGCGGGACCTTCGCCTACGCCGCGCGCGGGTTGAGCTTCGCCGAACTCAACGAGGCCTTTCGTTAGCCGATGCGCAAGTTCCTCCTGCTGGTGCTGATCCTCGCCGCGCCGGTCGTGGCGATCTGGCGCGGCTGGTGGGACGTGCCACCGCAGTGGAACCCCTGGGCGCCGCTGGATGTGCGCCTGGAGCCGAACCTGCTGACGCCGCTCAAGCTGATCCGCCTGCAGCAGGACCGCGAGCTGTGCGCACAAGCGCTGCAGAGCTCCGCGCTGCGCTACAGCGCCGTCGCCGATGGCCCGGTGTCCGGTTGTCCGATCGAGAACGCCGTGCGCGTGCAGGCGTCGGAGCTGGCCTTCAGCGGCTCCTTCGTCGCCACCTGCCCGCTGGCGGTGGCCTATGCGATGTTCGAGCGGCACGGCCTGCAGCCCGCCGCGCAGGCGGTGTTCGGCCAGCCGGTGACGCGCATCGAGCACTTCGGCAGCTTCGCCTGCCGCAACATCGCCGGTAGCACGCGGCGCAGCCAGCACGCCTCGGCGAATGCCTTCGACATCGCCGGCTTCCGCCTGCGTGACGGCCGGCGCATCACCGTGGCGCGCGACTGGAAGGGCGATGACGACGCGGCGCGCTTCCTCCGGCTGGTCCACGACGCCGCCTGCGGCAGTTTCAACACCACCCTCGGGCCGCAATACAACGCCGCCCATCACGACCATTTCCATGTCGACATGGGGCTTTACCGGATGTGTCGCTGAGCGCCGGCCTTGCGGCGAGAAATCAGCCACCGACCACTCCTCTGCCGCCCGCACACATGGAACAGCTGGTACGCGTGCGCTTTGTCGGGACCGGCTTGCGGGCGCGCGTCACGGCGGCTTCTGGCAGAATGGCCGCCCCTCATCGCCTGCCCCGAGCACCATGACCGACCTGCCGACCCTGCGCGTCGAAGCGCTTTCCGCCGACCATTGCGCCGCCGCCGAGCGCTGGGCGCAGCGCCTCGGCCTGCCGTTGCAGGGCGACGCGGCGTTCGCCGTGCAGGTGGGCGCCGAGGGCTTGCAGTTCGTCGAGCTGGGCGATGCCGCGCCGGGCCCGGTGCGGGTGGATTTCCTCGAGGGCGCGGTGGCGCACCGGCGGCGTTTCGGTGGCGGCAGCGGGCAGATGATCGCCAAGGCGGTCGGCGTCGGCGCAGGCATTCGGCCGTCGGTACTGGATGCCACCGCCGGGCTGGGACGCGATGCCTTCGTGCTCGCGACCCTGGGCTGCACGGTCAGCCTGATCGAGCGCCAGCCGCTGATCGCCGCCCTGCTGGAAGATGGTCTGGCCCGCGCCGCCGGCGATGCGGAGGTCGGTTCGATCGTCGCGCGCATGCGCCTGTTGGTGGGCAACGCCATCGAGCTGATCGGCGCCTGGCAGGACGAGGCGCCCCAGGTGATCTACCTCGACCCGATGTTCCCGCATCGCGACAAGAGCGCGCTGGTGAAGAAGGAGATGCGCCTGTTCCGCCCGCTGGTGGGCGACGACATGGACGCGCCGGCGCTGTTGCAGGCCGCGCTGGCGCTGGCCAGCCACCGCGTGGTGGTGAAGCGCCCGCGCAAGGCGCCGCCGATCGAAGGCGCCAAGCCGGGCTACAGCCTGGACGGCAAGTCCAGCCGCTACGACATCTATCCGCTGAAAAAACTGGTCGCCGTCGGCTGATCGCTTGCCCGTCCATGTCCCAGTCAAACAGCTGAAACTTGGCTCTACGTGACTAGGCCATCGCCCCGTACAGTCGTCTCCACCGGGCCACCACGGCATTCGCCGTAACGGCCTTCAGACCTGCGGAGCACGACCATGAGCCAACGTCTCGACTACTACAAGCTGTCCCCCGACGCCGCCGCCCTGTACGCGGAATTCAGCGTTCTGCTGAACAAGAAACCCTTTCTCGCCGAGATCGCCCATCTGGTGACGCTGCGCGCGTCGCAACTGAACGGCTGCGCCTTCTGCGTCGACATGCACGTCAAGGAAGCCAAGATTCACGGCGAGCGTGAGTTGCGCCTGCACCACGTCGCCGTGTGGCGCGAGTCGCCATTGTTTTCCCCGCGTGAACGCGCGGCGCTGGAATGGACCGAGGCGCTGACCCACCTGCCGCCGCACGGCGTGCCGGACGCGATCTTCGAGGCGGTGCGCGAGCAGCTGTCCGAGCAGGAAGTGGCCGACCTGTCCTTCCTGATCATCGCGATCAACGGCTGGAACCGCCTGAGCGTCGCCTTCCGCGCCGTGCCCGGCTCGGCCGACAAGCTCTACGGCTTGCACAAGGCCAACCTCAGCTGAGGGGCGGGATGCGGTACGCGCGCAGGAACAGTTCAACCACGTCGCACACGTGGGCCTGTTCGTCTTCCGCGCTTTGCGCTTCGGCGCAGCCGATCAGGTGGCGGAAGTGGTGGCCGCCCTTGACCAGGCAGAAAAAATGCTCGGCGGCGCCGTGCGGATCGGCGATGCGCAGCTTCCCGGCGCGATCCACCTCGGCCAGCAGCCGCGCCATCTCCTCGATCACCTGCTTCGGCCCGGCCTCGTAGAACAGCTGCGAGAGCCGCGGGTTGGAGCTTGCCAGGGCGATCATGGTGCGGTGCAGGCCCACCGATTCCGCGCTGTTGATCAGGCTGTAGAAACCCAGCCCGATCCTCATCAGCAGCGCCTCGATGGGCGCCTCCTCGGTCAGTTCGAACAGCAGGTCGGGCAGCTGTTCTTCGCACTTGGCCTTCACCGCGGCAGCGAACAGCGTCTCCTTGTCGTTGAAGTGGCTGTACACCGTGAGCTTGGAAACCCCGGCGTGGGCGGCGATGGCGTCCATGCTGCTGCCGTCGTAGCCCTGCCTCAGGAACAGGCATTTCGCCGCCTCGAGAATGGCCTTGCGCTTGGCGGGGTCCTTGGGCCGGCCGGGGCCGTTACCGGGAAAAGATTTGTCTGACATTTTCGCCGTTTAAATACTGGACTGGTGAGTTTTCTATTTTTACTATACCCGCCAGTATAAGAATTCCAAAACGCCGTCTGCGAAGGGCCACCGATCATGTCACCCCGTTTCCTCGCTCCGCTTTCCGTCCTGTCCCTCGCGCTGGCGCTCGGCGCTTGCGAAAAACCCCAGGCGCCGCCGGCTCCGCCGCGCCCGGCGATGGTGGTGCAGCCGCAGCCGGCGGGTGCCGCCTCGGAGAGCTTTCCGGGCGAGGTACGCGCGCGCTACGAGCCGGAGCTGGCGTTCCGCATCGGCGGCAAGGTGACCCAGCGTCTGGTGGAAGTGGGCGAGCGGGTCAAGAAGGACCAGCCGCTGGCCGAGCTTGACCCGCAGGACGTGCGCCTGCAGCTGGACGCCAGCCGCGCGCAGGTCGCCGCCGCCGAGGCCAACCTGCAACTGGCCAAGGCCGAGCGCGAGCGTTATCAGCGCCTGCTCGACCGGCAGATGGTCAGCCGCTCGCAGTACGACAGCGCGCATAACGGCTTCCTTTCGGCCGAGGCTCGCCTGCGGCAGATTCGCGCCGAGTTCAACGTCGCCAACAACCAGGCCGGCTACGCGGTGCTGCGTGCGCCGCAGGACGGCGTGATCGCCAGCCGGCGCTTCGATGTCGGGCAGGTGGTTTCCGCCGGGCAGACGCTGTTCAGCCTGGCGGTGGATGGCGAGCGCGAGGTGGCGATCAACCTGCCCGAGCACGCCTTCGAGCGCTTCCGCATCGGCCAGCCGATCGAGGTGGAACTCTGGTCGCAGCCCGGCCAGCGTTACCCGGCGCACATCCGCGAGCTGTCGCCGGCCGCCGACGCGCAGTCGCGCACCTTCCCGGCACGGGTCGCCTTCGACGTTGGTACGGTGCCCGCGGAGCTCGGCCAGAGTGCCCGGGTGTTCGCCAGCACCGGCGCCGCCCAGGCCCTGGCGGTGCCGCTGTCGGCATTGTCGGCGGAGAACGGCGCGCCCTTCGTGTGGCGGGTCGACCCGCAGACCGCCACGCTGAAGCGCACGCCGGTGCGCATCGGCGCCTACGGCGAAACCCTGGTTCCGGTACTCGAGGGCCTCCAGGCCAGCGACTGGGTGGTGGCGGCCGGCGTGCAGGTGTTGCGCGAAGGCCAGCAGATCCGTCCGGTGGATCGCGACAACCGTGCGATCAAGCTGGCAGCCAAGGAGTAAGCGGCGATGGGCTTCAATCTTTCCGCCTGGGCGCTGAAAAACCGCCAGATCGTGCTCTACGTGATGTTGCTGATCGCCATCGTCGGCGCGCTGTCCTACAGCAAGCTGGGGCAGAGCGAGGACCCGCCGTTCACCTTCAAGGCCATGGTCATCCAGACCAACTGGCCGGGCGCCAGCGCCGAAGAGGTGTCGCGGCAGGTCACCGAGCGCATCGAGAAGAAGCTGATGGAGACCGGCGAGTACGAGCGCATCGTCTCGTTCTCGCGTCCCGGGCTTTCCCAGGTCACCTTCATGGCCCGTGACTCCATGCATTCGGTGGAAATCCCCGAGCTCTGGTACCAGATCCGCAAGAAGGTCAGCGACATCCGCCATACCCTGCCGGCCGGCATCCAGGGGCCGTTCTTCAACGACGAGTTCGGCACCACCTTCGGCAACATCTATGCGCTGACCGGCGGCGGCTACAGCTACGCCGTGCTCAAGGACTACGCCGATCGCATCCAGTTGCAACTGCAGCGGGTCAAGGACGTCGGCAAGGTCGAACTGGTCGGCCTGCAGGACGAGAAGGTCTGGATCGAGCTGTCCAACGTCAAGCTGGCCACCCTCGGCCTGCCGATGAGCGCGGTGCAGCAGGCGCTCGAGGCGCAGAACGCGGTCGCCTCGGCGGGTTTCTTCGAGACCGCCAGCGACCGCGTGCAGCTCCGCGTCACCGGGCGCTTCGAGTCGGTGGAGGAGATCCGCGACTTCCCGATCCGCGTCGGCGACCGCAGCTTCCGCATCGGCGACGTCGCCGAGGTCAAGCGCGGCTTCAACGACCCGCCGGCGCCGCGCATGCGCTTCATGGGCGAGGACGCCCTCGGCCTGGCGGTGTCGATGAAGCCCGGCGGCAATATCCTGGTGCTCGGCGAGGCGCTGGAGCACGAGTTCGCGCGTATCCAGGAAACGCTCCCGGCGGGCATGCAGCTGCGCAAGGTGTCCGACCAGCCGGCGGCGGTGAAGACCGGCGTCGGCGAATTCGTCCGCGTGCTCGCCGAGGCGCTGGGCATCGTCCTGCTGGTGAGTTTCTTCTCGCTGGGCATGCGCACCGGGCTGGTGGTGGCGTTGTCGATCCCGCTGGTGCTGGCGATGACCTTCGCCACCATGCGCTACTTCGATATCGGCCTGCACAAGATTTCCCTCGGCGCGCTGGTGCTGGCGCTGGGGCTGCTGGTGGACGACGCGATCATCGCGGTGGAGATGATGGCGATAAAGATGGAGCAGGGCTACGACCGGCTGAAGGCGGCCAGCTACGCCTGGACCAGCACCGCGTTCCCGATGCTCACCGGTACGCTGATCACCGCCGCCGGCTTCCTGCCGATAGCCACCGCGCAGTCCGGCACTGGCGAATACACCCGCTCGATCTTCCAGGTGGTGGCCATCGCGCTGGTGGTGTCGTGGTTCGCCGCGGTGGTCTTCGTTCCCTACCTGGGCGACCGCCTGCTGCCGGACCTGGCCAAGCGCCACGCGCAGAAGCACGGCGAGGGCGCCCACGACCCGTACTCGACGGCCTTCTACCTGCGCGTGCGGCGGCTGGTCGGCTGGTGCGTGCGCTACCGCAAGACGGTGATCGTGTTGACCCTGGCGACGTTCGTCGGCGCGGTGCTGCTGTTCCGTTTCGTGCCGCAGCAGTTCTTCCCGGCGTCCGGCCGGCTCGAGCTGATGGTCGACTTCAAGCTCGCCGAGGGCGCCTCGCTGGTGGCGACCGAAGCCGAAGTGCGGCGTCTGGAGAAGATGCTCGCCGAGCGTCCGGGCATCGACAACTTCGTCGCCTATGTCGGCACCGGTTCGCCGCGCTTCTACCTGCCGCTGGACCAGCAGTTGCCGGCCACCAGCTTCGCTCAGTTCGTGGTGCTGGCGAAGTCCATCGAGGAGCGCGAGGCGCTGCGCGTCTGGCTGATCCAGACCCTCAACGAGCAGTTCCCGAGCCTTCGCACCCGCGTCTCGCGCCTGGAGAACGGCCCGCCGGTGGGCTACCCGATCCAGTTCCGCGTGTCCGGCGAGCACATCGACGAGGTCCGCGGTCTGGCGCGCCAGGTCGCCGACAAGGTGCGCGAGAACCCGCACGTCTCCAACGTCCACCTGGACTGGCAGGAGCCGAGCAAGGTCGTCTACCTGAATGTCGACCAGGAACGCGCGCGGGCGCTGGGCGTGACCACCGCCGACCTGTCGAGCTTCCTGCAAAGCGCGGTCTCGGGCTCCAGCGTGAGCCAGTACCGCGAGGACAACGAGCTGATCGAAATCCTCCTGCGCGGCACCCCGCGCGAGCGGCAGGACCTCGCCTTGCTGCCGAGCCTGGCGATGCCCACCAGTAACGGGCGCAGCGTGGCGCTATCGCAGGTGGCGACCCTGGAGTACGGCTTCGAGGAAGGCATCATCTGGCACCGCGACCGCCTGCCCACGGTCACCGTGCGCGCCGACATCTACGGCACCGAGCAGCCGGCGACCCTGGTCAAGCAGATCGAGCCGACCTTGCAATCGATCCGCGAGCAGTTGCCCGATGGCTACCTGCTGCAGGTCGGCGGCACGGTCGAGGATTCGGCCAAGGGGCAGAACTCGGTGAACGCCGGCGTGCCGCTGTTCATCGTGGTGGTGCTGAGCCTGTTGATGCTGCAGCTGAAGAGCTTCTCGCGCACGCTGATGGTGTTCCTCACCGCGCCGCTGGGGCTGATCGGCGTGACGCTGTTCCTGCTGCTGTTCAATCAGCCGTTCGGCTTCGTGGCGATGCTCGGCACCATCGCGCTGTCGGGCATGATCATGCGCAACTCGGTGATCCTGGTGGACCAGATCGAACAGGACATCGCCGCCGGGCAGCGCCGCTGGGACGCGATCATCGACGCGACGGTACGGCGTTTCCGGCCGATCGTGCTGACCGCCCTGGCGGCGGTGCTGGCGATGATTCCGCTGTCGCGCAGCGTATTCTTCGGGCCGATGGCGGTGGCGATCATGGGCGGGTTGATCGTGGCGACGGCGCTGACACTGCTGTTCCTGCCGGCGCTTTATGCGGCCTGGTTCAGGGTGAGGGAAGAGTGGTAGGGGCGTTTTGTAGCTCCGTAGTTTCGTAGGGTGGATCGCGCTTTATCGATCCACCGGGCGGTGTAACGGTGGATGAGGAGTGTGTCATCCACCCTGCATTTCTGGCGCGTTGCGTTTTGCCGCTGGCGCTGGTGTACATCCTTCACCTGCGTTTGCTTTTGGGCCCGGATTGCGCCCCTGACGGGCGCCTCACTTTCTTTGCTCGTGCAAAGAAAGTAAGCAAAGAAACACGCCCCCTGCATCCGGGTCTCGCTTTGCGAGACTCCCCTCACTCCGGCACCGCTCCACGGGCCCGCCGCGAAGGGCCATCCCTGGCCCATCGCGGCTCTCGCGGCATCCATGCCGCTCAACCCGTTACGCAATGCCTGCGTTCGGCCTCCTGAAAGGGGGATTCCGCGCCGTTTGATAGATCGCAGCCAAGTTAACCGTTGATCGCGAGCAAGCTCGCTCCTACAGAGAGCGGATCCGGACGTGGGCGGTGAGCGTGCAGAAGCCACCGGACCCTGTAGGAGCCAGCTTGCTGGCGATCGCTTTTCTGCACTTCCCGCTTCTGCTCTTCGTTCATCGAACCCTCAGACACCACCGATCGCCCCTTCAGGAGGCCGAGTGGAATCGTCGTATAGGGGAGTGAGCCGCATGGATGCGGCGAGAGGCGTAAAGGGCCATGGATGGCCTTGTACGCCGCCCCCCGGAGCGGCGATGGAGCGAGGGAAGTCTCGCGCAGCGAGACGGGGACGCCTAGTTCCGTATGGCGGGGCTAGACCTTTTGGTTCCTTTTGGGGCAATGCCAAAAGGAGCCCGCTCAGCAGAGCGGAGCCCCTGCTTCAAATCGCTCGATAATTCAGTTCGTAGGGTGGATCGCGCCTCACCGATCCACCAGCGGTGTAACGGTGGATGAAAAGAGCGTCATCCACCCTACATGTCCGAGATTTACATCACCCCGGCGCGGTTACACAGGTCAGGCCAACGGCCAGTCCTAGACCACCACCCGCTCACACAGCCTGACCAATGCCTCCACCCACCGTGGATGGCTGTTCACGCAGGGCACCAGCTTCAGCTCGCCGCCGCCGGCCTCGGCGAACTGTTCCTGGCCGCGCTGGCCGATCTCCTCGAGGGTTTCGATGCAGTCGGCGACGAACGCCGGGCACATCACCAGCAGCTTGCCGACGCCCTGCGCGCCGAGTTCGCCGAGGCGGGTTTCGGTGTAGGGCTCGATCCACTTGTCGCGGCCCAGGCGCGACTGGAAGGACACCGACCACTGGTCCGGACGCAATCCGAGGCGTTCGGCGAAGGCTTCGGCGGTGCGCTGGCACTGGCTGCGGTAGCAGACCGCGAGCACTTCGTCGCTGACGCCCTTGCTGTCCGGCGCGCGCAGGTCGTGCTTGGGCTGTTTCACCAGCTTGCGGATGTGCCGTTCGGGCAGCCCGTGGAAGCTCAGCAGCAGGTGATCGAAGCCTTCGTCCAGGTAGGGCCTGGCGCTCTCCACCAGCGCATCGAGGTATTCCGGTTCGGCGAAGAAGGGTTGCAGCACGCCCATGCGGATATCCAGCCCGTGCTGCGCGATGACCCGCTTCGCCTCCTCGATCACCGTGGTGGTGGTGCTCTGGGCGAACTGCGGGTAGAGCGGTGCCAGCGTCACTTTGCGCACGCCCTGGGCGGCCAGCTCGCGCAGGGTGTTTTCCAGCGACGGCTCTCCGTAGCGCATCGCCAGCGCGACCGGGCCGTGCGGCCAGTGGGGGCGCACGGCTTCCTGCAACTGGCGGCTGAGGACGATCAGCGGCGAGCCCTCGTCCCACCAGATCGAGGCATAGGCGTGCGCCGACTGCTCCGGGCGGCGGATCAGGATCAGCGAGACCAGCAGCCGGCGCAGCGGCCACGGCAGGTCGACCACGTATGGGTCCATGAGGAACTGGTTCAGGTAGCGCCGCACGTCGTCCACCGAGGTGGAGGCGGGCGAACCCAGGTTGACCAGCAGCAGGGCGTGATCGGTCATGCGTGATCCTTAGGCGTGGCGTCGTGGGTCGATTATACGAAGCGGCCGGCGCGCCGCACCGCTAGAGAAAATTCATCGGGGCGATCGAGACTGCGGGACAGGGCCGCAGGCAGGTCGCGGGTCGGCATTTCCCCGGTCGCGCGAATGGACGCGTGACGTGTTCCCGGGTTGGCTCTAGGCTGAACTGTGTCGCGAAGACGTGTCCAAACTGTACAGCGCAAGAAATTGTACAGGAGCCAGCCTGCAGTCGAAGGCTCACGAGGTAATTCATGACTACTCCCATCGCCATCATCGGCACCGGCCTCGCCGGTCTTTCCGCGGCCCATGCGCTGCTGGACGCCGGCCAAGAGATTCGTTTGTTCGACAAGAGCCGCGGCAGCGGCGGTCGCATGGCCAGCAAGCGCAGCGAGGCGGGCGCGCTGGATATGGGCGCGCAGTACTTCACCGCGCGCGACCGGCGCTTCGCCGAGGTGGTGCAGCAATGGCTCCAGCGCGGCTGGGTCGCCGAATGGTCGCCGAGCCTCTATCAATTCCAGAACGGTCAACTGAGCGCCTCGCCGGACGAGCAGGTTCGCTTCGTCGGCACGCCGCGCATGAGTTCGATCACCCGCGCCCTGCTCAGTGCGCTGCCGGTGGAGTTCAACTGCCGCATCGTCGACGTCTTCCGCGGCGAGGAGAACTGGACCCTGCAGGACACCGAAGGCCGCAGCCACGGGCCGTTCAGCTCGGTGATCATCGCCACCCCGGCGCCGCAGGCGACGGCCCTGCTGGCGGCCGCGCCGAAGCTGGCCGGGGCCGCGGCCACGGTGGCGATGGAGCCGACCTGGGCGGTGGCGCTGGCCTTCGCCACGCCGCTGGAAACCGGGCTGGAGGGCTGTTTCGTGCAGGACGGCCCGCTCGACTGGCTGGCGCGCAACCGTTCCAAACCCGGACGCGACAACCAGCCCGACACCTGGGTGCTGCACGCCACCAGCGCCTGGACCCGGCAGCACCTGGACATGCCCAGGGAGCAGGTCATCGAGCACCTGCACGGCGCCTTCGCCGAGATGATCGGCTGCGCGGTGCCGGCGCCGACGTTCACCCTGGCGCACCGCTGGCTATATGCGAAGCCGTCGCTCGCCCATCAGTGGGGGACGCTGGCGGATGTCGATCTCGGCCTCTATGCCTGCGGCGACTGGTGCCTGTCCGGGCGCGTCGAGGGTGCCTGGCTGAGCGGCCAGGAAGCCGCACGCAAGCTGCTGGAGCACCGCCGCTGATCCGTCGTCGCAGGGTGCCGAGGGCCGTCGCGGGTTGACTTGGTGAACGCTTTCTTGAACGATCAAAGTTGTACGCGATCAATTTCCTGTACAACTTTGGAGAGTCCATATGGCCAGTGCTATTCCCGCATCGACAAAGCCCCGGCTCGGCATCAGCGCCTGCCTGATGGGCTCCGAGGTGCGCTTCAATGGCGGCCACAAGGAGTCGCGCTTGTGCAGCCAGGCACTGGCGCAGCACGTCGAGTTCGTCGCGCTCTGTCCCGAGGTCGCCATTGGCCTGGGCATTCCGCGTGCGGCGATCCGTCTGATCGATCATCCCCAAGGGCCGCGCGCGGTGGATAGCCGTGATCCGTCCCGCGATCACACCCAGGCGCTGCACGACTACGGCCAGCGCATGGCGGCCGAGCTGAATGGCCTGAGCGGCTACATCTTCATGCAGAAGTCGCCGTCCTGCGGGCTGCACCGGGTCAAGCTGCATGGCGACAACGGCAACCCGGTGGAGGGCGGCGGGCGCGGCATCTTCGCGGCTGCCGTCACCGAATTGCTGCCGGACCTGCCGGTGGAGGAGGAGGGCCGGCTCAACGATCCGGTGCTGCGCGAGAACTTCCTCACCCGCGTGTTCGCCTACGCCGAATGGCAGGCGCTGCTGCGCGACGGCCTGACCCGTAGCGCGATCATCGGCTACCACTCGCGCTACAAGTACCTGCTGATGGCCACCGACCCGGTGCAGTACAAGTCCATCGGCCGGCTGCTCGGCAGCCTCGGCGAGCACGATCCGCAGGCGCTCGGCCCGCGCTATTTCAGCGCGCTGATGAGGGCGCTGCGCAAATGCGCCACCCGCGGCACCCACAGCAACGTGTTGCAGCACCTGAGCGGTTACCTGCGCGGCAACCTGGACAGCGACCAGCGCCAGGAAATCCAGCAACTGATTGAGCAGTACCGCCAGGGCATCGTGCCGCTGGTGGTGCCGATGACGCTGCTCAAGCATCACTTCCGCCAGCACCCGCATCCCTACATCGAGCGCCAGGCCTACATGCAGCCGCATCCCGAGACCCTCAGCCTGCGCAACGCCCTCTGAACCTCGCGGCATCGCGCCGCGCTCCACCGGATAAGGACCTCCATGTCCCAACTGATCTGGTTCCGCAGCGACCTTCGCGTGCAGGACAACAGCGCCCTGCACGCCACCCTCGGCGCGGGGCCGACCCTCGCCGTCTACCTGATCGCTCCCGGGCAATGGCGGCGGCATGACGACGCCGACTGCAAGGTCGACTTCTGGCTGCGCAACCTCGCCGAATTGCGCGAGGCGCTCGGCGCACTGAACGTGCCGCTGCTGATTCGCCAGGCGGACGACTGGAGCACCGCGCCGAGCTTGATCGCCGCCCTGTGCCGCGAGCATGGGATCCGCGCGGTGCAGGTGAACGACGAGTACGGCGTCAACGAAAGCGCGCGCGACGCGGCGGTGGAGCAGGCGCTGAAGGCCGACGGCGTGGCCTTCCGCCGGCACCTGGACCAGCTGTTCTTCGCTCCGGGCAGTGTGCTCACCCAGTCCGACGGCTATTTCAAGGTCTACGGGCAGTTCCGCAAGCAATGCCTCCAGCGCCTGTACGCCGCCTTGCCACATTGCCTGCCGGCGCCCAGGGCTCAGGCGCCGATGAAGCTGGCCAGCGATCCGCTGCCGAAGACGGTCGAGGGTTTCGCCACGCCCTCCCGTTCGCTGATCGAGCTGTGGCCGGCCGGCGAGCGCGCCGCGCTGAAGCGCCTGGATGCCTTCGCCGATGAGGACATCGGCGATTACCACGTCGAACGCGACTTCCCCGCGCAGCCCGGCACCAGCCGCATCGGCGCCTACCTCGCGGCCGGCGTGGTCTCCCCGCGGCAGTGCCTGCACGCCGCTCTGGCCAGCAACGGCGGCGAGTTCGACAGCGGCAATCCGGGCGTCACCACCTGGATCGACGAGCTGCTCTGGCGCGAGTTCTACAAGCACATCCTGGTCGGCTACCCGCGGGTGTCCATGCACCGGGCGTTCAAGCCGGAAACCGAGCGGCTGCCCTGGCGCCACGCGCCGGCGGACCTGGAAGCCTGGCAGCAGGGGCGCACCGGGATTCCCATCGTCGACGCGGCGATGCGGCAGATGCTTGCTTGTGGCTGGATGCACAACCGCCTGCGGATGATCAGCGCGATGTTCCTCAGCAAGAACCTGCTGATCGACTGGCGCGAGGGCGAGCGCTGGTTCATGCGCCACCTGATCGACGGCGACCTAGCGGCGAACAACGGCGGCTGGCAGTGGAGCGCCTCCACCGGGACCGACTCGGTGCCGTACTTCCGCATCTTCAACGCGGTCAGCCAGTCGCAGAAGTTCGACCCGCACGGCGACTTCATCCGCGAGTGGGTGCCGGAGCTGGCCGGGATCAAGGGCAAGCAGGTCCATTCGCCAGGCGCCAAGGGCAGCGACCTGTTCGGCCGCGCGGATTACCCGGCGCCGATCGTCGACCTCGGCGAAAGCCGCCAGCGCGCCCTGGCCGCGTTCAAGAACCTGCGCTAGGCGGCCCCCGCAGTAGCTCGCGGTGCGCACGGCGCACCAATGGCGTCCCGGCGTTCCCCGGTGCGCATGGCGCACCCTACGGCAGTGGCCCGGCGACGCGCTCCCGTAGGGTGCGCCGCGCGCACCGGCGGTGTCCGTGCGACGCAAGCCAGCCATCCACCCAGGGCCTGCTACGGGCGCCACAGGCGTACACTGCGCGGCATGTCCGACTCCTCCCGCCACATTCCCCATCACCAGATCGCCGAGCCCGCGGTGTCCTGCTCGACCTGCGCGGCCTGTTGCTGTCGGCTGGAGGTGCTGCTGCTCGGCGACACCGGCGTGCCCGAACGCTACATCGACACCGCGGAGTGGGGCGGCGACGTGATGTGCCGGCTAGACGACGGCTGGTGCGTGGCGCTGGATCGCGACAGCATGCGCTGCACCATCTACGTGAACCGGCCGCAGGTGTGTCGGGATTTCGAGCTGGGTTCGGCGGAGTGCATGGACGAGCGCGAGGGCATCGTCGGCGCCTATCGCTAGGCGGGAAGGGGCGCCGCCGCACCGAGGGCACGGCGGCGGGAGCGAATCACTCCTTGGCGTCGAGCTCCTGGGGCTCGATCAGCGGCTTGTTCTTCCAGCCGGCGCCGCCCGGCAGCAGCAGGTTCAGGCCGATGGCGACGATGCCGCACAGCGAGATGCCTTTCAGGCCGATGTCGCCGTTGCCGATGACCATGCCGCCGATGCCGAACACCAGGGTCACCGAAACGATCACCAGGTTGCGCGCCTCGGCCATGTCCACCTGGTGGCGGATCAGGGTGTTCAGGCCGACCACCGCGATCGATCCGAACAGCAGGCAGAGAATGCCGCCCATCACCGGGACCGGAATGCTCTGCAGGCCGGCGCCGAACTTGCCGATGAAGGCCAGGACGATGGCGAAGCCGGCCGCCCAGGTCATGATCTTCGGGTTGTAGCTCTTGGTCAGCATCACCGCGCCGGTGACTTCGGCGTAGGTGGTGTTGGGCGGGCCGCCGAACAGGCCGGCGGCCGAGGTGGCCAGGCCGTCGCCGAGCAGCGTGCGATGCAGGCCGGGTTTCTTCAGGTAGTCGTTGCCGGTCACGCCACCGACCGCGATGACCCCGCCGACGTGTTCGATGGCCGGCGCCAAGGCGACAGG
Organism: Pseudomonas kuykendallii; assembly: GCF_900106975.1. Taxonomy (GTDB): domain Bacteria; phylum Pseudomonadota; class Gammaproteobacteria; order Pseudomonadales; family Pseudomonadaceae; genus Pseudomonas_O; species Pseudomonas_O kuykendallii. The sequence goes on along the minus strand of NZ_FNNU01000003.1, from coordinate 603,384 downwards.
AACCATGAACAGGATCGCGCCCCAGTGGAATTCCGGCGCGACGAAGTGCGGCATGGCCAGCCAGGGCGCGGCGGCGATGCCGGCGGTGTCGACCAGTCCGAAGGCGAACGACAGCCCGTAGCCAACGACCACGCCGGCGAGGATCGGCACCAGGCGGAAGATGCCCTTGCCGTAGATCGCCACCAGCAGCGTAGTCAGCAGCGCCGGCATCGACACCAGCATCGCCGTGCCGTAGGGAATCAGCTGCGCGCTGGCGTCGCCGGTCTTGCCCATGGCCATGTTCACCGCCACCGGCGACAGGCCCAGGCCGATGGAGATGATCACCGGGGCGATCACCACCGGCGGCAGCAGGCGGTCGATGAAGCCGACGCCCCTGATCTTCACCGCGAGGCCCAGGAAGGTGTAGACGAAGCCCGCGGCGACCACGCCGCCGAGCACCGCCGGCAGGCCGAACTCACCCTTGGCGACGATGATCGGCGCGATGAAGGCGAAGCTCGAGGCGAGGAACACCGGCACCTGGCGGCCGGTGACCAGCTGGAACAGCAGGGTCCCGAGGCCGGCGGTGAAGAGGGCAACGTTGGGGTCCATGCCGGTGATCAGCGGCATCAGCACCAGCGCGCCGAAGGCGACGAAGAGCATCTGTGCACCGGAAATGATCTGCTTCCATAGCGGATCGTTGTACTGCTGCATGCTCAGTTGTCCTTCTGCTTGGTGCCGAAGATCTTGTCGCCGGCATCGCCCAGGCCCGGGATGATGTAACCCTGCTCGTTGAGGTGCGAATCGATAGAGGCGGTGTAGATCGCCACGTCGGGATGCGCCTCGGTGACCGCCTTGATGCCTTCCGGCGCGGCGACCAGCACCAGCGCGCGGACTTCCTTGCAGCCGGCCTTCTTCAGCATGTCGATGGTGGCGATCATCGAGCCGCCGGTGGCCAGCATCGGATCGATGATCAGCGCCAGACGCTGGTTCAGCTCGCCTACCAGTTTCTCCAGGTAGGTGTGCGCGGCGAGGGTTTCCTCGTTGCGCGCCAGGCCGACGACGCTGACCTTGGCACCGGGAATCAGGCTGAGCACGCCGTCGAGCATGCCGATGCCGGCGCGCAGGATCGGCACCACGGTGATCTTCTTGCCGGCGATCTTCTCCACCTGCACTTCGCCGCACCAGCCTTCGATGGCGCAGGTTTCCAGCGGCAGGTCGTTGGTCGCTTCGTAGGTCAGCAGCGCGCCGACTTCCTGGGCCAGTTCGCGAAAATTCTTGGTGCTGATGTCGGCGCGGCGCATCAGGCCGAGCTTGTGGCGGATCAGCGGATGGCGGATCTCACGGATGGGCATGGGAATTGGTCTCCGGCGGGCAAAAAAATCGCGATAGAGTACTGCATTGGCTGGCTCAACGGGCGTTCCGCAGTATGTTGCATAGGCTATTTTTGCGCTGGGTCAGTTCCCCGCGAAGCGGGTCGCCTTCCCCCGCGGCCCGGTGCCGAACGATGTCTCCGCGGGCTTGCGGGGCGGGGGCTGGATAGGTACCTTTGCCGCCCTTCCAAGCTGACGCCCCGATCAACTTCGCCGTCCCACCCATGAGGAAACCGCCATGTCCGCCGAGCTCGCCCACATTCGCCAGGTGATGGCGGAAGCCGATTGCCTGCACTCCGAAGCCGAAGTGGAGGCGGCCATCGCGAAGATGGCGCTGGCCATCAACGCCGAGCTGGCGGAGCGCAACCCGGTGGTGTTCTGCGTGATGAACGGCGGCCTGATCTTCTCCGGCAAACTGCTGCCGAAACTGAACTTCCCGCTCGAACTGTCGTACCTGCACGCGACCCGCTACCGCAACCAGACCAGCGGCGGCGAGCTGTTCTGGAAGGCCAAGCCGGAAATCTCCTTCATGGACCGCGACGTGCTGATCATCGACGACATCCTGGACGAGGGACACACCCTGGCGGCGATCATCGACTTCTGCCGCCATGCCGGTGCCGCCAACGTGCACACCGCGGTGCTGGTGGACAAGGATCACGACCGCAAGGCGCGGCCGGACCTGAAGGCGAACTACGTCGGCCTGTCCTGCGTCGATCGCTACGTCTTCGGCTATGGCATGGACTACAAGGGCTACTGGCGCAACGCGGCAGGCATCTACGCGGTGAAGGGACTCTGACGGACGGAAGCGCCGCGCGACGGTAGGGTGGGCCGCGCCTCATCGAACCACCGGGCGGTGTGGCGGTGGATAAGGCGAGCAGAGCGGATGACACTCTCGAGGCAACTGCCTCGGTGCGCATGGCGCACCCTACGGTGGCGAATGTGTAGGGTGCGCCGCGCGCACCGTCCATTGCGTAGGGTGGATCGCGCCTCATCGATCCACCGGTCGGTGTGACGGAGCGAGTAGGGCGGCCGACATCCACGAGGCTCGGGTAACCGCCTCGGTGCGCATGGTGCACCCTATGGTGGCGATTTGTAGGGTGCGCCGCGCGCACCGAACCGGTCTTCGGCCCTACCGCGCAATCTCCCCCTCCACCCAGCGCAGCGCCTTCTCCCTCGCCTGTTGCAGGTCGCGGACGTAGGCTAGCCGGCCTTCGTGGCGATGGATGCCGGCGCGGCGCAGCTTGAGGCGCACGCGCGGATGGGTGCCGACCAGGACCAGGCCGATGCCCTGCCGGCGGTAGTCGCCCAGCACGTTCTCCAGCGCCGCCAGCGCGGTCATGTCGAGCATGGGTACGGCGCTCAGTTCGACGATCACCACCTTCACTCCGGGGCTGAACTTGCGCAGCGCGCTGAGGGCCTTTTCCGCCGCGCCGAAGAACAGCGGCCCGCGGATGGCGTAGGCGGCGACGTGTTCCGGCAGGTCCTGCAGCGCCTGGTGAAAGCCGCGCGGCAGGGCGGCGGTGTCGGTCAGCTCGCTCATCCGCTTGATGAACAGCCCGGCGGCCAGCAGCAGGCCGACGCCCACCGCCAGCACCATGTCGAAGATCACGGTGAGCGCCAGGCAGGTCAGCAGCACCAGCACGTCGCTGCGCGGGGCGATCCTCAGCGTGTGCAGCACATGCGGCGGCTCGCTCATGTTCCAGGCCACCATCAGCAGCAGCGCGGCCAGCGCCGCCATGGGCAGGTAGCTGAACAGGGGCGCGAGCAGCAGCATGGCCGCCAGCACCACGCCGGAGTGGATCATCGCCGCCAGCGGCGAAAAGGCGCCGGCGCGCACGTTGGCGGCGCTGCGGGCGATCGCCGCGGTGGCGGTGATGCCGCCGAACAGCGGCGCCACCAGGTTGCCGATGCCCTGGCCGATCAATTCGGCGTTTGGGTCGTGCTTGCTGCCGCTCATGCCGTCGGCGACCACCGCGCAGAGCAGCGATTCGATGGCGCCGAGCATGGCGATGGCGAACGCCGGCGCGAGCAACTGGTGGATCAGCTCGAAGCTCAGCACCAGCGGCTGGCCGTCCGCGCCGGGCAGGTTCCAGGGCCAGGCGAAGGCCGGCAGGAACGGCGGGATGCCGGGATGACTGACGCCATCCTGCAGGTAGCTGAAGCGTTCGCCGAGGGTCGCCACCGGTAGGCCGAGGCGCTCCAGCAGCAGCCCGAGACACGCGCCCAGCAGCAGCGCCACCAGGTGCCCCGGCACCTTGCGGCTGACCCGTGGCCAGACAATCAGCAGCGCCAGACAGGTGATTCCCACCAGCGTGTCGCCGAGTTGCAGGCTGGGCAGCGCGCGCAGCAATGCGCCGAGTTGTTGCAGGTAATGCTGGGGGTGGCCATCCAGGCTCAGGCCGAGGAAGTCCTTCATCTGCAGGGTTGCGATGACGATGCCGATGCCGGCGGTGAAACCCAGCGTGACCGGATAGGGCACGAATTCGATCAGCCGCCCCGCGCGCAGCAGGCCGAGGGCGACGAGGATCAGCCCGGCGAGCAGGGTACACAGCAGCAGGCCGCCGATGCCGTACTGCTGGGTGATCGGCAGCAGGATCACCACGAAGGCGGCGGTCGGCCCGGAGATGTTGAAGCGCGAGCCGCCGAACAACGCGATCAGCGGCGCGCCGATCAGTACCGTGTAGAGCCCGTGTTGCGGCGGCACGCCGACGGCGATGGCGAGCGCCATGGCCAGGGGGATGGCGATCACCCCGACGGTCAGGCCGGCGGCGATGTCGCCGCGCAGGGCGTTCCATGAATAACCGGCGCGACGGGTCTGGCGCCAGGCGGCGAATAGCGGAGGAAAGGAAATCGACATGACGGCTCCAGGGCGGATGCCCGCCCAGTATACGGCGCGCGCCAGGCGCTTCGCATGACCTGAAGTGTCCGCCGCGTTGAGCCTCGTGCGCCGCGCGGAGTACACTGCCGGCCCCGTGAAATTCGCTGTGCTGGAGCCCAGAATGCGCAAAGACAAGAAACAGGTGATTGGTGAGGAAATCGGCGACGAGCCGATCAAGCTGTTTCTCGAGGTGGAGCCGGCCGATGACACGCCGCCCTCGCTGCACAAGCTGGTCAAGGCCTACCGCGGCCTGCGCGTCGACGACTTCGAGCGCTTCGTTCGTTTCTTCGTCGAGGCCGGCTACGACCTCGACGCCAAGGACGCACAGGGCAACGACTTCGTCGCGCTGATCCGCGACCAGCGCATGGCCGAGGCCTATATCGAGATCATCGAAGCCGCGCGCGGCTGAGCTTCTTCATCGAGCCGCCTGCCGTAGGGTGCGCCCTGCGCACCGCCTGGCGATGCGGCGGACCCTGCCGGTGCGCGCGGCGCACCCTACGTTGAGCATCGAAGCATTGAGTCCGGCATAAAAAAACCGCCATCGCTGGCGGTTTTTTGTTTGCGCAGGGCCTGCTCAGATCACGCCTTCCGCAACTTCCTGACGGGCGACCAGCTGCAGACGTTCGTTGCAGCGTGCGCTGACCTCGCGGTACAGCGCGGCGTCGCTTTCCAGCTGCTTCTCGCGAGCCGGGAAGATCTCCTGCAGCTTGCTCGTCCACTGCTCCGAGCGAGCCTGCTCGGCGAAGCAGCGCTCGATCAGGCCGAGCATGATCGACACGGTCACCGAAGCGCCCGGCGAGGCGCCCAGCAGCGCGGCGATGGAACCGTCGCGCGAGGCGACCAGCTCGGTGCCGAACTGCAGCACGCCGCCTTTCTTGGCGTCCTTCTTGATGATCTGCACGCGCTGGCCGGCGATCTCCAGGCGCCAGTCCTCGGGCTTGGCCTGCGGGTAGAAGCGCCGTAGGGCGTCGAGGCGCTGCTCCATGGACTGACGCACTTCGCTGATCAGATAGCGGGTCAGGTCCATGTTGTCGCGCGCCACGGCCAGCATCGGGCCGATGTTGCCCAGGCGGATCGACAGCGGCAGGTCGAGGAACGAACCGTGCTTGAGGAACTTGGTGGTGAAGCCGGCATAAGGCCCGAACAGCAGGGACTTCTTGCCGTCGACCACACGCGTGTCGAGGTGCGGAACCGACATCGGCGGCGAGCCGACCGCCGCCTGGCTGTAGACCTTGGAGTCGTGCTGCCTGACCACCTCGGGATTGTCGCAGCGAAGCCACTGGCCGCTCACCGGGAAGCCGCCGTAGCCTTTGCTTTCCTCGATACCCGAGGCCTGCAGCAGCGTCAGCGCAGCGCCGCCGGCGCCGAGGAACACGAAGCGCGCGTTGACTTCACGCTCGGCGCCGCTTTCGTTGTGCTTGATGGTGACCGCCCAGCCCTTGCCGGTGCGCTTGAGGCCGGTGACCTTCTGGCTGTAGGTGACGGTGCTGTTCGGCTGGCTGACCAGGTGCGCCAGCAGCGAGGTGGTCAGGGCGCCGAAGTTGACGTCTGTGCCGTTCTCCACGCGGGTCGCGGCGATGGCCTCGTCGGCCGCGCGGCCGGGCATCATCAGCGGCATCCAGCGCGCCAGGGTGGCCTTGTCTTCGCTGTATTCCATGGAGGAAAAAGCGTGGTGCCCGGTCAGCGCGGCGAAGCGCTTCTTCAGGTACTCGATGCCGGCCTGGCCCTGGACGAAGCTCAGGTGCGGCACCGGATTGATGAAGGACTTCGGCGAGGCGAAGGTGCCTTTCTCCACCAGGTGCGCCCAGAACTGCTTGGACACTTCGAACTGGGTGTTGATGTGCACGGCCTTGTCGATATTGATCGTGCCGTCGGCAGCCTGTGGCGTGTAGTTCAGTTCACAGAGGCCGGCGTGGCCGGTGCCGGCGTTGTTCCAGGGGTTGGAACTCTCCGCCGCGCCGGAGGACATCGACTCGACGACTTCCAGACGCATGCTGGGGTCGAGTTCCTTGAGCAAGGCCGCCAGTGTCGCGCTCATGATGCCGGCTCCCACCAGCAGCACGTCCAGCGTTTCGTTTTCGTGTTGCGCCATTAACGCTTCTCCAAAACCTGCATCGTCAAAGGAAATGCAGACGACCTTTCAAGCTGAAAGCCGCAGGGGCCTCGAGTTCCGTCAATCGGAGTCGCGACCCGGTCGTCCTGTCCGGTCACGCGTCGATCGCCCAGGCAAGGCCAGTGGGGCGAGTCGGCGCGCTGTTCGCCCGTCTCCGCGAGGAGGAGGCGCAAATGCCGTCAGTGGGTCAGGTGGAAGCGCTGTCTTTCTTGTTGGTTACAGACCTGTTCATGCTCGCCACACTCTCGTGAAGTTGTGAAAACCCGTCATCCCACGCTCTTTTGGAGTCGTGAACCTCGAAGTCGGTGCTGCCGGTTCCGCCGATCGGGGGCGATTAAACGCCGCCTTCAGGCAAATTGCTCTACGCAATTAGTGGAAGCTCGGCGCGGCGGGGCAGCACGCTTGGGCGACTCTCCTCGCCGATCGGTGGCGCGCGGGGCGCGCTACAGCCGTCGGCATGGGGTGCCCTTTTATAATCGGGGGCGATTATACCGGCGAATTCCCGGTCGTGGCTGCTCGCTTGTGACTTTCGTCCGTCGTCCGGTCAGCTCGGTGACACCTGCCTGAATCCTGCCCTCGGGTCGAACGATGGGATGTCCGATCGATAGAATCGGCGCGCCTGCAGTCATATGCGCGAGGCCCGTGAGAATCCGCTCCCGGCCGCTGTCGGCGCCACGCGACGCTCGTTATACTCGCGCCCATCGATGCCCACCAGGAGAGAAGAGCATGCGAAATCGCCTGTTGCTGAGTCTGTTCGCTGTCGCCAGCGTGACTCTTGCCGGTTGTGCCCTCAGCCCGCAGCAACTCGACCCGGATCCGAAGATCAATGCCCAGATCAACCCCGTTGGCCACGGCCAACCGGTGGTGGTTCGCGTGGTGGACGGGCGTCCGTCGCCGTCGCTCGGTACCCGCGGTGGCCTGTACGCCGAAACCAGCACCATCAGCGTCGCGAGCACCAGCGTCGTGCCCAAGCTGCAAACCCAGGCCGAGGCCGCGGTTCGCCTGCTCGGCTTCACACCGTCGGCCAACGCCTACAACGCGCCGCAGCTGACCATCATCCTCTCCGAGCTGAAGTACCAGTCGCCGAAGGATGGCGTGTACGTCACCGAGGCGGATATCACCGCGACCTTCCGCACCGAAGTGAAGAACAGCCAGCGCAGCTACAACGGCCGCTACGGCGCTTCGCTGAACCAGCGTTTCGGCAGCGCGCCGAACCAGCAGACCAACACCAAGCTGGTCAGCGACGTATTGAGCGATGCGCTCAGCCGCGTGTTCAAGGATCAGACCATCGGCCAGATGCTCTCGCAGTAAGCGCCCGGTCGATCGAGAAAGCCCGGTTCGCCGGGCTTTTTTGTGGGCGCCTGCCGGTCAGGGAGGGAGGGTGCACCGTGCGTACCATGGGCCTCCACGGTGCGCGCGGCGCACCCTACGGTCTGCGCGTAGGGACCAACCCTCGGCAGATATGCTCTTGCCGTGATCGGCAGGCGCCCTCCGCGTAGGGTGTGCCATGCGCACCATGGGGCTGCGCGGTTCCGCGGCGCACCCTGCGGCGATCTGCTGGCACTGTGACATTCGTCGGAAAGCCACTACGGTGACGTGGCGTTGGGTAGACTCCGGCGCCGTATTCGCTGATGCCCGTGTGGCTTTCTCGCCGAGGTTTCGATGTCCCTGTCGTTCTGGCTTTCCAATCCCGCCCAGTCGATCAACCTGCTGGCGCTGTTCTTCGCCGTGGCCGGCAGCTGGGTGCTGATCGCCACCCAGCTGCGCGGTGCGCTGTGGCGTCCGGCCGCTGCCGTGGAAGGGGCCGAGCCTCGGCGCGCGCGGCTGGACCGCTTCTTCAACCGCTTCGGCGGCGCCTGCCTGGGCGTGGCGCTGGTGGTTTCCTGGGAAAGCACACGGCTGTAACACCGCATCCGCGAACCATGAAAAAGGCGACCGAGGTCGCCTTTTTCATGCCTCGCGCCGACGCTAGAGCGGCAGGCCGGCCTTGACGCGGTACTGGTTGCGCACCGGCGTGGCGTATTGCAGGACCATGTACGGGCGTTGCTCCGGCAGGCAGGCGTCCAGGCGTTTCTGCCATTCCTGCCGTGCGCGCGCCACTTCCGCTGCCGGGAACACCTGTTCGGCGCTGGGCACTTCCAGCGCAGGGTCGCGCTCGGCCCACATCGAATAGGCCAGGTAGTGCACCGGGAACAGTCGGTAATGGGCGAGGATGCGGCGGTCCAGCTCCTGCGCCAGGCCCTTGCTGTCGGTGAAGCCGCTGTCCACCACCTCGCCGAAGTTGATGTGCACCCGACCCTTGTAGCCGGTGATGCCCAGGGCGATGCTGGTGTCGTCCTCGCCGGGCGATTTGACGTACTCGCCGGTGGTCGCGCGAATGCACAGCTCGCGCGCCTTGGCCTGATCGCAGGGGTCATACTCGTAGCTGATCGACACCGGGACCAGGCGCAGGCTGGCGATGACCGCGGCGAAGTCCTCGTCCTTGCGGCTCATGTGGAACATCTTCAGGATCGCCGAATCGGTACGGTCGTCGCCGTCCTTGGCGCGGCCTTCGGCCTGGGCGATCCAGATCGACTGGCCGTCGTTGCGGATCGAGTGGCTGATGTAGGCCGAGAGCAACTGGTAGGCGGCAAGCTTCTCGCGGCGACCGGTCAGCGAGCGGTGCACGATGAAGCTCTTGTTCAGGCGCATCAGGTCGCTGACGAAGGGTCGTTGCAGCAGGTTGTCGCCGATGGCGATGCGCGGCGTTGGCAGGCCGGCGTGGTACACCGCGTAGTTGACGAAGGCCGGGTCCATCACGATGTCGCGGTGGTTGGCGAGGAATAGGTAGCTGCAACCGGCCTTGAGTTGCTCCACGCCGGAGTAGGTGACACCGTCGGTGGCGCGCTCGATGGTGCGGTCGACGTAGGTCTCGATCTTGTCCTGCAGCGCGGAGACCGATTCGATGCCGCGCACTTCCTTGTTGAGGCGCCGCGCGATCAGCGGCTTGAGTGCCCAGCCGAACGGCCCGGCCAGTCGCGGGAAGCGGAAGCGGGTAAGGATGTCGAGGAATTGTCGGTCGGCGAACAGGCGGGCCAGAACCGCTGGCACTTCGGCGTCGTCGTAAGGTCGGATGGCGTCGAATTCGCCCATCTTGTTCTCTATGGAAAGGGTCATGGGAATACGGTTGGCGCAGGCGTCGCGCTGCCGGAGTAAAAGGCGATTATACCTGCAAGTCGCATGGAGACCGTGATGCTCGAATCCCAGGAATATCAGTGCCCCTACTGCGGCGAATCGGTCGAGTCGTTGCTCGACCTCTCGGCGGGCGACCAGCAATACATCGAGGATTGCGCGGTGTGCTGCCGGCCGATTGTTTTCGATCTGCGCAGCGACGGCATTGACTGGAGTCTCGATGTGCGGCGGGAGGACGAATGAATGCGGCGAATCTACGAACCGCAGGACCTGATCGAAGCGGAGATGCTCATCGGCATGCTCGCCAGCGAAGGCATCGCCGTGCACCTCAGCGGCCGGCATCTGGTCGGCGCGCTCGGCGAGCTACCCCTGGGTGGCCTGCTCGGGCTGCTGGTGGAGGATGCCGAGGCGCTGCGCGCGCAGGCCTTGATCGCCGCGTACAATGCCGCGCAGCCGCTGGCTGCCGACGAGCCGGACAGCATTCCCGGTTCCCTGTTGTGTTGAGATAACCGCATGTCTGGACGTATCGCGCTGTTTCGCTGGACGCCTGCGCTGGCGGCGCTTCCGGGTTTTCCCGCCGACCACCGGCCGCACTGGAACCAGGCGCCGGGCGCCAACCTGCTGATGCTGCGCCAGGGCGAAGGCTCGCGCGAAGTGGCGCGGGCGCGCTGGGGACTGACGCCGGCCTGGCTCACCGATCTGTCGCGCACGCCGGCGCACGCGCGCAGCGAAACCCTGGCCGAGCAGCCGATGTTCCGCGAGGCGTTCCGCGAGCGCCGCTGCCTGGTGCCGGCAAACGGCTTCTACGAATGGCGTGGCGCGCGCAAGCGACCGTACTGGATCACCGGCGAGGCCAGCGTGCTGCACCTGGCGGCGATCTGGGAGGCGTATCCGGTCGGCGAAACCCTCTACCTCAGCCTGGCGCTGATCACCCAGGCCGCCGCCGACCTGCGTCGTCCGCTGTTGCTGGACGACGCCGAGCAGCAGCAGTGGCTCGATCCGCAGAGCAGCGACACGACCCTGCGCGGGCTGCTGATCAAACCGCCGACGGCGCTGCGGGAACGCGCCCTGGCCGGCATTGTCAACGACCCGAAGGTCGACGCGCCCGAGTGCCTGACCCCTGCGTGAACCGGGCGATGTCGCCCTCGACCGACGTGCCGCTCGGTTGCCGCGCACCGACCCGCGGCCTAGCATACGGGCACTTTTCTGGAGAACCCCGATGACCAAACCCTTCTTCCTTTCCGGCCTGTGCGCGGCACTCCTGCTGAGCGGTTGCCAGGCGGTGAACACCACCAACGGCGGCGCCGTCGGCGTCGAGCGCAAGCAGTACATGTTCAGCATGCTGTCGACCGAGCAGGTCAACCAGATGTACGCCCAGTCCTACCAGGAGACCCTCACCGAGGCGTCGGGCAAGGGGCTGGTGGACAACAACTCGGCGATCGGCAAGCGCGTGCAGGCGGTCGGCAAGCGGCTGATCGCCCAGGCACCGGTGTTCCGCCCGGATGCCGCGCAATGGCAGTGGGACATCAACCTGATCAAGAGCGACGAGCTGAACGCCAACTGCGGTCCCGGCGGCAAGATCATCGTCTACAGCGGCCTGGTGGAACAGCTCAAGCTGAGCGACGACGAACTCGCCGCGGTGATGGGCCACGAAATCGCCCACGCCCTGCGCGAGCACGGCCGCGAGGCGATGTCCAAGGCCTACGGCGTGCAGATGGCCAGCCAGCTCGGCGCGGCCTTCGGTGTCGGCCAGGGCAGCCTGCAACTGGCCAACACCGGCGTGCAGTACCTGATGACCCTGCCCAACAGCCGCGCCAACGAGAATGAGGCCGACCTGATCGGCCTCGAGCTGTCGGCGCGCGCCGGCTACAACCCGAACGCCGCCATCAGCCTGTGGGAAAAGATGAGCAAGGCCAGCGAAGGTGCACCGCCGGAATTCATGAGCACGCACCCCTCGTCCAGCTCGCGGATTTCCGCATTGCAGGCCGCGGTGCCGAAGGTCATGCCGTTCTATCAGCAGGCCAAGGGCGGCTAAGCCGCGACACGGTCATCGACCCGGACCGCGCGCGTCGCGGCCCCGGCGGGAAAGGGAGTTCTCTTGAAAGTCGCCATTTTCGGTGCCACCGGCCTGATCGGCCACCATGCGGCGCGCGCGGTACGAGCGGCCGGCCACGAGCTGGTGGTGATCAACCGACCTTCCTCGCGCACCGAGCGCGTGGCCTACCTCGAGCCGGAGCAGCGCTCCGCCGAGCTGCTCGACCACGCCGCGCTGTGCCGCGCGCTGGATGATCTCGACGGCGTGATCTTCTGCGCCGGGCACTATCCGGGACGGCCGCGGCGCTGGCAGGACGAGGTGGTCAGCGCGCTGGACCAGACCAGCCATTTCTACGCCGCCTGCCGCCAGGTCCAGGTGCCGCGCATCGTCTACGTCGGCTCGGCGATCGCCATGCCGGTGCATCCGCATGGTCTGCCCGGGCATGAAGGGCTCTTCTACGAAGGGCTGCCGCCGTGGCACAACGCCTATCTGATGTGCAAATGGGCGCTCGACGAACAGGCCCGCGAGCAGGCGCGCAACGGTTTGCCGGTGGTCATCGGGATTCCCGGAATGGCCATCGGCGAGTTCGATTTCGGCCCGTCCACCGGGCGCATCGTCACCACCATCGGCAACCGCGAGATGAGCCGGTACGTTCCTGGCCGGCGCAATCTGATCGACGCCGGCGAAGCGGGCGCAGGGCTGCTCGCGGCTCTGCAGAAGGGCCGCGCCGGCGAGCGCTACCTGCTCGTCGGCCACGACATCGAGATGGCCGAGCTGACCGCGATGATCGCCGCCGCGCTGGGTGTCGAGGCGCCGCAGCCGCTGTCGCTGGTCCGCGCCAAGGCCATCGCCCGTCTCGGTCGGTTGCGCCAGCGGCTGACCGGATACGAGGCGCTGCTGGACGATACCGCCATCGCGGTGATGGCCGGCGGGCAGTTCCTCGACGGCCGCAAGGCGCGCGAGGAGCTCGGCTTCCAGAGCCGCGTGCCGTTGCATGAATCCCTCGCCCGCGCCATCGCCTGGTTCCGCGAGAACGGCTACCTGCGCGGCTGACGGCTGACGTAGGGTGGGTCAGGCGCATCGCCCGCTGTGGCGGTCGCGCACCGGTGCACGTGCGCCGTAACCCACCGGGCGTGGCATCGTCGAACACCGCCCGGTGGGTTACGCGGCGCGGGCGTTTGGCGGGGACCACCTGTTGATCTGCGTACGCGCCGCTAACCCACCCTACGAAATGCAACCCGGCCGACCCATAGGGTGGGTCAGGCGCATCGCCCGCTGTGGCGGTAGCGCGCCGGTGCACGTGCGCCGTAACCCACCGGGCGTGGCATCGTCGAACATCGCCCGGTGGGTTACGCGGCGCGGGCGTTGGGTGGGGAGCTGTTGATCGGCGTGCACGCCGCTGACCCACCCTACGAAAGGCAGCACTCGCCGCTGGACCACCCTGGGGCGTTCGTTTGCGGCTGCAGCGCTACGCCAGCCATTGCACATGACACACGGCCACCGGCAGTCCGTGCGCCAGGCAGTAGTCGAGCCAGCGGATCTGGTTGTCCTGAAGGCGGTCGCCTGGACCCTTCACTTCGATCATCCGGTAGCGGCGTTCGGCCGGCCAGAACTGGATCAGGTCGGGCAAGCCGCTGCGGTTCGCGCCGATGTCCAGCAGGATGCGCTCGAAGCATCGTCTGAGGTGCTGCGCCGGTATGCACTGCAGCGCCTGCTCCAGCAGCGTTTCGTCGAGCAGGCCCCAGGCGACGAAGGGCGACTGCAGGCCGAACTTGGCGGCGAAGGTGTCGCGGATACGCGGGCGATAGGCGTCGCTCTCCAGCAGCGCCAGGCAGCCGTCGAACAGCGCCTGGCGGCGGCGCACGAAGTCGGCGTCGAGCAGGTCCGCCGGGGCGGCGTGGAAGGGGTGGAAGAACGCCCGCGGCAGCGCGGCGAACAGCGCCGGCCAGCAGAGCAGACCGAACAGCGAGCCGATCAGGGTGTTTTCCACGTAGTGCACCGGGGCGTCGGTCTGGGTAAGGTGATCGCGTACCACGAATTCCACCGAGGCCGGCACCGCCGGCGGCGCCAGCTGCAGGTCGAGGCGTTGCAGCGCCAGCGGCGGGCGGCGGGGACTGGCCGGCAGGCCGGCCTTGCGGCGCAGGCGCGGCAGCGCGCGCAGCAGGTGTTGGCGCTCGGCCTCGCTTTCCGGTCGTTCGCTGGCGTGCGTGGCGAGTTGCAGCGCCTCGTCGATGCGCTCGCAGCGTTCCAGCACGCGGATCGTGCGCAGGCGGGCGCCGGCGTGGCAGCACCCGGCGTAGACCCGTAGCGCCTGCTGCAACTCGCCGAGGCGTTCGTGCTGCTGGGCGATGCGGAAGAGCAGCTTGCCGCGGCGCGCCTCGATCCACGGATTCTCCAGCCGTTCCGGCAGGCTGGCGGCGACCTCGGCCAGCGCCTCGCCCTGCTCGAAGCGATCGCGGCAGCGCTGCAGGCGCAGGTAGTCGTCGATGTCCTCGCGGTGGCGGAAGGCGCGGGAGGCCGCGGAAAACTCGACCTTCTCGTAGCGATGGATGCCGAGGTCGGCGAGGACGAATTCGGACCAGCCCTGGCGCAGGTTGCCGAAGAACATCAGCCGCAGGCGTTCGCCCAGCTCGACCATCAGTACGCGGTAGATGCACTCGTCGGCTTCGGCATGCCAGTCCTGCAGCGGCCGGCTTTCGTCGGCGAAGCGCTCGCGCAGGCAGGCCAGCAGCTCGCTCTTGTTCATCAGGTGCGCGCGCTGCAGGCAGTCGCCGAAGGCCGCGGCGATCTCCGCCTTGCGCAGCACGGCGAACAGTTGCTCAAGGCTCAGCGCGGGCGCGTCGTCGAGCCAGCCATGGCCGAGCAGCGGTTCGGCGGCCTGGTGCGGACAGCCGATCTCGGCGTAGGCCAGCTTGCTGGCGCGGAACAGCTCGCCCTTGCGCATCAGCATGCGCACCAGCAGCGCACGCGAGGCCTGCGGCAGTTCGGCGAAGGCCTCGATGAAGCGCCGTTCGGCGCTGCACAGCAGATCGGCATAGCGCTCGCCGACCCAGTCCAGCACGCGCTGGAAGTTCGCCAGGTAGTAGAACGGGTCGGGGAGCGGGGTGGGCATGGGGCGGAACGGGCAGGGTCGAAGTGGACGATGGACTGGCTGTTTATACAGTCATTCGTCCGCTTCGACCATGCCGGTCCGATCGGAGGCGATCAACTCGAGCCGCCTGCCTGGCGCAGCGTGGCGCGAAGGTCGTCGGCGCTGTAGGTCTCGCCGGGTTGCGGGTTCATGATGGCGTCCCAGCGGCGCAGGTACTCTTCCATCGAGAGGCTGCGGCGGCTCAGGTCTTCGAGTGCCAGTTGCTTGATTTCGGCGGCGCTGTAGGGGCGTTCGGCCGGGTTCGGATGGCTGCTGCAGGCACCGAGAAGGAGCGCGGCGACAAGAAGAAGCGGGGTAGTGAATGCGTTCATGGCGTTTACCTGAAAGGGTTTGTCTCTGGAGTGGTGACAGGCTAACGCCCGCTCCGAAGCGGTAGAAATCATCCGGTTCGATAGTGGTTATCGCCGCGCCGATGAGTCGCGCGGGGCCCTGGTTTTGACGGGTGCGGCAGGCTGCGGCCTAATAGCCGGCCTACGTTGTCCAAGGCTTCCCGAATGAGCGCTCCCCGCGTTTCCCTGGCCGGTTCCAGCGTCCTGCATCTGCCGGCCGGCCCCTGGCGCAGCGTGCTCGACTGTCTCTGCGAGCGCTTCCCGGCGATCGACCGGCAGACCTGGCTCGAGCGCATGGCCCGCGGCCGCGTGCTGGACGCCGAGGGAATGCCACTGGACGCCGCGCATCCGTATCGCGAGGGCCTGCGCGTGCACTACTTCCGCGAGGTGGCGCAGGAGGTGGCGATTCCGTTCGCGGAGCAGGTGCTGCATGTCGACGAGCATCTGGTGGTGGCCGACAAGCCGCATTTCCTGCCGGTGATCCCGTCCGGCGGCTACGTCGAGCAGACGCTGCTGGCGCGGCTGACCCGCCGCCTGGGCAATCCGCAGTTGGTGCCGATCCATCGCATCGACCGCCTGACCGCCGGGCTGGTGCTGTTTTCCGCCAACCCGGACAGCCGCGCCGCCTATCAGGCGCTGTTTCGCCAGCGCAGCATGCACAAGCGCTACGAGGCGATCGGCGCGGCGCCGGACGGGGTGGCGTTTCCGCAGCTGCGGCGGACCCGGCTGGTCGCTGCCGAGCCGTTCTTCCTGATGCGCGAGGGCGAAGGCGAAGCCAACAGCGAGACGCGCATCGAGCTGCTCGAACGCAAGGGCACCCAGGCGCGCTACCGGCTCTATCCACTGACCGGCAAGAAGCACCAGCTGCGCGTGCACCTCGCCGCGCTGGGCGCCGGCATCGACAACGACCCCTTCTACCCGCAGCTCACGCCGTACCCCACCGACGACTACAGCCGACCGCTCAAGCTGCTGGCCCAGGCGCTGGCTTTCGACGATCCGCTGAGCGGCGAGCGGCGGATGTTCGAGAGTCGCCTGCGGCTCGACTGGTAAGGCATCGCTGTGCCGAATTCGTCGACCTCCAGGCCGATTGCCGACAAGAACGCGGCGCCTGAACACGCCACTGTTAGGCTTTCCTGAACCGCCGTCGCGCGGTTTCGTACCCACGTGCAACCCATCCAGAGGAGCCCCGTCGTGATCGCTTTGTCCCTGCAGGAAGTTCAAGAGCTGGCCGAGGCGATCCTTCGCCACCATGGTTTCAGTGAGCCCCACGTCCACGCGGTAGCCCGCGCGGTGCTCGCCGGCGAGCGTGACGAGTGCGCCTCCCACGGCCTCTGGCGACTGCTCGGCTGCATCGATACGTTGCGCGCCGGCAAGGTTTCGCCGGATGCCGAGCCCGAAGTGATCGACCAGGCGCCGTCGATCGTGCGCGTCGACGCCCGCGGCGGGTTCGCCCAGGTGGCCTTCGAGCGCGGCGCGCCGGTGCTGGTGGAGAAAGCCCGCGCCAATGGCATCGCCGCCCTGGCGATCAATCGCTGCGTGCATTTCTCCGCGCTCTGGACCGAGTTGGAAGTGCTCACCGAAGCCGGCTTGGTGGCACTGGCCTGCACGCCAAGCCACGCCTGGGTGGCGCCGGCCGGCGGCAGCAAGCCGTTGTTCGGCACCAACCCGATCGCCTTCGGCTGGCCGCGCACCGGCAAGCATCCATTCATCTTCGATTTCGCCACGAGCGCCATCGCGCGCGGTGAAATCCAGCTGCACGAGCGCGCCGGCAAGGCGATTCCGCTGGGCTGGGGCATCGACGCCGCCGGCCAGCCGAGCACCGACGCCAGCGCCGTGCTCAACGGCGCCATGCTGACCTTCGGCGGGCACAAGGGCTCGGCGCTGTCGGCGATGGTGGAACTGATCGCCGGGCCGCTGATCGGCGACCTCACCAGCGTCGAGTCGCAGGCCTGGGATGCCGGCAGCAAATCTTCGCCCTACCACGGCGAGCTGCTGATCGCGCTGGACCCGAAGCGCTTTCTCGGTGACGCGGTGGACCAGCACCTGGCCCGCGCCGAGGCGTTGTTCGACGGCATCCAGAACCAGGGCGCGCGCCTGCCCTCGCAACGCCGTTACGAGGCCCGCGAACGCAGTCTGCGCGACGGCGTGAAGATTCCCGAGAAGCTCTACGAGGATTTGCAGGGCTTGCTGGCGTAAGGCCCGCCCCGACGATGGGGCAGGCTTTCTTTCCCTGGCGGGCGCGGGCGCCCCGTGCAGTTCCCGGGCGGGACGCCGATCAGGGGGCGATCGCCACCGGCACCGATTTCACCCAGCCACGCAAACTCAGGTACAGGCTGCGCCCGGCCTGGCTATCCACCAGGCGTCCCCGCTCGACGTAGCGGCTGTCGCCCAACTCATAGCTCAGCGTGCGTTCCGGGTTGTTGCTGCTGGCGAAGTGCCGGGTCTTCCAGTCCAGCAACAGCACCCGCACGGTTTCATCGACGCCGGCCCGCAGCGCGGCCTGGTAGGGTTTGCCCTGCTCGGCGGCCCAGTCGGCCAGGCAGTCCTTACAGGCGAGCGGGGCGCTGTGCACTTCGATGCGGCCCTGGTAAAGCGCGCTGCGACCGAGCATCAGCCGTACCTCGCTGATCATCCGCACGCTGTGCAGGTCCTGGCTGAGCAGCGCCTGGGGCGCGATGTCCAGCGTCAGTGCCGCGGACGGGTTGCTGGGGCGCCCGGCGTTGGCGAATGCGTCCGCGAAGGCATTGTCGTACCAGCCCTCCAGGTTCTGCGCGGCAATCGCCTCGCGCAGGCCCGCCACGCGCTTGTCGGCTTCCGCCTTGGCCTTTCCCTGCACCGCGTTCTGGTTCATCTGCGCCACGATCAGGCTGCCCAGCACCACGCCCGCGGCTACGCCGGCGCCGCTGCCGTTGCCCGCCATGCCATTGGCCGCCGCGTTGCGGGCGGCCATGTCGATGCTGGTGGCGGTGCCCAGGCCGCTCTGGACCGCGGCGCTGCCGTCGTGCGCCTGCTCGCCCCCTACCAGCCGTTCGCTGCCCGGCGCCACCTGCACGCGGAAGGGCTGGTCGAGGTTGTTCGCCAGCTCCGTGGTCATGCTCGGCTTCAGCGACCTGGACGGCGCGCATCCGCCCAGCAGCGACAGGGCGATCAGCAGCGCGAGGCCGCGGTTGCAGCGCGCGCTCATGGTTGCACGGCGGAAATCTGCTGCGCCTTGAACGGCAGCATCAGGTTCTGCTGCGTCTGGTCCAGCGCCTGGTAGTAGGTGTTGGTCAGGTTGGGGAATTCCGGGCCCTCGTCCCACTCGCCATCGACGACGCGATTGGTGGTGAAGGGCTGGTAGTACAGCAGGCGGTTGTCGTCGAGGTCGATGACGTAGGCGGAAACCACCACCTGGGTAATCGGCGCGCTGGTGGGGATGAAACCGTAGTAGGTGCGGTAGGTGCCGGTGCTGGCCACCGCGAACACCACCAGCTTGTCGACGTTATGCGTGGCCTTGAACGAGGTGTAGTCGAGCTTGGAGTAGCCCAGCTTGGCGCCCTTGACGGGCTTCAGTGCGTTCAGCTTGAGCGGTTGCTCCAGCACCGTCGCCTGGTAGCCACGCTCGGTGAGCGTCTTGGCGACTTCGTTGGGAAAGTCCTTCAGGCTGCTGGTGTCCCAGGTCTCGACCTTGCTGCGCATCGTGGCGGAAGTGGCGGTGTTGATGGCGACATCCAGCAGGCCCTGCTGGCCGGCCATCAGCGCTTGTGGCTTGGGTACTTCGGTGATGGCGATGCCGATGCGTTCGTGCTGATCGGCCCAGAAGGCCTGGTCCAGCGGCACCGGTCCCTGCGGCGTGGCGCAGCCGGTGAGAACGAGCAGGAACATGACGGGTAGGGCAAAAAGGGCGCGGCGAATCCGGTCCATTGGACGTTCCTTCTATCGATCCTTGATAAGCGCTGGAGCGCTGACGACGCGGCTGATGGCACATTGCTGGCCGCGGCGGCGGATAGTACCGCAAACCGCCGGGATTTGGCCCAGCGGTTCTTCCGCGCAGCAGGCGCAGCGCGAATGGATCGGACGAAACCCGAAGGCAACGCGGTTGAAACCGCGCGGGCCGGGCGTTCTGCCCAGCCTGCCAGGGGGCTTACAACGCCTCTTTACTCGGCGTGCCGTCCACCAGGCGCTGGATGCCCAGCGGGTTGGCGTTTTGCAGCGCCTCGGGAAGGAAGGCATCCGGGTAGTTCTGGTAGCACACCGGGCGCAGGAAGCGGTCGATGGCAAGCGTCCCCACCGAGGTGCCGCGCGCGTCCGAAGTCGCCGGGTACGGCCCGCCGTGGACCATCGAATCGCAGACTTCCACGCCGGTCGGGTAGCCGTTGAGCAGCAGGCGCCCGGCTTTCTGTTCCAGCAGTGCGAGCAGATCACCGTAGGCGTCCAGGTCCGCCGGCTCGGCGATCAGGGTGGCGGTGAGCTGGCCGTGCAGGCCGTGCAGCGCCTGGACCAGTTCGGCCTTGTCGGCCACTTCGACGACGATGGTGGTCGGGCCGAACACCTCTTCCTGGAGCAGTTCGTCACCATTGAGCAGCAGGCTGACATCGGCCTTGAACAGCTGCGGCCGGGCCTGGTTGCCTTCCTGTTTCGCGCCGGCCAGGTGGCTGATGCCCGGATGTTTGTGCAGGTTGTCCAGGCCGTGGCAGTAGCTCTTCAGGCCGCCCGGGTTGAGCATGGTCTGCGCCGGCTGGTCGCCCATCAGCGCGGCAAAGCGCTCGAGGAAGGCGGTGAATTCAGCCGACCTGATGCCGATCACCAGGCCGGGGTTGGTGCAGAACTGCCCGGCGCCGAGCACCACGGAGCCGGTCAGCTCGGCGGCGATCTTCTCGCCACGAGTCTTGATCGCCTCGGGCAGCAGGAGCATCGGGTTGATGCTGCTCATCTCGGCGAACACCGGGATCGGCTGCGGGCGCGCCGCCGCCATGTCGCAGAGGGCGCGACCGCCGCGCAGCGAGCCGGTGAAGCCGACCGCCTGGATCGCCGGGTGCTTGACCAGCGCTTCGCCCACGCCGCCGCCGTAGATCATGTTGAACACGCCCTTGGGCATGCCGGTTTTCTCGGCGGCGCGCACGATGGCGTCGGCGACGAACTCGGCCGTCGCCATGTGCCCGCTGTGGGCCTTGAACACCACCGGGCAACCGGCGGCCAGCGCCGCGGCGGTGTCGCCACCGGCGGTGGAAAACGCCAGCGGGAAGTTCGAGGCGCCGAACACCGCGACCGGGCCGAGGCCGATGCGGTACTGGCGCAGGTCCGGGCGCGGCATCGGCTGGCGCTCCGGCAGCGCGCGGTCGATGCGCGCGCCGTAGAAATCGCCACGTCGCAGCACCTGGGCGAACAGGCGCATCTGCCCGCTGGTGCGGCCACGCTCGCCCTGGATGCGCCCGGCCGGCAGCGCGGTTTCCTGGCAGACCAGGGCGACGAAATCATCGCCCAGCGCATCGATCTCGGCGGCGATGGCGTCGAGGAAGTCGGCGCGTTTGGCCGCCGACAGCGTGCGGTAGGTGGGATAGGCGGCTGCGGCGGCCTTGGCAGCGGCGTCCACCTCGCCAAGCGTGGCCTGGTGGAAGTCGTAGGGCAGCTTCTCGCCGGTGCTGGCGTCGAGGCTGTGCACGACGACGTCGCCCAGGGCGCTGCGCGCGCCGTTGATGTAGTTCTGTCCGAGTATCTGCATGTTGGTTTCTCCCGTGCTGGAAATGAAAAAACGGCCATAGCCGGCTCCCGGAACGCGGGAGCGGCGATATGGCCGTGCGGGGGCGGGCGTGGCTTACAGACCGACGTCCGGCAACTGGGGGCGGTTCGCCAGGGCCTTGGCCATGATGGCCTCGACGTGGGCGCGGTCTTCACCGCGCAGCAGCAGGCGCGGCGGACGGGTCAGTTCGCCGCCGCGGCCGGCGATGGCTTCGCAGAGCTTGATGCACTGCACGAGGTCGGCGCGCGCGTCGAGGTGGAGGATCGGCATCAGCCATTCGTAGATCGGCATGGCTTCGGCGAAACGGCCGGCCTTGCACAGGCGGAAGATGGTTTCGCCTTCCTTGGGGAACACGTTGGACATGCCCGAAACCCAGCCCTCGGCGCCGACGGCCAGGCTTTCCAGCACCACGTCGTCGAGGCCTGCGAAGAGGATGAAGCGGTCGCCGACTTCGTTGCGCACGTCGATGAAGCGGCGGGTGTCGCCGGAGGAATCCTTGAAGCAGACGACGTTGTCGCAGTCGGCCAGGGAAATGAGGATGTCCGGGGTGACGTCGTTCTTGTAGATCGGCGGGTTGTTGTAAACCATCAGCGGCACGTCGGCGTTCTTCGCCACGTAGCGGTAGTGCTCGGCGGTCTCGTAGGGCTTGGAGCCGTACACCAGCGCCGGCATCAGCATGACGCCATCGACGCCGGCCTTGCGCACCAGGTTGGCGGTCTTGGCCGCCGCCACGCTGGTGAACTCGGCGACGCCGCAGATCACCGGCACGCGGCCCTTGGCGGCGTCGACCGCGACTTCGGTGACGGCGATCTTCTCTTCGGCGCTCAGCGAGGTGTTTTCACCCACCGAACCGCAGACCACGAGGCCGGAGACGCCGTCGCGGATCACGTTGGAAATGACCTTGTGGGTCTCCTCGAGGTTGATCGAGAAATCGTCGTTGAATTGCGTGGTGACAGCGGGGAAAACGCCGCTCCAGTTGACCGCTCTGCTCATGGGATCTGTCTCCGGGTGCTAAATGTATTTCGTATACGATAATTGAAAGGCAATGATTTGCCACGCTTTTCTTTTCGCTCCGACGGCCGGAGCGGGTGTTGCAACGGCGTTTGAAGGATTGCTGGGGGTGTCGCTCCTGGTGGCCTCGCAATCGTTCCGCGCCGGTCGATGGCATGCCCTTGGGCCCACTCCACGCACCGGCGTTTTTCTAGATCTTCAATTCCACCGGCCAGGTATCGGAAAGCCGGTAACCGGTTGGCCAGGGGTCGCTCGGGTCCAGCAGGTGCTGATGGGTGCCGGTGATCCAGGCGCGTCCCGAGAGGCAGGGGTAGATCGCCGGGCGACCGGCCACTTCGGTCAGCGAATCGATCCGGCAATGGAATTCCGAGCCGATGATCGAGCGGCCGATGAAGCGCTCGCCGACCTTCAGCTGGCCCCTGGCGTGCAGCACCGCCATGCGCGCCGAACACCCGGTGCCGCAGGGCGAACGGTCGATCTTTCCGGGGCGGATGACCACCGCGTTGGCGGCGCTGGCGACGCCGTTGACGTACTCCACCGGGGCGGCGATCTGGCAGAACGAGATATGTCCCCAGTCCGGGTTCAGCGGGTGCACGAAACCGAGCTGCTGGTTGGCCGCCTGGGTGATCTTCAGGCCCACCGCGACCAGGTCGGCAGCCTCATCGGCGCTCAGCGAGAAGCCCAGGCGCCGCGCATCGACGATGGCGAAGCTGTCGCCGCCGTAGGCGGTGTCGACGGGAATCGAGCCGATGCCGTCCACCTCGATCCAGGCATCCAGCCTGTCGACGAACGACGGCACGTTCTTCACCTCGACCCGTTCGGCCTTGCCGTCGCGGCAGTCGGCGATGACCTCCACCAGACCGCCCGGCGCCTCCAGGGTCAGTCGGGTCTGCGGTTCGCTCATCGGCAGGATGCCGCTGTCGAGCAGCACGGTGGCCACGCACAGCGAGTTGGAGCCGGACATCGGCGGCACGTCGGCCGGCTCCATGATGATCCAGCCCATCTGCGCCTTCGGGTTCTTCGCCGGCACCAGCAGGTTGACGTGGCGGAACACCCCGCCGCGCGGCTCATTGAGTACGAAGTTGCGCAGGACGTCGTCATTCGCGATCCAGCGCGACTGTTCCCACAGCGTATCGCCCGGAGGCGGCGCGACGCCGCCGACGATCACGTCGCCCACCTCGCCTTCGGCGTGGCAACTGACCACATGGATGACCTTGCTCGAGCGCATGGCCCGGTTCCTCTTAGTTGATCGATTTCAGGAAGTCGATGGTTTCCGGCTTCTGCGGGTTGCCGATCACCTGATCGGGCGTGCCGATCTCGTGCACCAGGCCGTTGCGGAAGAACGCCACGCGGTCGGAGACGTCGCGGGCGAAGCGGATCTCGTGGGTCACCAGGACCATGGTCATGCCTTCCTCGGCGAGCAGGCGCATGGTGTCGAGCACCTCGCCAACCAGTTGCGGGTCGAGCGCCGAGGTGGCTTCGTCGAACAGCATGTAGTCCGGCGACATGGCCAGCGCGCGGGCGATCGCCATGCGCTGCTGCTGGCCGCCGGAAAGCTTGCCGGGGAACACCTTGAGCTTGTCCGCGAGGCCGACGTGGGTGAGCTGCTTCACCGCCATTTCCTCGGCGTCCTGCTTGCTCCGGCCGAGCACCTTGCGCGGCGCCAGCATGACGTTCTCCAGCACGGTCAGGTGGGGGAAGGCGTTCCACTGCTGGAAGACGATGCCAATCTTCTGCCGCAGCTTGTTGATGTCGGTGCCGGGCGCGTGGACCTCGGTGCCGTCGACGCGGATGCTGCCGCTCTTGATCGACTCCAGGCCGTTGATGCACATCAGCAGGGTCGACTTGCCGGAGCCCGAGCCGCCGATGATCGAGACCACCTCGCCCTTGTTCACCCTCAGGCTGACGCCCTTGATCACGTCCAGTTCGCCGAAGGATTTGTGTACGTTGTCGATCTCAATCATTTTCCTGCCACCTTGTTTCCAGCCGGGCGCCCAGGCGGGCGACCACCAGGCTCATGACGTAGTAGATGAGTCCCGCGATGCACAGCACCAGCAGCGGCTCCTGAATGCGCGTGACGATGGTCTGCGAGGCGCGCAGCAGTTCGACGATGCCGATCCACATCACCAGCGCGGTGTCCTTCATCACCGACAGCACCAGGTTCAGCCAGCCGGGAAAGGCCACGCGGGTGGCGATCGGCAGGACGATGTAGCGCAGGTCCTGCAGGTAGGTGAGGCCCAGCGAGCGGCTGGCGCGGCGCAGGTTGAAGGGCACCGCCAGCACGCCGCTGCGGACGATCTCGGTGCAGAACGCCGTGGCGTAGATGCCGAGCACGATGCAGGCGACGGTGAAGGCGCTCCAGTTCAGCCCGGCGATGCTCTTGAGCGAGTTGAACAGGACGAACTGGATCAGCAGCGGCACACTGCGGAACACGTCGAGCAGCCAGGACAGCGGCAGCGTGGCCCTTGGCAGCAGCGCGCGGAGCAGGCCGCAGAGCACACCGGCGACGGTGCCGATGGCCATCGCGCCGAGGGTCAGCAGCAGGGTGACCCAGGCGCCCTGGAGGAGGAACAGGAAGTCGTTCCAGGTGAAGCTGGTGGAGAACATGGTCAGCCTCTCAATAGCGGAACAGGCGCCAGGACAGTATCCGGGCGACCGCCACGATCGCCTTGGCGATCAGGTAATAGAGCACCGCGGCCAGGGCGAAGAACTCGAAGGTGCGGAAGGTCTTCACGTTGTAGTCCTGGGTCACGCCGGTGAGGTCGTTGTTCAAGCCGACGATCACCCCCAGCGAGGTCATCAACACCGCCCAGACCATCTGGTTGGTCAGCGGATAGAAAACGATCCGCAGCAATTGCGGCACCACGATCAGCCGGTACGCCTGAGCCGCGCTCATGCCCAGGGAGCGCGCGGCGCGCAGCTGGGTATCGGGCACCGCCTTGAGGCCGCCGCGGAAGTTTTCCGCGAGGTAGCCGGCGTTGTTGAAGGTGATCCCCGCGAGCAGGGCGAACCAGGAGCTGACGTGCAGGCCGAAGGAGCCCAGGCCGAAGTAGAGGATGTAGATCTGGAACAGCGACGGCGTATTGCGCGCGATGGATATCCAGGTCGCGGCGAAGCCGCGCAGCACCGGGTTGCGGCCCTGGCGCATCAGGGTCAGCAGCAGCGCGATGATCACGCCGAAGACCATCGACAGGGCAGCGGTCTCGAAGGTCACCCAGGCGCCGGCGAGCATGTCCGGCAGCGCCTTGTAGGCGGCGCGCCAGTGGAAGGTGTAGTCAAACATGGGCGGGTTCCTCCGTGGCTTCGCCGAGCTGCAGCCAGGCCGGCAGACGCCCGCTGGCGCGCCCGCTGCAGGCGGCGTCGACGCATTCGGCGAGGCTGCCGAAATGCACCCGACGGCCGACCAGCCCCGGTGCGTAGTGGGCGTACTTGCCCGAATTGGTCATCAGGGTGCGCGCGGCGGGCGGAATCACCGGTTCGCCGAGCATGCACCAGCAGGTGTCGGTGACGAACTGCGCGCCGAAGGCTTCCAGTGTGGCGACGTGGCCGGCGTCGCGGGCGCGTTCGTGGATCGTCCGGCCGCAGGTGATCACCAGCGCGGTGTCGGCATGCTTGCGACGGCCGGCGCAGAGCGCGGCGAGGCGCGCGCATTCGCTGAAGGAGAAATGCGGATTGCCCAGCGAGACCAGGTCGACCCGCGGCTCCTCGGCGCTGTTCAACTCCCACCAGCTTTCCAGCAGGTCCATGGCGCTGACGCGCAGCAGCCGTGCCGGCGCCTGGCCGCCCAGGGCGCGTTCGGCGCTGGGCGCTTCCGGCGTCACCCCGGCGATGTGGAACATCGGCGCGGCCGAGGTGGTGGCGAAGGCGGCGCCGAAGGCTTTCAGGTCGTCGAGGTCCGGCTGCGCGTGCTCCAGGCCGCAGATCACCGGGATCTCGCTGCCGCAGAGCAGGCCGACGTGGTAGCCGAGCAGCGGGTAGAAGGCATCGTCCAGCCCCTCCAGCGTCGGCAGTTCGATGCGCAGGCTGGCGTGGCGCTGGCCCGGCAGGTGACAGCCGCTGAGCGGCGCGCGGCCGGTCAGGGCGATGCAGATGTCCAGGTAGTCGGGGTATTTCAGGGTGCGCGCGCCAAGCACGCTGTTGGCGTAGACCACCGCGTTGGATTCGGCCCAGACGATCTGCTCGCCGAGGCGCGGCGCGCTGTCCAGCAGGTAGGGCGCGCAGGTGAAGCTGACCTGGGCGCCCATCTCCAGGTAGGCATCGCCGAGCGCGGCCGCGGGCTCGCCGAAAGCGGCGTCGATGCCCTGCTCGCGCCAGCGGCGCTTGTCCACCGAGATCGCGTTGAGCGTGGTCGGCACCTTCACCTGGGCGCCCCATTCCACCAGTTGGCGGGCGAAGCGCAGGCAGGCCGGGCCGGTGTAGATGCAGCCGTCGATGTGCGCCTGGGTGATGTCCAGCAGCGTGTTGGCGCCCTGCAGTTCGGCCATTCGCACGATGATGCCCATGGCCACCTGCGCGGCCCTGCCGTGGATGCCGTCGAGCATTTCGCGGTCCTGCGCGCTGAGCGTCAGGCACGGCGCCTCGGCGACGACGGTTGCCGGCGCGCCGTCGAGCGCGGCAGGTGCGCTGGCGAAACCGTCGACCCGGTTGCCCGACACCCGCACGTGGCGCGCCTCGCGCAGCGCGGCGAAGGCTTCGCGGCCAAGCGCGACCACCGGGATCGAGCGGCCGAACATCTGCTCGGCGATCAGGACGCCGAGGGTGAGAATGTCGTCGACCTGTTCCAGCAGCAGAGCTGCCGGAGCGTGGCCGTTGAGGATCAGTTCCAGCATCACGCTGCTGCCGGTGCAGGAGCCGCGACCGCTGGGAATCGCCAGCACGCGGTCGCTGACGATGGCGCCGCTGAGGGGGTGGTGGCGGTCGATGACTTCGCCGCTGAACGGGTCGATGCCGCCCCAGAAACTCAGGCCGAGATCGGCATGCAGCAGCTCGCCTTGCGCCGATCCGGCCACCAGGGCGCGGCCGCTTAGCGATACGTCAGGCATGAAGTCGTTCCCATGAAAGTGGGGTGCGCCCTGCGCACCGTGGGTCGTGCGATGCGCCGCGCTGCCTCGGAGCGGGCAGTGCGCGCGGCGCACCCTACGTGAAGCTCCGCCTATAGCGCGGACTCAGTAGTAGACGCCCGGTACGGTCAGGTTGACCGGCTTGCCGCCGACCCACTTCTCGTACAGCTCGGCGTAGCGACCGGTACGAACCTGCTGGTTGACGAACAGGTTCAGGTAGTGGATCAGGCCGTACTCGTTGCGCTTGGCCGCCAGCGAGACGTAATCGATCACGTAGGGCGCGTCGCCGGCGACTTTCAGGCCCTTGTACTTGCCGGACTTGAGGGTCGAGGCGGCGACGGTGTTGGTCACCACGGTGGCGTCGATGTGGCCTTGGGCGACGGCGAGGATGGTGTCGTTCTGGGTCTGGTAGGCGCGGAAGCTGCCGTTGCCCCAGTCCTTCACGGACTTCTCGAGGGCGATCGCCTCGAAGGTGCCGCTGGTGTTGCCGACGGGTTTGCCCTTGAGATCGTCGAAGCTGTTGATCCCGGTGTCGTCACGGGTCAGCACGACCATCTGGAAGGCGAAGTACGGCACGCTCATGGCGACCGTCTTGGCGCGCTCCAGAGTGTCCGAGGTGGAGGCGACGATCACGTCGGCACGCCCGGAAACCAGCGCGGGGATGCGGTCGGGGAAGGGGGTTTCGACGACTTCCGCCTCGACGCCGAGGACTTTCGCCAGGTCGTTGCAGTAGTCGACGTCGAAGCCGGCCGGGGCGTTCTTGTCGTCACGGAAGCCCATGGGCGGGAAGTCCAGTGTGACGGCGCAACGCAGCTTGCCGGACTCGATGATGTCGTCGAGCTTGTCGGCCTGGGCGTTACCGATCACGCAGGTAGTCATTACAGCGCTGAGGGCTACGGCAAAAGCGGGGTTTTTCATAGGTGCCTCGTTGTGAATGGAAGACGAAGGGTGTGAAGCCAGCTAGGTGATTTCGTATACGATATTTAATATGCAACGGATATGCCGGCTTTTCCCCCGGTGCCCACCACGTGCTCATGGGCCAATGCTGCCGCGGCCGAAGCGGATTTCGGGCACATGAACGGCGCTAAGTCACCCGGCTCGGGCGTGTTACATAAGGGAGCAATGCGAAGGGCGGTGCCCCAAGAGGGAACACCCTGGCGCGACGGGGAACAGCGCCGGTATCAGCGGTGCGAGTCGCGGTACTGGCTGGGGGAGAAGCCGGTCAGGGCGCGGAACTGGCGGCTGAAGGCGCTGTGGTCGGTGTAGCCGCAGCGCAGCGCGATCTCGGTGATCGACAGGTCCTGCTGCAGCAGCCGCGAGGCTTCGCCCAGGCGCGCCTTGTGGATCATCTGCCGCGGGGTGAGCTGGAAGATGCGCTTGCAGTGGCGTTCCAGCTGGGCCACCGAGAGCCCGGCGATGGCGGTGAGCTCGGCCAGGCTGATCGGCCGGGCGAAATGCTCGCGGATGTAGGCGTCCACCGCCGCCAGCTTGCCGTAGGCAGGGTGGGTCGACTGCGGCAGCTGCAGGTCGCGGGAGATGCCGGCGACGCCGATCACCGCGCCCTCGCGGTCGCGCAGCGCCAGCTTGTGGGTCAGGCACCAGGTGGGCTGGTTGCCGTAGTAGAGATGCAGCTCCAGCTGGTCGGCCAGTTGCCCGCCGCTGGCCAGCACGCGGCGATCCTGCTCGGTGTACAGCGGCCCGAATCGCGCCGGGAAGACCTCTTCGGCGGTGCGCCCGAGCAACGCCGCCTTGTCCTTGAACCCGCAGCGCTGGGCCAGCGTCTGGTTGACCAGCGCATAGCGCGCCTGGGCGTCCTTGATGAAGAACACCACGCCGGGCAGCGCATCGAACAGCGGTGCGATCTGCTCCAGGCTGGCGAGCAGGTCGGCGAGGGTGGCGGGGGCCGGGGTGGCGAGCAGATCGATCATGGGCGGGGAGAATAAGCGCCGCGCCCGGCGCGTGGTAGTGGAAACACGCGGTTTCGCCGGGCAGACTGCTGCGCTGCCGGGAGGGCTCCCGACCCATAACAAGAGAACGCACATGGATATCCAGCTTTTGCTCACCGCCGCCGTGGTGGCGCTGACCATCGGCCTCTGGGCCACGGCGAAACTGCCCGAATACCTCACCGCGCTGCTGTTCTTCGCCGCCGCGATGCTGCTGCAGCTGGCGCCGCCAGGGCTGATCTTCTCCGGTTTCGCCTCCGGCGCCTTCTGGCTGGTGCTCAGCGGTTTCGTGCTCGGCCTGGCGATCCAGCGGACCGGGCTCGCCGACCGCTGCGCCCGCGCGCTCGCCTCGCGGCTGTCCGGCTCCTACGTGCGGATGGTCTTCGGCGTGATCGGCCTGTGCTACGCGCTGGCGCTGGTGATGCCGTCGAGCATGGGACGGATCGCGCTGCTGATGCCGATCGTGCTGGCGCTGGCGGATCGCACCGGTCTCGTCGAAGGGCGACGCGGGCGGCTCGGCCTGGCACTGGCGGTGGGCGTCGCGACCTTCCAGCTGTCCTGCAGCATCCTGCCGGCCAACGTGCCGAACCTGGTGATGGTCGGTGCCATCGAGAGCAGCTACGGCCTGCACCTCTCCTACCTGTCCTACCTGATGCTGCATGGGCCGGTGCTCGGTGTGCTCAAGGCGCTGGCGCTGGGCGGCTGCGTCTGCGCGCTGTTCGCGGACCGCCTCGACCGGCGTGTGGAGCCGGAGGCCGGGCCGCCGCTGAGTCGCGACGAGAAGCGCCTGGCGCTGCTGCTGGCGATCACCGTAGGGCTCTGGGTCAGCGATTCGCTGCACGGTATTTCGCCCGCCTGGATCGGCCTGCTGGCGGCGTGTTTCTGCCTGTTGCCGCGGATCGGCTTCGTCAGCGCCGAGGAGTTCGGCAGCAAGGTCAACCACCGCACCGCGCTCTACGTGGCGGCGATTCTCGGCCTCGCGGCGCTGGTCGGGCAGAGCGGCCTGGGGCGGATGATCGGCGACGCGCTGCTGGCCTGGCTGCCGCTGGACCCCGCCACGCCGCTGCGCAGTTTCCTGTCCATCGTCGGGCTGTCGAGCGTGCTGAACTTCGTGGTCACCGCCAACGGTGTGCCGGCGATGTTCACGCCCATGGCGCAGTCGCTGGTGGACGCTTCCGGCTTCCCGCTGCTCGGCGTGCTGATGATCCAGGTGATCGGCTTCGCCACGCCGCTGCTGCCGTACCAGGCACCGCCGATCATCGTAGCGATGGCCCTGGGCAAGGTGCCGCTGCGCCACGCCCTGCGCTTGTGCCTGGCGCTGGCGGCGCTGACCTTCGCGCTGCTGGTGCCGCTGGACTACCTGTGGTTCTCGATGCTCGGCTGGCTTTCCTGACGCCTTCGCGGCCGGGAAACCGTCCCGGTTCGCTGGAGAAGGTGAAGCCCGCTGGCGAACGCTCCACGGCGCGTTCGCAACAACTTTTCCGTCGGCGGGAGCGGCAAGCGCCTTTCTATTTCGTATGATGGCACTCGGCTACCGCCTCCGGGCGCATAGCGGCCGTCCTCCTGTGGAGCAGTGCGAAGTCATGAGTACGATGCCAAACGCCAGGCGTGAGATGGAAACCGACAGCGCGGTGTACAAGACGCTGCTGGAGTCGACCCGGGCCATTCCCTGGAAGATCGACTGGAAGACCATGACCTTCTCCTACATCGGCCCGCAGATCGAAACGCTGCTGGGCTGGACGCAGGAGAGCTGGGTCGGCGTGGACGACTGGGTGGCGCGGATGCACCCGGAAGACCGCGACTACGTGGTGAATTTCTGCGTGTCGCAATCGCAGTCGGGCATCGACCATGAGGCCGACTACCGCGCGCTCACCGCCGATGGCGGCTACGTGTGGATTCGCGACGTGGTCCATGTGGTGCGCAAGGACGATGAGGTCGAGGCGCTGGTCGGCTTCATGTTCGACATCAGCGAGCGCAAGAAGGCCGAGGACCGGCTGCTGCAGCTGCAGAAGGAGCTGGAGGTGCTGTCGTTCCAGGACGGCCTCACCGGGCTGGCGAACCGTCGTCTGCTCGACCAGACCCTCGACTGCGAATGGGCCAGCGCCCAGCGCAGCGGCCTGCCGCTGTCGGTGATCCTGCTGGATATCGACTATTTCAAGCAGTACAACGACCACTACGGGCACATCGGCGGCGACGACTGCCTGCGGGCCGTG
The DNA here is from genome assembly GCF_900106975.1 of Pseudomonas kuykendallii. GTDB lineage: Bacteria > Pseudomonadota > Gammaproteobacteria > Pseudomonadales > Pseudomonadaceae > Pseudomonas_O > Pseudomonas_O kuykendallii. The sequence goes on along the minus strand of NZ_FNNU01000003.1, from coordinate 572,412 downwards.
GCCCAGGCGCTGACCCAGGCGGCGAACCGGCCGCGGGATTTCCTCGCACGTTTCGGCGGCGAGGAGTTCATCCTGCTGCTGCCGGAAACCGACGAGGTCGCCGCGCGGCAGATCGCCGAACGGTGCCGGCTGCTGATCCGCACCTGCCGCATTCCCCATGAGCGTTCGCCGATCTCGCCGCTGGTCACCGTGAGCCTGGGGGGTGGGACAGTCGTGCCGTGCTCTGCCGAGCTGGCGCTGGATTTCATCGGCCGTATCGACCAGCTGCTCTACCGCGCCAAGCAGAATGGCCGCGACCGCGCCGAATTCGCCGAGCCCCCTGCCGGGCCCGCGGATCAGGCGTAGTCCTTGACCATCTGGGTGAGTTCGTCGGCGGGCAGCGCCTTGCCGAACAGGAAGCCCTGGTAATTCGAGCAACCGTTCTCCGCCAGCAACTGGCGCTGCGATTCGCTCTCCACGCCCTCGGCGATCAGCTCGAAGCCGAAGGTTTCCGCCATCTTGCTGATCGCCTGGATGATCGCGATGCTGGCGGCGCTGGGCAGGCGCTGGACGAAGGTCTGGTCGATCTTCAACTGGTCCAGCGGCAACTGCTGGAGGTAGTTGAGCGACGAGCAGCCGGTGCCGAAATCGTCCAGGGCGAAGCGGATGCCCTCGCGCTGCAGCGAGGCGATGTGCAGGCGCGCCTGGTCCAGGTCGACGATCAGCACCGATTCGGTCAGCTCCAGTTTCACCCGGTGCGGGTCGACGCCGCTGCTGCGGATGATGTCCAGCACCTTGGGCACGAAGTTGGTCTGGTGCAGGTGGATCGCGCAGATGTTCACCGACACCGGCAGGCCGGCGAGCCTCGGCTCGTGCTGCCATCTAACCAGCTGGCTGCACACCCGCTTGAGCAGCCAGCGGTCGAGTTCCGGAAGCAGTCCGGCCGCGGCGGCGACCTGCAGGAAGCGGTCGGGCGCCACCAGGCCCCATTGCGGATGCTGCCAGCGCAGCAGCGCCTCGACGCCCATCACGCCTTTCTCGTCGCTCCATTGCAGTTGATAGAAGACGCGGAATTCCTCGCGGCAGATGCCCTCGCGGATCTGCTCCTCCAGGCGCAGGCGCGAGGAGATGACCACCTGCATGGTAGGGTCGAAGAAGCGCAGGGCGTTCTTGCCGTTGGCCTTGGCGGAGTACATCGACAGGTCCGCCCACTGCAGCAGTTCGTTGCCACTGTGCTTGTGGTTGAACAGGACGATGCCGACGCTGCCGCTGATGCAGTGCTGGCCCTGCTCCAGGTCGTAGGGTTCGCGCAGCGTCTCCAGCGCCTGCTGGCCGACATGGCCGGCCTGGCGCGCGGCTTCCTGCGGCGCGTGGGCGAGGCCCTCGAGGAGGATGACGAATTCGTCGCCGCCCAGCCGCGACACGGTGTCGGTGGTGCGGACGATCCGCTTGAGCCGCTGCGCGACCGTGATCAGCACCTGGTCGCCGGCCTCATGGCCGTACAGGTCGTTGATGGTCTTGAAATTGTCGAGGTCGATGAACAGCAGCGCGCCATGCTGGCCGGTGCGGGTACAGGCGGCCTGGTCCACGCGCAGGCGCTCGATGAAGTAGCGCCGGTTCGGCAGGCCGGTGAGGGCGTCGTAGAAGGCCAGCTGGCGGATCTGCTGCTCGCTCTCGCGGCGCGCGGTGACGTCGCGGGTGACCATCACCACTGCGCGCTTTTCGAACAGCGGCCTGTCGATGGCCTGCGCGCGGGCCTCGAAACTTCGCTTTCGGCCGCCTTCCTCCAGGCTGTACTCGATGGCCTGCGGTGCCGCGCTCTCCAGCGCCTGGGCGATCCAGGCGATCAGCCGCTCGGCCTGCGGCTTGGGCAGCACGTCGCTGATCAACTGGCCGATCTTGCTGCTGTCCTCGGGATCGATGTGGTGCCGGGACGGGGAGATCACCTCTCGATAACGTCCGTCCTCGTCGACCACGAAGAGCAGGTCCGGAATCGCGTGGGTGATGGCGCTCAGCCGTGCCTCGCTGTCGCGCAGGGCATGCTCGGTCTCGTTGCGACGCTGCTGGCCGCGCAGCAGGGCGACCAGCAGCAGGGTAGTGGGCGGCATGGTGATCATCATCGCCACCGCCGTTTCGCTGAAGGACACCTCCAGCGCTCCCTGGAACTGGCTGAGCATCAACAGGCTGACGGCGTGCACCAGCAGGCCGAAGACCAGCAATTGCGTGCTGCCCTGGGTGATACGGCCGGACTCCGAGGCATGTCGGTAGACCAGCCCCATCAGGGCGGCCAGGAGGATGCTGACCACGCCGGGATAGGCGCCGACGCCGCCGATCCACAGCCGGTAGCAGCCGGCGATGACGGCCGACATGATCGCCACCAGTGGCCCGCCGAGCAGGCCGGCCACGCTCACCAGCGCCAGTCGCGCATCGACGATGATGCCGTGGCCCAGTTCGATGGGGTCGGCCATGCTGGCCACGCAGATCAGCCCGAAGACCGTCCCCAGCACCAACTGCGACCAGACCACCCGATGTCCCCAGTGCTGCCAGATGCGCGATTGCAGCCAGCACAGCGCCAGCAAGAGGGCAGCGTTGCGTATGAAGTCCAGAAGCATGGAGTTCCCCCCTCCCCAACCCAACCCAAACCGGGCCGTGACTAACGCGACTATAGAACTCAGAACCTCATACGACCGTTCGAGTGCTAACCGGTCATCGGATGAAGCCCTGCAGGCCGCGGATGGCGGGGGATTGAGCAAGGAGGCAGCGGCGATTGGCGCACTGTGTTCGAATGGCGTCCCGGCGCTTGCGCGCGTGCCAGAGCGGCTCGCGGGGCGCTGGCTATTCGACCAGGCAGGGAAGGAGAGAAACGATGTGCGACGACCTGCAGGTGATCGACCTGGTAGTCGGCGAGGGCAAGGCGGTGGTCAAAGGCGCCTTGATCACCACCCAGTATCACGGCGTACTGGAAGACGGCACGACCTTCGATTCATCCTACGAGAAAGGCCGGCCGTTCCAGTGCGTGATCGGCACCGGTCGGGTGATCAAGGGCTGGGACCTTGGCCTGATGGGCATGCGTGTCGGCGGCAAGCGCCGGCTGCGGGTGCCGGCCCACCTGGCCTATGGCGAACGGCAGGTCGGTGAGCGCATCCCGCCGAACGCCAACCTGCAATTCGAGATCGAGCTGCTGGAAGTGCTGACCCGCGACGACTGAGCGGACCGCACGGGCCGGATCGCGCGGACCCGGCCTCATGCCCCGCATCAATGCGGAGCCTCAGACCACCTCGACCAGATCGAGAAACACCATACCGCCACGCAACTCCAGTTTCAGTCCTCTGAAGTTGCCGGCGATGCCGTCGCGGAAGGACAACTGGCCGTCCGCGTCCTTGCCGTCGTAGAAGAAGGTGTCGCCGGTGATGCGGCCCATCTGCCGGTAGTTCTCGTAGAAGATCCCGCCGAGGAAGTGGCCGTCCCAGTAGCTGCCGTCGGCCGGGTCCTGGATGCGGTACATGCTGCAGGGTTTCATGCCTTCGGGCAGGGTCGGGGATTGTGCGTCGCTCATGATTGCTCCTTTCTCGTGTTGGCCGGCGCGAGGAGGCGCGCCGGCACGGTTCGCCGATACCTCCGGCGGGCAGGCATGGGACCGGCAAAACCGCCCGATGTCGCCCGGATGTCTCGAAAGGCTAGCCCGCCCATCGGTGCCGGGCGCTCCAGCTGACCGGTGGCCGACCGGCGCCACATGCCCGTCGTTGCGCGCTTCATGCGCAGAACATCCGTTGCACCACCGCCCGCAGCGATGCCGGCTTTTTGAGGTTCACGTCTTTCACCGGGCATGAAAAAGCCCGGACTCGCCGGGCTTCGGTGGGCGATGAGGCTCAGCTGGGCTGCCCGGAGGCGTCTTCGCCCGCTATGTCCGGATCGTCCGGACTGACCTCGGTTTCCAGGTCGTGTGGGCGCTGCTGGTCCGGGGTGTTTTCGATAGCCGGATCGCGGCTGAAATCGCCTTCCTCGGCAGGCTTTTCGACGGTGTCGGGATTCTGCTCGTTAGTGTTCATGACTACCTCGCAATGAAGCCGTGAGTGGCTTCACTGCATTCGATCGCCGCGCTGCGGACAACGTTCAGGTGCGCGCCGTACCGGCGGTCCGGGCAGCGCTTCGGCCCTCGTCGGCGGATTGGCGTAAGGTGGTCGCACTGAGCGGCGCCCCTGAACTCGCACGGGTGCGTCGCTTCTAAGGGATACCCCGACTTCCATGCCCAAGGAGCTACACCCCATGCGGACTTTTCCCAACAGCCTCCGGCTGACCTTCCTCCTCCTGCTCGGCAGCCTGCTGACGGGGTGCGGGGTGAACAACATCCCGCAGTACGACGAACAGGTGAAAGCCGCCTGGGCACAGGTGGAAAACCAGTATCAACGCCGCGCGGACCTGATCCCAAACCTGGTCGAGACGGTCAAGGGCTACGCCAAGCAGGAACAGGAGACCCTGACCCGGGTGATCGAGGCGCGGGCCAAGGCTACCTCGATCCAGGTCGATGCCAGCACCCTCGACGATCCGCAGAAACTGCAGCAGTTCGACCAGGCGCAGCAACAGCTCAGCGGCGCGTTGAGCCGGCTGATGGTGGTTTCCGAGCGTTACCCGGACCTGAAATCGAACCAGAACTTCCTCGCCCTGCAGTCGCAGCTCGAAGGCACCGAAAACCGCATCGCCGTGGCGCGTCGCGACTTCATCGCCGCGGTGGAGCGCTACAACACCGAAATCCGCACCTTCCCCGGCCGTCTCTGGCAGATGACCCTGTACCGCGACATGCAGGTGCGCGAGAACTTCAAGGCCACCGCGCCGAACGCCGAGCAGGCGCCGAGCGTGAACTTTCAATGAGGCCATGGCTGCGTCCGGCGCTGGCGCTGCTGCTCGGCGCCTGCGCGCTGCTGGCGCAGGCCGTGGAGTTTCCCGCGCTCAGCGGGCGGGTGGTGGACCAGGCCAGCCTGCTCGACGCGCAGACCCGCGCGCGGCTGGCGCAGATGCTCGAAGCGCACGAACAGGCCAGCGGCGAACAGGTCGTGGTGGTCACCCTGGCGAACCTGCAGGGCAACGTGATCGAGGATTACGGCTACCAGCTCGGCCGTCACTGGGGCATCGGCCAGAAGGGCAAGGACAACGGGGCACTGCTGATCGTCGCGCGTGACGAGCGCAAGGTGCGCATCGAGGTCGGCTACGGCCTCGAGGACCGGCTGACGGACGCGCAGGCGTCGATCATCATCAACAGCGTGATCCTCCCGGCGTTTCGCCGTGGCGACTTCGCCGGCGGCATCCGCGAGGGCACGGGCGCGATCATCCAGGTCCTCGGTGGTGACCCCCTGGCGCAGCCGGCGGCGTCGTCCTCCACCGGCCATTCCGAGCAGCGCCTGCCGGGCTTCGCGTTCTTCGTCCTGTTCGTCATCGTCATGCTGATGTTGCGTGGCGGCGGCGGAAGGGGCGGGCGCGGTGGCGGCCGCTCGGTGCTCAGCGGGGCGATCCTCGGCAGCGTGCTCGGCGGGGGTGGGCGCTCCGGCGGCGGCTTCGGCGGGGGCGGTGGTTTTGGCGGCGGCGGTGGCGGCTTCGGCGGCGGCGGTGCGTCCGGTGGCTGGTAACTCCGAACGGATACGGGAAACACGATGAGCTTACTCAGCGACAGCGAGCAGAAGCAGGTGGCCGACGCCATCCAGCGCCTCGAGCGCGACACCGACGCCGAACTGGTCACGGTGCTCGCCGCCCGGGCGGACGACTACAGCTACATCCCGCTGCTGTGGGCCGCGCTCCTCGCGCTGCTGGTGCCGGGCATCGTCAACTATCAGCCGTTGTGGCTGAACGCCCACGAACTGCTGCTGGTGCAGTGGCTGACCTTCATCGGCCTCGGCCTGCTGTTCCGCCTCAAGCCGCTGACCACCCGCCTGGTGCCGCGCGGCGTGCGGCACTGGCGGGCGGCCAACCTGGCACGGCGGCAGTTCCTCGAACAGAAACTGCACCACACCGAGGGCGGCACCGGGATGCTGATCTTCGTCTCCGAGCAGGAGCGCTACGTGGAAATCCTCGTCGACCACGGCATCTCCAGCCGCATCGGCGATGACACCTGGGCGGCGATCGTCGGCGAATTCACCCGCGCCGTGCGCCGGGGCGAAACGCTGCACGGCTTCCTGGCCTGCATCGAGGCCTGCGGCGAACACCTCAAGCGCCACGTGCCCGCCACGCACACGCGCAACGAACTGCCGGACCGGCTGGTGATTTTCGATTGATAAAGGGCGGAACGGGGGGATTGCGAGGGCGTTATCGGCGCCTGGAGCGCCGATAACGGACGGCAGGCGCGGCCTACTTGGAACCTGAAGACGTGTATTCGACGTTGCTGACGACATCGTTCGGATCGAAGGAAACCACCAGCGACTTGCTATAGAACTTCAGATTGAACACGGTCCCCGTCGTTTGCGAGTAGCTGTAAATCAGCGCTTTTTCGTTTTGCTGCGGAATCACCGGGAAAATTGCCTCGCCAGTGGGTTTTCCCAACAACGACACCACATCGGCTCGCGTCGATTTGCCTTTGATGATCATCGGCACCTTGTCGCCGTCGAAATCGGTCACATCCTCCTTGAACGAGCTCATGAACTCCTGACTGGTGAGCACACCGTCCAGGAAGGTGTAGGTCAGCGAGCGCGCCGCGATCACGCCTGGATACGCGCCGACACCGGTGTTCTGCGCATAAACGTAAGTGGCCACGTCGAGTTTCTTGTCGTTCTTGGTGATTTCGCCGGTTCGTTCGGGTTTCCCCAGTTTCTGTACCACGTCCGATTTGGTCGACGTGCCGGTTGCCAGTGCGTCGGCTGCCGGCCTGACGAAATTGCTCCCTGCACATCCAGACAGCAAGGCTGCTGCCAGAACCACCATCGATACCGCACCCTTTAGTTTCATCGTCTCTCCTTGGCTGGTGGATGGATAAATGCCCGTCACGTCCACCGGCGTGCCGAGCTTGAGAGCAATGTATCCGCGGGTATCCCGGCCTGTGTCAGGCCTCCTGGCAGAGGCCTTTGGACTCCACCGAAACAGTGTGCGAACTATTCAACCCAACTTCGCCAGAGCGCCGCAAGCCTGGGTCGGGCCTCAGCCCTTCACCGCGATCGCGGTGATTTCCACCAGCCAGCCCGGCGGCACCAGGCGGATCACCTGGGCGCGGGTACGGGTCGGCACACGGGGTTGCTCGGCGGTGCCGAAGTAGCGGTTGTAGACCGCCGAGAAACCCTCGAAATCCGCGGCGCCGTCCAGCGCCGGGTCGCCGACCAGCAGGGCCTGCATGCTGATCAGGTCGCCGAGGGCATAGCCGTGGCGTTGCAGGGTCGCGGCGATCTGCTCGATCACGCTGCGGGTCTGGGCGGCGGTGTCGCCGTAGGCGGCGACGCTGCCGGGCGCTGCGCTGGCGTCGATGATGGCCGGGCCGACGCCGCTGAGCACCAGTTGTCGCGCGCCGCCCGGTATTTCTATGGCTTCGGCGAATTCGCGTGCCCAGGGCTCGACGCCGTGGGCCGGGTTTAGGTGGCGGACGACTGCGTCCGGCTGTTGCTCGCTCATGGGCACTCCTCGGGGTGACGGGACGCCGAGCTAAACGCAGGCGGACGGGGTTTGTCGACCGCTTTCGCCGGGCGGGCCGCAGGCGACCTATCGGGCTGGATCGGGCGTTTCCGGTCATCCGTCCGGTTTTCGCAACCTGTGCGGGGCCGCAGCGGACTAAACCTTGGCAGCGCGGAAACGCCGCCGTCTCCGGCTCATGCGGAACGGCGCCGGTACGGCTGCAGCGCTGAGGTTTTTTTGGAGAACACCATGAGAGCTCGTCACCGGATCGGCAAGATCGCCACGCGTTCCCCCTTCGATACCCCCGTAAACCTGCGCCGCGCCTGCGCGGCCGTCGCGCTGTCGCTGTCCACGGTACTCGCGGCGCCTGCCATCGCGGCGGATTGCTCCACCACCGACGCCAAGGGCAATCAGTGCATCAAGGAGTTGTACAACACCTCCAAGCCCGACGCCGCCGGCGTCAGCCATGACATCGCCTTCCAGAACAGCTGCGACCACGACGTGATCGTCGACGTGCGGCGCAAGAGCGGCGACATCGTTTCCAACGAGGTCGCCGCCGGCAAGCAGAGCAAGCTGAGCTGCGTCGACCACGAGGGCTACTCGCGCAACTGCGGCGGCTTCGAGTCCTGGAAGGCGCGCTGCGAATGATCCAAGCCTGATCGGCGCCCCGCCGGGGCGTGCCGACACCATTGCGTTACCCGAGGGCGTTCCATGATCGGTGTAGTCATCCCTGCACATAACGAAGAAGAATGTCTTGCCCGTTGCCTGCGCGCCGTCATGCGCGCGGCGGAGCACCCGCAGCTGGCCGGTGAACCGGTCCATGTGATGGTGGTGCTGGACGCCTGCGACGACGGTTCCCGCTGGGTCGTCGAGCAGTATCCGGTCAGCCTGCTGGAGATCCACGCCCGCAATGTCGGCGTCGCCCGTGCCGAAGGCGCGGCACGCCTGATCGCCGCCGGGGCGCGCTGGATCGCCTGTACCGACGCCGACACCCTGGTGCCCGAGGACTGGCTCGCGGCGCAGCTTTCCTACGGCGCCGACGCGGTTTGCGGCGTGGTCGAGGTGGATGACTGGAGCGCGCATTCGGCCGACGTGCGCAGCCGCTACGAAGCCGCGTATTTCGACCAGGAAGACCATCGGCACATCCACGGCGCCAACTTCGGCATCAGCAGCAGTGCCTACCTGAAGGCCGGCGGCTTCCCCGCGCTGACTGCCCACGAGGACGTGCACCTGGTGCGCCGCCTGCAGGAGATAGGCGCGCGCATCGCCTGGAGCCGCTCGGTGCGGGTCAAGACCAGTTCGAGGCTGGAGTGCCGCGCGCCTGAGGGCTTCGGGCATTACCTGCGGTCCCTGGCCAACGCCGCGCTGTAGCGCCCGCCGATGAACGTGATCACGCTGGTTCACGGGCGTGCGACGCAGCTCGCCAACCTGATCGCCGGACTCGAGCAGTCGACCGTGCCGGTGGCGGCCTTGTGGGTGGTGTGGATGAACGAGGCGCCGAGTCCGCTGCACAGCGAGCGTTTCGCGATCCACGTGCTGCGGGTCGACGGGGCGAACGGCGCGCTGCCCCTGGCGCGCGCGCGCAACGCGATCCGTGGACGGGACCAGGCGCAGCCCTGGGTGTTCCTCGACGTGGACTGCATTCCCTCACCGGGGCTGCTGAGTGGTTATCGCCAGGCGCTGCGGGCACACCCGCAGGCGCTGCACCTGGGCGAGGTGCGCTATCTGCCACCGTCGGCCAACGACCCCGGCTGGACCGCGCAGAGCCTGCACGCCGCCAGCGTCGCCCATCCGCTGAGCGTGTTTCGCGGCGAAACCGGGCAGCCGATGCCGCATCACCTGTTCTGGTCGCTGAATTTCGCCTGCCGTGGCGAGGTGTTCGAGCGCATCGGTGGCTTCGACGACGGCTACCTGGGTTACGGCGCCGAAGACACCGACTTCGCCTACCGTGCCCGCGAACGCGGCGTCGAGCTGCGCAGCGCCGACGCCCTGGCCTATCACCAGTACCACCCGACCTACCGCCCGCCGCTCAACCACTTCGCGGCCATCGTCGCCAATGCCCGGCGTTTCCATGCGCGCTGGAACGAGTGGCCGATGGGCGACTGGCTCGGCGGTTTCGCCGAGCGTGGCCTGATCGACTGGCGCGACGACGAAATAGAGGTACTGCGTCAGCCCAGCGCCGCCGAGATCGCCGCCTGTTTCAACGAGGCCCGCACGGGCTTCTGAAGGTTTCCGCCATCACGTTCTCGATGATCGCCGCGCAGCGCGCCGTGGCCTGCGCATCGGCCCAGGCCTGCCAGGTACGCGGGTCGAGCCCCTCGGCACGGGCCAGCAGCGACGGCCACCGGCTCGCCTCCGGCCAGGCCTCCAGGCCAATGGCCACGCCCAGTTGTTCCAGCCGCCGCGCCTGCTGCAGTTGCTCGTCGAAGGGACGCTCTTCGGCGATGGCGATGTAGCGGCAGCCCAGCGAGGCGGCCTCCGCCACCAGGCTGTCGCCGGCACTGCCGATCACCACCTCCGCGCGGCGCATTTCGTCCGCCGGATCGTCCAGCGTGCCCAGGTAGGTGAGGTTGTCGGGCACTTGCGTCGGTTTGCCCTGGAGGGCGCCGGCGACGTACAGCGAGCGTTGCGGGCAGGCGCGGGCCAGCTCGGCCAGCCCGGCGTGGCTGAAGGCGCTGCCGCCGCGCCCGTTGATCACCAGCACGCGGCCCGCTAGCGGTTCGACGGCCGCGCTGCCGGCGTAGCGCGACACCCAGCCCGCGTAACGGGTCTTGACGAGCACCTCGGCGGGCGTGTCGGGGCTTTCCATCGCCGGCGGAAAGGGCGCCAGCAGCGCCGTCGCGGTGGCGTAGGCCTGGCGGTGCGCGGGGTCGTCGCGGCGGCCATGCTGGCGCAGGTAGAGGGTTGGCACGCCGAACAGCCGCGCCAGCAGCGCGACCTCTACCGAGACGTCGACCACCAGCAGGCACGGCCAGGTCGCGCGCATCCAGTCGCCGAGCAGGCCCATGCGTTCGCGCAGGCCGTCCACCGCCAGCGGCGCGTAGTGCAGGGTGTCGAAGCGCTCGACGCGCATGCCCGGGGCGGTGTCGCCGGGCAGATCCAGGCGCCCGACAGAGGCCGGCAGCGGCGGCAGGTTGGAGCCGATCAGCGTCACCGGGCAATCCAGCTGCCGGGCGATCGCCAGCGCACGGGTGGCGTGACCGGCGCCGTGGTGATGGACGTAATAGCCGACCTGCGGTTCAGCCATGCGCGTGGCTCGCCACGACATCGCGCAGCAGCTGCTCGTAGCGCGTCAGCATCAGCTCGTGGCTCCACTGCGCCTCTGCGAGGCGCCGGCAGGCCGCTCGCGATTTGCCTCGCGCCACCCGCAGAGCATCGGCGAGGCCCGCCACGTCGCCCGCCGCGGCGAGCGCTCCGGTGTTCTCGTCGAGGAGGTCGGCCAGCGCGCCACGGTCGAAGGCGGCCACCGGCGTGCCGCAGGCCAGCGCCTCGGCGACCACCAGGCCGAAGGGTTCCTCCCAGCACGGCGTGACCAGTGCCACCGAGGCCCGCGCCAGCTCCTCGACCAGGGCCTCGCGCGGCAGGTGGCCGAGGTACTCGACGCCGTCGCCCAGGCGCGGCGCGATCTGTTCGGCGAAATAGTCCGGATCGACCGCGTGCCCGGCCAGGCGCAGCGGCACGCCGGCGAGCCGGGCCGCGTCGATGGCCAGGTGCGCGCCCTTGTCCGGCACCAGCCGGCCGAACCAGAACGCGTGCTCGCCGGGCTCGCCGCGCGGCGACCAGTGCGCCAGGTCGATGCCGTTGGGAATCACCGCGCAGTCGGGCAGCAGCTCGGCCCAGGCCCGCGCATTGGCCGCGGAAATGGTGCAGAAGCGCGCGTTGCGCGGGCTGCTGCGCAGGGCGCGGTAGGCGTTGATCAGCTCGAAGAACGGCGGCGTATGCAGCACCGTCAGCATCGGTGTGCGGATCATCGAGGCCATGGTCGCCGGCACGTAATGCAGGCTGTTGTTGAAGACGATGTCGAAGCCGTGGTCGTCGATGCCCTGCATCACCGCGAGGTAGGCGTGGTGTTCCTGGAGGTAGTCCTCCGAGAGGCTGGCGTGTCGCCGCGCGCCGTTCACGTAGGTGTCGTCGCTCCACACCGGCACCAGGTTCAGCTCCGCCGCGCTGGACGAGCTGGCGAACAGCGTCACCGCGTGGCCGCGTTGCTGGAGGCCGCGGGTGATGTCGTAGGTGAAGGCTTCCAGGCCGCCGGCGAAGGGCTGGCGGATCGGATGCTGGATGTGCGTGAGCACGCCGATGCGCAGCGGCGCCGGCGGCGCGGCCGGGTCGATGGCATCGGTGAGGACGGGTTCGAGAAGGGGCAGCCGCATGGCGCGTATCCGCTGGGGGGGTTGCTGTTCGAGGCTGCGCGCCGGGTTTTGGTTCTGCCGGTTGTCGGCGCGCGGCGCTCAGCCCGCGCCGCGGCCCGCCAGCACCGAGCGAAGCATGCTTTCCAGCGCCTGTGGCGTGTAGGGTTTGCTCAGCAGGTGGGTGTCGGCGCTCAGTTGCTGGTTGCGCGAGATGACGTCGCGGGTGAAACCGGAGGTGAACAGCAGCGGAACCGGCGGCATCTGCCGCCGCGCCCAGTCCGCGAGGTCGCTGCTCTTGATCCGGCCCGGCATCACCACGTCGGTGAAGATCAGGTCGACCCGCGTGCCCTCGTCGAGGAGCTGCTGGGCGAGCTCGCCGTTCGCCGCGGTCAGCACCCGGTAGCCCAGCTGTTGCAGCAGTTCGACCGCGGTGGCGCGCACGCCCGCGTCGTCTTCCACCACCAGGATGGTTTCGCCGCCGCACGCGCTGCATTCGTCGCTCGCCTGCGGCTCTTCATCCGGCGCGTTGCGCGCACTGCGCGGGAAGTACATCTGCACCGTCGAGCCGACGCCGTGCTCGCTGATGATTTCGGTATGCCCGCCGCTCTGCTTGACGAAGCCGAACACCATGCTCAGGCCGAGGCCGGTGCTGTGGCCTTCGGGCTTGGTGGTGAAGAACGGCTCGAACGCGTGTTCCAGCACCTCCTGGGTCATGCCGATGCCGTTGTCGCACACCGACAGGCACACGTAGTCGCCGGGCTCGACCTGCTTGCCGGCGCAGAAGGCTTCGTCGAGGGTGACGTTCTCGCCGGTGATGCGGATGGTGCCCTCGCCCTGCATCGCATCGCGGGCGTTGATCGCCAGGTTCAGCAGGGCGTTCTCCAGCTGGTTGCGGTCGACGTAGATGGGCCAGGAATCCCGCGGCAGTTGCACGTCGAGGTGGATGGTTTCGCCCAGCGCGCGCTGGAACAGTTCGCCGAGGCCCTGGTAGATGCGCAGCGGGTCGCACTGGGTGGGCTGCAACTGCTGGCGGCGGGCGAAGGAGAGCAGCTGCGAGGAGAGCTTGGCGCCACGGTCGACGGCGCCGAGTGCGACCTGCACATAGCGCTGCGCGCGCTCGTTGGCCGGTTCCAGGCGTGCCAGCAGGTGCAGGTTGCCGGCGATCACCTGGAGCATGTTGTTGAAGTCGTGGGCGACGCCGCCGGTGAGGCCGCCGATCGCCTCGAGTTTCTGCGACTGGCGCAGGCGTTCCTCGACCTCTGAACGCGCCTGCACCTCGGCCTCGACGCGCTGCTCGAGCTGGTGGGTGAGCTGCAGCAGTTCATCCTCGGCGATCTTGCGTTCGTGGATGTCGATCAGCACGCCGGGGAAGCGCAGCGGCTGGCCCTGTTCGCCGAACTCGCAGCGGCCGCTGGCGAGCACCCACTGGTAACTGCCGTCGGACTGGCGGATGCGGTACTCGGCCTTGAAGGGCACGCGCAGGGCGATGGTTTGCTCGACCTGGCGGTTGAGGTGGTCGAAATCGTCCGGGTGGATCATCTGCATCGCCCTGTCGTTCGGCAGGCCCTGCTCTACCTGCTCCACGGGCAGGAGGAACGTCCGCGCGAAACGCGCATCGCCGGACAGCAGGTTGGTCTCGAGGTCCCAGACGAACAGGCCGCGCACGGCGCCGGAGCTGAGCGCCAGGTGCAGGCGCTCGTTGGCTTCGCGGTAGGCGGACTCGGCTTCCTGGCGGCGCCGCTCGGAAACCATCCGCTCGGTGGTCTCCACCACGATCGCCATCACGCCCGCCGGCGCGCCGTCGTCGCCCGGCACCGGGCTGTAGTAGAGGTCCATCCACACCTCTTCCGGCTTGCCGTGGCGCAGCAGCACCAGTTCCTTGTCGCGGTAGGAGAGGGTGCCGCCGGCCAGGCAGGTGTCCATCACGTTGCGGTTGAACTCGGCGACTTCCGGCCAGCCCAGCTCCACCGGCGAGCCGAGGAGGTAGGGATGGCGGCCGCCGGCGAACACCGAGTAGGCGTCGTTGTAGATCATGTAGCCGGGACGCCCCCAGAGCATCACCAGCGGCACCGGCGAGCCGAGAAGGAACTGCACGGCGTTGCACAGGCTGTGCGACCAGCCTTCCAGTGGCCCCAGCTCGGTGGTGGACCAGTCGAAGGCGCGGATACGTTCGGACATCTCGCCACGCCAGCCTTGGCAACCGTGGCTCTGGGACAGGAAGGGAGAAGGCATCGAATCACTCGTGGTGTGGCTTGCCGACCGGCTCGGCTGGTTCAGCTTCGAGCGTTATAAACGGGAATAATTCGCCGTCGTGCGGCGCGAGGCTGCGCCTTCGCCGGCCGCGGGCTCTCCACGCTCGATCGCCCAGGGATTCCCGGGGCCCAGTCCTGGCGGAAGACCAGCGCCTTGAGGCCGCCGTCGGCCTCGATGTCGGCGAACTCCGGCGGGTTTTCCAGGCGTTCGACGAAGCGCAGGGCGGGGGCCTCGCGGGCCATGCCGTCGACGAGGAAGTCGGCGCCGATGCCCGGATCGTTCACGCAGGCCAGCACGCTGCCGCCGGCGTTCAGCAGTTCGGGCAGTCGGCGGAGGATCTTCTGGTAGTCCTGAGTCAGCGCGAAGCTGCCCTTCTGGAAGGACGGCGGGTCGATGACGATCAGGTCGTAGGGGCCGAGCTTGCGCACCTTGCCCCAGGACTTGAACAGCTCGTGGCCGAGGAAGCTGACGCGCTGCAGGTCCTGATCGTTGAGCCGGTGATTGTCGCGTCCCCGGCTCAGCGCGGCGCGCGCCATGTCCAGGTTGACCACCTGTTCGGCGCCACCGGCCAGCGCCGCCACCGAGAAGCCGCAGGTATAGGCGAAGAGGTTCAGCACGCGCTTGCCGGCGGCGTTGGCCTGCACCCAGCGGCGACCGTAGCGCATGTCGAGGAACAGCCCGCTGTTCTGCTTGCGGCCGAAATCCAGCAGGAAACGCAGGCCGCCTTCGCTGATCACCGCTTCCTCGATGGCCTCGCCGATCAGCGCCTCGGTGGCGCTGTCGGGCAGGTAGCGGTGCTGCAGCAACAGGGTCCGCGCGCCGCTGCTCCGCCAGGCGGGCGTTTCGCCCAGCGCCCGCAACAGCCGCTTCAGCGCGTCGAGTTCCTCCGCCGCCGGCTCGCGGAACAGGCACACCAGCAGCACGCCCTGCATCCAGTCTACGGTGATCTGCTCCAGCCCCGGCCAGCGCCGGCCGCGGCCGTGGAACAGGCGGCGCGTTTCATCGGGAAGCGCCGCGAGCGCGGCGTGCAGGTGCTGGTTCAGGGTGGCGAGGGCGTCGGCGTTCATCGGGCGGATTCGCAGGAGGGGGCGGCATTCTAGCCGCCACGCGCGTCGCTGCCGAATCGCGCTGCTGGATTGCCCACGACACCGGGCGGTGCTGGGCGATACTCCGGCTGGTGGGTTACGGCGCGGAACCCCCGCGAATGCCCGGACCGGCGCGGAGCGCCTGACCCACCCTACGG
>NZ_FNNU01000003.1:0-556726 GCF_900106975.1 Pseudomonas kuykendallii | reverse complement strand
ACCGGGCGGTGGTGGGCGATACTCCGGCTGGTGGGTACGGCGCGGAACCCCCGCGAATGCCCGGACCGGCGCGGAGCGCCTGACCCACCCTACGGTTGTGCCTCATCCCGCCGGCATTGGCCCGCCACCGATCTCATCGCCGCTTAACCCCGCGCGCAACCCTCAGCCGGCGATGCCGAACACCTTGGCCAGGTGCGCCTGGTAGCGCGCCACGTCCGCTTCGATCGCCGGGACCTTCATCACGTCGACGGCGAGGAAGGTCGGCAATGCGCTCATGCCGAGGAACTGGTTGGCCTTGTGGAAGGGGAAATACACCGCGTCCACGCCCTTGGCTTCGAAGAAGTCGGTGGGGTCGTCGAAGGCCTGCTGCGGCGCGTTCCAGGTGGCCGAGATCATGTACTGCTTGCCGTGCAGCAGGCCGCCGCTGCCGTACTTCTGCGAGGCGTCGGAGCGGGTCCGGCCGTCGTTGGCGTAGAGGCTGCCGTGGCCTTCGGTGAAGACTTCGTCGATGTACTTCTTCACCGTCCAGGGAGCGCCCATCCACCAGCCCGGCATCTGCCAGACGACCACATCGGCCCAGAGGAACTTGGCGACTTCCTCGGCGACGTCGTAGCCGCCGTCGATGAAGGTGGTCTTCACGTCGAAGCCGGCGTGGTCGAGGTAGGCCAGTGCGGCCTCGTGCAGGGTGGCGTTGTAGCGGCCGTCGGAGTGGGCGAACTGCTTGCCGCCGTTGAGCAGGAGAATCTTCTTCATTGCGAATGTCCCGTAAAGGTTTGAATGGCGCTCACCTTACGGCCCTCGCGGGGGCGGAAAAAGCCGCTTCCGGGCACATCAATTGTGCGCGAGATTCACCAATCCAATTTTGACTCGTGATTTACGATGTGGTCCTTACCTGTCCAAGGAGCAAACGAGCATGAGCGAGCCCTACGGTTTCATCCTGAAAGCGCACACCCGCGCAGAAAAATCCGCGGCCTTCGAGGCGCTGTTCCGCGGCTACGTCGAAGCCAGCCGTGCCGAACCGGGGTGCATCGAGTACCACATGCTGCGCGACGCCGAGGACCCCACGCTGTTCATCTTCTTCGAGGTCTGGGCCTCACGCGAACACCTCGAGGTGCACTCGGCGCTGCCGCACATGCAGCGCTTCCACACGCAGCGGATGGACTACCTGCGCGAGGATTTCGCCATCCGCCGCATCGACATGCTCAGCCCGGCGTCCGGGCCGAACTGAGGTCCGGAGCCTGGCTTTCGGCGGCGTCCGCGAGTTTCGCCAGCGTGGAGATCCGTGCCGGGCTGAACGGCGGGCGTGGCGCGGGGGGCTGCCAGCCGAACAGGAACTGCGCAGCGCTGCCGCACACGCGGCCCTGGCAGGCGCCCATGCCGCAGCGGCTGCTCAGCTTGGCTTCGGTCCAGCCGCGGCGCCCGCCGATCGCGGAGAGCGGCACGTCCTCGCAACGGCAGACCAGGGTGTCCGGCTGTGCCAACCGGCGCAGCGCCGGGTCGAGGGCGAAGGCCCGGTTGAGGTGGTCGGCGAAGCCTTGCCAGCGTTGCCGCTGCGGCCATAGCGCGCGGGCTTCGGCCAGCATGCCGACCGCCGCGTGACCGGCGATGGCGCCTTCGGCCAGCGCCAGTTCGCTGCCGCCGAACCCGGTACATTCGCCGGCGGCGTAGTGATCGGCGAGGCTGCTGGCCTGCCAGGCGTCGACGCGGATCGCGCCGTCGCTCAGCGCGCAGCCAAGCGCCTCACCGATCTGCGTGTTGGGCACCAGGCCGAAGCCGCAGGCGAGGCGTTCGCAGGCGATTTCCTCGACCCGCTTGCCGACCTGCAGGCGCACGCCTTCGAGCCGCTCGCTGCCGAGCGCGGCGAGCACGTGGCTACCGGTACGGTAGGTCGCATCGAACAGTTCCAGCGCCTGCCAGGCCTTGTTCGGCCAGGCCCAGAGCGCGCTGGCGAAACGTCCCACCGCGCCCAGCGAGGCCTGTTCGGCGATCCGCCCGAGGCGTGCGCCGCGCGCCTTGGCGGTGGCGGCGCTGGCCAGCAGCAAGGGGCCACTGCCGGCGATCACCAGGCGCTCGCCGTCCACCGGCAGGCCGCCCTTGATCAGCGCTTGCAGGCCGCCGGCGCCGGTCACGCCGGGCAGCGTCCAGCCGGGGAAGGGCAGCAGCAGCTCGCGGGCGCCGGTGCAGAGGATCAGCTTGTCGTAGGCGAGCAGCCAGCCGCGCTCGGCGTCTTCCAGCAGCAGGCGTTTCGGCCCGGCGAGGGCGATCACCTTGCAGCCGGCATGGCGCCGCACGTTGGCGCAGGCGTCCAGGCGCGCGCGCATCTCGCGGGCCTTGGGCGGCAGCTCGGCATGCGGGCCGTCGCGCCAGATCTGCCCGCCGGGCAACGGGTTGTCGTCGAGCAGGGCGATGCGCGCGCCGCTCGGCGCAGCGGCGAGAGCAGCGGCCATGCCGGCCGGGCCGGCACCGATGATCAGCAGGTCGACCGCGTCGCTCATGGCCGGGTCTCCACCCGCATGCCGTCGCGGCAGAGGGTCTGGCAGGCCAGCCGGCGCACGCCGTCGATGCTCACCCGGCATTCCTGGCAGATGCCCATGCCGCACAGCGGTGCGCGGCGCTGGCCGCTGACCGAGGTACGTGCGCAGCCGTCGCCCCCCAAGGCAAGGGCGGCGGCCACGCTGGTGCCGTCGGCGACGCGCAGCGGGCGACCGTCGAGAAGGAGTTCAGGCATGCGCGGTGTCTCCGAAGAAGCGCTGCGGCGAGTAATCCTGCGGCGCCAGGGGTGAGGTCTCGCCGAGCAGCTGGGCGACCAGCAGGTCGGCGGTGCCGGGCGCGGTGGTCACGCCGAGGCCCTCGTGGCCGACCGCCAGCCAGACGCCCGCTCGTTGCGGGTGTTCGCCAACCAGCGGCAGGCCGTCCGGGCTGGCGGCGCGAAAGCCGGTCCAGCTGCGGATCGCGTTGAGGTCGCCCAGGCCGGGCATGTAGTGCAGGGCGCGGCCGAGCATCTTCGCCAGCATCCAGCCTTCCACCGCCGGATCGACGCTGTCGAACTGCCGGGAAGCGCCGATGAACAGCTGCCCGGTGGGCCGCGGCTGGATGTTGCAGGCGGCGGACGGGCCGGTGGCGTTGTGCGCGCTGGTGACGTAACCCAGCTCGACCAGCGTGTGCCGGACCTTGCCGGGATAGCGGTCGGTGATCAGCAGGTGGCCCTTCTTCGGCACGATCGGCAGTTCCGGGCACAGCGTGCCGGCCTGCACGCCGTTGGCCAGCAGCACGGCCTGGGCCGCGAGCCAGGTGCCGTCGGCCAGGCGCACGCGGTTGCCGTCGATCTCGACCACCTCGGCGCGTTGCCGGCGGATGCGCGCGGGGTCGCTTTCCAGCAGCCAGCGCGCGGTGTTCGGGGCATAGATAATGCCGTCGCCGGTGACCTTCAGCGCGCCGAGCAGGTCGTCGCGCAGCTCCGGCTCGGTCTCGCGCAGCGCCTGCGCGCCGAGCATCTCGCAGGCCAGCCCGCGGGCGCTCAGCACGGCGTGCTTGGCTTCGGCCACCGCCAGCTCCTCGGGGTTCTCCGCCAGCCACAGCGTGCCATTGCTGCGGTAGGCACAGCCCTCGGGCAATTCGGGCGCGAGGTCGCGCCAGCGCTGCAGCGAGTATTCGCTCAGCGCCAGCTCGGCCGGGTTGTCGTCGAGTACCAGCAGGTGGCCCATGCCGGCGGCGGTGGCGCCGGGCAGGCCGGCGTCCAGCACCTGTACGTCGAGCCCGCGTCGGGCCAGGGCATGGGCGCAGTAGGCGCCGACGATGCCGGCGCCGATGACGATGACGTCGGCGGCGCGGCCCTCGCTCACGGGCGGATGCCCCAGGCGAAGGGGTCGTCGTCCTCGATGATCAGCGTCGCTTCGGCGCTGATGTTGGCGCGCCCGCGGATGGTCGGCACGATCCGGTCGCCCTGCCATTCGAAACTGCCCTCGAACCGGCTGCCGATCACGCTGGCCTGGCGCCAGGTCTCGCCGGGTTGCAGCTTGCCGTCGGCCGCCAGGCACGCCAGCTTGGCGCTGGTGCCGGTGCCGCAGGGCGAGCGGTCGTAGGCCTTGCCAGGGCAGAGCACGAAGTTGCGGCTGTCGGCGGGCAGCCAAGCTGCTGCGCTCGATGGGGCTTCGTTAGGAGCAGGCTCAGAATGCTCATTTACTGCTTGTAAACTGCGCTTCTTCGCCTGCTCCTGCCTCGCCCCCTCTTCGCTCGCGACGCTTGGCTGCGAGCCGTTCGGGGGTGTGTCCTCGGCGAACAGCTCGATGTGGTCGATCAGGCCGCCGTCTTCGCCGCGAATGCCCTGGTCTTCCAGGGCCTTCTGCACGGCGACGGTGTAGGCGGTGAGGGCGTCGAGGTTGTCGCCGGCGATGCGCAGGCCGTGTTCGGCGATCAGGAAGAACCAGTTGCCGCCCCAGGCGATGTCGCCAGTCACCCGTCCGTAGCCGGGTACCTCCAGGCCGACGGCCTGGCGGTAGCGGTAGGACGGCACGTTGCGCACGCTCACCGAGCGGTCGTCGTGCAGCGTCGCCTCGACGGTGCCGACCGGCGTCTCGATCTTGTGCACGCCGGGTTCGATCCAGCCCAGGTGCGCCAGGGACACGATCAGGCCGATGGTGCCGTGGCCGCACATGCCCAGGTAGCCGCTGTTGTTGAAGAAGATCACCCCAGCGCAGGCCTCGGGATCGACCGGCTTGCAGTACAGCGCGCCGACCAGCACGTCGCTGCCGCGCGGCTCCAGCACGCTGGCGGCGCGCCAGTCGTCATGCCGTTCGGCGAGAATCTGCCGGCGCTCGGCCATGCTGCCGGTGCCGAGGTCGGGGAAACCGTCCAGCACCAGCCGGGTGGGTTCGCCGCCGGTGTGGGAATCGAGGACGCGGATGCGTTTCATGCTGCCACCTGAAGCCTGTGAAGGCGCCTAGAGTGGCGCTGGAGGCGGGCGCGGGGCTTGATGGATTTCCGCCGCGCCGATGACGAAATCGGCACGATGCAAAGACGCTGCGGGAAGCCCGGCAAGCACCCCTAGACTTCGGTGATCTCTTCGTTCGGCAGCTGCGCGTAGAGGGTCCGGCAGACGCCGATGATGTGCTGTTCGATCAGTTCGGCGGCGCGGTCGGCGTCGCGATCGGCACAGGCGCGGAGGATCTCCCGGTGTTCCTGGTCGGCGCGCTGCTTGCCCTCGGGGAAGGTCATCTGCATGCGCAGGTAGCGCTCCACCTTGTCGTGGATCGAGCGGATCAGGTTGAGCAGGAACGGCCGTTGCGCGGCTTCGTACAGGCAGGTGTGGAACGCCCAGTTCAGCTCGGCCCAGCGGCCGACGTTGTCGTCGACGATGAATTCGTCGCAGATCGCCGTGGCCCGTTCGAGCTGCGCGCGGGTCATCTTCGGCACCGCCAGGCGGATCGCCTGCACCTCGAGGAGTACCCGCACCTCGAAGATTTGCGCCAGTTCCGGTTCGGAAATCCGCGTGACCACGGCGCCCTTGTTGCGCAGGAACTGCACCAGACCCTCGGCTTCCAGGCGCTTGAGCGCCTCGCGCACGGGAATCTTGCTGACGTTGAACAGCCGCGCGATGTCATCCTGGCGGATCGGCTCGTCCTCGGCGAAATGCCCGGAAATGATCGCTTCGCGCAGGTGCTTGGCGATCACCTCGGAAGCCGACGGCGCGAGGCCAAGGTTGGGTGCGTTGAGAATCGCCAGGGGCATGGGAAGGGGTCCGTTATCGAAGTTTGAATATTGTATACGAGCGACATGGCCGTTGCAGTCGCGCGCATGCCGGCGCGAGCGGTCGGTGATCGTACAACCTCGATCGGGTATGATCGATCCTGCCGAACAGCCATTAAGAATCTTCCATGGAAAGTCCAGATACCCCGCCGCTGCGCACCCGGCGCAAGCACCGCAGCCTCGCCCAGGAGCTGGTCACCGAACTGTCGCAGCAGATTCGCGACGGGGTGATCAAGCGTGGCGACAAGCTGCCCACCGAGTCGGCGATCATGGAAGAGCAGGGCGTCAGTCGCACCGTGGTCCGCGAAGCGCTGTCGCGGCTGCAGGCGGCCGGCCTGGTTGAGACACGCCACGGCATCGGCACCTTCGTGCTGGATACGCCGAGCCCCAGCGGCTTTCGCATCGACCCGGCGACCATCGTCACCCTGCGCGACGTGCTGGCGGTGCTCGAATTGCGCATCAGCCTGGAGATCGAGTCGGCCGGCCTGGCGGCGCAGCGCCGTTCGGCGGAACAGCTCGCGGCGATGCGCGCGGCGCTGGATGCGCTGAATCTCAGCGTCGCGCATGCCAGCGATGCGGTCGCCTCGGACTTCCAGTTCCACCTGCAGATCGCTCAGGCCACCGGCAACCGCTATTTCACCGACATCATGACCCACCTGGGCACCAGCATCATTCCGCGCACGCGGGTGAATTCGGCGCGCATCGCCCATGATGACCAACAGCACTACCTGTCCCGCCTCAGCCGCGAGCACGAGGAAATCTACGAGGCCATCGCCCGGCAGGATTCGGACGCCGCGCGCGCCGCGATGCGCCTGCACCTCACCAACAGCCGCGAACGCTTGCGCCAGGCGCACGAGCAGGCCGAGCAACTGCGGGGCTGAGGCTTCCAGCCGTTGCCGTCTTGGGATCGATGATCGCGAATACGCTTTTAGGCCGTAGGTAGAGGCGCCGCGCCAGACTGGCCGGCTCTTTTCCCGTGCCGGTATCGAGGCCTTGGGTATCGGGGACGCCACCGTTCGGCATCCTGCGGTGACGGGGTATCCCTAGCTGGGATCTGTCGTTATCAGTTGTAATACGACTGCATGGTTTACGGCCGCTGAGCGACGCGGGTGTTTACGCGAATTCCTGCGGGCTAAACCGAGGATAGCCAGCAAACCTGTAGACGAAGGTCGTAGGCGCAAATTCTCGGGCTTGTATTTTCAATCTACAGTTGTACGATGACATACGACATAGCGTAGCTCGCTCGTATTCCTCCATCGCTTTGCAGGGTGTTCCCATAATGAATCCACAAGAACTCAAGTCCATCCTCTCCTCCGGCCTGCTGTCCTTTCCGGTCACCGACTTCGACGCCGCCGGCGAATTCAATCCGGCCGGCTACGTGCGCCGCCTGGAATGGCTGTCCCAATACGGCGCGAGCGCGCTGTTCGCCGCTGGCGGAACCGGCGAGTTCTTCTCCCTCGCGCCGGACGAATACGGTTCGGTGATAAAGACCGCGGTCGATACCTGCGCCAGCAGCGTGCCGATCCTCGCCGGCGTCGGCGGCCCGACCCGCCTGGCCATCCAGTACGCGCAGGAGGCCGAACGCCTGGGCGCCAAGGGCCTGCTGCTGCTGCCGCACTACCTCACCGAAGCCAGCCAGGAAGGCGTGGCCGCCCACGTCGAACAGGTCTGCCGCTCGGTGGACATCGGCGTGGTGGTCTACAACCGCAACGTCTGCCGCCTGACTCCCGTGCTGCTCGAGCAACTGGCCGAGCGCTGCCCGAACCTGATCGGCTACAAGGATGGCCTGGGCGACATCGAGCTGATGGTCTCGATCCGCCGCCGCCTGGGCGACCGCTTCAGCTATCTCGGCGGCCTGCCGACCGCGGAAGTCTATGCCGCCGCCTACAAGGCGCTGGGCGTGCCGGTCTATTCCTCGGCGGTGTTCAACTTCCTGCCGCGCACCGCGATGGACTTCTACCACGCCATCGCCGCCGACGATCACGAGACCGTGGGCAAGCTGATCGACGATTTCTTCCTGCCGTACCTGGACATCCGCAACCGCCGCAAGGGCTACGCGGTGAGCATCGTCAAGGCCGGGGCGAAGATCGCCGGTTACGACGCCGGCCCGGTGCGTGCTCCGCTGACCGACCTGCTGCCCGCCGAGTACGAGGCCCTGGAAGCGCTGATGAGCACCCAGGGCGCTCAATAAGAGGACGTTTCCCCATGGCACAACGTTTCGACAATTTCATCGGTGGCGAATGGGTCGCCGGCGTCGGCTACACCGACAACATCAACCCGTCGGACCTGTCCGATTCCATCGGCGAATATGCCCAGGCCGACGCGGCCCAGGTCGCCCAGGCGATCGAGGCGGCGCACCGCGCGTTCCCGGCCTGGTCGGTGTCCGGTATCCAGGCGCGTGCCGACTCGCTGGAGAAGGTCGGCCTGGAAATCCTCGCACGCCGCGAGGAGCTGGGCGCGCTGCTGGCCCGCGAGGAGGGCAAGACGCTGCCCGAGGCGATCGGCGAAGTCGTGCGCGCCGGCAACATCTTCAAGTTCTTCGCCGGCGAATGCCTGCGCCAGAGCGGCGACCTGCTCGATTCGGTACGCCCTGGCGTCAGCGTCGAGGTGACCCGCGAACCGCTGGGCGTGATCGGCCTGATCACCCCGTGGAACTTCCCCATCGCCATCCCGGCATGGAAGATCGCCCCGGCGCTGGCCTACGGCAACTGCGTGGTGTTCAAGCCAGCCGACCTGGTGCCGGGCTGCGCCTGGGCGCTGGCCGATATCATCTCGCGCGCCGGCTTCCCGGCCGGCGTGTTCAACCTGGTGATGGGCGCGGGCCGCGTGGTCGGCGAGGCCATCGTCGGCGACAAGCGTGTGGACGGCATCAGCTTCACCGGCTCGGTCGGCGTGGGTCGCAGCATCGCCACCCAGTGCGTCGCCCGAGGTGCCAAGGTGCAGCTGGAGATGGGCGGCAAGAACCCGCAGGTGATCCTCGACGACGCGGACCTTGCCGTCGCCGTGGAACTGGCCACGCAGAGCGCCTTCTACTCCACCGGCCAGCGCTGCACGGCGTCCAGCCGGCTGATCGTCACCGCCGGCATCCACGACCGTTTCGTCGAGGCGATGGCCGAGCGCATGCGTTCGATCAAGGTCGGCCACGCATTGGAGCAGGGCGTTCACGTCGGGCCGGTGGTGTCGCAGGCGCAACTCGAGCAGGACCTGCGCTACATCGCCCTGGGCCTGGAGGAGGGGGCGCGGCTGGTGTCCGGTGGCGAGCGCGTGAGCTGTGCGAAGGACGGCTATTACCTGGCGCCGACGCTGTTCGCCGACAGCGATGCGCAGATGCGCATCAGCCGCGAGGAAATCTTCGGCCCGGTGGCCAACATCGTCCGCGTGGCCGACTACGAGGCGGCGCTGGCGATGGCCAACGACACCGAGTTCGGCCTGTCGGCCGGCATCGCGACCACCTCGCTGAAGTACGCCAACCACTTCAAGCGCCACTCCCAGGCCGGGATGGTGATGGTCAACCTGCCCACCGCGGGGGTCGACTATCACGTGCCGTTCGGCGGGCGCAAAGGCTCGTCCTACGGGGCTCGCGAGCAGGGGCGTTATGCCCGCGAGTTCTATACGACGGTGAAGACCACCTACATCGGCTGAGAACCTGTTCATGATCTGCTGCGCGTCGGCCCTACTGCGTTAAAAAACGGGCTCGGACGCTCATTTACAGTTCGTAAACTCCGCGCCCTCGCCCGTTTTTTACCAGCCGGAGGCTGTTACTAACGTAGCGCCTTGTATGGCTCTAGCTCGCGAGATCGTGAACAGGTTCTGAGGACAGCAGCAGTAAGCGGAACGGCGTCGATGGACGCCGGCTCGCAGCAACACTGCGGCGAGGCACGCGAAAAAAAGCGCCTCGCCGGCCGCACGGATGGCGGCAAACGAACCAGTAGACCCCGCCACAAAAACAAAAGTGGGAGTAACCGCTGTGCAAGACACCCAGAAGACTCACGTCCGCTATTTGATTCTGCTGATGCTGTTCCTGGTCACCACGATCAACTACGCCGACCGCGCCACCATCTCCATCGCCGGCTCCAGCCTGCAGAAAGACCTCGGCATCGATGCCGTCACCCTCGGCTACATCTTCTCCGCCTTCGGCTGGGCCTACGTGCTCGGGCAGATTCCGGGCGGCTGGCTGCTCGACCGCTTCGGCTCGAAGAAGGTCTATGCCGCCGGCATCTTCATCTGGTCGCTGTTCACCCTGTTGCAGGGCTTCGTCGGCGGCCTGCCGGTGGCCTGGGCGGTCACCACGCTGTTCGTCCTGCGCTTCATGGTCGGCTTCGCCGAGGCGCCCTCGTTTCCCGGCAATGCGCGCATCGTCGCGGCCTGGTTCCCTACCGCGGAGCGCGGCACGGCCTCGGCGATCTTCAACTCGGCGCAGTATTTCGCCACTGCGCTGTTCGCGCCGATCATGGGCTGGATCGTGCATTCCATGGGCTGGGAACACGTGTTCGTGGTCATGGGCGTACTCGGCATCCTCTTCTCCATCATCTGGATGAAGACGATCTACAACCCCAAGGAACACCCGCGCATCAACCAGGCGGAAATCGACTTCATCGAGCAGAACGGCGGCCTGGTGGACATGGACCAGACCCGCAAGAGCGACGGCCCGCGCTGGGACTACGTGCGCCAGCTGCTGACCAACCGCATGCTGCTGGGTGTCTACCTGAGCCAGTACTGCATCAACGCCATCACCTACTTCTTCCTCACCTGGTTTCCGGTGTACCTGGTGCAGGAACGCGGCATGACCATCCTCAAGGCCGGCTTCATCGCCTCGCTGCCGGCGATCTGCGGCTTCATCGGCGGCGTGCTGGGCGGGGTGATCTCCGACTACCTGCTGCGCAAGGGCCATTCGCTGACCTTCGCCCGCAAGCTGCCGATCGTCTGCGGCCTGACCCTGTCGACCACCATGGTGTTCTGCAACTACGTCCAGGCGGACTGGATGGTGGTCGGCTTCATGACCCTGGCGTTCTTCGGCAAGGGCATCGGCGCGCTCGGCTGGGCGGTGGTGGCGGACACCTCGCCCAAGCAGATCGCCGGCCTCTCCGGCGGCCTGTTCAACACCTTCGGCAACATCGCCTCGATCACCACGCCGATCGTCATCGGCTACATCATCGCCGCCACCGGTTCGTTCAAGTGGGCGCTGGTGTTCGTCGGTGCCAACGCGGTGCTGGCGGTGTTCAGCTACCTGGTCATCGTCGGCAAGATCCGGCGCGTGGTGCTGCATGACGACGACGGCGACGCCGGCACCCAGGTGGTGGATGGCAAACTGGCCGACGCGCGTAGCTGACCGATACCACTCCCGGTTCGCCGGGAGGCTTCACCCCTGACAACGACAACAAGGGCCAACCCATGCAGTTGATCGAACATTCCGATTCCCCGCGTTACGTGCGCCTGCACGATGACGACAACGTCGTGGTGGTGGTGAACGACCAGGGCGTCGCTGCCGGCAGCCGTTTTCCCGATGGGCTGACGGTGATCGAAGGCGTTCCGCAGAGCCACAAGGTGGCGCTGCGCGACATCCCCGCGGGCGGCCCGGTGCTGCGTTACGGGCAGGTCATCGGCTACGCCCGCGAGCCCCTGCGCCAGGGCAGCTGGGTGAAGGAAACCCAGCTCGACATGCCGTCGGCGCCGCCGCTGGACAGCCTGCCCATGTCCGACGCGGTGCCGTCCTCGCTGCCGCCGCTGGAAGGCTTCACCTTCGAGGGTTACCGCAATGCCGACGGCACCGTGGGCACGCGCAACATCCTCGGCATCACCACCACCGTGCAGTGCGTCACCGGCGTGCTCGACCACGCGGTGTCGCGCATCCGCAAGGAACTGCTGCCCAAGTACCCGAACGTCGACGACGTGGTGGCGCTGACCCACAGCTACGGCTGCGGCGTGGCGATCACCGCGCGCGACGCCTACATCCCGATCCGTACCGTGCGCAACCTGGCACGCAACCCGAACCTGGGCGGCGAGGCGCTAGTGATCGGCCTCGGCTGCGAGAAACTCCAGGCCTCCCAAGTGATGCACGAGGACGATCCGTCCGTCGACCTCTCCGAGCAGTGGCTGTACCGCCTGCAGGATTCGCGCAACGGCTTCGTCGAGATGATCGAGCAGATCATGGAACTGGCCGAGGCGCGCCTGCAGAAACTCGACCAGCGCCGCCGCGAGACCGTGCCGGCCTCCGAGCTGATCCTCGGCATGCAGTGCGGTGGCAGCGATGCCTTCTCCGGCATCACCGCCAATCCGGTGCTGGGATACGCCTCGGACCTGCTGATCCGCGCCGGCGCCACGGTGATGTTCTCCGAGGTCACCGAAGTGCGCGACGCCATCTACATGCTCACCTCGCGCGCGGAAAACACCGAGGTGGCCAACGCGCTGGTGCGCGAGATGGACTGGTACGACCGTTACCTGCAGAGCGGCGAGGCCGACCGCAGCGCCAACACCACGCCCGGCAACAAGAAGGGCGGGCTGTCGAACATCGTCGAGAAATCCCTCGGCTCGATCGTCAAATCCGGCAGCAGCGCGATCAACGGCGTGCTCGGCCCGGGCGAGCGGGTCAGCCGCAAAGGCCTGATCTTCTGCGCCACGCCGGCCAGCGACTTCGTCTGCGGCACCCTGCAGCTCGCCGCCGGGATGAACCTCCACGTGTTCACCACCGGCCGCGGCACGCCCTACGGCCTGGCCATGGCACCGGTGGTCAAGGTGTCCACCCGCACCGAGCTGGCCGAGCGCTGGCCGGACCTGATCGACATCGACGCCGGGCGCATCGCCAGTGGCCGGGCGACCCTCGAGGAGATGGGCTGGGAGCTGTTCCGCTACTACCTGGACGTCGCCAGCGGCCGCCAGCAGACCTGGGCCGAGCGCCACGTGCTGCACAACGATCTGGTGCTGTTCAACCCCGCGCCGATCACCTGATCGGCCTTGCCGCCCCGGCGCCGCCCGCCTGGCGTGCCGGTGGGCGCCGTTGCAGCGCCCGAACTGTCCGCCATCATGGCGAACCCCGCCGCGAGGGATAAGATCGCGTCTCTGCGCTGAAGTCTGCGAATCGCCCGCCGATAACCCCTGGTGTCCGTGTTTTCGTGCGTCGCGCAGCGGCCCGATCACTTCAACAGCCCCACGGGAGTTCCATGTCCTCATCCTTCGCCAAGAGCGATGCGCTCTCCCTGCTCCTGTTCACCTTGCGCAGCGGCAAGCTGATGGCAATCAACCTGCTCAAGGTCAGCGAGATCATCCCCTGCCCACGGCTGACCCATCTGCCGGATTCCCACCCGCACGTTGAAGGCATCGCCACCCTGCGCGGCGTCGCCCTGTCGGTGATCAACCTCAGCCGGGCGATCGGCGAGCAGCCGCTGAGCGATCCCGCCGCCGGCTGCCTGATCGTCACCCAGGTCAGCCGTTCCACCCAGGGCCTGCACGTGCAGGGCGTGACCCGGATCGTCCACTGCCGTACCAGCGACATCCGCCCGCCGCCCTATGGCTCCGGGCGCAAGTCGTTCATCACCGGCACCGCCGAGGTGGACGGCGAGCTGATCCAGATCCTGGACATCGAAAAGGTCATCCACGGCATCGCGCCGGCGCCCATCGAGCTGGGCGTGGACGAACTGGATAGCGAGGATGCGCAACTGCTGTCGGAGGCGCGGGTGCTGGTGGTGGACGACAGCCAGGTCGCGCTGCACCAGTCGCTGATTTCGCTGCAGCACCTGGGCGTGGTCTGCCACACCGCCCACAGCGCGCGCGAGGGGATGTCGATTCTCGAAGCGCTGCACGGCAGCGAGGACGCCATCAACATCGTCGTCTCGGACATCGAGATGCCCGAGATGGACGGCTACAGCTTCACCCAGAGCCTGCGCCGGCACGCCGACTTCCGCGATATCTACGTGCTGCTGCACACCTCTCTGGATGCCACGATGAGTGCCGCCCGAGCCACGGAAGCGGGAGCCAACGACGTGCTCACCAAGTTCTCCGCGCCGGAGCTGGGCAAGTGCCTGGTGCGGGCCGTGCGCGCCAATCACGCGGCGCGCATCCGCTAACGGTTGCCGGGAAGGCGCCGATGGCTCGGCGCCTGGTCGGGACGCGCGTGGCTCAGCCGCCGCGGGCCGCCGCCAGGCTGGCGACCAGCTTGGGCTGGCAGTTGAGGTAGACCGACGACTGCAGCCAGCGCTGGTCCGGGTAGTAGGAGAACATGAACTGCCCTCCCTTGAGGCTGTCCACCACTTGTTGCGCCACTTCCGGGCGCACGGCGGGGCAGCCGAGGCTACGGCCGATGCGGCCCTGGCTCCGGATCAGCGCGGGACTCACGTAATCGGCCGGATGGATGACGATGGCGCGCTCGCGGGCGCGGTCGTTGATCCCCGGCTCCAGGCCGTCCATGCGCAGCGAGTAGCCATGTTTGCCGATGTAGCTTTCCTGGGTGCGGAACAGCCCCAGGCTCGACTGATTGCTGCCCTCGACGTTGGAAAAGCGCGTCGCCAGGTTTTCCCCGGATTTCTGCCCGTGGGCGACCAGGTCGCTGAGCACCAGCCGGTTGCTCCGCAGGTCGAAGATCCACAGGCGCCGTTCGGTGGACGGCCGCGAGAAGTCGATGATCGCCAACCGCTGCGCCGGCAGCGCGCCGTTGTTGATGGCGCAACGCATCGCCGAAACGGCGTGCTGGAGGATCTTGCGATTGAGCTGTGGCGCCTGGGCGGCGAGGGTATCCACCTGGCGATCCGGCAGTCGCGGCGCGGCCGAAAGCGGGTTCGCCAGCATCCCCATGCAGACGGCTGCCAAACCGAGCCGTCGAAAAATTGTCATCATGCAGGTAGGTCTCTGTAGTGCGGCTTCCCGGCGTTCACCGGCCGGTTCCGTCTCGTGAGGTCGTTGTGCCTCGCAATTCTCATGCCTGCGGCGTACCGCGAAGTGCGCGGATTCTAGCAGGCGATCCGCCGTTCGGAGTCGAAAAGTTGCTCAATAAACGTACACTTGGTCTGGTTGGGCTGGCGCTGGCCGCCCCGCTGGCATCGGCGCAGGACGTCCTCGTCAACCCGATCCAGCAGCAATTGGCGGACACCCGCTTCGGCTGCGTGCAGCCCGCACCGCCGCTGAACGAAGTCGATCGCGAGTGGCTGCAGGCCTTCTACCTGCAACGCGGGTTCCAGCCGGCCTGGACGGACGAGCGTCTGCAGCGGCTGTTCACCCAGCTGGATGACCTCGCCGACGACGGCCTCGACCCTCAGGCGTACCAGGTGCATCCGCTGCGCCAGCTGGCGCAGTTCGAGCAGCCTTCGCCACAGCTGTCCGCCTGCACCGAGGTGCTCGCCTCCAGCGCCTACCTGCAGGCGCTGCGGCACCTGGCGTTCGGCCGTCTGGAGCAGGCCAAGGTCGAGCCGATGTGGCAACCCGAGGGCAGCCAGCCGACCCTCGACCGCGGGCCGCTGCTGCACCTGGCGGAGGAGCACCTGTCCGATCCCGCCGTGGCGTTCGCCGGGGCGCGGCCGGCCACCGAGGCCTACCAGAGGCTGCGCCTGCGTTACGCCGAATTGCGCCGGCAGCCGCTGCCTGCCTGGCTCGCGGTGCCCACCGGGCCGCTGCTGAAGCCCGGCGCGGTGGATGCGCGCGTGCCGCTGCTGGAACAGCGCCTGCTGCTGCGCGGCGACCTCGCCCAGGGAGTGCCGCCCGCCGAAGCCGGGCAGGGCGCGGTCTACTCGCCGGAGCTGGTCGCGGCCGTGGAAGCCTTCCAGGGCCGCCATCTGCTCAAGCAGGACGGCGTGATCGGCCCGTCCACCCTCACCGAACTGAACCGCTCGGCCAGCGAGCGCATGGATCAGATCCGCGTGAACCTCGAGCGGCTGCGCTGGCTCGCCCACCAGCTCAGCCCGACCGGCGTACTGGTGGACGTGGCCGGCAGCGAAGTAGCGTTCTACCGCGACGACAAGCGGGTCTGGCGCGCGCGCACCCAGGTCGGGCGCCCGTCCCGGCCGACGCCGCTGCTGCGCTCGCAGATCACCCACCTGACGCTGAACCCGACTTGGACCGTGCCGCCGACCATCCTGCGCGAAGACAAGCTGCCCGAACTGCAGCGCGACGCCGCCGGCTACCTGGCCAGCAACAACATGCAGGTGATCGATTACGACGGCAACGCGGTCGATCCGCGGGGCGTCGACTGGAGCCATCCGGGGCGCATCCTGATCCGCCAGGAGCCCGGGCCGCACAATGCCCTCGGCCGCGTGGCGATCCGCTTCCCCAACCCGTTCTCGGTGTACCTGCACGACACGCCGAGCCAGCGCCTGTTCGATAACCTGCCGCGGACCTTCAGCTCGGGCTGCGTGCGCGTCGAGCGGGTCTCCGAGCTGATCGACCAGTTGCTCGCCGAGGTCACGCCGAGGGAGCGCGAACGCATCGCCCGGCTGTGGGATACCGGCCGCACGCTGCGCGCCGACCTGCCCAAGCCGGTGCCGATCCTGATGGCCTACTGGACCGCCCAGGTCGGCGACGACGGTCAGCTGCAGTTCCGCCCGGACATGTACGGCTACGACGCGCGCGTGCTCGCCGCGCTGAATGCGGCGGGCAAGCGCGGCTAGCGCGGGTGGACGCGGCGCCTGTGACGCACCTTTCGCAGGCATGAAAAAAGCCGGGCATCTCGCGATACCCGGCTTTTTTGTTTGCCTGATCGATCAGCTGTTGCGGATCAGGTGGTCGAAAGCGCTCAGCGAGGCCTTCGCGCCTTCGCCGACGGCGATGACGATCTGCTTGTACGGCACCGTGGTCACGTCGCCGGCGGCGAAGATGCCCGGCAGCGAGGTTTCGCCGCGCGCATCGACGATGATCTCGCCGCGGGGCGACAGCTCCACCGAGCCTTTCAACCAGTCGGAGTTCGGCAGCAGGCCGATCTGCACGAAGATGCCTTCCAGTTCCAAAGAAACGAACTCGTCGGAGTTGCGATCCTTGTAGACCAGGCCGGTGACTTTCTGCCCGTCGCCCTTCACTTCGCTGGTCAGCGCGCTGGTGATCACGCTGACGTTGGGCAGGCTGTAGAGCTTCTTCTGCAGTACCGCATCGGCGCGCAGCTTGCTGTCGAACTCCAGCAGCGTGACCTGGGAAACGATGCCGGCCAGGTCGATGGCCGCTTCGACGCCGGAGTTGCCGCCGCCGATCACCGCCACGCGCTTGCCCTTGAACAGCGGACCGTCGCAGTGCGGGCAGTAGGCCACGCCCTTGTTACGGTACTCCTGCTCGCCGGGCACGTTCATTTCCCTCCAGCGGGCGCCGGTGGAGAGGATCACGGTCTTCGCCTTGAGGCTGGCACCGCTCTCGAACTTCACTTCGTGCAGGGCGCCTTCGCCGCTGGCCGGAATCAGCTGGCTGGCGCGCTGCAGGTTCATGATGTCGACCTCGTACTGGCGCACGTGCTCTTCCAGCGCGCGTGCCAGCTTCGGCCCTTCGGTCTCCTGCACGGAGATGAAGTTCTCGATGGCCATGGTGTCCAGCACCTGACCGCCGAAGCGCTCGGCGGCGACACCGGTGCGGATACCCTTGCGCGCGGCGTAGATCGCCGCCGCGGCGCCGGCCGGGCCGCCGCCGATGACCAGCACGTCGAAGGCTTCCTTGGCGTTGAGCTTCTCGGCGTCGCGGGCCGAGGCGCCGGTGTCGATCTTGGCGAGGATCTGCTCGACGTCCATGCGGCCCTGGCCGAACAGCTCGCCGTTCAGGTAGATGCTTGGCACCGACATGATCTGGCGGTCGTTGACTTCGTCCTGGAACAGCGCGCCGTCGATGGCGACATGGCGGATGTTCGGGTTGAGCACGGCCATCAGGTTCAGCGCCTGGACCACGTCCGGGCAGTTCTGGCAGGACAGCGAGAAGTAGGTCTCGAAGTTGAATTCGCCTTCCAGGCCCTTGATCTGCTCGAGGGTTTCGGCCGTGGCTTTCGACGGGTGTCCGCCGACCTGCAACAGGGCGAGTACCAGCGAGGTGAATTCGTGGCCCATCGGCAGGCCGGCGAAACGCAGGCTGATGTTGCCGTTGGGACGGTTGAGCGAGAACGACGGCTTGCGGGCGTCCGCGCCATCGGTCTTGAGGGTGATCTTGTCGGTCAGGCTGACGATGTCCTGCAGCAGGCCGAGGGTTTCCTGAGATTTCGCGCTGTCATCGAGGGACGCGACGATCTCGAACGGCTGGGTGACCTTTTCGAGGTAGGCCTTCAACTGGGTTTTAAGATTGTCGTCCAACATGGCGGCGGTTTCCCTTTTGCTGAATTTTGAGAAAAGAACGCCCGGGCGGATCGCACCCGGGCGTCGGGCACCTTCTAAACTTCATGAGCTTAGCCGGCGAAAAATGGACTGAAGAGCGTCGCGAGCGACGGCAGTGCGAGGCGAAATCAGGCGAGGGCCGGTCGGAGTCGCGGGCGACTTTACGAACTGTAAATGAGCAGCCCGAGCCTGATTTCAACGCTGCAATGCCTAGCGCAGCAGCTCTACAACCATTTTTAGATCTTGCCGACCAGGTCCAGCGACGGAGCCAGGGTCTTCTCGCCTTCTTTCCACTTGGCCGGGCAGACTTCGCCCGGGTGAGCGGCGGTGTACTGGGCGGCTTTCAGTTTGCGCAGGGTTTCCGACACGTCACGAGCGATCTCGTTGGAGTGGATTTCCACGGTCTTGATCACGCCTTCCGGGTTGATCAGGAAGGTGCCGCGCAGGGCCAGGCCTTCTTCCGGAATGTGCACGCCGAAGGCGTTGGTCAGTTGGTGGGTCGGGTCACCGATCAGCGGGAACTGCGCCTTGCCAACGGCCGGCGAGGTTTCGTGCCATACCTTGTGCGAGAAGTGGGTATCGGTGGTGACGATGTACACCTCGGTACCGGCCTTCTGGAACTCGGCGTAGTTGTTGGCGGCGTCTTCGATCTCGGTCGGGCAGTTGAAGGTGAAGGCAGCCGGCATGAAGATCAGTACCGACCACTTGCCTTTGAGGGATTCCTCGGTGACTTCGATGAACTTGCCGTTGTGGAATGCGTTGACTTTGAAAGGCTGGACTTGAGTGTTGATCAGAGACATCAGTGGAGCTCCTTCAGGGGGTTTGGAAAATTTGATGTCGCCATCCTAACGAGGTTGGCGGGAAAGTTTTAATTGATTGAGGCGATGAGTGTCATTGGCTGACTCTATGCTGCGGCGCCTCTCGCGCAAGGAACATGATCGACCAGTCGCCCGCAACACGCCAGCAGCGAAAACGGCCCGCAAGGGGCCGCTCCGTTCCATCGGGGATTCTCATGTCTGGGTGTGACAATCCCTCGACTCCGATGTTCGTCAGCGCGGCTTGTAGACCTGCCCGGTCTGCGCGCCCTCGACGCTCCTGGCGTAGGCCAGCGCCGCTTCCGCTGCGGGGATCGGCTTGAAGCCGCGAAAATAGCTGGCGTACACCTCCATCGACTCCTCGACCACCGTCGGGCTTACCGCGTTGACGCGCAGGCCGCGGGGCAGCTCGATCGCCGCGCCGCGGACGAAACCGTCGATCGCGGCGTTGACCAGGCTCGCCGAGCTGCCGAAACGGATCGGCTCGTCGCTGATGATGCCCGAGGTGAAGGTGAAGGACGCGCCGTCGTTGGCGAACTCGCGGCCGATCAGCAGCAGGTTGACCTGGCCCATCAGCTTGTCGCGCAGGCCGACGGCGAACTGTTCCCCGCCCATCTCGGCCAGCGCGCCGAAGTGCACCTTGCCCACCGCGCTGACCAGCGCATCGAAGCGGCCGACCTGCTCGAACAACCGGCGGATCGAGGCCGTATCGGTGATGTCGACCTGATGGTCGCCGTTGCTGCGGCCGACCCGGACGATCTCGTGGCGCGGGGCGAGTTCGGCATCGATCGCCTTGCCGAGGGTACCGCTGGCGCCGATGAGGATGATCTTCATGGAGCTGCTCCTGTCGGGGAATGGACACCCAGTGTAGGCGCAAGCCGGTCACGGCGGTGAGCGCCCGCGCGGCAGTGGGCACTGCGCAGGCGCTATCATGCGCGCTCCCTTTGCCGACGATGACCCTCATGACTACGGAAACACCGACGCTGCTGACCGCCCTGGAAACCGCCGACATGCTGCTGATCGACGACCTGCACGCCTGGCAGTTCGCGCTGGACGAGGCGGCGCTGGCGCAGGTCGCGCAGGGCGTCTTCGCCGACGCCGACGGCCTGCTGAGCATCGAGTGCATGGACGGCCGCACCCGCCGCGTCTGGCGCTTCTCTTCCGTGCAGGTACGGGCCGCCACCTTCGATGCGCCGAGCGACAGCTGGCGCATCGCCGACGCCGACGGCGAACACCGGCTGGTGTGTATGGCGGCATTCGGTGGCGACGACAGCGACGCCGACAACGAGCAGCAGGGCGCCAGCAACGACGCGTAGAAAACGCGAGCCGCCTGCCAGCGCGCATAAAAAACCGCCCCGAAGGGCGGCTTTTTCGTTCTGGCAGGCTCAGCCGCCGAGGTAGGCGTCGCGCACCTTCGGGTCGTGCAGCAGGTCCTGCCCGCTGCCCTGCATGACGATCCGGCCGTTCTCCAGCACGTAGCCGCGGTCGGCGAGCTTGAGCGCCTGGTTGGCGTTCTGCTCGACGAGGAACACGGTCACGCCGTCCTCGCGCAGCTGTTCGATGATGTCGAAGATCTGCTGGATGATGATCGGCGCCAGGCCCAGCGACGGTTCGTCGAGCAGCAACAGCTTGGGCTTGCTCATCAGCGCACGGCCGATGGCGAGCATCTGTTGCTCGCCGCCGGACATGGTGCCGGCGCGCTGCGCCAGGCGTTCCTTGAGCCGCGGGAACAGGTGCAGCACCTTGTCCAGCTGCTGCTGGTTGTCCGCCTTGCTGCCAAAGAAACCGCCCATGGCGAGGTTTTCCTCGACGGTCAGGCGGGCGAACACGCGGCGGCCTTCCGGCACCACGGCGATGCTCTTGCGCATGATCTGCGGGGTTTCCAGGCCGACCAGTTCCTCGCCTTCGTAGCGAATGCTGCCGCTGGTGGCCTGCGGCGAGCCGCAGAGGGTCATCAGCAGGGTAGATTTGCCGGCGCCGTTGGCCCCGATCAGGGTGACGATCTCGCCCTTGCGGACTTCCACGCTGACGCCGTGCAGCGCCTGGATCTTGCCGTAGAAGGTGGACACGTTATCGAAATACAGCATTGGATTACGCCTCCCCCAGATAGGCTTTGATCACGTCCGGGTTGTCGCGGACCTGCGCCGGCGTGCCGTCGGCCAGGGGCGTGCCCTGGTTGATCACGAAGATGTGGTCGGAAATGCTCATCACCAGGTGCATGTCGTGCTCGATCAGCAGCACGGTGACGTTGTGCTCGTCGCGCAGCACGCCGATCAGTTGCTTGAGGTCTTCGGTTTCCCGCGGGTTGAGGCCGGCGGCCGGTTCGTCGAGCATCAGGATGCGCGGGCGCGTCATCATGCAGCGGGCGATTTCCAGGCGGCGCTGCTGGCCGTAGGCGAGGGTGCCCGCCGGGCGGTTGGCGACGTCGGTCAGGTTGACCCGTTCCAGCCAGTGCGCGGCGAAATCCATCGCTTCGCGCTCGCTGCGGCGGTAGCCCGGCGTCTTCAGCAGGCCGGCGAGGAAGTTGGTGTTGAGGTGGCGATGCTGCGCCACCAGCAGGTTTTCCACCGCGGTCATGTCCTTGAACAGGCGCACGTTCTGGAACGTCCGCACCACGCCCTTGCGCGCGATGTGATGGCCCGGCAGGCCTTCGATCTGCTCGCCGGCGAGGCGGATGCTGCCGGAAGTCGGCTTGTAGAAACCGGTCAGGCAGTTGAACACGGTGGTCTTGCCGGCGCCGTTCGGGCCGATCATCGAGACCACCTGTTTTTCCTCGACGCGCAGGTTCACCCCGTTGACGGCCAGCAGGCCGCCGAAACGCATGGACAGCCCGCTCACTTCAAGAATCGGCTGGCTCATCGTTTCAACTCCAGGTGGGGACGCTGCATGGGCAGCAGGCCCTGCGGACGCCAGATCATCATCAGCACCATCAGGGCGCCGAACATCAGCATGCGGTACTCGCTGAACTCACGCATCAGCTCGGGCAGCAGGATCATCACGATGGCGGCGAGGATCACCCCCAGCTGCGAACCCATGCCGCCGAGCACGACGATGGCGAGGATGATCGCCGACTCGATGAAGGTGAAGGATTCCGGCGTCACCAGACCCTGGCGGGCGGCGAAGAAGCTGCCGGCGAAACCGGCGAAGCAGGCACCGAGGGTGAACGCCGAGAGCTTGATCGCGGTGGGGTTCAGGCCCAGCGCGCGGCAGGCGATCTCGTCCTCGCGCAGCGCCTCCCAGGCGCGGCCGATCGGCATGCGCAGCAGGCGGTTGATCACGAACAGGGTCAGCAGCACCAGCAGCAGGGCGATCAGGTAGAGGAAGATCACCTTGTTGATCGAGTTGTAGGCCAGGCCGAAGTACTCGTGGAAGGTCTGCATGCCCTCGGCGGCCTTGCGCTCGAAGGAGAGGCCGAACAGCGTCGGCTTCTCGATGTTGCTGATGCCGTTGGGGCCGCCGGTGATGCTGGTCAGGTTGCGCAGCAGGATGCGGATGATCTCGCCGAAGCCCAGGGTCACGATCGCCAGGTAGTCGCCGCGCAGGCGCAGCACCGGGAAGCCGAGCAGGAAGCCGAACAGCGCGGCCATCGCCCCGGCGATCGGCAGGCAGGTCCAGAAGCCGAAGCCGTAGTAGCTCGACAGCAGCGCGTAGCTGTACGCGCCGACGGCGTAGAAGCCCACGTAGCCGAGGTCGAGGAGGCCGGCGAGGCCGACGACGATGTTCAGGCCGAGGCCGAGCATCACGTAGATCAGGATCAGCGTGGCGATGTCCACCGCGCCGCGCGAGCCGAAGAACGGCCAGACCAGCGCGAGCATGACCAGCGCCAGGATGATCCAGCGCTGCGTCGACGGCAGGGTGAGGAAGTTGCCGGCACCGGCCGGTACGCTCGGCAGGTTCGGGCTGGCGGCCCAGCCGGCGGCCAGGTGATGGCGGAACAGCTGCCAGACGAACATCGCCACGGCGCAGCCGGCGATGATCCACAGGGTGGTGGCGCTGGCGCCGTGCACCTGCAGGCCGATGCCCACGGTGGTCAGCTTGAGGCCGAGCACCGGGTAGGCCACGGCGATCACCAGCAGGGCGCTGAAGAACGCGGTCTTGAGTTTGTGTGCGGTCATACTTTTTCAACCTCCGGGCGGCCCAGGATGCCGGTCGGCCGGAACAACAGAACGAGAACCAGCAGGCTGAAGGCGACGACGTCCTTGTACTGGTCGCCGAACAGGTCGGCGCCGAAGGCTTCGGCGACGCCCAGCACCAGCCCGCCGAGCATGGCGCCGGGGATGCTGCCGATACCGCCGAGCACCGCGGCGGTGAACGCCTTGATCCCGGCGAGGAAGCCTAGGTGCGGGTTGATCACGCCGTATTGCAGGCCCAGCAGCACCGCGGCGACCGCCGCCAGGGCGGCGCCGATGACGAAGGTCAGGGCGATGATGTTGTTGGTGTTGATGCCCAGCAGGTTGGCCATCTTGATGTCTTCGGCGCAGGCGCGGCAGGCGCGGCCGAGGCGCGAACGCGAGATGAACAGCGTCAGCCCGAGCATGGTCAGGGTGGTGACGACGAAGATCAGGATCTGCATGTAGGAGATCGTCACGCCGTTATCGCCGAGCACCAGGTTGCCGGGGATCAGGTTGGGGATCGCCTTGTCCTTTGAGTCCTGGGTCAGCAGGACCTCGTTCTGCAGGAAGATCGACATGCCGATCGCCGAGATCAGCGGGATCAGCCGGTTGCTGCCGCGCAGCGGCCGGTAGGCGACCCGTTCGATGCTGTAGCCATACGCACTGGTGACGATGACGCTGGCGGCGAAGGCCGCGATCATCACGATGGGCAGGCTGTGGATGCCGAACATGGCGAGGCCGGCGATGGCCATGAACGCCACGTAGGAACCGATCATGTACACCTCGCCGTGGGCGAAGTTGATCATGCCGATGATGCCGTAGACCATGGTGTAGCCGATGGCGATCAGGGCATAGGTGCTGCCAACGGTGAGACCGTTAACCAGCTGCTGAAGGTAGTGGTAGAGCTCGGGCATTACCTGACTCCTGGAACATCCCGTACTGCGGCGCTCGTGACGCGTGGATGTCCGGAACATGCGGATAGACAAAGCCCACTGCGCGAACGCAGTGGGCTTTGGGTTTCAAGCGTGACGCTTACTTGGCTTCTGTCTTGGTACCGTCCTGGTGCCATTCGTAGACCACGAAGCTGAAGTCCTTCAGGTCGCCCTTGTCGTCGAAGCCGAGGCTGCCGGTCGGGGTGTCGAAGCTGTTGGCGCGCAGCGCGGCGGCGACCTTGTCGGTGTCGGTGCTGCCGGCTTTCTTGATGCCATCGGCGATCACCTGGACCGCGGCGTAGGCCGGGAACACGAACGGACCGGTCGGGTCCTGGTTCTTCGCCTTGAAGGCCTCGACCAGCGCCTGGTTCTTCGGATCCTGGTCGAAGGATTTCGGCAGGGTGACCAGCAGGCCTTCGGAAGCCGGGCCGGCGATCGCCGAGATTTCCTTGTTGCCCACGCCTTCCGGCCCCATGAACTTGACCTTCAGGCCTTTTTCGCTGGTCTGGCGCAGCAGCAGGCCGAGTTCCGGGTGGTAGCCGCCGTAGTAGACGAAGTCGACGTTGGCCTGCTTCAGCTTGGCGATCAGCGAGGAGAAGTCCTTGTCGCCGGAGTTGATGCCTTCGAACATCGCGACCTTGACGCCCTTGGCTTCCAGGGTCTGCTTGACGGCGGTGGCGATGCCTTCGCCGTATTGCTGCTTGTCATGGATCACGGCAACCACTTTCGGCTTGACGTGGTCGGCGATGAAGGCGCCGGCGGTCGGGCCCTGCAGGCTGTCCAGGCCGATGGTGCGGAAGATCA
Source organism: Pseudomonas kuykendallii (assembly GCF_900106975.1). Classification (GTDB taxonomy): domain Bacteria; phylum Pseudomonadota; class Gammaproteobacteria; order Pseudomonadales; family Pseudomonadaceae; genus Pseudomonas_O; species Pseudomonas_O kuykendallii. The sequence continues at coordinate 532,061 of NZ_FNNU01000003.1, read as the reverse complement.
GCTTGTAGCCGCGCGCGGTGATTTCCGGGCTGGTGGCGGCCGGGGTGACCATCATGATGCCTTCGTCTTCGTAGATGTCCGAAGCCGGCTGGGTGGAGCTGGAGCACAGGTGGCCGACGACGAATTTCACGTCGTCGTTGACGATCTTGTTGGCCACGGCGACCGCTTGTTTCGGGTCGCAGGCGTCGTCGTAGACCACGCCTTCGAGTTGCTCGCCGTTGACGCCGCCGGCCTTGTTGATCTGCTCGATCGCCATCTTGGCGCCGATGAACTGCATTTCACCGTACTGGGCGACCGGACCGGTCACGGGACCGGCGAGGGCGATCTTGATGGTGTCGGCGGCAACGGAATAGCTGGCAGCGCCGGCCAGGGCCATGGCGGCGAACAGTTTGGAAAGCTGCTTGGTAGCCTTGTTCATTGGTGCTCCACTCTCTGGTGTTTTGGTTGTGTCGGCTCTGCGCGGCAGGCCGTGGAACCGAACGGTAGACCCTCCGGGTCGTGCCCGTACAACTGTACCGGTACAGTGTAAGGCGGGCGTCGACGGCTTGAAAGCCAAGGCGCCAAGCGGAACGGAGGGGTGTCGCCTAAACGCAACAAGTGTACAAAATTCCGCCGCAAATTCCTCGTCTCGCATGCTGTTTGCATAGATCTGACCGGAACATCGGGAGCGGGGCACGCCGTTGCGCAGGCCGCGCAGCTCATCGCGCGCCAGCCGCGACGGTTTGGCGCGCTGCGCCATGGGCATTATCATTCGTCTCCGCGACAGCCACAGGTGAGTCCATGACCGGCTCCGACGAAACGCTCTACGCCAAGCTTCTTGGCGAAACCGCAGCAATCGGCTGGGCCGAGCTGCAGCCCTTTTTCGCCCGTGGCGCGCTGCTCTGGGTTGCGCCCGCGCTGGACCTGGTGGAAGTCGCCCAGGCCGTGGCCGAGGACGACGGCGAAAAGGTCGGTGCATGGATGCGAGGCGGTGCGTTGGGCAAGATCGAGGACGCCCTCGCCGAAGACCTGGTCGCCCGCGATCCGCCGCTCTGGGCGGTGGTGGTGGCGCCCTGGGTGCTGGTGCAGGAACGCGACCTCGGGCAGGGTGCCAGGCACTGAAACTATCCACGGGCAGACAGTCCGATCCTTTATGCCTTACGGGAGCACCACATGTTCGAATCGGGCCATCTGCATCTGCACCACCTCAGCTTCCCGGGTATGCCGGACGGGCAGGAGTTCTCCATCGACGTGCACTACGAGGTACGCAGGGACGCGCAGGAAGGGCAGATGCTGCACATGCTCATGAAGGGCGACGTGGACGGCAAGGCCTTCGAGGAGACCTTCGAGCTTCACCGCGATGACGCCTTCAATTTCGCCACCAAGATCAGCCGGATCGCCGAGCAGCATGGCAGGCATCCGCATTTCGGCAGCGTGTTCGTCGATCACAAGGATTTCGACGCGATGTTCGCCGACATCCGCCGGCTGCTCGATCTCAAGCCCGGCGAGCCGATGAACCTCGATCACCTCGGCCAGGACGGTCTTTGAGCGGCGCCAGCCCGGACCGGGGCTGACGTCCGACGTTTGCGGGAGCACCTTTCGATGAGCGCGTTGCCGAAGCTCGCCTTCGCCGGCACAGGCCTGATGGGCGAGCCCATGAGTCGCCGCCTGCTGGCGGCCGGCTATCCGCTGCGGGTATGGAACCGCAGCCCGGACAAGACCGAAGCCCTGGCCGCTGCCGGCGCGATGGTCGTCGACGACCCCGCCGCGCTCTGCGCCGATAGCGATGTCGTCATGCTCTGCCTGAGCGATACCGCGGCGGTGCGCGACGTGGTGTTCGGCGCCGACGGCATCGTCGAGGGCGCGCGGCCCGGGCAACTGCTGGTGGATTTTTCCAGCCTCGATCCGGCCGAAACGCGGCGGATGGCCGCCGAGCTGGCCACGCGCAGCGGCATGCGCTGGGTCGATGCGCCGGTTTCCGGCGGCACTGTGGGCGCCGAGGCCGGCAGCCTGACCATCATGGCCGGCGGCGAGGCGGCGGACATCGAGCGGCTGCGGCCGATCCTGGCGCACCTCGGCCAGCGCCTTACCCATATGGGCGACGTCGGCGCCGGGCAGGTGACCAAGGTCTGCAACCAGATGATCGTCGCCTGCAACGCCCTGGTGATCGCCGAAGTGGTGGCCCTGGCCGAGCGCTCGGGCGTCGATGCCGCGCTGCTGGCGCCTGCGCTGGCTGGTGGTTTCGCCGACTCCAAGCCGTTGCAGATTCTCGCCCCGCAGATGGCCGAGCGGCGCTTCGAGCCGATCCGCTGGCACGTGCGCACCCTGCTCAAGGACCTCGATGCAGCGGTGAAACTGTCCCGCGAGCAGGGCTCGGCGACGCCCATGAGCGGCCTCGCCGCACAACTGATGCGCCTGCACGGCGGCCACGGTTACCTGGCTCGCGATCTGGCCACCCTGATCGAGCACTACCGGGAGTTGGAGGCATGAAAATCGCCGCGAACCTGTCCCTGCTGTTCACCGAACTGCCGCTGCTGGAGCGCATCGAGGCCGCCGCCGCGGCGGGTTTCGACGGCGTCGAGGTGCAGTTTCCCTACGAGGTGTCGGCCCAGGATTTCAAGGATGCCCTCGATGCTGTCGGCCTGCCGCTGCTGCTGTTCAATCTGCCGGCAGGCGACCTGATGCAGGGCGGCCCGGGGCTGGCCGCGCTGCCGCAGCGCCAGGCGGAGTTCGACGAGGCTCTGCGCCTGGCGCTGGATTACGCCCGGGTGCTGCGCCCGCGCTGGGTGAACGTGCTGGCCGGGCGCCTGGCCGAGGGCGTTCCCCGCGAGCTGGCGTTGCAGACGCTGACGGTGAACCTGCGCCGCACCGCCGAGGCGTTCGCCGAACTGGGCATCGGTGTGCTCGCCGAGGCGATCAATCCGCTGGACATGCCCGGCTTCCTGATCAACACCCCGGAGCACCTGCAAACGCTCCTCAAGGCGGTGGCGCACGAGAATTTCCGCGCGCAGTTCGATCTCTATCACATGGCGCGCCAGGGCCTTGACCCGGCCGCCGGGATCGAGGCGCTCGGCGAGCGTATCGGCCATGTGCAGTTCGCCGATTGCCCCGGCCGCCACGAGCCTGGCAGCGGCACGCTGGATTTCGCTTCGGCGTTGCAGGCGCTGCGCCGCAGCGGCTACCGCGGCTGGCTGGCGGCGGAGTACCGGCCGGGCGGGGCAACCGTGGATTCGCTCGGCTGGCTGCCGAGCTGGCGCTCAGACCAGGCTGATCTGCCCGGATAACGGCAGCGGCAACTCCGGCCGTTCGGCGAGGAAACTCTCCAGTTGCGCCATCGGCAGTGGCCGGCAGAACAGGAAGCCCTGCATGAAATCGCAGCCCTGGTCGCGCAGGAAGCTCACCTGCTCCTGCGTCTCGACGCCCTCGGCGACCACCTGCAGGCGCAGCGCGTGGGCCATCGCCAGGATCGCCTGGATGATCTGCCGGTCCTCTTCGGTCGCCGCCAGGTCCTGGATGAACGAGCGGTCGATCTTCACCGTGTTGATCGGCAGGCGCTTGAGGTAGGCGAGCGACGAATAGCCGGTGCCGAAGTCGTCGATCGCCAGGGACACGCCGAGCTGGCGGATCTCCTGGAGCAGCGAGATCGCCCGGTTGATGTTGCTCATCAGCGCGTTTTCGGTCACCTCCAGTTCCAGCATCTGCGGCTGCAACCCGGACTGGCGCAAGGCCTGGTCGACCTCGTCGGGAAGCTGTTCATGGGCGAGGTTCAGCGCCGAGCAGTTCACCGTGACGATCAGTGGCGGATGACCGCGCGCCTGAAACCTGGCGACGTCCTGGCAGGCGCGGCGCAGCACCCAGCCATCCAGTTCGGTGATGAAACCGTTGGCCTCGGCGATGCCGATGAAGCGGTCCGGCGAAAGCATGCCGTGCTGCGGATGTTGCCAGCGCACCAGGGCTTCGAGCTTGGTGGTGCGGCCGCTGCGCAGGTCGACGATCGGCTGGTAGAACAATTGCAGACCCTCGTCGCGCGCCAGCGCCTTGCGCAGGTCCTCCTCCAGTTCCAGCTCGAACGACGCCTTGCTGCGCAGCCGTTCGCTGAAGAAGGTGAAGTGGTTGCGCCCGCTGCCCTTGGATTGATAGAGCGCCATGTCCGCGTGCTTGAGCAGCTCGTCGCAGGCGTCGCCATCCTGCGGGAACAGGCTGATGCCGATGCTGGTGGTCATCACCATGCTGCGCCCGGCGAGGGCGATCGGCTCCTTCATGGTCTGCATCACCCGTTGCGCCAGCAGGCGCGCGTCGTCCTGCTGCTCGAGGCTGGCGAGGATGCAGAACTCGTCGCCGCCGAAGCGGGCGATGGCGTCGCCTTCACGTACCGCGCTGCGGATGCGCTGGGCGATCACCTGCAGCAGCTCGTCGCCGGCATCGTGCCCGAGGCTGTCGTTGATCCGCTTGAAGTGGTCGATGTCGAGGAACATCACCGCCATGTCGCGGTGTTGTTCGGAGTGTTCTTCGAGCTTCTCGGCGAACAGCGCATTGAAGCCGCGGCGGTTGAGCAGGTTGGTCAGTGCATCGTGGTGCGCCGCCTTCTTCAGCGACGCCTGGGCGTGGTCGAGTTTGCGCAGCAGCGCATTGACCCGGCGCAGGTCGCGCTCCTTGCTTTGCAGCTTGCGATTGGTCCAGGCGGCGCCGAGGCTGATGACGACGATCATCAGCGTGACCAGGCCGATGCTGAGGCCGAGCTGCAGGGTGTCGTTGGCGGGCTGCAACTCGAGAGGCGTGCCTTCCGGCACCACCAGCGTCATCGCGTGCATCCCGGTGAAGTGCATGGAAAGGATCGCCAGCGCCACCAGCGCACTGGCACCGAGCTTGAGCAGGCGCTGGCGGGACGTGGTGCGCCGGCGGAAGTGCATGGCCAGCAGCAGGATCACCAGGCTGGCGGCGACGGCCAGTATCAGCGAAAGGACGAAGAGGCGCGGGTCGTAATGCTGGCTGGCCGGGGAGACGATCGACAGCATGCCGCTGTAGTGCATGGCGGAGATGCCCAGGCCGATGCAGACCGCCGACACCACGTAACGCCGCAGCGGCAATGCCGGTTTGTTCAGGGTGAACATCGTCAGCGCCGCGGTGATCAGCGCGATGATCAGCGAAGCGAGAGTCGCCGGCAGCGTGTAGTGGATCGGAATCGGTGCGCGGAACGCCAGCATGCAGAGAAAATGCAGCGACCAGATGCCGCCGGCCATGCACAGTGCGCCCAGCACGCCCCAGGTCAGGCGGCCGCGGCGCCGCCGCGCATGCACCATGCGTTCGGTGATGCCCAGGGTGGTGAATCCCGCTGCCGTGGCGACGATGAAGGCGAGCATGACCAGCCAGCCGTTGTGCATGCAGTGCAGCGCGACCATTCCCTCCCTGGGCAGGTTGAACAGGGCTGCAAGACCGGGCGATTCCATGTTGATCGGGACTCCAGGCGGGGACGCTTGCCCTTAGAGCGTGTGGCGGATTCTTTGTTCAAATAAACGACGCCAGAGAATCGTCGTTATATCGCAGTAACTGCAAGGCTGTCGCATTTGCTGACATAACACCCGCGAATGGTCGCAGACAGCTGGTGCCCGGCGCCTTAGATTGCAGTCAGGCGCCTGGGCCGCGGTATGACCAGGGAAGTTATAACAACAAGAGAGACCGACCCATGCAGCCCTCCACGCAAGCGGCGAATGCCTGGCGCATACTGTTCCTGCTGTTCCTCGCCAACCTGTTCAACTTCTTCGATCGCACCATCCCGGCGATCATCATCGAGCCGATCCGCCACGAGTGGGGCCTCAGCGACCTCCAGCTGGGCCTGATCGGCACCGCCTTCACCCTCGTCTATGCCATCGCGGGGGTGCCGCTGGGGCGCATGGCCGACACCGGCGCGCGGCGCAAGATCATGGGTTGGGGCCTGGCGGCCTGGAGCGGTCTTACCGCGATCAACGGCCTGGCCTGGAATTTCTGGAGCTTCCTGCTGATCCGCATGGGCATCGGGATCGGCGAGGCCAGCTACGCGCCGGCCGCCAACTCGCTGATCGGCGACCTGTTCCCGGCGCACAAGCGGGCCCGCGCCATGGGCATCTTCATGCTCGGCCTGCCGCTGGGCCTGCTGCTGGCGTTCTTCACCATCGGTGCGATGGTCGAGGCGTTCGACAGCTGGCGCGCGCCGTTCTTCATCGCCGCCGTGCCCGGCCTGCTGCTGGCGGCGTTCATGTTCCTGATCAAGGAGCCGGTCCGCGGCGCGGCGGAGACGGTCAAGGTGGATGCCGCGCCGGTGGAGAAACCGCTGCGCAAGGTGCTGGTGATCCGTACCTTCTGGTGGCTGACGCTGGCCGGCCTGGCGTTCAACTTCGCCACCTACGCCTGCAACTCGTTCATGGTGCCGATGCTGATGCGCTACTTCCTGCTGCCGTTGCAGCAGGCGGCAGTGGCGACCGGGGTGATCGTCGGCGTGACCGGCCTGATCGGCCTGACGCTGGGTGGCTGGGTGGCGGACCGGTTCCACCAGAAATCCGAGCGCGGGCGCTTGATGTTCGCCGCGGTGAGCATGCTGGTGGCGGCGGTGGCCACCGGTTTCGCGCTGTTCTCCGGGCGGATAGAGATCGGCCTGTTCATCACCGTCTACAGCATCGGCTGGCTGTTCTCCTACAACTTCTACACCTGCGTCTACACGGCGATCCAGGACGTCATCGAGCCGCGCCTGCGCGCCACCGCGATGGCGCTGTTCTTCGCCGGCCTGTACCTGCTCGGCGGCGGCCTCGGCCCATTGGTCGTCGGCGTCCTCTCCGACTATTTCGCCCAGGCCGCGATGCACGCCGCCGGCGACAGCCAGATGAGCGAGGCGTTCAAGGCGGTCGGTCTGCACAACGCCATGTACCTGATCCCCTCGGCGCTGTTCGTCACCATGCTCTGCCTGCTCCAAGCCATGCGCAGCTTCGCCCGCGACTCGCGTGCGATGCAGGCCGGGCTGGTGGCCGCCGCCCCGGCGGCCTGATCGGCAGGACGAAAAAAAGGCCCGCATCTGCGGGCCTTTTTCGTTTCCGTGGGCTGGCGCCTTAGCCCGCGACCAGCACGCGGATCGCCTCCAGGCGCAGCGCAGCCTTGTCGAGGCAGGCCAGGCCTTCCTCGCGCTGGTGGCGCAGCGCATCGATCTCGCTGTCGCGCACGCTCGGGTTGACCGCCTGCAGCGCCACCATGCGCGCCAGTTCCTCGTCCAGCTCGGCCATCAGACGGTGCTTGGCCTGCTCGACGCGCTCGACGTGGCGCGGGCTGACCTTCGCCTCGGCGGCGTTGATCTGCGGGCCGAGCACGTCGCGCTGGGCCTGGATGAACTTGTTGGCGCTGGCCCGCGGCACGCTTTCCAGCTGATCATTGAGGGTGTCGAAGGCGACCTTGGAGGCCAGGTCGTTGCCGTTGCCGTCGAGCAGGCAGCGCAGCGCCACCGGCGGCAGGAAGCGCCCGAGCTGCAGCGCACGGGGCGCCACCACTTCGCTGACGAACAGCAGCTCGAGCAGCACGGTGCCGGGTTTCAGCGCCTTGTTCTTGATCAGCGCCACCGCGGTGTTGCCCATCGAACCGGCCAGCACCAGGTCCATGCCGCCCTGCACCATGGGGTGTTCCCAGGTGAGGAACTGCATGTCCTCGCGGGCCAGCGCCTGGTTGCGGTCGTAGGTCACGGTGACCGCCTCGTCGTCGCCGAGCGGGAAGCTGGCGTCCAGCATCTTCTCGCTGGGGCGCAGCACGAGGGCGTTCTCGGAGTGGTCCTCGCTGTCGATACCGAATGCATCGAACAGCTCTTCCATGTAGATCGGCAGGCTGTACTGGTCGTCCTGCTCCTCGATCGCCTCGACCAGCGCGACACCTTCGCCGGCACCGCCGGAGTTCAGTTCCAGCAGGCGGTCGCGGCCGGAATGCAGTTCGCCTTCGAGGCGCTCGCGCTCGGCGCGCGCCTCGTCCACCAGCGCCTGCCACTCGCCATCGTCGCCGCCTTCGAGCAGCGGCAGCAGGCGCGGGCCGAACTGGTGCTGCAGGGCATTGCCGGTGGGGCAGGTGGCGAGGAAGGCGTTCAGCGCCTGGTGGTACCACTGGAACAGGCGCTCCTGGGCGCTGTTTTCCAGATAGGGCACGTGCAGCTGGATGACGTGCTTCTGGCCGATCCGGTCGAGGCGGCCGATGCGCTGCTCGAGCAGGTCCGGGTGCGACGGCAGGTCGAACAGCACCAGGTGATGGCTGAACTGGAAGTTGCGGCCCTCACTGCCGATTTCCGAGCAGATCAGCACCTGCGCGCCGAATTCCTCGTCGGCGAAATAGGCGGCGGCGCGGTCGCGTTCGAGGATGTTCATGCCTTCGTGGAACACCGTGGCCGGAATGCCGGAGCGCACGCGCAGGGCGTCCTCCAGGTCGAGCGCCGTTTCGGCGTGGGCGCAGATCACCAGCACCTTGAATTTCTTCAGCATCTTCAGCGTGTCGATCAGCCACTCGACGCGCGGGTCGAAGCGCCACCAGCGCTCTTCGCCGGCGTCCGGCTGCGCCTGGTAGCTGAGTTCCGGATACAGCTCGGCCTGCTCGCCCAGCGGCAGCTCCATGTACAGGTCCGGGTTGGGCAGCGGATACGGGTGCAACTGGCGCTCGGGGAAGCCCTGGACCGCAGCGCGGGTGTTGCGGAACAGCACGCGGCCGGTGCCGTGGCGGTCGAGCAGTTCGCGGACCAGGCGGCCGCTGGCGTCGATGTCGCCGTCGCTGATGGCGGCGATCAGTGCTTCGCCCTCGGCGCCGAGAAAACCGCCGATGGTGGCCTGCGCGGCCGGCGAAAGACGGCCGTTCTCCAGCAGTTCCTGCACCGCCTCGGCGATCGGGCGGTAGTTGGCGCTCTCGGCGCGGAACGCTTCCAGGTCGTGGAAACGGTTCGGGTCGAGCAGGCGCAGGCGCGCGAAATGGCTGTCCTGGCCAAGCTGCTCCGGTGTCGCGGTGAGCAGCAGCACGCCGGGAATCACTTCGGCCAGCTGTTCGACCAGCGCGTACTCGGGGCTGGCCTTCTCCGGATGCCAGACCAGGTGGTGCGCCTCGTCGACCACCATCAGGTCCCAGCCGGCGGCGAACGCGGCGTCCTGAGCCTTCTCGCTGCGCACCAGCCACTCCAGGGAAACCAGGGCGAGCTGGGTGTCCTCGAATGGGTTGCTGGCATCGCTCTCGGCGAAGCGCTCGCCGTCGAACAGCGCCACCTGCAGGTTGAAGCGCCGGCGCATTTCCACCAGCCACTGGTGCTGGAGGTTTTCCGGAACCAGGATCAGCACGCGGTTGGCGCGCCCGGTGAGCAGCTGGCGATGGATCACCAGGCCGGCCTCGATGGTCTTGCCCAGGCCCACTTCGTCGGCCAGCAGGACGCGCGGGGCGATGCGGTCGGCGACTTCACGGGCGATGTGCAGCTGGTGAGCGATCGGTTGCGCACGCGCGCCGCCCAGGCCCCACAGAGAGGATTGCAGCACGCGGCTCTGGTGTTCGAGGGTGTGGTAACGCAGGGCGAACCAGTTCAGCGGGTCGATCTGCCCGGCGAACAGGCGGTCGCTGGCCAGGCGGAACTGGATGAAGTTGGACAGCTGGGTTTCCGGCAGCGTCTGCGCCTGGTTCTGCTCGTCGAGCCCGTGATAGACCAGCAGGCCATCGACGGTCTCGACTTCGCGCACGGTCAGCTTCCAGCCTTCGAAGTGGGTGATTTCGTCGCCGGGGGCGAAGCGCACGCGCGTGAGCGGCGCGCTGCGCAGGGCATACTGGCGAGTGTCGCCGGTGGCCGGGTAGACCACGGTGAGCAGGCGACCGTCCTGGGAGATGACCGTGCCGAGTCCCAGCTCTGCTTCGCTGTCGCTGATCCAGCGTTGCCCCGGTTGATACTGCTGCGCCATGCCGCTCTCCGTCTGAGAAATCGCTTCGAAAAAGCCGGTTATCTTAACGGAAGGACCGGCACAGGGCGACGGCACTTGCCGATTCAGGCACAGTCCAAGTTGCTGCAAACGCGTTGCAACGACGAAAGGACAGCCGCCTGGCTAAAGGTAGCCGGCCGCGCGCCGACAGACATCGCAAGGAGGGATTGAAGATGCTATCGCCGATAACCCCAACCATGTTGCCGGTCGCCACCCAGCCGGACCCGGTCGTGCAACGTCCCGTGGTTCCCGCCGTCGCGCCGGTGCAGCAGACCTCCGCCGAGGATGCGGTCGCGCTGGACAAGCGCCACCCGCAGGAAACCGAGGAGCTGCTGCGCGAGGAGCAGCGCCGGCGTCAGCGCCGCCGTGCCTACAGCGCCGCCGAGCTGGCGGAGGGCAACGTCGACGAAGCCGATGCCGAGGCGGTGGAAGCCCTGCCGCGCCAGGGCCTGTGGGTGGATGTAGAAGTTTGAGCGGCATGGACCTGTTCGCCGATGTTGCGCTGCAACTGGCCGACGCCGATCTGCGCTACCAGCCGGGCTGGCTGGACGCCGAAACCGCCGACGCCTGGCTGCAGGCGCTGATGCGCGATACGCCCTGGGAACAACCGATCGTGCAGGTGCATGGCCGGCGCCTGCCGGTTCCGCGACTGGTCGCCTGGTATGCCGATCCCGGCGTTCACCTCAGCTATTCCGGGCTGACCCATCGCGCGTCGAGCTGGACGCCGTTGCTCGAGCAGATACGCCGGCGCGTCGAAGAAGCCGCGGGGCAGGCGTTCAATGGCGTGCTGATCAACCACTACCGCGATGGCCAGGACTCCATGGGCTGGCACGCCGATGACGAGGGCTACTTGGGGCGCAATCCCGTGATCGCCTCGCTGAACCTGGGCGGCGCGAGACGCTTCGACCTGCGCCGCAAGGGGCAGAGCCGCATCGAACATTCGCTGGCTCTCGGCCACGGTTCGCTACTGGTGATGGGCGGTACGACGCAGCATCATTGGCAGCACCAAGTGGCGAAAACGCGCAAGGCCTGCGCGCCCCGCCTCAATCTCACCTTCCGTCACGTGCTGCCCGAGCACCGGTAGCCCGATGGATGCGCGGCACGACGCGGAGGTTTCCTGCGTAGCCGGCATGAGCGGGCGCCCCGTCAAGTCACCCGATGGGGCTCGCCGGCAGCGGTCGAAGCGGGCGTGCGGCACCTTTCGAAAAGCGCTTGGTTTTCGTCCGATTCAGTAATTAGAATCAGTCTCATTTGATATCCGTCGCCCGGGTTCCTTGAGATGACTGAAGCAGTGACGTCGACGGAGCGGTCCCTTGATGCCTTGTACCGCGACCACCATGGCTGGCTGGAAAGCTGGCTGCGCCGGCGAATGGGCAACGCCTGGGATGCGGCGGACCTCAGCCAGGATACCTTTCTGCGGGTGCTCTCCAGCTCCCAGAAAATTGCCGACATGCGCGAGCCCAGGGCTTATCTGCTCACCGTGGGCAAACGCCTGTTGAGCAACTTCTACGCTCGACGCAGCCTGGAACACGCCTATCTCGAAGCCCTGGCGCAAATGCCTGAAGACAGCGTGCCGTCTCCGGAACAACGCTGGCTGCTGCTGGAAACGTTGCACGCGCTCGATGAGTTGCTCGATGGGCTGCAGGCCCAGGTGCGCCGCGCCTTTCTATTGAGTCAGCTCGACGGTCTTGGCTACCGCGATATTGCCGAGCGCCTGGAGGTTTCGGAGCGCACCGTCAAACGCTACATGGCCCAGGCCTACGAGCATTGCCTGCTGGTGGACTGGTGACGCGCCGAGTGCCCTCGAACGAGGATCGCGAGGTAATACGCCAGGCGGCACAGTGGTTGGCGCTGCTGGAGTCGGCGGGCACCTGCGAGGACGATCACCCGGAGTTGCAGAGCTGGCGTAAGAGTTCCAGTACCCACGAGCGCGCCTGGCAGAAGGCTCGCCAACTGCGCGAGCGCTTCTGCGGCCTGCCGTCGGGGCTGGCAATGTCCACTCTGGACCGACCGGACCAGGGCCGTCGCGCGCTGCTCAAGCGAGCCTTGGGTATTACCGCGGTGGTTCCTGCAGCCTGGTTGCTGAGCCGGCAGTTGCCGCTGGATGTCTGGCGCGCCGACCTCCACACCTCCACCGGTGAACTCCGTAAGCTACCGCTGGCCGCAGGTAGCTTGCTGCAACTCAACACGGACAGTGCCGTGAATCTGGACCTGGGCAGCGGCGTCGTGACGCTGCTGCGTGGCGAAATTGCGCTGAGCGTGCCGGGCAACGCGGTACTGGCCATCGAGGCGCCATATGGGCGCATCCTCGTAGGTCGGAGCGCGGTCTGTGTACGGCTCAACTCCAGCGATTGCCAGGTGTCGGTGCTCAGCGGCTCGGTTCAGTTGGGGCCGTTGCGGGGCGTGTCGATGGATTTGCATGCAGGTCAGCAGGTCCGTCTGGCGTTGAACGGGGCAGGGCCGATTGGCGTCTTCGACGTTTCCGCGCCCGGTTGGCGCGAGGGCGTACTCACGGCGCAGGACCAGGCCCTGGGTGACTTCCTGCGCGAACTGAGCCGTTATCGCGTCGGACTGTTGCGCTGGGAGCCCGAGCTCGAAAACCTTCGTGTCACCGGCACGTTCCGTCTCGACGACACCGAACAGATCCTCTCGTTGCTGGCGGCCAGCCTGCCGGTCGAGGTGCAGATGCGTAGCCGTTACTGGGTCACGCTGCGGTCTCGCAAAGCCTTCACGCAGAAGAACAGCGCGTAAAGCTCGTCCCTTTTTTTCAGCTCGCCGGTCATTCCCGGTAAGTGAATAAAATACGAGAGACTTGCCATGTCCGCTGCACCGCCTTTTCGTACGAGCCCGCTGTCGCATCTCGCCTTGTTGCTGGCCCTGAGTTCCCTCCCGCCATTCATCCCGAGCAGTTGGGCAGATACGCCGCCGCCGCGTAGTTACGAGGTCCCTTCCGGTAGCCTGGGTCCCGCGCTGACGCGTTTTGCCGGGCAGGCTGGCGTCAGCCTGTCGGTCGATCCGGCGCTGGTCAATGGACGCACCACGGCCGGCCTTTCCGGGCAGTATGGCGTCGAGGAGGGCTTCGCCCACTTGCTGCTGGGCACCGGCCTGCGACTTGTGCCCGTCGGCGAGCAGGCCTACACCCTCGCGCCGGTCGCGGAAGGTGCTGCGCTGCAACTGGCGCCTGCTTCGGTCATCGCTGCCAGCGGCTCGGCGGACGGCCAGGCCTACGCCGGCGGTCAGGTCGCCCGGCTCGGCTCGCAGGGTTTGCTGGGTTCGCGCGACTTCATGGATACGCCGTTCAGCATGACCACCTACACCTCGGCGGCGGTGAAGAATCAGCAGGCACGTACCCTGGCCGATCTGACCGCCAGCGATCCGGCGGTACGCTCCACCAATCCGGCGGGCGGTCGTTTCGAACAGTTCACCATCCGTGGTTTCAGCCTGTTCAACAGCGATGTGTCCTACGGCGGCCTCTACGGCATCATGCCGACGTACTCCATCGACATGGAGATGGCCGATCGCGTCGACATCCTTCGCGGCCCGACCCAACTGATCAACGGCATATCGCCGCGCGGTAGCGTCGGCGGCGGCATCAACATCGTGCCCAAGCGCGCCACCGACAAGCCCATTACCGAATTCACCACCAGCTATGTCTCCGACAGCCAGGTGGGCGGCGCGCTGGACGTAGGCCGCCGCTTCGGCGAGGACAACCGCTTCGGCATCCGCTTCAACGGCGTCAAGCAATCCGGCGATACCGAGTGGGATCACCAGAAGGTCGACCGCGAGATGGCCATCGTCGGCCTCGATTTCCGCGACGAGCGCCTGCGCCTGTCGATGGACGTAGGCCATACCGAGCGCGATACCGATGCACCCCAGGAGCGGGTGCTGGTGGGCGACGATGCGCCCGTGCCCAGGGCGGATGATGTTCGCCACAACTATGCCCAGGCCTGGACCAAAGCCCGGACCCGCGACACCTTCGGTGCGATACGGGGCGAGTACGACATCGACGACTCGCTGATGGTTTACGGCGCGGTCGGGGCACGTAAGAGCAACCACGACTTCCTGCGCCACAACGTATCGATCACCAATGCCGCGGGCGACTTCACCATCCAGCCCCGCGACTTCACCCGCGACGAAGACGTACGCACGGTCAATGCCGGTGTGCGCAAATGGTTCCGGACCGGCACAGTGAGCCATGAGGTGAATCTGGCCGCCGACTATTTCTCGATGGACTTCGAGAACGGTGGCGGGCGTTACGCCAACCGCCCGGGCAATCTTTACGACCCGGTCACTACGCCCGAACCGACCGTGCGGACCCGGACTGACGCGAAGATCTACACCGAGAACCGCTTCAGCGGCGTCGCCTTGTCCGACACCCTGGGCTTTTTCGAGGATCGGATGCTCCTGACGCTCGGCGCGCGTTGGCAGCGGGTGAAGGTCGACGACTGGGAGAATGGCATCAAGGGCGAAACCTCCTACGACGAGGAGAAACTCTCGCCGTCGGTTGGCGTGCTGTTCAAGGCTACCGATCAGCTGTCGCTTTACGCCAACTACATGGAAGGCCTGAGCCAGGGCAAGATCGCTCCCTCGACCGCCAGCAACGAAGACGACATCTTCCCCCCGTTCATCAGCCGCCAGCTTGAGGCCGGTGCCAAATACGACATGGGCAAGTTCGCCATTACCGCTGCAGCATTTCGCATCAAACAGCCCGCCTATGAGACAGGTGATGCACCCGGTCCAGGTTTGGAGGGCACTTTCGGCCCCAGTGGCAAGCGGGTGAACGACGGTATCGAGTTGAGCCTGTTCGGCGAGCCCGTCGGTGGCGTCCGCCTGCTCGGCGGTGTGATGTACATCGACAGCAACCTGGAAGACACCAACAACGGCGGCGCCAACGATGGTAACCGCGCCCCGGCCACGCCCAAGTACAACGTCAACCTCGGTGCCGAGTGGGACGTGCCAAGGGTGCAGGGGCTCACCCTGACCGCCCGTGGCATCTACAGCAGTTCCCAGTATCTGGATCAGGACAACACCAAGGAAATCGACGCCTGGACGCGCTATGACGTCGGCGCCCGCTACGCCTTCAAGGTCGATGAAAAGGTCATTACCTTGCGCGGCACCGTCGAAAACCTGCTGAACGAGCGCGACTGGATCTCGGCGGGTGCTTCGGACGATAGCGAGCCCGGTTTGACGCTTGCCACACCGCGCACCTACATCCTCTCGGCCACGATCGGCTTCTAGAACCGGCGAAGTGCCTGGGCGCCGGCCCCGGCACTTCGCCGGATACCGTTCCGCGTACGGGGACCGGGAAGGAGATCATCTCGAGTGGTCTCCGACCGATGTCCCTGGCTGAGGGCTGAGGTAACGTCACGCATCCCGTAAGGCCGATTGAGCGGTCAATTGCAGACAGCTCGATAAAAATGCAGGAAAATTGCACCGAAAAGGCGTCGGTGGCATAGGCACTACGGGGAAGGTCGACATGAGCGATGACAAACTGATCGACTTCGCCGCCGAGCGAGACAAACGCATCCACGATCTGCGCGACAAGCGCCTGGATGAAATGCGTCAGGCCTTCGAGCAGGCGATGCCCCTGGCGAAGAAGAAAAAGCCGAAGAACAAGCCGAAAAAACGCTAGAGCCCCCGCAATCCGCGGCCATCGGTCGCCCATCAATCCGCCAATGCTTGACTCAGGTCATTCCCCCAGGAAGCCGTCGGATTGGCTTTCCCCGCACTTGATTCAAATCAATTTTGCCCGCGTCGAGGGTGACTATCTTGGACCCATCCAAGCATAACGCCCCATCGCAGGAGGCCATCCATGTTTCTAGATGAAGTGGTAATCGCAGGTCTGCTTATCGTCGGACTCTGTGTCGTTTTCTGCACCAGTTTCGGACTTTTCATCTGGAAGGACTCGAAGAAGCAAAAAGCAAACTGATCCTTCTTTAAAGAGCACGCAAGGCACTTGGGGCGACTTCGGTCGCCCGTTTTTTTGCCTGCAGAAAAGTGGTTTCAGGCGGCCTGGCCCGATAGATGACGCCGAAACCCGTCTCTCTTACCGCTGTTTTCCGTCTGGCCCGATCGAGTGGCTCGACGCGCATCCCGCCCGCGCATTCCCGCCTCGCCGGCGAATCGATCCTGTGATCGGTCGCTCAGCCGTGTCCCTCATTTCTCGTCAGCCCGCCATGCGCTCGATTTTTGCCGGGGTGCGTTGCATCAGCACCTTGCCGTGACGGATCGAGACCAGCGCGTGGCCCTGGCTGCGGATCATCTCGTAGTCACTGGGTGCGGAAAGAACCAGCAGGTTGGCCGGGCGGCCGGCTTCCAGGCCGTAGCGCTCGCCCAGGTTCAGGGTGCGCGCACTGTTGTCGGTGATCAGGTCGAGGCCGCGCTGCAGGTCGTCGTAACCGAGCATGTGGCAGATGTGCAGGCCGGCTTCGAGGATGCGCATGATGTTGCCGTTGCCCAGGGGATACCACGGGTCGACGATGGAATCCTGGGCGAAGCAGACGTTCATCCCGGCGCGGTCGATTTCCGCCACCCGGGTCAGGCCGCGGCGCTTAGGATAGGTGTCGAAGCGGCCTTGCAGGTGGATGCTCTCGGTCGGGCAGGAGATGAAGTTGATCCCGGACATCTTCAGCAGGCGGAACAGCTTGGAGCAGTAGGCGTTGTCGTAGGAGCCCATCGCCGTAGTGTGGCTGGCGGTGACGCGTTCGCCCATGCCGCGCACGCGGGCTTCCTCGGCCAGCACTTCGAGGAAGCGCGACTGCGGATCGTCGGTTTCGTCGCAATGCACGTCCACCAGGCAGCCGTTGCGCTCGGCCAGGTCCATGAGGAATTTGATCGAGCTGACGCCCTGGTCGCGGGTGTTCTCGAAGTGCGGGATGCCACCGACCACGTCGGCGCCGATCACCAGCGATTCCTCCATCAGCTTGCGGCCATTGGCGTAGGACTCGATGCCTTCCTGCGGGAAGGCGACGATCTGCAGGTCGATCAGGTGGCGGGTTTCCTCGCGCACCTCGACCATCGCCTTGAGCGCGGCGAGGGTCGGGTCGGTGACGTCGACGTGGGTGCGCACGTGCTGGATGCCGTGGTCGACGAGCATGTCGATGGTCTTCTTCGCCCGCGTCTTGCTGTCCTCGTGGGTCACCAGCGCCTTGCGCTCGGCCCAGCGCTCGATGCCTTCGAACAGCGTGCCGCTCATGTTCCAGGCCGGCTCGCCGGCGGTGAGGGTGGCGTCCAGGTGGATGTGCGGCTCGATGAAGGGTGCCGTGACCAGGTTGCCGGTGGCGTCGAGGTCGCCGGGGTTGGCGACGCTGCTGCCGACCTGGGTCTGGATCGCGGCGATGCGCTCGCCGCTCAGCTCGATGCGGTACAGGCCGTCTTTTCCGCGCAGGCGGGCGTTGACGATATTCATGCAGGACTCCGTGGATTTCGGGGAGACGATAGCCGCCAGATCATCAGGGCGACGGCGGTGTTCAGGCGCTGGTGCGGGTCGTCGAACGAGCGGCCGGTGAGCGCTTCGATACGCTGCATCCGGTAGCTCAGGGTGTTGCGGTGCACGGCCAGGCGCTGCGCGGCCAGGGCCAGGTTGCCGTTCTCGTGAAACCAGGCCTCCAGCGTCGGCATCAGCACCGGCTCGTGGCGCGAGTCGTCGCCGATCAGCGCGCCAAGGGTGGTATCGACGAAGCGGTCGAGCAGCTTGCGATCGCGAATCGCGCCGAGCAGTTCGAGCACGCCGAGTTCGTTGAAGCAGCATAACCCCAGGCGCTCCGGGAAGGATTGTGCGGCGACGAGCGCCTGGCGCGCCTCGCCGAGTGCGAGGGCATAGCCGGACGGGCCATGACCGCCGGCGCTGAGGCCAAGGAACAGTCGCAGCGGCGCCAGGGTCTGGTTGAGTTCGTCGAGCAGGCCGGTCATTAGTTGCCGGTTGAGCTGCTCGCGCTGGGCGTCGGCGGCGGGCAGCAGGGCGATCCAGTGCTCGCCCTGGCAGACCAGGGCGAGCGGCTCGCCGAGGTCGTTCAGAGCCTGTTCAAGACGTCGCTGCAGGCGCTGGCGGCTGGCCTGGAGGCTGCGCTCGGCGTCCTGCAGGTCGTCCCCGGCGAACAGCCGCTCGCTGTTTTCCAGCTTGAACAGCGCCACCTGGCGCGGCACGGCCAGCGGCAGGTGCAGGGTCTGGGCGCGCTGGGTGAGCACGTCGAGGGATTGGTAGTCGCCTTCCAGCAACTGCTCCAGAACGTGCTGGCGCGAGCGCCCGAGCAGTTGTTCCTGGACCAGCGCGGTGCCGATGGCCTGGGTCACCACCACCATCTTCAACTGGTAGGGCTGCTCGAGCAGCGGCACGCCGAGGCGCTCGGCTTCGGCGATCACCGCCTCGGGAATCTGCTGGATGAATTCCTCGCCGGTGAGGATGACCATTCCGGCGACCACCCGCTGCTGCGCCTCGCGCACCAGTTGCAGCAGGTTGGCCTCGTCGCGGGGATGGTTGATGCCGGTGACGAAGATCAGTTCGCCGCCCATCACCCAGTCGGCGATGCCTTCGTTCTCGGCCACGTAGGGCCAGCGCACCGGATTGTCGAGCCCCGCCGCGCCGGCGCGCAGGTGCATGCTTTCCAGACCGGGGAGGGCGAGGGCGTCGGCGACGGTCAGGCTCATCAGCGCCGGTCCTGGCGGATGTAGGACTGCCCGAGCGCCGCCGGTTCGGCGTTGCGCCGCGCCCGCGAGCAACTGGCGGCCACCAGCACGACGATGGTCAGCGCGTAGGGCAGCATGCCCATCAGGTACACCGGCGCGTCGAAGCCGCTGGCCTGCAGGCGCGGCAGCAGTGCTTCCACCGCACCGAAGAGAAAGGCACCGAGGATCGCCCGCAGTGGGTCCCAGCGGGCGAAGATGACCAGCGCCAGGGCGATCCAGCCGCGCCCGGCGACCATGTTCTCGACCCAGACGTTGCTCGCCACCGCGGACAAGTATGCGCCGCCGAGGCCGCCGAGCGCACCGCAGCAGGTCACCGCGAACAACTGGTGCAGTTGCACGTTGACCCCGGCGACATCGGCGGTCGCCGGGTCTTCGCCGACCGCGCGCAGGCGCAGGCCGAAGTGGCTGCGGGCGATCAACCACCAGCCGCCGAGGGTGAGGAGGATGGCCAGGTAGGCCAGCGGGTCCTGGGCGAACAGCAGCTGGCCGAGCAGCGGCACCTGGGCGAGGCTGCCCAGGTCGACGTTGGTCACGCCTTCGAAGGTGCGATGCACGTAGTCGCGGCCGAGCAGCCCGGCGGCGCCGAGGCCGATCGCCATGGTCGCCAGGCCGGCGAGGATCTGCTCGGCGCGCAGCAGCACCACGGCGATGCCGAAGCCCAGTGCGAGCAGGGCGCCGGCGGCCACCCCGGCGGCGATGCCGAGAACCAGGCTGCCGCTCTCCAGGGTCACCGCGGCGGCGGCCATCGCGCCCATCGCCAGGTAGCCCTCGACGCCGAGGCTGACCACGCCGGCGCGTTCGGACAGGATCAGGCCGACGCTGGCCAGCAGCAGTGGGATGGCGGCGGTCGGTACGCTGCCGAGCCAGCTGCCGAGGAAGGCGATGTCCATCAGCGCGGCTCCTTCTTCATGTCGATGCGGTAATGGGCGAAGAATTGCGCGACGAGCAGGCTCATCAGGATCAGCCCCTGCAGCAGCACGACGACGGCGTCGGACAGGCCGTAGAACACTTTCAGCGTGCTGCCGGCGTTGTACAGCCCGGCGAGGGCGAAGGCGGTGGGCAGGATCCACAGCGGTTTGAAGCGCGCGACGAAGGCGATGACGATGCCGCTGAAGGTCATGTTCCAGCCGATGTTCTGCGTCAGGCGATACTCGCTGCCCGTGATGATCAGGCCGCCGGCGAGGCCGGACAGCGCGCCGGAGAGCAGTACCATGATCGCCAGCGTGAGGCCCACCGGAATGCCGGCGGCGCGCGCCACCTGCGGGTTGGCGCCGATGGCGGCGGCGTGGAAGCCGAGCCGGCTGCGTTCGCTGAGCATCGCCACCAGCAGGGTCACGGCGAGGGCGATGAAGAGGCCGCTGTGCAGGTTGCCGAAGCCGAGCAGCGCCAGACGCTCGTCGCCGCCGATCTGCATCGACATCGGGAAGCTGTTGGCCGGATCGCGCCAGGCACCGAACAGCAGGTGCTGCAACAGCAGGTAGGCGATGTTCGAGAGCAGCAGGGTGACCACCAGTTCGCTGACCTGCAGGCGCAGGCGCAACACCAGTGGCAGGGCGATCCAGGCGGCGCCGAACAGCGCGGAGGCGAGCAGCATCAGCGGCAGGCGCAGCGCCTCGGGGCCGACGCCGTAGAGGGAGACGGCCGTGGCGCCGATGGCGCCGAGCCAGAGCTGGCCCTCGATGCCGATGTTCCAGAACTTCACCCGCATGGCGACCGCCGAGGACAGCCCGACGAGAATCAGCGGCACCGTCAGGGTCAGCGTCTGCGCCAGTCCCTGCGGGCTGATGAAGACCTGCACGAAGAGGTCGTCGAGCAGCGACTCCGTCGGTACGCCGGCCCAGACCAGCAGCGCCAGGCCGAGCAGGATGCCGGCAGCCAGGCCGCCGACGAAGGTGCCGACGCCACGACGGCCGGACAGCGTCAGGCGGCGTTGCAGGGCGAAGGTGTAAGGCAGCGCGATCATCGTTTCATTCTCATGTCAGGCATGCCCGAGCATCAGCCGGCCAACCTCTTCGGCGCTCGACCCGCCCGGGCACTCGCCGGTGATGCGACCGGCGCTCATCACCGCGATACGGTCGGAGAGCGCGAGGATTTCCTCCAGGTCTTCGCTGATCAGCAGGCAGGCGGCGCCGCTGGCGGCCACCTCGCGGATCGCCTGGTGGACCACCGCGCAGGCTTTGACGTCGAGGCCGCGGGTCGGCGAGTGGGCGACCAGCAGGCGCACGCCGCTGTCCAGTTCGCGGGCCAGCAGTACCTTCTGCGCGTTGCCGCCGGAGAGCAGGCTGGTGCGCAGCTCCGGGGTCGCGCCGGCGATGGCCTGGCGGGCGATGGCGGCCAGGGCGTCGGCGCGCATGCGTGCGCGGTTCAGCCAGCCGCTTCGGTAATGGCCGCCGCGCACGCGGGTCAGCGCCAGGTTGTCGGCCACCGAGAGTTCGCCGATCAGGCCGCTGGCCATGCGGTCGGAGGGAATGATGCGCAGGCCGAGGTCGCGGCGACGGGCGATGGATGCGTGGGTCACCTCGGCGCCGTCCAGGGACAGGTTGCCGGCCTCGATCGGCAGGCTGCCGAGCAGGGCGTCGGCGAGTTGCTGCTGGCCGTTGCCGCCGACGCCGGCGACGCCAAGGACTTCGCCGGCGCGCACGCGCAGGCTGACGCCGTCGATACCGACGCCGCCGTCGGCGCGGCTGACGCACAGTTGATGGGCGATCAGCAGGTCGGCGCCGTTGCTGATCAGCGTGGACGGGGCGCGCTCCGGGCCGGCCTTCTGCTCGCCGACCATCAGGCGGGCGATTTCTTCCATGGAAAGGCTGGTGGTCGGCAGGTTGGCGGCCACCGTGCGGCCCTGGCGCATCACCGTCAGGCGGTGGCTGTGGCCGATCACTTCGCGCAGCTTGTGGGTGATCAGCACGATGCTGAGGCCGGTGTCGGCCATGCGCCGGATCGCCGAGAGCATGTCGCCGGCCTCGCGGTCGGTGAGCACCGCGGTGGGTTCGTCGAGGATCAGGATGCGCGCGCCGAGGGCCAGCACCTTGCAGATTTCCGTGCGCTGGCGCTCGGCTACCGAGAGGTCGGCGACCTGCGCCTGCGGGTCGATGCGCAGGCCAATCTGCTCGGCGGTGCGCAGCAGCGCGGCGCTGGCTTCGGAGGCGCTGCGCAGGCCCTTGCGCCCGCCAGCGGCGAGCAGCAGGTTCTCCACCACGCTGAAGCGCTCCACCAGGCGGAAATGCTGGTGCACCATGCCGATGCCCGCCGCGCTGGCGTCCGCCGGGCGACGGATCGCCAGGCGTTCGCCCTGCAGGCGGATCTCGCCATCGTCGGCGAGGTAGACCCCGGTGAGAATGTTCATCAGGGTCGACTTGCCGGCGCCGTTCTCGCCCAGCAGCGCATGCACTTCGCCGCGCTCCAGGTGCAGGCCGACGCCGTCGAGCACGGTGCGTTCGCCGAAGCGCTTGCTCAGCCCGCGCAGCTCCAGGAACACCGGGGCCGAGGCCGCCGGCATGGCTGTCACTTGACGCTCCCGACGGTGCCCTTGACCAGGTAGTCCATGTTCCAGATCGCCGCGTCGTCCAGCGCCGCACCGGCGGCCACGGCCTCCTCGCCGTTCTGCTTGAACAGCGGGCCGCTGAACGGCGAGAAGCTGCCGGCGATGATCTGCGCGCGCACCGCCTCGATCTTCGCGCGGGCCTCGGCGGGCACCTTGTCGCTCAGCGGGGTGATGTCCACTACGCCTTCGGCGAGGCCGGGGAAGGCGCCGTATTGGTTCGGCTCCCAGCTGCCGTCGACGATCTTGCGGATGGTCGGCACCAGGTACTTGTCCCAGTGGAAGACCACCGAGGTCAGGTGACCCTTGGGTGCCATCTTGCTCATGTCCAGCTGGAAGCCCACCGAGGCCTTGCCGGCCTTTTCCGCAGCCGTGAAGGGGCCGGCCGAGGACAGGTTGTTG
The DNA here is from genome assembly GCF_900106975.1 of Pseudomonas kuykendallii. GTDB lineage: Bacteria > Pseudomonadota > Gammaproteobacteria > Pseudomonadales > Pseudomonadaceae > Pseudomonas_O > Pseudomonas_O kuykendallii. The sequence goes on along the minus strand of NZ_FNNU01000003.1, from coordinate 509,516 downwards.
GCGATCACGTCGGCGTTCTGCTCGAGGATCGACTTGGCCGCCTGGCTTTCCTTGGCCGGGTCCCACCAGGAGTTGGTGTAGAGGGCGATGGTCTTGATCGTCGGGTCGACCGACTGCGCGCCGAGGGCGAAACCGTTGATGTCCCAGTTCACCGGCGCCACCGGGAAGCCGCCGAGCATGCCCAGGGTCTTGTTCGGGCTGACCGAGGCGGCGGCGATGCCCGCCAGGTACCAGGCCTGGTAGGTGCGCGGGTAGAAGCTTTCCAGGTTGGCCGCGTTGGTGGTGCCGGAGGCGGCGAGGAAGGCCACCTGCGGGTACTTCTTGGCCGCTTCCAGCACGCCGTCGGAGTAGCCGAAGGAGGTGGTGACGATGATGTTGAAGCCGCGCTGCACGTAGAGGTCGATGGCGTTCTTCAGCGCGGTGGATTCCTCGGGAATGCTCTCCGCCACGGCGATCGGGTAGCCGAGTTCGCTGGCCACCTGCTGGCGGCCGTTGTCGATGGATTCATTCCAGCCGCCGTCCTTGACGGTGGCGGCATAGATGAAGGCGATCTTCGGCTTGCCGGCCAGCTTGAAGGCTTCCGCCGCCTGCGCGGGTGCCAGGGCGAGCAGGGCGGTGGAGGCCAGCAGGCCGATACAGGCGAGGTGCAGGGACGCGTGACGGCGAGTTTTCATGGGGTATTCCCTTCAGGAGTTTGGCTTTCGTCTTTCTGGCGGTGGAAGTAGGTGTGGTCGAAGCGCGAGCGGATGTAGTCGCCGGCGGTGATCGGCGGGTACTGCGGCGGCCAGTCCGGGTTCTGGCAACTCGGCAGCACCTCGATCAGGCTCTGCGAGTCGGGGCCGAAGAAGAAGGGGATCGAGTAGCGCTGGCGCCCCGAGGCATTGATCGCGCGATGCAGCGTCGAGGCGAAGTAGCCGTTGGTCCAGCGCGCCATCAGGTCGCCGACGTTGACGATGAAACAGCCGGGAATCGGCAGCGCCTGGATCCACTCGCCGGCGCTGTTGAGCACCTGCAGAGCCGGCACTTCGTCGGTGCGCAGGATGGTGAAGCACTCGTAGTCGGAGTGCGCGCCGATGCCGATCTGCGCGTCGTCGATGGCGCCGCTCTGGCTCGGGTAGGAGAGCACGCGCATGTGCGCCATCGGCTTGTTCAGGTAGCCCTCGAAGAAGTCCTCTTCGAGCTCCAGGGCCAGGGCGAAGGCGGCGAAGATGCGCCGACCGAAATCCAGCATGGCGGCGTGGTAGGCGAGCAGCGCGGGCTTGAAACCGGGCAGTTGCTCGGGCCACTGATTGGGGCCGTAGCCGAACACGCCGGCCTGCACGTCGGGATCGTCGGCGGGCACTTCCAGGGCCAGGTCGAACCCCTCGTGCATGTCGCCCTGGCCTTCCTCGTTGGTGTTCTCGCCGAGCATCGGCGTGTAGCCGCGCATGTTCGGCGAGCGGTCGATGTCCACCGCCTTCTTCACCTCCAGCGGCAGGTCGAAGAAGCGGTGGGCGGCGCTGAAGGTGGCATCGATCACCTCGTCCGGCACGCCGTGCCCGCGGGCGTAGAAGAAGCCGACCTCGGTGCACGCCTTGCGCACCTCTTCGCCGACCCGTTGCCGGGCCTCCGGGTCATCGCCGTACATGGCGGAGAAATCGATCACGGGGATTTCGGAGAAGGGCAACTGGCGCGCTTCAAGGCCCGAGGCACTGAAGCTGCGGGGGCCGTTGCCGGTTCTTACGGTTTGCATGGTGGCGTCCCTGAAGTGAATGGCGTAGTCAGGCGCGGCTGGTGCCGGCGCTGCGGGTGGCCAACTGGCGCAACTGGAACAGCACGACATACGCCAGCGCGCCGACCAGGATGCCAACGATGGGCGCTACCCAGGGCGAGACGTAGGCGCAGAAGGCACCGATGAAGTAGGCGGCGAGGCCGACGGCGTTGAACTTCGGCAGGCGCACGTCCGCCAGGCGCGGGTAGCGCTGCTTATGCCCGTAGAAGTAGTCGGCCATGATCACGCCGCCGATCGGCGGGATGATAGAGCCGAGCAGGATCAGGAACGGGATCAGCATCTCGTACATGCCGCCGATCGCCAGCAGGGTACCGATGCCGGCGCCGACCACGGTGATCAGCTTGCGTCGCTCGCTGCGCAGCAGGTTGCAGCCGGCGGCGGCGAAGTTGTAGATGGTGTTGTCCTGGGTGGTCCACAGGTTGAGGAAGAGCATCATCACGGCAATCATCGACAGGCCCTGCAGTACCAGAACCTCGACCACGTCGGGTTGCTGGTAGACGATGGCACCGTAGGCGCCGGTGACGATCATCAGGCCATTGCCGAAGAAGAACCCGACCATGCTGGAAAGCATCGCCACCCGGCCGTTGCGGGCGAAACGCGTCCAGTTGGTGGCCTGGGTGGCGCCGCTGACGAAGGTGCCGAAGATCATGGTGATCGCCAGGTTCATGCTCATGCTTTCCTGCGGCTGGATTGCCAGCAGTGCATCGAGGCCGCCAACCTTGCCGGTGGCCAGCCACAGCGACCAGACCAGGAATACGCACATGGCCGGCACCGCGACGCGCGACAGCAGGTCCAGGCCCCTGTAGCCGACGAAGGCGGTGATGCAGAAGCCGAAGCCGAACAGCACCATCAGCGGAATGGTCCAGCCTTCCGGCAGGCCGAGGATCTTCACCAGCGCCAGGGCCATGGTCGCGGTGCCCCAGGCGTACCAGCCGACCTGGGTGAAGCCGAGCAGCATGTCGGACAGCTTGCTGCCCACTTCGCCGAAGCAGAAGCGCCCCATCAGCACCGAGTTGAGCCCGCTGCGGCAGGCGATCAGGCCGAGCACGGCGGCGTAGGCGCCAAGCAGCAGGTTGCCGATGAGCGCTGCCCAGATCAGCGTCTTGAAGTCGAAGGCCATGCCGATCTTGCCGCCGGCGAACATGGTGGCGGTGAAGAAGGTGAAGCCGAACAGCATGATCGAGGTGGAAAACAAGCCTTTGCGTGCCCCGGCCGGGACCTCGCTGAGGGGGTAGTCGTTGCCGTTGTCCGCTGCCTGGGCCATGCCGTCTCCTCGCGCAATCGTTTGGTGTGGCCTCGGCGATTGCGAAGGTTGTGCCAGGTCGATGGAGAAAACACGGAAAAGCGCAGGTTGGTCAGGGCGACGGTGATACTTGTGCGTTATGCACAGATAATTGAGGGATTTTCACGGGATTGACGCGATTTCTTGTGCGATATGGCTGTTTCGTGAGCCGCGCTGGTGCGTGGCCGTGACGCCTGCACCAGATATGGCCGACGCGGTGCGCCTGGCGTACCCTAACTCGTGATTGCCTTCCGTAGGATGCGCCCCGCGCATCGCCGGCGTACCGGACTGTCAGCCGATGGTGATCGGCGGCAGCTCGGTCAGGGGGATGTTCAGCGCCTCGGTCGGCGCCATCACCTCCGCCTCGCCGTCCACCACCTTCTTGCCATCCTGGTTGATCACCCGGGTGGCGATGCGCACGCGGTTCTTCGGCAGCTTTTCGAGAATTTCCAGCTCCACGGTCAGGGCGTCGCCGAGCTTCACCGGGCGGGTGAATTTCAGGCTCTGGCCGAGGTAGATGGTGCCCGGTCCCGGCAGCTCGCAGGCGATGGCCGCGCTGATCAGCGCGCCGCTGAACATGCCGTGGGCGATGCGCTCCTTGAACTGCGTGCCGGCCGCGTAGGCGGCATCGAGGTGCACCGGGTTGCGGTCGCCGGAAACCGCGGCGAACAGCTGGATGTCGCGTTCTTCGACGGTCCTTTCGTAGCGTGCGGTCTGGCCGACTTCGAGGCTGTCGTAGGGGAAGTTGCGGAGCTGGGTCATGGAGTGTCCTTGGCGGATGAGTCGAGGGCCTGTTGCAGCCAGTCGATGAGGAAGGCGGTCACCTCGTCGCGATTGGTCTCGTTGAGCAGCTCGTGACGGGCGTCCGGGTAGAGTTTCAGTTGCACCTTGCGCAGGCCGGCGCGCTGCATCGCTTCGGCGAGGTCTTCCAGGCGCTCGCCGTCGCTGACCGGATCGCACTCGCCACCGATCACCAGCAGCGGCAGGCGTGCGTCGATCTGCGCCAGCTTCTCCAGCGGGGTGATGTCCTGCAGCCCGCCGAGCAGGTCCATCCACAGGCGGTTGGTGCAGCGGAAGCCGCACAGCGGGTCGGCGACGTAGGCGTCCACTTCCGCCGGGTCGCGGCTTAGCCAGTCGAAGGCGGTGCGGTTCGGCTTGAAGGCCTTGTTGAAGGAGCCGAAGGACAGGAAGTCGATCAGCGCGCTGCGCCCGGTCGGGCCCTGGCGCCATTGCTCGAAACGCGCCACCTGGCGCGCCGCGCGATACAGCGAGACCGGCTGGTAGTTGGAGCCGGAAAGGATCGCGCCGCTCACCGCGCAGCTGTGCTGCATCAGGTAGGCCTGGGCGATGTAGCTGCCCATGCTGTGGCCGAGCAGGAAGATCGGCGTGCGCGGGTGCTGCTGGCGGATGTGGTGGTTGAGCGCGGCGAGGTCGTCGATCACCCGTTGCCAGCCATCCTTCACCGCGTAGTCGCCGAGGATGCCGCGCTGCGCCGTCTGGCCGTGGCCACGCTGGTCGTGGGCATACAGCTCGACGCCGGCGGCGACCAGCGCCGCGCCGAAACGGGCATAGCGGCCGGCGTGTTCGGCCATGCCGTGGGCCAGCATCAGCACGGCTTTCGGCGGTTGTTCGGCGAACCAGCGCTGGACGTGGACGGGCGCGGCATCGCTGGTGGTGAGCCAGAAGGCATCGTGGCGCATGGTGGTTCTCGAACCCTGTGGTGGCGGCATTTTGCACGGGACGACCGGCAGCGCAAGCCACCGGTGACCGCTTGAGCATAGCCAGCCCGCGCGGTAGCAGCCTGCGGCAAAGCCGGCAAGATTCACGCGGTCTATGGCGATTTGCGCCGTCCGGCCCACCTGCTAACGTCCGGAAAGGCCCGCACGAGCGGGCGCGCCACGTTCAGGACCAAGGAGACAATAACAATGCAGCCTGATTTCTGGAGCGACAAACGTCCGGCCGGAGTGCCTGCTTCGATCGATCAGACGGCTTACTCGTCCGTCATCGAAGTGTTCGAGCGCTCGTGCAAGCGGTTCGCCGACCGTCCGGCGTTCAGCAACCTCGGCGTCACCCTCAGCTACGCCGAGCTCAATCGCCAGGCCGCCGCCTTCGCCTGCTACCTGCAGAAGCACACCGACCTGCAGCCCGGCGACCGCATCGCCGTGCAGATGCCCAACGTGCTGCAGTACCCGATCGCCGTGTTCGGCGCCCTGCGTGCCGGGCTGGTGGTGGTCAACACCAACCCGCTGTACACCGCCCGCGAGATGCGCCACCAGTTCAAGGACGCCGGCGTGCGCGCGCTGGTCTACCTGAACATGTTCGGCAAGCTGGTCGAGGAGGTGCTGCCCGATACGCAGATCGACTACCTGATCGAGGCGCGCATGGGCGACATGCTGCCGAGCCTCAAGGGGCTGCTGGTCAACACGGTGGTGAAGAAGGTCAAGAAGATGGTCCCGGACTACCATCTGCCGCAGGCGGTGCCGTTCAAGGAGGCGCTGCGCAAGGGCCAGGGTCACGGGCAGAAACCGGTGAACGTCGGTCTCGACGACATCGCCGTGCTGCAGTACACCGGCGGCACCACCGGCGTGGCCAAGGGCGCCATGCTTACCCACGGCAACCTGGTGGCCAACATGCTCCAGGTGGACGCCTGCATGCAGCAGCTCGGCCCGGACGGCAAGCCGCTGATGAAGGTGGGCGAGGAGGTGATGATCGCGCCGCTGCCGCTGTACCACATCTATGCGTTCACCGCGAACTGCATGTGCATGATGCTCAACGGCAACCACAACGTGCTGATCACCAACCCGCGCGACATCGGCGGCTTCATCAAGGAGCTGAAGAAGTGGCGCTTCTCCGCGCTGCTCGGGCTGAACACCCTGTTCGTCGCGCTGATGGACCATCCCGACTTCAAGACCCTGGACTTCTCCAACCTCAAGCTGACCAATTCCGGCGGCACCGCGCTGGTCAAGGCCACCGCCGACCGCTGGAAACAGCTGACCGGCTGCATGGTGGTGGAAGGCTACGGACTCACTGAAACCTCTCCGGTGGCCAGCACCAACCCCTACGGCGACAAGGCGCGGCTGGGCACCGTGGGTATCCCGGTGGTCGGCACCGCGTTCAAGGTGATCGACGACGACGGCAACGAGCTGCCGCTGGGCGAACGCGGCGAGCTGTGCATCAAGGGGCCGCAGGTGATGAAGGGCTACTGGCAGCGCGAGGAGGCGACCGCCGAGGTGCTGGACGCCGAGGGCTGGCTGAAGACCGGCGACATCGCCGTGATCGACCCGGATGGCTACACGCGCATTGTCGACCGCAAGAAGGACCTGATCATCGTCTCCGGCTTCAACGTCTACCCCAACGAGATCGAGGAAGTGGTGATGGCCCATCCGGGCGTCGCCAGCTGCGCCGCCATCGGCGTCGAGGACGAGCGTTCCGGCGAGGCGGTGAAGCTGTTCGTCGTGCCGCGCGAGGGCGGGGTCAGCGTCGAGGAACTCAAGGACTACTGCAAAGCCAACTTCACCGGCTACAAGGTGCCCAAGCACATCGTCCTCAGGGACGCGTTGCCGATGACGCCGGTGGGCAAGATCCTCCGCCGCGAGCTGCGCGACATCGCCTGAGGCGTCTGGAAAGGGCATTTCAGGCAAGGCTGAAAAATATGACCGGATACTTGTATCCGGTCATTTTCGTTACTGACTAGGCAGATGTTGGTGCTGGTGGGCTCCTGGCAAAGCTGCTACGCTCGGCGCGATTTTTTGCCCTCCCCGTGCGGGGCAAGATGCGCAGACACAATAACCAATCGCCTCAAAGGCGATGAGACCAGCTGTTGCTTAGGAGTGGGCTTCCATGATCGAAAACTTCTGGAAGGACAAGTACCCGGCGGGCATCCCTGCTGACATCAATGCCGACCAATACCCGAACATCCAGGCGGTATTGAAAGAGTCCTGCCAACGCTTCGCCGACAAGCCCGCCTTCAGCAACCTCGGCAAGACGATCAGCTACGGCGAGCTGTACGAACTCTCCGGCATCTTCGCCGCCTACCTGCAGAACCATACCGACCTGCAACCCGGTGACCGCATCGCCGTGCAGATGCCCAACGTGCTGCAGTACCCGGTCGCCGTGTTCGGCGCGATGCGTGCCGGCCTGGTGGTGGTCAACACCAACCCGCTGTACACCGCGCGGGAGATGGAACACCAGTTCAACGACTCCGGCGCCAAGGCGCTGGTGTGCCTGGCCAACATGGCCCACCTGGCCGAAGACGTGCTGCCCAAGACCGGCGTGCGCCACGTCATCGTCACCGAGGTCGGCGACCTGCTGCCGCCGCTCAAGCGCCTGCTGGTCAACAGCGTCGTCAAGTACGTGAAGAAGATGGTGCCGGCGTTCAACCTGCCGCAGGCGGTGAAGTTCAACGACGCCCTCGCCAAGGGGCGCGGCAAGGCGCTGCGCGAATCCGCTCCGCAGGGCAACGACGTCGCCGTGCTGCAATACACCGGCGGCACCACCGGCGTGGCCAAGGGCGCGATGCTCACCCACCGCAACATCATCGCCAACATGCTGCAGTGCAAGGTGCTGATGGGCGCCAACCTCAACGAGGGCTGCGAGATCCTCATCGCGCCGCTGCCGCTGTACCACATCTACGCCTTCACCTTTCACTGCATGGCGATGATGCTGATCGGCGGGCACAACATCCTCGTCACCAACCCGCGCGACCTGCCCGGCACGGTGAAGGAACTCGGCAAATGGAAGTTCACCGGCTTCGTCGGCCTGAACACCCTGTTCGTCGCGCTGTGCAACAGCGAAGACTTCCGCCGCCTCGATTTCAGCGCGCTGAAGGCGACCTTCTCCGGCGGCATGGCGCTGCAGCTGGCCACCGCCGAGCGCTGGAGAGAGGTCACCGGCTGTGGCATCTGCGAAGGCTACGGCATGACCGAGACCAGTCCGGTCGCCACGGTCAACCCGTTCCAGCACATCCAGGTCGGCACCATCGGCATCCCGGTGCCCTCGACCCTGTGCAAGGTCATCGACGACGAAGGCAACGACCTGCCGATCGGCTCCATCGGCGAGCTGTGCATCAAGGGCCCGCAGGTGATGAAGGGCTACTGGCAGCGCGAAGAAGCCACCGCCGAGGTGCTCGACGCCAATGGCTGGCTGAAGACCGGCGACATCGCGGTGATCCAGGAAGACGGTTACCTGCGCATCGTCGACCGCAAGAAGGACATGATCATCGTCTCCGGCTTCAACGTGTATCCGAACGAGCTGGAAGACGTGCTCGCCACCCTGCCGGGCGTGCTGCAGTGCGCCGCCATCGGCATCCCGGACGAGAAATCCGGCGAGGCGATCAAGGTCTTCGTGGTGGTCAAGCCGGGCGAGAGCCTGACCAAGGACCAGGTCATGCAGCACATGCACGACAACGTCACCGGCTACAAGCGACCGAAGTCCGTGGAATTCCGCGACGCGCTGCCGACCACCAACGTCGGCAAGATCCTGCGCCGCGAGCTGCGTGACGAAGAGCTGAAGAAGCTCGGCAAGAAGTAAGCGTACCACCGTTCGGAGAAGCCCCGCCCATGCGGGGCTTTTTCGTTGCTGCGCGGCGTCCGGACCTGCGGCAGTCTGGCGCAGATATTTCGCTCGTCGCCCCGCTGCTGCGCGCTTTTTGTCAGAATCACCGCCTCGGTGGCGACGCCGCCCGGCGTCCGTCACGCTCTATAAGGAAATGCTTCATGCTCAGCCTGAGATTGCGCCCCAAAGTGTTGCTGCTGGTCCTGGTGCCCTGCTTTCTGCTTTCCCTGACGCTCGGGGGGTTGTCGGTCTGGGTGCTTCAGGGGGTTGCCGCGCAGCAGGAGGCCGAGGCCCGCACCAGCCTGATCGAGGCCCGGCGTATTGAGATCGAGCATTACGTGCAGGTCGCGCGCAAGGCGATCGCGCCGCTGTACGAGGCCTCCGCGGAAGGCGACCTGGAAGCCCGGGCGCGCGCCGTCGAGCTGCTGCAGAACCTCGGCTATGGCAAGGACGGCTACTACTGGGGGTATGACGAGAGCGCCGTGCGGCTGTTCCAGGGCAGCACCGGCGACAAGATCGGGCAGAGCTTCCAGGACTACCGCGATCCGCAGGGCGTCTACGCGATCCGCGAGCTGGTGCGAGCCGGGCGTGACGGCAGCCATTACGTCGACTACAGCTTCGTCCTCGGCGATGGCACCACCCTGGTGCCGAAGATCGGCTATTCCGAGTACCTGCCGAAGTGGCACATGGTGTTCGGCACCTCGGTCAACCTGGACGGTATCGAGCGGGAAGTTCAGACCATTCGCGCGCACTTCGGCAAACGCATCGACCAGCTGACCTGGCTGATGATCGGCAGCGCCGTGGGCCTGCTGCTGGTGATCGGCGCCGTTGCGATGTACCTCTCCGGCACGCTGCTGCGGCCGCTGCTGCGGATCAAGGCGAGTCTCGACGAGGTGGCCCGCGGCGATGGCGATCTCACCCAGCGGCTGCCGGTGACCGGCGCCGACGAGCTGGGCGAGCTGGCCAGCGCCTTCAATCGCTTCGTCGAGAAGATCCAGGCGCTGGTGCGCCAGGTCAGCAATACGTCCTCCGAGCTGTCGATGCTGGTGGAGGCCGTGGCCAGCCAGGCGCATCGCTCGGAACAGGCGATGGATCGCCAGCGCCAGGAGACCGATCAGGTCGCCACGGCGATCAACGAGATGTCCGCGGCTGCCCAGGAAGTCGCCAGCAGCGCGCAGCGCGCCTCGGAAGCGGCGCAGGAAACCGACGAGCAGGGACGCAAGGCGCGCGAGGTGGTGGAGCAGAGCATCGTGCAGATCCACAGCCTGGTGGAGGACGTGCACGCCAGCGGCGCCGTGATCGACGGTCTGCACGGCGACGTGCAGGGCATCGTCGGGGTACTCGAAGTGATCCGCTCGATCGCCGACCAGACCAACCTGCTGGCGCTCAACGCGGCCATCGAAGCCGCCCGCGCCGGCGAGGCCGGGCGCGGGTTCGCCGTGGTCGCCGACGAGGTGCGCGCGCTGGCCAGCCGCACCCAGCAGAGCACCGGCGAGATCCAGGCGATGATCAACCGCCTGCAGAGCGCCACCGCCCAGTCGCTGACCGCCATGCAGCGCAGCGGCGAGAAGGGCCAGGCCACCAGCAGCCAGGCCAACCAGACCGGGCTTTCGCTGGAGGCCATCACCACGCTGGTCGGCACCATCAACCTGATGAACGCGCAGATCGCCTCCGCCGCCGAAGAGCAGACGGCGGTGGCCGAGGAGATCAACCGCAGCGTTCACCAGATCGCTTCGGCGGTGGACAGCGTCGCCTCGGACGCGGCCCAGAGCGCGCGCACCGCCGCCGAGCTGAACGCGCTCAGCGGTCGGTTGCAGGCGCTGGTGCAACAGTTCCGCGTGTGAGTCCCGGCGCCCCGCGCAACGCGGGGCGCCAGCAGCTTCCGGGCGTGAAGGCGCCGCCGTTCACGCCGCTTCGCTTGCCTGTCCCTGAGCGTTCCACCGTTGCCGGAGGGCTTCTACCTCTCGTCGCCGAACCCTCGGAATTGAGCGTTTTTTGCACAGATATCGCATATAAGCGTGCTGTCACATGGGCGCGTCAGAATCTCCACGCCCGTTCTCTTCACGTTCACCGAGTGATCTCCATGCGAACTCAGCTGCGCCAGCTCTTCCTGACGTCCTTTCTTTTCGTCACCGCCGTTTTCGGCCAGGCCCAGGCCGGGGAGCCGCTGCAGGTGCTCTTCGTCGGCAACAGCTACACCTTCTACAACCAGCTGCCGCTGATGGTCCGGCAGATGTCGGTCGAGGCCAGGCAGCCGCGCGCGTTGGAGGTCAAGGACGTCACCGTCGCCGGTTCCAGCCTGAAGCAGCACTGGGCCCGCGGCGAGGTGCAGAAGGTGCTCGCCAGCCAGCACTGGGATTACGTGGTGATCCAGGATTTCAGCCTGATGCCGCTGCAGGACGCCGAATCCACCCGCAAGTACGCCGGCCTGGTCGCCCAGGCCGCGCGCCAGGCCGGCGCCCAGCCGATCTTCTACCTGACTTGGGCGCGGCAGAACGACCCCTCGATGCAGTCCACGCTGGACGCCGTCTACACCCAGGTGGCGAAGGAAAACCACGGCCTGCTGGCGCCGGTCGGCGATGCCTGGAAAGTCGCCCTGGCCAGCCAGCCGCAGCCGACGCTGTTCATCGCCGACGGTAGCCATCCGACCTACACCGGCTCCTACCTCGCCGCCTCGGTGTTCTACTCGCTGATCTACGGCAACCCGCCGCCGGCGCCGCAGGCCGCGCAGAGCAGCCGTTTCGAGCATGCCACCGCCGCCGAGCTGCAGCAGGACGCCTGGGCCGCGCTGCAATCGGTGGACATCGCCCTGCGCACGGTGCCCGCCGGGCTCGGCGGCGCGACGGTGCAGGCGACGCGCTGAATCGCGCGCCCGGGATCGGCATGCCGGTCCCGTGTTCGTTGCGGGGTGCGGAAATCTGCGACAATCCGCCCTCCGCCGTAGATGCCAGCCAAGCGCCTGATGACCGATTCGAACGCCACCGCCGATGCCCTGCTGAAAAACCTCGACCAGACCCTGATCGCCGACCGTCACCGCCTGCGCCGGCAGTTGCACGAGCTGCGCAAGAACGCCGGGGGCGACGACGCCAGGCTGGCGCAGTGGATCGAGCGTTTCCAGGCGTCGGTGGCCAAGGTCGAGGCCCGGCGCGCCAGCGTGCCGACCATGCGCTACGACGACCAGTTGCCGATCGCCGCCAAGCGCGACGAGATCAAGGCGGCGCTACAGAAGCACCAGGTGCTGGTGATCGCCGGCGAAACCGGCTCGGGCAAGACCACCCAGTTGCCGAAGATCTGCCTGGAGATCGGCCGGGGCGTGCACGGCCTGATCGGCCATACCCAGCCGCGCCGCCTGGCCGCGCGTAGCGTCGCCACGCGGGTCGCCGAGGAGATCGGCACGCCGCTCGGTGAGCGGGTCGGCTACCAGGTGCGCTTCGAGGACCAGAGCACGGACGGCACGCTGATCAAGCTGATGACCGACGGCATCCTGCTCGCCGAAACCCAGCACGACCGCTACCTGGAGAAGTACGACACGATCATCGTCGACGAGGCCCACGAGCGTTCGCTGAACATCGACTTCCTCCTCGGCTACCTGAAGATCCTGCTGCCGCGGCGCCCGGACCTGAAGGTGATCATCACCTCGGCGACCATCGACCTCGAGCGCTTCAGCCAGCACTTCAATGGCGCGCCCATCGTCGAAGTGTCCGGGCGCACCTATCCGGTGGAAACCTGGTACCGGCCGCTCGCCGCCGAGAACGACGAGGACGGCAACCGCGTCGAGGATGACCTCTCGGTGGACCAGGGCATCCTCGCCGCGCTGGACGAGATCGCCGCGCACGAGAAGAACGTCGGCAAGCGCCCCGGCGATGTGCTGGTGTTTCTCCCCGGCGAGCGGGAAATCCGCGATGCCGCCGAGATGCTGCGCAAGGCCAACCTGCGCCTCACCGAGGTGCTGCCGCTGTACGCGCGACTGACCCCCGCCGAGCAGCAGAAGATTTTCAAGCCGGCGGCCGGGCGCAAGATCGTGCTCGCCACCAACGTCGCGGAAACCTCGCTCACCGTGCCCGGCATCCGCTACGTGATCGACTCCGGCACCGCGCGCATCAGCCGCTACAGCTACCGTGCCAAGGTCCAGCGCCTGCCCATCGAGGCGGTCTCGCAGGCCAGCGCCAACCAGCGCAAGGGCCGCTGCGGACGGGTCGAACCGGGCATCTGCGTGCGCCTGTACAGCGAGGAGGATTTCCTCGCCCGGCCGGCGTTCACCGATCCGGAGATCCTGCGTACCAACCTCGCCGCGGTGATCCTGCAGATGCTTCATCTGCGCCTCGGCCAGATCGAGGATTTCCCCTTCATCGAGCCGCCGGACGGCAAGGCCATCAGCGACGGTTTCAACCTGTTGCAGGAGCTTTCCGCAGTCAGCCGTGAGAACCAGCTGACCCCGCTCGGCCGCCAGTTGGCGCGCCTGCCGGTGGACCCGCGCCTGGGCCGCATGCTGCTGGAAGCCGCGCAGCAGGGCAGCCTGGAAGAAGTGCTGATCGTCGCCAGCGCGCTGTCCGTGCAGGACGTGCGCGAGCGTCCGGCCGACCGCCAGCAGGCCGCCGACCAAGCGCACGCGCAGTGGAAGGACGTGGATTCCGATTTCGCCGCGCTGATCAACCTCTGGCGCGGCTTCGAGGAAAAACGCCAGGAGCTGGGCGCCAACCCGCTGCGCACCTGGTGCCGGAAGAACTTCCTCAACTACCTGCGCCTGCGCGAGTGGCGCGACGCCCATCGCCAACTGACGCTGATCTGCCGCGAGCTGCAGCTGTCACCCGATGGGTATCGCTCCGCTCAACGCCATCCCACGAAAAACGTGCCGCAATCCGCCCCACCCGCAGGAGGGATCGAGCGAAGCGATACCCATGCCGCCGCCTTGTCCTCCGGCAACGTCGCGCCGACGCCGACCACCGACACCAGGGTCAACGTCGTCGCCCGCCAGCAGGCCGAAGCCAGCGAGGCCGCGCAGCGCGCGCGCAGCTACGCCGCCGTGCACAAGGCGATCCTTTCCGGCCTGCTCAGCCAGGTCGGCCAGAAGACCGAGGACGGCGACTACCTGGGCGCACGCCAGCGGCGCTTCTGGGTGCACCCTTCCAGCGTGATCGGGCGCAAGAAGCCGAACTGGATCATGGCCGCCGAGCTGGTGGAAACCACCAAGCTGTTCGCCCGCATGGTGGCGAAGATCGAGCCGGACTGGATCGAGCCGCTGGCCGCGCACCTGATCAAGACCAACCACTTCGAGCCGCACTGGGAGAAGAAGCGCGGCCAGGTGGTGGCCTACGAGCAGGTCACCCTCTACGGCATGATCGTGGTCGGCCGCAGGCCGGTGCATTACGGCCCCATCGACCCGCCGGTGGCGCGCGAGTTGTTCATCCGCGAGGGTCTGGTGCGCGGCGAGATCAACAGCCGCGCGCGCTGTCTGTCGGCGAACCGAGAACTGCTCGAACGCCTCGACGAACTCGAAGCCAAGGCGCGCCGCCGCGACATCCTCGCCGACGAGGAAACCCTGTTCGGCTACTACGACGCGCGTATCCCGCAGGACATCTACCAGGCCGCCAGTTTCGAGAACTGGTACAAGCGCGAGAGCGCGAAGAATGCCGGGTTGCTGATCATGCGCGAGGAAGACGTGCTCGCCCGCGAGGCCAGCGAGGTCACCGCCGCGCAGTACCCGGACAGCCTGCACATCGGCGAGCTGGAGCTGTCGCTGGAATACCACTTCGAGCCCAATCACCCGCGCGACGGCGTGACCCTGCGCGTGCCGGCGCCGCTGCTGCCGCAACTGCGCAGCGAACGCCTCGACTGGCTGGTTCCCGGCCTGCTGGAAGCCAAGGCGGTGGCGCTGGTGCGCAACCTGCCCAAGGCGATCCGCAAGAACTTCGTGCCGGTGCCGGACTTCGTCAGGGCGGCGCTGGCCAAGGTCGCCTTCGCCGAGGGCTCGCTGCCCGAATCCCTCGGCCGCGAGCTGCAACGCATGACCGGCGCGCGGGTGAGCGAGGACGCCTGGGCGGAAGCCGCGGCGCAGCTCGACGGCCACCTGAAGATGAACATCGAAGTGGTCGATGCGCGCGGCAAGTTCCTCGGCGAAGGCCGCGACCTGGCCGAGCTCACCGCGCGTTTCGCCGAGGCCAGCCAGGCCGCCCTGGCGATCCCGCAGACACAGAAGCAACAGGGCCCCGTGGAAGCCAGGGCATTCGCCGAAGTCGCCGAGAAAACCCAGCAGAAGGTCGCCGGACTGTCGATGACCGTCTACCCGGCGCTGGTGGAGGAGGGTGGCACCGTCAAGGAAGGCCGCTTCCCGACCCAGGCCGAGGCCGAATACCAGCACCGCCGCGCGCTGCAACGGCTGCTGCTTCAGCAACTCGCCGAGCCCGCCAAGTTCCTGCGCAACAAATTGCCGGGGCTGACCGAACTGGGCCTGCTCTACCGCGAAATGGGCCGGGTCGATGCGCTGGTCGAGGACATCCTGCTCGCCAGCCTAGACAGCTGCGTGCTCGACGGCGAAGCCACGCTCCCGCGCGACGGCGCCGCCCTGGCCGCCCTGGCCGAGAAGAAGCGCGGCGCCTGGACCGAACACGCCGAGCGCCTGGCCAAGCTCGTGCTGGACATCCTCAAGCTCTGGCACGGCCTGCAGAAACGCTTCAAGGGCAAGATCGACCTGGCCCAGGCCGTGGCGCTGAACGACATCAAGGCGCAGCTCGGCCGGCTCATCTACCCCGGCTTCGTCCGCGAAACCCCGGCCGAATGGCTGCGCGAATACCCGCGCTACCTCAAGGCCGTGGAACAGCGCTTCGAGAAGATCGGCGCGCAACTGCAACGCGACCGCGTGTGGTCTGGCGAACTTGCCGGCTACTGGGACCAGTACCAGACCCGCCTGGCCAAGCACGCCCAGGAAGGCAAGCGCGACGCCAACCTGCAGCTGTACCGCTGGATGCTGGAGGAATACCGCGTATCCCTGTTCGCCCAGCAGTTGGGCACGCGGGTGGCGGTCTCGGACAAGCGGCTGAGCAAGCAGTGGGCGGCGGTGGAGGGCTGAGGGTGTTGCTTTCGTAGGGTGGACAACGCTTTGTTTGTCCACCGGGTTTTGCCGGTGGGGCTGTCGAATGTCCGGCCTTCCAGTTGCTTCGGACGTTTGATCTTGCTGGTGGAAAACGCTTCGCTGTTTTCCACCCCACTCGTTTACCGAGTACGGCAGATGACGCTCGTTTCGTTCGCAAGGTGCCGACACGGTGGACGGGTGAGGTGTCGTCCACCCTACTTGCTGCTGCGCGAGAACACCTGCGATGAGTGCAGCTATCTGGCACGGATGCGGTGAACTCCCATGCCTAGCAGGCAGCGATATTCCGCATAGCGCTCAGCGTGGCCCTCAGAGGTCGATGTGTCCGAGAACTGCTTGCTGCCGCAGCGATACCCGCTTACGACTTATGGCTTCCCCTCCTTTGTATCTCTTCGTGCCAAAGCCAAGCACAAGGAAGCCACCGCGCCGCCTCTGGCCGATAGCCCATGCGCAGTGTGCAGACTCCTTAGCGCTCCGTAGGTACATAGTGCCCCCACTCTCCGCTTGGGATGACCGCTCAGTGGCCGATCGAGCAAACTCTAGAAAGGAGCGGCATGTCTCGTCACTCCTTCTCCCTAGAGATGGGAGTGGAAAGCTTGGTAAATTAGTGGTAAATTTTTAATAGTAAATTTACCGATCTGCCAGGATGCAGAAATAAGTGGGCTTATTATGGTAACGCTAGCCGAAAAAGACCTTGAGTCTCTTTACCAGCAAGGGGTTAGAGGCAACGCCGCAGCCTTTGCTCTCATAGGCCGTCAGATCGTAAGCAAGCTCAAGAAGACGCAGCCAGAACTTGCCTCTCGCCTAGCCGAGCTCCTCGCATCCGATAGTGGGCTGCGAGGAGCTCCACGCTTGGCGGCCCCGGTAGATCCAGACTCTCGACGCAGCCTTTTAAAAGAAGGCGTAGGCGCCTTCATTGAATTCGAGCCCAAGTGGGAAATCGCCGTCGAGCAGCAGCTGCTAGAGATCATTCAAGAGCGAAAAAGCCACAAAGAGCTCTTAACCGCAGGACTGGAGCCGATTCGCTCCATGATCTTTACCGGCCCACCAGGAGTCGGCAAAACACTGGCTGCACACTGGATTGCCAGCAAGCTCCAGCTCCCAATTTTTACTCTGGACCTTGCATCGGTAATGTCCAGCTTGCTGGGTAAGACCGGCACGAATATCAAGGCCGTAATCGAGCATGCCAAGAGCCTTCCTTGCATTCTGTTCTTGGACGAATTTGATGCGATCGCCAAAAGACGAGACGACGAGAAAGACGTAGGGGAGCTCAAGCGGCTGGTTAACGTTCTGCTGCAAGCCATCGATGAGTGGCCATCCACCTCCATCTTGATCGCTGCAACAAACCATCCAGACATACTGGATCCGGCTGCATGGCGGCGATTTGAAGCGACGGTTCGCTTTGAGAACCCTCCCATCCAGTTAATTGAGGGGCTTCTAACCGAAGCAGAGGTATCTCCCCAAATCGCCCAGCAACTGGCTACCCACCTGCAGGGAAGTTCGTTCTCGGACATAAACAGAATCGTCCTCACGGCAAGAAAACGGGCAGTTCTGGAGCAGCGCTCACTTAACGACACCATCATCGATATCTCGCTCAAGAACCTCGCTTCTGGAAAGTCGGCTCATAGCACCAGAGATATGAGGATTATTCAGCTCTCCTTGCAGGGTTTATCCCAGCGAAAAATCGCAAGCGAGCTGAATGTTTCCCACCCAACTGTTGGAAAAGTCATAAAGGAATTCAAGGAGGGTACGAATGGCTGAGAGGAACCTGCTTTTAGGGAAAGGGGAAGCGCTGGCAACCGCCAAAGAGATCAAGCGTAATTCTGGGCCAAAGAAATACCCGTACACGCTTGAGGAGATCCGTGCCGAGATTTCCTCATCTCTGGAGCAGGTTCAACTCTCTCTCTCAGCTCTTCCGAAAGCAGCCAAGCCACGCGGGGAAGGTGTTTTTGAGCTGACGCTGCATCCTGCTTTTCTGGCCAAATCCTACTTCCCCAAGCGCATCCTCAAAAAAGCAGGGCTGCGCGATGTAGGGAGCAAAGAGACTTCGATTGTTCCGAGGCAAGTTACGGATATCCGAGATGCCGGAAAGCTCCAAGCCACAGCGACCTTGTTTATCGCAGGCACCGAAAGCGCCGTTGCCAACCTTCGTGGTCTGCTCAAATCGAGCGACATCCCCGCCACACTGGAAAAAGAGCTCAAGGAGATCGAGTCGATCCGCTGGATCCAAAACGACAACAAGATTCGGGGCCCGCTTCCACAGGGAGACGGCCCGCACGCCTTCGAAGTTGCCCTGCATGCAGGGTCCGATGAAGAAGACATCGTTGCCTCTTTCTCTGACTTTGTGAAAGTAAATTCGGGCAAAGCTGACCTGAAGCGGCGGATCAAGGTTGGGGGGCTAACTTTCATCCCGGTATACGCGTCGTCGGAAGCTATGGTGGCAATCGCCAGTCATACGTTCCTGCGCGTAGCTCGACCTATGCCCGAGCTGCGAATCGCACATCCCAGCCTTGCTCGCTCAACGCTAGCCAACTACAGCACGATGCTGCCCAGTCACGCCGCAATTGCCCCAGACAAAGCTGCAGCAATCTTTGATGGCGGCCTGGGGACAACGGACCTCGCCGTCTGGGCGACTGAGTACTACTACGAGGACACTGGTGATACAAACGGCCAGCTACTTATGCATGGCAACGAAGTCACATCGACCTTTCTGTTTGGCAGGCTTGCCTCAGAAGTTGACGAGCTCAAACGCCCCTACATGAATGTCCACCACTATCGTGTGCTCTCGCCTATCTCTGGCCGTGACCCAGACCTCTTCGACGTACTGATCAAGATCCGGGATGCACTCGACTCTGGAGAATACAAGTTCGCCAACCTGAGCCTTGGCCCGCGAATACCGATTAATGACGAAGAGGTGCACGCCTGGACTGCAACACTTGACCAGGTTTGCTCGCGTCACGGCATCCTGGCCACCGTCGCAGTCGGCAATGATGGCGACGTAGAAGGAGCGAGCAGGATTCAGCCACCAGGGGACATGGTCAACGCGCTGGCGATTGGCGCTGCAGATACCAGTGGTACGAAATGGAAGCGTGCTGAATACAGCTGCGTAGGCCCCGGAAGAAGCCCGGGCTACGTAAAGCCCGACGGCGTTGCTTTTGGCGGCTCCAATGTTGAACCCTTTAAGGTGTTTAACCCTATTCTCGGGAGCACCGTCGGCGTCCAAGGGACCAGTTACTCCGCACCGCTGATACTGAGAACTGCGGCTGGCGTTGCTTGCTCTACGTCCTATGAGATGACGGCGATCGCCCTGAAAGCCCTGCTCGTCCATCATGCCGAGCACAAGCGCGCAATCAGCCGTAACGAGGTGGGCTGGGGCCGCTTCAAAGAGGACGCGATGACTCTTCTTGAATGTCCGGACGGTAGCGCCACCATCATCTTTCAGGGTCAACTTGAGAAAGGTCAGTACCTGCGCTGCCCGATTCCCTTCCCAGACATCCCCATCACCGGCAAAGCGCAGATCAAAGCCACGTTCTGCATCCAGGCGCACACCGATCCAGAGCACGCGATCAACTACACCCGCTCAGGGATGGGCGTAGTTTTCCGCCCCAAGGCGGGCGCAGGCATCGAGACAAGCAAAGACTTCTTTGCTCGTAGCTCCCAGTACAAGATGACTGAGAGACAGTTTCGAGATGACGCCCATAAATGGGAAACCTGCCTGCATCGTGATCGGAGCTTTGATGGCGAAGATTCTCTGGTTGGTCCGGTTTTCGACATTGAATACCACGCACGCGAAAGCAGCCGGGGCGTCTCTCCGGGCTCGGCACCAGACGTCAATTACGCGTTGATTGTGACCGTGCAAGCTGACGATATCCCGGACATCTACAACTTGATCAGACAGAGGTATCAGATCCTCCAGCCTGTCGAAGTAACTGTAGAAACCACAATTAACACATAGAAATGACTGCCAGAAACCTTAAGGCGAGGACTCTGATAAAAGCGACTCAATACGACATCGATTCTCTCAAGATCGCGTACTGCGATCCCGTTTATCCTTTGGCAGAGACGGTGGCGCGCGACTCAACGAACTGCAGGAGTGGGGCGGCCAGGCCAAGGAGGGCCAGGCCGAAGAACGCACCCTGCAGCGTCTGGCCAGCCCAGGTGGCGCGAATCAGGAGGTAACCAGCAGCGATGGCCGGGACGCCCAGGGCTGAGAGGGCGAAGAGCCCGACCATGCCGGCGATCAGCAATAGTGCACCGATTGCGACTTGAAGCATGGTGGACTCTCCCGAAAATGAAGAGCTCACATTACCAGTGGGTCCAAGGGGGCGCGAGGGCTTCTTAGAACAGCTCGTTGTCGTCCGGCTGAGGTGGCAACTCCTCGACTTCGATGTGTGTGTACGACTGGGTGGGGAGCCAGTTGGGCAGTCGACTTCTCATTAGCCCGTCGTCAGGCATGAAGTGATGAGCCGCATCCGGCAGCATCTCCATGGGTAAGGGATGAACGGCCCGGGGATTGTGGAAAACCTCGAGTCCTTCAGACCATGTTTCTACCATTGCATCCTCCGACACGTAGTGTGCGTACTCAGTAATGTGCGGATTACCATTCTCGGTTTTGCAAACTGTGCCAAAGCGAAACAGCCTGACACGGTCGGAGCCGAAGCTAGCTTGCAGGCCGATTCTATTAAACTTGGAAATGGTAGCGCTGGAGTTGAATATTACAGCGCTGATGTATTCAGCTCCTTCGAAACTGAAGAAATTTGAGTTAATAGTTTTGTTGCCCCACTGATGAGTCTCCACGCGCTCGACCTTTGGGTTTTCCATGCTCCAATCATCAGCTTGCCGGTAGCCATACAAGTAGATTGGTAGTGCATCCCGGGTCATGGTCATCGCTGTTGGGGACTGAAAATCCTGTATCGCAAGAATGAATGGCTTGCCTTGTACATTCTCCCGCTCCCAGTAGCGCTTCCTGAGCTTCTCGGTAAGCGGGCCAGCGAACTTGATAGGGAAGTAGTCACGGATAGCTGCTTCCATCTCTTCTTCCGCCTCGATTGGCGGAGGAGGAAGAATTTTACCTTTCTTGTCGCGGGAAGGGTTGACGGTGGTGGCTTCCGCACAGAACTCGCCACGTAACCCAGAACAGGAAAAGTCAGGGATTGCGCTGGACTTATCAATAATGAAACCGGCCTCAGTAAACAAGGAGAATAGGTATAGCTCCCAGATTCGAGAGTCAAACCCAGTGGTCTGGAATTGTTCGACGAAGTTTCCATCGGCGTCCTCGTGCCAGCGCATCATCGGTTCGATGATTTCCTTTGCTGGCGAGAATCCTTCGAGACTAGTTAGGTTCAGAAACGATTGGTGAAGCGGCTGCTTGGTTTTCTTTAGCGGCGTAAAGAAGTCTACGGGCTTTTTGTCGTTGTCGCCTTGCTTCCGGTGCTGCTCGAGGATTGGGATTATTTCCTCGATTTTTGCTCTGAGAGCCGCCCTAGCCTGGATTTTTGATTTAAAGAATTCAGTTGCGTTGATCCAGCGATATCGTTCTTTTTCGTCGCGCCCCAAAATGATTCCAGCGAACTCGCTGTCAGGTCTGTCCCTGATAATTGTCGCAACAATGCGTGAGTCGTCCGCCTCGAACCAAAGAATTTCCTCCGCGATAGCCAGCGCCTGGGGGCTCCTGCAGTACGCTGCAAAGGCATTGAATCGTTGGTTTGAGATAGGGCGCACGACAACCTCCTGCAGGTGCAACAGATCAGGAGAGGATCGTAAGCAGTAGCCAACCTAAGGAGAAGTGCTAAATCGGTCCAGACGCTGCTTCAGTTGCCTGAACTGGCCCTAGATTAGCCAGATTGTCGCCATGACGTCAGCATGGGAATAGCAGAATCCTCCGCCACTGCCATTGGCCTGCAGCATTGCGATTGGTCTGTCCCGGAACTGGTGGACAGGTAGTTAAGAGCTACTGCTCGCGTTTCGCCGCTCAAACTCCATCGGACTGAGATAGCCCAACGTCGAGTGGCGACGGCGGTGATTGTAAAAGCGGATGTAGTCGAACAGGTCGGTTTTCGCCTCTTGGTAGCTGGCGTAATGCGTCAGGTACACCCGCTCGGTCTTCAGCGAACGGAAGAAGCTCTCCATCGCAGCGTTGTCCCAGCAGCTCCCCGGACGTGAATGGCTGGGCACAACCCGATGGCGCCGCAGCAAGGCCTGGTAGTCGTAGGCGCAGTATTGGCTGCCACGATCCGAGTGCAGCAGTACCTCTGCCTGTGGTTGGCGGCGTGCCACAGCCATCTCCAGCGCAGCATGCACTAGGGCTTGCTGCATGCGATGGTGCATCGCCCAACCGACGACGGCGCGTGAATAGAGATCGAGCACCACGGCCAGATACAGCCAGCCTTGGGCCGTCCGCACGTAGGTCATGTCCGAGACCCAGTGCCGGTTGGCGCGATCCGAGGCGAACTGGCGATCCAGGTGATTCGGCGCAATCGGCAGAGCGTGACGACTGCTGGAAACCAGCCGCCAGCGCTTGCGCGAGCGAACGCGCAAACCAGCTTCGCGCATCAGTCGGGCAACCCGGTGCCGACCACACGCATGCCCCATGGCCGCCAGTTCGGCCTTGATTCGGCGATGGCCATAGATCCCATTCACCTCATGGTGGATGGTGCGGATCTCCTTGCTCAAGCGTCGGTTCGCCATCTCTCTCGCCGAAGGAGGCCGCTGCTGCCAGGCATAGAAACCGCTGCGCGATACCCGCAGCAGCCGGCACATTGGCGCTACGGGGTAGCGACCGGCCAACGCCTCGATGGCGCGGAACCTCACTTCGTGGGCCGCGAGAAGATGGCGAGCGCCTTTTTTAAAACATCGCGCTCCATGGTGACCTGGGCCAGTTGCTGGCGTAGCCGACGCAGTTCCGCGTTCTCGCCACGCTGCTTGCCATTGCCTGGAAAGGCATCGTCACCCTGCTGTTCGTACTGGCGCTTCCATTTGCCCAGCAGGCTTTCAGCAATGCCCAGCGTCTCGGCTACATGCCGAAGCGGCGTGCCGGAAAGCACCTGGCCTACCGCCTCGAGTTTGAAGGATTCAGGAAAACGTCGTCTGGTCTGGCTCATGAACACTCCTTGCGGCGGACATTATCCACCTTAAGTCAGTGTCCACTCAGCCCGGGACAGACCAGATCGAACAAGAAAGGGGGGCAGATTTTCCCTGTTCTAAACGTCTGCTTCTGGCCGCTTTTTGCCTGTGTCATTATCAACTCGGACCGAAAGTTAGCCTCTTCACAGCCCCGGCAGGTGGCTGAAAAGCCGCCGCAATCCGCATCGAAACCACCCCCAATTTCCACTTCCTTGTCCTACCCCCACCCCGCGCGCTAGAGTGCGCCGGTCACGGTCAATCCCGTGGCCTGGGTGTGGTAACCCGGAATTGTCTGAGGCGCGACAGCGCCATAGCCGAGAACAGGCGCTTTTTTTATGCCTGCTGTTTTCTCGTGCATTTATGGCGGGCCGTGTGAGGCGAGCTTCGGCTCGGCCGGTTCCCTCGGACGCCGGTTTACCACCCTTGCACGGTCCGCCTCCATCCGTGTGGTAACGGCTGGAAAGCGGCTCCTTAACCGTTCGAGGAGCATAAGGAAAATGCGCTATCCCCCTTTTACGCACGGGCACCTCCCTGCTGTTTGCGTGGTATCGATCACCTTCGTTCTGGAGGTGTGCCGTGGCTGAGTCGAACCACATCGCCTTCCCTTCACTGCAAGCACCAGCCGCGGGCGCGCGTGAAAAGAACTATCCCTACCGGATCGAGGCCGAGTTGCAGCTGGCGTTGCTGCTGCGCCAGTTCGGCTCCGCCGAGCCTGAAAACGACCAGATGATGTACCTGGACGCCAGGGAGATCCGGCAGGTACGGGCGCGTATTCGCGAGTTGGCGGCGCTGCTGGTCAATGCCATCGAACAGGCCAGGGAGGGCGGCTGATGAGCCGCCGTGGCGTGTGCCGGCTGGCCGCCCACGACGATCATCCCGGCGTTGAAATCAGCCTCCCGGCCAGGCACCAAGCCGCGTTCGACCTCGGCGTGAACTGCGCGCAGGCGTGGTTGGAGAACCCCAACCCCGGCTGGTTGTGGGCAGGGATGTTGGTCGAGCGCGATCTGTTGAAAAGCGAGCCCGCGCGCCGGACGTTCGATGTCGGCTTTCTCAGCCGCTTGCATCAGCGATTACGTTCGCCGGGGGAGGGTTGACCCTAGGCAGGTAGCCTGTTTATCCATTCGCCGATGGTTGATGGGTCGCGCTTTATCTATCCAGTGGGCGCTGTAGATGAATGGAAAAGAAGTCATTCATCCTGCGAAGCCATGACGCCGCGGGTCGACTCTGGGATGGAAACGCTGGCTTTTTCCGTACGGCCACTCCGAGACGGTGGACAACGCTCTGTTTGTCTACCGGCTTTTTTCAACCGACGGCATCGGATACCTGGCCCTCAAACCGCTCCGGGCATTCGATCATCGCCGATGAAAAATGCTTCGCGGTTCTGCGCGTTCATCGAGTATCGGCGGTGTGCGCCTGTCGTCCAGCTCTGTTGCTGGCTCAGGACGACGATCAGTTGCGCGCCAGCGACTCGGCGGCGTTCCAACCGCCGCCCAGCGCCTTGAACGCCGCGACGGCGGCGCGGGTCGACTCCGTTCGTGCCTGGACCCTGGCGTCGGAGGCGCGCAGCAGGCTCTCGTCCGCCTGCAGCACTTCGATCAGGCTGACCACGCCTTGCTGGTAGGCCTCGAAGGACGCCTGCCGCGCGCGGCTGAGCGAATCCACCCCCTGCTCCAGCAGCTTGGCCTGGTCCTCGCGCCTGACCAACGCCGAGAAGGCATTCTCCACATCTTCGGTCGCGCGCAGCGCCGCGAGGCGATAGGCCGCCAGTTGCTCGGCTTCCTGGCCCTTGGCGAGATCGATCTGGGCGTCGATGCGGCCGAAGTCGAACAGGCGCCAGCGCAGGCCCAGCACGCCGCTCATCTGGCTGGCGCCGCTGCTGAACAGGTTGCCGCCGGACACCGAGGTGGCACTGCCAATCAGCCCGCTCAGCGAGAACTTCGGGTAGTACTCGGCGACGGCCGCGCCGATGCGCGCGTTCGAGGCGGCCAGGCGGCGCTCCGCCACGATCAGGTCGGGGCGGCGCCTGAGCAGGTCGCCCGGCGATCCGCTGGCGGCAATCCGCGGGGCCTGCGGCAGGTCCACGGCTTCGGCCAGCTCGGCACGGTGGGTGCCCGGCTGCGCGCCGAGCAGCACGTCGAGCGCGTTCATCGCCGCGTCCAGCCCCGTTTCCAGTACCGGCACGCTGGCGCGCACCTGGGCGAGCGCACCGCTGGCCTGATGCACCTGCATGTCGGCCGCCAGGCCCTGTCCCTGCAGCAGTTGGATGGTCGCCAGCAGGTCCTCCTGCGTCCGCACTTGCTGGCGGGCCACGGCGATCCGGCCCTGCAACCCGCGAATCGCGAGGTAGGTATCGGCGGTCTGCGCCGCGACGGCCAACCGGGTGGCGGCGGCGCCAGCTTGCGAGGCCTGGTACTCCGCCAACGCCGCTTCGCGACCGCGGCGCAGGCCGCCGAAAACGTCCAGCTCCCAGCTGGCGCCCAGGTTGGCTTCGTAGCTGTTGCCGTAGCGATCGAAGTCCGGCGTGGCGTTCAGCACCTGACCCAGGGGCGTCTCGATCGACTGGTAGGCCCGCGCGGCCTGGCCGTTGACGGTGCCGGAGGGCAGCAGCGCCGCGTTGGCGGCGCCCAAGCCGGAGCGGGCCTGGGCGATGCGCGCACTGGCCTGGGCCAGGTCCAGGTTCTGCTCCAACGCCAGGCTCACGAAGCGGGTCAGTTGCGGGTCGCCGAAGCCGCTCCACCAGGTGCTGAATTCGGCATCGGCGCGGGCAGGGCGGGCATCGACGGCGGCCTGGCCGAGGAAGCCTTCGGACAGCGAAAGCGCGGGGCGTTGGTAATCGGGGCCGACCGCGCAGCCTGCCATGAGGCCGGCGCTGACCAGTACGACGAGGGGGCGCTTCGATGGCATGCCAGGTCCTTCGGGAGTAGGGTGAATACGCTGATTTGTGACCATAATACATATTGGTCACTCATTGTCCATCACCCAGCCGCTCTGTAGGCTATGCCTCCATGAACAAGACTCCCGCTCCAAAAGTATCGGCGCGTGGCCCGGTGGATCACGAGGTGCGTGATCAGATCGTGGCGGCGGCGACCGAGCACTTCCGTTTCTACGGCTACGAGAAGACCACGGTTTCCGATCTGGCCAGGGCCGTCGGCTTCTCCAAGGCCTACATCTACAAGTTCTTCGAGTCCAAGCAGGCCATCGGCGAGATGATCTGCGCGAACTGTCTGGACGAGATACAGACCGAGGTGAAGGCGGCCATCGACGCGGTCGACAGCCCGCCGGAGAAGCTACGGCGCATGCTCAAGGCACTGGTGGAGTCATGCCTGCGGCTGTTCTTCCAGGATCGCCGGCTCTACGAGATCGTCTCTTCCGCCGCGTCCGGGCGCTGGCCGGCGACCCTCGTCTACGAAGACTTCATCGAGCAGAGCATCCGCGAAATCCTGCAGCTGGGTCGGCAAAGCGGGGACTTCGAGCGCAAGACACCGCTGGATGAAACCACCCGGGCGATCCACCTGATCATGCGGCCCTGTTTCAACCCGCTGCTGCTGCAGCATGGGCTCGACACCACCGACGAAGCCCCGGTCCTGCTCTCCAGCCTGATACTCCGAAGCCTGTCGCCCTGATCTGTGACTATTGACTAAATTGGTCACTAGAATCAAAGTGAAGTCTCCTACGACTTCGCAACGGATTCCCCATGCGCCGGCGCAATCTCCTTCTGTCCACCCTCATCGGCGTGATGCCGTTTGCGCTGGTCTCCTGCGGCGATCAGGTGTCCTCCGATCCACGCACTGGTGCGCCGCTGGTGCGGGTCGCCACGCTCGAGTCGGCGACGTCCGCGCCGCGTTCCTTCACCGGCATCGTGGCGGCCAGGGTCCAGAGTGATCTGGGCTTTCGCGTTTCCGGCAAGGTGTTGCAGCGGCTGGTGGACACCGGCCAGCCGGTCAGGCGCGGGCAGGTGCTGCTGCGCCTCGATCCCGTCGACCTGCAGCTCGCCGCCCATGCGCAGCGCGAGGCGGTGACCGCCGCCCGTGCGCGGGCTCGGCAGGCGATCGACGACGAAGTGCGCTACCGCACCCTGCGCGGCACCGGCGCGGTATCGGTGTCGGCCTACGACCAGTACAAGGCGGCGGCAGACGCGGCGCGCGCCCAGCTCAGTGCGGCCGAGGCCCAGGCCGAGGTGGCCGGCAACGCGATGCGCTACGCCGAGCTTCTGGCCGATGCCGACGGCGTCGTCATGGAAACCCTGGCCGAGCCCGGCCAGGTGGTGAGTGCCGGCCAGGCCGTGGTGCGGCTGGCGCATGCCGGCCCCCGGGAGGCGCTGGTGCAGTTGCCGGAAACCCTTCGCCCGGCGGTCGGCTCCGCCGCCCAGGCCACGCTGTTCGGCCGGCACGACGTCAGCGTCGCGACCCACCTGCGCCAGCTTTCCGATGTCGCCGACCGCCAGACCCGCACCTTCGAAGCCCGCTACGTGCTCGAAGGCGAACTGGCCAGTGCTCCGCTGGGCACCACGATTACCGTGCGGATAGCCGCGGAGCAGGCCGAGCGCGGGGTTCGGGTGCCCGTGGGCGCACTCCACGACGCCGGCAAAGGCCCCGGCGTGTGGGTCGTCCAGGGCGATCCGGCAACGGTTGCCTGGACGCCGGTCAGCGTCGAGTTGCTGGACGACGAGGACGCGCGGGTCAGCGGGGCGTTGAAGCCGGGCATGCGGATCGTCGCGCTCGGTGCCCATTTGTTGCGTGACGGCCAGCCGGTGCGCCTTGCCGCCCCGACGTCCGTCGCGGCAGCCGGGGAACGCCCATGAGCGCAGGTCGTTTCAACCTCTCCGCGCTCGCCGTGCGCGAGCGCTCGGTCACCCTGTTCCTGGTCTGCCTGATCTCCCTCGCGGGGCTCATCGCCTTCTTCAAGCTGGGGCGGGCCGAAGACCCGGCCTTTACCGTCAAGGTCATGACCATCATCACCGCCTGGCCGGGCGCCACCGCCCAGGAAATGCAGGACCAGGTCGCCGAGAAACTGGAGAAGCGCCTGCAGGAACTTCGCTGGTACGACCGCAGCGAGACCTACACCCGGCCGGGCCTGGCCTTCACCTCGCTGTCGCTGCTCGACAGCACGCCGCCCGCGGAGGTGCCGGAGGAGTTCTACCAGGCGCGCAAGAAGATCAGCGACGAGGCCAAGACGCTGCCCGCCGGCGTGATCGGGCCGCTGGTGAACGACGAATACTCCGACGTCACCTTCGCCCTGTTCGCGCTCAAGGCCAAAGGCGAGCCGCAGCGCCGTCTGGTGCGCGATGCCGAGACGCTGCGCCAGCGGCTCCTGCACGTTCCCGGCGTGAAGAAGGTCAACATCATCGGCGAGCAGGCCGAGCGGATCTTCGTCGAGTTCTCCCACGAGCGCCTGGCGACGCTGGGCATCGGCCCGCAGGAGGTGTTCGCCGCGCTCAACGGACAGAACGTCCTGACCCCGGCCGGCTCCGTCGAAACCCGTGGGCCGGAGGTGTTCATCCGGCTCGACGGCGCCTTCGATGAGTTGCAAAAGATCCGCGACACGCCGGTGATCGCCCAGGGCCGCACCCTGAAGCTGTCGGACGTCGCGACGGTGACACGCGGCTACGAGGACCCGGCCACCTTCCTGATCCGCAACGGCGGCGAACCGGCGCTGCTGCTGGGCATCGTCATGCGCGAAGGCTGGAACGGGCTCGACCTGGGCCAGGCGCTGAACGACGAGGTGGGCGCCATCAACGGCGAACTGCCCCTGGGCATGAGCCTGACCAAGGTCACCGACCAGGCGGTCAACATCAGTGCCTCGGTCGACGAGTTCATGGTCAAGTTCTTCGTCGCCCTGCTGGTGGTCATGCTGGTGAGCTTCATCAGCATGGGCTGGCGAGTCGGCATCGTGGTCGCCGTGGCGGTGCCGCTGACGCTGGCGGTGGTCTTCGTGGTGATGGCCGCCACCGGCAAGAACTTCGACCGCATCACCCTGGGCTCGCTGATCCTCGCGCTGGGCCTGCTGGTGGACGATGCGATCATCGCCATCGAGATGATGGTGGTGAAGATGGAGGAGGGCTACAGCCGTGTGCAGGCTTCCGCCTACGCCTGGAGCAGCACGGCGGCGCCGATGCTCTCGGGGACCCTGGTGACGGCCGTCGGCTTCATGCCCAACGGTTTCGCCCGCTCCACCGCTGGCGAGTACACCAGCAACATGTTCTGGATCGTCGGTATCGCCCTGATCGCCTCTTGGCTGGTCGCGGTGATCTTCACGCCGTACTTCGGCGTCAAGCTGCTTCCCGATATCAGGAAGGCCGAGGGCCAACACGGCGACCTCTACGACACCCCGCGCTACAACCGTTTTCGCCGGCTGCTGGGCCGCGTCATCGGCCACAAATGGCTGGTCGCCGGCTCGGTGGTCGGGCTGTTCGTGACCGCCGTGCTCGGCATGGCGCTGGTCAAGAAGCAGTTCTTCCCGATCTCCGACCGACCCGAAGTGCTGGTCGAAGTGCAGATGCCCTACGGCACGTCCATCGCACAGACCAGCGCCGCCGCCGGCAAGGTCGAGGACTGGCTGGCGCGGCAGGAGGAAGCCAGGATCGTCACCGCCTACATCGGCCAGGGCGCGCCGCGCTTCTTCATGGCCATGGGGCCGGAGTTGCCCGATCCGTCATTCGCCAAGATCGTCGTGCGCACGGACAACCCGGAAGAGCGCGAGGCGCTCAAGCAGCGGCTGCGCCAGGCGATTGCCGACGGCCTGGCCAGCGAGGCGCGGGTGCGCGTCACGCAACTGGTGTTCGGCCCGTACTCGCCGTACCCGGTGGCCTACCGGGTCATGGGGCCGGACCCGGACCGGCTGCGCGAAATCGCCGCCGAGGTGCAGCGGACGATGGATGCCAGCCCGCTGATGCGCACGGTGAACACCGACTGGGGCAGCCGCGTGCCGACGCTGCACTTCACCCTGCAGCAGGATCGTCTGCAGGCGGTGGGCCTCACCTCCAGCGCCGTGGCGCAGCAGCTGCAGTTCCTGCTCAGCGGCGTGTCCGTCACCGCCGTGCGCGAGGACATCCGCACGGTGCAGGTGATGGCCCGCGCCGCCGGCGGTATCCGCCTCGATCCGGCGCGAGTCATGGACTTCACCCTCGCGGGTGCCAGCGGCCAGCGCATTCCGCTGTCGCAGGTCGGCGAGGTGGAGGTGCGCACGGAAGAGCCGATCATGCGCTGGCGCGACCGTGTGCCGACCATCACCGTGCGCGGCGACATCGCCGAAGGGCTGCAACCGCCGGATGTGTCGACGGCCATCAGCCAGCAACTGCAACCCCTCATCGACAAGCTGCCGAGCGGCTATCGCCTCGAGGAGGCGGGCTCCATCGAGGAATCGGGCAAGGCGAGCAAGGCCATGCTGCCGCTGTTTCCGATCATGCTCGCCGTCACGCTGATCATCATCATCCTGCAAGTGCGCTCGATCTCTGCGATGGCGATGGTCTTCCTCACCAGCCCGCTGGGGCTGATCGGCGTCGTGCCGACGCTGATCCTGTTCCAGCAGCCCTTCGGTATCAACGCGCTGGTCGGCCTGATTGCCCTGTCCGGCATCCTGATGCGCAACACGCTGATCCTGATCGGGCAGATCCGCCAGAACCAGGAGGCCGGCCTTGAGCCGTTCCGGGCGGTGGTCGAGGCCACCGTTCATCGGGCGCGACCGGTGATCCTTACCGCGCTGGCGGCGATCCTGGCGTTCATTCCGCTGACCCATTCGGTGTTCTGGGGAACGCTCGCCTACACCCTGATCGGCGGCACCTTCGCCGGCACCGTCCTGACCCTGGTGTTCCTGCCGGCGATGTACGCCATCTGGTTTGGCATCAAGCCCGCACGCGATGACCGGCTCGAGGGAGCGCAGCCCGCATGAGCCCCCTCGCGCAGAAGGAAGCACGCCGGGATAGCCGAAGACGCAAGATGCTGTGGGCGGCGAGCAACGTGTTTTCCGCGGTGGGTTTTGCCCAGGCGAACATGCAGGCCATCGCGGACGCCGCGGACGTGACCAAGGCCACCCTGTACATGTACTTCGGGGACAAGGAGCAGCTTTTCCGCACCGTCTGCGAATGCTGGCTGGACGAGATGCCCGAGCCGGCGCTGCCCTGCCCGGCGCAGGGCGAGCTGCGCGCCTGCCTGGGACGGGCTGCCGCCGAGCTGCTGCGGCAAAGCGAGCACCCGGCCTTCGTCGCCCTGACGTACATCGAGCTGCGCTCCAACCGGACGCTGCAGAAGCGCTGGCGACAGCGCTATCGGCCGTATCGGACGTATCTGGAAGAGGCGCTGTCCCGCTCCGTTCGTTGCGCCGATCCCGAGCATGCCGCGCTGCAGTTCCTGCTGCTGGTGGCGGGCGGCCTGGACAGCCATCCCGCGCAGGTGACCGAGTCGCGAATCGGCGCCGCCGTGGAACTGTTCGTTCAGGCCTACGGGTGAGGCGCGGCGGGCCCGATGTAAGCGCACGACGCTGCGGCAGCGGCGGTTCTTCGCGCTTCAGCCGCCGGAGCGCTCGGGCGCGTCGTCCACGTCTTGGCGGTTCGCGTGGTTCAGCAGCTGTGTCAGGTTACACAGCTCGATGGATTTGTAGCCCTGGGTAAGCAGCCCGAGCCCCTCCAGCCTGGCCAGCGCCGCGTTGATGCTCTGCCGGGTGCTGCCCATCATCTGCGCCAGGTGCTCCTGGGAAACGCTCAGGTGCAGGGACGGGTTCTGCGTGCGCGAGCCGAACCCCTGCGCCATCAGCCACAGGCGCCTGGCGAGCCGGTGGTGGAGCGCGCCCGGCTCGCCGATCACCTGGTAGGCGACGCGCAGCTTGTTGATGCTCAGACGGGCGATGTCCCGCCAGTACCTGGGGTGCTCGTCCAGCCATTGGGTGAAGGCGTGCATGGGAACGCAGAGGATCTGTGAATCCATGTCGGCGATTGCATCGCGAATGTACGGTCGCCCGTCGATCAGGGAGATGTCGCCGAACCAGTGGCAGGGCTCCAGATAAACCAGCAATGAGGGTGTGCCGTCACGCAGGGCGCTGCTGAGGCGGATGGCGCCCTCGATTACGCAGAACAGCGCGTACCTGGCCTGTTCGCCGTCGCGGTACATCGCCTCTCCCGCGAGCAGCCCATGCATCCTGGCGTCGCGAATCAGGGCCTGCTTGAGCTCGACCGCGCAGGAGGAAAACCACTCGTCCCTGTCCAGTACGGTCAGTAGGAAATCGCTGTCTGCGGGTACGTCCATGGCGTGGGTTCAAAATTCAAATTTTTGACAGACTGCCACCTTGGCTGCCCCTAGCCTAGTCCTCGCTCACAACAACAAGCGATTTACAGGCAGGAGTGGCGGCAATGCTGGATCAGAGCGAGTTCATCGGAAAAACTGTATTCGTAGCCGGCGGCACCAGCGGCATCAACCTCGGCATAGCCAAGGCGTTCGCCGCCGCAGGCGCACGCGTGGCGGTGTTCAGCCGGTCGGCGGAACGCGTGGACAGCGCGCTCGCCAGCCTGCGCGCGCTGGGCGGCGAAGCCATGGGTTTCACCGGCGACGTCCGGGAATTGAGCAGCGTCCAGGACGCGCTTTCCAGGACTCATGAAGCCTGGGGCAGCATCGATGTGCTGTGCTCCGGGGCGGCCGGCAACTTCGTCGCACCGGCGGCGGTGATGTCGTCGAACGGCTTCAAGAGCGTCATGGATATCGACCTGCTTGGCAGCTTCCATGTGCTGCGCGCGGCCTATCCGTTCCTGACCAAGCCTGGCGCGTCGATCATCAACATCTCCGCCCCGCAGGCATCCATTGCCACGCCGCTGCAGGCACATGTCTGCGCGGCCAAGGCTGGCGTGGACATGCTTACCCGCGTGCTCGCCATGGAATGGGGCCCGGAGGGTATCAGGGTCAACTCCATCGTTCCCGGCCCCATCGACGGTACGGAAGGGATGGCGCGCCTGACGCCCACCGCCGAGGCGCGCGAGGCGGTCATTCGCAATCTTCCGCTGCGTCGCTACGGCGATCTCAACTCGGTGGCCAAGGTCGCCGTCATGCTCAGTTCCTCGGTCTGCGATTACGTGACTGGCGTGGTGCTGCCCGTCGATGGCGGTGCCTCGCTGGCCGGCCCCGGGTTGTTCGGCCCCTCTGCCTGAGCGTGCGACCGCACCGGGCATGCTCCACTTCATCAGGAAAACAACAATGAAAAACGACGCTAATTCGAGCTACAAGCGCGCGCTCGCGCGGGGCGACCTGGGAACGAAACCGGACGTAATCGTCGTCGGTTCTGGAGCCGGCGGGCTCACGGCCGCCGCCTTGCTGGCGCTCGAAGGCAAGAAGGTGCTGGTGCTCGAACGCCACGCGGTCATCGGTGGCTGCCTGCAGGTGTTCAAGCGGCCCGGATTCGAGTGGGACGTGGGCCTTCATTACGTCGGCGAGGTTCATCGCGCCGGCACCCTGTCGAGCCTGTTCGACAAGGTGACGCGCGGGGCACTGAAATGGCAGAAGATGCCCGACATCTACAACAGGATCGCGGTCGGCGACGAGGTGTTCGATTACCACGCGGGCAGCGCGGCCTTCCGCGAGCGGATGAAGGACTACTTCCCCGAAGAGGCGGACGCCATCGACCGCTACATCGAGCTGGTCAACGAAGCCAGCCGCCCGGCGGGCGAGTTCCTCGCGGTACGGGCCATGCCGGAACAACTCGCGGACAAGGCATTCGATCAGGTCGCGCCGCGCTTCATGCCGCTGGCCGGGAAAACCGCGCGGGAAGTGCTGCAGTCGATCACCCGCAACGAGAAGCTGATCGCCGTGCTCTGTGGTCATTTCGGCGATTACGCGAGCCTGCCGAGCGTGGCCTCGTTCTCGGTGCACGCGGCCGTCATCCGCCATTACCTCGAGGGTGCGAGCTATCCCATCGGCGGTGCGCAGGTCATCGCGGACCTGATTTCGCAGACCATTCGCAGTGCCGGCGGGATGGTGCTGGCAGGGGCCGACGTCGTCGCGGTCGTCGAGCACGGCGGCCGTGTCGTCGGCGTGCGCATGGCTGGCGGCGAGGTGCTCGAAGCGCCGCAGGTCATCAGCGGTATCGGCATCCGCCAGACGCTGGGCATGCTCGCCAGCGAGAGCCCGGACGTTGCGCAGATCAACGCCAAGGCCCAGGCCATGCCGAGCACGCTGCCGGCGGTCGTACTCAACGTCGGGCTGGATGCAGGCAACGCGGAGCTGGAGGTTGGCCCGGCCAATATCTGGATTCACAGGAGCGCCAGGCAGACCGAAGACTGGCAGCACTACGTTCAGGATTCGGCCAACCGCCCGATGCCGCTGCACTTCATCTCGCAACCCTCGGCCAAGGACCCGACCTGGGAACAGCGCTATCCCGGCCGCACCACCATGGACATCTGCAGCTTCACCGACTGGAACCTGTGGAAGCCGTTCAGCGATACGCGGTGGAAGCGTCGCGGCGACGAATACGAAGGCCTCAAGGTTCGCCTCGCCGAGGAGATGCTCGAACAGGTCTACCGCTTCTATCCGAAGGCGCGCGGCCATGTCGTCCATGCCGAGTTGGCCACGCCGGTGAGCTTCAACGATTTCCTCGGCCGAACGCGTGGCGACTTCATGTCGTTCGCCCCGACGCCGGAGCGCTATGAGCAGCGCTGGACCCGCGCCTTCAGCCCGGTGAAGGGCTTGCTCTTCGCCGGCCAGGACGTCGGCATGGGGGGCGTCAGCGGCGCCATGGTTGGCGGGCTGCTGGCGGCATCCGCGGCGCTGGGCCGTGACCTGTTCAGGGAGCTGCGAGAGCACGCTTGACCCTCTACCCCTTTCATCGGTGAACACCATGATCAGAGTGACCGTTTCATACCCGCCCCATGAGGGCTACCGGTTCGACCACAGCTACTACCAGGGCGCGCATGCGCGGCTGATCCGTGAGCGCCTGGGCGCTCATGGGCTGTTGAAGCTGGAGATCGACCAGACGTTGCATGAGCGCGGCGACACCTTGCCTGCGAGCGTCGCGGCGGCGCACCTGTTCTTCGACGACCTCGACACCTTCAAGGCGGCGATGGGAGCCGAAGGCAAGGCGCTCGGCGCAGATTGTCCCCACTACACGGACATCGCCCCGGTCGTGCTCGTCAGCCAGGTCGTTGGCTAGTTCCAGCGCCCTGCCGTGAACGCATCGAGGCCGGAGCGCACAGGCGCTTGCAGCCAAGGTCGAAGCGCCAGGGCAGCCGGGTGCCTGCCGGATGAACGGCCCTTGACGGGCTTTGCGGAGAGACAAGCGTGCACAGTGAACTGATCGTTTCCGGCATTCGGGTACACATCGACGGCGACGGCCCCGACACCTTCGTGATGCTGCACGGCTGGCCGGACACCCATGAGATATGGGAAGGGCAGGTGCGGCATTTCAAGCGCACGCACCGGTGCGTGAGGTTCACCCTGCCAGGCTTCGACGATCCCGCCACGCGCGGCTTCTCCGTCCGCGAACTGATGGCGCTGATGCTCGCCGTGGTGAACGAGGTCAGCCCGAACGGCCCGGTCACGCTGATGCTTCACGACTGGGGCTGCCTGTTCGGCTTTCATTTCGCCGCGCTCCACCCGAACAAGGTGGCGCGAGTGGTTGCCGTCGACGTGGGCGATGCAACTTCGCCGGCGTTTGCCCGCGCGCTGAGCCTGCGTGCCAAGTTGATGATCTTCGCGTACCAGATGCCGCTGGCACTGACCTGGTACATCAAGGGCGCGCTGGGCAACCGCGTGGCCCGCGCGATCGCAAGATTCCTGCGCTGCAAGGCCGATGAAGCCAGCGTTCATGCCGGCATGAGCTATCCCTACGCCATGCGCTGGATGGGTGCCCTCGGCGGGTTGAAGGCCCTGATCGGACCCACTGAACTGGCGTGCCCGATCTTCTACGCATACGGGCGGCACAAGCCGTTCCAGTTCCATTCCGAAGAATGGTTGCGGCGCCTGAGCGCCACGGCGGGCTGCGAGGCCGAGTCCTTCAAGGCTTCCCATTGGGTGATGGTGGACTGCACCGAGCAGTTCAACAGCGCCGTTTCGCAGTGGCTTGCGCTGAAAGCCTGACCCGCGCGGGCGCCCGGCCAACGAGCGCCTACCGGAAGCTCTCCACGAGGTAATCGACGAAGCAGCGTACCCGGGCCGGGACGTGCGCGCCGCCCATGAACACCACGTGAATCTCTTCACCGTCACCGGGGTTGAAGGCCTCCAGCAGCGGCACCAGTTCGCCCGACCTGATCGCGTGTTCCACCGTCTCGGCGCATACCCGGGCGATGCCGATGCCTTGCGCGGCGAGCTGGCCCTGGGTGTCGCCGTTGTTGGTTTCGACGCTGCCTTTGACCGTCAGCGAGTAATCGCGGCCGTCCTTGCGAAACGGCCAGTCGGGCGCGGCGCGCCTGAAGTTGAAGTTGATGCAATCGTGGTCGAGCAAATCCTCCGGCACCTGCGGCGTTCCGCGGCGGGCCAGGTAGCGGGGCGATGCCACGATCACCTTGTGCGTCTTGCCCAGTGCGCGTGCCGTGAGGGGGCTATCGGGCAGGGTGCCCAGCCGCAGGGCCACGTCCGCCTGGCCGGCGGCGATGTCCACCACCGTGTCGGTGAGGTTGATGTCCACCAGCACGCCCGGATGCCGCTCGATGAATGCGCCCAGGAGCGGCACGAGGAAGGTCTTTCCGTAGAGGATCGACGCACTCACCCGCAGCCGTCCGCGCGGCGAACTCTGCTCGGAGATGAGGTGTTCGGTTTCCCTGAGGTCCGCCAGAATCCGCCGGGCCGAGGACAGGTAGGTCGCGCCTTCTGCCGTCAGGGTCAGCGAGCGGGTCGTCCGGAGCAGCAGGCGCACGCCGAGTCGCGCCTCGAGGCGATCGACGACGCGTGCGACGGAGGAGGGGGCGAGGCCAAGGCGTCGGCCCGCCGCGGAAAAGCTGCCGGTTTCGGCCACCAGGGTGAAGGTTTCCAGATCGCCAGCCACATCCATAAATGAGCACCTGTGCGCCATCTGCAAAGGTCTTTGGCGCAATTACCGGGTTAACATGGGGATTATCGGGAGGCATTGTTGCGTCTGGAGGCGCAATGCGCCAGATCCTTTCCAGAGGCCTGGGCGTGATCCGTTGGCGGGCACGCCGATGGCGCGTCCACGTCAGGCCGCTACCTCACAAGGACACACTCATGATTTCACCCTACGAGATCCATATACCGTCTGAACGTCTCGCCACCCTCGGCGCCAAGGTGGCCGCCTATGACTGGAGCCAGATGCCCGATACCGGTGGGTGGTCGTCGGGTGTCGGCATCGCCGATCTCAAGCGCCTGGTCGCCTACTGGCAAGACACCTACGACTGGCGACGGGTGGAGCGCAGCCTCAATCAGCGGCCGCACTTCACCGCCGACGTCGAGGGCGAGCGGATTCACTTCATCCATGTGCGAGGCGACGGTTCCAAGCCGCCGCTGCTGTTGCTCCACGGCTGGCCGGGCTCCTTTCTCGAGTTCGAAGCACTCCTCGATCCACTCGCCCAGGACGGGCACGACGTGATCGTTCCGTCGCTCCCGGGCTTCGCCTTCTCCCGGCCGATCACCGGCGTCATCGGCCCACGCCGCGCCGCCGCGCTCATGCACGGGCTGATGAGCCAGCTGTTCGGGACGGCCCGCTACATCGTTCAGGGCGGCGACTGGGGCTCCGGCATCGCCGGCTGGATGGCGCACGATCGCCCCGAAGCCCTGCTCGGCATTCACCTGAACATGGCCGATCTCATCGCCGAGGGCATCACCCCGTCCACCGCCGAGGAAGAAGCCTTCGTGGCCAGGCGCGACGCGCTGCTCGACCGGGAGACCGGCTACAGCCACGAGCAGGAAACCCGACCCCAGAGCCTCGGCGTAGCGATGGCGGACAGCCCGGTCGGAGCCGCCGCCTGGATACTCGAAAAGTTCGGTAACTGGGCGGACCTGCCCCGCAACGCGCACGGCGATCCGGATATCTGGAGCCGGTTCTCCGAGGAGCAACTGCTCACCAACATCATGCTCTACGTGGCGACATCCTCGGTGGTGACGGCCACCTGGATCTACCAGGGCAAGCGACTCGAAGGATCGGGCAGGTTCACGGCGGGTACGCACATCGGCGTGCCGACCGGGTTCGCAGCCTTTCGCGACCCGGTGTTCATACCGCCACCGCGTTCGTTCGCCGAGAAGACCTTCAACATCGTGCACTGGACCGACATGCCCGCGGGCGGCCACTTCGCGGCATGGGAAGAGCCGGAACTGATGCTGACGGACTTGCGCGCGTTCATCGCTGCCGTCTCGGATCGAAACGTGGCGGGGTAGGCGTGGGATAGCCAGGTCCAGGCAGAGCTGGGTGAGGCATCTATATGGCGATTTCTTTCCGTGAGTAACGCCCGGGCGCAAGCCCTGTATAGCGCGTAAAGGCAACGCTGAATGCGCTCACGGAGCTGTAACCGATACGCTGT
Source organism: Pseudomonas kuykendallii (assembly GCF_900106975.1). GTDB lineage: Bacteria > Pseudomonadota > Gammaproteobacteria > Pseudomonadales > Pseudomonadaceae > Pseudomonas_O > Pseudomonas_O kuykendallii. Next base: position 471,262 of record NZ_FNNU01000003.1, on the reverse strand, counting down.
GCAATCTCGCTGATACTGGCGTCCCGGCCACGCAGCAGTTTCTTTGCCAGCGCCATTCGCCAGGTAAGCAGATACGCCATCGGCGCCATGCCCAGCGCCTGTTTGAAACGTTCGAAAAAGGTGGAGCGGGAGAGCGCCGCTTCCCGTGCGAGCTGCGCCACCGTCCAGGGCTGGTCCGGATATTCGTGCATCCGGCGTATCGCCACGGCCAGGCGTTCATCGCCGAGTCCGCGCAGCAGGCCGGCCGGCGCGGTTTCGGTTGCAGTGGAGCGCAGCGCTTCGATGAACAGTACTTCCAGCAGGTGCGCAAGGATGAAATCCCGTGCCGGGCGCTGGCCGCGCGCCTCCTCGGTAACGAGTTCCAGCAGCGTTGCCAGTCGGCGTTCGCCGCGAACGTGTATCAGCTGGGGTAACAGCGTCACCAGCAGCGCGGCATCCGGAGAGCCGAAGGTGCAGTGTCCTATCAACAATTGAACATCGACCGGGATGTCCTGCCTGCCCACGCGAATGTCACGTGGCCGTACCTCGACGGGGAGGGTGTCGGGGTCTCCTTCTGCCATCGCCTGGCGGCTCATCATCGTGAAGTCGTAGGCGGCTGGAATGAGCACGAAGTCGCCCGCGTGCAACGTTATCGCGGGCTGGCCGGCGACTGACAGCCGACTGCCTCCCTCGAGGATCGCGCAGTAGAACGGCTCGCCATCGACCGAGCGGTTTACGCGCCAGGCCCCCGCGCCACTGACAATCTTGGAAAACGAGGCGCCCGGTTGCAGAAGGGTGACTACCTCTGCGAGTGGATCAGACATATCGGACTCCTGCGAAATATTGATGGACTTCCAATGATATTAAGTCCTGTTACAGCAGCCTATCGTTGTGGCTCTGTCAACCACGCAAGGGTATTACCGATGAAAACCGTGCTGATTACGGGATGCTCCTCCGGCTTCGGTCTGGCCACCGCCCACTATTTTCTGGAGCGCGGCTGGAAGGTCACCGCGACGATGCGCTCGCCAAACGAGGGGCTTTTTCCGGCGTCTGAACACCTCCGCGTACTTGCGCTGGACGTGACCGATCCAGGCAGCATCCAGCGGATGCTGGAGGATGCGGGGCCAATCGACGTGCTGGTCAACAATGCCGGCATTGGTTTGCTGGGCGCCCTCGAAGGCGTCTCGATGCAGGCAATCCGTGACACCTTCGAGACCAACACCTTTGGTCTGATGGCGATGATTCAGGCGATATTGCCGCAGTTCAGGCAGCGTAAAGCCGGAGTGGTCATCAATGTCACTTCGAGCGTAACGATGAAGTCATTGCCGCTGCTGAGCGTCTATACCGCGAGCAAAGCGGCGGTGAATGCGTTCACCGAGTCGCTTGCACTTGAACTCGCAGCGTTCAATGTCCGGGTGAATCTGGTGCTGCCGGGGCGAGCCCCGACGACCGACTTCGGGAAGAACGCACAGTCCCGCGTGCAAGGCAGCATTCCGGAGCCATACACCGAGCTGGCGCAGAAGATGTTCGCGGAGTGGTCTCAATCATCCCAGGTCACTGAAGCCAAGGAAGTCGCCGAAGCGGTATGGCGCGTAGCGAACGATCCCGCCTCGCCCATGCGCACCGCCGCTGGCGCTGATGCCGTCGCTCTGGAAACTGAGCAGCGCGCCTCTGCGTGACGGCGTGTTTGGCGAAACGCTCGTCCTCTCACGCCGCAATAGCCGTGTGGGCAACGCGCTTTCCAGGTGCTGCACGGCGTTGCAGCGGGGCTGAGGACACCTTTGAATGTCCGTCCGCCTGTGGCTGAAGGCGCGCGTGCCGCCGCAGGATGCGCGGCTTGTGCTCGCGGATTGGCGCTTCGCTGGCGGGGCAGCGAAGGTTGGTCGGAGAGGTGCTTCCTGCTCAGAGCGCGCCGATGCGATCCAGCTCGCGTTTGAGTTCGTCGCGGCCGAGGCTGTCGAAGGGAAGGGCGAAGAAGGCCCGGCAGCGCTGCTCGATGCGGGCCAGCGTGGCGCGGAAGGCGGCGTCGATGGTTGCCTCGTCACCGACCACATCCGAAGGGTCCGCCAGCCCCCAGTGGGATTTCAGCGCAGGGCCGAAGTACGCCGGGCAGGTCTCGCCGGCGGCCTTGTCGCAGACGGTGATGACAATCTCCGGCGGGTTGTCCTCGAATGCCTCGTTACCCTTGCTGCTCAGGCCTTCGGTGGAGATGCCGGCCTGCTGCAGCGTGGTGAGGCTGCGTGGCAGTATCTGGCCCCTGGGGAAGCTGCCGGAACTGATGGCCTCGAAGCCTTGCGGCGCCCAGTGGTTGAACAGCGCTTCGCAGAGGATGCTGCGGCAGCTGTTGGCCGTGCACATGAACAGGACTCGCATGTAAGGCTCCTGAGCTAGGGGGCGGACAGGCCCAGGCGCAGTGCCAGGGCCGAAAGGGTGATCAGCAGAACGGGCAGGGTCAGGAGGATGCCGACCTTGAAGTAGTAACCCCAGGTGATGCGCATGCCTTTGCGTTCCAGCACGTGCAGCCAGAGCAGCGTGGCGAGGCTGCCAATCGGGGTGATCTTCGGGCCGAGGTCGCAGCCGATGACGTTGGCGTAGATCATCGCCTCGCGTACCAGCCCCTCCGCGCCGCTGGCCTGGATCGACAGGGCGCCGACCAGCACGGCGGGCATGTTGTTCATCACCGAGGACAGCAACGCCGAGAGCAGGCCGGTGCCGATGGCGGCGCTCCACAGGCCCTGTTCGGCAAGGCTGTCGAGCAGGTGGGTAAGGGTGTCGGTGAGGCCTGCGTTCTTCAGGCCGTAAACCACCAGGTACATGCCGAGGGAGAAGACCACTACCTGCCAGGGCGCGTCACGCAGCACCCTGCGGGTGGAAATGCGATGCCCACGCGCGGCAACGGCCAACAGGAGCGCGGCGCAGACCGAAGCGACGACACTGACCGGAACGCCCATCGGCTCCAGGGCAAACAGGCCGACCAGCAGCACCAGCAATGTCCACCAGCCGACGACGAAGGTGGCCCGGTCGTGGATCGCCGCCTTCGGCTCCTTCAGCGCATCGAGCGCGTACTGTCGCGGGATATCGCGGCGGAAGAACAGGAACAGCACCAGCAGGGTGGCCGCGACGCTGGCGAGGTTGACCGGCACCATCACCGAAGCGTACTCGGCGAAGCCCAGGCTGAAGTAGTCGGCCGAGACGATGTTCACCAGGTTGGAGACCACCAGCGGCAGGCTCGCGGTATCGGCGATAAAGCCGGCAGCCATCACGAAGGCCAGGGTCGCCGCGGGCGAAAAGCGCAGGGCAAGCAGCATCGACATGACGATGGGCGTGAGGATGAGGGCCGCGCCATCGTTGGCGAACAGCGCCGAAACGGCAGCGCCCAGCAGCACGCAGAAGGCGAACAGGCGATAGCCGCTGCCGTTCGCCCAGCGTGCCACGTGTAACGCCGCCCACTCGAAAAAACCGGCCTCGTCCAGCAGGAGGCTGATGATGATCACGGCGATGAAGGTGGCGGTGGCATTCCAGACGATGGCCCACACGGCCGGGATGTCGTGCAGCGATACAGCGCCTGCGGCCAGGGCGATGATCGCCCCCAGCGTGGCACTCCAGCCGACACCCAGGCCCCTGGGCTGCCAGATGACCAGGACGAGAGTAAAGACGAATACGGCAAGGGCGACCAGCATGGAGGACTCGCTCGAAGGGGTCAGCAGCAGGCGTCACGGACGGGGCGGCCGTCCATGTTCTGCAGGCGGAGGGTGTTGTCGGCCAGCCACTGTGCATTCGCCTGCAGGATGACCTGCAGCATCTCCTGCACCCAGGCGGGCAGTTCGGGATTGAGGCGGTAATAGACCCACTGGCCCTGGCGGCGATCCCGCAGCAGGCCGCTGCTGCGTAGCTGCGCCAGGTGGCGGCTGATCTTCGGCTGGCTGTCGTCCAGGGCGCAGACCAGCTCACAGACGCAAAGCTCGCCCTGGCTGGCGATGAGCAACGTGGCGCGAGCACGGGTCTCGTCGGCCAGGTTCCTGAAGACTTCGGGCGGAGTGATCATGGCGTCACCTCACATACGGGAAAGCGAATATACGGATTTCCATATGTGAAGGACAGGCTCATCGGTCACGACCGTCGTCGCCCGGCCGCTCAGGCTCGCTCGTCATCCGCCAACGCATTTGTCGGATTCATGTGTAGAAGCTCGACGGCGCGACGCCGAACTGCCGGCGGAACGCGGCGGCAAAGGCGCTCTGGCTCTCGTAGCCATGCTGCAGCGCCACGTGCAACACCGGCTGGCCTTCGGCCAGGGCTTCGAGCGATAGCAGCAGGCGCGCCTGCTGGCGCCAGCGGCCGAAGGTGATGCCGGTGCTGGCCAGAAAGCGGCGGTGAAAGGTCTTCGGGCTCATGGCCAGTCGGTCTGCCCAATGCTCGGCGCCACCGGCCAGCGCCGGGTGTTGCGTCAGGGCCACGCAGACGCGCGCGATGCGCTCGTCCTCCGGCCAGGGCAGGTGGAAGGGCAGCACTGGCAGGCTGCAGAGTTCGTCGAGAAGAAAGCGCATCAGGCGCCCGTCCCGGCTGTCGGCTGTGTACTGCGCCGGCACCTGGGTGGCCGCCAGGATGAGTTCGCGCAGCAGGGGTGACACATCGATCACGCAGTTGCCCGTGGGCAGGCCGTCGATGGCGTCGGGGCTGACGAACAGGCTGCGCATGCAGGCCTTGCCGCGGATGCGCAGGGCATGCTCGACGCCCGCCTGCACCCACACCCCGCGGGTTGGCGGTATGACCCAGCGACCGGCCGCGGTCTCCACCAGCAACACTCCGGAGGTCGCATAGATCAGCTGCGCGCGCGGATGGCTGTGGGCGGGCACCTGATGACCGTTGGGGTAGTCGACCGACACGCCGGTGACCGGCATCGCCAGGGCTTCGTGGGGCAGTTGGCTGTGGTCGACCATGGGGTGGGGCCAAGATGCGTGGCCCGCCAGCTTAGCGGCAGGAATGACCATTTGGCGACAACAATGGACCATTTGTCGTGAGTGGCCGGCGTTCCGGCTGCCTAAGCTGGGCACCTCTTTCACCGGAACCGCGCCATGAACCTCCTGCCGCCCTCGCTAACGCTACTGCCCTGAGCTTCGGCCGGGGTCTGTCGCCGCGTGTGCGGCGCCGACTTGCGATCTCCTCCAGATCCCGGCCTTGAACAGCCCGCCATGGCGGGCAGGGGAGGTCGGCACTGTTCGCTCTCCCGTTCGAGGTCCGCCCATGCTGCGCAATCCGCAAACCAAGTACCGTGCTTCTCCCTCCATCGACCTGCCCAACCGCCGCTGGCCATCGCGCCGTATCGCCCAGGCGCCGGTGTGGCTGTCCACCGACCTGCGCGACGGCAACCAGGCGCTGTTCGAGCCGATGAACCGGCAACGCAAGCTGCACCTGTTCGGCGAGCTGGTGCGCCTCGGTTTCAAGGAGATCGAGATGGGCTTTCCAGCCGCCTCGCGCACCGATTTCGAGATCATCCGCCAGCTGATCGACGAGGGCGGCATCCCCGACGACGTCACGCCCATGGTCATGACCCAGCTGCGCGAGGACCTGATCGACGAGACCGTGCGCGCCGTGGCCGGCGCGCGGCGGGTGATCGTGCACCTGTACAACGCCATCGCGCCGGTGTGGCGGCGCGTGGTGTTCGGCCTGTCGGTGGACGAAGTGGAGCAACTGGTAGCGCGCCACGTGCAATTGCTCAAGGAAAAGGTGGCGGCGCACCCCGAGACCGAATGGGTGTTGCAGTACTCCCCGGAGACCTTCTGCATGGCCGAACTGGAGGTATCGCTGCGCATGTGCAACGCCGCCATTCGCACCTGGGATGCCGGCCCCGAGCGGCCCATCATCATCAACCTGCCGACCACGGTAGAGGTCGCGACGCCCAACGTGTTCGCGGACCAGATCGAATGGATGCACGAGCGCCTGGCGCGCCGAGAGCACGTGGTGCTCTCGGTTCATCCGCACAACGACCGCGGCACCGGCGTGGCCTGCGCCGAGCAGGCGTTGCTGGCTGGCGCCCAGCGGGTGGAAGGCTACCTGTTCGGCAATGGCGAGCGCAGCGGCAATCTCGATCTGGTCACCCTGGCGCTGAATCTCTACACCCAGGGCGTCGACCCGCACCTGGACTTCTCCGACATCGCCGGCGTGGCGCGGGTCGCCGAGACCTGCACCGGGCTGCCGATCCACCCGCGCCATCCCTATGTCGGCGATCTGGTGTTCACCGCCTTCTCCGGCTCGCACCAGGACGCCATCGCCAAGGGCTTCGCCGCGCAGGACCCGAATGGCATCTGGGAAGTGCCCTACCTGCCGATCGACCCGAAGGACCTGGGGCGCACCTACGACAGCATCGTGCGGGTCAACAGCCAGTCGGGCAAAGGCGGCATCGCCTACCTGTTGCAGCGCGACCACGGCGTGTCGATGCCGCGGCGCATGCAGGTCGAGTTCAGCGCCATCGCGCAGAAGATGGCCGACAGCAGCGAAACGGAATTGACCAGCGCCGAACTCTGGGAGCTGTTCCAGCGCCACTATCTGGCACCCGCGCGTGCCGGTGGCGAACTGGTCTATGTCGGTCACCAGTTGTTCGAAGACGAAGCCGGCCAGGGCGTGATACTGGAGATCATGCTGCCGAACGGGCGCCGGCAGACGCTGCGGGGTATCGGCACCGGCCCCATCGACGCTGCCGTGGCGGCGATGGGCCTGCCGATCCGTGTCGACAGCTACGAGGAACGCAGCCTGGGGGGCGGTGCCGCCGCCAATGCCCTGGCGCTGGTCGAGGTGGCCTGGCCAGGTGTGGCCGGCTCGCGCTTCGGCGCGGGCAGCCATGCGAACATCGTCGTCGCCTCGATCCAGGCGTTGCTGGTCGCGGTGTCCCGCTTCGACGACGGCCCGGCGCAGTTGCTCAAGGTTGAAAGGCTGAACTAGTCGCACGTCAGTGGCCACAAGAGGCCTCGGCAGCACAGGTGGGCACTGCGAAGTGCTCGCCGTCCAATGCCCGCCCTCGGCCGATGGCAATACAAGCCGACGCCTCCCCATGGCGGCCACCGCCGTGCTAACAGATAGCCGCGGCTGACCGGCGGAGGCGGCCGCCATGGGCGTAACCTGAGCAAGTCCGGCTAGGCGGGCCCGTTGCGGATCGGGAGATGCTGTCGCCGACCGCATAACCAGGAGCGTCCAGTGCCCGAAATTCCGACTGCCTACGGCAAACGCTTCGACGCCGTGCTCGCCTACATCGATGATTACCTGGAGGGTGACCTTTCGCTGAAGACCTTGAGCGAGGTGGCGCATTTCTCGGCGTTTCACTTCCACCGGCAATTCACCGCCCATGTGGGCGTGCCGGTTGCGCGCTATGTGCAGCTGATGCGTCTCCGGCGCGCGGCGCATCGGCTGGCGTCCGGCGCGGAATACTCGGTGCTGGACGCCTCGCTCGACGCCGCCTTCGACAGCCCCGAGGCATTCAGTCGGGCCTTTCGACGGGACTTCGGCATGGCGCCCAGTGCGTTCCGGCAGGCGCCGAACTGGCAGACCTGGCATGCGGTTTTCGCCATTCCCCATTTTTCCAGGAGCATCAGCATGCAGGTACGTATCGTCGATTTCGCCGAAGTCCGGGTCGCCGCGCTCGACCACTGCGGCCCTCCCGCACAGCTGGACGAGAGCGTGCGTCGATTCATCCAGTGGCGTAAGAGCAGCGGGCAGTCGCCGGTAGGCACCCAGCGCACCTTCGGCATTCCCTACGGCAACCCCGACACGACGCCGGCGGAAGAATTTCGCTTCGCCATCTGCGGCGAACTCGACGGGGCCGTGCTGCCGAACGATTACGGCGTCCGCGAGATGATCATTCCCGGCGGCCGCTGCGCGGTCGTTCGCCATATCGGCTCGCCCGATCACATCGGCGAGAGCATCTATCCGATCTATCGCGACTGGCTGCCTGGCAGCAACGAAGAGCTCCGCGACCACCCGCTGTTCTTCCACTACCTGAGCGTCTTCCCCGAGACACCGCCGGAGGCGTGCCAGACGGACATCTATGTCCCGCTGCAATAGCCTGGAGCGTTCGTACTTTGCAGCCGGGCGTCCGCCATCGGCTTTCCTGGCTGCTTGCTCCAGCGTCTACCTTCGCCCGGCCACGGCTGCCGGCGGTTGCGTAGCACGGAACCGAAAGTGCTTTTCGCCGTCAGCTATCCAGGCAAATCGCGAGCCTGGGAAACGAGGCGAATCACTGGAGAATATGCAGATGCCTGAATTCAAGACGCTGTTGTCGGTCCTTCTTAGCGTCTCTTTGATCGGTGCTACGCCTGCGCTGCTTGCCGATCCGGGTGGCGGTAAAGGCAATAAGCATGGCAAGGGAGCCCACAACGAGCAGGGCGCTGGAGGCGGTTGGCAAGGTAGCCCGGACATAGATTCAGGCGGGGTGCGCGTCATCCTCAATGACAATCGCGACTATTGGAGTCCAGGCGCCTCATTACCCCCGGGAATCCAGAAGAACCTTGCCCGAGGCAAACCTCTTCCTCCTGGAATCGCGAAGAAGCTGGATAGCCGCCTTCTCGGTCGTCTCCCGCACTACGAGGGGTATGAGTGGCAGCAGGTGGGCACGGATCTGCTTCTGGTGACCATCGCTACCGGTGTGATCTACGAAGTCCTGCGTGGCGTTCTGGATTAGCGAATGACGGCGAGCTACCGGGGCGAAGCCATCGTCCATTCGGTCCGCCACCCAGACCTCACAGCGCCTTGCCGTCATCGCTGAGCCAGGCAGCCTGGAAAGGTCAGGCGTCAGGGTTGGACAACGCCCTGCCTGCTCAAGTCGCGCGCTGGCAAACAGCCTCCAGATTCACGCCGTCAGGGCCCAGTACATAGGCTGCGTAATAGTCGGCGTGGTATCGGGGCCGGAGCCCGGGCGCACCGTTGTCGCTGCCGCCAGCGGCCATGGCCGCCGCATGGAACGCGTCGACAGCCTCTCGACTGTCGGCGATCAGCGCGATGTGCGCTCCGGAACTGGGGATGGGCGCCTCGTGCAGCCAGAGGAAGGGCTTGTCTGCAGAACCGAACCCCAGCCGCCGAGGCTTCGATTGAGGCGGATCGGCGTCGATGCTCATCATCAAGGTGATCCCCAGCGGCGCGAGCGCCTGCTTGTAGAAGCGGCGCGCCAGCAGAATGTCCGAAACACCAATGCCCAGATGATCGATTGCAGATCCAACGAATTGACTCATCAGGTTATTCCTAGAAACGCCGATCATTCGGCAGGTTTGAATTCAGCCGCTACAGCGAGCGGGGCAGGGGCGAACGTGGCCGTATGAACGTCGCCACGCATCCCTGGAGTTCAATGAAAACCGCGTGGGTGACGCCGTGTCTCTACACCCGATCAGCCAACCGGTAGCGGTACAGAGAGGGGGCGATGCGCGTGGTTACGCCGTGGATCACTGAGTTCTTCCCCGAGGGTGCTGCCAGTTCTTGTAGACGAACTCCAGGCTGTACCCGTCCGGGTCCAGAACATTCGCGGCGTAGTAGTTCGGGTCGTAGTGCAGGCGCGCGCCGGGCGGGCCCTTGTCGAACCCACCATTGGCCAGTGCGGCCGCGTAGGCACGTTCAACCTGGGCTTTGCTGCTCGCTACGAACCCGACATGCACCGAGCGACTATCGACCTCACCCGCGCGTAACCAGAAGAACATGCGGCCGTGGGCGCCGAAGCCCTTGAGGTCCGGATGCCCGGGCGGGCCATCCTTGCCGTCGTAGTCCAGGCGCGTGGCAATGCCCAGCGGCGCCAGGGCCGCTTCGTAGAAGCGGATAGAGCGCTCGATATCGCTCACGGACAGAAAAATGTGGTCCAGCATGGCGTGCCTCCCGCTCGTTCAGATGATGTAGCCGCCCGCGACCTCGAGGGTCTGGGCATTGATCCAGGCCCCGTCCTCGGACAGCAGCATGGCGATGACACGGGCCACATCGTCTGGCTCACCGACCCGGCCTAGCGCCGTTTGTGCCGCCAGCATCGCCTCGAACTCGTCATTGAGCCCGCCGCCCAACTCGGTTCGGATCGCCCCGGGAGATACCGCGTTGGCGCGGATACGCCGATCGCCGAACTCCTTGGCCATGTAACGCGTCAGCACCTCCAATCCGCCCTTGAACGCGGCGTAAGGTGCCACTCCTGTGGTGGCGACACGGGTGGTGGCACTGGTCAGGTTGACGATGCTGGCGCCTTCTTCCAGGTGAGGCAGCAGGGTCTGCGTCAGGAAGAAAGGCCCCTTGAGATGAACGTCGAACAGACCATCGAACTGCGCCTCGCTGACTGAAGCCAGCGGGTTGAACAGGCCGTAACCGGCATTGTTCACCACACCTGCAAGGGTGGTCGTATCCCAGGTTTGCCGCAGCGCAGCGAGAACGGCTGCACGGAATGCTTCGAAACTTCCGACATCCGCCACGTCGAGCTTGAGTGCAACGGCCTTGCCTCCCGCTTCTGTGATGCGTCGCACCACCTCATCCGCGGCATCCGGATGTTGGTTGTACGTCAGAATGACGCCCATTCCGCGCTGGGCGACCTGTTCCGCTGTACGGGCACCGATCCCTCGACTGCCTCCGGTTATGACGATGACGCCCATGGCGTGCTCCTGTTGATCGCATGAGCCTCCACATTAGGAGTCCTGGTCATCGCGCTCGCAGCCGTTCCTGCTCGAAACCTGCCTGTTTCTGCTTTTTGCTTGCGCCGTTCCCGCTGCTCCATTCAGCATGGCCGGCATGAACGATCAGTTGAAAGAACTCCGCACCCTGGCTGCCATGGCCGAGAACCGCCGCACGGAAACGGGTATCCCGCGCGTCGCCATGGTTCAGGGCAAGGTTCCCGAGCATATGCTGGCGGCGGTCTATGACCCGATGATCAACCTGATCCTGCAGGGCAGCAAAACCATGAGCGTGGGTGATCGCACGCTGCGCTATGACCCGGCGACCTATTTCGTCATGTCCATCGAGCTGCCCGCGGTGGGCACGGTGCACCCCGCGCCCTCGGGCGAACCCTACCTGGCCATCAGCCTGACGCTCGATCCCGCCGTGCTGGCCACACTCCTGGCAGACTTGCCCAAACCTGCCGACCGGCATGAAGGCGACCCGGGCTTCTCGGTAGCGGCCGTCACGCCCGAGCTGATGGATGCCTGGGTGCGCATGATGCGATTGATGGGCAACCCGGACGCCATCGCAGCCCTCGCGCCCGCTTACGAGCGAGAAATACTGTTTCGCGTCCTGCAAGGTCCCCATGGCTGGATGCTTCGGGAAATCGCCGCACCGGATACCGCCATGGCCCGCGTGAATACGGCCATCCAGTGGATTCGTCGGGATTTCGCCGAGCCGATCAGGGTAGAGCGCCTGGCTCAGAAGGCGGCAATGAGCGTTTCGGCCTTTCACCGGCACTTCAAGGCGGTGACGACCTTGAGCCCCTTGCAGTATCAAAAGCGCGTGCGCTTGCTCCAGGCACGGATGCTGATGGTCGCCAGCGGCAGGAACGTCACCCAGGCCGCCTTCGAGGTGGGCTACGAAAGCCCAACGCAATTCAGCCGGGACTACGTGAAGGTGTTCGGCCTCCCGCCTGCCAGGGATGCAGGAAGAATTCTTGGCGAAACCCGCGCACCCAGAAAGCCGATTCCCCTCCAGGGTTAGCTGGCCCGGGACGGCTAGTCCGGCTGGGCATTCGTGCTGTTCGGCCGTATGTCGGTTCGATCATCCCGCCGCTGAAATCAACCTTCCGGCCAGGCGGCAAGGCGCATTCGATCTGGTGTGGACCACTCAGCGGCCGCGGAGGGAACCTGCTTTCGTAGGGTGGACAACGCCTTGTTTGTCCACCGGCTTTTGCGGCCCCTTGAATATCTGGCCCACCAATTACTTCAGGCTTCGATCTTGCCGGTGGAAAAACGCTTCGCGGTTTAGACGCCATTTGCTGATTTCGGCCAGAAGCGGGTTCGCAGGAAGGTTTCCATCGACCAGAACCCGTCTCTCCGAGCCAGCCTTCACCCCGCGCTGCCTGTCAATGAATCGGGTGGACAAAAAAACGTTGTCCACCCTTGTATCTCGAAGTCGCGTAGGGCAGAAAACTGCACGGCGTTCTCCGGCGTCCGGATAACCGGGCTACTTGCTGAAAAGAGTTTTTCTCCTGCGCCGGGAACCTTACCGGCCGCGACGCTTATAAGCGTGCGGCAGCAAAGGATCAGGCCCTGTTCGCCGCGGGCCGATTGCCGTAACTGCCGCGACCCCGAAGGCGCTATGTCCGTGCCGCTGCCTGTAAAAGCGCCTTCGCCCGCAGCGCGATGGATGACATGTAACCGCGCCGCCAGACGATACCGATGGGACAACGGATCTGTTCCGAACGGATCGGCAGCATCACGACATTGGGTGGCAGGCTTTCCGCTGACACGGCATGGGAATTGACCATGCTTACCAGCGGCATGCGTGACACCGCCAACAGCAGCGCTGGCAGGTTGTTCGCCTCCAGCACCAGGTTCGGCAACGGAATCGCTTCCGACGCCAGGGCTCGCTCGAGTTGCACGCGCGCAAACTCATGCTTGCTAGAGCCGGCCCATTGGCAACCGGCCAGATCACTCAACGAGACACTCTGTAAGGCTGCCAAAGGATGCTGATTGTTGACGACGACGTAATAGTCGTCCTCCAGCAGATGAAGCATTTCCAAGCTCGGATCCATCCGTTCGGGTAAGGGCAACAACGCCAGTTCGACATCGCCGTTGGCCACCGCATCGAGCAAGGCGTCACTGAATCCTGAAACGAAATTAACCCGCGCGGCTGGCCGCTCCTCGATCAATCGGGGCAGCAGTGTACTCAGGGCAAAATTCGCCGCCGCCGGTGTTGCGCCGATTCGCAGTAATCCGGCTTGGCCACCGGCAACGTCACGCGCCTCCTGCAAGGCGACTTCCAACTCGCGCGAGATGGCACGACTGCGTAGCAGAAACGCCGCGCCGGCGTCGGTCACCTCAATCCCGCGAGAAGAGCGCAAGAGCAATTTGACGCCCAACCGACGTTCCAGCCGCTGCATCGATTTTGTCAGCGCCGGTTGTGACACGCCCAGGCGTTCGGCAGCCCGGGCGAGGCTGCCAGCAGTGGCCACGGTGGAAAAATAAACCAGGTCGTCCTCAAGCATCGCCATCCCATCTGGTTATTGAAAATCGACCCGTATGTTATTTCAGTTTATAGCGTGGCGCGCTGAAGATTATTTCCTGTGTGCCTTAACTAATCGGAGTCAGCACCATGAGCAGCCAAAGTCTTCTCGCCACGCCTCAACCCACAACCAGCCTGCGCGGCCTCGTCAGTGATGCCGAGTGGGCAGCACGGGTGGAGTTGGCGGCGGCCTATCGGCTCTACGCTCACTTCGGTTGGGATGACCTTGTCTTCACCCATATCTCCTGTCGGGTGCCCGGCGAAGCCGGCCATTTCCTGATCAACCCCTACGGCTATCTGTTCGACGAAATCACGGCCAGCAGCCTGGTCAAGGTCGATTACCAAGGGCGCAAGGTGGCTGAAACCCCTCATGACGTAAACCCCGCAGGCTTCACCATTCATAGCGCCGTGCACGCTGCGCGGCCGGACGCCCACTGCGTGATGCATGCTCATTCCATCAACGGTTGCGCCGTCTCAACGCAGACGGGTGGCCTGCTGCCGTTGTCGCAGCAATCGCTCTTCGTCCTCGCCTCGCTGGCCTACCACGACTACGAAGGCGTGGCGCTGAACGACGAGGAAAAGCCCCGGTTGGTGGAGCACTTCGGCGATCGCATCTTCCTGATGCTGCGCAATCACGGCTTGCTGACGGTGGGCGCCAGCGTGGCTGATGCCTTCCTCGCAATGTACGTGTTCGAGGCCGCCTGCATGATCCAGGTACGGGCGCTGTCGGGCGGCGTGCCCGTGGCGCCAATCGGGGGTGATGTATTGGCGGGCATTGCCGCTCAGGCCAAGCAAGTCACCCATGGGCTGGGCGGAGCACTGGCATGGCCGGGTCTGTTGCGTCGGCTTGACCGCATCGATCCCGGTTTTCGCCTTTGACAGGAGCGCCGCATGAAACCGACTCTGCAAGCCGCTTTTCACCATATGCGCGACGGTACGCTGGACGACTGGCGCGTGATCGCAGACGAGCAAAAACTGCATGCGCTCAAACTGCCTGACCGCTTGCTCGACCACCTGCGTTTGCTCAGTGGTGACTATGGTGGTTTCGCCGTAGACCGGCTGACCCACAGCCTGCAAACCGCAACCCTGGCGCACCTCGATGGGAAAGATGAGGAGTACGTGGTGTGCGCGTTGCTCCACGATATTGGCGACACGCTGGCCAGCTACAACCACGCGGACATGGCGGCGGTCATCCTGCAGCCATTTGTCAGCACGGAAAACCACTGGATGATCGCCAACCACGGGTTGTTCCAGGGCTATTACTTTTTCGAGCACCTGGGCCTTGATCGGCATTCACGCGATCGCTTTTCGCACCTGCCTGACCTGTACCTGCGTACTGTCGAGTTCTGCGAAAAATATGATGCAGCGGCGTTCGACCCGACTGCACAGACACTACCGCTGGAGTTTTTTGAGCCCATGCTGCGCCGCGTAATGGCTACTCCCAAGCGCAGCATCTATATGGCATCGAACCGCACCTGAGTGCGCAGTGTTGGGCCCACGCTAAACATCTTAATTACAACAATCGCGTCGCAACGACGGCGCTGGGAGACTGCCTTGTCTGGTGACCAACTCTCGACGGTACTGATGCCGTTGCTGCTGGCATTGATCATGTTTTCACTCGGGCTGGGCCTGTTGCCCGCCGACTTCCGGCGGATCGCTGCACAGCCACGCGCCTTCCTGCTCGGTTTTGCCTGCCATTTCGTTCTGCTGCCCTTGGTGTGTTTTGGCTTGCTCTCGGTGTTTCCATTGCCAGGGGCCATTGCCGTCGGTTTTATGCTGATCGCGGCATGCCCGACCGGCACAACGTCCAACCTGCTGACCTATATCGCACGCGGCGATGTGGCCTTGGCGCTCAGCTTTACCGCCGCCGCCAGCCTGATGACCATCATCACCTTGCCGGTGATCGTGACCCTGGCCATGGGGCACTTTCTCGGCGCGCACCAGCAGATCGACTTCCCGGTTGGCTTCATGATGATTCAAATCTTCGCCATGCTCGGTTTGCCCGTCTCGCTGGGCATGCTTGCTCACCGTGCCTGGCCGCGTTCTGTACAGCGATTCGAGCCGCTGGCCACAAGGCTTTCGACCTTGGCGTTCGCGATCATCGTGATTGGCGCACTGGTGAAGAACTGGGCCCTGTTCGAACAGAACTTCAGCGTCGTGGCGCCACTGGCCCTGGCACTTAACGTGTTGATGTTGATCCTCGGTTTTGCAGTGGCCAGACTGGGCCGCCTGGAACGCCGTCAGGCCGTCACCATTGCCATAGAAACCGCCATGCAGAACGCCACACTGGCTATCGTCATTGGCAGCACAGTGTTGCGAGACGATGCGCTGGTGGTGCCAGCCGCCATCTACGGCGTATTGATGTATGTGGGCGGTCTGGTTTTCGCATTTACCGTGCGCAGAAGTGCCCCGCCTGTTGTGCCAGAACGACCGGATGAGTTAATCGCTCCACGCTAAATGTCCATCCGCTACATGTGCGAGTCTGCATCCGGTGCGTAAAGCCAGCGCTGCCTGCCGATGAATCTGGTGGACAAAAAGCGTTGTCCACCTACGGCGTTTTCAAAATCGCGTAGGACGGGAAACTGCACGGCGTTTTCCGGCGCCCGGATCACCAGGCTACTTGCTGAAATCAACCTTCCGGCCAGGCGGCAAGGCACATTCGATCTGGTGTGAACCACTCAGCGGCCGCGGAGGGAACCTGCTTTCGTAGGGTGGACAACGCTTTGTTTGTCCACCGGCTTTTGCGGCCCCTTGAATATCTGGCCCACCAATTACTTCGGGCTTCGATCTTGCCGGTGGAAAAACGCTTCGCGGTTTAGACGCCATTTGCTGATTTCGGTCAGAAGCGGGTTTGCAGGAAGGTTTCCATCGACCAGAACCCGTCTCTCGCCGAGCCAGCCCTCACCCCGCGCTGCCTGTCGATAAATCCGGTGGACAAAAAAACGTTGTCCACCCTACGGCTTCGTAGGGTGGGGAACGATTTTGTTGTTCATCAGCGCTGCCGAATATCTTAATAAAATTCTAATCATCCGGCGTTCTTCAACTCCGCTGGGTGGAAAGCACTTCGCGATTTCCACGCAGCGCTGCTGGGACCTGGGAGCGGTGGACAGATAAAGCACTGTCCACCCTACTTGCTATTTGCTTCGCGGATTTCCACACCTAGTGTTTACCGCGACTTCGCGATTTCCACCCAGCGGTGCTGGGACCTTGGAGCGGTGGACAGATAAAGCGCTGTCCACCCTACTTGCTACTTGGTTTCGACCGCAGGAGAGATACCCTGGCATTAGAACAGCAGGAATGGTCATTGCTCGTCGCTTAGGTCAACTCATCTGGGCACTTAGGTCATTGAGACACTGATAGCTCATGCTTAGTCTTCAGCGACCACTATTTCTGCAAGGAGCTATGCCATGAAAGCAATCGATGCATGGGCACAACCTGCTAATGGTTGCCTGCGCGAGAAGATGCCTGAGGTTGCATGCCTGTTTGAGAAATCAGGAAGTGGTCATTTGCTTGACCAAGCAATGAGCCCATTCGAAACCGTGGCGCACATGGACGAAGCTGGCGTAGAAAAACTAATGCTAGCGGCTTGGTGCCGCCCGGAAGGTTGGGTGACCAGTAACGATCAGATCGCTAATTACACCCGTGCATACCCAGATCGCTTTATTGGCGTAGCTACCGTCGACCTAAGCAAGCCCGTTGCTGCGGTACGTGAACTTGAGCGGGCGGTATTGGAACTGGGCTGCAAGGCGCTTCGCATCGTTCCATGGCTGTGGAAGCTGGCCCCCAACCACCGTCTTTATTACCCACTTTATGTAAAGTGTATTGAGCTGGACATTCCATTCTGCACTCAGGTCGGACATACAGGTCCATTGATGCCGTCGGAAACGGGTCGTCCAGTTCCATATTTAGATGAGGTTGCGTTGGACTTCCCTGAGTTACGCATAGTTGCTGGGCACATAGGTCACCCTTGGACTGATGAGATGATTGGCTTGGCCTGGAAGCACGACAACGTTTTTATCGACACATCAGCCTATCTGCCGCGCTACTACCCTGCACAGTTGCTGCAATTCCTACAAAGCTACGGCAGCCAAAAGGTATTGTTCGGAAGCAATTTTCCTCAGCTCTCCCTATCGCGCTGCATGAAACAGGTTCAGGAGTTAGGGTTGAGCCCTGAAGTCGAAGCACAATTCCTTTATGAAAATGCACGACGCATTTTCAAGCTTCCATAAGTCGACAATTAGGTGGTTACTGTTCGACTGGTTTTTTAAGGGCTGATAGCTCTGCCGTTCAGCCCTTGTTCTCAGCAGCAAATGTCCGCTCCTGGCCGTTTTCCACCATGCCAGTCGAGTGACTGTCAGACTCTTCAAGAGCCGGCAGACTGCTAACCAGGCATCACCCTTCACGTCAAAGTCACCTCTCAACTCCCGCTCCTTGTCCTACCCCCACCCCCCGCGCTAGAGTGCGCCGGTCACGGTCAATCCCGTGGCCTGGGTGTGGTAACCCGGAAATACACGAAGGCGCGGTAGCGCTATAGCCGAGAGCAGGCGCTTTTTTTATGCCTGTTGTTTTCTCGTGCACTTATGGCGGGCCGTGTGAGGCGGGCTTCGGCTCGGCCGGCATTCCTTCGTGAGCCGGTTTACCACCCTTGCACGGTCCGCCTCCATCCGTGTGGTAACGGCTGGAACGCGGCTCCTTAAATCACGAAGGAGCATAAGGAAAATGCGCTATCCCCCTTTTACGCACGGGCACCTCCCTGCTGTTTGCGTCGTATCGATCACCTTCGTTCTGGAGGTGTGCCGTGGCTGAGTCGAACCGCATCGCCTTCCCTTCACTGCAAGCACCTGCCGCGGGTGCGCGTGAGAAGAACTATCCCTACCGGATCGAGGCCGAGCTGCAGTTGGCGTTGCTGCTGCGCCAGTTCGGCTCCGCCGAGCCGGAAAACGACCAGATGATGTACCTGGACGCGAGGGACATCCGCCAGGTACGGGCGCGTATTCGCGAGTTGGCGGCGCTGCTGGTCAATGCCATCGAGCAGGCCACGGAGGGCGGCTGATGAGCCGCCGTGGTGTGTGCCGGCTGGCCGCCCACGACGAGCATCCCGGCGTCGAAATCAACCTCCCGGCCAGGCAGCAGGCTGCCTTCGATCTGGGCGCGAACTGCGCGCAGGCCTGGTTGGAGACCCCCAATCCCGGCTGGTTGTGGGCCGGGATGCTGGCCGAGCGTGACCTGCTGAGGAGCGAGGCCGCGCGCCGGGCGTTCGATATCGGTTTTCTCAGCCGCTTGCACCAGCGCTTGCGTTCGCCGGGCGACGGCGGCCGCCCGTCGGGCTAGCAGGGCGGCCGCGCGGATCGGCCCTCTATCTGCATTCGCCGCTATCGCCGCGCGTTTCGTCCGGCCCCTGGATGTGCGCGGCGAAGCCGGTCCGCTGCGGCGCGATCTCCGGGCGCGGGGGCAGCGCGGGAATCTCGTAGGCGCCGCCGTTCTGCTGGCGGAAGGCGATGGGCGCGGTGCTGAACAGTGCGTAGGGTGGACAACGCTTTGTTTGTCCACCGGCTCTGCGGCCGCTTGAGCATCTGGCCCACCAATCACTTCGGGCTTCGATCTTGCCGGTAGAAAACGCTTCGCGGTTTCGACGCTACTTGCTGATTTCGGCCAGGAGTGGGCTCGCAAGAAGGGCTCCATCGACCAGAACCCGTCTCTTGCCGAGCCAGCCTTCACACTGCGCTGCCTGTCGATGAATCGGGTGGACGGATGAAGCCTCGTTCACCCTGCTTGCTGATATCAGTGGCAAGCGGTTTCAGCAGGCGTTGCTCACCCGGCGAGAGGGTCTCGGACGAAAACGGTGTAATGACCACTTTCAACCGCTTCGAAAGCGATCAGCTTTTCAATCAGCTGGCTGCTGAGTTGCTTGCCCTCGTTTAATAGCAGCATTCCATTCTCAGCATGAAGATTGCGCGCCAGGATCATTCCTTCCACCAGCTTTCGCGTGGATACGGCGCGTACTGCAGGGTCGCCTATCTTGACGTCGGTTAGATAGTTGACGCAGGTCGAGATAAAGGACTCCGCCAGGTTCGGGTCATACAGCTTGCCGCTGTTGTTGCGGATGAATAACAGCGCCTCATCGCGATTCAGATACCGTTCCAGATAGAGTCCAACCTGCAACTCGACGAAGTCCACGGCGAGTTTCAGCAGTCGCGAGCCGAAAGGAATGGCTTCTCCTTTCAAATTGTCGGGGAACCCACTGCCATCCCACCGCTCCTGGTGAAAGCGAATCAACCTGGCGGCGTCCTGCAGGGGCTCCAGTGTCATCAGTAGCGATTCGCTTTGGGTTGGATAGCTCCGGTAGGTCGCACGATTTTTCTGGTAGAGCAGGTCAGCCGGGGCGACGATCAGGTTATCGCTCCAGCTCAACTTGCCGATGTTGTACAGGGCCGCCGCCATGGTCATGTCGCGTGAAAGTTGTATGTCGATGGCCTGGTCTTCGCAGAATGCTCGAACCAGGGAGATGACGTCCTGATTGGTTTGCTTACCCTTCGGCAGGCGTTGATTGATGAGCAGGGAGAACACTTCCGTGCTGGTCACATAGCTGCGCCGCAACTCTTCGAACGACAGATCGAGCATGTCGGAAGTTTGCTGCAGTTCTGCGGTGCGCGCCTTGACCCGGCTGTCCAGGGATTCGTTGAGCAGGCGTAGTTGGGTGTTCTGTTCCAGCGCCAGCCTCTCAAGTCGCGAGCGCTCACGCTCCGTTGCCTGATGGTCAAGGGCCTTGCTCAGGGTGAGTACGAGATGCTCGTCGTTCCAGGGTTTGGTCAGGTATTGATAGATCTGCCCGTTGTTGATGGCCGACATGATCGTCGCCATCTCGGCATAACCGGTCAGCATGATGCGCATGCAGTCCGGATGAACTTCTCTTACCTGGGACAGGAGGGCGGCGCCGTCCATGCCGGGCATCCGCGCGTCCGAAACGATCAGGTCGACCGTCTCGCGCTCGAGGATGGCCAGGGCCTCCGCTCCACTTGTCGCGGTGAGTATTCGCCAGGGCTGATGACGCAACAGCCTGCGCAGGCTGCTCAGGATGTTTTCCTCGTCGTCCACCAGCAGCACGGTAGTCAGCTCGGCCGTGGGGATTCCCGCTTGCTCCGTCATGCTGAGCGACCCTCGATTTGAGGCTGGCGGAGGGGTAACCAGACCCGAAACCGGGTTCCCTCTCCGACCCGGCTATCGACCGTGAGCCGACCCGAATGCTTCTGCACGATGTTGTAGGAAAGAGACAGTCCAAGCCCCGTACCCTTGCCTACGGGTTTCGTGGTGAAGAACGGCTCGAATATTCGCCGGACCGTATCGGCAGACATGCCACAGCCATTGTCCTCTACCTCCACCCAGACGCCCTCGGCGTCGTGTCCGGATCTAAGCGTTATGCGTCCCCTGTCCGCGATGGCCTGTGCCGCATTGATGAGCAGGTTCATGAAGACTTGATTGAGCTGGGAGGGAATGCACTCTATGAGCGGCAGCGGAGCGAGTTCGTTGCAGATGTGAGCTTTGTACTTTATTTCGTTGTTGACGACATTCAGTGTGCTATCGATGCCCGGGCCAATATCGGCAAGCACGAAGTGTTCGTCGTCGACATGGGAGAAGTCGCGCAAGGAGCTGATTATCTTCTTTATCCTGCCGACGCCGTCAGCGGATTCCGCCAGCAAGACATTGATGTCCTCGCGAATATAGTGGTAGTCGAACTCGCGCTTGAGCAGGTCGAGTTCCGCCGTGTTCGGCAGTGCATCGACCAGGGCCAACAGTTGCTTGACGTAGTCCCCCAGGCTATTGAGGTTCGACGCTACGAAACTGGTCGGGTTGTTTATCTCGTGTGCAATACCGGCGGAAAGCTGGCCAATGGCTGCGAGTTTTTCCGACTGCAGTAGCTGGCTGTTGGCTTGCTGGAGCTGGTTGTTCACGGCATCGAGTTTGTCGCGATTGCGGCTCAACGCATGCAGGGCCTGATTCAGTTCGAGGCTCGCCTGAGCCGTACGATCACTGTCGAATATCGCAAGTCCGAAGTGTTCGCACTTCGCGTTATCGCAGAACCTGAAAAGCTGAACCGTTTGCAGCATCGGCTTCTTTTGCTCGGGGTTCTGCGCGGGATAACTGAATAGCGGCAGTAAATGAGGTGTTTCATGCCACAGGGAGATGAGGGGCTGCTCCTGCATGCATGCCTGGCTGATCAGTCGACGCCAGAGCGCCGGATCGAGCTGCGGAAAAGCATCGGTGATGACTGTACCGATCAGTTGCTCCTTCGACTGCAACGAGTGCCTTACGATGAACGTATTGCAGTATTCGATACGCTCGTCGGCATCCAGGATAAGCAGTCCGGACCCGATGTGTTCGACGGCCAGTACCAGGGTCGTCGCAGTACTAAGTTTGATCATGCTCGGTTCCCATGCCCGGGTCGGTAGTTGTTCATGCGTCGCTAGCTCACCCAGCGCCCGGCGGGCCTGGTTACAGGATGACGTGCTCCGGCGCGGCGGGGTGGTCGCTTTGCCGAAGGGGTCCCGTACTGCACGCCGACGAGCGTTTAACCGCCTGGGAGGTAGTCGGCGGTCCACATGGAAAGTGAAGGAGGTTTATATAAATGGCGCCAACAATCCGACAGGCGTGACGAAGCAGCGTGTTCTCATACCGCAGCCCGATTCCCTTCCCTTGTTCCGTTGCCCGGCGCTGGAGCGCGCCGGGTCACGGTCAACCCCTTGCCCTGGTGTAGTCGCCCAGAAATTCACGAAGGCGCGGTAGCGCCATAGCCGAGAGCAGGCTTTTTAGCGGATTGGCTCTCGCTATCTCCGTTCGCCGCTATCGCCGCGCGCTTCGTCCGGCCGTTGGATGTGCGCCGCGAAGCCGGTCCGCTGCGGCGCGATCTCCGGGCGCAGGGTCAGCGCGGGGATCTCGTAGGCGCCGCCGTTCTGCCGGCGGAAGGCGATGGGCGCGGTGCTGAACAGGGTGTCCAGGCGCTCGCCGAGTTGCTCGCACAGCGCGGCGTAGCGGGCCGCGTCGGTGCGGCCGGTGCGGTAGGCGACGAAGGGCGGCAGCACGTCGAAGCCGGGGTAGTAGAGGATGCCGTGCTGGATCGGGAACAGCAGGTCGTCGATCGGCCCGTTGATCCCGCGCGGGCCGTAGTGGCTGTCCCAGCCACCGGTGGTCACCACCAGCATCGCGCGCTTGCCGGCCAGCGTGCCTTCGCCGTAGCGCTCGCCCCAGCGGGCGTCGGAATGCTCGCCCACGCCATAGGCGAAGCCGCAGGCGTACACGCGGTCCACCCAGCCCTTGAGGATCGCCGGCAGGCTGAACCACCACAGCGGAAACTGCAGGATCACCGCGTCGGCCCACAGCAGCTTGGCCTGTTCGGCGGCGATGTCCGGGCTTTGCAGGCCGTTGTCGAAGGCGTGTTTCGAGTCCGCGGAGGGGTCGAAGCGTTCCGCACCTCGCGGCGCCAGGCTGTCGTCCGCATCCAGCGTGGGTTTCCAGCGCATGGCATAGAGGTCGGAGACCTGCACGTGGTGCCCGGAGGCTTCGAGGTGGCGGACGGCGAAGTCCTTCAGCGAGCCATTGAGGGATTGGGGTTCGGGGTGCGCGTATACCAGAAGGATGTTCATCGGAAAGCTCCACGGTCGGATGCGCGCAGGATGAACGTGCGTCCGGTATTGTGGAAATGAATATCCGAAATCCCTGGTATAGCCGTGAACAATCTCAGAAAGCTCGATCTGAACCTGCTGCTCACGCTCGACGTGCTGCTCACCGAGCACAACGTCACCCGTGCGGCGGAGCGTCTCAACCTCGCGCAGCCTTCGGTCAGCGTGCACCTGGCCAAGCTGCGTGAGTTCTTCGGCGATCCGTTGCTGATGCCAGGCCCGCGCGGCATGCGCCCGACGGCGAAGGCCGACGAGCTGCGTGAGCCGCTGCGCCAGGCGCTCGAAGCGCTGGGCCGCGCGGTGGCACCCTCGGCGCCGTTCGATCCGCTGACCGCGCAGCAGACCTGGCGCCTCGCCGCCACCGACTACGGCGAGACCACGCTCGTCCTGCCGGCGCTGGCGGGGTTCGCCGCGCAGGCGCCGGAGTCGCGCCTGGCGGTGGTGGAGCTGGTGCCGCCGCGTATCGCCAAACAGCTGGAGCAGGGGCTCGTCGACCTGGCGTTCCACACCCTGGAAGGCGCGCCGCCCGGACTGCACGGGCGCACCTTGTTCGCCGAGCGCTACGTGCTGGCGGGGCGCGCCGGGCATCCGGCGTTGCAGACGGCGCCGTCGCTGGAGCGCTTCTGCCAGCTCGATCAGGTGATCGTCTCCCCGGACGGCGGCGGCTTTCGCGGCGTCACCGACGAGGCGCTGGCCGCGGCCGGGCTGTCGCGCCGGGTGGCGCTGTCCGTCCCGCATTTCCTCTTCGTCATCGCGGCGCTGGGCGGCACCGATCTGGTGGCGATGCTGCCGTGGCGCCTGGTGCGCGGTAATCCCGCGTTGCGCGTGGTCGAGGCGCCGGTGGCGGTGCCGGGTTACCAGATGACCATGCTCTGGCACGAACGCTCGCACCGCGACCCGGCGCACCGCTGGCTGCGCGAACACATCGTGGGGAGCATCGAGGCGGACACCGCCGTGTAGGGGAAAACCGCTGTCTCAGCGGCCGGGCGGCTCGTCCGTCGGGCAGGCATCCCGGCAGCGCCGGCTGGCGTCGGGATGCGGCAACCAGGCCAGGTGCGGGCGGGCGCGGGCGAACAGCCGGTAGCCCGCCAGGAACAGCGGTCGCAGCGGCCTCCAGGCCAGCGGCGCGACCCAGCGGCCAACTCCGGCTGCGCGCCAGCTCCAGAGCGTGGCGTCGATACCGGTCAGCCATTCGCCGCTGGCGCTGCGCGCATGCAGGCACTCGCTCAACTGCTGGAGGCTGCGCCCACTGGCCGCGGCATCGAAGTCCGGCGCGCTGATGTCCCGCATGACCAGCCGTTCGGGGCGGGCATGGCGGGCCAGCCAGCGCACCTCGCGTGCACACAGCGGGCAGGCCAGGTCGACATACAGCGTCAGCGGAAATTCCGGGGTCTTCATCGGCTCTCCAGGTGTGCGCGGTGGATCATGGGCGGTAGACCACGGGCGCGCGGCGGACGTCGCGACCGTACGGCAGGTCGCGAGTGGCCGGGCAACCTACACGGCCAGCAGTTCGCGTACCCGGGCGCTGAGCGCTTCGATGGAGAAGGGTTTGGTCAGCACCTGCATCCGCGGCCCGAGCTGGGTGTTGCCGACCGCGGCGTTTTCCGCATACCCGGTGATGAACAGCGTCTTCAGGTCGGGACGGGTTTCGCGTCCGGCGTCGGCCATCTGCCGGCCATTCATCCCGCCGGGCAGGCCGACATCGGTGATCAGCAGGTCGATGTGCACATCCGACTGCAGCACCTTGAGCCCGGAAAGGCTGTCCGCCGCCTCGATCAGCGTGTAGCCGAGATCGCCCAGCACTTCGGTCAGCAGCAGGCGCACCGTCGGCTCGTCGTCGACGATCAGGATCGTCTCGCCGGCGTCGGCGAACTCCGTTGGCAGCGCGTCCGTGTCGTCCTCGTCCTCCCCCGCGTCGCCGTGGAAGCGCGGCAGGTAGAGGGATATCGTGGTGCCCTGGCCCACTTCGGAATGCAGGCGCACCTGGCCGCCGGACTGCTTGGCGAAGCCGTAGATCATCGACAGGCCGAGCCCGGTGCCCTGGCCGATGGGCTTGGTGGTGAAGAACGGGTCGAAGGCCTTGGCCATGACATCCGCCGTCATCCCGGTGCCGTTGTCGGTGACGGACAGCGCCAGGTACTGGCCGCCGGGCATGTCCAGCACGCCCGCGGTCTGGTGATCCAGCCAGCGGTTGGCCGTCTCGATGACGATGCGGCCACCGCCCGGCATGGCATCGCGGGCATTGAGGCACAGGTTCAGCAGCGCGTTTTCCAGCTGGCTGGCATCCACCAGCGTTGGCCAGAGGTCCCGCGTGGCCAGCGTATCGACCACGATGGCGGGGCCGACCGTGCGCTGGATCAGCTCGGTCATGCCCCGTATCAGGCCGTTCACGTCGGTCGGCCGCGGGTCCAGGGTCTGGCGCCGGGAAAACGCCAGCAGGCGATGCGTCAGGGCGGCGGCGCGTTTGGCCGCGCCCTGGGCGGTGACGATGTACTTGTCGAGGTCGTTCCAGCGGCCCTGGGCGATCCGCGCGCTCATCAGGTCGAGTGCGCCGGAGATGCCCGCCAGCAGGTTGTTGAAATCGTGGGCGAGGCCGCCGGTCAGCTGGCCGACCGCTTCCATCTTCTGTGACTGGCGCAGCTTCTCCTCGGCCTGCATCAGCTCGGTCGTGCGTTCGGACACGCGCTGCTCGAGGGTGTCGTTGAGCACGCGCAGGTCGGCGTTGGCGCGGTCGCGCTCGGCCTCCACGTTGCGGCGTTCCTCCACGTCAATGAGTACGCCGGGGAAGCGCAGCGGGGTGCCGTCGTCGGCGCGATCGACACGCCCGTTCGCCTCGATCCAGTAGTAGTTGCCGTCTGCGCGGCGCACCCGGTACTGGTGGGCGTAGCTGCTGCCACCGCTGATGACCTGGCTGATCGCGGCGGTCAGGCCGTTCCGATCCTCGGGGTGGACGGTGGCGATCACCTGTTCGAGGCTGAGGCCTTCGCGACCGAGCACCGGGTCGATGCCGAAGGCGAGGGCGAAGCCTTCGTCGACGCTGAAACTGTCGTTGGGCAGGTCCCAGTGCCAGGTGCCGATGATCGCGCCGGCGGCGAGCGCCAGTTGCACGCGTTCGACGTTCTGCCGCGCCACGGCCTCGCTGGCGCGCAGGCGTTCCTCGGCATCGCGGCGCGCGGTGACGTCGCTGAAGATGATCGCGATCTGCCGGTCGGCCGGATCGCCGACGCGCACCGCGCGCACGTCGAACCAGCGCTCGAAGGCCTTCGCGTAGTTCTCGAAGGAGGCTGGCTCGCCGGTGCTGGCGACGTGCCCGTAGGTCTCGAACCAGAAGCGCTCCAGGTCCGGGGCGAACTCGGTGACCCATTTGCCGCGCAGGTTCACGCCGGCCTGGCGCTCGAAAGCCGGGTTGGCCTCGACGAAGCGGTAATCCACCGGATGGTCGTCGGCATCGAACTTGACCTGGACGATGGCGAACGCCGACTCGATGGTTTCCAGGATCGTCCGGAAGCGCTCCTCGCTTTCGCGCAGCGCCGCCTCGGCGGTGCGCAGGCGGGTCAGGTCGAGCATCGCGCCGATCATGCGCACGGCCAGGCCTTCTTCGTTGCGGATCACGTGGCCGCGGTCGAGGATCTCGGCATAGCTGCCGTCATGGCGGCGGAAACGGTATTCGGCGCTCCAGCTTGTGGGGCCGCCCTCGATCACGGCGTGGATCGAGCCGTCGATGCGTGCGCGGTCGTCGGGGTGGATCTGCGCTATCCACCAGTCGCCGGTCATGTCCTGCGGCGTCAGGCGGTGGCCGTAGGCGTCTTCCAGCGCATCGTTCCAGAGCACGTGGTTGGCGATCAGGTCCCAGTCCCAGATCGCGTCGTTGGTGGCCTTGGCCACCAGGCGATAGCGCTCCTGGGTTTCTTCCATGGCGAGCCCGGCGAGGTGCTCGCGGGTGCGGTCGCGGAGGATCTTGACGAAGCCCAGGTGAACCTCGCCCGCGCCATAGAGCGGCATCATCTCGCCCGATGCCCAGAAACGCTGGCCATCCTTGCGCAGGTGCCAGCGCTCGTCGGAGGCGCGGCCCTTCACCAGCGCGTGCCGCATCTCGAGTTCTATGCGGCCGCTGGCGCGGTCCTCGGGGGTGAAGAAACGCGCGACATCCGCGCCGCGCATTTCCTCGGCGCTCCAGCCCAGCAGGTGCGTGGCGCCCCGATTCCAGTCGGTGATCACGCCGGCCGGGTCGGACACGATCATCGCGAAGTCGATCGAGCTTTCGAAGATGGCGCGCTGGCGAGCCTCGCTGCCGCAGGGCCCCGGGGAGGCTTCCTGTTCCGCGGCGACGCGGGTCGGCTGGTCTCCCTTCACTTGCTCCAGCTCCGCGCGCAAACGCAGGACCTCGGCTTCGAGCGCTTCGCGGCTCAGGTCTTTCAGGATGTTCCCACTCACGCAACGTCACTCATTATGGCGGGCTTGCATCCGCGACCTGTTATGGCGGCAATCAGACCAGAAACCCCCAGGCTTTGCACCCGCCGACAACCGGTCGTTTCGGGGCGCCGCGGCGGCGTTGCGCGAGGTGGGCTGGCTAGTCCTCGAAGCGACCGCTGCCCTCGCGATCCTTCGCGTAGTGCCGCGTGAGCGGAAACGGCGGCAGCCAGGACTCGCGGCGGACGACCCAGCTTTCGTAGGTGGGCGTGAACTGGTCGGTGGCATCCAGGGAGCCGACGTTCACCTCGATTTCATCGGCGCTGCGCGAGAACACCGACGAGCCGCAGCGCGGGCAGAATACGCGCCCCTGGTAGTCCCGCGTCTCGCCCTCGACGCTCACGGCCGCCTCGGGAAAGATCGCCGACACGTGGAAGAGCGCGCCGTGGTACTTGCGGCAGTCGAGGCAATGGCAAAGGCCGACGCGGTAGGGGCGTCCCGAAGCCACGAGTCTGACGTTGCCGCACAGGCAACCTCCGGTGAATCGATCCATGCTGCGTTTCCTCTCGCTGTGAAGGTTTGAGAGTGGCCGATCGGCCCGCCGGCCTGGATAGGCTGGCGAGCGGATCGGCGGATAGCCGATACGCCATATCGACCACGCGGGCACGGGTTTGCGCGCCCGATTCTCCCATCCCTCATGAAAAGGACTTCACCTGCAAAGGCGCAGCGGGTTACTTCATTGAAACTCCCACCTCACGCCGACCCAGGCAGTGCGGGGCGCGCCGGGGGCGACGAAGGTTTCGCCGACGCTGGCGCTGCGCCGGCCGTTGACCGCGCCACTGCTCGACTGGCCGTCGGTGCGCAGGGTGCCGCCCGCGTCGAAGGGGTTGGCGCCGAGCATGCCGGCGGTGGCGTATTCGCGGTCGAAGAGGTTGTTGACGCGGGCGAACAGCAGCCACTGCGGGTCGATCCGGTAGTCGGTGGTGAGGTTGAACAGGGTGTAGCCGCCGATCTTGCCGCCGCCCTGATAGAGGCCACCGCGCTGGTGGTCGTTGTTCTCGTTGCCGCGCACGTAGCTGCCGGAGAGGGCGATGGCATCGCCGCCGACGTTCAGGCGTTCGCTGAGCGCGTAGCGGGCCGACAGCTTGAAGAGGTGCCGGGGGATCAGCGGAATGCGGTCGCCGGGCTTCACGCTGAGGGTGCCGTCGTCGGCGCTGCTGTTGGCTTCGCCGAGGAAGGTCTCGCTGGAGCGGTAGGTGGCGTCGAGGAAGGTGTAGTTGGCGCCCAGCGTCCAGTCGTTCCAGTCGCCGGCGAAGCCGGCCTCGATGCCGCGACGGCGGGTCTTGCCGAAATTGTCGAAGTAGCCGCTGCCGCTGGTGCTGGAGGAGACGAACATGATGTCGTCGACGTTGATCGAGCTGAACACCCCGGCGTTCCACTGCAGGTGTTCGCCCAGCGTGCCGCGCAGCCCGGCTTCCCAGGTCCTGGTCACCACCTGCTCCAGCGGCGGGTCGCCGGCCATCGAGTTGGGCAGGCGGCAGGGCGCTTCCGGGTTGGCGCAGCCCAGTTCGATGGTGGTCGGCGCGCGGCTGCCTTCGCTGTAGCCGAGGTAGCCGGTCACGCGCGGGGTGAGGGCGTAGGTCAGGCCGATGGCGGGATTGAGGCGGCTGAAACGGTGGGTGCCGCTGAGCGAGGCGTTCTCGTCGATCTCGTCGCCCAGCGCGTCGCCGTCCAGTTCGTAGTGGGTCTGGCGGTCGTGGTTGCGCACCGAGACATGGTTGTAGCGCGCCGAGGCGGTCAGGTTCAGCCCCTCGGTGAGGGTCAGGGTATCGCTGCCGTAGAGGCTCCAGGTGCGGGTGTTGCCGTCGAGGTCGACGCTGCGGTCGTCGAGGTCGCCGTCGAGGTTGAAGGCGTTGCCGGGCTCGGCATACACGCCGCTGCCGAGGATGCCGCGGTCGGCGGTCAGCGCACCGAACTCGGCGGACTGCCGGAAGCGCACCTGGCTGTAGTCGAAGCCGCCGCCCACGGCGAAGGTGTTGGCCCGGTCGAACAGCCGGTTGCGGAACGACGCCTGGGCGAACAGCCCGGCATTGCTTTGCCGGGTGTCGGTGCGGTTGATCACGCCGGTGCATTTCTCGCCGGGTTCGCCGCCCGGTTCCAGTTCCGCGAGGCAGGCGGCGAGGTTGCCGGCGGTGGTGTAGGCGCCGGGCGTTAGCAGGATGTTCTGGCCGGCTTCGCCGACGCCTTCGGGCAGCGCTTCGTCGTTGATGTCGCCGTTGAAGGTGTCGGTGCGGATGTGCCGGTAATAGGCGTTTCCCGACAGGCTCAGGTCGTCGCTTACGTCGTGGTTCCACTGCAGGTTGAGGAAGCTGGCGGTGTTCTGCGTGTTGTCCGGGTGGGTGTAGACGCTGTCGTAGTCGCGGCCCAGGAAGCTCCTGGGGACCATGCCGTTACCGTTGAGGTCGGTATCGGCGAAGCTGTAGGTCAGCTTCAGGTCGGTGGTTTCGCCCTGCCAGCCGAGCTTGCCGAACAGGTTCTGCGCATCCGAGGCGGAGTGGTCGCGCCAGCCGTCCTCCTCGAACCAGGTGCCGGCGACGAACCAGTCCCAGGCGCCCTGGCTGCCGCCGTATTCCCCTTCACCGATCCGCCGCCCGTATGAACCGAGCGTGGCCTGCAGGGCGCCGCCGGGATAGGCGCGGCCGTCCTTGGTCTGCACCGCGAGCGCGCCGCCCAGGGTGTTGAGGCCGAACAGCGGGTTGCTGCCGGGCATCAGCTGCGCGCTGGCGATGGCGTTCTCGGGGATCAGGTCCCAGCTGACCACGTCGCCGAACGGCTGGTTCATGCGCACCCCGTCGAGGTACAGCGACAGGCCCTGCGGCGTGCCGAGCAGCGGCGAGGCGGTGAAGCCGCGGTAATTGATGTCCGGCTGCAGTGGGTTGTTCTGGATCTCGTTGAGGTAGACGCCGGCCACCTGCCGGTCGAGGAAGTCGGCCAGCCCCAGCGATTGGCTGCTGGCGAGGTCCTCGGCATCGAATGTCTGCAGCGGCGCGGCGACGCTGTCCGAGGTGCCGAAGGACGGCAGGGGCAGGGTGCCGATCACTTCCATGGGTTCGAGGGCGAAGGGCGCGGGGGCGTCCGCGGCGATGGCGACCGGCAGCACGCAGGCGTTGCCCATGACCAGGGCGAGGGTGATCGAGGTGCGCATGGCGGCTCCGGTGTTTTTATAGGAATGGCGGATGCGTGCCATTAGAGCGGGCGCCGGATCGGGAAAAAATCCTTCGTTGGTTCCGGCGCGGCTGTACCTAGGTACTGGTGGCGATCGACAGCCGTGCCCGGCGGGGCCGGCAGGGCGCGGGGGTGTACCATGCGCGCTCCGCCCGTTCCGAGTGAGCCTCGATGAGTTGTACCGACCGCAGGATCGACCAGCTGCGCCAGCGCATTCCGCGCTTCGACTGCGTGCCCGGTTGTCACGATTGCTGCGGGCCGGTCACCGCGTCGTCCGAGGAAATGGCGCGCCTGCCGGTGCGCAGCGACGCCGACCACGATGCCGCGCTGGCCGAGTTCAACTGCGTGCACCTTGGCCCACAGGGCTGCCAGGTGTACGATCAGCGGCCGCTGATCTGCCGGCTGTTCGGCACCACCGCGAGCCTGCCGTGCCCGCGCGGGCGTGGCCCGGAAACCCCCACCGAGGCGCATGTCGAGCGCCAGGTGCACCGGCTGATCGCGACCACCCGGCAGGTGCTGGTCTAGCTGCCTCGGCGCGGGCTAGAAACGCGCCGCCAGTTGCGTCAGTGCGTGCAGCACCAGGCCCACCAGTCCGCCCACCAGGGTGCCGTTGATGCGGATGAACTGCAGGTCCTTGCCGACGCTCTGCTCCATTTGCGCCACCAGTTCGCGGCTTTCCCACTGCTCCACGCGGTCGGCGATGTAGTCGCCGATCTGCCCGCGGTGGCGCTCCAGCAGCTCCGGCGCGGCGGCCATGGCCTGCTGGTTGATCCAGGCGCGCATGGCGGCGTCGGCGGCCAGCGATTCGCCGAGGCCCTGGGTCAGGCGGACGATGCGCCGGCCGATGCGCGAGTCGTCGCTGTCCAGGTCGTCCTGCAGCCACTGCACCAGTGCCTGCCAGAGCTGCTGCAGGTAGGCGGTGGTGGCCGGGTGTTCGAGCAACTGGGCGAGGAGGCGCTCCACCTCCAGGCGATACTGCGGGTCGTGCTTGAGGCGCTCGACATACAGCGCGACGTGCTCGTCGAAGCGTTTGCGCAGCAGGTGCTGCGGGTCGTTGGCGACCTCGGCGATCAGCGAGGAGATGCCGTCCACCAGCTTGTTCGCCGACCAGTTGCCGACGCTCTTGCCGAGCCCCAGGTAGCGCAGCGTGCGCACTTCCGAGGTGATGGTGCGGGCGATCAGCGCGCGGGTGTCGTCGTCGCGCAGAAGCCTGTGCAGGCGGACCAGGCCCTCGTCGAGCACGGCCTGGTGGCGACCCTGGGCGGTGAGCAGCTCGAGCAGCCTGCCGCACGCCGGCGCCAGGTCGGCGGCGCGCAGGCGGTCGATCAGCTTGCGCTGGACGAAGTCGCGCACCGGTTCGTCGCGCAGCGCGGTGACGCCGAAGCGCGCCACGCCGATCAGTTGGCGACCGACCATCCCGGCGTTGTCCGGATGACGCAGCCAGTCGGCGAGACGGCCGCCGAGGTCGAGCTGTTGCAGCTTGGCCAGCACCATCGGGGTGGCGAGGAAGTGCGTGGTGATGAAGTCCGACAGCTTGCGGCCGATGCGCGCCTTGCTGCGCGGGATGATCGCGGTGTGCGGAATCGGCAGCCCGAGCGGGCGGCGGAACAGCGCGGTGACCGCGAACCAGTCGGCGATGGCGCCGACCATCGCCGCCTCGGCGAAGGAAGCCAGATAGCCCCAGGCCGGGTGTCGCGCCTGCATCGCGGTGGCCAGCGCATAGAGCGCGGCGGCGAGCAGCAGGAGAAGCCCCGCCAGCAGCTTCATGCGGGCGACCGGGGATTGCCAGGTGTGCAGCAGACGGCTCATGGATGTCCTCGCTCGAAGGAGGGTTAGGGAGAGGGGAGGGTCGCCGCGTGTCGCGGTGTTTCCGGCCCTCTCCCCCAGCCCCTCTCCCATCAATGGGAGAGGGGAGCAGTGCGGACGACCGTGTGGACCGCATTACGGTGGTCGGCAGCTTGCCTGATAAAAGAGTGCCGCGACCTGCCCTGCGTTCGCCGAGCGGTGTGCGCAGGGTAATTTCCTTCAATACCCCGCGGGGGGCGATCCCTAGCCTGCAGCACTGGTTTCCCTGCTGCAGAGATCGCGATGACTCCCTACCTGTCCATGGCCGCCTTCGCGCTGGCCTCTTCCATCACCCCCGGCCCGGTCAATCTGGTGGCCCTGAACTGCGGCGCCCGGCACGGTTTCGCCGCCAGCCTGCGGCACGTGACCGGCGCCACGGTCGGCTTCACCCTGCTGTTGCTGCTGATCGGCCTCGGGCTCTACCAGGTACTGCAGCGCGCGCCGCTGCTGATGGTCGGCATCCAGTGGGGCGGCGTGGCCTTCCTGCTGTACATGGCCTGGCGGCTGGCGCGCGACGATGGCCAGCTCGGCATGGAACGGCCGGCGACGCAGCCGTCGCTGTGGACCGGGGCGCTGATGCAGTGGGTGAATCCCAAGGCTTGGCTGGCGTCGGTGGCGGGCATGGGGCTGTTCGCGGCGGACGGCGAGCTGACGCGGGTCTGGCTGTTCGCCGCGCTGTACTTCGTCATCTGCTATCTCTCGCTCGGCGCCTGGGGCCTGGCCGGCAGCCTGCTGCACCAGCACCTGCAGCATCCGGCGCGGGTGCGCCTGCTCAACCGGACGATGGCGCTGCTGCTGGCGGGCAGCGCCCTGTATCTGCTGGAGGGCTGAGGGCGCTTCGGGGCACCTCAAAAACCACCTGCGTTGTCGTCACGTCGTTCGTGAACGGCGCCTTTCGCCTGTTTTTGCCGGGCGCTGACGGCCTCGCCTGCGTTCTTGGCGATCCCTTTTAGTCGCGGTACTGGCCGGGTGTCGCCGCGAGGTGGCGCTTGAACGAGCGCTGGAAGTGCGCCTGGTCGGCGAAGCCGGCGTCCAGCGCCACCTCGGCCAGGCCGCGGCCCTGGCGCAACCACTGCTGGCTGCGCTGGATACGACGGTTGAGCAGGTAAGCGTGGGGCGTCATGCCGTAGCGGCGCTTGAAGCGGCGGATCAGGTAGGACGGCGACAGCCCGGCCGCCGCGCAGATGGCTTCCAGGGTCAGCGCCTCGGTGCAGTGGGCGTCGATGAACTGCGCGGCGCGCTCCAGTTGCGCGGGTTCCTCGTCCATGGCAGCCGGGCGCGGTGCCAGCGTGCACTGCAACAGTCCGAAGCATTCGACGATCGCGCCCTGCTTGTGCGACGTGTCGGCCTGCTCGTCGAGCAGCGTGGCGTGCAGCGCGGTCAGGGCGGCGAACAGCGCGGGATCGCGGCTGAGGATCGGCGCGAACGGCGCGAAGGCGCCCTCGGCGCTGGCGCCCAGCTCGCCCTGCAACGCGCCGAGCCAGGCGGCGTCCACGTAGAACATCAGGTACGACCAGGGTTGCCCGTCGATGGGGTTGCAGGCGTGCACCGCCTGCGGATTCATCAGCACCACGCAGCCGGCCTCGATGGGCTCGCGGGCGTTGCCGTTGAAATAGGTGCAGCTCCCGGCGGTGACCGCGCCGATGGAGAAAAAGGCGTGCGAGTGCGCCGCGTAGCAGACCTTGCGGCCGTCCTCGACCGAGCGGGCTTCGATGAAGGGCAGTGCATCATCGCGCCAGAAGCGCGGCTGATCGCTAGGAAGGAGGGTGGTCATTGGGGGCACCTGCGCGGCGGTTGCCGGGCAGGCACTTTATCAGTGGCGAGAGCGTCGTGCTCCAGCCGTAGCGTGCGCGGTGCGCACCGATGGATGCCCGTCCGGCCGCTCGCGGTGCGCATGGCGCACCCTACGGATCAGGCGGCGTCGCTGTCGCGAGCGGCGCCGGCGCGGAGGCTTTTACCGAGGCGGTGGCCGGGCAGACGCTTTATCAGTGGCGAGGGGGTTGTGCCCCTGCCGTAGGGTGCGCCGTGCGCACCGACGAATGCCCGTCAGGCCGCTCGCGGTGCGCATGGCGCACCCTACGTTCAGGCGGCGTCGCTGTCGCGAGTGGCGCCGGCGCGGAGGCTTTTACCGAGGCGGTTGCCGGGCAGGCGCTTTATCAGTGGCGAGAGGGTTGTGCTCGTGCCGTAGGGTGCGCCGTGCGCACCGACGGATGCCCGTCAGGCCGCTCGCGGTGCGCATGGTGTATCTTACGTTCAGGCGGCGTCGCTGTCGCGAGTGGCGCCGGCGCGGAGGCTTTTACCGAGGCGGTGGCCGGGCAGGCGCTTTATCAGTGGCGAGAGGGTTGTGCTCGTGCCGTAGGGTGCGCCGTGCGCACCGACGGATGCCCGTCCGGCCGCTCGCGGTGCGCTACGGATCAGGCGGCGTCGCTGTCGCGGGTCGCGAGCGATGCCGGCGCGGAGGATTCGACCGAGGCGGTTGCGAGATAGCGCTCGAGGTTGGCCTTTTCTTCCGGGAAGAAGGCCAGGCCGAGCTTGGTGCGGCGCCAGAGGATGTCGTCCACCTGGGTCGCCCACTCCTCGCGGCGCAGGTAATCCACCTCGCGGGTGAACAGCTCGCGGCCGAGGTCGGTGCCGAGGTCGGTCACGCTGCGCGCATCGCCGAGCATCTTCCACACGCGCTCGCCGTAGGTCTGCGACCAGCGTTGCGCCAGGGCCGGGGAGAGGCCGCTGATCTTGGCCTGCAGCTGCTTGGCCAGCGCTTGCGGGGTGCTCATGTTCTCGCCGCCGGGCAGCGTGGCACTGGCGGTCCAGCTTGGGCCCATGTTCGGGAAGTACGGCTTGAGCTGCGCCATCGCCGATTCGGCCAGCTTGCGGTAGGTGGTCAGCTTGCCGCCGAACACCGACAGCAGTGGCGCCTTGTGCGCCTCGGCAGCCAGCGACAGGGTGTAATCGCGGGTCACGGCGGACGGATTGTCCGACTCGTCGTCGCACAGCGGGCGCACGCCGGCGAAGGTGTGCAGCACGTCGGCCGGGGTCAGCTGCTTGCGGAAGTGCGCGTTGGCGACGCCGAGCACGTAGTCGATTTCCTCGTCGCTGATGCGCACCTTGGCCGGGTCGCCGGTGTATTCGCGGTCGGTGGTGCCGATCATCGTGTAGCGGCCCAGGTAGGGGATGGCGAAGACGATGCGGCGGTCCTCGTTCTGCATTATGAACGCCTGCTCGCCCTCGTAGAGCTTCGGCACGATCACGTGGCTGCCCTGGATCAGGCGGATGCCGTAGGGCGAACGCTGCTTGAGGTTCTCGCCGATGAACCTGGCGACCCACGGACCGGCGGCGTTGACCAGCGCGCGTGCGCAGATCGAGAAGCGGCTGCCGTCCTCGCGCTGCAACTCGACGTCCCACAGACCGTTGCTGCGCTGGGCGCTCAGGCACTGCGTGCGGGTATGGATGTGCGCGCCGTTCTCGCGGGCGGCGATGGCGTTGAGCACCACCAGGCGCGCGTCGTCCACCCAGCAATCGGAGTATTCGAAACCGCGCTTGATCTCCGGCTTCAGCGCGCTGTCCGCATCGAAACGCAGGCCGCGCGAGGCCGGCAGTTTTTCCCGCTTGCCAAGGTTGTCATAGAGGAACAGGCCGGCGCGGATCATCCAGGCCGGACGCAAGTGCGGGCGGTGCGGCAGGACGAAGCGCATCGGCTTGACGATGTGCGGCGCCTTGGCCAGCAGCACTTCGCGCTCGGCCAGGGCTTCGCGCACCAGGCGGAATTCGTAATGTTCGAGGTAGCGCAGCCCTCCGTGGATCAGCTTGCTGCTGGCCGAGGAAGTGTGGCTGGCGAGGTCGTCGCGTTCGCACAGGAAGACCGAGAGCCCACGGCCGGAGGCGTCGGCGGCGATGCCGACCCCATTGATACCGCCGCCGATCACGGCAACGTCATAAACCTCGGCGAGCGGGCGGGTGGAGTCGGTCATGGTCATCTCCTCGAAAACGAACGCGTATATTCGAATACGAACATCGTAGCGAAAAAGAATTCCATCTCATAGGGATGAAATGTTCATTTCGTCGATAAAAGAAAATAATCGAATCGATACGAACTTTTGAGTTGTGATGGGTTTTCGTTTCGAGAGACGCGGCGTGACGTAGGGTGGGTAGAGCGGCGCTCCGTTTTTGCGCCTGGCTCGAGGTTTATCCGCGCAACCCACCAGCGGTGTTCGGCGGCAGCGTGTCCGGTGGGTTACGGCGCGTGGCGGGCGGTGTCAGGCAGCGGCAGCGGTGGGCGCCTAACCCACCCTACGACGAGGTGAGCAGGGTCGCCCGGTGCTCAGGCGATTACTCGGCGATGACGACCTTGACCTTGTTCGCCGCCAGCAGTTGCGCGAACGGCTCTTCGGGGCGGGCTTCGGTGAACAGGCTGTCGATCTGTTCCAGCGAGCCGAGGCGGGTCATGGCGCTGCGGCCGAACTTGCTGGAATCGGCGGCGAGGTAGACCTTGCGCGCGTTGTCGATGATCGCCTGGGAGACGCGCACTTCCTGGAAGTCGAAGTCGAGCAGGGTGCCGTCCTCGTCGATGCCGCTGATGCCGATCAGCGCGTAGTCGACCTTGAACTGTTTCATGAAGTCCGCGGTGGCCTGGCCGACCACGCCACCGTCGCTGCGCACGGTGCCGCCGGCGATGAGCACGTCGAAGTCGTCCTTGGCGCTGAGGATGTTCGCCACGTGCAGGTTGTTGGTGATGATCTTCAGCCCGTGGTGATTGAGCAGGGCATGGGCGATGGCTTCGGTGGTGGTGCCGATGTTGATGAACAGCGACGCCTGGTCCGGCACGTGTGTGGCCATGGCTTCGGCGATGCGGCGTTTTTCGTCGCGCATCTGGCTGGCACGCATGCTGTAGGCGGTGTTCTCGACGCTGGAATCGTGCGCCGCGCCGCCGTGGTAGCGGCGCAGCAGGCCGACTTCGGCGAGCTGGTTGATGTCCCGGCGGATGGTCTGGGGGGTGACGGCGAAGTGTTGAGCCAGCTCCTCGATGCTGACGTAACCGCGCTCTCGTACCAATTCGAGAATGTTCTGCTGGCGGGGGGCCAAGCTCATTGCGACTTCCTTATTCTGGTGTGGCCCGAAGCATGCCGCAGTCCGCCGCGCGATTAAAGATTGTTCGAGGAAAACCGCCCTGGCGCCGATGGGAAGGCGCGCGCCACCGGTATGGACAGCAAATTCTCGACACCCATGAAAAAGCCCGGCGGGAAGGACTTCCGCGCCGGGCTTCTTCGTTGCGTTAGGCGATCATTCTTCGGCCCAGCCGCGGGTGCGATCCACGGCGCGCTTCCAGCCCTTGTAGAGGGCTTCGCGCTTGGCTTCGTCACAGGCCGGCTCGAACACGCGCTCGATGGTCGCCTTGCGCTTGAGCTCGTCCAGACCGCTCCAGAAACCGGTCGCCAGGCCGGCCAGGTAGGCGGCGCCGAGGGCGGTGGTTTCCTTCATTTCCGGGCGTTCCACCGGCGTGCCGAGCAGGTCGGCCTGGAACTGCATGAGGAAGTTGTTGGCCACCGCGCCGCCGTCCACGCGCAGCGAGCGCAGGCGTTCGCCGGCGTCCTGCTGCATCGCGTCGAGCACGTCGCGGGTCTGGTAGGCGATGGATTCCAGGGCCGCGCGGATCAGGTGGTCGACCTTCACGCCGCGGGTCAGGCCGAACAGCGCGCCGCGTGCATACGGGTCCCAGTACGGCGCGCCGAGACCGGTGAACGCCGGCACCAGGTAGACGCCGTTGCTGTCCTGCACCTTGGTGGCGAAGTATTCGGAGTCCAGCGAATCGTTGATCACCTTCAGCTCGTCGCGCAGCCACTGCACGGTGGAGCCACCGTTGAAGATCGCGCCTTCCAGCGCGTAGTTCACCTCGCCGCGCGGGCCGCAGGCTATGGTGGTGAGCAGGCCGTGCTGCGACTGCACGGCTTTCTCGCCGGTGTTCATCAGCAGGAAGCAGCCGGTGCCGTAGGTGTTCTTCGCCTGGCCCGGCTCGACGCACATCTGGCCGAACAGCGCCGCCTGCTGGTCGCCGGCGATCCCGGCGATGGGAATCCCGGTGCTCTGGCCGGAGCCCAGGTAGGCGTGGCCGTAGACCTCGGAAGACGAGCGCACCTCGGGGAGCATTTCGCGCGGGATGTCGAGGGCTTCGAGCATCACCGGGTCCCAGTCGCGCTTGTGGATGTCGAACAGCAGGGTACGCGAGGCGTTGGTGTAGTCGGTGACGTGAGCCTTGCCCTGGGTCATCTTCCAGATCAGCCAGGAATCCACGGTGCCGAACAGCAGTTCGCCACGCCGTGCGCGCTCGCGGCTGCCTTCGACGTGGTCGAGGATCCACTTGATCTTGGTGCCGGAGAAATAGGGGTCGATCACCAGGCCGGTGGTCTTGCGAATGTGATCGAGCATGCCGTCGCGCTTGAGCTGGTCGCAGATCGAGGTGCTCTGGCGGCTCTGCCAGACGATGGCGTTGTAGATCGGCCGGCCGGTGAGCTTGTCCCAGACGATGGTGGTTTCGCGCTGGTTGGTGATGCCGATCGCGGCGACCTGTTCGTTGCTGATGCCGGCCTGGGCCAGGGCTTCGACGAACACACCACTCTGCGTGGCCCAGATTTCCATCGGGTCATGCTCGACCCAGCTCGGCTGAGGATAGATCTGCGCGAACTCGCGCTGGGCAACGGTGATCACGTTGGCATTGCGGTCCAGCACGATGGCGCGCGAGCTGGTGGTGCCCTGGTCGAGGGCAACGATGTACTGCTTGTTCTGATCGCTCATGGCAAGTCTTCCTTAGCGGGCTTCGGATGCCCGGGCATCTTTCTGGTTGTTTTCGCCGGTTTCCCAGGTGGCCTCTTCGACTGTGTTGCAGGCACCCGTACCTACGGGCAGGTGCTTGCAGATCAGCGCCTTGTAGGCGGCGGCGCCCAGGCAGGCGCCGAGTATCGGGGCGAAGATCGGGACCAGGAAGTAGGGGATGTCGCGGTTGCCGGTGAAGGCCACGGAGCCCCAGCCGGCGAAGTAGGTCATCAGCTTGGGTCCGAAATCGCGCGCGGGGTTCATCGCGAAGCCGGTCAGCGGCCCCATCGAGGCACCGATCACGGCGATGAGCAGGCCGATCAGCAGCGGCGCCAGCGGGCCACGGGGCAGGCCGTTGCCGTCATCGGTGAGCGCCATGATCATCGCCAGGAGGATCGCAGTGATCACCATCTCGACGAGGAATGCCTGGCCGACCGACAGCGAGGGGTGCGGGTAGGTGGAGAACACCGAGGCCAGCTGCAAGCTGTCGACGCTGCCGCGAACCATGTTGTGGGCCTGTTCGAAATCGAAAAACAGGCTGCTGTACAGGCCATAGACCAGCGCCGCGCCGCAGAACGCGCCGGCGACCTGGGCGACGATGTACGCCGGCACCTTGTGCCGCTCGAAACCGCCGAACAGCCAGAGCGCGATGGACACCGCCGGGCTCAGGTGCGCGCCGGAAACACCGGCGGTGAGGTACACTGCCATGCTCACGCCGACGCCCCAGATGATGCTGATTTCCCACAGGCCAAGGCTCGCGCCGCCCAGTTTGAGCGCGGCTACGCAGCCGGTGCCGAAGAAGATGAAGAGGGCGGTGCCGAGGAATTCGGCGATGCATTGACCCTTGAGGGTCGGAAGCGGAACGGTTGGAGTACTCATGCGAGGGAGCCTCTGACGATTGTTGTAGTTGTTTTTCCGACCGCAAACAGGGTTCGGAGTTTTTCGTAAATGAAACTTAATTTTAAACCTTTGGCCTGTCAAAGCGAAGAAATCGAACACTCCATAATTGAATACGAACATTGACGCCGCAGGGTTGAACAAGTTTCAACCGCGGTTTTCGCAGGCGGGCTCCAGGTCGGGGTGAGGTGTTCGGATCGGTTTGCGGGCGCCGCGACGCGCAGGTACACCGGTGACCGGGCCGCCGGTCGCTTGAGTGCCGGTCGCCGGATCGCCGGATCGCCGGATCGCCGATCCGACCACCGGTTGGGAAGGGATTCAATCGCGAGGCGCGTCGGCCTCGGGCAGGCGCGAGGGCGGCGCCTCGGTTTCTCGCGGAGTCACTGGCGCTCGGCGATGGCCCGCTGGTTCGAGCTGGGGATGTCGCCGGGCTCCAGGGCCGTGCCGTTTTCCAGCGCTTCCAGCCATTGCGCCGTGCTCGCCACGGCGGCGAAGCTGCTGTGCATCACCACCGTCATCACCCGGTGAATCTCCTCGGCGCTGACGCTGCCGCAGGCGTTGCTGTAGGGCAGCGAGCCGCTGGCGTCATGCAGCAGCTCGACGTTCCAGCCCAGGTGGTGGGCTTCCAGCGTGGTCGCCAGGTCGCAGTTGTGGGTCATGTAGCCGACCACCGTCAGCGTGTCGATCTGCCGGTCGCGCAGCCAGGCGGCGAGGTCGGTGCCGGCCAGGGCGCTGGCCTGGTTCTTTTCCACGTGATGGTCGCGGGGGCGGCGGGCGATGTCCGGATGCAGCTCGGCCATCTCGCCGCCGCGGGCGAACAGCGGCGAGTCCGGCGCTTCGAGATGCTGGATCACCACCACGGGGATGCCGGCGGTCCGGGCGGCGTCCATGGCGCGGGCGATGTTCGGCAGCGACAGCCCGACATCGGGGTATTCGATGCGCAGGTTGCCGGTGATGTATTCGTTCTGGACGTCGATGACGATCAGCGCGCGTTTCGGTGATGCGCTCATGCGGGGCACTCCTCTGTGTGTGAGGGCGCCAGTGTCGTCGGCGCGGAAGGCCTGTCGTGAGTGGCCCGGGCGACGACTTTCGATAGAATCGGGCCAAATTCCCCGCGCAGGGTTCCTGCATGCAGCCGCACCGCATCGTGGTGGTCGCGTTCGACCAGATCAGCCCGTTCCACCTGTCCGTTCCCTGCCTGGTGTTCGGTGAAACGCCTCCGGCGGACGGCGCCTACGAGCTGCTCGTCTGCGCCGCGGAAGGCGGCCGGCTGAGCACCACCGCCGGCTTCGACATCGCTGTCGCCCATGGCCTGGAAGCGCTGGCCGAGGCGCGGACGATCATCGTGCCGAGTTGGCGCGACCCGGACGAGCGGCCGCCGCAGGCGCTGCTGGACGCGTTGATCGCCGCCCACCGGCGTGGCGCGCTGATCGTCGGTCTGTGCCTGGGCGCCTATGTGCTCGCTGCCGCCGGCCTGCTCGACGGGCGTCGCGCTACGACGCACTGGGGGTGGGTCGAGGATTTCGCCGCGCGTTTCCCGGCGGTGAAGGTGGAGGCCGAGAAGCTCTACCTGGAGGACGGCGATCTGCTGACCTCGGCCGGCACCGCCGCAGGTCTCGATTGCTGCCTGCACCTGCTGCGCAAGGACTGGGGCGCGGAGGTGGCCAACCGGGTGGCGCGGCGTCTGGTGGTGGCGCCGCATCGCCAGGGCGGCCAGGCGCAGTTCGTCGAACAGCCGTTGCCGGCCACCTCGCGGGACAACCGCCTGGGCGGCCTGCTCGACGACGTGCGCACCTGCCTGCATCGGCCGCACACGCTGGACAGCCTCGCCGAGCAGGCCGCGATGAGCCGGCGCAGCTTCAGCCGGCATTTCCGCCAGCTCACCGGCAGCACCCTGGGCGACTGGCTGCTGGCCGAACGCCTGGCGCTCAGCCAGCGCCTGCTCGAGGGCACCGAACACTCCGTGGAGGCGATCGCCGGGCTGGCCGGCTTCGGCTCCGCGGTATCCCTGCGCCAGCAGTTCGGCCGCGCGTTCGGCGTATCGCCCAGCGCCTACCGGCAGACCTTCCAGGGCCGCGGCTAGACGACTCAGCCGGCCGCGTGCGCGGCGCCGACTCCGCTGGTGGTCTGCCGGCGGCCTTCGAGACGGCGTTTCACCGCGTGGCGATTCATCTGCAGCTCGCCGCCGTTCTTGGCCGCGGCGCGCGCCCAGTCTTCCAGCAGCTCCATGCAGGCGTGGTCGATGTACGGCAGGTGGCTCAGCGGCACGTGGAGGCGGGTGTCTGGCGCGATGCCTTCGAGCACCTTGGCCAGCTTCGGCACCTTGAGGAAGGTGGCGCTGCCGACCAGGCGCAGCTCGGCGTCGCGTTCGCCGTGGCGGATCAGGCTGATCTTCAGCCGCGAGCTGCGCCAGGCCTGCTTGGCCAGCGTCAGGCCGAAGCCGACCAGCACCCCGGTGAGCAGGTCGGTGAAGACGATGGTCAGCGCCGTGGCGAGGTAGATCAGCACCGGCATGCGGCCGTAACGGCCGAGGCTGCGCACCGCCTTGAGATCGACCAGCTTGAACCCGGTGTAGACCAGCACGCCGGCCAGGCTGGCGATCGGGATGCTCTGCAACACGCCCGGCAGCAGCAGGACGAACGCCAGCAGCCAGGCGCCGTGCAGGATCGCCGAGCGGCGGCTGACGGCGCCGGCCTGCACATTGGCCGAGCTGCGCACGATCACGCCGGTCATCGGCAGCGCGCCGACGATGCCGCAGAGCAGGTTGCCGACGCCCTGCGCCGACAGCTCGCGGTCGAAGTCCGAGCGCGCGCCGTTGTGCATGCGGTCCACCGCGGCGGCCGAGAGCAGCGTCTCGGCGCTGGCGATGAAGGCCAGGGCGAGCGCGGCGACCAGCAGGGTCGGATCGGCCAGCTGCATGAGGCTCTCCGGGGTGATCCAGTCGATCGCGTCGCCGAGGTTGGCCGGCACGTCGACGCGTTTCACCTCGAGCGCGAACCACAGGCTCACCGCCGTCATCAGCGTCACGCCGATCAGCGCGCCCGGCAGGAAGCGCAGCGCCTGCGGGCGCAGTTTCTCCCAGCCGAACATCGCCGCCATGGTGCCGAGGCCGAGCAGCGCGGCGTCCAGGCCGAAGCCGGCGCCGAGCACCGGCAGGGCTTCGCCCAGCGCGCCGGGGAAGGCCGTGAGGTTGTCCAGGCCGGAGGCCTTGGGCGTCGCGTCGAGCATCACATGGACCTGCGACAGGACGATGAGGATGCCGATGCCGGCGAGCATCCCGTAGACCACCGCCGGCGCCGTGACGCGGAACCAGCAGCCCAGGCGCAGGCGCCCGGCGAGCAGCTGGATCGCCCCGGCGAGCACCAGCACCGGGCCGAGCGCGGCCAGGCCGTGGGTGCGTACCAGTTCGAAGACCAGCACGGCGAGACCGGCCGCGGGGCCGCTGACCTGCAACGGCGAACCGGCGAGGAAACCGACCACCAGGCCACCGATGATCCCGGTGATCAGGCCCTTGGCCGGCTCCATGCCGGAGGCGATGGCGATGCCCATGCACAGCGGCAGGGCGACGAGGAACACCACTACCGACGCCAGGGCGTCGCGGGGCAGGGAGGACTTGATTGAGTCGAGCATGCACTTTCTCCACATTCTTCGGAGTTCACCCGCGATCCGTTGTGCGTATGCCCTGCGCAGAGGGAAGTCGCCCAGGCAGGCATGTACGACGGGTACATGCGCTTGTTGGGCGGCTTCCGCCTTGCCTGACGTCGGCTCGCGAGAGCGTGGGCGGACTCCTTGGCGCGAACGGATTCGGATACCGGTTTTCACGGGCATCGGCGGCAATCAGGGGGTGTGGGGACGTGTTGTCCGGCCAGTCGTTACGGCTGCTGGCGTTAGGGTTTCGGCGCCCCGCCGGGGCAGGGCGCCGAAAGGGGAGTGCCCGTCAGGACGGGCGATATCGCGGTTTGGGCGTGGCCATCGGCAGCGGATGGTCGGCATCTATCGGCAGGTAGGCGCCCTGCTCGGCATCGTACGCGCGGATCGCGCTGGTCTCGATGTCGTAGACCCAGCCATGGATGAACAACTGGCCGCTGGCCAGGCGCGAGGCGACGGAAGGGTGGGTGCCCAGGTGCTGCAACTGGGCGACCACGTTTTCCTCGGTGAGCACGCCGAGGGAATCCTGGCCGGCGCAATGCGGGCAGTTGTCCTCGACCACCGTCTTCGCCACTTCGGCGTGGCGCAGCCAGGCCTTTACGGTGGGCATCTTTTCCAGCGATTGCGGGTTGAGCACCGCCTTCATCGCGCCGCAGTCCGAATGCCCGCAGATGATGATGTGCTTCACCCCCAGCGCCAGCACCGCGTACTCGATGGCGGTGGAGACGCCGCCGTTCATCTGCCCGTACGGTGGCACCACGTTGCCGACGTTGCGGGTAACGAAGAGGTCGCCGGGCGAGCTCTGGGTGATCAGCTCGGGAACGATGCGCGAGTCGGCGCAGGTGATGAACATGGCGCGCGGCTGCTGGGCGCCGGCGAGCTTCTTGAACAGCGCTTCCTGTTCGGGGAACACCTCGTTTCGGAAACG
This sequence comes from Pseudomonas kuykendallii, assembly GCF_900106975.1. GTDB lineage: Bacteria > Pseudomonadota > Gammaproteobacteria > Pseudomonadales > Pseudomonadaceae > Pseudomonas_O > Pseudomonas_O kuykendallii. The sequence continues at coordinate 426,700 of NZ_FNNU01000003.1, read as the reverse complement.
CAGGAAGCCATCGACGATGTGCTTGAGCGATTCATCCGCGGTTTCCTGCGGCATCGCAGCCAGGGCTTCTGGGGTGGGGCGGTTACCGGGCATAGGGACCTCGTAGATGTTCTATCGGCCGGGCGGCTGGCACATCTGCAGACGCTCGGCGGTGGTTGGGGTTCCGTAGCAGTCGGACTGCGCGAAAGACGAAAGCGACTCTAAGCGATCAAACTTAAATGAACCTTAAAAGCCGCCTGGCGAAGCGCCAGCACGCCTGCGCGCAGCGCTGACCCGAAGCGTAGACGTCGGCAGGCGGCCGGCGAATCACGTGTCATTTCAGATCGCGCCGGGCAGCGCTTCTGTAGGGTGCGCCGCGCGCGCCGAACGGGCGCATGACGGCTCACTCGCCCTCGGCGAAGGTACGCAGGGTGTCGCCTTCCATGCGGTAGCGAATCCACTCGCCCTGCGCGCTGGCGCCGATGGATTCGTAGAAGCGGATGGCCGGCTCGTTCCAGTCCAGCACGCTCCACTCCAGGCGCCCGCAGTCGTGGGCACAGGCCTCGCGGGCCAGGTGACGCAGCAACTGCTTGCCGGCGCCGCTGCCGCGTTGCTGCGGGGTGACGTAGAGGTCTTCGAGGTAGATGCCGTTGCGCCCGAGCCAGGTCGAGTAGCTGAAGAAGTACACCGCGTAACCGATCGGCTCGCCGTCGCGCAGGCAGATCAGCGCGCGCGCCGGCGCGCCGTCGGCGAACAGGCTGCGCTGGATATCTTCCAGGCTCGCCACCACTTCGTGACGGGCGCGCTCGTACTCGGCCAGTTCGACGATGAAGGCAAGGATCTGCGCGGCATCGGCGGGCTGCGCGGGGCGGATTTCCAGGGTCATGGCGGTCTCGATGAATTGAGGGGCGCCCATGCTAGCGGCTGGGAGGAAGGCCCGGAAGCCTTGCGCGCGCCCTGTTCGGCGCCAGTGGAATGTCCAGTCGTAGGGTGGGCTTCAGCCCACGCGATGCGCTGATGCGTGGGTTGGCTGAGGTGGGCTGAAGCCCACCCTACGGAGCCGGTGCGCGGAGGGGCGTTCAGCCGCGGTGGGGGATGTCCAGGCCGCGTGCCACCGCCGGGCGTTCGAGGAAGGTTTGCAACACGCGGGCGACGTTGGCGAAGTGCTCGAACTCCACCAGCTCGCCAGCGCCGTAGAAGCCGATCAGATTGCGTATCCAGGGGAACGTGGCGATGTCGGCGATGCCGTACGCCTCGCCCATGATCCACTGGCGACCTTCCAGGTGCTTGTCGAGAACGCCGAGCAGGCGCCGGGATTCGGCGACGTAGCGGTCGCGCGGGCGCTTGTCCTCGATGTCCTTGCCGGCGAACTTGGTGAAGAAACCGAGCTGGCCGAACATCGGGCCGATGCCGCCCATCTGGAACATCAGCCACTGGATCGCCTGGTAGCGTTCGGCCGGGTCGGCGGGCAGCAGCTGGCCGGTCTTCTCGGCCAGGTAGATGAGGATGGCGCCGGATTCGAACAGCGCCAGCGGCTTGCCGTCGGGGCCGTCGGGATCGAGGATCGCCGGGATCTTGTTGTTCGGGCTGAGGGAAAGGAACTCCGGCGTCATCTGGTCGTTCTTCTCGAAGCTGACCAGATGTACCTCGTAGGGCAGGCCGATCTCTTCGAGCATGATCGATACCTTGACCCCGTTGGGCGTGGGCAGCGAGTAAAGCTGCAGGCGGTCCGGCCGGGTCGCCGGCCATTTGCGGGTGATCGGGAACGCGGAAAGATCGGGCATGGGAGCCTCCATGGGCAGGGTGTGCGTTCTACCTTAGCAAGGCCCGCCCGCCGCGCGCACCGCCCTGCGGTTTGCCGGCGGCCGAGGCGGGCGGTAGCCTCTGCGGATTCCATCCTGCCAGGAGCACCCCATGAGCCTTTACGGCGACTACGATCCGCAGAACATCTTCGCCAGGATCATTCGAGGCGAGGCGCCCTGCCACAAGGTTTACGAGGACGACGACGTGCTGGCCTTCCTCGACGCCTTCCCGCAGTCGCGCGGGCATACGCTGGTGATTCCCAAACGGGCGACGGCGCGCAACCTGCTGGAGATCGACGCGGACACCTTGAGCAAGCTGATCCTGGTCGCCCAGCGCCTCACCGGCGTGCTGATCGACGAATTGCAGGCCGAGGGCGTGCAGGTCGCCCAGTTCAACGGCGCGCCCGCCGGGCAGACCGTCTACCACCTGCACTTCCACCTGATTCCGCGCTGGTCCGCCAGCAGCCTGGGCGCCCATGCCCAGAACAGGGCCGAGCCGGCGGAGCTCGCCGCACTCGCCGCGCGGCTGGTCGAGCGCCTGCAGGGCTGAACGCGCGCGGCTAATCCGAGCCGATGCGCACGGTGCGGGTCAGCTCCTCGAACAGCGTCTGCACCGAGCGCAGGGCGCGGCAATCCGGGCGGGTGAGCAGCCAGAGTTCGCAGTCGCATCCGCCCAGCGGCTCGCTCAGGCGCACCAGGCCGTCGAAATCCCCGGCGAGAAAATCCGATAGCGCCGCCACGCCCAGTCCTGCCTGGGTGAGTTGCGCCACCGAAAGCATGCTGCTGCAACGGTAGGCGGGCACTACGCCGGGATAGCGCTGGCGACGCCAGACCACGGTGGCGTGGTCCGGCATCGAGTCGTCCGGGGCGATCCAGGGCAACCGCGCCGGATCGCGCGAGGCCGGCTGGCGATACTCCTCGCGGCCGTAGACGGCATAGGACACGGTGCCCAGGCAGCGCCCGACCAGATGCTCCGGTGGCGAATTGGTCAGGCGCAGGGCGATGTCGGCGTCGCGCCGGCTGAGGTTGGCGAATTCGTTGGAGGTCGCCAGCTCCAGCGTCAGCGCCGGATAGTTCGGCATGAAGCGCGCCAGCGCCGGCAGCAGCAGGCTGTGCAGCACGGCATCGGTGCAGGTCAGGCGCACCGTCCCGCTGACCACCTGTTCACCCTGTTCCAGCGCCACCCGCGCGGCGTCCAGCGCCTGCTCGGCACGCTCGGCCTGTTCCGCCAGCGCCTGTGCGGCGCCGGTCGGCAGGTAGCCGCGGCGGCTCTTCTCGAACAGCGCGATGCCCAGGGCCGCCTCCAGGCGCCGCACCGAGCGGAACACCGTGGAGACGTCGACCTGGAGCATCTCCGAGGCCCGCGCCAGGGAGCGTCCGCGGACCAGCGCGAGGACCAGGGAGAGGTCGGAATGATCGAGTCGATATTGCATCGGTGCACACTTCGATTGTCTGGATGCCAATACTTGTTGCGTCAGCGCCATCTTATAGTGGCGCTCGGACGGCACGCCAGAGGACCTGGCCCAGACGAGGAGGCATGCGCATGTACAGCACCAACCACGTGAAGATCGCCCTGATCGGCGAGCGTAGCGACACCATCACCGCGCATCGTGCGATCCCGCTGGCGCTGCAACTGGCCGCCGAGGCGCTGCACATCCGCGTCGACCACGACTGGCTGTCCACCGACGGCATCGGCGATGGTCAGTGCCTGGGTGATTACGACGGCATCTGGTGCGTGCCCGGCAGCCCTTACGCCGATACCGAAGGCGCGCTGCGCGCGATCCGCTTTGCCCGTGAGAACAACGTGCCCTTCCTCGGCACCTGCGGCGGCTTCCAGCATGCGCTGCTGGAGTTCGCGCGCCACTCGCTGGGCTGGAACGCCGAACACGCCGAGCTTTCGCCGCAGGCCGAGCAGCCGCTGATCGCGCCGCTCAGCTGCGCGCTGCTGGACGCCTCGCGCCGGGTGCGGCTGGTGTCCGGCACGCAGATCGCCGAGCTTTACGGCGTGCTGGAGATCACCGAGGAATACCTCTGCCGCTACGGCCTCGACGCCGCCTTCCGCGAGCCGCTGCTGGCGCACAGCCTGCGTGCGTCCGGGCATGACGAAGGGGGCGAAGTGCGCGCCATCGAGCTGCAGGATCATCCGTTCTTCCTCGCCACCCTGTTCCAGCCCGAGCGCGCGGCGCTGGCCGGGCGCCTGCCGCCGGTGGTCGCCGGCCTGGTCGGTGCCTGCGCGGTGCAGGCCGCCCACGAGGCGAAGCTGGCCTCGTGATCGCCGCGACGCCCACGCCGCCGTACTACGCGGTGATCTTCACCTCGCAACGCCGCGACGGCGACCAGGGTTACGCCGAAACGGCCGCGCGGATGCTGGAGCGGGCGCAACGCCAGCCGGGTTTTCTCGGCGTCGAGTCGGCCCGCGAGGATGGCCTGGGGATCACCGTGTCCTATTGGGAAAGCGAGGCGGCGATTCGCGCCTGGCGCGAGGACCTGCAGCACAGCGCCGCCCGCGAGCGGGGCCGGGCCGACTGGTACGGCGCCTTCACCGCGCGCATCGCCAGGGTCGAGCGCGACTACGGTTTCACGCAGGCGGAAACATCCGGATCGGCAAATCCGCTGCGTTGATGGCACCGTCGATCGCAAAATGCTGTCATAACGTCCGTCAGCACTTCGCCCATGCCCGTGGAGGGAACCCATGCGATTGATCTACGCAGCACTGCCCCTGTTGTTTCTCGCCGGTTGTTCGTCCGTTCCCGCCGAAAACCCAACCGAAATCCCCAGCGACCGCGTGATGGCATTCCAGGAGCCGGTGCAGGGCGGCGGCACGCTCTACGTACACCGCGACTTCGGCAAGATCGGTGGCGGCTGCCACGTGGCGCTGTCGGTGGACCGCAAGCCCGCCGCGCGCATCCGCGTGGGCGAGATGGTCAGCTTCCAGCTGCGCCCGGGCCAGCACGTGGTCGGCATCGGCATCGACGAGCAGGACGGCGGCCTGTGCAGCATGGGTCGCCTGCTGCGCGAGGAGCTCGCCACCGTGAAGGCTGGCGAAACCGTCCGCTACCGCATCGTCAGCGAAGCCTCCAGCGGCTTCGATATCAAGCCCGACGACGACCGCTGAACCTTTTCGCCGGACAAGAAGAAGGCCGCTCGTGAGCGGCCTTTTTCGTCATTCGGATTTTTACTTGGCGATGGCCAGGTCGGATTCCTTCACCCCGGCCTTGCCCTGTTCCGCGTCCACCAGATTCAGTTTGCTGCGGGCGGAGAGCACGCCCATCTTCACTTCCTGCCAGACGAAGGTCGGTTTGCCGGCCAGCGTATTCACTTCCAGCGTGGCGGTGTTTTCCGCTTCGGAGGTGATGGTGTGCTTGCCCGGCGCCACTTCCTTGAACAGGTAGGTCTTGGCGGCGGTCTGGCCGACGGCCTGACCATCGATGGCGACGTCCATCTTCACCGCGGCGCCCATGCTTTCGTTGCGATAGACGTAGATGGCGGATTTGTCCGGCGCGACATGGAAGGTCTTCAGCGCGGCATCCTGGGCCGGATCGCCTTTCGGCACGGAGGCGCAGCCGCCGAGGGTCAGGAGGGCGGTGGCAACAACGATCAGCTTGTACATGAGGGTTCCTTGGTTCGGATCGATAACGGTCAGGCGCGCGGTTTCGCAGCCTGGGCTTCCTGCAGCAAAGACGTGGGGCGGGGGAGGTGAGGAAGGCTTCCTGCCTGCGGGCGCGTCACTGCCGGCGGCGACGTTAATCCAGGCCGCAGGGCATTTACAAGTGCTGGCGGGCAGGCATGAAAAAGCCGGCCGCGAGAGGCTCGGGCCGGCTTTTTCAGGTTTCGCGCTCAGCTCTGTTCGCTGGTTTTGCCACCCCATTCGAGGAAGCGGATCTTGTGCACTTCGCCCTTGCTGTCCTGATAGACCATGATCGTCGGGACCACGCCGGTCTTGCCGGTGTTGTCGGTGCGATGCAGGACCTGTTTGACGTCCAGTTGCATGCCGTACTGGTAGTCCACCGGCGGAATGTCTGAGCCGGGCTGCGCGTCGGTGGCGAAAGCGAAGGGGGCGAAGCTGGAGATTACGGTGGAGATGACGCTGGCGATTTTCATGGTTCGATCCTCGAATTAGCTCGACAGTAGTGGGCGGGAGCACTGGCAGCGTATGAGTCGTCAGGTTTCACGACGGGTCGCTGCGGCAGGCGTCCTGTACTGCTCACGGTTGAATAAAAACATTCGGCCCGGAGATTGAGAAATCGATGGTCCTGCTATTGGTCATCAGCGCGATCGATGGATGCGTACTGATCTGCGTCAAGGGTGCTGCGATGAGTGCCCGGCTGATGGACGAGTGGGTTCAGGCTTGTCTGGATCGCCCGGCCTGCAAGGCGCGGCGTCAGCGATAGCGCGCGAGGATGGCTTCGAACTCGCCGTCCACGCTCATCCGTACCAGCGCCCGCAACAGGGCGTGGGTGGGTACGTCCGGCTCGTCGCGGACGATGCAGGCGACGATGTCCGAGCTGAGCACGCCCAGTTTGCGCAGGGGCTGGCCGCCGGCGCGCGTGCGGTTGAACCAGTCGAGGGTCAGCTCGTTGCTGATGGCGTAGCGGTCGCGCGCGGCGGCCAGTTTCGCCAGCACCAGGTCCTGGGTGCGCGCATCGTCGCGTAGCAGCGCACCGCTGGCGAAGGCCGGCTCCAGCGACGGATAGACGAAGCCGAGCACGGTGCCGATCGTTTCGCCCGGCGGCGGCTGGCGAGGCAGGTCCGCCGCGGTGCCCACCAGCACGTCGTGGTGAACCATGAAGGGCACGCTCCAGATGTACTGGTGGGTGGACTCCTTCAGCCAGGCCGGATTGACGTCGCAGCGCGCGTCGATTTCACCGCGCACCAGCATCTGCTGTACGCGCAGCCGCGGCAGCACCATGACCTGCGCGCGGCGCCCGACCTTCTCGGCGAGGCGCATCTGCAGGTCGTAGAGAATGCCTCCGGTGGTCTGTCCGTCCTCGATGCGAACCATAGGCATCGTCGAGCTTTCGGTGATCGAAAAGCGCAGCGCGCGCTCCTCGGCGGCAAGCGGACTGCAGATGACCAGCAGGGCGAGAACGATTGAGCGCATGGTTCCGTCTGGGCCTGGCATGAAAGGCACTCAGCTTAGCGAGAAAGCGCGGCCGCAGTCTTGGTCATATGCTGGCTATCGCCGCCCCCGATGGCCCGGCCGAGAGCCTTGGCGACGCTTGCATGGCCCTGCCGCGCCGGCCTTTTTTTCTGCGCGGCGAGCGCCCTGGCGAGGAACCGCGCGAAGGCGGCGGTTGCCTATAGCTGGACTCCGGCCCCAGGAAGAAAACATGAAGGACGATGACGATACCCCGCCGCGCGACGGGACGACGACGCGCCGTGACAAGTCCGGCCATGTGGTCGAGGAGCGGGGCGAGGCGGGCAAGGAGCTTTCCGCCGAGGAAGAGCGCGAGGTCGAGAAGAACCAGCTGCCGCGCGCGCAGGTGCTGCACGAGGTGATTCGTACGCAGGGCGATCACGAACTTGGCCGCAGCCTGGCGGCGCTCTGGTGGTCGGCGCTGGCGGCGGGCCTGACCATAGGCCTTTCGCTGATGGTGATGGGCCTGCTGCGGGCCAACGTCGGCGAGCATCCATTGGCGACGCTGATCACCAGCCTCGGCTACCCGGTGGGCTTTCTCGCGGTGATACTCGCGCGCCAGCAGCTGTTCACCGAGAACACCCTGACCGCCGTGCTGCCGGTGATGAGCGATCCGACCCGCACGCATTTCATGCAGTTGCTACGGCTGTGGTCGGTGGTGCTTTTCGGCAACCTCTGCGGCACCCTGCTGTTCGCCTTCTCGATCCTCCATCTGCCGATCTTCAACGGGGCGGCGGACAAGGCGTTTCTCGAAATCGGCAGGGAGGTGATGGAAAACGACACCTACCCGATGTTCGCCAAGGCCATCGTTTCCGGCTGGATGATCGCCACCATGGTCTGGCTGATTCCGGCGGCGGAAGGGGCGAAGATCTGGGTCATCGGCATCGTCACCTATGCCATGGCGCTGGGCAGTTTCAGCCACATCGTGGTCGGCTCGGCGGAGGTCGGCTACCTGATGTTCAACGGCGAGATCGGCGGGTCCGAGTTCATCTTCCACTTCGCCCTGCCGACCCTGGCCGGCAACATCGTCGGCGGCAGCTTCATCTTCGCCCTGATCGCCCACGCGCAGATTCGCAGCGAGTGACGGCGCGGCTCCAGCGCCTCAGGCGCGCGCGTCGAAGCTGTCGCTGCGCGCCATCGTCCACATGCGCTGGTAGAACTCGCTCTCGATCGGCCCGTCGAGCAACTCGCCGGGCTTGAGGAACACGTGCTGCTGCGAGAACAGCTTGATCTCGGTGGCGGACACACGCCGCACCAGGTGCCGGGCGTCCAGTTGCGCGGGATGCTCCAGGCCTGCGGCGGCGAGCATTTCGGCCAGCGCGCGCAGCGTGTTGCGGTGGAAGTTGTAGACCCGCGAGGCCTTGTCCTCGACCACCAGCGCGCGCTGGCGCAGCGGGTCCTGGGTGGCGACGCCGGTGGGGCATTTGTTGGTGTGGCAGCTCTGCGACTGGATGCAGCCGATGGCGAACATGAAGCCACGCGCCGAGTTGGCCCAGTCCGCGCCGATGGCCAGCACGCTGGCGATGTCGAACGCACTGACGATCTTGCCGCTGGCGCCGAGCCTGATCTTGTCGCGCAGGTTGATTCCGACCAGGGTGTTGTGGACGAACAGCAGGCCCTCGCGCATCGGCACGCCGATATGGTCGGTGAACTCCAGCGGCGCGGCGCCGGTGCCGCCTTCCTTGCCGTCGACGACGATGAAGTCGGGCAGGATGCCGGTCTCCAGCATGGCCTTGGCGATGCCCATGAATTCCCACGGGTGGCCCAGGCAGAGCTTGAAGCCGACCGGTTTGCCGCCGGACAGCTCGCGCAGCCGGGCGACGAAGTGCAACAGGCCGGTCGGCGTGTCGAAGGCGCTGTGGCGCGACGGCGACACGCAGTCCTCGCCCATCGGTACGCCGCGGGTCTCGGAGATTTCTAGGGTCACCTTGTGCTTGGGCAGGATGCCGCCGTGGCCGGGCTTGGCGCCCTGCGACAGCTTGATTTCGATCATCCGCACCTGCGGACTGGCGGCCTGTTCGGCGAAGCGTTCCGGGTCGAAATGGCCGTCGCTGGTGCGGCAGCCAAAGTAGCCGCTGCCCAGTTCCCAGGTCAGGTCACCGCCGTGTTCGCGGTGGTACGGGCTGATGCTGCCCTCGCCGGTGTCATGGGCGAAGTTACCCAGCTTGGCGCCCTTGTTCAGCGCGCGGATGGCGTTGGCGCTGAGCGAGCCGAAGCTCATCGCGGAGATGTTGAACAGCGAGGCAGAGTAGGGCTGGCGGCACTGCGGACCGCCGATCAGCACGCGAAAATCGTCCGGATTGCCCAGCGGCGCCGGGCGCATCGAGTGGCCGATGAACTCGAAGCCGTCCTGGTAGACGTCGAGCAGCGTGCCGAACGGCTTGTCGCCGGCCTCGTTCTTCGCCCGCGCATAGACCAGCGAACGCTGGGCCCGGGAGAACGGCAACTGCTCGCCGTCGCCTTCGAGCAGGTACTGGCGGATTTCCGGGCGAATCGCCTCGAACAGGTAGCGGATGTTGCCGATCACCGGATAGTTGCGGCGCACTGCGCGGTGCGGCTGTGCCAGGTCGAGGAGGCCGACCAGGGCGAGCGCGGCGCTGATCAGGGTGAATGGCCAGAGCCACTCGTGGCCCAGGAAGAAGGCGCTGATGACGGTGAACAGCACACAGAAGGCGAACACGGCGTAACGGCTGAGCAGCGACAGGGTCATGCGGGCTCCGGAAATCACGGGGGCCGGGCGGCGAGCGGCCGGCACGTTTCGTTGGGAAGCGCAACGCGCAGGGTCGGGTGGTCCCGATTCTGCAGATGCAGACTACGTGGCTGGCGCCGGGATGGCACCCCGGCCTTTCACACAAGGGCCTGGTCCTATCGGATATAGTGGCGGCAGTCCTTTCGCAAGACCTCGACGTGCACGATCCCATCACTTCCGATAAAGCCGGCCTTTCCTTCGTCCGTCGCGCGTTTCTGCCGCGCGCCATCGGGCTGGGCACGGGTTTCCTGTGCGTGGCGGTGGTGCTTTGGGAACGCCAGTCGCCGATCTGGCTATGGGCGCTGCTGGTGGCGTTTTCCTACGGCTGGCCGCTGCTGGCCTACTGGATGGCGTTGCGCTCGCGCTCGCCCTACGTGATCGAGCGGCGCCAGGTGCTGTTCGACTCTCTGATGGGCGGCTTCTGGATCGCCAGCATCGGCTTCAACGTGCTGCCGACGGTGATGATGCTGTCGATGCTGGCGATGAACAACACCGCCGCGGGCGGCGTGCGCTTCGTGCTGCGGGGCATGGCGATGCAGGCGCTGGGGATGGTCGTCTCGGTGCTGCTGCTGGGTTTCAGCTTCACCCCGCAGATCAGCCAGCAGATTCTCTACGCCTGCCTGCCGATGCTGGTCATTCATCCGCTGACCATCGGCCTGGTGCTCTATCGGCTGGCGATCCAGCTCGGCCAGCACAAGCGCACGCTGAGCGAGCTGAGCCGCACCGACAGCCTTACCGGGCTGTTCAATCGACGTTACTGGAGCGAGCAGGCGAGCCTGGTGTTCGATGACTGCCGCGCGCGTGGTCAGGCCGCGAGCCTGGCGCTGATCGATGTCGATCACTTCAAGTCGAGCAACGACCGCTACGGCCATATCGCTGGCGACGAGGTGCTGCGCGAGGTCGGCCGCTGCATCCAGCGCAACCTCAGGCTGACGGATATCGCCGGGCGCTACGGCGGCGACGAATTCTGCGTGCTGCTGCCGGATACCGAATCGGGCGAGGCCCTCGCGGTGCTCGAACGCCTGCGCGAAGAAATCACCAGCCTGGCGTTCAGCCAGGCGGAAGGGCTGAGCGTCAGCCTGAGCATCGGCATCGCCGGTTTCCATACCGGGCTGGAGGATGCCCAGGCCTGGCTGAAGAGGGCGGACGAGGCGCTGTACCGCGCCAAGGAGCTTGGGCGCAATCGCGTGGTGGCGGCGGCGGGCTAGTCGGTTGGACGGTCTCGCCCGAGCAGGGCACGTTCGAGCAGCGCGGGCGTGTCCTGCGCGCCCATCGCCTGCGCCGCGGCCATCGCAGTGACGCCGTTGGCGTCGCGCGCCGCCGGGTCGGCTCCCTGGCTCAGCAGCAACTCGACGATATCGGTGCGGTTGAACATCGCCGCCATCATCAGCGCGGTCTTGCCGTCCGGCGAGGCACCTTCCACATCGGCGCCGTGCTCCAGCAGCAGCGTCGCCATCGCCAGGTCGCCCTTGAAACCGGTGCCGGCCAGCGGCGTCTGCCCGCGGTCGTTGGCGAGATTGGCGTCGGCGCCGTGTTGCAGCAGCACGCGCGCGGCGTCCTGATGGCCATGGTAGCTGGCGAGCATCAGCAAGGTATCGCCCTTGTGATTGCGCAGGTTGGCCGGCAACCCGCTGTCCAGCAGCCGGGCGAGCATCGTGGCATCGCCGTTGCGGGCGACATCGAAGACCTGGTTGGCGAATTCCTGTTCTTCCTCGGGTGTCATCGGTGCGGCGGCAGGGCGCGCGTTCGGGTTCGACATGCGGGTCTCCGTTGTTGGTATCGGTGGGGCGGCGCGATCGGCGCCCACTGTTATCGACAGCGCGCGCGTGCGCTGGTGCTGTGTCGCACAGCCTGACATCGGCACCGCCAGGGCGCTCATTGCAAAAGGCTATGGTTCCGGTAGAGGCGTCGGGTCATCGTCGAAACCGCGCCTGCCGCGCCCGAGAGGGAATTTTCGCGGTTTTCGGGCACAATGGCGGCTAGTCTAAAGCCAGGGTCCGTTGCCGTTTCATGCCGAACCGCGTGGCTGCGATGAAACGGCAACAGCCCTTTGGAACACCCCAGAATTAAAAGAGGAACGACCGTGCATAACGTCGTGATCAGCGGTACCGGCCTGTATACCCCTGCCCAGAGCATTTCCAACGAAGAGCTGGTGGCGTCCTTCAATGCCTACGTGGCGCAGTTCAACGCCGACAACGCCGACGCCATCGCGCGTGGCGAGGTCGAGGCGCTCGGCGAATCCAGCGTCGCCTTCATCGAGAAAGCCTCGGGGATCAAGAGCCGCTTCGTCATCGACAAGGCCGGCATCCTCGACCCGCAGCGCATGGTGCCGAGCATTCCCGAGCGCTCCAACGAGGAGTGGGGCATTCTCTGCGAAATGTCCGTGGCCGCCGCGAAGGAAGCCCTGCAGCGCGCCGGCAAGACCGCCGCCGACATCGACGGGGTGATCGTCGCCTGTTCCAACCTGCAGCGCGCCTACCCGGCGGTGGCCATCGAGGTGCAGGCCGCGCTGGGCATTCAGGGCTGGGGCTACGACATGAACGTCGCCTGTTCCTCGGCGACCTTCGGCATCCAGGCCGCCTGCAACGCCATCCAGGTCGGCCAGGCCAAGGCGATCCTGCTGGTCGATCCGGAAATCTGCACCGGCCATCTCAACTTCCGCGACCGCGACAGCCACTTCATCTTCGGCGATGCCGCCACCGCGGTGATTCTCGAGCGCGCCGACCTGGCGACTTCGGAGCACCAGTGGGACGTGATCAGCAGCAAGCTGCTGACCCACTTCTCCAACAACATCCGCAACAACTTCGGCTTCCTCAACCGCGCGGCCGGGGAAGAGTCGGCGAGCAACCCGGACAAGCTGTTCGTCCAGGAGGGCCGCAAGGTGTTCAAGGAAGTCTGCCCGATGGTGGCCGAGCTGATCGGCGCGCACCTGGCCGAGAACGACCTGCCGGTCGGCGACGTGCAGCGCTACTGGCTGCACCAGGCGAACCTGAACATGAACCTGCTGATCATCCGCCGCCTGCTTGGCCGCGATGCGGAGCCGCACGAGGCGCCGGTGATCCTCGACACCTACGCCAATACCAGCTCGGCCGGTTCGGTGATCGCCTTCCACAAGTACCAGGACGACATGCCCAAGGGCAGCCTCGGCGTGCTCAGTTCGTTCGGCGCCGGCTACTCGATCGGCAGCGTGATCCTGCGCCGTCGCTAAGCTTTTCGCAGGCACAAAAAAGCGGGGAATGCCGGTGTTCGGCATTCCCCGCTTTGCATTGCGTGTCGCGGTCAGAACTTGGCTTCGAGGTCGAGTTGCATGGTGTCGACATCGCCCTCGCCAGCCGCGGCGCCCAGCCAGGCGTCCTTGGCTTTCAGGTAGCTGGCCGCCACGGCGAAGTTCTTGTCGATGTCGTAGCTGACCTTGACCTTGTGGCCCTTGCCGCCGGTGTTGCCGTTGCCGAAGTCGGAATCGGTGAAGGCGCCGACCACCGAGTTGCGTTCCACGTCGCGGTAGTTGTAGTCCAGGCCGAAGGCGAAGATCTTGGTTTTCACACCGAACAGGTAGGCGGTGTCTTCCTTGCCCACGGTGGCGGTGGTCTCGGCATCGGCGTTCTTGACGTACTGGCCGTAGAACGACAGCGGCAGCGCCAGGCCGGTCAGGTCGACCTGACCGAACCCTTCGTAGAGCTGGAACTCGTTGCTGCCGGCGGCGTTGCCGTTGATCGCCAGGGTGTTGGTGTCGTCGTCGTTGTCGAAGGCGTAGAGGCTGCCGCCCAGGGTCACTTTCAGGTTGTCGGCCGGCGCGAAGCGGATGCCAGCCTGGCCGGTGTACATGCGCAGGTCGTGCTCGAACTGATAGCCCTCGCCGTCGACGTTGTCCTGCAGGATGTAGTAGCCGGTGCTGCCGAACAGCTCGGTCTTGCCGGCCAGCGGCATCTTGTAGGTGACGGCGAGGCCTTCGGGGTTGAGGTCGCCGTCCCAGATCACGTCGCCCATGCTGACCCACTGTTGCGGCATCTTGCCGCCGACCAGGTGCAGGTCCTTGATGTCGGTGGGGTGGTAGTCGAGGTAGGCCTGGTCCAGCCAGAACGATTTCTGGCTCATCCCGGCCAGGCTCTGGTTGGTGGAACGGCCGTCGCCGCTGGTGCCGCTGCCGGTGGCCAGGCGGATGCCGGCGTCGACCTGCGGGTTGATTTCGCTGTACACGCCGAGACGGGCGCGAACGCGTTGACGGTCTTGGTCGCCGGCGATGTTGGTGGCGCCCTCGGCGTCCACGGTTTCGTGACGCAGGCGGATATCGCCCTTGATGGTGGTCCGCGCCGCCCACGCCAGTTTCTGATCGTATGCGCTCTGCTTCTTGGCCTGGGTTTCGGCCGCGGCCTGCTGAGCTTCCTTGTCGGCAGCCAGTTCGACCGACAGGTCGGTGTACTGCTCGGCGGTGATCGCGCCGTTGGCACGCAGCATTTCCAGCAGTTTGGCGTCGACCGCGGCACTGGCCGGGTTACTGACGGCCATCAGGATGCTGGTGCACAGGCCGGCCCCGGTGAGTGTGGAAACTAAACGCATGAACTTCTCCCTATCGAAATTAAGGTCGGCAATTGGCCAATCCCAAGATGACGCGCTTGCGGAGGGCGCCTGGCAGTCAGCGCGGGGTCTCCGAAAACCTGCGCAAGTATTCCGAGGGCTCATGACACATTGATGTCCAACTGATGGCTCGCGTGTGACAGCACCGCTCTGCAACCCGCGAAACAGAGCCTTCACGATCGAGAAGGAGGTGGCAGCCCTTGTATTCAGAGGCTTTGGCGAATTTCGGGAGAGGTGAAAAATTCGTGAAATTTCTTTCCCCGGGGCAGTTCGTCACACCTGTGCGAGGCCGTTGACGAAGCTTTTGGCCACCTGACCTGCCGCCTACGCGATACTGGCGTTCACTTCGTGTCTTCCTGGGGGCCTGCATGGCGTTGCATGTCGTTTCGAGCCTTGCCGAATTGCCGGCCGAGCAATGGGATGCCCTGTTGCCGGAGCCGCAGCCGTTCCTGCGCCACGCGTTTCTTTCCGCGCTGGAGCTCAGTGGCAGTCTGGGGGAAGGCTCCGGCTGGGCCGCCGAGCACCTCGTGTATATCGACGGCGGAAGGCTGCTGGCGGCGATGCCGGCCTATCGCAAGCATCATTCCTATGGCGAGTACGTGTTCGATCACGGCTGGGCCGACGCCTGCCATCGGGCGGGGATCGCCTACTACCCCAAGCTGCTCTGCGCCGTGCCGTTCAGCCCGGTCTGCGGCCCTCGCCTATTGATGGCGGAGCCGGTGGCCGGCCTCGAGTTGCTGCGGGCGATTCCCGGCTATCTGGAGGTCGAGGGGCTTTCCAGCGCGCACGTCAACTTCACGCAGCCGGGCCTCGACGCCCTGATCGGCGCCGAAGCCGACTGGCTGGAGCGCATCGGCTGCCAGTTCCACTGGCACAACCGTAGCTATCGGGATTTCCAGGACTTCCTCGACGCGCTGGCCTCGCGCAAGCGCAAGCAGATGCGCAAGGAGCGCGAGCAGGTGGCGGGGCAGGGCATCGACTTCGACTGGCGTGAAGGCCACCAGCTGAGCGAGGCGGAATGGGATTTCGTCTACGCCTGCTACGCCAACACCTACCACGTGCGCGGGCAGAGGCCGTACCTCACCCGCGCCTTCTTCAGCCTGCTGGCCGAGCGCATGCCGCAGGCGATCCGCGTGGTGCTGGCGCGCCAGGCCGGGCGGCCGGTGGCGATGGCGTTCTCGCTGCTGGACGGCGATTCGCTCTACGGGCGCTACTGGGGTTGCCTGGCGGAGTTCGACCGCCTGCACTTCGAGACCTGCTTCTATCAGGGCATCGAGCAGGCCATTGCCGCCGGGCTGAAACGCTTCGATGCCGGCGCGCAGGGCGAGCACAAGCTGGTGCGCGGCTTCGATCCGGTGATCACCCATTCCTGGCACTACCTCGCGCATCCCGGCCTGCGCGCCGCGGTGGCGGAGTTTCTGCAGCAGGAACACGCCGGCGTGCTGGCCTACGCCGAGGATGCGCGTGCGGCGCTGCCTTACCGCCAACCGTAGGGTGCGCCGCGCGCACCGTGGGAATGCGCTGTGGTCGCGGTGCGCATGGCGCACCCTACGTCGAAGCCTTCAGTCGTAGGGTGCGCCGCGCGCACCGTGGGAATGCGCCGTGGTTGCGGTGCGCATGGCGCACCCTACGTCGAGGCCTCCAGGCGTAGGGTGCGCCGCGCGCACCTTGGGAATGCGCCGTTGGTTACGGTGCTGGGATGTTGGGGGGCGATTCCTCAGTCGATCCCGACGAAGCCACCCGTCTGGTGCGCCCACAGGCGCGCATAGAGGCCTCCCGCGGCGACCAGCTCGGCGTGGTTGCCGGTCTCGACGATCCTGCCCTTGTCCAGCACCACCAGCCGATCCAGGCGGGCGATGGTGGACAGGCGGTGGGCGATGGCGATCACCGTCTTGCCCTTCATCAGGGTTTCCAGGCTTTCCTGGATCGCCGCCTCGACCTCCGAGTCCAGCGCCGAAGTGGCCTCGTCCATGATCAGGATCGGCGCGTCCTTGAGCAGCACGCGGGCAATGGCGATGCGCTGGCGCTGGCCGCCGGAGAGCTTCACGCCACGCTCGCCGACGTGGGCGTCGAGCCCGGTGCGACCCTCGGCATCCGAAAGCTGGGGGATGAACTCGTCGGCGCGGGCCTTGCGAATCGCTTCCCAGAGTTCCTCGTCGCTGGCGCCGGGGCGGCCGTAGAGCAGGTTGTCGCGGATCGAACGGTGCAGCAGCGAGGTGTCCTGGGTGACCACGCCGATGTTGGCGCGCAGGCTTTCCTGGCTCAGCGTGGCGATGTCCTGTCCGTCGATGAGGATGCGCCCGCTCTGCAGGTCGTACAGGCGCAGGAGCAGGTTGACCAAGGTCGACTTGCCCGCGCCAGACGGCCCGACCAGGCCGATCTTCTCGCCGGCGCGGACTTCCAGGTCGAGCCCGGCGATGATTCCGCTGCGCTTTCCGTAGTGGAAGTGGATGTCCTCGAAGCGCACCTGGCCGTGTTCCACGGTCAGCGCGCGCGCATCGTCGCGGTCGACCACGGCGATCGGCTGCACCACGGTGTGCATGCCGTCCTGGACGATGCCGATGTTCTCGAAGATGCCGTTGACCACCCACATGATCCAGCCGGCCATGTTGTTGATGCGGATGACCAGCGCCGTGGCCAGGGCGATGGCACCGACGCTGATCTGGCCGTTGCTCCACAGCCACAGGGCGAGTCCGGTGGTGCCGACGATCAGCACGCCGTTCATGCTGATGATGCAGATGTCCATGGCGCTGACCCTGCGCGACTGCTGGCGGAAACGCTCGATCACCTCGCCCATCGCGGTGCGCGCGTA
Source organism: Pseudomonas kuykendallii (assembly GCF_900106975.1). GTDB lineage: Bacteria > Pseudomonadota > Gammaproteobacteria > Pseudomonadales > Pseudomonadaceae > Pseudomonas_O > Pseudomonas_O kuykendallii. The sequence goes on along the minus strand of NZ_FNNU01000003.1, from coordinate 409,646 downwards.
GCGCTCCTCGTCCTGGGTGTGGGCGAACAACTTGAGGGTGGCGATGTTGGTGTAGCCGTCGACCACCCGGCCCATCAGCTTCGAGCGTGCCGCCGAGGCCGCGGTGGCGCTGCGCTTGATGCGCGGTACGAAGTAACGCAGCGCCGCGATGTAGCAGACGATCCACAGGGCCAGCGGGATGACCAGCCGCCAGTCCGCCTCGGCGAACAGGAACAGCGCGCTGCCGGCGTAGATCACCACATGCCAGAGCGCGTCCACCACCTGCACCGCCGAGTCGCGCAGGGCCGGGCCGGTCTGCATGATGCGCTGGGCGATGCGCCCGGAGAAATCGCTCTGGAAGAAGTTCAGGCTCTGGCGCAGCACGTGACGGTGGTTCTGCCAGCGGATCATGTTGGTCATGCTCGGCGCCAGCGTCTGGTGCACCAGCAGGTCGTGCAGGGCGTTGAACAGCGGCCGCAGGATCACCGCCACCACGGCCATCCACAGCAGCTCGGGACCGTGCTGGCGGAAGAAGTCGGAGCTGGGCGTCGCCTGCGCCAGATCAACCAGGCGGCCGAGGAAGCTGAACAGCGCGACGTCGATCAGGGCGACGACCAGGCCGACCACGATCAACACGGCGAAGACCGGCCAGACCTGGCGAATGTAATAGAAGTAGAAGCGCAGGATGCCGTCGGGCGGTGGGTTTTTCGGAGCGTCCTGGAAGGCGTCGATCAGGTTTTCAAAGCGGCGGAACAGCATGGGGCGTCCTTATCTGGCGGGCCGTGGCGCGCGCACCACGACCCTGAAGCACGACCGGACGCGTCCGGCCGCAGCCTTACCCGCGGGCGCGGGTAGGCCGTGGCCGCGTCACAGGCGCTTGGCGGAGAGGATGACGATCGGCTTGGCAGGCACGTCGTCGAACATGCCGCGGCTGGTGGTCGGTGCCTGGACGATCGCGTCGACGACTTCCATGCCGCGCACCACGCGACCGAACACTGCATAGCCGAAATCGCGCGCGCCATGGTCGAGCATCGCATTGTCCTTCTGGTTGATGAAGAACTGGCTGGTGGCGGAATCGACCGCCTGGGTACGCGCCATGGCCAGGGTGCCACGGACATTGCGCAGGCCGTTGTCGGCCTCGTTCTTGATCGGGTCGCGGGTGGGCTTTTCGTTCATCTTCGCGTCGAAGCCGCCGCCCTGGATCATGAAACCGGGGATCACGCGGTGGAAGATGGTATCGGTGTAGAAGCCGCTGTCGACGTAGTCGAGGAAGTTCTTCACGCTGATTGGCGCATCGTCCGGCTGCAGCTCGATGACGATTTCACCAGCGCTGGTGAGCAACTGCACGCGCGGATTTTCCGCGGCCAGGAGGCTGTGGGCGAAGAGCAGGGCACAGGCGGCCAGGGCGAGTTTTTTCAGCATTTGCGAGGTCCTTGTTGGGCGGGGCGTGGCGGTTGCGCCGGTAGGCGTCGGGCCGCTGGCACGCATCGTACAACGTCGAGGGCCCCGCTGACGTGCTCGAACCTTCGGACCGGCGTCCTCCAGGGTCGTTCCACGCCGCGCGTTCAGTTGGTCGATTGCGGCGCGGCGAAGGCGGCATCCAGCGGCGCGGCGTCGAAGGTCTTGATCAGCTCGATGAGGATCTGCGTCGCCGGGCCCAGCGGTTTGTCCTTGTTCGAGTAGAGATAGAACAGCGGGCTGCGGCTGCCGCCCTGGTCCAGCGGCAGCGCCTTGAGCTGGCCCTCGCGCAGTTCGCGCTCGATCATGTGGCGCGGCAGCCAGGCGAAGCCCAGGCCGTTGCTGACGAAGGTGGCGGCGGTGGCCAGGCTGCCGACGGTCCAGCGCTGCTCGGCGCCGAGCCAGCCGACGTCGCGTGGCTGTTGTCGGCCGGAGTCGCGGGTGACCACCTGCATCTGCGCTTCCAGGTCCTGGAAGTTCACCTGCCGATGCAGCTTGTGCAGCGCGTGGTCCGGGCTGGCGACGGCGACGAATTCCACCGTGCTCAGCTCGGCGCCGAGGAAACCGGGAATGATCAGCCCGCTGATGGCCAGGTCGGCGACGCCTTCGAGCAGCACTTCCTCGACCCCCGAGAGCACCTCCTCGCGCAGCCGCACGCGGCAGCCGCGGCTCTGCGGCATGAACGCCGTGAGCGCACGCACCAGGCGCGCCGTGGGGTAGGCGGCATCCACCACCAGGCGGACTTCGGCTTCCCAGCCCTGTTCCATGTGATGAGCCAGGTCTTCGAGCTGGCTGGCCTGTTTGACCAGTTGCCGCGAGCGGCGCAGGAGCACGCCCCCGGCCTCGGTGAGTACCGCGCGGCGGCCGTCGATGCGCAACAGCGGCACGCCCAGTTGCTCCTGCATGCGGGCGACGGTGTAGCTCACCGACGACTGCGAGCGGTGCAGGATCTCGGCCGCCTGGGCGAAGCCGCCGTGGTCGACCACCGCCTGCAGGGTTCGCCATTGATCCAGTGTGACGCGGGGCGCTTTCATCCTCGGCTCCTCTTACCCTAAGCTGGCGGCCCCCGATGGAGACCAACAATGAAAACAATGCTCTTCGCGCTGGCGGCGCTGATGCCGCTTTCCTGCCTGGCTGCCTATCCGATCGAAGTCGAAAAGCAGCTCAACGGCGCGGAAATCACCTACAGCACTCAGGACATCGACTACAACATGGGCGCCATCAGCCTGACCAACAGGGGCGCCACCGAGGCCACCTGCACGCTGGTGTTCCGCAATGGCCCCGAAGCTCCCCGCACCCGCAAGGCCAGCATCGAACCGGGCAAGACGGTGAACCTCACGGCGAAGTTCGCCCGCAGCATCATCCGCCTGCGCATCCAGATGACCTGCGGCCTCTGACGGCGACGCGCCGTCGTTGCCAACGGTGATGACTCAAGTTAAATCGATTTAGTAGATAATTTGAAGTGATTTTTTTCGCTTTTTAATCAAGATATAGATACTTAATCTCGCTCCATCGAACACACATTCCCGATGGAGAAAAGCTCATGTCACGTGTACTGGTCATCGAAAGCAGCGCCCGCCAGGAAGGCTCGGTTTCCCGTCAGCTCACCCAGGCGTTCATCGCCCAGTGGAAAGCGGCGCATCCGTCCGACGAAATCAGCGTTCGCGACCTTGCCGTCGAGCAGGTGCCGCACCTGGACGCCAACCTGCTGGGTGGCTGGATGAAACCGGCCGACCAGCACAGCGACCAGGAGAAGAACGCCCTCGCGCGCTCCAACCTGCTCACCGAGGAACTGCTCGCCGCCGACGTGCTGGTGCTCGCCGCGCCGATGTACAACTTCGCCATCCCGAGCACCCTGAAGTCCTGGCTGGACCACGTGCTGCGTGCCGGCGTCACCTTCAAGTACACCGAAACCGGCCCGCAAGGCCTGCTCACCGGCAAGCGCGCCTTCGTCCTGACCGCCCGGGGCGGCATCTACGCCGGCGGCACCCTGGATCACCAGGAACCCTACCTGCGCCAGGTGCTGGGTTTCATCGGCATCCATGACGTCGAGTTCATCCACGCTGAAGGTCTCAACCTGGGCGCCGAATCGCTGGAAAAAGCCGTGACCCAGGCCAAGGCGAAGTTGGCCCTGGTCGCCTGATCGCTGTCGCTCCCCCGCTCCTTGCCCTGGTTGGCTCCCGGGCAACTTGACCGGCCATTCCCCTGGCCGGTTTTTTTATGCTCAAAACAAAAGCCGGATTTTTCGCGGGCGAAAAAAAACCGCGCGCTGTGGCCAGCGGGCGGCTTCGTTGCCAGGCGCGGTTTACAGGTCGAAATCGTAGTCCGACAGCTGCCGCTGCAGGCGACGCTCTTCCAGGTAGTTGTCGATGATGCGGCGCTTGGTCAGGTTGGTCTTGGCGACCTCCACCGGGGTCGCGGTATCGTCGTCGCCGTCGGCGTCTTCCACCGCGAGATCATCTTCGAGTTCGATTTCGGCTTTGTCGGTCATACCTGTCGCTCCAGGCTGAGGGTGCTATTGGCGCACCTTATAGCGGCAAAGACTGGGCGGGTAAAAAAGATTTTTTCAATCGACATGCGAGGTTTTGCCTAAACGCCTCAATCGTCCGAGGTCTTGTGCTTGTACTCGCAGAGGTCTTCGATCCGGCAACTGCCGCACCGCGGTTTGCGCGCCTTGCACACGTAGCGGCCGTGCAGGATCAGCCAGTGGTGGGCGTCCAGCAGGTAGTCCCGGGGCACGAACTTGACCAGCTTGCGTTCCACCTCCAGGACGTTCTTGCCCGGCGCGATGTGGGTGCGGTTGGCGACACGGAAGATGTGCGTGTCCACCGCCATGGTCGGCTGGCGAAACGCGGTGTTGAGCACCACGTTGGCGGTCTTGCGGCCGACGCCGGGCAACGCTTCCAGGTCCTCGCGGTTCTCCGGCACCTGGCCGCCGTGTTTCTCTATCAGCAGGCGGCAGGTCTCGATGACGTTCTTCGCCTTGGCGTTGTACAGGCCGATGGTCTTGATGTACTCGGACAGCCCGGCGACGCCCAGCGCGTAGATCGCTTGCGGCGTATTGGCCACCGGAAAGAGCCTGGCGGTGGCCTTGTTCACCCCGACGTCGGTGGCCTGCGCGGAAAGGATCACCGCGATGAGCAGCTCGAACGGCGAGCTGTAGGCCAGCTCGGTGACGGGGTTGGGGTTGTCCTCGTGCAGGCGACGGAAGATTTCCAGGCGTTTGGCGGCGTTCATGTTCTTTCGCGGTATGGCGGACGAAGCCGGCGGCGCAGCGCCAGCAGGAGGCCGAGCAGGATAAGGCCACCGGGCGCCAGCGCAAAGAGCGTCGCCGGCCTGGACGTGACGTGCAGCACCCACTCGGCCGCGAGCGGGCCGAACAGCCAGTCGGCGTCCGCCAGCAAAGTGCCGGAGCCGAGGATCTCGCGCAGCCCTCCGAGCGCCAGCGCCGTGGCGGTGAAGGCGAGGACCCCGAGCAGGCCGTCGCCGGCGGCGTCCTCGGTCTGCGCGGCGAGCAGCAGGCAGGGCACGGCGAGCAGCGCGGTCCAGGGTTGCAGGGCGTTCTGCAGGTCATGGAAGAACGCCCCGCCAAGCAGTTCCGCGATGCTGCACAGGCCGGCCGCCATCAGCAGCGCGGCCAGCCAGTAGGCGGAGCCCTGCGCGTGGCGGCGCAGCAGCGGCAGCAGCAGGACGAATGCGCCGATCGCCAGCAGGCCCTGCGCGGCGATGCCAGCGCCTTTCGCCAGCGAATCCGCTGCACCCACCAGCGGCAGCAAGGCGAACAGCACCCGCCTCATGGCGCCTTCTCCAGCAGACGCTCGCGGTTCGCGGCGAACACTTGCAGCGCCTGCTGCACGCCGAGCAATACCGCGCGCGAGCTGAGGGTGGCGCCGCTCATCTGGTCGAAGTCGCCGCCGTCGCGCCGCCACTGCCAGCGCTGCGCCAGCGTTTTCCCCGCGAACTGCGCCAGCCACTCCGGCCGCGCCACCGCGTCGCCAAGACCGGGGGTTTCCCGCTGCGCCAGCACCTTGCTGCCGATCAGCCGACCGTGCGGGTCGATCGCCACCAGCAGGCGGATGGGGCCTTCGTAGCCCTGGGTGTCGAGCGTGAGCAGCACGGCGGTCACGCGCCCGACGAGGGTCGCGCGGTAGGCGGGCGCGGCCTGGCCGGGCAGGGTCAGCGGCTGCCGCAGTGGCGCGTTGTCATGGCTGCGCGCAGGCAGCAGGTCGAGCAGCTGGCGCTCTTCGGACGCCTGCCGTTCGGCCTCTGTGCGGGCCGCCAGCGTGCCGTGCAGCACGCTGGTGAGCGTCACGCCAAGCAGCGCGACGGCCAGCGCCGGCAACCAGCGACGGGCGCTCATGGCGGCGTGCTCCGGCCGGGTAGGCGATCCAGCATCGGCACCGCCAGGTTCATCGCCAGTACGGCGAAGGCCATGCCGTCCGGGGAGTTGCCCCAGGTGCGCAGGGCGTAGGTCAGCAGGCCGACGCCGATGCCGAACGCCCATTGGCCGCGCGGGCTGCGCGCACCCGAGACCGGCTCGGTGGCGATGAAGAAGGCGCCGAGCATGCTCGCCCCGCTGAACAGGTGCAGCAGCGGCGAGCCGTTGGAATCCGAGCCGGTACCGTTCCAGCACAGCAGGGCACTGACGAACAGCGCGCCGAGCACACCGGCCGGCACCCGCCAGGCGATCACCCGGCGCTGCACGAGCAGCAGCCCGCCGAGCAGGAACGCCAGGTTCGGCACTTCCGCGCCTCGTCCGCCAATGCCGCCGAATGCGGGATGCGTGGCGAAAAGCTCGGCCTGGGTCAGGCGGTCGTTGTGCTTGAGGGTGTCGAGCAGGGTGGCGCCGCTCCAGCCGTCCGCCGGCGTGGCGCCGAACACCTGCAGCAGCGACAGCCCGTTCCAGTCGCCCGGCTGCGGCCACTGGCTCATCGGTGCCGGGAAGGCCACGAGGGCGAAGGCGTAGCCGAGCATCGCCGGGTTCAGCGGGTTGTGGCCGAAGCCACCCCACAGCGATTTGCCTAAGAGGATGGCGAAGGCGCTGGCGCTTGCCGTCAGCCACCAGGGCGCCGACGCCGGCAGCGCGAGGCCGAGCAGCACCGCCGTGACCAGCGCGCCGCCTTCGGCCAGCGGGGCGATGCCGAACAGCGCCTCCTCGGCGCGCGGCGGAGGCTGGTGGCGCAGGCGGCGGACCAGCGCTTCGCAGGCCAGCGCGCTGGCTGTGGCGATCGACAGCTGCAGCAACACTCCCCAGCCGAAGAGCCAGAGCAGCGTCAGCGCGCCGGGCAGGCAGGCCAGCAACACCAGGCGCATGCTGCGCGCCACGCCGAAGGCGGCCGGCCCCCGCAGCGTCGCGCCGAGCGGATCAGTCACGGGCATGCGCATCGACCTGGCGCTGGGCCTCCGCCAGGCGCGTCCGCGCCCGCTCCAGCGCCGCCTCGTCCAGTGGCACGCGACGCTGCAGTTTGCTGACCTCGGCGCGGGCATAGGCCAGCTCGGTCTTCAACGCGCGCAACGCCGGATCGATCGGGCGTTTCTCCGTGCGCAGCAGTTCCGGCGCCGGCTTTCCGCAGGCGGCTTCGGCGGCGTGGAGTGCCTGCTCGGCGGCGCTCAGGGAGGCCAGCAACGCCTGGCGAAGGGACTCCGCTGCGCCCTTGTCATCGGCCTCACGCACGGCGTCGCGGGCGCTGCGGTAGGCGATTTTCGCCTGCTTGAGCGCCTGTTCGCCGGGCGTGAGGGGCGCCTCGATCGTCCCCTGGCAGGCGTCCAGATGCGCCTGCGCCTGGCAGGCGGCAGCCTGCAGCTCGGCCAGTTGCGCCTGTTGCCCGGCGGTCGGCGCCTCGCCGAAGGCCTTCTGCGCCTTGCTCAGCTGGGCGCGGCTCATCGCGGCGGCGATCTTGGCCTTCTTCAGCAGGGCTTCGCGGTCGTCGCCGACGCCGGCCGCCGAGGCGCCGGGCGGCGCTTCGGCAGCCACCAGCGCGGCCTGGGCCGCTTCAGCCGCCGAGCGCAATTCGGCGACCTGTGCCTGCAATTCCGGCGTGCCGCGCGCGGCGAGCTGCTTCTCGGCCTTGCTCAGGGCGACGCGGGCCATGCTTGCCTCGATCTTCAGGCGCTTCTGATAGTCGTTCGCCGGCGCTGCCGCTGCCTGTTGCGCGCGAACCCGTTCGATGGCCGATTGCACCGGCGCGTGGTCGGAAGCGGCGGCGGACGGCCGTGCCCGCGCCTGGCGCTCGGCCTGGCGGCGGGCGTCGTCGCGGGCCAAGCGTGCGTTGCGTGCCTCGAAGCGTCGGCGGAACTGGTCGGCGCGGGCGCGCTGGGCCTGCGCGGCGGTATCGGCCAGCGGCAGGATGTCGATGCAGTCCACCGGGCAGGGCGCGACGCAGAGGTCGCAGCCGCTGCATTCGGCGGCGATGACCGTGTGCATCAGCTTGGCCGCGCCGCTGATGGCGTCCACCGGGCAGGCCTGGATGCACTTGGTGCAGCCGATGCATTCGGCTTCGCGGATGAAGGCGATCTGCGCCGGCACCGGGCTTTCCGCCAGCGGCAGGGTCGGGCGCTGCAGCAGCTCGGCCAGCGCCTCGACGGTGGCCTGGCCGCCCGGCGGGCATTTGTTGATCGCCTCGCCGGCGGCGATGCCTTCGGCGTAGGGCTTGCAGCCGGGATGGCCGCACTTGCCGCACTGGGTCTGTGGCAGCAGGGCGTCGATCGCCTTTATGCGCAGCGCGTTGCTCATCGCCCGACCACTCCGAGCAGCACCAGGCCCATCAACCCGGCGCCGATCAGCGCCAGCGGCGCGCCCCGCAGCGGCGCCGGTACAGCGGCGTTTTCCGCCCGCGCCAGCAGGTCGCCGAGCAGGCGCAGGATCAGCCAGAAGCCCAGGCCGGCGAGCACGCCGAGGCCCAGGCTCGGCAGCCATTCGCGCTGCGCCGAGTCGAACATCAGCACGCTGGCGATGGCCGCGCCATTGGCCAGCAGCACGGGCAGGAGGCCCGGCGCCGTTGGGTAGCGCCTGGCGATGAGCTTCAGCGCGAGCAGGGCGAGTGGCAGCAGCGAGGCCAGCAACGCCATCAGGCGCAGGTGCTGCAGGCTTCCCGGCAGATGCGCCAGCGCCCAGCCGAGTGGCGTGGCGAGGACCACCAGCAACGCCGTCGCCGGGCCGAGCGCCGGCGCCCGTTCGCGGCGCAGCAGCAGGTCGACCAGGGCGGTGCAGAGCAGGGTGGGGAGGAGCGCGAGCATAGGCATCGGTTTTTTCGGGCGGTGGAGCGGTGGGTTACGGCGCGCCCCACCGAGATCGTGAATTCTCGGCTGCGCGTATTTGCGCGCCTAACCCACCCTACGGAAGTACCGGGAATCGTAGGGTGGATCACGCTTCACCGATCCACCAGGCGGTGTCGATGAAGGCATCGTCATCCCCCCCGAAGCGTCGACCGGACTCAGGCGGCTTCGCGCGTCACTTCACCCGTTGCCCGGGCTTGGCGCCGCTGTCCGGGCTGAGCAGGTAGATTTCCTCGCCGCCGGGGCCGGCCGCCAGGACCATGCCTTCGGAGACGCCGAACTTCATCTTGCGCGCGGCCAGGTTGGCGACGTACAGGGTGAGCCGACCTTCCAGCTTGCTCGGGTCCGGGTAGGCGCTCTTGATCCCGGAGAACACGTTGCGCTTGGCGTCGCCGATGTCCAGGGTCAGGCGCAGCAGCTTGTCGGCGCCTTCGACGAACTCGCATTTCTCGATCAGCGCGATGCGCAGGTCGACGGCGGCGAAGGCGTCGAAGGCGATCTCGGCGGCCAGCGGGTCTTTTACCAGTTCACCGTTGCCCGTCGTCGCGGCAGGCGCTTCGGCGGTGGCCAGGTCTTCCTTCGAGGAGGCGATCATGGCTTCGATCTTCGCCGGCTCGATGCGCGTCAGCAGCGGGGTGAAGGCGTTCAACTGGTGGTTGGCCAGGAGGTTGCGGTGGTCGTCCCAGCGCAGCGGCGCGACGTTGAGGAACTGCTCGGCGGCAGCGGCCAAGGACGGCAACACCGGCTTGAGGAAGATCACCAACTGGCGGAACAGGTTGACGCCCAACGCGCAGATTTCCTGCACCTCGGCCTGCTTGCCGTCCTGCTTGGCCAGCGCCCAGGGCGCCTTGTCGGCGATCCAGGCGTTGGCGCGGTCGGCCAGCGCCATGATTTCGCGCATGGCGCGGGCGAAATCGCGGGTTTCATAGGCTTCGGCGATGCTCGGCGCGGCGGCGCGGAAGGCCTCGGTCAGTTCCGGCGCGGCATCGCTGTGCACCAGCAGGCCGGCGTTGCCCTTGTGGATGAAGCCGGCGCAGCGGCTGGCGATGTTGACCACCTTGCCGACTAGGTCCGAGTTGACCTTCTGCACGAAGTCCTCGAGGTTCAGGTCGAGGTCGTCCACGCCGCGGCTGAGTTTGCTGGCGAAGTAGTAGCGCAGGTATTCCGGGTTCAGGTGGTCGAGGTAGGTGCGCGCCTTGATGAAGGTGCCGCGCGACTTCGACATCTTCTGCCCGTCGACGGTGAGGAAGCCGTGCACGTTGAGCGCGGTCGGCTTGCGGTAGCCGGCGCCTTCGAGCATCGCCGGCCAGAACAGCGCGTGGAAGTTGACGATGTCCTTGCCGATGAAGTGGTACACCTCGGCGCTCGAATCCTTGTTCCAGAAGGCGTCGAAGTCCAGCCCCGGGGTGCGCTCGCAGAGGTTCTTGAAGCTGGCCATGTAGCCGATCGGCGCATCCAGCCAGACGTAGAAGAACTTGCCCGGCTCGTCGGGAATCTCGAAGCCGAAGTAGGGCGCGTCGCGCGAGATGTCCCATTCCTGCAGGCCGGCGTCCAGCCATTCGGCGATCTTGTTGGCCACCGACTCCTGCAGCGCGCCGCTGCGGGTCCAGCCCTTGAGCATCGCGTCGAAGTCCGGCAGCTTGAAGAAGAAGTGCTTGGAGTCCCTGAGCACCGGCACCGCGCCGGAAATCGCCGAGCGCGGGTCCTTGAGTTCGGTGGGCGCGTAGGTGGCGCCGCATTTTTCGCAGTTGTCGCCGTACTGGTCGGGGCTGGCGCATTTCGGGCAGGTGCCCTTGATGAAGCGGTCGGCCAGGAACATGCCTTTTTCCGGGTCGAAATACTGGGTCACCGAGCGCGTGGCGATGTGCCCGGCGTCGCGCAGCTTCAGGTAGATCGACTCGGAGAGCACGCGGTTCTCTTCCGAATGGGTCGAGTGGAAGTTGTCGAAGGCCACGCCGAAGTCGGCGAAGTCGGTGCTGTGTTCCCGGCGCACGTTCTCGATCAGTTGCTCGGGGCTGATGCCCTCCTTGTCCGCACGCAGCATGATCGCCGAGCCGTGGGCATCCGAGGCACAGACGTAGATGCACTGGTTGCCGCTCATCTTCTGGAAGCGCACCCAGATGTCGGTCTGGATGTACTCCACCATGTGGCCAAGATGGATCGAGCCGTTGGCGTAGGGCAGGGCGCTGGTGACGAGGATCTGGCGGGCTTCGGACATGTTGATCGGCTGCACGGGGTAATCGAGGGAAGTCGGCAACTATATAGGCGCGGCGGTTTTTTTTCATCCGCACGGGCCGGACTGCATCCCCGGCGCCCGCGGTCGCTTCGGGCTGCTACGATAGCCGCCTGTTTCGCTCAGCCTTTTCCCGGAGTTCGTCATGACCGTTACCCGCGCCCAGGTGGAATCCACGCTGCGCCAGTTCACCGATCCCCATCTCGACCAGGACCCGGTCAGCGCCGGCTGCCTGCGCGAGGTCGACATCCAGGGCGGCAAGGTCCGCGTGCGCCTGCAACTGGGCTACGCCGCCGGCCTGTTCAGGAGCGGCTGGGCGCAGACCCTGCAGATGGCCCTGGAGAACCTCGAGGGCGTGGACAGCGCGCAGGTCCAGGTGGATTGCGTGATCGAATCGCACAAGGCGCAGGAGCAGGTTCCGGCGCTGGCCAACGTGAAGAACATCATCGCCGTGGCCTCCGGCAAGGGCGGCGTCGGCAAGTCGACCACCGCCGCCAACCTGGCGCTGGCGCTGGCCCGCGAAGGTGCGCGGGTGGGCATTCTCGACGCGGATATCTACGGCCCCAGCCAGGGCATTATGTTCGGCATCGCCGAAGGCACGCGGCCGAAGATCCGCGAGCAGAAGTTCTTCGTGCCCATCGAGGCGCACGGCGTGCAGGTGATGTCGATGGCCTTCCTCACCGACGACGACACGCCGGTGGTGTGGCGCGGGCCGATGGTGTCCGGCGCGCTGATCCAGCTGATCACCCAGAGCGCCTGGGACAACCTCGACTACCTGGTGATCGACATGCCGCCGGGTACCGGCGACATCCACCTGACCCTGGCGCAGAAGGTGCCGGTGGCCGGCGCGGTGATCGTCACCACGCCGCAGGACCTGGCCCTGCTGGATGCGCGCAAGGGCGTGGAGATGTTCCGCAAGGTCAACATCCCGGTGCTCGGTGTGGTGGAGAACATGGCCGTGCACATCTGCTCCAACTGCGGGCATGCCGAGCACCTGTTCGGCGAAGGTGGCGGCGAGAAACTCGCCGCGCAGTACGACGTCGAACTGCTCGCCTCGATGCCGCTGTCCATGGCGATCCGCCTGCAATCCGATGGCGGCAAGCCGACCACCGTGGCCGACCCGGAAAGCCAGATCGCCATGCTCTACCAGCACGTCGCCCGCTGCGTCGGCGCGCGCATCGCGCTGACCGGGCAGACGGCGATGCCCAACATCGTCATCAGCGACGATTGATCCGCGCCAGCTAGTCTCAAACGGGCCGCCCGATGCGGGCGGCTTACTCCCGACCCGCAGAGGAAGCCCCATGTCCCAGACCAGCCCGTTCGTGATCGGCGCCGATACCGATGGCCAGCCCCTGGCCCAGTCGCTGCGCCTGACCAACCGTCACGGCCTGGTCGCCGGCGCCACCGGGACCGGCAAGACCGTGACCCTGCAGCACCTCGCCGAGCTGTTCAGCGATGCCGGCGTGGCGGTGTTCGCCACCGATGTGAAAGGCGATCTCTGCGGCCTCGGCGCCGCTGGCGATCCGCAGGGCAAGGTGGCCGAGCGCATCGCCGCCATGCCCTGGCTGAATCACCGCCCGCAGGCTTATCCGCTGGTGCTCTGGGACGTGCACGGCGCCAGCGGCCACCCGCTGCGCACCACGCTCAGCGAGATGGGCCCCCTGCTGATCGGTAACCTGCTGGAACTCACCGACAGCCAGCAGGCCGCGCTCTACGCGGCGTTCAAGGTCGCCGACCGCGAAGGCCTGCTGCTGCTCGACCTGAAGGACCTGAAAGCGCTGCTCAATCACCTGCGCGAGAACCCCGAGCTGCTCGGCGAGGACCGTGCGCTGTTCGCCGGCGCCTCCGCCCAGGCGCTGCAACGGCGCCTGGCGAGCCTGGAACAGCAGGGCGGCGACTCGCTGTTCGGCGAGCCGGCGTTGCAGCTGGGCGACCTGCTGCAGCCGGGTGCCGACGGTCGCGGGCGCATCCACCTGATGGACGCCAGCCGCCTGGTGCACGAGTCGCCGAAGGTCTACGCGACCTTCCTGCTCTGGCTGCTCGCCGAGCTGTTCGAGCAGTTGCCCGAGCGCGGCGATGCCGACAAACCGATCCTCGCGCTGTTCTTCGACGAGGCGCACCTGCTCTTCGCCGACACCCCGAAGGCGCTGCAGGAGCGCCTGGAACAGGTGGTGCGGCTGATTCGCTCGAAGGGCGTCGGGGTGTACTTCGTCACCCAGTCGCCGTCCGACCTGCCCGACGGCGTGCTCGCCCAGCTCGGCCTGCGCATCCAGCACGGGCTGCGCGCCTTCACCGCCAAGGAGCAGAAATCCCTGCGCGCCGTGGCCGACGGTTTCCGCCCGAACCCGGCGTTCGACACCCTAGACACGCTGACCCAGCTGGGCATCGGCGAGGCGCTGGTCGGCGTGCTCGAGGAGAAGGGCACGCCGGCGATGGTCCAGCGCGTCGCCATCGCGCCGCCGCAGTCGCGGATCGGCCCGCTGAGCGACGCCGAGCGCGCCGCGCTGCTGCGCAGCTCGCCGTTGCTGGGGCGCTACGACAAGCCGATCGATCGCGAATCCGCCTACGAAATCCTCAGCGCCCGCGCCGCGCAGAAGCCCGAGGTCGCCGCGGAGAAACCGGCTAATGCCAGCTTCGGCGGCAAGGCCGGTGACATGCTCGGCGACATCGCCAGCAGCGCCCTGAAGAGCGCCGTGCGCCAGGCTGCCAACCAGCTCGGCCGGCAACTGGTGCGCGGGCTGCTGGGTTCGCTGCTGGGCGGCAAGAAGCGCTGACGTCGCAGGGTGACGGATCGACCCGGTGGGCCGCCGGGTCGATGGGCTGAAGCCCATCCTACGGTCCTGCCCCGGCTCAGAACCCCGTAGGGTGGGCTTCAGCCCACGCGATATGCCAAAGGCACGGTTGGGTGGCCTGAAACGAATCGCCACCCGCCAGGTCGGGTGAAACCCGGCGAGACGGCAGGAGAACCATCGGTGCCGCCACCCTGTCGCTCCCGCTGCCGCGCGGGCCCATCGGACGGGCCACTTTCATCGGCGGGCCGCTGACCGGTAAGATGTGCGCCCCGTTCCAGCCAGCCAGGACCCCCGCCATGAGCATCAAATCGGACAAGTGGATTCGCCGCATGGCCCAGGAGCACGGCATGATCGAGCCTTTCGTCGAGCGCCAGGTGCGCACCGAGGGCGCCGAGCGGCTGATCTCCTACGGCGTCTCCAGCTACGGCTACGACGTGCGCTGCGCCGACGAATTCAAGGTGTTCACCAACATCCATTCGGCGGTCGTCGACCCGAAGAACTTCGACGAGAAGAGCTTCGTCGACATCAAGAGCGACGTCTGCATCATCCCGCCGAACTCCTTCGCCCTGGCGCGCACCGTCGAGTACTTCCGCATCCCGCGCGATGTGCTGACCATCTGCCTGGGCAAGAGCACCTACGCGCGCTGCGGGATCATCGTCAACGTCACTCCGCTGGAACCCGAGTGGGAAGGCCACGTGACCCTGGAGTTCTCCAACACCACCACCCTGCCGGCCAAGATCTACGCCAACGAGGGCGTTGCGCAGATGCTCTTCCTGCAGTCCGACGAGGCGTGCGAAGTCTCCTACCGCGACCGTGGCGGCAAGTACCAGGGCCAGACCGGCGTCACCCTGCCGAAGACCTGATCGCGGCCCAGCCGATGCGCGGCGCCCGCCGCGCGTTCCGCGAACGGCGGCTTGACGTAGACTGGCGTCAGGCCCCTTTCGCGAATCCCTGCGCATGTCCTTCCTGCTCAACAGCCTCATCGTCCTGATCACCGTCGTGCTGATGGAGGGAGTCTCCTGGGTGTCGCACAAGTACGTGATGCACGGCTGGGGCTGGGGCTGGCACCGCTCGCACCACGAGCCCCGGCAGGGCTGGTTCGAGAAGAACGACCTCTATGCGCTGGTCTTCGCGTCCCTGGCGATCGTGCTGATCGCCCTCGGCACCGCCGGCCGCTGGCCGTTGCAGTGGATCGGCGCCGGGATGACCCTCTACGGGTTTCTCTACTTTCTCGCCCACGACGGCCTGGTGCACCGGCGCTGGCCGTTACGCTACGTGCCGCGCCGCGGCTATCTCAAGCGCCTCTACCAGGCGCATCGCATGCACCACGCAGTGGAAGGGCGCGAGGGCTGCGTGTCGTTCGGCTTCCTCTACGCACCTTCGGTAAAGACCCTCAAGGCCGAGCTGCAACGCCTGCACGGTGGCCGCCTGGACCGCGCGGACGAGCGCTCCGGCGATTAGGCCGAGCGACGTGGCGTGGGCGCAGAACGCGAAGCGGACGCACCGGTAGCACGCGATCTGGTGCGCATGGCGCACCCTACGGCCGCCGACGATGCCGGTTCATCGGGCGGGCGCGGTTTCGTAGGGTGCGCCGTGCGCACCGATCAGTTCGCAGGTGAGTTAGGCGCGTCCCCACTTCCGCAAACCCGCACGTAGCCTCGCGCGCCGTAACCCACCGGGCGGGTTTTCGCGAGGCACATGAGATGCGGGTTCTGGTCGCGGTGGGCTGAAGCCCACCCTACGGTTGGATCGGCTGTCAGCGGGGGCGGGTCCACAGGTCGGAGGGGCGCGGTTGCGGGGTGATCGCCCGCGAGCCCAGCGCCTGCAGGCCGCCGAGGCCGACCAGGCGCAGCTTGTCCAGGCGGCTGGTGGATACGCGTCGGTCCCATGCATGGGCGCCGCGCGCCTGCACCTTCACGCCGATCTGCCGGTACACGCCGCGTGCGGTGGCGATCGCCCAGGCCGAGCGCAGCGGCAGGGCGGCGAGGCCCTGGGCCGCCGAGGCGTAGTAGGGTTCCGCGGCCATCACCAGACGCTGGGCGAGCTGGGCGATGGCCGCGCGGTACCGTGGGGCGGCGAGCTGGTCCGGCGCCACGCCGAGTTCCGCCAGCCACTGCTCCGGCAGATACACGCGCCCGGCACCGGCATCCTCGACGATGTCGCGGGCGATGTTGGTCAGCTGGAAGGCCATGCCCAGGTCGCAGGCGTGGTCCAGTACCTGCTCATCGCGCACGCCCATCAGCATCGCCATCATCACGCCGACCACTCCCGCGACGTGGTAGCAGTACTCCAGGGTGTCCTCGAACCGCTGATAGCGGCGCTGCTCCACGTCCATGCGAAAGCCCGCCAGGTGCTCCAGCGGATAGCGCTGCGGAATGCCGTGCTGGGCGACCACCTGGCCCAGCGCGGCGAACGCCGGCTCGCTCGGCGCGGCGCCGGCGTACAGCGCCTGGGTGGCGGCGAGCAGCTGTTCGAGGCGCGCCCGGCTGGCGGGTGTGTCGCTGGGCTGCTGGCCGAAACCCAGTTGCTGGCCGTCGATCACGTCGTCGCAATGCCGGCACCAGGCGTAGAGCATCACCGCGCTGCGCCGGGTATCGGCGTCGAACAGCCGGCTGGCGGCGGCGAAGCTCTTCGAGCCGACGGCGATGCTGCGCTCGGCGTGGTCGAGCAGCGCGTCGGTCATCGGCCGGCGTCCCCGATCATCAGTCCGGCAGTGGCCTTGGCCGAGCCGACCACGCCCGGCACGCCGGCGCCGGGGTGGGTGCCGGCGCCGACGATGTAGAGGTTGTCGATACGGTCGTCGCGGTTGTGCGGGCGGAACCAGGCGCTCTGGGTGAGGATCGGCTCCAGCGAGAACGCCGAGCCAAGGTGCGCGTTGAGTTCGTCGCGGAAATCCAGCGGGGTGAAGATGCGACTGGTAACCAGGTCCTCGCGCAGGCCGGGGATGTAATGGCGCTCGAGGTATTCGAAGATCCGCTCGCGGTACAGCGGCCCCTGCACCGTCCAGTCGATGTCGGCGTTGCCCAGGTGTGGCACCGGCGCCAGCACGTAGTGGGCGGCGCAGCCTTCGGGCGCCAGCGAAGGGTCGGTGACGCAGGGCGCGTGCAGGTACAGGGAGAAATCCTCGGCCAGCTCGGCGCCCGCGAAGATTTCCGCGATCAGCTCGCGGTAGCGCGGGCCGAAGCACACGGTGTGGTGCTGCAGCCCCGGATGCTGGCGCCGCAGGCCGAAGTAGATGACGAACAGCGACATGCTGAAGCGCTTCTTCTGCAGGCGCCGGCCTTCGTCGATACCGCGTGGATGGTGCCCGAGCAGCGCCTTGTAGGTGTGTACCACGTCGGCGTTGGAGGCCACGGCGTCGGCCTCGAAGCGGCGGCCGTCGGCGCAGATTGCCGCGGTGATGCGCTCGCCGGAGGTCTCCAGGCGTTGCACCGGCGCGTTCAGTTCCAGCGTCCCGCCCAGATCCTGGAACAACCGCACCATGCCGTCCACCAGGGCGCCGGTGCCGCCGCGCGGAAACCACACGCCCCACTCGCGCTCCAGCGCGTGGATCAGCGCATAGATCGACGAGGTGGCGAACGGGTTGCCGCCCACCAGCAGCGAGTGGAAGGAGAACGCCTGGCGCAACTGCTCGTCCTCGATGAAGCGCGCGACCATGCTGTACACGCTCTTCCACGCCTGCAGCCGCGCGAGCTGCGGGCCGGCCTGGATCATGCTGCGAAAGGACAGGAACGGCACTGTGCCGAGCTTCAGGTAACCCTCCTCGAACACCGCCCTGGAATACGCCAGGAAGCGCCGGTAGCCCTCGACATCGGCGGGGTTGCGCGCGTGGATCTGGCGGTCCAGATCGGCCTGGTCGTTGGCGTAGTCGAAGGCGAAGCCGTCCTCCCAGCAGAGCCGGTAGAAGGGCGCCACCGGCAGCAGCTCGACGTAATCGGCCAGGCGCTTGCCGGCGATGCTGAACAGCTCCTCCAGCGCCGAAGGGTCGGTGATCACCGTAGGGCCGGCGTCGAAGACGAAGCCCTGGTCTTCGTAGACGTAGGCGCGGCCGCCCGGCCTGTCGCGTTTCTCCAGCAGCGTCGTGTGGATGCCGGCGGCCTGCAGGCGGATGGCCAGCGCCAGGCCACCGAAACCGGCGCCGATCACCACGGCGCGTTTTCCCTGAATCATGAGTGCTTCCTGTGTCTGTGCAGATCGTCGGCACGCGCGGCGTGCAGCGCCTCGCCGAGGGGGACGGGCGGTTTGCCGCTGAGGATGCGCAGCTTGTCCGCCAGGCGCGGGTGCCCGGCGTAGAAGCGCTGGATCAGTCCTTCGGAGAGGCCATAGAAACGCTGCATGACCTTCCACCGATTGGCCGGTTCGCCGGCCAGGAAGAGCATGCGGTTGAGCAGGCGGAAGAAGCCCTGGCGCCGCCATTGCTGGCGGGCGAACGCCTCGATCGAAGTGGACAGCGCGCTCGCCTCGAGGTTTTGCAGGCGGGCGATGTGGTCGGCCAGGCGCACCGCATAGGCCAGCGAGTAACCGGTGGTGGGGTGGAACAATCCGGCGGCGAGGCCGCTGCGCGGTTGCCCGCTGGCGCTGAGCCAGAACGCGTCGATATCGCCGCACAGGACGATGGGTAGCACGCCGCGCTCCTCGCGCAGTCGCTCGGCGATGCGCCAGCCGCGGCTCGCGGCGTAGTCGGCGATCTGCCCGCGCAGCGCGGCGTCGTCGAGGTCGTCGCCATCGGCGTAGCGGGTGTCCTCGATGAGCAGGCGGTCTGCACCGAACGGCAGTACGTAGACGAACCGATAGCCGTCGTGCTGGGCGACGCTGGCGTCCATCACGATGGGCGCATCCAGGCCGTGCGGCTCGCTCAGGCGGACTTCCTGACCGAGGAATTTCTGGTAGCCCAGCGCCAGGTGCGGGCTGTCCGCCGGGCCGCGGCCGTCGATCACCGCGTGGGCGCGCAGGGTTTCGCCGCTGCTCAGCTGCACGTCGCTGGGAGTCAGCGAAGCTACCTTGGCGCTGAGCTGCAGGGAGGCGCCGAGGCGCGCCCGCAGGCATTCGTCGAAGCGTTGCGAGGTGATCGAGGCATAGCCGCTGTGCAGGCGCCGCCGGCGTGCCGGGAAGATCACCTCGTAGGCGTCCCAGCGATGCGCGACGAGCGGCGCCAGCCATTGCCGCTGCGTGCCGTCCAGGTCGCCCTCGTGGAACGACCAGGTGTGGTTGCCGCCCAGGCTCTCGCCCTGTTCCAGCAGAAGTACGCGCAGCTCCGGGCGGGCGTCGGCCAGGCGCCAGGCGATCAGGCCGTTGGCCAGGCCGCCGCCGACCAGGATCAGGTCGTAGTCAGGTGGCATCGGCGCGCTCCACCGGTTGGCCGCTGCGCACCACCGCCTCGACGATATCCGCGGCGCGCTCGACGCCACCGGCCTGCGCCAGGCTGGCGCCGACCCGCGCGGCATTGGCGGCGAAGCGTGGCTCGTCGAGCAGCTGGCGCAGCGTGCGGCCGATGCCGGACCGGCTGGCCAGTTGCGGGAACAGCCGCAGGCCGGCGCCGGCGTGCAGCACGCGGGCGGCCACGCCGGGCTGGTCGAAGGCGATCGGCACGGCGAGCATCGGCACGCCGGCGGCGAGGGCGTCCATCACCGTGTTCAGCCCGGCGTGGGTGATCACCGCGTCGGCGCGGGCGAGGGCGGCGCGCTGCGGGGCGAAGTCGGTGACCCAGGTCGCGCCCAGGCCTTCCAGCACGCGCTCCTGCACGGTATTCAGCCCGCCGCAATGCGCCAGCAGCAGTTGCACGTCCTGCTCGGCGCAGGCGCGGACGATCCGCTGGAACAGGCCGAAACGTCCTCCCTGCAGGGTGCCCAGCGAGGCGAAGACGAACGGCCGGCGCGTCGCCAGCGGTATCTGCAACGGTGCTTCTTCCTCGGCGCCACGCAGCGGCCCGACGGCGTGGAACTGCGCCGGCGCCTGCTGCCGTGGGAAGTCGAAGGCGGCGGTGGTCTGGCTGATCTGCGCGTAGGGCGACAGGCACTCGTGCAGCGCCTGGCGCGGCGCCAGGCCGAAGCGCTCGGCGTGCCCGGCGATCACCCGCGCGTGCGGACGCATCAACAGGTCGTAGACCTGGCTGCTGCCCCGATTGAGGTTCTCGCCCTGCGGCGAATCGGCGTAGCCCCAGGGCATCACCGGCAGCGGCAGGCGCGGCTCGCGGTTGACCGGTAACGCGCAGGCGATCGACACGTAAGGCAGCTTCAGGTGTTCGGCGATCAGCCCGCCAGCGGCTTCCATCTGGTCGGCGAGCAGCGCGTCGACGCCCAGCTCGCGGAGCACGGCCGGCGCCTCGCGGCAGAGCATGTCGGTGGTCCTGGCCAGGTCGAGGATCACTCGGCGCAGGCCGTTGACGCCGCCCGGCCGCGCGGCCAGCGCCACGGTATGGCGCAGCGAACCGACAGGGTGCGAGACGGCGCCGACGCTGGCGAAACCGACGCGCGGATCGCGCAGCAGCGCGCCGGCATCCTGCTGATGGACGAAGGTCACCCGATGGCCGCGCGCGATCAGGCTGCCGGCGAGCGCTTCCAGGGCACGGAAATGGCTGGTGAAGGGCGGGGCGATGACCGCGAAATGGCTCATGCTCGCGCCGGGCGCCTCATCGCCGTGCCGCGCCGCGGGGCAGCAGCGGCGCCTGGCGCAGGGCAGCCAGGTCGCGCGAGCCGGTGCAGAAGCAGGCGACGCGCAGCTGCGCGATCACGGTGTGGAAATGCTCGACCACCGCGGCGCTGGAGCGCGTGGCGCCGTGCAGCACGGCGGCCGCCTGACCGGCGAAGTCGGCGCCCAGGCGGAGCGCCTTGGCCACGTCGACGCCGTCGCGAATCCCGCCGGACGCGATCAGCAGGCTGTTCGGGCAGGCCGCGCGCACGGCGACTATCGCCTCGGCGGTGGGGATGCCCCAGTCGGTGAAGGCGCTGGCGATGGCGCGCTGCGCCGGTGTGTGCGCACGCTCGGCTTCCACCGCGGCCCAGCTGGTGCCGCCGACGCCGGCCACGTCGATGGCGGCGACGCCGGCGTCCACCAGCCGCCGCGCCACATCGGCGCTGATGCCGGCACCGACTTCCTTCACCACCAGCGGTACTTCGAGACGCCGTGCCAGCTGTTCGATGGCCGCCAGCACACCGCGCCAGTCGCGGTCGCCGCCGCGCTGCACGGCTTCCTGCAACGGGTTGAGGTGAATGATCAGGGCGTCGGCGTCGAGCATGTCCACCGCGCGGCGCGCCTGCTCCAGGCCGAAACCGGCCACCAGCTGCGCCGCGCCGAAGTTCGCCAGCAGCGCGATGTCCGGTGCCAGTCGCCGCAGCTGGCGGGTCAGGCCCTGGTCGGCGTCACTCTCCAGGGCGATGCGCTGGGAGCCCACGCCGAGGGCGATGCCGAGCTCCTGGGCGGCTTCGGCGAGGTGCAGATTGATCCGCGCGGCACGCGCCGCGCCGCCGGTCATCGAACTGATCAGCAACGGCGCACTCAATGCTTTGTCGAACAGCGTGCTGCGCAGGTCGATCTCGTCGAGATGGAGTTCGGGGAGCGCGCAGTGTTCGAAGACGATGGCGGCCAGGCCGTTGTCGGCACGCGACTTGGCCCTGGCCGGATCGAGCACGATGTCCAGATGATCGTTCTTGCGTGCCGACAGTTCGCCTTCGGCCATCAGGTTTCCTCGGTTTCGGGCAGGGTCTTGCAGGTCTTTTAAGTTGTACAGCTTCTGTACTAAAGTTGTACAACACTTTGCTTCGTCACACGAACCGCGACCCTGTCCGTCGCGCAGGCTGGAGCTCTCTTGACTCATGGCAACCTCATTAGTGCCGTCGCGCTGCGACATTTCCGCCGGTGATCTCGCCTCGTTGCGCGAGCAGGTGGAGCGTCGGCTGAACCAGCTGGTGCCACTGCCGCAAGGTGGCGAAGACCTGATCGGCGTGGCCATGCACGCGTCCGTGCTGTCGCCGGGCAAGCGCGTCCGCCCGCTGATGCTGGTGCTCGCCGCGCAGGGGCTCGGGCACACCTCTGAGGCGTTGATCGATCTTGGCTGCGCGGTGGAGATGGTCCACGCCGCCTCGCTGGTGCTCGACGACATGCCCTGCATGGACGACGCCCAGTTGCGCCGTGGCCAGCCCACCGTGCACGTGCGCTACGGCGAGGACGTGGCCATGCTGGCCGCCGTCGCGCTGCTCAGCCAGGCGTTCCGCACGCTGGTGGCGGTGCAGGGCCTGCCGCCGTTGCTGAAGACCAACCTGGTCGCCGCGCTGTCCGACGCGGTGGGTGCGCAGGGCCTGGTGCGTGGCCAGTATCAGGACCTGCACGACGGCAGCCGCCAGCGCCCGGCCAGCGATATCGCCGGGACCAACCACCTGAAGACCGGCGCGCTGTTCGGCGCGGCGCTGGACATGGCCACGCAGGTCGCCCAGGCCGGCGAACCGGTGCGCACGGTGCTGCGCGATTTCGCCGTCGAGCTGGGCCAGGCGTTCCAGCTGCTCGACGACCTCGGCGATTGCGAGGCCGACGTGCAGAGCCTGGGCAAGGATTGCGGCAAGGATCAGGGCAAGTCGACCCTGGTCAGCGTGCTCGGCCACGAAGCCGCGCGGCACCGGTTGCGCGGCCACATCCAGCGCGCCGAGGCGTTGCTGGCCGAGGTGTACGGCCATGACAGCCCGTTGCAGCAACTGCTCGCGATGCTGTTCCGCCGGGTGGCCTAGGCGCCGGACCGCTCAGCTGCGCGGGCTCAGCGCCAGCTTCAGGCCGAGCCCGACGAAGAACCCTCCCACCGCCCGATTGAGCCACCGCGCCTGCGCGGCGGTGGCTTTCACGCGCCGGCCGGCATAGGCCGCGACGACCACCAGCAGGTGGCACCAGAGCATGCCGTTGAGGTTGAACAGGCAACCGAGCAGGACGAATGCCAGCGCCTTGTCGGTCGAGTCGGGCGCGATGAACTGCGGCACGAAGGCGAGGAAGAAGAGCGCCACCTTCGGGTTCAGCGCGTTGGTCAGGAAGCCCTGCAGAAAAATCCGTCGGTACGGCAAGGCCGGCAGCGCGGCCTGGAATGCTCTCTCGGCGGGAGCCTTGCTCAGCAGCAGGCCGATGCCGACGTACAGCAGGTAGGCCGCGCCCGCGTACTTCACCAGCGCGAACGCGGTGGCGGAGGTCGCCAGCAGCGCGGACAAGCCCAGCGCCGCCGCCAGCACATGCACGAAAATCCCCGCGCCCACCCCGAACGAGGCCACTGACCCGGCGCGCCAGCCCTGCGCCGCGCTGCGCGACAGGATCAACAGCGAATCCGGCCCGGGCAGCATGTTCAGCAGCAGGCCGGAAACGATGAAGAGCGGAAGGTCGTGGATGCCGAACATGGGGGCTGGCCGAAAACGATAGGCGTGCAGGTTAGCGCGCGGGCGACGCGGGTGTCAGCGCCTGCCGGTTGCTTGCCTGACTGCTGCCTCAAGCTTTCCGAAGCGCAGAGCCCGGGGCGTGCACCCGGGCGCCAAATCCCCCAATCGCGGCACCGGCGCACTGAACATGTCGCGCGCTGTCGGGTCGGAGACTCGACAGCCGCAGGCGCCCCTACGATCGGTGTGCTTTTTTTCGGGGAAGTTTTCGCGGCTCGCAGCATACTTCGCCTGTCCACGCGCAACGGATGCGTCGGCGCAGATGTTCTTTCTACCTTACATACAGCGACGGGAAACATGACCCAAAATCTCAGCCCTCTGGCCGGTGGACCGGCTCCGAAATCGGCCCTGGTCGACGTCGACAAACTGCTGGCGGCCTATGTCGACCTGCGCCCGGATGCGGAGACGCCCGCGCAGCGCGTGTCCTTCGGCACCTCCGGGCACCGCGGCATCGCCTTCGCGCGCAGTTTCAACGAGTGGCACATCCTCGCGATCACCCAGGCGATCTGCGAATACCGCGCCAGCGTGGGCATCGACGGCCCGCTGTTCATCGGCGCCGACACCCACGCGCTGTCGGCGCCGGCGCTGGACAACGCGCTGGAAGTGCTGGCCGCCAACGGCGTGCAGGTGATGGTTTCCGCGGGCGGCGAATTCACCCCGACGCCGGCGATTTCCCAGGCGATCCTGGTCTACAACCGCGGCCGCACCACCGGGCTGGCCGACGGCATCGTCATCACCCCGTCGCACAACCCGCCGGAGCACGGCGGCTTCAAGTACAACCCGCCGAATGGCGGCCCGGCCGACACCGCCATCACCGGCTGGGTGCAGACCCGCGCCAACGCGCTGCTCATGGCCAGGCTCGACGGCGTCAAGCGCGTCTCGCTGGAGCAGGCGCGCCAGGCGTCCACCACTCGCGAGTACGACTTCCTCGGTGCCTACGTGGCCGACATCGGCAACGTGATCGACTTCGACGTGATCCGCGGCTCAGGCCTGCGCCTGGGTGTCGACCCGCTGGGCGGCGCGGGCGTGAGCTACTGGGCGCGCATCGCCGAGCACTACCGCATCGAGCTGGACGTGGTCAGCCAGCAGGTCGACCCGCAGTTCGCCTTCATGAGCCTGGACTGGGACGGGCAGATCCGCATGGACCCGTCCTCGCCGCACGCGATGAATTCGCTGATCGCGCTGAAGGACAAGTACGACGTCGCCTTCGCCTGCGACACCGACCACGACCGCCACGGCATCGTCACGCCCAGCGTCGGCCTGATGCCGCCCAACCACTACCTCAGCGTGATGGTCGACTACCTGTTCCGCAATCGCCCGGACTGGCAACAGGGCGCGGCGGTGGGCAAGACCCTGGTCAGCAGCGCGATGATCGACCGCGTCGCCAAGCGCCTGGGCCGCTCGGTGTACGAAGTGCCGGTGGGCTTCAAATGGTTCGTCGACGGCCTCTACGACGGCTCGCTCGGCTTCGTCGGCGAGGAGAGCGCCGGCGCCTCCTTCCTGCGTCGCGATGGCAGCGTGTGGACCACCGACAAGGACGGCCTCGCGCCGGCGCTGCTGGCCGCCGAGATGACCGCGCGCACCGGTCGCGATCCCGGCGTGCTGTACCGTGCGCTGTGCGACGAGCTGGGCGAAGTCTTCGCCACCCGCGTCGACGCCAAGGCCGACACCGCGCAGAAGCAGGCGCTGTCCAAACTCGACCCGCTGCAGATCACCCAGACCCAGCTGGCCGGCGACGCCGTGGAAAGCGTGCGCAACACCGCGCCGGGCAACAACGCGGCCATCGGCGGCATCAAGGTCGCCACCGCCGGCGGCTGGTTCGCCGCGCGCCCGTCCGGCACCGAGGACGTCTACAAGATCTACGCCGAAAGCTTCCGCGACGACGCCCACCTGCGCGCCTTGGTCCAGGAAGCCCAGGGTGTGGTGGACGCCGCGCTGAACGCGAAGTGAGGTAGGGAGGGCTGCTCCGCAGGGTGAAGGTTACCCTGCGGATTTCGCGTCGAGTTCAGGTCCCGGCGAACACGGTGGACAAGCTTCGCGATGTCCACCCCACGTCGAGATTGGAGATCGCGCAGATTCCGCTGTCACTTGGGCTGCCCTGCCAGTACGTCCTGCGCCGCCTTGTGGCAGACAGCCTCGATGTTGTGACCGTCGGGGCCGATGACGAAGGCCGCGTAGTAGTTCGGATGGTAGTGCGGCCGTAACCCCGGTGCTCCATTGTCTCTCCCGCCAGCGGCGAGGGCCGCGCTGTAGAAGGCATCGACCTCGGCGCGCGTGTCGGCCGCAATGGCAATGTGCAGACGCGCAGGCACCTCCGTCGTTTCGTGCAGCCACATCGACGGCTTGCCGCCACGTCCCAGGCCAACGCCGTAGGGGCTTTCCATGGCTACCGATACACCCAATGGGCGCAGCGCGTTGAGAAAGAACGCCTTGCTCTCGGCGAGGTTCGTGACTCCAAAACCAAGGTGGTCGAACATGCTGTCGTCTCCCATTGGTGGCGCAGCGAAGCGGATAGATGCGTGTGAAGCGCCGAGGCCTGGTCTGCGCCGGAGCAGCGACGGCCGGGGAGGACCAAAGTGCGCCGGCGCTTCGGCTGGTCTGGCTTCGACTTCTTTACCGCCAGCCTGTAACTGAGCCTCAAATGGCCGCCTTTTCTATCACTGGTAGCTTGAGTCAATAGATTCAACTCACTGTGGCAGGGCGCCACTTTGCTTTTTGGCTCTTACAAGATTTATCAGGGCCCTTATTGCAGAGTCGATTATACCGATGGCGCCGATAAAGATTACTGACAACCCTAGAAGCCCTGAGCCCGACTTGAAAATAAGCAAGCCGACTAACGAAGCTGCTATCCAAACTGCGACCCCTATGAGGTTTCTTTTGAATTTTTCTGCAGGTGGTAGCGCTTTGTATTTTGATTTTAGGAGTTTTTTTAACATGACGAATTCCTTTTCTATGGTGGGGGAGTTAAGTTCTACGTTTGTTTTTTGGATCTTGACCTCTATGGCGGCCAGCTTCTTCTCGCTTAGTAGTATCGTTTCATCGCCTAATGAGGCCGAGATGCTATCAGGGTCCATAGTGCACTGTGGTTTCGAGTACATTTGTGAGGCAGATCAGTCTAGACCGAGATATTGCTGATTGTGGCGTGGTGGACGAGGAAATTAGGATAGAAATCGCGAAGCGTTTTCCAGCGTTATATTTTATATGCATCCGTCTCAATGGGGCGCGCCATTAAAGGTGGACAAGCTTAGCGATGTTCTCCCTACGTTGGGAATTAAGTTCACTCAGGTTCCTTGGTGTTATCCGGGCTACCTTGCTGAAGCGCCCTGTTGGACCCCGCCTATGTTCCAATTCAAGCCATCGCATACCGTGTTTAATTCGGTGATAGGTACCTGAGACGCATCGGAATCATGACGCATTCAAATCGCCATTGACGAAGTCCACCCTGGGTGTGCGAAAGCGCATGGCAGCCCAGGAGCCAAAGAGCTTTGCGAAAAAGGAAATTGTGTGGGTGCTGGGGTTGGGCACGTCATCGGCAAGTTTGACCCCCTTGGGGCGATCGCGGGTCATCGTTCTTATTTCCAGTGCGGGCAACGCCTCCACAGGCCATAGACCTCCGTACAGGCTCAACCAATGACCATTGGTGAAATCCAAGAACATTGGCGTATTGCAGCACGTAGCGACCACTCGACGCGTTTTGGAATGCTCCGACAATCGATATTCGCGTAAGCGAGACTGCCCTTTCTCGCACCAGACCCTGTCCTTTCGGTAAAGCACAAAGCGCGTTGCCGCTTTATTATCCAAGACAGATGGGGCGCCGGGCAGCGACTGCAGAAATTCCCCTGCTTTCTGGCAATCGTTACAGAGGCACTCAGCGCTGATTATAGGATTGCCTTGAATCTTCAAAGCTACCTGTCCACAGCCGCAGGTTAAAGCCACCTTCATGGTCGTCATGAAATACCCCTGTTCTTAGCAAGTAGGGTGGAAATCCCGAGGCGTTTTGCACCCCCTGTATTTTAGTCGCTTCGGTCTCAAAAATCTGCCACCGATACAGTTGGACAAGCTTCGCGATGTCCACCCTACGTTGAGAATTAAGTTCGCTCCGGTTCCCGTGTTATCCGGGCTACCTTGCTGATTGTTAATCACACCACGCGCCATCCTCAGTGAATGCCGGCTTCCATTTATGCGCCACAAATTCAAAGGCTGGATTAGCATTATTAGAGGGATCAATTTCTGTAAAGCTAAACTCACAGCCTTTTGCATTTGTGCTCATCATGAGCTTGTAATGATGGTTTTCCTTCGGTGTAAATTCTAGGGTTGGCTTGCATTCGCCATATTTTGTTCCTGACGCCAATGCACCAATAGCACCAATAGCACCAAATCCTCCAACCAATAATATGGTCTCTACCCCTGTGGGCTGAGGGATTATCGAGGTAATAACAATAGGTTCGCTGGGCTTTATTTTTACTGTTTTATTTTTCTCCTTGGACATAAATGCCACATTTTGACGATTGGTGCACTGCTTTATGTCTTTATATGTAAATGCGCTATAAAATAAATCCGGATTGTCAATCCTGTTCACAAATTCAAGAGTGGCAGCATGAGGTTCTGTTGGCTCGATATAGGCTCTATTTGTGCAGCCTGAAATTAAGAGCATGCAGGTGGTATAAAGTGTTAATTTCTTCATGATTTACTCTTGTTAACTTGATTTATCGGCTAACGCTTGGTTAAGGGGCGGGCTTTAGCCCGTCCCAGTGAGCGAAGCGAGTGGTTTGAACCAGTTGTTAGACGGATGCCGGAAAGAAATTTATTTTCAGAAATTCAGCTCTCAATTTTTTTGATGGCTCAGTGCTGCCGATTCAGCCTCTCGTATAAAGGTTTTGCTGGGTGAGAAACTCTTGAGTTTATCTAGGAATTGCGTGTTCTTAATTGGTGGCTGCAATGGCACTATTTTGCCAACGCCGGAGTTTATTATGGAGGCAATTATTATCCCTCCAATAAGGCCTCCTGCCGCACCAGTACTAGCGGCTTGTCCATAGCTCATATTTCCAGAGCCAGAAATGCCCCGAGCGATTAAACCACCAGTTGCACCGCCGATTGCACCGCCAACTGCGAAAGAGACGATATCAACTTTTGATGTAGA
Organism: Pseudomonas kuykendallii; assembly: GCF_900106975.1. GTDB lineage: Bacteria > Pseudomonadota > Gammaproteobacteria > Pseudomonadales > Pseudomonadaceae > Pseudomonas_O > Pseudomonas_O kuykendallii. The sequence goes on along the minus strand of NZ_FNNU01000003.1, from coordinate 381,368 downwards.
TGGGTCGCTTACGTATCCCAAAGTAGAGCAGTCTGTACCGTTTGGGTAGGGCTTCTCAGGAGCTGCTTCTGTGGAGAGGTAAGCGTAAAGCTTGACTGGCTCATTTTCATTGTTAGGAATATAGAAACCCCCATCTGAAGTTGTGGGTTGGCCAGGAAACGCCCCTCCGTTTTCACCTGTTACCGATATGCCGCCCGATGGGGCGCGATAGTAAGTTCCATTGGAATCTGCTTTTTCAGACCAATAAGGGCCTTTTTCAAATTTAGTAGTCCATTGCATGTCGAATGGGCCATAGTAGTCAGTGAGCACAAGTGGCTCTTTTAGATCTATACAGGTTATCTCTTGTGGTGCTTTTAAATCTTCCGGGCTAATAGGTGTTGCGCATCCAGACAACAAGGCGAACGACAGCATGCTGGCAGCGGTTCTAAGATTAAATATTAACGAGGGAATCATTGTGTGCTCTCGGTTTGAAATGCGTGGTCGTGCGCCGTTCGTCTAACGTTTGGTTAAGGGGCGGGCTTTAGCCCGTCCCAGTGAGCGCAGCGAACGGTTTGAACCAATTGTTATATGCGTATCACTGCGCTTCATTGATGTAAATTTTGTGTTCTGTGCCTTTGTCGTCAATGGCAAGCATGTATTTACTTTGACCTGCCGGCCAGGCAAACGATAAAGAGCATAGATTTTCCAGATTTACGCTATGGGATGCACAATGTTTCTTTAGGTTGTCATCCCAATAACCAATTGATTTTTTTATTCTCTCTGACTCAAGCTGAGCGGACCTGAACTCCCTTGTAAGCCAGTTTATTTCAATATCATAGCCTTTGTTGTGAATCTTCCCAATTTCGTCGGCAACGAAATCATGGTCGACATAGTTCATTGAGCTTACAAAGCTGTGCCCGAAATTGTGGATTGCTGATTTTATGTTTTTGTACTTCATATCTTAGATCAGCATATAACGATTAAGCTAAGGGGCCGGCTTTAGCCGGTCCCAGTGAGCGAAGCGAACGATTTGAGCGCATTGTTAGCCACCAACACGAATTAGTGAAACTGGCCATACCAAGGAGAGGCCAACTCGGGGAGGTATGGCCAATCTTGGCGATTATTTAGAGCATTTCTTGATAGCTCAGCCGCTGATTGTGAGAGAGATAGACCGTCAAGGTCGTTTGCACTATTTATGGCGTAAAGACGGACATCACCTTTTGTGATTTGCTTGTTTATGATGTGAAAAAGAGCGTATGTGGCTCTACCCCACGACTCACCCTCATTGCCTTCAAGATCTGGGCCGTAGATTTTGTATATTTCACCTCCGGCTTTAACTGCGTAGCTCCCAGTTTCAGAAGAAAATTGTTCTTCGATTTCTATGGGGGCTTCGACGTATTGCTTCAGCTGAGGGAGAAGCTGCTCATATGCTTCGTTAATGCCTTGCTCAGCTAATGCTTCAGCATCTAAGAGAATCAACGAATCATAATCCAATAATGTTGCTGCTTGAGCTTGCTGGTTGCTAAACAAGCCAACAGCCAGTAGCAGTTTATAGATGAATGAACGCATGACTTTCCTTGGTGGATAACGTTTGAATTCACCGGACTGGCGCGGCTTGCCGCGACAGGTCCGGTGGAATGATGGGTTGGGCAGCATGGCGGATGAACACTTGAAGCGAATGCTTGCCTCGCCCGGACACGAATGGGGTGCCGGCAGAGACGAAGCCTGCCTTGGTAAGAGAGCGATGCATCGCAATGTTATCCGTGCGAGAAGTGGCGAACATGCAAGCACCGTCGCTTGCGGCGATGACCGCCTGTGACAATAGAAGCGAAATGCCCTTGCCTCGCGATTCCGGTGAGACATAGACCCAGCCAAGCTCGTAGGGAAACTCAGCGGCGGGCAGTTTGGCGCCACTTTCTGAGCTTACGCGACGGCGATAACTGGCTTGGGGTTGCTTCAGCGCTGCAACACCAATCACCAAACCATCGACGCGAGCGAATACCAGCACCGCTGCACTACGAATACGCTCGACAAGCCCTTGAATTGAGACTTCACCGCCAGCACGAACGAAAGCAATGAAAGCAGCGATCTCGATGTTTGAGCATTCGCAGGGAGATTTGACGAGTAGTTCAGGCATAGCGCTTTTCATGTTGCCCAACGTGCTAGCTCAGCCGACGGCAAAAAGCGCAGCTTTTTGACGGTCGGCTGGAGCGGAATGTTAGACCTCTGGGAATGGCACGCCTTCATTGATGAAACGCTCCATTTCGTTGATTCCAGATGGATGAAGGCCAGCGTCCTGCATAGCGGAATACCAGCTCACCAAAGCCTTCTTCGCTGCAAGCAGATCGTTCTTTGGCGCAGCACCTAATGCCGTATCCAAAGCTCGATTTCTTCGGCTGTGGTTTCGTGCTTGCGAACGAAAAGCTTAGTGATCTGAACAAGGCCTCGAGCAAGCTTTTCGTCGATCACCTCGACCGGAACAGACCAATGACGATTTCCAAGACAATCTGTGTAAAACCCGAGCTGTTTGACTTGATCGAGAATAAACGGATGCTCAGCATCCTCTTCAAAAAGCGGGCGCAGATCCTCGAGCTTCCGCGCGCCCTTCATTGCAAGGTCCGGGAGCAGCCACTGAGCATTCTTGCGAGTATGTGATCGATAGCTCTTCCAGGCGGCAGCTACTTCTTCCTTGGAGGTAGCCGTTGCGAGTTGGCGCAGGATAGAGACTTTGCCGGTCTCTTCGATTGATAGAGCTGCAAGGGAAGCTGCACTCGGGCAACGGCCAGCGGCAAGCAGCGCCTGAGCGTCTTCCACAAGACGGTAGGCGTTTGCGTTGGCGGCGTTCATTCCAGCTGCAATCTCTGCGGCGGATAGCGGCCCTCGATATGCATTTAGTTTCTTCGAAGACATGAGAGGTCTAACGTTGTAGGTAAGGGGCGCTGCGCGGCGCTTTATCGCGCAGCGTCCAGCGACCGGAGGGAGCGGCCTTGACCGCAGTGTTAGAGCGCATTGTGCAACGGAAGAAGGACATTGCCATACCCAAGAAGAAAGGCAGTGCCGCAGACGATTGCGCTACCGAGAACAAGAATTTGGGCCAAGGGTATGCGCAGCAATGCCATAGCAACAGAGGCAAAAAGAAAACCGGCAACGAAGAGTGCGACAAGATACTGGCCAGAGTTGGCTAAATGAAAAAGCCATGAAACCCCAAGGTAGCCAAGTAAGCAGACGCCAATGAGTAGTGTGAGAAAGAACCCTAGGCTTTCGAGATCAGCGACGAAGTTGGCGATGCGGGAAATCATTGCGCTCTAACGCCTGAATTAAGCCGACCCGCGAAGCGGGTTCGGCTTAAATGAATTGTTAGGCCGCTGGCCGGGTGTGGCGGACAATTTGCCAGTTGATCGCTGCATTTTTTCCACTCTCAGTGATCTCGAATTCAGTGAAAGCTCCTGCCACAACGCAACACAGAGAGCCTTTAGAACCGGCTCGGCCCGGAAAGAGCATTGCCGAGACTTGAGAAATGAAAGCGTCTAGTTGTCTCGCGCCATTTACTACAGCCAGGAATTGCTTGATGGCTGGAACTGGCGAATTGACCAAAGGCATCCCCGCGAACACCTCAAGGTGCTGGACCTCGTTTCCCGACTCAGCCAGTAGCGCCAAGAACTTTGAAGCAATGCGAAGGTCAGGAACTCCGTCTTGTAGCAATGCCTCGGGAAGCAGAATTTCAAATGGTGGTGTGCCGGACATGTTTTTCCTGCGGCCTAACGATTAAGCTAAGGGGCGGCGGAACGCCGTCCCAGCGAACGAAGTGAGCGATTGAGCGACTTGTTATGCTTACTACTCAACGACCTCGTGCTCCCATTTGTAACTGCTGTATAGAAAGGGGCGGCTACCTTCTTTATCTGTTTCGACCACATCTAACCGAACCTTTGTTCCTACGGGATAATCCCGGATCTCTTTAGAGCACTCGATTTTTATGTCCGTTGGGAACCCTTGCCCGGGACAGGGGCGGACACCGTTCTTTCTCCGTGATATATCATAGAAAACTTCTGCTGTAATTTTGCGGTATTCACTTGGATCTCGCTGTCCTCCATGCCCCATGTTGCCTCCTTTTGCGTAACGTTGAAATTCACCGGACTGCGCGGCTTTTCGCGCAGGTCTGGTGGAATGATGGGTTGGGCTACAAGTCATTTGCTTAAGAGTTCCAAGAATTCTTTCGTGCCCGAAAGACGGAGCAGCCTTTGACGAGCCAGCATTACGGGTTTCTTGTAGGACGCAGGGTAGTTGGTAAATAGCTCAAGCCAATTTGCGCGCAGCAACTTCTTGTGCCTGTGGTCTATGTGGTACTCGTGAGCAATCAGGTTTCTTGCTTGTTGAACTTGGCGGATGACAGGTAATGCGGAAATTGATTTGTACGGCTTTTTGTATGGCAGCTTCTCCAGTACGCGGATGCGCTCCTCTAAAGTTAGGCGCTCAACGATAAGCTCATGAAACTCTGTGAATCGCTCTTGTGTAGAGAAGTACATGCCGATTGCAACGCCAATGAATGCGTCAAAAAACGCCGCGTCTTTCATCACGCGTGACCGTACTTCATCTCGGTTGAGAACTACGGCGATGGCTTCTAGGTTCATGGGGCCCAACGTTTGGTTAAGGGGCGGGCTTTAGCCCGTCCCAGTGAGCTAAGCGAACGGTTTGAACCACTAGTTAGGCATAAACTACGGTGCTAATTTTGAGTTGTCAGATATAGAAAATGCTACAGCACCGATTTCATGGCAAATTACTGTAATGCGGCTTAATAGTTTTGCCTCACTAGCTTCTGCTCATGCATCGCCAAAGTGTGCGGTTATATGCACTGACTCTACAGGGTTGCCGTTGATTAGAACCTCTATAGAAAACTCCTCAGATTTCCAGAGGCCATTTACTGCGCCTGGAAAAGATAGGCCTATAGCAGCTTCGACGAATTCCTTATCTCCAAGCTGCATAACGTCTTCAACTGAAGAAAGATCTTCGATTGATAGGTCATTCGGTTTTATGAGGATTGCGTCGAAACTCATGTTTTATGCCTAACGTTTGGTTAAGGGGCTGCGGAACGCAGTCCCAGCGAGCGAAGCGAGCGGCCTTGAACCAGTTGTTAGGCTGAGATGCCTGGGCCGACTCGTTGGTAGTTGAGGCACGATGATCGAGCCCCTGCGGAGATTCAAGCGCGTATTGAGCGGCAGGCGAACACTTGTGCATTGCGCTTGAGCGACAGCCAAGGCAGCAACCGGGCGATAGCCTGCACGACGATCACGGCATTTTTCCCGCCCGTGCAGTCGCAGCGATTTGAATACGGAATGTGCTGCAACTAACCCAACTTCCATGTTTGTACCGAGCCTAAAAATATACTGCCGCCTAACGTTTGGTTAAGGGGCCGGCTTTAGCCGGTCCCAGCGAGCGGAGCGAGCGATTTAAACCACTAGTTAGGTTTCTACGCAATGCCCGGAAGGATAGCACTCAACGTAATTGACGTTTGCAAGCTCGCATTCTGGGTAAACCCAAAGCGACCAGTTTTTCTTTAGCCAGTCTACTGATATTCCGCTGGGCTCATGCTTTGCTTCTGCTGGAAATACTAGCTCCGTTTGACCTGCGTGATAGCCAGAAGAACATATGATTTTATAAAAAGCTGGCGAGTCATGATCTTCAATAATCATGAAGTCGACGACTTTTTCGAATGGTTGTTTTGCCGGAAAGCGAAATACTACGCCTCTCCCAAATGAGTCTTTTCCACAGGTTGTGAGCGGACGCCAATTCATCATGGAACCTAACTATAAATAGACACCAAACGGTGTGATAACGCTTTGGCGGCCTGTGGTGGATAACATTCCTTGTCCTCTTCGCGGTCGCTGTCTAGGCTGGGAAGTGCAGCGGTCTGGATGACCGTATATAGGAGTTATGCGCCATGGACGGAAAGCCCCGGTTGCTCGATCAAGTTCGCGAGCAGATTCGTTTGAAACATTACTCGATTCGCACTGAGCGAGTCTATTGCGAGTGGGTTCGTCGGTTTACTCGATTCCACGCCTATAGGCACCCTGCGGAGATGGGCGCGGCGGAGGTGGAGGCGTTCCTGTCTGATCTGGCGGTGCGTCGGGATGTGTCGGCCTCCACGCAGAATCAGGCACTGGCTGCGTTGCTGTTTCTCTATAAACAAGTGCTCAAACTGGAGCTGCCCTGGCTGGGCGAGGTCGTGCGGGCCAAGAAGCCAGTGCGGTTGCCGGTGGTATTGAGTGTCGAGGAAGTGAAGGCGGTGCTGGCGCAGCTTGAGGGTGAACTGTGGCTGATCGCCAGCCTCCTGTATGGCTCGGGTATGCGTTTGATGGAGGTGATGCGTTTACGGGTAAAGGATGTGGATTTTGCGGCGCAGCAGATCGTGGTGCGTGACGGCAAGGGCATGAAGGACCGCGTCACGGTGTTGCCGCAACGGCTGCGTGAGCCGTTGCGTAAACACCTGCTCTCGGTGAAGGCCGTGCACAACGCGGAGTTGCTGGCCGGGCGCGGTGATGTGTACCTGCCGCAGGCGTTGGAGCGCAAGTATCCCAAGGCACCGTGGGAGTGGGCGTGGCAGTACGTGTTTCCGGCGCAGGGGTTGTCGACCGACCCTCGCAGTGGCAAGCGGCGGCGTCATCATGTCGATGAGAAGCGCTTGCAGCGTGCGTTCAAGTGGCGGTGCGCGCGACAGGCATCGCGAAGCTGGCGACTCCGCACAGGCTACGCCATTCGTTCGCCACGCATTTGCTGGAAAGCGGCCAGGACATCCGCACGGTTCAGGAGCTACTGGGTCACGCGGATGTGAAAACCACGATGATCTATACGCATGTGCTCAATCGCGGCGGCCTTGCGGTGCTTAGTCCGCTGGATCGGCCATGAGCCAAAGCGCTCGCCTCGTGCGCGCGGTGCGCATGGCGCACCCTACGGCTGGTCATTTCGTGGCGTTTTCGGCCCTCTTCCCCAGCCCCTCTCCCATGAATGGGAGGGGGGAGCAGTAGGGAGCTCTCGATCAGGAGATCAAACCAGCTCGGCCCACATGTCGTACTCGTCGGCATCGACGATGCGCACGCGGACTTTGTCGCCGGGTTGGACGGCGGTGGTTTCGATGAACACGCTGCCGTCGATTTCCGGGGCATCGGCCCAGGAGCGGCCGACGGCGCCTTCGTGGTCGACTTCATCGATCAGCACGTCCATTTCCAGGCCGATCTTGCGTTGCAGGCGGGCAGTGCTGATGGCCTGCTGGTGCGCCATGAAGCGGTCCCAGCGGTCCTGCTTGACGTCGTCGGGGACGATTTCCAGGTTCATGTCGTTGGCCGGCGCGCCGTCCACCGGGGAGTACTGGAAGCAGCCGACGCGGTCGAGCTGGGCTTCGGTGAGCCAGTCCAGCAGGTACTGGAAGTCTTCTTCGGTCTCGCCGGGGAAACCGACGATGAAGGTGGAGCGGATGGTCAGCTGCGGGCAGATCTCGCGCCACTGCTTGATGCGCGCCAGCGTGCGGTCCTCGAAAGCCGGGCGCTTCATCGCCTTGAGCACTTTCGGACTGGCGTGCTGGAAGGGGATGTCGAGGTAGGGCAGCAGCTTGCCGGCAGCCATCAACGGGATGACGTCGTCGACGTTGGGGTACGGGTAGACGTAGTGCAGGCGCACCCACACGCCCATGCTCGACAGCGTCTCGCAGAGTTCGAGCATGCGTGTCTTGACCGGGCGGCCGTCCCAGAAGTCGGTCTTGTACTTGAGGTCGACGCCGTAGGCGCTGGTGTCCTGGGAGATCACCAGCAGCTCCTTCACGCCGGCCTTGACCAGGCGCTGGGCCTCGCTGAGCACGTCGCCCACCGGGCGGCTGACCAGTTTGCCGCGCATGCTGGGGATGATGCAGAAGCTGCAGCTGTGGTTGCAGCCCTCGGAAATCTTCAGGTAGGCGTAGTGGCGCGGGGTGAGCTTGATGCCTTGCGGCGGCACCAGGTCGATCAGCGGGTTGTGCTCGATGTTCGGCGGCACCACCTCGTGCACGGCGTTGACCACCTGCTCGTACTGCTGCGGGCCGGTGACGGCGAGCACGCTGGGGTGTACGTCGCGGATCGCGCTTTCCGACACGCCCATGCAGCCGGTGACGATCACCCGGCCGTTCTCGGCCAGCGCTTCGCCGATGGCGTCCAGCGACTCGGCCTTGGCGCTGTCGATGAAGCCGCAGGTGTTGACCACCACCACGTCGGCATCCTGATAGGTGGGCACGACTTCGTAGCCCTCCATGCGCAGCTGCGTGAGGATGCGCTCGGAATCGACCGTGGCTTTCGGGCATCCGAGACTGACGAAACCCACTTTGGGGGCGGTGGCGGTGGACATGGCGGCTAACCTCGAGGAGCGCTCCGGGAGGCGCCCTTGATCAAAAAGTGCGCAATTCTAGCGGCACGTCCGGGTCTTGGATAGCCTCGGCGTCGGTTCCCGCCGATTGGTCGCTAATGGCTGGCCGCGCGGATCTGCCCGAGGTGCCGGTCCGCTTCGTCCTGAACCTGCCGGCGCGCCGCGTGCAGGCGCTGGCGTTCGCTCTCGTCAACGAGTTCGCGCAGGTCCACGTCGAGGTTGATCAGCAGCGCGCTGAGCCCGGCGTGCAGGAGCAGGGCGCCGGCCTCGATATCGCTGACCAGGGCATCGGCGGTTTGCGGCCGCGCCTCGCTCGCGAGTGCCAGGGCCTGGGCGCAGCAACGTGCGGCGTCGAGCGAGACCGCCGAGGTCTTGCGCGCGGCACGCTGCCGGTTGGGCGCCTGGGTGTCGTCGTGGCGCAGCGCTTCCATATAGTCGGCGAAGGCCACCACATCGGCATCGGCATAGTCGGCGAGGGCGTGAAGCAGGGTTTCCACCTGGGCGATCAGCGCGCCGCGCGCGGATTGCGGCTGTTTCGCCTGGGAGGTGCGCAAGGCCATCAGCACCAGCGCCAGGCCGAGGTTGGCGCTGACCACCGCGGCGGCGCCGCAACTGGGTGTGGGCGATGGCGCGGCGACCGCGTCGCGGAACCGGGTGAGGCTCTGGGACCAGAGGGTTTCGTTGCGCGGCATGGCGATCTTCCTGGCTGACCCGCTTTTGAGCGCGCCTGGCGACGAGCGTTCATTCATCGGCCTGTCGTCCGGCAACCGGCCGCGTGGGGGAGCGTTGCCGATCGTGGCCTGTCTACCGTTCAGGCAACCACGAGCGTAGGAAGTCATGCGGATCGAAGCCATCGTCGAGTATTTCAAGGAGCACCACCTGCTGCTGGCGACAGCCGAGTCCTGTACCGCGGGCAACATCATCACCCTGTTGGCCTCCTGCCCTGGCAGCGGGCGCTATCTGGACGCCGGCTACGTGGTCTACTCGCCGGATGCGAAGAAGCGCCTGCTCGCGGTGCAGCAGGCCACCATCGACCGCTTCGGCCTGACCAGCGAGCAGGTCGCCCGCGAGATGGCCGCCGGTGCGCTGCGCGACAGCCCGGCCAATGTCGTGGTCGCCACCACCGGCGTCGCCGGGCCGGATGGCCTCGATGGGATCGCGCCGGGCACCGTGTGCTTCGCCTGGGCATTCAGTGGGCAGGAGGAACTGCGCCTGTTTTCCCGCACCGAGCATTTCCCGGGCGACCGGATGGCCGTGCTGGACGCGGCATCCAGTTTCGCGCTGGCTGAGATCCCGCGCCTGCATGCCAGCCTCGCCCGCCGTTGAATCACTTCTCCTTTCAGCATGGAATACAGCCTATGAGCAACGACCTTTCCAGCCGTCAGCAACGCATCATCCGTGACCTGCAGGTGAGCCCGGAATTCGACGCGGCGAGCGAAGCGCGGCGGCGCATCGACTTCCTCGTCGCGCAGATGCGCAACAGCCGCCGGCATGTGCTGGTGCTGGGTATCAGCGGCGGTGTCGACTCCAGCGTGGCCGGGCGCCTGGCCCAGCTCGCCGTGCAGCAACTGCGCGAGGAGGGCGAGCCCGCCACCTTCATTGCCGCGCGTCTGCCCTACGTCGAGCAGCACGACGAGGCGGACGCGCGTGCGGCACTGGACTTCATCCAGCCCGACGAGCTGCTGCGGGTCGACATCGGCCCGGCCAGCGACGCGCTGCTGCAGGCGACCAAGGACGCCGGACTGGCGTTTCGCGATGCGGCGCACGAGGATTTCGTCCTCGGCAACATCAAGGCGCGCCAGCGGATGATCGCCCAGTACGCCATCGCCGGCGCGCGCGACGGCCTGGTGATCGGCACCGACCACGCGGCGGAAGCGCTGATGGGGTTCTTCACCAAGCACGGCGACGGCGCCTGCGATGTGGCGCCGCTGTACGGGCTGAACAAGCGCCGCGTGCGTGCCGTCGGCCGCTGGCTCGGGGCTCCCGAGGCGCTGACCGAGAAGGTCCCGACCGCCGACCTGGAAAGCCTGCGCCCCGGCCACGCCGACGAAACCGCGCTCGGCGTGCGCTACGAGGAGATCGACGATTTCCTCGAGGGCAAGCCGGTGAGCGAGGAGGCCAGCCGGATCATCCTGCGCACCTACGACAACAGCGCGCACAAACGGGCGCTGGCGGTCACGCCCTGAGGCCCCGCGCCGCTCAGCGCTGCAGCTGCGCGCGCAGGTAGGGCGCGGTGCTGCTGGCCGTGCTGCGCACCACCTCGTGCGGCGCCCCGCAGGCAACCACCTGGCCGCCGGCGTCGGCAGCGCCGGGGCCGATATCGACCACCCAGTCCGCCTGCGCCACCACATGCATGTTGTGCTCGACCAGCACCACCGTGTTGCCGTCATCCACCAGCTCGCCGAGCTTGGCCATCAGCCGGTCGATGTCCAGCGGATGCAGGCCGGTGGTGGGTTCATCCAGCACGTACAGGGTGGCGCCGCGCTGGCTGCGTTGCAGTTCCGACGCCAGCTTGATGCGCTGCGCTTCGCCGCCCGAGAGCTCGGTGGCGGGCTGGCCTAGGCGCAGGTAGCCCAGGCCGATGTCGCGCAGTAGCCGCAGCGGGCGCAGGACGGCGGCTTCCTCGGCGAAGAAGTCGCAGGCGGCGTCCACGGTGAGTTGCAGCACCTCGGCGATGTTCTTCTCCCGCCAGGTGACTTCCAGCGTCTGCGGGTTGTAGCGCGCGCCCTGGCAAGCCGGGCAGGGCGCATAGACGCTCGGCATGAACAGCAACTCGACACTGACGAAGCCCTCGCCCTCGCAGGTGGCGCAGCGGCCCTTTGCGACGTTGAAGGAGAACTGCCCGGCATCGTAGCGACGGCGCCTGGCCTGCGGCGTGGCGGCGAACAGCTTGCGCACCCCATCGAACAGCCCGGTGTAGGTGGCGAGGTTGGAGCGCGGCGTGCGGCCGATCGGCTTCTGGTCCACCTGGACCAGCCGGCGGATGCGTTGCATGCCGTCGACCACGCGCCCCTCGGTCGCCGGCAGCACGGCGTCCTCCAGGCTCGGTTCCTCGCCGTCGGCGGCGGAGACGGCATGGCCCAACTGGGCGCCCACCAGTTCCAGCAGCGCCTGGCTGACCAGGCTGGATTTGCCCGAGCCGGACACCCCAGTGACCGCGCACAGGCAACCGAGCGGGAAGCTCACGTCCAGCCCGCGCAGGTTGTTGCGGGTGACGCCTTCCAGGCGCAGCCAGTCCGATGCCTGGCGCGGCGTCCGCTCGATCTTCGTCCGGCTGTCGAACAGGTACTGCCGGGTCTGCGACGCTTCGACGTCGGCGAGCCCGTCCGGCGGGCCGCTGTAGAGGATCTGGCCGCCGTGTTCGCCCGCCGCCGGGCCGACGTCCACCAGCCAGTCGGCGCGGCGCATGGTTTCCAGGTCGTGCTCGACTACGAACAGCGAGTTGCCGGCCTCCTTCAACTGTTGCAGGGCGTCGAACAGCGCTTCGCCATCGGCCGGGTGCAGGCCGGCGGAGGGTTCGTCGAGCACGTAGATCACCCCGAACAGCTGCGAGGTCAGCTGGGTGGCCAGGCGCAGGCGCTGCAGTTCGCCGGAAGACAGGGTCGGCGTGCTGCGTTCCAGCGCGAGGTAGCCGAGGCCGAGGTCGGTGAGGGTTTTCACCCGGACCAGCAGGTCCGCGGCGATGCGTTGGGCGGCCAGGCGCTTTTCCGGCGAGCGGTTGGCGGTGCGCCGCACGTCCGGCGCACTGGCATGCGCGGAGCCGCCGGCCGCGATGCGCTGCTCCCGCGCGGCCTTCGCCGTGGGCTGGCCGCGCGGCGTCGGTGCCGGGTCGTCGGCGGAGGTGTCCTCGGCGACCCGGCGTAACAGCTCGGCCAGTTCGAGCAGCGGCATCTGCGAGAGGGTGCCGATGTCGTGACCGGCGAAGGTCACCGAAAGCGCCTCGCGTTTCAGCCGCTTGCCGTCGCACAGTGGGCATGGGCTGCCGACCATGAACTGCGAAACACGCTTCTTCATCAGTGCGCTTTGCGAGTGGGTGAAGGTGTGCAGCACGTAGCGCCGCGCCCCGGTGAAGGTGCCCTGGTAGCTCGGCTCCAGCTTGCGTTTCAGCGCCTGGCGCGTCTCCTCGGGGCTCAGTCCGGCGTACACCGGCACCGTCGGCTGCTCGTCGGTGAAGAGAATCCACTCGCGCTGCTGGCGCGGCAGGTCGCGCCAGGGAATGTCCACGTCATAGCCGAGCGTGACCAGGATGTCGCGTAGGTTCTGCCCCTGCCATGCGGTGGGCCAGGACGCCACGGCGCGCTGGCGGATGCTCAGCGAATCGTCCGGCACCATGGATCGCTCGGTGACTTCGTAGACGCGGCCCAGGCCATGACATTGCGGGCAGGCGCCCTGCGGGGTATTCGGCGAGAAATCCTCGGCGTAGAGCATCGGCTGCTCCGGCGGGTAGTCGCCGGCCCGCGAGTAGAGCATGCGTACCAGGCTCGACAGGCTGGTGACACTGCCGACCGAGGAGCGCGTGCTCGGGGTGCCGCGCTGTTGCTGCAGCGCCACGGCCGGCGGCAGGCCCTCGATGGCATCGACATCGGGCACGCCGACCTGGTCGATCAGCCGCCGGGCATAGGGTGCCACCGACTCGAAGTAGCGCCGCTGCGCCTCCGCGTACAGCGTACCGAACGCCAGCGAGGACTTGCCGGAGCCGGAGACGCCGGTGAACACCACCAGCGAATCGCGGGGGATATCGACATCGACGTTCTTCAGGTTGTGCTCGCGGGCACCGCGCACGCGGACGAAACCGGAGTCGGTGGACGCACGGACAGGGGCGGGCTTGCGGCGGGACGGAGGCATGCTGCGGACTCGTGGCGACGGGGCTAAGGACTTATAAAGAAAAACCGCCCCGAGAGGCGGTTCTTTTCTTTTCAGCGACGGCTCAGACGTGGCTGTAGGCCGGCAGCCCCGAGCGACGCAGACGGCTGAGGGTTTCCACCTGCGGCAGTTCGCCGAAATGCAGCGCCACGTCGCGTTTCATCGTATTGACGAAGCGCTCGCGCTGGAATTCGTCGGATACCTGGGCGGCGCAGGCGGCACGCTTGACCAGGCTGCCATCGTAGTTCTTGAGGGTCACCAGGCAGCCACGGTCAGGACGGGCAACGGCGGTGACTTCGTAGTCGGGGAAAGCGGCAGTTACGGCATTGAGCAGATCGTTCATTTTTTAGTTATCCAAAGCAGTTCAATTCCGCTTTGTTATCGCAGCATGCGTGCCAACTTTGTGCCTATTATAAATCAATGACTTACATTAAATGATGGCGATAAGCTGCTAGCAGAATGCACGAATGGTCCGAAACGACCTTGCAAATCGCGCAATGGTTCCGCGCAGGCCCATGCCGACCTTCAGCAGGTGGACCGCGGGATCGGACTGCTCCAGGGCCGGCTGCAAGGGCGGCATGCCCGGCAATGGGACGTAAGCTGACCGGACGGCCGTTTCATCGAACTACTTGCCAGGCGGGGCGCTCGAAACCTCACATGCAGTGAGAAGGACATGAAGATGAGCCAGACCGATCGCCCCAGCCAATCCTCCATCGATCGCACGCCGCCCAACCTGCCCAAGCAGGATCAGGCCGGCAACCCGGTGGATGTGGTGAGGAAGGACATCACCCGCGATAACGAAGCGACCGAAACCGTCGACAAGGTGATCACGCCGACCACCATCAAGACCAAGGAACAGGAAGCCGATGAAATCAATGCGGGTGCGGATCGCGTGGAGAGCCTGCTGAAGCGCTGAATCCGACCGCGTTACCGGGGCGCCGCCGATGGGGCGCCGAGTAGCCAAATGCCTACACGCGCTGTCGCGGCTTGGCTATACCGGCGTGCGCGTGCGCGCCGTAATCTCTGTTCCACGGATGGCGCGACGGATCGCACGAACCGCAGGATGAACCACCGAGCCAGGACGGCGCCTCGACAGGGATTTCGAGTCGGTACCACACAACCCGCTTCGGCGGGTTTTGTGTTTTCCGGGGTTTGGAAAAGGCGCGAGTCCCGCCGGAGCCACGCTTACGGCGTGGTCCGGGCCTTTATCGCATCGAGCAGGCGCGTCGCCAGCGCCGGGTAATCCTCGTCGTAATGATGGCCGCCTGGCAGTTCCAGCGGCTGGCCGCTCAGCTCACTCAGCGTGCAGCCGGTTTCCGTCTTCTCTTCGACGCCGTAGACGCACAGCACCTTCGCCGCCGGCAGCTTGCTCAGCTCAGGACCTATCGGTGCTTCCTGATTGACCTTGCCCAGCCAGCCCTCCACCTCGATCTCGAAACCGACGCTGCGTTCGGGCGCCAGCAGGATCAGTGAGCTCACCGTGTCCTGGGTCGCGGCCGGCAGGCGGTTGTAGATCGCCGGCAGCACGTTGGCGCCGAACGAGTAGCCGATCAGCGCGAAGTGCTTCACGCCGCGGGTTTCCTGGTAGTGCTTCATCAGCGCGGCGAGGTCGCTGGCCGAGCGTTCCGGGGTCTTGTGCTGCCAGTAGTAGCGCAGCGTGTCGACGCCGATCACCGGGTAGTTGTGCTGCGCCATCTGCTCGGCGACATCGCGGTCTAGGTCGCGCCAGCCGCCGTCGCCGGAATAGAACAGGCTCAGCGTGTCGACCGGGTCCTTGGCGGGCACGTCGACCACCGGCATGGCCTCGCCCTGGCCGGCGAGCAGGCTCTGCAACTGCTGGTCGAGCAGTTGCGGCAGCGGCGTGTCGTAGTCGGCGATCTGCGTATGGGCGTTGTCCAGCGCACGGGCGAAGCGCGCGCTGGGATCGTCCGGATTGTCGTTCCAGGCGATGGTCCACTGGCCGTGTTCTGCCCGTTGCGGCAGCACGTCGGGGCAATCCGGCGTCGACAGCGAGAAACCCACCGACAGCGCGCGCGCCTGGTCGCTGCCCTGGGCCGCCAGCCAGCGCCAGGCGAGCACGCCGCCCGGGCCGATACCGGCGACCAGCGTCGGCGCCTGTTTCAGCTGCGCCGCGGCGTCATTCATGTGCTGGCGTTGCTGTTCGCAACTGCCGGGCTGGAGAACGTACTGCACCAGCAGCGCGCCGCGCTCGGCCAGATTCAGCAGTTGCGCATCGCTCAGCCCCTGGCCCTCGGGTACGGCGGCGACCACGCGCGCAGCGATCTTGCCCGGTGGCACGGCCAGCGTCACCGCGCTGCCGTCGGCCAGCGTCGGGTGTTCGAGTTGCGCCCTCGGCGGCGGCTTGAGGAACCACCAGGCGACGCCCAGCAGCAGGCACGCCAGTACGAGGAGGGTTGTCAGCGTCTTGCGACGGGAGAACGGTAAGGCCATCAGCGTTTCACCAATCCAGTCAGGCCGCCGGCGATCAGCGCGGCGGTATCGGCCAGGGCCAGTAGTGGGTTGAGTCCCGCGGGAACGGCCATGTAGCGCGGTTCCCATTCGGGGTCGAACTTGTCCTTGAAGCGGCGCAGGCCCTGGAAGTTGTAGAACTGCTCGCCGCGCTGGAACACCAGCGAGCCCAGGCGCTGGGCCAGCGGCGCGCCACGGCGCACCTGCAACCCGGCCAGCGGCACCATGCCGAGGCTGAAGTGCGCATACCCGGCTTCCTTGAAGCGCAGGATCAGGCCGAGCATGAGGAACTCCATGGTCAGCTTCGGCGCCTTCGGATGCACGCGCATCAGGTCGAGGCTGGCGACTTCCTTCTGGTCGGTCTCCAGCAGGCTGGCGAAGGCCACCGGCTGGTCCTTGTCGAGCACCACGGCGATGCGGAAGTGGCGCAGGTAGTCGGTGTCGAAACGGCCGAGGGAGAAGCCCTTTTCGCGCGCCTGCTTGCCCTGCATCCAGGCTTCGGAAATCGCCGCCAGGTGCTCCATCGGCGCCTCGCCGGGCGCATGGATTACCAGGCTGAGACCGTCGCGCTGGCCGCGGTTCCAGGTGTAGCGCAGGTCTTTCTTGCCCTTGCTGTCGAGGTCGAAGGTGGCCAGGTCGACGCTGGCTTCCTCGCCGAGCTTGATCGCGCTCAGGCCGATGTCCATGTAGTACGGCAGGTTCTCGGCGCGCACCTGGTAGAACACGGGGCGGGCGCGGTAGTGGTCGCAGAGGTCGCGGAACTGCCAGATCAGTTCGCCGCGTTCGGCGGCCGGGCCGATCGGGTCGAACAGCGCCACCAGGCTGCGGCCGCGTCGCGCGTACATTAGGAAGGCGTCGCCGTTGGGGTGGAAGAGGATCGCCTTGTCGCCGGTGAGCACCAGGCCGCCGTCCGGCTGGTCGGAGGCCTTGATGATGGCCAGCGCGCGTTGCAGTTCGGCCTCGTCGGGTTCGAGGATTTCCGGCGGCTGCGGGCGCAGCAGCCAGACCAGGCCGAGGATCGCCAGCAGCAGGAAGCTGCCCAGCGTCGCCCGCAGCGAGCGCGGGGTGTTGGCGTCCACCGCGAATTGCCACCACAGCTCATGGTCGTAGGGTACGTTCTGATAGACGAAGAACATCAGCCAGGTCGAGGCCGCAAGCACGCACGCCGCGGCCACCAGGTTGACCGACGAGAGCGGCATCTCCAGCAGCCGGCTGGGACGGTAGAAGGCCTTGCGGAAAACCGCCAGCAGCGCGGCGGTGATCGACAGCAGCATCGCCTCTTCCCAGTCCACGCCCTTGAGCAGCGACAGCCCGGCACCGACCACCAGCAGGGCGAGGGTCAGCGCCCAGGCGGCCGAAAGGCGCTGGCGCAGGCCCTGGGCGAGCAGCAGGCAGAGCACGCCGACCAGGCTGGCGGCGAGGTGGGAGATGTCGATCAGCCGATGCGGGATGAGGAAGCGCAGGGTGTCCAGGCGCTCGTCGATGGCCGGGGTCGCGCCGGAAAACAGCAGCACCACGCCGGCGAAGAACACCAGCAGCGAGAGCACCGGTGCCGCCAGCGTCGAGGCCAGGCGCAGGGCTTCGCGACCGGCGCCGAGGAAGCGCCGGGCTTCGTCGGCGAGCAACAGCAGGCAGCCGAGCGCCAGCGGCAGGCCGACGTAGATCAGCCGGTAGATCACCAGCGCGGCGGCCAGCGGCGCGGCACCCAGTTGACCGGCGAAGGCGGCCAGCAGCACCGCCTCGAACACGCCGATGCCGCCGGGAACGTGGCTGAGCACGCCGGCCGCCAGCGCCAGCAGATAGACCAGCAGGAAGCTGCCGAACGGCGGCGCCTCGGGCAGCAGCAGATAGAGCACGGTAGCGGCGGCGCTGACGTCGACCAGGGTGATGAGCAGTTGCAGCAGCGACAGCTTCGCCCCAGGCAGGCGCAGTTGCCAGCGCGACACCTGTACCTCGACGCTGCCGGGCACGCCGCCTTGCGGCAGGCGGCGGCGCGAGAGGAACAGCACCAGCGCGGCGCAGCCCAGCAGGATGGCCACGGCCAGCGCGCCCACCAGCGGCGCCGGAAGTTTCAGCGCCTGGGCGGCGGCTGGCAGGTCGCTCAAGGCGGCGAGTGCGGACAGCGGCGGCAGGGCGCAGCCCAGCGAGAGGCTGGCGAACAGGCTGATCCGGGCGATGTCGCCGGCGCTCAGCCCTTCGCGGGCATACAGCCGGTAGCGCACCGAGCCGCCGGAGAGCAGCGAGAAGCCCACCGCGTTGCCGATGGAGAAGGCGCAGAAGCTGCCCAGGGTCAGCCGCGAGGCCGGCAGCTTCACTCCGGCGTAGTGCATCGCCGACCATTCATAGCCGAGCAGCGCGACGAAGCTAAGCGCCGTGGCCGCGAGGGCGCCATAGATGCTGGCCTGGGGTACGTCGAAGAGCGCGGCGCGCAGGCCGTCCGGATCGAGTTCGTGCAGCAGGTGCCAGCACGCCAGCAGGCCGAGCGCGAACAGGATCAGGGTGAGGGCGAGGCCGATGGGCTGGCGGTAGAGACTCAGGCGGTCGAGCCAACCAAGACGGGGGATGGGGCTGACGGCGACTTCGACGGGTTCCTGCATTGCGGCTCTCAGTGGCTGAACATGTTGCAGAGTGTGACCGTTCGGACTGCGGACCGCACCTCCGTCGGGAGGATTTTTTGTCCGGGCCGTCCACGGCTGTCAGGCAAAGGGTAGGTGGGTTTCGGGTCAAGGAAAGAAAACGGCCACCCGAGCAGGTGGCCTTTTCGTTACGCCAGCGAAGTGCGTGGCGGATGGAGCGTCGCGCGGCTCAGCGCTCGTTCAGGCTGTCCCGCAGGTCGGTCACCTCGGCGCTGGAAACCGGCGAGGCGGAGTTGCCCCAGCTGTTGCGCACGTAGGTCAGCACGTCGGCGATGTTCTCGTCGCTGAGGTTCCAGGCGAACGACGGCATCGCCGGCGCGGTGGGCGCCGCCTCGGTGCCACCGGCGCGGCTGCCGGCCAGCACCACGCGGATCAGCGAGGCGGTATCGGCGGCGTTCACCAGCGGGGCCTTGGCGAGTTTCGGGAACAAGTGCGCGATCCCTTCGCCGGAACCGACGTGGCAGGCCGAGCAGCGGTCGGCGTAGATCGCCTTGCCGGCGACCATCGCCGGGCTGTCCGCGGCCAGCGGTTCGACGGGCTTCGGCCAGTCGGTCCGCGGGTCGTCCTTGAGGTAGACCGCCACCGCCATCAGGTCCTCGTCCTTCCAGTGCTGGGTGGAGTGCTCCACGGCTTCGGCCATCGGCCCGGAGGCGATGTCGAAACGGTTGGCGCCGGTCTTCAGGTACTGGACGATTTCCTCGACGCTCCATGCGCCGATGCCGGCGTGCGGATCGGCGGTGATGTTCGGCGCGACCCAGCCCTGCAGATCGGCGCCGGCGAGGAAGGCGTCGTTCTTGTCGCCCCCGGTCAGGCTTTTCGGCGTGTGGCAGGTGCCGCAGTGGCCGAGCCCCTGGACGAGGTAGGCGCCGCGGTTCCATTGCTCGGATTTCTTCGCGTCGGGCTTGAATTCGCCTTCCTCGAAGTTGAGCAGGTTCCAGGCGATCAGGCTGCTGCGCAGGTTGAACGGGAACGGCAGCAGGTTGGTTTCCACCGGGTTGTGCACCGGCTGGACGGTCTGCAGGTAGGCCCAGATGGCCTGGTTGTCCTCGCGGCTGACCTTGGTGTAGGCGGTGTACGGCATCGCTCCGTAGAGGCGCTTGTCGCCCGGCGCGTGGCCCTTGGACATGACGTTCTGGAAGTCCTCGAAGCTCCAGCCACCGATGCCGGTCTCCGGGTCGGGGGTGATGTTGGCGCCGACCAGCTTGCCGAACGGGGTGTCGATGCTCACGCCACCGGCGAACAACGGCTTGCCCGGCTGCGTGTGGCACGCCGTGCAGTCGCCGAGGGTCGCCAGGTAGCGGCCTTTCTGCACCAGGTTGTAGGAGTCGCCGCCGCTGGCCGCGTTGGCCGTGCCGAGGCTCAGGGCGAGCAGGCCGGCGCACAGGGAGAGTGTGGTTTTCATACGCTGATCATCTCCCCCGGACGCTTGAGATAGAGCCTGCGGATCGCATCCGCGGCCTTGAAGGCCAGGGCGCCCACGGTGCCCGTCGGGTTGTAGCCGGGGTTCTGCGGGAAGGCCGAGGAGCCGACCACGAACAGGTTCGGCACGCCCCAGACCTGCAGGTGTTTGTTCACCGAGCTGTTCTTCGGATCGGCGCCCATGATGAAACCGCCGACGATGTGCGAGGACTGGTACGAGGTGTTCGCCCACGGCCCCTTGCGCGGCGAGGGGAAAAACGCCCGGGGGTTCATGCTCTTGGCGATCTCGGCGACCTTGTTGGTGCAGTACTCGGCCATGCGCAGGTCGTTCTCCGGGAAGTCGAAGGTGATGCGCAGCAGCGGGCGACCGTGCGGGTCGGTGTAGTTCGGGTCCAGCGACAGGTAGTTGGTGCGTTTGCTGTAGCTGCTCGCCTCGCAACCGATGGACATCGAGCTGGCGTAGTTCTCCACGGTCGCCTTCTTCCACTGCGAACCCCAGGCCGGGGTGCCCGGCGGCACCGGGCGCGAGTCGATCGGCGCGGCGCCGATCGGCGTCACCCGGGTGCTGCCGCCGCCGACGAAGCCAAGGCCCGCGTGGTCGAAGTTGTCGTTGTTGAACTCGTCGATGCCCATGCCGATGGCGCCGCCGCCGATGAAGGGATTGAAGTTCTTGTCATCGAAGAACATGCGCACGCTGTTGGCCGTCTGGTAGGCGTAGTTGCGCCCGGTGGTGCCGGTGTTGGTGACCGGGTCGTAGGGCTGGCCGACGCCGGAAAGCAGCATCAGACGCACGTTCTCGAAGATGAACGCGGCGACCACGACGATCTCCGCCGGCTGCTCGAACTGATCGCCGTTGGCATCGACGTAGATGATCCCGGTGGCTTTCTTGCCGGTGCTGTCCAGCGTGACCTTCAGCACTTCGGCATTGGTCTTGGCGGTGAAGTTGGGCTTGCGGATCAGCGCTGGCAGCACGTTGACGATGGCGCTGGCCTTGGAATAGTTGGCGCAGCCGTAGTTGGTGCAGAAACCGCAGAAGGTGCACGGCCCCATGGTCACGCCGTACTGGTTGGTGTAGGCCTGCGAGGCCAGCGCCGAGGGCACCGGGAACGGCTTGTAGCCCAGGTTGCGCGCGGCTTCGGCGAACAGCGTCGGGGCGTAGGTCTGAGCGGTCGGCGGGTTCGGGTATTCCCGGGAGCGGGCGCCCTCGAACGGGTTGCCGCCCTCGACGACGGTGCCGTTGAGGTTGCCGGCCTTGCCGGAAACCCCTGCCAGGCGCTCGAAGGCGTCGTAGTGCGGTTCCATTTCCTCCCAGGTGGTGCCCCAGTCCTGCAGGGTCAGCTCGGCGGGTACTTCCTTGCCATAGCGTTCCTGCAGGTAGCTGGCGAGGCGGAATTCAGTGGGCTGGAAGCGAAAGGTGATGCCGGCCCAGTGGTTGCCGGCGCCCCCGGTGCCGTTGCCGGGGTGGAAGGAACCCCAGTCGCGCATCGGCAGGGCGGTCTCGGCCGGCGTGTTGCGCATCGTGCAGGTGTTCTGCTTGGTCCGCAGCATCAGTTCCTGGCGGCGGTTGTAGCGCAACTCGTCGGTGGCGGACGCCAGGTTGAAGTCCACGGCGGTGTCGCGCCACGGGCCGCGCTCGAAGCCCATCACGTTCAGGCCTTCGTCGGCGAGTTCCTTGGCGATGATCGAGCCCGCCCAGCCGAGGCCCACGACCACCACGTCGGTGGCGGGAAGTTTCTTAGGTGTAGCCATGTCGATTAACCCTTCTTGTTCCAGGCGGAGCTGCCGATGATGGAGAGCGGTACCAGGTCGAGCTTCTGGTTATGCAGCGCGATGTAGTCGCGGTAGTCATAACGCGCACCGGGGAAACCGATCATTTTCCAGCTCACCATGTCGCGGTTGCCGCCGTAGATCGGGTCGGCGAAGAAGCCTTCCATGGTGTTGCCCAGCACCTGCTGGAAGAAGAACTGGGCGTCGATGCCCTCGAGGGTGATCGCGCCTTTCTCCAGATCGGTCAGCACCTTGTCGCGCTGCTCGCCCTCGAGGCCGCTGAACGGCTTCTGGAACTGCGCCTGGCAGTACTTGCCGAGGGCGGCGAGGCCGATGCGGTAACGCTCCTGCGGCACCAGCGGCGACTGGTCCGCCTGCGCCGGCGTGCCCGGCGTGAAGGGGCCTTCGCGGTAGAGGCGGGCGAAGGTGCCGTACTCGCCGGCCAGCTGACGGTCGATGAACACCGCGCAGCCGGCGTCCTTGCCACTGACGCTGAGGTCGTCGGCGGGAATCAGGCGCTCGACGATCGCCTCGACTTCGCGGGCTTCCTCGGCCGTGAAGAACTGCCAGCCGGGTGTGTCGTAGTGCATCGGGCCGTTGTGGTCGAAGGGAATCCACCCGGGCGTACCGGCTACGGTGGCCGCCTTGGCGCTGGCGGCGGCGCCGACGGCGAGCGAAGCCGCCGACGAGACAAGGATCTGCCGTCGGGTAAAGCCTTTGGATTTATCGGTCATGCGAGGCTCCTGCGATACGCGTCTGACGAGCCGGGGCTGCTCGCCGAAAGCGGCGTAGTCGCTATCAGTTCACGGTGGTGCCGTTGCCATGCAGGCGCAGGCGGAAACATCCACGTGGGGGCACGCGACCTTTGAGGGGCAGGGGCCAGGTCGATGCGCTGCACCGGAACCGATTGGCCGTGGTCCGTTGGTCGTCTCTTCCCGACGTTTTTATAGGGTAAGGTGTTACAAATTGCCGCAGTGAAAAAGTTGTGCAATTCACTGTTACAAATTTGATATCAATCCAGCCGTTTTTGTTCCCGCAGGGCTTGACGCCATGTAGGCCGTTGATTCCAGCGGATCGAGGGTAGAGATGCGGCGTGCGACCGAGCGCAGAAAGGGTTCGGCATCAGGGAGCTGATGCGCGCCTTCTCTCGTCGCGAAGGGGGATGTCGGTCAGTCGATCCGTTGGCGCTGCGGCTGCGGAAACCGGTCCTCGGATCAGCCCGCGCGCCGGCGAGGCGCGGCGATTCCCGCGCCGGGGCGGGAAAAGGCGAACAGCAGGAAGGTCTCGGTGAAGTCCAGCAGTTCCTGGGCTTCCTCCTCGGCGACGTCATCGTCGAGCAGCGTCGCGGCGCTGCCCTCGATGCGGACGAAATGACCCCAGGCAGCCAGCGCCGACGGGATCACGCCCTCGTTGCGCAGACGATGGAAACGCTCGCGAAGGCCGGCGGTGCCCGGCAGCAGGTCGTGGCTGGCCAGGTCCAGCGCGCTGACACAGAGTGTCGCGCAGGCTTCGAAGTCGCCGAGTGCCAGCCGCGCGCGGGCCGCCGAGAGGCGATCCGCTGGCTGCAACGGCGTGGCGAAGGGCGCGGGGATCGCCCGCGGTTTCGGATACACCGCGTGGACGACGAACGGCAGCGCCGGCGCGATCTGCCCGCCGTGACGCGGAAGGGTGATCGAGCCGGGGCCATCCAGCGGGCCGTCGAGTCCGGCAGAGGCCAGCAGTACGTCGACGCGGAGCGTACAGGTGTTGCAGCTCATCTGCAGGCGCCAGCGCGAGCCGGACTCGTTCTTGCGCAGCAGCGTCTGTCGGCACGAGGTGAAGGTGCGCTTGGTGGCCAGGCAATGCGGGCAGGTTCCGACGTAGTAAACAGTACCCATCTGCGCTCTCCACTGCGGCGGCCGATGTGTCCGGTGTTGTAGAAAGCTCCGACCATGCGTGCCTGCAGGCGTTCCGGCAGCGGCAGCGGTTTTCTTCCGAGCCGCGTGCGGCGGGACGAATCGGCCGCGGAACTGTCCCTAGCGGAGACGGGCATCGCCGTCCGTCGCGATAGGATGCAGGCCCGCCTCGAGGCGAGGCTCTCTCAATTTCCGGCCCTGATAGGGATGACGTTCATGTGGCGTGTACTTCTGCTTACCCTGACTTCGCTGCTGGTGCTGGCCTCGGCGGCCTGGGCCGCGTTGGCGCTGAGCTACCGGCTGCCCGGCCCGACGGCGCTGCGCTATGCCGGTGCCGCGGCGTGGGTGCTGCTGAGCGTGCTTGCGCTGGTGCTGCTCTGGCGCCACCGGGTGCTGCTCGGCCTGGCTGGCTACGCGCTCGGTTTCGCCGCGCTGCTGGTCTGGTGGAACGCCATCGCGCCGTCAGCGACCCGCGACTGGAGCCCCGACGTGGCCAAGCTCGCCACCGGCCGGGTCGAGGGCGACGTCCTGCTCATGGATCAGGTGCGCGACTTCACCTGGCGCAGCGACGAGGACTTCGACGTGCGTTGGCAGGCACAACGCTATGACCTTTCCCGACTGGAGTCCGTCGACTTCGTCACGTCCTACTGGGGGATGCCGGCGATCGCCCATGTGCTGGTGTCCTTCGGTTTCGGCGACGGCCGTTTCCTGACCTTCTCTGTGGAAATCCGCAAGGAGAAGGGCGAAAGCTATTCGTCGCTGGCCGGCTTCTTCAAACAGTACGAACTGAGCATCATCGCCGCCGAAGAGCGGGATATCGTCGCGGTACGCACCAACGTGCGTGGCGAGGACGATTACCTTTACCGCGTGGACCTGCCGCGCGAGGACATCCGCCAACTGCTGCTGGCGTACGTCGAACAGGCCAATGAGCTGCAGCGGGAACCGCGCTGGTACAACAGTGCCACCGCCAACTGCACGACGCTGGTGTTCCAGATGATGCAGAAGATCGTCGGCGGCCTGCCGCTGGATTACCGGCTGCTGCTCAGCGGCTACCTGCCCGGCTACGTGATGGAGCAGGGCGGCCTGCAACCGGGGCTGTCGCTGGAGCAACTGCGCGAGCGCGGGCGGATCACCGAGCGGGCCAAGCAGGCGGCGGGACGGACGGACTTTTCCCTGGCGATCCGCCAGGGCGTGCCGGGCTGGTAGGGCGGCGGTAGGGTGGGCTTCAGCCCACCCTACGGTGCTGCGCGAGCGCGGGCGGATCACCGAGCGGGCCAAGCAGGCGGCCGGGCGGGCGGACTTTTCCCCGGCGATCCGCCAGGGTGTGCCGGGCTGGTAGAGGGCGGGGCGGCGCAGGGTGGACCAAGGCCCACCCTGCGCGCGGAAGCGCCAGCGCTGCTCAGCGCAGCTCGAAGCCCTGCTGCTTCACGTCCTTCGAATCCAGGCCGATCTGCAGGTTGAAACGGCCGGCCTCGGCCACGTGCTGGAGTTGCGCGTTGTAGAACTTCAGCTCGTCCTCGTCGATGTCGAAGCGCACCACCTGCTCCTCGCCGGCCTTGAGCATGACCTTGCGAAAGTCCTTCAGCTCCTTGACCGGGCGGATCATCGAGGCGGCGATGTCCTGGATGTACAGCTGCACCACCGTTTCGCCGTCACGCGTGCCGGTGTTCTTCAGCGTCACGCTGGCTTCGAGCCGGCCATCGCGCCGCAGCGTGGCACTCGACAGGCTGATGTCGGACAGGCTGAACTGGGTGTAGCTCAGGCCGTAGCCGAACGGGTACAGCGCGCCGTTGGGCTCCTCGAAGTACTGCGAGGTGTAGTTGCCCGGCTTGCCCTCGATGAAAGGCCGGCCGATGCGCAGGTGGTTGTAGTAGGTGGGGATCTGCCCGACCGAGCGCGGGAAGGAGATCGGCAGCTTGCCGGACGGATTGTAGTCGCCGAACAGCACGTCGGCGATGGCGTTGCCGCCTTCGGTGCCGCTGAACCAGGTCTCCAGGATCGCGTCGGCGTTGGCCTGGGCCCAGTTCAGCTGCAACGGACGGCCGTTCATCAGCACGATCACCAGGGGTTTGCCGGTGGCCTTGAGCGCCTTGAGCAGCGCGCGCTGGCTGGCCGGAATGCTCAGGCTGGTGCGGCTGGAGGACTCGTGGGACATGCCGCGCGACTCGCCCACCGCGGCGACGATGACGTCGGCCTGACGGGCGACCTCCACCGCGTTGGCGATCAGCTCCTTCGGCGGGCGCGGGTCCTGCACCACTTCCGGGGCGTCCCAGTTGAGGAAGTTCAAGTAGTCGACGACATGCGCATCGTCGGTGACGTTGGCGCCGCGCGCATAGACCACCTGCGCCTTGTCGCCCACCGCGTTGCGCAGGCCCTGGTAGAGGGTGACCGCCTGCATCGGCACGCCGGCGGCGGACCAGCTGCCGAGCATGTCGACCTTGGCATCGCCCAGCGGGCCGATCAGCGCAATCCTGCCCTGCTTCTTCAGCGGCAGCGTCCGGGCCTCGTTCTTCAGCAGCACCATCGACTTGCGCGCCACGTCGCGCGCGGCCTCGCGGTGCAGTCGGCTTTCGGCGTTGTTGTCCTGCGGGTCGTCGGTGGCCTTGCCAATGCGCAGGTAGGGGTCGGCGAACAGGCCCATGTCGTACTTGGCGCCGAGCACCTCGCGCACCGCGTTGTCGATTTCCTGCACGCTGACCTCGCCGGATTTCACCAGGCCCGGCAGTTCATCGCGGTACAGCGAGTCGTGCATGGAGAGGTCGATGCCGGCCTTGATCGCCAGCTTGGCGGCCTCGCGCTCGTTGTCGGCGACGCCGTGGTTGATCAGCTCGGTGACCGCGCCGTGGTCGCTCACGGTGACGCCCTTGAAGCCCCATTCCTTGCGCAGCAGGTCGTGCATCAGCCAGGTGTTGGCGGTGGCCGGCACGCCGTTGATCGAGTTCAGCGCCACCATCACGCCGCCGCTGCCGGCATCGAGGGCGGCCTTGTAGGGCGGCAGGTACTCCTGGTACATGCGCACCGGGCTCATGTCCACGGTGTTGTAGTCGCGACCGCCTTCCACCGCGCCATAGAGGGCGAAGTGCTTGACGCTGGCCATCACGCTGTCGGCGGTGTTCGGCGCGGCGCCCTGAAACGCCTTGACCATGGTGGCGCCGGTCATCGAGACCAGGTGCGGGTCTTCGCCGAAGCCTTCCGAGGTGCGGCCCCAGCGCGGGTCGTGGGTGATGTCGACCATCGGCGCGAAGGTCATGTCGATGCCGTCGGCGGCGGCCTCGATGGCCGAGGTGCGGCCGGCCAGGGCGACCGCCTGCATGTCCCAGCTCGACGCCAGCGCCAGGCTGATCGGGAAGATCGTGCGGTGGCCGTGGACCACGTCGTAGGCGAAGAAGATCGGGATCTTCAGCCGGCTGCTGACTGCGGCATCCTGAAGCGGCCGGTTGTCGGCGCGGGTGACCGTGTTGAAGGTGCCGCCGATGTGCCCGGCGGCGATTTCCTTGAGGATCTGCGGTTGCGGCATGTCCGCGCCGATGCTGATCAGGCGCAGCTGGCCGATCTTTTCCTCGAGGGTCATGCGGCCGATGAGGTCGGCGATGAACGCCTGCCTGTCCTGGGCGGCGGTGGGTTTGACGTCGGCGAATGCCGGTTGAACGAGGCAGGCCAGAAGCCCAAGCAGATACAGCCTTTTCATTATTCGTTTCTCGGGCCGACGGCAGCGTCGAACGGCGGGCCTGGTAGGGAAATACGGGTGGGTTGGCTGGGCTGCTTTTTATCCGATTGGCGGGCGGCCGAACAGTCCTTTTTCATCCCGCGCCGACCGCCCAACGGCTGCGGGTTGCCCGGGCAGTGCGGATGCGGTTATTGATGGCCGATGAATCCTCCTCGCATCGACTTCGCCGCACCGGCGTACCGCTCACCGACAACCGCTGTCGTCCGTCGCGGCCCGTGTCTTCCCTTCATCGCCTGCCTCGCGCTGCTGCTCGCCGGGTGCGGCACGCAGCGGCCGCAGGAGCCGCCGGAGCGCGCCGCCGAGGTGGTGCGCGCGGAGATCGTCCGGCTGATGCCGGCCAGCGTCGCCGACCGCAACGGCTGGGCGGCGGACATCTACACCGCGTTCTCCGCGCAGGAGATTTCCACCACCACCGAGAACCTCTGCGCGGTGCTGGCGGTGACCGAGCAGGAGTCGACCTTCCAGGCCGACCCGCCGGTGGCCGGGCTGGCGAAGATCGCCCGCGCGGAAATCGACCGCCGCGCCGGCGCGCTGCACGTACCGGGTTTCCTCGTCAGCGCCGCACTGCGCATCGACTCGCCGAATGGCAGGACCTACAGCCAGCGCCTCGCGGCGGTGCGCACGGAAAAGGAACTGAGCGCGATCTTCGACGACTTCATCAGCATGGTGCCCATGGGGCGCCAGCTGTTCGGCGGTCTCAACCCGGTGCACACCGGCGGGCCGATGCAGGTCAGCATCGACTTCGCCCAGGCGCACGCGCGGGGGTATCCGTACCCGGTCGACGGCTCGATCCGCCAGGAAGTGTTCAGCCGCCGCGGCGGGCTGTACTTCGGCACGGCCCATCTGCTCGGCTATCCGGTGAACTACCCGCAGCCGCTGTACCGCTTCGCCGACTTCAACGCCGGCTGGTATGCCAGCCGCAACGCCGCGTTCCAGAGCGCGGTGAGCCGGCTGACCGGGATCAAGCTGGCGCTGGACGGCGACCTGCTGCTGCCCAACTCGCCGCTGGCCGGGCAGACCGAGCGCGCGGTGCGCACCCTGGGCAAGCGCCTGGAGATGAGCGACGGCGACATTCGGCGCGCGCTGAACCATGGCGACAGCCTCGACTTCGAGGACACCGACCTCTACCGGCGCGTCTTCGCCCTGGCCGACGCCAAGGCCGGCAAGCCGCTGCCGCGTGCGGTGCTGCCGGGCATCACCCTGGAAAGCCCGAAGATCACCCGCACCCTGACCACCGCCTGGTTCGCCCAGCGCGTCGACGAGCGCTGGAAGCGCTGCATGGCCAGGGCGGGGAAAAACTGACGGTTCGAGCAGGGTGACGAATTTTTGTCGGTTTTCCTGCTGTTGGTCCGTTAGTCCTTGTAACTGATTGGTTACAGGCTACTTTCTCGATCTAGGTACGGCCCGCGAAGGACGGGATACATGGAAGTCGGGAGAGAAAGGTCGACGGCGCTACCGGCCACGGTTCGCCTGATCACCACCAATCCGCTGCTCGGCGAGTTGTTCAAGCATTTCCTCGAGCAGCGCTCGGCCATCGAGCTGCAGGTGGCCGACCTGTCGCGCCTCGCCGAGCCCTCGGCGCTGCGCCTGCTGGACATCGGCAGCCTGTGCCCGGAGCGCCTCGCCGAAGGTGTCGAGCGGCTGCCCGCGCAGGCGCCCATCGCGCTGATCAACGCCCCGCCGGAACTGGCGCTGACCTGGGTCGCGCGCTATCCCGGCATCCGCGGCGTGTTCTCCCCGCAGACCAGCCGCGAGCAGCTGCTGCGTGGCCTCGACGTGCTGCTCGCCGGCCAGGACTGGCTGTCGCGGCCGCTGATGGCCTACCTGGTGCAACGCCTGCGAGCACTGCAACGCCCGTCCAGCGACATGCTCACTTTGCGCGAGCGCGAAATCCTCTGCCTGGTCGGCCGTGGCCTGTCCAACGCCGCCATCGGCCGCGCCCTGTGCCTGAGCCCGCACACGGTGAAGAGCCATATGCACAACCTGCTGCGCAAGACCGGGTCGGCCAATCGCGCTGAGGCCGCCCTGCGTTTCCATGCCGGCTCGCCGGAGTCGCCGTGAGGCGCTGGCCGCTGTTGGCCTGGCTGGCGCTGGTGCCGGTCGCCGCAGCGCATGCCGGCGAGGAGCTGATCCAGGGATTGGTCATCGACAGCACCATTTCGCGCTTCGGCCATGACTTCTACCGCGCCTTCGGCGACCGCCTGGCGGATACTTCCGAGATGGATTTCAACCTGGTGGTGCGCGAACGGCCGTCGGCACGCTGGGGCAGCCTGATCTGGATCGAGCAGGACCAGCGCGTGCTCTACCGCCAGTTTCTGCAACCGAACGCTTCCCAGGTGACGGATTCGGCCTACGGGGCGGCCGATCAGGTCGTCGAGGCCATCGCGCGCCGGCGACTCGAGGATTTGCTGCAAGACAACACCGACATGGAGAGGGACGAGCTATGACGCGCCATCGCTGCACCTGGCATCTTCGCCTTGGCTTGCTGGCGGCGCTGGCCGGCGGCGCCCAGGCCACGGAACTGGTCTATACGCCGGTCAACCCGTCCTTCGGCGGCAGCCCGCTGAACGGCACCTACCTGCTGAACAACGCGACCGCCCAGGACCGCTACAAGGACCCGGACATCTCCGGCGGCACCCGTCTTTCGGCGCTGGAGCGTTTCACCAGCCAGCTGGAGTCGCGGCTGCTCTCGCAGGTGCTGGCCAACGTCAACGACGGCAGCTCCGGCACCCTGTCCACCGACCAGTTCATCGTCAACATCGTCGACGACTCCGGCACCCTGACCGTGCAGATCACCGATCGCGCCACCGGCGAGATCTCGGAAATTTCCATCAGCGGCTTCAACGCCCCGTGATCAGTCCGCGCGAGACCTCATCCATGAAACCGCATGCGCTCGTCCTCCTGCTGTGCGCCGGCCTGTTTCAGGGCTGCTCGGTTCACGACCCGATGCCCGCCGAGCAGCACGCAGCGCCGACCCTGACCCCGCGCGCCTCGACCTACTACGACCTGCTCGCGCTGCCGCCGCCGAAGGGCCCGCTGGTGGCGGCGGTGTACGGCTTCCGCGACCAGTCCGGGCAGTACAAGCCGAACCCGTCCAGCTCCTTCTCCACGGCGGTGACCCAGGGCGCCGGCAGCATGCTGGTGGACGCCCTGCAAACCAGCGGCTGGTTCATCGTGCTGGAGCGCGAGGGCCTGCAGAACCTGCTCACCGAACGCAAGATCATCCGCGCCACGCAGAACAAGCCGGACCTGCCGGAAAATCTCGAGCAGACGCTGCCGTCGCTGCAGGCCGCCAACCTGCTGCTCGAAGGCGGCATCGTCGCCTACGACACCAACGTGCGCAGCGGCGGGGAGGGCGCGCGCTACCTGGGGATCGGGGTTTCCGAGGAATACCGGGTCGATCAGGTGACGGTGAACCTGCGCGCCATCGATACCCGCAGCGGGCGCGTGCTGGCCAACGTGATGACGTCCAAGACCATCTATTCGGTCGGGCGCCAGGCCGGGGTGTTCAAGTTCATCGAGTTCAAGAAGCTTCTCGAGGCCGAATCCGGCTACACCACCAACGAGCCGGCGCAGCTCTGCGTGCTCTCGGCGATCGAATCCGCGGTGGTCAACCTGATCGCGCAAGGTATCGAACGGCGGCTGTGGCGGGCGGCCGACGCCAATGCCATCGCGGGTAGTTCGCTGGCGAAATACCTGGAGGCGGCGCCGGGCCGACCGGCGGTCGCGAAGGCGACGGGGGATTAATCCCTTCGAGGGCTTCGCGGGGCGTTTTTTCAGCCGATGGGGCGATACCCGCCAGGTGCCGGAAGAGCGAAGAATTGCGCCGTTCGGGCTCCTGGTTCAGGTGCGGTATGAGTCGATGGCGGGGCATGTGTGGAGCGCTGGCGCTGGCGCTGGGCGGCATCGACGCCGGCGCCGCCGACCTGCTGGACAACGCCGACCTGGCGTCCGGCAGCGAGCTGGCCCGCACTGCCGCCGCCAGTACCGCGCGCATCCAGCAGATCGGCCTGGCCAACCGCGCCGCCATCGGGCAGACCGGCGAGCGCCTCGTCGCCCTCATCCGCCAGACCGGCGCCGCCCAGGAAGCCGCCATCGCCCAGGATGGCAGCGAACTTTCCGCGCAGATCATCCAGACCGGCTACGCCAACCGCGCGCGCATCGACCAGCAGGGCAACGACAACCAGGCCGTGATCCGTCAGCTCGGCGCGTACAACGACGCGCGCATCGAGCAGGTCGGCGACGGCTTCAAAAGCAGCATCACCCAGTTCGGCAATCACCAGAACATGCAGGTCCGCCAATACCGCTGACCGGCACGGACGTCACAACGAGAGAACGGAGAATCCCCATGCGTGTGCTCATCCCCTTCGCTGCCCTGGCTTTCGCCCTGACGGCACCCTGCGTGCTGGCCGACAGCAGCGCGGTCCTCGAACAGAACGGCACCGACAACCAGGCCACGCTGGACCAGGAGGGCAGCGACCACAGTGCCACCCAGACCCAGTACGGCGTGCGCCTGAGCAGCGACATCACCCAGCGCGGCTCCGGGCATACCGCCATCAGCGAGCAGAACGCCTACGACAGCCAGGTGAGCATCGACCAGAGCGGCGCCGGCAACTACGGCGCGGTCTATCAGCTCGGCGGCGAGAGCAACGCCGCGGGCCTGAGCCAGGACGGCTACGCCAACAGCGCCACGCTGCGCCAGGAGTCGGTGAACTTCGACGTGCTGATCGGCAACACCGCGACCATCAGCCAGAGCGGCGCCACCAACACCGCCGACGTGCAGCAGGACGGCGCCGGCAACTGGCTCCAGGCGAGCGCCAGCGGAACCGGCAACAGCCTGCAATCGGTGCAGAGCGGCATCGGTACCTCGGCGACGGTCTATCAGGTCGGCGACAACAACGCGGTGTCGGTGAACCAGGATTTCTCCGGTTCGGCCAGCCTCAGCCAGAACGGTAACGACAACGTGCTGGCCCTGACCCAGGGCGGCCTGGAGAATCCCCGGGCGACGTTGAGCCAGACCGGCGACGGCAACCAGATGGAGGCGAACGTCCAGTTCAAGTTCAACGCCCTGGAATTCGCCCAGGAAGGAGACGGCAACAGCCTGTTCGTCGACCAGAGCGGCCGCAACGGCAGCGCCAGCGGCTCTTCGGCGGGCAACGACAACAGCGCCAGCTTGGTCGTCGACGGCGACGACTACGTGGTCAGCATCGACCAGACCGGCGACGCCAACATCGCCAGCCTGGACAGCGCGGGGATCGGCAACCTCGCCAGCATCGTCCAGACCGGCTCGACCAACCAGGCCAGCATCAGCCAGTCCGGCGGCTTCGACACCTTCACGCCGCAGACCGCGCGGATCACCCAGACCGGCGACGGCAACGTCGCCAGCATCGTCCAGCACTGACGGTGCGCGGCTACTGCGCGGCGGTGCTGCTGGGCTGCGCCGCGCTGGCGGCGGCGACGGATGCGCCGCAGCTGCGTCTGCAGCCGCTACCGCCGGGCCACGCCGAACTCGAACTGTGCTTTCCCGACCTCGGCGGGCCGTTGCGTTTCGAGCTGGAAGTCGATGCGACGGGCGCCGCCGGCACCACCCGCAGCCGCCAGCGCGGTGAGCTCCCCGCCGGCCAGCCCGGCTGCCCGCTGCGCAACCGCCTGAGCGCCGCCCCCGGCACGCGTATCGATGCCCTCCTGCGCTGGTGGGTAGGCGACGCCGCGCCCCAGGCGCTGAGTACCTCGCTCGATCTCTAGGCAAAGAAAAGCCCACCTGAAGGTGGGCTTTTCGTCAGCGGCCACTGCCGGCGTCACTCGTGGGAAACCCGTCGGAGGAAATCCTGCATCCGCTCGTTGGTCGGATTGCTGAGAATTTCACGAGAGGTGCCCTGGGCGACGATCATGCCTTTCTCGAGGAACAGCGTGCGATCGGAGACGGCGCGGGCGAAACCCATCTCGTGGGTCACCACGATCATCGTCAGGCCTTCCTGCGCCAGCGACTTCATCACCCCGAGCACTTCGCCGACCAGCTCCGGATCGAGCGCCGAGGTCGGTTCGTCGAAGAGGATCGCCTTGGGTTCCATCGCCAGCGCGCGGGCGATGGCTACGCGCTGCTGCTGGCCGCCGGACAGCTCGGTGGGATAGGCATCGTGCTTGGCCGCCAGGCCGACCCGGTCGAGCAGCTCGCGGCCGCGTCCGAGCGCGACGTCGCGCTTGACGTGGTTGACGTAGATCGGCCCTTCGATGACGTTCTCCAGCACCGTGCGGTGGGGGAACAGGTTGAAGCGCTGGAACACCATGCTGACGCTGCGGCGGATCTCGCGAATGCTCCTGGCACTGTTGTCGACCTTCACGCCGTCGATGCTGATGGTGCCGCCGTCGTAGCTTTCCAGGCCGTTGATGCAGCGCAGCACGGTGGATTTGCCCGAGCCGGAGGGGCCGATCAGGCAGACCACTTCGCCGCGCTCGATGGTGGCGCTGACGCCGTGCAGCACCTTCTGGCTACCGAAGGATTTGGTGATGCTGTCGATGACGATCATCGCGTACCCCGCTTGTACTTGCGCTCGAGCAGACTGGCCAGGCCCATCAACGGCAGGCTCAGGCAGAGATACATGAGGGCCACCAGGGTGAACACCGTGGCGCTCTGGAAGGAGGAAGCAGCGATCAGCTTGCCCTGCATGGACAGCTCCACCACGGTGATGATCGAGGTCTGCGAGGAATCCTTGAGCAGCAGGATCATGTTGTTGCTGTAGGGCGGCAGGGCAATCTTGAACGCCTGCGGCAGCACCACCCGGCGCATCATCAGCGTGCGCGACATGCCCAGCGAATTGGCCGCCTCGAGTTGCCCGGCGTCCACCGCCTCGATACCCGAGCGGAAGACTTCCGCCATGTAGGCCGAATAGGCCAGGCCGAGGCCGATGAAACCGGCCTGGAAGGCGCTCAGTTGCACGCCCATTTCCGGCATCACGAAGTACAGGTAGAACAGGATGACGATGATCGGGACGCCGCGGATCAGGTTGGTGATGGTCTTCGAGCCGCCCGCCAGGATCGGCACGCCGGAAACCCGCAGGAACGCCCAGACCAGCCCCAGCAGCGAGGCGAACGCCAGCGCGCACAGGGTGATGGCGATGGTCATCCACACGCCTTGCAGCAGAATCGGCAGGAAGCGCAGGGCATCGCTAAAAAAGCCATCGAACATGGCGTAACTCCTTTGCTGCGGCGCCCGTTGCGGGCGCCGGACTAGCGGATCACGGGGTGATTTCCCACTTCTTCAGGATGCCGTCGAGGGTGCCGTCGGCCTTGAGCTCGGCGATGCCCTTGTTCACCCGGGCGAGGAGGTCGGCGTTGCCCTTGCGCACGGCGATGCCGATGGCGATGCGGATCTGCTTCTGATAATCCTCGGCGACGTGCAGGTCTTTCGCGCCGGACTGCTTGACCGTGTAGCGCATCACCGGGCCGTCGCCGATGGCCGCGTCGAGGCGGCCGAGGGCCACTTCGCGGATCATGTCGGACATGCTTTCGTACATGCGCAGTTCCTTGAGGCCCTTGGCCGCCTGCATCGGCTCCACCATCACCGTGCCGGTCTGCACGCCGACCACCTTGCCCGCGAAGTCCGCCGCGCTCTTGTAGGTGCCGTCGCCGCGGTACACCACCTCCTCGCTGTAGGCGAAGAGTTCGTCGGAGAAGTCGACGACCTTGGCGCGCGCCGGGTTGATCGCGAAGGCGGAGCTGATCAGGTCGATCTTCTGCGTCTGCAGCGACGGCACCAGGCCGGCGAAGGGGATCGCCTGCAGCTCGGGGGTGAAACCCAGTTTCTGGCCGAGCGCCTGGGCGATGTCGATCATCACGCCCTGCAGGCTGTTGCTCTGCGTGTCGAGGTAGTTGAAGGGCACCGCGGTGGGTGTCGCGCCCACCTTGAGCGTGTCCGCCTGGACGGTACCGATCAGCGCGGGAACGGCGAGGGCGGCGCAGGCCGCATATTTCAGCAAGGCATTCATTCGGGCGTAGCTCCTGATTGAGAACGGCAGCATCGATAGGGTGGCGTCCGCCTTGTGGCCGGCGGATCACGGGTCACAGGGCGGCGGTGACGATGATCTCCACCAGCAGGTCGGGGCTTGCCAGGCGCGCCTGGCAGGTGGCACGGGCCGGTGCGGCGTCAGCTGCGACCCAGGCATCCCAGACTTCGTTCATCCCGGAGAAGTCCCTGTCGATGTCCTTCAGCCAGATCTGTGCGCTGAGCAGGCGGCTCTTGTCGGTCCCGGCATCGGTCAGGAAACCGTCCAGGCGCGCCAGCACGTCGGCGGTCTGCGCGCGGATGTCGCCGCTACGGTCGGTGGCGATCACCCCGGCCAGGTAGACGGTGCCGTTGTGGACGACCGCGCGGCTCATGCGCGCGCCGCTATCGTGACGGGTAATGCTCATGTGTGTTCCTCATCGTGAGTGAGTGGAAGGGCTGGATGCCGCGCCGTGGAAGCGCGACAGCGAAAACGGCGCCAGGCGTCGGGCCTGGGCTGGGTCGCCGATCGCCGCGGCGATCAACCGGCCGGTGGGGGCGGACCCTGTCAGGCCGAGGTGCCCGTGACCGAAGGCGCACCACAGGCCGCCGTGGCCGGGCACCGGGCCGATCACCGGCAGCGAATCGGGCAGGCAGGGCCTGTGGCCCATCCAGGATTCCCGCTCGCGGGTGTCCAGGCCGGGCAGGCCGGCTTCGGCATGCTCGGCCAGCAGCGCGGCGCGGCGCTCGCTGGGCAGTCGTTGCAGGCCGCCGAATTCCACCGTGCCGGCGACCCGCAGGCCGTCCTCCATCGGCGTGATGAACACCTTGCGGTCGGCGAGCACGACGATCCGGGAGAGCGAAACTCCCGGCCGGAGGAGCTTCAGGTGATAGCCGCGCTGCGATTCCAGCGGCACCTTCAGGTTCAGCGTGGCGAGCAGTTCGGCGGACCAGGCACCGGCGGCGAGTACCACCTGGCGCGCCGCGTAGGAGGCTCCGTCGCCGTGGAGCCGCCAGCCAGCCTCCTGCGCCTGCAGGCGCCTGATCGAGGTGCGGGCGAATTCCACGCCGCGAGCTTTCAGGTGATCGGCGAGGGCCGTGGCGTAGCGCTGCGGATTGGCGACCCAGGGCTGCTCGGGCAGGTAGTAGCCGATGCGGTATTCCGCGCCCACGGCGGGCTCCATCGCGTGGATACGCGCCGCATCGATGCGTTCGAGGCGCAGGCCGTGCTCGCGTTTGAGTGCCCAGCCGGCGGCGTCCTTGTCCATCGCCTCGGCGTTTGGGTAAAGGTGGATCTGCCCGCTGTCGACGATCAGCTCGGGATGGCCGATCTCCGCTGCCAGCGCGCGGTGGCAGGCCACCGCATCTCCGATCAACTGGTGCAGCGCCTCGGCGATGCGTGCCACCCGATCGGGCCGCGCGGCGAGCACGAAGCGCGTCATCCAGGGCGCGACCCGCAGCAGGTAGTCTGCCGGCACGTACAGCGGACCGCGGCGATCCATCAGCATGCCCGGCGCGCTGCGCAGGATGCCGGGCATCGCCAGCGGAGCCACCGCGCCGGAAGCCAGCGAGCCGGCATTGCCCGACGAGCAGCCGGCGCCGGCGTCCTGCGGATCGATCACCACCACGGCGTGGCCGGCCTTGCGCAGGTAATGCGCGGTGCACAGACCCACGATCCCGGCGCCGATCACGGCGATCCTGTTCAACCCATCAGCGTGCATTCGATACGTCCATCCGGCACTAAACCCATGACCGGAGTATCGGTGTGCGCCAGACGGACATTCAATAGTTTGGGATCGTTTAACAATCGATGAATATCGCATAGCGATATTCTTGAGTATGCTCGCCACACGCCTCGATGCAGGCGTCGACCTTTTTCATTTCGCAGGAACGACCATGAGCCGAGAGGATTCATCGCTATTCGTGCAGTCGCTGGCCACCGGGCTGGCGGTTCTGGACGCGTTCGATGCCGAACATGCCTCGATGAACCTGCCGGAGATCGCGCAGACCGTGGGCATCTCGCGCAGCGCCGCGCAACGCTTCGCCTACACCCTCGAAGCCCTCGGGCTGCTGAAGAAGGACGCCCAGAGCAAGCGCTTCTCACTGTCACCCAAGGCGCTCAACGTCGGCTACCGCTACCTGCAGTCCAACCTGTTGCTGGAGCGCGCCAATCCCTACCTGCTGGACCTCAACCGGGTCACCGGCGAAACCGTCAACCTGGCCGAGCCTGACGGCCTGAACATGGTCTACATCGGCCGCTTTCCCAGTCCGCAGCGCAGCATCGTGCACATGCCGGTGGGGCGCCAGCTGCCGATCTACTGCACCTCTGCCGGCCGCGCCTACCTGTCCGGGCTGGAGGACGAACGGGTGCTGGAGATTCTCGAGGCCTCCGAGCGGCCGCGGCTGACGCCCAACACCGTGACCGACATCGACGCGCTGCTGGCGATGATCGCCGCGGCGCGCGAGAGCGGGTTTGCCTACAGCATCGAGGAGTTCTACCTCGGCGATCTGGCCCTGGCGGTGCCGCTGTTCGATGTGCGCGGGCGGCCGGTGGCGGCGCTCAACATCTCGGTATCCACCGCGTTCTGGAGCTTGGAAAAGGCCCTGGCCGAGCTGGTGCCGCAACTGCTGCACACGGCCAACCTGATCTCCACCAAGCGGCCCAACCAGAAGCTGATGGAGCCTTTCCACATCGGCTACGGCATGGCCCGCTGAACGGCGCGGAAACCCGAGAGCTTCGCCGCGCCAACCGGCATGCGCGGGCCATGTGGTCGCCTCGTGTGAACAGGAGGAGCGATCGAGCGGTCAGCTGTAGCGACTCCCCATAAGCGAGAACCCCATGAACCGACTCTTCGACAAGACCGCTGAACAGAACGTCCACGGCTGGGAACGCGGCGCCTCGCTGGCGGCCGGGCTGGTGTTGCTCGGCAAAGGCGCGCGGCGCGGTGGGCTGGGCGGCTTGCTGGCAATGGCGCTGGGCGGTGCGGCGCTCGTCCGTGGCCTGACCGGGCGCTGCGAAGCCAAGCGCCTGCTCGAGCGGCAGCCGCCGGCCGCGACGCCGGATGTGCAGCGTTACGCCCACATGCCGATGGATTCCGAGGTGCACAGCCCGGACTTCGAGGATGCCGACGTCGAATTGCCCAACAGCACGCCGATGGGCCACGAGGCGCGTCCCGGCCAGCCCTGATCCCGCCCGCGCCGAATCGCGGACAGCCGAAAGCGCGCCGGGAGGCGCGCTTCGGGTGTGCGTGGATGAAGCCGGTCACGGCATCTGCGGCAGTTCCTGCGCGCGCAGATCGAAGACCAGTACCTCGGCGCCTGCGCCGTGGCTCAGGGTCAGCTCGCGGGTGTCGCGCAGCCGTACACCGTCACCCTGCTGCAGTTGCACGCCGTTGAGCTCGACGCTGCCGCGCGCCACGTGAACGTAGGCGTAGCGGTCTTCGTCCAGGGTCAGGCGTGCCTGCTCATCGCCGTCGAACAGCCCGGCGTAGACCCGCGCGTTCTGGCGCACCTGCAGCGAACCGCTGGCGCCGTCCGGCGAGATGATCAGCCGCAGTTGGCCGCGTTTGCTGGCCTCATCGAAATGCTGCTGCTGGTAGCCCGGTTGCGCGCCACGCCGATCCGGCACGATCCAGATTTGCAGGAAGTGCACCGGGTTGGCCGCCGAATGGTTGTATTCGCTGTGGCTCACGCCGGTGCCGGCGCTCATCAGTTGCACGTCCCCCGGGCGGATCACCGAGCCCGTGCCGAGGCTGTCCTGGTGCTCCAGCTCGCCTTCCAGCACGTAGGAGAAGATCTCCATGTCGCGGTGCGGGTGCTGGCCGAAGCCGCGGGCGGGCGCCACGGTGTCGTCGTTGATCACCAGCAGGTCGGAGAAACCCTGCTCGCGCGGGTCGCGGTAGTTGGCGAACGAGAAAGTGTGGAAGGACTGCAGCCAGCCATGGTTGGCGCGGCCACGATCGGTGGATTTGCGGATTGCCAGCATGATGATTCTCCTCGGTTGAGGCGGCGCCGAAGGAAGCTTCCGCGCTGCGATGGGAGAGATACTACTGTCCTTTATTGATCAGATTAACGACCTGAAAATGGAATGATTGTCCCGTTTGGGTTGACGGTGGTCCGCCCGACGCTTGTTCATCGTTGCGACGTGCCGATCGACGCGATTCGGCGCGCGCAATACAGCACATCCGTCCAATCGCGAGTCCGCCGCCCTGCGCATAGTGGAAACCCTCGTCCGGGCCCATTCGCCCGTCGCGGGCAACGGTGGTCGTATGCCGGCCGCATCTTTCATTCCTGCAGGAGAGGCGCACGTGAACCGCATGCATTGGCCGCCCCGGCCCGACCTCGGTCTGCTTTGCCTGCGCCTCTGCGGTGCTTTCCTGTTGCTGGCGGTGCACGGCCTGCCCAAGGCACTGAATTTCCGCGCCTCGCTGCTCACCATCGAGGACCCGCTGCACCTCGGCGCCTACCCCACGCTGCTGGCCGCGATCGCCGCCGAGGTGCTTTGCCCGCTGCTCATCGCGGTGGGCTGGTTCACCCGTTTGGCCTGCCTGCCGGTGATCTTCCTGCTGCTGGTCGCGCTGCTCTTCGTGCATCCCGAATGGACGCTGGAGCAGGGCCAGTTCGGCTGGCTGCTGGTCGCGATCTTCTTCAGCCTCGCGGTGGCCGGGCCGGGGCGTCATTCGCTGGACGCACACCTCGCTCGCCGGCAGCGCCGCGCGTATTCCCTGGCAGGAGGCCACTCCCCATGAGCAGCGTCGATCTCAACGATGTCGTCACCCTGGTCATCCAGCACAAGGTGCGTCCGGGGCAACGGCCCGGTTACGAGGCCTGGCTCAAGCGCGCGGTGGCGGCGGCCAAGGAGCAGAGCGGCCATCTGGGGGTGAACGTCATTCGCCCGCAAAGCGAGGAGGGGCCCTTCACCACGGTGATCCGTTTCGCCGAGGCCTGGCAGCTCAACGACTGGATCGCCTCGGACCGGCGGCGCCTGCTGATCGAGGAGGTGCTGCCGCTGCTGGAGGATGGCGATCATCCGGAAGTGCACGCCGATGCCGAATTCTGGTTCACCCCGCCGCACCCGGACGTGCGCCAGCCGCCGAAGTGGAAGCAAGCGGTGCTCACCTACCTGGTGATCTGCCCGCTGACGATGCTGATTCCGCCGCTCTGGCAGCCGCTGTGGCAGCGCTACCCGGTACTCGGCGGCGTGGTCCCGAGCAACATGCTGGTGACCCTGTGCATCGTGGTGCCCGTGGTCTACCTGATCATGCCCTACGTCAGCCGCTGTTGCGCCGGCTGGCTCAACGCACGCTGATCCGGCCGCACTGACGGCCACCCTCGTGTCATCAAACACAACAGAGAGGAACCCACCATGAGCACATTCACTACCCGCGACGGCACCGAGATCTATTTCAAGGACTGGGGCAGCGGCAAGCCCGTGCTGTTCAGTCACGGCTGGCCGCTGGATGCGGACATGTGGGAATACCAGATGGAGTACCTGAGCAGCCGCGGCTACCGCACCATCGCCTTCGACCGTCGCGGGTTCGGCCGTTCCAGCCAGCCGTGGGAAGGTTACGACTACGACACCTTCGCCGACGACATCGCCCAACTGATCGAGCACCTCGACCTGCGCGACGTGACCCTGGTGGGCTTCTCCATGGGCGGCGGCGACGTCAGCCGCTACATCGGCCGCCACGGCACCTCCCGCGTGGCCAAACTGGCGCTGCTCGGCGCGGTGACGCCGATCTTCGGCAGGACGGCGGATTATCCGCAGGGCGTCGACCCGTCGGTGTTCGCCGGGATTCGCGACGGGCTGCTCAAGGACCGCGCGCAGTTCATCGCCGATTTCGCTACGCCGTTCTACGGCATCGACAAGGGCCAGAAGGTCTCCGACGGCGTGCTCACCCAGACCCTGAACATCGCGCTGCTGGCCTCGCTGAAGGGCACCGTGGATTGCGTCACCGCCTTCTCGGAAACCGATTTCCGCGGCGACCTGGCCAAGGTCGACGTGCCGACCCTGGTGATCCATGGCGACGGCGACGCCATCGTCCCGTTCGAGACCACCGGCAAGGTCGCCGCGCAGTTGATCAAGGGCGCCGAGCTGAAGGTGTATCCGGGCGCGCCGCATGGTTTCGCCGTGACCCACACGCAACGGCTCAACGAAGACCTGCTGGCGTTCCTCGCCGGCTGATTCGGAGGAGGCGCCGCATGACGTCCGATCCGAAGGACCCCAAACGCCGCCAGATCGTCGCCGCCGGCAGCCTGCTGGGTGCGGCCGGCGCTCTCTGGTCCGCCCTCCCTTTCGCCGGACGTGCCGGCTACGCATTCGGAGCGAACATGAACAACGCCGATCTGATCCTGTTCAACGGCAAATTCCACACCGTCGACCGCGAACGGCCGCAGGCCACGGCCGTGGCGATCAAGGACGGCCGCTTCGTCGCGGTCGGCAGCGACGCCGAAGCCATGGCCACCAAGGGCGCGGGCACGAAGGTCATCGACCTGCGCAAGCGCACCGCGATTCCCGGCCTCAACGACTCGCACCTGCACCTGATTCGTGGCGGCCTGAACTACAACCTGGAGCTGCGCTGGGAAGGCGTGCCCTCGCTGGCCGATGCGCTGCGCATGCTCAAGGACCAGGCCGAGCGCACGCCCGCGCCGCAGTGGGTGAGGGTGGTGGGCGGCTGGAACGAGTTCCAGTTCGCCGAGAAGCGCATGCCGACCCTGGCCGAGCTGAACCAGGCGGCGCCGGATACCCCGGTGTTCATCCTCCACCTGTACGACCGCGCCTTGCTCAACCGCGCCGCGCTGAAGGTGGTCGGCTACACCAGGGACACGCCGAACCCGCCCGGCGGGGAGATCCAGCGCGACGCCAACGGCGAGCCCACCGGCATGCTGATCGCCCGGCCGAACGCGATGATCCTCTACTCGACCCTGGCCAAGGGGCCCAAGCTGCCGCTGGAATACCAGGTCAACTCGACCCGCCAGTTCATGCGCGAGCTCAATCGCCTCGGCCTGACCAGCGCCATCGACGCCGGCGGCGGTTTCCAGAACTACCCGGACGACTACGCGGTGATCGAGCAACTGGCCCGCGAGGACCAGTTGACCGTGCGCATCGCCTACAACCTGTTCACCCAGAAGCCCAAGGAAGAGCTGACCGACTTCAAGAACTGGACCGGCAGCGTCACGCTGCACCAGGGCGATGACATGCTGCGGCACAACGGCGCCGGCGAAATGCTGGTGTTCTCCGCCGCCGACTTCGAGGACTTCCTCGAGCCGCGGCCGGACCTGCCGCCGGGCATGGAGGCCGATCTGGAGCCGGTGGTGCGCCACCTGGTCGAACAGCGCTGGCCGTTCCGCCTGCATGCCACCTACAACGAATCCATCTCGCGCATGCTCGACGTGTTCGAGAAGGTCAACCGCGATATCCCGTTCAACGGCCTGCCGTGGTTCTTTGACCACGCCGAGACCATCACCCCACAGAACATCGAGCGCGTGAAGGCGCTCGGCGGTGGTATCGCCATCCAGGACCGCATGGCGTTCCAGGGCGAGTACTTCGTCGACCGCTACGGCAAGCAGGCGGCGCAGGGCACGCCGCCGATCAAGCGCATGCTCGCCGAGGGGCTGCCGGTGGGCGCCGGCACCGACGCCACCCGCGTCTCCAGCTACAACCCCTGGACCTCGCTCTACTGGCTGGTCAGCGGCCGCACCGTCGGCGGCCTGGCGCTGTACGAGGAAGGCCTGCCGCGCGAGACCGCGTTGCAGCTGTTCACCCAGGGCAGCGCCTGGTTCTCGTCGGAGCAGGGCAAGAAGGGGCAGATCAAGGTCGGCCAACTGGCGGACGTCGCCGTGCTGTCGCAGGACTTCTTCTCGGTCGAGGAGGAAGCCATC
The DNA here is from genome assembly GCF_900106975.1 of Pseudomonas kuykendallii. Taxonomy (GTDB): domain Bacteria; phylum Pseudomonadota; class Gammaproteobacteria; order Pseudomonadales; family Pseudomonadaceae; genus Pseudomonas_O; species Pseudomonas_O kuykendallii. The sequence continues at coordinate 338,369 of NZ_FNNU01000003.1, read as the reverse complement.
AAGCACATCGAGTCGCTGCTCACCGTGGTCGGCGGCAAGGTCGTCTACGGCGCCGGCGAGTTCGACGGGCACGGCATTGCGCCGCTACCGGTGATGCCGGACTGGTCGCCGGTGGTCAAGGTGCCCGGCCATTGGCGTCCGGCCTCGCCGTTGCAGGCCCAGGTGCACCAGTGCGCCGGCCCTTGCGCGGTGCACGCCCACGGCCACGACAAGGTGCGCACGGCGAACGTGCCGGTGAGCGACTTCGCCGGCTTCTGGGGCGCGTTCGGCTGCTCGTGCTTCAGCTTCTAGACCCTGGGAACGGTGGGCTGAAGCCCACCCTACCTGTTCTCGCGGCGCCTCGATGGGTGTACCGGTATCTGCCGCGCCACGGTTCGCAGGATGGGTCGAGGCGCGCAGCGACGATACCCATCGCGGTGCGGCGTTGGCCGATGGGTGTCGCGGCACTCGCCCCTTTTTTATCGAAACCGATCGCTTTTTTTTACGAGACCTCTCCATGGACAGCACCCTCAAACCGACCAGTGCCAGCCCCTGGAGCCCGCTGAAGCTGTCGGTGTTCCGCTGGCTGTGGCTGGCCAGCATCGCGTCGAACATCGGCACCTGGATGCACGAGGTCGGCGCCGGCTGGCTGATGACTTCGCTCTCGGCCAGCCCGCTGGCGGTGGCGCTGGTGCAGGTCGCCGGCGCCTTGCCGATGTTCTTCCTCGCGCTACCGGCCGGCGCGCTGGCGGACATCGTCGACAAGCGCCGCTACCTGCTCGTCGTCCAGCTGTGGATGGCCGGCGTGGCGGTGCTGCTCGCCAGCCTGACCCTGCTCGGCCTGATGAACGTGCCGTTGCTGCTGGTGCTGACCCTGGCGATGGGCATCGGCACCGCGCTGATGATGCCGGCCTGGTCGGCGCTCACGCCGGAACTGGTGGGCAAGGACGAACTGCCGGCGGCGGTGGCGCTGTCGAGCCTGGGGATGAACGTGGCGCGGGCCATCGGTCCGGCCGTCGCCGGGGTGCTGGTCAGCCTCAGCGGCCCCTGGCTGACCTTCGCCCTCAATGCGCTCTCGTTCTTCGCCGTGATCGGCGCGCTGTATGCCTGGAAGCGCACGCCGACGCCGAGCATCCTGCCCGCCGAGCGGCTGTTCGGCGCGGTGCGCCTGGGCATCCGCTACGCGCGCAGCGCCCGGCCGTTGCAGGCGGTGCTGGTGCGCACCATGGCGTTCTTCGTCGGCGCCAGCGCCGGCATGGCGCTGTTGCCGCTGCTGGTGCGCAGCGAGCTGAAAGGCACCGCAGCCGATTTCGGCATCCTGCTGGGTTGCGTCGGCATCGGCGCGGTCGGCGGCGCGGTGCTGCTGCCGAAGCTGCGCCAGCGCCTGCGCGGCGACCTGATCGTCGCCGGGGCCAGCGCGCTGTATGCCGGCGTGCTGTTCTGCCTGGCGTTCATCCGCGAGTTCGCCCTGCTGATCCCGGTGATGCTGGTCAGCGGCGCGGCCTGGATCGCCGTGCTGTCGAGCCTGCAGGTGGCCGCGCAGACCTCCGTGCCGAGCTGGGTGCGGGCGCGTGCGCTGGCGGTGTACATCCTGGTGTTCTTCGGCTGCAGTGCGGCGGGCAGCCTGCTGTGGGGCTCGCTGGCCAGCAGGGCATCGCTGGCGGTGGCGCTGGCGGGCGGCGGCAGCCTGTTGCTGCTGGGCATCCTGGCGTCCTGGCGTTTCCGCCTGCCGGTCACCGCGTCGGACGACCTCGCGCCGTCGCTGCACTGGCCGGCGCCGGTCCTCGACGACGCGCTGGACCGCGAGCGCGGCCCGGTGATGGTCACCCTGGAGTACGACATCCCGGTGGAGCATGCCGCCGCCTTCGGCGAGGCGATGCTGGCGGTGCGCGCGATGCGCCGGCGCAACGGCGCGCTGTCCTGGGGGCTGCTGCAGGACAGCGAGCGACCGCAGGTGTGGCAGGAATTCTTCTTCGATGCGTCCTGGCTCGAACACCTGCGCCACCATGGCCGGGTGACCGTGGCCGAGCAGCGCATCGAGCAGAACGCGCGGCAGTACCAGCGCGACGGCGTGGCGGTGAAAATTCGCCACCTGCTCGGGGCTGCGCCATGATCGGCGCCTGTCGCCATGCGGGCAAAGGGAGGCCGCGATGAACCGTAACGACCTGCGCAAGGTGGACTTGCAGCTGCTGGTGGTGTTCGAAAGCCTGATGCACGAACGCAACCTCACGCGCACCGCGGAAAAGCTGTTCCTCGGCCAGCCGGCGATCAGCGCGTCGCTGCTGCGTCTGCGGGATTTCTTCAACGATCCGCTGTTCGTCCGCAATGGCCGCGAGATGGAGCCGACGCCGCGCGCGCTGGAAATCTTCCGCCGCCTGCCGGGCGCGCTGGATGGCGTGTCCCAGGCGATCAGCGAGGTCCGCGACTTCGCCCCGGAAAGCAGCGACGCGGTGTTCCGCATCGGCATGTCCGACGACGTCGAATGCGGGCTGCTGCCGCAATTGCTCGCCCACTTGCGCCAGGCGGCGCCGGGTTGCGTGATGGTGGTGCGCGCCGCGAACTTCCTGCTGCTGCCCGGGCTGCTGTCCACCGGCGAGATTTCCATCGGCATCAGCTACACCACGCAACTGCCGGCCAACGCCAAGTGCCGCACCTTGCGTAACATCCGCGCACGGGTGCTGCGCGCCGACGACGGCACGCCGCCGCTCACGCTGGACGACTACTGCGCGCGGCCGCACGCGCTGGTGTCGATGTCCGGCGATCTGTGCGGCAACATCGACCAGGACCTCGCGCGCCTGGGGCGCTGCCGCAAGGTGTCGCTGGCGGTGCCGCACTTCGTCGGTCTCGGCGCCCTGCTCAGGGGCTCGGACCTGATCGCTACGGTGCCGGATTACGCGGCCGAGGCACTGGTGCTCGGTGGCGGCCTGCGTGAAGAGGAACCCCCGTTCGAGATCGTGCCGTCCAAGCTGACCATGGTCTGGCGCGCCGCTCAGGACCAGGACCCCGCCGAGCGCTGGCTGCGCCAGCAGATCGTGCAGTTCATGAGCGCCGCCGGCGACTGATCGCGGGCGCCTGCGCCCGTGGGCAAACCTCGTACCCCTCTTTAGTGGGGCTGCTCGGCAACACCGCCTCGCCTGTCAATCCTGCCGCCGGGCTCGGATAATGGCCGCCAGGTTCATTGCAGGGGGCGAAGGTGTCCGAGGCAGGTGTATGACGAAGACGGTCGGGATCGTGCTGTTCCCCGATATGCTGATGCTCGATGTGGCGGGGCCCATCGAGGTGTTCTCCATCGCCAACCGTTTTCTGAAACCGGGCGACTGCTACCGGATCACCACCATCGCCTTCGGCGATCGCGCTGTGCGCTGCTCCAACGGCATCGTCGTGCAGGCGGAAGTGCTCGGCGAACAGGCGAGCGGCGGCTACGACGTGTTGCTGGTGCCCGGCGGGCCGGGTGCATACGGCGGCGTGCACGGCGAACTCTGCGCCTGGCTGGCCGGCGCCGCACGCGCCTCGCGGCGCTACGGGGCGATCTGCACCGGCGCCTTCATCCTCGGCGAGGCGGGTTTGCTCGACGATCAGCGGGTGACCACCCACTGGCATTATCTGGAGCGACTGGCGCGGCGCTTCCCGCGGGCGCGGGTCGAGGCCGACAAGATCTTCATCGCCGACGGCGGGCTGCTCAGCTCCGGCGGCGTGACCGCGGGCATCGACCTGGCGCTGTCGATCCTCACCGACGACCACGGCAAGAAGCTCGCCCTGGATGTCGCCAAGGTGCTGCTGGTGGTGATGAAGCGCCAGGGCGGCCAGGCGCAGTTCAGCCCGCTGCTGCCGGAAGCGCTGCCGAATTCCTCGCCCGTCGCGCTGGTTCAGCAGTACGTCATCGAACACATCCAGGAACCGTTCAGCGTCGAGCGCATGGCCGGCCTGGCGAACATGGGCGCGCGCAATTTCGCCCGGGTGTTCGCCCGCGAGGTGAACATGACGCCCATGGAATTCGTCCTCAGCGCGCGTATCGACTGCGCAAGAAACCTGCTGGAGACCAGTGACCTGCCGCTGAAGACGGTCGCCTTCAGGAGCGGTTTCGGCAGCACCCGGCACATGCGCTGCCTGTTCAACGAACGCCTCGGGCTGACGCCGGTGCAGTACCGCTACCAGTTCGGCTAATGGCGCTTTGCTGGCCATCGCCGGCGTCGCATCCGGTTTGGCAGTTTCGCGCACTCAGTTGGCAGTTCCGCTTCCCTCGCCGCCGTTTGCTTGTCGGCCAGAGTTGGGAAAATACGGCCATCGCAGAGAAAGGAGGAGCGCGCCGCGTCGGCAGGGCACGCTTTACAGCAGTGAAACAAGGCGAGCCTGGCCGGGCCACAGCGCCCACTGGCCATGCACGATTTCAATATGTCCCCCGAGGAGAAGGGCCTGCGCTTCGGCCGCTTCGTACTCTATCCGCAGCGGCGTCTGCTGCTCGATGGCGATCGCCCGCTGCGCATCGGCGGGCGTGCGCTGGACATTCTCCTGGTGCTGGTGGAAAGCGCCGGCAAGATCGTCAGCAAGGAGGCGATCATCTCCCGCGTCTGGCCGCGCACCTTCGTCGAGGAAATCAACCTTCGCGTGCACATCTCCGCGCTGCGTCGCGCGCTGGGCACCTGTCCGGAAGCGCGCCACTACATCGCCAACGTGCGCCAGCGCGGCTACAGCTTCGTCGCCTACGTCGAGCAGGTGAACAACGGCGGCGTGCAGCTGTTGCCCTTTCGCAGCGAACTGCCGGTGCGCCTGACCCGCATCGAAGGCCGCGACCCGCTGATCGAGGAGATGCAGCGCAAGGTTGCTTCGCGCCGGCTGATCTCCCTCGTCGGTCCCGGCGGGGTCGGCAAGACCACGGTGGCGTTGCGCGTCGCCCAGCAGTCGCTCGGGCGCTTCCGCGACGGCGTGCGCTTCATCGACCTGTCGACGCTGGAGACGGCGGAGCAACTGCCTTCGAAGGTCGCCACCGAGCTGGGCCTCGAGACCGGCGAGGGTGAGCCGCTGGCGCGGATCGCCGAATTCCTCCGCGAGCGGCAGATGTTGCTGGTATTGGACAACTGCGAGCACCTGATCGACGGCTGCGCCAGTCTGGCCGAGGACCTGCTGCGCGCCGGGCCGGCGGTTTCGATCATCACCACCAGCCGCGAGTCGCTGCGCACCGAGGGCGAGTACGTCCAGCCACTGGCCGCGCTGGAGGTGCCACCGGCACGCAGCCGCCTCGGTGTGCGCGAGGCGCTGCGCTATCCGGCGTTCCGCCTGTTCGTTCGCCGGGCCAAGGCGCGTCAGGCGGATTTCGTCCTGCAGGCCGCGGACGTCCGGCGCATCGGCGAAATATGCCGGCGCCTGGGCGGCATGCCGCTGGCGCTCGAGCTGGCGGCGGCGCAGGTCGATGCGCAGGGCTGCGTCGGTGTTCTCGCCTGGCTGGACGGCCCCGCCTACCTCGACGCCCTCGGCCGACGTACCGCGCCGGCCCGGCAGCAGACCCTGCGCGCCTCGCTGGACTGGAGCTTCGCCCTGCTGGACGACGAGGAGCGCGGCTGCCTGCTGGCGCTGGCGGCGCTGGATGACGGCGTGACGCTCGCCGAACTGGCGTGCGCGGCCTCGATGGACGAGCCGCGGGCGTCGGCAAGCCTTTCCCGGCTGCTGGCGAAGTCGCTGATCTCGGTGGAGGCCTATGGCGCGGCGGCGCGTTACCGGATGTCGCTGTGCCTGCGGGTCTATCTGCGCGAGAAGCTCGCCGGCGCGCCGTCCTGAGCCTTGCGGCGGCGCGCTCAGGCGCGCAGGCGATGGGTGATCTGGGCGATCTGCTGCAAGGCCAGGGCGCCATGGCGTTTCCAGGCCAGCGGCGTAGAGCCGACCATGCGCACGAACACCCGGCAGAAATGCGCCTGATCGAAGAAGCCGCATTCCATGCTGATCGCGGTGAGCGTCAGGTCCGACTTCAGCAGCAGCGTCTTCGCCTTCTCCACCCGTTGATGGCGCAGCCAGTCGTGGGGCGACTGGCGGGTGCTTTCCTTGAATTTGCGGGTGAAGTGGCTGCGCGATAGCGCGCAGGCCTCGGCCAGCCGAGTGACGGTGATCCCGGCGTCGAGGTGAGCGAGGATCAGCTCCTTGGCGATCCGTTCCTGCCAGGGTGCCAGGCCGCCGATGCCGGGCAGCGGGTGGTCGGTGAGTGTTTCGCCATGGGCGAGAGTCGTGTGCAGGGTTCTGTTCATCGCGATACCCGTTCGAGCGGTTGTACGCCAGAGGCTGGCACGGCTGCCCGCTACACCGTTTGGGCGGAGCAGGTGATAGCGATTCTCAAGCGAGGGGCCAGCAAGAACGAGTTGCGTATTGTTAATTAAGGTTAAGCGCGGAACCGCCGGCGAGACGGCCGCGCGCCCGGCGACGCAGCGGCACGGACGTACAATTCAGGGCGCGGGAAGTCTGCAAGAGTGGCCAGCCCGATCCCGCAGATGAGCGCGCCATGCTCTCCATTCGACTGGTTTTTCCACCCCTGTTCTGGCTGTGCTGCATGAGCCCGGCGCATGCCGGTGGCGATACGGACGGAACCCGTCTGCAGGTGCTCGGCCGCAACTTCTACCTCGACACCGACAACCACGGTGCGCTCGGCGCCGACAACCGCGAATGGGCGCAGGGATTCATCGCGCGCTTCGAGTCCGCGTTCACCCCCGGCGTGGTGGGCGTCGGCGTGGATGCCCACGGGTTCGCCGGGTTTCGCCTGGACAGCGGGCGCGGGCGTTCCGGCACCGGGCTGTTGCCGGTGGACGACGAGGGGCGGGCGGCGTCGGATTACTCGGACGCCGGCCTGGCGCTCAAGCTGCGCGCCGGCGACATGCGCCTCAGCCTGGGCGAAATGGAAGTGGAAACACCGGTTTTCGATACGGCCGACAAGCGCCTGCAGCCGGAGTACGCCAGCGGTGCGCTGTTGCAGGGGACGGTGCAGGGCTACGACTGGTCGGCGGGGCGTTTCCATGCCTTCAAGAACCAGAACGAAACGAGCTCTGACAGCGATTTCGACGGCTACGGCGCCAGCACCCGCGGCTCGTCGATCAGCTTCGCCGGAATCCAATCGCCAGGCAGCGAACCCTGGGGCGGCGCGCTCTATGCCGGCTCGCTCAGCGACACCTGGAATGAGCTCTATGCCAACCTGCACCAGCGCACCGACTTCGCCGCCGGGCGTTCCTTCAGCTGGACGCTGGATGCCTATCGCACCCGCGACACCGGCAGCGCCAAGGCCGGCGCCATCGACACCCTGGCCTGGAGCCTGTTCGGCAAACTGACCCTGGGCGCCCAGGCGTTCGCGCTCGGCTACCAGAAGATCCACGGCGATACGCCGTTCGATTTCATCGGCGGCGACTCCATCTACCTCGCCAACGCGATCAAGTACGCCGACTTCAACGGGCCCAACGAACGCTCGCTGCAGGCGCGCTACGACCTCGACCTGGCCGCGCTGTTGCCCGGCCTGACCTTCACGGCGCGCTACGTTCGCGGCAGCCATATCGACGGCACGCACGCCCCGCTGGACGGCGCCTACACCCGCTTCGACGCGCAGCTCCAGCAACAGGTGCCGACGCAGGGCAAGGGCGGCAAGCACTGGGAACGCGACCTCGACCTGGCCTACCGCGTCGCCTCCGGCCAGGCAGCGGGCACGCTGCTGCACTTCACCTACGTCAGCCACCGGGCGAACGCGGCCCAGGCGGGACGGGACATCGACCGCATCTATCTGGTGATCGAATACCCGTTCGAGCTGATTCGCTGACGTCTTTACGGTGCCTGGGCTGGAAGAGAGTTCGAGGCGGCTAGGGGAGCTTGCCCGCTGGCGACCCGGACAGGGGCCGGCAGGATCGGCGCTGTGCTCACTGGTCCTTCGCCCGGGACAGTTCCTTCGCCCGCGCCGTCGATTCCGCCAGGCGTTCGCGCACCTCGGCCACGATCTGGTCGAAGCCTTCCTCGCTGTCGATCCGGCTCTGCGGGAAAACCACGATGCACGGATCGATGTTCGCGGGGTCGTAGACCTGCAGTTCGATATCGGTTCCGTTGGAGACGATTTCCGTCCTGAAGGGCTCGAAGGCGTGGCGCAGACCTTCGACGGATTTTTCTTCGGGCGCTGTCATGATGGCTTCTTCTGTCAGGAATGCGGGCGAAAGTGCCGGGCATGTCCTTTCGAGTTTTTCAGCCGGCGACGGTTCGGCCGACGGTGTTCCGGTCATCCGGATCATCGGGCGGCATCGCGCTGGTGGGCGTCGGCGAGGAGGGCGGCGGAAGCGTCGGCGAGCGCCGGGATTTTTCCAGCGGAAAACAAAAAGGCCTGCATCGCTGCAGGCCTTTCTGTTTTGTCGATTCGCTCGTTTCGAGCGTACCGACAAGAGTGGTTGCGGGAGCCGGATTTGAACCGACGACCTTCGGGTTATGAGCCCGACGAGCTACCAGACTGCTCCATCCCGCGTCTGTGGGTGCGCATTCTACAGTCCAAAGCAAAGCTGTCAACCGCGTGGCTGAGAAAAAACTGTTTTTTCTTCAATTATTTAGCGCGAAGGCCCTGGCATCGCGGTTTCTCTCGTGCGATCCACGGCCGGCAGGCGCGCGGGAGACGCTGTTCGGCGATTTCACAGCGCGGAGAGGGTGCGGTACTCGTCGTGGGCCGACTGGTCGGTAAGGCCGCTGACGAAATCCTGCAGCAGCCGGCAGCGGTGGTAGAACTCCCAGAGTGTCGGGTCGTCACCCTCGGGCAGTTGCCGCAACGCTTCGAGGTAAGCCTTGATGTCGGTGTCGGCCAGGCGTTTGATCAGCAGCCGCAGGTGCAGCGGCTTGCTCGAGCTACCTTCGGCGAGGGCGCGGAACGACGCTCCGGATTCCGCCATCAGTGGCGCATAGAAATCCAGCAGTCCCTGAAGGATGCGAAAGCCCTGCAGTTCCAGGGTTTCCACCTCGCGGTGGCTGAACACCTGCTCGCGGGCGACCTCCTTGAAGGTGTCCACCATCGCCTGGTGAATGCCGCCGTCCTCCATGAGCGCCCGGTCGAGGCGCCCGTGGTAGACGTCCTCGATATGCTCGATGAACTGCGCGGCGGCGTGCTTGACCAGCGGGTGGGTCATTCCCACGCGCAGCCAGATGAAGAACTCCCCGGTCTTGTTCACCGTCTCCCGGTGGGCGCGTTGCAGGGCGTAGTCCACCACCGCGCGGAACGGTTTGCGTGCGCCGGGAATGCTCGCCTCGGCGTCGCTCAGGCTGGCGAACTTCTCGGTCAGCATCTGGGCCAGCCGATCGATATCGAGGATGCCTTTCTCCACCGAGTCCTCGATGTCCGCCAGGCAGTAGGAGATGTCGTCCGCCGCTTCCATGATGTAGGTGAGCGGATGACGCGTGCCGCGCGGCATCGCCAGCGCGGCGCACTGGGCGTCGATGTAGTCGCTTTCCGAGAGGTAATAGCCGGGCTTCTTGTTCAGATAGGCGCCGGGACTGCCGCGCTCGGGTTTCGGCTGGCTGGCTGGGCGCACGTACTTGAGCAGCCCGGCGGTCTGCGTGTAGGTCAGGTTGAGGCGCAGCAGGCGTACCGCGAGGCGGATGGCCTGGGCGTTGCCCTCGAAGTTCTTAAGGTCGCGGAGCATGGCGCCGCGCAGCGCAGCATCGCCCGGGGCTGGCACCGCGCGCTCGAAAAGGCCGTCGAGGTGGCGCTCGAACCAGGCGTTGATCGCGTATTCGCCGAAGTGCCCGAACGGCGGATTGCCCATGTCGTGCATCAGGCAGGACATCTCCACCAGGCTTTCCACAGCGCCTTCCAGGCCGTCCAGTCCGAACTCCGCGGCGCGCTCACCGAGCTGCTTGTAGAGCGTCTTGACGATGAAGCGGCCGGTCTGCTGAACCTCGAGGGAGTGCGTGAGGCGGCTGCGCACGGCGGCGTTGCGCTCCAGCGGGAAGACCTGGGTCTTCTGCTGCAGGCGGCGGATGGCGGCGGAGTTGAGGATGCGCCCGCGGTCGCTCTCGAACTGGTCGATGAGATCCTGCACGCTGCAGGCGGGAACCCTGAAGTTCTCCCGCAGAGCGCCCGGGTAGGGGCGCTCCCGGGAAATCTTGTCCTTGAAGTTCACCCGCTCCGTCATCTATAGGCTCCACCGATCGTCGAGCGTGCAGCCTAGCCGCGTCGGGACGAGGCACACAACCGTGACGCGAGGGGCAAGGGCACAGGCGGACGTCAGCGGCGCTGACGACAGGGGTTCAGCGGGCGAGGGGAAACCGAGGGATCAGGCAGCCGCCTGGCTGATCAGCATGCCGTGGGCGACGCGGAACAGGGTGCCGTCGACGTTCAGTCTGAGCGGATCGCGGCCGACGATGACGGCGCCCTTGGAGAGCATTTCATCGATGTGGGCACGCAGGGCGTGAAAAGTGCGTTGTTCTTTCACCGGGGCGTACTCGAAGGTTGGTTGGCGAATTTTACCAAAGCCGACACATTCCGGCCGTTCGTCAGCTCGTAAATGTCGACTGCATCACATCGATCCTTATGGGAAGGGGATTCGTCCCGCACGGCCGAGGGCATGTTGCCACGCACTTGCTGGCGTCGGGGTAGCGCATCGAACGCCTTCCGGGATCTTCAAGATGGGTTTGACTGTTTATTCATACAGTCCTCGGCGGTGTAAGATTGCTCGCTCGCCCTACGAGAAGCGTCGTGCGCATCGTTCGCTTCCGATTTCGGAAATTGCATGTTGGATCAACCGGTTAAGCCACAACGAAAGATCATTCACGTGGACTGCGACTGCTTCTACGCCTCGATCGAGATGCGTGACGATCCGGCGCTGGGCAATCGGCCGCTGGCGGTGGGCGGGGCGGCGGATCGGCGCGGGGTGATCGCCACCTGCAACTACGAGGCGCGCGCCTATGGCGTGCGTTCGGCAATGTCGTCGCGGCATGCGCTGAAGCTGTGTCCGGACCTGCTGATCGTCAAACCGCGCTTCGAGGCCTACCGCGAAGCCTCGCGTGAAATCCAGGCGATTTTCCGCGACTACACCGAGATCATCGAACCGCTGTCGCTGGACGAGGCGTTTCTCGATGTCTCCAACGCCGGGCATTTCGCCGGCAGCGCCACCCGCATCGCCCAGGACATCCGCCGACGTATCTGGAAGGAGTTGCGCATCACCGTGTCCGCCGGCGTGGCGCCGAACAAGTTCCTGGCGAAGATCGCCAGCGACTGGAAGAAGCCCGACGGGCTCTTCGTCATCACCCCGGACCAGGTTGCGGATTTCGTCGCCACGCTGCCGGTGAGCAAGCTGCACGGGGTCGGCAAGGTGACGGCGGAGCGCCTGGCGCGCCAGGGCATCGTGGGCTGCGCGGACCTGCTCGGCTGGAGCAAGCTGGCCCTGGCCCGCGAGTTCGGCAGTTTCGGCGAACGCCTGTGGAACCTGGCGCGGGGCATCGACGAGCGTCCGGTACAGGTGGAGAACCGCCGGCAATCGCTCAGCGTGGAGAATACCTACGATCAGGACCTGCCCGATCTGGCGGCCTGCATCGCCCAGCTGCCGGGCCTCCTGGAGGAAATGAACGGACGGTTGGAGCGGCTGGACAAGAGCTACCGGCCGGACAAACCCTTCGTCAAGGTGAAGTTCCACGACTTCAGCCAGACCACCCTGGAGCAGGCCGGCGCCGGTCGCGATCTGGACAGCTACACCCAGCTGCTGAGCGCCGCGCATGCCCGCGGCGGGAAGCCGGTGCGCCTGCTTGGCGTCGGTGTGCGCCTGCTGGATTTGCGCGGAATGAGCGAGCAGATGGAGCTGTTCGCGCCCTGAAGGCACGGCATTCGCGCAGGAATGCCGGTTTGCCGCTCAGCGTTCCGGCAGCAGGCGGATCGGTTTGCCGCTGGCCGGCCACAGGCGCAATTCGTCCTGTTCCGATACGTCCCAGCGGCGCACCGTGCCGAGGGCGTCGAGGAAGCGCCGTTCCTGTTCCATCAGCGCCGGAGCGCAGCTCTTGCGGGTGCTGCCGGGGAAGTCGAAACCGAGCTGTTCGCCCTTGAGCGTGTACTGGGCGAACCAGTGGTTGCAGCCGGCATGGCCATAGGCGCGTCCGTCCGCGCCGAAGGTCATCGTGAGGTGGCTGCGGTCGATCAGCGGACGCTCGCCGATCCATTCGACGCTGTAGCTGCGTTCGGTCTGTAGCGGCGTGTGGCTGGCGCAGCCGACCAGCGTGGCGGCGCACAGGGCGAGGCTCAGCGGGGTTCTCATCAGGCGCTTTCCCGGCACTGGGGACACAAGTGGCGCCCGTCGACCGAGGCCCAGCCCAGCTCGGCGATGCGCGCTTCGGCGGCCGGTGCGCGGGCCTTGTCGCCGAGTTTTGCGTCCACCGCGAATTCGAAGTCGAGGTGCTTGGCACAGCCGTCGCAATCGACGCTCCACTGGCGGATTTCCAGTTCGCGGAAGGCCGGCCCGTTGGCCACCGCGAGCCACTGGCCGGGCGGATTGATCAGGTGGCGGACCTTTTCCACCTGCAGGCGCAGGCACAGCTCGCGGCTGCCCTTGAGGGTCACCAGCAGGGTATCGCCGGCGTTGATCGAGCCGCCGTTGCCGGTGACCTGGTAACGGCCTGGCGCCAGCGCGCGGCATTCGTTGAGGGTGTGTTGCGGGTTGAGCAGGCTGTAGCGGAAATCGTGTTCGGCCATGGTTCTTCGTGTTCGCGGATCGGGCAAAAGCGCTGGCCGGCATGCTATCACGCGCTGCCGGCACGGGCGCCTCGCCGGTCAGGCGGTCGCGGCGGCGTCGAGCAGGCGCTCGATGGCGGCGTCCAGTTCGCCGAGGGCCGCGGCGGCGCCCGGATCGTCCTGCTTGAGCAGGGTTTCGCTGCGCTGGCAGGCGTCGCGCAGTTGCGGCACGCCGCAGTAGCGGGTGGCGCCGTTGAGCCGGTGCACGCGCTCGATCAGCGCCGTGCGTTCCCAGCTTTCACGCGCCTGGCGGATCGCCTGGCGGTCGACTTCCAGAGATTCCAGCAGCATGCGCAGCATGTCGGCGGCGAGGTCGGCCTTGCCGGCCGCCAGGCGCAGGCCTTCCTCGGCGTCCAGTACCGGCAGCGTGGAATTGCTACGCGGTGCGTGGGGTTCGCCGCGCGCGGCGCTGCCGAGCAGGCTCAGGCCGGTCCACTTGAGCACCACCTGGCTGAGCTGGCGTTCGTTGATCGGCTTGGTCAGGTAGTCGTCCATGCCGCTGCGCAGCAGGATGCGTTTCTCGTGGGCCAGCGCATGGGCGGTCAGCGCGACGATCGGCACCTGGCCCTGCTGGTGCTCGGTTTCCCAGGCGCGGATCGCCTCGGTGGTCTGCCGGCCGTCCATGCCGGGCATCTGCACGTCCATGAAGATCAGGTCGAAGCGTGTGCGGGCGACGGCCTTCAGTGCGGCCTCGCCGTTGTCCAGCGCGACGACTTCGGCGCCGAGGTCGCTGAGCAGCGTCTGCACCAGCAGCAGGTTGGCGGGGTTGTCGTCGACGCAGAGCAGGCGCGGCGGCCGGCTGTTGCTCGGTGCGATAGATGGCAGCAGGCGCGGCGGCGGCGCGTTGAGCAGATCGCCCAGGGCGCGGTGCAGTTTGCGCGTGCAGGAAGGCTTGGCCTGCAGCTGGCTGTCGGCGTCCGGCAATGCGTCGTGATAGAGCATCTGCTCGGTGGTCGGGCAGAGCACCAGTGCCTTGCAGCCGAGGCTTTCCAAGGCGTGGACCTGCTGGCTCAGCGGCTCGGGGGGCAAATCCTTGAGGTTGACGCCGAGCACCGCCAGGTTGATCGGCCGGGGCGTGTCACGCTGGCCTGCGACCGCATCGATGAGGTCGTCGAGCACCGGGAATTCGAGCACCTCCAGGCCGCAATCCTCGAGCTGGTGGCGCAGCGCCTGGCGCGCCAGTTCGTGGCCCTCGAGAATCGCCACGCGGCGGCCGGCCAGCGGTGCGCGCGGCAGGTCGTCGGCGTCGTCGCGGGCTTTGGGCAGGGTCAGGCTGACCCAGAACTCGGAGCCTTCGCCCGGCGTGCTGTCGACGCCGATCTCGCCGCCCATCTGCTCGATCAGGCGCTTGGAGATCACCAGGCCGAGGCCGGTGCCGCCGGCCTGGCGGTTGAGCGAGTTGTCGGCCTGGCTGAACGCCTGGAACAGCGCGCGCAGTTCGTCTTCGGCGAGGCCGATGCCGGTGTCCTGGACGCTGATCCGCAGCTGCGCGCGGTCGTCGCTTTCCTCTTCGAGCATGGCGCGGATGACGATGCAGCCTTCGCGGGTGAACTTGATCGCGTTGTTCACCAGGTTGGTCATCACCTGCTTGAGCCGCAGCGGATCGCCGACCAGCGCCAGCGGCGTGTCGCGATAGACCAGACTGACCAGCTCCAACTGCTTGGCATGCGCCGCCGGGGCGAGAATCGTCAGGGTGTCCTGGAGCAGGTCGCGCAGGTTGAACGGCAGGTTCTCCAGCATCAGCTTGCCGGCCTCGATCTTCGAGAAGTCGAGGATCTCGTTGATGATGCCGAGGAGGTTCTCCGCGGATTTCTCGATGGTACCCAGGTAGTCATGCTGGCGCGAGGTCAGCTCGCTCTTCTGCAGCAGGTTGGTGAAGCCGAGGATGCCGTTGAGTGGGGTACGGATCTCGTGGCTCATGTTGGCGAGGAATTCGGACTTGATGCGGCTGGCCTCGATCGCCTCCTTGCGCGCCAGGTCCAGCTCGATGTTCTGGATCTCGATGGTCTCCAGGTTCTGCCGGACGTCCTCGGTGGCCTGGTCGATGCTGTGCTGCAGTTCCTCGCGGGCGTTCTGCAGCGACTGCGCCATGCTGTTGATGCCTTCGGCGACCTGGTCCAGTTCGCGGCTGCGCAGCGGCGGCAGGCGGGTTTCCAGATGGCCGTCCTTGAGCTGCGCGACGGCCTGGCGGATGAGCAGCAGCGGTTCGTTGATGGTGCGCCCCATGCGCAACGCGAGCAGCGCGGTCACCCCGAGGCCCGTGACGATCAGCAACAGGCTGGCGAGCAGGCTGCGGTAGCCGCGCAGCAGGGTGCCCTGGTGCGACAGCTCGACCTCGACCCAGCCGAGCAGGCGCTCGTCTCCAGTCGGGTCGACGTCGCCGGCGAGCGCGCGATGGCGGTTGAACACCGGCAGGAGAAAGCGCGTGGCGTCGTTGCCGCTGTTCAGCGACAGGCGATTGCCGTCGCCATCGGGCATCAGGTTGAGCATGCCCGGCCCGGCATGCGCCAGGCGTGCGCGGTCGGAGCCCAGAAAGCTCACCGCGCGCACGTCGGGATTCTCCAGGGCGTCGTCGGCGATCCGTTCGAGCTGCGCGCTGTCGCGCCGCGCCAGCGAGGCCGCGGCCAGCGGCGCCAGCTGCTCGGCGATCATCTGCCCACGCTGGAGCAGTTGGGATTGCAGGTCGGAAAGCTGCATCCAGGTGAAGTAGCCGCCCAGCATCAGCGCCAGCAGGCTGGTGGGCAGCAGCGTCAGCAGCAGGACACGTCCCTTTATCCCCAAATCCGTCAACACGATGATCGGCCCCCGCTCGGTGGTGTGTGCAATGCGCCGCGATTCCCTGGGCACTAACGATCGACGGCGATGTAGAATCGTTCTCATTTGATCTCGGGCCGTCTCCATGCAGTCTATCAGTCTCGTTTCCCCTCGCATTCCGCTGATTGCGGACGACCCGATCCCCGGCGCCCAGGCACGCGGCCGCCTTGCCCGCGCCGCGGCGGCGCGCTGGCGTGCGGTTCCAGCAAAAAAACGGTGCAGGCGGTGCTGCGAATGACAAAGCCTGCCGGTTCGGCGGCAATGGAGGGTGGTGAGTGATGAAACGCGGTCTGTGGTTTTCCCTTCTGCTGTGCCTGGGCTTCGCCGCTCCGGCACAGGCCAAGCCGGACCTGAGCGAGAAGCTCGGCCCGACGATTGCCGAGCGTGGCTCGGCCTTCTACCGCTTTGAGACCCTGGAAATGCCCTCGGCGGACGGCGCGCGGCACTACCGCATCTGGGTCGGCGTGCCCCGGCGAGCGGCGCCCCGGAGCGGCTACCCGGTGATCTACCTGCTCGACGGCAACGCCGCCATGGGCGCGCTGGACGAGAAGCGCCTGGGCGAACTGGACCGACAGGGCCCGCCGGTGCTGGTGGCGATCGGTTACGCCACCGACCTGCGCTTCGACGTGGTCGCCCGGGCTTACGACTACACGCCGCCGATGCCGGGCGTGGAGCACGTCATCGACGACCTCGCCCGTGACCGCCGCGGTGGCGGGGCGGACCGGTTCCTCGACCTGCTGGAGCAGCGCATCAAGCCGGCGGTGGCCGAACGCGCGCCGCTCGACAGGTCGCGGCAGACGCTCTGGGGCCATTCCTACGGCGGGTTGCTGGTGCTGCACTGCCTGTTCACCCGGCCGCAGAGCTTCCAGTTCTACGCCGCCGCCGATCCGTCGCTGTGGTGGCAGAAGGGTTTCGTCCTCAGCGAGGAGAAGACGTTCCCCAGCCGAGAGAACAGGCCGAAGCGCCTGCTGCTGATGCACGGCGAGGCCCCGGCCGATGGCGGCACGCCGCCAGGGGTGGACGACAAGGTGGTCCAGGCACGCCGCGAGGCCCAGGCCGCGGTGCCGCCGGACGCCATCGCGCAGTTGGCCGGGCGCCTGGCGCAACGGCCGGGCATGCAGGTCGGCTATCGCGCGTTTCCCGGCATGGGCCACGGTCCGCTGCTGCCGGTTTCCCTCGATCTGGCGCTGCAACTGGCGGTGGGCAGGACGCCTGCGGAACTGGCTCGCCATGGCCAGTGAGGCCCGGCGCGGAATACCGATGGCCCGCTTGGAGGCATGCGGTGGGCCTGCTGAAGGTCCTCGTCATTGATCTGATACAAGTATCTGGCGTTTGAGAACGATTATTGTCTGCCGCCCCGGTTATCCTTTCGCCCCGCGTCTTCGCCTGTTTCTAGAGCAAGGAAATGGTCATGCCCCATGCGTTCCTCCCGACTTCCCGTTCGCTCCAGCGGGCCGCCGCAGCGCTGCTCGGCGCTTGGGTGATGGTCTTCGCTGTGCATGCCGAAGCTGCCGCGCGGACCTTGGACACCGCTTACGGCGCGGTCAGCCTGGACGGCACGCCCCAGCGGGTGGTGGTGCTCACGGAGACGGCGCTGGACACCGCGCTGGCGCTGGGCGTGAAGCCGGTCGGCACGCTCGCCACGCGCGGCGGCAGCGGTGTTGCCAACTACCTGAAGGACAAGGCCGGGCCCATTGCGATGGCCGGTACGAGCCGCGAGGTGAACCTGGAAGCGGTGCTGCAACTGCAGCCCGACCTGATCCTCGCCGCGCCCGATCTGAATCGCGACCTCTACGCCAAGCTCAGCCTGATGGCGCCGACGTTGGTGCCCAAGGGCAACGCCTTCGACGCGTGGCGCGACGTCACCACCTTCTACGCCGAGGCTCTGGGCAAGCGGGCCGAGGCCGAGGCCTATCTCGAGCAGGTCGATGCGCGCATCGCCGCGCTGAAGAAGCAGATCAAGCCGGGCGTCGTCGCTTCCGTGGTGCGCTGGAATCCGCAGGGGCCGATCCTCATGTCCAACCGCCTGTTCGTCGGCCAGTTGCTCGGCCAGCTGGGCTTCGAGAGCACGGCGCTGGCGCGCTCGCTGACCGAGAAACCGCACAGCGACACCCTGAGCCTGGAGAACCTCTCGCAGGTGGACGGCGACTGGCTGTTCCTCGCCACCCTCAATCCGGACGGCGAGAAGGCGCTGCAGCAGGCGCGCCGCCAGCCGGCCTTCGAGCGGCTGAACGCGGTGAGCCACGGCAAGCTGCTGAGCGTCGACGGCCAGGTCTGGAGCAGCGGTTCCGGGCCGCTGGCCGCGCAGATCGTGCTGGATGACGTGGAGAAGGCGCTGCGCGACTGATGTCCCCGTGTCGTTCCCCCGTCCCGCTGACGGTTCCCGCCGCGCTGCTGCTCAGTGGCGGCGCGCTGCTCGTGCTGTGCCTGGCCAGCCTGCTGTTCGGCGCCGGCAACGTCGACCCGCTGCAAGGCGTGCAGACGCTGCTGGGGCAGGGCACTGACGATGCGCGCTTCGTGGTCTTCGAGCTGCGCCTGCCGCGAACCCTACTCGGCCTGCTGGTCGGTGCGGCGCTCGGCGCGGCCGGCGTGGTGCTGCAGGCGGCGACCCGCAACCCGCTGGCCGAGCCGGGATTGCTCGGCGTCAGCGCCGGCGCCTCGTTCGCCGTGGTGCTGGCGCTCGGCCTTGGCGCCAGCGCGGCGACCCTCAACCTCGGCGTCGCCATCGGTGGGGCGCTGGCCGGCTGCCTGCTGGTGCTGCTGGTGACCCAGGCGCGCGGGCTGGGCAACGACCCGGTACGCTTGGTGCTGGCCGGCGCCGCGTTCTCCGGCATCCTCTCGGCGCTGAGCAGCCTGATTCTGCTGCAGGACCAGCGCAGTGCCGACGAAATCCGTTTCTGGATCATCGGCGCACTGGCCGGCCGGCCGCAGGACGTGCTGGGCTGGAGCCTGCCCGGCCTGTTGCTTGGCTTGCTGGTGCTGCTGCCGATTATCCGTCCGCTGGCGGCGCTGGCGCTGGGCGAGAAGATGGCCCGCGGGCTCGGCCATCACCCGGCGGCGATCCGCCTGGCCGCGCTGGCCGGCGTCGCGCTGCTAGTGGGCACCGCCACCGCCGCCGCCGGGCCGATCGCCTTCGTCGGCCTGATCGTTCCGTTCATTGCGCGGCGCCTGGTCGGGCCCGACATCCGCCGCACCTTCGGCCTGTCGTTGCTGCTCGGGCCGGCCATCGTGCTGTTCGCCGACACGCTGTCGAGGTTGATCGTGAGGCCCTACGAGTTGCCTATCGGAGTGGTCACCGCCTTCGTCGGCGCGCCGATCCTGATCGCCGTCGTGCGCAGTCACCGGTTGCCAACGCTATGAACGCCCGGCCTCTGCATGCGCCGGCCGGCCATTGGCTGCTGGCCGTCGGGCCCTGGCGCGTTCTGTTCAACCGGCGCGGCTTGCTGGTCGGGCTGGCGCTGGGCCTGGCGCTGCTGGCGATGGCGGCGATCAGCCTGGCCTCGGGCAGCGCGCTGTTGTCGCCGTGGAGCGCGGTGCAGGCCACCTTCGGCCAGGGCGAGCCGATGCAGGTCTTCCTGGTGCGCGAGCTGCGCCTGCCGCGCCTGGCCGCCGGCGTGCTCACCGGGCTGACTTTCGGCGTCGCCGGCTGCCTGCTGCAGACGCTGGCGCGCAATCGCCTGGCCACGCCGGGCGTGATCGGCATCGACGAGGGCGCCACCGCGTTCGCCGTCGCCTCCATCGTCGCCGTGCCGACCAGTATGGCGCCGTCGATGCTCGCTCTGGTTGGCGCGGCGACGGCGGCCGCCCTGGCCTTCGGTCTGAGTGCGGGCGCCGGAGCGCGCGGCTACCGCTTCATCGTGGTTGGCATCGCCATCGGCGCGGTGTTCGGCGCGCTGACCAACCTGATGCTGGCGCGCACCGACATGGACGCCGCCAACCAGGCCTATCCGTGGACGGTCGGCAGCCTCAACGCGCGCCCCGCGCAGGCGGTCTGGCTGCTCGCGGCGGGGTTGGCGGTATGCCTGCCGCTGGCCAAGTACCTGGGGCGGGCGCTGGACCTGATGCGCTTCTCCGACAGCGTCGCGGTCTGCCTCGGCGTGCGTTTGGGCGCCATGCGCCTGCTCACGCTGATCGTCACGGTGGCGCTCACCGCGCTCGGCGTGGCGGTCGCCGGGCCGGTCGGGCTGATCGCCCTGGCCGCGCCGGAAATGGCCCGCTACCTGAGCGGCCATCGCGGCGTGCCGGTGCTCAACGCCGGGCTCGCCGGTGCGCTGCTGATGCTCGGCGCCGACTGGGCCGGGCGCACCCTGCTGGCGCCGGTGGAAATCCCGGTCGGCGTGGTCACCGCCATCGTCGGCGGCCCCTATCTGTTGTGGATACTGTTGCGCCAGCCGGCGCGGAGGCTGACATGAGCCACCCCGAATCCCCGCTCATCGGCCGGTCGAGCGCCACGGCGACCCTCGAGGCCCAGGCGCTGAGCCTGGGCTACGGCAACACGCCGATCGTGCGCGAGCTGTCGCTGCGCATTCCGCCAGGCAAGGTCACCGCCATCGTCGGGCCCAACGGCTGTGGCAAGTCGACCTTGCTCGCCGGCCTGTCGCGCCTGCACAAGCCGAGCGCCGGCGCGGTGCTGCTCAACGGCGCCGCCATTGGCAACCAGCCGTCGCGCGAGGTGGCGCGGTTGCTGGCGTTGCTGCCGCAGGACGCGACCGCGCCGGACGGCCTCAGCGTGTCCGAGCTGATCCGTTTCGGCCGCCAGCCGCACCAGGGCATCCTGCGCCAGTGGTCGGCCGAGGATCAGGCCATCGTCGACGAGGCGCTGCGCGTCGCCGACCTGGTCGAGCTGGCCGAGCGGCCGCTGGAGTCGATGTCCGGCGGCCAGCGCCAGCGCGCCTGGATCGCCATGGCGGTGGCGCAGCAAACGCCGTTGCTGCTGCTCGACGAACCCACCTCGGCCCTCGACCTGGGGCACGCCATCGAAGTCTTCGAGCTGATTCGCGGGCTGGCCGCGGCGGGCAAAACGGTGGTGATGGTGGTACACGACCTCTCCAGCGCGTGCCGCTACGCCGATCACCTGGTGGCGATGAAGGGCGGGCGGATCGTCGCCGAGGGCGCACCGGGCGAGATCGTCACGCCGAAGTTGGTGGAGCAGCTGTACGACGTGCAGTGCGTGCTGCTGCGCGATCCGCACAGTGGCACGCCGTTGATCGCCGGGGTCAGTCGCCGCCCGCGCTGATCGGTCTGGCGGTTCATTGCGTGCGTCGTCGCGGTGGGGCGGCGCCGGGTTTGCCGGTATCATAGGCGCCTTCTTTTCGCCGTTCGGATCGTCGAGCCCATGACTCCGCAGTTCCCCACGATCGCCGATTGCATCGGAAACACGCCTCTGGTCCGCCTTCAGCGCCTGCCCGGCGAAACCAGCAACACCCTGCTGGTGAAGCTCGAGGGCAACAACCCGGCGGGTTCGGTGAAGGACCGCCCGGCGCTGTCGATGATCACCCGCGCCGAGCTGCGCGGCGACATCCAGCCCGGCGATACGCTGATCGAAGCCACCTCCGGCAATACCGGGATCGCCCTGGCGATGGCCGCCGCGATCAAGGGCTACCGGATGATCCTGATCATGCCGGACAACTCCACCGACGAGCGCAAGTGGGCGATGACCGCCTACGGCGCCGAGCTGATCCTGGTGAGCAAGGAGGAGGGCATGGAAGGCGCCCGCGACCTCGCCGAGCGGATGCAGCGCGAAGGCCGGGGCAAGCTGCTCGACCAGTTCGCCAACGGCGACAACCCGCAGGCGCACTACACCGGCACCGGCCCGGAGATCTGGCGGCAGACCGCCGGCACCATCACCCACTTCGTCAGCTCCATGGGTACCACCGGCACCATCATGGGCACCTCGCGTTACCTCAAGGAACAGAACCCGGCGATCGAGATCGTCGGCCTGCAGCCGATGGAGGGCTCGGCGATCCCCGGTATCCGGCGCTGGCCGCAGGAATACCTGCCGAAGATCTACGACGCCACGCGCGTCGACCGTGTCGTCGACATGGCGCAGAGCGAGGCTGAAACCGTGATGCGCCGCCTGGCCCGCGAGGAAGGCATCTTCTGCGGCGTCTCGTCCGGCGGCGCGGTGGCGGCGGCGTTGCGCCTGTCGCGCGAAGTCGAGAACGCGGTGATCGTGGCGATCATCTGCGACCGTGGCGACCGCTACCTGTCCACCGGTGTGTATGAACAGCCCTGATCCGCGGAGCGCGCGCTGATGGCCAAGCGTAGCGGCCTGCGTTTTCAGCCCAGTGGCGGCGCGCGCAGCGTGCAGGTGCCGACCGGCAAGAAGCAGCAGCTGAGCATCGAGCGTCTCGCCCACGACGGGCGCGGCATCGCCTTTCTCGAAGGGCGCACCTGGTTCGTCGCCGGTGCGCTGCCGGGCGAGCGGGTCGAGGCGCGGGTGCTCGGCGCGCGCAGCCAGGTGGTCGAGGCACGCGTCGAACGCGTGCTCGAGGCCGTGCCGCTGCGCCGTATCGAACCCTGCAAGCACGCGCGCCAGTGCGGTGGCTGCAGCCTCCAGCACCTGCCCCATGCCGAGCAGCTGGCGCTGAAACAGCGCACCCTCGACGAGCAACTGACGCGCACCGCGCAGCTGCAGCCCGAGCAGTGGGCCGCGCCGCTGAGCGGGCCGGAGTTCGCCTACCGGCGCCGTGCGCGGATCGCCGTGCGCTGGGACGCGCGGGCCTCGCGGCTGGAGGTCGGCTTCCGCGAGGCCTCCAGCCAGAACATCCTTTCCATCGACGAGTGCCCGGTGCTGGTACAGCCCTTGCAGCCGATCGTGCGCGCGTTACCGCAGGTGCTGCGTGCGCTGGACAAACCCCAGGCGATCGGCCACGTGGAAATCTTCAGCGGCACCGCCGAGGCGCTGCTGGTGCGCCACACGGCGGTGCTCGGCGAGGCCGATCTGCAACGCTTGCAGGCGTTCTGCGCCGATCATGCCGCGCAGCTCTGGCTGCAGGGCACCGGCGAGCCGCAGGCGTTCGTGGCCGGGCAGGAGCTGGGTTACCGCCTGGAGGCCTGGGACCTGCAACTGGATTTTCGCCCCGGCGATTTCGTCCAGGTCAACGCGCCGGTGAACCAGGCGATGGTCGCCCAGGCTCTGGAGTGGCTGGCGCCGCAGCCTGGCGAGCGGGTCCTCGACCTGTTCTGCGGGTTGGGCAATTTCGCCCTGCCGTTGGCGCAGCGGGTGCGTGACGTGGTGGCGGTGGAAGGCGTGGCGGAGATGGTCGAGCGCGCGCAGGGTAACGCGCGGCGCAACGGTCTGGGCAACGTGCACTTTTTCCAGGCCGACTTGTCGAAGCCGCTTGCCGATGCGCCCTGGGCGCAGCACGGCTTCGACGCGATTCTGCTGGACCCCCCGCGCGACGGCGCGTGGGATGTGGTGCGGCACCTGGCCGAGCTGGATGCCGATCGGGTGCTGTACGTGTCGTGCAATCCGGCGACCCTGGCGCGCGATGCCGCCGAGCTGGCCCGTCAGGGTTACCGGATGCGACGCGCCGGCATCCTCGACATGTTCCCGCAGACGGCGCATGTCGAGGCGATGGTTTTATTCGAGAGGAGCGGGAAGCTCCGGTAATCCGTGCGGTCCAATTTTCGGACCGACGTTTTCGACGTGCTCGGCACGTCGTGGGGATAGGCGAAATGGTACAGGTCAGAGCGCATCAGCCGATCAATACCGACGGCAGCATCAATCTGGAGGCGTGGCTGGACCACGTCATCGGTCTCGACCCGGCGCTGGATCGCGACGCCATGCGCGAGGCCTGCGAGTTCGCCCGCCAGGTCGAGCAGCAGGCGAATGCCGCGCAGAACCTCTGGGTCGAAGGCACGTCGAGCTTCCAGACCGGCCTGGAAATCGCCGAGATCCTCGCCGACCTCAAGCTCGACCAGGACTCGCTGATCGCCGCGGTGCTCTATCGCGGTGTGCGCGAGGGCCAGATCCAGCTTCCCGACGTCAACCAGCGCTTCGGCCCCGTGGTCGCCAAACTGATCGAAGGCGTGCTGCGCATGGCGGCGATCAGCGCCAGCCTCAACCCGCGCCAGTCGCTCGTGCTCGGCACCCAGGCGCAGGTGGAGAACCTGCGCAAGATGCTGGTGGCGATGGTCGACGACGTGCGCGTCGCGCTGATCAAGCTCGCCGAGCGCACCTGCGCCATCCGTACCGTGAAGAACGCCGACGACGAGAAGCGCCATCGCGTCGCCCGCGAGGTCTTCGACATCTACGCGCCGCTGGCGCACCGCCTGGGCATCGGCCATATCAAGTGGGAGCTGGAGGACCTGTCGTTCCGCTACCTCGAGCCCGAGCAGTACAAGCAGATCGCCAAGCTGCTGCACGAGCGGCGCCTGGACCGCGAGCAGTACATCACCACGGTGATGGACCAGCTGCGTGCCGAACTGGCCGCCACCGGGATCAAGTCCGACATCAGCGGGCGCGCCAAGCACATCTATTCGATCTGGCGGAAGATGCAGCGCAAGGGCCTGCAATTCAGCCAGATCTACGACGTCCGCGCGGTGCGCGTGCTGGTCCCGGAAATCCGCGACTGCTACACCGCGCTCGGCATCGTGCACACCCTCTGGCGGCACATCCCCAAGGAATTCGACGACTACATCGCCAACCCCAAGGAGAACGGCTACCGCTCGCTGCACACCGCGGTGATCGGCCCGGACGGCAAGGTGCTGGAAGTGCAGATCCGCACCCACGCCATGCACGAGGAGGCCGAGCTGGGCGTATGCGCGCACTGGCGCTACAAGGGCACCGACCTCAAGGCCACTTCCAGCCATTACGAGGAGAAGATCTCCTGGTTGCGCCAGGTGCTGGAGTGGCACGAGGAACTCGGCGACATCGGCGGGCTGGCCGAACAGCTGCGCGTCGACATCGAGCCGGACCGGGTCTACGTGTTCACCCCCGACGGCCACGCCATCGACCTGCCGAAAGGCGCCACACCGCTGGATTTCGCCTACCGCGTGCACACCGAGATCGGCCACAACTGCCGGGGCGCGAAGATCAACGGGCGCATCGTGCCGCTCAACTACAGCCTGCAGACCGGCGAGCAGGTGGAGATCATCACCAGCAAGCAGGGCTCGCCGAGCCGTGACTGGCTGAACTCCAACCTCGGCTACATCACCACCTCGCGGGCGCGGGCGAAGATCGTCCACTGGTTCAAGCTGCAGGCCCGCGACCAGAACGTCGCCGCCGGCAAGGGCCTGCTGGAGCGCGAGCTGAACCGCCTGGCGCTGTTGCAGGTGGATTACGAGCGGCTGGCCGAGAAGGCCAACATGAAGACCGCCGAGGACATGTTCGCCGCCCTCGGCGCCGGCGACCTGCGCCTGGCGCAACTGATCAACCATGCCCAGCAACTGGTCGAGCCGGAGCGCGGCTCCGAGCAACTGGAGCTGATCCCGCGCAAGCATGGCGGCAACAAGCCGGGTCGCCGCGGCGACATCCAGATCCAGGGCGTCGGCAACCTGTTGACGCAAATGGCCGGCTGCTGCCAGCCGCTGCCGGGCGATCCCATCGTCGGCTACATCACCCAGGGCCGCGGCGTCAGCATCCACCGCCAGGATTGCGCCTCGGTACTGCAACTGGAAAGCCGCGAACCCGAGCGGATCATCCAGGTCAGCTGGGGCCCGGTGCCGGTGATGACCTATCCGGTGGACATCGTCATTCGCGCCTACGACCGCTCCGGCCTGCTGCGCGACGTCTCCCAGATGCTGCTCAACGAGCGTATCAACGTGCTGGCGGTGAACACCCGCTCGAACAAGGAAGACAACACCGCATCGATGTCGCTGACCATCGAGATTCCCGGCCTGGACGCCCTCGGCCGTCTGCTCGGGCGCCTCTCGCAGTTGCCCAACATCATCGAAGCCCGCCGTCACCGCGCCGGCGGCTGACGGCCTCCGCGTTCCCAGGACATTCCGATGTACCGACTCGACGACCTTCTGCACCTGATGGCGCGCCTGCGCGACCCGCAACACGGCTGCCCGTGGGACCTCAAGCAGGATTACGCGAGCATCGTGCCGCACACGATCGAAGAGGCCTACGAGGTCGCCGACGCCATCGAGCGCGGCGATTTCGCCCACCTGCCCGGCGAGCTGGGCGACCTGCTGTTCCAGGTCGTCTACTACAGCCAGCTGGCGCGCGAAGAAGGGCGCTTCGAGTTCGCCACGGTGGTCGACGGCATCGTGCGCAAGCTGGTGCGCCGCCACCCGCACGTGTTTCCCGACGGCGACCTGTATGGCGCGCCGGACATGGCGCGCCTGGAAGAAGCGGCGATCCGTCAGCGCTGGGAAGAGATCAAGGCCGAGGAGCGCGCCGAGGCCGCTGCCGCGCCGCAGCAACTGTCGCTGCTCGACGACGTGCCGGCTGCGCTGCCGGCGTTGTCGCGCGCGGCCAAATTGCAGAAGCGCGCGGCCCACGTCGGCTTCGACTGGCCGGATGCGCTGCCGGTGGTCGACAAGGTCCGCGAGGAGCTCGACGAAGTGCTTGAGGCGATGAGCGAGAACGACCCACGGGCGATCGCCGAGGAAGTCGGCGATCTGCTGTTCGTCGCGGTCAACCTGGCGCGGCATCTCAAGGTCGACCCTGAAGCCGCGCTGCGCGGCGCCAACGCCAAGTTCGAGCGGCGTTTCCGCTTCATCGAACAACGGTTGCGCGAACGCGGCCGCCCCATCGAGGCGTGCAGCCTCGACGAGCTGGATGCGCTCTGGGGCGAGGCGAAGAAGCAGGAGAAAGCAGCGGCCCTTTGAGCCCACCGCGCGGCGAACACAAAGCCGGTGGATGTCGCTTTTCACATCCACCACAATCCCCCGGGTGGCGCGATGAAGCGCGCGCCAGCCCAGGTCCAACTCAATTCACGACGAGCCGAAACATGAGTCTTTCCCTACGCGATCAGTTGCTCAAAGCCGGGCTGGTCAACGAGAAGCAGGCCAAGCAGGCCGGCAAACAGAAGCAGAAGCAGGTCCGCCTGGAGAAGAAGAACCAGGTGGAGAAGGACGACTCGCAGCGGCAGGCCGCCCTGCAGGCGCAGGCCGAGAAGCTCGCCCGCGATCAGGAGCTGAACCGCCAGCAGCAGGAAAAGGCCGAGCAGAAGGCCCGCGCGGCGCAGATCAAGCAACTGATCGAGTCCTCGCGGCTGCCCAAGCTGACCACCGAGGATTACTACAACTTCGTCGACGAGAAGAAGGTCAAGCGCCTTTCGGTGAACAACCTGATGCGCGACAAGCTCAGTCGCGGGTCGCTGGCCATCGTCCGGCATGGCGGTGGCTACGAGGTGATTCCGCGCGAAGCAGCGCTGAAGATCCAGGAGCGCGACCCGCAGCGTGTGGTGCAGCTCAACGTGCAGACCGAAGCGCCGGATGCCGACGATCCCTACGCCGCCTACCAGATTCCCGACGACCTGATGTGGTGAGTCAGGGCGCGGCCTTGGGGCCGCGCCTGTGTCTTGTAGAGAGAAGGAGTGGGGTGAAACGAACCGCTCCCCCGGACGGAGGAGCGAGGGAGGCGAATCAGTCGCGGCGGCCTTCGACCTTGCGGCCGTCGACGTCGCCCTCGGCGAGCATGATCTGGTATTCCTTACCGTCCTTTTCCACCTGCTGCAGGCTGACCAGCAGGTAATCCCAGTCCTTGGCGAACCAGAGCACGGTCTTGCGGTTGCTCTGGGTGGGGTCGCGCACGCGCTCCACCTTGATCGCATCCAGCAGGCCGGCGCGGGTGCGCACCACTTCCTCGCCCAGCACGCGGAAGTCGTAGGTCTCCACTTCGTCGCCGTCGACCACCTGGTAGCTCATGCTCTTCTTGCCGGCGGCCACGTCGTATTGCAGCGCCAGCTGGTAGGTCGACTTGTCGAGCATCCCGCGGTTCAGCGGCACGCGCAGCTGGTTGCCGCGGTCGTTGCCGATGATCTGCTTTTCGTTCCAGTCGAAATCCTGCTCGACGGTCTTGCCCTTGCCCAGCCCGCTGCGGTCGAAGCGGTAGGTCAGCGGCACGAAGAGGTCCGCATCCTGGCGGAAGGTGCTTTCCTCGGTGAGGCTGGCAACCAGCATCGAGGCCTTGAAATTGAGCAGCCAGCGGTTGTCGCCGTCGGCCTTGAGGCTGCGCTCGGCGGTGCCGCTCATGGGCAGCTGCTTCCAGTCGGCGGTGTAGCTGGCAGAGAACGGCTTCAGCTCGTAAGCCTGTACCTGCAAGGCGAGCAGGGCGAGGACGAACAGCAGGACGCGACGCATAAAGGCTCCTAGGTTCGAATCAGATGGCCGGTGGCCGGCAGTTTTGCGCCGTCAAGCATTGCGCCATCGGCACCGAGGCGCAAGCGACCCTCGGCAAACCAGCGCACGGCGAGTGGGTAGATCAGGTGCTCCCGGTGGTGGACACGCGTCGCCAGGCGCTCGGGCGTGTCGTCCGCTTCGATCGGCAGCACTGCCTGTACGACCAGAGGACCGCCATCGAGTTCTTCGGTGACGAAGTGCACGCTGCAGCCGTGTTCGGCGTCCCCGGCCTCGAGCGCCCGGCGGTGGGTGTCGAGACCCTTGTGCCGGGGCAGCAGCGAAGGATGGATGTTCAGCAGGCGGCCCTGGTAGTGGCGCACGAAGCCTCCGCTGAGGATGCGCATGAAGCCGGCGAGGACCACCAGTTGCGGCTCGAAAGCGTCTATCTCCGCTATCAGCGCGGCGTCGAAGGCTTCGCGGCCTGCATAGCGCGTGTGATCGAGTACGCGGGTGTCGATGCCGGCGGCCCGCGCGCGGGACAGGCCCGCGGCGTCGGCGCGGTTGCTGATCACCGCGCGGATGCGGGCCGGGCTACCCGCGCCGTGGAGATCGTCGATCAGCGCCTGCAGATTGCTGCCGCTGCCGGAGATCAGCACCACCACATTGCAGGGTTCGGCCATCAATGGGCTTTCAGATTGTTCAGCACGACCTGCGCGGCGCCTTCGGCGGCAGTGCCGATCTGGCCGATCACCCAGGGCTGCTCGCCGCTGGCGGTTAGATTGCTCAGCGTGGCTTCGACGTGTTCCTGGGCGACGCAGATGACCATGCCGACGCCGCAGTTGAGCACGCGATGCATCTCGTGCTCATCGACGTTGCCCTGCTCCTGCAGCCAGTCGAACACCGCCGGGCGCGTCCAGCTGGCCACGTCGACCACCGCCTGGGCGCCTTGCGGCAGCACGCGCGGGATGTTGTCGAGCAGGCCGCCGCCGGTGATGTGGGCCATGGCCTTCACCGCGCCGGTGTCCTTGATCAGCTTGAGCAGCGGCTTGACGTAGATGCGCGTCGGCGCCATCAGCAGGTCTTTCAGCGGTTTGCCGTCGAGCTGGATGCTCTCGATGTCGGCGCCGGCGACTTCGATGATCTTGCGGATCAGCGAGTAACCGTTGGAATGCGGGCCGGACGAGGGCAGGGCGATCAGTGCGTCGCCGCTGGCGACCTTCGAGCCGTCGATGATCTCGGCCTTTTCCACCACGCCGACGCAGAAGCCGGCCAGGTCGTAGTCTTCGCCTTCGTACATGCCCGGCATCTCGGCGGTCTCGCCGCCGACCAGGGAGCAGCCCGCCAGCTCGCAACCGGCGCCGATGCCGGTGACCACGGTGGCGGCCACGTCGACGTTGAGCTTGCCGGTGGCGTAGTAGTCGAGGAAGAACAGCGGCTCGGCACCGCAGACCACCAGGTCATTGACGCACATGGCGACCAGGTCCTGGCCGATGCTGTCGTGCTGGTTGAGGTTCAGCGCCAGGCGCAGCTTGGTGCCGACGCCGTCGGTGCCGGAGACCAGCACGGGCTGTTTGTAGCCGGCGGGGATTTCGCAGAGGGCGCCGAAGCCGCCCAGGCCGCCCATCACTTCCGGACGTGCGGTGCGCTTGGCCACACCCTTGATGCGTTCGACGAGCGCTTCTCCGGCGTCGATGTCGACACCGGCGTCCTTGTAGCTGATGGAGGGTTGCTTGCTCATAAATCGGGCCCTTGGGGTTTCGGGGTGGGACCGGTGCCGCGCGGGGCCGGTCTGCGAAGGCGCGCGATTTTATCAGGCTTGCCGGGCAGCGGCCATCCTGCCCGCCCGGTTGCCGGGTGGCGGAGGGCTGTTTAAGGTATAGCCCTCCGGGTGGCCGCCATGCCGCCCCTGTCCTGAGAGTTATCCATGCGCCCGATCGCCCGTCTGCTCCTTCTCAGCCTGTCGCTGCCGTGCCTGCCGAGCTTCGCCGAACCGGTCGCCGGGCTCTACGAGGTGCGCGAGCCGGTCACCAGTCAGCAGCCGGCGGACCGCGAACAGGCGCTGCAACGGGCGCTGGATACCCTGGTGCTGCGCCTTTCCGGCGACCCGGCGGCGCTGCGCAATCCGGGCCTGGCCGAGTTGCGCAAGGACCCGCAGCAACTGATCAGCAAGTACGGTTACGACGACGAAGCACTGAAGGTCGACTTCGATCCGTTGTCCAGCGAGCGCGCCCTGAGCCGCGCCGGGATATCCCTGTGGGGCGCCAACCGGCCGTCGATTCTCGCCTGGTGGCTGAACGAATCCGTCGATGCCGCCAGTCTGGTCGGCGATGGCCAGGGCAGCGCCGCGCCGCTGCGTGCCGCCGCCCAGCGCGCCGGTCTGCCGCTGCGCCTGCCGCTCGCCGATCTTCCAGAGCAACTGGTGGCGACCGCCGACACCCTCAAGGCGTCGTCGCCGGATGCGCTGCGCGAGATATCCACGCGTTACGGCGCCGATGCGCTGCTGGCGGTGGATGCCCACGAGGAAGAGGGCAAGTGGACGGCGCAGTGGAAGCTGTGGCTCGGCGACTCCCGCGAGCAGGGCAACGCCGAGGGCGCCGACGCCGCCAGCCTGGCCGAGGCGGTGCTGTGGGCGGTGAACCAGCGCCTGGCACCGCGCTTCGTCGCCAAGCCGGGCGCCGCGCGCGGGCTGTCGGTGCAGATAGAAGGCGCCGACCTGGCGCGCTACGCCGAACTTGATCGCCTGCTCGAACCCTTCGCGGCGCATCTGCAGAGCGTCTCGGGCAATCAGCTCAATTACCAGTTGAACGCCAGCCCGGAGCAACTGCGCGCGCAGCTCGCGCTGGGTGGCCTGCACGAGCTGGCCGCCGAAGCGCCCGCAGCGAGCGCGCCGGCGGAAGGCGTGGCGACCGATCCGGCCACGCCCCCCGCGGCGCCCGCCGCCCCCCGGGACCCCGTGCTGCGTTTCGGCTGGTAGCCGGCGTACACTGCGCGGCCGCTGACTTCCCCGTTCAAGGAATCGAGCATGACCCCTTCTAATCGCTGGCTGTGGCTGATCGGCCTGCTGCTGGCCGGCTGGCTGATCTATCTGCTCACTCCTATCCTCTCGCCGTTCCTGATCGGCGTGCTGCTGGCGTACCTCGGCGATCCGCTGGTCGACCGCCTGGAGCGCTGGAAGCTTTCGCGCACACTTGCCGTGGTCGCGGTGTTCGCGCTGTTCAGCCTGATCCTGCTGGCGGCGCTGCTGATCGTCCTGCCGATGCTCGGCAAGCAGTTGATGCACCTTTATCAGCTGGCGCCACGGGCGCTGGACTGGCTGCAGGTCAGCGCGCTGCCCTGGCTGCAGGCCAAGCTTGGCCTGGCCGAGGAATTCTGGCGTTTCGACCGGATCAAGGCGGTGTTCTCCGAGCACCTGGGGCAGACCACGGACATCGTCGGCATCGTCCTCGCCAGCGCGACCACCTCGAGCCTGGCGCTGCTCGCCTGGCTGGGCAATCTGCTGCTGATCCCGGTGGTGAGCTTCTACCTGCTGCGTGACTGGGACCTGATGGTCGCCCGCCTGCGCGTGCTGTTGCCGCGCCGCAACGAGGAAACCACCGTGCAACTGGTCGGCGAGTGCCATGAGGTTCTCGGCGCCTTCCTGCGCGGGCAGATGCTGGTGATGCTGGCGCTCGGGGTGATCTACGCCGCCGGGCTGATGATCATCGGCCTCGACCTCGGCCTGCTGATCGGGCTCCTCGCCGGTCTCGCCAGCATCGTTCCGTACATGGGCTTCGTCGTCGGTTTCGGCGCGGCGGTGATCGCGGCGCTGTTCCAGTACGGCGGCGATCTGTATCCGCTGATCGGGGTCGCGGCGGTGTTCACCGTCGGCCAACTGCTCGAGGGCATGCTGCTGACGCCGCTGCTGGTCGGCGACCGCATCGGCCTGCACCCGGTGGCGGTGATCTTCGCGATCCTCGCCGGCGGCCAGCTGTTTGGCTTCACCGGTGTGCTGCTGGCCTTGCCGGTGGCGGCGGTGGTCATGGTTCTGCTGCGGCATGTGCATGTTTTATATAAACTTTCAGACCTCTATCGGGAGCCTTCCAACTCCCATGAACCTCCCGGTCCGGCATGACACCCCTGCAGCTCCCCCTCGGCGTCCGTCTGCGCGACGACGCCACCTTCGCCAACTACTACCCCGGCGCCAACGCGGCTGCGCTGGGCTACGTCGAGTGCCTGTGCGAGGCGGACGCCGGCTGGACGGAAAGCCTGATCTACCTGTGGGGCGCCGAAGGCGTCGGCCGCAGCCACTTGCTGCAGGCGGCCTGTCTGCGCTTCGAGCAGCGCGGCGAACTGGCGGTCTACCTGCCGCTCGGCGAGGTGGTCGACCACGGCCCGGCGCTGCTGGACAACCTGGAGCAGTGCGAGCTGGTCTGTCTCGATGATCTGGACGCGGTGGCCGGACGCGCCGACTGGGAAGAGGCGCTGTTCCACCTGTTCAACCGGTTGCGCGACGCCGGCCGGAGGCTGCTGCTGTCGGCCAGCGCCTCGCCGCGCGAGCTGGCGATCGGCTTGCCCGACCTGCAATCACGGCTGAGTCTGGCGCTGGTGTTCCAGCTGCAGCAGCTGTCCGACGAGGACAAGCTGCGGGCCCTGCAACTGCGCGCGTCGCGCCGCGGGCTGCACCTCAACGATGAAGTCGGGCGCTTCATCCTCACCCGCGGTGCGCGCAGCATGAGCGCGCTGTTCGAACTGCTCGAGCGTCTCGACCAGGCGTCGTTGCAGGCTCAGCGCAAGCTGACCATTCCGTTCCTCAAGGAAACCCTGGGCTGGTAGGGCGCTCGCCGCTAACCCGCCCTTGTATCTACGAGAGCATCCAGCCCCGCCGTAGGGTGGGTTAGGCGCAGCGCACGGGTTCACTGGCGCGCAGGGCATCCAGTGCGCCGTAACCCATCGAGCAGGCTGCTCAGTTCCCTTCGCCGGCGAGCTTGCGCTGGTACTGGAAGCACCAGCGCGTGTAGAGCAGGGCGGTGCAGAACAGCAGGGCGCTGATCACCGCTTCCAGCCAGCCGTACAGTGCGCGCGCCGGGTCGATGGCGGCGAGTACGCCCTGGATGAAATACAGGTTCACCACGAAGCACAGCCAGGCATGCGCGCGCGGGCTGCCCATCAGCATGCCCGGCGCGAGCAGCGCCAGCGGCACCAGCTGGATCGCCAGCACCACGCCGACCCGCGCGCCGTGCAGGTCGGCGAACGCCAGGTTCCAGGTGACGATCAGCACCGCCAGGGCGACGAAGCTGAGCAGGCTGAGGCTGCGCACCAGCTTCATCCGCGGTTGCAGCCATTCCAGCGCCGGCAGCGGCTTTGGCGTCTTGGCCATGTCAGTTCTCCAGGCGCTGGGCGACGCGCGCCAGGCGCTCCCCGAGGGCACGGCAGAGGGCCGCTTCGTGCTCGTCGAGCGGGCGTTTGCCGTCGACGCCGGCGTGATGGCTGGCGCCGTACGGCGTGCCGCCGCCGCGGGTCTCGACCAGCGCTGCCTCGCTGTAGGGCAGGCCGCAGATCAGCATGCCGTGGTGCAGCAGCGGCAGCATCATCGACAGCAGGGTGGTTTCCTGGCCGCCGTGCAGGCTGGCGGTGGAGGTGAACACCGCCGCCGGCTTGCCCACCAGCTCGCCGGTCAGCCACAGGCCGCTGGTGCCGTCGAGGAAGTACTTGAGCGGCGCGGCCATGTTGCCGAAGCGTGTCGGGCTGCCGAGCACCAGGCCGGCGCAGTGCTTGAGGTCGTCAAGGCTGGCGTAGAGCGCGCCGTCGGCGGGAATCGCCGGGGCCACCGCTTCGCACTCGCTGGAGACCGCCGGCACCGTGCGCAGGCGAGCCTCCATGCCGGCCTGCTCGATGCCGCGGGCAATCAGCCGGGCCATTTCGGCGGTGGCGCCGTGGCGGCTGTAGTAGAGAATCAGCACGTAGGGCGCGCTCATGGCAGCAGCTCCAGGACCCTCTCCGGCGGACGGCCGATCACCGCCTTGTCGCCAACCACCAGGATCGGCCGCTCGATGAGCTTCGGATGGCTGGCCATCGCGTCGATCAGGATGGCGTCGTCGAGCTGCTCGTCGGCCAGGCCGAGGGCGGTGTATTCCTCTTCGCCGCGGCGCAGCAACTGGCGCGCGCCGATGCCGAGCTTGGCCAGCAGCGCCTTTATCTCGGCGGCGCTCGGCGGGGTGTCCAGGTAACGCACGACGACGGGCGAGAGGCCGCGCGCTTCGAGCAACTCCAGCGCGCCGCGGGATTTCGAGCAGCGGGGGTTGTGATAGAGGATCAGATCGGTCATTTGTGGATCGCATCTTGCGTGAGGTGGCGGCTATTCTACCCGCCTCGGCGCCGCTCCGGAGCCTGCGTGGTGTCACCTTCGCAGCGCGGCGGTCCATGCACGCCGGCGACTGGCCGGTTCAAAGGAGAAGGGATGCGCACGCGCTTCATCGATACCGTCGATTTCTGGCGTTTTCTGCTGCGCCGCTTTCTGGCCGACCAGGGGCCGAACAACGCCGCGGCGCTGACCTACACCACGCTGTTCGCGGTGGTGCCGATGATGACGGTGACCTTCGCCATGCTCTCGGCGGTGCCGGCGTTCCAGAACATGGGCGAGCTGATCCAGAGCTTCATCTTCCGCAACTTCGTGCCCACCACCGGCAGCGCGATCGAGGAATATCTGCGGATGTTCACGGTCCAGGCGCGCCAGCTGACCTGGGTCGGCATCGCCTTTCTGCTGGTCACCGCGCTGCTGATGCTGCTGACCATCGAGAAGGTCTTCAATACGATCTGGCGAGTTCACCAGACGCGCCGGGGGATCACCAGCTTCCTCATCTACTGGGCGATTCTCAGCCTCGGGCCGCTGCTGCTGGGCGCCGGCTTCGCGCTGAGCACCTACATCGCCTCGCTGTCGCTGATCAGCGGGCCGCATCCGCTGATCGGCGCCGGCACACTGCTCAAGTACATGCCGCTGCTGCTCAGCGTGGCGGCCTTCACCCTGCTCTACGCGGCGGTGCCGAACACCCGCGTGCCGCTGGGTCACGCCCTGGTCGGTGGAGTGTTCGCCGCGGTGCTGTTCGAGGCAGCGAAGAAGGCCTTCAGCTTCTACGTCGGCTTCTTCCCAGGCTACCAGCTGATCTACGGCGCGTTCGCCACGGTGCCGCTGTTCCTGCTGTGGATCTACCTGTCCTGGATAATCGTGCTGCTTGGCGCCGAGCTGGTGTGCAACCTGTCATCGTCGCGCGAATGGCGCAACCGCGAGGTGCCCCGGCTGCTGGCGGTGTTCGGCGCGCTGCGGGTGTTTCACCAGCGCCAGCAGAGCGGGCGCCCGGTGCGTCATGCGGACATGCGTAGCGCCGGCTGGCCGATGCCGGAGGACGAGTGGGTCGAGGTGGTCGAGTTTCTCGAGAGCGAACAACTGGTCTGCCGTACCAGTGGCGGCGCCTGGGTACTGTGCCGCGACCTGAGTCGCTACCCGGTGCACCAGCTGATCCGCCACAGTCCCTGGCCGCTGCCGCGCGTCGAGCAACTGCCGGACAAAGCGGGCGAGCACTGGCTGGCGCCGCTGCGCGACGCGCTGGCGAAACTGCACGAGGAGCAGGTCGAGCTGTTCGGCGACGACCTGGCCGGCTGGCTGCAGCCCGCCGCGCCGCGCGACCACTGAGGCCGTCGCTCAGCGCAGTTTCAGCGGATGGCGGCTGACCGTAGTACTGCCGAGATTGGCCGGCGACAGCTGGATTTCGGTCTGGCTGTTCATGCCGCTCAGCTGCAGCCAGAGCTTCTCGCCCTCGGCAAACGCATCGCGCGCCAGCCACAGCCCATGTTCCCAGCCATTCTCCGAGGCCGTGCTCTGCAGCAGTCCGGGGTGCGTCTGCCCGCTGGGCGTGCGGCGCAGCCATACCGGGCGCGGCAGGCCCTGCATCGCATGCAGGCCGAGGTGCAGCCCCTCGGCGTTGAGGTGACGCCAGCGCACCATCACCAGGTTCGGCGCGCCGTCGAGCAGCAGCACCAGTTGACCGACCGGGAACTGGTTGCCGAGTCCGGACGGGCAGAGCAGCCGGGCGCCGCCCGCGCTGCTGTCGACCAGGCGCGCCGCGCATTGCACGGGGCGTTGTTCCAGCAGATGGGCATGAATCGCCTGCAGGCCGATCAGCAGGTTGCAGTCGGCCGCCCGTTCGCTGCGCGGGTGGCGGCGCTGCTCCCGGCCCAGCCAGTGGTGCTTGACCCGTTCCAGCAGGTGATGCTCCGGGCCGCTGCGCAGCGGGGCCGGGTCGTTCACCGCGATCAGCAGGGCGCCGAGTTCGAGCCGGCGCAGATAGGCGGGATTGCCGTTGCCGGGCTGGCCAGGCACCAGCGAAGGCTGCGCGAGGGTGAGGTCGATGACCGGGGCGCCGCTGTCGTCGTCCACCGCCCACGGCATCACCTGCGGCAGCGTGGCGAGTGGCGCCAGGGCGCTGAACAGCAGCAGGCATTCTTCCTCGGCGAGGTGGAAGGGGTTGCTCAGCGCCAGCAGCAGGACCTGCTGATAGAGCCCGCCCGGCGTGCTCGCGGGAGTGGGCTGGAAAGCGGCCGCCACCGGCTCGTCGAGGCAGGCCTGCTGCTCGCCGATCCA
This sequence comes from Pseudomonas kuykendallii, assembly GCF_900106975.1. GTDB lineage: Bacteria > Pseudomonadota > Gammaproteobacteria > Pseudomonadales > Pseudomonadaceae > Pseudomonas_O > Pseudomonas_O kuykendallii. Next base: position 302,019 of record NZ_FNNU01000003.1, on the reverse strand, counting down.
GTAGAGCAGGTGGCTGTAGCGCCACAGCTCCGGCGCGGGCTCCTGGTACAGCTGGTAATGACGCAGCAGGCACTGCGCGGTGAAATACAGCGCCATGTACAGGCACCAGGCGAGGTGCGGACGGGACGGAGAGCGGCCCTGGATGATCTGCAACAGCAGGCGTTTGAAGCCCACCGCCAGCTCCGCGCACAGGCGCAGGAACAGCGGCGGCAGCGGACTCTGCGGCGAAAGGGCCTTGGCGTAGTGGCGGAACTCGTCGCTGAAGCTTTGCAGTGCGCGCTGCCTTTCAAGTAAGGTCAGGGCGCTGCGATTGAGGCGGAACAGCAGCCTCAGGGTCTCCTGCAGACCGATCTCCAGCGCTTGCTGGCGGGCCTCCAGCAAGCGCCCGTTCAACTCCGCCAGAGGCGCTATCGGTTCACCGTCGATGTCCGCCACACCCAGGTGCAAGGCATCCAGGATCATATCAATCAGCGAGCACGAGGATCGAAAGCATGGGAACGCAACTCCGACGGGTCATGGGGCTGCTGGCATGCCTGCTGGTCAGCGGCTGTGGCGAGAATCTGGGGCTCGACCAGCATGGGCAGAAGGTAACGGCTGGCAGTCTCGAAGGCCAGTGGTTGGTCATCAACTACTGGGCCGAATGGTGCGGGCCCTGTCGCACCGAGATTCCGCAGCTCAACCAGCTTTCCGAACAACTCGCGTCCGAGGGAGGCAAGGTCATCGGGGTGAACTTCGATGGCCTGCAGGACGAGGCGCTGAGCAAGGCGGCGAGCGACATGGGCATTCGCTTCGTGGTCCTCGCCCAGGACCCCGCCGAGCGTTTCGCCCTGCCGCGCAGCGAGGCGCTGCCGGCCACCTTCATCGTCGATCCGCAGGGCAAGCTGCGCGAACGGCTGCTCGGCGAGCAGACCGCGGAAGGCCTGCGCGCGCGTCTTGCAACGCTACGGTCGGGTTCCTGAAATGGCCCGTCGATGCCTGCATGGGCTGATCGCCGGCAAGGTACAGGGCGTCGGTTTTCGCCAGTCCACGCAGGCTCAGGCGCAACGCCTGGGGCTGGCGGGTTGGGTGGCCAATCTGCCGGACGGGCGCGTGGAAACGCTGTTCGAGGGGCAGGACGAGGCGCTGCAGCAACTGGCAGACTGGCTGAAACACGGGCCGGCCGGCGCGCGTGTCGATGCGCTGGCGCTGGACGAGCGCCCGGCGCAGGGGCTTGTCGGTTTCGCCATCCGCCGCTGACGACCGTCCGCGTGCGCGTGTCCCGCGAGGGGTACGTCGTTCGTATTCAGCCCGCCAGGTAGCCTGATGCCTGGCAAGTCGCTGTGGGCTTGCCCGTGCGTCCCTTCACGGCTTCACGTACCAGATGTCCTGCCAGATCCCGATCACCCGCGCCGGATACTCGTTCTTGCCGAGGCTGCCGTTGTAGCGCGCCAGGGCCCGGCTCAGGTCACCGTTTTCCTTTTTCAGGTAGTAGCTGAGGATGGTGCAGCCGTAGCGCAGGTTGGTGGCGTTGTCGGTGAGGTTGTCCTGCGGGCGGCCCAGCTCGGCCTTCCAGAAGGGCATCACCTGCATCATGCCCTGGGCGCCCACCGAGGAGATGGCGAAGCGGTCGAAGCGGCTTTCGGCGTGGATCAGCGCCAGCACCAGATCAGGCTTCAGGCCCGCCTTGCTGGCCTCCCGGTGGACCAGGCGCAGCAGCGTCAGGCGATCGTCGGCACGCGGCACGTAGCGCTGCAGGCGCGTCGACATGTCGAGCAGCCAGACCTCGGCGTCGAAACGGTCCTGAAAACTCTCGGATTCGGCCACGGTGCGTTGCAGCAGTGCGCGCAACTCGGGCTCGGGCGCCTGGGGAAGCTGGCTCAGCGCCGAGTGCGCCGCAGGCGTCACCAGCAGCAGCGCGAGCAGGGCGCAGCGCCACCACGACGCCGGGCCCACGGGCTCAGTCCTCGCCCGGATCGGCGGCCAGGCGGCCGGCATCCTTGAGCAGCGCGTGGAGGAATTCCTTCTGCAGCTCCGGATCGTTGCGGGTCAGCTCGATCAGGCTCTGCTCCAGTTCGCTGGCTTCTTCTTCCAGACCGAGTTCGGAAAGACGCTTGACCCGATGCACCCACTGATCGACGTCGTCGCCTTCGAGGTCATCGAAGATCAGTGCGTGGGCTTCGCTGAGCTTGCCCCGCAGGGAGCGGCTGATGCCCAGGCTGGCGGAGGCGCGGGTTCCATCCTGTGGGTCCTCGACGCTGATGCCGAGGGTGGCGATACCGCTCAGATCCTGCTCGGCGAACGGGCCGTCGAGCAGGTTCAGGCGCAACACGCCGGTGCGGTCGGTGAGCAGGTCGAGGTCGTGCGTGCCCGCCTTGACCTGCACCGGGCGCTCCGCCCACGGCAGGCTGGAGTAATCCATGCGCTTGTCGAGCTGGCGCTCGTCGATGCCGGCCAGGTTCTGCTGCGAGCGGCCGTTGGACTGCACGTTCATGAACGGGTTGAGGCCGGCGAAGCCGTAGCTGATCCAGCCCTTGGTGGCGCTGTCCGGCAGGCGCCCGAGCAGCACCACGTTGAGCACGTTGGCGCCGACGCCGGCGACCACCGCTACCGCGCCCAGCGGCACCTCGTAGAGCTCGCGCCAGGCCTGGTAGGGCGTGTAGCGGTCGTAACGACGGGTGACTTCGAACTCGGTCAGCTCGAAGGTTTTCTGCTCGAGAATGCGTACGCGTCGTTGCGGCAGCTCGAGGACGGCGGGTTCGCCGGTCTCGATCTGCAGGCTATGGCTCAGCAGCTTTCGCTCGACCCTTTCCTCGTGTTCGCTACGCTGCGGCAGATGGTTGGCGCAGCCTGCGAGAAAAAGCGCGCCGCCCAGGGCGGCGCCGGCGAGGCGCAATGAACTTGCGTTGAACATGAAGGGCTCTGTGGTCAGCGGCGGATACGGTCGGTGATGAACGACAGGATGTCGGTAACCGCCACGTTCTGGCTCTCGGTTTCGCGACGTCCCTTGTATTCCAGAACGCCTTCGCCGAGGCCGCGATCGCTCACCACGATGCGGTGCGGAATGCCGATCAGCTCCATGTCGGCAAATTTGACGCCCGGACTGGTCTTCTTGTCACGGTCGTCGAGCAGCACTTCGAAGCCGGCAGCGGTCAGCTCGGCGTACAACTGGTCGGTGGCGACCTTGACCGACTCGGTCTCGTACTTCAGCGGGACCAGTGCGATCTGGAACGGCGCCAGGGCGTCGGGCCAGAGGATGCCACGCTCGTCGTGGTTCTGCTCGATGGCGGCTGCCACCACGCGCGATACGCCGATGCCGTAGCAACCCATGGTCAGGGTGACCGGCTTGCCTTGCTCGCCGAGTACGCTCAGGCCCATCGACTCGCTGTACTTGGTGCCGAGCTGGAAGATGTGACCGACTTCGATACCGCGCTTGATCACCAGCGTACCCTGGCCGTCCGGGCTCGGGTCGCCGACGACGACGTTGCGCAGGTCGGCGACTTCCGGCAGCGGCAGGTCGCGCTCCCAGTTCACCCCGAAGTAGTGCTTGTCCTCGATGTTCGCGCCGGCAGCGAAGTCGCTCATCAAAGCGACCGAGCGATCGACGATGCACGGCAGCGGCATGTTCAGCGGCCCCAGCGAGCCCGGGCCGGCGCCAATGGCGGCGCGGATCTCGGCGTCGCTGGCGAACACCAGCGGCGCGGCGACCAGCGCCTGGTTGGACGCCTTGATCTCGTTCAGTTCGTGGTCGCCGCGGACGATCAGCGCGACCAGCGTGCCTTCCTCGGCGCCCTGCACGACCAGCGTCTTGATGGTCTTCTCGATCGGCAGGCCGAAGCCGTCCACCAGGGCTGCGATGGTCTTGGTTTCCGGCGTGTCGACCAGGCGCAGTTCCTCGGCAGGCGCCGAGCGTGCGGTTTCACGCGGTACGGCTTCGGCCTTCTCGATGTTCGCCGCGTAATCCGAGGTGTCGCTGAAGACGATGTCGTCCTCGCCGGATTCGGCGAGCACATGAAATTCGTGGGAGCCGCTGCCGCCGATGGAGCCGTTGTCCGCCTGTACCGGGCGGAAGTTCAGCCCGAGGCGGGTGAACACGTTGCAGTAGGCGCCGTACATCACGTCATAGGTTTCCTGCAGGGAAGCCTGGGACAGGTGGAAGGAGTAGGCGTCCTTCATGATGAACTCGCGCCCGCGCATGAGGCCGAAGCGCGGGCGGATCTCGTCGCGGAACTTGGTCTGGATCTGGAAGAAGTTGATCGGCAACTGCTTGTAGCTGTTCAGCTCGTTGCGCATCAGATCGGTGATGACTTCTTCATGGGTCGGCCCGACGCAGAATGCGCGATCGTGACGATCCCTCAGGCGCAGCAGCTCCGGGCCGTACTGTTCCCAGCGGCCGGACTCCTGCCACAGCTCGGCCGGCTGAATGGCGGGCATCAGCACTTCCAGCGCGCCGGCGGCATTCATCTCCTCGCGGACGATGGCCTCGGCCTTGCGCAAAGCACGCAACCCCATCGGCAGCCAGGTGTAGAGGCCGGACGCCAACTTGCGGATCATCCCCGCGCGCAGCAGCAACTGATGGCTGATGACGACGGCGTCGGAGGGCGTTTCTTTGAGGGTCGAGAGCAGGTACTGACTGGTACGCATGTTTGGCCGTTCTGTCGGTTGCTGGGGCGGGAAGTGGCCCGGCATTGTACGGCGGTGACAGGGTGGCGTACAGAATTCACCGGGCAAAGGCGATGGGGAGAGCGGGGCGATGCTGACGGCGGAACAGGTTCAGGTGCTCATTCGCGAAGGCGTGCCGATGGCCGAGGACATCGATCTGCGTGTGGACCGGCTGGATGGCGACTGCGCGCTGGCGCGGGTGCCCTTTCAGGCAAAGTTGGTGCGGCCTGGTGGCACCCTTTCCGGTCCGACCCTGATGGCCCTTGCCGATGCGGCGATGTACGCCGTGGTGTTGGGTCGACTGGGGCGCGTGGAAATGGCGGTGACGTCCAGCCTGAACATCAATTTCCTTGCCCGTCCGTCGCCGACCGATCTGCTGGCCGAAGCGACCATCCTGCGACTGAGCAAGCGCCAGGCGGTGTGTGAGGTGCTGCTGTACTCGGCCGGCGCGCGCGACAACCTCGTCGCCCACGTGACCGGGACCTATGCGTTGCCGAGTTGAGGGGGCAGTGGTCGCGTTGCCGCCAAAGCCCAAATAAAAAAAAGCCCGGCATGTGCCGGGCTTTTTCACATCGATTAACCGAAGAGGTCCTGGATTACAGGATGCTCAGCGGGTACTCGATGAACAGGCGCCATTCGTTCAGGTCGTCGCTGTAACCGCTGTCGTTATTGCTGTTGCGGTAGATCGAGTTACGCGCCTTGAAGGCGAGATCCTTGGCCGGGCCGCTTTGTACGGTGTACTTGACCTGGTTGAAGAACTCGCGCTCTTTACCTTCGCCGTCGTCGGTGCTGATGTCGTAACCGTAAACGTACGCGGTTCTCCAGCTCAGGCCCGGAACGCCGTAGGTAGCGAAGTCCAGGTCATAAGCGACTTGCCAGGATTTTTCGTCTTCCTGGTTGAAGTCGGAATAGTAGGAGTTGGCGAGGAAGATGGCGCTGCCGCCGTCGCCGATGTCGTAGAGGTAGCCCGAGTCACCGGAGTTCTGCTGGTAGGCCAGGGTCAGTGCGTGTGCACCGAAGGCGTAAGTGCCGGCCAGGCTGAAGATGGTGTTCTTGTCGGCATCAGTGAAATCGCTGTCGAACTTCGTCTTGTAGATGTTGAAGTCGAAGGCCAGCGATTGCTCTTCGCTGAGCGGGATCTGATAGTTGACGTTTGCGTACTTCTTCTTCGCCACGTCTTCGATGTCGGAGGCGTACAGAGCAACGCTCAGTTGGTCGTTGACTTTGTAGCTACCGCCGTAGATGTCAATCTGCTTCAGGTTGCCTTCGTCACTTTCCGGGGACCACATCGGGCTGTCTTGAGTGAAGCGGCCGACGTTCAACTCCAGTCCTTCGATTTCCTTGCTGGTGACAAGCGCGCCAGTGAAGGACTGCGGCAGCAAGCGCGAATCGTCGTAAGCAAGTACCGGAAGGCTCGGCATTTGGTTGCCATACTTCAGAACGGTATTGGAGATACGCACTTTCACTGCCGCGCCAGCTTGGGACCAGTCGTCTTTAGGGGCCAAAACACCTTTGCTGTTGGGGGTGCCTTCGGTGTTGAACATACCGCCCAGGTTGTGATCGCCAGCGGTGCCTGCGCCGCCGTCGAGCTTCAGGCCCAGCAGGCCGAACGCATCGACGCCAACACCGACGGTGCCCTGCGTGAAACCAGATTCGAAGGTGCCAATGAAGCCTTGACCCCAGGCTTTCTGGTCGTTGGTACCCTTGTTGTAATCACGGTTCCAGTAGGTGTTGCGCAGCAGCAGGTTCAGGCTGCTGTCTTCCACGAAACCTTTCGACTCGGATTGCTCACTGGCAACAGCCATTTGAGTGGTGCCCGCTGCTACTGCCAGGGCGATTACGCTCCACTTCATCACTTGCATCGTGATTGCTCCTTTGGTTTAGAAGATTCGCGCAGCCCATTGATGGGTCTGCTCTTTTTCGTTTTTATCGGCGCTAACTTATAGCATGTCAGCTTGGGTTGGCGATAGTTGCAAGCTGTTTCGTATTGAACTTTTCGCCAATGTCGCAAATGACCAAATCCAGTGTCGTTTTTCTGATCGTGGGTGGCTAAGAGGGTTTCCCGTTAGCGCCCGCCAGAAAACACTGAGTTCTCGATAGCAACAACCGTGCACAAAATCCAAAAAAACTGAAAAAAGCCGAACTTTCGCGCTCGCCGATCAGTCTGCACCATTTCACGCTTTTTTCACACTTGCCCGCGACCACCTGTATGCCAGATCTTGGGGCGTCATTTTTTTGGTCTGCCTCATGCTAGGGCGAGCAGCGGGAGCGGCGTTATCCTTGGCGCACTGAGGGCGGGCAGTGCTCGCCAGGATAAGAAGGAGGGGGCTGATGTTTACACTGGATCCGCAACTTGAGCACGACACCTTGCCGATTGGCGACTTTCCGTTGTGCAGGCTGCTATTGATCAACGATGCCCAGTATCCCTGGTTCGTCCTTGTTCCGAGGCGTGAAGACGTCAGCGAGGTGTTTCAACTGTCGGAGGCGGATCGGCAGGCGTTGTGGAATGAAACAACCTTTCTTGCCGAGGCCCTGAAGGACACCTTCGCCGCGGACAAGATCAATGTGGCGGCCCTGGGTAACGTGGTCAGTCAATTGCACATGCACGTGATCGCGCGCCGGCGCTCCGATGTCGCCTGGCCTGCCCCGGTTTGGGGTAAGTACCCGCCGAAGCCCTACGAGGCCGCACAGGTCGATACCATCAAGGACAAGCTGCGCATGGTGCTGGCAAGCAGCTTCACGTTCATTGAGGCAGGGGCATGAGTCTGGAGTCGAGGATGGCGGATCTGGAGAGTCGCCAGGCGTTTCAGGACGATGCGTTGCAGACGCTGAGCGACGTGGTTGCCGAGCAGCAGCGCCTGATCGATCGATTGCAGGTGCAATTGGCTGCCCTTGCCGGACGGCAGGAGGAGCTGAGCGGGCAGTTGAGTGGCGAGCAGGACGAGGCGCCGCCGCCTCATTATTGAGGACAGAAAAAAGCCCGCTGATCAGCGGGCTTTTTCATTTCTGCAGGGTATCAGTAGCGACCGGGCAGGGCGGCGATCACGTCTTCCGCCTGGAGCCCCTTGTCGCGCTGCATTACCGAAAACTCCACGCGCTGGCCTTCGATCAGCACGCGGTGGCCTTCTCCGCGGATGGCCCGGAAGTGAACGAAGATATCGTCGCCGGTATCGCGGGAAATGAAGCCGAAACCCTTCGAGGTGTTGAACCACTTGACCGTGCCGGTCTCGCGGTTGCCCGGCTCGGCACCGCCATTCGATGCATAGGACTCGGAGCCGCGCCGCGGCAGGTTGATGGCCAGGTGCAGTGCGGCGGCTACGACGACCACGATGAGGCTGAGGAAGATGGCCGGTTTGCCACCGATCAGCGGCAGGGGCGCCAGCAGTACCAGCGTTTGCACGATCACCGCGATGACCAGCAGGGCGGACACCAGGCTTTGCAGTTGCGGATGGGCAACCTTGCCGAGCGGGGCGATCGGGGCCATCAGCAGGTTGATGAGGCCGAACATGGCCAAGTAGAGCGCATCGGGTTGTTGCAGGTAGGGAAACGCTTCGGCGCTCAGGCTAGGTACAAAGGACAGCAGCAGGGCAGCAGCGCCCGCCAGTAGATGGACGATTCTCAGCATGTTGAAGTGGCTCACTATATAGATGTCACGAGGAGGAGCTGAGTCGGAATGCCTGTAGGGAAAGGCGAATGCTCTTCGTCAGCCTATGCCGCGCTTGTCACCCTTCGCGGCACGCTGCGTATTTAACAGCAAAGAAAGGATGCGCTCAAATCAGGCATCCGGCGTGGCGCGTGCACGTCGTGCGTCGGGCTGGATGAAAGGGGCGGTGATGCCGGCGGCTCGGAGCACGGGCGTCGAGAAGGCTGGTCGGTGCGTTCTGGTGCGATGTGAAAGCGAGAGCCTGCGGGCGCAGGCTCTCGGGGGTAGGGCTCAGGCTGCCAGCAGGCTGCGCAGCATCCACGCGGTTTTTTCGTGGACCTGCATGCGTTGGGTGAGGAGGTCGGCGGTCGGCTCGTCGCTGACCTTGTCCAGCAGCGGGAAGATGCCGCGCGCGGTACGGACCACCGCTTCCTGGCCCTGTACCAGCAGCTTGATCATTTCTTCCGCGCTCGGAACGCCGCTTTCCTCCTTGATCGAAGAGAGGCTGGCATAGGCGGCATAGGTGCCGGGAGCCGGGAAACCCAGGGCGCGAATACGCTCGGCGATCAGGTCCACCGCCAGGGCCAGTTCGGTGTACTGGCCTTCGAACATCAGGTGCAGCGTGTTGAACATCGGGCCGGTGACGTTCCAGTGGAAGTTGTGGGTCTTCAGGTACAGGGTGTAGGTATCCGCAAGCAGTCGCGAAAGACCTTCGGCGATGGCGGCGCGGTCCTGTTCTGCGATGCCGATGTTGATTTCCATGTCTTCTCCTTGTCGGTGGTTGAAAGCGGTAGTGGAGCCTAGCATAGAGCGGCTGCGCGCCGTCTCGTCCGCGATGCTGGCTGTTCGCCGGGGCAATTCGATGGTGCGTCGATCAGCCCGACAGGTGATTGCGCTGGATCATGCGGCAGGGCCTGCGCAACGACCGGTTGTGACCGGGCGACGGCTGCGTCGTGTCGATTAACCAGATATAATCCCGCGCTTTGTCGCCGCTCACCGCTTCATTGGCGCGCCGTCGGGTTTGCCCCGCGTCGGCGACTCGATCGAAGAGCGTGCTCCCGGATTCGCGCAGCCGTCGGCCGATCAGGCGCCTGTTTCAGCGCCATACCGCTCCTTCCGCGCGACCCCACGAATCAAGACTCAAGAGAAGAAACCGGATCATGATGCGCAGCCACTATTGCGGCCAACTTAACGAAAGCCTGGAAGGTCAGGAAATCTCTCTGTGCGGCTGGGTTCACCGTCGCCGCGACCATGGCGGGGTCATCTTCCTCGATATCCGCGATCGCGAAGGGCTGGCCCAGGTGGTCTTCGATCCGGATCGTGCCGAGACCTTCGCGCTCGCCGACCGCGTGCGCAGCGAATACGTGGTCAGGATCACCGGCAAGGTTCGCCTGCGTCCGGCCGGTGCCGGCAACGCCAACATGGCTTCGGGCGCCATCGAAGTGCTGGGCTACTCGCTCGAAGTGCTGAACGAGGCGGAAACCCCGCCGTTCCCGCTCAACGAATATAGCGATGTCGGCGAGGAAACCCGCCTGCGCTATCGCTTCATCGACCTGCGTCGCCCGGAGATGGCCGCTAAGCTGCGCCTGCGTTCGAGCATCACCTCCAGCATCCGTCGCTACCTCGACGAGAACGGCTTCCTCGACGTCGAGACGCCGATCCTCGGTCGTCCGACTCCCGAGGGCGCGCGCGACTACCTGGTGCCGAGCCGCACCTATCCGGGCCATTTCTTCGCGCTGCCGCAGTCGCCTCAGCTGTTCAAGCAGCTGCTGATGGTGGCCGGCTTCGATCGTTACTACCAGATCGCCAAATGCTTCCGTGACGAAGACCTGCGGGCCGACCGCCAGCCGGAATTCACCCAGATCGACATCGAGACCAGCTTCCTCGGAGAGGACGAAATCATCGGTCTGACCGAGAAGATGATTCGCCAGCTGTTCAAGGAAGTCCTCGACCTCGAGTTCGGCGAGTTCCCGCACATGACCTTCGCCGAGGCCATGCGCCGCTACGGCTCCGACAAGCCAGACCTGCGCATTCCGATGGAGCTGGTGGACGTCGCCGACCAGCTCAAGGATGTCGAATTCAAGGTCTTCAGCGGTCCGGCCAACGATCCCAAGGCGCGCGTCGCCGCCTTGCGCGTCCCGGGCGGGGCGAGCATGCCGCGCAGCCGTATCGACGAGTACACCAAGTTCGTCGGCATCTACGGCGCCAAGGGCCTGGCCTACATCAAGGTCAACGAGCGCGCCAAGGGCGTCGAAGGCCTGCAGTCGCCGATCGTCAAGAACATCCCCGAGGCCAACCTCAACACCATCCTCGACCGCGTCGGCGCGGTGGACGGCGACATCGTGTTCTTCGGTGCCGACCGCGCCAAGGTGGTGAGCGAGGCGCTCGGTGCGCTGCGCATCAAGCTCGGCCATGACCTGAACCTGCTGACCTGCGAGTGGGCGCCGATGTGGGTCGTCGACTTCCCGATGTTCGAGGAAAACGACGACGGTTCGCTCTCGGCGCTGCACCACCCGTTCACCTCGCCCAAATGCACGCCGGAAGAGCTCGAAGCCAATCCGGCCGCGGCGCTCTCGCGCGCCTACGACATGGTGCTCAACGGCACCGAGCTGGGCGGCGGTTCGATCCGTATCCACAACAAGGCGATGCAGCAGGCGGTGTTCCGCGTGCTCGGCATCGACGAGGCAGAGCAGGACGAGAAATTCGGCTTCCTGCTCGATGCGCTGAAGTTCGGTGCGCCGCCGCACGGTGGCCTGGCCTTCGGTCTGGATCGCCTGGTGATGCTGATGACCGGCGCCCAGTCGATCCGCGAAGTGATCGCCTTCCCGAAAACCCAGAGCGCGGCGGATGTCATGACCCAGGCGCCGGGTGCGGTGGATTCGCGGGCGCTGCGCGATCTGCACATTCGTCTGCGCGAACAGCCCAAGGCCGAGTGATCGGCACCGGGGAGTGCCGGCCGCGGCCGGCGCCCCCGTAACACAGTGAACGAGTAGAAGGACGGAGTGAGTTATGGCTGGTCATTCCAAATGGGCCAACATCAAGCATCGCAAGGGTCGTCAGGACGCCAAGCGCGGCAAGATCTTCACCAAACTGATTCGCGAGCTCACGGTGGCCGCGTCCCAAGGCGGCGGTGTGCCGGCGGATAACCCGCGGCTGCGGCTGGCGGTGGACAAGGCGCTCACCGCCAACATGACGCGTGACACCATCGATCGGGCGATCGCCCGTGGCGTCGGTTCCGACGACGCCGGCAAGGTCGAGGAGCTGACCTACGAAGGCTACGCGCCGAGCGGCGTGGCGATCATCGTCGAGGCGATGACCGACAACCGCAACCGTACCGCCGCCGAAGTGCGTCATGCGTTCAGCAAGTGCGGCGGCAACCTCGGCACCGACGGCTCGGTGGCCTACCTTTTCGAGCGCAAGGGGCAGATCAGCTTCGCGCCGGGCGTGGCCGAAGACGCGCTGATGGAAGCGGCGCTGGAAGCCGGCGCGGACGACGTGGTAGGCAACGAGGACGGTTCCTTCGACGTCTTCACCAGCTTCGCCGATTTCATTTCGGTCAACGAGGCGCTGAGTGCCGCCGGTTTCAAGGGCGAGGAAGCCGAGGTGACGATGATTCCGTCGACCACCGCGTCGCTCGACCTGGAAACCGCACAGAAGGTGCTCAAGCTGATCGACATGCTCGAGGACCTGGATGACGTGCAGAACGTCTACTCCAACGCCGACATCTCCGAAGAGATCATGGAGCAGCTCGGCTGAATCCAGGCCGGGTGACAAAAGGCCGGAACGCGTTCGCGCGCTTCCGGCTTTTTGTTGGCGGCGCGGTGACGCAGGCTTCTCCCGGCCCTATACTCGCGGCCTGGATAAATAGACAGTGGATGGCGCTGCGGGTGAACAAGGTATGACGCTGATCCTCGGGATCGACCCCGGCTCGCGCATCACCGGCTACGGCGTGGTGCGCGACACCGGGCGCGGCTGCGAGTACGTGGCATCCGGCTGCATACGCACCGGCAGCGGCGAAATGCCAGAGCGTCTGCAGGCGGTGTATCGGGGCGTGCGCGAGGTGATCCGCCTGCACGGGCCGATGACCATGGGCATCGAGCAGGTGTTCATGGCGCGCAACCCGGATTCGGCGTTGAAGCTCGGCCAGGCGCGCGGCGCGGCCATCGTCGCGGCGGCGGAGGAGGGCCTGGTGATCGCCGAGTACACCGCGACCCAGGTCAAACAGGCCATCGCCGGCACCGGCGGTGCCGACAAGCAGCAGGTGATGATGATGGTGATGCACCTGCTCAAGCTGGTGCAGAAACCGCAGATCGACGCTTCCGACGCCCTCGCCATCGCGCTCTGCCATGCACATCACCGGCAGAGCCTGATTCCCCATGGCCTGACCGGCGCCAAGCGGCGCGGCGGTCGGCTTCGTTTGTAAGATTATTTGAGGAAGGCATTCGTGATCGGACGTTTGCGTGGCACCCTGTTGGAAAAGCAGCCGCCGCATCTGGTCGTAGACGTAGGGGGGGTGGGCTATGAGCTGGAAGTGCCGATGACCACGCTGTATCGCCTGCCGTCGCTGAACGAAACGGTGACCCTGCACACCCATCTGGTGGTTCGCGAGGACGCTCACCTGCTCTATGGCTTCTACGAGAAGCGCGAGCGCGAGCTGTTCCGCGAGCTGATCCGGCTCAACGGCGTCGGCCCGAAACTGGCACTGGCGCTGATGTCCGGGATGGAGGTCGACGAGTTGGTGCGCTGCGTCCAGGCGGGCGATACCTCGACCCTGGTGAAAATTCCCGGTGTCGGCAAGAAGACGGCGGAGCGCTTGCTGGTGGAGCTCAAGGATCGCTTCAAGGCCTGGGAGAGTCTGCCTTCCATCGCCACGCTGGTGGTTGAACCTCGCCCCGGTATGGCAGTCTCAAGCGCCGAGAACGATGCGTTGAGCGCCCTGGTTTCCCTGGGTTTCAAACCGCAGGAAGCCAGTCGGGCGGTCGCCGCGATTCAGGAGAAAGGCTTGAGCAGTGAAGAATTGATCCGTCGCGCGCTGAAGGGAATGGTCTGAGGTGATAGAAGCCGATCGCCTTGTCACCGCCAGCAGCCGCGAGCGCGACGAACAGCTGGATCGTGCGATCCGGCCGCTGCGTCTGGCCGAGTACATCGGCCAGCCGAGCGTGCGCGAGCAGATGGAGCTGTTCATCCAGGCCGCGAAGGGCCGCCAGGAGGCGCTCGACCACACGCTGATTTTCGGCCCGCCCGGCCTGGGCAAGACCACCCTGGCCAACATCATCGCCCAGGAAATGGGCGTGGCGATCAAGAGCACCTCCGGGCCCGTGCTCGAACGTCCGGGTGATTTGGCGGCGCTGCTGACCAACCTGGAACCGGGCGACGTGCTCTTCGTCGACGAGATCCACCGCCTGTCCCCGATCGTCGAGGAAGTGCTCTATCCGGCGATGGAGGATTTCCAGCTCGACATCATGATCGGCGAAGGCCCGGCCGCGCGCTCGATCAAGCTGGACCTGCCGCCCTTCACTCTGGTCGGCGCCACTACCCGCGCCGGCATGCTGACCAACCCGCTGCGCGACCGTTTCGGCATCGTGCAGCGCCTGGAGTTCTACAACACCGCCGACCTCACCACCATCGTCAGCCGCTCCGCGGAGATTCTCGGCCTGCCGACGGAAGTCGAGGGCGCCTACGAGATCGCCCGCCGCGCGCGCGGTACGCCGCGTATCGCCAACCGCCTCTTGCGCCGCGTCCGGGATTTCGCCGAAGTGCGCGGCACCGGCCACATCAGCCGTGATATCGCGGACAAGGCGCTGAACCTGCTGGACGTCGACGAGCATGGTTTCGACCACCAGGACCGGCGCCTGCTGCTGACCATGATCGACAAGTTCGACGGCGGGCCGGTGGGCATCGACAGCCTGGCCGCCGCGATCAGCGAGGAACGTCACACCATCGAGGACGTGCTCGAGCCCTTCCTGATCCAGCAGGGTTACATCATGCGAACGCCCCGCGGCCGCGTGGTCACCCGTCATGCCTACCTGCATTTCGGCCTCAACGTGCCGAAGCGTCTGGGCGAAGCACCGGTCGCCGATCTGTTCGAAGGTGCCGGCGAATGACCAGTGCAGCAAAAAAATACTTGGCATTGCCGATTGGCAACCACGCAGGCGCGCACTAGAGTATGCCCGCGCAAAACGCAGTACCGCCTTTCGCCCATCGCTGTCGCGTCTACTACGAAGACACCGATGCCGGGGGCATCGTCTACTACGTCAATTACCTCAAGTTCATGGAGCGGGCTCGCACCGAACGGCTAAGAGCACTGGGTTTCTCCCAGTCCGAGCTGGTCGGCGAGAATCTGCTATTCGTCGTGCATTCGACGCAGGCCCGCTACCTAGCGCCGGCACGGCTCGACGACGAACTCGAAGTGACTGCGCATGTCGTGGAATTGAACAGGGCCAGCCTGCGCTTCATGCAACAGGTGCGGCGGGCCTCGGATAACGCGCTGCTCTGCGAAGGGCAGTTCCTGGTGGCCTGTGTGCGCGCCGACAGTTTGAAACCCCGGGGCATTCCGCAAGCGCTGCGCGCAGCCTTCGCCAATGACCCGTCGTCCCTTTCAGGAGAGTAAGCGTGGAAGCCAACGCCGTTGACCATATGTCCATGTGGAGTCTGATCAGCAACGCCAGCGTGGTTGTACAGCTGGTCATGCTGGTCCTGGTGGCCGCCTCGATCACGTCGTGGATCATGATCTTCCAGCGCGCCACCATGCAGCGCGCCGCGAAGAAGTCCCTTGATACCTTCGAGGAGCGCTTCTGGTCGGGCATCGACCTGTCCAAGCTGTATCGCCAGGCCGGCAGCAATCCCGATCCGGATTCGGGCGTCGAGCAGATATTCCGCGCCGGCTTCAAGGAATTCTCCCGCCTCCGCCAGCAGGCGGGCGTAGACCCGGACGCGGTCATGGACGGCGTCGCCCGTGCCATGCGCGTGGCCATCGCGCGTGAAGAAGAGAAGCTCGAGCAGAGCCTGCCGTTCCTCGCCACCGTCGGCTCCACCAGTCCGTACGTCGGCCTGTTCGGCACCGTCTGGGGCATCATGAACTCCTTCCGCGGCCTGGCGCAGGTGCAGCAGGCCACGCTGGCCACTGTCGCCCCGGGCATCGCCGAGGCGCTGATCGCCACGGCGATCGGCCTGTTCGCGGCCATCCCGGCGGTGGTCGCCTACAACCGCTTCTCCTCGCGCGGCGAAATGCTGATCGCCCGCTACTACACCTTCGCCGACGAATTCCAGGCGATCCTGCACCGCAAGGTCCACACCAGCGAGGAGTGAGGCGAGAACGCCCCGCTCAGCAGGTTTTCCATTCGAACAGGTTCTAAGTCATGGCGAGAATTCGCAACAGACGCAAGCCGGTCGCCGAGATGAACGTGGTGCCCTACATCGACGTGATGCTGGTGCTGCTGGTGATCTTCATGGTGACCGCGCCGATGCTCAACCAGGGCGTCAAGGTCGATCTGCCCAAGGTCAGCAGCGAAGCGCTGCCGCAGGACAACGACTCCCAGGTGCTGACCATTTCCATCAAGGCCGACAAGACCTACTACTGGAACATCGGTAGCGAAGTGGACACCGAGACGCAGCAGGCCAAGGCCTCGACCCTGCCGGAGATGACCCGTGCGGTCACTGCGATCATGAGCGAGAACAGCCGTCAGGGTAAGAAGGTCCAGGTCTTCGTGCGTGGCGACAAAGCCGTCGACTACGGCGCGGTGATGGCCGCCATGGGAGGCCTGCAGACCGCCGGCGTGGGTAATGTCGGGCTGATCACCGAGGCGCCTTGATGTTCCAGCGTGAGCGGTCCCCTTCGGAAAGCTATTTCTGGCCGAGCATCCTGGCCCTGGCGCTGCACATCCTGCTGTTCGGCACGATGTTCATCAGCTTTGCCTACACGCCCGAGTTGCCGCCCTCCAAGCCGATCGTCCAGGCCACCCTGTATCAGCTCAAATCCCAGAGCCGCGCGACCACCCAGACCAACCAGAAAATCGCCGGCGAAGCGAAGAAGACGGCGGCCAAACAATACGAGACCGAGCAGCTCGAACAGAAGAAGATCGAGCAGCAGAAGCAAGAGGCCGTGAAGGCCGCGGAACAAAAGAAAGCCGACGAAGCTCGAAAGGCCGACGAAGCGGAAAAGGCGGCGGAAGCCGAGAAGGCCGCCGCGGCTAAAAAAGCCGAAGCCGCCAAGGCCGAAGAGGCCAAGAAAGCCGAGCAGGCCGACATCGCGAAGAAAAAGGCCGAGGAAGAGGCGAAGAAGCAGGCCGAAGCCGACGCCAAGAAGAAAGAAGAGGACGCCAAGAAGAAGGCGGCCGACGACGCGAAGAAGAAAGCCGCGGATGAGGCCCGCAAGAAAGCCGTCGAGGATGCCAAGAAGAAGGCTGCCGCCGACGCTGCGAAGAAGAAGGCCGCCGTCGAAGCCGCGAGAAAAGCGGCCGAGGACAAGAAAGCCCAGGCGCTCGCCGAATTGCTCTCCGACACCACCGAGCGTCAGGAGGCACTCGCGGACGAGGTGGGCGATCAGACCAGCGGAAACTTCGACGACCTGATAAGGATTCGCGCTGCCGAGGGTTGGACCCGTCCGCCGTCGGCACGCAACAACATGACGGTGGTGCTGCAGATCGCCATGTTGCCCGATGGCACCGTAACCAGCGTCAGCGTGGCCAAGTCCAGTGGCGATGGTCCATTCGACGCTTCGGCGGTCGCCGCGGTGAAGAACATTGGTCGACTTACCGAGATGCAGGGCCTGAAGCCCGCCGACTTCCAGCCGTACCGCTCATTCAAGATGACATTCACACCTGAGGATTTAGCGTTGTGACCAAGTTTCTTCGAGGTTTACTGGTAATCGTCTTCTGTGCGGCCGGTGCTGCGATGGCCCAGGAAAAGAACATCCTGGTCACCACCGGCGCCGATCGGGCAATCCCGATCGCCGTGGTTCCCTTCGGCTGGCAGAGCGGCAGCGTGCTGCCCGACGACATGGCCGAGATCATCGGCAACGACCTGCGCAACTCCGGCGTCTTCGAGCCGATCCCGCGGCAGAACATGATCAGCCTTCCCTCGCAGGCCAGCGAAATCATCTTCCGTGACTGGAAGGCCATCGGCGCGCAGTACGTGCTGGTCGGCAACATCGTTCCCGCCGGCGGCCGCCTGCAGGTCCAGTTCTCCCTGTTCAACGTGGCCACCGAGCAACAGGTCGCGACCGGCAGCGTTGGCGGCGGCGTAGACCAGTTGCGCGACATGGCTCACCACATCTCCGATCAGTCGTTCGAGAAGCTCACCGGCATCAAGGGGGCATTCTCCACCCGCATGCTCTACGTCACTGCCGAGCGTATGGGCGCGGGCGCCACCAGCACCCGCTACACCTTGCAGCGTTCCGATTACGACGGCGCCCGCGCCGTCACCCTGCTGCAGTCGCGCGAGCCGATCCTGTCGCCGCGCTTCGCGCCGGACGGCCGTCGCATCGCCTACGTGTCCTTCGAGCAACGTCGTCCGCGGATCTTCCTGCAGTACATCGATACCGGTCGCCGTGAGCAGCTGACCAACTTCGAAGGGCTCAACGGCGCGCCGGCATTCTCGCCGGACGGCAATCGCCTGGCCTTCGTGCTGTCCAAGGACGGTAACCCGGAAATCTACGTGATGGACCTCGGTAGCCGGCAGATCACCCGTGTGACCAACTCCAACAGCATCGATACCGAGCCTTTCTGGGGCGCCGACGGTCGCACGCTGTACTTCACTTCGGATCGCGCGGGCAAACCGCAGATCTACAAACAAAGCATCGGTGGCGGTGCGGCGGAGCGAGTTACCTTTACTGGTAACTACAACGCCAACCCGAAACTTTCCGCCGATGAAAAAACTTTGGTGATGATCCACCGTCAGGATGGCTTCACCAACTTCAAAGTCGCTGCGCAGGATCTCCAGCGCGGCAGCTTGCGCGTCCTTTCCGATACCAACCTGGATGAGTCTCCCACTGTTGCGCCGAATGGCACCATGCTAATCTACGCCACCCGCCAGCAGGGCCGGGGAGTCTTGATGCTCGTATCTATAAACGGTCGAGTTAGGCTCCCACTTCCTACCGCTCAAGGCGAAGTCCGAGAGCCATCCTGGTCCCCCTACCTGAACTGATGCGGCGTCGATATACCTACAACTTTGAAACACACACTGGGGTCATTAGGAGTTACATCATGGAAATGCTGAAATTTGGGAAATTTGCTGCTCTGGCTCTGGCCATGGCCGTTGCTGTTGGTTGCTCCTCGAAAGGCGGCGATGCTGCTGGCGAAGGCGCTGCTGTTGATCCGAACGCTGGCTACGGCGCAAACAGCGGTGCCGTCGACGGCAGCCTGAGCGACGAAGCCGCTCTGCGCGCCATCACCACCTTCTACTTCGAGTACGATAGCTCCGACCTGAAGCCAGAAGCCATGCGCGCTCTGGACGTCCACGCCAAGGACCTGAAAGCCAACGGCGCTCGCGTCGTTCTGGAAGGCCACACCGACGAGCGCGGTACCCGTGAGTACAACATGGCTCTGGGCGAGCGTCGCGCCAATGCCGTTCAGCGCTACCTGGTACTGCAGGGCGTTTCCCCGGCTCAGCTGGAACTGGTTTCCTACGGCGAAGAGCGTCCGGTTGCCACTGGCAACGACGAGCAGTCCTGGGCCCAGAACCGTCGCGTCGAACTGCGTAAGTAATTCGATATGCGCAAGTGCTCTCGTGCTTTGATCCTGTTTGCTGTCAGTTTGCCGTTCGCGGCAATGGCTCAGGTCCCCGTAGAAGATGGCGATGCCGGTTATAACAGCGGCAGCAGTTCGTATCCTCCGTCGGGTTACGGCACGAGTGGCGCCTATGCCGCCGGGGGCGGGGCTTCGGCTCCGACCTCGGCGCAGGGCGAAATGTTCATGCAGTTGCAGCAGATGCAACAGGATATCGCGCAGTTGCGTGGTACTCTCGAGGAACAGCAGAACGAGATTCAGCGCCTGAAGCAGGAAGGTCTCGAGCGCTATCAGGACCTCGATCGTCGTTTGGCGGGCGCAGCCAGCGCACCGACCACCCAGAATTCAGCCGCTGGCGCGATAGACGCCAGCGGTGCCCCGCCCGCCCCTGCAGGTGCGCCTGCCGCGGCGGCCAATTCGGAACCGGGCGATCCGGCGAAGGAAAAGGTGTACTACGACGCCGCCTTCGATCTGATCAAGGCCAAGGATTTCGAGAAGGCCAGTCAGGCGTTCAACGCCTTTCTGCGCAAGTATCCCAACAGCCAGTACGCCGGCAATGCGCAGTATTGGCTGGGTGAGGTGAATCTCGCCAAGGGTGACCTGCAGGGCGCCGGTCAGGCATTCGCCAAGGTCAGCGCGACCTACCCGAATCATCCCAAGGTGCCGGACTCCCTGTACAAGCTCGCCGATGTCGAGCGGCGGCTGGGTAATACGGACAAGGCGCGGACGGCATTGCAGCAGGTTATCGCCCAGTATCCCGGCAGTTCCGCCGCGCAGTTGGCGCAGCGGGATCTGCAGACCCTGCGTTGAGGCGTTCTCGCTTCCCTGAATCCCGCGCCTGGCGCGGGATTTTCGTTTCTGCCATCGAGGTATTTCGATGAGTGACAAGAAGGCGGTCATCTTGCTGTCCGGTGGTCTCGATTCGGCCACAGTGGTCGCGATGGCGCGTGAGCAGGGCTACGCCTGCTACACCATGAGTTTCGACTACGGGCAGCGTCACCGCACCGAGTTGGCCGCTGCGGAGCGCGTGGCGAAGCGGGCGGGCGTGGTCGAGCACAAGGTCATCGGGCTAAACCTCAACGGCATGGGTGGCTCCGCGCTGACCGATACGTCCATCGCAGTGCCGGAGGAGCCCGGCGAGGGAATCCCGGTGACCTACGTGCCGGCGCGAAACATGCTGTTTCTTTCCCTCGCCGTGGGCTGGGCGGAGGTCGTCGGGGCGCGCGATATCTTCATCGGCGTGAATGCGGTGGACTACTCCGGTTATCCGGATTGCCGGCCCGAGTTCATCGTGGCTTTCGAACGAGTTGCCAACCTGGCGACCCGGGCCGGAATCGAGGGCTTCGATTTCCGTATCCAGACGCCGTTGCAGTACCTGAGCAAGGCCCAGATCATCGCAGCGGGCTTGGCGCTGGGCGTCGATTATGCGCTGACGGTGTCCTGCTACCAGGCCGATGACGACGGGCGCGCGTGCGGCCGGTGCGACAGCTGCCGACTGCGGGCGTCGGGCTTTTCGGCGGCGGGGGTTGCCGATCCGACTCGCTATTATTGAAGTTTTTTCGCGCAGGTGTTGATTTGTCGAGATAAATCAGTATCATGCGCTCCGCGTCGGGTCGTTAGCTCAGTTGGTAGAGCAGTTGGCTTTTAACCAATTGGTCGTAGGTTCGAATCCTACACGACCCACCACTCCCTCCTCGCAGCACCCCTCCCGTATTCATATAGAGCCGCTTGCCAGCATCGTTGGCGGGTATAATCGGCGCACTGAAAGCATATTCAGAGCCTGATGACATGACTCAGATTTCCGAACGCCTGTTGGTTCAGGCTCACCTAGACGCCAAGCAGCCGGTGCCCCTGACCGATGAGCAGGAAGCCTTCTATCGTGGCGAGATCGCTGCCGAGCTGAAGAAGCAGAATGCCGTTCTGGTCGCGCACTATTACTGCGATCCGGTCATCCAGGCACTCGCCGAGGAAACCGGCGGTTGCGTGTCCGACTCCCTGGAAATGGCCCGCTTCGGTAACCAGCATCCGGCCACCACCGTGGTGGTGGCCGGGGTCAAGTTCATGGGCGAGACCGCGAAGATTCTCAACCCGGAAAAACGCGTGCTGATGCCGACGCTCGAGGCGACCTGTTCGCTGGACCTGGGTTGCCCGGTGGACGAGTTCTCGGCGTTTTGCGACCAGCATCCCGAGCGCACCGTGGTGGTCTACGCCAACACCTCGGCGGCGGTGAAGGCGCGTGCCGACTGGGTGGTGACTTCCAGTTGCGCGCTGGAGATCGTCGAGAGCCTGATGGACAACGGCGAGAAGATCCTCTGGGCGCCCGACAAGCATCTGGGGCGCTACATCCAGCGCGAGACCGGTGCCGACATGCTGCTCTGGGACGGTGCCTGCATCGTCCACGAGGAGTTCAAATCCAAACAGCTCGAAGACATGAAGGCGTTGTATCCCGACGCGGCGATCCTGGTCCATCCGGAGTCGCCGGAATCGGTGATCGCCCTGGCCGATGCGGTAGGTTCGACCAGCCAGTTGATCAAGGCCGCGCAAACCCTGCCCAACTCGACGTTCATCGTCGCGACCGATCGCGGCATCTTCTACAAGATGCAGCAGTTGTGCCCCGGCAAGACCTTCATCGAGGCCCCCACGGCTGGCAACGGTGCCGCCTGCCGCAGTTGCGCGCACTGCCCCTGGATGGCGATGAATACGCTGGAGCGCACGCTCAAGGGGCTGCGCGAGGGCAGCAGCGAGATCTTCGTCGACCCGGCCCTGGTGCCGCGCGCGGTGAAGCCGCTCAAGCGCATGCTGGACTTCACCCAGGCCGCGCGACTGGCGCTGGCCGGCAACGCCTGAGCGACCGCGACAACGAAAAGGCCCGCCAATCGGCGGGCTTTTTTTGTCAGCGCATCATCTGCTCGACGGTTCTCTTCTCTTCGATCAGGGCGCGTTGGCGGGCGTCGATCCGCGAGGCCAGCGGGAAGTTGCTGCTGGCTCGTCGCTTGGCGAAATCCAGCTGTTCGATCGCCTGGTCATAATCACCCACCAGCGCGAAGTACTCCGCGCGGGCTTCATGCAGGCCGATGGTGTTGCCCACCATGCCGCGCACTTCCGCGACCTGGTACCAGATGTCCGGGTCGTGCGGGCGGCTCTTCAGCAGCGTATTGAGCAGGGTTTCCGCCTGGTCCGGATGGTTCTGCTTGAGCAGCAGGTCGGTGCGGGCCTGCTTCAGGGGGAAGTTGTTCGGGTAGATGGCTGACAGCCGGTCAATGCGCGCCTGGGCGTCGTTCAGGCGATTCGCGGCAACGTCCAGGTCGACCTGCGCGAGGTTGTAGGAGACGTTGTTCGGGTCTTTGGCCAGCAGCGCCTTGAGGATGCTGCGTGCCTCGTCCTGCTGTCCGCTTTTCGTCAGGCCGAGGGCCAGACCGTAACGGGCGGCATCCCGTTGCGGATTCTCCTCGAGCAGCGCGCGGAAGCGCTTGGTGGCGATTCCCGGGGTGCTCTCGAACATCAGCTGAACCCGGGCGCGCATCAGTTGATAGGTCAGGCTGTCTTCCTTGCCGCCCGCCGGATAGTTTTCGGCTCGGTTCCGGGTGTCGGCGATGCGCGATTCGGTAACCGGGTGGGTCAGGAGGAATTCCGGCGGGTTCTGCGTGTAGCGGTACTGCCGGGCGAGCCGTTCGAACATGCTCGGCATCGAGCGCGGGTCGTACCCGGCGCGTTCCAGATTGACCACGCCGACGCGGTCGGCTTCCTCTTCGTTCTGCCGGGAGAAGCGCAGCTGGCTCTGGATCGCCGCTGCCTGGGTGCTGGCGATGGCGGCCATGCCGGCGTCACCGGCGCCAGCGACGGCCGCAACTATACCGGCGAGCATCGCCGCCATCATCGGCAGCTGCATGCGCTGCTGCGCCTCGATGCCGCGCGCGAAGTGGCGCTGGATCAGGTGGCCAAGTTCGTGGGCGAGCACGCCGGCGTATTCGCCTTCGGTCTCGGCATGCAGGAACAGTCCGCCGTTGACCCCGATGATTCCGCCGGGCGCGGCGAAGGCGTTGATCTGGTCATCCTTGATCAGGATGAACTCCAGCCGGTGATCCTGAAGGTCACTGGTTTCGGCCAGGCGGTAGACGCTGGTCTCGACGAAGTCCTTCAACTGCGGATCGGAAAGCGCTTGCACCTGGCCGCGCAGCAGGCTCAGCCAGGCTCGGCCGAGCTGGTACTCCTGTTCCGGGGACACGATGGAGGAACTGGCATCGCCGAGGGAAGGCAGGTCATCGGCATGGCCGGGAACAGCGAGGAAACAGGCGAGCGTCAACAGGGCAGGGCGCAGGACTTTCATGCACATGGCTCGAAACGGCAAAGGCCTACTGTATCCGCCTGCCGGTCCGGCCGTCCAACTGGTCAGGGTCGGGTCGCTTGGGTAATCTGCCGGCACTTCAGAGGAATACGACCATGAACGATGCTGTCTGGCAGGCCGGGACCTGCGATGCCGAACTCGATGCCAGCGGGCTGAACTGCCCGCTGCCGTTGCTCAAGGCCAAGCTGGAGCTGAATCGTCTGCCCTCCGGCGCGGTGCTCAAGGTGACCGCTACCGACGCGGGCTCACAGCGCGATTTCCGCACCTTCGCGTCCCTGTCCGGGAATGCGCTGTTACAAGAAGAGGTGGAGGGCGACCTCTTCCGCTACTGGTTGCGCAAGGCCTGAATGAAAAAAGGCCGCGCGAGGCGGCCTTTCTGGATGCGCGTTCGGCTCAGCCGCTCAGGGCCTGCGCGGCCGCGAGAACGGCGTCGACGTGGCCCGGAACCTTCACCCCACGCCATTCCTGTCTGAGCACGCCATTGCTGTCGATCAGGAAGGTGCTGCGGTCGACGCCCAGGTACTCCTTGCCGTAGAGCTTCTTCAGCTTGATCACGTCGAACAGCTGGCAGAGCGCTTCGTCCTTGTCGGAGATCAGCTCGAAGGGAAAGCCCTGCTTGGCCTTGAAGTTCTCGTGGGATTTCATGCCGTCGCGCGATACGCCGAAGACCAGCGTGTTGGCGGCAAGAAACGCGTCGTGACTGTCGCGGAAACCCTGACCCTGGGTGGTGCAACCCGGCGTGCTGTCCTTCGGATAGAAATAAAGGACCACCTGGCGACCGGCCAGCGCGGACAGGGTGACCCGCTGGCCACCGGTGGCCTCGGCGCTGAAATCGGCTACGGCTTCTCCAACGGTAACGCTCATGCGGTTTCCTTACTTACGGGTTCTGTGGGCGCCATGGCTCGATCAGGGCGTCGAGGTTCAGCGCGTCGGCGAAGTCGAGGAACTGATCGCGCAGCCAACTGATCTGCGTGCCGGCGGGCAATGTCACGGTGATGGTGGCATTGAGCATGGTGCTGCCGGTCTGCGGCGCCTCGTAGGTGTCGCAGGTGAGATTTTCCAGCTCGACGCGGTGGTCGATGAAGAACTGGCAGAGCTCGTTGAGGATGTCCGGACGATAGGCCGCGCTGACGTAGGCCACGTAGGGCAACGCCTGTGGGCGCGGCTCCAGCGCGGCGCTGCGGATCACGCTGATGGTGAAGGTATGACGCTTGGCCAGTGCGGCCAGGCTGCCTTCCAGACGGGCCAGGGCATCCCAGCTGCCGGACACCTGGAGGATCAGCGAGCTGAACTCGCCGTGCCGGGTCAGACGCGAGCTGGATACTGCGCAGCGGTTCTCGTGGGTAGCGCGGCACAGGACGTTGGTCAGCTCCATGGGGTTGGGGCCGAGAGCACTGATGACGAGAAATTGTTCGCGAACGGGCGGGGTGGACATGCAGCCTTCCTAGAGCGAGATGAGAGCGACGCCTGTCGCGCCGATCAAAGCCGGAAGGGTAGCGAAAAGCGCGGTCCGAGGGAATGCTTGCAGCCCCAGCGGTCAGCTTGTGCTGGGCAGGTGGCGACAGTACCATTACCGCTCTTTTTTCCGGCAGGAGCGGTTGCATGATTGCGGGCAGTATGGTGGCACTGGTCACGCCCATGGATGCACAAGGTGGCCTGGACTGGGACGCCCTGGGCAAGCTGGTGGACTTCCACCTGCAAGAGGGCACCAACGCCATCGTCGCGGTCGGCACCACCGGTGAGTCCGCCACGCTGGAAGTCTCCGAGCATGTCGAAGTCATTCGTCGGGTCGTCGATCAGGTGAATGGGCGGATTCCGGTCATCGCCGGCACCGGTGGCAACTCCACGCGGGAATCGGTCGAACTGACCGGCCTGGCGAAGGACGCCGGCGCGGATGCCTGCCTGCTGGTAACGCCGTACTACAACAAGCCGACCCAGGAAGGTCTTTACCAGCACTTCCGGCTGATCGCCGAGTCGGTGGCGATTCCGCAAATCCTCTACAACGTGCCGGGCCGTACCGCCTGCGACATGCTTCCGGAAACGGTCGAGCGCCTGTCCAAGGTAGCCAACATCATCGGCATCAAGGAGGCCACGGGCGACCTGCAGCGCGGCCAGGACGTACTCGATCGCGTCGGCAAGGACTTCCTGGTCTATTCCGGCGACGACGCTACTGCCGTCGAGCTGATGCTGATGGGTGGCCGCGGCAACATCTCGGTCACCGCCAACGTCGCTCCGCGCGCCATGAGCGAGCTCTGCGCCGCCGCCATGCGTGGCGATGCCGCCCTCGCCCGTGCCATCAACGACCGTCTGATGCCACTGCACAAGACGCTGTTCATCGAGTCCAACCCGATCCCGGTGAAATGGGCCCTGAACGAAATGGGGCTTATGGCCGACGGCATCCGTCTGCCGCTGACCTGGCTCAGCCCGCGTTGCCACGAACCGCTGCGTCAAGCGCTGCGTCAGTCCGGCGTATTGGTTTAATTGAGGAAGTACTACGCATGAAGCGACTGGCCGGGCTCTCTGCACTCGCCGTGATCATTTCCAGTACCAGCGGTTGTGGCTGGATCTGGGGCAAAGAAGGTTATTTCCGCGACCGTGGTAGCGATTACCTGGAAGCTCGCCAGACGGCGCCCATGAAGCTGCCGTCCGACGTACAGAGCAAGCGTCTCGATCCCCTGCTGCCGGTGCCGGCCAACGTCGCCGACGCCAAGCCTGCCGACGAGTACGACGTACCGAGGCCTCAGGCGCTGGTTATCAGCGGTGATGTCAGCGAATTCAGCCTGCAGAAGAGCGGCGAATCGCGCTGGCTCGTGGCGCAGCGCAATCCGGCCGAAGTCTGGCCGACCACGCGCCAGTTCTTCGAGAACAACGGCTTCCGCGTCGCTCAGGAACGTCCGCAGACCGGCGAATTCGTCACCGAATGGCAGCGCCCCGACGAGCTTTCGGCGTCCGTGGCCGCCAGCCTGAAGAACGCCGCGCCTGACAGCGAAACCCGCCTGCGCGTGCGGATCGAGCCGGGCGTGCAGCGCAACACCAGCGAAGTCTTCGTGGTCAGCGCCACGCGTCCCGCGGGCAGCAGCGCCGACGTCGGTTTCCCCGCCACCGGCCCGGGCAACTCCGCGCTGGAAGCTGCGCTGCTCGACCAGATGGTCGCCAGCATGGCCAGCAGCGCCGGGCAGGGCGGCTCGGTTTCTCTGCTCGCCGCGCGGGACTTCGATGCGCCAAGCCGCATCAGCCTCAGCGACGACGGCAACGGCAACCCGGTACTCAGCCTCGGCGCCGATTTCGACCGTGCCTGGTCCAGCGTTGGTCGCGCCCTGGAAAGCGGCGACGTACGCGTCGACGACCTCAACCGCAGCCTGGGTGTCTACTACATCAACCTGGCCGAAGGTGCGCAGGTCAACGAGAAGAAACCCGGTTTCTTCGGTCGCCTGTTCGGCAGCAAACCGGATAAGGAAAAGGAAGATGCTCGCGCCGAGCGCTATCAGGTGCGTCTGACCCGTGTGGGCGATGGCGTGCAGGTATCGGTGGAGAAAGACATCGACACCGTCGCTCCGGACGACATCGCCCGTCGAGTGCTCGGTCTGATCCAGGACAACCTGGGTTGATCGTCGCTCGCGCGGTCTGACGGCCTGGCGAGCGTTTCTGGAGTTTGAATCGACAGGCGAAACCTCGGTTTCGCCTGTTTTCGTTTGATAGAGCGGAAAACTGACATGACTGCGACCACCCTGAGCCTGAAGAAGATCTACTCCGGAAAAGTCCGCGATCTCTACGAGATCGACGCCGGGCGCATGCTGATGGTCGCCAGCGATCGCCTGTCGGCGTTCGACGTGATCCTTTCCGAGCCGATCCCGGACAAGGGCAAGATCCTCACCTCGATTTCCAACTTCTGGTTCGAAAAGCTCGCCGGCATCGTGCCCAACCATTTCACCGGCGATCGCGTCGAGGACGTCGTCCCCGCCGAAGAGCTGCCCCTGGTGGAAGGCCGCTCGGTCGTCGCCAAACGCCTCAAGCCGGTCGCCGTGGAAGCCATCGTGCGCGGCTACATCGTCGGCTCGGGCTGGAAGGAGTATCAGAAGAGCGGGACGGTGTGCGGCATTCAGTTGCCTGCCGGGCTGAAGGAAGCGTCCAAGCTGCCGGAGCCGATCTTCACGCCGTCCACCAAGGCCGCCCTGGGCGATCACGACGAGAACATTTCCTTCGAACAGTGTGCGGCCATCATCGGCGCCGACCTGGCCGAGAAGGTGCGGGCGACCGCCATCGCCCTCTACAGCGCCGCCGTCGAATACGCCGCCACCCGCGGCATCATCATCGCCGACACCAAGTTCGAGTTCGGCCTGGACGAAGACGGTACCTTGACCCTGATGGACGAAGTGCTCACGCCGGATTCGAGCCGCTTCTGGCCGGCGGAAAGCTACGCCGAAGGCTCCAACCCGCCGAGCTTCGACAAGCAGTTCGTGCGTGACTGGCTGGAATCCACCGGCTGGAACAAGCAGCCACCCGCGCCACAGGTGCCCGCCGAGGTCGCCCAGAAGACCGCCGACAAGTATCGCGAGGCCCTGACCAAGCTCACCGCCTGAAAAAACTCCGCGCGGATGGCGCAACCACCTGAAAGCACTGAAAAAGTCGCATCACGGGGGTTCGCCAACACGTTCTGAGCTGCTATCATGCGCGCCGCTGGGAAGATGCCGGAGTGGCCGAACGGGACGGATTCGAAATCCGTTGAACTGGCAACAGTTCCTAGGGTTCAAATCCCTATCTTCCCGCCATATCAAATGCTTAAGCCCCTGAAATTCGTAGAGTTTCGGGGGCTTTTGCTTTTCAGACCGGGCAACGGTCGAAGAACTGTCGAAAATCCTTCACCGGGCCAAACCCAACGGCAGCCTGTAGATGGTCGGTGCAAGGTGTGCGTAGCGCATGGTCATCGCCAACGACTGGTGGCCCAGGAGTCGTTGTAAGGTCAGGGTGTTGCCGCTGTTCATGACGAAGCGGCTGGCGAAGGAGTGCCTAAGTACGTGCGCGGACTGTCCCGCAGGCAGCAGGATTTTCGAGGTGGCCAACGTCTGGTCGAGGCTGTTTCAAGCCGTTCAAGCCGTTCAAGCCGTTCAAGCCGTTCGAGAAAGCCGGAATACGGCTAGGCAAATAGAAATTTGAATAGTCAAAACGCGGGTTAGCAATCACGCAAGAAGCGGGTAGGCGATGATCCGCCGAAGGAAATAATCAGGGATGAACAACACGGCGCTAGTGACGAGCCGCAATGGCGCCAAGCAATACTTCAAAGAGCAATGCCGCCGTCGGGGTGATCGATGGGAAAACGACCGCAGCCCGCACAGTGATCGAATAAAACAAAGGTATGGTGTAGCGGCTAGCAGCTTCAATCTAATAGGATAGACACAATAATAAATCGAAATATGAAGCCTAACGTCTGGTTAAGGAGCGGGTTTTAGCCGGTCCTAGTGATCGAAGCGAGCGGTTTGAACCGCTAGTTAGAGCGCTCACCGGGGGGGCAGATCTACGATTGCAGGTATGTTTGGTGATTCTGGCAACGAATCTCCTTGGTCAAGGCGCCTTGAACGTAACTCCGCGTAAGCATCACTGACGATTCGGTCTGTCGCGCCCATCTCAATATGTAGCTTCTTCATACACTCATCAGCTTGCCGATGTGACGCTTCAAGCGCGTCTGCTTGTTTAATTAGAAATTCGCCGTCAGCCTGCTCTTCGAGCGTTAGTAGATACCCCTGATGAGCAATCATGTCTCGATCTTTTTTTATCTTTCTGAGTTCCTGGATCAAGGGGGTGTTGGTTGTATAGGGTTTATACAGCTCAATAAGCTTTCCGAGCGGCGCATCTTCAATGGTTGTGAGCGGAATTTCATAAGGTAAATACCCATCAAGGCGAAACTTGACGGTTGCATGACACCGAATAAGGCAATGCTTAAGCCCAAACTCAATGAACTGGTACGTCATCATGCAGAATGTCAGTTTCTGCGAGTATTTATTGAATGGCTCAGACATTATGTATGGCTCTAACGTAGAAATAAGGGGCAGGACAAAGCGTTAGCTTTGGACTGTCTCTGTTGATTGAAGGGTTAGGTGCCGCGACTTAGAGTGTGACATACGCTTCTTCTTCAATTCTGGAGCCATCGGGATTGGACCACGACAGTACTGCGTTGTAGGCACTCGGACTTCCAAGATGGATAGCAGCGATTAACGTAACTGAAGAACCTGGCATAATTTTCTTCGCCGGGAATTTTTCTGAATATTCACTAGAAATGATCGGATTGTCATCCTGCCGCTGCAGAATTAACCGAATTTCTGCGTTCAATGCCTCGGCCTCTCCAATGTTTGTTAAGCAAAATTTATAGTTTTTCCCGTCTCTAACTAGATTCAGAGACAAGCGCGCAATGCTTTTGCCGCGCTCTTCTTTTAGCAATAACTCCAATTGTTTTTCTGCCAATTTGGACGTGGCACGCTGCAAATCATTTGCTTCGCGCTGTAGCTTTCTTTGTCCATTCCATGTAATGAGGCTAACGATAACCGCAAGGCATGCTGTTATCGTGGCAAATAACTCGTATGGAGACATAGGCATTGTGCACCTAACGTTTGGTTAAGGGGCGGGCTTTAGCCCGTCCCAGTGAGCGACGCGAACGATTTGAACTACATGTTAGAAGCGTGTTGCACGACTGCGTTCTAAAATCTTGAGTCGTTTTCACAAGGAACCCCGTCATGGTCTCCGTCCATTTTTGTGTTTGGACAATTCCTTACGAAGTACTCAGCTTCTGCTCTTGAGCGCATTTGGCTGCAGTGTTGCCTGCCGTCACATGAAAAGCTATGTAATGCTGTTGCGGGCGCTTGAAATGTCTGTGGTTTGGACGAGATATCTACCTGTGTTGTGGCGATATTCTTTTGGTAGTAATTCCAGCCCACGAATGCGAGCAGTGCGTAAATGATTAACTTCTTCAAGATTTCACCGATTTTCGCTCATGCTTCTAACTATAAATAGACACCAATTGGTGCATAACAACCTGAAAATTGGTGGATAAAAACTCTTGCGGATCTAGCGTACGGCTCTAGACAGCGGCATGCGCTAGGAGGGGGGAGTTATACACCGGCCTCAGCTCTGCAAGTCCCTTTGCCAGCAAGCTGGCGGTTGACCGAGATTAGCTTGCAGATGAGGCGAACAACAATGCCCGGCAGCAATGGCGTCGAAATCACTGCCTATGGAGGGCCAGTAGCGACCAGTATGGTGGAAGGCAAAGCTTGCGCTAGCTGGTTTTGACCAACGTAGGCCACATACGAACAGCGCTCGAAACGGGTTCAAATCCTATCTTCCCGTCACTATCAAAGGCTCCAGAGGTTAACGCCTCTGGGGCTTTTTTCTTTTATGGGGAATCGGGGAGGAATCGCTTCGCTTGCCCGGTCCGCTCCCCTCCCCTGGGATTACCCCGCATGGCCTGTTTCGGGAAGCGGTGACCTCCTGGCGAGTTCAACTCCGGCGTAACAACTACGCCATCCTCGGCCTCAGGGTGGAGGCTCAAGGCTGGATTGCGGAGTCGTCTCCTTCGTTGCCGATACGCGGAACGCTTCGGTCCAAGACATTCGGAGTATCCCGCCGCGCCGCGGTTTCTAGCCGCCCAATTGTTGGGAGATCGCTTGCGCGCATTGCTGGAGGCTGAGAAGAAAGCGTTCCTGGGCGGCGGTGTTATCCATCACCGCCTCGGGGCCGGATAGGTTGATGGCGGCCACTACCTTGCCTTGGTGATCATGGATGGCGCAGGCGATGGCCGCCGAATAGTCCGAGCGGTGCAACACCCAACCGCGCTGGCGGTCCTGTTCCAGCAACTCCAGCAGTTCGGGAAGCGTTTTCGGCGCGGGCGGTGCGTAGCCATCCAGGCGCACGTGCTGGTAAAGGCGACCTACTTCCGTCGCGTCCAGATCGCTGAGCAACATACGACCCATGGCCGTGCAATGGCAGGCGATACGTGTGCCGATGGGGATGTTCACGGAGAGGCGCTGCGCGGCGAAGGCCCGGCCGATGTACAGGCTGTCGGTCTGTTCGCGGACCGACAGGTGGCAGGAGAGCGAGGTGCGGTCCCTTAGCGCGTTCAGGTGCGGCATGGCGATATCCACCAGGTCACGGCTGGTCAGGTAGGCGAAGCCGTCGCAGAGCACCTGCGGGCCGAGTTCGTAGCTGTTGGTGCCCAGCTTGTTCAGGTAGCCCATGTCGGTGAGGGTGACCAGAATCCGGTAGATGGCCGAGACGCTGACGCCCAGGCGCTCGGCGATCAGGTTGCTGCTCAGGCTGCGCTCGCTGGCGTTGAACATCTGCAGGATGCTCAGGCCACGTTGCAGCGCGGGGACCCGGTAGTCGGTCAGCTCTTCTTTATCGGCGGCCATGGCGGGTCTCTGTCATTGATGGCTCGGGCATGGCGACGATCACCGGCACCTAACGCAGCGCCTCGATGCCTGCCGGTTTGCCGCCGAACTCGTCCATGGCGTCCAGCAGGGCGCCCCACAGGTAGTGCGCGGACGCGCGATCGCACAGCAGATGGAAGACTGGCAGGGTCGCCGTACAGGCATTGACCACGATGGCGTTCAGGCGCGCCACCGAGGTCTGTACCACGGCGCCGAGCGGAAAGGTTTCGGCGCGCAGGTCGACGCCGCAGATCTTGGCGAACAGCTCCGGCAGGTGCGCGCCGGACAGGGCCAGCCAGGCATGGCTGTCCTGGCGGGGCAGCAGGTAATTGGCCTGGCGCTCGTCGTAGTGCCAGCCGGCCTCGTCTGCGGCGATGCGGGCGCCGCCATCGGTCAGGCTGCCGAGCAGAAAGTACTCGGTCTGCGACAGCCGCAGCACCTGCTCGCCGTTGCTTTGCAGGCAGGCCTGGTTGGGCTTTTCCGGCAGTTGATAGCCCTTGCGCTGCAGATAGGCCGCGCTGTCGGTGCCGCGAAAACCGACCCGCGGCAGGTTGCTCAGGTCGATCAGCGCGCAGCGTTGCAGTTGCTCACTTTCATCTATGGAGCCGGCGACGAACAGCCGGTCGCCCAGCAGGGTCAGCGGCGCCGCGCCGTGCAGGTCATAAATGGGGCTGCGTTCAGCATGCTCGCGAATGGTCAGGCTCATGATCACAGCTCCTGGCGTTGGCTTTCAGGGTCGAAGAAGGGCAGCTGCACCACGGTGGCCTGGACCACTTCGCCGCCTTCCACGCGAATCGGAATCTGCATGCCGGGCGTGGCCTGGTCGGCGCCGGCGTAGGCCATGCCGATGATCGCGCCGACGGTTTCCGAGTACTCGCAGGACGTGACGTTGCCGCTGATGTCCGGGCCCTTTAGCACCAGATGGCCTTCCAGCGGTTTGCTGCTGCCCTTGGGCAACGTGAACCCCACCAGCTTGCGCTTGAGGGGCTGCGCTTCGAGGATCTCGATGGTGCGTTTGCCGACGAAGAAGGGCTTCTTGCGGCCGATGGCCCAGCCCATGTCGATCTCGGCGGGATGAGTCATGCCGTCGGTGTCCTGGCTGATGATCACGTGACCCTTTTCCAGACGCAGCAGGCGCTGGGTTTCCACCCCGAACGGACGGATGTCGAAGTCTGCACCGGCTTTCATCAAGGCATCCCACAGGTGCTCGCCAAAGCGCGCTGGCACGTGGATTTCGTAGCCCAGCTCACCGACGAAACCCACACGCAGCAGCCGCGCCGGCACCCCGGCGACCTTGCCCTCGCGTAAGCCGAGGTAAGGGAAGCCCTCGGGCGACAGGTCGACGTCCGTGCAGACCTTTTCCAGCACCTGGCGCGACAGCGGGCCCGCCAGGTTGACCGCGGCGAAGGCGGCGCTGACGTTGGCGATATCGACGTTCAGCCGCCACTGCGCGTTCCACTTGAGCATGCTGCGGTAGACGCGATCCACGCCGCTGGTGGTGGCCGATACGTAGAAGTGCTGCTCGCCCAGTCGGCAGGCCACGCCGTCGTCGATCACCACGCCATCCTCGGCGGTCATCAGCGCGTAGCGGGTACGGCCGATGGCGAGTTTCTTGAATCCGAAGGTGTACATCCGCTCCAGCAGCTCGGCGGCATCCGGCCCGCGCACGTCGAGGCCGCCCAGGGTGGAGACGTCGATCAGGCCGACCCTCTCGCGCACATGGCGGGCTTCGCTCTGCATGCAGGCTTCGCGGTCTTCGGCCTTGCCGTAGAAGGCGGGGCGTTGCCACACGCCGGCGGGCATCAGCTTGGCGCCGAGTTCGACGTGGCGACGGTGCATGGCGGTCTGCCGATAGGGGTCGAAGCCGCGGCCGGCGATGTGCGCCAGTTTCTCCGCGGAGAACGGTGGGCGTGCGGTTGTCACGCCGGTTTCGCTGACGCTGCGGCCGGTGGCATCGGCCACCAGGCGCGCCGTGGGCAGCGCCGAGTGACGGCCCTGGGACGGCCCCATGCCGACGGTGGAGAAGCGCTTGACCAACTGCACGTCGCGGTAGCCGTTGCGAGTGGCGTTGACGATGTCCCTGATCTGCAGGTCTTCGTCGAAGTCGACGAATTCCTTGCCCTGCGGGTGGGCGAAGATCGGCCAGGGGAAGTTGACCCGGCTGTCGTCCTTGTCCGCACCGGCTACCGCGGTCGCCTCCAGGCCGAGGTCGGCGAGGGCTTCGCTGGCGGCCCGCTGGCCGTCGGCCAGGACGCGCTGCAGATCGTGCCGGCCATTCACCGAACCGGCGACGCGCAGGATGCCGGGCAGATTCTGGATCGAGAACGCGGCGTGCTCGTCGGCGTAGCGCAGGTTGCCGCCGGCCTGGCAAAGCAGCTGATAGACCGGCATGTAACCGGCGGACATGCACAGCAGGTCGCAGTCGATCCGCGTGCTGGCCTCGGCCACCTTGCCCTGCCCGCGGATACGCCTGATGTCGACGGCGCCGAGGTGCTGAGCGTTCTTGCCGGCCAACGCTTCATACACGGTGTGGCCGGTGTGGCAGGGAATGCCCTTGGCTTGCACGGCCGTGATCAGCCCCGGAGTGTCGCTGCGCTCGCGCATGTCGACCACGGCGGCGACCTCCACACCCGCGTCGAGCAGGTCGAGCGCGGCGAGGTATCCGTCGTCGTTGCCGGTCAGGACCACCGCGCGCTTGCCCGGTTTGACCGCGTACAGGCGCATCAGCCGCTGGGCGGCGCTGGTCAGCATCACGCCGGGCAGGTCGTTGTTGCGGAAGATCACTGGCTGGTCGAAGGAGCCGCTGGCGACGATGCACTGCCTAGCGCGCACCTTGTACAGCCGGTTGCCCTGGATCACCGGCAGGTAGTTGTCGGCGAACCAGGCGTTGCAGACCGCCGAGTCGAGCACGCGGATGTTGGCATGGCCCTGCACCGCGCTGACCAGCTCTTCACGCAGGCCCATCGCGACGTTGGCGTCGAGGCCGAAGCGGGCGTAGGTCAGCGAGCCGCCGAGCACCGGATTCTGTTCGATCAGCAGCACCTTGGCGCCGCCGTTGGCCGCGTGCAGGGCGGCAGACAGGCCGGCGGGGCCGGAGCCGATGACGGCGAGGTCGCAGAACAGGTAGGCCTTGTCGTGGTAGGTCGGCTCGAACCTGAGTTCGAGCACGCCGAGGCCGGCCTTCTTGCGGATCAGCGGTTCCCAGCGTTTCCACATGCCCTTGGGCTTGTAGAAGGCGCGGTAGTAGAAACCCACCGGCATGAACCTGGAGAACGTGCCGATGATCGCGTCACGGTCCTTTTCCAGGCTGCCGTTGACGTTCTGCGGCGTAACCGCGAGACCCGCCGCGAGGGGGCACTCGTCCGCCAGCACGTTGGGCTCGTCCGGCAACTGCACCAGGGTGTTGGCGTCCTGGCCGGCCATGGTCAGCGGGCCACGCGGGCGGTGGTACTTGAACGAGCGCGACAGCAGCCAGCGGCCGTTAGCTGCGAGCGCGCTGGCGACGGTGTCGCCGGCGAAACCCTGGCAGGCGTTGCCGTCGAAGCTGAAGGTCAGCGGCTTGTTGCGGTCGATCAACAAGCCCATGGGAGCGGGCAGGCGGTTCATTGGGCGGCCTCCGGTGCGGCGAAATCGACACGCTGGTCGAACAGTTCACGTGGGTCGAAGGTGCGCAGGATTTCGTCGCTGCCGGTGTGGCGTTCGGCCAGGAACCAGTAGTTCGAGGGGGTGTGCATCCACCACTCGGTGACCACGCCGAGCAGGTTCTCGCTGTTGAACACGTAGTCGGCCCATTCGGCGACGCTGCAGGTGGCCGGGTCGGGCATCTGCTTGAGTTCGCCGCCGTAGGTGAACTCGCTGATGTTGCGCGGCCCGTTGAGCGGGCAGGTCATGATCTTCATTGGCTGTAACCCGTCAGTGGCTGGCCGCCGTGGCGCCCATTTCGTTGACCTGCTGGAAGCGGCTGAAGCGATCCAGGCCGAACGGCGCGATCAGCTCCGGAACCTTGCCGCCGCTGGCGACCAGCTCGGCCATGGTCTTGCCGCAGATTGGCGTGGCCTTGAACCCCCAGGTGCCCCAGCCGGCGTCCAGGTAGTAACCGTCGATGGGCGACAGGCCCATGATCGGGCTGTAGTCGGGCGTCATGTCGGTGATGCCGGCCCACTGGCGCATCAGCTTGGCGTTGGCCATGAACGGGAACATCTCGATGGCCGAGGCCAGCAGGCTTTCCTTGAGGTCCAGGGTCGAGCGGGTGTTGTACAGCGGGTAGGGATCGGAGCCTCCGCCGAAGACGATCTCGCCGCGGCTGGTCTGCTGCACGTAGCAATGCAGGGCCGAGGAGCTCACCAGCGGATCGAGGAACGGCTTGAACGGCTGGGTCACCATCGCCTGCAGCGGGTAGGTGTGGATCGGCGCCTTGATCTTCAGTTTGTTCATCAGCAGCGAGCTGGTGCCGGCGACTGCCTGCACCACGCAGCCGCAGGCGATGGTGCCGCGGTTGGTCTTCACGGCGCGGACGCGCTCGTTCTCGACGACGAAGTCCTGCACCTCGGTGAGCTGATGGATTTCCACGCCGCGTTTGGCCGCCTGCTTGGCGTAGCCCCAGGCCACTGCGTCGTGGCGGGCGGTGCCGCCGTCGATGTGCCAGAGGCCGGCGAGCACCGGAATATGGCCGGGATCGAGGTTGAGGCTCGGCACCAGCTCGCGGATCTGCTGGCGGTCGATCATCTCGGTGCGTCCGCCGAAGTGCTTGTTCACTTCGGCGCGCTGGCGGAACGCGCGCACTGTGGCGTCGGTGTGGGCCAGGGTGAGCTGGCCCCGGCTGGAATACATGATGTTGAAGTCGAACTCGTTGGAGAGGTTCTCGAACAGCCGAACCGACTCGATGTAGAACTTCACGCCTTCGCTGGTCAGGTAGTTGGAGCGGATCACCGCGGTGTTGCGCGCGGTGTTGCCACCGCCCAGGTAGCCTTTCTCCAGCACCGCGATGTTGCTGATGCCGTGGTACCTGGACAGGTAGTAGGCGGTGGCCAGGCCATGCCCGCCGGCGCCGATGATCACCACGTCATAGGCGGCTTTCAGCTCCTTGGGGGCGGGCAGGTCGACCTCGACGGGATACTCCGACGACAGGCCGTACTTGAGCAGCGAGAAAGGCATCAGCGGGTCTCCTGAAGGGCCTGGCCGGTCTGCTGCCGGGCGGCGAGTACGGTGTTGCGCATCAGCAGGGCGATGGTCATGGGGCCGACGCCGCCGGGCACCGGGGTGATGGCCGAGGCCACCGGCAACACGGCGTCGAAGTCGACATCGCCGACCAGGCGCGAGCGGCCGTTCTCGTCGATGCGGTTGATGCCGACATCGATCACCACCGCGCCGGGCTTGATCCAGTCGGCGCCGATCATCCGCGGGCGGCCGACGGCGGCGATCACGATGTCGGCCTGGCCGCAGAGCTTCTCCGGCTTGATGCTGCGCGAGTGCAGCACGGTGACGCTGCAGTTGGCCGCCAGCAGCAGCGCCGCCATCGGTTTGCCGACGATGTTCGAGCGGCCGACCACCACGGCGTGCTTGCCGGACAGATCGCCCAGGGTGTCGCGCAGCAGGCGCATGCAGCCGGCCGGAGTGCAGGGTGTGAGCACCGGGCGGCCCTGGCTGAGGCCGCCGACGTTCTCGCTGTGGAAGCCGTCGACGTCCTTGGCCGGGTCGATGGCCTGCAGCACGCGCACTTCGTCGATGTGTCCGGGCAGTGGTAACTGCACCAGGATGCCGTGCACGGCCGCGTCGGCATTCAGCCCGGCGACCACTTCCAGCACCGCCTCGGCACTGGCCTCGGCCGGCAAGCGATACTCGAGCGAACGAATGCCCACTTCACCGGCGCGCAGAACCTTGTTGCGCACGTAGACGTGGCTGGCCGGATCGTCCCCCACCAGCACCACGGCCAGGGCCGGTTCGACGCCCTGGGCCTGCAGTTGCCCGACCTCCGCCTGCACTTCGGCGAGTACGCGGGCGGCCGCGGCCTTGCCGTCGATCAAGGTACTCATCGGAAGATCACCGTGCGGTCGCCGTTGAGGAACACGCGGTGCTCCGTGTGGTACTTCACGGCCCGCGACAGCGCCACGGTTTCGGTATCGCGGCCAATGGCGACCAGGTCATCGGGCTTCAGGGCGTGATCCACGCGCTGCACTTCCTGCTCGATGATCGGGCCTTCGTCGAGATCCGAGGTGACGTAGTGGGCGGTAGCACCGATCAGCTTCACGCCGCGCTCGAACGCCTGGTGGTAAGGCTTGGCCCCCTTGAAACCGGGCAGGAACGAGTGGTGGATGTTGATCGCCCGGCCCGTCAGCTGTTTGCACAGGTTGTTGGAGAGAATCTGCATGTAGCGCGCCAGCACCACCAGCTCGGTGCCGGTTTCGTCGACGATCTTCATCAGCTCGGCTTCCTGGACGCTCTTGCTGTCCTTGGTTACCGGCAGGTAGATGAAGCGAATGCCCTCGCGCTCGGCCATGGGACGCAGGTCGAGGTGGTTGGAGACGATGGCGGTGATCTCCATGTTCAGCTCGCCCTTCTGGTGGCGATAGAGCAGGTCGGCCAGGCAATGGTCGAACTTGCTGACCATCAACAGCACGCGCATCGGCTTGCTGGTGCTGAACAGGCCCCAGGTCATGTCGAAGGTGCTGGCCACCGCGGCGAAGCCTTCCTCGATCTTCGCCAGGTCATCGGTCACGCCGGTGTTGAAGCGGAACACCGCGCGCATGAAGAAGGTGCTGCTGACCTCGTCATCGAACTGCGACATCTCGCTGATGTAGCACTGATGTTCGGCAAGAAACGACGCCACCGCGGCGACGATACCCGAGGTGGCCGGGCAACTGATGTTGATCACGTACTGGTTCTGGGCGTGTTGCATGTCGAGTCCTCTGCGGGGCGGCGGCAGGAAGATATTCAGTAATGAAACGGTTATTCGCTCGCGAAGATAATTAACTGCTACGAATATATTTTTCGTGTTGGTGGTTTTTATAAGCGAACGGATTCTTCGTGTCCATGCCTGTAGGGAATTTTTTTATCCTTAAAGGAAACAAGATCGCAGCCCAGTACGTTCAGGAAGCGCGCGTAGGGTGCGCCGCGCGCACCGGGTGCTGCCACGGTGCCTGTTGGCGCGCACGGCGCACCCTACGGTCACAGCCGAGAAAAGCGGAACGGCGTGGGATCGACCAACGGCGTGGCGCCGGTGATGAGGTCGGCGAGCAGGTGCCCGGCACCCGGAGCGATGCCGAAGCCATGGCCGGAATAGCCGGTGGAGAGCAGCAGGCCCGGCAGGCTGTCGACCGGGCCGATCACCGGGATCGCGTCCGGGGTCACGTCCATCATCCCGGCCCAGCTCTGCGCCACCTGCAGGTCGCGAAAGAACGGAAAGGCCTTTGCCAGCTCGCGGCGGGCTTCGCCAAGGATGCTCGCCGAGGGTTGCGGATCGAGCACCCGGCAGGCCTCGAACGGGCTGGGCTGGTCCATAGCCCAGCGCCGCGGTATGCGCAGTTCATCGAGGAAGTGGTGATCCAGGCGCAGGCGTAGCTCGCGGTACTGCTTGCCCAGCGCCGGAAGAAAGTCGCGCAGATAACGAAAACTGTCCGGGGTGATAGGCGCCAGGTTGCCGTTGCGCTGGGCGATGGTGTAGCCGCCGTCCAGGCGTTTGCGAAAGGCATAGCGGCTGGCGCCCACGGCGATCTCCGGGCCGCCGGGCATCGGCGCGGTGCGCAGGACCGAGGCGATCACCTTGAGCTGCGGCAGGCGGATGCCGTGCTGACGGCAGAACAGCGACGACCAGGCGCCGCCGGCCAGCACCACGCTGTTGCAGCGCAGCCGGCCACGCTCGGTGAACAACCCGGCCACGAGTCCGCCTTCTATATCCAGGCCGCGCACCGCACAGCCGGTCAGCACGCGTGCGCCCAGGCGTTGTGCCTGGCGAGCGATCACCGCCGTGGCCTGCTGCGGTTCGGCACGGCCATCGGCAGGGGCGTGCAGGGCGCCACTCCAGCCGGCACGCAGGCCATCCGGCCAGTGGTTGCGCAGGTCATCACGCTGCACTAGATGGGCGTCGGCGCCGTAGTGGCGAGCGGCCTTTAACCAGTCGGCCTGTTGCTGCAACTGCTGCGGGGTTTCACAGGCGTAGAGCACGCCGCTGCGGCGAAAGCCGAGGTCGCCGGGCCACTCGTCCTGCCAGGTTTGCCACAGCTGCAGGCTGGCCAGGGCCAGGGGGATTTCCGCGAGGTCGCGGCCCATGCTGCGGCACCAGCCCCAGTTGCGTGAGGACTGCTCGCCGGCGATCACGCCCTTTTCCAGAAGCACCACCGGAATGCCGCGCGCGGCCAGCCAGTAGGCGGTGCAGATGCCGATGATGCCGCCGCCGATGATGGCGACCTCGCTTTCGCTGGGCAGGCGGCTGTCGCCATCGACGCGTTCGATCTGCGGGTACATGCACATTCTCCAGGGCAACGTGGGGTGCGCCGTACGCACCGAAAGAACCTGCGCCGAGCTTGCCGTGGAGTGGGCGGCGCGCAACTTGCACCGTGTTCGCCGGCACTTCTTTATCAGCATGTGAGAACGGCATGAGCGGCACCCAAAGCCTGGAGCGGGCCTTTCATCTATTACGCCGCATCGCGACGGCGGGCGTGCAGGGTGCCGCGCTGGATGAGCTGTGCGAGGCGTGTGGTTGTTCACGGCCGACCGCCTACCGCCTGTTGCAGGCTCTGCGCCGTCAGGGCTTCGTGCGCCCGGCCACGCAACGCGGGCGCTACGTGCTGGGCTACGAACTCTTCGCCCTCGGCGCCCAGGCCGGCAATGCCAGCGCTATCCGCGAACTGGTGCGCCCGGTGCTGCTGCGCCTGGCGCAACGTTTCGGCGACAGCTTCTTCCTGCTGGTGCCGGACGGCTACCACGTGCTGTGTCTGGACCTGCTGACGGGCGAACAGCCGGTACAGAGCTACAGTGGCATGGTCGGCGGGCGCATTCCCATGGGCGTGGGCCAGGCCTCGCACGTGCTGCTGGCGCAGATGCCACGCGCCGAGCGCAACGAGATCCTGCAGCACAACGCGGCGGTGCTGCGTTTGGACTACGGCCTGGAAATCGAACGAATCATCGACAGCCTGGACAGCGTGCGCCGCCTTGGCTTCGCCAGCGGCCTGGCGGATCGGCGGTTACCGGGCTACACCGGCCTTGCGGTACCCATCGTGATCGCCGATGGCGCGGCGCTGGGTGCGCTCAGCTGCGCTTTGGCACGTCCGCGGATGACAGAAGCGAGGCGCAAGGCATTGGCGGTTGCGATGAAGGAGGAGGCGCAGTTGTTGGCTAGTAAGTTGAGTGAGTGGTAAGGGTTGAGCTTCGGTGGGAAGGGCAGCATGCGGCCGATTCTGTTGAAAAAGTCCCTTGGCGATTTCTGCCCATAAAAGAGTGTTGTTTATGTAGAAATCTGAGTCGTACGGAAGACTGACCTACCTTGGTTTTTACGCAGCAACGTCAAAATCGTACGTTTTTCGAACATTGGAAAGGCGCCTCTGGCCAAGGCCGACTTTATCAACAGAATCGGCCGCTTGCAGTCACTCGCTTCCAACCAACCGCCCATACCTTTATCTATCGACGTGTCTAAAAGTTTGGGCAGTTCCTTGTTCGATCAGTCCTTCCCGTAATTCATGATCGACAACAGCCGAATCGGCACCTGCACCAGCTTCTCCGGGCCGTGGGGGACTTCGGCGTCGAAGGTCAGGCTGTCGCCGGCCTGCATGGCGTAGAGCTGGTTGCCGTGGCGGTACACCAGTTCGCCTTCGAGCAGGTGCAGGAACTCGGTGCCCGGGTGGGAGAAGGTCGGAAACTCCTCGCTGGCATCGTCCATGCTGACCATATAGGCCTCGAAGCTCTTCTTCGGCCCGCGGGTGTGGTTCAGCAAATGATAGGTGTGGCCCTTCTCGGTGCCACGGCGCACCACCTCGAGTCCTTCATTGGCTTTCACCAGGAGCGCGCCGCTGCCTTGCTGATCATATTGGCTGAACAGCTTGGACATCGGCATGCCGAGCACGTCGCAGAGCCGGCTGAGGGTGTCAAGGCTGGTGGATACCTGGGCGTTCTCGATCTTGCTGAGCATGCCCTGGCTGATGCCGGCAATGCGCGCGACCTCGGCGATTTTCAATTCCTGGGCGAGGCGCTGGCGGCGAATCTGCATGCCCAGGTACTGCTCAAGCTGCAAACGGGGTGGAGTCTCTATGCTCTTGCTCATGCACTGCCATTTTCTAAATATGAATAATAGATTCGCACCAGGAATGATCAGGCTGCATTGCAACGGTGCATGCCAGGGGGTGTGAATTTCCTGCTATGAAAACACTTTTCCCCTGCGGATAGAAGAAAACCCGCGTGGTGTCTGGCTCTCGCCTGCGACGGCCGGGATTGGCAAGTTGATTGCATTCTTAATGGGAAAGTTAATTTCCTTATTGGAATAATCACCGAGTCGACAGGAGCCACGTGATGTTGCCAAGCGAAACCCAACAGGTCATCGAGAAACACGCGATCAAGTATGTCCTTGCCCAGTTCGTGGATATCCATGGCTCGGCCAAGACCAAATCGGTGCCGGTGTCGGGCCTCGAGGCGGTGGCGGAAGCGGGGGCAGGGTTTGCGGGTTTCGCCATCTGCGGCATGGGCATGGAGCCCCACGGGCCGGATTTCATGGCCAAGGGCGATCTGTCGACCCTGATCCCCGTACCGTGGCAGCCGGGTTACGGGCGGGTCGTGTGTATCGGGCATGTCGACGGGCAACCCTGGCCCTACGACAGCCGCTATGTACTGCAGCAACAAGTGGAACGCCTGAAGGCGCGCGGCTGGACGCTCAATACCGGCCTGGAGCCGGAATTCAACCTGATGCGTCGCGACGAGTCCGGCACGCTGCAACTGGTCGATGCCAGCGATAACCTCGACAAGCCCTGCTACGACTACAAGGGCCTGTCGCGCTCCCGCGAGTTTCTGGAAAAGCTGACGGAGGCGCTGCAGCCGGTCGGTTTCGACATCTACCAAATCGACCACGAAGACGCCAACGGCCAGTTCGAGATCAATTACACCTACAGCGATGCCATGGAGTCGGCGGACCGCTTCACCTTCTTCCGCATGGCCGCCGGCGAGATCGCCAACGACCTGGGCATGATCTGCTCGTTCATGCCCAAGCCGGACCCGAGGCGGGCCGGCAATGGCATGCACTTCCACCTGTCCCTCGCCAGCGCCGAGAGCAAGAACCTGTTCTTCGATGCCAGTGACAAGAACGGCATGGGCCTGTCGAAGCTCGCCTATCACTTCGCCGCCGGCCTGCTGGCCCATGGCCCGGCGTTGTGCGCCTTCGCCGCGCCGACGGTGAATTCCTACAAGCGCCTGGTGGTCGGCAACTCGCTGTCCGGCGCCACCTGGGCGCCGGCGTTCATCGCCTTTGGCGCCAACAACCGCTCGGCGATGGTGCGGGTGCCCTATGGCCGCCTGGAGTTCCGCCTGCCGGACGCCGGCTGCAACCCGTACCTGGTCAGCGCCGCGATCATCGCCGCCGGGCTCGACGGCATCGACCGCCAGCTGATGCCCGATCAGATCTGCAACGAAAACCTCTACGCGCTGGGCCTCGAAGCCATTGCCGCGCGAGGCATCAAGACCCTGCCGCAGTCGCTCAAGGAAGCCTGCGATGCGCTGGAAGCCGACTCGCTGTTCGCCGAGGTGATGGGCAAGGAGATCGTCGGCGAGTTCATCAAGCTCAAGCGCATGGAATGGGTGGAGTACAGCCGGCACGTCTCCGACTGGGAGATCAAGCGCTACACCGAATTCTTCTAATCCGACCTCTTCGTTCAACCGTTTTCCGGCGCCCGCCCGTGGGTAGGGCGCCTTCTGCCCAGGAGTTTTAGCTATGTGTGGAATCGTGGGGCTTTACCTGAAAAATCCGCAGCTGGAATCGCAGCTCGGCAAGCTGTTCGAGCCGATGCTCGAGGC
Source organism: Pseudomonas kuykendallii (assembly GCF_900106975.1). Classification (GTDB taxonomy): domain Bacteria; phylum Pseudomonadota; class Gammaproteobacteria; order Pseudomonadales; family Pseudomonadaceae; genus Pseudomonas_O; species Pseudomonas_O kuykendallii. Next base: position 258,267 of record NZ_FNNU01000003.1, on the reverse strand, counting down.
CATGACCGACCGCGGCCCGGACAGCGCCGGCTTTGCCATCTATGGCGATGAAGTGGCCGATGGCTGGGTCAAGCTGACCCTGCAGGCGACCACCGAGGGCTTTGACTTCGCGGCCCTGGTTAAGGCCGTGGGGAAAAAGCTCGGCGCCGAGCTGGACTGGTTTCAGAACGCCAGCGCCATCGTGCTCAAGATCAAGGCCGAAGAAAGTGCCGTGCGCGCCGCGTTGAGCGAGCTGGCGCCGAGCGTGCGCATCATGAGCGCCGGGCAGAGCATCGAGATTCTCAAGGGCATGGGCTTGCCGCGGGAGATTTCCGAGCGCTTCGGCCTGGCTTCGATGAAGGGCAGCCACATCATCGGCCACACCCGCATGGCCACCGAAAGCGCGGTGACCATGGAAGGCAGCCACCCGTTCTCCACCGGCGCCGACCTCTGCCTGGTGCACAACGGCTCGCTGTCCAACCACTTCCGCCTGCGCCAGGAACTGCGCCGCGAAGGCATTCACTTCGAGACCGAGAACGACACCGAGGTCGCCGCCGGTTACCTGGCCTGGCGCCTGCAGCAGGGCGACTCGCTGAAGCAGGCGCTGGATAGCTCGCTGGAGGCGCTGGACGGCTTCTTCACCTTCGCCATCGGCACCCGCAACGGCTTTGCGGTGATCCGCGACCCGATCGCCTGCAAGCCGGCGATCCTCGCCGAGACCGACGACTACGTCGCCATGGCCTCGGAATACCAGGCGCTGTCCAGCCTGCCGGGCATCGACAAGGCCAAGGTCTGGGAACCGGTTCCCGCCACCCTGTACATCTGGGAACGCAAGAAGGAGCACGCAGCATGAAAACCATCGATCTTTCCAGCGCCAGCGTGCGTGACCTCAACCAGGCCCTGCACGACCAGGCCCAGGCTGTCGACGAGCGCGAGTGGGTTGTGACCCATCCCAACGGCGCCCACAACCTCGCGGTCGGCGTCAACGAAGCCATCTCCATCGATATCCAGGGGCATGCCGGCTATTACTGCGCGGGCATGAACCAGAAGGCCTCGGTCACCGTGCACGGCAACGTCGGCGTGGGCTGCGCCGAGAACATGATGAGCGGCTATGTGCGCGTCAAGGGCAGCGCCTCCCAGGCCGCCGGTGCAACCGCTCATGGCGGCCTGCTGGTCATCGAAGGCGATGCCGGCGCACGCTGCGGCATTTCCATGAAGGGCATCGACATCGTGGTCGGTGGCAGCATCGGCCACATGAGCTGCTTCATGGGCCAGGCCGGACGGCTGGTGGTGTGTGGCGATGCCGGCGATGCGCTGGGCGATTCGCTGTACGAAACCAGGATTTTCGTCAAAGGCAGCGTCGAGTCGCTGGGTTCGGACTGCATCGAGAAAGAGATGCGTGCCGAGCACATCGAGGAGCTGCAGGCGCTGCTCAATCGCGCCGGGTTCAAGGAAAACGCCGCCGATTTCAAACGCTACGGCTCGGCTCGCCAGCTGTACAACTTCAAGGTCGATAACGCCAGCGCGTACTGACCAACTTCCCTGTGGGAGCGGGCCAGCGCGCCCGGACCAGGCGTCCCGCGCGCTCCCACGGGTGATATCTTTCGAGGAGCGTCTCCATGAGCGAGAAACAACCCCCTGTCCTGCGCGAGTCGGCCACCTTCGACCGCCTGACCATCCAGGAAATCCAGCGTGCCGCCGAAACCGGCATCTACGACATTCGCGGCGGCGGCACCAAGCGCAAGCTGCCGCACTTCGACGACCTGCTGCTGCTTGGCGCCAGCATGTCGCGCTATCCGCTGGAAGGCTACCGCGAGAAGTGCGGCACCGATGTCATCCTCGGCAACCGCTTCGCCAAGAAGCCGCTGCACCTGAAGATCCCCGTGACCATCGCCGGCATGAGCTTCGGCGCGCTGTCGGCCAACGCCAAGGAAGCCCTCGGTCGTGGCGCCAGCATCGCCGGCACCAGCACCACCACCGGCGACGGCGGCATGACCCCGGAAGAGCGCGGCCAGTCGCAGCATCTGGTGTATCAGTACCTGCCGTCGCGCTACGGCATGAACCCGGACGATCTGCGCAAGGCCGACGCCATCGAAATCGTACTGGGGCAGGGCGCCAAGCCGGGCGGCGGCGGCATGCTGCTGGGCATGAAGGTCACCGAGCGCGTCGCGGGGATGCGCACGCTGCCCATCGGTGTGGACCAGCGTTCTGCCTGCCGTCACCCGGACTGGACCGGCCCGGACGACCTGGCGATCAAGATCGCCGAGCTGCGCGAGATCACCGACTGGGAGAAACCCATCTACGTGAAGGTTGGCGCCAGCCGGCCGTATTACGACGTGAAACTGGCGGTGAAAGCCGGCGCCGACGTGATCGTGCTGGACGGCATGCAGGGCGGTACTGCCGCGACTCAGGAAGTGTTCATCGAACACGTTGGCATCCCGATTCTGCCGGCCATCCCGCAAGCCGTGCAGGCGCTGCAGGAAATGGGCATGCACCGCAAGGTGCAGCTGATCGTCTCCGGCGGCATCCGCAACGGCGCCGACGTAGCCAAGGCCATGGCCCTGGGCGCCGATGCCGTTGCCATCGGCACCGCCGCGCTGATCGCCCTGGGCGACAACCATCCGCGCCTGGACGAAGAGCTGAAGAAGATCGGTTCGGCGGCCGGCTACTACGACGATTGGCAGAATGGTCGCGATCCGGCGGGCATCACCACCCAGGACCCGGACCTGTCCAAGCGCCTCGACCCGGTCGAAGGCGGCCGACGCCTGGCGAACTACCTGCGCGTGCTGGTGCTGGAAGCCCAGACCATGGCCCGCGCCTGCGGCAAGTCGCACCTGCACAACCTCGACCCCGAGGATCTGGTCGCGTTGACCGTCGAGTCCGCCGCCATGGCCCGCGTACCCTTGGCCGGCACCAGTTGGGTGCCTGGACAGGGTTACTGACCCCACCCATCAGCCGGCTTTTCCCAAGCGGAAAAGCCGGCTTTTGTGCATCTGAAAGGCGTCAAATGACTGCATCCTGGGCCTGGGCGATCCTGCTCACCGCCGGCATCTGCGAAGTGATGTACGCCTCTGCCATTCCCCGTACGCAGGGCTTCACGCGGCTTTGGCCGAGCCTCTACTGCCTCTTCTTCATCGCACTGAGCATGTACCTGCTGACCCTGTCGGCCCGCTACCTGCCGATGGGCACTGCCTATGCGGTGTGGGTCGGCATCGGGGCGGTCGGTACGGCGATCTATGGGATTCTCTTTCTTCACGAGCCGGCCACGCTGGCGCGGCTGGTGTGCCTGATGCTGATCATCTGCGGGGTGGTCGGCCTGAAGCTGTTCAGCCCGGTGAGCTAGGGCTGTCGACGCCGCGCCGGAGCTTGTTTGGCGCGAGGTAGGGCACGAGAGGCGAAGTCTGGCGGGGCACATGCGTCATCGAGTGTGAAACTGCATGGCCTTGCGAAGTGCGCGGGAAATCTCGCCATGCATCGTGGGAAGAGGGGAAAGGGCGCCGGTCCCTGCGTCTTTCGTTTCGCGGATCGCCGGGGGGAGTGCTCGCAAGGCGGTTCGCGCTGAAACCTCGAAAGATCCTGGGTGCGGGGATCAGGCCAGCGGGGCTGCCCGAGCGGGGTGCCAATGCACCCCGTCCAGGCAAAGGGGATATCGGCCGGCCCCGGGTGGGGCTGGCTGCCGTCGTCAGACGGCGCTGTCGTCCAGCTCGCCGGTTCTGATCCGCACGATCCTTTCGAGGTCCTGGATGAACACCTTGCCATCGCCGATCTTGCCGGTACGGGTGGCTTTCAGGATGGCCTCCACAGCCGCCGGGGAGAAGTTGTCCGCTACCACCAGCTCCAGTTTGACCTTGGGCAGCATCTGCACCTCGTACTCGGCGCCCCGGTAGACTTCCGTGTGGCCTTTCTGGCGGCCGTAGCCCCTGACTTCGGTGATCGTGACGCCATTGACGCCCACCTCGGTGAGCGCTTCACGCACGCCGTCGAGTAGAAACGGTTTGATGATCGCGGTGATCAGTTTCATCGCCTTAGCCCTTAGTTCGAGTACTTGTAGCCCACTTCGCCGTGGGAGGAGAGGTCGAGGCCGTCGAGCTCGGTTTCTTCATCCACACGCAGACCGCGGCACAGCAGGCCGGCGACCTTGTAGGCGATCAGGCTGGTGATGGCCGAGAAGGTGATGCTGAACAGGATGGCGCCGCCGTTGACCAGCAACTGGCTGAACAGGTCGCGGCCTTCGGCGAAGCCCTGGCCACCGATGGCGGTGTGCGCGAACACGGGCGTCAGCAGGCCGCCGAGGATGCCGGCCACGCCATGCACGCCGAACACGTCGAAGGAGTCATCCAGGCCGATCATCGGTTTGAGTTTTTCCACCGACCAGACACATACCGGGCCGGCGATGAGGCCGAGCAGGATGGCGCCCATGGGCCCGACGAAACCGCATGCCGGGGTGATGGCCACCAGGCCGGCGATGGCCCCGGACAGCGCGCCGAACATGCTCGGACGGCCACGGTGCTGCCATTCGACGACCATCCAGCCCAATGCGCCGGCACAGCTGGCGAGCATCGTGTTGACCATTATCAGCATGGCGTAGCCGTTGGCCGCCAGCGCGCAGCCACCGCAGAAACCCAGCCAGCCGACCCACAGCAGCGAGCCGCCGGTGAGCGTCATGGTCATGTTGTGCGGCGCCAGGGACGGCGTGCCGAAGCCACGACGGCGCCCCAGCAACCAGGCGCCCACCAGCGCGGCGATACCGACGTTCAGGTGCACCACGTTGCCACCCGCGAAGTCCTGCACGCCAAGGTTGAACACCCAGCCGCCGCCCCAGGCCATATGCGCCATGGGGATGTAGTTGATGGTCAGCCACACGGCCATGAACACCATCACCGCCGAGAACTTCATGCGCTCGGCGAAGCCGCCGACGATGATCGCCGGCGTGATGGCGGCGAACAGCAGCATGAACAGGAAGTACAGGTACTCCGGAATGGTGCCGACTACCGAGTCCTTGGTGATGCCAAGCATGAACAGCTTATCCACGCCGCCGATCATCGCCTGCAGCGGGCCGCCGTCGGTGAAGGTCAGGCTGTAGCCGTAGATCGCGAACAGCACCGACATCAGCGAGGCGGTGCAGAACACCTGCATGAGGATCGACAGCACGTTCTTGGTCCGTGCCATGCCGCCGTAGAAGAGCGCGAGCCCCGGCAGGGTCATCAGTAACACGACCAGCGAGCAGAGCGCCACGAAGGCCGTATCGCCACTGTCGATCGTCGGTATCGCCTCGTCGGCAAGGGCGACGGTACTGCCAAGAACCAGGGGAAGAACGAACATACTGCGGCCAATCTGTGCAAACCGAACCATTGCCTGCTGCCTCCAACCGACGGGAAAGTTATCCGGCCGCTGTCGGCGGCGCACCGGATTTTTCGGCCCCTGGAAGCATCAGGCGGGTGCGCTGATTATATTCCTGTGGGGCAATTAAATTCCCTTTCAGTAAAGCAATTGGCCTGCCAAAAGTGCCGTTCACCGGCTTTTTTTCCGCTAACTCATTGAGCTGAAACAACTTGTTACGAGAGGCCGGGAATGCCGCCGAGCGGGGCGCGAATGCAATGCATTGTCATGGTGCGCGAGGCGCTGTTCTGCTGCCTGATGGGTATCGCGGAGGGGCGTGGAGCGGGGGGATGACCGGCAGCGATCGCTGCCGGTCGAGGGGGTCACTTCAGCTTGTCGAGGTCTTCGTCCGGCAGCGCGTAGCTGTGCTTCTCGTGAATGACGGTGGCGATCAGTGCATAGAGGCTGGTGGCCGCCACCAGAAAGCTGATGAAGGCCAGGATGGCGGGCTTGTCGGCGAAGGTGAATACGGCGCTGGCGCCTTCGTAGGTGGTGATGCTCATGGCACTACTCCTTGGGATGAGTCCTTGAGATGAGCCGGCCGCGTTCACGGCCGGCCGGGGGTCATTGGGCTATGGCGGTGCTCGGTGCGGCGCTGCCACCCACCGTGCTGCTCTGGCCGTACATGCTGCTCCACTCCGGGTAGGCCTGGGCCGGTACTTCGGTGAGGTCCAGGCCACGCTCTTCGGCATGCGCCGGAACCCGCAGGATGCCGGCCTTCTTCAGGGCGTAGGAGATGCCGTAGCCGGGGAAGAAGCCCAGCGCCGCCATGACCAGCGCGCCGCCGAGTTGGCCGAAGAAACTGATCTCCGGCATGCCGTTCACGTTGGGGTAACCGGCCAGGAAGATGCCGCTGATCACCAGCCCGGCGAAACCGCCGAAGCCGTGCACGGCGAAGGCGCCGACCGCATCGTCCAGCTTGAGCTTGAGCAGCAGGTTGTTGACCAGCGGTGCCAGGGCCGAAACGCCCATGCCGATCAGGTAGGCCAGCCCGGGGTGGTAGAGGTCCAGGCCAGGCGCCACCGAGATGATGCCGACCAGACCGCCCGACATCATCCAGTAGGGTTCACGGGTGGTCAGGTAGGCGCCGATCAGGCCGCCGGCGAAGCCCATCAGGGTATTGAAGGAAAACGCCGAAAGGTTGGTCGGCTGGCCGTAGATGTTGATCCACTGCGCACCCGAGTTGTAGATGATGCAGCCGCCGAGGAAGCCGAAGAATCCGACGATGATCAGCATCAGGCCGACCACGCTCATCGGCATGCTGTGGCCGACGATGGCGTTGGCGCTGCCGTCCGGGTTGAAGCGGCCGATGCGCGCGCCGAGGTTGATCAGCACGCCGAGGGCGAAGAAGCCGGCGATCATGTGCACCACGCCCGCGGCGCCGACGTCATGGTAGCCCCATTTCACGGTCAGCCAGCCTTCCGGGTGCCAGCCCCAGGCTGCCGCCAGCAGCCAGAGAAAGCCGCCGAGGACGATGGTCATGATGATGAAGGCGCTCATCCGCGCCCGTTCGATGATCGCCCCGGAGAGAATCGAGCCGGTGGTGGCAGCGAACAGCGCGAACGCGCCCCAGAAGATGCCGGTGGCGTTGTCCTGGATGTTCGGGCCCATGGACTGGCTCCACGGCATGCCGGCCATCAGCGCGTCCATGCGCGGCACCAGGCCGTCGGGGAAGGCGTTGTAAATGGCCCAGCCGAGCAGGAACACGCTGGGGACGATGAAGCCGAACGCGAGGATGTTCTTCACGCCCGCCGCCAGGGCGTTTTTCAGGCGCGAGGCGCCAATCTCGTAAGATAGAAAACCTGCGTGGATGCAGATCATCAATGCGGTACACCACCAATAGAACATTTCCATGTTCAGGGTGTTGGTCATTTCGATCAGGGCCTGCAGCTCCTCGAGCGTCGGCGGGGTCTTCTTGTCTTCCATTACTGAATCCTCGAAAGCGGTTTATTGGACTGAGTGGTGCGAAGGCAGGTTGAACCGGAATTTTTTATTTTTGATAAACAAAGTTTCTCTTTGAGAAAGCAATGTGTGTGCCAGTGGGAGGGAAATCGACGAGGAGGCGAGCGGAGACGTTGGCTATTTTCACGCACGTTTTCCGCTCACGTTTTCAGCGGGGTGCCTGCCGTTGGTTCGCCGGCGCGCTCCTTCTGCAACATGCCCTGAATCTGCTGTACCGACTCCTGGGTGCGCCGCGCCAGGTTGCGCACTTCATCGGCGACCACGGCGAAGCCGCGGCCCTGATCGCCCGCCCGTGCCGCTTCGATGGCGGCATTGAGCGCCAGCAGGTTGGTCTGTTCGGCGATGCTGCGGATCACTCCGGCGACCTGGGCGATCTGCGCGTAGGTGGCCTGGATGTTGGCCTGCTCGCGCTGGTGCAGCGTGGCGGCGGTCTTCTCGTCCGTGATCTCGCGTACCGCTCCGGTGACGTAGACCAGCCGGCCCTGGGCATCGCGCAGGCAGCGGCCACGTTCGCGGAACCACACTTCGCCGCGCACCTTGTGGCGCATGCGGTACTCCACGGCGTAGAAGCCGTCGCCGCCGGTGTCGACCATCGACGCGTTGAACACCTGCATGACCTGTTTCAGGTCATCGGGGTTGACCAACTTGAAGTAGCTGTCCCAACCGTCGGGAAATTCCTGGGCGCTGTAGCCGATCAGTTCGCGGAACTGCTCGGACCAGCGGATCAGGTTCTGCGGGTGATCGGGGTCGCCCGCCACCACGTTCATCGCCCAGCAGCCTTCGGTGAGCGTGCGCTTGGTCAGCTCCCACACCTGGCGCTCTTCGTCCCAGTGGGCACGCTCGGCGTCCAGCGCGTGCAGGCGCCGCTGGCTGTCCTCGCGTTCCTGGAGCAGCTCGCCAATCTGCTTGCGTGCCTCCTTGAGATCGGCCTCGAGTGCCACGTATTCGTCGGCACTGCAGGGGGGCGCTGGCTGGCGTTCGGCCTGCTGGCGAACGTGCTGCAGCGCGTCCCACTCATGCTGCAGACGCAGCAGGCTGCTGGACAACGCGGTGTGCTGTTGCAGCGGCGCGGGCGCAGAGACGGGCTGGCCGTCGCACAGGCGGTTGAGCCACTGACTGAGTTCGCTGGCCAGGTTTCGGGATGCATTGCGGAACCACATCGGCCCATCCTCCGTGAGATTGAATGGCCATCCCCAAGCAATTCTCCGTCCACACCCGGTGCGTTCAGGCGCGTACCCGGCTCTTGTCAGGGTCGTAGGCGACGGTGCTGGCGCCGACCTGCGCGCGAATGCGCTTCTGCTGGCCATCGAGCTTGCCGATCTCGACGACGGTGCCGGGCTCGCAGTAGCCGACATCCAGCCGGCACAGGGCGATGTTGCGGCCCAGCACGGGCGAGCGGGTGGCACTGGTGATCACGCCGATCTGCGCGCGCCCGTCGTGTACGCAGTCACCATGGGCGGCGGTTTCGTTGCCTTCCAGGTGCAGGCCGACCAGCCTGTGGCGAGGTGCGGCATTGCGCCGCGATAGGGCGTCGCGGCCGATGAAGTCCGCGGCCTTGCTCTTGAGTGGCACACAGAAGCCGATGCCGGCCTCGAACGGGTCCGTCTGGTCGTCGAATTCGTAGCCGGCGAAGATCAGCCCGGCTTCGATACGCAGCATGTCCAGCGCCTCCAGGCCCAACGGCACCAGGCCCATGGGTTCGCCGAGCTGCCACAGGCGTTGCCAGACCTGCAGCGCATCCTGCGGATGGCACCAGATTTCGTAGCCCAGCTCGCCGGTGTAGCCGGTGCGCGAGACCATCACGGGCGGGCCGTTGTAATCGTCCAGGCGGCCGACCAGAAAGCGGAACCAGCCCAGTTCTTCCAGCTTGGGTTGAGTGCCCGGCGTCCAGATCATCTGCGCGAGCAGCTGGCGGCTCAGCGGGCCCTGCACCGCGACGTTGTGGATCTGCTCGGAAGCGCTCTTTATCCACACCTTCATGCCCAGTTTTGCGGCCTGCTCGCGCAGCCAGACGCCGGCGTAGTCCTCGCCGCCGATCCAGCGGAACGCATCGGCGCCCAGGCGCAGCAGGGTGCCGTCGTCGAGCATGCCGCCATGCTCGTAGCACATCGCCGAATAGACCACCTGGCCCACCGCGAGCTTGCGCACATCGCGGGTCAGGCAGTAGTCGAGCAGCGCTTCGGCGTCGGGGCCGAGCACCTCGAATTTGCGCAACGCGGAGAGGTCCATCACCGCCACGCGCTCCCGGCAGCCGTGGTATTCCTCGGTGGCGCCGTAACCGTCGAAGCGGGTCGGCGTCCAGAAGCCGCGGTAGTCGACGAACTGCCGGGTGAGGGCCGAGGTGCCGGCGTGAAAGCCGCTTTCGCGGGTCAGCACCGGGTCGGCATCTGCTGTTTTTCGAGTGGCCATGGCGAGACTGAAACGCTCCTTCTCGGAATACACGCGGATATGGATATCGGTGGGCTGCCAGCCGTTGGCCGGGTCGATGTCGTCCGGACAGGAACTGCTGGCGCAGAGCAGGTCGGTCATCGCCTTGAGCAGCACGTAATCGCCGGGACGCGACCAGGGTTCGTCCAGCGTCAGCTGCTGATGGGCGTCGATGCCGGTGTTGTAGAAAAAGTTGATCGCCGGCCAGCCGGCACGCGGGCTCACGCCGTGCGCGGTCACGGCGCGGCTGATGTTGTCGCTGCAGTTGGCGTGGCCGAAGTAGCCATGGGCCTCGTAGTAACGCGCGGCGCAGGCCAGGGCGAAGGTGTCGTGGCGGCCGACGGTGTCGCGCACCACTCCGAGCATCGGCTGCATGTCGCGGTCGTAGAAGCGGCTGAACAGGCCGGGGCCCGGGTAGGCGCTGCCATTCAGGGTGCGGGTGACGGTGGGGTCGAGGTCGATCTCGCGCCCGGTGTCGAGGCCGCGACGGTCGAAGGCGACGAAATCCGAACACTGGCGCCCGGCGACGTCGATCACCTGAATGAACTGCCCGGCGGCGACGACGTAGTCGCGGGCAGTACCAGGGTGGATGGTGAACTCGTCGATCACCTCGCCCAGTGGCGCCGGCAGTGGCGGCAGCCAGAGCCCTGACGGGTTGGCGCGGTGGATCAGCAGACGCAGCTCGCTGGCGCGCTGCTGGCTGTCCACGGCGACAGATCCGCCCGGCGCGGCGACGATCACGCAGAGTGCCGCGCTGGCCTGCAATTCACGGCTGAAACCCGCCGGTGTCGCCGCGGGCCACAACCGCGCGGCGGCCGGCAGGTGGCGACAGTCCACCCCACGCCCGGCCAGGCCGCGGGTGACGTGGTGCGATTCGCGGCTGCCGTCGTGCAACAGGCGGACGATGGCGTTGGCACCGCTGCTGGCCTGCAGGCCAAGGGCCGAAAGCGCTTCGCGCCCGTCCTCGGCGAAGGCCAGCAGTTCGGCAGGCTGGTCGCCTTCGATGTCGATCACCTGCAGGCGATCACCGGCGTGCAGCGCGACCACCGTCAGCCCGCCCGCCGCCACGCGGTGGCGCTCCAGGTCGGCTGCACGGGCGAACAGGGCCGGTTCCAGCGGGCGGCTTGTCACGGGCAGATTCATGGCGGCGCCTCAGCTGGCGGACTTCAGGCAGTCGGTGGGGGCATCGGCCAGGTAGGCCGTCAGCGAGTCGTCGAGCGCTTCCAGCCAGGGGGTGTGATGGGGCGTGGCGAGGGTACCGGTGATCAGCGAGCGATAGCACTTGTCGCGGTAGCCCATGATGCTTTCGTACTTGTCCTCCTTCCATTGCAGGAAGGTGGCGTTGACCTCGGCGATGTCGAAGCTCGGGTAGTCGGTGGCGGCGATCAGCTGGCGGATGTACTCGCCCTGGAACTCGAACATCTCCTGCGCGGTTTCCAGCGTTTCTTCTTCCTGGCGCCAGGCCAGATTTTCGGTGCGCATGTGCTCGGCGTCGGGCAGGGCGATACGCCCGAGGATCACGTCACGGGCATACCAGGCCTGGGCGTCGAACATGTTGAAGCTGTACCACTGGTCCTGCATGCCGAGGTAGATCAGCTTCGGGTTCGGCTCCCAGAACACGCCCTTGTAGAGGTTCAGCGGCCACAGGCGGTTGCCGGTCTTCAGGCGCAGCGATTCGGGCAGGAACGGAAAGTGGTGCTTGTAGCCGGTGCACAGGATGATCGCGTCGATGTGCTTGCTGCTGCCGTCGGCGAAGAAGGCGGTGCTGCCCTGGACGTGGGTGAGCAATGGACGTTCTTCCCAGTTGGCCGGCCATTTGTAGCCCATCGGCGCGCTGCGGTAGCAACTGGTGATCGAGCGGGCGCCGTACTTGTAGCATTGCGAGCCGATGTCTTCGGCCGAGTAGCTGGCGCCGACGATGAGCACGTCCTTGCCCTTGAATTCCAGCGCGTCGCGAAAATCGTGGGCGTGCAGCACGCGCCCGGCGAAACGCTCGAAGCCCGGAAAGCTCGGCACGTTGGGGGTGGAAAAGTGGCCGCTGGCGACCACCACGAAGTCGAAGGTTTCGCTGTAGGTGCGGTCGTTCAGGTGATCGTGCGCGGTGACCGTGAACAGCTGGCTGTCGGCATCGAAGCTGACGTTGCGCACGGCGGTATCGAAGCGGATGTAAGGCCGCACTCCGGCTTTCTCGACGCGGCCCTTGATGTAGTCCCAGAGCACCTCGCGCGGCGGGTAGGAGCCCATGGGCCGGCCGAAGTGTTCGTCGAAGCTGTAGTCGGCGAACTCCAGGCATTCCTTCGGCCCGTTCGACCAGAGATAGCGGTACATGCTGCCGTGCACCGGCTCGCCATGCTCGTCCAGGCCGGTGCGCCAGGTGTAGTTCCACATGCCGCCCCAGTCGGCCTGTTTCTCGAAGCAGACCAGTTCGGGAATGTCCGCCCCGGCGGCCTGGGCCGACTGGAAGGCTCGCAGTTGCGCCAGGCCGCAAGGGCCGGCACCGATGATGGCGACGCGTTGGTTCATGTTCGGTTCTCCGATTGGCGGTGATGGCGCCGCGTACCCACGCAGCGCCCGGGAGCGCGCAAGACCTTCAGCCCTTGGCGGTACGTTTCTTCTTCTCGGGGTCGTCGAAGGGCAGGCTGTGGGCGATGGCGCCGACCTGCAGGCTGCCGCGTACCTCCAGGGGAACGCCCTGCTCGGCGATGTGGGGTTCGACGCGGGCGATGGCCATGGAGCGTCCGCTCAGGCGCGAGTACATGGCGCAGGTGATCAGGCCCACCTGGCGGCCGTCGTGCCAGAGCGTGTCGCCCCCTTCGGCGGCTTTCTCGCCCTCGAGCAGCACGCCAAAGATCTTGAAGCGCTCCTTGCCCTCGCGCCGGAAGTGCTCGCCGGCGCCGCGGAATTCGCGCTTGCCCGGCGATACGGTGAAGTCCAGGCCCAACTCCCACAGCGTGTCGCCCGCCTTCTGGTCGGCGAAGGGGTACATCTGCGAGTTGTCGTAGGGGAAGAACAGCAGGTAGCTCTCCACGCGCAGCCAGTCGAGGGCGGTGAAGGCGCAGGGGATGATGCCGTGGCCCTGGCCCTTTTCCAGGATGCCGTCCCAGATCAGCGGCGCATCGGCGGCCTTGCAGAATATCTCGTAGCCACGCTCGCCGGTGTAGCCGGTGCGCGAGATCATCACCGGGCGGTCGAACAGTTTGGTCTGCAGGTGATGGAAGTAGGGCAGCTCGCGGATGCCGGGTACGTGCTCGGCAAGAAAGTCCACGGCGGCCGGCCCTTGCAGGGACAGGTCGTGCAGGTCGTCGTCGAACAGCACCGCCACCTGGCGGCCTTGCGCCGAGCGGATCAGCATCTCGTAGCCGGTGCCGGCGCCGTGCACCACCATGAAGGCGTTGGGGCCGGTGCGATAGACGATGCAGTCGTCGATGAAGGTGCCGTCCTCGTCGAGCATGCAGGCGTACACCGACTTGCCGGGATAGAGCTTGGCCATGTCGCGGGTGGTGGCGTAGTCGAGCAGGCTTTCGGCGTGGGGACCGACGTAGTGCACCTTCTTCAGGCCCGATACGTCCATCAGCCCGGCTCGGGTGCGGATCGCCTCGTGGTGGTCGGCCAGGTCGCTGGCGTAGGTCCAGGCGGTGCCCATGCCATTCCAGTCTTCCAGGTTCGAACCAAGCGCCAGGTGGCGTTCGCGGAGCGCACTGATGCGCCATGAATTGGCCATGGGAAAATTCCTCGTATGCAGGTGGGTGAGCGTCAGGCTTCGGGGTCGAACTGGCGCAGCCAGTCCACCAGTGTCTGGCGGTAGCGGGTCATGCCCTTGTAGTCGGCGATGGCGTCCGGCAGGTCGCGCAGCACGCGGTGCAGTCGGCGCCCCCAGGCCGGGTTGCTGACCAGTTCTTCCATGCTGATCAGGTAGGTGCGGATGCTGAACAGCACGGCGTTGGAGCGCGGCAGGCGGGCCATGTGCTGCAATTCCACGCGCAGGTGCACGAGGCTACCGACGTTGTCCGGGGTGACCGAGCCGCGGTCGCTGCCCCATTCGTGGAAGGTTTCCGGCGAGGTGTCCAGGCGCGGGTTGATGGTCAGCGTCCAGTTCAGCCGGCGTACCGGGTGGCCGACCTGGATGTTCAGCAGAAACTTCAGCGCGCGTTCGAAGATGCCCATCTGGTTGGCCATCGGCACGGGCGAGTGCCACTGCTTGAAGCTCATGCCGGCATCGAAACGCAGCGACCAGTCCGCCGGGCAGGTGACCATGCCGGCGTCCATGAACAGGTCGCCGTCGCGCTGGTCGAGCAGGGCGAAATCGCCCTGCATCTGCCGGGTGATGTACTCCAGCGGCTCGCAGGGCAGGCTGTCGGCATCGCCGAAGGTGAACGACTGATCGATGCCCATGGCCAGGTTCTGCCAGCGCCAGGCGGTGCCGTTGCGTTCCAGCAGGAAGTGCTGCGGGTAGTCGCCGGCCAGGTGCTCCATGAGCATCTCCAGCAGATCCCAGGCGGCCTGGGCCATGTGCGGCATCACCAGGCAGCGCTCGGGGTCGCGCTCCAGCACGCGGGCGCGCTCGGCCATCTCCGACAGGTAATGCTCGTCGACGTCGAAGCTGTGCTCGAACACCGAGCCCGGATCGCGCGACACCGCCGGCTCGATGTTCACCGAGTACATGTAGGCGTCTTCCGGGAACGGAAACGGAAACCGGGCGATGGCGGCCGGGCTGTTACGGAAGCTGAAGTCGTCCCGGTAGGTTTCTGCCGGTTTGAAGATCAGGGTCATGGCACGTCTCCGGTATCAGATATCGAGCAGGATCGGGCTGCCGCAGCCACGCGAGACGCAGGGCATCAGGCTGCTGGCGCGTTCCTCGTGGGCGAGAAAGAGGTCGCGGTGCTCCACGTCGCCTTTCAGGTAGGGCGTGCGGCACTGGCCGCAGACCCCGCCGCGGCACAGGTTCGGCAGCTCCACGCCGGCGCTTTCCAGGGCTTCGAGCAGGCTTTGCTCGGCGCCGACCGCCACCTGCCGGCCGCTGCGGGCCAGCTCGACGACGAAGGGCACGCCCGGCTCCGGCGCGGCGAAGGCCTCCCAGTGCACCCGCGCCGCGGGCCAGCCGAGCGCCAGGCTCTGCTCGCGCAGGGCATCGAGGAGCGATTGCGGGCCACAGGCGTAGACGTGGGTGCCAAGCGGGCGATGGCCCAGCAACTGACCGAGGTCGAGGCGCCGGGCGCTGCTTTCGTAGAGGTGCAGGTGCTCGCCGAGCTGCTCGCGCAGCACCTCGACATAGGCATCGCTCAGCCCGGCGCGGTAGGCGTAATGCAGCTCGAACGCGGCGCCGCGGCGCAGCAGCTCGGTGCAATAGGCGAGGAACGGGGTGATGCCGATACCGGCGGCGATCAGCACGTGCAGGCGCGCCGTGCTGTGCAGTGGAAAGAGATTGGCCGGCGAAGAGATTTTCAGCTGATCGCCGGTCTGCAACTGTTCGTGCACATAGCGCGAGCCGCCGCGGGACTGGGCCTGCTGGCGCACGGCGATGCGGTAGTGGCTGGTGTCGCCCGGGTCGCTGAGCAGCGAGTATGCGTTGCGCTTGCCGTTGGGCAGGTGCAGTTGCACATGGCTGCCCGCGGAAAAGGCCGGCAGCGTGCCGTTCACGGGCATCAGCGAAACCTCGCGGATGACCGGGGTGATCAGTCGCGTTTCGCCGACCCGCGCGTCGAGGGCGCTCATGGCCGGGCCTGCGCATAGGGCTGGTCGGCGTCCGCGCAGACGCCAAGGTAGGCGCCCAGTCGCTCGGAAAAATGCCGGCGCACTTCCAGCATGACCCCGCACTGGCGGCAGGGTTGCAGGTCAGCGCAGGTGCCTGCCTGCAGGCTGGCGCAGTGCACGCAGAACAGCATGCGCCGCCCGCTTTCGTTGCACTGCAGGGTGATCTCGTCGCCCAGCAGGCCGGCAGCCCGGGCCACCCCGCACAGCGACCAGATGAAGGCTTCATCACCGTGCAGCTCAAGGTGCACGCCAACCCTGGCTTCGCTCAACAGCGTGGCGAGCGCCTCGCCCAGCGCGGCTTCGTCGGCGTACTGCGGCAGCGCCAGGTGGCGGAGTTCGGTATCGGCGCGGGCCAGCAGTTGCGCATGGCGTTGCTGCCCGGCGTCCTGGGTGACCAGCACCTGAACGATCACCCGTTGGGCGGGATTTCCGCTGGGGTATCGCGGCACGCTGAAAGGGTGCAGTTCGGTTGTGCGATTCATGGCGATCCTTGTGCAGACTTGCCCTGGATTGAAGCGATCAGGTCATGTGTTGGTGCATGACTGGTGTTTCCCTGTAGGCAAAATAGTTTCCTGTCACGCCTATGCGCACAATCTGCCCAAGGGGATATGCCAAAAGGGGTAGTGCCTGCCGGGAGGCATGGAAGTTGCTGTCCGTATTCGTCCCACACCGCACAAGACGGCGAGGAGAACATGCGTGCAGCCAGTTTCGCCCCAGCCCCCGCAGCCGTGTCAGATGCGCTGACCGATCGTGAGGAGCAGACCCTGCAGTTGATCGCCGCAGGCAACAGCAACAAGCAGATCGCCCGCGAACTGGGCATCAGCGATGGCACGGTGAAAATCTATGTGCGTAGCCTGCTGCGCAAGTTTCACCTGCACTCGCGCCTGCAGCTGGCCAGCTGGGTGCACCGCCACAAGGGCGTGGCCTCGACCGTCAGCAAGGCGGCTGTCGGGCCGGCGAGCGTCGCCGGCCTGATCAACGACCTGCCGGTGCTGATCTATCGCGGCGACAACGCCCGCACCTGGTACATGGATTACGTCAGCGAAGGCTGCCTGCAACTGACCGGCTACTCCGCCGAATACCTGACCCGCGACCCCGCGCACAGCTTCGGCTCGCTGATCCTCGCCGAGTACGCCGACTACGTCTGGTACTGCGTGCAATGCGCCCTGCTCAAGCACGAGCCGTTTCAACTGCGCTACCGCATCTGCTGCGCCGATGGGCGCGTCAAGGAAGTCTGCGAGACGGGCATCGGTGTGTACTCGCCCAGCGGTGAAGTGCTGGGCGTGGAGGGCGCGATCTTCGAGGTGGCGGGCTAGGGGCGCCGGTTTGGCCGGGCTAAGGCCGGTTGTCCCGATTCTTTCCCTCCAGGCCCATGTCCCCGGACGCTAAACAATCCGCCACATCCGATAGCAGCCCCGGTCCGGCCGGGTGCCAGCCCAGGCGCTCGCGGGTTTTTTGGCTGGAGGCGCTCATGTCCTTTCCCACGAAGGCGCTTAGCCAGCCGAAATGTGCCGCGGCCTCGTTGCGGGGCAGCGCGCGGGTGGGCACGCCGAGGCAGTCGCCGATGGTCTGGGCGATGTCGCGGAAGCGGATGGCCGATTCCGCGGTGGCGTGGTAGCGGGCGCCGGGCTGGTGTTTTTCCAGGGCCAGGCGGTAGAGGCGGGCGGTATCGCTCAGGGCCGCGGCCGACCAGTGATTGAGGCCTTCGTCGAGGTAGGCGGATACACCTTTCTCCCGCGCCAGGTCCATGACGTAACTCACCAGACCCTGCCGCACCGGATCGTGAATCTGCGACAGGCGCATCACCACCACGTTGACGCCGCGCTGGTTCAGGGCGTGCCCGGCCTGTTCCGAAGCGACCCGAGGATTCGGGTGATGGAGGTCCGCGTGGTCCTCGTCCGCGCTCTGCCCCGGGGTCGAGGAGCCCATGGCGGTGCTCGAGGTGATCAGCAGCGGGCACTGTGAACCTTCCAGTACAGCGCCCAGGGCGGCTATCACGCGGGCGTCCTGTTCGCAGTTGGCGACGAATCGGGCGAAGTCGTGATCGAAGGCGGTGTGGATGACCGCATCGCAAACGTCGGCGCCGCGCCGCAGGCTGGCGAGGTCGCCGAGATCGCCGCGGTGTACCTCGGCGCCGAGTGCCTGCAGGACGCGAGCGCCGGCATCCGAGCGCGTCAGTCCGAGGACCTGATGGCCGGCGGCGAGCAATTCGCGGGTGACCTGGGTGCCGATGAAGCCTGTGGAACCGGTTATGAATACGCGCATGGTGCAATTCTCTCTTTGCGGGAGCGAGCAGCCTGCGCGTAGTGTTTACCCGGTAAAAGATGTGACGTTATCAGGGTATGAAGACTAACAGGGTGGCTATGAGCGAGTCGTCGGTTCAGCGTCTGGGGGCTTATCTGAAGGACTGTCGGGCGCGCCTGGACCCGGCGAACTTCGGCTATTCCAGCGCGCGGCGCCGTACGCCGGGGCTGCGTCGCGAAGAGGTGGCTCAGCGGGCCAGCATCAGCCCGACCTGGTACACCTGGCTCGAGCAGGGCCGTGGCGGTGCGCCGTCGGCCGAGGTGCTGAACCGGATCGCCGCCAGCCTGCTGATGACCGAGCCGGAGCGCGAGCACCTGTTCCTCCTCGCGTTCGGCCATCCGCCGGAAGTCGTCTATCGCGTCCCCGAGGGGGTGACGCCGCGCTTGCAGCGGCTGCTGGATACATTCGAGTACAGCCCCGCGATCATCAGGACCGCCGGCTGGGATGTGCTGGCCTGGAACCGCGCCGCAGCGGCGGTGTTCACCGATTACGGCCGGTTGCCGGCCGGTCAGCGCAACATCCTGCGCCTGATGTTCTGCAACCCGGCCGCGCGCGCCCGGCAGGACGACTGGACCGGCATGGCGCGCTTCCTCGTGGGCACGTTTCGCGCCGATGCCTTGCGTGCCGGGGCCACGTCGCAGGTCGGCCAACTGGTGGATGAGCTGTGCTCGCAGAGCACCGAGTTCGCCGCGCTGTGGCGTGACAACGATGTGCGCATCCATGGCGAGGGCACCAAGCGCCTGCACCACGACAGCCAGGGGCTGATCGAGCTGGAGTACTCCGGTTTCGCCGTGGACGGCCGCCCCGATCTCGGCATGATCGTCTACAACCCGGCGACGCCTGCCGACGTCGAGCGCATTCGGGCGCTGCTGAAGGACTTTCAGCCGGCGCCGGTTGCGGACGTCGCGTCTTCGACGACCGGCGCCTAAGCGGGTTTCCACGCTAACGAAAGCCCCTCCCGGTCAAAACCAGGAAAACCTGCGTCAGGAGAACAGCACCGACACGCCCGGACGTTCGCGGTTGGCGAGTTCCTGGCGGATGTGGTCAATGAGTTTTCGTGCGGTCGAGGTGATGCCCCGGTGCGGCGGGGTGAGGGCGTAGAGCGTGGCGGAGGGCAGGCCTTCGTCCTGGCACGCCAGTTTCAGCGCGCCGCTTTCCAGCGACGGCAGGCAGGCGCACAGCGGCAGGCAGGCCAGCCCGAGGCCCGCGCCGGCGCCCTGCAACAGGGCCTGGGTGTTGTCGGCGCTGAGCGCCGGGTTGCGGATCTGGCGGGCGCCGCTACGCAGTTGCCAGATCAGCCCGGTGGGCGAGGCGAGAGTGAGCAGATGCTCGTCCTCCACGTCGGCGAGCGAGCGCGGCTGGCCGAGTGTGTCGAGCAGCGCCGGGCTGCCGGCGACCACCCGTTTCAGCAGCGCCAGCGGGCGTGCCACCACGGCGGCGCTGTCCTTGGGGACGT
This sequence comes from Pseudomonas kuykendallii, assembly GCF_900106975.1. Lineage (GTDB taxonomy): Bacteria > Pseudomonadota > Gammaproteobacteria > Pseudomonadales > Pseudomonadaceae > Pseudomonas_O > Pseudomonas_O kuykendallii. The sequence continues at coordinate 239,009 of NZ_FNNU01000003.1, read as the reverse complement.
CGTTGAGGCTCAGCGAAAGGTCCAGGCGCTGGCTGACCAGCTCGGCGGGGTTGTCCTGCAGGGTCAAGGCGAACTGCACCGCCGGATGCGTGTCGCGGAAGCTCGCGAGCAACTCCAGGGTCCAGTCGGAAAGGATGCTGGGAACGCCGATGCGCACCAGCCCGCCGGGTGTGCCGGTGGCATTCAGCGCGCATTCCCGGGCGGCTTCGGCGGCGGCCAGCATGTCCAAGGCATGTCGATAGACCTGCTCGCCCACGGTGCTCATGGCGAACAGCCGCGTGTTGCGGTTGAGCAGTTGCACACCGAGTTGCCTTTCCAGCTGGGCGACGCGCCGGCTCAGGCTGGATTTGGCGACCCCGGTCCGCTCGGCCGCGCCGGAGAAGCTGCCGGCCTCGACCACCTGCAGATACCAGTAGAGATCGGCGAACAGGCTGGCGGTCAGGGCGGGCGTCGGTAACTGAGATTGGGACGCTCTGTTGCTCCCAGCGGAACGCTTGCTCATTTTTCCTCCACGGCCAGTGCGCTATCTTACGTTCCTCTTTTGTTCCGGACTTTTGCCGCAGGGGATTTTGCCTTTGCCGGCGCGGTTCGCAGGAAAGGAAAGTTGGCGGTAGCGGACGAGTGGTCGCCCGCAATGCAGTCGGCATGCGCACTGCGACGTTTCGAGTTTGTAGCCGGGTCCCCGTAGCGGGCGCGCGGCCCTCGGCAACAGCGTGGCAGGGTATCGAAGGCCAGGGATCAGAGCAGTATGAATGTACGAAGTGCTACGGGCGGGCACCGGCCCCACCTTCTCCTCATCGACGATACCCCCGAGGAAATCCAGCCGCTGCTGGTCCAGCTGCGCGCGCAGCCCTGGCGCATCACCGTCGCCAGCGATCCCCGGCAGGGCTATCAGCGCGCGCTGGCGCTGCGCCCCGACCTGATCCTGCTCGACGTGCGGATGCCACAGATGGATGGCTTCACGCTGTGCCGGCTACTGCGCGAAGCGCCCGCCACGCAGCGCACCCCGGTGATCTTCCTGTCTTCCGCCGGCGCGGTGGAGGAACGCCTGGAAGGATTGCAGCTCGGCGGCGTCGACTACGTGCTCAAGCCCTGCGAGCCGGCCGAGGTGCTGGCACGCATCCGCATCCACCTGCAGCTCACCTGGCGCACGCCACAGCAGCCACCGACGGCGGAGAGCCCGGAAGGCGTGGAGGCGGAACAGATCGTCTTGCTCGCCGCGATGCGTTTCATCGAGCAGAACCTCGGCGAGCTGCCGTCGCTGGGGGAGATCGCGCGCAAGGTGGGCACCCACGACAAGCGCCTGTCCGGGATCTTCCGCGAGCGTCTGGACACCACTGTGTTCGCATACATCCGCGAGGTGCGCCTGCGCCGCGCGCAGGAGCTGCTCGCCGAGGGCTCGATGAGCATTCAGGACATCGCCGACCTGCTCGGTTTCCGCAGCGCCTGCAATTTCACCACCGCGTTCCGCGAGCGCACCGGCACCACACCCAGCACATTTCGCCGCACGCTCCAGGGCGATGGGGCGGTGGAGAGGGCCTCACCCCGGTGAGGCGGCTGCTGTTCGCTGCGCTGGCGCTGCTGGTTGCGCTGGGTGCCGAGCCGGCGCTCGCGGCGCTGCAACTGTGCCAGGAGGCCAAGGTCGCCCTGCTGCCGCGCGTGGGCCTCTACGAGGATGTCAGCGGCCGAGCCAGCATCGACGAGGTCGGGCGTCTGGCGGAGGTCAACTTTCGTCCGGCCAGCGCGACCTGGCCCGAGAAGGGCTACACCCGCTCCGTGTTCTGGATACGCCTGGCGTTCGTGAATCCCGGAGCGGAGAGCTGCTCGCGCTGGCTCAGCGTCGGCGCGCCACGGCTCGAGGATATCCAGGTGCATGTGCGCCGGCACGGCGCCTGGCAGCGCTTCGTCGCCGGCAGCGCCCACCCGCTGAGCGAATGGCCGGTGGTGCAACGCCAGCCGCTGTTCCCGCTCACGCTGGAGGCGGGCGAATACGCCGTGGTGCTGATCCGCGTGGCCGGCGGCGCGCCGCTGCTGCTCAGCCCGACGCTCTGGCCCGACCTGCCGCTGCTGGAGGAGCGCCAGGCGATCCACCTGGAGGATGGCCTGACCCTGGGCATCGTCCTGTTGCTGGCGCCGTTCAGCGTCGTGGTCGGCTGGATGCTGCGTTCGAGGCTGCTGATCCTGCATGCCGGAGCGGTGTTCTCCTACCTCGCCCTGGCCTGCCTGATCGGCGGCTACCTGGTCTACTGGCCTGCGGCGTTGCCCTGGTTTCGCAGCGTGCTGGTGCTGGTCGCCTGCATCGCGCAGCTGGCCTTCCTCGCCTACGTTCGCGAACTGCTGCAGGTGCGCCGACTGCCGCGCTACTGGGACGCCGCGTTCGCCCTGGTGCTGCTCGGCTATTGCGCGGGACGCCTGTGCTGGCTGGCCGTCGACCCGCTGCTGGGCAGCCGCATCGCCGATGCCTGCCTGGCATTCTGCATCTACGCGCTGCTGCCGGCGACGCTGCTCGCCGGCCACTGGCGGGGGATTCGCCACACCTGGCTGGCCTGGCTGGTGACCTCGGCGTACCTGCTGCAGTTTCTGGTGCGCTACGTGTTCGAGCTGCAGCAGGTGCCCTGGCAATCCGTCGAGTACCGCTACAGCCTGTCCTCGGCGTTGCCGGGCGTGCTGCTCCTGGTCGGCACGCTGGTGATGGAAGTGGGGCGCGGGCGCAACCGTGAACGCCGCGCGCAGCAGGCCCTCGAGGCCAGCCAGGAGCAGCTGGAACACACGGTGACGCTGCGCACGGCGCAGCTGCGCGAAGCGCTGCATGCGCGCGGGTCCCTGCTGGCGCGGATCAGCCATGACCTGCGCGCGCCGCTGGCGAGCATCATCGATTACGCCCGGCTGCTGCGGCAGGCGCCCCGGGGCAACGACTACTCGCTGAACATCGAGCGCAACGCCCGCTACCAGATGGGCCTGATCGACGAACTGCTGGAGTTCTCCCAGGGGCAGTTGCAGCAGATGGAACTGCTCGAGGCGCCCGGCTACCTGCACGCCTTTCTCAACGAGCTGGCGGAGGAGGGGCATTTCCTCGCCGCGCGCCGTGGCAACCGGCTGGAATTCGTTACCGCCGGGCAACTGCCCGCGCTGGTGCACGCGGACTTCCGGCGCCTGCGCCAGGTGGTGATGAACCTGCTCGGCAATGCGGCGAAGTTCACCCGCGACGGCCTGATCCGCTTCGAGGTGAGTGGCGAGTCGGGCGCCGCGGACGGCCGCGCATGCCTGCGCTTCAGCGTCACCGACAACGGCATCGGCATCGATCCGGCGGAGCGCGACAAGCTGCTGCAACCGTTTCGCCGCGGGCACAACGCCACGCACTACGAAGGCTCGGGGCTCGGCCTGTCGATCGTCGCGCAGCTGCTGGGCGCGATGGGCAGCGAGCTGCGGATCGAACGCGCCGAGCCGCGCGGCAGCCGCTTCACCTTCGCGCTCGACCTGCAACCGGCCAGCGAGGACGACCTCGACGCCATGTTCGGCGAGAGCTTCGCCGGCGCCGTGAGCGGCGCCGGACGGCGCGTGCTGGTGGTGGACGACGTGGCGATGAATCGCGAGTGGCTGTGCGACCTGCTCGAAGGCTATGGCTTCGAGACGCAATCCGCGGCGGATGGCGAGGAGGCCCTGGAGCGTCTGCGGGAGGAACCCTTCGACCTGGTGCTGTGCGACCAGAGCATGCCGCGCATGGACGGCTGGGCCTTGCTGCGCGTCCTGCGCGTAGGCTGGCCACGCCTGCCGGCGCTGCTCTACTCGGCGGCCCCGGCGCAGCGGCCGGCGGGTTTCTCCGAGCGACTGGACTTCGACGCCTGTCTGCTCAAACCCTCGGATACCGCCGAGTTGCTGCGCACCATCGACGGGCTGATCGGGCGGGCGCTGCATGCCGCGGCTTCCTGAGCGCGTGAGGGCGCCGCTGTGGCGGCGCGCATGGCCGCTGCTGCTGACGGCGTCGCCGGTGCTCGCCGAGCCGCTGGCGCTCGACCCGGTGACGGTCGGCGCGCGCTACGTCGACGAGGTGGCCGAGCAGGTGCCGGTTTCGCTGACCACGCTGGACGGCGAAATGCTGGATCAGCAGGGCCTGCATCGGCTCAAGGATATCCAGCAACGGGCTCCCGGCCTGGTCGTCTCCGGCCACAGCGGGCGCTACATGGGCCTGGGGCTGCGCGGATTCGGCGCCACGGCCTACAACGACGGCCTGGACGGCAGCGTCGGCGTGTTCGTCGACGGCGTCTACCAGGGGCGTCCGGGCATGGTCTTCAGCGAGTTGCTGGACGTCGAGCAGATCGAAGTGCTTCGCGGGCCGCAAGGCACGCTGTTCGGCCGCAATACCACGGCGGGGGCGCTGAACATCACCACCCGAGCGCCGACCCAGGACTTCGAAGGCGCGGCCGAGAGCCGTCTCGGTGGCGACGGCCTGCGCGAATACCGCGGCAGCCTTTCCGGCCCATTGTTGCCCGGCGTGCTGGCCGGCCGGCTGAGCGCTTTCGACGACGCCCGCGATGGCCAGGTGGAAAACCTCTACAACGGCGAGTCGATCAACGACATCGGCAGCCGCGGCCTGCGCGGGCAGTTGCTGTGGACCCCCGGCGACCTCTTCAGCGCGCGCCTGATCGGCGAGTACGGCCGCCAGCGCGAGGACGGCAACGCCCTGTCGCCAGCGCATTACAGCGAGCAGACACGCCAGCGCGCGGCCTTCATGAACTACGCGCTGCCGGCCATCGATCCCTATGCGCGGGACGTGAAGCAGAACGATCCGGTGCGCTCCGACACCCTGCAGAGCGGTGTTTCCCTGCAGATGGACTGGGCGCTTTCCGAGTCGCTGCGCCTCACCAGCATCAGCGCCTATCGACGCTGGGATTTCCACGACCAGCGCGACGGCGACAGTACCGCGCTGTCGGTGGCGCAGGCGGGCACCGGGCTGGACCATCGCCAGTTCAGCCAGGAGCTGCGCCTGGCCGGCGAGCTGAACGAACGGACGGATTTCGTGCTGGGCGCGCATTACCTGCAACAGCGCCTGGATCGCAGCAGCGAGGTGGCCTTCGGCAAGGATGCGGCGGCGTTCTTCGCCGGTGACCGGCTGGACGTGATCGGCGCTCCGCCGTTCAACCTGCCGATCAGCGACCCGTCGCAGATTCCCGCCGCGCTGCTCGACGGCGCACGCCAGCACTTCGACGGACGCCAGCGCGGCCGCAGCGGGGCGGTGTTCGGCCAGTTGTCCTGGCGCCCGCTGGAGAAACTCGAGGCCACCCTCGGCCTGCGCTACGACCGCGAGCGCAAGGACGGCTGGATTTCCCGCGAGGTCGACGGCCTGGCGCCCCTGGACGGGCTGCCGCTGCCGTTGCAACTGGGCGGCCAGCTGTTGCGCGACATCGCTCTGGGCGGCGACTACTACCGCGAGGACGAGGTCGACGACGGCGACCTGTCCGGGCTGTTCGGCCTGAGCTATCGCTTCAGCGACACGCTGCTGGCCTACGCCAGCTGGTCGCGCGGGCACAAGGCGGGCGGCATCAACTTCGACGTGATCGGCCCCAACAGCCAGCCCACCTTCGGCACCGAGCGGGCGACCTCGCTGGAAGCCGGGGTCAAGGCGCGCTTCTGGGAGGGCCGGGCGCTGCTCGGGGTTGCGCTCTACCAGACCGATGTCGACGACTACCAGGCGCTCACCTACAGCCCGCCGGCCACGCTGTTCGCACCGCCGCTGCGGGACAACCTGATCAACGTCGGCAAGGTGCGCCTGCGCGGGGTGGAGGTGGATTCCAGCTGGCTGCTGCGCCCGCGCCTGGAGTTGCGCCTGGGACTGGCGTGGAGCGATGCGCGCTATCGCGAATTCGCCAACGCGCCCTGCGCGCCGGCGTCCGGCAAAACGAACTGCGACCTGTCCGGCGAGCGGCTGTACAACGCGCCGGAGTGGAACCTCAGCGCCGGCCTGGACTACAGCCATCCGCTGGCGGCGGCACTGGAGGCCTATGGTGGGGTGGCCTACAGCCTGCGCACGGGCTACTACGGCACCCTCGAAGGCGGCGAGGGCAGCTACCAGCCGAGCTACAGCCTGACCGACCTGCGCGTCGGCCTGCGCCGCGCGGACCGGCGCTGGGACGTCGAAGGCTGGGTGCACAACCTGTTCGACAGCCACTACGTGACGGCGGTCTATTCGCTGCTGGGCGCCGGCGACTACGGCGTTCTGGTGGGCGATCCGCGTAGCGCGGGGATGACTTTGCGGGTGCGCTTCTAGCCTCGGCGATACCGCCATCGGGAGCATTGGTTCGCCGCGTTGCCAGGCGCCCGACGACTGACTCGTCTCCGGGCGACTGCAAGACCCGCCGTCAGGCAAAGCCGCCAGGCGTTTTTCGTATCTCATCCATCTCATTGATCTGAAAGAGTAATTTATCAATTCCTGGGGCGGGAAGGGCGCGCCCCGGGTTTTGCTCGACGGTATCCGGCCTGCGTTTCACGCAACCCTGTTTTCACCTCCGGCGCCTTGTTGGGCTGACCCCGCTCAACGATCTTGCGCACCCTCGGCGACTCGCTTCGCCGAGCACCTAATCAGAAAAAACAATGAGCGTGCTCCGCATCCGGTGCTGTTGGCCGGGCGGCTTCGTTTACCGGGGAGACGTGCGAACCGTGGTTCGCAGTGGAGCGCTGCGCATTGGTTTTCTGGCCGGAAAACCAGACGCAGGGTTTCACTATGATGTTTCGTCCAGGAATGGCGGCCCGCCTGTTGCGGGTTGGACTCGGATGTTCTTTCTTCGCCGCGGGCCTCCTGCCTGGCGCCGCGTTGGCCGACCTCGGTGTCAGCAAGAGCCGCGCGCCGGGCTACGAGGGCACCCGCTACGTCGGCGACACCGATGCCTTCCTGATCCGGCTGACGAACAACTTCGTGAACGGCGACATCACCGATGTCGCCTTCACCGATGCCCTGCCCAATGGCTTCCGCGTGGCCGCCGGCGGCCTGCGCAGCGCGACCTGCGTCGACGGCAACGGCGCGAGCGTGGCGTTTTCCGGCACCCTCGGCGCCACGCCTGGCAGCAACCAGATCGTCCTCGCCAACGGCGTCATCCCGCCACGCAACGGCGGCAGCGTCGCCGGCCGCTGCGACATCGTCGTCGAAGTGACCTCCAGTGTCGCCGGCAGCCAGGCCAACGTGCTCGCCGCCGGTTCGGTGAGCGGCCAGCACGCCGGCGCCACGGTCAGCAACGCCGACCGCGCCGAGCAGTCGCTGAACTTCCTCAGCCTCCAGGCGCCGTCGCTGAGCAAGGCGTTCAGCCCGAACAGCGTGGTCCGCGCCGACCAGCCGAGCCGGCTGACCCTGCGCATCACCAACAACGCGAACCAGCCATTGCCGCTCAACGGCGCTGGCGACAGCCCGGCGTTCGGCCTGCGCGATACGCTGCCCAGCGGCCTGCGCGTGGCCGCCACTCCGGCCGTGCAGATCAACTGCGGCAGCACACCGCCGACCTTCGCGCCGGCGGCCGGCGCCACCACGCTGCTCGCCGTCGGCGGCAGCGTGCCCGCCAGCTCGGTCTGCGAACTCAGCGTGATGGTGGTGGCCGAGGGCGTCGACAACGCCTACCAGACCTCGCTTTCCAACGTCATCAACCGCAGCACCGACTTCGCCAACCAGCGTGGCCTGGTGCCCAGCCAGAACGCCAGCGCCAACCTCACGGTCACCGCGCCGCTGCGGGTCGCCAAGAGCTTCAGCCCGGCCACCATCGCCGCCGGCCAGCAATCCACGCTGACCATCACCCTGACCAACGCCAGCCCGCTGAGCGCGCTGCAACTGGGGGCTTTCGCCGATGACATCGACGGCGCCGCCAGCGGCCTGCAGATCAGCGGCGCGCCCACCGCCGTGTGTACCGGCGGCTCGACGCTCAGCGGCCTCGCCGGCAACGGCTCGCAGACCCTGACCTTCAGCGGCGGCACGCTGAACGCCAACAGCAACTGCCGGATAACCGTGCCCTACACCGCGACCCTGGATACCCCCGGTACTTCGCAGACCTTCACCAACAGCATCCCGGCCGGCGGCGTGCCGGTGACCAGCCCCGGCGGCGTGTTCAGCCAGGCCGCGAGCAGCACGGTCACCGTCTACGACCAGTTCACCGTGTCCAAGACCAGCAGCCCGAGCGTGGTCGCGCCCGGCAACCCGGTATACTTCACCGTGCGCACCAGCAACTACTCGAGCCAGGTGCAGAACGGCGTGGCGCTGACCGACAGGCTGCCGGACGGCATGACGCTGCTCGGCCAGCCAGGCTTCCCGGCGCCCGCGCTCAGCGGCACCGGCTGCATCGCCGACAGCCTGAGCGTCGGCGGCAGTGCCACCGACCCGGTGTTCACCTTCGACCTGGCGGCGGGCACGGGGCCGAATCCGGCGCAGTGCACCGTGGGTTTCTGGGCGATGGTGCCCGAGGGCGCCAGCGCCGGCGCGACCATCCGCAACGAGATTCCGTCCGGCGGCGTGTGCGCGCCCGGCGGCATCTGCAACCACAGCGAAACCAGCGCCAGCTACAGCGTCAGCAACAGCACGCTGGCGGTGGAGAAGGCCTTCGCCAGCAGCAGCGCGGCGGAAGGCAGCGCCGTTACCCTGACGCTGAGCCTGGTCAACCTGTCGGCGAAGCCGATCACCGCGGCGAGCCTGCTCGACAACCTGCCGCTGGGCAGCAACGACACGCCGATGCAGGTGGCCACGCCGAACAACGCGTCGACCACCTGTGGCGGCAGCCTGGTGGCGGTTCCCGGCAGCGAGCGCATCGCCCTCAGCGGCGCGACGGTCCCGGCGCGGGCCGACAACGGGCAGGGTGATGCCGGGCGTTGCACGGTCACGGTGAACGTCACCGGTAGCGCCGGCAGCTACCAGAACAGCCTGCCGGCAGGTGCGGCGCAGGGCAGCGAAACCACGGCCAGCGGCCTGGTGCGCAACATCGTCAGCCCCGGCCCGGTGAATGCCACGCTGAACTTCGAGTCGGCGCTGAGCGGCGCCAAGTCGTTCGCCCCGGCGCGCGTGCAGTCGGGTGGCCGTTCCACCGTCACCGTGCGCCTGAGCAACAACCAGCCGGGCGTGCTGGACAATGTCGCGGTGGTCGACGACCTGCCCAGCGGGATGGTCGTCGCCACGCCGGCGAACGCCTATTCCACCTGCGACGGTGCGCCGAGCGTCGTCGCCGCAGCGGGCGCCAGCCGCGTCAGCCTGAGCGGCGCGCGCATTCCAACCGGCAGCTGCGACCTGCTGTTCGACGTGATCGCCACCGGTAGCGGCAACTGGGTCAACCGCATCGCGCCCGGCCAACTGACCGCGTCCGGCGGCGTGCAGAACGTCGCGCCGATCAGCGCGACGCTGCAGAACGCCAGCGGCGGCCAGGTCACGGTCGGCGTCAACCACGCGCAGGCGAGCATCGCCGCGCCGGGGGCGACCACCCAACTGGTGATCAGCCTGGCCAACACCGGCAGCCTGGACCTCAGCGACCTGGCGCTGAACAACTACTTCACCAGCAACGGCCTCGCCGGCGGCACGCCGACCGGCGAGCGCATCGCCAGCGTGGCGAATGCCTCCACCACCTGTCCGGGTGGCGTGGTCAGCGCCGCACCGGGCGCGACCAGCCTGTCGCTCGCCGGCGCCAGCCTGGCCGCGGGGGCGAGCTGCACCGTCACCGTCGACGTGACCATGGCCGTCACCGGCACGGTGAACGACATCATCCCCACGGGCGCCGTCACCAGCGCCCAGGGCGTGAGCAACGACCAGCCGGCCTCCACCAGCCTGCAGACCAGCAGCGGCCTCGGCGTGGTCAAGCAGTTCACCCCCAACGTGGTCGCGGCCAACGAGCGCTCGCGCCTGCGCATCACCTTCACCAACCCCACCTCCGAACCGCTCAGCGGCCTGACCCTGACCGACAGCTACCCCGCCGGCCTGGTCAGCGCCAGCCCGGCCAACGCGTTGGGCACCTGCCAGGGCAGCATCAGCGTCGCCAGCGGCAGCCTGACCCTGAGCAACGGCCAGCTCGCGGCCGGCAGCAGTTCGGCACCCGCCAGTTGCTACATCGAGGTGGACGTGCTCTCGGCCACCCAGGGCGAGTACCTCAACGCCATCCCGGTCGGCGCGGTATCCGCCAGCGCCGGCGGCAGCCCGGTGCAGAACAACCAGGGCACCAGCGACACCCTGCGGGTGAAGATGCCCCTGCGCGTGCACAAGGCCTTCGTCAATCGCACGCTGGACGCCGGCAGCCCCGACGGTTTCAGCACCGGCATCGCCAACGGCACGCCGGGCAACGCCTATGCGCTGAGCATTCGCATCACTAACCCGAACGCCGCGCCGCTGACCGGCGTTGCCTTCAGCGACAGCCTGCCGAACGGCCTGGTGGTGGCGCAGACGCCGAACCTGGCCAACAGCTGCGGCGGCCTGGCCAGCGCTTCGCCGTCCGGCACCGGCGTCAGCCTGGCCGGCGGCGAACTGCCGGCGAACGGGTCCTGCACCGTCAGCGTCAACGTGCTGAGCAACGTCGCCGGCAGCTACCTCAACCAGATTCCGGCGGGCGGCGTGAGCAGCTACGAAGGGGTCGTCAACGAACAGCCGACGCGCGCGCAGATCACCTTCTCCAGCCCGCCGACGCTGACCAAGCAGTTCCAGCCCGCGGTGATCCCGCAGGGCGGTGTCTCGCGCCTGACGATCTTCGTCGGCAACCCCAACGACGCGCCGATGACCCTCAGCGCGGCGTTGACCGACACCCTGCCGACCTCACCCGGGCCGGTGCGCGTGGCCGCCACGCCGAATGTCGGCGGCACCTGCCCGGGCGCCAGCATCGTCGCCACACCCAACGCCGCCTTCGTGCGCCTGGCCAGCGCCAGCGTGGTGCCGGCCGGTGGCTGCACCGTGGAAGTCGACGTGACCGCGAGCACGCCCGGCGAGCACACCAACGTGATCGCCGCCGGCGAACTGAAGACCGACTTCGGCAACAACCCGCAGCCGGCCTACGCGCCGCTCAACGTCAGTACGCTGGGCTACGTCGCCGGCAAGGTCTACCGCAACGACGATCTCGACGACGGTGGCTACGCGCCGGGCACCGACCTGCCGCTGGCCGGCATTTCCATCGCGCTGCACAGCGGCAACGGTTGCGCCGGTCCGCTGGCCAGCGGACCGGAGGGCTTCGTCAATCCGCTGCTCACCGATGCGTCCGGCAACTACCTGTTCGCCAACCTGGCCGCCGGCGTCTACTCGGTGTGCCAGGCCGGCCAGCCCGCCGGCACGCTGAACGACCTGCCGCGCGCCGGCAGCCTGATCTCGCTGAACGGCAGCGGCGGTGCGCCGGGTGTCGCCAGCAACCCCACGGCGAGCAGCAGCCAGATCGCCGGGATCAACCTGAGCGCGAACGCCGACGGCGAGGTCAGCGGTTCGATCGGCAACGACTTCCCCGAAGTGCGGCCGTCGAGCCTCTCCGGCACGGTATTCGCCGACCAGAACAACGACGGCGTACGCCAGAACAGCGATCCGGCGCTGTCCGGGGTCACCCTGACCCTCACCGGCAGCGACTGGCAGGGCAACGCGATCGCCCCGCGCAGCCTGGTGACCGACGCCGCCGGCCACTACAGCTTCACCGACCTGGCGCCGGGCACCTATACGGTGACCGAGCCGACCCAGCCGGAGAACACCGCCAACGGCCAGACCCTCGCCGGCACCACCGGCGGCACGCCCACCGCGGTCGGCACGCTGCCCAGCGCCATCGCCGGCATCGTGCTGCCACCGGCCACGGCGTCCACCGGCAACGATTTCGCCGAGATCCCCCACGGCCGCACCCTCAGCGGGCAGGTGTTCATCGACCCCGAGGACGATGGCCGGCCCTATGGCGACGACCACGGATTGCCCGGCCAGACCATCGAACTGAGCGGCACCGACGTCAACGGCAACCCGGTGCCTCCGCGCAGCGTGGTCACCGGCGCCGACGGCAGCTTCAGCTTCAGCGGCCTGCCGGCCGGCACCTACACCCTGACCCAGCCGCAGCAGCCCGAAGGCACGCTGCCCGGCAAGACCACCGCGGGCAGCGCCGGCGGTACGGCGACCACGGTCAGCGTCGCGCCCAGCGCCATCTCCGGCATCGACCTGAGCGGTGACGGGCAGCTGTTCTCGGTGGACAACTGGTTCGCCGAAATCCCGACCCCCGACCTGGTGATCAGCAAGACCCACGACCCGGCGACCTTCCTCGCCGCCGGCCGCGGCGTCTATGTCATCCGCGTCGGCAACCTCGGCGTGGGTGCCAGCAGCGGCACCGTCACCGTGGTCGATACCCTGCCAGCCGGCCTGACCGCCGCCGGCGTGCCCACCGGCAACGGCTGGAGCTGCGCCGTCAGCGGGCAGGTGATCCGCTGCACCACCGATGCGGCGATCCCGGCGAACACCCCGGCCAGCGATGCGGCGAACGCGATCAGCGTGCCGGTCAGCGTCGACGGTGGCCTGGGCGACGTGACCCTGACCAACGTCGCCGTGGTCTCCGGCGGCAGCGAGCAGTCCATCGACACCGGCAACAACCGCGCCGAGGACCCGACCACCATCAGCCGCGCGTTGACCAGCCTGGAAGGCAGCGTCTGGTTCGACAGCAACCACGACCGCGTGCGCGATCCGGGTGAAAGCCTGATGCCCGGCTGGACCGTGGAGCTGGTGCGTGGCGGCAGCGTGGTGGCTTCCACCCTGAGCGATGCCAACGGCCATTACGCCTTCTCCGACGTGATCCCCAACAGCGGCTACGAAGTGCGCTTCCGTCATCCGGAAACCGGCACCGTCTACGGTCGCCCGGTGCCCAACGAAAGCGGCGCCGCGTATACCGACGGCGCCATGGGTGCCGGCAACCCGGCAGGGGCGAGCACCGCCACCGGCACCCTCAGCGAGCTGACCCTGGTCGCCGGCAGCCACACGCCGGAGCAGAGCCTGCCGATCGACCCGGCCGGTGTGGTCTACGACGCCATCACCCGCGAGCCGGTTCGCGGCGCGGTGGTGCGCATCGAAGGACCGGCCGGCTTCAGCGCCGCCGACGTGCTCGGCGGTGCGCTGGAGCAGGCCACCGGCAGCGATGGCCTGTACCAGATCGTGCTGTTGCCCAGCGCGCCGGCTGGCACCTACACCCTGGTGGTGACGCCGCCATCGGGTTACCTGCAGCAGCCCTCGGCGCTGATCCCGGTGTGCCGCACCACCCTGGCGGTGGGTGCCTTCCCGGACCCGGCGCTGGTGCAGAACAGCAACCGGCCGCCGCTGGACGCGATCACCGCGCATGACCCGGCGCTGTGCCCGGCCAGCTCGGCCGGACTCGCCGGCAGCAGCGACACCACGCAGTACTACGCGAGCTTCAGCTTCGCGGGCGGCTCGGCCGACGTGGTCAACAACCACATTCCGGTCGACCCGATCCTCGCCGGCGCCATCGTCATGACCAAGACCACGCCCAAGGTCAACGTCACCCGTGGCGAGCTGGTGCCCTACACCCTGACCGCGCGCAACACCCTGGCTTCGAGCCTCGCGGCGATCGCCCTCGAGGACCAGATCCCGCCGGGCTTCAAGTACGTCAAGGGTTCCGCGCAGATCGACGGCGTACCCGCCGAACCGCAGGTCAACGGCCGCCTGCTGCGCTGGCCGGACCGCACGCTGAACGCCGGACAACTGGTGACCATCCGCCTGATCCTAGTGGTTGGCTCCGGCGTCGGCTTCAACGAGTACGTCAACCAGGCCTGGGCCAGCAACATGGTCGCCGATGCGCGGGTTTCCAACGTCGCCAGCGCCAGCGTGCGCGTGGTGGCGGACCCGACCTTCGACTGCAGCGACCTGATCGGCAAGGTCTTCGACGACAAGAACCGCAACGGCTACCAGGACGAAGGCGAGCCCGGCATTCCCGGCGTGCGCCTGGCGACTCCCAAGGGCTGGCTGGTGACCACCGACGAGTACGGCCGCTACCACATCGCCTGCGCCGACGTGCCCAGCGAGATGCGCGGCAGCAACTTCATCCTCAAGGTCGACGAACGCACGCTGCCGTCCGGTTACCGCGTCACCACCGAGAACCCGCGCGTGGTGCGCCTGACCCAGGGTCGCCTGGTCAAGGCCAACTTCGGCGCCAGCATCCACCGCGTGGTGCGCCTGGACCTGAGCCCGGCGGCCTTCGGCGCGGACAACCAGCTGACGGCGCAGTACCAGGCGCAGCTCGGCCAGGTGCTGACGCTGATGTACGCGGAGCCTTCGATCCTGCGCATCGCCTATCGCCTGCCGGTGGACGGCAGCGTCGAGGACGCGCGGGCCCGGATCGGCCATGTGAGGGACTGGATCAGGGAGCAGTGGGAGCCACACGACTGTTGTTACGACATGCAACTGGAAGAAGAAATCGTACCGGCAGGTGACAGTGTGGAGGTGATTCGATGAGCATGCGCAATCTGGTGGCGTGCGGCATCGCCGCACTGGCCCTCAACCCGCTGGCGGTCGCCGTGGCGATCGCCGCCGAACAGTGTGAAGTGGGCAAGGGCTGCGGCCTGCAAGGCCCGCGTGGGGCGATGGAAGACGAATCCCTGGTGCAGCGCCGGCCGTTCACGCCGGGCGGGCTGCCGGCACTGCCGGCGAACGCCGAGCGCGAACTGCCGCGCGAACACCTGATTCTCTGGGAACTCGACGGCGCCCTCGGCAAGCGCGAGCAACTGCTGGACGTCGGCGACGAGAAGGTCGAGTCGGTGGTGCTGCGCGAAGGGCTGCCGGTGGTGCGTTTCGCCTCCGGTCGCTCGGCCATTCCCGAGCGCGACAGCGACGCCCTGGACACGCTGATGAAGCGCCTGGCCGGCAAGCGCAACCTGCGCCTGCGGCTGATCGGGCATACCGATCCGCAGCACCTGTCGCAGCGTACCCAGTCGATCTATCAGGACAACTATGGCCTGGGCCTGCAGCGCGCCAAGGAGGTCGGCGAGCTGTTCCGCCAGCGCCTCGGCCTGAAGACCGAGCAACTGCAGTTCGCCAGCCGCGGCCCGGACGAGCCGCTGGCGCGCGGCGACGACGAGCGCGACTGGGCGCTGAACCGTCGCGTCGAAGTGGAAATCTGGTACGACGAAGCGGTGGTCGTCACCCCGGCCAAGGCCGAGCAGTGCGCGCCGGGCAACGTTCCGCTGCAGAACGTGCTGCCGTTCATGATCAGCGTCGACGGCGCGCCGCTGAACAACGGCGAGGCGGGCAGCGCGGACGCGCAACGCTGCGTCGACGTCGAGCTGGCCAAGGACCTGCTGCAGGTGCGTTTCGACAACCTCTCCACCCAGCCGCGCCTGAACGTCGTTTCCGGCGCCCGCGTGGCGCGGATCGGCGAGGTCCAGCAGTTCAGCGGCTACAGCAACTACCTGCACTGGATCAAGCGCGCCGAGGTGCGCATCCTCGGGCGCAAGCGCCTGTTCGGCGCGCCCGAGCTGCTGCAGACGCTGCCGCTCGATCCCGAGCTGAAGGCCGACTGGACGCCCACGGCCGGTCTGCCCGAGCGCATCTATTACCAGCTGCGCGTGTACGACGAGCAGGGCCGCTACGACGAAACCAGCCCGCAGGCGCTCAGCGTGGCGCGCGGCAAGCTGGCCGAGGAGCCGGAGGCGGAAGTCGCCGCCGACCTGCTCGCCGGCTACGGCGGCAATCGCCTGCAACGCCATGCCATTCCGGTGGCCGGCGGCACCGTCACCATCAACGGCAAGCAGGTCAAGGACGGCCAGCACGTCTTCGTCATGGGCCGTCCGGTGCCGGTGGACAACCAGGGCAAGTTCGCCGCGGCGCAGATCATTCCGCGCGGCGTGCACACCGTGGAAGTCGCGGTGCTCGACGATGACGGCAAGGGGCGCATCTACCGTCGCGACCTGCGCCTGCCGCAGAACGACTGGTTCACCGTGGCCATCGCCGACTTCACCGTCGGCCAGCAGAACACCAGCGGCCCGGCGCGCCTGGTCACCCAGGAAGACCGTTACTACGACGACAAGCTCTACGCCGACGGCCGCCTGGCGTTCTACACCAAGGGCAAGATCGACGGTAAGTACACCGTCACCGGCAGCGTCGATACCGGCGAGGAGGCCGTGGACAGCCTGTTCAGCAACTTCAACGACAAGGACCCGCGCGAGTTCCTGCGCCGCCTGGACTCCGACTCGGACAAGGGCTGGGCGACCTTCGGCGACGACTCGACGCTGGTCGAGGATGCGCCGACGCGGGGCAAGTTCTACGCCAAGGTCGAGGACGAGAAATCCCACGCCATGTGGGGCAACTTCCGCGAGCAGATCCGCGATACCGAGCTGACCCAGATCGACCGCAGCCTGTACGGCGGCCAGGTGCGCTACCGCAGCGACGAGTTCACCGGCTTCGGCGAGCGCCGTCTGCAGGTGGAAGGCTTCGCCGCCGAGCCGGGCACCGCGTCGGCGCGCGAGGATTTCCGCGGCACCGGCGGTTCGCTGTACTACCTGCGTCATCAGGACATCACCGAAGGCAGCGAGCGCGTGCGCATCGAAGTGCGCGATCCGGACTCCGGGCAGGTGCTCTATGCCCAGGACCTGGTCGCCGGGATCGACTACGAGATCAACGCCCTGCAGGGCCGCGTCATCCTCAGCCAGCCGCTCTCGGCCAGCGCCGACGGCAGCCTGCTGATCCGCTCCGGCGGCAGCCTGTCCGGCAACCCGGCGTTCCTGGTGGTTGGCTACGAATACTCGCCGGGGCTCGACAAGCTCGACGACATGGCCTACGGCGGGCGCACTTCCTACTGGGTCAACGATAAGGTCAGGGTCGGCGTGACCGGCAGCATGCAGGAGCAGACCGGCCGCGAGGACCAGACCCTCGGCGGCGGCGACCTGCTGCTGCGGCAGAGCGAAGGCACCTGGCTGAAGGTCGAGTCGGCGCAGAGCAAGGGCGACAGCCTCGACCAGCGCTTCTCCTACGACGGCGGCTTCGGTTTCGACAGCGCCGAGGCGGGCAGCGATTCGGCGGCCCGCGCCAACCGCGTGGAAACCGCCTTCGACCTCAAGGACCTGGTGGAAGACGGCGAAGGCAAGGGCACCTTCTACTACGAGAAGCGCGACGCCGGCTTCTCCGCGCCCGGACGCCTGTCGGACCTCGCCGCCAACCAGGTCGGCGGCAGCTACACCGCCCCGCTGGGCGAGAAGACCGAGCTGACCGTGAAGGCCGACGAGACCGAGGAGAAGGGCAGCCGCTCGCGGCGTTCCGCCGAAGCGCAACTGGCCTACGACCTCAGCGACGCCTGGCGCCTGAGCGGCGGCCTGCGCAACGACCGGCGCAGCAACGGCAGCTCGTCCTACCTCAACGGTTACGACGGCCTCTACAGCGGCGCCTACGACGAAGGCGAGCGCAACGACGCGGTGGTCCAGGCGCTCTACCACGCCGAGGAAGACTGGTCGCTGTACGGCTTCACCCAGGGCACGCTGAGCCGCACCGGCGAGCGCAGCGCCAACAACCGCGTCGGCGTCGGCGGCGACTACCGCCTCAACGAGCGCACCGCGCTGAACGGCGAGCTGTCCAGCGGCAACCTGGGCCTCGGCGCCAAGGCCGGAGTCAACTACGACGCCTCGGATCGCACCAATCTGTACTTCAACTACCAGCTGGACAGCGACCGCACCGACGACGGCTTCGGTAGCCGCAGCGGCCTGGGTGGCGGCGAAGGTCGCGTGGGGCAGTTCGTTTCCGGCGCCCGTTCGCGCTGGACCGACACCACCAGTGTGTATGCCGAGCAGCGCGTGCAGCGCGGCGATCAGGCCGGGCTGATCCAGGGCTACGGCCTGGACTTCGCTCCGGACGATCACTGGAGCTACGGCCTGACCACCGAGTTCGGCACCTTCAACGCCGAGACCGAGTACGAGCTCAAGCGCCGCGCCTTCGGCGGCAAGGTCGGCTACAGCAACGGCGACCTGCGCTACGCCAGCCGCCTGGAGTACCGCGAGGACCACAGCCAGGTGCAGGACCTCAGCGTGTGGCTGATGCGCAACAACCTCAGCTACAAGGTCAATCCGGACTGGCGCTTCATCGGCAAGCTGGATTTCTCCGTTGGCGACTCCGACCGCGGCGACTACTACGACGGCAACTTCGTCGAGGCCTCGCTGGGCTACGCCTACCGTCCGGTGCTCAACGACAAGCTGAACCTGCTGACCAAGTACACCTACCTGGCGGACCTGCCGCCGCCGGACCAGGTGTCCACCGCCACCGGCACCAACGTCGACTACGCCCAGCGCAGCCACGTCTTCGCCATCGACGGCATCTACGACCTGAACGAGCGCTGGAGCGTCGGCGGCAAGTACGCCTATCGCCTGAGCGAGCTGCGCATGAGCCGCGACAGTTCGGCGGACTGGTTCGACAGCCGCGGGCAGCTGATCGCCGCGCGGGTGGACTGGCACGTGGTGCGCAAGTGGGACCTGATGGCCGAAGTCCGCCGGCGCGACGAGTTCGCTGCCAAGGACAGCCGCGTCGGCGCGCTGGTGGGCGTCTACCGGCACTTCGGCAACCACTTCAAGGCGGGCGTCGGCTACAACTTCAGCGACTTCAGCGACGACCTCACCGACCTGTCGTACCGCAGCCAGGGCTGGTTCTTCAACGCCATCGGCAAGTACTGACGGGTGGCCCTCAGCCCGCGCGTCGCCTCGCCTGCACCGGAGCTGCAGCCGGGACGACGCACGGGCAACCTTTCTGCCTTCCGCCCTCAGGCGCTCGTCGGAAACCGGCGGCAGCGCCTAAAGATTCGCCCTCGTTCGGCCGAGTACCTCAGGCATGGCGCGTTCCATCACGCGCCGACTACAGGGAGGTGGTCACGACTCCCCGTTCCCGAGAGGCTTCTTCCATGTCCCTACGTACCTCCCTGCGTGCGCAGATTCTCACCCTGCTGAGCGGCAGCCTGGCGTTGATCCTGGTGATCGCGCTGGTCAGCTTCCACGTCCTTTCAGACAAGCTGCAGGCCTACCAGGGGCTGATCCAGGGTCCCCTTCGCGCCACCCAACTGATGGACCAGGCGAATCTGGAGTTCAAGACCCAGGTGCAGGAGTGGAAGAACGTGCTGTTGCGTGGCAAGGACGATGCGGCGCGGACCAAGTACTGGGACCAGTTCGTCGCGCAGGAAGCCAAGGTACAGAAAATACTCTCTGAGCTGCCCGCCGTGGTTGGCGACGATCCCGCGCTTGTTGGGCAGCTCGACACACTGCGCCGCGAGCACCAGAGCATGGGCCAGTCCTACCGCAAGGGCCTGGAGGCGTTCATCGCTTCCGGCGCCGATCCCGTCGCCGGCGATGCGTCGGTAAAGGGCGTGGACCGGGCCGCCAGCGAACAGATGAGCGCACTGGCGGCGGGCCTGAAGACGGAGAGCGACAGGCATTCGCTGGACATCGGTGTGGCGGCCGACCGCACCATCAGCCTGGGCGCACTGTTCATGGTGCTGTCGAGCGTGCTCGTCGGCCTGTTCAGCATCTGGCTGGTGAACCACAGCCTGATCACGCCGATTCGCCAGCTGATCGCGCACATCGCACAACTGAGCAAGGGCAATTTCGGCGAGCGGGTTTCCGTCGAGCGCCGGGACGAACTCGGCCACCTCGCCGTGGCGGCCAATACCCTGCGGGACTTCCTCGCCGATACCTTCCACAAGTTGAAACTCAGTACCCGTGCGCTGGACAGCGCCAGCGGCGAGCTGAACGCCATTGCCGCGCTGATGGCCCAGGGAACCCGCGAGCAGTTCGATCGCACCGATCAGGTCGCTACGGCCATGCACGAGATGTCGGCGACCGCCCAGGAAGTGGCGCGCCACGCTGCCGAGGCGGCGCAGGCCGCCGACCGGGCCGACAATTCGGCCCAGGACGGCGAAGGCGCGATGCAGCTGACCATCCAGACGATCACCCAGATCCGCAACGACATCGCCAGAACCGCCGATGTCGTTCGCCAGCTGGAAAACGACAGCGGTCGTATCAGCAAGGTGCTGGAGGTGATTCGCGGCATCGCCGAGCAGACCAATCTGCTGGCCCTCAACGCTGCCATCGAAGCCGCGCGTGCCGGAGATGCAGGCCGTGGCTTCGCCGTGGTCGCCGACGAGGTAAGGACGCTGGCGCAACGAACCTCGGAGTCGACGGCCGAGATCCACCAGATCATCGACACCGTGCAGACCGGTGCGGTGAACGCGGTGCGTGCCATCGAGGACGGCCAGGCGCGGACGGAGAGCGGTGTCGAGCAGGTGACCAATACCGGAGCGATGCTGCGTTCCATCACCGAGGCGGTGGAGTCGATCCGCGACATGAACCGGCAGATCGCGACGGCCGCCGAAGAGCAGACCTCGGTGGCCGAGGACATCTCGCGCAACCTCACCGAGATCACCTCCATCGCCAGCTCCAACCAGCAGAACGTGCAGCGTACCGAGCATGCCGCCAACGAGTTGCACGGCTTGTCCCGCGACCTGACCGCCGTCACCGCGCGGCTGGGTGGAAGCGACCAGGCGTGACCGGCAACCGTTTCGGCCTTCGGTGATTCGAACCAGGCGACGTGCTACGTACCGTCGCCTCGGCCACCGCAGGATCGTGCAAGCAACCGGCAGGAATCGGATAACCCCGCATCGCCCTGGCCCTTACCCTCGATCTCAGTCCCGCTTCGGCGGGAATTCCGAATCGAGCGAGGAATCAGCCATGCACAGCCATCAGGAAAAAGTCGTCCTCATCACCGGCGCCAGCAGCGGTATCGGCGAAGCCACCGCGCGGCTGCTGGCCAGCCAGGGCGCCAGGGTCGTCCTCGGCGCGCGGCGCACGCAGCGCCTGCAGGTCATCGCCGATGAAATCCGCGCGGCGGGCGGCAGCGCCGAGGTCCGTTCGCTGGATGTCACACGTATGGAGGACGTGCAGGCCTTCGCCGACTTCGCGCTGGAGCTGCACGGGCGCGTCGACGTGCTGGTGAACAATGCCGGGGTGATGCCGCTTTCCCGGCTCGACGCGCTGAAGATCGAGGAATGGAACCGCATGATCGACGTGAACATCCGCGGCGTGCTGCACGGCATCGCGGCGGTCCTGCCATCCATGCAGCAGCGGCGTTCGGGCCAGATCATCAACATCGCTTCGATCGGCGCCTACGCGGTCAGCCCGACGGCGGCGGTCTACTGCGCGACCAAATATGCCGTCCGCGCGCTGTCCGAAGGCTTGCGCCAGGAAGTCGGCGGCGACGTGCGGGTCGCCGTGATCGCGCCGGGGGTGACCGAGTCGGAGCTGGCCGACAGCATTTCCGACGAGGGCGGACGCGCCGAGATGCGCGAGTTCCGCAAGATCGCGATCCCGGCGTCGGCCATTGCCCGCGCCATCGCCTACGCCGTCGAGCAGCCGGCGGACGTGGACGTCAGCGAGCTGATCGTGCGGCCTACCGCCAGCCCGTACTGACCCGGCGCCGCGCGGGTCGCCGCCTGCGCAGCGCTTACGCCGGGCGGGTGCCGATCATCGACTCCCGCGCGGCGAACGCCTCCTGGAAGGCCGCGAGCCGGGGCGAGGCGTCTCTCCAGGCCAGATCGCCGAAGCGAAAATCCAGATACCCCAGGGCGCAGGCCACGCCGATCTGCGCGATGTCCGGCGGACCCTGCAGTTCACCAGCGTGTTCCTCCAGCACCGCCAGGGCGCGACCGATCTTGCCCAACTGGCCTTCGGCCCAGTCGTCCCACTGCCGCTCGGCCGGGCGCACCGCGCGCTCGTAGCGCACCAGCAGCGCCGCCTCCATCAGGCCGTCGGCCAGCGCCGCCAGGCGCAGGGTTCGCCAGCGCGTGGCGGGTTCTGCGGGGTACAGCGGCGCGCCGTCGTGCAGGCTGTCGAGGTATTCGCAGATCACCCGGCTGTCGAACAGTGCCTCGCCGTCGTCGGTGAGCAGCACCGGAATCTTGCCCAGCGGATTGAAGCGGTTGACCCGCTCGTTGAGGGTGGTCGGCAGCACGGCCGTATCGATCAGCTCGATGCGTTGCAGTAGCCCGGTTTCGCTGGCCACTACCCGGACTTTCCGGGCGAATGGCGAGGCGGCGGCATGGATGAGTTGCATGGCAAGGTCCTGTTGGCGTTGTCCGGGTTGTTCCGGAGGTGGGGGAGGCTTAGGCTCCGTGGCACTTTAGCTGGGTGAATGCCTCATGGTCATGGACAGGAAAATCAATGTCGCCTCGGTGCGCATGCAGCCGCTGGACCCGCTCGACCCTTCCCTGGAGCTGCTGCACTTCGGTTTCCGCGGGCTGACGGTGGACGCGGACCGGTTTCTCGCCACCCTTGGACTGTCGCGGGTGCATCACCGCATCCTCTATGTCATCGCGCGTTCCGAGGAGATCAACGTCGGCGACCTGGCCGCCACCTTGGGTGTCAGCAAGCAGGCGCTGCACCGGCCGCTGACCCATCTGTTCGAGCGCGAGCTGGTCGGCTACACGCGCCAGGCGGGGCGTCACCGCTTCAAGCTGCTGGTTCTCAGCGACAGCGGCGAGGCCGTGGAGCGACAGGCGTCGGAGCTGGAGCGGAGCGCCCTGCGCGAGGCGTTCACCGCCACCGACGCGGCGGGCCGCGACGCCTGGGACGCAGTGATGCGCGCGCTCGCCGAACGCCTGAACTGAGCGGCTTAGGTGATCCGCTCGCGCACCACGATGCACTTGGCCTGCGGCGCGACCAGCGCTTCGGGGGCGTCCTCGCAGGAGACCACCGTCGGGCTGACCAGCAGCGGGTCGCAGCGCCCGCTGCCGACCAGGTCGAACACCGTGGGAATGTGCGGGCGCACGTTGCACACCCCTACCGACAGGGTGACGTCGCGCAGGTACATGCCGAACAGCGGAATCTTCGGGTCCTCGAAGATGATCCCGATGCACGAGCAATGCCCGCCGGGCGCCAGGGCGAGCAGCCCGCGGTGCAGCGCCTGCGGATCGCGGGTGGCTGAAATCACCACGTCGTAGCCTTCGTCGAGGGTTTCCCCCGGTTCGACGTTGGCCCCGCTGCGCAGCGCCAGCGCGCGTCGGTAGTCGCTGTCGTCCAGGTAGTCGACGCTGCCGGCGCCCGCCGCGACGGCCATCTGCACCGCCAGTACGCCGAGGCTTTCCGTTCCGCCCACCACCAGCACGCGCGCCTCGTCGCGCACCGCGATCGGCCGGCTGGCGGCGACCCAGGCATCGGTCAGGTTGTCGCTGGCACTGGCGACCGCCAGCGGATTCAATCCCGGAGGCAGCGGCACCAGCATCGCGTCGGCGAAGGGAACCTCCACCACCTCCGAGAACAACCCGCCCCAGTGGCCGCCCGCGGGTACGCCGTAGGCCGCGTGGCGAGGCACCGCGGTGCAGGCCGTGGCACGGCCGGCGAGGCATTGCCGGCACTGCCCGCAGGCGATCTTCCAGGGCACCGAAACCAGGTCGCCGCGGCGCACGCTCGTCACCTCGTCGCCCACTTCGAGCACTTCGGCGACGCATTCATGGCCGAGGGCGAAGGGCGGCTTGAAGGGCGTGACGCCGGCGATCAGGCGCCGGTCGAGGTCACAGGAGGCCGAGGCGATGGGCCGGACCAGCGCGCTGCCCGGTCCGGAAAGGCGGGGCGAGGGCGCGTCCACCCAGGCAAGGCGGCCGGCGCCGAGAACCCTGAGTTCCTGCATCGGCTCACCCCTTGATCATGAAGGTGGTGGTGCCCTTGGCGCAGAGCTTGCCGGCGCCATCGAGCACGTGGGCATCGCAGATCGCCAGGCTGCGCGTGCGTTCCACCAGCCAGCCTTCCACCCGATAGGTTTCGCCCGCCGTCAGCGGGCGCAGGTATTTGACGTTGAGGTCCACGGTGGAGTGGGCGGTGGTCGCCTCCAGCGTGGAGAACAGCGCGAGCGCCGCGGCGCCGTCCAGGCAGGTGGCGGCGAAACCGCCATGCACCGCGCCCGCCGGGTTGAGATGACGGCCGTCGGGCCGCGCCTCCAGGGTGATCCGCCCCGGCTCCACCGCGACGGCCGTGACGCCCATGGTCTGCCCGATGGAGGGAGCCGGAAGCTCCCCGCGAATCAATGCACGCAAGGCCTGCAGGCCGGAGATTTCCGCTTCGATCATGCTGCGCTGTCCTCATCGACGTATCCCGCGCGGCGGGATGGATGCCGATAAGCTATACGCCGCCCGGTCATCAAGTCAACTTTGTTGATTTGATGGCTTCGAAGTTGAAATCACCCGCGCGGGCGCCGCGCGTCAGCGCCGGTTGGCGATGAAGTCCGCCGCGCGCTCGCCGATCATGATGCATGGCGCGTTGGTGTTGCCGCTGATCAGCGTCGGCATGATCGAGGCATCGGCGACCCGCAGGTTGTCCACGCCGCGCACCTTCAGGTACGGGTCGACCACCGCCATGGCGTCGCTGCCCATCTTGCAGGTGCCGACCGGGTGGAACACGGTGGCGGCGTAGTCGCGCAGGTGCGCCAGCAGTTGCTCGTCGCTCTGCACCTGCGGGCCGGGAAGCATCTCGGCGCCGCGCAGGCCGTCGAACTCCGGCTGGGCGAGGATGCGCCGGGCGAGTTTCACGCCTTCGACCAGTACCTTGGCGTCCTCGGGATCGGCGAGGAAGTTGAAGTCGATCTCCAGGCTGCGGCCGGCGCCCAGGCGCACTTCGCCGATGCTTTTCGGGCGCAGCACGCAGGTGTGGATGGCGTAGCCATGGCCCCACTCGAACAGCCGTCCGCGGTGGCTGCGGTAGCCGGGCACGAAGTGCATCTGCACGTCGGGCAGGGTGTCCGACAGCGGGGTGCGGGCGAAGCCGCCGGCCTCGACGTAGTTGGTGGTCAGCCAGCCGGTCTTGCGCGCCAGGTACTTGAACGGTGCGGCCAGGATCTTGGGCAGCGCGCCGAGGGAGAAGCCGAGCGACAACGGGCTCTTCGAGCGCACCGTGACCAGGCCGTCGATGTGGTCCTGGAGGTTCTTGCCGACACCGGGCAGGTCGACCTTGCAGGCCACGCCGGCGGCTTCCAGTTCGTCCTTCGGGCCGATGCCGGAATTCAGCAGGATATGCGGCGAACCCAGGGCTCCGGCGCAGAGGATGGTTTCGCGGCTGCAGTGCAGGGTGCGCCACTGGCCGTCCTGCTGCAGTTCCACGCCGCTGACGCGGTTGCCGTCGAGGATCAGCCGGCCGACCTGGCAGCCGGTAAGCACGCTGAGGTTCGGCCGCTCGAGGACCGGGTGGACGAAGGCGCGGTAGCTGGAAAGGCGCTTGGCGTCATTCTGCGTGACGTTGTACAGGCCGACGCCTTCGAGCGTGCCGCCGTTGAAGTCGTCGTTGCGGCGCAGGCCGAGGCGCTCGCCGGCGCGGATGTAGATGTCCGACAGTGGGTTGGGGTCACGCGGGCGGTCCACCAGCAGTTCGCCCTGGGTGCCGTGGTAGAGCGGCGACTGGCCGAGGCGGTTGCCTTCGGAGCGCTTGAACCACGGCAGCACGTCCTGCCAGCCCCAGCCGGGGCAGCCGGCGCTTTCCCAGCGGTCGTAGTCGCTGGCGTCGCCACGGATGTAGATCATGCTGTTCATCGCGCTGGAGCCGCCCAGCGCCTTGCCGCGCGGGGTGTGCAGGCTGCGTCCGGCGAGGTTCTTCTGCGGTGCGGAGAAGTAGTTCCAGCTGAAGATCTTGCTCTTGTACAGGGTGATGGTGCCGGCCGGCGTCTGCACCCTTGGGCTGGCGTCGCTGCCGCCGGCCTCGATCAGGCACACGCGCACGCCCGGGTCGGCGCTCAGGCGGTTGGCCAGCACGCAGCCGGCGGAGCCGGCGCCGACGATCAGGTAGTCATAGGTGGGTTCGGTCATGCAAGCCTCGAGGAGCCATAGGGTGCGCCGTGCGCACCGGTTTGCAAGGGTGGGATTGGTGCGCATGGCGCACCCTACGCAAGGCGCTCAGTGCACCTCTTCCAGGTCGTCGTGCAGCAGGCCGAGGATGTGCCGTTTCATGCGGATGAACTCCGGCTCCATGACCACGTCCAGGCTGCGCGGGCGCTCGATCGGCACCTCGAGGATTTCCTTGATCCGGCCGGGGCGCGCACCCATCACGTAGATGCGGTCGGCGAGCAGGATCGCCTCGTCGATGTCGTGGGTGACGAACACCACGGTCTTCTTGCTGTTGCCCCACACCTGCAGCAGCAGTTGCTGCATCTGCAGGCGGGTCTGGCTGTCGAGGGCGCCGAAGGGTTCGTCCATCAGCAGGATCTGCGGGTCGTTGGCCAGCGCGCGGGCGATGGCGACGCGCTGCATCATGCCGCCGGAGAGCTGTTTGGGATAATGCTCGGCGAACTTGGCCAGGCCGACCTCGCCCAGATAGAACTCGACGATGGTGCGGATTTCGTCCTGCGGCAGGCCGCGACGCTTGAGGCCGAACTCGATGTTCTGCCGAACCGTCAGCCAGGGGAACAGCGTGTAGCCCTGGAACACCATGCCGCGGTCGGCGCCGGGGCCCTCGACCTTCTGGCCGCCGACGTAGATGTCGCCCTCGGTGGGTTCGTTGAGGCCGGCGGTGAGGTAGAGCAGGCTCGACTTGCCGCAGCCGGAGGGGCCGACGATCACCGCGAATTGCCGGTCCGGCACCTCGAAGGAGACGCGGTCCAGGGCGGTGAAGGTTTCCCCCTTCGGCGACTGGTAGCGCAGGCTGACGTTGTCCACCCGCAGGCGCGCGGCGACCTCGGCGTACTCGCTGAGCGGCGGCATGATGTAGGGTTTCTTGGCTACTGCGCCCATGCGGCAATCCTCAGTCGAAGCAGACGGAACAGTTGATCGGTAATCAGCCCGAGCAGGCCGATGATGGCGATGGCGAGGAAGATCACGTCGACCTGGAAACCACGCATGGCCTTGAGGCTGATGTAGCCCAGGCCGCTCGAGGCGGCGACCAGCTCGGCCACCACCAGGTAGGTCCAGGCCCAGCCCATTGTCACCCGCAGGGTGTCGAGAATGCCCGGCAGCGAAGCCGGGCCGAGCACGTGCAGGACCACGTCGCGGCGGCTGGCGCCGAGGGTGTAGCTGGCGTTGATCAGGTCTTTCTGCACGCCCTTGGAGACGTCGGCGATCATCACCAGTTGCTGGAAGAACACGCCGAAGATGATCACCGCCACGCGCTGCTCCAGGCCGATGCCGATCCACAGGATGAACAGCGGCACGAAGGAGGTCACCGGCAGGTAGCGGATGAAGTTGACCAGGGGTTCGAGGAACGCCTGGACGATGCGGAAGCTGCCCATCAGCAGGCCGAGCGGTACCGACACCAGCGACGACACGACGAAGCCGATCAGCACCACTTCCAGGCTGGCCAGCACGTGCTTGCTCAGCGTGCCGTCGCCGGCCAGGCGGGCGCCGGCGGCGAGCACGTCGCCCGGCGTCGGCAGAAACATCGACGGCACCACGCCGCCATAGGAAAACCCGGCCCACAGGCCGAAGACCAGCAGCCAGCAGAGGCTGCCGGCGCCGAGCACGAGCTTGCCCGGCAGTTCGACTTTGGGTGTCAGGCAGCGCTGCAACCAGGATTTTTGCGTGGCCATGAACCACCTCGTGTTGCGGATATTTGGAAGACGCACGGAAAACGGCAGGTGACCACCGTCAGTCCCCTCTCCCCCTTGGGGAGAGGGCTAGGGAGAGGGGTGGACACCTTCATGCGCATGTTTCCAACCCTCTACCCCGGCCCCTCTCCCACACGTGGGAGAGGGGAGCAGAGCACTTACGGCGTGACGAAGGAGGTGTCGACCAGGTCTTCGTACTTCACGTCGTACGGCTTGCCCTGCAGGCTGCTCCAGGTCTCGTTGGCCAGGCTGATGATGCCGGCGATGTCGCCGGCCTTGCCGGGCACGCCGAGCAGCTTCTGGTTATCCGCTGCGTCGAGAAACTTCACGCCCTTCGCGGCTTCGGCCAGGTCCTCGGGTTTCGACAGGTAGCCGCCGACGCCCTTGGCCATGATTTCGTAGGCTTCCTTCGGATGGGTCTTGGTGTACTCGACCGCCTTCAGCACGCCGGCCACCAGCGCCTTGACGTCTTCCGGCTGTTTCTCGATCACGCCGCAATCCAGCGCCACCACGTCGACGATCACGCCGGGCGTGCTGCTGCTGTCGACCAGCACGTTGCCGGCGCCTTTCTGCTTGACCATGGTCAGGTTCGGTTCCCAGGTCACGGCGGCCGGCACGCGGCCGGCGATGAAGGCGGAGGCGGCGTCATCGGCGGTCATGTTCTGCACTTCGACGTCGGCCATGCTCATGCCGGCGTTCTTCAGCAGGTAGGACAGCCAGAACTGCGACACCGAGCCCTCGTTGACCGCCACCGACTTGCCCTTCAGGCCCTTGATGTCGGTGATGTCCTTGCTCACCACGATGCCGTCGCCGCCGTGGGATTCGTCCAGCGCGACCACCGCCTTGAAGCAGAAGTCCTTGGAGCGGTACTTGAGGATCTCGTCGATGGTGGACGCCGAGCCGGTGAGTTTCCCCGACGCCTGGGCGGCCATGTACATCGAGGCTTCCTCGATGGTGGTCAGCTCCACGTCGAGGCCGGCGTCCTTGAAGTAGCCGAGGTCGCGGGCCAGGTACAGGGTGCCGTAGCCGACCCAGGTGGTGTGGCCGATGGACAGCTTGCCGGCCTGGGCGCCGGTGGCGACACCCATGGCCAGTGCCAGGGTAGCGAGGGACAGCGAGGTGCGCTTGAGCAAGGACTTGTGCATGAAAAACTCCCACAGACGGTTGGCTTTCGAGGTCGGGGCAGGGGGTGGCCAGTGGCCCAGGGGTTCCGTGACCCCACCTCTGACGGGTGGGGTTCATGTTCGGCGGTGCAGCGTTGGTCCAGTGTTTCAGTGCGCGGCGCCCCAACGGCTGCATGGCCGTAGGGTGCGCCGTGCGCACCGAGGGCATCTCAGAGCAAACCCAGCTCCTTCGCGGTGCGATCCACCGCGCGCCGGGTCTTCTCCACCAGTTCGTCCAGTTCGGCGTGGCTGGCGACCAGCGCCGGCGCCATGATCATCCGGCCCAGCGTCGAGCGGATGATCAGGCCTTCGTCGAAGCCGACGGTGCGGCAGTGCCAGGCGATGTCGTTCTCGTTGGCGAAGCGTTTGCGCGTGGCCTTGTCCTCGGTGAACTGCAACGCGGCGACCAGCCCGGCGCCTTGCACTTCGCCGATCAGCGGGTGCGCGGCGAAGGTGTCGCGCAGCAGGTTCTGCAGGTACGGGCCGGTGTCGTTCTTCACCGTCTCGACGATCTTCTCGTCGCGCAGCGCGGTGAGGTTGGCGATGGCCACCGCGGCGGCCACCGGGTGCCCGGAATAGGTCAGGCCGTGGGCGAACACGCCGCCCTGTTGCACCAGCACCTCGGCCATGCGCGCGCTGAACACCAGGCCGCCCATGGGGATGTAGCCGGAGGTGAGGCCCTTGGCGATGGTCAGGGTGTCCGGCTGGAAACCGAAATGCTGGTGGGCGAACCACTCGCCGGTGCGGCCGAAGCCGCCGATCACTTCGTCGGCGCACAGTAGTACGTCGTACTGGCGGCAGATGCGCTGGATTTCCGCCCAGTAGCTGGCGGGCGGGAAGATCATGCCGCCGGCGCCCTGGAAGGGTTCGGCGACGAAGGCGGCGACGTTCTCCGCGCCCAGTTCGAGAATCTTCGCTTCCAGCTCACGCGCGGCCTTGAGGCCGAACGCCTCTTCGGAAAGATCGCCGCCCTCGGCGAACCAGTACGGCTCGCCGATGTGGGCGAAGTCCGGCAGCATGCCGCCCATCTCGTGCATGAAGCCCATGCCACCGAGCGCGGTGCTGCCCAGCGTGGAGCCGTGGTAGCCGTTCCAGCGGCCGATCATCACCTTCTTCCGCGGCTGGCCGAGGATCTGCCAGTAGCGCCGCACGCTGCGGATCAGCACCTCGTTGGCCTCCGAGCCGGAGTTGGTGTAGATCGCGTGGCTGTAATGCGCCGGCAGCAGGCTGAACAGCAGTTCGGAGAGCTCGATCACCCGCGGATGGGTGGTGTGGAAGAACAGGTTGTAGTACGGCAGTTCCTCCAGCTGGCGCGTCGCCGCGGCGTTCAGGTCGGCGCGCCCGTAGCCCAGCGCGGTGCACCAGAGGCCGGACATGCCGTCCAGGTAGCGCTTGCCGTCGTTGTCCCACAGGTTCAGGCCCTGGCCTTTGGCGATCACCAGCGCACCCTGCGCGTTGAGCGCCTTCTGATCGAGGAAGGCATGGATGTGGTGCGCGGCATCCAGGGCCTGGTATTCCTTCGTCGTGTGCTTGGCAGTCATCGCAAGGTCTCCGCCCGTGGCGTGCAGGGTGCGTCGTGCGCACCGTTAATAATTTGATCGACTCGTCTGGTGCGCGCAGCGCACCCTACAACCGGAGCACCATCCGGTGCGCATGGCGCACCCTACGGACGCAGTTGGAACCAGGTGGTTTTCAGTTGGGTGTACTTGTCGAACGAGTGCAGCGACAGGTCACGGCCGAAGCCCGACTGCTTGCCCCCGCCGAAGGGCGTGCTGACGTCCAGCGCATCGACGGTGTTCACCGACACCGTGCCGACCCTGAGGCGGCGCGCCACGCGGTGGGCGCGGTTGAGGTCGTCGCTCCACAGCGAGGCGGCGAGGCCGTAGACGCTGTCGTTGGCCAGTTGCACGGCCTGCTCTTCGCTGTCGAAGGGCGTCACCGCCAGCACCGGGCCGAACACTTCCTCGCGGGCCAGGCGGCTGTCCGGCGTCACCCCGGTGAACAGGGTCGGTTCGATGAAGTTGTCCGAGCCGTTGAAACTCAGCTGCCTTCCGCCACACGCAAGATGCGCGCCTTCGTTCCTCGCGCTGTCGATGAATTCCATGATCCGCGCGGTCTGCCGCTGCTCGACGATGGCGCCGGCGCGGCTGGCCGGGTCCAGCGGATCTCCGGGTTGCCAGTCGCGGGCCTTGCTCAGCACGCGTTCGACGAATTCGTCGTGGATCGAGCGTTCCACCAACAGTCGCGAGTTGGCCGAGCAGACTTCGCCCTGGTTGAAGAAGATGCCGAAGGCGGCCTTCTCGGCGGCCAGGTCCAGGTCCTGGCAGTCGGCGAACACCAGGTTGGCACTCTTGCCGCCGCATTCCAGCCAGACCTGCTTGAGGTTGGATTGCGCCGAGTAGCCCATGAAGTACTTGCCCACTTCGGTGGAGCCGGTGAAGGCCAGGCAGTCGACGTCCATGTGCCGGCCCAGCGCCTTGCCGGCGGTTTCGCCGAGGCCGGTGACGACGTTGAGCACGCCTTCCGGGATGCCTGCTTCCAGGGCGAGTTCGGCCAGGCGCAGGGCGGAGAAGGGCGATTGCTCGGCCGGCTTGAGGATCACCGAGTTGCCGGCGGCCAGCGCCGGGGCGAGCTTCCAGGCGGCCATGTCCAGCGGGAAATTCCACGGCACCACGGCAGCGACCACGCCCAGCGCTTCGCGGGTGATGGTGGCGAGCACGTTGCGCGCGCTCGGCGCGACTTCGTCGTAGAGCTTGTCGAGGCTTTCGGCGTACCAGCGGAACACGCCGGCGGCGCCGGGCACGTCGATGTTCCAGGCATCCATCACCGGCTTGCCCATGTTCAGCGAGTCGAGCAGCGCCAGTTCGTCACGATGAACGAGGATCAGCTCGGCCAGCTTGAGCAGCACCTGCTTGCGCTCGGCCGGCGAGCGCTGCGACCAGACGCCGGCCTCGAAGGAGCGCCGCGCGGCGCTTACCGCGAGGTCGACATCGGCGGCATCGCAGGCGGCGACATTGGCCAGCAGCGCGCCGGTGGCCGGATTGATCGAGGCGAAGGTGGCCCCCGACTGCGCGCCGACCTGGCGACCGCCGATGATCGCGCGGTCGATGAAGCGTTGCTGCTGCGCCCGTTGCTGCCAGTCGCTGAGTTCGTACACCGCCATCCCCTTTTCCCGTTGCTGTGAGCGGATGGTGGCGTAAGGGCGACACAAGGAAAAATATTAAAAATATGCTCGGGACATACGAAAAAGCTGGCTTTGCGCGCACCGAAAAAGCGCTTCTCGCACGCTCGTGGTGCGGCGCATGGCACCGCGGCGGAGCGGAGTGCTCGCAGGCGGCGATGCAGGTTCCGGTTTGTTCTTTTAGGGCTTTCGGGAGGGCGAGGGCGGCGCGCGAGGCGGCTGCCTGGCGCTTCATTTCGGTGCCGGGTGCGCAGCCGGATGGTGGCGAAGGTCGCGCCGCCTTCACCCGCTGGCGGGTGGCGGCCAGCATCTTGCAAAGCCCCTCGTCACCCGGCGCGCACGCACCCTCGAAAAAAGCTGCTCACCCGCGAGCAAAATGCTGTTGCGGCGCGGTGCCTCTGCGGCACCCCGACACGTTATGGTGAGCGCCGCAATCGTCACCCCCGAGGTAATCCGTGGCTTCCTACACCCTGCGTCAGATCAGGTATTTCGTCACCACCGTGGAGTGCGGCAGCGTCGCCGAGGCGTCGCGCAAGCTGTACATCGCCCAGCCGTCGATCTCCACCGCGATCAAGGGCCTGGAAGAGAGCTTCGGCGTGCAGCTGTTCATTCGCCACCACGCCCAGGGCGTCTCGCTCACGCCCAGCGGCGCGCGCTTCTACCGCAAGGCGCAGGAACTGCTGCGCATGGCCCACGAATTCGAGCAGAACGCCCTGGCCGACAACGACGTGGTGGCCGGGCAGATCGACATCGGCTGCTTCGAGACGGTGGCGCCGCTGTACCTTCCGCGCCTGATCGCCGGCTTCCGGACCTTGTATCCCGGGGTGGAAATCCGCCTGCACGACGGCGAGCAGCAGGAGCTGGTGCAGGGCCTCACGGGCGGTCGCTTCGACCTGGCGATCTTCTACGAGCACGACCTCGACGGCACCATCGAGACCGAGCCGCTGATGCCGCCGCAGCGCCCCTACGCGCTATTGCCCGAAGGCCATCGCTTCGCCGCGCAGGAGCGCGTGTCGCTGCGCGACCTGGTGCTGGAGCCGATGATCCTGCTCGACGTGCTGCCCAGCCGCACCTACTTCGTGAGCATCTTCGAGGAGCTGGGGCTGAGCCCGAACATCGCCTTCAGCTCGCCCTCCATCGAGATGGTCCGCGGCATGGTCGGCCAGGGTTTCGGCTTTTCGGTGCTGGTCACCCGCCCGCACAGCGACGTCACCTACGACGGCCAGCGGGTGGTGTGCCTGAACATCACCGAGGACGTCACCGGCTCCGGTCTGGTCGCCGCTTGGCTGAAACGCGCGCAACTGACCAAGCCGGCGCAGTTGTTCGTCGATTACTGCAAGGCGGAGCTGGGCGAGAAGCCGGAAACCGAGTCCGCCTGAGCCCGCCGCCTCAGACCTGGAACTGCATGACGGCGTCGCGCATGCCCTGCGCCACGCGCTCCAGTTCCTCCGCCGAGTGCGCCAGCTCGTTCACCGCCTGGGCGTTTTGCTGAGCCATCTGCGCGATCTGCTCGACACGCTGCGCGACCTCGCTGCTGGCGTTGCTCTGTTCACCGATGGTGTGGGAAATCTCCTCCACCACCTGGGCGGCGCGTTGCGCGCCATCGCGTATTTCATTGATCGAATCGCCGGCCTGGTGCGCTAAGGCCACGCCATCGTTCACCCGGGTCACGCCGGCCTGCATGCTGTCCACCGCCAGGTGGGTGTTGCTGCGAATGCGCCCGATCATGTCGGTGATTTCCTGCGTCGAGTGCGCCGTGCGGGCCGCCAGGTTGCGCACTTCATCGGCGACCACGGCGAACCCGCGGCCCGCCTCGCCGGCGCGCGCGGCCTCGATCGCGGCGTTGAGCGCCAGCAGGTTGGTCTGTTCGGCGATGCTCTTGATGACCTGGATGATCGAATGGATTTCCTCGGATGAACGCCCCAGCTCGGTGATCGTCTCGGACGACGAGGTGACCGCCTCGGCGATACGGTTCATGCCGTCGACAACGCCGAGTATCACCTGCCCACCGCTGTACGCCAGTTGCCCGGAATGGGCGGAAATGCCCTTGGCGTCGTGGGCGTGCGAGGACACCTGGGCGATGTTCTGGATCATCTGCTCCATGGCCGCGGCCATGCTGGTGGCGCTGTCCGCCTGCTGGGTGGAGTCGTTCAGAATGCGCTGCGCCGTGCCGGTGAGCGTGCGGGCGGTTTGCTGCAGCTGCTCGCTGTGCTGGTTGATGCTGCTGATCATCCGGCTGAGGTTGCCCTGCATCTCGGCCAGCGCCTGCAGCAGATGGCCGGCCTCGTCCTGCCGATCGACGTCGATACGACCGCGCAGGTTGCCGCTGGCGATGGCGCGGGCGGCCTCGACGGACTGCTGCAGCGGGCCGAGCACGCGGCGCATCAGGTTCCAGGTGATCAGGCCCAGCAGCAGACTGACCAGGACGATCCCGCTGAGCAGATAGACCGAGGCGTTGCGCACGGCGGTCTGGCCACTCTCGCGGGCTGCGCTCACCTGTTCTTCGATCAGGCTGCTGATCGCCTCGTTCCTGGTTTCGAGTTCGCCGAAACGCTGCATGAACGACGGCATGCCGCCCTTGGCTGACGGGGCATCGCGCAGGGCCGCTTCGGTGATCTGTTCGGCTTCGGCGATGTAGGCGGTGAGGGCCGGCTGCAATTGGGCGATGGCCTGCCGGATGTCGGTCGGCAGCGGCAACGCGGCGTTGGCGTCCATGGCACGCTTGAACCAGTCGGCATGCTCGCGCAGATCCTTGCGTACCTGCTCGGCGGCGGCCGAGTCGCCCGCCTCGACGCTGAAGGCGGCCAGCACGTCGGCGCGCAGCGCGTCGTGCATCATGTCGCCTTCGAGATGGTTGCGCAGCGCGGTGACACTCAGCTCGTTCTGCTCCAGCGCACCGTTGAGCTGGGTCTGGCCCCAGAAACCCACCGCACCCAGGCCCGCCGCAACCGCCACGCTCAGCACGCCGCTGGCGATCATCTTCTGACGAATGTTCATGCGCCACTTCTAATTGTAAGGGAGGGAGTCGCAAGTCTAGTTCAGCCGCGCCCTGTCTGGCTCGTGGACGCGCCGCGCCTGCAGCGTGCGCAACAGGCGGTGTTCGTCGCGTCGATGATCGGCGGGCCGAAGGCGCGAGTCGGCCCTGGTCAGGGTTCGACCTGCATCCACCGCGCCAGGCTCGCCAGCAGGGCATCGCAGCGGGCCAGTTGATCGAGGCTGACGAACTCGTCCGGCTTGTGTCCTTGCTCCATGCTGCCGGGGCCGCAGACCACGGTGGCGATGCCGGCTTCGTCGAACAGGCCGCCCTCGGTGCCGAAGGCCACGGTGGAGAACTCGTCGCTGGCGCACAGCAGCGCCAGCAGGCGCGCGGCGTCGCTGCCCGGCTCGGTGAGCAGGCCGGGGTAGCTGGACAGCTCGCTGAAGCGGATGTCGCTGGCCTCGCTCACCG
The DNA here is from genome assembly GCF_900106975.1 of Pseudomonas kuykendallii. Taxonomy (GTDB): domain Bacteria; phylum Pseudomonadota; class Gammaproteobacteria; order Pseudomonadales; family Pseudomonadaceae; genus Pseudomonas_O; species Pseudomonas_O kuykendallii. The sequence goes on along the minus strand of NZ_FNNU01000003.1, from coordinate 203,724 downwards.
CGCGCATGCGCGGCAGCAACTGGGTCTCGGCATAGTCGCGCAGTTCGACGGCGACCTGCCGCGGGTCGTCCGCCGGCAGCGCGCGCACCTCGAAGTCGAAGCGGCATTCGGCGGGCACGATGTTCAGCGCCCGGCCGCCCTGGATCAACCCGGTCTGCACGGTGGAGTAGGGCGGGTCGAAGCGCGAATCGTGCTTCGCCGGCTCGGCCAGGCGCTGGCCGATCTCGCCGAGCCGGCCGATCAGCCGCGCGGCGTATTCGATGGCATTCACGCCCTGCGGCGCATAGGCGGAATGGCAGGCCGCGCCGTGCACCTCGCAGCGCATCGCCAGTTTGCCCTTGTGGCCGAGCACCGGGCGCATTTCCGTGGGTTCGCCGATCAGGCAGATCGCCGGCCTGTCCGGGCTGGCGCGCAGCTGCTCGACCAGGCTGCGCACGCCGAGGCAGCCGATCTCCTCGTCGTAGGAAATGGCGATGTGCAGCGGCAGGCGCAGCGGCTGCTCGAGGAAGCGCGGCAGGCTCGCCAGCACGCAGGCGAGGAAGCCCTTCATGTCCGCCGTGCCGCGTCCGTACAGGCGGCCGTCGCGTTCGCTGAGCTGGAACGCCGGCAGCGTCCAGGCCTGACCGTCGACCGGCACCACGTCGCTGTGGCCGGACAGCATCACGCCGCCGGGGCCGGGTGGGCCGAGGCGGGCGTGCAGGTTGGCCTTGGTTCGCTCGGCGTTGAAGATCAGGTCGCTGGCGATGCCGAGACCGGACAGGTAATCGCGCACGAACGCGATCAGCGCCAGGTTCGATTCACGACTGGTGGTGTCGAAGGCGATCAGTTTTTCCAGCTGGGCGCGGCTGTCTGGCATGGGGACCTCGGTGGGGAAGAAGTGGTGCGCACGGCGCACCCTACCCCAACCGTAGGGTGCGCCGCGCGCACCGAAAAACACCGGCGCCTGCGATACCCATCGGGGTTGGCCGATGGCTTACGCCTCTGCGCGGCTAACCCATCCTACGCAAGGCAGGCTTCATCGTAGGGTGCGCCATGCGCATCGCAAAAACACCGGCGCCGCGCACCGGCTCATTCGTCGCCGGGCACGCCGTAGCTTGGCGCCTTGGTCGGATCGAGGGCGCGGGTGACGTAGTCGTGCAATTGCGGTTCGTAGGCGCGCCAGAGTTTATCCAGCTCACCGATGGGGTCGTTGTCGGCCCAGTCGACGCGCAGGTCGACCACCGGCCAGATCAGGTCGCCGACCACCGACAGCGCCGCCGAATGCACCGGCCCGGCTTCGCCGCCGGCGGCCATGGCAGCGTGCATCGCCGCCAGCAGGCGATCCGGCAGGCCGCCGTCGGCCTGCTCGAAGGCGTCGACCATCGCATCGATCACCTTTGGCGAGGACAGCAGGTTGCCCGCCGCCACGCACTGCTCGCCGGCCCTGGCGTGGTTCAGCCCGAGCGCCTCGCTGCCGGTGAAATGCGCCGTGGCGCCCTGGCTGTCGATCACCGTCACCTGGCGGAACTGGCCGTAGCCGTTGCTATCCAGCGCCTGGCGCATCGCCGCCGCCGGGCTGCTGCCGGATTCCAGCAGATCGAGAATCTGCGGGCCGAGCGCGGGCAGGGTGATGTTCTGCGTCGACACCGCGCCCACGGCGGCGCGCAGCCACGGGCAGCGGGCGCCGACGGCGATGCTCGACGAACTGATGGCGATGCCGAGCATGCCGGTTTCGGCACAACGGCCGACGATGGAGAAGGTCATGGGCGAACCCCGGCCTGCCAGTCGTCCGGGATCACCGCGATCACGTCGATTTCCATCAGCCACTGCGGCTGGCCGAGGGCCGAGACCACCAGGCCGGTGGAGATCGGGAAGACCCCCTTGAGCCACTTGCCGACCTCCTGGTAGACCGGCTCGCGGTAGCGCGGGTCGGTCAGGTAGGTGGTGGTCTTGACGATGTGGGAGAGGTCGCTGCCGGCTTCCTCGAGCAACTGCTTGAGGTTCTTCATCGCCTGCTCGGTCTGTGCGCGCGGGTCGCCGAGGCCGACCAGGTTGCCCTCGAAGTCGGTGCCGACCTGGCCGCGCACGTAGACCGTGTTGCCGGCGCGGACGGCCTGGCAGAGGTCGTTGTCCAGGGTCTGGTTGGGGTAGGTGTCCTTGGTGTTGAACATGCGGATGCGGGTATGGGTAGGCATCAACGGGCTCCTGCGCTCTGGACGGCGGCGACGACGGGCTCGGCCTGGCGTTGCGAGGCATCGCGGTAGTCGAGGTACTTGTGCTGCGTGGCGATGTGGTCGGCGACGTGCTTGGCGTCGTGCCAGACACCCCAGATGAAGGTGGAACCACGCCGCGACAGCCACGGCAGGCCGACGAAGTAGACGCCGGGCTCGCTGGACACGCCGCGCTGGTGCCGCGGCTTGCCGTTGGCGTCGAACGCGTCGACCTTCAGCCAGCTGAAGTCCACCGAATAGCCGGTCGCCCAGATGATCGAGGTGACGCCGGCCGCGGCCAGGTCCAGCTCGAGGATGGGGTCGGTCATGCACGCCGGGTCCGGGTAGCTGGCGCGGGCTTCGGGCTCTTCCGGCAGGTCGAGCTGGTTGCGCGCGATGTAGGCGTCGGCGGCGTCGAGCAGCGACAGGTAGTTCTCGTCGCCGCGGGCGATGTTGTCCACCAGGTCCGGCTGGAAGCTGGCCACGCCATCGCTGAACGACTTGGTCAGGCCGACCAGGGTGATGCCCTGGTGGGCGAGGTTGCGGAAGTCGATGGTCTCGCCGCCGCGGGCGCCGCTGACGGCGATGGTCACGTGCTCCTTGCCCGGCTGCGCGGCTTCCATGTCCCACAGGCCGAGCACGCCCAGCCACCAGACGAAGTCGCGGTTGCGGTAGCTGCGTGGCGGACGGTCGTGCGGGCCGACCGAGAGGTAGACCTTGCGCCCGGCGCGGCGCAGCTCGTCGGCGATCTGCACGCCGGAAGAGCCGGCGCCGACCACCAGCACCGCGCCTTCGGGCAATTGCTGCGGGTTGCGGTAGGCGGCGGAGTGCAGCTGGTTGATCGACGCATCCTGCGGCGCGATGGCCGGGATCACCGGCTTCTGGAACGGCCCGGTGGCGGCGACCACGCGATTGGCCTCGATCACGCCGGCCGAGGTTTCGACGGTGAAACCGGCGCGGTCGGCGTTGCGGACCACCCGCTTCACTTCCACGCCGGTGCGGATCGGCGCGTTGAATTTCTTCGCATAGTCTTCGAAGTAGGCGGCGATGCGCTCCTTCGAGGCGAAGGCGTCGGGCGGCAGGTCGTCGAATTCCAGGCCGGGGAAGCGGTCATGCCAGACCGGCCCGTTGGCCACCAGCGAATCCCAGCGATCGGTGCGCCAGGCTTCGGCGATTCGGCTGCGCTCCAGCACCAGGTGCGCAATGCCGAGCTTGCCCAGGTGCTCGCTCATCGCCACGCCGGCCTGCCCGGCGCCGACGACGAGGGTGTCTATCTTCTCAACGGTCTTGCCGAGCGGGCTCGGGGAAGCGCTTTGGTTCAGGTCGGTCATCACGTGCCTGCTCTGTCTGGATCATGGCTGTTGCGCCGCAGCGACGCTGCCGGCGGGAGTGGGCTCATTCTGTTCAGCGCAGGGGATTCGCGAAATTATGTTTTTTGTAGTCGCTAGCTAGGGAAAAACTGTACGCCGTGCGCGGCGGGGCCTGCCGCCGCCGCGGCGCGCGATCGACGGAGGTGAAGAACGTGGCGACGCGAGGCCGCCGAAGAGGATGGACAGCGCCAGGCCGCATCGCGAACGCCCTCGGTACGGCCGGCAGGCTTCATATAGACTCGCGGCTTTTTCCGGAATCGAGAGTGGCGTTATGCCGATAACCAGCGAGCGCGGCGCGACGGTCTGCGGGCTGATGGCCGTGGTGCTGTGGAGCACTTCCACCGGCCTGATCCGCAGCGTGGCGCAGAGCCTCGGCCCGATCGGCGGCGCGGCGCTGCTCTACACCCTCGGCGCGGCGCTGCTGCTGGTGTTCGTCGGGCGACCGCGGCTGCGTTCGTTCCCGCGTCGCTACCTGGTGTGGGGCAGCCTGCTGTTCGTCGCCTACGAGCTGTGCTTTTCGTTGTCCCTGGGATTCGCCAACAGCGGCACCCAGGCCATCGAGGTCGGTCTGGTCAATTACCTGTGGCCCTGCCTGACGGTGCTCCTGGCCATCGTCATGAACGGCCAGCGGGCGCGCTGGATTATCCTTCCGGGCTCGGCGATGGCGTTGTTCGGCATCCTCTGGATCGCCAGCGGCGACGGCATCTCGCTGCGCGGCATCGCCGCCAATGTCGCCTCTAACCCGCTGAGCTACGGGCTCGCGGCCACCGGCGCGCTGCTCTGGGCGTTTTACTGCAACGTCACCCGGCGCTTTGCCGAAGGCAAGAATGGCGTGGTGCTGTTCTTCGCCATGACGGCCGTGGCGCTCTGGTTCAAGTACGCCTTCAGCGGCGAAAGCCTCCCGCCGTTCACCTGGAATGCCGGCTTCCACCTGCTGGCGGCCAGCTCGGCCCTCGCCAGCGGTTATGCGCTGTGGAACCTGGGAATCCTGCGCGGAAACATGACGCTGATCTCCACGGCGTCGTACTTCACGCCGGTGCTGTCCTCCGCCTTCGCCTCGGCCTGGCTGAGCGCCGCGCTGACCGTGCAATTCTGGCAGGGGACGTTGCTGGTGACCCTGGGCTCGCTGGTCTGCTGGGTCGCAACCCGCGAACGAGCGACGCACGCCTAGCGTCTCGACGACGGCCGTCCGGTCGTGGAGAGGAAACCCCGCTACTCGCCCGGCCTGTCGGCCGACCTCGGCAATGACGCGCACTCCGGCGAGCACAGCAGTTGCGGCAGCATGTAGCTCGCCTCCCGCTCGGATGCCGCGCAGGCCAGCGGCGAACGCCCGGTGGCGTGATCGTCCCGCGCATCGTGCCAGTAATGGGGCGGTTCGCCTTTCGAAGTGGGGCGGGCAGTCATGCCGGCATACCTCTCTAGAGATCCAGGACCAGCGGCTGGACGCCGTCCTCGCTGTGCGCGGGGACGGCGCAGCAGATCAGCACGCTGTCGTCGTCCGGCAGTTCCGCGGGCGGGTTGGGGTAGTGCACCTGGCCGCTGAGGCGTCGCGTCCGGCAGGTGCCGCAGGAGCCACCGCGGCAACTGAAGTCCGGGTTCAGCCCGCGGCTTTCCGCCAGCTCCAGCAGGCTGCCGCTCTGCGGCGTCCAGCGTGCCTCCTTGCCCGAGGCGGAGAAATACACCGGCACCGGCGCATTGGCGGGCGGCGGCTGGACCGGCGTGGCGCGTTGCCGGTCGCCCTGGCGGCGTAGCGTCGAGGGGCCGAACGCCTCGGCGTGGAGGCGCGCATCGGGAATGTTCAGGCGGCGCAAGCCGTCGTAGAGGTCCTGGGTGAAGCGGGCCGGACCGCAGAGGTAGAAGTCGTAGTCGTCCAGCGGCAGGTTGGCCTGGAGGTGCGCCAGCTCCAGCCGGCCCGGTATCTCGTAGTCCACGCCCAGCCGCGCGTTTTCGTCGGCATCGCTCAGGGCGCGCAGCAGGTGCAGCCGACCCGCCGCGCGCCGTTGCAGGTGCAGCAGTTCGCCCTGGAACGGCAGGTCCTGCAGGCGCCTGCCGGCCTGGAACAGGTACACCGGCTGGTCGCGCTGCTGGCGGGCGATCCGTTCCACCAGTTCGCGCGCCATGGACAGCAGCGGCGTGATGCCGACGCCGGCCCCCAGCAGCACCACCGGCCGCGCGTCCTCGGCGTCCAGGGTGAAGCTGCCCAGCGGATGGCGGACTTCCAGCAGGTCGCCGACGCCAAGGCGCTCGTGCAGGTGGCGCGAGGCGGGGCCCTGGGCCTTGATGCTGATGCGCAGGTGGCCGTCGGAGGGCGCGCTGGACAGGCTGTAGGTCCTGACCAGCACCTCCCCGCCGTCGAGCGTCAGGCGCACCGGAATGTGCTGGCCCGGCAGGAAGGGCACCGCCACGCCGTCCTGTGCCTCGATGTACAGCGAACGGATGTCCGGGCTTTCCTGCTCGATCCGCGTCACGCGCCAGCGATGCCAGTGCTTGCGCTGCTCCTGCTGTTTCAGGCGCTGCTCGGCGTGGGCCCAGGTGCCGGTCATCAGGCTGGTGGGGGCGAACCCCTCGAAGTGCCAGCGGATCGAAACCGCCGCCGGGCGTCGCACCACGCGCTCCACATCGACGGTCCACAAGCGCTCGGCGCCCTCGAAGGCGACGATCAGCGGGCTCTCCAGGATCAGTTCGGTGCGGCCGCTGATCTGCAGCACGTCGCCGCTGGCGAAGTCGACGAACAGCAGCCCGGCGCGCGGGTTGCTCTGCAGGTTGCCGAGGGTGTTGAAGTGCAGGTTGCCGGCGTAGTCGGGGATGGTCAGGCGATTGCCGTCCACCTTGACGAAGCCCGGCCGGCCGCCGCGGTGGGAGACGTCCACCGAGCGTCTCCCGTCTTCGTGGGTCACGTAGCTGGCGACGAAGAAGGTGTCGGCGCTGGCGATCATCTCGGCGGCGTCCGCGTCCAGCGCGGCGAGCGCCTGGCCCGGCGCGCGGGTGGCCGGATCGCCGGCCGCCGGATCGCCGGCGGAGCGCAGGTAGGTGCGTTGCTGGATGTACTGCGGGCAATTGCCGAACGCGTGCTCCACGGCGATCTCCAACTGCCCCGCCGAGGTCTGGGTGATCACGCCGTTGACGCGGTTGCGCCGCCGGCTGTGCAGTTCGATGCCGAGCAGACCGACCGCATCGCCTACCCGCAGGCCGGAACTGGCCGGGTCCTGCGGGTCGGGCTCGATGGCCAGGGCCAGGTGCTTCGGATCGGCGGAGGTGACGAAGCCTTCCGCGCCTTCGAGCAGCGTCGCCCAGGGTCGGCCCTCGCCATCCACCGCGCCGACCACCAGGAAAGGCAACTGCTGGTAGAAGTCGCGGTGCTGGTCAGGCAGGTAGTCGCGGATGAACTTCTGCCCGGCGACTTCCATGCGCTCGGCCACGCCGATCTTCTGCTGCAGCGCGCGTTCGCCGGCGTGCCAGGGCGAGGTGCGGTGGTTTTCCATGGCGGTCACTCCTCGAAGGGTCGTCGCGACGCGCGCGGCTGGTGGTCGGGTTCAGCCGGCGAGCAGGCCGGCGGCGGTCGGCTGCATCGGTACGAACCCGGGCAGCGCCTCGACCCTCGCCAGCCAGGCGCGCAGGTTCGGGTAGGCCTCCAGCGACACGTTGCCCTCCGGGGCATGGGCGATGTAGCTGTAGTTGGCGACGTCGGCGATGGAGGGCTCGGCGCCGGCGAGGAACGGCGTCGACGCCAGCTCCGTTTCCATCACGCGGAACAGCACGTGGGCGCGGTTGATGACTTCCTCGGCGTTGAACGCCGCCCCGAACACCGTGATCAGGCGCGCCGCCGCCGGGCCGAACGCTACCTGTCCGGCGGCCACCGACAACCAGTGCTGAACCCGCGCCGCCGCGACCGGCTCTTCGGACAGCCAGCGACCCTCGCCGTAGGTCTTCGCCAGGTAGACCAGGATGGCGTTGGAGTCGCTGAGGACGGTGCCGTTGTCGTCGATCACCGGAATCTGCCCGAAGGGACTCAGGGCGAGGAATTCGGGCCGCTTGTGGGCGCCCTTGGCGAGGTCGACGAAGACCCGTTCGGTCGGCAGCTCCAGCAGCGAGAGCATCAGCTCGACACGGTGGGCGTGGCCGGAAAGGGGGTGGCGGTACAGTTTGATCGGGTGCTGTGGCATGTCGGAACTCCGCATCGGTGGGCCGCATCGCGCCGGCCGGGTTGGCCGTTGCGCTGTTGGGTTCATGCTGCGCCCTGACGCGCTGGAGCAGAATCGCCACGCCGGGCAATCCATAATTTCAGTTTCCGCAATAAAGTGACGGTGCCCGCTCAGTCGCACAGCGCCGGATGCAGGCGCAGGCGCGGAACCGCGAAGTCGATGAAGGTGCGTACCCGCCCGCAGGCCTTGCGGCCTTCGCGGTAGATCAGCTGCGCCGGCAGGTCGGGCGCGACGAAGCGTTCCAGCACCGGTTCGAGCAGGCCCGCCTGCAGCTCCTGATGCGCCTCGTAGCTCAGGCAGCGGATCAGCCCCAGCCCTGAAACCGCCGCGCGGATGGCGGCCTGCTGGGTGGTGCAGGTGAGCACCGGCACGTTGCGCACCGTGCGGGTGGTGGCGCCGTCGTGCAGACGCCACTCGGCGCCGTGGCCCGCTTCGCTGGTGAGAAGGGTGCGATGAGCCCGCAGGTCTTCGGCGTTTTCCGGGCGTCCCCAGCGCGCCAGGTAGGCCGGGGCGGCGCACATCATCGGCCTGACCCTGCCGATCGGCACCGCGAAGCCGGACGAGTCGGGCAACGGGCCGACCACCAGCGCGACGTCGATGCCTTCCTCCAGCAGCTTGGGCGGGCGTTCCCGCGCGCAGGTCGTCAGTTGCACGTCGGGAAAGGCCTCGAGGTAGGCCACTGCCAAGGGCATGAAGAGCTGATGCGCCATCAGCAGCGGCAGGGCCACCGTCAGCGGCCCGGCGATGTGGCTGTGCAGGCCCGCGGCGGAGCGCTCGGCCGCGGCGGTTTCCTCGAGGATGAGCCGGCACTGCGCGGCGAAGCGTTCGCCGACCGCATTCAGCTGGACGCCCCGAGGGCCGCGCACGAGCAGGACGGTGCCCAGGCGTGCCTCCAGCGCCGCCAGCGTGCGCATCACGGTGGCCGGCGACAGCGCCAGGTCGCGCGCCGCCGCCGCGAGGCTGCCCGCCTGCGCGACCGCGGCGAAGACTTCCATCTGCCGGTAGCGGCTCATGCGTCAGGGGGCGCCGAGACGCTGCAACGCCGCGTCGTGCAGCAGGCGCTCATGGCAGTGATCGACGAAGGTGCGCACCCGGGCGGAGACCTGCTTGCCGCTCTGGTAGAGCACATGCACCGGCAGCGGCGGCGTGCCGAAGGCGGCCAGCACGATCTCCAGCTCGCCCTTGGCGACGGCGTCCGCGACCTGATAGGACAGCACCTGCGTGTAGCCCCAGCCCATGCGCGCCGCGTTGATCGCCGCCTGGTTGGAGCTCACCACCAGGCGCGCGTGCGGCGCCATCGTCGAGGGGCCTTCGGGGCCGTCGAAATGCAGCTCGGTGAGCAGCGTGCTGGCGGAGGACATGACCGTCTGCGCGCCCTGCAGATCGCGCGGATGGGCGGGCCGCCCGACGCGATCGAGAAAGGCCGGCGCGGCGCAGATCACCGGGCGGATCTCGCCCACCTTGAGGGCATGGAAGCTGCCTTCGGGAAGCTGTCCGATGCGGATCGCGACATCCACCGCTTCGTCGGCCAGGTTCACCAGCCGGTCGACCAGCAGCGCGTTGACCGTCACCTCGCCATGGGTGGCGAGGTACTCGGTGATCAGCGGAATCAGGAACAGTTCGCCGAACATCACCGGTGCTGTGACCGTCAGGTTTCCACGGATGCGCAGGCTGCTGCCGGACGCCAGCTCCTCGGCTTCCTCGAGCTCCAGGAGAATGCGCCGGCAGTCTTCCACATAGCGCCGGCCCGCCTCGGTCAGGCGCAGGCTGCGGGTGTTGCGGGCCAGCAGCAGGGTGCCGAGGCGCTTCTCCAGGGCGGCGATGGCGCGGGTCGCACCGGGCGGCGACAGGCCCAGCAGCCTGGCGCCACCGGCGAAGCTCTCCGCCTCGGTCACCGCCAGCAGCACCTTCATTTCCTGGAACCTGTCCACCACCACCCCCGCGCCGAGCATCGACCGAAAGGCAGAGACTATGTCGTCGCGGAGCAAATGTCCGCTATCGATCTCGGCCACGGCCGGGTGGGATGTCGGCCCCCGGGCCTAGCGGGGAGCGCCGCGCTCCACCATCGCCCGCCATTCGCGCACGCTGGGTCTTTCCTGCATCCGCTCGTGCCATTCCCGCAGCGCGGTGCATTCGTCGGGTACCGGAAGCTTGACCAGCGCGGCGAAGATCATCCCGCCGAGCACCGCGATGTCGGCCATGGAGAAGGCGTCGCCCGCCACGAACGGGCGCTCCCGCAGGACGCCGTCGAAGTAGTGCATGCCCCGGATCGCCTTGTCGCGCATGCGCCCGCCCCATTCCGGATTCTGGTAGAGCTCGACCTGCGGCCCGAGCCCCGGCGTGGCGTGGTGGAAGTAAACGCTGACCGCATCGAGAAATTCGATTTCGGCGCGTTTGGTCATCATGTGGATGAGCCCTTTCTGCAGCGGTGTGTCACCCGTGAGCAGCGGATGGCCATCCAGCGCGTCGAGGTACTGGGTGATGGCCGTGCATTCCGCGAGGTAGGTGCCATCGGCCAACTCCAGCACCGGCAAGGTCCCGGAGTAGTTGATGGCGAGGAACTCGGCGGTCTTGTGCTCGCCTTTCCAGAGGTTGACCGGGACGAACTCGACGCGCGAGAGCAGGCCCTTCTCGGCCAGGGCGATGCGCACGCGGGCCGGGTAGGGACCATTGAACCAGTCGTGGATTTTCATTTGCGGAAGGGCCGGAAGGTCGATTCGCTGTGCTTCGTTACTCATGGCCTTACTCGTCTACCTGTCAGTTGGTAGGTAAATATTCGGCGCGCCCGTTGTTGCTGTCAATCCCTACCTTCCAGTTGGCAGGTAACTGGCTCGGGCGTAAACTTCGTGGTGTCGATTGGACGAGTCGAGGAGCACACCTTGGGCGACAACGCGCGGGAAGCCATCCTGGCGGCGGCGAAAACCGCGGCGCAGATGCACGGGTACAGCGGCATCAATTTTCGAAGCATCGGCGAGGCGGTGGGGATCAAGAACGCCAGCATCTACTACCACTTCGCCAGCAAGGCCGAACTCGGCGCCGCCGTCGCCGCGCGCTACTGGCAGGACACCGCCGCCGTTCTGGAAGGAATTCGAGCGTCGAACCCCGATCCCGTCGAATGCCTCGCGCGTTACCCGTCGATCTTTCGCGGCTCGCTGGAGGATGGCAACCGGCTCTGTCTGTCCAGCTTCATGGCCGCGGAACACGAAGACCTGCCCGAGGACGTCCAGCGCGAGGTGAGGGCGTTCGCCGACGCCAACGTGGCCTGGCTGGCCCGGGTGCTGGCGGACGCCGGCGTGGAGGGCGCGGAGCTCCGCGAGCGACGCGCGCGCGCCATTTACACCGCGGTCGCCGGCGCGCAACTGGTCGCCCGCACGCGGGGCGATATCGGTCTGTTCGACGAGCTGATCCTCAGCTACCGCGAGACGGGGTTGATCCCCACGGCGGTGGTCAAGGCGTAGCGGAGTGCGCTTCGTCGTCTCGCCCGGACTCTGCCGGGGGCCCGCGGTCACACGGGAACCAACCCAGGAGAGATGCCATGAGTGTGAAACTGAAGCGACTCGAAGGTGAGGAGATCCCGGACCGACTCCGGAAGGATGATGTCGACGTGGTCTTCGAGGTGACGGCGGACGATGGCAGCGTGGAGTACCGCTATTCCGACGTGGATGCCGCCAGGACGGCGGTCAATCTGAGCGAGCAGGACAAGGCGGACGACTGATCGGCACTGCCGCGCCGCTGGAGAACGGCGCTTTCCGGGCGATGCAAATTGCACAGGGAAATCAGACCGACCATGCAATATCACCGGTCAGGCGTGCCGCGGTTGTTCTCCATCTTATTGATTATCATAAATTTATTTCGCTCGTCGGGATTGGCATGGCCCTCGCAATGTTCTTCTCACCAGCCGGCTGTTTCGACGGTTGGACAAGATAAGACCCCTGAGTCTTGCGCCTAGAGGAGATACGCAATGAACGCCATTGAACTGCTCAAGAACGATCATGTGACGGTCAAGGACCTGCTCACGCAACTCTCGGAATCGACCCAGCGCGCGGTGAAGAAACGTACCGAGCTGCTCGGCAAGCTGGAAATGGAATTGGCCATCCACACGGCCATCGAAGAACAGATCCTTTACCCGGCCTACCGTGAGGCCGGCGGCAAGGAAGAAGAAAAGATGTACCACGAAGCCAAGGAAGAGCACCGCACGGTGGACAGCCTGGTGCTGCCCGACCTGCTGAACACCGATCCGGCCACCGTGGAGTTCGCCGCCCGCGTCAAAGTCTGCCAGGAACTGCTCGAGCACCACATCGAGGAAGAGGAAGAAGAGATGTTCCCCCAGGCCAGGAAACTGTTGGGCGAAGACCGCCTGAACGAGCTGGGCCAGGAGATGGAGCAGATGAAGCAAAGCATGAAGAAGGAGCTCGCCAGCGCACGCCGCGCCGCCTGAGCCTCGATGCAACGAAAGCCCCGCCCATGCGGGGCTTTTTTATGGCTGCGCGGGCGAGGGCTTCAGACGCCCCTGGTGGACGGCAGCAGAACGGTGAGGATGCCGAACAGCGGCAGGAACGAGCAGAGTTTGTAGACGTACTCGATGCCGTGGATGTCGGCCAGGTGCCCGAGCAGCGCGGCACCGATGCCACCGAAACCGAACATCAGGCCGAAGAACACCCCGGCGATCATGCCGACGTTGCCCGGCACCAGTTCCTGGGCGAAGACCACGATGGCGGAGAAGGCCGAAGCGAGGATGAAGCCGATGATCATGCTCAGCACGCCGGTCCAGAACAGGTCGACGTAGGGCAGCGCCAGGGTGAACGGGGCGACGCCGAGGATCGAGAACCAGATCACCGTCTTGCGGCCGATGCGGTCGCCGATCGGGCCGCCGAAGAAGGTGCCGGCGGCGACCGCGCCGAGGAACAGGAACAGGTGCAGCTGCGAGCTGGCGATCGACAGGTCGAACTTCTCGATCAGGTAGAAGGTGAAGTAGCTGGTGAAGCTCGCCATGTAGAAGTACTTGGAGAACACCAGCAGCGCCAGCACCACCAGCGCGAATGTGACCCGCCCCTTGGACAGCCCGTGGGTGGCCCTGCCGCCGGCCTTGAGCTTGAACAGCGCGAGGTGGTTGCGATACCAGCGGCTCAGCCCGTAGAGCACCAGGATGGCGAAGGCGGCGAACAGGCCGAACCAGGCGACATGACCCTGGCCGAAGGGAATCACGATGGCCGCGGCCAGCAGCGGGCCGAACGCGCTGCCGGCGTTGCCACCCACCTGGAAGGTGGATTGCGCCAGGCCGAAGCGCCCGCCCGAGGCCAGACGCGCAATCCGCGAAGTCTCCGGATGGAAGGTGGAGGAGCCGATGCCGACCAGTCCCGACGCCAGCAGGATCGCCGGGAAACTGCCGACGAAGGCCAGCATGAGGATGCCGACCAGCGTGCACAGCGAGCCGGCCGGCAGCAGCCAGGGCTTGGGATGGCGGTCCGTGTGGTAGCCGACCCAGGGTTGCAGCAGCGAGGCGGTGAGCTGGAAGGTCAGCGTGATCAGGCCGACCTGAGTGAAGGTCAAGCCGTAGTTGGCCTTGAGCATCGGGTAGATCGACGGCAGCACCGCCTGGATCAGGTCGTTGATCAGGTGCGCCAGCGCGCAGGCGCAGATCACGCGCATCACCAGCGGGCTGGATTGGCCCGCCGCCGTGGCGGCCGGGGGCAGGGAGGTCGTGCGGGTGGACATCGCAATCACCGGGCAGGGAAAACGGCGGCCCATGGTACAGATTGGCGCGCCTTTGCCCCATCCATCCGTCCGGGTCACGCCATTCCCGCTGACTGGAGGGCGCCGCGCAGCAGCGGTCTACCGCGAGATGGCAGCACGCCGCGCGGTAGGCGCGGACGTGCTGCGGGTGGCGATCAGTTAGGCCCGGGCTTGGTGCAGTTGCCGCCGCCGACATATTTCTTCAGCACCGCCCACTGCGCCTGGTCGATGCCGGCCTTGGTCGGTTCGATGGACAGCTTGTAGGTGCCCCACGATGGCCCGGCGGCCCAGTAGGTCATGGTGATGCAGTTCTTCTGCAGGTAGGCGAGGGTGTTGTCCATCGCCTGCAGGTAGCGCGGATCGTTGGGCACGCCGAACTCGCCGATGTGGCCCTTCTTGCCGTTCTTCTTCAGCCAGTTGACGAAGGGCTCGATGCGCTTGACCCCGATCATCGGGTCCACGGTGGCGGGCGCCGTCTTGTACTGGCCGCTGCCGTTGTCATCGATGTAGGCATGCGCGGAGTAGATGATGTTGTCGGCCTTGGGATCGACGAGCGCGGCCAGCGGGTCGTTGTACCAGGGCCAGGTGTAGGCGCCGGAGTAGGAACGCCCCTCGACGAAGATCGGCTTCTTCTTGTCGTAGACGCGGATGCCATTGATCCCCGCCTGGGCCGCCTGGGGCCAGTATTGATCGGCCGCGCCATAGGGCTCGTTCATGATGTCGTAGCCATAAACGGCGGGATTGTTCTTATAGCGGTTGGCAATTAACTCGTTGAGTTTGCGGAAGTGCGAATAGGTAACTTTGGCGGAGCCTATGACTTCGTTGTTGTAACGCGCGTAGTTGTGTACATCTAATATTACTTTGACACCATAGGTGTTGGCCTGTACCAACATGTCATCGATGTACTTCACGTAAGTTGGGTCCAGCGCGCCGCCGAGTGTCGGCTGTATGCGCTCCCACTTCAGCGGGAAGCGCACGAGCGTGATGCCGCGCTCCTTCCACTTGGCGAAATAGGTCTTGTCCGGGAAGAAGAAGTTCGTCCCCAGCTTGCCGGGAATGGCGCCGGAAGAGAACTCGGCCCCGGCCACGTTGATCGAGACGAGGGGAAGCTTCTCCTGTGCCACGGCGGTCGCGCCGAACAGCAGCATGGCCAGCGGAAGGACTTTTCTGAGCGTTTTAAACCGCGTGAAGGTTGGGTTCATGGCTGGTTCCCGGATAGTTTGGTTGGAAGGCTCCCTGAAACTAGTTATAGAGTCCGTGATGAATTTTGCGCGGTTGACGGGCAGCTATTTACTCTTTCACCAAACTGTTTCTAATCGCAATTTAATATCGCGAAGCACTATAAAACGAAGTGTTTCAGCATGTGTGGAGTACCGAGTTACCAGTCCGTAACCCTTGAAGGCTAGATATCGCCACGGGGCCGATAGTTCCTTCGTGCGACTATTGAACCGGATCGGGTTCGCGCGGCATGCGGGTGCCTGGCCCCTGCACGCCGACGCGGGCAGGGGTGATGCGTTGGTCACGCCTCGGTGGGCGGCGGGGTCTTGCCCGATCCCTTGTTGCGGCGCTCACGCAGCGAGAGCACGGCGACGAAGAAGATCGGCACGAAGATCACCCCGAGCAGGGTGGCGCTGAGCATGCCGCCGACCACCCCGGTGCCGAGGGCGCGCTGGCTGGCGGCTCCGGCGCCGTTGGCCACCACCAGCGGCAACACGCCGAGGATGAACGCCAGCGACGTCATGATGATCGGCCGGAAGCGCAGCCGCGCCGCTTCGATGGCCGCCTCGCGCAGCGAGCGGCCCTGGGCGCGGAGGTCCTTGGCGAACTCGACGATGAGGATCGCGTTCTTCGCCGACAGACCGATGATGGTGATCAGCCCGACCTTGAAGTAGACGTCGTTGGGCATGCCCACCGCGGTGACCGCCAGCACGGCGCCGAGGGCGCCCACCGGCACGATGAGCATCACCGCCAGCGGAATCGCCCAGCTCTCGTAGAGCGCCACCAGCAGCAGGAACACCACCACGAAGGCCAGCGCGAACAGCTGCAGGGCCTGGCCGCTGGCGACCCGCTCCTGGTACGACAGGCCGGTCCATTCGTAGCCGATACCGGCCGGCAGTTCACTGGCCAGGCGCTCCAGCTCGACCATCGCCTCGCCGGTGCTGACGCCGGGAACGGCGTCGCCGGAGATGCGGATCGATGGATAGCCGTTATAGCGGGCGATCTGCACCGGGCCTTCTTCCCACTGGGTGGAGACGAAGGCGCCGAGCGGCACCAGCTCACCGGTGTCGTTGGGTACGCGCAGTTCCAGCACGCTTTCCGGGGTCATCCGCTCGGCCTGTTCGGCCTGCACCACGACCCGTTGCTGTCGTCCGGCGTTGGCGAAGTCGTTGATCACCGCCGAGCCGAAGGCCGTGGACAGCGCGCTGCTGATCGTTTCGAAGCGCACGCCCTGGGCGCGGGCCTTGTCGCGGTCGATGAGCAGCCGCAACTGCGGCGCCTCGGCCAGGCCTTCCATCATCGCGTAGAGGATTTTCGGATTGCCGTAGGCCTTGCCGAGCAGCTCGTCGCGCGCCGCCAGCAGCGCGTCGCGGCCCAGGCTGGCGCGGTCCTGCAGGCGCAGGGAGAAGCCGCCGGAGTTGCCCAGTCCGTCGATGGGCGGCGGCGACACGGCCATGATCGCGCCGTCGCGGGGGTTGCCGAAGCGCTGGTTCACCAGGGCGGTCTCGTCGTCGGCGGACTGCCCTTTGCCGCGCTCCGACCAGTCCTTGAGCGTGGGGAAGGCGAGGGCGGCGTTCTCGCCCATGCCGGAGAAGCTGAAACCCATGACCAGGAAGGTGGAGGCGACGGCCTCGCGTGAACCCAGGTACTGCTCGAGTTCTTGCCCGGCCGCCGAGGTGCGCGCGCGGGTGGCGCCGGGCGGCAGTTGCACGTCGATGATCATGTAGCCCAGGTCCTCGGACGGCACGAAGGATTCCGGCAGGCGCAGGTAGACGAAACCCAGCAGCGCCACGATGCCCAGGTAGAGCAGCATGAAGCGCCCGGTGCGCCGGACCAAGCGGGTGTTGAGCGCGGTGTAGCGCGTGGTCAGGCGGGCGAACAGCCGATTGAAGGCGCCGAAGAAGCCGCGCTTCTCGTGGTGACCCTGCGGGATCGGCTTGAGCAGGGTGGCGCACAGCGCCGGAGTGAAGGTCAGCGCGAGGAAGCCGGAGAACAGGATCGACACCGCCAGCGAGAGGGAGAACTGCTGGTAGATCACCCCCACCGAACCGGCCATGAACGCCAGCGGCAGGAACACCGCCGAGAGCACCAGGGTGATGCCGATGATCGCGCCGGAAACCTGGCCCATCGCCTTGGCGGTGGCTGCGGCGGGGGCGAGGCCTTCCTCGGCCATGATCCGCTCGACGTTCTCCACCACGACGATGGCGTCGTCCACCAGGATGCCGATGGCCAGCACCATGCCGAACATGGTCATCATGTTCACCGAGAAACCGAGCAGGTACATGACCGTCAGCGTGCCCAGCAGGCAGACCGGCACCACGATCGACGGGATCAGGGTGTAGCGGGCGTTCTGCAGGAACAGGAACATCACCAGGAACACCAGCAGCATGGCCTCGACCAGTGTCGCGATGACCTTGTCGATGGCCACGTCGACGAAGCGCGAGGTGTCGTAGGGCACCGAGTACTCGATGTTCTCCGGGAAGTTGACCGACAGCTCGGCGAGGCGTCGCTTGATCGCTTCCGCGGTCTGAATCGCGTTGGCGCCCGGCGACAGCTGGATCGCCGCGCCGACCGCCGGCTTGCCGTTCAGGCGGGTGCTGAAGTTGTAGTCCTGGCTGCCCACTTCCAGGCGCGCGACGTCGGCGAGGGTCACCCGCGAGCCGTCCTGGTTGGCGCGCAACAGGATGCGACCGAACTCCTCCGGATTGTCCAGCGTGCCCTTGACCGCCAGGGTCGCGGTCACCTCCTGCTCCGCCGTGCCCGGCGTGCTGCCGAACGCGCCGGCCGGCACCTGCACGTTCTGCGCACGGATGGCGTTGCTCACGTCATCGATGGAGAGGCCGTAGCCCACCAGTTTCTGCGGTGCGATCCACACCCGCATTGCCGCCTCGGAGGCGAAGAACTGCAGCTTGCCGACCCCGGCGACGCGGCGGATCTCGTTGTTGATGTTGCGCGCCGCATAGTCGGCCAGCGCGGTGGTGTCCTGGTCGCCGTCGCCGTTGGCGTAGTTCAGCGCGTAGATCAGCAGGAAGCCGGCGCTGGTCTGCTCGACCTGGATGCCGAGGTCGAGCACCGCCTGGGGCATCCGCGCCTCGGCGGTCTTCAGGCGGTTCTGCACATCGACCTGGGCCAGCTCCGGCGAGGTGCCGGGGGTGAAGGTGATGACGATTTCCGCCGTCCCGTTGGAGTTGCTGGTGGATTCGAAGTACAGCAGGTTCTTGGCGCCGTTGAGTTCTTCCTCGAGCACGCTGGTGACCGAGTCGACCAGCACCTTGGCCGACGCGCCGGGGTAGGTCGCGGTAACCGTGATCTGCGGCGGTGCCACGTTGGGGTATTGCGCCACCGGCAGCAGCGGAATGGCCAGCAGCCCGGCCAGCGAGATGAACAGGGCGACGACCCAGGCGAAGTTGGGGCGGCTGATGAAGAACAGGGACATGGGGTTTCCTCGGGCGCCGTGCGGGCGGCCTTACTGGGCGCTGGCCTTGTCGGCGTCGGGTTGCTTGTCGGCAGGTTTGGCGGTCACCGGGTCGCCGGGATTGAGGCCGTTCATGGCGCCGACGATCACCTGATCGCCCGCCGCCAGACCTTCGGTGATCTGCCAGCGGCCGCCCTGCATGACGCCGGTGCGCACCGCGCGCGCCTCGGCCTTGCCGTCCTGGCCGATCAGCAGCACCCGCGCCTGGCCGTCCGCGCCGCGCTGGATGGCTCGCTGGGGCACCAGGATGGCGGCGGCATCGGTGCCCTGCGGCGCGCGAACGCGCACGTACATGCCCGGCAGCAGCACGCCCTCGGGGTTGGCGAAGCGGCCGCGCAACGCCACCTGGCCGGTACCCGGGTCCACCGAAATGTCGGTGAACATCAGCGTGCCGCGGCTTTCGTGGTCGGTGCCTTCCACGCGCAGGGACAGGGTGTTCTCGCGTGCGCCGGCCTGCGCGCCGCCGGCCAGGGCGGCGCGCAGGCGCAGCGCGTCGGCCACCGGCTGGGTAAAGTCGGCGTAGATCGGGTCCA
Source organism: Pseudomonas kuykendallii (assembly GCF_900106975.1). Lineage (GTDB taxonomy): Bacteria > Pseudomonadota > Gammaproteobacteria > Pseudomonadales > Pseudomonadaceae > Pseudomonas_O > Pseudomonas_O kuykendallii. The sequence continues at coordinate 185,004 of NZ_FNNU01000003.1, read as the reverse complement.
GTTGCTGGATGCGCGCCATCATGGTCGCGTCGCCCTGGCCGACCAGCGCGCCTTCTGTGACCTGCGCCCGGCCAATACGCCCGCTGATGGGCGCCCTCACGGTGGCGTAGCCCAGGTTCAGCGCGGCGGTTTCCACATCGGCCTGGGCGCTGCGTTTGGCCGCCATTCCGCCCTGCACGCCGGCACGGGCGGCATCGAAGTCCTGCTGGCTGATGGCGTCCACTTTCACCAGTTGCTCGTAGCGCTTGAGCATCGCCTGCGCCTCGAACAGCGTCGCCTCGGCGCGGGCCAGTTCGCCCTGCGCGCGTGACAGCGCAGCCTTGAACGGCGCCGGATCGATCTGGAACAGCAGGTCGCCGGCCTTCACGTCGGCGCCTTCCTCGAACGCGCGCTTGAGCACGATGCCCGCCACCCGCGCACGCACCTCGGCGACCCGTACCGGCTCGATGCGGCCAGGCAACTCGGCTTCACGGGTGAAGGATTCGATTTCCACGCGCAGCGCTTCCACCTCGCGTGGCGCGGCGGTCGTCCGGGTGTTCTGCTCCGCCTTGCCACAGCCGGCGAGGGCGATCGCCGTCAACAATGCCGTCGTTTTCAACATCTGCCCAATGCGCAAACTGGTCATCTCCACACCCGGGCAGCGCCCATCGATCCGTCAGGACGTGCATGATCGGTCGCGAAGAATGGTGAGTCAACATTGACTCATAAGCTTCCAGATTGATCCATTTGAGTTTTCTTCCGAATCATTGGCTTTTTCGGCACACTATGTTGCACGCGCCCCCAGACCAAGAGCACCGAATGGACCTACCCACTGCTGACGAAAAGCTCCTCAAGGCGCTGGCCGTTGCGCTCGTCGACCTGCCGCGGGGAACCTTCAAGGACATCGCCGTGGCTGCCGGCGTCAGCAAGGCGACGCTGAACCGCTTCTGCGGCACGCGCGACAACCTGATCGAAATGCTGTTGAACCACAGCTCGGTGGTGATGAACCAGATCATCGCCGATGCCAACCTGGAGAGCGCGCCGCCGCGCGAGGCGCTCCGCGAGCTGATCGAGGGGCACCTGACGCATCGCGAGCTGCTGGCCTTCCTGGTCTTCCAGTGGCGCCCCGACTCCCTCGACCTCGATGCCGGTGGCAGCCGCTGGCTGCCTTACTCGGATGCGCTGGACGCGTTCTTCCTGCGCGGGCAGAAAGAGGGCGCGTTCCGCATCGACATCGCCGCGCCGGCCTTGGCCGAGCTGTTCGCCTCGGTCCTCTCCGGCCTGGTGGACGCGGAACGCCGAGGTCGGGTGGCGCGTTCCGGCCTGGCGGCGCTGGCCGCGCAGTTCTTCCTCGAAGGCGCCGGAAGGGCCTGATCCCGGCGCGTCTTGACGATCCTTTCAGAAACCTTGGGTCACACTTCCGCCCCGTAGTGCACGCTGCGTTCGCACGGGCGAGGTGCGTCCTGACGGCGCTGTGCTCTACTCCAGTGGGCACGCTGAAATATCCATCTTCCGGGGCATCAAGGCCGCTGTTCATCGGCCGATACGATGTATCAACACCTCTCGTTTCGCCGAGGAAACGTCATGTTCAACAAGGCAGCTAAAAATGAACTGGCGGCTAGGACGGCCGAAGTTGCGGGCTACAAGGGACTGATCGCCGCGCTGGAACGCTCCATGGCCGTGGTCGAATTCGACCTGAACGGCAAGGTGCTGCGGGCGAACGAAAACTTCCTCAGCACGATGGGCTATCGCGCCGACGAGCTGGCCGGCAAATCGCACCGCGATTTCTGCGCGCCGGCGCTGGTCCGCAGCCCCGAGTACGCCGAGTTCTGGGCGCAACTGCGCGCCGGCAGGTTCGTCTCCGGAACCTTCCAGCGCGTCAACGGGCGCGGCCAGAACGTCTGGCTGGAGGCCAGCTACAACCCGGTGCTGGACGACCAGGGTCGCGTGCTCTCGGTGGTCAAGTACGCCCTCGACGTGACCGAGAAGGTGGGCCAGGAAGCGGAGACCCGCGGCAAGCTGGCGGCGCTGGACCGGGCGATGGCCGTCATCGAGTTCGACCTGAGCGGCAACATTCTGGTCGCCAACGACAACTTCCTCAACGTCATGGGCTACTCGATGGCGGAGCTCAAGGGCAAGAGCCACCGCCTGTTCTGCGAGCCGACGCTGGTCAACAGCAGCGAGTACAGCGATTTCTGGCGTCGCCTCAACGCCGGCGAATTCTTCAGCGGGCAGTTCAAGCGGATCGGCAAGCACGGCCGTGTGGTCTGGCTCGAAGCGACCTACAACCCGGTCTACGACGCCGAAGGCAAGCTGTGCAAGGTGGTCAAGTTCGCCAGCGACATCACCGAGCGAGTAGAGAAGTTCGAGGCGGATTCGCGCGGTGCGTCGCGCGCCTATCACATCTCCGCCGAAACCGAGAAAGTCGCCGAGCAGGGCGCCCAGGTGATCCAGGAAACCGCACGTGAAATGCGCCTGATCGCCGAGAGCATCGGCTCCTCGGCGAGCCTGGTCGGGCAGTTGGGTGATCGTTCCGAGCAGATCACCGCAATCGTCAACACCATCCGCGGGATCGCCGACCAGACCAACCTGCTCGCGCTCAACGCCGCCATCGAGGCCGCGCGGGCGGGCGACCAGGGCCGTGGCTTCGCGGTGGTTGCCGACGAAGTGCGGCAACTGGCGGGGCGCACCAGCCGCTCGACGGCGGAGATCGCCGAGATGATCGGCAAGATTCTTTCGGAAACCCGCGAAGCGGTCGCCAGCATGAGCGCCACCCAGGAAGGGGCGCAGCGCGGCGTTGTCCTGGCCGACCAGGCCAACTCTGTGATCTTGCAGATCCGCGCCGGTACCAGCGATGCGGTCGAGGCGGTGAGCATGTTCGCCTCCACGCTCGACGAGTCCGAGGTGATACCCAAGAGCGCGGTGAGCTGGGTCGGGTGACACCGGAATAGCACGCCCAAAAAAAAGACCCCGCAGGAGCCTGTCGCTCCTGCGGGGTCTTTTTTTCGCCTGTCAGTTCAGGTGGGTTTTCAGCTCGTTGGCCGCCTGGCGCAGGGCCGCCTTCACTTCCGGGATGCCGGCCAGCGGATTGAGCAGGCCGTAGTCGTGGATCATGCCGTTGTAGCGCACGGCGGTGACTTCGACGCCGGCGGCGTCCAGCTTGCGGGCGTAGGCCTCGCCCTCGTCACGCAGTACGTCGAGCCCGGCGGTCTGTACCAGCGCCGGCGGCAGGCCGCGCAGTTGCTCGGTGCTGGCGCGCAGCGGCGAGGCATGGATTTCGGCGCGTTGCCTGGCGTCGGTGGTGTAGCTGTCCCAGAACCATTTCATCATCCCGGTGGTGAGGAAATGCCCCTCGGCGTATTGCTGGTACGAGCCGGTGTCGAAGCGCGCATCGGTCACCGGCCACAGCAGCAGCTGGAAGCGCAGCTTGGGCGCGTTCTGCTCCTTCGCCATCAGGCTGACCACCGCCGCCATGTTGCCGCCGACGCTGTTGCCGGCCACCGCCAGGCGAGTGCCGTCGACGCCGATGTCCTTGTCGTGCTCGGCCACCCAGCGGGTCGCGGCGTAGGCCTGGTTGATGGCCGTCGGGTAGTGCGCCTCGGGCGACGGCGTGTAGTCGACGTAGACCGCCACGGCGCCGGAACCGACCACCAGATCGCGGATCAGGCGGGCATGGGTCGGATAGTCGCCGAGCACCCAGCCGCCGCCGTGGAAGTACATGAACACCGGCAGCTCGCCCTTGACCTTGGCCGGGCGGACGATGGTCAGGCGGATGTCCTGGCCGTCGGCGCGGATGGTTCTTTCGCTGACTTCGGTGCCGGACAGGTCGACCTTCACCGAGGCCTGGGCGCCGGTCAGCACCGCACGGGCGTCTTTCGGGCTGAGTTGTTCCAGCGGCTTGCCGCCACCGGCCGCCAGCGCATCCAGGAAGGCCTGGGTCTGATGTTCGGCTACGACGTTGTCGGCGCCGAAGGCATTGCCGACCGACAGGGCGAGGAGGGTGACGCTCAGTACTTTTTGCACGCGGTTCATGGCTTCGATCTCATTTATGGAGTGGGGAGTGGTGCCGCCGGAAGCGTTGCCGGCGGCACGGGCAAAGGTCAGGAGAGGGTGCGTTGCGGCGCCTTGTGCACCATGGTGTAGGCGTAGTCGACGCCCATCCCGTAAGCACCGGAGTGCTCCAGCACCAGCTTCATCACGGCGTCGTAGGTTTCCTTGTGGGCCCAGTCGCGCTGGTATTCGAGCAGCACCTGCTGCCAGGTCACCGGCACCGCGCCCGCCTGGATCATGCGCAGCACGGACATGTCGTGGGCTTCCTTGGTGGTGCCACCCGAGGCGTCGGTGACGATGTACACCTCATAGCCTTCGGCGAGAGCTTCCAGCGCCGGGAAGGTCAGGCAGACCTCGGTCCAGAGCGCGGCGATGATCAGCTTCTTGCGCCCGGTGGCCTTCACCGCCTCCACCAGCTTCTTGTCTTCCCAGGAGTTCATCGAGGTGCGCTCGATCGGCTGCTGGCCGGGGAACACGCTGAGCAGTTCCGGCCAGATGTAGCCGCTGAAGCTTTCGGTTTCCACCGAGGTGAGGATGGTCGGCACGTTGAACAGCTTGGCGGCCTTGGCCAGTCCGACGGCATTGTTCTTCAGCGTCTGGCGATCGATCGACTGCACGCCAAAGGCCATCTGCGGCTGGTGGTCGATGAGGATCAGGGCGGAGTTGGTCGGGTTCAGCAGTTCGCGGTTGGACATGAGGTTTTTCCTTTTGAGTAGTGGGTAGCAAGGCGGCCGCTGCCTGGCGTGTCGGCCTGTGGGGCGGCATGGGAGAAACTTTAAAGCTGGCCAGAAAAAGGAACAATTACCTAGAATTGGGACTCATTGATTCCAAATTGGGGACACTGATGGATCGCATCGACTGCATGCGCACCTTCGTTGCGACGGTGAATGCCAATGGCTTCGCCGCCGCCGCGCGGGTACTGGACGTGCCGCGCTCGAAGGTCAGCAAGCAGATCCAGGGGCTGGAGGATTCGCTGGGCGTGCAACTGCTGCTGCGCACCACCCGCAGCCTTCACCTCACCGAAGCCGGCAGCGAGTACTACGAGGCCTGCCGCGAGGTGCTCGCCTCGCTGGACGAGGCCGAACAGCGGGCGCGCAGCGGGCTGGCGGAAATCCACGGGGTGCTGCGGGTCAACGCGCCGATGTCCTTCGGCCTGTGCCGCCTCGGCCCGCTGATCCCGAAATTCCACGAGCTGCATCCCAAGGTCGAGTTGCAACTGGTGTTCAGCGACCAGCAGGTCGATCCGGTCAAGGGTGGTTTCGACGTGACCATCCGCATCGCCAGCCTGGCGGATTCCTCGATGGTGGCGCGCCACCTGGCGCCGGCGCCGCGGGTGCTGGTGGCATCGCCCGGTTACCTGCAGCGCCAGGGCACGCCGCAGGTGCCGCGCGACCTGGCCGCGCACCAGTGCCTGAACTACGGCTACCTGCAGAGCGGCGTCAGCCTGCAGCTGAGCAACGGCCGGGAGACCCAGAAGGTCCACGTCACCGGGCCGCTGCACGCCAACAACGGCGACCTGCTGGCGCAGGCCGCCGAAGCCGGCATGGGCATCGCGCTGCTGCCCACCTTCATCGTCGAGAAGGCCCTGGCCGAGGGCCGGCTGGTGGCGGTGATTTGCGACTGGCAGGCGCCGCCGATCTCGATCAACGCGGTCTACCCGACCGCGCGGCGCGTGCCGCTGAAGACCCGCGCCTTCCTCGATTTCCTGGTGCAGGAGCTGAGCGCCTAGGCGCTCAGAAGTCGGTCGAGCGGCTCAGCTCGGCGTAGCGGGCGATCTCGTCCTGCAGGGCGGCCAGCTTGGCCTGCACCAGTTGCAGCGCATCCGAGCCCAGCAGCAGGTGCGTGGGCGGCGACTCCATGGCGACCAGTTGCAGCAGCACCTGGGCGGCCTTGCGCGGATCGCCGTTCTGCCTGCCGCTCTTGCTCTCGCGGGCCGCGCGGATCGGCTCGAACAGGGCGTCGTAGTCAGCGATGCTGCGTTCGCTGCGGCGCAGCGAGCGCCCGGCCCAGTCGGTGCGGAACGAGCCGGGAGCCACGGCGGTGACGAATATGCCGAAGTCCCTGACCTCGCTGGCCAGCGTCTCGGAAATGCCCTCCAGGGCGAACTTGCTGCCGCAGTAGTAGGCGATGCCGGGCAGGGTGATGAAGCCGCCCATCGAGGTGATGTTGATGATCCGCCCGCTGCGGCGCTGGCGCATGCCGGGCAGCACAGCCTTGATCAGCGCCACCGCGCCGAACAGGTTGACGTCGAACTGATGACGCAGTTCGGCCAGCGGCGATTCCTCGAGAATGCCCTCGTGGCCGTAGCCGGCGTTGTTCACCAGTACGTCGATGGGCCCGTGGTCGCGTTCGACGCCGGCGATCGCTGCGTCGATGGCGGCATCGTCGGTGACGTCCAGCAACACGCCGAAGGCGCGCCCGGACGGGTCCTGCTCGAATGCCTGGAGGTCGGCGGCCGAGCGCAGGCTGCCCACCACCCGATGGCCCGCCGCCAGCGCGGCCTCGGCGAAGGCGCGGCCGAAACCGGAACTGACGCCACTGATGAAGAAGAGTTTGCTGTCGCTGTCGTGCATGGGGGATTCCTCGCTGTCGGTCGCGCGGCCGGCGACCCGTGGAGGAAATCCTATTCGCCGAGTGCCGCCGGGCGTAGGTCGGTTACTCTGCCTCGATAGCCTATTCCTACGGAACGCTGGACTGGTGATTGGCCGCGCACCAGACTGACAACGGCTTCCTTTTCTCCACGAGTACCGCGAAATGTCCGCTCTTACAGGCATCCGAACCGACATGGTGGCCCTCATGCGGGCGCTCGCCCCGGACGAGGGCTACAACCTCACGGCATTGCCGGGTGTGCGATTCCTGCGCTGCAACCGTCCGCTCACGCGCACGCCGGTGCTCTACGAGCCGGGCGTCGTCATCGTTTGCCAGGGCAGCAAGCGCGGCTTTCTCGGTGGTCGCGAATACCGCTACGACGCCCAGCACTACCTGGCGGTTTCCGTACCGGTGCCGTTCGACATGGAGACGGCCGCGAGCGAGGAAGAACCGCTGCTGGCGATATACCTGCAACTGGACATGGCGGTGGCCGCCGAGCTGTTGCTGCAACTGGGCGAGGCTGCGCCGCCAGCGAGTGCGGAAGCGCCCGCCAGCATGATGTCCTCGCCACTCGACCAGCCGCTGGCCGAGGCACTGCTGTGTTTGCTGAAGACCCTGGGCTCGGCGAGGGATACGCGGGTACTGGGGCCAGCGCAGTTGCGCGAGATCTACTACCGCGTCCTCACCGGCGCCCAGGGCGCCGCGCTGCGGGCGGCAATCGACAACCGCGAACACTTCGGCAGGATTTCCGCCGCCCTGCAGACCATCCACCAGCGCTATCCCGAGCCACTGGACATCCAGCGCCTGGCCACCGAGGCCTCGATGAGCGCGGCGACCTTCCACCTGCACTTCAAATCGGTCACCGCCACCACGCCGATCCAGTACCTGAAATCCACTCGCCTGCACCGCGCGCGCCTGCTGATGCTGCAGAAGGGCGTATCGGCGGCGCAGGCCAGCTACCAGGTCGGCTACGAAAGCCCCTCGCACTTCGGCCGCGAATTCAAACGCCTCTTCGGCCTGCCCCCGCAACAGGAAGTCGAACGCCTGCGCGCCACCTTCTCCTACCCGCTGGCGGCGGAGGAGGCGGTTTACGTGGCTTCGCATTAAGGGGGCAGGGTGGGAGGGCTATTGGGTAGTGGCGGGTGGCGGGTGGCGGGTGACGGCCTTCGGCCAATAGCAGCCTCGACGATGGGCAGCTACCGGCCAGAAGCGGACGAATAAAAAATCTCCCCCTTTTTTCGAACCACCTGAAACTCTGTGAAGCAGCGAAGAATTCACCTTAGCATGGCCTTTGGCCACTTTAACTGTACCTAGTCAACATGGTGGCCATGTAGCATATAGGCAAGGGCTTGGATTGTTCAGGGAGTGCTGTATGAAGGAAATCAGCGGACGGGCTTTTGCAACCAGATTCGCTCTCAATCCCTCCAGCTACGCATGGCTGCTCGGAGCCGGCGCATCTGCGACGGCAGGGATACCGACTGGGTACCAAATGATTCAAGAGTTTCGGGCGCAACTCTATGCTTCTGAAACAGGCATAAGCTCTCGCGAGATCGACTCTTCCGATCCGTTATGGCAGGAGCGCATAGACCTGCATCACGAGCGAAAAGGCATACTCCCTCCTAAATGGTCTCCGCCCGAATACAGCAGAGCATTTGAGGCTCTTTATCCCACCCAAGAGGACCGACGTCTTTATATAAAAAGGCAAGTCTCCAAGGGAAGTCCATCTCTTGGTCACAAGGTACTTGGCTCATTGTTGTGTTCCAGCCAGACCTGCTGTGTTTTCACTACCAACTTTGACCCCTTGATCGAGGATTCGGCAACCATAGCTGCTCAATTGCTACCGTCAGGTAGTCGAGCATCCGTGACTCTTGCAGCAATCGATAACAGCGCCCGGGCTGAAACTTGTCTACGTGAGAATGAATGGCCTTTGATTGTCAAACTTCATGGTGATTACCAATCGACTGAGCTGAAGAACACTGACTCCGAGCTTTTAGAACAGGATGAGAGATTACGCTTAGTTCTTACACAGTCCCTGCATCGGTTCGGATTGATTGTGGTCGGATACAGCGGGCGTGACGACTCTGTAATGCAGGCGCTAAGAGCAGTGCTCGCAGATCCACTCCGTTATCCCAAGGGCATCTATTGGTTATGCCAAGAACCAGCAAAATTACTACCGGCGGTAACCGAGTTTCTTAGCGAGGCTGATAGTGCTGGAGTTGACGTGCACTTGGTCTGTGCCACTACATTCGATGAGCTACTCGGTAATATCGCCGATGTTACTGAGCTAGCACAGCCACTGGTTCACCACGTATTCAACTCGGAACAACCAGTAGCCCTCGCTAGCGTAGCTCTGGAGCGTTACCCTGCTCTCTCTGCACCTATTTTACGCTTATCAGCGCTGCCACTAGTGGCAATGCCATCTTCAGCAAGGAAAATCACGCTCGATCCGACAGTTTCAGTGACTGAGATCCGCGCCTTACTAAAGGAGAATAGGGCCAAAGGCGTTGTTGGTTTCGCAGGAAAACCTGGAGTACTTGCCGCTTTTGGTGATGATGAAGCTCTAATCAGGGCGCTGTCATCTTTGGGCGCAAAGCTTTCGGGCGAAGTTTCTCTAAATATATCTAAAGATCCATGGGCGAAAGGCGTCATTTACGATGCTCTCATGCGCGCCCTGTGTAGCGAGCTTCCGCTGAGCGCGCGACTGCAGGCACGAGGACATAGCTTGTCTGTTTCGTGGCTATACCCAGGTCTTTCTGCTGACTTGGCAGAAGAAAGACGTCAACAACTAGCAAAATTGAGATCAGCATATGGAACTGATCTCACAGGGTTGGTGCCTGGCACTACAGCTAGGTATGCAGAAGGTGTCTGGATCCGGCTTGAGGAGGCCGATTCTCACTGGTGGGTGGTATTCGAACCAGCAACATTTATTGATTTCACTAAAACAGAACGAGATGGGGACTCTGCACTAGCCGCTATCGAACACAGGAATGCCGAGGATTGGCGGCGAGAAAGGTGGGTCCAAAAGTACAATCATAAATGGTCAGCCATCTTTGATGCATGGGTCGAATTGCTAACATATTTCAAAGGAGTCAAAAGAAGGGCCTACCGACTAGAAGATGGGCGTGGAATTGGCGCGGAATTCGAGCTGGGGCCGCGAACCGCTAGAAGTCGACCAAGCCATGATCACGACTCCTTCCAGGTCCGGGGAAAGTGAGCATGAGCACAATGCCTGCACCTATCCAATTGCCTGCGTTCACTTTGTTGGATGAACCATCTCTATCTTTTGCCGCTGAGAACACTACTGCCATCCACAGACACCCATTGATTGGACTTTCTCGGTTTGGAGCGTTTGATCAAGCATCGTTCCAGCATTATGTCACCGACCTCCGTATCGCTTATGTCGGTCCGAGATCTGGTGCTGTCCGAGTAAGAGACCTGAGAGATAGCTTATGTATACCCCAACGCAACACCGACAGAAGTAGCTATGCCCAGGAGTACCCCGGTTTCGATAGGTTGTTTGGAGTTGGTCTTTTGGGGGCTGATCAGCAAGTGCACGTGAAGTGGCCGGAAGAGCTAACGGACTTTGCAGGCTCGGGTGAGTTTCCAGACCGAATTCGCGCAGCATTCTATCAAGCGCTTACCCGACTGCATGCCGCTAGAGATCAGTTTGATGTGGCGTTGGTTTACTTCCCTGACCGCTGGTTACCGCATCTGCGTACGAAAGAATTTGACGCGCATGACGAACTGAAGGCCCTAGCAGCGCAATTGGGTATCCCCACCCAGGTAGTGAACGACAAGTCTCTAACTTTTAATAACTGGGGGGCTCGGGCTTGGAGGCTCGCAGTCGCTTTATATGCAAAAGCCGGCGGAACCCCATGGAAATTGTCTCCTATTCCGGGTGCTCCGACAGACACCGCATATATCGGTTTAGCGTACGCGATAAGACGCTCATCCGCTCATTACGTTACGTGCTGTTCACAGGTTTTTGACATGGAAGGCGGCGGGATGCAGTTCGTTGCGTTTGAGGCGAACGATGCAATTTCCGACGATGCAGAGGCTAGGCGTAACCCGTACCTTTCAAAGGCAGACATGCGTGCGGTGCTGACACGTAGTTTGCGTCTGTATCTTGAAGGGCATGGGGGCCGAGTTCCTCGCCGTCTCGTAGTACACAAAACAACGGCTTTCACAGAAGACGAACTTAAGGGCATCCAGGAAGCAACGTCCACAATACCTGAGGTCGAGTGCCTGGAAATCGGATCTAGCTCGGCATGGAGGGGAGTATGGATGATTGAGAGCCGCAACACGCCAAAAGTCATCGAGCCTGCGCGTTTCCCTGTTCCTCGTGGCACCCTAGTAATGACATCTGGAAACTCGGCTCTGCTTTGGATTGCAGGTAACGCTCCATCTGTCGTGGGAGGAAGAGATTACTTTCAAGGAGGAAAGAGCATTCCGAAACCCATCTTCCTCCGTAGACACATGGGGCGAGGCCCTTTTGATCTCCTTGCTGTAGAAGCAACTGCGCTGGCAAAGATGGACTGGAACAACGATGCGCTATATGACCCACTTCCAGTAACCATCATGTATTCGCAGCGACTGGCTCGTACGATTTCTAACGTGATGAACTTGCCAGGCCGAAGTTATCCTTACCGCTTGTTCATGTGAGATTTGAAGCAGCAAATCGTCCGCAGTTTCTTGATGTCTGCAAACCTTAAAGTTGAACCTTCGCAAATGTCTCTTTTTGGCCGGAAGTTGCCTGTGATGGAGGACAGGAACCGGCCAATAGCTACCTCGACTGTGGCCTTTTTAGCGACTGACCGGTGATCGTTTTAGCGGTTATTGGAATCGCGTAAATTCCACCAGAAGACCGCGACAGGCCGCTGATCAGGTCAGCCCGGGCAAGGTTCCCTGCGCCCGGGCGAGCCACTCGGAGAAACGCAGGCTGACGAAGGCCAGCAGCAGAAACAGCAGCGAAGCCAGCAACAGACCGGTGTAGCCCAGGATGGGATAGAGCCATCCAGCGACCGCCGAGCCGGTGCCGATACCGGCGAACATGAACGACGCGGTCAGGGCCAGGGCGATGCCGCGTTGTTCGGGCATCAGCTCGACGATGCGCCGCTGCTGCGACGGCCAGACGATATCGGTGGCCAACGCCCAGATCGCCAGGGCCAGCAACAGCCCGCCGAACAGCCTCGGCATCATCGCCAGGCCCAGCAGATCCAGGGCAAGCAGGATGATACCGAGCAGCAGCAAACGCTCGGCACTGAGGCGCAGCGCCAGGCGGGTGACCAGCAGGTTGCCCAGCACGCCGGCCACGCCCAGCACGGTCAGCGCACGGGTGATGTCGCCGGCGCTGCGGTGGAAGTCGTTGCCGATGATCGGCGCCAGGAAGGCGTAGGTGGTGAACACGCCCGTGGTGACGAAGAACACCACCAGAAAGGCACTCAACGAGGTAGCGCCGCTCAGCAGTGCGAGCACGTCGGCCGCTACGATGCGCTGGCCCGCCACGCGATCCGGCACCCACACGAAGATCAGCGCCGCGATCAGCAGACCACTGACGCCGATGCCGAGAAACAGGCTGCGTGCCCCGAGTTTCTGGGCGATCCAGGCACTGATCGGCATGCCGGCCAGCCCCGCGACGCTCAGCCCGAGCAGCACGATGGCGATGGCGCTGCCCTGGTGCTCCCGCGCCACCAGATTGGAGCCCAGGGCGCCAAGCACCGGGCCAATGAATCCCGCCCCCAGCCCCATCAGCACCCGCGACGCCAGCAGCGTCCGGTAATCCGGCGCGGCGGCGAACAGCAACGCCGCCGCGCTGAAAATCGACAAACCCAGCAGCACCTGCGAGCGCCGGCGCAGATGGCCCAGGGTCATCTGCAATAGCGGCGCGGCAAGCGCGAAGGTGACGCCGAAAACAGTGATCAGCAAGGCGCTCTGCGCGCTGCTCAAGGCCCAGGCGACGGAGATCGCCTGCAGGCTGCCGACCACCGACAGGGCGCCGACCGCCTGGACGAAATAGGCCAGGCTGAGCAGGCGCAGGGCAAGGCGATCCGCTGCGGCGATGGGGCTGTGCATGAGGTTCTCCAGAGGTGCACGCAAACACCCGACCTCTTGGGATCTGTACGAAAAGTACCTGCGCTCGGTGATGCTTCGTTAAAAATCGACTCGGCTAGCCGCTTGCGGCTCACGCGCTTCAGCGCGGCCCGTAGGGCGAGCGAAGCGAGTACTGCTCATTTACAGCTCGTAAACTCCGGGTCCTCATCGATTTTTGCCTCGCCTGACCTTCGCTCGGTTACTTTTCGTGCAGCCCCTTGTGAGGTCGGGCGCCGGGCTCAGGCAACGGGGATGGGGTTGTCGATGATCGACTGGTTGAACTGGTTCACCAGCGCGTGCTCGTTCGGCCCGACGTTGGCGCGCAGTGCCGTGATGCCGTCGACGATCACCTCGGTGGTCGCCGTCTCCAGCTTGGCCAGGGTCTCGGCGATGAAGGCGTCCAGCGGCATGGCGCGCGGATCGCCGCTCTTGTGGATCAGGTCGGTGTCGACCCACGGCGGCGCGATCTCCAGCACCTTGACGCTAGTGTCGCGCAGCATGAAGCGCTGCGACAGGCTGTAGGAATGGATGGCCGCCTTGGTCGCCGAGTACAGCGCGGTGACCGCAATCGGGATGAACGCCAGTACCGAGCTGTTGTTGATGATCGTGGCGTCCGGCTGGCGCTTGAGGTGCTCGACGAAGGCCGCGCTGACGCGCACCGGGCCGAGCAGATTGGTGGTCACCAGGCCGACCGCCTGTTCATCGTCGAGGTCGCCCGAGGTGGCATCGTCGAACGGCATGATGCCGGCGTTGTTGATCACCACGTTGAGATCCGGGTGGCGTGCGATCACCTGCTGCGCCACGTCCTTGATCTGCTGCGCGTCGTTGATATCCAGCACCACGGTGTCGATGCCGGGGTTGGTGCGGGCGATCTCGTCGAGCAGGGCCTGACGGCGGCCGGTGATGATCACCTTGTTGCCGCGTTGATGAAAGGCCTCGGCCAGGCCGCGACCGATGCCCGAGGTGCCGCCGGTGATGAATATCGTATTGCCGCTGAGTTTCATGGTGCTGCTCCTGAAATGAGGGATCGATCAACGCTGGGCGCTGTAGCGCGGCGCGGGCTGGCTGGTGGAAAGCTGGTCGAACATGGCCTTGCGTGCCGACTCATAGGCCTGCCATTGGCTGGCGTCGTGCAGCGAGGGGATGGAGATCAGTTCGCCGCGATCGAAGTCGATCAGCGCGGCATCGACCAGGGCGCTGGCCGGCATCACGATGGCCGGGTCGAGGTGTTCCAGCGGCAGGCCGCCGTTGTCCCAGAACTCGGTGGCGGTCGCCCCGGGCAGCACCGCCTGGATGCGCACGCCCTTGTCGGCCAGCTCGTGATGCAGCGACTGGCTGAAGGCGGTGACGAAGGCCTTGCTGCCACCGTACACGCCGTTGAGCACTTCCGGGGTGATGCTGACGATGGACGAGATGTTGATGATGGCGCCGTTGCCGCGCTCGACGAAGCCGGGGATGGCCGCATAGCTCAGGCGCATCAGGGCGGTCACGTTGAGGTCGATCATGCGGGTCATCAGGCCGACATCGCTGTCGAGCAGCGGCGTGTGGGTGCCGATGCCGGCGTTGTTGACCAGCAGGGTGATGCTCGCGTCCTGCTTGAGCTTGGCCTCGACGGTGGCCAGGCTGGCAGCGTCGCCCAGGTCGGCCTGCAGCACCTCGACCACGCGTTGGGTGTCGTCGGTGATGCGGCGGGCCAGGTCGTTCAGGCGGTCACGGTTGCGGGCGACCAGGATAAGGTCGTAGCCGCGGCGGGCCAGGCGCTCGGCGTAGAGGGCGCCGATACCCGAGGATGCGCCAGTGACCAGTGCGGTACCTTTCGATGCGGTGTTCATGGTGTGTCTCCAAGTGAGGTGGGCTTGGGACACATGATGGGGGGGATGGGAAAAGTCCGAAATGACGTATACAGTCGTGTTTTAGGACATGTCTTCTACGAGACCCGCCATGCACAGAATCGGCTACCTGCTCTCCGACGACTTCCAGGTGCTGTCGCTCGCCACCCAGACCGTCTTCGAGTACGCCAACATCGTGGCCGAGACGCCGTTCTATTCCATCGAGTTCTTCTCCATCGCCGGAGGTATCGTGCGTTCGTCCCTGGGCCTGGGCATCGAAACCCGGGCGCTGAGCAATCCCGGCCTGGCGGACTCCTGGATGATCGCGGGGGTCAACACACCTCTGGAAACGCTGCCCAGCGAGGCCACCCTGGCATTCGTACACCAGGCCGGGCAGCAGGCGCGCCGCGTCGCGGGTATCTGTACCGGGGGCTTCGTGCTGGCCCAGGCCGGCCTGCTCGATGGCCGTCGCGCGACTACCCACTGGGCGTATGGCGCGGCACTGCAGCGTCTGTATCCACAGATCAGCGTCGAGGACGATCGCATCTTCATCATCGATGGCAACGTCTGGACGTCCGCCGGCATGACCGCCGGACTGGACCTGGCGCTCGGCATGGTGGAGAAGGACCTCGGTCCGGAGGTCGCGCGCTCGGTGGCGCACAAACTGGTCATGCACCAGCGCCGTTCGGGCGGGCAGTCACAGCACTCGGAGATGCTTACCCTCGCACCGAAATCCGACCGTATCCAGAACGCGCTGAACTATGCCCGGCAGAACCTGCACAAGCCACTCGGCGTCGAGGAGCTGGCCGAGGCGGTGCATCTGAGCCCGCGCCAGTTCACGCGGGTATTCACCGCCGAAACCGGACAGTCGCCGGCCAAGGCCATCGAGCGCCTGCGCCTGGAGGCGGCGCGGGTGATGATCGAGCAGAGCCGCCATTCCCTGGACGTGATCGCCAAGGAGACCGGCTTTCGTGACCGTCGTCACATGCGTGAAGTGTTCATCCGAGGCTTTGGCGTTCCCCCCCAGGCAATACGCCGGGACGTGCGCAGCGTGAGCATCTGATCTGCTGCCTGGGGCGGGGCTTCATGCTGCTTTTCGTTGCATCCACTTGCTGAGGCTGCTTCCAATCCTGCGGCGCAATGTGCGCGCCGGTGCAAGAGGGCGCTGGTGGCCGACCGCCTGCCAAGAGCCGGAAACGCCCAGGGCGGCGCGCCGAGCTATGTGTTCAATGTTCCTGGAGCTGGCGCTCCGGCAGTCGGACGACTACAGATAGCTAGAGGCCCGGCAATGCCGAGCCTCTTGTGATCAACGGCGGATAGCGGAGGCAGGCGCGCACCCCGGTGAATCACCGGGGGACCGAGTCCAGCCCGGTGGCGTTCACCTCCGGCTGCACCGCTGCGGACGACAGATAGGCCAGCAGCTTCCTGGCCTGCTCCGGGTGTTTCGCATTGCGCGGGATGCCGGCGGAGTAACGGGTCACCGATTGCAGGCTTTCGGGAATCTTGCCGACGAAGGTCACTCCCGGAACCGGCAGCAACTCGGCGACCTGCTGGAAGCCCACTTCGTACTGGCCCGAGGCGACGACCGAGGCAACCGGTATGCGCTCGATCATTTTGGCCTTCGATCCGACCTGCTGCTCCACTCCCAGCTGCTTGAACAGCTTGTTCTGGATGTAGACCCCGCTGGCGCTGTCCGAGTAGGCGATGGAGCGGGCGTCCAACAGGGTTTTCCTGAACGCCTCTTCGGTATCGATGCGCGGTTTGGCAGCGCCCTGCTTGACCACCATGCCGATGCGCGAGTCGGCCAGGTCCACCTTGGACGCGGGGTCCACCACACCCTGCTTGATCAGGTCATCCAGTGCGTAGCCGACCATGATCACCACATCGGCATTCTCCCCCCGCGCCAGGCGATTGGGGATCGCCTCATGCGCCTTGCCCATGGACGGGCCGAGGATGGTGTCGACGGTATCGCCACTCGTCTGCGCATACGTCGGACTCAACCGCTGGAAGGCGGCGGTGAAGCCGCCCGAGGTCATGACGTCCAGTTGCTCGGCCTGGGCGCTTGCGAGTGTGCAAAGACCAATGGTCAGGGCGGCGAGTTGCTGTTTCAGTGCTTTCATCGGAGCTCTTCCTCGTTAAGACAGGAAAGGGAGTACGCGAGAACACCCGCGGTGGAACGGCAGCGTCGAGCGACGCGCACAGGCAGCGGCGCGGGTCATCCGGTAAACGGAAATACCCTTGCCGCTCGGGTGAACAAGCCAGGTGAATAGAGCCGCGGGTGAATCCGCCGGATACGCCATCGCGAGCAGCGGTTTGCGTCCGGACCTGTCGTGCAGATGCCGGAAAGAAGTCGAGCTGTTCGGGAAAGTTGCCCGAAGGGACGCGAAACCTGGCACCCGCCCTGGAGCGAGCGGATGACCTGCCCGAGGTGGGGAAGGCATGCATGACGGGTTCTCCAGCGATCCTGTGCGGCTGGTTGACGCTTTTTGTTCGGCGATTCTGCTCGACCCGCATTGAAACGATAAGTGAGATGTTTGCATTCATTGTTGCGTAAAAGTTATCGCTCGGCCCTCTCACCGGCGATCGGTACCTGTTTTCACGGATACCTGCCGAGAGCAATCGGGGGGAGCAATGGGGGACAGACCACGGTATTGATGCAGAGGGGCAGCGTCCGGCCGATAGCGGGTCACGCGGCTGCCTGCGCCAATAGCAGCATCGACAGCGGCTTTTTTAGTGATTGGCCTGCGACGCTTCAGCGGTCACTGGAATCCGGTAAGTGCCCTTTCTGGGAAAATCGACAGCAGCTATTCGCCAGGTTTCTGAAATTGGCCTCACCGCGCGGCCATGCACGCCAGGCGAACACCCGGCTGGTGCCGTTGGCGCCGCCGCAGCTCAATCAGTGCATTGTGCCCGCCACCCGTGGTGATCCCTGGTTACCTGACGCCCTAGGCGTGCGGCCGAGCTGGACATGCAGGCGCCACACTCGCCTCATCCCACAACCTCATGACGCGCGTTACCGCGGCGTCCAGGGCGTCCGCCGATACCCCGTCGCGCGCCAGCGTGGACAGGCCCAGGAGAAAACTGTCGAACGCCGTGGCGAGGGCGGTTGCATCGACCTCCGCCGGCAGTTGCCCCAACGCGATGCCGCGTTCGACGCAGGCCCGCAAGGCTTCCCGATTCAACGCCCGGGTTTGCGCCAGTGGCGCCGAGATGATCCTGCTCTCCTGCGAGCACGCGCTCATCGCTCCCAGTGCCACCAGGCAACCCTTGGGATGATCCGGTTCGCATTGCATCCGCGCGGAGCGGCGCAGTGTAAGTTCGATGGCATCCCGCGGCGGCAGACTGGTGTCGAACAGGCTGTCGGTGACCTTGCCGTAGCTATTCAGGTAAAGATCCATCACCTCCTTGAATAGCTGCTCCTTGGAGCCAAAGGCTGCGTAAAAACTGGGCGCGGTGATGCCGCCGCCGATTGTCGCCTTGAGTTGGCTCAGCGAGGTGGCGTCGTAGCCGTTTTCCCAGAACAGATGCAGTGCTTGAGTGAGTGCCACGTCACGATCAAACGTGCGCGGCCGTCCCATTTGTGCCATGGACGAGTCCTCCGATTGACTTAAATACTAGTCGATACATAAGTCGTTGACCATTGCTTGCCTGCTCCCTATATTTGTACCGATCAATATATAAGTTGGATTCTGGCACATGACTCGAGATGAACCGCAGCGGGAAACGCTGCCTTACGGCGCCTTGCTTGCCCTGGCGATGACCGGATTTATCTGCATCCTGACCGAAACCCTGCCCGCCGGCTTGCTGCCCCAGATCGTGAGCGGGTTGTCTATCTCGCCCGCGATGGCGGGGCAGATGGTTACGGTCTATGCGCTGGGTTCGCTACTGGCGGCGATTCCACTCACCGTCGCCACGCAGGGCTGGCGGCGGCGCACGGTGCTGCTGGTGACCATCGTCGGTTTTCTGCTGTTCAACTCCGTCACCGCGCTGTCTTCCAACTATTGGCTCATTCTGGTGGCGCGTTTCTTCGCCGGCGTTTCGGCTGGGCTCGCCTGGAGCCTGATCGCCGGCTATGCGCGGCGAATGGTGGCGCCCGCCTCGCAGGGGCGAGCGCTGGCGGTGGCCATGGTGGGCACGCCCATCGCGTTGTCGCTTGGTGTGCCGATGGGAACCTGGCTGGGCGGGTTGATCGGCTGGCGCATGGCGTTCGGGCTGATGTCGGCGTTGACGCTGGTGTTGATCGCCTGGGTGCTGATCAAAGTGCCCGACTATCCGGGACAAGCCTCGGAGCGGCGTCTTCCGCTGCGCCGCGTGCTGGTGACACCCGGAGTGCGTTCCGTGCTCGGGGTCGTGGTCACCTGGATGCTGGCGCACAACATTCTCTACACCTACATCGCGCCCTTCATCTCCCCGGCCGGCCTGACCGGCGATGTGGATGTGGTGCTGCTGGTGTTCGGCATTGCCGCGCTGGCGGGCATCTGGATAACCGGGCGGTTGGTGGACCGCCATCTTCGCAACACGGTGCTGGCCAGCCTCGCCACCTTTGCAGCGGTGTCGGTGCTGTTCGGCGTTCTCTCGTCTTCTGCCCCCGCCATTTACGTCGGCACCTTTATCTGGGGGCTGACCTTTGGCGGCGCGGCCACGCTGCTGCAAACCGCCTTGGCCGATGCGGCAGGCGAGGGGGCGGATGTCGCCCTTTCGATGAACGTGGTGGTCTGGAACAGCGCGATAGCGGGAGGCGGACTGCTCGGCGGGGTGCTGCTCGGGCAATGGGGCGTGGCTGCGTTTCCCTGGGTTCTGCTGGCGCTGTTGCTGGCCAGTTTGGCCATCGCACTACAGGCGCGGGCGCATGGGTTTCCCGCTGGTGACCGGCGCCCGGGCGGGGCAGTGGTTGGTCATTGAGGTGTGTCTTAGTCTGGGGAAAACGGTGCCTTTGGCCGATTTTTGCCTGCCAAAATCCGACTGAACACGGCCAATGGCAATGTTCCGATCAAGGCGTTCAGTTTCTGGCTCGGGCTCAGGCAGGCAAAGGCGACGCAGCGTTTGGACGATCGGGTTACCAGGAAACAAAGAGGCTCGGTGAAGCCGAGCCTCTTGATGCCGGTCGATTATCTGCTGACAGCCGGCGCCAGCGCCGCACGGCGGTTCTGTTTGCCCACCAGGAACACCAGCAGCGAACCGGTAGCGGTCAGCGCGCAAAGGGGCAACAGCGCGATCGGGAAGCTGCCGGTCTGGTCACGCAGTACACCGATGACGGAGCTCATGGCACCCGTGCCCAGGTGGGCGAAGGTATTGATCGCCGCGATCCCGGCGGCCAGGGTCGCCGGCGGCAGGGTTTCGGAGCACAGCGCCCAGAACGGCCCCTTGATCGCGTAGTTGCCCATCAGTACGAGCGTCAGCAGCACCAGCGTGATGGTCAGCGAGCCCGTGAACAGCGTGGCAAAGAAGCTCACGGCGGTGATGGCCAGCGGGATGGCGGTGGCCTTGACCCGCTCTCCGCTTTTGTCCGCACGCATGCCCCAGTAGATCATGAAGGCCGCGGCGATGCCGAAGGGGATCATGTTCAACAGCCCGGTTTGCATGTTGGAAAGATGGAAGGATTTCAGGATCTGCGGCATCCACAACGAGAGCGTATTGCTGGTTGCCGAACTGCCCATGTAGATCACCGACAGTACCCAGATGTACTTGTTGGTGACCACGGCCTTGAGCATGCCGCTCACGGTATGCGCCTGTTTTTCGGGAGTGCTGTCGCGTGCCGCGCGTTCCTTGCTCAGCTGTCCGCTCAGCCAGTCCTGTTCCTCCTGAGTCAGCCATTTGGCATCTTTCGGCCGATCAGGCAGCACCTTCAACGCCAGCAATCCCAGAATGATCGCGGGGAGTGCTTCCAGCATCAGCAGCCACTGCCACCCTGCGAAGTCCGCCACGCCATCCATTTTCAGCAGCAGCGCCGACAGCGGCGAACCGATGAAATTGGACAGCGGAATAGCGACCATGAAGATCGCGATGATTCGAGCCATGTACGCCTTGGGAATGCACTGCGAGAGGTAAAGGATGACGCCCGGAAAGAAGCCGGCTTCTGCCGCCCCGAGAAGGAAGCGGGAAACGGAATAGGAGATCGGGCCAACCGCAAATGACGAGCAGAAACCGACGATGCCCCAGGTGATCATGATGCGCGCGATCCATCGACGCGCACCGAAACGCTCCATGGCCATGTTGCTGGGCATTTCGCAGAGGACATAGGCGACGAAGAACAGCGTGGCGCCGAATCCGAAGGCACTGGCCGTCAGGCCGATGTCCTCATTCATGGTCAGCGCTGCGAAACCGATATTGACTCGATCGATGTAGGCGATGAAGTAACAGAGCACGAGAAAGGGAATCAGACGAAACCCAAGCTTGCGCATCGTCGATTTTTCAATCCCATCAGTTGATTGCTTGTTCATGGAAACCGCTCTCTTGTATTTGGAATAGGCTGCCCTCAGGCAGAACCTCTCGGTGCGGGGGAGAGGCATGACGGCATACTTTCATTCCAAACTTTCAGCAGGCTTTCGTGGCGAACAAACGGGAAGGATGGTTGGCGGTGTCGCGCCAGCTCTGGCTGGCAAGGTGGAACCTGCCGAGATGAGGAAGGGAAGGTGCATCAGGCCGAGAAAAGAAGCCGAGTGCGTCGATAGCTGCTATTGGGGCCGAAACCAGCCGCCACATCGCATCCTTACACCTCGCCTCATCTTGCAGATCCATTACCGCTGCCGTTAACCGTCCTTACTTGCCGCCTGGCATTCAGCCCCATCGCCAGGCAGGTTCGCCGAGGTGTTCGGCGAAGAAGTCCGAGAGCACCTTGATCTTCATCGGTCGTGTGCGGGCGGTGGGGGTTACGAAGTACAGACCGCCGCGCGCCATGCTCCATTCCGGCAGCAGGGTGACCAGTCGGCCATCGGCGAGGTATTCGCTGGCGATGAATTCGGGCAGTTCGGCGATGGCCAGTCCTTCCAGCAGCACGGGCAACAGCGCGTCCGAGTTCGTCACCCTCAGCGGGCCGCTGGGCGACACGTCTTCCTCGCGGCCGTCCTCGTGGGTGAATCGCCATACCTGGCCGCGGGCGCGGTAGGCATAGCTGAGGCACGAGCGGGTGGCCAGCTCGCGGGGATGGCCGGGGTGGCCGTGTTCGGCGAGATAACCGGGCGAGGCGACAAGGTACTGCGTGACGGCGCAGAGCCGGCGCGCCACCAGCGAGGAATCCGGAAGCACGGCGATGCGCAACGCCGCATCGAAGCCCTCGGCGATCAGGTCTACCGACGCATCCGTGAGATGCAGGTCTATCGACAGTTCGGGATAGCGGCGCATCAACTGTGGCAACAGCGGGGCGACCCAGCGCAAGCCGAACGCCATGGGGATGGCCAGCCGCACCTGGCCACGGGGCTGCACCGACAGATCCTGGGCTTCGCTTTCCAGTTCTTCGGCCTGCCGGTAGATCTCACTCGCCCTGGCCGCCATGTTCGCGCCGAACTCGGTCAGCGCCAGTTGCCGCGAGGTGCGGTTGAACAGTCGGCTTCCCAGGCGTTCCTCCAGCCTGGCCACTGCGCGCGATACCGTGGGCACCGAAACGCCCATGACGCGCGCTGCCGCGGCGAACGAACCCTCTTCGGCCACTTTGGCGAACATGCCCAGCCCTTCGAAATCCGGAAGTCTGCTCATTTCATTTCTGCAACGATGGCTTTCATACAATTCTATTTTGACGATTCGCCGCCGTCGATAAGCTTCTCCCACACCACTTCATCAAGACCGATGGGAGAACCACCATGAGCAGCACACTCGAAGGCAAGATCGCACTGGTTACCGGCGGCACCAGCGGTATCGGCCTGGCGACCGCCAAACGCTTCGTCCGGGAAGGTGCACAGGTTTACCTCACCGGACGCCGCCAGGCGGAGCTGGATGCCGCCGTGAAAGCAGTCGGCAACAACGCCATCGGGGTGCGGGTCGACTCCACCCGCCTGGAGCAGCTCGATGCGCTCTACGAGCAGATC
Organism: Pseudomonas kuykendallii; assembly: GCF_900106975.1. Taxonomy (GTDB): domain Bacteria; phylum Pseudomonadota; class Gammaproteobacteria; order Pseudomonadales; family Pseudomonadaceae; genus Pseudomonas_O; species Pseudomonas_O kuykendallii. Next base: position 162,446 of record NZ_FNNU01000003.1, on the reverse strand, counting down.
GGCACCGCCCACGGGCGTATAGATGTGCTGTTCGCCAATGCCGGTGGCGGTTCGATGCTGCCCCTGGGCGAGATCACCGAGGAGCAGTACGACGACACCTTCGCGCGCAACGTGAAGGGTGTGCTCTTCACCGTACAAAAAGCCCTGCCGCTGCTGGCGAAAAAGGCCTCGGTGATCCTTACCGGTTCGACCGCCGGCAGTTCGGGAACTGCCGCGTTCAGCGTGTACGCCGCCTCCAAGGCCGCGGTTCGGGCGTTCGCGCGGAACTGGATTCTGGATCTGAAGGACCGCCAGGTACGGATCAACACCATCAGCCCCGGCGCGACCCGAACTCCGGGCCTGGTCGACCTGGCCGGCCCCGATGCCGTGCAGCAGCAGGGCCTGCTGGATTACCTGGCGTCGCAGATTCCCATGGGGCGTGTCGGTGAAGCCGAGGAAATCGCCAGCGCGGCGCTGTTCCTGGCCTCCGACGATGCCAGCTTCGTCAACGGTATCGAGTTGTTCGTCGATGGCGGCCAGGCGCAAGTCTGAAGGCAGTTGCGGGCGACCATGCGGGTCGCCCGCGCTGAAAGAGCCGGCGAGGGTGCTCGCGTATCGCGACCTGCACCTTACGACTTCAAAAGCGATACCCGCGGTCGTGAGGCTATCGGCTCTGGCTTCGCTGTCGACCGTGGCCCTGTTGATGGCGGTGGAGCACGACGGCCAACTCCTGGCGCAGCTCCAGAATCAATTGGGAGAGGGCGCGGATACTCTCGATGCGCTCGGCGTCGACCTGGGTAAGGATGAAGGTGTCATCGCTGTCGCTGGCGTGGATGCGCAGCGTGATCAAGTCGGCGTTGCGCTCGACGTGGCAGGCGTGCGGTTCAAAGGCATCCTCGAGAATCGAACGCGCCTGTTCGAAAGGAAGGTTCATGGCAGTAGGTCCTGAAAAGGTCGGTTTGGCCGACGGTATTGTTGTTGTTCAAGTGCACGGAGCACCGGCTTTCTTGGGAAATCGAAGCCTTCTCAGGACGCTGGGCGATCCGTCGCCGGGCATGCTCAACTGCTCGGGCCGAGGTCCGCGAGGTATTCCTTCTGCGCCGTCACCAGGTCGCGCTGTTCCAGCAGCCAGAGCATTTGCGTAAGCAGCTCCTCGTCGTTCTCGCCGCGCTGGTTCCAGTCGTTGAACAGGCGCTGCACGGCCAGGAGCGTGTATTCGGCCTGTCGCTCGAAATCGTTGCCGTGAGCGGTGGGCTGCCACAGCTCGTACAACCGGGTCAGCGCATCCCGGGCGAGCAACGGGCGGTTGCCTTGCCGCTCCTTCCATTGGGCCGCGATCTCCTGTAGCTGGCGCAGCGCCAGTACCGAGGGGTGAGGGGTGGACATAGGGCCTCGACGACGTGATGACTGATAGAGGTTCGAGAGCGGCCGATCAGGCTAATTCAGCCCGTTAGTCGGACAACGTCGGCAGCCGGTAACGGCCGGGCAGCTGAGCCGGAAGCGGTGTTACCGAAACGCAACCCCGACGGAAGGCGAGGTTCACGGGCTAGCAAGTCCTGCTACAATTTGCCCCACATAGCCGAGAACTGAGTGCAGACCTGGATGTCGTCGCAGCCTCGATCTTCGGTTCGTTCGCGTCGCATATGGAGAACCTCGTGAATGAAATGCATGTCCCTGCCCCGTGCCTGTGAGCTCATCAATATTTACTTTCAGCCCTTGGCCTTCGAAGCGGCACTCGACGCTCCGCAAAGCCTGCACGCCTGCGTGTTCGATCCCGCCAGCGGCGAACGGCTGCTGACGGTGTTGGGAATCCACTGCAACACCTCGCCGACGCTGCACGACGTGAAGCGCATCATCCGCACGATCGAATCCGACTTGCAGATCGTCATGCCGTCCGTCCGGAGCGGCGCGTTGCCTGCCACGCTCTAGCCTTGTTTGGGGGTGTTTTGGCAACCCCGAAAGTCGGTTTTCGTTGATCTTTATGACGAAAAAAATGCGCGATGCGGCGCCATGGTCGCTTGACTTGTTCACAATCAGTCTGACGGCATATGAAGGTGCTGCGTAAACCCTTGTCAGCCTTCGACTTTTTCTGTATGGCTTTGCAAGTTGTTGAAAAAGAACGAGTTTTTATTGTGGCGAAAAAAACGCCAGTTTGAACGCCAGCCCCGTCCGGCCTGCCTTCGCGGTACTTTTCTGCATCTTGTCCACTGAGTTATCCACAGATTTTGTGGATAGCTCGAAAGCGCGTTTCTAGATCAACGCTGCGCTTCCCGCGCAAGTCTTTTCATCACGGGCAAAAGGAGTAAAGTGCGCGCCCTCCCTGGTCGCTCCTGGTCCTGATGAAGTCTCGCGTTTCCCTTCCCAATACCCCCGCGCCGCGCTCCGGATTGCCGCTACGTGTCGCGTCCTGGCTGCTGGATCGTCCGCAGCTCGGCCAGCGCGAAGGCATCAAGCGCCTGGCCGGCCACCTGCTCAAGCAACCTGCCCGGCAGGGCGTGACCGAGGCGCAAAGTCGTCTGGGGCTGCTGCTGTGTCGCGAGTGCGGTGGTCAGCGCGACCGGCGTATCGGCTTCGAGCTGCTGCGCCTGGCGGCGCGCGCCGGCGATCCGGTCGCCCAGCGCGAACTGGGACGCCAGGAACCGACCGCCGAGCGTTGATGGGGATATGCCGTGCCCCTGATGGGCACGGGATCGTTCAGCGCAGCGTCAGATGACGGCTGAGCAGGGCGCGCAGGGCGGCCGGCTTGACCGGTTTGGCGAGGTAGTCCAGGCCCACCGCGTGAATGTCGGCGACCAGCTCGGGCCGCGCATCCGCACTGATCACCACACCGGGAATCGGCTCGCCCAAACGGGTACGCAGCCAGGCCACCAGTTCCGTACCGGTTTCGCCTTCGTCCAGGTGATAGTCCACCAGCGCCAGTTGCGGACGCACGTCCTCCGCCAGCAGATGCTCGCACTCCAGCCGGTTGCGCGCGGTCCAGACCTGGCAACCCCAGCGCGACAGCAGGCTGTGCATGCCGACCAGGATGCTGTCCTCGTTGTCGATGCACAGCACCTGGGTGCCATTCAGGCCGTTACCGCTGCCATTGACGTCGGCTTGCGCGGCGATCTGCGGCTGTGGCGACTTGGCCAGTGGCACGCTGACGCTGAACACGCTGCCCTTGCCGACCCATGAGCGCACTTCCAGCCGATGACCGAGCACCCGGCAGAGGCCGTCGGCGATCGCCAGGCCGAGGCCGAGGCCTTTCTCGGCGCGGGTCTGGTGGCTGTCGAGGCGCTTGAACTCCTCGAAGATGACCTTGCGCTTGTCTTCCGGAATGCCCGGTCCGCGGTCCCACACCTCCAGGCGCAGCTGGCCGCGGCTGTGGCGCACGCCGAGCAGCACCGGCCCCTTGGCGTAGCGGAAGGCGTTGGTGAGGAAGTTCTGCAGTACGCGGCGCAGCAGCTTCATGTCGCTTTCAACCCGCAGCCGGCTGCCGTGCACGCGGAAGTCCACGCCCTGTTCCTGGGCCAGCGCCTTGAATTCGGCGCCGAGGGTGTCGAACAGCGCGCTCAGCGGGAAGGCGCTGCGATCCGGGGTGATGCGGCCGTTTTCCAGACGCGAGATGTCCAGCAGGTCGGTGATCAGGTCTTCGGCGGAGCGCAGCGAACTGTCCAGGTGGCGGACCAGTTGCTGGGCGTCCGCGGGCAGCGCGTTGTCCTGGTGACCGAGCGCGGCGGAGAACAGCCGGGCGGCGTTCAGCGGCTGCATCAGGTCGTGGCTCACCGCGGCGAGGAAGCGCGTCTTCGACTGGTTCGCTGCCTCGGCGTGGGCCTTGGCCTCGGACAGCGCCAGGTTCAGCTGCGACAGCTCGTGGGTGCGTTCGGCGACGCGTTGCTCGAGGCCTTCGTTGGCCTCCTTGAGCGCGTGCTCGGCCTCGCGGAACGCGGTGATGTCGGTGAAGCTCATGACGAAGCCGCCGCCCTGCATCGGGTTGCCGATCAACTCGATCACCCGGCCGTTGGGGAAGGTCCGCTCGGAGGTGTGCGCGGTGCCCTGGCGCATCCAGTAGAGGCGCTTGGCGACGTGCTCGTCCGCATCGCCGGGGCCGCAGAGGCCGCGCTCGGCGTTGTAGCGGATGATGTCGGAAATCGGCCGGCCGACGTAGATCAGCCCCTCCGGATAGCCGAACAGCTCCAGGTAACGGTGGTTCCAGGCGACCAGCCGCAGCGACTGGTCGACCACGCTGATGCCCTGGGTGATGTTCTCGATCGCGCCCTGCAGCAGCGCGCGGTTGAACTGCAGCACTTCGGAGGCTTCGTCGACGATGCGCACCACATCGTCCACCTGCATGTCGCGGCCTTCGATCGCCGCCTTCACCACCGCTCGGGTGGATGAGGCGCCCAGCACCGCCGCGAGCAGGCGTTCGGTGTGGGCGATCCAGTCGCCATTGGCGGCCTGGTTCGGGTTGAATTCCTTGCCCTGGCGGTAGGAGAAGCGCGCGAAGCTCTCCTGCGCACGCTCCTCGCCGACGAAACGTTCGGCGAGCACCAGAAGGTCGCGCACCTGCACGGCCAGCAGCGGCCGGTTGCCCGGCCGCACGGTGATTTCCTGACCGACGAAACGGCTCGCCTGCCAGTGCTCGGACACTCGCGTGCGCGACAGCAGCGAGACCCAGGCGAACAGGGTGAAGTTGACCACCAGCGAGAGCAGGGTGCCGCGGGTCAGCGGGTCGACCTCGATGCCGATCGGGAAATACAGCAACTGGCGCAGACCGGGGAAGACTTCCAGCGGCCAGCCGAGGCTGCGCGCCACCAGCGGCAGCACCAGGCTGTAGAACCAGATCGCCGCGCCGGCGGCGAGGCCGGCGAACACGCCACGGCGGTTGGCCTGTTTCCAGAACAGCGCGCCGGCCATCGCCGGGGCGAGCTGGCCGACGGCGGCGAAGGAGATCTGCCCGATGGTCGCCAGGCTGGCGCTCGAGCCGAGCAGGCGATAGCTGACATAGGCCAGCAGCAGGATCAGCACGATGCTCACCCGGCGTACCGACAGCATCCACTGGCGGAACAGCTCGAAGGGGCGCTCTGCGGTTTTCTTGCGCAGCAGCCAGGGCAGCAGGATGTCGTTGGAGAGCATCGTCGAGAGCGCCACCGACTCGACGATGACCATCCCGGTGGCCGCCGAGGCGCCGCCGATGAACGCCAGCAACGCCAGGCTGGGATGCGCCTCGGCGAGCGGCAGGCTGATGACGAAGGAGTCCGGTGTTACGCCGGGGAGCAGCAGCATCTGCCCGGCCAGGGCGATGGGAATGACGAACAGCGATGCCAGCACCAGATAGAGCGGAAACACCCAACGCGCCAGGCGCATGTCCTGCGGCTCGGTGTTCTCCACCACGGTGACGTGGAACTGCCGCGGCAGGCAGACGATGGCGATCATCGCCATGCCGGTCTGCACCAGGATCGCCGGCCAGTTCACCGGCTCCGCCCAGAACTCGGCGAGCTGCGGCGCGGCGCGGGTCTTCGCCAGCAGGTCGTCGAAGCCGTCGTGCAGGCTGTAGGTGACGAAGGCGCCGACAGCGATGAACGCCAGCAGCTTGACCAGCGACTCGAAGGCGATGGCCAGGACCATCCCGCGGTGGTGCTCGGTGGCATCGAGGTTGCGCGTGCCGAAGAGGATGGTGAACAGCGCCAGCACCAGCGACACGATCAGCGCGGTGTCCTGGGCGCGGGTTCCGGTGGAGTCGGCGCCGGCGCCGATCAGCAGGTTGACGCCGATGACGATGCCCTTGAGCTGCAGCGCTATATAGGGCAGCACGCCGACCATGCAGATCAGCGCCACCACCACCGCCAGCGACTGCGATTTGCCATAGCGCGCGGCGATGAAGTCGGCGATCGAGGTGATGTTCTCCTGCTTGCTGATCATCACCATCTTCTGCAGCACCCAGGGCGCGAAGATCATCAGCAGCAGCGGCCCGAGGTAGATCGGCAGGAACGCCCAGAGCTGTTCGGCCGCCTGGCCGACCGCGCCGAAGAAGGTCCAGCTGGTGCAGTAAACAGCCAGCGACAGGCTGTAGACCCAGGCGCGGGTGCGCGGCGACAGGGGGCGGCGGCGCCGGTCGCCGTAGAAGGCGATGGCGAACAGGAAAGCCATGTAGACGAAGGCGACCGTAGCGATCGACCCGCTGGACAACGACATGCGAACTCCAAAACGGCAGGGCGGACACAGCCGACGACGGCTGTTGCGCGAAGGGAACGCCCGAAGGCGTTTCGCGGGGTTGGATTTTCGCAGCAAAAGCGCCCTGTCGTCAGGCGGCTGCTACCAATGTCGCAGAGGTCCTTGAGCGGTATCCGGCTGGCTGGTAGCGTGGCCTGGATCGCTTGGGAGCACTGTCCAACAGGCAATGTGCGCCGTTGTCGCATGTTTCAAAGCGGCGAGTCTGTCGAGTTTTACCCGCGTCACTGGCAAGGAGGACGCAGATGTTCAAGCCGCAACCGGTCACCCTGCAGCGAGGCGCCCTGCGCCTGGAGCCGCTGAGCGAGGCCGACATCCCCGAACTGGTGACACTGGCCGAAGCGAACCGCGACGAGCTGGTCTACCTGAACGGCCCGTTGCGTCCCGACTGGTATCGCCAGGCGCTGGCCGAGCAGCGCGAGGAAAAGGCCGTGGTGTTCGCCATCCGCATGGGCGACGCGCTGATCGGCACCACCCGTTTCGCCGATTTCATGCCGGTACTGCCGGCCGTGGAAATCGGCTGGACCTGGCTCGAGCGTGGCCAGTACGGCAGCGGCCTGAACGCGTCGATCAAGTACCTGATGCTGCGCCACGCCTTCGAGGAGTGGCAGGTGGTGCGTCTGCAACTGAAAACTGCGGCCAGCAACCTGCGCTCGCAGCGCGCCATCGAGAAACTCGGCGCCCAGCGCGAGGGGCGGCTGCGCAACCATCGGCGACTGGCCGATGGGCGCCTCGACGACACCGTGCTGTACAGCATCACCGACCGCGAATGGCCGGCGATCAAGCTGCAGCTGGAGGCGCAGTTCAGCGGCTGAAATGGACGCCTCGATCCACTCCGAAAACGCGCGTCTCTGGCATCCCGCCAGCCTCGATGGGCTGGAACTGCTCTCGGCACGCTTCGTCGACCACCGCTTCGCTCCACATGTCCACGATGGCTACGTGATCGCGGTGCTCGAGGCGGGTGCCGAGCGCTACCGCTATCGCGGCGAGGAGCATCTGGTCAGCGCGGGCGGCCTGGCGCTGCTCAATCCGGACGAGGTCCACACCGGCCACAAGGGCCATGACGACGGCTGGCGCTACCGGGTGTTCTACCCGCCCGCCGAGCTGTTCCAGTCGCTGCTCGGCGAGCTGGACCTGCCATCGCGGAGCGCGCCGCGTTTCGCCGGCAGCGTGCACCGCGACGCCGACCTGGTGGCGCGCCTGCTCGATCTCCATCGCCACCTCGAGAGCGGTGCCAGTGCGCTGCAGCAGCAGACGGCATGGCGCGAGACCATGCTCGCGCTCCTGCAACGCCACGCCGGGCTCGGGTCGGCTCGCGCGCCGGGGCTGGAGCCGCTCGCCGTGGGCCTTGCCAAGGAGATGTTGCGCGCGCAGCTTGCCGAGCCGCCGTCGCTGGAGGTGCTCGCCGCGGCGGTGAACCTGTCGCCGTTCCACTTTGCGCGGGTGTTCCGTCGCGCTACCGGAATGCCGCCGTACGCCTGGCTCAAACAGCTGCGCCTGGACCAGGCACGCAGCCTGTTCAGGCTGGGCCTGGCGCCGGCGGCGGTCGCCGTGCAGCTGGGGTTTTCCGACCAGAGCCATCTCAACCGCCAGTTCAAGCAGGCCTACGGCGTGACGCCCGGCGAATACCGCCAGGCCTGCGCGCGGTAGGCAACCTCTCCGCAGCGTCCGGCCTGAACGTCTGGCTGCACAGCGCATCCAGGCTCCGCGCGCGGCGCAAGATCGTTCAAGACTGCCCGGGCGGGGAGCGCCTAATCTGCCGTCCTGTCTCGTTTTCGGGAGGGGCCATGGCCACCGACAAGCTGTTCTGGAAAGACGCCTACCGCAGCCGGCTCGAGACGCGCGTGGTTGCCGTGGAGGATGACTGGGTGCGCCTCGCCGAAACGATCTTCTTCGCCTTCTCCGGCGGGCAGGAGAGCGACCACGGCAGCATCGCCGGGCGCCCGGTGCGGGAGGCGTGCAAGGAGGGCCTGGACATTCGCTATCGGCTCGATCCGGGGCACGGCCTGCTCGCCGGCGATGCCGTCGAGGTGCTGATCGACTGGCCGCGCCGCTACCGCCTGATGCGCCTGCACTTCGCCGCGGAAATGGTCCTGCAACTGGTCTACCGGAAGGTTCCCGGCATCCAGCGCATCGGCGCGCACATCGGCGAAGACAAGGCGCGCATCGATTTCGCCCTGGATACCAGCATCGCCAGCCTGTTCGAGGGCTTGCAGGCTGAGGTCGGGGAACTGGTACGTGCCGATCTGCCGATCCGCTGCGACTTCTCCGACGAAGCCGCGCAGCGGCGGTTCTGGCAGGTCGAGGGATTCGCCGAGATGGCCTGCGGCGGTACCCATCCGCGGCGCACCGGAGAGATCGGCGCGCTCAGGTTGAAGCGCCGCAACACCGGAAAGGGCAAGGAGCGCGTGGAAATCCACCTGGCCTGATGACGCTCTCACGGGGGCGTAGGGTGGGCTTCAGCCCACGCGATGGCGTGGACTGCGTCGGGCTTCAGCACGTAGGGTGGGTTAGCCGCGACGGGCGAAGGTCGGGGCAGGCGCGGAAGCCGGCGCGCGGCGTAACCCGCCAGGCGGGGTCATGCCGGACTCCGCCCGGTGGGTTACGCGGCTTTCGGCTTCGGGTTGTCAGGGACTATCGAGCGATGCCGCTAACCCACCCTACAGATTGATGCAGTGTTCGGACGTTTCGTACCACGCGAAGCGCTCCACCCCAAGGCCGGATATCGTCCTGGCGGATTGCCCCCCCACCCGAACTCATGCGCAAGATCGTTCAAGACGTCGGTGACACGCGCTCTTATCCTCCGCTGCCCAGAGGAGAACCCATGTCCCGTCGTCACGAATTCCTGCAGGCCCTGCGCGATATGACCCCGATGCTGCTCGGCGCGATGCCGTTCGGCATCATCTTCGGCAGCCTTGCCGGCGCCGCCGGGCTGACGCCCTGGCAAACCCTCGGCATGTCCGCGCTGGTGTTCGCCGGCTCGGCGCAGTTCATCGCCATCAGCCTGCTGACCAGCGGCGCGACCCTGGCCGTGGTGTTGCTCACCACGCTGGTGGTCAACCTGCGCCATGCCCTGTACAGCGCCAGCCTGCAGCCGTTCGTGCGCCATCTGCCCAAGCGCTGGCGGGTGCCGCTGGCGTTCTGGCTGACCGACGAAGCCTTCGCCGTGGTCCAGCACCGCTATGCCGAAACGGACGCCTCGCCGCACAAGCACTGGTATTTCCTCGGCGCCGAACTGGCGATGTACGTGAACTGGCTGCTGTGCACCTTCGCCGGCATGGTCTTCGGCCAGGCGGTGCCGAACATCGGTGCCTGGGGGCTGGACTTCGCCATGCTGGCGACCTTCATCGGCATCGTCGTGCCGATGTTGAAGAACCGCCCGCAACTGGCCGCCGCGCTGGTGGCGGCGGCGGTGGCGCTCGCTTGTCACGGGCTGCCGTACAAGCTCGGCCTGATGGCCGCGGCGCTGAGCGGTATCGTCGTCGGCGTGCTGCTGGAACGCCGCTGCGCAACGCCGGACGAGGAACTCTGCCAATGAACAACTGGTTGCTGATCCTCGGCATGCTGGCGATCACCTTCGCCACCCGCTATTGCCTGTTCGCCTTCCCGCATTTGCGCTTCCCGCCGCTGATCCGCCAGGGCCTGCATTACGTGCCGACGGCGGTGCTCACCGCCATCATCGTGCCGGGCATGCTGTTGCCGGATGGCCAGCACTGGGCGGTGCGCCTGGACAACGCCTATCTGCTGGCGGGGATCGCGGCCATCGCCCTGTCCGCACTGACGCGCAACCTGCTGGCGACCATCGGCGGCGGCCTGCTGGTGTTCTTCGTGTTGCGCGGGGCGCTCGGTCAGTTGCCGATCTAGCCGCTGTCGGTGCATTCGCCTAACCTCTGGGCCGCAACGGCATGCCCTCGACGACCAGGGCGTGCCAACCGGTTCAGGCGAGGGCTCAATGAAATCCAGATCGCAATTCGCGTTGCTCGGCACCCGGCGCTTCCTGCCGTTCTTCGTCACCCAGTTGCTCGGCGCGTTCAACGACAACGTCTTCAAGCAGTCGCTGATCCTCGCGATCCTCTACAAGCTCAGCCTGGCGGCCGACCCCGCGCTGCTGGTGAACATCTGCGCGCTGCTGTTCATCCTGCCGTTCTTCCTGTTCTCCGCCCTGGGCGGGCAGTTCGGCGAGAAGTTCGCCAAGGACGCGCTGATCCGCGCCATCAAGCTGGCGGAGATCGTCATCATGGCGATCGGCGCCGCCGGCTTCCTGCTCAACCTGTTGCCGCTGATGTTCCTTGCGCTGTTCGGCATGGGCGTCCACTCGGCGCTGTTCGGCCCGGTGAAGTATTCGATCCTGCCGCAGGCGCTGCGTGACGACGAACTGGTGGGTGGCAACGCGTTGGTGGAGATGGGCACCTTCCTGGCGATCCTCGGCGGCACCATCGGCGCCGGCGTGCTGATGTCCAGCGATGGCTACGCGCACTGGGTCGGCGCGGCGGTGGTGTCGGTCGCGGTGCTCGGCTACCTGAGCAGCCGCGGCATTCCGCGCGTGGCGGCGGCGCTGCCCGGCCTGGAGCTGGACTGGAACATCTTCCGCCAGTCCTGGCGCATCCTGCGCATGGGTCTCGGCCAGCGGCCCTCGGTGTCGCGCTCGCTGGTGGGCAACTCCTGGTTCTGGTTCCTCGGTGCGATCTACCTGACGCAGATCCCGACCTACGCCAAGAGCCTGCTGTTCGGCGACGAAGGCGTGGTGACGCTGATCCTCACCGTGTTCTCGGTGGGTATCGCGCTGGGCTCCGCGCTGTGCGAGAAGCTCTCCGGGCACAAGGTGGAAATCGGCCTGGTGCCGTTCGGCTCGTTTGGCCTGAGCCTGTTCGGCATCCTCCTGTGGTGGCATTCCGGCGGTTTTCCGCAGGCCGCCGAGCCGCACACCTGGCTGCAGGTGCTGGGCGTGCCGCAGGCCTGGCTGATCCTCGGCGACGTGCTCGGCCTGGGCGTGTTCGGCGGCTTCTACATCGTGCCGCTGTATGCGCTGATCCAGTCGCGCACCCGCGAGGACGAGCGCGCGCGGGTGATCGCCGCGAACAACATTCTCAACGCGCTGCTGATGGTTCTCTCGGCGATCGTCTCGATCCTCCTGTTGACCGTCGCCGGGTTGTCGATTCCGCAGCTGTTCCTCGTCGTCTCGCTGATGAACATCGCGGTCAACGCCTACATCTTCAAGATCGTGCCGGAGTTCGGCATGCGCTTCCTGATCTGGCTGCTCGGCCACTCGGTGTACCGCGTCGAGCACCGTGGCCTGGAGCGCATCCCGGAGGAGGGCGCGGCGCTGCTGGTGTGCAACCACGTGTCCTACGTCGATGCGCTGCTCATCGGCGGCGCGGTACGGCGGCCGGTGCGCTTCGTCATGTACTACAAGATCTACCGCATGCCGGTGCTCAACTTCGTGTTCCGCACCGCCGGCACCGTGCCCATCGCCGGGCGCAGCGAGGACCTGCTGATCTACGACGCCGCATTCAAACGCATCGCCGAGTACCTGCGCAACGGCGAGCTGGTGTGCATCTTCCCCGAGGGCAAGCTGACCCTGGATGGCGAGATCGGCGAGTTCAAGGCCGGCGTGGAACGGGTGCTCGAAGAAAACCCGGTGCCGGTGATTCCGCTGGCGCTGCAAGGGCTGTGGGGCAGCTTCTTCAGCCGTGATCCGCAGAAGGGCATCTTCCGCCGGCTGTGGTCGCGGGTCGGACTGGTGGCGGGCGAACCGCTGGAGGCAGACGCCGGAAGGGCGGTGATGCGGGAGAGGGTGGTGGAGTTGAGGGGGGAGTTGAGGTGATGCGGCGCGCAGCGTCGAGGCTCGTTCTTGGCTTGCGAGCCTGTTTGGAGTTTGGGTTTCGCCCCTGACGGAGCGCCGATAGAAGCGTAGGGTGGATGACGCTCTTTTCATCCACCGTTACACCGCCGGTGGATCGATGAAGCGCGATCCACCCTACGACTGGCTGCGATCTTTCAGACGGCGCGGAATCCCCCTTTCAGGAGGCCGAGCATAGGCATTGCGCAGAGGGACGAGCGGCATGGATGCCGCGAGAGCTGCGCTGGGCCAGGGATGGCCCATCGCAGCGTGCCCCTGGAGCGGTGCCGGAGTGAGGGGAGTCTCGCGCAGCGAGACCCGGATGCAGGGGGCGCATTCTCTTGGGTTACTTTCTCTTGTGCGAGCAAGAGAAAGTGACTCGCCATAAGGGCGAAACCCAGACGTTCAGTTACCTACACACGCTGAGTACATACGGATTTCCAGGGCCTCATCCGAGCCCCTAAATCCACCCCCTCAACCCTCCCGCTTTTCCCCCGTAAAACTAAGCGTCCCCTTGCAACGCCGGCACACATACCTGCGCCCCTTGCCCACCAGTGCGTGACGCTGCGCCGAGAAGTCGAACTCCCCGTCCGCGCACTTGCAGCGATAAACGAAGCAGCTGCGTGGCCGGCGGGTGATCGCATAGCTGTGGCAGCGGTTCGGCGTAAGCTCGTAGACGCCCCGCATCACCAGTTGCCACTCCTCGCCATGCGCACGGATGTGCGGGCCGAAAACCTGGTGCGCGATCAGGTGGGCGACCTCGTGGGCGACGGTCTGGCGCAGAAAGTCCTCGCTGTTTTCCCGATACAGCTGAGGGTTGAAACGCAGCAGGTTCTCATCCAGATGGGCGACGCCTGCCTTCTGCCCACGCAGCTTCAGACTGACTTCGGGGCGCGGGAAACGGCGTTTGAAAAAGGCCTCGGCGAGCTGGTAACAGGCTTCGACGCGGGCGTTCAGCTGGTGGGGCATAAGGCACTCCTGGGGAGCGCCATTATGCCAGAGGAGGGAAGGATCAAAGCCCTTTGGGCACTTCGTTCGGACGTTCCTGGACGGTCGGATAGGCCTGGTCCGGCGCGGTACGTTCGTAGGTCGGCTGCAGCATCAGCATCCAGAACAGGATCATGCTGACCAGGGTGTGGACCAGCATCAGGATGCCGACGCCGAGCACCGAGGCGGAGAACAGCATGCCTTTCTCCCGCGGGATGCGCATGAACTTCGGCAGGCCGATGAACAGCAGGTAGGCCGAATACGCCGCAGCAATGGGCAGGACGATCACCGCCAGCCAACGGCTCGGATACAGCGCGGCGAGCCCGGCGAGGAACAGCGGCGTGACCATGTAGGCGACGAAGCCGATGCACTGGTTGAGCGTCGGACGGGCGTCGAAGGTGCGGGTCATCCAGCGCACGAAAGCGCCCATCAGGAACACGCCGAACAGCGACGACAGATAGAGCAGCACGCTCAATTGCAGGGCGCTGCTGCTGTCCAGGCGGACGGTCTCGTTTTCCACCAGGGTCCAGCCGGTGATGGTGGTGCCGACGAACAGGCAGATCGCCGGAATCAATGCGAGCAGGAACAGATGTCCCAGGTAATGCGAGCTGTTGGCCTGCTCTTCGTTGCGGATATCGACCCAGGCCCGGTCAGGATGGGTCATCAGCGATACGAAATGTGGAGTCATGGTGTTTCTCCTCAAACGTGTTGTTGTCCCCGTACCCAATGGGCCGGCTTAACCAGTAGACGTTTCGAGGAAAAGCAGGGTTCATCGATTGGCCGTTTTACCCGGCGAACGGTATCGGCAGACGCGAAAGCCGCCCGTAGGCGGCTTGATAGGTGAGGATGAGACCTCTCAGTTGGTGTAGACAGGCCCCACGCCGATGCTCCAGAAGATCACCGACAGCGCGATCATCGCCACCAGCAGGACGAGCCCCACCGCGAGCACCGAACTGGAGAACAGGAAACCCTCGTCGCGCGAGATGCCCATGAAGGTCGGCAGACCGACGTAGAGCAGGTACGCCGTGTAGCAGACCGCCACCGTGCCGACCGCCATCGCCAGCCAGAGGTTCGGATAGAGCGCGGCGAGCCCGCCGATGAACAGCGGTGTGGCGGTGTAGGCGGCGAACACCACGCACTGGGCGAGCGTCGGGCTCGCCGCGTAGGTACGCGACATCCAGTGAATGAAGGCGCCCATCACCGCGACCCCGGCGAGCATCGCCAGGTAGGACATCACGGTCATCTGCGCCGCGCTGGCCTCGGTCAGACGAACCGCAGGCTCGCCACCGTGACTCCAGCCGAACTGGCTGGTGCCTATATAGGCGGACACGGCGGGAATGGCGGCGAGTAACAGAACGTGGGTGAGGTACATGTGGCTGACGGATTCCTCCTCGCCACGGATTTCTTGCCATTCGCGATCGGGATGGGCGAAAAGCCCCCATACGTGGTTGATCATGCCTGCATCTCCTCTTGTTATGGCGATCGCCACGGGAGTCGGCCAATGGAGCGGTCGAAGCGACTGAGGTCGATTCGGGTGCGATCGTATGTCGCAGTATAGGAGGCGCTGCAGCCCGCGCCTGCTGCGGGTTAGAGCGAATCCGCCTGTAACGCTCAGCGGTAATAGCGAGTCAGAATTTCCATCGCCAGGTTGATCGATTGCAGGCGCTGCGTGCTGCCGCCGCGATCCGGGTGGTGCAGGCTCACCAACTGCCGATAGCGCTGGCGGATCAGGGCGAGGTCCAGCGGCGCATCCCGGTCCAGCTCGAACAGCTCCAGCGCCGCGCGCTTCTCCTCGCCGCCGTGCAGGCGCGTCCAGAAACTGGCGAGCAGTGCCTCCACGTCGCTTTCCCCGGCCTGCCGCAACTGGTCGAGGTCCAGATAGTAGTCACGCAGCGAATCGTGCACGGCCAGCGCCTCCTCGCCGGCACGGTAGGGCAGCAACTGGATATGCAGCGCGCCGATCGCCAGGTGTGCGGATTTCTCCTGCCATAGCCGGTCGCGCAGGCGGTAGAGCGCGTTGAACAGCAGGAAGTGAGTGCGGAACAGGACCAGCCGGTCGGTGAGCGGGAGGTGCGGGATGTGCGTGCAGTGGCGCTGCCTGAGCACCTGGATCAGCTGGTATTCGCCGCAGCCGTCCGGCATTTCGCCAAGCAGCAGGCGCAGGTGCTCGGCAAGGTCCAGCGCGGGGTCGAGTTCGGTGAGCATGCGCCGAGCTTAGCATTGGCCAGGCGCGTCGCTCTCTCGCCGGATATCCGGGTGGAGTAGGGCGGCGGCGGGTTTTGCGCTTAAAATGCGCGCCTTTCGCAACTTGCCGGACGTTTTCGCCATGGGCACCCTCTCGGTCAATCAGAACAAACTGCAGAAACGCCTGCGTCGCCAGGCCGGCGAAGCCATCGCCGACTTCAACATGATCGAGGACGGCGACAAGGTCATGGTCTGCCTGTCGGGCGGCAAGGACAGCTACACCATGCTCGACATCCTGCTTTATCTGCAGAAGGTGGCGCCGATCCGTTTCGAGATCGTCGCGGTGAACATGGACCAGAAGCAGCCGGGTTTCCCCGAGCACGTGTTGCCCGCCTACCTGGAGTCGATCGGCGTCGAGTACCACATCGTCGAGAAGGACACCTACTCGGTGGTGAAGGAGAAGATTCCCGAGGGCAAGACCACCTGCTCGCTGTGCTCGCGCCTGCGTCGCGGCACGCTGTACACCTTCGCCGACGAGATCGGCGCGACCAAGATGGCCCTCGGGCACCACCGCGACGATATCCTCGAGACCTTCTTCCTCAACATGTTCTACGGCGGCACGCTCAAGGCCATGCCGCCCAAGCTGCGCGCCGATGATGGCCGCAACGTGGTGATCCGCCCGCTGGCCTACTGCAGCGAGAAGGACATCGAGGCGTACTCGGTGCTCAAGGAATTTCCGATCATCCCGTGCAACCTGTGCGGCTCCCAGGAAAACCTGCAGCGCCAGGTGGTCAAGGACATGCTGCACGAGTGGGAGCGCAAGTCGCCGGGGCGCACCGAAATCATGTTCCGCGCCTTGCAGAACGTGGTGCCCTCGCAACTGGCCGATCGCAACCTGTTCGACTTCACCAACCTGCGCATCGACGAGAGCGCCACGCCGCGCTTCCTCGATGTGATGAACCTGTAACGACTGTCCATGAGGAAAGAGCATGCGCGCTGTGCTGGTGGTGCTGGGATGCCTGTTGCTGGCTGCCTGCGGCGGTTCCGCTGAAGAGGGACACCTGACCCTGAAGCTCGACGGCAAGCCGATGGCCTTCAACCAACGGCTGAAAGCGCAGATGGGCGGCGACCGGGAACATCTGGTGATCGGCGGCCATCTCCCCGACTCCCCGGACAGCTACGACATCGAGCTGTGGAGCCTGGGCAAGCGCATCGAGCCGGGCACCTATTCGCTACCCGCCGCCAAGCTGATCAGCCGCTACGCGATCCAGTCCAAGGGCGACAAGAGCCGCGGCACGACGATCTGGTCGGCATTCCGCCGGGACGAGGATCGCCTCAGCCTGACCATCGAATCGATCGACGACTGGGGCGTGAAGGGCCGTTTCAGCGGGCGCCTCCAGCTGCTCGGCGGCGACGGCACCGCGTTCATGGACGTCAGCGACGGCAGCTTCGCCGCTCCCTACGAGATGCAAAATCGCTAAGCCGATGATTTCCGATGCGTGATTACAAATGGCTGCACGAGTACTGCCTGAACCGTTTCGGTTCGGCCAAGGCACTGGAGGCGCGCTTGCCGCAGCCGTTGAGCGCTGCCCAGTTGCGCGCCCTCGGCGATGACCGCTACCTGTCGACGATCAGCCTGCGAGTCTTTCGCGCCGGGCTCAAGCACAGCCTGGTGGACGCCAAGTGGCCGGCCTTCGAGCAGGTGTTCTTCGGCTTCGACCCGGAAAAGGTGGTGCTGATGGGCGCCGAGCACCTCGAGCGACTGATGCAGGACGCTCGGCTGATCCGCCACCTGGGCAAGCTCAAGAGCGTGCCGCGCAACGCGCAGATGATCCTCGACGTGGCACGGGAAAAAGGCTCGTTCGGCGCGCTGATCGCCGATTGGCCGGAAAGCGATATCGTCGGCCTGTGGACCTACCTGAAGAAGCACGGCAACCAGCTTGGCGGGCTGTCGGCGCCGCGTTTCCTGCGGATGATCGGCAAGGACACCTTCATCCCCACGGACGACATGGTCGCCGCCCTGAAGGCCCAGGACGTGATCGACAAGGCGCCGACCAGCCAAAAGGACCTCGCCGCGGTGCAGGCCGCATTCAATGCCTGGCACGAAGAGAGCGGTCGGCCGTTGTGTCAGCTGTCGGTGATGCTGGCGCACACCGCCAATCACTGATCGCCGGGACAGATTGCCGCACCGTTCGTCGCCCCAAAAAACGTGATTCCACCAGCGAACGATTTAGCGTCACAAAAATGGCGCATGTCGCCAGCCCCATCACGGCGGCGTTGCATCACATCTCGACGAAAACTGACGCTTCGCGGGCGACGGGAAGGTTCAGGCGCGGTTAGATGTTTCGTCGAAACTCTGACGTCACATTTGGTTCCATAAAATTTGCAAATGGGTTGTTCAGAAGGCATAGTCCGGCCGTCTTCAACTTTCCGACACGGCCGTGCCCATGCTTAAGCGCTTCGCACCCCTCGTGCCTTTGGCTCTGTTACTCGTAGTCACCGGTTGCGCCACCACCTCTTCAACTTCGCTGCAAACCGAGTCGAACCAGTCCCTGCCGGTTCACAGCCGCAGCTCCACCGCTGCCGAATCCATTTTCGCCAACGTCGATGTCGACGCTGACGAAACCAGCGACGAGGTTGCCGAGCAACCCGCGCACTTCAGCTCTGACAAGTCCTACAAGCTGCCCGACCTTGCCGATAGCATCCTCGAGCGCGGCTTCCAACTGGTCGGCACGCCTTACCGCTTCGGTGGCCTGAGCGAAAAAACCGGCTTCGATTGCAGCGGCTTCGTTGGCTTCCTGTTCCGCGAAGAGGCGGGCATTCAACTGCCGCGCTCGACCCGCGAGCTGATCAACCTGGACGCGCCGCTGGTGGCGCGCAACGACCTCAAGCCGGGCGACATCATCCTCTTCAACAACCGTGGCCGTGGCCGCGTGTCCCACGCCGGTATCTACATCGGCGACGACCAGTTCATCCATTCCTCCAGCCGCCGCAGCGGTGGAGTTCGGGTCGACAGCCTGGACGATCGCTACTGGCGTTCCAGCTTCATGGAAGGCAAGCGCGTACTGGTCGCCCAGACTTCCCTGGCGAAGAGCAGCTACCGCCCCTGATCCCTTGCGTGGCCCGGGCTTGCGTCCGGGCCGGGCTGTCGGCAGAGTAGCCGCACTCAGGATAAGGATCGCCCGTCATGGCCTGTCCGGCTCGTCTCTCGCTCATACTCATCGCCGCTCTACTGGGTGCCTGCGCCAGCAGCCCGCCGCCCTCGGCTCCCCAGCCGGTATTCGTCGATCCCACCGCACAGTTCTCGCCCTCGTCGGATGACGTGCTGTTCCGCGCGCTCGGCCTCGTCGGCACGCCTTATCGCTACGGTGGCAATACGCCGGACAGCGGTTTCGACTGCAGCGGACTGATCGGCTTCGTCTATCGCGACGCCGCCGGCATCAAGCTGCCGCGCTCCACCGGAGAACTGGTCAACCTGCGCGCGCCCAGCGTGTCACGCGCTGCCTTGCAGCCGGGCGATCTGCTGTTCTTCGCCACCAGTGGCGGACGCACCGTCAGCCATGCCGGCATCTACGTGGGCGAGGGGCGCTTCGTGCATGCGCCGTCCAGCGGCGGCACGGTTCGCCTGGACAAGCTGGCCGATGCCTACTGGCAGCGCAGCTACCTGAGCGCCAAGCGTGTGCTCGACGGCGATCACCTCGCACGCAACCCCTGAAGCAACCCTCTACTCCGTGCCCGTGCTCACGCCTGCCGTGCGGCGCCGGGCACCGGCCATTCCAGTTCGAAATGCGAGCCCAGCACGAACCGGCCGTCAAGCCAGTCCCAGCGCTCCACGCACGCCTGTTTGCTGCCCGGCTTGCCCACACGCAGCCTGTTGAAGGAGTTCGGCGAGGTCCCGCGCACCCGTGACGAGAGCGTGGTGCCGGCCTGCACCATCCAGATCTCTCGCGACAGCTGCGGATACTGCTTGCTCAGCGGGAGCACGTAGGGCAGGTGGATGTGCCCGCCCAGCACGAGATCGAGCCCGGCCTCCGCCCAGCGGCTGAGTGCGTGGGAGGCGCCGTGCTGGAGGTTGCTCAAGTCGCTGCTGACCATCGCGCCGAACGGCTGGTGCGCCACTACCATGCGCAACTTGCCGGGCGCCGAGGTGCGCAGGTGCTGGCAGACCCGGCGCACCTGCTCCGCGGTCACCAGGCCGTCCTTGTGGCGACGCGGCGCGGTGGTGTTGAGCCCGATCACCAGCAGTTCGTCGTTCTCGAACACCGGTTCCAGCTCCCTGCCGAAATGTCGCCGGTAATTGGCGTACGGCCTTAAGAAACGTTCGACGACGTTGTACAGCGGGATGTCGTGGTTGCCGGGGATCACCAGCGTGTCGGGAATACCGTGGCGCTCCAGGCGCTGGACGAAGGCCTGCGCGGCGGCGAACTGCTCCGGGCGGGCGCGCTGGGTGATGTCGCCGGAAAGAATCAGCAGGTCGGCGCCGTGTTCGCGCACGTGGTCTTCTAGCGCGGCCACCACCTCCGGCCGCTCGGTGCCGAAGTGGGTGTCGGAGATTTGTAGGATCGTCGTCATGGGCGAAACAGTACCTGCCTTGGCCTCGTTCGGGGGACGTAACAGAGGTTTCGATAGGTTCGCTGCGGAAAAAGTCCCTGCCGAAGCGAAATCCCGGTCGCCGAACATGCCGGTCAGGTGCTCCCGGATGCCGACGATTGACGCGTTCCTGCCCAGCCTCTACCCTTCGCGGCTTGCTTCAGGTGCCCCTCCGATCGACGTCGGCGGGGTGAAACAGGGAAGCCGGTGCGTCCTGCCTCGAACCCCGAGAAGGACCATTCCGGCGCTGCCCCCGCAACGGTAGGCGAGTCGTGCGACCGCGTTAACCACTGTGCTCTGCATGGGAAGGTGCGTTCGCCGGAACCCGAAGGTTCCTCTCGCAAGCCCGGAGACCGGCCTGTCGCAGTTCACGGCATCGCGGAGGGCGTTGCTGGGCGTATCTGCCGTTGTCCTGGCCGCTGCGTCGCTGCTCTCCGCCGCCTTTCCCTGCTTATGTCGTGCGGGTGGCACGGCGGAGACCATTCCTTGAAACGCAAGCCTTTCCTCAGGCCCGCGGCATTTTCGCTGCTGGGCTTTTCCTCGCTTTCCCTGGCCGTAGCGGCCGAACAGCCCCTGTTGCTCGACGAACAGGTCAGCACCGCCACGCGCACCTCGCAGGATGGCATCGCGGCGACCACGGTGATCGACCGCGAGCAGATCGAGCGCAGCCAGGCCACCTCGGTGCCCGAACTGCTGCGTCGCGTGCCCGGCGTCAGCCTGGTGAACAATGGCGGCCCCGGCAAGAGCACCTCGGTCAGCCTGCGCGGCAGCAACTCCAACCATGTGCTGGTGCTGATCGATGGCGTCCGCGTCGGTTCGGCGACCACCGGTGATGTCGCCTTCCAGAACCTGCCGGTCGAGCTGATCGAGCGCATCGAGGTGGTTCGCGGCCCGCGTTCGGGGCTGTATGGTTCGGACGCCATCGGCGGGGTGATCCAGATCTTCACCCGCAAGGGCAATGCGAACGGCGGCGCCAAGCCGTTCCTTTCCGCCGGCTACGGGACCCACGACAGCTACAGCGGCAGCGCCGGCGTTTCCGGTGGCGATCGCGACGGCTGGTACAACCTGGGCGTCAGCAGCAACGCCACCGACGGCATCAGCGCGCGCTCCGCCACGGCCGGCTACGAGCCCGACGCCGACGGTTACCGTGAACTGGCCGGTACCTTCAGCGGTGGCTATCGCTTCGCCAACGGCCTGGAGCTGGACGGCAACCTGCTGCAGTCGAACTCGCACAACGACTACGATTCCGGCACCCGCGCCAACGCCGACGGCGTGCAGAAGGTCGCCGGCGCCCGCGCCCGCTATCGTCCCCTGGAGCCGTGGCTGATGACCCTGCAGGCCGGCCGCAGCGAGGACAAGAACGACACCTACTCCGGCTCCACCTTCAATACCCGCATCGACACCCGTCGCGACAGCTTCAGCTGGCAGAACGACTTCAGCGTCGCCAGCGGCCAACTGCTCACGCTCGGCTACGACCACCTGCACGACGAGGTGAACGGCACCACCGCGTTCCGCGAGGATTCGCGCGACAACGACGGGCTGTTCGGCCAGTACCTGGCCAGCTTCGGGCGCAACGAGTGGCAGCTCAGCCTGCGCCGCGACCGCAACGAGCAGTTCGGCAACCACACCACCGGCAACCTCGGCTGGGCGTTCGCGCTGAGCGATGCGCTGCGCTTCACCAGCAGCTACGGCACCGCGTTCAAGGCGCCGACCTTCAACCAGTTCTATCACCCGGTGAACGGCAATCCGGACCTCGAGGCGGAGAAATCGCGCAACCTCGAATTCGGCCTGGAAGGGCAGCACGCCTGGGGCACCTGGTCGGTGAACGCCTTCTACGACGAGATCGACAACCTCATCGCCTACTTCAACGCCGGCAGCGGGCTGCGCGCCTACAACATCGACGAAGCGGTGATCCGCGGCGTCGAACTCAGCCTGGCCGGCGACTGGCTCGGCTGGGACTGGTCGACCAACGCCACCTTCCAGGACCCGCAGAACCGTTCCGACCGCGCCAATCAGGGCGACCTGCTGCCGCGCCGCGCCGAGCAACTGTTCAACCTGGATTTGGATCGCCGCTTCGGTCGCTTCGGCGCCGGCGCATCGCTGCATGCCGAGGGGCGTCGCTGGGACAACGCGGCCAACACCACCGACCTGCACGGCTTCGCCACCGTCGATCTGCGCGGCGAATACTGGCTGAACCCGGAGTGGCGCTTGCAGGCGAAGGTCACCAACCTGCTCGGCGCCGAGTACGAGACGGCCGCCACCTACAACCAGCCGGGCCAGGCGGTGTACCTCGCGGTGCGCTACCAGGCGCTCTAGGACGATGATGAGCGGCTATCGCGATCCCGCCCCGACGCCCCGCACGCCCTCGACGTGGAGTCCCCGGCCGTGAGCGAAACCCGCGCCTGTCCCACCCTGCTGATCGCCGCGCCCGCCTCCGGGCAGGGCAAGACCACCGTCACCGCCGCCCTGGCGCGCCTGCATGCGCGTCAGGGGCGACGCGTGCGGGTGTTCAAGTGCGGCCCGGATTTCCTCGATCCGATGATCCTCGAGCGGGCCAGTGGCCAGCCGGTCTACCAGTTGGACCTGTGGATGGTCGGCGAGGCGGAGTGCCGCCGGCAGCTGTGGCAGGCCGCGCAGGAAGCCGACCTGATCCTCGTCGAGGGCGTGATGGGCTTGTTCGACGGTACGCCGTCCGCCGCCGACCTGGCGCGCACCTTCGGCCTTCCGGTGCTGGCGGTGATCGATGCCGCGGCGATGGCGCAGACCTTCGCCGCCGTCGCCCACGGCCTGGCCACCTTCCAGGCCGACCTGCCGTTCTCCGGCGTGCTCGCCAACCGCGTCGGCAGCGCGCGTCACGCCGAGCTGCTGCGCGCCAGCCTGCCGGCCACGCAGCGCTGGTACGGCGGCCTGCCGCGCGCCGCCGGCTTCGAGCTGCCCTGCCGCCACCTGGGGCTGGTGCAGGCGGAGGAACTGCTCGATCTGGATCAGCGCCTGGACAGCGCCGCCGATGCCCTGGCGGCGAGCGCCGACACCGCGCTGCCGGCCGCCGTGAGCTTCGCCGCGCCGCAGGAGGAGGGCGATGTCGAGCCGCTGCTGCGCGGCGTGCGGATCGGCGTGGCGCGGGATGCGGCCTTCGCCTTCGTCTATGCGGCCAACCTCGACCTGCTGCGCCGCCTCGGCGCCGAGCTGTGCTTCTTCTCGCCGCTGGATGACGAGACCCTGCCGGCGGTGGACAGCCTCTACCTGCCCGGCGGCTACCCCGAGCTGCACCTGGCGCGGCTGGCGGGCAACCGGCCGATGCGCGCGGCGATCCGGGCGCATCACGCCGCGGGCAAGCCGATCCTCGCCGAATGCGGCGGCATGCTCTACCTGCTCGACGGGCTCAGCGACAGGCACGGCCAGCGCGGCGAAATGCTCGGCCTGCTGCCTGGCGAAGCGCGTCTGCAGCCGCGCCTGGCCGCGCTCGCGCTGCAGGCGGTGGACCTGCCGGAAGGCCGCGTGCGCGGGCATACCTACCACCATTCGACGCTGGACTGCGCGCTGCAGCCGCTGGCTCGTGGCGCGTGCCCGAACGGCCGTGGCGCCGCCGAGGCGGTGTATCGCCAGGGCCGACTGACGGCTTCCTACATCCACTTCTACATGCCGTCCAACCCGCGTGCGGCGGCGGCCTGGTTCCTGCCATGAACGAATGGGCCTACAGCGCCGAGGAGCGCGCGGCGATCTACCGGGCCATCGCCGAGCGCCGCGACATGCGGCACTTCAGCGGCGGCGAAATCGCCCCGGAACTGCTGACCCGGCTGTTGCAGGCCGCGCACCAGGCGCCCAGTGTCGGCCTCATGCAGCCCTGGCGCTTCCTGCGCATCACCCGTCCGGCGCTGCGCGAGGCCATCGCCGGGCTGGTGGAGGAGGAGCGCCTGCTCACCGCCGATGCCCTCGGCGAGCGGCGCGACGACTTCCTCCGGCTCAAGGTGGAAGGCGTGCGCGACTGCGCCGAGCTGCTGGTCGCCGCCCTGAAGGACGGCCGCGAGGCGCACGTCTTCGGCCGCCGCACGCTGCCGGAAATGGACCTCGCCTCGCTGTCCTGCGCCATCCAGAACCTCTGGCTGGCGGCCCGCGCGGAAGGGCTCGGCATGGGCTGGGTGTCGCTGTTCGATCCGCAGCGCCTGGCCGACCTGCTCGGCATGCCGGCCGGCGCCAAGCCGGTGGCGATCCTCTGCCTTGGGCCGGTGCCGGCCTTCTACCCGGAGCCGATGCTGGTCGGCGAAGGCTGGACCCAGGCGCAGCCGCTGGAGGCCATGCTGTTCGGCAACCAGTGGGGCGAGAGGCCATGATCGGCGTGGCCCTGGGCGCCTGCGCCGGCGTCGCGCTGGACGCGCTGTTCGGCGAGCCGAAGCGCTGGCATCCGCTGGTGGGCTTCGGTCGCCTGGCCGACGCCATCGAGACGCGGCTGAACCGAGTGAACGGCGGCGCGCGGCTGAACGGCGTGCTCGGCTGGTGCCTGGCGGTGCTGCCGCTGACGCTGCTGGCCTGGGCGCTGGGCCGTTTGCCGTACCTCGGTTGGCTCGTCGAGGCGCTGCTGCTGTACCTCGCCATCGGCCTGCGCAGCCTGGACGAACACGCCCAGCCGGTGGCCGATGCGCTGGAGCGCGGTGACCTGGACGAGGCGCGGCGGCGGGTCGGCTACATCGTCAGCCGCGAACCCTCGGCACTGGACGAAAACGGCGTAGCCCTGGCCGCCACCGAGTCGGTGCTGGAAAACGGCAGCGACGCGGTGTTCGCCGCGCTGTTCTGGTTCGCCGTGGCCGGTGCACCGGGCGTGGTGCTGTATCGCCTGAGCAACACGCTGGACGCCATGTGGGGCTACCGCAACGCGCGCTTCGAGCGCTTCGGCTGGGCCGCGGCGCGCCTCGATGACGTGTTGAATTACCTGCCCGCGCGGCTGGTCGCGCTGACCTACGCGCTCCTCGGCGAAACCCGCCGTGCGCTGCGCTGCTGGCGCCTGCAGGGGCCGCAGTGGAGCAGCCCGAATGCCGGCCCGGTAATGGCGGCGGGTGCCGGGGCGCTGGGCGTGGTGCTGGGCGGGCCGTCGATCTATCACGGCGAGATGCGCTATCGTCCGCCGCTGGGCGAGGGCGCCGTGGCGCGTGGCGAGGACATCCGCCGGGCGATGCGCCTGGTGCGCCGCGGCGTGGCGGCGTGGTTGCTGCTGCTGGTCATCGGGAGTTTGCTGAATGCTTAACCATGGAGGCGGCCTGCGCAAAGCCGCGGAGAAATACCGCATCGGCCTTGCCGACTGGCTCGACCTGTCCACCGGCATCGCGCCCTACGGCTGGTCGCTGCCGGAGGTTCCGATGGAGGCGTGGAACCGCCTGCCGGAGCGGGACGACGGCCTGGAGCAGGCCGCGCGGCAGTTCTACGACGTCGAGGCGCTGCTGCCGGTGGCCGGTTCGCAGGCGGCGATCCAGGCCCTGCCGAGGCTGCGTCGCTACTGCCAGGTGGGCATCGTCTCGCCCTGTTACGCCGAACACGCCGAGGCTTGGCGCCGCGAAGGCCATCGCCTGCTGGAGATCAGCGAGGCGGGCGTGCGGCGCAGCCTGGATCGCCTCGACGTGCTGGTGGTGGTCAACCCCAACAACCCCACCGGCCGGCGCATTCCCACCGAGCAGTTGCTGGAATGGCACGCCCGGCTGGTCGAGCGCGGCGGCTGGCTGGTGGTCGACGAAGCCTTCATGGACGCCACTCCCGACCACAGCCTGGCGGCGCACAGCCACCTGCCGGGGCTGATCGTGCTGCGTTCGTTCGGCAAGTTCTTTGGCATGGCCGGCCTGCGCCTGGGCTTCGTGCTGGCACAGCCGCAGCTGCTCGATCGCCTCGACGAAATCCTCGGCCCCTGGGCGGTGAGCGGCGCCGCGCGCAGCATCGCGCGCACGCTGCTGCTGGACGATGAAGGCCAGGCCGGTCAGCGCCGCCGCCTCGAAGCCGATGGCGCGCGGCTGCACGACCTGCTGGCCGGCCACGGCCTGAGCCCGACCGGTGGCTGCGCGCTGTTCCAGTGGTGGGTCAGCGAGCACGCCGCGCTGCTGCACGAATACCTGGCCTGCCACGGCATCCTGGTCCGGCTGTTCGCCGCGCCGTCGAGCCTGCGCTTCGGCCTGCCGCCGGACGAACCGGCCTGGGCTCGCCTGGAGTCGGCGCTGGAAGTCTTCGCCCGGAGCCGCGAATGAAAGCCAGCGTCACGCTGATGGTGCAGGGCACCACCTCGGATGCAGGCAAGAGCACCCTGGTGACCGCCCTGTGCCGCTGGCTGCAACGCCAGGGCGTGGCGGTGGCGCCGTTCAAGCCGCAGAACATGGCGCTGAACAGCGCGGTCAGCGCCGACGGCGGCGAGATCGGCCGGGCCCAGGCCGTGCAGGCGCAGGCCTGCAAATTGCCGCCGCACACCGACATGAACCCGGTGCTGCTCAAGCCCAACAGCGACATCGGCGCCCAGGTGATCATCCACGGCCACGCGGTCGGCAACATGAACGCGGTCGCCTATCACGCCTACAAACCCACCGCGATGCAGGCGGTGCTGGCCTCCCACGGGCGCCTGCGCGAGGCCTACCGGGTGGTGATGGTGGAGGGCGCCGGCTCGCCGGCCGAGATCAACCTGCGCCAGGGCGACATCGCCAACATGGGCTTCGCCGAGGCGGTGGACTGCCCGGTGATCCTCATCGCCGACATCGACAAGGGCGGTGTCTTCGCCCATCTGGTCGGCACCCTGGAACTGCTTTCAGAGAGCGAACGGGCGCGTGTCCGCGGTTTCGTCATCAACCGCTTCCGCGGCGACATCGCCCTGCTGCGCCCTGGCCTGGACTGGCTGGAGGCGCGCACCGGCAAGCCGGTGCTCGGCGTGCTGCCGTACCTGATGGACTTTCACCTCGAAGCCGAGGACGCGATAGACGCACGCCAGCCGGGCAAGCAGGGCGAGCGCCACCGGGTGCTGGTGCCGGTGCTGCCGCGCATCAGCAACCACACCGATTTCGACCCGCTGCGCCTGCACCCGCAGGTCGACCTGCGCTTCGTCGGCCCCGGCCAGCCGATTCCGCCGGCCGACCTGATCATCCTGCCCGGCTCCAAGAGCACCCGCCGCGACCTGGCGTTTCTGCGCGCCAACGGTTGGGACCTCGCCATCGCCCGGCACCTGCGCTACGGCGGCAAGCTGCTGGGCATCTGCGGCGGCCTGCAGATGCTCGGCCGGCGCATCGACGATCCGCTCGGCCTGGAAGGCGACGCCGGCGGCAGCGACGGGCTCGGCCTGCTCGACCTGCACACGCGCCTGGAGGCGGACAAGCAGCTGCGCCTGGTCAGCGGGCGCCTAAGCCTGGAAGGCGCCGCCGTCAGCGGCTACGAAATCCACGCCGGCGTCAGCAGCGGCAGTGCGCTGGACGAGGCGCTGGTGATCCTCGATGACGGTCGCCAGGACGGCGCGCGCAGCGCCGACGGCCAGGTCATCGGCACCTACCTGCACGGCCTGTTCGAGGCGCCCGAAGCCTGCGCCGCGCTGCTGCGCTGGGCCGGCGTACGTGAGGTCGAGCACAGCGATTACCGCGCCCTGCGCGAACGCGAGATCGAGCGCCTTGCCGATCTGGTCGAGGCGCACCTGGATACCGATCGCCTGAGGGCGCTATGCGAGCTTTGATGCGGCCGGCCGGTGTCTCCATTCGCCTGCCGAAATCCCGCCCGGTGGATCGGTGGGGCGCGATCCACCCTACGTTTACACCGATCCGTAGGGTGGATGTCGCCTTTCACATCCACCGCTTTTCGATCACCCCATCCTCTGGAAACGCTGAACCATGCCTGAACTGATCCTCGGCGGCGCCCGCTCGGGCAAGAGCCGCCTGGCCGAGCGTCTGGCGGCGGAGTCCGGCCTCGAGGTGGTCTATTTCGCCACCAGCCAGGCGCTGGACGGTGAGATGTCCAGCCGCATCCGCGCCCATCGCGAACGCCGCCCGGCGCACTGGGGACTGGTCGAGGAGCCGTTGCGACTGGCGAGCGTGCTGCGCGAACAGGCGGCCGACGGGCGCTGCCTGCTGGTCGATTGCCTGACGCTGTGGCTGACCAACCTGCTGATGCTGGACGACCCGCAGCGCCTGGCCGCCGAGCGCGATGCGCTGCTCGACGCCCTCGCCGAGCTGCCGGGGCGAATCCTGTTCGTCAGCAACGAAACCGGCCTCGGCGTGGTGCCGATGGGCGAACTGTCGCGGCGTTACGTCGACGAGGCCGGCTGGCTGCACCAGGCCCTGGCCGAACGCTGCGAGCGGGTGGTTTTCACTGTCGCCGGCCTGCCGATGATTCTCAAGGGAGCACCGTTATGATCATCGATTGGTGGCGGCAGGCCTGCCGTCCGCTGGACCTCGCCGCGCGCGCCGAGGCCGAGGCGCGCCAGGCGCAACTGACCAAGCCGACCGGCTCGCTGGGCCAGCTGGAAGGGGTCGCGCTGGCGCTGGCCGCCCTGCAGGGCGGCCGACCGGATATCCGCCTGCCGTGGATCGCGGTGTTCGCCGGCGATCACGGCGTGGTCGCCGAGGGCGTCTCGGCCTATCCGCAGGAAGTCACCGGGCAGATGCTGCGCAACTTCGTCGGCGGCGGCGCAGCCATCAGCGTGCTCGCCCGCCAGTTGGATGCGCGCCTGGAAGTCGTCGATCTCGGCACCGCCTTTCCGCTCGAAGCGCTGCCCGGCGTGCTGCACCTGAACCTCGGCGCCGGCACCGGCAACTTCGCCTGTGAAGCAGCGATGAGCGACGCGCAACTGCGCCTGGCCCTGCAGGCCGGCCGCGACAGCCTGCTGCGCGCCAAGGCCAGCGGCGCCGACCTGTTCATCGGCGGTGAAATGGGCATCGGCAACACCAGCGCCGCCAGCGCCCTGGCCTGCGCGCTGCTGGGCCTACCGGCGCGCGAGCTAGTCGGCCCCGGCACCGGCCTGGATGCCGGCGGCGTGGCACGCAAAGCGGCAGTGATCGCGCGCGCGCTGGCGCTGCACGGCGCGTTTCTCGGCGATCCCTTCGAGGTGCTGCGCCGCCTTGGCGGCTTCGAGATCGCCGCGCTGACCGGCGCCTATCTCGCCGCTGCGCAGGAGGGCGTGGCGGTGCTGGTAGACGGCTTCATCTGCAGCGTCGCCGCGCTGCTCGCGGTGCGCCTGAATCCGGCCTGCCGCGACTGGCTGCTGTTCGGCCACCGCGGCGCCGAGCCCGGCCATCGCCGTGTACTCGATGCGCTGGCTGCGCAACCGCTGCTCGACCTCGGCCTGCGCCTCGGCGAAGGCAGCGGCGCGGCGCTGGCGGTGCCGCTGCTGCGCCTGGCCTGCGCGCTGCACAACCAGATGGCCACCTTCGCCGAGGCGGCGGTGTCCGACCGATGAGGCTCGACCTGCTGCGCCACGGCGAGACCGAATCCGGCGGCGGCTTTCGCGGCAGCCTCGACGACGCGCTGACCGCCGTCGGCTGGCAACAGATGCGCAGCGGCATCGCCGCGTGCGGCCCCTGGGATGCGCTGGTCAGCTCGCCGCTGCAACGCTGCGCCGCCTTCGCCGACGCCCTGGCCGCCGAGCGCGGCCTGCCGCTGCACCTGGAGGCGGACCTGCGCGAACTGCATTTCGGCGAGTGGGAAGGGCGCAGCGCCGCCGAACTGATGGAAACCGACAGCGAGGCGCTGGGGCATTTCTGGGCCGACCCCTACGCCTTCACGCCGCCCGGCGGCGAGCCGCTGGCGGCCTTCGAGGCGCGCGTGCTCGGCGCCCTGGCGCGGCTGCAACGGCGCTTCGCCGGGCAGCGCGTGCTGCTGGTCACCCATGCCGGCGTGATGCGCCTGCTGCTGGCGCGCGCACGCGGCCTGCCGCGCGGCGAACTGCTTTCGGTGGTGGTCGGCCACGGCGACTGCCATCGGCTGGACCTCACGATAGATGCAACCCCGTAACCTGCGCCGCGCGCAGCGCTGGAGCCCCATGCAGCCGTTCCTGATCGCCCTGCAATTCCTCACCAGCCTGCCGATCCGCCTGCCCGGCGTGCCCAGCCCGGAGCAACTGGGCCGCTCGCTGCTGTTCTACCCGCTGGTGGGTGCACTGATCGGGACTATCCTGCTCGGCGCCAACGCGCTGCTGGCCGGCAGCCCCGCCGCCCTACATGCCGCGTTGCTGCTGGCGCTCTGGGTCGGCCTGAGCGGCGCCCTGCACCTGGACGGCCTCGCCGACAGCGCCGATGCGTGGCTCGGCGGCCTGGGCGACCGCGAACGCACCCTCGCCATCATGAAAGACCCCCGCAGCGGCCCGATCGCCGTGGTGGTGCTGGTGCTGGTCCTTCTCCTCAAATTCGCCGCCCTGCTGGCGCTGCTACAACACGGCGACACCCAGGCACTCTTCCTCGCCCCCATCCTCGCCCGCGCCACCCCGCTGGCGCTGTTCCTCACCACCCCCTACATCCGCCAAGGCGGCCTGGGCCAGGCCCTCGCCGACCACCTGCCACGCCACGCCGCACGCTACACGCTGGCCGCCACGGCGCTGGGCGCTCTGCTGATCGCAGGCTGGAGCGGGGCAGGGGCTCTGCTACTCGCGGCGGCACTATTCGCCTACCTGCGGCGGACGATGATGAAGCGGCTGGGGGGATGTACGGGGGATACGGTGGGGGCGGTGTTGGAGTTGGTTGAGGTTGTCGTTCTGGTGGGGTTGGCGCTTTAGTCGATCGGGTGGGAGCAAAGGATCATGAGTTGCCTGGAAACGCTGCAAACCCAGTGAAATGGAACATCCCATGTTGATGGCGGTGTTCAGCGCGCTGCACCGGCTCGGGAGCGCCCACGCCACCAGCGCGCCAACCACGATTGGCGCTTGCCTGGTGCTGAGCGGGCCTGCCGATGGAAGCGCGGTAACTCGCCCAGGGCAATCCACAGCTCACCTTGCCACTCCAGCAAATTGACCTGCTGGTTGTCCCAGGCCATCAGGCAGCGCGATGGCTCATGCCCGTCTCCCGCCTCACTGTCGCGCAGCGCCGGCAAGGCCACATGGCTAAGCCAGCGGCGTAGATGGCGGTTCTCCGGATGCGAGAAGCGGCACAATGCTCTGTAAATGCCTGACTCGCTGAGCACCTCCACCGCCTCCAACTGCCCGCTGGCCAGCCGGAAATGCACCGTCCGGACCTGGTCGGCATCCATCAGCCGACAGATCCGCTCCGGGTGGCGATGACCCAGCAACCGCGCAAACTCCTGGGCACAGAACCACGGCTGGCGGTCGATCATCACCCCGCGTAACGGGCGGTTATGGCGCATCAGCACGATAGGGATGTAGGCATCTTCCATGAGGCCTCCGGCAATCCAGTTCGCATAATCTTAAAATCAGATATCTGGAGAGTAGATATACCGTACCTGTCCTGTCAACGGACGGATGCCTCCTGTGGAAAAGTCGGTTTATCGAGACGAAAATCTGGTTTTCTTGAAATTGCTCAAACAATGTCGAGCCGAAGCAGGGCTGACCCAGGGCGATTTCGCCAAAGCACTTGATCGCCCACAGTCATTTGTCAGTGACGTAGAACGCGGGTTACGCCGACTGGATCTGATACAGCTACGGGATATCTGTCAGGTGCTGGGCATTAGCTTGAGCAGCTTTGTGCAGCGGTTTGAGGATGAGTTGGCTGGCAATGGTGAAGGGGACAATAGAGCGTTTGATTAAGCGCAAGGGCGTCGGGTTACTGGCACATCCAGAACGGCGTACCACAAAGAAAATAAATCTGTCCCCTTTCCCCCTTTATAGGTTGGACCGTAAGTTTTTTTGTTGTTCATTGGTTAAACTTAAATTGGCATTCAAATATTTTGATTTTTGTTTGGCCAAGCGTTTCCCTTGATAGCAATTACCAATGATGGATTGTTATATTGAGTGCTAGATAATACTAATATGCAACCCAGGATTACCCCGTGGTTCGCACGGAGTCTGGGTGAGAGACGTTTCGGGTGCTGAGAAAACAGGGCTTCCTGTTGGCTCTGAAAACACAGTATCGGATAGGCATGAGAATCTAAACAGAACGAGAAAATTTAGTTTGATGCAACTAAAACTAGGTGTGTCAGACACTCTAAGGGGAGTAAAGGGGGAGCATGGGACCCGAAAACCTTGCTCCCCCCACCGACCCCTTCACGTGCAAATGATTAGCGAACGGTTTTCTCTGCGAGCTTATTTTGTATGTCTGTTGCAGAGTAAGACATTGTGTCCTCAAGTTCGTCACGAAGTATCCAGTAAAACCACTCTGGGATTGGCCAAGCGCTTGCTCTGTATGTATATATGCTGTTTTGGATTTCGCGGCACATTTGCATAATCCAATTGTCATCTGTGTCAGGCGTGATACCATCCATTGTGTCTGAAAGAAGGTCTTTAATTTCTTGGGTGTGTTTGATTGTTTTGTTATTCAATTCATATATAGTATGGGCATATGTGAATACTGGCATGAAGATGGAGACAATATTCAAGAGCGTTGACTGTGTGTCAGGGTTTAGCAACACAGCAGTCAAGGCAATTGTGGCCGTAAGTGCAAATGAGATTAATATCACGGATTGTCTTATCTTCTCTCTCAATTCGATATCCCAACTTAAGCAAGAGTATTGACAGACCAATACTCCCAAAGGGTGGGGTGTGCTTGGGCGAACGCTGTACCAATTTTGCAATGCTTGAGTGTCGGGGTTTTTCTTGAAGTGCTTGCGGGCAAGATTGTTGATCTTCTCGATTGCTGGTTTTTTACCAGCCGAAGCACTATTCCAAGAAAGTTGGAAAATTTCAGTGTCGAACAGTTCTTGTATTTTTGCCCCGAGCTCAATTTGTTCGGATGTTTTCACCTTTAAAAATACTATTTCGAACAAAGTGAAAAACAATGTTACAACAACAATGGTGGGGGAAATGTCTTTTTGAGGGGTGTTCAGAAGCGCTGGCATTATGGGGCTATTGATGACTACAGATGCTAGCGTGATTACAAAGGCTATGAACACAAGTGCAATTTGTATTCTTCCTAGAAATTTGGCGTTTTTGTACGCCTGCCGAAAGGCAGCAATTCTATCAATCGAATTGCTGCTGTTTTGGTCTTCATTAATGGTGTTCATATAGTCAACTGTACGCTGGGAATGTTGTACCGAAAACCTGTCTCCATTTTCTAAAGCACTCTTCGATATCGGTATTTTCGGCTACCCTCGCTTCAATAGACTTGTTGTAGTCTTCATGGGCACGGCTGTATATCTTGCTCTTTTGGTCGAGGGTTAAGTTGTTCAAGTTTCCTTGAAAGCCTTTAGGGTCTGTTACAACAGAGTAAATTTTATCCCGGATGTGCGCAAGTAAGCCTGGAATTTCCAGGTCGACATAGGATGATGCGCTGGTTCTCCATTGGTAGTAATTGAGTATCATGACCTCCAGTAAGTATGAAGGTATTGTAGGCATGGTCGGACGGCTGTTCCAGAACTTAATGATTCTGATGACGTTAAGTACATTTCCGGAGTTTGCTTGGTTGATTGTTGTTGTTCTGTCCTTGTCAATTCTAGGGTCAGTTTTCTTCCATTTCCCTTGTCCGTCGGGAATTAGGTAGTTGTCTACATCCGTATAAAAGCAGGGAACAATATCAAAGCTCCAATCACGTGTGGTGAGCTGGAGTCTCACGGCTTCTTGTCGAGTATTGATTTCTGATGAACGGTATTCGTAAATGTTGCCAAGCTCAATTTTAAAATTGTTGAGAACCTTGATTGAGTTAAGGGTCTTATTGTCATCATTCGTAAATCTGTAAAGGTTAGAGTTGGTATCATTGACATATATGTCAATGCCTTCGTTGCCTGCAAATTCGTTATAAGTTGCGCCTTGGGCATTTAGGCAAAACATCATGTCTACATCATCGAGCGGACGCTTTTTAGTTCTCCTTGAGAATGATCCAAAGTGGATGTTGTGTTCAGATAGCAATTTAGGAAACGACGAAGAATTCGTTTCTATCTGATTGATTCGAGTTTCTAGATTGACTCGATCCTGCTTGGCTTTGGCCGAATCATTGGGGTCTAGATTCACTGTGTCAGAAAGAAAGGTAGTAAAGGCGGTATTAATGTTTGTTGTCATCGGTTCCGTTCCTGCACTGCGTCCTATGATGTCTCACTGATATTGCTACAAGGGCGGCGCAATCCAACTGGTCTGATTAGCGTGGATGTATTCATTTACAACATAGGTAATAGGGGACAGACCACAATTTACAGTTCCCTCCTACATTTCAAATGCTCTGCATCGTCCGGCACTTGGGAAACCCCGAACATCCCCAAAACTGCTGCCCCGCTTTCGGCCCTGACTTCACGGTGCGGATCAGCAGTGCGCTGCCACATTTCGGACATTGCCGCTCTGCAGTCGGATCACTCCGGCGCTTGAGGTTCTGCACATGCTCGCGATGGGTGGCGAGCGTCGGCGCGTGGCGGCCGGTTTGCAGGGCTTTCAGCATGGCGTCGACTTCGGTCTCGCTGAATACCGGATGCCGGAACGAATGGATATAGCGGATAAAGCCGATGCCCTGGGTGACGTTGGCCGGTACTTCGGTCTTGAAGGTGCTGCCGCCGACGAAGGTGATCACCGAGTGCAGGTGCTCGGGGCTGACGCCGAGGGTGGCTTCCAGCGCCTTGAGGTGTTTGTAATTCTGCCTTAGCGGGTTCTGGAATTTGAAGGTGTGTTTGTAGAGCTTCTGCGTCCACTGCGCCTGCTTCTCGCTGCCGAAGATCCAGCCGCTCATGTTCTTCGTTTCCAGCACGAAGAGGCCGTAGGGCGAGAGGAAGACGTGGTCGATCTGCGTGGTGCCGTCGGGCGTGTTCAGAGTGACGTTGTGCAGGCGGCGGTAGGTTTGCCTATCCAGCTGCCAATGGGCGAACAGCCGCACCAGGAGTTCGCCGATATGGCCCTTGGCCCACGGCGATTTGAGCAGGCCGATCAGCAGCAAGGTGGGAATCAACCAGGTGGCCGTGCTGAACAGTGGGCGGAGTATTACGGCGTAGTCCATTGCTTCTTCCTTGAGCAAAGCCTTTTGGCAGCCATTGCGATCCGAAAGGTCGAGGCTGCGCGCGGACTCGGACAATGGCTAATTGCCTCGCTTGGCTCAAGGGCTACAGCGTCCACCGATGACAATCGGTAACGGGCGGCGTGACGTGGAAGAAACCCCACGAAGATGCCGGCACACGAGCGCGCTTTTACCGGTCGACGCAAACTGGGCGATGGCAGCTGCAGGCCATCAACAACGAATGGCAGGGAGGATCTTTCCGATCATCCCTGAACGCAGGCCCGCCCCTACGCCACCATCGCCTCGCACTCCGCCGCGCAGCGCTGGCAGGCCTGGGCGCATTGCTGGCAGTGCTCGTGGGAGTGGCGGGCGCATTCCTCGGCGCAGGCCTGGCAGGCGAGGGCGCAGAGGTGGCAGGTTTCTTCGGCGAGGTCGCTGCCGCGGACCATCAGGGCTTCGGCGAGGCGGCAGAGGTCGGCGCAGTCTCGGTCGAGGCGGATGCAGGCGGCCATCATGGTCACGTCGTCTTCGCGCAGGCAGGCGGCGGCGCAGGCTTCGCAGGCAATGACGCAGGCGCTGCAGGCCTGGATGCATGAGAGATAGCGTTGCTCGGTCATCGGAGCGCTCCATGGTTTACAGCGTTTGACCACTAGTGACCGGTGCTTTGGTGTGCAGTTCTGAGGCGGCGGACGGAAGGCGACTCACGGGCATCCGTTAGCCTTCCCAAGGTTGCGACGATTTGACGCCGAAGCTAATGCGGGTATATACACGCATCCATGACGACGACCCATTGCCTCTGCACCCAACTGCGTCGCACCGCCCGGGGTGTGACCAAACGCTATGACGACGCCCTGGCCGGCGCCGGGCTGACCACGGCGCAGTTTTCCCTGCTGCGCCATCTCGAGCGGCTCGAATCGCCGAGCATCACCGACCTCGCCGCCGCTATGGGGCTGGAGCGCAGCACGCTCGGCCGCAACGTGCGCGTGCTGGAAGGCCAGGGGCTGCTGGAGCTGGGCAATGCGGTCGACCAGCGCAACCGCCTGGTGTCGATGACCGCGCTGGGCCGTGCGCGGCTGGACGACGCGCTGCACGCCTGGAACGACGCCCAGCTACAACTGACGCAGAAGTTCGGCAGCGAGAAGCGCGCGGCGTTGATCGCGCTGCTCGACGAGCTGCATGCCCTCGAATGAAAACAAAAACTTAGGAGTTCACATGGCTGCGTCTTCGCGCCCGATGTTCTGGATCATGCTGTCGGCGGCGCTGATCCTCGCCCTGTCCCTCGGCACCCGCCACGGTTTCGGCCTGTTCCTGCCGCCGATGAGCGCCGAGTTTGGCTGGGGGCGCGAGGTGTTCGCCTTCGCGATCGCGCTGCAGAACCTGATCTGGGGGCTGGCGCAACCCTTCGCCGGTGCGCTGGCCGATCGCTTCGGGGCGATTCGCACGGTGGTCATCGGCGGCGTCCTCTATGCCCTCGGCCTGGTGCTGATGGGCTTCTCCGACTCGCCCTGGTCGCTGTCGCTGAGCGCCGGCCTGCTGATCGGCCTCGGCCTTTCTGGCACCTCGTTCTCGGTGATTCTCGGTGTGGTCGGCCGCGCCGTGCCGATGGAGAAACGCAGCATGGCGATGGGCGTTGCGGCGGCGGCGGGCTCGTTCGGCCAGTTCGCCATGCTGCCCGGCACGCTGGGCCTGATCGGCTGGCTCGGCTGGTCGGCGGCGCTGCTGGTGCTCGGCCTGATGGCGGCGCTGATCGTGCCGCTGGCGGGCATGCTGCGTGATCGTCCGCAGCCGGTTCAGGCCCACGAGCAGACGCTCTCCGAGGCCGTGCACGAGGCGGTTGGCCATTCGGGATTCTGGCTGCTGTCGCTGGGCTTCTTCGTCTGCGGTTTTCAGGTGGTGTTCATCGGCGTGCACCTGCCGGCCTATCTGGTCGACCAGCATCTGCCGGCGACGGTCGGCACCACGGTGCTGGCGCTGGTCGGGCTGTTCAACGTCTTCGGCACCTATATCGCCGGCTGGCTCGGCGGGCGGATGTCCAAGCCGCGCCTGCTGACCTGGCTGTACCTGGCGCGCGCAGTGGTGATCACGGCCTTCGTCTTCACCCCGCTGACGATCTGGACCGCCTACGCCTTCGGCATCGCCATGGGGCTGTTGTGGCTGTCGACGGTGCCGCTCACCAACGGCACCGTGGCGACCCTGTTCGGCGTGCGCAACTTGTCGATGCTCGGCGGCATCGTCTTCCTCTTCCACCAGTTGGGCGCGTTCCTCGGCGGCTGGCTGGGCGGCTATCTGTACGACAGCACCGGCAGCTACCAACTGGTCTGGCAGTTGTCGATCCTGCTCAGCCTGATCGCGGCGGTGCTCAACTGGCCGGTACGCGAGAAGCCGGTGGCGCGTCTGGCGGCAGGGCCGGCGGCGTGACCCGGAGCCTGGTGCTGCGCCTCGGCGCCGCGCTTGGCGTGGCGGCGCTGCTGGCGATGGCCTGGTTCGGCTGGCGCGCCGGTGGCATCGCCTTGTTGCAGTTGGGCGTCGGCGTCTGTTGAACGGCGATTGCCGCTGCCTGCTCCGGCAGCTCGCCTGAACCGACCTCATCAGGATATCGCCATGACCCTATCCCGCTTTCTGCCGCTGGCGCTGCTCACCTCGCTGGCCTCGCCGATGCTGTTCGCTGCCGACTGCCCGCCGCTGTTGCAGCATGAATTACCCAAGCTGCGCTCCAAGGACACCCTCGATCTCTGCCAGTTTTCCGGCAAGGCACTGGTGGTGGTGAACACCGCCAGCCACTGCGGCTTCACTCCGCAGTTCAAGGGGCTCGAAGCGCTCTACCAGCGCTACAAGGGCGACGGCCTGGAAATGCTCGGCGTGCCGTCCGACGACTTCTTCCAGGAAGACGACGACGCGGCGGAAACGGCCAAGGTCTGTTACCAGAACTACGGCGTGACCTTCGCCATGACGCAGACCCAGCCGGTGCGCGGCAGCGATGCCACGCCGCTGTTCCGCGAACTGGCCGCGCAGGCCGAGGGCCAGGCGCCGCGCTGGAACTTCTACAAGTACGTGGTGGATCGCCAGGGCAAGGTGGTCGGCGTATTCAACAGCAAGACCAAGCCAGACGACCCGGCGCTGGTCGAGGCGGTGCAGAAGGCCCTGTCGAGCAAGGCGGACTGAGGCAGGTATTGCCGGCGGTGCGCGCGGCGCACCCAGCGGCGAGCAAAAAAAAACGCGCGGCCTGGGCCGCGCGTTTTGGTTTTGCCGGTGACGCTTAGAAGCGGTACGAGACCTGGGTGCCGATACCGTGGGCGCTGTTTTCGTAAGTGGCGTTGTAGACGCCCTTGGTCGCGCTGGCCTGGTTGATGTCGACGTCTTCTTCCTTCAGGTAGGAGTAGGCCACGTCGATGGTCAGGTCTTCGGTCGGGCTCCAGCCGAAGCCGAGGGACAGGGTCTTGCGGTCGCCGGTCGGGATGCGCGGCGAGCGGTCCTGGTTGTTGGCCGGGCTCTGGTCCATGCCCAGGCCTGCACGCAGCACCCACTGCTTGTTCAGCTTGTAGGAGGCGCCAATGGCGTAGGCCCAGGTGTCATGCCAGTTCTGTTCTTCCGTGATGGTGCCGAAATTGCCGGCCAGCGGGGCAGGCACGCCGTCGTTCTGCACCACGATGGATTCCAGACGGCTCCAGCGGGTGAAGGTGGCGCCGCCGTAGACGGTCCACTGGTCATTCAGGTCGTGAGTGATCGAGAAGTCGGCGGATTCCGGGGTTTTCAGCTTCAGCGAAGCATCGTACTTGCTGCCCGAGAAGGGACCGAAACCAGCGCCGGTGATACGGGTATCGCCTTCGAGCTTGTAGTCGACCATCGAGTGGTAGGTCAGGCCCGCGCGGGTTTGCGGCGAGAACTCGTAGAGCACGCCGACGTTGTAGCCCAATGCGGTGTCATCGCCCTTGATGCGTGCGCGACCGTCGTTCAGGCCGGGGGTGGCGGCATTGAGCACGGCGCTTTCCAGCTTGCCGGAGATGCGGTTGACGGTCAGGCCCAGGCCGACGGACAGCTGATCGTTGAAGCGGTAGCTGACGGTGGGCTGCGCGGTGACGACCTTCACTTCGCTGTAGTCGCCGAAGTAGCGACCCTGGAAGCCACCTTCGTAGTCGGTGATCAGGCCGAACGGGGCGTAGACGCCGAAGCCGAAGGCCCACTTGTCGTTCAGCGGGTTGACGTAGTAACCGGCCGGTACGGCGGTGAACGGCACCATGTCGCCGTCGTTGCTGCCGTTGCCCGGCAAGCCGCTGGTGTCCTTGATGTCGGTCTTGGCGATGATCGCCGCGGCGCCCAGGCTGACTTCCTGGCGCTTCAGGCGCGCCATGCCGGCCGGGTTGCCGAAGACGGTGGTGGAGTCCTCGGCGGAAGAGGAGCGACCTGCGAAGTTGGTGCCCATGCCGCTGACGCTCTGTTCGTTGAGCGCGAAGCCAGAGGCGAATACCTGGCTCGAGGCCGCCGCGATGGCGATGGCGAGGGCGCTTTTCAGTGTTTTTGTTATCACGGGTTCAGGACTCCTGTTGTTAGTCGGTGTGAAACTAAACGAGCTGACTGTGTCGGCATCGTCGAAGTTCCAAGCGAGTCTTGGCTCGCAAGCGGCGCGATGATGCCTGTTCCGCAACAATCCCGGCAAGCGCTCGAAGGCTCAACCGATGAAACGGATGTTTGAGCTGTAAATGCCGGTCTAGAGCGCTTTTAAACTGACTCTCAATCGCCGATTGCGACCGGTCGGTCAACTTTCGTGATCCACTCGCTCCAGGAGCCCGCGTACAGCGGCGCCAGCGGGTATCCGGCAAGGTTAAGCGCGAACAGGTTGTGGCAGGCGGTGACCCCGGAACCGCAGTAGGCGACCAGCCGATCGGGCGAGCGCGTCTCCAGCAGGGCGGCGAAACGCTGGCGCAGCTGTTCGGCCGGCAGGAAGCGTCCATCGGCGCCGAGGTTGTCGGTGAAGGCCGCACAGCGCGCGCCGGGGATGTGTCCGGCCACCGGGTCGATCGGCTCCACCTCGCCGCGAAAACGTGGCAGGCCGCGGGCGTCCAGCAAGGTCATGTCGGGTTGCTGCAGACGTTGCAGCAGACGGTCGGCGTCGATCACCAGGCTGTCGTCCGCGGCGCCGTCGAAACCGCCGTTGCCCGCGGGAGGCACGTCGCGGGTCAACGCCAGGCCGGCTTCCTTCCAGGCTTTCAGCCCGCCATCGAGCAGATACAGACCGTCGCGCTTGCCGAGCCAGGCCAGCAACCACCAGGCCCGCGCGGCGAACGCGCCGGGGCCGTCGTCGTACATGACGACCTGGCTGTCGTCGTCGATGCCCCACTCGCGCAGGCGCTGCAGCAGCGTCGCCGGCGAGGGCAGCGGGTGCCGGCCGGTGACGCCGGGCTGCACCGGCGCGGAGAGGTCGCGTTCCAGGTCGGCGAAATGGGCGCCGGGAAGATGCCCTTCGGCGTAGCTGCACTGGCCGTAGGCGGGGTCTTCCAGGGCGAAGCGGCAATCGAGGATGACCAGGCTGGGGTGGCCGAGGCGCTGGGCGAGAGTTTGCGGGTCGATCAGGTGGGCGATGGTCATCCGGTGCTCCTGTTGCGAGGGAATCGATGGCGCATGATAAACGCCACTGGCATGTGGGCGGGGCCGCCGCCCAAACGGGTTCAGCCGTAGGGTGGATCGCGCTCCATCGATCCACCGGGCGGTGTAGCGGTGGATGAAAAGAGCGTCATCCACCCTACGCTTGAAGGGAGTCCGGTGCATCCGATGGGGCGGCGTGTACTGAGTGACGCCCAGGCGTAGGGTGGATCGCGCTCTATCGATCCACCGGGCGGTGTAGCGGTGGATGAAAAGAGCGTCATCCACCCTACGTCCGGCGGGAGTCCGGTGCGGCAGATTGCGGTGTGCTCAGCGAATCTTCAGGCGGCCTATCCGGTCATTGTCCAGGCTGCCGAAGTACAGGAAATCGCCCTGCGGTTTCACCGAGGTGACCATGCGCAGGTGCGCGCCGCTGGTGTCGTGCAGGCTCTGCACGATGTTGCCGTTTTCGTCGAGGGCGATCACCAGGCCGTAGGGCGTGGGTTTTGGCCAGAGCGCGCGCGGCAGCTTGGCGATCTGCGCCTTGAGCCACGGGTGGCGATGGAGGAAGTCTGCGTCGGCCTTGCGCGGCGTGGGCAGGGCGACCCAGAAGGTGCCGGCGCGGTCGCCCTGGAGGTTGTCCGGCAGGCCGGGCAGGTTGTCGATGAACACGTCATGGCTGCCGGCCTTGTCCCCCGTGAGCCAGTAGCGGGTGATGCGATAGCGGTAGGTTTCGTTGACCAGCACGAAATCCTCGTGCTGCGAGAGTGCCACGCCGTTGGCGAAGTACAGGTCCTTGAGCAGCACCTCGGTCTTGCCTGTAGCCGGGTCGTAGCGCAGCAGGCGGCCGTGCGGGCGCGCTTCGAGCAGGTCGAGCAGGTAGTCCGGCTGGGTGAAGGTGTCGGAGGCGTCGCTGAAATAGATGCGCCCGTCGCGGGCGATGTCGAGGTCGTCGGTGAAGCGGAAGGGAACGCCGTCCGCCTCGGTGGCGAGCACGCTGATCTTGCCGTGGGCATCGACGCTGAGCAGGCCCTTGTAGGCGTCGGCGACGATCAGCTGGCCGTCCGCGGCGAAGTCCATGCCCAGTGGGCGCCCGCCGGTGTTGACGAAGGTCTGCGGGATGCCGTCCGCACCCAGGCGCACGATGCGGCCGTCGGCGAGGCTGGCATAGAGCCGCCCACTGGCATCCACGGCGGTGTCTTCCGGCCCGTGCAGCTGGCCCTGGGCGATCAGCTCGGCCTTCATCAGCGTGTCGTTGGGCTCCAGTACGCCGGTCAGCGGCGGCGCGGCGGGCGCGTCCCAGGCGAGCGGGTCGATCACGCTC
Source organism: Pseudomonas kuykendallii (assembly GCF_900106975.1). GTDB lineage: Bacteria > Pseudomonadota > Gammaproteobacteria > Pseudomonadales > Pseudomonadaceae > Pseudomonas_O > Pseudomonas_O kuykendallii. The sequence continues at coordinate 120,742 of NZ_FNNU01000003.1, read as the reverse complement.
GGGGTGACGCTGAGGTAGAGCGCAGCGGCGGCGAGCAGCAGCGCGATGAAGCCGATCAACTTGGTCATGGCGGTCCTTTTCTGATTGTTCTGGGCGCAGCGTCGGAGCATAGGAGGCGGCGCAGCCGGCCGACAAGCCGTGAATCTCCGTCCCGGTGGCGCAGCGCAGTTATACTGGCGTGATAACCAAGGAGAGCCGTGTGCCCAACGATATTCACTGGATCCGTGACGACGCCACCCTGGCGCACCACTGCAGCATCTGGCGTGACTTGCCCTACGTGGCGCTGGACACCGAATTCATCCGAGTCGACACCTTCTATCCACTCGCCGGCCTGGTGCAGATCGGCGACGGCGAGCGCGCCTTTCTCATCGATCCGCTGCTGATCGGCGACTGGAAACCGTTCGCCGCGCTGCTGGAAAGCCCGCAGGTGGTCAAGGTGCTGCACGCCTGCAGCGAAGACCTCGAAGTACTGCTGCGCCTGACCGGCAGCCTGCCGGCGCCGCTGTTCGACACGCAGCTGGCCGCGGGCTACCTGGGTATCGGATTCTCCATGGGCTATTCGCGCCTGGCCCATGCCGTGCTCGGCCTCGACCTGCCGAAGGACGCCACGCGCTCGGACTGGCTGGCACGCCCGCTCAGCGACATCCAGGTGCGTTACGCCGCCGACGATGCCAAGCACCTGGCGGAAATCTACGAAGTGCTGGATCAGCGCCTGTCCGACGAGAAGCGCGCTTGGCTGCTGGAGGACGGCGCCGAACTGGTCGCCAACCTGCGCCGGGAGGTCGACCCGCGCGAGTTGTACCGCGAGGCCAAGCTCGGCTGGAAGCTGTCGCGCGCCCAGCTGGCGGTGCTCCGCGAGCTGTACGTGTGGCGCGAGGCCGAGGCCCGTCGCCGCGACCAGCCGCGCAACCGCATCGTCCGCGAGCACTGCCTGTGGCCGCTGGCGCGCTTCCAGCCGGACAACCTGGGCGCCCTGGCGAAGATCGAGGACATGCATCCGCGCACCGTGCGCCAGGACGGCGAGACGCTGATCCAGCTGATCAAGGACGCCGCCGCGCTGCCCAGGGAAGCCTGGCCGGAGGCGCTGCCCGAGCCGCTGCCAGTGGACGCCACGGTGCTGCTCAAGCGCCTGCGCGCGGTTGGGCAGGCCGAAGCCGAGAAACTGCAGATCGTCCCCGAGCTGATGCTGCGCAAGAAGTCCCTCGAGGCGCTGCTCAAGAGCGGCTATCCCGACGGCCCCTACACCCTGCCTGAATCCCTGCGTGGCTGGCGCCGCGAGCGCATGGGCCAGGCGCTGCTCGACGCCCTCGCTCCGGGCGCTGGAGAACCGACCCCGTGAAACGCCTCTGTTCCATCTACCGCAGCCCGCGCAAGCGCGAGATGTACCTCTACGTGAACCGCGCCGACGCGCTCAAGCGCGTGCCGGAAAGCCTGCTGGTCGCCTTCGGGCCGCCGCAGCATGCCTTCGACCTGGTGCTGACCCCGGAGCGCCAACTCGCGCGCGAAGACATCGCCAAGGTGCTGGAGAACCTGGAAACCCAGGGCTATCACCTGCAGATGCCGCCGCCCGAGGACGACTACATCGCCCACCTGCCGGATGAACTGCTGCGCCGCAACGACCCGGTCTGATCCATGCGCCTGCTGATCGCCGATCCTGAAAGCGCCCGCTACGCCGACCTGCTGCGTGACGCCGAGCCGTCGCTGCAGCTGCACGGCAGTGACGATCCGGCGGAGCTGGCCAGGCTGGCGGCCCGCTGCCCGGTGTGGCTCGGGGCGCCCGATCTGCTGGCGCCGCTGTTGCGCGGCGGCGCCCGTCCGCAGTGGGTGCAGTCGACCTGGGCCGGCATCACGCCGCTGCTGGCCGACGACCTGCCGCGCGATTACCGGCTCAGCCGGGCGGTCGGCGTGTTCGGCCAGGCGATGGCCGAATACGTGCTGACCTACCTGCTGGCCCACGAGCGCCAGGTTCTGTCGCGCGCGGCGCTGCAAGGGGAGGGCCGCTGGGACACGCGCACGCCGCACGGCCTCGGCGGCCGCCGTGCGCTGATCGTCGGTGCCGGCGACATCGGCCAGGCGGTGGCGCGCGTGCTGGCGCCGTTCGGCATCGAGCTGCGCGGCATCGCCCGCCAGCCGCGGGCCATCGAGCCGTTCCTGGAGGTCGCCGGGATCGACCAGCTGGAGCGTCTCGCCGCGCAGGCCGACTACCTGATCAACCTGCTGCCGAACACGCCCGACACCGGCGATCTCTACGACGCCGGCCTGTTCGCCCGCCTGCCGCGCGGCGCGCTGTTCATCAATGCCGGGCGTGGCACGGCGGTGGTCGATGCCGATCTGGTCGCCGCGCTGCAAGCCGGGCAACTGGCGGCGGCGGTGATCGACGTCTGCCGCGAGGAGCCGCCGGCGCCCGATCATCCGTTCTGGCGCGCGCCGAACCTGCTGCTCACCGGGCACACCGCGGCGCCGACGCCGCCAACGGCGATGGCACGGCTGTTCCTCGACAACCTGGCGCGTCACCGCGCGGCGGAGCCGCTGCTCGGCCAGGTGGATTTCGCCCGGGGCTACTAGGGCCGTTGGCGTTCCCCGCGACGAAACCTCGACACCCAGGCATCCGACGACGCAGCCTTGGCCCTGTCTGCGCGGAGGGCTAGACTGCCGGCCTTTTCGCACCCTCGCCGCAGTACGCCCATGGCCGCCATCGTCGAACCCTTCTGGAAGCGCAAGACCCTAGCCGAGCTCGATCGCACCGAGTGGGAATCGCTCTGCGACGGCTGCGGCCTGTGCTGCCTGCAGAAGCTGGAAGACGAGGACGACGGCAGCGTCTACTACACCCGCGTGGCCTGCAAACTGCTCGATTTGACGAGCTGCCGCTGCAGCGACTACCCGAATCGCCGCCAGTACGTGGCCGACTGCATCCAGCTCACCCCGGCGCAGGCCGACCAGTTCCGCTGGCTGCCGCCGACCTGCGCCTACCGGCGCGTGGCCGAGGGCAAGGACCTGCTGGCCTGGCATCACCTGGTCTGCGGCGACCCGGACGCGGTGCACCGCGCCGGCATCTCGCAATCGGGCAAGATGCTCAGCGAAGACAGCGTCGCCGAGGATGACTGGGAAGACCACCTGATCTTTCGCGCCGGCTGATACTCGGCCGCCGCCCGCAGGGCGCTGACCGACACCGACAGACTCCATGGGATTTCACTGCGATGCCCTCACTCCGCTGGTTGCCCTGCTGCCTGCTGTTCGTCTTCACCTCCTGCGTCCTGGCGGCGAAGAAGGTCGACCTGGACTACTCCGTGCGTTTCCTGCCGCAGGCCGATGAGGCCGAGGTCAGTCTGCGGCTGGCGAAGGGCGAAGTGGTTCGCGAGCTGGAACTCGACCTCGGCACCAGCGGGGCGTACAGCGACTTCAAGGCCGACGGCGACTGGCGTCTGAGCGGCGACCACGGGCTGTGGAAACCTTCGCGCGGCGCGGCGACGCTGAACTACCGGGTGCGCGTCAGCCATCGTCGCGAATCGGGCGCCTACGACGCGCGGATGACCGCCGACTGGGCGCTGCTGCGCGGCGACGACCTGGTGCCGGCGGCGCGCCTGTCGCAGGCCGATGGCGTCGAGCTGGTGTCGCGCCTGCAGTTCGAGTTGCCGGAGGGCTGGAACAGCGTGGAAACCGGCTGGCCGCGGATCGGCAAGAACCGTTTTCGCATCGATAATCCGGGGCGCCGCTTCGACCGGCCGACCGGCTGGATTCTCGCCGGCAAGATCGGTGCGCGGCGCCTGCGTCTGGGCGAGACCGACGTCACCGTCGCCGCACCCACCGGCGAGGGGCTGCGGCGGATGGACATCATCACCTTGCTCACCTATGTCTGGCCGCATGCGCAGGCGGCGTTCCCGCGCGATCCGGAGAAGCTGCTGATCGTCGGCGCCGGCGAGCCGATGTGGCGTGGCGGGCTTTCCGCGCCGAACTCGTTCTTCATGCAGGCCGAGCGGCCGCTGATCAGCGAGAACGGCACCAGCCCGCTGCTGCATGAACTGGTGCACGTGTTCACCCGGATCACCGATACGGACGACAGCGACTGGATCAGCGAGGGCATCGCCGAGTACTACTCGATCGAGTTGCTGCGCCGTTCGGGCGGACTCGGCGAGACCCGTTATCACAAGGTGCGCGAGCAATTGCAGCGTTGGAGTCGCGACGTGAGCAGCCTGCGCGGCGAGCATTCCAGCGGCGCGGTGACGGCGCGGGCGGTGCTGTTGCTAGAGGACCTGAACCAGGAAATCCGCGTGGCCAGCAAGGGGCGGCAGTCGCTGGACGACCTCGTCCAGGGCCTGATGCGCCTGGACAAGGTCAGCACCGACGACGTGCGGGCGATCGCCGAAACCCTGCTCGGCGAACCGTCGAAGGTGCTGGATACGCCGTTGCTGGCGGGCAGCTAGCGCCTCAGACGCCGGCTTTCGGGCTGCTCAGCGATTCGTTGCCGGTGACGGTGGCGCTGCGGGTCGCGGCGTCTGCGTTCTCGAACAGGCGGTCCAGCTTGCCGCCGCTGGCGACCTTGAAATCGCGCACGTCTTCCTTCGCCGCCCGCAGCACCTTCTTCGCCGCGCAACGCCCGGTGAAGCCGCGCACCAGGCCCATGCCGCCCATCGCCACTTCCAGCAGGCCGCCGATGCCGCCGCGGCGCAGGCCCTTGCTCAACAGCACGAAGCCGCCGGCGATGGAGGCTGCGCGCTCCCAGCCGTGCACGTTCTTCTCGGCATCGCTGCCGGGGGTGAAGGTGGAGGTGGCGCCGGTTTCTTCTTTCTGGGTGGGAATCAGCATCGTCGTTCTCCTGAAGGGTTACCTAGAACATGACTCTCGTGTCGCCGCGCTGTTCCGCAGCCCGGATGGCCGGCGCGCGTCGTTGCAGAACTTCCGCGGCGTTGTGGTCGTCCCAGTTTTAACTTCGTTTTGCGACAAGGAAGGGCCTACATGTTCGCCATCAAGAATCGCCTCGGTCTGTTCCAGCTGGCCAAGCGTGTGATCAAGGAATTCGCCGACGACGAGATGCCGACCTACGCGTCGGCGCTGGCCTACCAGATGTTCTTCTCGCTGTTCCCGTTCCTGTTGTTCCTCATCGCGCTGATCAGCTTTCTCGACCTGCCGACGTTCTTCGACTGGCTGCGCGAGCAGGCCGCCTACTTCCTGCCGACCGAGGCGATGGACCAGCTGAATCCGGCGATCGACCGCTTCCAGCAGCAGGAATCCGGGCTGTTCTCGGTGGGGATCGTGGTGGCGATCTGGACCTCGTCGTCGGCGGTGCGCTCGACGATGGATGCGATGAACAAGGCCTACGACGTGAAGGAAGGCCGCCCGGCGTGGAAGCGCTTCCCGTTGTCGGTGCTCTACACCATCGGCCTGGCCGCGCTGCTGCTGAGCGCTGCCGGGCTGATGGTGGTCGGTCCGACCGTGATGAACTGGCTCGCCCACTGGTTCGGTCTGGAGCAGGTGATGGTGATGCTCTGGAACCTGCTGCGCTGGCCGGTGGCGATCGTGCTGATGGTGGTGGCGGTGGCGGTGGTGTACTACGTCGCGCCGGACGTGAAGCAGAAATTCCGCTTCATCACTCCCGGCTCGCTGCTCGCGGTGGTGGTGTGGATCGCCGCCTCGGTGGGCTTCGGTTTCTACGTGAAGAACTTCGGCAACTACAACGCGCTGTACGGCTCCATCGGCGCGATCATCATCCTGCTGCTGTATTTCTACATTTCCGCCGCGGTGCTGCTGCTCGGCGCCGAGCTGAATGCCGTGCTGGAGCACCACGATCCGGAAGGCAAGGATCCCGGCGAGAAGGTCGAAGGCGACGGCGCGCCGCCGGAGCAAGTGGCCACCGGTTCCAAGGTCGATGCCTGATTCGCGCGCGATCTCGTAGGGTGGGCTTCAGCCCACGCGACAGCGCTTGGGGGCGCCGGTGGGCTGAAGCCCACCCTACGGGCACTTTCATTCATCATTGCACCGCTCTGGTGGATCGATGAAACGCGATCCACCCTACGAGTTCGTTGATGCCCCGTCACATGTAGGGTGGATGACGCTCTTTTCATCCACCGTTGCAGCGCCCGGTGGATCGGTGAGGCGCGATCCACCCTACGAGCTCACCGATGCCCCGCCATACGTAGGGTGGATGACGCTCTTTTCATCCACCGCTGCGCCGCCCGGTGGATCGATGAGGCGCGATCCACCCTACGCATTCGTTGGGGAAGGCGGTATCTACGGATGACGCGCAGGTTTCTCCTCAGGCCAGCCCCAGCACCTTCAGCAGGAAGCCGTATTCCAGCGCGACATCCTTGAGCGCCTGGTAGCGGCCGCTCATGCCGCCGTGGCCGGCGCCGAAGTCGGTCTTGAGCAGCAGGAGGTTGTCGTCGCTGCGCGTGGCGCGCAACTTGGCGACCCACTTCGCCGCTTCCCAGTATTGCACCCGACTGTCGTGGTAACCGGCGATGGCGAGGATCGCCGGATAGGCCTGGGCGCGCACGTTCTCGTAGGGCGCGTAGCCCTTGATGCGCGCGTGCACTGCCGCATCGCTCGGGTCGCCCCATTCGTCGTACTCGGTCACGGTCAGCGGCAGGTCGGGGTTCTGCATGCTGTTCAGCACGTCGACGAAGGGCACTTCGGCGATGGCCGCGGCGAACAGCTCCGGACGCTGGTTGAGCACCGCGCCGATCAGCAGCCCGCCGGCGCTGCCGCCGCTGACGGCGAGGCGCTCGGTGCGGGTGTAGCCCTCGGCGATCAGGTGCTCGGCGCAGGCGATGAAGTCATCGAAGGTGTTCTGCTTGTGCTCCAGCTTGCCGCCGCGATACCAGGCCTCGCCCAGCTCGCCGCCACCGCGCACATGGGCGATGGCGAAGACGAAGCCGCGTTCGAGCAGGCTCAGGCGGGCATGCGAGAACCACGGGTCGAGGCTTTCGCCATAGGCGCCATAGCCGTAGAGATACAGCGGGGCAGGGCGGCCGAGCACGTCGCGCCGCGCGACCAGGCTGATGGGAATCGCGGTGCCGTCCGGCGCTTTGGCCCAAAGCCGCCGGCTGACGTAGGCGTCGGCGTCGAACGGGCCTTCCACCGGGGTTTCCTTGAGCACCGTCTGAGCGCCGCTGGCGATGTCCAGCTGGCGCACCTGCGCCGGGCGGTTCAGCGCCTCGTAGCGCAGCCGCAGTACGGGGCTGTCGAATTCCAGCGAGTCCTGTCCGTAGAGGCTGTAGGCGGCATCCGGCAGCTCGACGCGATAACTCCGCGCCCCGACCGGATGCACCTGGATGACCGGCAGGCCGCCCTCGCGCAGGCTGAGGACGAAACCACCGGCGTTGAGACTGGCTTCCTCGAGCATCCGCTGCGGGTCGTGGCCGATCAGTTCCTGCCAGTGCTCGCGGGTCGGCGTGGCGTCCTCGGCGCGGTACAGGGCGAAGTTGATGCCGGCCTGGTTGCTGCGCACCACCCAGGCCCACTGGCCGTCGATGCGCCCGTGATCGGGGTAGTACTCGTGGCCTTCCTCGCGTGGTGCCAGGCAGACGAACGCCTGTAGCGGCCGATCGGCATCCAGCACCCAGGCTTCACAGGTGGTCTTGCTGTTGGCCAGCAGGATCAGCTGGCGCTCGGAACTCGAGCGATAGCAGTTGAGGAAGAAGCGCCCGTCCGGCTCGTTGAACACCAGCGCCGCCTCGGCGTCGCCCAGCGTGTAGCGATACAGCTTGTGCGGGCGGTGAGTGGCATCCAGTTCGCCGAAGAACAGCGTGCGGCTGTCGTTGGCCCAGGTCAGGCTGCCGTCGCAGTCGTCGAAGGGCAGTTCCTCGACGGCGCCACTGGCCAGATCCTTGACGAACAGCCGGTAGATCTCGTCGCCTTGGGTGTCCAGGCTGTAGGCCAGGCGCGTCTGGTCCGGGCTGATGCTGAAGGCGCCCAGCGACAGGTAGCCGCCCTCGGCCAGCGCGTTGGGGTCGAGCAGCAGCTCCTCGCTGCCGTCGTCGACCTGCAGCGAAACGCCGGCCGGTCGTGCGCAGCGATAGTGCCGCGGGTATTCGTCGCCGGCCTGGGTGCGGCTGTAGTAGAGGTACGCGCCCCAGGGCGTGGGCAGCGACAGGTCGGTCTCGCGGATGCGTGCCTTGATCTCCTCGAACAGGCGCTCACGCAGCTCGGCACCGTCGGCCAGCTGCGCCTCGGTCCAGTCGTTCTCGGCGTGCAGGTAATCCAGCACCTCCCGGGCGTCGCGGTTCTCCAGCCAGCGGTAAGGGTCCTGGGCATCCGTGTCGATGCGGGCGATGGGGGCGTGGGACATGTTCATCCTCGAAGTTGCGGCGCCGCGGCGGGAGGTCTGCGCGGCGAAAAGCCGCTATCATAGGCGCCCATTCGCCAGCCAGGCCATGCCGAAGCGCCACATGAACGAACACGACTACCTCCTCGCCTGGGCCGTCTACGGCATCGCCGCACTCGGTTGCCTGGCGGTGGTGTTCCAACTCACCGGCTGGATGTGGCGCTACCTGCGCGAGCCGCTGCGGCTGGTGATCGCGGTGCTGCTGCTGACGCCGACCATCGTCGACCCGGGCAAGGAGCTGTTCGCCCCGGCCATCGCCATCACCGCGCTGGACCTCGCCTTCAAGGTCGGCAACAACGTCTGGAAGGCGGTCGCCGACCTGAGCATGTACGGCCTGATTGCCTTCGTCGTCTACCTGCTGTTCGTGCTGCTGCGCTGGCCGGTGGAGCGCTGGCTGCGCAATCGCAAACGGGCCCGCGAGGAAGCGGTGGAAGACCCGCGCACCCTGCGCGAGCGGATGGACCCGGACGTCGAGCGCCCGCGCCGCGAGAGCCGCGTCGAACCGCGCGTATAGATTGCCATACGGCGGCTTGCGCCCACGCGCGGAGCCGGTCAGCATGGCCTCCTGCTTACCAGGAGCGCCCATGAATCCGATTCGCCCCCCCTTCGTCGCCACGCCGCCGCTGCCGAGGCCCGCCCATGTGTGAGCTGCTGGGCATGAGCGCCAACGTGCCGACGGATATCGTCTTCAGCTTCACCGGGCTGATGCAGCGCGGCGGCCGCACCGGCCCCCACCGTGACGGCTGGGGCATAGGTTTCTACGAGGGGCGTGGCCTGCGGCTGTTCCAGGATCCCTCGGCGAGCGCCGAATCCGAGGTCGCACGGCTGGTGCAGCAGTACCCGATCAAGAGCGAGGTGGTCATCGGCCACATCCGTCAGGCCAACGTCGGCAAGGTCGCGCTGGCCAATACCCATCCCTTCGTCCGCGAGATGTGGGGGCGCAACTGGTGCTTCGCGCACAACGGCCAGCTGGCGGATTTCCAGCCCGCGCCCGGCTTCTACCGCCCGGTGGGCGACACCGACAGCGAAGCGGCCTTCTGCGACCTGCTCAACCGCCTGCGCGCCGCATTTCCCGAGCCCGCCGATATCGAGGCGCTGCTGCCGACGCTGATCGAGGCGTGTCGCGAATACCGCCGCAAAGGGGTGTTCAATTGCCTGCTCAGCGACGGCGACTGGTTGTTCAGCTGCTGTTCGACGAAGCTGGTGCAGATCACCCGCCGCGCGCCGTTCGGCCCGGCGCGCCTGAAGGATGCCGACCTGACCGTGGACTTCCAGGCCGAAACCACGCCCAACGACGTGGTCACCGTGCTGGCCACCGAGGCACTGACCGATAACGAAGACTGGATCGTCCATCAGCCGGGTCAGTGGACCCTGTGGCGCGGGGGCGAGTGCATTGCAGAGGGTTGCGACACGCTGTCGGACTGAGTCCGTTTTCACACCCACAAGGAGAGCTGGATGTTGAGAAGTTACTTGCGCTTGATGCTGTTCGCGGTCGGTCTGCTGGTGGGCGTCCAGGTGCCCGGCTTCATCGCCGACTATGCCAATCGGGTGGAAGCGCATCGCATCGAGGCGGCCAAGGCGCTGGAAGGCTTCCGGGCCACCGCCGGGCGCTTCTTTCAGGGCGACCTGCAGGCGCTGGTGACGCATTACCGCGAAAGCCAGGACCCGGTGATGCGCAGCGACGCGCAGAGCGTGGCGACCCTGGTGGATCGCTCGGCGCTGCTCGAAGAGGAAGCGCAGGCGATGCGCAAACCCTGGTATGCGCGCGCCTGGCACGTGGTGGCGAAGGCCGATCCGGAGCTGCGCGCGGAAACCCTCGCCGCCTACGACTACCAGGTGCCGTTGGTGCCCGAGGCGATCGCCTGGGGCATCGTCTGTGCGCTGCTGCTGGCGTGGGTGGTGGAAAGCCTGTTGCTGCTGGTCGGCGCGGCGTTCGGCGTGGGCCGCCAGCGCCGGGCGCATCAGCGGCACTGGCGCTAGCCGTCCGCGGGTAACGAAAGAACGGGCTCATGGCCCGTTTTTTCATGCGCGCCAATCTACCACGGGGTGCCGAACACCTCCGCCAGTTCGCGCAGGGCGTCTTCGCCCAGGGGCGCCGGGCGCGGGTCGCTCATCAGCCACAGCTTGGCGGTTTCTTCCAGTTCCTCCAGGGCATAGCTGGCGCGCGACACGCTGGATTCCCAGATCACCGGGCCGAGGCGTTCGAGCATCACGCCGCGCACCTGGGTGGCCAGCGCGGCGACCCGTTTGGCGACCTGTGGCGAGCCGGGCCGGCAGTAATCGATCAGCGGCAGGTGGCCGACTTTCATCACCTGATAGGGCGTGATCGGCGGCAGGATGTCCTCGCGGCTCCAGACACCGGACAGGGTAAGCGCCACCAGCGCGGTGGAATGCGTGTGCACCACGCCGCCGACACCTTGATTGCGTTCGTAGACCCGCCGATGCAGCGCCAGGGTCTTCGAGGGCCTGTCGCCGGAGACCCATTCGCCGTGCAGGTTCACCTTGGCGATCGCCACCGGGTCCAGACGCCCGAGGCAGGCGTCGGTGGGGGTGATCAGCCAGCCGTCATCCAGCCTCGCGCTGATGTTGCCGGCGCTGCCCACGGTGTAGCCGCGCTGGTAGAGGCTGATGCCGACCGTGCAGATTTCTTCGCGCAGCGCGTGTTCGCGGCTCATGACGAGGCTCCGGCAAGTTGCTCCAGGGCTTTGGCGAAGAACCCGACGCCGCCGAAGTTGCCGGACTTCAGCGCCAGGCGCGCCTCCAGGCCGATGGCGCCGGTCACCGGCACGCCGGGATCGATCTGTTCGCCGATGCGCAGTGCCTGCACGCCCAGCGCCTGGACCACCGCTCCGGAGGTCTCGCCGCCGGCGACCACGAAGTGCCGCACGCCGGTCTCGTAGAGCTGCCGGGCGATTTCGCCGAGGGCCTGCTCCACCAGCGTGCCGGCGCGTTCCACACCCAGTTGCTGCTGTACCGCGCGAACCTCTTCCGGCGCGCTGGTAGCATAGATCAGCACCGGCTCGTCGCGCTCGGCGAAGGCCAGGGCGCCGGCCACCACCGCCTCGCCGCGGGCGAGCGCTAGGGGATCGATGCGCAGGGCGGGGCGCCCGGCGTCGAGCCAGGCGGCGACCTGGGCGTTGGTGGCCCGGGAGGCACTGCCGGCGAGCACCACGCCACGGCCGGGCAGGATTTCGAGAGTGGCGGCATTCTGGCTCAGCAGCAGACCGGAGCGGCGGAAGTTTTCCGGCAGGCCGAGGGCGATCCCCGAGCCGCCGGTGATCAGCGGCAAATCGCGGCAGGCTTCGCCCAGGGTCAGCAGGTCGGCGTTGGACAGCGCATCGGCGATGGCGATGCGGGTGCCGGCCTGGCGCAGTGCGTCGATGCCGGCGCGGGTCGCGGCGGCACCGGCGGCGATTTGGTCGTAGCGCAGCAGGCCGACCGGGAGTTTGGTCTGCCGGCCGAGGAAGCGCACCAGGTTGGCGTCGGTCATCGGCGTCAGCGGGTGATGCTCCATGCCGGATTCGCTGAGCAGCGCGTCCTGCACGAACAGGTGGCCGCGGAACAGCGTGCGCCCGGCTTCGGGAAAGGCCGGGCAGGCGACGGTGAAATCGCTGCCGAGGGCGTCGAGCAGCGCCTCGGTGACCGGGCCGATGTTGCCCCGCTCGGTGGAGTCGAAGGTCGAGCAGTACTTGAACATGAACTGTCGGCAACCGCGTTCGCGCAGCCAGTGCAGCGCGGCGAGGGACTGCGCGACGGCCTCTTCGACCGGGGCCATGCGTGACTTGAGCGCGACGATCAGCGCGTCCGCTTCGAGGGCTTCGGACAATTCCTGGCCTGGGATGCCGATGGTCTGGACGGTGCGCATGCCCTGGCGCACCAGGGTATTGGCCAGGTCGGTGGCTCCGGTGAAATCGTCAGCGATGCACCCGAGCAAGGGCATGGCATGGTTCATTCGGCTTCTCCCGCGAATACGTTGTTTTTTTCATAGTAGGCGCTAAACGCGGCTATGTGAAGATATGTTAAATTTACGAGCGAAGGTGTTTAGAAATGTTCTGCCTGGCGCGGATGCCTTAGCGCCCCGTCCGCGTTGGGCTACCATGCAGCCATCGATTCGATCCCAGAGATCCGTATGACCGAGGAAATTGAGCCAATGGCCGACGCCGGGGCGCCGATGATTCCGTCGCAGCGCCGCGAAATGATCGTCCGCCAGCTGCGTCGCCAGCAGATCATGAGCGTCAATCAGCTCACCGAAATCTTCAATTGCTCGCACATGACGGTGCGTCGCGACATCGCCGCGCTGGAGCAGGAAGGGCGGGTGTTCTCGGTGCCCGGCGGGGTGCGCATCGCCAGCCAGGTGCACAGCGAGCCGAGCCATCAGAGCAAGGCGATCGTCGAACCGGAGCAGAAGCAGCGCATGGCAGAGCACGCCGCGCGCCTGATCAAGCCCGACATGACGCTCTACCTGGATGCCGGCACCACTACGGCGTGCCTGGTGCCGCACATCCTCGCGCTGGGCGGCATGACCGTGGTCACCAACGACTTCGGCATCGTCCTCGCCCTGGCCGATGCGACCCATGTGAACGTAATTCACACCGGCGGCGTGCTCGATCACCCCAACCGTTCCGCAGTCGGCAACCTGGCGGCCGACACGCTGCGCAACATCGCCACCGACATCGCCTTCATCTCCACCAGTTCCTGGGACCTGCAGCGCGGCGTCACCACGCCCTCCGCGCCGAAGATCGAGGTGAAGAAGGCGGCGATGGACTCGGCTTCGCAGATCGTCCTGATGGCGACCAGCTCGAAGTACGGCACCTTCGGCATGTACCGCATCGCCGGGCTGGACCGCTTCGATCCGATCATCACCGACGACGGCCTGACGGCGGACGCCGCGGCCGGTATCCGCAAGCTGGGCGTCGAGCTGGTCCTGGCCTGATCGCCCGTAGTGCACGGGCCCGCTTCAGGCGCGCCCGTCCAGCGCGGCGCTGGCCCTGAGCCAGGCGAAGTCGCCGTCGCGAATCATCAGTACCTGGTCCTGCGGCACTTCGATGGCCGGTACCGATGCCGGATCGGTCGCCGTGCGCAGCGCCAGGAAGCTGCGCAGCACGCCGGCATGGGCGACCACCACGGTGTCCCGCTGTACGGTTTCGAGGAAGCCCGCGACGCGCTCGAACACCTTTCGGTAACTCTCCCCGCCAGTAGGCGCGAAGCCCAGCGGATCGGCCTGTCGCGCGGCGAAGCGCTCGGGTTCGCGGGCGGCGATGTCCGTCCAGCTGGAACCTTCCCAGTCGCCGAAGTCGATTTCCATCAGGCGCTCGTCGGTGCGGTAGTCGTCCGCTTCCAGGCCGATGCGCTGGCGGACGATGCGCATGGTTTCACGGGTGCGGCGCAGCGGGCTGGCAACGAAGTCCAGTGCTTGCGGCTGGGCCAGCAACCAGCGCAGGCAAAGCCCCGAGGTCGCCGCCTGGGCGCGGCCCGTGTCGTTCAGCGGGATGTCCTGGCGGCCTTGCAGGCGGCGCCGGGCGTTCCAGTCGGTCTCGCCGTGGCGGATCAGGTAGAGCGTCGGTGCTGCATATCGGGGAGGGTTCATTCGGGGTCCTGATGAGTGTGGAGGGAAGTCTCCCGGTGAGCGGATGCGGCCGAACATGCCTTGACAATGTTAAAAAATAACAAATAATAAAAAATATTAACATAGCGGCAAAGCATGCAGACGGGACCACGAGCGGCGGGCCCTCGGCCCGGAGGTGAAGGCCTCCCCTCGTTGTCAGCCTAATAACAATAATGGAGCCAGATCCATGTCCACTCTCGACAGCAGCATCGCCGGCGACGCCGGCAGCCCTCGTGCCGAACCGCAGATGCAGCCGGATGCGCATCAACTGCGCCAGCGGCGTCGGGCCTCCATCGGCAGCCTGATCGGCACCACCATCGAGTGGTACGAGTACTACATCTACGGCGCCACTGCCGCACTGGTGTTCCCGCACCTGTTCTTCCCCAGCGACGATCGCCTGGTCTCGCTGATGCTGTCCTTCGCCTCGTTCGCCATCGCCTTCGCCATCCGCCCGATCGGCGCCGCGGTGTTCGGCCACTTCGGCGACCGCGTCGGGCGCAAGACCACGCTGATCGTCACGCTGGTGATGACCGGCCTGGCGACCTTCCTCATCGGGGTGCTGCCCACCTACGCCAGCATCGGCCTCTGGGCCCCGGCGATCCTCATCCTGCTGCGCCTGATCCAGGGCTTCGGCGTGGGCGGCGAGTGGGGCGGGGCGGCGCTGATGTCGCTTGAGTGGGGCGACCAGAAGAAGCGCGGCGCCGCCGGCGCCTGGCCGCAGCTGGGCACCTCCATCGGCCTGATCCTGTCGACATCGGCGGTGATGGGTTCGAGCTACTTCACCGGCGACCAGTTCCTCGAGTGGGGCTGGCGGATTCCGTTCCTGCTCTCGGGCATCCTGGTCATCGTCGGCCTGGTGGTGCGGATGGCGATCGAGGAAACCCCGTCGTTCGCCGCCAAGAAGCAGAACAACCAGATCGAGAAGAGCCCGCTGGGCTACGTCGTCAAGCACCACTGGCGCGAGATCGTGAAGGTCGCCTTCCTGCGCATGTCGGAGCAGATGCCGTTCTACATCTTCACCGCCTTCATCCTCGACTACGCGACGCAGAACAGCGGGCTGTCACGCACCTTCGTGCTGCTCGGGACGCTGGCGGCGGCGGTGCTCGACCTGATCCTGCTGCCGATCTTCTCCAACATGGCCGACCGCATCGGCCGGCGGAAGATGTACTACATCGGCTGCGTGGTGCTGATCCTGATGGCGTTCCCGTACTTCTGGGTACTCAACTCGGGCAACCAGACGTGGATCTTCATCGCCATCACCTTGTCGCTGATTCCCCACGCGATCCAGTACGGCGCCCAGGCCTCGTTGATATCCGAGCAGTTCCCGGTGCACGTGCGCTACACCGGCGCCGGGGTCGGCTACCAGATGTCGTCGCTGATCGCCGGCGGTCCCGCTCCGCTGATCGCCTCCTTCCTGCTGGTGACCTTCGGTACCGGCTATGCCGTGGCCGCCTACCTGGCGCTCGGCGGAGTCATCGCGGCGGTGGCGCTTTCCACCCTGAAGGATCGCAGCGATCACCTGTTGTGAGTCGCTCGCCTGAATTCCAACCTTTCGCAGGAGTAGCAGCATGACCCTCAAGAAAATTGCAGTCGTCGGTTCGGGCTACATGGGCGGCGGTATCGCCCAGGTGCTGGCGCTCGGCGGCGCGGACGTGGTGCTCGGCGACGTCGATGGCAGCGTCGCTAGCCAGTCGCGCGAGCGCCTGCTCAAGCAGGCCCAGGCCTTCGCCGAGGCCGGCCTGTTCCCGGCGGATGCGCCGGCGCTGCTGGAGGCACGCCTGAGTGCGGCCGCTTCCATCGAAGCGGCGGTGGAAGGCGTGGACTACGTCACCGAGGCCGTGCCGGAATCCATGGAGATCAAGCGCGACGTGCTCGGCCGCGTTTCCGCCGCCTGCGCCAAGGACACGATCATCGGCACCAACACCTCGGCGATGCCGATCGGCGAGCTGGCGAAGTTCGTCACCCACCCGGAGCGCTTCCTCGGCGTGCACTGGATGAACCCGGCGCCGTTCATTCCGGGCGTCGAGCTGATCGCCAGCGAGCACACCCTGGCCGAGCACGTCGACACCCTGGAAGCGCTGATCCGCTCGGTGGGCAAAGTGCCGGCGCGCGTCGCCGATACCCCCGGTTTCGTCGCCAACCGCCTGCAGTTCGCCCTCTACAAGGAGGCGGTGAAGGTGGTCGAGGAAGGGCTGGCGACGCCGGAGCAGGTCGACTTGGTGGTGAGCAACGCCTTCGGCTTCCGCCTGGCTTTGTTCGGCCCGTTCGCCATCGGCGACATGGCCGGGCTGGATGTCTACGCGTCGTCCTACAAGACTCTCGCCGGCACCTATGGTGAGCGCTTCGCCGCGCCGGACGGCCTGACGCAACTGGTGGACGGTGGCAACCTGGGGCTGAAGTCCGGCCACGGTTTCCTCGACATCGACCCGGCGAAGAGCGCCGAGCTGCTGGCCTATCGCGACCGTGCCTACGCCGCGCTGAGCAAGCTGCGCGCCGACCTCGGCCCGGCACCGGGCCTGGCGAGCTGATCGCCAGGTTTCATCGCCGAATGAAAAACGGGCCTCTCGGGCCCGTTTTTTTTCGTCTCGTTTCTATTTGGACAGGTACTTCATCCCTTCTTCCAGGCCGCTCAGGGTCAGCGGGAACATCCGGTCCTCCACCAGCTCGCGGACGATGTTGGTCGAGGCGGTGTAGCCCCAGGTGTCCTTGGGGTAGGGGTTGATCCACACCAGCTTCTTGAATTTCTCCATGAAGCGCTGCATCCAGACGTAGCCGGCTTCCTCGTTCCAGTGCTCGACGCTGCCGCCGGCCTGGGTGATCTCGTAGGGCGCCATGGCCGCGTCGCCGATGAAGATCACCTTGTAGTCGGCGCCGTACTTGTGCAGCAGGTCGAGGGTCGAGGTGCGCTCGCTGGTGCGGCGGAAGTTGTTCTTCCACACCGATTCGTAGATGAAGTTGTGGAAGTAGAAGTACTCGAGGTGCTTGAACTCGGTCTTGCACGCGGAGAACAGCTCCTCGCAGACCTTCACGTGGGCATCCATCGAGCCGCCGATGTCGAACAGGAGCAACAGCTTCACCGTGTTGCGGCGTTCCGGGCGCATCTGGATGTTCAGCAGGCCGGCATCCTTCGCGGTGTGGTCGATGGTGCCGTCGATGTCGAGCTCCTCGGCGGCGCCCTGGCGGGCGAACTTGCGCAATCGGCGCAGGGCGACCTTTATGTTGCGCGTGCCCAGCTCGACGTTGTCGTCGAGGTTCTTGTACTCGCGCTGGTCCCAGACCTTCGCCGCCTTGCCCTGGCGCTTGCCGGCATCGCCGACGCGGATGCCTTCGGGGTTGAAGCCGCCGGAGCCGAACGGGCTGGTGCCGCCGGTGCCGATCCACTTGTTGCCGCCGGCGTGGCGTTCCTTCTGCTCCTCGAGGCGTTTCTTGAACTCCTCGATGAGCTTGTCCAGCCCGCCGAGCGACTGGATCTGCGCGCGCTCCTCATCGGTCAGCAGGCGCTCGAATTCCTTGCGCAGCCATTCCTCGGGAATCAGTGCCTCGATGTGCTGGTCGAGGTTCTGCAGGCCGTTAAAGTAGGCGCCGAAGGCACGGTCGAACTTGTCGAAATGGCGCTCGTCCTTCACCAGGATCGCCCGCGACAGGTAATAGAACTCGTCCATGTCGGCGAACACGACGTTGTGCTGCAGCGCGTTGATCAGGTCGAGCAGCTCGCGCACCGACACCGGCACCTTGGCCGCGCGCATTTCGTTGAAAAGATTGAGCAGCATTGTCTATGCCCTCGGGGTAATCCGTAGGGTGGGCTGGCCGCGCAGCGGCGTAACCCACCGTTGATGCCGCCGGCATCATGCTTGCCAGCCTGGCGGCTGGTCGGTGGGTTACGCTTCGCTAACCCACCCTACAAAGGCACTGGCCGACGCGCAGCAGCCCGATTTTTAACGCGAAGCGCGACGGCTCATGAAGGCCAGGCGTTCGAGCAACTGCACGTCCTGCTCGTTCTTCACCAGCGCGCCAGCCAGCGGCGGGATGGCCTTGGTCGGATCGCGTTCGCGCAGCACGGCTTCGCCGATGTCGTCGGCCATCAGCAGCTTGAGCCAGTCGACCAGCTCGGAGGTGGAGGGCTTCTTCTTCAGGCCAGGCACCTTGCGCACGTCGAAGAACACGTCGAGCGCTTCGGCCACCAGGTCCTTCTTGATGTCCGGGTAGTGCACGTCGACGATCTTCTGCAGCGTGCTGCGGTCCGGGAAGGCGATGTAGTGGAAGAAGCAGCGGCGCAGGAAGGCGTCCGGCAGTTCCTTCTCGTTGTTCGAGGTGATGATGATGATCGGGCGCTGCTTCGCCTTGATCGTCTCGTTGGTCTCGTAAACGTAGAACTCCATCTTGTCGAGTTCCTGCAACAGATCGTTGGGGAACTCGATGTCGGCCTTGTCGATTTCGTCGATCAGCAGGATCACCCGCTGCTCGGACTCAAAGGCCTCCCACAGCTTGCCTTTCTTGATGTAGTTGCGGATGTCGTTGACCTTGTCCGGGTCCAGCTGCGAGTCGCGCAGGCGGCTCACCGCATCGTATTCGTAGAGGCCCTGATGCGCCTTGGTGGTGGACTTGATGTGCCAGGTGATGAGCTTGGCACCGAAGGATTCGGCCAGCTGTTCGGCGAGCATGGTCTTGCCGGTGCCGGGCTCGCCTTTCACCAGCAGCGGCCGCTGCAGGGTGATGGCGGCGTTCACCGCCAGCTTGAGATCGTCGGTGGCGACGTAGGATGGAGTGCCTTCGAACTTCATCGGAAAATCCTCGAAACGCGGGCGCACGCAGGGCCTGCGATGCTGTCTGGAAAGCCCCGACTATACCGCGCGGGCAAGCGGGCTGTGAACGCAGGCGGGCCATTCAGTCACTGAATGGTCGGCCGCCGCGCATCCTGGTCAGCGGCCCTTACTCGCGGTCTTCGCTGAGCGCACGCTCGAAGCGCGGCGTGAAGGCCTGCACGAAGGCGTTGCGCAGGATCGCCACGAAGGCCTGGAACGGGTTGACGTGGCTGTCGCCCTTCATGCTGCCGGAGAGTTCGATGCGGGTGGCGAACTGGTCCTTGCTCTGGTTCTTCAGCACCGTCTGGCCGCCGCCGACCACCGCTTCCCAGAGGCCCTGGAAGAAGCCTTTCTCGCGGTTCTCGACATCCTGCTTCCAGTTGAACACGTCGACGTCGCGCAGCAGTGGCTTGATGTAGCCGCTGAGCTGGGCGTTCTGCGCCTCGGCCTCGATCACCAGGTCGCCGGTGCCGGCGGCGAAGTCGAACTTGCCGTAGGCGCGGGAGAAGTCGTTGAGGCGCTTGAGTTCCAGATCGGTCATGCGCAGGCGCAGCTGGAAATCCTCGAAATTGGTGAAGGGGTCGAAGCTCGCGCTCGCCTCGAGCGGCGCCTGGCCGAACAGCGCGGCGTGTCCCTTGAAGGTGGCGACGCGCTTTCCATCCGCGCTGGCGGTGTTGGTGAGGTTGTAGACGCTGGCGTCGACCTCGCTGGCGAACACGTCCACCGGCGGCTGCGACTGGAAATTGCGGAACGCCAGGCGCCCGTCGACCACGCGGACTTCGTTGAGGGTGATCGGCAGCAGTTGCTCCAGTTGGTCGCGCCAGTCGACGCCCTCACCGGTCTGGTCCTGCTTCGGGTCCTCGCTGTCGACGAAGTTGAGCTTGGGCGACTGGAAGATGACCTGCGCCACCACCGCGTGGTCGTACCACAGCGAATGCCAGCTCACCGAGAGGTCGATCAGCGGCGCTTCCAGCAACGGGACCGGAACGTCGCCGCTGGCCTTCTCGATCACCAGCCCGTTGATGCGGTAGGCGCCACGCCACCAGGCGAGGTCGACGTCGGCGATCTGCCCGCGGTATTCGCCCATGTCGGCGAGCTTGCCGTTCAGGTAGTCGCGCACCACGTAGGGCAGGGCCAGGTGAGCGACCAGCAGCAACAGGACGAGGGCCAGCGCGATCCACAGGGGCATGCTGTAGCGACGTTTCATGAGGGTTCCATTTCCGGGTGGCGTCGGTCGATGGACAGCCTTGGGCGTCGGGGAGTTCGCTGGACGAGAAACCCCATGGGGAATAGGCTTATGCGCTTTCTCAAGCCACTTGCCGCGGGGACCTCCATGAGCCGCATCTATGCTGACAACGCACAGGCCATCGGCAATACGCCGCTGGTGATGATCAATCGCCTGGGGCCGAAAGGCGTCACCCTGCTGGCCAAGATCGAGGGTCGCAACCCGGCCTATTCGGTGAAGTGCCGGATCGGCGCGAGCATGGTCTGGGATGCCGAGGAATCCGGGCGCCTGAAGTCGGGCATGACCATCGTCGAGCCGACCTCCGGCAACACCGGCATCGGGCTGGCGTTCGTGGCCGCGGCGCGTGGCTACAAGCTCATCCTGACCATGCCGGCGTCGATGAGCCTGGAGCGGCGCAAGGTGCTCAAGGCGCTCGGCGCGGAGCTGGTGCTCACCGAGCCGGCCAAGGGCATGAAGGGCGCGATCGACAAAGCAAGCGAGATCGCCGCCTCCAACCCCGGCGAATACCTGCTGCTGCAGCAGTTCGAGAACCCGGCCAACCCGGCGATCCATGAGAAGACCACCGGCCCGGAAATCTGGAACGACACCGACGGCAGCATCGACGTGCTGGTGGCCGGCGTCGGCACCGGCGGCACCATCACCGGCGTGTCACGCTTCATCAAGCTGAACAAGGGCAAGAAGATCCTTTCCGTCGCCGTGGAGCCGATCGGTTCGCCGGTGATCAGCCAGGCGCTGGCTGGGGAGGAGATCAAGCCCGCGCCGCACAAGATCCAGGGCATCGGCGCCGGCTTCGTGCCGAAGAACCTCGACCTGTCCATCGTCGACCGTGTCGAGCAGGTGGGCGACGAGGAGGCCAAGACGATGGCCCTGCGCCTGATGCGCGAGGAGGGGATTCTCTGCGGGATTTCCTGCGGCGCGGCGATGGCTGCCGCGGTTCGCCTGGCCGAACACCCGGAAATGCAGGGCAAGACGATCGTGGTGATCCTGCCGGACTCCGGCGAGCGCTACCTGTCGAGCATGCTGTTCGACGGCCTGTTCAGCGAGCAGGAACTGCAGCAGTAGCACCGGCGCCGGGCCCGCCCGCGGGTCCGGCCTTTCGTTCGTCGCCGCTTCGTGGTTATAGTCGGGGCTCTTCCCGACCCGTTTCGAGATCGATCATGTCTGCGTCGCCCACGGCCCGCCCCTTTGCCTCTTCGTTCGCCCTGAACGTAGCGCCGCGTGCCCGTGCCGTTGCCGCGCCACTCGCCCCGCCACCTGTGAGCCCGCCCGCGGGCTGCCTGGCTCCGCCGCCGCCGCTGGCCTGAGCCGCGCCGGTTCGCCGGTTTCCCGTTCCCTGCACCCCCACGCCGCTGGCGTGGTCCTCCTTGCCTATTTCACAGGTGGCAACATGCAGTTCTTTACCCGCAACAACCTCGTCGCGTGCGCGTCGACGAGCCTCTTCGTGCTGCTCTGGAGCAGCGGCGCCATCGTTTCCAAATGGGGCCTGGCGCATGCCTCGCCGTTCGCCTTCCTCTTGGTGCGTTTCATCATCGCCTTGCTGGCGCTGACGATCCTCGCCCGGGCTCTGCCGTTGCGCCTGCCGGGCACCAGGGCGGCACGCGGATATGCCGTGGCGACCGGGCTGGTGCTGCTCGGCGCCTACCAGATCTTCTACCTGTTGGCGCTGGACCTGCAGGTGACGCCCGGCGTGATGGCGACGCTGCTCGGCGTCCAGCCGATCCTCACCGCGGTGCTGCTGGAGAAGCGCCTCTCGCCGAGCCGGCTGTTCGGCCTGTGCCTCGGTCTGCTCGGGCTGGTGCTGGTGGTCTACCAGAGCATCGGCCTGGCCGGCCTCTCATGGGCGGGCACGCTGTGTGGCCTGCTGGCGCTGGCGAGCATGACCGGCGGTTCGATCATGCAGAAGCGCATGCACGACAACCCGCTCGGCAGCCTGCCGCTGCAGTACCTGGCGGGTACGCTGCTGTGCGCGGCGTTCGTGCCGTTCCAGCCGTTCGAGATCGAGGCGGGCGTCGAATTCTGGGTGTCGGTGCTGTGGATGGGATTGCTGATTTCGGTGCTGGCCACGCTGCTGCTGTACCGGCTGATCGCACGGGGCAACCTGGTCAACGTCACCAGCCTGTTCTACCTGGTGCCGGCGGTGACCGCGTTGCTCGATTACCTGGTGTTCGGCAATCGCCTTGCGCCGCTGAGCCTGGCGGGAATGGGGCTGATCGTGGCGGGGCTGCTGTTCGTTTTCCGCCAGCCGAAGAGCGCCGGCTGACCGGTGTGGTCCGGGGGCGCCAGGGTGGCGCCCCCGTTTCGATCAGGACTTCTTGCGACCGAGGATGATGTGCGACGCCTTGATCAGCGCGGTAGCGGGTTTGCCGGCCGCCAGGCCGAGTTCGGCCACCGCTTCGCGGGTGACGATGGCCGTGAGTTGCGCGCCGCCCGCAAGGCGCAGGGTGACTTCGGCGTTCACCGCGCCGCTTTCGATGCGCTCCACGGTGCCGGTCAGTTGATTGCGGGCGGACAACTGGAAGTCGTCGCTGCCGGTCATCAGCATCACCCAGGGCGCCTTCACCAGGGCGACCACCTCGACGCCGGCGGCCAGCTGCATCTCGCGCAGGCTGTCCATGGTGACGATGGCCACCAGACGGTCGTTGTCGCCCAGATCGATCTCCACCTCGGCGTTGACCGCGCCGGTATGGCATTGCAGAACTTTCCCTGACAGCCGATTGCGCGCACTTATCTGCATGCTGCTCTCCCTTGTCGCGTTAACGACGTTGTATTGTTTGCTACATAAATAATCCAGATCAAAAATCCGATCCGCCGGTGTCGACTCTAGAAAACAGTTCGATATAGAGGCAACCATAGCGGCACGGTGATCTGGCACGCTTCTCGCTATATGCCAGCCTATACAGAGGTTTTTCCATGACCAACGTCCCACAGCGTTTCATCGGCAGGCTTTCACTGGAGAGCGCGGTCGGCACGTCGCTCTCCGACACACGTATCCGCCTGCTCGAGCAGATCGGCGAACTCGGCTCCATCAGCCAGGCGGCGAAAGCCGTGCCGCTGTCCTACAAGGCGGCGTGGGATGCGGTGGATGCGATGAACAACATGGCCCCGCAACCGCTGGTGGTGCGTGTCACCGGCGGACGCCAGGGCGGCGGCACTCAGCTCACCGACTACGGGCGCAGCATCGTCGCCATGTACCGGGCGCTGGAAATCGAGTACCAGCTCGCGCTCGACCGGCTCAGCGCGCGCCTGGGGGAAGTCGGAGCAGCCGATGTTCAGGAGTTCCAGAGTCTCATGCATCGACTCTCGATGAAGACCAGCGCACGCAACCAGTTCTCTGGGCCGATCACCGGCCTGCGCGACGGCGGCGTCGATTACGAAGTGCGCTTGCGCCTGGATGCGCAGAGCGAGCTGATCGCGGTGATCACCAAATCCAGCGCGGAAAACCTCGGCCTGGCGATCGGCAAGGAGGTCTTCGCCTTCATCAAGTCCTCGTCGGTACTGCTCAGCACCGACCGCGAACTGCAGCTCACCGCGCGCAACCAGCTGTGGGGCGAGATCGTCGAGATCCAGGCCGGCTCGGTGAACGACCAGGTCAGCCTGCTGCTGCCGTCCGGGCGCAGCGTCACCTCGGTGGTCACCCACGGCAGCTGCGAAACCCTCGGTCTCGCCGTCGGCCAGCAGGCGTGCGCGTTGTTCAAGGCCTCCAGCGTCATCCTCGCCGTTTACGATTGATCCCACCCAAGGAGCGTCACCATGAAAGCCCGTAAGACCCTGTTCGCCGCCGTTGCCCTGGCGCTGTTCTCGACCCTTGCCCACGCCGAGCAGGTGCAGGTGGCGGTTGCCGCCAACTTCACCGAGCCGATGAAGAAGATCGCCGAGCAGTTCGAGAAGGACACCGGCAACCAGGCCGTGCTGACCTTCGGCGCGACCGGCAAGTTTTACGCGCAGATCACCAACGGCGCGCCGTTCGAGGTGTTCCTCGCGGCCGACGATGCCACGCCGGCCAAGCTGGAAAGCGAGAAGGCCGCCGTCGAGGGCAGCCGCTTCACCTACGCCATCGGCAAGCTGGTGCTGTGGTCGGCCAAACCCGGCTACGTCGACGCCAAGGGCCAGGTGCTGGCCAGGGGCGACTTCAAGCACCTGTCGATCGCCAGCCCGAAAGCCGCGCCCTACGGTGCCGCCGCCATGCAGACCCTGGACAAGCTGGGTCTGACCCAGAAGGTCGAAAGCCGCATCGTCACCGGCGAGAACATCACCCAGGCCTATCAGTTCATCGCCACCGAGAACGCTGAACTGGGCTTCGTCGCGCTGTCCCAGGTCACCGAAGACGGCAAGCTGGTCAGCGGCTCGGCCTGGCAGGTGCCCGCCGAGTACTATTCGCCGATCCGCCAGGACGCGCAGATCCTCGCCAAGGGCAGGGACAACCCGGCCGCCAAGGCGCTGGTCGATTACCTGAAAGGCGAGAAGGCCGCGGCAATCATTCGCTCCTACGGCTACACCCTGTAAATTTCTCCGCAGCATGATCCGGTGCAGCCTGTCTGCGCCGGATGTCTTTTTCCCCGAGTAGCGCCAAGGAGTCCGCCGCTTGCCTTCAGCCGTCGATCTTTCCGCTGTCCGCCTGACCATCGAGCTGGCCGGGCTGACCACGTTGATCCTGATGGTCGTCGGCACGCCCATCGCCTGGTGGCTGGCGACCACGCGTTCGCGGCTGCGCGGCTTGTTCGGGGCGCTGGTGGCGCTGCCGCTGGTGCTGCCGCCCTCGGTGCTCGGCTTCTACCTGCTCGTCAGCCTTGGCCCGCGCGGGCCGCTGGGGGCGCTGACGCAATGGCTCGGCCTCGGCCTGCTGCCGTTCACCTTCGCCGGGCTGGTGGTCGGCTCGGTGTTCTATTCGATGCCCTTCGTGGTGCAGCCGTTGCAGCAGGCCTTCGAGGCCATCGGCAAGCGCCCGCTGGAAGTCGCCGCGACCCTGCGCGCCTCGCCGCTGGACACCTTCTTCAGCGTGGTGCTGCCGCTGGCGCGTCCCGGCTTCATCACCGCCGCGATCCTCGGCTTCGCCCACACCGTCGGCGAGTTCGGCGTGGTGCTGATGATCGGCGGCAACATCCCGGAACGCACGCGGGTGGTTTCCGTGCAGATCTACGATCACGTCGAGGCGCTGGAATACGCCGAGGCGCACTGGCTGGCCGGAGGGATGCTGGTGTTCAGCTTCCTCGTGCTGCTGGCGCTCTACACCTTCAACTCCCGTAAGCGGATGGTCTGAGATGAGCGACTCCGCCTACATTGAACTGGACCTGCAGCACGGCTGGACGGACTTCGGCCTGCGGGTCGAGGCGCGCCTGCCGGTCTCCGGGGTAACGGCGATCTTCGGTCATTCCGGCTCCGGCAAGACCACGCTGCTGCGCTGCATCGCCGGGCTGGAGCGGGCGCGCGGCGGGCGGGTGACGGTCGCCGGGGAATGCTGGCAGGACGAGTCGCGCGGGCTGTTCGTGCCCCCGCACAAGCGTGCGCTGGGCTACGTGTTTCAGGAGGCCAGCCTGTTCCCGCACCTCAGCGTGCGGCGCAACCTGGAGTACGGCCAGCGCCGCATCCCGGCGAGCGAGCGGCGGATTTCCCTGGACCAGGCGGTGGAGCTGCTCGGCATCGGTCATCTGCTCGAGCGCTCGCCGCAGCGCCTGTCGGGTGGCGAGCGGCAGCGCGTCGGCATCGCCCGTGCGCTGGCCACCAGTCCGCGGCTGCTCTTGCTCGACGAGCCGCTGGCCGCGCTGGACCAGCGGCGCAAGCAGGAAGTGCTGCCGTACCTGGCGCGCCTGCACGCCGAGCTGGGCATCCCGATGCTCTACGTCAGCCACTCGCTGGCCGAAGTCACCCGTCTGGCCGATCACATGCTCTATCTGGAAGGCGGCGCGGTGCGCGCCGCCGGCCCGCTGAACCGGGTGCTGACCAGCGCCGAGCTGCCGCTGGCGCATCTGGACGAGGCGGAAACCGCCTTGGAAGGGCAAATCGAAGCGCATGACGAGGCCTTCCAGCTCAGCTACGTGCGGGTTCCGGGCGGGCGCCTGGCGTTGCCGCTGACCGAGCTGCCGGCCGGGCGAGCGGTGCGCGTCGGCATCCAGGCGCGCGACGTCAGCCTGGCGCTGGAGAAGCCGCAGCGCAGCAGCATCCTCAACCAGCTGCAAGGCCAGGTGCTCGACGTGCTCCATGAGCCGGACAGCGCGCAAAGCCTGGTGCGCATCGACCTCGGCGGCGCGGTGCTGCTCTCGCGCATCACCCGGCGTTCCGCGGTCGAGCTGGAGTTGCGCGGCGGCATCCAGGTGTACGCGCAGATCAAGGCCGTCGCCCTGGTCAACTGAGTTCTTTTCCGCCATTCCCTTTACCGATCCCGACGACGCGACTGCTCGCGCTTCGTCGTGGACGCCGTTCGGCCGGCAAGCGCCGCTGTAGCCTCTCCTACATTATGTATTTGTTGTTATATAGAAAACACGAGCTCTCCGCGAGGTTGCCTTCCTGCGCTGTGAGGAAAAAATAAAACTGTTTTAAATTAGCTATATAGGTAGATTTAGCGGGCGGCATAGCGCCCGTTCAGGAATGGCACAGGATATGCTTTTACGGTTTTACGATAACTATAGATATATAGAAAAATCGTTTCCGTTTGTCATTCACTGGGGAGTCATCCATGCGCCATACCTCCATCGGCGGGCTGTTCGCCGCCGCCGCGCTGGGCCTTGCGCCCGGCGCATTCACCGTTGCCGCCGAAACCGAGAGCAACGTCTTCGAGCTCGGGCAAATCAGTGTCATCGACAGCAAGGGCGAGAGCAGCCTGGGCGGCAGCGATACGCTGGACAGCGAGACCATGCGCAAGTACGACCGCGAGACGCTGGGCAAGGCGCTGAACCTGGTGCCGGGCGTCAACCTGAGCCGGGTCGGCGCGCGTAACGAGCAGATGGTCTACGTGCGCGGCTTCGACCTGCGCCAGGTGCCGATCTTCCTCGACGGCATTCCGGTCTACGTGCCCTATGACGGCTACGCCGACCTCGGCCGCTTCACCACCTTCGAGCTGTCGCGCATCGAGGTGGCTAAGGGCTTCAGCTCGATGACCTACGGGCCGAATACGCTCGGCGGAGCGATCAACCTGCTCACGCGCAAGCCGGTGAAGGCCTTCGAGGGCGAGATCGGCGGTGGGCTGAGCCTTACCGACGACGGCGAGAGCAACGGCAACCGCGTCTACGCCAACCTCGGCAGCAACCAGGGCAACTGGTACATGCAGGCCGGGATGTCCTACCTGGACCAGGACTACTTCCGCCTGTCCGACGACTACCGCGGCAATGCCTTCGAGGACGGCGGCCGGCGCGACAACAGCTACGCCACCGACCGCAAGATCAACTTCAAGGTCGGCCTGACACCCAACGACAGCGACGAATACGTGGTCGGCTACCAGCGCCAGGAAGGCGAGAAGGGCAACCCGCCCTATGCCGGCGATACGCTCAGCTCGACGCGCTACTGGCAATGGCCGACCTGGGACAAGACCAGCGTCTACGCCAGCAGCTCCACCGACCTGGGCGCCCACCGGCTGAAACTGCGCGCCTACCACGACACCTACGAAAACAGCCTGTACGCCTACGACAACGCCCGCTACGACAGCCAGACCCGGACCTCGTCGTTCCGCAGCTGGTACGACGACTACAGCAACGGCGCCAGCGTCGAGGACGAATGGAGCCTGAGCGACGAGAACCTGCTGCGCCTGGCCTACCACTTCAAGCAGGACGTGCACCGCGAGCACGACGGCGGCGAGCCCTGGCAGCATTTCGAGGACCGCACCCAGTCGCTGGCGCTGGAGGACAGCCACGCGCTGAGCGAGCGGCTGACCCTGGTGGTCGGCGTGTCCCACGACCAGCGCGACGGCCGCGAGGCGCAGAGCTACGCCAAGACCACCGGGCTGGTCGACGAGGAGGGCGGCAAGAACCACAGCAACAACGCCCAGGTCGGGCTGTTCTTCCAGCAGGACGAGGCCACCCAATGGCGTGCCAGCGTGGCGCGCAAGAGCCGCTTCGCCACCATCAAGGACCGCTACTCCTATCGCATGGGCACGGCGATCCCCAACCCGGACCTCAAGTCCGAGCACGCTACGCACTTCGAGCTCGGCTACCAGCGCGCGCTGGGTGAAACCTGGAAGCTCGACGCCGCGCTGTTCCGCAGTGACATCGACGACCTCCTGCAATCGGTGCGCATCGATGCCGGCGCCTGCTCCAGCCCGCCGTGCTCGCAGATGCAGAACGTCGACAAGGCGCGGGTGAACGGCCTGGAGCTGGCCCTGGACGGCGCCTTCCTCGGTTGGGACATGGCCTTCAACTACCTCTACCTGGATCGCACCAACCGCTCCGACGACCGCGTCCGGCTCACCGATACGCCGCGCCACAAGGCCTTCGCCAGCCTCAGCCGGGAGATCGGCCGCTGGCGCCTGCAGACGAGCGCCGACATGGCCTCGCGGCGCTACACCTCCACCGACGGCCTGCAGGTCGCCCACGGGTTCGCGGTGATCGACAGCAAACTCGGCTACCGCTTCGACGGCGGCCTGCTGCTGGAGGCCGGCGTGCAGAACCTCTTCGACCGCGACTACGAATACAGCGAGGGCTACCCGGAACCGGGCCGTACCTACCTGGTGCAAGGCAACCTGACCTTCTGATCGAGGAAATCGCCATGTCCGTTCACTCCTTCCTCAGCCGCCGGCGTCTGCTCGGCGGCATGGCGCAGCTCGGCCTGTTCTGCGCGGTACGCCCGCTACTGGCCGCGCCCCGCGAGCTGACCGTGCTCACCAGCTATTCGGAAACCGTGCTCGCGCGGATTGAAGAGGCCTTCGAGCGTGCCTATCCGCAGTACCGGCTGAACCTGCTCTGGCGCATGCCGCACGATGCCATCGGCTACCTGTCGCAGCCGCGCCAGGGCGATGTCGACGTCTACTGGGCGGCCTCGCCGCGGACCTTCGAGGCGCTGCGCCAGCAGGGCGCCTGGCGCGCGCTGCCGGTGGCGGACGCCGGCCTGGCCGACCACATCGGCGCCTTGCCGCTGCTCGGGCCGGAGCGCGCCTATCGCGCCAGCGAACTCGCCGGCTACGGGTTCGCCGTCGACCCGCAGGCGCTCGCCGGTCTCGGCGTGGCGCCGCCGAAGGACTGGAGCGACCTGGCCGATCCGCGCCTGGCCGGGCGCATCGCCCTGCCGGTGCCGAGCCAGGTCGGCTTCGCCCCGCCGATGATCGACATCGTCCTGCAGGCCTATGGCTGGCAGCGTGGCTGGGCGTTGTGGAGCGAGATCGCCGGGCTGTCCTACCTGGTCCCGCGCGGCTCCACCTTCATCAGCGACGAAGTGGTCGGCGGCCGCGCGGCCATCGGCCTGTCCATCGACTTCTTCGTCGCCTCGGCGATCGCCGGCGGCGCCCGGCTGGAGTTCCTCTATCCGGCGCACGGCGGGCTGAATCCCGGCCAGATCGCCATCGCCGCCGCCTCGCGCAACGGCGAAGCGGCGGAAGCCTTCGTGTCCTTCGTGCTCTCCGAGGCGGGCCAGCGCGTGCTCGCGGACCCGGACATCCGCAAGCTGCCGGTGCGCGAGTCGGTCTACGCGCAGTTGCCGGAGACCTACCACAACCCGTTCCGCAACGCGGCGGCCGGCGGTTACGAGTATCGCGGCGATGCCGGCAGCGGACGCCTCGGGCTGATCGCCGCGCTGTTCGAGCAGATGCTGGTGGCGCAGCACGAACGGCTGGTGACGCTCTGGGCGCAACTGCACCAGCTGGAAGCCCGACGCGGCCAGCGCCTCGACGACATCCGCGGCCAGCTCGGCGCGCCCCTGATCGACGAAGCCCAGGCCGCCGATGTGCAACTGCTGGCCGGCTACCGGCGCAACCTGGAGGGCGCGACGATGCAGCCCGATGCGCGCGAGCTAGGGTGGGCGGCGCTCGCGGAGCAGCGCTATCGGCAGGTCGCCGACAGCCTGCAGCGGTTGGCCTGATGCGTCGGCTCACGACCTTCGGCCTGCTGCTGGCGCTGGCGAGCGCCGCCCATGCAGAACCGCCGTTGCAGACCGGCGTCGAGGAGGCCGGCCGCCAGGCGTTTGCCACGCCGATGGCCGGGCTGGATGCCGAGCGGAGCGCGGCCTTCTTGCGTGGACGCAGCCTGTTCCGCCAGGTCTGGGTTATCGCGCCGTCGCGTGACGAGGCGGTGGATGGCCTCGGCCCGCTGTACAACCGCCCGGCCTGCACCTCCTGCCACCCGGCGAACGGACGCGGCCAGGCGCCGGAGCAGCCGGGCCAACGCATGGCGTCGATGCTGGTGCGGCTGTCGCTGCCGGGCCGCGGGGCGCACGGAGGCCCGTTGCCGCATCCGGTCTATGGCGACCAGCTCAACGAAACTGGCGTACCGGGTGTGCCCGGCGAGGGCAGGGCGCGGCTGGTCTGGACGCAGACGGCGTTTCGCTTCGCCGATGGCGAGACGGCGAGCCTGCGTCAGCCGCGTATCGAGTTCGACGAACTGGCCTACGGATCGCTGGACGGCGTACTGACCTCGGCGCGCGTCGGCCCGCCGGTGTTCGGTCTCGGCCTGCTCGATGCGGTGGACGACGCGACGCTCGAGGCGCTGGCCGCCGAGCCGCAGGCGGACGGCGTTCAGGGTCGGGTCAATCGGGTCTGGAGCCCGCAGGCGAGCACGCCGCAGGTAGGCCGCTTCGGCCTCAAGGCCAACGTCGCGCGCCTGCGCGAGCAGATCGCCGGCGCGCTGCATGGCGACATGGGCATCACCTCCACGCTGCATCCGCGGGAGAACTGCAGCGCCGCGCAAACCGCCTGCGCCAGCACACCGAACGGCGGCCAGCCGGAACTGAGCGATGCCCAGCTCGACGATATGGAGACGTACCTGGCTTACCTGGCGGTGCCGGCGCGACGCGACCTCGATGCCGCCGTGGTGCGCCAGGGCGAGGCGCAGTTCCAGGCGCTAGGCTGCGGCGGCTGCCATCGCCCGCAACTGGTCACCGGCGAACGGGCCGCGGACCCGCGCCTGCGTGGTTTGACGATCGCGCCCTACAGCGACCTGCTGCTGCACGACATGGGCGAGGGCCTCGCCGACGAACGCCCGGATTACCTGGCCAGCGGCCGCGACTGGCGCACCGCGCCGTTGTGGGGGATAGGCCTGGCGCAGCAGTTGTCGTCCTCGGCCGGCTTTCTTCACGATGGCCGCGCGCGCAGCCTGAGCGAGGCGATCCTCTGGCACGGCGGCGAGGCGCTGCCGGCGCGCGAGCGCTTCGTCGCCCTGCCGCGGGAAAACCGTCAGGCGCTGTTGGCGTTTCTCGGCTCGCTCTGATTCTGGCGAGTCTCCTCGCGGCCAGGCCCCCACGCAGTCCGTGGGGCCGTTCGCCATTAGGCGGACGGTCCGGCTCGCCAGCGGCTTTCGCTTCCTCCGGCCACTGACTAAGCTCGGCACTACCTTTCACCGCAGGGACTTTCTCCATGGCGCAGCAATGGCCGGCCGCTGACATCGCCCGCGCGATCCTCGAGGGTTTCGACGATTACCGTGAGCATTTCCGCCAGATCACCGACGGCGCCCGCGCACGTTTCGAGCAGGCGCAGTGGCAGGAGGCGCAGCGCGCCTCGGCCGCGCGGATCGCGCTGTACGAGGAAAAGGTCGCCGAGACGGCGCAACGCCTGCCGCAGGCGTTCGATGCGCAGGTGCTGCTGGACGTGCAGGCCTGGCCGCTGGTGAAGAGCGCCTACATCGCGTTGATCAACCTGCGCTTCGACGACGAACTGGCGGAAACCTGGTTCAACTCGATCTTCTGCAACCTGTTCAGCCACGACTGCATCAGCGACGGCACCATGTTCGTCCACACCACGCGCCCGTCGCTGCGCGGCCAGGAGCGCGCGGTGCAGACGCGCACCTACCGGCCGCACGGCAAGCTGGACGAAATGCTCGCCCAGCTGTTCGCCGACTACGCCTTCGACGTGCCCTACGCCGACCCGGCCGGCGATCTGCAGCGCATGGAGGCGCAGTTGCGCGCGTCGCTGCCGGACTGGGTATGCAAGGACCCGGCGCTGACCGTGGAGCTGTTCTCTTCGGTGCTCTACCGCAACAAGGGCGCCTATCTGGTCGGGCGCCTCTACACCCGCGACGAGCAATGGCCGCTGGTGATCCCGCTGCTCAACCGCGAAGGGCTCGGCATCCAGGCCGATGTGCTGATCACCGACGAGGCGGAAGTCTCGATCATCTTCTCCTTCACGCGTACCTATTTCATGGTCGACGTGGCGATCCCGGCGGAGTTCGTCGGCTTCCTCAAGCGCATCCTGCCGGGCAAGCACATCGCCGAGCTGTACACCTCGATCGGCTTCTACAAGCACGGCAAGTCGGAATTCTATCGCGCGCTGATCGGCCATCTGGCGACCACCGACGACCGCTTCGTGATGGCGCCGGGCGTGCGCGGCATGGTGATGAGCGTGTTCACGCTGACCGGCTTCAACACCGTATTCAAGATCATCAAGGACCGTTTCTCGCCGTCGAAGAGCGTCGACCACGCCACGGTGATCGAGAAGTACCGGCTGGTGAAGAGTGTCGACCGGGTGGGACGGATGGCCGATACCCAGGAGTTCTCCGACTTCCGCTTCCCGCTCTCCAAGTTCGAGCCGGAATGCCTGGCCGAGCTGCTCGAGGTCGCGCCGTCCACCGTCGAGGTGCAGGGCGACACCGTGCTGGTGCGGCACTGCTGGACCGAGCGCCGGATGATCCCGCTGAACCTCTACCTGGAGAACGCCAGCGAGGCGCAGGTGCTGCACGCGCTGGAGGATTACGGGCTGGCGATCAAGCAACTGGCGGCGGCGAACATCTTTCCCGGCGACATGCTGCTGAAGAACTTCGGCGTCACCCGCCACGGCCGCGTGGTGTTCTACGACTACGACGAGATCAGCTTCCTCACCGAGGTGAACTTCCGGCACATCCCGCCGCCGCGCTACCCGGAGGACGAGATGTCCGCCGAACCCTGGTATTCGGTGGGCCCGCACGACGTCTTTCCCGAGGAGTTTCCGCGCTTCCTGTTCGTCGACCTGGCCCAGCGCCGCCTGTTCGCCAAGCTGCACGGCGACCTGTACGACGCCGACTACTGGAAGAGCCTGCAGAGCGCGATTCGCGAAGGCAAGGTGATCGACGTCTTCCCCTACCGGCGCAAGGCACTCGCTGCGGGTTGAGTCCGGGTGCAAGCGCGTTTCGCGCGGCTCAGCCTTCACTGCCATCGGTGCGCGCGGCGCACCCTACGAGTTGCGCGGGCTCCGGCTGCCTGCTGGTGCGCGGCTCAGCCTTCACCGCCATCGGTGCGCGCGGCGCACCCTACGAGTTGCGCGGGCGCCGGCTGCCTGCTGATGCGCGGCTCGGCTTTCGCCGCCATCGGTGCGCGCGGCGCACCCTACGGAATGCGTGGCGCCGGTTGCTTGCTGGTGGCGGCTCGGCTTTCGCCGTTATCGGTGCGCGCGGCGCACCCTACGAGATGCGCGGGCTCCGGCTGCCTGCTGGTGTGTGGCTCGGCTTTCGCCGCCATCGGTGCGCGCGGCGCACCCTACGGAATGCGTGGCGCGCGGGCTGCCTGCTGGTGCGCGGCTCGGCTTTCACCGCCATCGGTGCGCGCGGCGCACCCTACGGAATGCATGGCGCCGGTTGCCTGTTGGTGCGCGGCTCGGCTTTCGCCGTCAGGCGCACCCTACGGAATGCGTGGTGCACGGGCCTGCGTAGGGTGCGCCGTGCGCACCAGCGGTGTTCAACTAGCGCTCGGCCGCCAGTTGCCCGAGTCGGCGCTGCTCGCGCACCGGCGGCAGCATCAGCAGGCCAGCCGTCACCATCGCCGCGCAGGCCACGCCCAGCGCCGCCTGCAGACCACCGCTGAAGTGGCTGCTGAGCGCCGCGATCAGCGGGCCGCTCAACTGGCCGACGGCGAAGCCGGCGGTGAGGATGCCGACGTTGCGCGCATGGCCGTGCGGGTCGAGTTCGCGGGCGTACTGCATCACGAGCAGCATCCCGGCGAGGAACGGCCCGCCGCACAATGCCACGCCCAGTGCCAGGCCGCTCATGCCGGGGAACAGGCAGGCGAGCACGCCGGCGGCCTGCAGCCAGAGCGCGCCGATCAGCCAGCGCCCGGTGCCGCCGGGTGTGGGTTTGCGGAAGGCGACCAGCAGCACGCCGACAGTGGCGATCAGGCCGAAGGCCGGCCAGAACAGGTCGGCCTGCCATTGCCCGTGGAAGCGGCTGGCGGCCATCTGCGAGAGGAAGGTCGCCGGGATGATGTAGCCGGCACCGACCAGGGTGTAGGCGCCGAGCAACGCATAGAACGCGCGATGGCGCTTGCCGTCCGAGCCGGCGGGTATCGGCGGCGGGGTTTGCGGCATCGGTATCAGCGGCTGGGCGATGGCGGCCAGCACCAGCGCGATCACGCCGTAGGCCAGCCACAGCGCCGAGGAATTCTGCCCGTGCAGGTTCATGCCCAGCGCCACCAGCCCGGTGATCAGCACGCCGATGCTCGGCCCGGTGAAGATCAGACCGCCCCAGTGCGCCTTGCCGGCCTGCACCGCGAGCTGGCTGGCGGCGGAGGTGAGCACCACCAGCACCCAGGCGCTGGCAACGCCGGCGGCGAAACGCAGGATCGCGTGGGCCCAGAGGCCGTGGCCGAGGGCCGACATCAGGGTGATGGCGACGCAGGCCCAGAGCCCGCCGATCAGGCGCTGTCTGGCGCGGCGCGGCGAGGCGGCGTAGAGGGCGTCGAGTGCGCCGACCAGGTAGCCGAGGTAGTTGGCGGCGGCGATCAGCCCGGCACCGGTGAGGTCGACCTGGCCTTCGGCGATCAGGTGCGGAAGCTGGGGCGTGAGTGCGAAACGACCGACGCCCATGGCCACGATGAGTGCCAGCACGCTGGCGAGGATGCGGACGAGAGGGGGCATGTGCGGCTCCAGTTCAGGTTTCTGGATTCGATCATAGGGCTTTGACATCTTCATAAAAAACGAATAATAAAGAATCACTTGTTCACAATTTGAGAATGGATTGTCGTGGAGCGACGTGCATGGAACTGAGTCAACTGCGTATTTTCCAGGCGGTGGCCGAGGAAGGCTCCATCGCCAAGGCGGCGCTGCGCATGAACCGCGTGCCCTCGAACCTCTCCACCCGCCTGCGTCAGCTGGAGGATTCGCTGGGCGTCGAACTCTTCCTGCGCGAGCGCCAGCGCCTGCAGCTGTCGGGGCCGGGGAAGATCCTGCAGAGCTACGCCGAACGCCTGTTCGCGCTGCATGCCGAGGCGGAGGCGGCGCTGCGCGGCGGCGAGCCCTGCGGCGATTTCATCATCGGCTCGATGTACAGCACGGCGGCGATCCATCTGCCGGCGATGCTCGCGCGCTACCACCGCGCCTATCCCGAGGTGAACCTGCAGGTTCAGACCATGACCAGCGGCGATCTGGTCGAGGGTCTGATCGACGGTCGTCTCGGCGCCGCGCTGGTCGACGGCCCGCTGGACTACAGCGAGCTCGACGGGATCGAGCTGCTGCAGGAACAGATGGTGCTGGTCACCGCCGCCGGCCATGCGCCGGTGCGCTGCGCCCGCGACGTGGCGGGCGAGGCGGTGTACACCTTCCGCTCGCGCTGCGCCTATCGCCGGCGCCTGGAGGGCTGGTACGCCGCTTCGCGCGCGCCGATGGGCCGGGTGATGGAAATCGAGTCCTACCACAGCATGCTGGCCTGCGTGATCGCCGGCGGTGGCGTGGCGATGATGTCGCGCTCGATGCTCGACAGCATGCCCGGCCGCGAGGGTGTCGACGTGCATGCCCTGGCGGCGCCGTTCGACACCTCCAGCACCTGGCTGATGTGGCGCAGGGACATGCTCGGGCCGAACCTGCGGGCCTGGGTGGCGCTGCAGGAAGGCGCGTCGGCGGCGCCGTCGGCGGACCTCGACATCGCCCGCAGCACGGCGGCCTGAACATGGACCAGCCAGCGGCCCGTCCGCATCACGATGAAGCGCTGCACACGCTCGGCGAGCTGCTCGCCGAAACCCCGTTGCTGGTCGTCACCGGCGCCGGGATCAGCGTCGCCTCGGGCATTCCCGACTACCGCGACGCGGAGGGCGTGCGGCGAGGCAGCGCGCCGATGATGCACCAGGAATTCGTCACCTCGGCGGCGGGGCGACGGCGCTACTGGGCGCGGGCGATGCTCGGCTGGCCGCGGGTGCGGCGTGCCGAACCGAATGCCACGCACCGCGCGCTGTTCGCCCTGGAGCGCGGCGGGCGCCTCGACGGGCTGATCACCCAGAATGTCGATGGCCTGCACGAGGCGGCGGGACACCGCCAGCTCATCGAGCTGCACGGCAACCTGGCCTGGGTGGTCTGTCTGGATTGCGGCGAGCGGCTGCGCCGCGACCGGGTGCAGGTGCAGCTGGAAACGTTGAACCCCCACCTGCGGGAGGTCGACGCGGTGCAGGCGCCGGATGGCGACACGCTGCTGGCCGAGGATCACCTGGCCGACTTCCGGGTGCCGCTGTGCCCCGCCTGCGGCGGCGACCGGCTCAAGCCGGACGTGGTGTTCTTCGGCGACAACGTCGCGCCGGCCACCGCGCAGGCCGCCTGGGACGCGGTGCAGCGCGCCGCCGGCATGCTGGTGATCGGGTCCTCGCTGATGACCTATTCGAGCTTTCGGCTGTGCCGGGAAATCGTCCGCCAGGGCAAGCCCCTGGTCGCGGTGAACCTTGGCAAGACCCGCGCCGACGAGCTGCTGACCGCCAAGGTCGAGCTGCCCTGCGAGGCGGTGCTGCCCTGGCTGGCGGAGCGGTTGCGGGTGCCGTTGGCGTGAGGAAACACCCCGGAGCGGTGTCCGCCGGCTCGCTCAAATCGCGTTACATCCTTCCTGGCTGAACGTCGACGCGGGCTGAACTTAGCCGAAAGCCCCCCGGTCGATCCTTTAACGCCCGCCCGTTCAGTTGAAGGATTCCGGCCTATGTCCGCGCTGCAAGAAGACCGCTCCATCCGCTACGGAACCCTGCTGTTCGCCGCCTTCGCCGTGGCCGGAAGCGCCCAGGCCGCCAACCAGGCCACGCTGCCGGCCCCGGACCCGGCCCACAAGGTGAAGAACTACAGCAAGGTCGTCGGCTGGAAGGAGGGCGCGACGCCCAGGGCGCCCGCCGGCTTCAGCGTCAGCAAGTACGCCGACGGGCTGCGCAACCCGCGCTGGATCTATGTCACGCCGAACGGCGACGTGCTGGTGGCCGAAGCCAACACCGAGCTGAAGTCCGCGGCGGAGAAAGGCGAAGCCGCGCAGGAGGGCAAGCTGGGTTCGCAGAACCTCGGGCGCAGCGCCAACCGCATCACCCTGTTCCGCGACAGCGATGGCGACGGCCAGCCGGAGCTGCGCGT
This sequence comes from Pseudomonas kuykendallii, assembly GCF_900106975.1. GTDB lineage: Bacteria > Pseudomonadota > Gammaproteobacteria > Pseudomonadales > Pseudomonadaceae > Pseudomonas_O > Pseudomonas_O kuykendallii. Next base: position 83,371 of record NZ_FNNU01000003.1, on the reverse strand, counting down.
GAGCTTCCTGGAAAACCTCAACCAGCCGCTGGGCATGCAGGTGGTAGGGAACTGGTTCTACGTCGCCAACACCGATTCGCTGTGGCGCTACCCGTACCAGACCGGCGACCAGAAGATCCACGGCAAGGGCGAGAAGGTCCTCGACCTGCCCGCCGGTGGCTACAACAATCACTGGACCCGCAACCTGCTGGCCAATGCCGACAACAGCAAGCTCTACGTCTCGGTGGGTTCGGCCAGCAACCTCGCCGAGCACGGCATGCAGGAAGAGCAGCGCCGCGCCAACATCCTCGAGATCAACCCCGACGGCAGCGGCGAGCGCATCTACGCGTCTGGCCTGCGCAATCCGGTCGGCATGGGCTGGGCGCCAGGCACCCAGACGCTGTGGACCGCGGTGAACGAGCGCGACAACTTAGGCGAGGACCTGGTCCCGGATTACCTCACCGAGGTTCGCGAAGGCGCCTTCTACGGTTGGCCCTACGCCTACTTCGGCGCTCACGAGGACCCGCGGATGGCCGGCAAGCGCCCGGACCTGGTGGCGAAGACACAGGTGCCGGACGTGCCGCTGGGGGCGCACACCGCCTCGCTCGGCCTGGCCTTCTACACCCAGAAGGCATTTCCGCAGAAGTACCGCGGCGGTGCCTTCATCGGCCAGCACGGCTCGTGGAACCGCAGCGAGCTGTCCGGTTACAAGGTGGTGTTCGTGCCGTTCACGGACGGCAGGCCAAGCGGTCCCATGGAGGACTTCCTGACCGGCTTCATCGCCGATTCCGCCAAGGGTGAAGTGCATGGACGGCCGGTCGGCGTGGCGGTGTTGCCGGATGGCTCGCTGCTGGTCGCTGACGATTCCAGTAACACATTATGGCGGGTACGAGCCGACGGCTGACCGATAGCGCCCTTGCGGCATCCGGTCCTGCTGTTGGACTATGCTCTGGCGAGGCGGTCCCACGACCGCCCGCTCAGGCTCAAGAGGAGAGAAGTATGAAGACCTGGTTCGAACGTCTGATTGCACAGCTCAACGCATTCTTCGGCGCCGATGACGCCGCCCGCCTGCAGCCGATCCGTGTGGTCAGCGAAGAACAGCGCCGCCTGGCCGAAGAGCGCCGCCGCCAGCGACGCTGAATCCCTCGGCGTCCCACGCCGCACCCTCCGAGCCTTCGCCGAAGCCTGTGCTTCGGCGTTTGCGCATCCGCGACAGATCAATCGATCCCCACACCCCGATCCATATCGAGCAGCTTGCGTACCAGCGGGTCGCTGCTCTGGCGTAGCGTCTGCGCGTTGCCGTCCACGCGAATCTGGCCCTTCTCCATGATCACCACGCGGTCGCAGGTCAGCGCGAAATCCGTGTCGTCGGTGACGATCACCACACTCAGGCGTTGCTCGGTCAGTGCGCGCAGGCTGTCCAGCAGCTGGCGTGCGGCGACCGGGTCCTCGAGCCGCGCGGTGGGGTCGTCGCACAGCAGGATGTCGGGTTTCAGCAGCAGCGCGCGGGCCAGCGCCGCGCGTTGCTGCTGCGCGTGGTCGAGTTGTTGCGGGAAGCGTCCGGCATGCGCCAGCAGGCCGAGGCGGTCGAGCATGGCGTAGGCCTGGCGGCGCAGCGCGTGGTCGTCGTCGCGGCGCTGCCGGCGCGGTACCAGCAGGAGGTTGTCGAGCACGCTGAGATGCGGGAACAGGCCGATGTCGGCGAACAGCATGCCGATGTGTCGCATCCCGCGGGAGACCTGCGCCGAACCGATGTGGTCGCCGGCGTGGATGTAGCTTTCGCCGAACAGCACGATCTCGCCCTGATCGATGCGTTCCAGCCCGTTGATCGTGCGCAACAGCGAGCTGCGCCCCGATCCCGGCGGGCCGAGGAGGGCGATCGACTCGCCGGGACGGACCCGCAGGTTCACCCCGTCGAGCACCGGATGGCTGCCGTAGCTCTTGTGGATGTGCGTGAGCCAGAGCGCGTCCGGTGAGCCGGCAGCCTTGACCGCCGCGCGGATATGCAGCGCCGGCAGGCCACGGCGCAGGGTCTGCAACTGCTCCGCGTCGAGCAGCGGCGCTTCGTAGACGACGAACTGCCGGCGCCACTCCAGGCGGCCCAGCAGCCAGCCGAACACGGCCACCATCGCCACGTAGTACAGGCCGACGGCGGCCAGGGTTTCCAGCACCTTGTGGTTGGCGCCATAGAGCTGCTGACCGACCCACAACGGCTCGCTCAGGGCGATCAGCGATACCAGCGAGGTCAGCTTGAGGGTCGCCAGATAGCGCTCGGTCAGTGCCGGCAGCACGCGCTGCAACACCTGCGGCACCAGCACCAGGCGCAGCGTGGTCAGCGGCTTCAGGCCGATGGCGCTGGCGGCCTCCTGCTGGACCTTGCCCACCTCCGCCAGCGCGCGGCTGTGCACGTCGGCCATGTAGGCGGTCTGGCCGAGCACCAGGGCGATCAGGCCGGCGAGGAACGGCGCCGAGAACGCGCGCCCCTCGGGCACCAGCAGCGGAAGGTTGTAGACGAACAGCAGCAGGACGATGAACGGCAGGCTGCGGAAGAAGAACACGTAAGCCGCCGCCGGCAGGCGCAACCAGGCCAGCGCGGACTGCCGCGCCGCCGCCAGCAGAAAGCCCAGCGGCAGTGCGATCAGCCAGGCCAGCACGCTGAGTTGAATCACCGTGGCGCACGCCTTCCACAGGGAAGGCAGGGAAAACAGCGAAAGGAAGTAGCCCCAGTCGAATGCCATTGAGCGTCTCGTCTAGCGGAAGGAGGTGCCGTTGCGCCAGCGCAGCGGGCTGTAGCGGCCGATACCGGGGCGTGGTACGCCAAAAGCGAGGTGCGGGCGACCTGGCCTGGCGGCAAGGGCGCGAAGAACCTTGCAGGAAAGATGCCGGTTGCGGCCCTCAGCGCTGGGTAACAGCGCACCCCGCGTAGGGTGGGTGAAGGCGCCTGCCGGTCGATGCGATGAACGAAATGACTTGTGCGCCGCAACCCACTCGGATTCGGTTTCCAGCTTGGCTCCCCTGGTGGGTTACGCGGCGGATGCTTTTGCGTGAACCGACGGTGATGGTGTGCCGCTAACCCACCCTACGGAACTGTGATCTCCCAGCGCGTAGGGTGGGCTTCAGCCCACCGCTACCCATGCCACGAACACCTGGCTCAGAGCACGTAGAAGAAGATAGCCACGAAGTGCAGCAGGCTGCCGGCGATGACGAACAGGTGCCAGATGCCGTGCCAGTGGCGGAAGCGGCTGTCGAAGGCGAAGAAGATGATCCCGACGGTATAGAACACCCCGCCGGCGGCCAGCCAGATGAAGCCCTCGCGGCCGAGCGCGGCGATCAGCGGCTTAATCGCCACCAGCACGATCCAGCCCATCACCGCGTAGATCACGATGGACAGCACGCGTGCCTCGGAGCGCGGCTTGATCTCCTGCAGCATGCCAACCAGCGCCAGTCCCCAGACGATGCCGAACAGCGTCCAGCCCCAGGCGCCTTGCAGCGTCACCAGGCAGAACGGCGTGTAGCTGCCGGCGATCAGCAGGTAGATCGACAGGTGATCGAGCTTGCGCATCACCACCTTCGCCTGCCCGCGCACGCTGTGGTAGACGGTGGAAATGCTGTAGAGCAGCACCAGCGTGACACCGTAGATGGCCACCGCCACGACCTTGCGCGGCGTGCCGTCCTGCGCCGCGAGAATCAGCAGCCAGACCGCGCCGACCAGTGCCAGAGCGGCGCCGACCAGGTGGGTCCAGGCATTGAAGCGTTCCCCGTGATACATGCTTTACCCATCGAACCTTGCGGATGCGTCGGCTAGCATACCTGTCCGGCATTGCAAACTCGCTTCAGCGCGAGGTCGGGCTGTCCACCGATCGCTGCGTGAGCGTTGCTCACGCCTCACGCCTGCAGCTCGATGCAGGCCTGCAGGCCGCCACCGGGACGATTGTTCAGGCGCAACTCGCCGCCGTGCTCGCGGACGATCGCCCGCGCCGCGGAAAGTCCCAGGCCCACGCCACCGGTGGCTTTGTTGCGCGACGCCTCCAGCCGGTAGAAGGGCGCGAAGACCGCCTCCAGTTGCTGCTCGTCGATGCCCGGGCCGCGGTCCTCGATGCGGATCAGCAGCGTTCCCGGCAGCGCCTGGAGGTCGATGCTCGGCTCGCGGGCATACTTCACCGCGTTTTCCAGCAGGTTGGTCAGGGCGCGCTTGAGCCCCAGCGGGCGCCCGCGATAGACCAGTCCCGACGGACCCGTGAAGGCCACCTCGATGCCCTGGTCGCGGTAGTCGTCGACCAGAGTCAGCAGCAGCTCGGACAGGTCGAACGGCGTGGCCTGCTCCAGCCGCGCGTCGTCGCGGAAGAACTCCAGCGCGGCGTTGATCATCGCCTGCATCTCGTCCACGTCGCGGAACAGCTTGTGCTGCTGCTCGGGGTCGTCGATGAACTCGCCGCGCAGGCGCATCCGCGTCAGCGGCGCGCGCAGGTCGTGGGAGATCGCCGCGAGCATCTGCGTGCGGTCGACGACGAAGTGGCGGATCTGCGCCTGCATGGCATTGAAGGCGAGGATCGCCTGACGGATTTCGTGCGGGCCGACGGCCTCGATCGGCGGGGCGTGGAAGTCGCCGCCGAAGCGCCGCGCGGCCTTGGCGAAGCTCAACAGCGGCGTCGCCAGCCGCCGGGTGGCGATCGCCGCGACCGACAGCGCGGCGATCAGCGCGAGGCCGATGATCACCAGCGCGCGGGCGGTGGCGTTGAGGCCCCAGCTGCGCGCCGGAGTGGTGAAGGCCAGCCAGCTGGCGTCCTGCAGCTGCACCAGCATCAGGTAGCGGCGCGCGCTGCTGCCGTCGGGGAAGTCGTCGGGCTCGAAGGCCTCCACTCGCCTCTGGGGGTCGCCGAGCAGGCGCCGCATCGTCCGCGTGCCGTCGTGGAACACCGGATCGTCCGCCGCCGGCGTGGCGATGGCATCGCGCCGCGCCTGCCATTCCACGGCGAACAGCGGGTTGCCGGCCGCGTCGGCGAGGCGTGGGCGCAGTTCGCCCGGCGCGGCCTCGATCACCCGGACCACGCCGGCGACCTGCTCCAGCAGGCCGGTCTGGGTCAGCGGCGGCTTGGCCCAGACCCCGGCGACCTCGATGAACAGCGCGTTCAGCGCCAGCGAGACGAGCATCGCCAGGGCGATGGTCAGGGCGATCCAGCGAACGATGGTGTCGCGCGGCCGTACCCGTCGCTTCACAGGCGGCTGACCGCGGGGATGAACAGGTAGCCGCCGTTGCGCACCGTGCGAATCACCACCGGACGCTTGGCGTCGGCCTCCAGCTTGCGCCGCAGGCGGCTGACCTGGACGTCGATGCTGCGGTCGATGGCGTCGTGCGCGTGGCCGCGGGCGAGGTCGAGCAACTGCTCGCGGCTGAGGATGCGCTGCGGGTGCTCGACGAACACCAGCAGCAGGTCGAACTCGCCGCCGGAGAGCGGAATCATCACCCCTTCCGGCGAACGCAGTTCGCGGCGGGTGACGTCCAGTTGCCAGCCGGAAAACCCCAGCAACGGGCGCGCGTCGTCGCGCGGGGGCCGGGCGTCGCCGGCGCGGCGCAGCACCGCGCGTACCCGCGCCAGCAACTCGCGGGCGTCGAAGGGCTTGCTCAGGTAGTCGTCGGCGCCGAGTTCGAGGCCGATGATGCGGTCGCTCAGCTCGCCCATCGCGGTGAGCATGAGGATCGCCACCCGTTGCTCCGCGCGCAGCCGCTGGCACAGCGACAGGCCGTCCTCGCCGGGCAGCATCAGGTCGAGGATCACCAGTTCCGGCACCTGCCGTTCGATGGCTTTCCACATGCTCGCACCATCGCGGGCGACCTCGACGTCATAGCCGTGCCGGCAGAAGAATTTCTGCAGCAGGGCGAGGATTTCCAGGTCATCGTCGACGATCAGGATTCTGCTCACTATCAGGTTGTCCGCTACCCCGTTCGAGCGGCCAATCTAAAGGCAAAGGGCGGCGCCGGTCATATATTTCAATCGGGTAACAATCCGTCCGCGACGACATCAACGGGACATCTTCGAGCAAGAATCGACCCGCACTCTGCGCCGATCAATCAACGGGAGGGTGCAGGATGAAGGCAGTACGCAACGGTGTTCCCGAGGTTTCGCGCGGCGCGACTTTCCAGCCATCGATGCTGCGGCGCCGGGCGTTGCCGCCGCTGGCGGCGCTCGCGCTGCTGTGTCTGTCCGGCTGCGCCCAGATGGAGGTGGCGCCCGGCGGCTGCACGGCCTTGTCGAGTGCGCAGGACCCGGCCGAGTCGGTCAACCGCGGGCTGTTCGCTTTCAATCGCGTACTGGACGACTACGCGCTCAAGCCGGTGGCACGCGGCTACGAGAAGCTTCCCGAGCCGGTGCGCGGCGGCGTGCACGGCTTCGTCGACAACTTCGGCGAGCCCAAGGTGTTCGTCAACGACCTGTTGCAGGGCAACTTCAAGCGTTCAGCCAACACCCTCGGGCGCTTTGGCGTGAACACGATCTTCGGCGTGCTGGGCATAGTCGACGTCGCCGAGCGCTGGGGCATGCCGCACCACCGCGCGGATTTCGGCCAGACCTTCGGTGTCTGGGGCGTGGGCGACGGCCCGGTGCTCGAGTTGCCGCTGCTCGGCAGCCACAACAGCCGCGACAGCCTGGGCGTGGTGATGGGCATGCTGCTCGACCCGCTGGGTGGCATCGACAGCGATACCTACGATGCACTGGCGACCGCGAGTACCGTCGGCGGGGTGGTCGACGGGCGCGCCGAGGCACTGCCGCTCACCGAGCGCCTGGAGCGGCAACCGGACTACTACGCCGCCCTGCGCGACGCCATCGCCCAGCGCCGCGCGGTGCTGGTCAGCGACGGGCGCCAGGGCGACATCCACAGCAGCGCCGACGCGCGCTGCGCGACGCCGCTCGGCGACAGCCTCTGAGGCGTTGGCTCAGAGCAGCAGCGACAGCACCAGCGTCCACAGGCACACGTAGCCCAGCAGCGCCAGGCTGTAGCCCAGCGTGGTGCGCATGATCTGCGATTCGCCACCGACCTGGCCGACCGCGGCGGCGGCGATGGCGATGGATTGCGGCGAGATCAGCTTGCCCATCACCCCGCCGCAGGTGTTGGCCGCCACCAGCAGCGCCTGGCTGGTGCCGATCTGCGTCGCGGTGATCGCTTGCAGGTGGGCGAACAGGGTATTGCTGTTGACCACCGAGCCGGTGATGAACACGCCGAGCCAGCCGATTGCCGGGGCGATCAGCGGGAACACCCTGCCGCTCTCGGCGACGCTCAGGCCGATGCTCGACGAGGCGCCGGAGAAGTTGGCGATGTAGGCCACCGCCATGATCAGCGAGATCATGCAGATCGGCCGCCACAGCTCGCTGACGGTCTTCTCCAGCTGGTGCACGGAACTGCGCAGCGACAGCCGCGAGGAGAACAGCGTGGTGAGGATCACCGCGATGAGGATGGCGGTACCCGGCGCGCTGATCAGGGCGACGTTCCATACCGCCGGCAGCGCATGGGGCGCGGCGACGATGGGTGGCAACTCCTCGATGCGCAGGTCGAGGAACGGGATCGGCAGCTTCAGCACCGTCGCCGCCAGCGGTCCGCCGGCGGCGAACAGGGCTTTGAACGGCGGCAGGCTCCAGGTCAGGATCACCGCGGTGAGGATGTAGAACGGCGACCAGGCGGAGATCACCGCGGGCAGCGCCCAGCGCTGCGAGGACAACGGCGGTGCGCCTTCCTCGCGGTAGATGTGCCGCGGTCGCCAGAACTGCATGAAGGCGGCCAGCGTGCCCATACTCAGCAGCGGCGGCACGATGTCGGCCAGCTCCGGGCCGAGGAAGTACAGCACCAGCGCCTGGCTCACGCTGAACAGCGCGCCGATCAGCAACAGCACCGGCCAGGTCTCGCGCACGCCGCGCCAGCCGTCGAGCACGGCGATCAGCAGGGTCGGCACGAACAGCGTGGAGAGCTGGATGATCGCGATCATCATCAGCGACATGTCGGCCAGCGCCACGCCGCCCTGCTGGGCGCCGACCAGCACCGGAATGCCGATCGCGCCGTAGGCGCCGGAGGCCGCGTTGGCCAGCAGGCAGAGCATCGCCGCCTTGACCGGATTGAAGCCCAGCTCGACGAGCAGCGCCGCGCAGATCGCGATCGGCACGCCGAAGCCGGCGGCCCCTTCGAGGAAGGCGCCGAAGCAGAAGGCGATGAGGATCACCTGGGCGCGCTGGTCCTCGGAGATGGTCGCGATGCTGCCGCGGATCACCTCGAACTTGCCACTCTTCACCGCCAGTTTGTACAGCCAGACGGCCATCAGCACGATGTAGCCGATCGGCCACAGCCCGCTGAGGAAGCCGAACGCAGCGGCGGCGAGGATCGATGCCGGCGGCATGCCGAACAGCAGCAGCGTGCCCACCAGCGAGATCGCCAGGGTCAGCAGCGCCGCGTTGAGTCCCTTGAGCTTGAGTACGGTGAGGGCGAAGAGGAAGAACAGGATCGGCACGGCGGCCAGCAACGCGGACAGGTAGGCGTTACCCAGCGGATCGTAGGTTTGTTGCCACATGGAGGGATCCTTAGACCGCGGGAACGACGTTGGCGCAGGCGACGCCGTCGCGCAGGCAGCTCAGGTTGTGCAGCGTCACCGCGGAGATCTCGCGCAGCGCTTCCTCGGTGAAGAAGCCCTGGTGGCCGGTAACCAGCACGTTGGGGAAGGTCATCAGACGCTGGAAGACGTCGTCGTCGATGATGTCGCCGGAGCGGTCGTGGAAGAACAGCTGCGCCTCCTGCTCGTAGACGTCGATGGCCAGCGAGCCCAGCTGCCTGGACTTCAGCGCGGCGATCACCGCCGGCGTGTCGATCAGCGCGCCGCGCGAGGTGTTCACCAGCATCGCGCCGCGTTTCATCTGCCGGATGCTCTCGCGGTTGATCATGTGCCGCGTGCTGTCCATCAGCGGGCAGTGCAGCGAAACGATGTCGGATGCGCCGAGCAGATCGTCCAGCTCCACGACCTCGCCGACGGCCTGGAAATCCGCCGAAGGGTAGGGGTCGTAGCCGAGCACGCGGCAACCCAGGCCCTTGAAGATGCGCGCGGTGGCGAGGCCGATCTTGCCGGTGCCGACGATGCCGACGGTCTTGTCGTGCAGGGTGATGCCGAGCAGGCCGTCGAGCATGAAGTTGCCTTCGCGCACGCGGTTGTAGGCGCGATGGGTGTGCCGGTTGAGGGTCATCACCAGCGCCAGGGTGTGTTCGGCGACGGCTTCCGGCGAGTAGGCCGGCACCCGCGCGACGAACAGGCCCAGGCGATGGGCGGCCTGCAGGTCGACGTTGTTGAAACCGGCGCAGCGCAGCAGCACGGCGCGCACGCCATAACCGGCGAGCGCTTCGAGCACCTCGGCGTCGAGCACGTCGTTGACGAACACGCACACCGCCTCGCAACCCTGGGCCAGCGACACGGTCCGGGCGGACAGGCTGGCGTCCTGGTAGACGAGTTCGAAGGGGTTGCTCGGGTCGCTCTGCAGGTTGGCCTCATCGAGGAAGCGTCGGTCGTAGGGCTGGGTGCTGAATACGGCGATTTTCATGGGCATCCCCTGGTGGTGGCGCGCGCCGGTGGACGCTGCCGACGGGTCGACGATGGCTCCCGGTCGTGGCGGGGCCGCAACGCTGCGTCTTTGGGTCGCAGCGTCGTGAAGGGTAACCCAGGATCGAGGGCGCGCGCCGTTGCCGGGAACCAGCGGTCCTCAGCGCAGGATCAGCAGGGCGCCGCTGCTGGAGCGCAGCAGCGCACCGGTGGTGCTGCCGACGAGGAACTGGCGGATGCGCGAATGCCCGTAGGCGCCCATCGCCAGCACGTCGATGCTGTGCTCTTCCTGATAGGCGAGCAGCGTGGAGACGACCTCGCCGTGGCGAATCGCCTGGCGCACGTCATAGCCGGCGGACGCCAGGCGCGCGGCCGCGTTGTCCAGCGGCGCCCAGTTGTCGCCGGTGTCGGCGCCGATCATCACCAGGTGGATCGGCATGCCTTCGCAGAGCGGCCCGGAGGCCAGCGTCGCCACCGCCTGGCGCGCGGTGACGCTGCCGTCGAAGGCGAGCATCAGCCGGCGCGGCACGCGGAACGTGCTCGGCGCCACCAGGATCGGGCGCGGCACGGCGCGGATGACGTTCTCCAGCTGGCTGCCGATCTGCAGCGCGTGGCCGCCGCTGCGCTCGCCCTGGCGGCCCATCACCAGCAACTGCGTGTCGCCCTGCAGCTCGTTCAGGCTGTGCAGCAGGTCGCCGTGGCGCTGCTGGGTTTCGGCGATCGGAACGCCCGCCGAGTGGGCGCGCTGGCGGGCCTCCTGCAGCAGCACGCGGCCGTCTTCCAGGGCCAGGCGGTTGCGTTGGGCATCCAGCGAGGAGAGTTCGTTGAGCAGGGCCTCGCGCTCGCCCAGGCCGGGGTTGCCGCCGGCATCGCCGCGCGGGTAGCGCTGCTCGTCGAGCACGTGCAGGAAGGTCAGCGGCGCGCTCAGGCGCAGTGCCGCCCAAGCCGCGTAATCGACCACGGAGGGGGCGGATCATCGATGCACGCCAATACCTGGCTCATGGTGTTTCTCCTTCGGTGACGGGCAGGAAGTCCTGCGCCTTGTCATGCACGCCGAAACGGTCGACCCATGGGGCAGTGGTCTGGTTCATTCCGAGTACCTCGACTGGCGCACGTCGCGGCGAAACCTGGGTACCGCCTTGTACAGCGCGGTTACCGCGGTCACGTCGCGAACGTACGCGTGGATGAAAACGATGCCTTGCCGTGACGCCGCGAGGAAATCGAAGGCGGCAGCGAAACGGCTCGATGAAGCGAAGAATATCCGGGCGATCACCGGCAGGCGCCTGGCTCGCTGTCACCGGAGGTTTCGCCGCGCAGGGAAGTCTTGTCATGCCGATCAGGATAGCCAACCCGTTGGCTCGTGCAGCCGGCAGGGCAGGAGCGCATCGCGGTACAGCGACGTGGGAACGCCCGTGCGGGCTCGGCCGAACGCAGCGTCCACTCGCCCCGCGCCGGACCCGACCGGGCGGGAGGTCTGCGCGACGAGCGCCCATTCGGCGATTTTTTGCGGTGCGGTTTGGCGGCATGCGACCTTGCTGTGCTAGACATGAAAAGAAACAAGCTCTCCGGAAAGAAACTACCTTGCGAAGGAATGTGCCGAATGCGTCAAAACCTGCCTGTCACTGATACCGAGATCACCTTTCCCAGCGAGGAACGGCTGATCTCCACCACCAATCTGCAAAGCCACATCACCTACTGCAATGACGCGTTCGTCCGGGTCAGTGGTTACAGCTACGAGGAACTGATTGGGCAGCCGCACAACCTGGTTCGCCATCCGGATATGCCGCCGGAAGTCTTCGGCCTGATGTGGGCCTCGCTGCAGAGCGGCAAGCCGTGGATGGGGCTGGTGAAGAACCGCTCGAAGAACGGCAGCTTCTACTGGGTCAACGCCTACGTCACGCCGATCTACGAGGACGGCAAGATGGTCGGCTACGAGTCGGTGCGCTCGCTGCCGACCCGCGAGCAGGTACGCCGCGCCGACGCCCTCTATGCGCGCCTGCGCGCCGGCAAGCCCGCCCGCTCCCAAGTGGCGCGCATCACCCACGAACTGCAGCGTTCCTGGCCGCTGATCCTCGCCGCCGCGCTGATCATCGGGCTCGACCGCGTGCTCGACGGCTGGGCGTTCACCGCGCTGGTGGCCGCCTGCATGCTCGGCCTGGCGACCTGGCTGTCGTTCACGCGCCAGGAGGACATCAGGAAAACCCTGCGCGATCACCCGAAAGCCTTCACCGATCCGCTGGTGGCGCTCACCTATTCCGATGGCCAGGGTGCGCAGGCAGAGCTGGACATGGCGCTGATCAGCCAGGAGGCCCGTTTGCAGACGGCCCTGAGCCGCCTGGAGGACGCTGCCGAGCAGGTGCGCCAGCGCGCCGCGCAGTCCTCGGAAACCTCGCGCGCCAGCGCCGAACTGCTGGAGCAGCAGCGCAACGAGACCGATCAGTCCGCGACCGCGATCAACCAGATGGCGGCGACCATCCAGGAAATCGCGCGCAACGTGCAGGACACCGCGCGGGCCGCCGAAGACGCCGACCGCATCGCCGGCGAGGGGCAGACCCTGGCCGGCGGCAGCCGCGTGACCATGCAGCAGATGGCGGCGGCGGTGAACGACATCGGCGAGGCGGTGACCGAGCTGGCGTCGTCGATGCACGCCATCGGCAGCGTCGTCGACGTGATCACGTCCATCGCCGAACAGACCAACCTGCTGGCGCTCAACGCGGCCATCGAAGCGGCGCGGGCCGGCGAGCAGGGGCGCGGTTTCGCCGTGGTCGCCGACGAAGTTCGCGCCCTGGCGGCGCGCACGCGACAGTCCACCGAGCAGATCCATCAGCTGATCGCGAGCCTGCGCACCGGCACCGACCGCGCGGTGAGCAGCGTCAGCCGCGGCGAGTCCATGTCGCAGGACAGCCTGGGCAGTGTGGAGTCTGTGCATCAGTCGCTGGGCAGCATCAGCCAGGCGGTGACGCGCATCAGCGGCATGAGCCAGCAGATGGCGGCGGCCTCGGAAGAGCAGAGCCTGGTGGTGGAGGACATCAACCGGCAGATCACCCGCATCGCCCAGCTTTCCGACAACAGCGCCGGACACGCCCAGCAGGGCGCGGCGATCTGCCAGGAGCTGGAGCAGATGGCCGGCTACCTGCACGGTCTGGCCGAACGTTTCGCCCGTTGAGGCCACCTGGCGGCGCCGCTGTGGCAGACTGCGCCGCCGCCCCACTCTCGTCAGAACGCCGATGTCCCGTCCGCAATGTTCCCGCTGCGTCCGCCCGCTGAGCCACTGCCTGTGTGCGCTCATTCCGTCCTTGCCGAGCCGTTGCCGCGTGTTGCTGCTGCAGCACCCGAGCGAGTCCGGGCATGCACTCAATACCGCACGCCTGGCGGCCCTGGGCCTGCAGAACGCCGAGCTGCTGGTCGGCGAGCGTTTCGAGGACCTGCAGGCGCGTCTGGACGATCCCGGCTACCGACCCTGCCTGCTGTTTCCTGGTAATGATGCGGAGGTGCTGGGCGCCGGCATACCGCGCGAGGATTCCCGCCCGCCGCTGCTGGTGGTGCCGGACGGCACCTGGCGCAAGGCGCGCAAGCTGCTTCACCTGAATCCCGCGCTGGCGGCCCTGCCGCGCCTCGCGTTGCCGGATGGGATGACCTCGCGCTATCGGGTGCGCAAGGCGCCGGTTGCGGGCGCGCTGTCGACCCTCGAGGCGGTGGTGGCGGCGCTCAACCTGCTCGAATCCCCGGCGAGCTTCGACGCTTTGCTGCGCCCGTTCGAGCGGCTGATCGACGGTCAGATCGAAGCGATGGGTGAGCAGACCTACCGGCGCAACCACGCGCCCTGACAGGTCAGCGCGGCGGTCGGGTTTTCTGTTTGAGGATGTAGAAACTCACGCACACCGCGCTGGTGAGCATGAAGGCTCGCGCCCAGAACAGCGGAACCAGGTAGCAGGAGAGGGCAATGCTCGCCCACATCAGGCCGATGGCGTAGACCTTGCCCTTGAGCGGAATGCCTTCGCCGTCGAGGTAGTCGCGAATCCACGGGCCGAGCCGCGGATGATTCACCAGCCATTCGTAGAAACGCCTTGAGCTGCGCGCGAAGCAGGCCGCGGCTAGCAGCAGGAACGGCGTGGTCGGCAGCACCGGCAGGAAGATGCCGATGACCCCGAGCGCCACGCTCGCCCAGCCAATGCCGAGCAGCACGTAGCGCACCCAAGGATTGCGGCTCGGGGCGAATTCGCGAGCGGCCATGCCCGGGCCTGGCTCAGTGGCGCGGCTTGAGCAACGCGGGTTTTTCTTCCGGGGCCTGGCAGAGCAGGTAAAGCGCGGTGAGCAGTTCGGGGATCTGCTCGACCATGCTGTCGACGAGGTCAGGGTCGGCGGCGATCTCGTCGAACTCGGGTTGTTCGTCGAACAGCCCCGAACCGACCATGATCGGCAGCAGCAGCTCGCTGACTTCGTCTTCGGCGTCTTCGAACCACACCGATTCGCGCAGGAACACGCCTTCCATGAAACCGATGCACCAGCCGCGCAGGTCGGAGTCGTCGGGGGTTTCGCCGAGGTCGAGCTCGCAGGGCAGCTCCATGTCCTCGTCGCTGGCCAACTGGCGGGCGATCAGCGCCTTGAGCTGGATCAGGCTGTTTTCGATTTCCTCGCGTTCGGCGTCGCTGCGGTAGTGCGGCGGCTCGGCGAACAGCGCGTCGATCCACTCGCGCTCTGGAACCGGCTGCGGGCAGATGGAGAGGGCAGTCAGGTAACCGTGGGCGGCCACGTAGTCCAGGGCCTCCTCGTGCAGTTCGTCGGCATCGAGAAAGGCTTGCAGGCGGGACAGTTGCTCGGCGAAGGACATCGTGGGGTACCTGGGGAAGAGATCAGCGCTGGATTCTAGCAAAGCCTGCGCGCAGGACTCAGGGAAAACTGCGGCGCGCGGCGGGATCGACCCGTACCGCTCATCCGCCATGCGCGCGGCGCCCGGTATGGCGATTGTTTGCGCTTATAATGCGCGCCTTCCTTCGGAGACCGGCATGCTCGACCAGGCCCTGCGCATCCTCAAAGACGTTTTCGGCTACGACGCCTTCCGCGGCAATCAGGCGGCGATAATCGAGCGCGTGGCGCAAGGTGGCGACGCCCTGGTGCTGATGCCCACGGGCGGCGGCAAGTCGCTCTGCTACCAGGTGCCGGCGCTGTTGCGCGACGGCCTGGCGGTGATCGTTTCGCCGCTGATCGCCCTGATGGACGACCAGGTCGCGACCCTCGACGAACTCGGTGTGGCTGCGGTGGCGCTGAATTCGACGCTGAGCAACGACGAGCAGCGGCTGATCGCCGAGCGCATCCGCCGCGGCGAGATCAAGATGCTCTACCTGGCGCCCGAGCGCCTGGTGCAGCCGCGCATGCTGGCCTTCCTGCAAGGGCTCGACATCGCCCTGTTCGGCATCGACGAGGCGCATTGCGTGTCGCAGTGGGGTCACGATTTCCGCCCCGAATACCTGCAACTGGGGCAGCTCGCCGAACTCTTCCCCAAGGTGCCGCGCCTGGCGCTGACCGCCACGGCGGACAAGCGCACCCGCGAGGAAATCGTCCAGCGCCTGCATCTGGAAGACGCCGAGCGCTACCTGTCGAGCTTCGACCGGCCGAACATTTTCTACCGCATCGTCCCCAAGGAGCAGCCGCGCAAGCAGTTGCTGGCGTTCCTCGCCGAGCGCAAGGGCGATGCCGGTATCGTCTACTGCCTGTCGCGCAAGAAGGTCGAGGAGGTCGCCGCCTTCCTCGCCGAGCAGGGCTTCCCGGCGCTGCCGTATCACGCCGGCCTGCCCAGCGAACTGCGGGCCTATCACCAGAAGCGCTTCCTCAACGAGGAAGGCCTGATCATGGTCGCGACCATCGCCTTCGGCATGGGCATCGACAAGCCCAACGTGCGTTTCGTCGCCCACCTCGACCTGCCGAAATCGCTGGAATCCTATTACCAGGAAACCGGCCGCGCCGGGCGCGACGGCCTGCCGGCGGACGCCTGGATGGCCTACGGGCTACAGGACGTGGTGTTCCTCAAGCAGATGCTCGCCAACTCCGAGGGCGACGAGCGCCACAAACGCGTCGAACAGCACAAGCTGGATGCGATGCTCGCCCTGTGCGAGGAGACCCGCTGCCGGCGGCAGACGCTGCTGGCCTACTTCGACGAGGAGCTGGCGGCGCCTTGCGGCCACTGCGACAACTGCGTCGATGGCGTGCAGACCTGGGACGCCACCGAGCCGGCACGCCAGGCGCTGTCGGCGATCTACCGCAGCGGCCAGCGCTACGGGGTCGGTCATCTGGTCGACATCCTGCTCGGTCGCGACAACGAGAAAATTCGCGGGCCGGGTCATCAGCACCTGTCGGTGTTCGGTGTCGGCAAAGGGCGCAGCGAAAGCGAATGGCGCACCTTGTTCCGCCAGCTGGTCGCCCGCGGCCTCGTCGATATCGACCTGGAAGGCTACGGCGGTCTGCGCCTGAGCGAGAGCTGCCGGCCGCTGTTGCGCGGCGAGGTGACGCTGGAGCTTCGGCGCGACCTCGCCACCAAGGCGCCCAAGTCCACCTCCAGCGCGGCCAGCCAGCTGGTGCAGAGCCACGAGCGCGACACCTGGGAGGCCCTGCGCGCACTGCGCCGCAAGCTCGCCGAAGAGCACGGCGTGCCGCCTTACGTGATCTTCCCCGATGCCACGCTGCTGGAAATGCTGCGCAGCATGCCGACCACGCTCAGCGCCATGGGGCGCGTCAGCGGCGTCGGCGCGCGCAAGCTGGAGCGCTACGGAGAGGCCTTCCTCGACGTGCTCGGCGGCAAGGCCGAGCCGGCCAGTACCCCCGTCGATCTGCGTCACGAACTGATCAGCCTGGTGCGGGCCGGAATGACGCCGTCGCAGGTCGCCAGCCAGCTCAAGTGCACGGAAAAGAACGTCTACGCGCTGCTCGCCGAAGCCATCGCCGAGCAGCAGCTGTCGCTGGAACAGGCTCTGGACCTGCCGGAAGAACTGCTGGGCGAAGTCCAGGACGCCTTCCTCGATGGCGAGGGCGAGCTGCCGCCGGTGGCCGAACTGGCCGAGCAGTTCCGCGGCCGGGTCAACGAGGGTGTGCTGCATTGCGTGCGTGCGGCGCTGCAGGCGGAATTCCAGGCCTGAACCCCGCCCGGTAATCTTCGGAAACCTAAAATCCCAAGGAAATCCGCCGCTTGGCAGCGGGCGCGACCATCTGCGGACTTGCCGCCCGCCCCAGTGCTATGGTTAGCTCGCTAATTATTAGTTTTATGGTACAGGCGCCATGTCCGAATACGATCATCACCGCTTCGCCATGCAGGTATCGCAGCTGTCGCGCGCCTGGCGTGGCGAGCTCGACCGCCGACTCGCCGGGCTTGGCCTCTCCCAGGCGCGCTGGCTGGTGCTGCTGCACCTCGGGCGCTTCGCTGAGCAGCCGACCCAGCGCGAGCTGGCGCAGAGCGTCGGGGTCGAGGGTCCGACGCTGGCGCGACTGCTCGACAGCCTCGAAGCCCAGGGCCTGGTGCGTCGCCTCGCGGTTCCCGAAGACCGCCGGGCCAAGAAGATTGCCCTCAGCCCGGAAGCCAAGCCCCTGATCGAACGGATCGAGGCGATCTCCTCGCAACTGCGTCGCGAACTGTTCCAGGGCATCGATCCGGAAGACCTGCAACGCTGCCAGCAGGTCCACTCGCACATCCTCGCCAATCTGCAGAACCCCTGACGTCGGCGGGTTACCGGCGATCGCCGCCGGGCGCCTGGCGCCGAGTTTCCTGCCCATTGCCGTTGTATCGCGTTGCGGCGCCAGACAATATGACGGTCGTCCGTCGTGGAGCCCTCGAGAAAGGCGCTTTTCTGACGATAAACGGAACGGAGCGCTCGGATGTGGTGGCATAGTGCCGCTATACTGCGTGGCTCACGTATTCTTCGACTAGCATCCGTACTGGGTATCTGGATGATTTTCCGGGTTAATTGGATCTGCCTCACTGTGCATGTTTCGTCGATGTCGCGTATTTCAAGAACAGGCTCCGGATCGAGCCGGACCACCGGGAGGAAACATGGCTAGAGTTCACCAGCTCTTGGTGCTGACCCTTGTATCGGGATCGGCGCTTTATTCAGGGCTGGTTCCCGCACTGGGCCTCGGGGACATCAATCTGCAGTCCGCGCTCAATCAGCCGCTGAGCGCCGAAATCGAACTGCTCGACGTGGGTGACCTGACCCGCGACGAGATCAAGGTACGCCTCGCCAGCCAGAGCGCCTTCGATCAGTCCGGCGTCGACCGGCCGTTCTTCCTCAACGATCTGCGTTTCACCCCGGTCGTGCGCGGCAAGAGCAGCGTGGTGCGGGTGGTTTCCACCCAGCCGGTGCGCGAGCCCTATCTGAATTTCATCGTCGAGGTGGCGCGCCCGGGCGGCACACTGCTTCGCGAGTACACCCTGCTGCTGGACCCGCCGGAATCGTCGTACCTGGCCAGCGCCGCGCCCGCTCCGAGCGCTGCCGCCGCGCCGAGTCGTGCCCCCCGCGCCGCGGCTGCCCCCGCCGTGCGCAGCGCGCCGGCCGCCGCGCGCGCGCCCTCCGGTCCGCTGCCCGCCGCCGTGCAGGGCAAGCGCTACCGCGTCGCCAGCGGCGACAGCCTGTGGGCCATCGCCCGACGCTTCAATCCGGGCGGCGAAGCCTCGCTGGAAGGGCTGATGCGCGATATCCAGCTGCTCAATCCGCAGGCCTTCGTCGGCGGTGAAGCGCATCGACTCAAGGTAGGCGCCGAGCTGCTGCTGCCCGATGCGCTCGCCGAAGAGGCGCCGCCCGCGATGCTCTCGCTGTCCAGCGAGGACGAAGAGCTGGAGAACACCCGGCCCTCCGCACCGATGCCCGGTGTTCCCGGTTCGCCGGAAAGCCAGGCGGCCCTGCAACGGCGCGTGGATGAGGAGCTCGCGTCCAGTACCGGCGAAAGCCAGTCCCTGCAGCAGCAGATGCGCGACCTGCAGAACCAGCTGCAGATCCTTCAGCAGCAACTGAGCGAGAGGGACCAGCAACTGGCCAGCCTGGAGTCGCGCCTCGGTGCGACGCCAGCGACTGTTCCCCAGGCGACCGCGCCTGCCGCGGCCGAGCCGGGCCCGTCCGCCGCAGCGCCGGCGGATTTCACGGCTTCCGGCCAGCCGGAAACGCCGCCCGCGGATGCCGTAGCGCCGCTGGACGATCAGGCATCGGCCGCCGCGCCGCAGGACGAATCCGAACCGGCCCTGCCGCCGGCGGACGCTGCGCAAACCGCTCCTGCGCAGACTTCTCCCGCCGCCGAGCCTGCTCCGGCCGCGCCCGTCGCCGAGGAACCGGCCGCCGAGGCCGAGCAGTCGACCGGTTCGTCGGTCTGGCTGATCGGCGCCTTCTGCCTGGTCATGCTGCTGGCGTTGCTGCTGCTCCTGCGCCGCCGGCGCAAGCCCGCGCGGCTGCCCGACCCTCAGGTGGTCGTGGTACCGGTGGTCGAGGATGACGCGCTGGTCAGCCCGGCGCGCGTGCGCAGCGCTGCCAGCGTCGAGCAGCCTGTCGAGACGCGCACGCAGATCTCCACCGATCCGCTGGAAGCCGCCAACATCTACATCGCCTACGGCCGCTTCGGCGAGGCCGAAAGCACCTTGCGTCACGCCCTGGAAAACGCGCCCGCGCGCATGGACCTGCGTTTGCGCCTGCTCGAAGTGCTCGCCGAGAACGGCGATCTCGGCGGGTTCGCTCGCGAGGAAGCGGTGCTGCGCGAGATGGGCGCGAGCCCGGCGCAGCTCGAGCGGATCAAGACCCGCTATCCGGCGATGAACGCGGACGCCGATGCCGTGGCGATGGCCGACTCGCGGGTCGACCCGTTGCAGGATGCCGTGCTCGATCTGGACGATCTGCCGGCCGCACCGGTCGCCCACGCGGCGCCTGACGAAGATCCCAACGATTACCCGCTGAACCTCGACGACCTGTCGCTGGACGCCGACTGGGACCTGATCAATCCGTTCCCCAACCAGGCGTCCAGGGCAGGGCAGGGCAAGGCCGAGGTCGAAGAGGAGCCGGACTTCCATTCCAACCTGCAGGAGCTGCCGGAGGTGTTCGAGCTGGACGAGCCGGAGCAGCCGTCGGCGCGCTCGGGTTTCGAAGCGGACCTCAGCGACGACTTCCTCGATGCCTTCGGTGACGACCTGTCGAGCGAGCGCCCGCTGGACGACCTGGCCGCCAGCCGCAAGATGAGCCTGGCCATGACCTACATCGAGCAGGGCGAGATCCAGAGCGCCTGCAACATCCTCAACGAGGTGATCGACCAGGGCGACGAGCAGCAGAAGGAAGAGGCTCGCGAGCTGTTGTCGCGCATCGCGTAAGAAGGTCGCCCGCGCCACCGAGACGCCGCATTCCGATGCGGCGTTTTGCTTTTCGCGCCTCGGCGACGGTCGTGGTTGCCGTTATGCTGGTCGCCCGGCCCGCCCCGCGAGATCGTCATGACCCGTACCGCGCCACGCCCCGAAATCGTCATCACCTATTGCACCCAGTGCCAGTGGCTGCTGCGCGCCGCCTGGCTGGCGCAGGAGCTGCTGTCCACGTTCACCGGCGACCTCGGCCGAGTCGCCCTGGAGCCGGGCACGGGCGGGGTGTTCCGCATCACCTGTGACGGCGTTCAGCTCTGGGAGCGCAAGGCAGACGGCGGTTTCCCCGAGGCCAAGGTGCTCAAGCAGCGGGTTCGCGACCGCATCGACCCCGGGCGTGACCTGGGCCACAACGAGGCACGCACCTAGGCGCGGCCTCGCGGCGCAGGGGCGTGCCCTGCGCGACAGCTTCAGTGCTTGAACATCACGTGGCGCACCGCGGTGTAGTCCTCCAGCCCGTACATCGACATGTCCTTGCCGTAGCCGGAGCGCTTGACGCCGCCGTGGGGCATTTCGCTGACCAGCATGAAGTGCGTGTTCACCCAGGTGCAGCCGTACTGCAGGCGCGCCGAGAGGCGGTGCGCGCGGCCCACGTCGCGGGTCCAGATCGACGAGGCGAGACCGTAGTCGGAGTCGTTGGCCCAGCTCAGCGCCTGCAACTCGTCGTCGAATGGCGTGACCGACACCACCGGGCCGAACACTTCGTTGCGGACGATTTCATCGTCCTGTTGCGCGCCGGCCAGCACCGTCGGCTGGAAGAAGAAGCCGTCCCCGGCGACCGCTTTGCCGCCGGTGACCACCTCGATGTGCGACTGGCCGCTGGCGCGCTCGACGAAACCGCTGACGCGGTCGCGATGCTGCGCGGTGATCAGCGGGCCGAGTTCGGTGGCGGCGTCGTTCTGCAGGCCGGTCTTCAGGTTGCCCACGGCATCGCCCAGGGCGGCGACGAATTTCTCGTAGATGCCTTTCTGCGCGTAGATGCGGCAGGCGGCGGTGCAGTCCTGTCCGGCGTTGTAGAAGCCGAAGGTGCGGATGCCCTCGACGGCGGCCTCGATGTCGGCGTCGTCGAAGATCAGCACGGGTGCCTTGCCACCCAGCTCCATGTGCATGCGTTTCACGCTGGCCGCGGTGCTGGAGATGATGTTGGCGCCGGTGGCGATCGAGCCGGTGAGCGAGACCATGCGCACGCGCGCGTGCGTCACCAGCGGCGTGCCGACGCTGGCGCCTCGGCCGAAGACGATGTTGACCACCCCGGCGGGGAAGATCTCGGCGAGGAATTCGGCCAGTTTCAGCGCCGTCAGCGGCGTCTGCTCGGACGGCTTGAGCACCACGGTGTTGCCCGCCGCCAGGGCCGGCGCGAGTTTCCAGGCGGCCATCATCAGCGGGTAGTTCCACGGCGCGATGGAGGCGACCACGCCGAGCGGGTCGCGGCGGATCATCGAGGTGTGTCCCGGCAGGTATTCGCCGGCGGCGGAACCGGACAGGCAGCGGCTGGCGCCTGCGAAGTAGCGGAACACGTCGGCGATGGCGGGGATTTCGTCGTTCAGCGCGGCGCCGAAGGGTTTGCCGCAGTTGTCCGACTCCAGCTTCGCCAGCTCTTCGGCATGCGCCTCGATGCGATCGGCGAGGCGCAGCAGCAACATCGCACGGTCCTTCGGCGCGGTTTGCGACCAGCCGTCGAAGGCCGCGTCGGCGGCGCGCACCGCGGCGTCCACCTGCGCTTCGCTGGCCTCGGCGATCTGCACCAGCGGTGCGCCGAGGGAGGGGTTGAGCACGGCGAGCCTCTCGCCTTCGCCGTCGATCAGTTGGCCATTGATCAGCAGTTTGGTTTGCATGGGGTCAGCCTCGCTATGGGTTGTCGTTGGGTTGGGGAGGGCGCTGCTGCCCTCTCCCCCGGCCCCTTTCCCGTAAACGGGAGAGGGGCGTGTTCGTGTCGGTGTTCAGCGTTCGTGCCCGGCCTCTGCAGCGCGATCGGCTGGACGGATCACTTCCGGACCGCCCGGTCCGCCCCCTTTCCCGTAAACGGGAGAGGGGAGTGTTCGTGTGGTGTTCAGCGTTCGTGCCCGGCCTCAGCAGCACGATCGGCCAGATGGATCACTTCCGGTCCCGCCCGGACTGCCCCCTCTCCCGTTCACGGGAGAGGGCTGGGGAGAGGGCGGCTTTCACTTGCCGCTCCCCGCCACGCCCTCGCCGCCGCGCGTCAGGTAATAGGCGCCGAGGATCGGCAGCATGGTCACCAGCATCACCAGCATCGCCACCACGTTGGTCACCGGCACGTCGCGCGGGCGGCTGAGCTGGTTGAGCAGCCACAGCGGCAGGGTGCGTTCGTGGCCGGCGGTGAAGGTGGTGACGATGATCTCGTCGAAGGACAGCGCGAAGGCGAGCATCCCGCCAGCCAGCAGTGCCGAGCCGAGGTTCGGCAGGATGATGTAGCGGAAGGTCTGCCAGCCGTCGGCGCCCAGGTCCATGCTCGCTTCGATCAGGCTGTGCGAGGTGCGCCGCAGGCGGGCGATGACGTTGTTGTAGACGATCACCACGCAGAAGGTGGCGTGGCCGATGACGATGGTCAGCACGCCCGGCTCGATGCCCAGGCTCTTGAACGCGGCGAGCAGCGCCAGGCCGGTGACGATGCCGGGCAGCGCGATGGGCAGGATCAGCATCAGCGAGATGCCTTCCTTGCCGAAGAAGTCGCGGCGGTACAGCGCGGCGGCGGCCAGGGTGCCGAGGATCATGGCGATCAGCGTGGCGAGGCAGGCGATCTGCAGCGACAGGCCGATGGCGTCGAGCACGTCCTGGCGCGCGAAGGCGACGCTGAACCACTTCAGGGTGAAGCCCTTGGGCGGGAAGCTGAATGCCGCGTCCTCGGTGTTGAAGGCGTAGAGGAAGATGATCAGGATCGGGAAGTGCAGGAACACCAGCCCGCCCCAGGCCGCCAGCCTGAGTCCCCAGGAGGCTCGTTCAGAGTGCATCGAAGGCCCCCAGACGTTTGACGATGGACAGGTAGATCGCGATCAGCACGATCGGCACCAGGGTGAACGCGGCGGCCATCGGCAGGTTGCCGATGGCGCCCTGCTGGGCGTAGACCATGCTGCCGATGAAGTAGCCGGGCGGCCCCACCAGCTGCGGCACGATGAAGTCGCCGAGGGTCAGGCTGAAGGTGAAGATCGAGCCGGCGGCGATGCCGGGGATCGACAGCGGCAGGATCACCTGGCGGAAGGTCTGCGCCGGGCGCGCGCCCAGGTCGGCCGAGGCTTGCAGCAGGTTCGGCGGCAGCCGCTCCAGCGAGGCCTGGATCGGCAGGATCATGAACGGCAGCCAGATGTAGACGAACACCAGAAAGCGCCCGAGGTGCGAGGTCGACAGCGTGCTGCCGCCGATGCCGGGAATGCCGAGGACCAGTTGCAGCAGCGGCGCCAGGCCAAGGTGGTCGACGAACCACTGGGCGACGCCGCCCTTGGCCAGCAGCAGGGTCCAGGCATAGGCCTTGACGATGTAGCTGGCCCACATCGGCAGCATCACCGCGATGTAGAAGAACGCCTTGGTCTTGCCGCGGGTGTAGCGCGCCATGTAGTAGGCGATGGGAAACGCCAGCAGGCCGGCCGCCAGCGACACCGCCACTGCCATGCCCAGGGTGCGCAGGATGATGTCGTAGTTGGCCGGCTGGAACAGCGCCCCGAGGTTGGCCAGGGTCAGCTCCGGCGTCACCGCCATGGTGAAGTCGTCGAAGGTGTAGAAGCCTTGCCAGAGCAGCGCCAGCAGCGAGCCGAGGTAGATCGCGCCGAACCACAGCAGCGGCGGCACCAGCAGCAGCGAGAGGTACAGGTTCGGCTTGCGGTAGAGCAGGCTGGACAGGCGTCGCAGCGGGCCGCCGACAGCCGCCGTCCTGGTATCGAGAGCGAGCTGCATCAGGCGTCCGCTCCGGGTGCGATGTCGTGCAGTGCGACCATCGCCGCGCGTGCCCAGCGTGCGGTCACCCGCTGTCCGGTGCTGCGCAGCGCGGCGCCTTCGCCCCACTGCGTATTGGCCTGGCTGACGCAGAAGTTCTGCCCGTTATCCAGGCGGATTTCGTAGCGCGTGGCGGCGCCCTGGTACTGGATGTCGTGGAGCAACCCGCTGATTTCCACTTCATCGCCGCCGAGGGCTTCGCTGCCCGCCAGGCGCGTGTGCTCCGGGCGGATCGACAGGGGCCGTTCGCTGCCACCCAGCTCCAGCGCCAGGCCGCCGCGCAGCACGTTGGAGGTGCCGACGAACTCGGCGACGAAAGACGTGGCGGGCCTCATGTAGAGGTTGCGCGGGGTGTCGACCTGTTCGATGCGGCCCTTGTTGAACACCGCCACGCGGTCGGACATCGACAGCGCCTCGCTCTGGTCGTGGGTGACGAAGATGAAGGTGATGCCCAACTGGCGCTGCAGCTTCTTCAGTTCGCTCTGCATCTGCTCGCGCAGCTTGAGGTCGAGCGCGCCGAGCGGCTCGTCGAGCAGCAGCACGCGCGGACGATTGACCAGCGCACGGGCGAGGGCGACGCGCTGGCGCTGTCCGCCGGAAAGCTGCACGGGCTTGCGCGCGCCGTAGCCGCCCAGGGCGACCATGCCCAGCGCCTCCTCGGCGCGGGCCCGGCGCTCGGTCTTGCCGACGCCCTTGACCTTGAGGCCGTAGGCGATGTTGTCGAGCACGTTCATGTGCGGGAACAGCGCGTAATCCTGGAACACCGTGTTGACGTCGCGCTGGTAGGGCGCAAGGCCGACGGCCTCGGCGCCGTGGATGCGGATGGAGCCGGCGCTGGGTTGCTCGAAGCCGGCGATCAGCCGCAGGCAGGTGGTCTTGCCCGATCCCGACGGGCCGAGCATGGAGAAGAATTCGCCTTCCTGGATATCGATGGACACCCGGTCGACGGCCTTCACCTCGCCGAACTGGCGGGACACCTGGGTGAACTGAACGGCGATGGTCATCTGCTGCGCTACTCCGGAAAGCAAAAAAACGGCGTGGAAAATGGGGGCGAGGGCTCGTCCTCCCGAGAGAAACCGGGGCGGCCTGGGTGGCCTCGCCCCCTCTCCCGTTCACGGGAGAGGGCCGGGGAGAGGGGCCTTTCCTGGCACACCCATCCCGGGCCCGACGTGGTCGATAAAACGAAGGGTTCAGCGTCCGCCCATGATCGCGATGTAGTCCTGCGTCCAGCGGCTGTAGGGGACGAACTTGCCGCCCTCGGCTTGCGGGGTTTTCCAGAAGGCGATCTTGTCGAAGTTGTCGAAGCCGTTGACCTTGCAGCCTTCGGCGCCGAGCAGTTCGCTTTCCTTGCAGCCGGCGGGAACCGCGGGCAGCGAGCCGAACCAGGCGGCCACGTCACCCTGGACCTTCGGCGACATCGACCAGTCCATCCACTTGTAGGCGCAGTTCGGGTGCTTGGCCTCGGCGTGCAGCATGGTGGTGTCGGCCCAGCCGGTAGCGCCTTCGACCGGCACGGTGGAGGCGATCGGCTGCTTCTCCAGCTGCAGCGCGTTGACCTGATAAGGCCAGGCGCCAGAGGCGACCACCCCCTCGTTCTTGAAGTCGCTCATCTGTACCGTGGTGTCATGCCAGTAGCGGTGCACCAGTGCGTGCTGCTTGCGCAGCAGGTCGAGCACCGCGGCGTACTGCGGCTCGGTGAGCTGATAGGGGTCGCCTATGCCCAGCTCGGGCTGCTTGGTCTTCAGGTAGAGCGCCGCGTCGGCGATGTAGATGGGGCCGTCGTAGGCCTGCACGCGGCCCTTGTTCGGCTTGCCGTCGGCCAGGTCCTGGGCCTCGAAGACCACGCTCCAGCTGGTCGGCGACTGCTTGAACACGTCGGTGTTGTACATCAGCACGTTCGGGCCCCACTGGTAGGGCGTGCCATAGGTCTTGCCATCCACCACGTACCAGGGCGCATCCTTGAGACGTGGGTCGAGGCCCTTCCAGTTGGGGATCAGCGCCGTGTCGATGGGCTGCACGCGCTTGCCATAGATCAGCCGCAGCGAGGCGTCGCCCGAGGCGGTCACCAGGTCGTAGCCGCCCTTGGCCATGAGGCTGACCATTTCGTCCGAGGTGGCGGCGGTCTTGACGTTGACCTTGCAGCCGCTGTCCTTCTCGAACTGGCTGACCCAGTCGTAGCTCTTGTCGCTTTCGCCGCGTTCGATGTAGCCGGGCCAGGCGACGATGTCGAGCTGGCCTTCGCCGGCGCCGACGGCCTTGAGGGCTTCGGCGGCTTGCAGGCTGCTGCTGCCGAGCAGGGCGCCGGCGAGTGCGCCGAGCAGAGCGGTGGTGTGCGCTGACATTGGTAATCCCTCTTCTTGGTTTGATAGTCGGGGCAGTGAATGTCTTGCCGGCCGGAGCGCGTCCGGTCCTGATTGTTATGTCGCCGCGCCTGTCGGTCGGTGCGGTCGAATCGGGTGCTTGCACGTGTGGTAAGAGAAAAGCCTCGAACCTAGCTCAGCTCCTTGCCGTGGCGCGCCATGATGTGGCGGACCACGCTGTAATCGGCCAGCGAATCGCTGGACAGGTCCTTGCCGTAGCCGGAGCGTTTCAGCCCCCCGTGCGGCATCTCGCTGGTCAGCATGAAATGGGTGTTGATCCAGGTGCAGCCGTATTGCAGCCGCGCGGCGATCTGCATGGCCTTGTCCAGGTCCTGGGTCCAGACCGACGAGGCCAGGCCGTATTCGGAGTCGTTGGCCCAGTCCAGCGCCTGGCTCGGCTCGTCGAAACGGGTGACGGTGACCACCGGGCCGAACACTTCGCGCTGGACGATCTCGTCGCTCTGCTTGCAGCCGGCGAGCAGCGTCGGCTGATAGTAGAAGCCGGGGCCGGAGTGCACGGCCGCGCCGGTGACGCGCTCGATGTGCGGCTGGCCGAGGGCACGCTCGACGAAGCTGGCCACGCGGTCACGCTGGCGGGCGCTGATCAGCGGGCCCATCTCGTTGTCGGCGTCCTTCTTGCGGGCGAAGCGCAGGGTCGACACGGCCTCGCCGAGCCGGGCCAGCAAACGGTCGTGAATGCCGGCCTGGGCATAGATGCGGCAGGCGGCGGTGCAGTCCTGGCCGGCGTTGTAGTAGCCGTAATTGCGCACGCCCTCGACCACGGCATCGAGGTCGGCATCGTTGCAGACGATCACCGGCGCCTTGCCGCCCAGTTCCAGGTGCGTGCGTTTGAGCGTGCGTGCGGCGGCCTGCAACACCTTCTGCCCGGTAACGATGTCGCCGGTGAGGGAGACCATGCGCACCTTTGGATGCCCGACGAGCTGGCTACCGACCCCTTCGCCACCTCCGCAGAGGATGTTGATCACGCCCGGCGGGAGGATTTCGGCGAGCAGCGGCGCGAGGGCGAGGATCGACAGCGGCGTATGTTCCGAGGGCTTGAACACCAGCGTGTTGCCGGCGGCCAGCGCCGGCGCGATCTTCCACGCAGCCATCATCAGCGGGTAGTTCCAGGGTGCGATGGAGGCGACCACGCCCAGCGGGTCGCGTCGCACCAGGCTGGTGTGGCCGGGCACGTACTCGCCGGCCAGTTGGCCCTGCTGGCAGCGCACTGCGCCGGCGAAGAACCGGAACACGTCGACGCTCGCGGTCAGGTCGTCCTGGCGCGCCAGGTGCAGGGGCTTGCCGCAGTTCAGCGATTCCAGCCGCGCCAGGCTGTCGGCGTTTCTTTCGATGCAGTCGGCGATCGCCAGCAGTGCCTGGGCACGTTGCGCCGGCGTGGTCCTCGACCAGCCTGGAAACGCCTGCTGGGCGGCGGCGATGGCGGCCTCCACCTGATCGATCGAGGCCTCGGCGATCTCCACCAGCGTCTCGCCGCAGGCCGGATCGATGATCGCCTCGACCAGCCCTTCGCCGCGAGACAGCTCGCCACCGATCAGCAGATCGGTGCGCAGCGTGGCGAGTGGGCTGATTGCATTCATCGTGATCGGCGTTCCGTGGCGATTCGGTTGCACGAACCCTGCGCCGTTGAGGCACTTGTTCGTCTTTACCCGAGACTAGAGCGCTGCATCGCGGTCGACAAATGCTAAAAAATGAAAGCAGCGTTCGATTAAATCGAATGCCGGCGCGCGGAGGGCTTTTCCCGCGCCACGGTGAGGAACGGATCGACCAGCGCCGGCCGCGCCGTGCCGCGTCGCCAGGCCAGGCCGACGTCCAGCGGTTCGCTGAGGTCGGCCAGCGGTCGTGCCTCGATGATGTCGCCTTCCAGCGACCAGGGCCGGTAGGTCATGTCCGGCTGGATCGACAGCCCGAGCCCGGCGGCCACCAGGCTGCGCACCGCTTCCACCGAGGCGGTGCGCAGCGTCACGTGCGGCGTCAGCCCGGCGCGGGCCCAGATGCGCTGGGTGTGCAGACCCATCTCGTCGGCGTTCAACTGGATCAGCGGCTCGGCGCCGACATCCGCGAGGCCGATGCTGTCGCGTTCCAGCAGCGGATGCTGCGCGGGCAGCCAGAGCCGGTGCGGCGAATGGGTCAGCACTTCGGTCTGCAGCGCGTGGCGGTCCTCAAGGTTGGAAACGATCAGCACGCCGACATCGATCTCGCCGGACACCAGCAGGTGCTCGATGTACGAGCGTTCGTCCTCCACCACGCGGGTCTGCACGTTGGGGTAGGCGCGCTGGAAGCGGGTGATCAGGTCGGCCAGGTAATAGCCGGCGACCAGGCTGGTCACGCCGATGGTCAGGCAGCCGGCGACCTGCTCGGTGCTCTGCTGGAGGCTGCGCTTGGCGTTTTCCACGGTGGCCAGGATCAGGTGCGCCTGGCGCAGGAACTGGTGGCCCTGGTGGGTCAGCGACATGCCCTTGGCGTGGCGATTGAACAGGCTGACGCCGATCTCTTCCTCCAGTTGCTGGATGGCCAGGGTCAGGGTCGACTGCGAGATGAACACGGCCTGCGCGGCTGCGGAAATCGAGCCCGATTCGGCGACCGCGATGAAGTGGCGAATCTGGCGTAGCGACATCATGGCGGAGGGCTCGTGAAAGGATTCGAGCGAACTATGCCATGAGCGTTCGTTTTTATCGAAATGATCGCGGCTGCCGCGCGGCAATATCCGGAAGCACTCTCAGGCCGCGCCCCGCGGGCCCGCGCGGTAGATTTCCCGCAGGCATTTTTGTCGTTCCGCGGAGGAATTCCATGAATACGCGTGGCTTGCTCGATCAATTGCTCAAGTCCGGCCAGGACCTGTTGCAGCAGAAATCCGCCGGTAAATCCTCGGGTAGCCTCGGTGGCCTGGGTGACGCGCTCGGCGGCTTGCTCGGTGGCGCCAAGGGCAGCGGCGATCTGTTCAAGGGGGCGGCCGGCGGTGCGCTGGGCGCCAGCGCGCTCGGCCTGCTGCTGGGCAACAAGAGCGCGCGCAAGGTGGGCGGCAAGGTGCTCACCTACGGCGGCCTGGCCGCGCTCGGCGTGCTCGCCTACAGGGCCTACGGCAACTGGCAAAGCCAGCAGGCCGGCGCGCCGCAGGGCGAGCCGCAGACCCTCGACCGCCTGCCGGCGCCGCAGGTGGAAGAACACAGCCAGGCGATCCTCAAGGCATTGCTCGCCGCGGCCAAGGCCGACGGGCACGTCGATGATCGCGAGCGCCAGTTGATCGAGGGCGAACTGGTCAAGCTCACAGACGATCGCGAGGTGCGCCAGTGGATGGAAGCGGAGCTGAACAAGCCGCTCGATCCGGCCGATGTCGCCCGCGCCGCGAGCACCCCGGAAATGGCCGCCGAGATGTACCTGGCCAGCGTGCTGATGGTGGACGAGGAGCACTTCATGGAGCGCGCCTATCTGGAAGAGCTGGCGCGCCAGCTGAGGATCGACCCGGCACTCAAGCTGGAGCTGGAAAACCAGGTACGCCAGGCGGTGGAGGCCTAGGGTCGTCTTTCCAGGCGCGCCCCCTTGGCTAAGCCGCCGGCGCCCACTGGCGGTGGAATTCGGCCCGGTTGCGTCCGGCCGACTTGGCCCGGTACAGCGCCTGGTCGGCCAGCTCCAGTGCCTGTTCGATCCCTTCGGCGTCCAGCGGCCAGAGCGCTCCGCCAATGCTGCAGCCCACCTGCGCTTGCTGGCTTTCCAGCATGAAGGGCTCGCGCAGGGCGCGCAGCGCGCGGGCGGCGATCTGTTCGCTCTGCATCGGCGCATCCTCCTTCGACACCTTGAGCACCATCAGGAACTCGTCACCGCCCAGGCGCGCCACCAGGTCGCCGTCGCGCAGGCAGGCGCGCAGGCGGATCGCCACCTCTCGCAGCAACTGGTCGCCGACGCCGTGGCCGAAGCGGTCGTTGATCGGTTTGAAACCGTCCAAGTCGAGGTAGAGCAGCGCCAGGGTGCCGTGCGCCTGCTGCTGGGCGTAGCGCAGGAACTTGTCCAGCGCCGCGCGGTTCGGCAGGCCGGTGAGGGGGTCGTGGTGGGCAAGGTTCTCCATTATCCCCAGTTCGCTTTTCTGCTGGGTCAGGCTCTCCACCATGCCGCGTATCGAATGGCTCAGCGACTGGATCTCGCGGCTACCGCGGACTTCCGGAATGACCGCGATCTCGCCGGCGCTCAGGCGATCGGCGGCCGCGGCGATCTCGCGCAGCGGCCGGGTGTAATAGGTCGTCATCAGCCAGCCGATGGCGGCGAAGATCAGCGCCAGACCGGCGCCCCAGATGAGGATGTCGCGGCCCATCTCGACGGCGGGCGCGTAGGCCAGATCGACCTGCTGGCGGGTCACCACCGTCCAGCCGAGGCCGCGGTAATCGCCGTTGCCGCGGCTGCGGGCGAAGCCGGTGAGGTAGAGGCGCTCGTCCGACCACTCCTGCACCGACCAGAAGTTGTCCCGCTTGTCGGCCAGTGCCGGCAGGTCGAGGCGCTCGCCGATCATGTCCTTCGGGCCGAGCAGCACGCGGCGGTCGCTGGACAGTACGAGGAATTCCACCTGGTTGCGCTCCTGCTGCGGCAGCATCAGCGAGCGCCGTACCTCGTCGGCCCAGGCCCAGGACAGGTGCGTGGCGAGCACACCGATGACGCGGCCGTCCAGGGCGTTCACCGGGAGGGCGACGTCGACGAACTTCATCGCTTCGCCGGTCGGGTTGGGCAGCAGCTTGGCGAGCAGCACCGCTTCGTGGACGTCGCCGACGAAGCGTCCCTTGATGCCTTCGCTGAACACCGGACGCTGGGCGATGTTGGCGCCTTCCAGCACGCCGCCGGTGGCGGCCAGGACGTTGCCCTCGGCGTCCGTGTAGCCGGTCCAGGCGACGCTCTGGAACTGCGACTTCATGCGGTCGAGCAGGGCGCGGATCTGCCCCAGGTCGTCGGGTTCGCGCAGCGTGTTGAGCGAGGCGAGAACATCGAGCATTCGCGCCCGGTTGGCCATGTCGCGGTCCAGGCGCTCGATCATCTGGTAGGACAGGTCGGCCAGTTGCTGGCCCACCTCCTGGCGGATGCGTTTGCTCGACTCGCTGTAGATGGCGCCGCCGAGCAACAGGCAGAGGGTGACGGCGAGCAGTGCGATGAGCAGAGCGAAGCGGCTACGCAGACTACGGGTTGCGTGCATGGCGCTGGGGGTCCCTATCGGAGGCCTGGACGTGGCCGGCGAGTATGCCCCAGCGTGTGCTGCCAGGTCAGCAGGAGTCGCGTATACTCGCCGGCTTTTCCGAAGTTTTGCCTGTGAGTGATGCCCGCCATGGAAATCAACCCGATCCTTAACAGCATCAAAGATTTGCACGAACGCTCCCAAACCATTCGGGGGTATCTTTGACTACGATCAGAAGAATGAACGCCTGACCGAAGTCAACCGCGAGCTGGAAGATCCGGCCGTGTGGAACAACCCCGAATACGCCCAGAACCTGGGCCGCGAGCGCGCGCAACTGGCGCTGATCGTCGAGACCCTGGACGAGATGGAAAGCGGGCTGGCGGATTCCCGCGACCTGCTGGAAATGGCGGCCGAAGAGGGCGACCAGAGCGCCGTCGACGACGTCGCCGTGGAAGTCGAACGCCTGCGCGGGATTCTCGAGAAACTCGAATTCCGTCGCATGTTCAGCGGCGAGATGGACCCGAACAACGCCTACCTGGACATCCAGGCCGGCTCCGGCGGCACCGAGGCCCAGGACTGGGCGAACATGCTCCTGCGCATGTACCTGCGCTGGGCCGACAAGCGCGGCTTCGATGCGGAAATCGTCGAGCTCTCCGAAGGCGAGGTCGCCGGCATCAAGAGCGCCACCGTGCACATCAAGGGCGAGTACGCGTTCGGCTGGCTGCGCACCGAGATCGGCGTGCACCGGCTGGTGCGCAAGAGCCCGTTCGATTCCGGCAATCGTCGTCACACGTCGTTTTCCGCGGTGTTCGCCTCGCCGGAAATCGATGACAACATCGATATCGACATCAACCCGGCCGACCTGCGCATCGATACCTATCGCTCGTCCGGCGCCGGCGGCCAGCACGTGAACACCACCGACTCCGCGGTGCGCATCACCCACGTACCGACCAACACCGTCGTGCAGTGCCAGAACCAGCGTTCCCAGCACGCCAACAAGGACACCGCGATGAAGATGTTGCGGGCCAAGTTGTACGAACTGGAAATGATGAAACGCAACGCCGCCGCCCAGGCGCTGGAGGAAACCAAGTCGGATATCGGCTGGGGCCACCAGATTCGCTCCTACGTCCTCGATCAGTCGCGGATCAAGGACCTGCGGACCAACATCGAGCGCAGCGACTGCGACAAGGTGCTGGACGGCGACATCGACGAATACCTCGAGGCCAGCCTGAAGCAGGGGCTGTAACGCCCCTGTTCTCCAGGGCGGGCCGGACTCGCGGGCCCGCTGCGATACCCCAGCAGAGTGGCCGGCGATCCGTCTCGGCCACTGCGCTACAGATGTGCTAACCCGTTTCGACACAGGCACGCGCCTAACCAGGAACCACCGAAGACCATGAGCGAACAACCGCTGAACGAGCATGCCCAGCATGAGGAAGAGAACAAGCTGATCGCCCAGCGCAAGGAAAAACTTGCCGCGCTGCGCGAAGCCCAGCCGATTCCCTTCCCCAACGACTTCCGCCGCGACAGCCTCTGCGACGTCCTGCAGAAGCAGTACGCCGACAAGACCAAGGAAGAGCTGGAAGCCGCCGGCATCAAGGTCAAGGTGGCTGGGCGCATCGTGCTCAACCGCGGCGCCTTCATGGTGCTGCAGGACAGCAGCGGCCGTCTGCAGGTCTACGTCGACCGCAAGACGCTGCCCGCGGACACCCTCGAAGCGGTGAAGAGCTGGGACCTGGGCGACATCATCGCCGCCGAGGGCACCCTGGCGCGCAGCGGCAAGGGCGACCTGTACGTCTACATGGACAGCGTGCGCCTGCTGACCAAGTCGCTGCGCCCGTTGCCGGACAAGCACCACGGCCTGACCGACACCGAACAGCGCTACCGCCAGCGCTACGTCGACCTGATCGTCAACGAGGAGGTGCGCCAGACCTTCCGCGTGCGCTCTCAGGTGATCGCGTACATCCGCAAGTTCCTCGCCGAACGCGATTTCCTCGAAGTGGAAACGCCGATGCTGCAGACCATTCCCGGCGGCGCCGCGGCCAAGCCGTTCGAGACCCACCACAACGCGCTGGACATGCCGATGTTCCTGCGCATCGCTCCGGAGCTGTACCTCAAGCGCCTGGTGGTCGGTGGCTTCGAGAAGGTCTTCGAGATCAACCGCAACTTCCGTAACGAAGGCGTTTCGACCCGGCACAACCCCGAGTTCACCATGCTCGAGTTCTACCAGGCCTATGCCGACTACGAAGACAACATGGACCTGACCGAGGAGCTGTTCCGCGAGCTGGCCCAGCTGGTTCTGGGGACCACCGACGTGCCCTACGGCGACAAGGTGTTCCACTTCGGCGAGCCGTTCGCGCGGCTGTCGGTGTTCGACTCGATCCTCAAGTACAACCCGGAAATCACCGCGGCTGACCTGCAGGACATCGACACCGCCCGCGCCATCGCCAAGAAGGCCGGCGCCAAGGTGCTGGGCTTCGAGGGCCTGGGCAAGCTGCAGGTGATGATTTTCGAGGAGCTGGTCGAGCACAAGCTGGAGCAGCCGCACTTCATCACCCAGTACCCGTTCGAGGTGTCGCCGCTGGCGCGCCGCAACGATGCCGACCCGAGCGTCACCGACCGCTTCGAGCTGTTCATCGGCGGCCGCGAGATCGCCAACGCCTACTCCGAGCTGAACGATGCCGAAGACCAGGCCGCGCGCTTCCATGCCCAGGTCGCGGACAAGGACGCCGGCGATGACGAAGCGATGCACTTCGACGCCGACTTCGTCCGCGCGCTGGAATACGGCATGCCGCCCACCGCCGGCGAAGGCATCGGCATCGACCGCCTGGTGATGCTGCTGACCGACTCGCCGTCGATCCGCGACGTGATCCTGTTCCCGCACATGCGCCCGGAACTCTGATCGCTCCGCATTGAAAAAGCCGCCCGAGGGCGGCTTTTTCATGGGTTACATTTCAGACTTGCGAACCGCTGGATTGCTTAGATGGCGGGTGCGAAAGCCCCGTCGAAATGACCCGCCCGCCAGGCCCGCAGCGCCACGGGGATTGACGCCCCGCGCCCCGGAATGGAAGATCCAACGGCTTTGCGGCTCGCTCCGCAGCGTCGGGCGGAGCCCGATGCGTCACCCATAAGAGGAAGATTCCCGATGATTCCCTGGCGCGCGCTGGCCGCGGTCACCTGTCTTCTGCTTGGCGGTTGCCTGGCGACCTTCAAGGACCCGATCCCGGCCAACGAGGCCGCGCCCATTCCGCTGCTCGGCGAATGGACGCGCAAGGACGAATGGGGCGTGCAGCAATTCCTCGACATCCGCCGCGCCGGCAGCAATCTGTACCAGGCGCGGGTCTATTCCGAGAGCGCGGACAACCTGGCGGGCGCCGACGAGTACGGCTTCACCGTCGCCCATCACGGTCGCCGCTGGTACCTCTCCGCTGGCTTGCCGAAGAAGCTCGGCGGCAATTTCGCCATCGGTGGTTTCGAGTTGACCGACAATGGCGAACTGCTGGTCTACACCCTCGACATCGAGCGCATCCTCCAGGATATCCAGGGCGGTGCGCTGCAGGGGCGGCGCGTGGAGACCGCGGAAGGCGACGGTGCGCTGATCGATAGCCCGTGGCCGGCGGTGTTCGCCTACCTGGACGACCCGGCCAACTCGGATGTCTTCGTCGAAGCGGCGCGTTACCAGCGCCTGGGGCAGTGAGGGAGCGATGAGCAACGGCAGCAACCTGGACGACTACCAGCGCATCGTTCGCGCCCTGTCCGACCGCATCGTCGAGGCGCAGGCGCCGATCCGCATTCTCGATGCGGTGAAGTGGGACGAGAGCATCCGCCAGGGCTTCCTCGACAACGGCTGCAAGCGCCTGCCGGCGGTGGACCGCGCCTATTACGAAGCGCGTCCGCTGGGCTTCGACGGCGCGGCGAAGAAGCTCGAGCTGCAGAACATCGAGCGCGACATCACCCGCCAGCTCGGCCAGTTCAACCCCGTCGGGCAGATCATGCGGCGCATGTGCAAGGAATACCGCATGGTGATCCGCATGCTCGAAGCGCGCGGTACCGCGGATTTCGGGCTGATTTCCCAGGAGCTCTACGGCGCCGCCTCGGACGCCTTTCACGCCGGCGACCCCACCCTGGCCGACCTCGGCCTGATGCTCTCGGATTACCTGAACAACATCGACGGCCGCGGCGATCTCAAGGACGAGCCGAAGACGCTGACCGCCAAGGAAGCCGTGACCATGTTGCAGCGCCGCCTAGACGAAGTGTTCGGTGCCGGCGAGGGCATCATCCGCGTGTTCGAGTCCGACGGCATCGTCGCCGATGCGGCGGCCGGCGCCGACTACATCAAGGTCCGCACCGATGCGATGTTCAACGAGCGCGACGTGCGGGCGCTGGAGGTCCACGAAGGGCTGGTGCACGTCGGCACCACGCTGAACGGGCTGAACCAGCCGATCTGCACCTTCCTCTCCAAGGGCCCGCCGTCCTCGACGGTGACCCAGGAGGGCCTGGCGATCCTCATGGAAGTGATCGCCTTCACCTCCTACCCGAGCCGCTTGCGCAAGCTGACCAACCGCACCCGCGCGATCCACATGGCCGAGGAGGGCGCGGATTTCCTGCAGATCTTCGAGTTCTTCCGCGAGCAGGGCTACAGCGAGGACTCCAGCTACGCCAACAGCAGCCGGGTGTTCCGCGGCTCGACCCCGGACGGGCTGCCGTTCACCAAGGACCTGTCGTACCTGAAGGGCTTCATCCTGATCTACAACTACATCCAGCTGGCGGTGCGCAAGGGCAAGCTGGAGCAGATTCCCCTGCTGTTCTGCGGCAAGACCACCCTGGAGGACATGCGTACCCTGCGACAGCTGGTCGACGAGGGGCTGGTGGTGCCGCCGAAGTACCTGCCGCCGCAGTTCCGCGACCTCAACGCGCTGGCTGCCTGGATGTGCTTCTCCAACTTCCTCAACCACCTGAGCCTGGATCGGATCGAGGCGGACTACGCCAATATCCTCTAGCTGCTGCGCGGCGAACCGTCGCGCATAACCTTGATCGGTGCCAAGCGCCGACCGGGATTCCATGGCAGCATGCCCCGCTTTCCCATCGTGGCGGGTGCATGTCCCCGCTGCCCACAACCTCCGTTCCGAAGAAGTGACCATGAGCGAACGCAACCCCATTCCCCTGATCCTCACCGCTATCGGTAGCGTCGTCGGCACCGTCGCCGCGCTGTCGTACTACGGCTACCTGCACATCGCCAAGCCGGAGGACGCGCTGCTGCTGGCCGAGTTCACCATGCTCAAGACCGTTCCCGGGCAGGACTACAAGGTCTCGCTGACCCGCGCCGACCAGATCGCCCAGTGCATCGACGGCGTCCTCGTGCTGTTCGATACCCAGCAGCGTGGCCTATCCGGCGTGCTGGTCAACGACCGCAAGCAGGCGGTGCGCTGCGTCGGCGAAGAGACCCCGCAGGCCACCCAGTGAACATCGAGGTCTGGCAGGGCGACATCACCACGCTGGACGTGGCGGCAGTCGTCAATGCCGCCAACGCCAGCCTGCTCGGTGGCGGAGGAGTGGACGGCGCGATCCACCGCGCCGCCGGCCCCGAACTGCTCGCCGCCTGCCGCCCGCTCGGTGGCTGCCCCACGGGCGAGGCGCGCATCACCCCCGGTTTCCGCCTGCCGGCACGCCATGTGATCCATACCGTCGGGCCGGTCTGGCACGGCGGCAGCCAGGGCGAGGCGCAACTGCTCGCGGCCTGCTACCGCAACAGCCTGGCGCTCGCCGAAGCCCACGGGCTGGACAGCATCGCCTTCCCGGCCATCAGTTGCGGCATCTACGGCTACCCGCTGGATGCCGCCGCGCGCGTCGCGGTGGACGAGCTGCGTCGTCCGAGGGCGGACGGCAGCCCGTTGCGCCGCGCGATCCTGGTGGCCTTCTCCGCCGAGATGGCGATCCGCTATGGCGAACTGCTGGCGGCCTGATCGCCCAATGGTGTGGCGATGCTGCCCTTCGGCGCGGGCTGGTAGAGCATCAGCGCGTAGCAGCCCAGGCAGATCAGCCAGTCGAAAACCGCTGTCCAGATGTTGTGCGAGAGAAAGTGCGCGC
Source organism: Pseudomonas kuykendallii (assembly GCF_900106975.1). Taxonomy (GTDB): domain Bacteria; phylum Pseudomonadota; class Gammaproteobacteria; order Pseudomonadales; family Pseudomonadaceae; genus Pseudomonas_O; species Pseudomonas_O kuykendallii. The sequence continues at coordinate 45,896 of NZ_FNNU01000003.1, read as the reverse complement.
CCTGCATCATCCTCGCCAGCGACAGCGCGGTGCCCAGCGCGAAGGCACCGACCAGCGCCACTTTCGCCAGCCGTGGGCGCCTGTCGCGCAGCAGAAAGTACAGCGCGAAGAAGGTGAAGCCGCTGCTGGCATGTCCGCCCGGCCAGCAGCGACCGGGCTTCAGCGTCGGCGCGCGCTCGCCGAGCAGCGGGCTGTAGGTTTCGCCACCGCCGTAGCGGGTCAGGTCCCAGGGGCAATGCACGCCGGTGAGGGTTTTCAGCGGCGGCACGACGGCGGTCGACAGCCCCATCGCCAGCACCAGATAGCCCAGCGGCAATCGCCAGGCGGCCCAGCGGCGGTACACGAAGCTCAGTAGCAGGCCGGCGATCGACAGCACGCCGATCAGAATCACCGCCTGCTTGACGCGGTCATGGAACCAGTTCTCGAAGAACACGTTGTGGCGCGCGACGAAGCCTTCGTCGGGCAGGTAGAACAGGTCGGAAATGGCGAAGTCCAGGCGCGTCGGCTCGAAGATCAGCAACAGCGCGGCGATCGCCAGCGGAATCCCCAGGCTCGCCCACAGGCTTAGCCGAGGCGAGTGGTGCGGTAACCTTTGTGTGGTCATGGGTGCTCCTTCGATCAGCGCTGGCTGAGCCGGTCACTGCCGGGCGAGGGTTGCCAGCCGAGCAACTGGTGGCGGAAATCGTGGCTGGCGGCCTGGTAGTAGGCGATGTCGCGCTGCAGCAGCGGGTCGTCATTGGCCACGCTGCTCTCGCGGCTGGCGCCGAGGGCATCGTCATGCCGACGCATCACCTGGCGCGGGCTGAGAATCGCCAGGTCATGGCCATCGAACAGCCCCAGGTGCTGGTAGTTGCCGAGCAGCACGCGGGGCGGGGCGGCGTTTTCCTGCAACAGGTTGCGGCCGAAGAAGGTCGAGGTGTAGTCCATGTCGAGCAGGCCGAGCAGGGTCGGTGCGATGTCGATCTGGCTGGCCAGCTGGGCGTTTTCGGCAGGCTTCACCCATTTCGGCGAGTAGATGAACAGCGGGATCTGATAGTTGGCGACCGGCAGGTCTTCCATCCCGGCGCTGCCCGCGCAGTGGTCGGCGACGAAGACGAACAGGGTGTCGTCGAACCAGGGTTTCTGCCGCGCCTTGGCGAGGAAATCGCCGATCGCCCAGTCGGTGTACTTCACGGCGCCCTCGCGGCCTTCGCCGGAGCGAATGTCGATACGCCCGTCCGGATAGCTGTAGGGGCGATGGTTGGAGGTGGTCATCAGTTGCAGCAGGAACGGCTTGCCCTGCGCGTGATCGGCATCCGCCAGCTTCAGCGTCTGGGTGAACAGGTCCTCGTCGGCCATGCCCCAGGCGTTCTTGAAGTGGATGTCGGATTCGGCCACCGAACTCTGGTCGACGATGCGATAGCCATTGCCGCCGAAGAAGGCGTTCATGTTGTCGAAATAGCCGCGTCCACCGTAGGCGAAGACGCTGTCGTAGCCCTGCGCGTCGAGCTGCTGGCCGAGGCTGGCGAAGCCGCTTTCCTTGCCGATGCGCTTGACGATGGAGCGTCCGGGCGTGGGCGGCACCGACAGGGTGATCGCCTCGAGGCCCCGGTCGGTGCGGGTTCCGGTGGCGTAGAAGTTGTTGAAGTAGAGGCTCTGCCGGCGCAACGCATCGAGGTTCGGCGTGAGCCCGCGCTTGTCGCCGTTGCTGCCCAGGTACTTGGCGGAGAGGCTTTCGATGGTCACCAGCACCACGTTCAGCCGGCGTGGCTCGCCGGGGTTGTCGATGCGGCGGCGGATGTCCAGCGGGTCGCGGCCGACGAAGGTGGCATTCGGTTCGGCCACTTCCTCGCGCAGTCGCGCGGCTACCCGGGCCGTCGGCAGCTTGGCGTAGAACTGGTTGTAGTCGAGTTCGTTGCTGCGGAAGGCGGCGAAGAACTGGTACGGGCCGTTGCTCGCCAGTTCATGCTGATAGGCGTTGCCGCCGATGCCGCGCGGGTGATCCTGATCCAGCAGCAGCCCGGCGAGCGTCGCACACAGCCCGACCGCGGCGAGACCGCCCAGGCGCGCCCGCCAGCTCGGCAGCGGCGCGCTCCAGGCGCGGCGCAGCGGCGAGCGCAGCAGCAGGGTGGAAATCAGCGCGACGGCGGCGATGGCGCCCAGCAGCTTGCCGATCGGGTAGGACTCCCAGAGGTTGTGCAGCACTTCGTCGGAGTAGACCAGGTAGTCCACCGCGATGAAGTTGAAGCGCACGCCGAACTCGTCCCAGAACAGCCATTCGGCGACAGCGACGAAGAGCATGACGAACAGGCTGGCGCCGAGCAGCACGCCGAGCGTCGTGCGCCAGCCGCCGCGCCGCCAGAGTCGGGGCGGGCAGAGCAACAGCGGCGCCGCCAGCGGCACGGCGGCGTAGGCGAGGAAGCCGAGGTCGTAGAGCAGGCCGATGCCATACAGGCGCAGCAGGCTGCCGGCGTCGCTGCCGGCTTCGCTCAGGTGTGCTACCAGCAGTAGGCTGCGGGTCAACAGGAACACGCCCAGCCAGAGGCCGAGAATGAGGGTCAGGTAACGCAGGGGCGCCGAGCGCAGGAGGGTTCGCATCGCGATTTTTCCGGGGTTGGACGATGCGCGGCAGTCTGTTCCCGGATATGTCGCGGCCAGGTGAATCGGCGGTTAAAAATTCGTCAAAACGAAACGGTCTAATCTTCCCCGTGCAATCATTCGCCACCGCCGCGCCGACTGGGCGCCCCTGAGGACAATCCATGCGCATCCTGCTGGTCGAAGACAACCGTGACATTTTGGGCAACATGCTCGACTACCTGAGTATCAAGGGCTACAGCGTGGACTGTGCCCAGGACGGGCTTTCCGGCCTGCACCTGGCCGCCACCGAGCACTACGACCTGATCGTGCTCGACATCATGCTGCCGGGGCTCGACGGCTACACGCTGTGCAAGCGCCTGCGCGAGGACGCCCGGCGCAACACGCCGGTGATCATGCTCACCGCCCGGGACCAGCTGGACGACCGCCTGCAGGGGTTCAACTCCGGCGCCGACGACTACCTGATCAAGCCCTTCGCGCTGTCCGAACTGGCGGCGCGCATCGAAGCGGTGCTGCGCCGCGCCCAGGGCGGTGGACGCCGGCAACTGCAGGTGGCCGACCTGACCTTCGACCTGGATACCCTGGAAGTGGTCCGCGCCGGGAAGATGCTCAAGCTCAACCCGATCGGCCAGAAGCTGCTCACCGTGCTGATGCAGAAAAGCCCGCACGTGGTGCGCCGCGAGGTTCTCGAGGAAACCGTGTGGGGCGATGACTGCCCGGACAGCGACAGCCTGCGCAGCCACGTGCACCAGTTGCGCCAGGTGATCGACAAACCGTTCGCCCGCGCGCTGATGCACACCGTGCATGGCATCGGCTATCGCCTGGCGGATGATGGCGATGGAGTATAAGCAGAGCCTTTCGCGACGCATCGTCATCGCGTTCGTCCTGGTGACCGCACTGGTCGCCGGCGCCTTCGCCATCGGTATCGTCAACGTCGTCCACGTGGTCGAGGAACGCCTGATCACCGGCGAGCTGGGCGGCGATCTGGACCGTCTGCTGCGCATGGATTCGGTCGAGTCGTGGCGCTCGCAGCCGGAGCCGGACCAGTTCTTCTACTACAGCGGCGGCGTCGGCGAGTTCGCCCTGCCCGAGGACGTCAAGCACCTGCCGCCGGGCTTCAACGAAGTCTTCCGCGGCGACATCTCCTACCACGTGTTCGTGCGTACCGTGGATGGCCGCAAATACGTGCTGATGCAGGACCAGCGTGGCTTCGAGGCGCGCGAGCAGGTGCTCTTCGCGGTGGTGCTGGTGGGCTTCCTGATCAGCCTGGCGCTGGGCGGGCTGCTCGGCTGGCTGCTCGCGCGGCGGGTGATGGCGCCGGTGATCCGCCTGGCGCGGCAGGTGCGTCATCGCGACCAGCTGCTGGTGCTCGCACCGCCGCTGGCGCCGGATTACGCCGCCGACGAGGTCGGCGAAGTGGCGGCGGCGTTCGACGCCACGCTCGGCCTGCTGCGCGAGGCGCTGACCCGCGAAAGACTGTTCACCAGCGACGTCAGCCATGAGCTGCGCACGCCGTTGATGGTGTTGGCGAGTTCCTGCGAACTGCTGCTGGAAAACCCGGGCCTGGGCGAGCGCGGCCGGGCCCAGGTGCTGCGCATGTCGCGCGCCTGCGAGGAAATGCGCGAGCTGGTGCACACCTTTCTGCTGCTGGCGCGTGCGCAGCCGGCCAACTCCAGCGAGGGGCAACTGGCCACGTTGATGGATGTGGCCAACGACCTGGTCGGGCAATGGCGCAGTGCAATCGAGGACAAGGGGCTGCGCTTCGAATACCACGTCAACGGCGCCCTGCCGATCGGCTACAACGCGCCCTTCCTGCGCGCGGTGCTGGGCAACCTGCTGCGCAACGCGCTGCACTACACCGACAACGGCTGGATCTGCCTGCAACTGCAGGCCACCGGCTTCTATGTCGAGGACAGCGGGCATGGGATTCCCGAGGCACAGCGCGAGGCGGTGTTCGAGCCCTTCGTGCGGGGCGTCGAGCAGCGCGGCGACGGGCTCGGCCTGGGTCTTTCGCTGGTCAAGCGGATCTGCGAGAGCCAGGGCTGGAGCGTCAGCCTGTCGGCGGCGGAGTCGGGCGGCTGTCGTTTCCAGGTCACCTTGGGCGGCGAACTCGCAGCGGCGGTTTGACGCAATTTTCACATTGCCTTGACTCCCGGTTGACGGCTCGCTGGATAAGGTGCCGCCATCTTTCCCAGTAGTGGCCTTTTCCATGAGCGATACCGTCGATCTTGAGTTCTCCCACAAGTACGATCGCGAGCATGCCGAAGCCTATGGACGGAAACACGCCGACGGATTCTGGCGCACGCTCTCCCACAGACGCGACGAGCAACTGGCCCGCCGCGCCCTGCAGATCGCCGGCGAGCCGAGCCTGGTCCTCGACCTGCCGTGCGGCGCCGGGCGCTTCTGGCCGCTGCTCGCCGAACGCCAGAACCGCGTGATCATCGGCGCCGACAATTCGGCGGACATGCTGAAGGTGGCCATGCAGCGCCAGCCAGAATCGGTCACCCGACGCGTGCAGACGCTGCAGACCTCGGCCTTCGCCATCGATCTGCCGGACAATTCGGTGGACAGCATTTTCTGCATGCGCCTGCTGCATCACGTCGGCAACGCGGCGGACCGGCAGAAGATGCTCAGCGAGTGCCACCGCGTGACTCGCGACAGCCTGATCGTTTCGCTGTGGGTGGACGGCAACTACAAGTCCTGGCGGCGCAAGCGCCTGGAGCAGCGCCGGCAACAGGGCGCCGATGATGCGGACTTCCAGAACCGTTTCGTGATTCCCGCGCAAACCATCGAACAGGAGTTCGCCGACGCCGGTTTCAGCATCCAGCGTCACCTGGATTTCCTGCCACTGTACGCGATGTGGCGCGTCTACGTTCTGCGCAAGGACATGTGGGCATGAACTGCCTCGAGATGCAGACGCCGGACCTTCCGCCGTCCGCGCCACCGCTCGACACCTTCGATGGCTGGTGGCAGCGCCAGGGTGACTGGGTCGAGCAACCCAACCAGCGGCGTGGCGGGGAGAGCGGTGTGCAGCGGTTGCAGGAGATGGACCGCGTGCTCTATGCCAAACGCCAGGTTGGCCATCTGTATCGCAGCCTGCGTTATCCGCTCGGCCGGCCCACGGTGCTGCGCGAGCACGATGCGCTGCGCCGCATGACCGACCTGGGCGTGCGCGTGCCGAATGTCGTGCACTGCTCCACCTCGTTCAGTGCCGATACCGGCTGGCGCGGACTGCTGGTCACCGAGGCGCTCGACGGTTTCCAGGATCTCGATGCCTGGTACGCCAGCGGTGCGCGCGAGCGTTACGACGAACGTCTGCACGAGCAACTGCTGCACCAACTGGCGGCCACCCTGGCGCGCATGCACCGCGCGCGCTGGCAGCATGGCTGCATGTATGGAAAGCACGTGTTCGTGCGGGTCAACGGGGAGGGCGCCGACGCGCGCGCCGAAGTGGCGTTGCTCGATCTGGAAAAAAGCCGCCGCCGGCTGACCCGGAGCCACGCCGCGCAGCACGACCTGCGGCAGCTGAGGCGCCATTCGTCGTTCAGCGCCGCCGAGTGGGCGAAGCTGATCTACGTTTACCGAGCGGCGTTCGGTAGGCCAATCAAAGGGTTGCAGTGATGAGACTAGAAATCGCTCGAGGTCTGTTTCTCTGCGCGGCGCTGGGCGTCGCCTCCCTGGCCGTAGCGTCCTGGACGGAGCCCGCGCCGAAGGTGATCAGCGGGCTTCCGAGCCTGGCGAAGAATTGCCCGATGCCGGGCAACCTGCGGGCGAAGGTCCAGCCGCAACCTGACGAAGACCTGCTGTTGCTGATGTTCAGCCTGGCCCAGGGCCTGCGCGCCCCCAGCTGATCGAACCGGCGCCTCCGCGATGAAGGCGCCGCAGGTACGTTACGCCACGTGCAGGTGGTTGTCCCAGAGCCCGCTGGGCAGTTCCAGCGGCCGAACCTCGATGGCGCCGGCGCGGCAGTCGTAGAGGCGGCAGCGCCCCTGGCCGGACGTGACCACGAAACCCTGTTCCACCGCGGCGACGCCCGCGCAGTCGGGCAGCGGTGCATCCAGGCGCAACGCGCCGCTGTCCAGATCCCAAACGAAGAAACGGTTGCCGCGGGGCGCGGTCAGCGCGACCAGGCGCATCGCGTCGTTGATCGCCACGCTGGCGGTGTACTGCGCCATCGCCTGGCGTTGCGGCTCCTCGACCGGGAACGGCATGAACGCCTCGCCGGGACGCTTGATCGCCAGCAGCGCGGCGCGGTCGTGGCTGGCGCCCATGTACTGCTGGCAGGCGACGATGGTGCCGTCCGCGGCGATTGCCAGGTGACGCACGCTGTTCATCTGTTCGGGGAGCGTCTCGCGGCTGATCAGGCTGCCGTCGCGGCGCATCAGGACCAGACTCGGCTCCATCGCATCCAGGTTCATCTCGACCCGGCTTTCGGCCTCGGTGCGAATGCCGCCATTGGCGACGACCAGGGTTTCCCCGTCAGGCATCCATGACACCTCATGCGGGCCCAGCCCGTGGGTCGAAAGCTCGCCGGTATGAATCAGCCGTTCGCCGTCGAAGCGGTAGACCCCGAGCCGTCCGCGCCCCGGGTCGCGGGTGTCGTTCTCGGTGGCGTAGAGCCACTCGCCGTCCCTGTGGAACACGCCATGCCCGTAGAAATGCCGGTCGGCGTTGGACTTCAGCGTCTGCAGCAGGCGGCCGTCGCGCAGGTCGATCAGGTAGCTCTCGGTGCCCGGCCGGCGCGCCACGAAAAGCGCCAGCGGCTTGCCCGGATGCTGGACGATGGCGTGACAGCGCAGGCCGACCCGCGTGACGAACGCCGGGCTGCCGTCGAGGCGGTAGCCGACCGCGTAATGGCCGCCGTCGGCATCGTCGCGAGCCGACAGCAGCAGCGGCTGTGTGGTCTGCCGGTTGAGCTTCCAGTCACCCGAGGTCACGGCCTTGAGCAGTGCGTTGCCGAGGTTCTGTACGTGGCGCAGCATCGTCGACTCTCCCGAATCAGTCCCCGTCGTTGGCGTTGAAGCCGAGCTGCACGCCCAGCACGCGGGCGAGTTCCAGCTCGTGCAGCCGGTGGACCACGTTCAGGCTGTCGTAGAAGGCGTTCAGCTGCGCGCGACCCTGGTCGGTCTTCAGCAGGTCGTCCAGCGGCGGTCGCAGCGCGGCCATCTGCCGGCGGCTGTCGGCATAGGCGGCGTCGATCTTGTCGATGAGGTCTTTGTGCTCGGTGCCGATCAGGGCCTTCAGGCCTTTGCCGTCAACGCCCGACCAGACGTGTTCGGCGCTTTCCAGGCTCGCCGCGAGGTTCGACAGGGAGGCATGGCTGCGCCAGGCCTCGGCCTGGAACGGCTGCGGAATGCCCTTGGTCTGCCGGCCGAGCGGGGCGCCGAGTTTCTTCTTCAGCGAATCCAGGGCGGTGACCTGGACCCGCAGCAGGTCGGAAATGGCTTCCTTGGACTCGGCATAGCGCGCGTTGGGGAACTTGCTCATCTGCGCGAGCATGCCGTCGTTCTTCTGCCAGCCGGCGAGGATCTGTTCGGAGAGCGCCTGCTGGTGCGCGCCGATGGCCTCCAGCAGCGGGCAGTAGCGGGCCTTCTGCTCGGCGTCGGCGAGGTCCAGGCCGCTGTCGAAGAGCACGTACTCGTAGGCGCTGAGGCCCTGCACGACGATGCTGGACTTGGCCAGGCTTTCGCCGGTCAGCGGAGTGTCGGACTTGACCAGCTGCTCGACCTGACGGGCGACCAGGTTCTTCTTGTCCGGCCAGAACTGCACCTGCCAGGCCTGGTTGCCTTCGGCCAGCGGGCCGATCAGCAGCGGTTGCAGTTCGGCCCAGGCTTTCTGCGCCCGGAGGAAGGCCTCGCGGGCCTGTGCCAGGTCCTGCTTGCCTTCACAGAAGGCCAGGGCGCTGGCGGCCAGCTGCTTGTCGGCCTCGGCCCAGCGGCTGTAGGTCGGCAGGATGACCTGTTGGGCGATGGCGGCACTGGTGGCGGCCTGCTGGTCCTGCGGAGAGCAGGCGCCCAGCGCGATGGCGAGGCCTGTCAGGAGAAGTCGGGGGCGAAACATCTGCGCTCCTTTTCAGAGGGAATTCAGGAAAGCCAGCAACGCGGTGCGTTGCTCGGCATCGAAAGCGAGTACGTGCTGCTTGGCCGGTTCGGCTTCGCCGCCGTGCCAGAGAATGGCTTCGAGAAGGTTACGCGCGCGGCCGTCGTGAAGGAACTGCGTATGGCCGGTCACCGCCTCGCTGAGGCCGATTCCCCACAGCGGAGCGGTACGCCATTCGCTGCCGCTGGCCTGGAACTCGCCGCGGTGATCGGCGAGGCCTTCGCCCATGTCGTGCAACAGGAGGTCGCTGTAGGGGCGGATCTCCTGGTTCGCCAGCTCGGGTTCGGCGGCATCGGCGCGGGTCTTGAACTGCGGCATGTGGCATTGCTGGCAGCCGGCCTGGAAGAACGCCGATTTGCCGGCCAGGACCTGTGCGGCGTCGACATCGCGGCGTGCCGGAACGGCCAGGTTGCGCGAGTAGAAGACGACCTTGGAAAGGATGTTGTCGCTGACTTCCGGGACGCCGCCATTCACGGCATTCAGGCAGTCGACCTGGTTCGGCGTGCAGTCGTCGTGCGGCAGCAGCGACGTGGTCAGGCCCATGTCGCCGGAGAAGGCGTGCGCGCTTTGCTGCTCGATGGTCGGCTGGCCGGCTTTCCAGCCGAAGCGGCCGAGCACGGTTTCGCCCTTGCGCATGTCCCAGACGCGGTTGGGGCGTCCGGATATGCCGTTGCCGTCGCGATCCTCCGGATCGGCGTTGGCGAGGATGTCCGCTTCGGAAATCGCCTCGAGCAAGCCGAGGCCGATCATCGGCGGCGCGACGCGGGCCGAGGTCATGGTCTGCGGATGCATGGGGCCGTAGTTGAGGTCGCTCAGGCGCAGGGTCGGCTTGCGCAGTTCGACCACGCTGCCGTCGGCGAAGGTCACCGGGAGCGGGCTGTAGTCGACGCGGATCTTGCCTTCGGGAGCGACCCCGGGAATCGCCATGTCCTGGAACTGCCCGCCATAGGTTGGCTCGGGGACCACGCCCAGGTGTTCGAGAACCTTGGCATCGGCGGGGCTGGCGGGAATCGACAGGCGTACCAGCATGGAGACCGCGTGCACCGCGTTTTCGCCGGGCGGCTGGCCGCGGCCGTCGCGAACATGGCAGTTCTGGCAGGCGTTGGTATTGAACAGCGGCCCGAGACCGTCGCGCGCGGTGGTGGCAGTGGGGGCGGTGACCCAGGGGTTGCGGAAGAAGCTGTTGCCGACGCTGAAGTCGAGGCTGCGGGTGTTGGACAGGTTGGCCGAGGGCATCGCGAAGGCGTTGCGGTCGGTCTGGAATACGGTGGTGGCGCCGCCGGAGAGGGCTTCGCCGGGCTCGGCCTGGGTGAAGCGGGGGTTGTCGTCGCAAGCGCTGACAAGCAGTGCCAGAAACAGCGGTGACAGGCGGAGCAGGGGGAGCATCGAGAGTGTCCTGAACGAGGCGGCGAGCAAGCTTAGCAGGGCACCTGGTCGTGAATAAGAGAGATTTTCGTTTGCACGCGGGACGAAGTGTCGCGCCGGAAAAGACGGATGCGCCCGAAAGCGCATCCGTTGTGTTGCCTGGCGATGCGCTCGATCAGAACTCGTGATCGGCGTTATCCGGCTTCAGGTCGCTGATGCCCAGCTTGGCGGCGGCCTGCTCGATGGCTCCGGTCTGCTTGACCAGTGCGGCGATGGCGTCGCGAACGATCTGCTGGCCCTTGGCATTGTCGGCGGCGATCAGTTGGTCGAAATGGACGTTGTCCTTCTCGGCGCTGTCGACCATCGCCTGCAGCTTGGCTTCGGTGTCCTGCAGGTCGGCCTTGACGGTGTTGTCCGTCTCCGCGTCGGCCTTGGCGACCAGGGAAGACAGGCTGGCGCCGGTCAGCGTGGTGCCGTCGACTCGCTTGTACTCGCCGAGGTAGACGTTGCGGATGCCCTTGCCGTTGTAGAAGTGCGAGTTGTGCGTGTTATCGCTGAAGCAGTCGTGCTCGTCTTCGGTGGAGTTGGCTTCCAGCGCGACCTTCATGCGCTCGCCGGCCAGTTCGCCGAGGGACAGGCTGCCCATGCCGAAGAGCATCTTGCGCAGGCCGTTCTCGACCGGTTCGGCTTCCAGGGTGGCGCGGTAGTTGTCGGCGACACCGGCTTTCCACTGGCCGGACATCTCTTCCAGGTCGCTGACCAGCAGGTCGGTCGCGGCTTTCAGGTAGGCACGACGACGGTCGTTGTGGCCGCCGGTGGCGCCTTCGCCAGTCAGGTAATCGCTGGCCGGACGTTCGCCGGCGCCAGGGCCGGTACCGTTCAGGTCCTGGCCCCAGAGGAGGAACTCGATGGCGTGGTAGCCGGTGGCGACGTTGGCTTCGGAACCGCCCAGCTCGTTCAGGCTGGCGAGCTTCTCACCGGTGATTTCGCTGACGTCGATCTTGTCTTCGCCGACCTGGATCTCGGTGTTGGCGATGATGTTGGCGGTGGCGGCCGGGTTGCCCAGCGCGGACTGGGTGTCCTTGGCGACGTAATCGATCAGGCCTTCGTCCAGCGGCCAGGCGTTCACCTGACCTTCCCAGTCGTCGACGATGGTATTGCCGAAGCGGAAGACTTCGCTCTGCATGTACGGGACGCGAGCGGCCAGCCAGGCCTTCTTGGCGGCGTCCTGGGTCGCGGTGCTCGGGTTGGCGAGGAAGGCGTCGACGGCTTTCTGCAGGTTCTGCGCGGTGCTCAGGGCGTCGTCGAAGACGGCGGAGGCCATGTCCGCATAGTGAACGATCACCTGCTTGGCGGCGGCTTCGTCGACCGTGGCCGCACTGGCTGCAGCCGGTGCACTGCTGGCGGCCGGAGCGGCGGCGGGAGCAGGAGCGCTGGCTTGTTGCGCAGGTGCTTTTTCCTTGTCATCGCCACAGCCGGCGATGGAAATGGCAATGGCCAGGAGGCTGGCGGCAGCCAGGGGCTTACGAATCATGTGCGGGTTCCTTTGCATCTGGGTGATGGAGCGATGTGAAGGGTGGAAAACCGCCACATAATGCGAAAGATTTTCATTGTTGAAAAGTGTTCTGTCGCATTTAACCTGCGCAGCGAAGCCGCAGTTCCGGTTGTTTCGATCCCGTGGAAGGAATGCCGAGACGGATAAATGTCCTGCGCCACAGACGCGAGCGAGAGCGGCAAGACTGCGGCTGGGAGGTGCCTGAGCGCGCGTCCAGCGAGGCTTGGCTGCATTTCGGCGGAGTGCCTGATCGAATCCCGACTGGCGCGAAGGTCCGCCGCCATTGGCGGGCGCTGGCGGCGGCTGATCTCGTCGCTTCGTCCGAAGCGAGCGGCGGCGTTCAGTTGTGGGTGGGCACGGGCGTCTGGTTCAGGCGCTTCGACTGGCGCAGGTACTGGCTCAGTTCGCGGGCCGACAGCGGCTTGCTGTAGAGGTAGCCCTGACCCTCGTGGCAGCCCTGGGCGATGATGTACGCCTCCTGCTCCACGGTCTCCACGCCCTCGGCGATCACCTGCATGCCGAGACTCTTGCCGAGCTGGATGATGGCGCGAACGATGGTGGCGTCGTCCTCGTCTTCCAGCAGGTCCTGAACGAAGCTCTTGTCGATCTTGATCTTGTCCAGCGGCAGGCTTTTCAGATAGCTCAACGACGAATAGCCGGTACCGAAGTCGTCGATGGCGATCAGCGCGCCGGAGCGGCGCAGGCTGAGCAGATGCTGCGCGGCGGTGGTGATGTCTTCCATCAGGCCGGTTTCGGTGACCTCCAGCTCCAGGCTGCGCGGCGGCAGGCGATAGACCTGCATCAGGTTGTTGACCACCCGCGGCAACTCGGCGTGGTGCAACTGTACGGTGGACAGATTGACCGCCATGCGCAGTTCGCTGAAGCCCTGGTCATGCCATTCGCGCAGTTGGCGGCAGGCCTGGTCGAGCACCCACTCGCCGATCGGGATGATGGTGCCGTTCTGCTCCGCCAGCGGAATGAACAGGTCCGGCGGGACGAAGCCGTGTTGCGGATGCTGCCAGCGCAGCAGCGCTTCGACCCCGGTGACGCGGTGGTTGCGGTAATCCACCTGGGGTTGATAGACCACGTGCAGCTGTTCCAGTGCTAGCGCGTCGCGCAGGTCCTTCTCGAGTTCGCGGCGTCTGCGCATCTCGCTGTCGACGCTGGCGATGTAGAACTGATAGCGGTTGCGCGAGCGGCTTTTCGCCAGGGTCATCGTCTGTTCGGCTTTCTGCAGCAGCTTCTCGGTGCTGTCGCCGTCTTCCGGGAACAGGGTGATGCCGATGGTGGCGCGCAGCAGGACGGACTGTTCGTCGAGCGGGAAGGGCAGTTCGAGGTCGTCGAGAATGCTCTGCGCCAGCTCCGCCGCTTCGTAGGGCTGTTCGATGTCGGCCTGGACCAGGGCGAACTGGTCGCCGCCCAGCCGCGCCAGGGTGCCGAGCCGTCCGCTGTGGCTGCGCAGGCGGTCGGCCAGGGCCAGCAGCAGGTGGTCGCCGGTCTGGTAGCTGAACTGTTCGTTGATTCCCTTGAAGTCGTCCAGGCCGACGCAGAGTACCGCTACCCGGCGTTGCCGGCGTCCGGCGTCCTCGAGGATCTGGTCCAGCTGGCCCTGCAGCTGCTGGCGATTCGGCAGCCCGGTGAGGAAGTCGTACTGGGACATGCGCAACAGGCTGTTTTCCGCCTCATGGCGCAGGTTGGTGTTGCGTTCGATCGAGGAGAGCAGCTCGTTGGCGGTGTGAATCCACAGGCCCAGTTCGTTCTTCTCGTTGCCCTTGAGCATCGGCAGCTTGTGCTGGCTGGGGCGGTCCGGATTGATGTTGGTGAGGTGCTCGATTATTTTCGACAGCGGCTTGGTCAACAGCCAGTGGTAGACCAGGTACAGCGCCAGGCCCATCGCCAGTGCGCGCAGCACGCCGGAGACGAAGATGATCACCGAGTTGGTGACGAAGCTCTCGCCGTAGGGCGCGGTATCCAGGGTAATGCTGAGGTCGCCGTAGTACTCGCTGTAGGGCGCGCGGCCGACCAGGCGGGTGCTGAAGGTCTGTTCCTTGCCGAGGATCGGGTCGGTGAGCATCCGCGTCGGGGTGTCGAGCAGGCCGCGTTCGCGCTCGGCGAGCATCGGCTCGGTGGGGTTGCCGATCGAGGCGACGCGCACGGCTTCGTGCTGGAACAGGCCTTCGATCACCTGCATGCCCATCTCGCGGTCGAGGCTGTAGACCGCTTGTGTCGATGGATCGCGAAACATCGCCAGGATGCGCTGGGCATCGCTGGTGATGGTCTGTCGGGTCTTGTAGACGTCGAACACGATCTGCGCGCAGCTGAGCACCACGCCTACCACGAGCGCTGCCAGCAGCACCACTCGGAGCAACTTCAATGACAAGCTGTTCTTGAGTTCCAGCTTCAAAAGGGGATTCCTTATGTATGCCAAATCGTCCGACAAAGCGGAGTATTGGCAATCGCGCTGTGGCAGTCAAAGGGCCAGCATCGGCTAACGGGATTTTTTGCGCAGGTGCGCATTTTCGGCGCAGTCGAACCCAGGGCTAAGCCACGATGCGCACTTTGTCGGTGCGCATCCGAGGGACTTGAGGACCATTCGGCGGTTTGGAGAATGCCCGGATGGGCGGTTCCTCCACGTGCTCCAGTTCATGCAAGGAAGCAGAGAATACTTCCGCGGCGTTAGCGGCAGGCAGAAGTCGCGGAAAAGAAAAAACCCGGCCGAGGCCGGGTTTTCCAATGGTGCGGAACAGCGGATCAGGCGGCGTAGTTCTTCGCCACGAAGTCCCAGTTGACCAGGTTCCAGAACGCCTCGACGAATTTCGGGCGCAGATTGCGGTAATCGATGTAGTAGGCGTGCTCCCATACGTCGCAGGTCAGCAGCGGGGTGTCGCCGGAGGTGAGAGGGTTGCCGGCGCCACCGGTGCTGACGATGGCCAGCGAGCCGTCGGCCTTCTTCACCAGCCAGCCCCAGCCGGAGCCGAACGTGGCGATGGTGGTCTTGGCGAACTCTTCCTTGAACTTGTCGAACGAGCCGAAGGCGGCGTCGATGGCGCTTGCCAGTTCACCGGTCGGCTGGCCGCCGGCGTTCGGGGCCAGACAGTTCCAGAAGAAGGTGTGGTTCCAGACCTGGGCGGCGTTGTTGAAGATACCGCCGGACGAGGTCTTGATGATGGTTTCCAGGTCCTTGCCTTCGAACTCGGTGCCAGGAACCAGGTTGTTCAGGTTCACCACGTAGGTGTTGTGGTGTTTGTCGTGATGGTATTCCAGCGTCTCGGCGGACATGTGCGGCTCGAGGGCGGTTTTTTCGTAAGGCAGCGGCGGCAATTCGAAAGCCATTTTTATCTCCTTGATTCATCAGGTCAGGTCGTTTGCGGCAGGCGCCAGGCCGTCACGGTCGGCCAGCAATGCGGCTGGAGCTTGCTACTCCTACTTGCCGCGAAGCCTGGATCATAGCACCGGGCAACCCCCTAAACCACGCAACAAACGTAGGGGGAAACCCGCTGCCGGGGCCTCTGGACAGGCACTTCTGACAGGCTGCTCGGGAGGGCGCCCGATTCACCGTGGACCCCGGCTGGCGCCAGGCGTTCATTGCGGAGGATTGAAAATCAGCTGCGCCGCGATGCTGAACATCATCGCCGCCACGGCCAGGTCGAGGACCCGCCAGGTCGCCGGCCGTGCCAGCCAGGGCGCCAGCCAGGCCGCACCGGCCGCCAGCGCGCAGAACCACAGCAGCGAGGCGCTCGCCGCGCCCATGGCGAAGGCGCCGGGCACCGGTTGCTGTGCACCGAGCGAGCCGATCAGCAGCACCGTATCCAGGTAGACGTGCGGGTTGAGCAGGGTCACCGCCAGCGTTGCCAGCAGCACTGCCTTGAGCGGCCGGCGGGTGCTGGCCGCGCTCTGCTCCAGCGCCTGAGGACGCACGGCGCGGTGCAGTGCCTGGCTGCCATAGAACAGCAGGAAGGCCGCGCCACCCCAGCGCGCGACCGCGAGCAGCGACTGGCTTTCCACCAGCAGGCGCGCCAGGCCGAACACACCGGCACAGATCAGCAGCGCATCGCAGAGGATGCAGAGCAGAGCGACCGGCCAGTGATGCTCGCGGCGCAGGCCCTGGGCCAGCACGAAGGCATTCTGCGCACCGATGGCGAGGATCAGGCCGGCGCACATCAGCAGTCCGTTCAAGTAGCTCTGCCACATCGCGGTGTCCTTGGTTGGGGAGGAAGAGGTGGCGAGTCTGTGAGCGACGAGGGTATAAGGAAAACGAATTATGCTAATCCATCATTAGGAAATTCGATTGTTCGATTACAAACTTCTGGCCGCGCTCGCCGCGGTGGTGGAACAGAACGGTTTCGAACGCGCCGCGCAATTGCTCGGCCTCTCGCAGTCGGCGGTATCGCAGCGCATCAAGCTGCTCGAGGCGCGTGTCGGTCAGCCGGTGCTGGTGCGCGCGGTGCCGCCGCGCCCCACGGAGGTGGGGCGGCGCCTGCTCAACCATGTGCAGCAAGTGCGCCTGCTTGAGCGCGACGTGCAGGGCCAGGTGCCGGGTCTTGCCGAAGGAGGCGGAGCCGAGCGCCTGCGCATCTCGATCAACGCCGACAGCCTGGCCACCTGGTGGGCCGACGCCGTGGCCTCGTTCTGCGCCGAGCACCGTCTGCTGCTCGAGCATGTGGTGGAGGACCAGGATGTCGGCCTCAAGCGCATGCGCGTGGGCGAGGTGGCGGCCTGCGTGTGCGCCACAGAGCGTCCGGTGGCGGGCGCGCGCAGCGTCGCGCTGGGCGCCATGCGCTATCGGGCGGTGGCCAGCCCGGCGTTCATCGCGCGGCATTTCCCCGAGGGCGCCGGCGCCACCGAGCTGGCTCGCGCGCCGGCGATCGTCTTCGGTCCGGACGATTCGCTGCAGCATCGCTACCTGGCGGGGCTCGGCGTGGAAGGCAGCTTCAACTATCACCTGTGCCCGTCGTCCGAAGGGTTCCTGCGGCTGACCTCCAGCGGGCTGGGCTGGGGCATGGTGCCGGAGCTGCAGGTTCGTGAACTGCTGGATGACGGCCGGGTTCGCGAACTGGTGCCGGGGCGTCCGGTGGACGTGCCGATGTACTGGCACCACTGGCACAACGGCGGGCCGCTGCTCGGCGAGCTGACGCGCCAGCTGTGCCGGGTGGCTGAACGGGTGCTGGTCCCGCGAACCGACTGACGGACTGTCGTCATGCCGGCCTGCCGGCCTTATCCTGCGACGCGGTGCCGGCCGTTATCGGCAGGCTGAGGAGCAATAGATGAAGATTCTGGTGACGGGTGCGAGCGGGTTCATCGGCGGGCGCTTTGCCCGCTTCGCCCTCGAGCGGGGGCTGGCGGTGCGGATCAACGCGCGCCGCGCGGAGGCGGTCGCGCCGCTGATCGCGCGGGGCGCGGAGTTCATCCCGGGTGATCTGGCCGATCCGCAGCTGGCGCGCGCGCTCTGTGGGGATGTGGAGGCGGTGGTGCATTGCGCCGGTGCGGTCGGTACCTGGGGGCGCTACGAGGATTTCTACCGGGGCAACGTCACGCTCACCGAGAACGTCGTCGAAGCCTGCCTTAAGCAGCGCGTGCGGCGCCTGGTGCACCTGTCTTCGCCCTCGATCGGCTTCCACGGGCATTCGCATCTCAACCTGAGCGAGGACGAGATTCCGCGGCGCTTCTCCGATCACTACGGCAAGACCAAGTACCTCGCCGAGCAGAAGGTCTTCGGCGCCGAGGAGTTCGGCCTGGAGGTGCTGGCGCTGCGTCCGCGGCTGGTCACCGGGGCGGGCGACAACAGCGTGTTTCCCCGGCTGATCGAGATGCAGCGTCGGGGCCGGCTGGCGATCATCGGCAACGGCCTCAACCTGGCCGATTTCACCAGCGTGCAGAACCTCAACGAAGCGCTGCTCAGCGCCTTGCTGGCCGCCGGGCCGGCGTTGGGCAAGGTGTACAACATCAGCAACGGCGCGCCACTGCCGTTATGGGACGTGGTGAATTACGTGTTGCGGCGACTGGAGTTGCCGCCGGTGACGCGGCATGTCGCCTATCCGCTGGCCTACGCCGCCGCCACGCTCAACGAGACGGTCTGCCGGCTGCTGCCGGGTCGGCCGCAGCCAGCCTTGTTCCGCCTGGGCGTGGCGGTGATGGCGAAGGATTACACGCTGGACATCGGCCGGGCTCGGCGGTACCTGGATTACCAGCCGAAAACCAGCCTGTGGACGGCGCTTGACGAGTTCTGCGAGGAATGGCGCCGGACGCCGGGCTGACTCAGCCGCGCAGCGGGCCGGCGTAGCGGGTGTATTTTTCGATCAGCTGTTCTTCGGTCAACTCGGGTGCCTTCAGCCGCACGCCGGTCAGGCTGCTGAGCTGTTCGCCCATTGCACGGGTGTCCTCGTTGGTCGATTCCTGGCAAGCGAGCAGCATCGCCGTGATCGCATCGGTCTGGCTCAGGCGAATGTCCACCGCCTGTTCGTCACGCAGGCGGCGCCGCAGCTTCTGCATGCAGTCCACCATGGTCTTGGTCAGTTCCATTTCGCTTCCCCCGTTGGTTGAAACTCTCGAACTGCTCCCCTCGATCAGCCCGACAGGATTCACTCATGCCCCCGAAGCAGCGCCGGCGAAAAAAGCCAGGGCTGCGTCCCCGGTCATTTAGCAAAGGGCGTACCAGATCACCCACCAACGTGTTTCCTGGCGTTGCGGCCATGGCGGCCTAATGCCACTGCACCCCCGCGGAGCATTTTGTCACTCGATGCTCAGCGCTGAAGCAGCGGTCGTGAACCGGTATACTGCGCGCCTCGCAAACCGGCGACAGAAGGCGACCCATGCGCAACGATGCTCTCGACGAACTGGACAACGTGCCCAGCCTGACCACCAGCGCGCGCGACCGCGACGATTTCGCCCGCGATGTCGATCCCGAGCCGGTGCGCTACGGCAACCAGCGCCCGGCCAAGGCGCCGCGCAGCGGCACCGGTCCGCTGTGGGCGCTGGTGCTGGCGCTGGTCATCGCCCTCGGCGGTCTGGGCTGGTGGAGCTACCAGCAGATCTCGCTGATGGAGCAGCAACTGGTGGCGACCCAGGAAAGCTTCGCGCGGATCAGCGAGGAAGCCGCCGGGCGCATCCAGGACATTACCGGCAAGGTGGTGGCCACCGAGTCCAACGTCACCAGCGGCAGCGAGGCGCTCAAGCTGCAGGTGAAACAGTTGCAGACCAAGCTCGCCGACATCGGCAAACAGCAGCAGACGCTGGTCACCCAGCAGGCCAGCCAGGACCAGCGCGCCGACCAGTTGAGCAAGGACTTGGCGGCCCTGCAGAGTTCCGCGGACGGTCGCCTGAAAAGCCTCGCCGGCGACGTCGAAACCCTGAAGGGCAGCCAGGGCGACCTGGGCAAGCTGACCAACCAGGTGAAGAGCCTGTCGACCCAGGTCGAACAGTTCGAGCCGCAGCTCAAGAGCCTTTCCGCCGATGTGCAGACGCTGAAGAAGCAGAACCCGAGCCAGGCCATCAACAGCCTGCAACAGGACCTGCTGGTACTGCGCAGCGAGCTGGACAACCGTCCGGCGCAAGCGCAGGGCGGCCCCGCAACCGCCGAGTTCGACGCCTTCCGCGCGCAGATGACCCGCAACATCAGCACGCTGCAGAGCCAGGTGCAGAACCTGCAGCAGCAACTCAACGCCCGCTGATGAGCGACGGTAGGGTGGGCTTCAGCCCACCGTCGGTGGCTTTTGGGGTGGGGCGGTTGGCTGAAGCCCACTCTACGATTAGCTTTCCCACCCTGCGCCGAACCAAAAAAAGCCCCGCAATCGCGGGGCTTTTTCATTGCGGCTGATGCCTCACAGGCGCGGGTAGTCGATGTAGCCGACCGGGCCCTGGCCGTAGAAGGTTTCCGGGTGCGGCGTGTTCAACGGCGCATCGGCCTCCAGGCGTGCCGGCAGGTCCGGGTTGGCGATGAAGGGGACGCCGAAGGCGACCGCGTCGGCCTTGCCGCTTTCCAGCCAGGCGTTGGCCTGCTCCTTGGTGAAGCGTTCGTTGGCGATGTACATGCCGCCGAACTGGCGCTTGAGTTGCGGACCGAGGCTGTCGTCGGCTTCCTTCTCGCGGGCGCAGATGAAGGCGATGCCGCGCTTGCCCAGCTCGCGTGCCACGTAGCCGAAGGTCTCGGCGCGGTTCGAGTCGCCCATGTCGTGGGAATCGGCGCGCGGCGCCAGGTGCATGCCGACACGGCCCGGCGCCCAGACGCCGAGGACCGCGTCGGTGACTTCCAGCATCAGGCGGGCACGGTTTTCCAGCGAGCCGCCGTACTGGTCGTCGCGCTGGTTGGTCGAGTCCTGCAGGAACTGGTCGAGCAGATAGCCGTTGGCGCCGTGGATTTCCACGCCGTCGAAACCGGCGCGCTTGGCGTTCTCGGCACCCTTGCGATAGGCCTCGACGATGCCTGCGATCTCCGCTGTCTCCAGCGCGCGCGGGGTGACGAACTCTTTCATCGGGCGCACCAGGCTGACGTGGCCGGCCGGTTTCAGCGCGCTCGGCGCCACCGGCAGTTCACCGTCGAGGTACAGCGGGTCGGAAATCCGCCCGACGTGCCACAGCTGCAGGACGATGCGTCCGCCGTTGGCATGCACGGCCTGGGTGATGTTGCTCCAGCCGGCGACCTGTTCCTCGGACCAGATGCCGGGGGTGTCGGGGTAGCCGACGCCCATTGGCGTGACCGAGGTGGCCTCGCTGATGATCAGCCCGGCCGAGGCGCGCTGCACGTAGTACTCGGCCATCAGCGCGTTGGGCACGCGGCCGGCGTCGGCGCGGCAGCGGGTCAGCGGCGCCATGATGATGCGGTTGGGCAACTCGAGGTCGCCGACTTTGATGGGATCGAAAAGCGTAGGCATGTTCGTTACTCCGGTTGCGTTGGTCATTCGGTTACAGACATGAGACGGGCTTTGCCGGTGCTGAAGGTGATCAGCGTGGCGATCAGCGCCAGCACGGCGAGTACGGCGGCGGCCAGGGGAACGCGGGTCAGGCCGAGGCCCTGGTCGATGACCAGTCCGCCGACCCAGGCGCCCAGCGCGTTGCCGACGTTGAAGGCGCCGATGTTCAGGGTGGAAACCAGGTTCGGTGCGCCCTGGCCGAAGGCGACCACGTTGACCTGCAACGCCGGCACGGCGGCGAAGGAGGCGGCGGCCCAGAGGAACAGGGTGATTTCGGTCGGCACCAGGGCCTGGCTGGTCCAGCTCAGCGCGGTGGACACCAGTGCCATCGCGGCGAACACGCCGAGCATCGTGGTGCGCAGGCGCCAGTCGGCCAGACGCCCGCCGATCACGTTACCGACGGTGAGACCCAGGCC
This sequence comes from Pseudomonas kuykendallii, assembly GCF_900106975.1. GTDB lineage: Bacteria > Pseudomonadota > Gammaproteobacteria > Pseudomonadales > Pseudomonadaceae > Pseudomonas_O > Pseudomonas_O kuykendallii. The sequence continues at coordinate 24,981 of NZ_FNNU01000003.1, read as the reverse complement.
GATCAGCAGCAGCGTCCAGGTCACCCCGCGTGGCGACACGCCGGTGACTTCGCCGAGCAGCGGCGCGACGTAGGTGAACAGGGCGAACATCGAGGCGGCGAACAGCACCGTGGTGCTCAGCGCCAGCCACACACCGGCGCCGCTGAGTGCGCGCAGCTCGGCGCGCAGGTCGGTCTTTTCCTCGTCGTGCCTGTTCGGCAGCACTTTCCACAGGCCGATCAGGGCCACCACGCCAATCAGCGTCACCGCCCAGAAGGTCGAACGCCAGCCAGCGGTCTGGCCGAGCGCGGTGCCCAGCGGCACGCCGAGCACGTTGGCCAGTGTCAGACCGGTGAACATCAGCGCCACCGCGGAGGCGCGGCGGTTGGCCGGCACCAGGCTGGCGGCGACCACCGAACCGATGCCGAAGAAGGCGCCGTGGCAGAGCGCGGTGACTACCCGGGCGAGCATCAGCAGGTCGTAGTTGGCGGCCAGCGCACAGAACAGATTGCCGGCGATGAAGAAGCTCATCAGCACCAGCAGGGCGCCCTTGCGCGGCAGGCGCGCCGTGGCCATGGCCATGAAGGGCGCGCCGATGGCGACACCCAGGGCGTAACCGGTGACCAGCCAGCCGGCACCGGGGATGGAGACGCGCAGGTCGGCGGCCACCTCGGGCAGCAGGCCCATGATGACGAATTCGGTGGTGCCGATGGCAAACGCGGACAAAGCGAGTACGAGAAGCGAAGTAGGCATGCGCCGGCTCCTGATGTAATTCAGTGGTGGCAGTGGCCAAAGGGCCAGGGCAGGACCAGGTCCTGCTAGCAGTCGTTCAAAGCTCGTCGCTCAACTGCTGGAGGAATTCGCGAATCACCGCATCGTTGCGGCTGAAGAAACTCCATTGGCCGATCTTCTTGCTGCTGATCAGGCCGGCACGCTGCAAGGTCGCCAGGTGCGCGGAAATCGTCGATTGCGACAGCCCGGCGCGCGCGTCGATCTTGCCGGCACAGACACCCATCTCGAACGGATGGTCCTGCTCGGTGAAATGCGCGTGCGGGTCCTTCAGCCAGTGCAGGATTTCCCGGCGTACCGGGTGAGCCAGCGCTTTGATGATGTCGTCGAGGTCGAGGGCCATGGGGTTCTCTGGTGTTCCGGTAAAACGGTATATCGCGATGGGGCGAACTTTATATCGGCATTTCGCGATATGCAAATATATCGATCCAGGACATGACAGCCGGTAGCGTGCGTCGCACACTGGGCCGATGAATTACCTCGCACACCTTCACCTCGGCGGCGAGCAGCCGGCGCAGCTTCTCGGCAGCCTCTACGGCGACTTCGTCAAAGGACCGCTGGAAGGGCGCTTCCCCGAACCCATCGAAACATCGATCCGCCTGCATCGGCGCATCGATGCCTATACCGACAGTCACCCGCTGGTGCGCCAGGCCAAGCAGCGCTTCCCGCTGCAACACCGACGCATCGCCGGTGTGCTGCTCGACCTGTTCTTCGACCACTGCCTGGCGCGTGACTGGCCGAATTACGCCGAGCAGCCTCTGGATGCCTTCACCGCGCACGTCTATCGGGTGCTCGCCGGGGAGCCGGCGCTGCCCGAGCGCCTGGCTTATGTCGCCCCGCGCATGGCCGCGCAGGACTGGCTCGGCAGCTACCGCGAGTTCGCCGTGCTCGGCCAGGTGATCCAGGGCATGAGCCGGCGCCTGTCGCGTCCCGAGTTGCTGGCCGGCACGCTGCCGCTGCTGAGCGACCTGTACGAGCCGTTGAGCGACGATTTCCGGCAGTTCTACCCCGAACTGCTCGGCTTCGTGCGACAAACCTCCACCTGAATCCTGCCCGCCGCAGCGCGACTTTCTTCGCTGACCTGTATCAACGGCCCCGCGCGGGCACTCGGGTCGAATAAGCCGCTCGACCCAGGCAGGCACAGAGGAAACACATGGACAGATTGGTGGTGGCAACGGACCTATCCAGCCGCTCGGACCGTGCGCTGCTGCGCGCCGCGCAGCTGGCGGGCCGCTTCGGCTGCGAATGGACGATTCTGCATGTGGTCGACGACGACGTGCCGTCGGTGCTGGTCGAACGGGTGGTCAGCCAGGTCAACGACCTGCTGCTGGCCAAGGCGGAGAAACTGGCCGAGGTCGCCGGCCAGTGGCCGCGCGTAATGGTCGCCAGTGGCAATGTCGAGGAAACCATCATCGAGGTCGCCCGCGGGTTGTCCGCCGAGGTGTTGCTGGTGGGCACGCACCGTCGCCTGGCACTGCGGCAGCTGTTCCTCGGCAGTACCAGCGAGCGGGTGATTCGCAGCAGCCCGATCCCGGTACTGCGGGTCGGCAGCGCGAATGCGCCCTACGAACGGTTGCTGCTGGCACTCGACCTGTCGCCGCGCTCGGCGGACGTGCTGCGCACGACGCGCGCGCTGGGGCTGCTGGAGGCGCTGCATCCGATGGTGCTGCATGCCTTCGTGCCGGGCGAGGGCGCCGAGGCGCAGGCGCGCCAGGCGTTGCGCCAGTTCTTCCGCGGCCAGCATGTCGAGTTCGACGACTACCAGTTGCTGGTGGCCGGGGAGGAACCGCTGGCGATCGTAAGCCGCCTGCCGCTGGAGGTTCAGCCGCAGTTGCTGGCGATCGGCACGCCCGGGCGGGAAACCTCGGACAACCACATGCACGGCAGCGTCGCGGTGGAGCTTCTGCGCGGGCTCGACTGTGACATCCTCTGCGTGCCACCGCGCAGCTAAGCGACCATGAATGAAAAAGCCCCTGGCCGAGTGATCGTCCAGGGGCTTTTTGCTGGCGCCGGCTCAGGCGGCCCGTGCAGCCTCGGATTCCCCGTAGAGCGCGCGTTCGATGCAGGCGCGCGCCTGGTCGGCCAGTTGCGAGCGGCTGCGGCCCAGGCTGGCGATGGGTTCGAGGAACTGGATGCGCACCTCGGCGATCTCGCCGGCGAACAGGCGACGCAGGTGCCTCACCAGCTCGTCGTCGCCGACGAAGGGCGCCAGCGGATCGCGCTCACCGTCGCGCAGGTAGCTGATCGCCAGCGGTTGCAGCGGCCGTTGGGCCTCGATGGCGGCGCCGAGCATGCGCCCGTGGAAGTGCCGCACGCTGGCGCCGTCGCTGCTGGTGCCCTCGGGGAAAACCAGCACCGGCAGGCCACGCCGCAGCCGGTGCGCCATCGACTGGCTCAGCGCGCCGCTGTCGCCGGCTCCACGGCGAATGAACAGGGTGCCGGCCTGCTGCGCCAGCCAGCCGGCGAGTGGCCAGTGGCGCACGTCGGACTTGGACAGGAAGGACAGCGGCGCCAATCCGCCGATCAGCGGGATGTCGGCCCAGGAAACGTGGTTGCTGACCCACAGCATCGGCTGCCGCGGCGGCGCGCCCTCGATGCGCAGGCGAAACGGCAGCGCGCGCCCCAGGTGGGCGAGGAACCGCCGTGTCAGACGCTGGCGCAGCGGCAGCAACTCGCGTCGGGTAAGGGCGCAGAGCAGGGCCACCAGCCCGCCGAGCGCCGCGCCGAGGCCCAGCACGGCGAACAGCCGGGCGAAGCGCAGGGCGGCCCGCATCAGACGGCCGCCTTGAAGTGACGGGCGTAGCGCGGGCACAGCTCGTCGCGCTTGAGCAGGACGAAAACGTCGGCGCTCTGGAAGTCCGGGTCCCAGCAGGGTTCACCGCAGACCTTGGCACCCAGGCGCATGTAGGCCTTGAGCAGCGGCGGCATCTCGACGATCAGGTTGTCCGGCAGCTCCAGCCGCGGCAGCGGCTTGGTCGGCTCGGCGCGCAGGTGTTCGGTGCTCAGATGGCGTTCGCGCAAGCGCTGCATCACCGCCTGGGCCTGGATGCCGCCGTCGCGCAGGGAGATGCTCGCGCAGCCCATCAGGTAGCGGTAGTCACCTTCGTTCAGCACTTCGGCCAGCTCGCTCCAGAGCACGGCGATGGTGCCGCCGTTGCGGTAGCGCGGATCGACGCAGGTGCGGCCGATTTCCAGCAGCGGACCTTGCAGGCCGTCCAGACCGTGCAGCTTGAATTCCTTCTCGCTGTAGAAGCGCCCCAGGCGGGCGGCGGCACGGTGGTCGAGCAGCCGGGTGGTGGCGACCAGCTCGCCGCTTTGCAGGTCGCGCACGCCGATGTGGCTGCAGTGCCGGTCGAACTCGTCGCTGTCCAGGCCGGCGTCGGCGCCGTCCAGTTGCGCGTCGAACTCGGCGCTGAATACCCGAAAGCGCAGCGACTGCGCCTCCTGCAGGGCTCGCCGGCCGACCAGGCGTTCGGCTTGCAGGCGACGGGCGTGGCGGGTTTCGCGTTCAAGGGCGAGTTGCGTCATGGCAAGCCTCCGGGGGCAGCGGGTTGCGGCCGGTCGGTAATGTTGGGCAAGCTCAGGCTAGGTACCCGTGGTGTCGACCGGATGACGGTTCGGTGACACTTGCATGACGCCCACCGAGGACATCGCTATGCCCTGGCAGCCCCTGCTTGGTTCGCTCGATCGGCTGCCCGCCGACCTGGCCCTGGACGACTGGTACGACGCCCTGCTGCAGCGGGCGGGCGAAGGCTCGCCGATGGAGCTGGCGATGCTCGCCGGACGCTTGGCGGCGACGCCCGGGCTGGCGTTTCTCGGTGGCTACCAGGCTGCGCTTCGCGTGCTCTGGCCATCGGCGCCGGCCAGCCTCGGCGCGCTGTGCGTGACCGAGCAGCGCAGCACCCGGCCGGCGGACATGCAGACGCGCCTGGACGGTTTGCTGCTGGACGGGCGCAAGGATTTCGTCACCGCCGCCGATGCCGCCGACTGGCTGCTGGTCGCCGCGCGCGACGAAGCGCCGGGCGCGTCCCCGCGACTGGCGCTGTGCGTGGTGCGCAACGGCGCACCCGGCGTGCGCGTGGAAAAACTGCCGGCGCTGCCACTGATGCCCGACATCGCCCATGGCCGGCTGCACCTGCAGGGCGCGCAGTGCCAACGCCTGGCCGGCGATGGCTGGGACGACTACACGAAGCCGTTCCGCACCCTCGAAGACATCCATGTGCTGAGTGCGGTGCTGGCCTGGGTCTACGGCGTCGGCATGGAATGCGACTGGCCGCAGGCGTTGCGCCTGCGTTTGCTGGCACTGCTCGCCGGTTGCGCCGAAGTCGGACGGTTGTGCGCGCGCGCCTCGGCGACGCACCTCCTGCTCGCCGGCCTTTTCGCGCAGATGGATGCCCTGCGCGGCGAACTCGATGCAGCCTTCGCGGCGGGGCCTTCCCTGTGGTCCGCCCTCTGGCAGCGGGACGCGGGGTTGCTCGATCTGGCCGCCAAGGCCCGCGCCAGACGCCTGGAAAAGGCCCTGGCGAACGCCTGAGCAGAAGGCTGGCAAAGCGCCACCTTAGGACCCTTAGGGCGCGGCCTTAGGGGGCTCGTAGGGGTTTACCCAATTTCGGCGGTTGACCGGCGTCAATAAAATTCACCCCAAGCGTACCGACACAACGACGTGCATCGCAGCTGATGGGCAGCGCCTCGTGAACCTACCTCTCTCCAGGTACGCCAAGGAGAATGAAGATGCTGTCCAAGAAAATCATCGCCGGCGCCGCCCTCGTAATTGCCTCCCTCTCTGCCGGTTCCGCCCTCGCCGCAGGCTCCCTGCAAGGCCAGATGAATGTGCAGATCACCGTCGGTAGCGGTTGCACCGTCACCAACGGTACCAATGACGGTTCCAACAACGCCTTCGGCAACCTGACCTTCGGCAGCTACGCCGACCTCGCCAACATCGTCAACGGTCGCTCGGTCGGCTCGGGCGGTGGCAGCTCCTTCGGCGTCAAGTGCAGCCAGGGCACCGCCTACAGCGTCGCCCTCGACTCCGGCCAGAACGCCAGCGGCAACCAGCGCCGTATGCAGCACAACGGCGAGTTCGTGAACTACGAGCTTTACCAGGACACCAGCCGCAGCCAGGCCTGGGGCAACGGGAGCAACGGCGGCACCACGCTGGCCGGCGTCGGCACCGGCAACAACAGCGAGCTGGTCGTCTACGGTCGCGTTCCGGCGCAGACCACCCCGTCGCCGGGCACCTACCTGGACACCGTACAAGTCACGGTCGCCTGGTAATTCCACGCCCGCCTGCGGAGCACTCGACCATGGCCTGGCACTTCTTGCTGCGCGCCGCGCTCTTCGCGGCGCTGCTCGGCGGCTCCTACGCGAGCCACGCCGCCAGCAAGACCGCCACCCTCGGCGTGCAGGCCACCCTGCTGCCCGCCTGCACGGCAGGAAGCAGCGTCTCGGGAACGATCTCCTTCGGTACCCTCAATTTTGGCACCTACCTGACCCTGGACTCGGCGGTCAGCATGGTCGGCCAGGCCGGTTCCGGCGCATTGCGCGTCAATTGCCTGAACAACACGCCGTACCGCGTGCTGATCAGCGCCGGCGGTTCCGGCTCGGTGGCCAATCGCAGGATGACCGGCCCCGGTGCGAAGACCCTCGGCTACAACCTCTACACCGACGCCACCTTCACCACCGTGTGGAACGACAGCGCCGGCGTCAGCCGCACCGGCAACGGCCAGGACCAGTGGCTGCCGGTGTACGGGCGCGTCCCGGCGCAGGCCGTGCCGCTGGCCGGCGTCTATACCGACACCCTGACCGTGACGATCAGTTGGTGAAATACCGCCTGGGGTTTCGCGCACGCCTGTGCCTGGCCTGCCTGCCGGCGGCCCTGGCGGGCATGCCTGGCGTGGTGTCGGCCGATACCGGCAGCAACGAGCTGACCCTCACCGCCAGCTTTCAGCTCAGCGCCTCGGTGCAGGCCGGCTGCGTGCTCGGTGGCGGCAGCACCGACGCCACCAGTTTCGGCAGCATCGACTTCGGCCAGCTGGCCAGCCTGGGCGCCGACGTCAAGGTGGCGAGCACCGTCAGCGGTGGCTCGATCCAGCTGCAATGCACACCCGGCACCGCGCTGACCATCTCGCTGAACAGCGGAGCGAATGCGGCCTCGGGTGCGCGCTACATGGCTAAAGGCAGTGAGCGACTACGCTATCAGTTATATCAAGACGCCTCGTACGCCACGGTGTGGGGCGACCAGAACAGCGGGACGCCGTTGAGCATGACCTTTCCCGCCGGCGGCACGCTGTCCCTGCCGGTGTACGCACGTCTGTTCGCCAGCAGCCCGTTACCTTCGGCCGGTCTCTATTCCGACGTCGTGACCGTGACTGTCACCTACTGAGAACGAACCTTCCCATGCCCGATGCCCGTTCCTCCCGTCATTTCCGTATCTTCCGCCGCCTGCTCGGCGTGCTGGGTTTCGCCGGTCTGCTGGGCAGCGCGCAGGCCGCCACCTCGGTGCTAATCTGGCCGATCAACCCGGTCATCGAGGGCGAGGGCAGCGGTGTCGCGCTGTGGCTGGAAAACCGTGGGGACGCGTCGGTGAAGCTGCAGACGCGCGTACTCGACTGGAAGCAGCAGAGTTTCGCCGACCAGCTCGGCGCGCAGCAGGGCGTCGTCGCGAGTCCGCCGATCATCAGCGTTGAGCCGGGCAAGCGTCAGTTGATCCGGCTCATTCGCCGGCAGCCCGCGCCGCCGGGCGTCGAGCAGGCGTACCGCGTGCTGGTGGACGAGCTGATCCCGGAAGACGGCCCCCAGGGCGACAAGGCCGGCGTGCAGTTCCAGATGCGTTACTCGGTGCCCCTGTTCGTCTACGGCGCCGGCCTGGCCGCGCCGAAGGACGGCGCCGCCATCGCCGATGACAAGGCGGCCGCTGTGGCCCTGAGCTATCGCGTGGAGAGCGAGGGTGGCCGCCGCTGGTTACGTCTGCACAACGCCGGCAGCGTTCACGCGCGGCTGTCCGAGGTTCGCCTGGTCCAGGGCGGCAAGGCGGTGCCGGTTGCCGAGGGGCTGCTCGGTTACGTGCTGCCCGGCGCCGACATGCGCTGGGTGATGCCGGAGGGCGTGCAGCCCGGCGCGTTCACCCTCGAGGCACGGGTGAACGAGCGCAGCGATCCGCAGACCATCGGTGCTCAGTAGCGGGAAGGGCCAGCGTGCGGGGGCGGATATGGAGTGCTTTGCGGGCGTGTCGTCGATCGCTGCTGCTGTGCCTGTGCATCGCCGGCACGGCTGCGTCGGCGGACGAGGAACCGATGCAGCTGTTCCTCGAGCTGGTGCTCAACGAGCTGCCGACCGGGCAGATCATCGAGGTGCAGGCCGTCGGGGAGCACTACCTCGTGGCGCGGCGTGACCTGATCGCCGCCGGCCTCAAGCTCGATGCCGAGGGCGCCGACCCCGTCGAGCTGGACAGCCTCGCCGGTGTGCGCAGCACCTACGAACAGGAAATGCAGCAGCTCAGGCTGGACGTGCCGATCGAATGGCTGCCGCGCCAGCAGATCGGCGTGGCCAATGGCGGCGACCGGATCGAGGCCGTCACCTCGCTTGGCGCGCTGTTCAACTACGACGTCTATTACAGCAATACCGACGGCGGCAGTGCGCTGGCCAGCGCCTTCACCGAGCAGCGGGTGTTCGGCGAAAAGGGCGTGTTCTCCAACAGCGGCGTCTATCGGCGCAGCTTCGGCGGTGTCGGCGATCTCGACGGTTACTACCGCTACGACAGCTACTGGCGCTTCAACGATCAGCAACGCCTGCTCAGCTATGCCGCGGGCGACGTGGTCAGCGGTGCGCTGACCTGGAACAGCGCGGTGCGCCTGGGCGGCGTACAGCTGTCGCGCAACTTCGCCCTGCGTCCGGACCTGATCACCTATCCGATGCCGCGCTTCTCCGGGGACGCTTCGGTGCCGAGCACCGTCGACCTGTTCATCGACAATACCCGGGTCAGCAGCGAGACCCTCAAGCCGGGGCCGTTCACCTTCAACAGCGCGCCGGTGATCAGCGGCGCCGGTCAGGCCACCGTGGTGACCACCGACGCGCTGGGACGCCAGGTGGCGACCACGGTGCCGTTCTACGTCACCAACACCCTGCTGCAGAAGGGCCTGACCGACTATTCGCTGTCCCTCGGTCGGCTGCGGCAGAACTACGGACTGGAGAACTTCTCCTACGGTCGCTATGCCGGCAGCGGCACCTTCCGCTACGGCCTCAACGACCGGATCACCCTGGAAAGCCACGCGGAAGCCGCCAGCGGCTTCCGGCTGACCGGCATCGGCAGCACCTTCTCGGTCGGCACCTTCGGCAGCGTCACTTCCTCGTTCAGCCAGAGCCACTACACCGACAGCGGCCAGCAGTACAGCCTCGGCTACAGCTATTTCTCGCGCCTGTTCGGCGTCTCGGCGCAGCGCATCGAACGCACCCGCGGCTTCGCCGACCTGAGCGTGGTCGAGGCGCTGGACGCGCGTCCGCTGGACAACTTCCTGCTCAAGCGCAGCGACCAGGTGACCCTGACCTTCAGCCCGTCGGGGCTCGGCTCGGTCGGCATCGGCTACTTCGCCAACCTGGCGCAGGACGGCAACAGCACCCGGCTGATCAACCTGTCCTGGTCGCGCACGCTGTGGAGGAACATCAGCTTCTACGTATCGCTCAATCGCGTGCTGGACGAGGACGGCTACGCCGCCCAGGCGCAGGTGGTGGTGCCCTTCGACATGCTCTCGACCCTCAGCGCCAGCACCGACCGCAGTCGCAGCGGGCGCTATTCGCAGCGGGTCAACTACAGCCGCAACGCCCCCAGCGAAGGCGGCCTGGGAATGAACCTCAGCTACGGCAGCGGCGACAGCGAATACACCCAGGCCGACTTCACCTGGCGCAACCAGAGCGTACAGCTGCAGGGCGGCGCCTACAGCGATGCCGGCGAGATGACCCATTGGGGCGACGCCAGCGGATCGCTGGTGGCGATGGACGGCGGCCTGTTCGCCACCAACCGGGTCGACGATGCCTTCGTGCTGGTCAGCACCGACGGCTACCCGGGCGTGCCAGTGACCTTCGAGCACCAGCTGATCGGCGAGACCGACCGCAACGGCCATCTGCTGGTGCCCTGGGTGCCGTCGTACTACCGCGGCCAGTACGAGGTGGATCTGCTGAACCTGCCGAGCAACGTGGTCGCCGGCGAAACCCAGCGGTTCATCGCGGTGGGCGAGGGCAGTGGCGCGTTGCTCGCCTTCGCACTGCGCCAGCAGTTTTCCGCCAGCGTCGTGCTGGTCGACGAGAGCGGTGCGTTCCTGCCCCAGGGCGCGGTGGCCACGCTGGTCGGCGGCACCGGGAGAAGCCAGGTGGGCTGGGACGGCGTGGCCTACTTCGAGAACCTCGCCGCGCACAACGAGCTGGACGTACGGACCCCCGAGGCTGGCCAGTGCCGCGCCCGTTTCGACATCGACCCGCACATCGCCGAAATGGCGCAGATCGGCCCCCTGACCTGTCATCGAACCACCGGAGCGCCATGAACAGAGTTCCCCCCCCTTGCCGCTTGCTGCTGTCGATCCTTCTGCTGATGGGCCTGACGCTGCAACAGGCCACGGCCTGCAACACCACGACCTCGGACATCAACCTGGGAACCACCAGTTCGCTAACCCTGCCGACCACTACCTCCCAGGCAGCGGGGGCGGGCGGGCTGACCTGCAGCGGGTCGCTGCAACTGGTGACCGGTGCCTACCTGCGCGTCACCCTGCTCAGCAACACGCTGGTGCTGACCGGCGACCAGGGTGGCAGCGTGCCCTTCAATCTGTACTCCGACAGCGGCTACACCCAGGCCATGCTCGCCGGGCAGACCCTCACCCTCGGCGCCACCAACCTCCTGGCCATCGGTGGATCGGGTATCAGCGTGCCGCTCTATGCGCGCACCCAGCTCGGCGCCAACGTGCCGGCCGGCACTTACACCGGGACCGTCTCGGTGCGCTGGTACTGGGCGATCTGCCCGTCCGGCGTGCTCAACCTTTGCACCTGGGACACCAGTCCCGGAGTGGTCCAGCCAACCGGAACGGCCTGCGTACTCAACTGCACGCCGACCAACTGGGGAACCGGCGCGCTGGCCCAGATCAGCGTCAAGCTGGTCGTCACCAAGGCCTGCCAGCTCAGCACGCTGGCGGCGGTGGACTTCGGCGCCCAGGCGCTGGTATCGCAGTTCGCCCAGCGCACCCAGACCGTGGTGGTCCGCTGTACCAACACCGAAGGCTTCACCCTGGGCTTCGGCAACGGCCAGAACTACCAGGCGCCGTGGCGACAACTGGCCAGCGGGGCGAACCGTCTGCGCTACAACATCTACCGGCCGGACGGCGTCACCGTGGTGAATACCGCGGCGCCGTTTCCCGCGGTGGGAACGGGCAGCAGCCAGAGCTTCGAATTCAAGGCGATCATCGACCCGACCCAGGCCAACGTGCCCGTGGGAACCTACATCGATAACGTGGTGTTGACGGTCAGCTACTGAGCCGGCGCGCTACCAGTAGAGGGTGACGACGGTCGGCGTCTTGTCGGCCGCGAGGGTGAGGGTGGATCGGGGCAGCAGATCGAAGGCGCTGCGGTTGCTGCCCACCTGCTGCATCACGCGAAAACGGCTGGCGCCCGCGCAGTCGTGGTTTTGCACCTGGTAACCGTCCTTCGTGACCCGGGCGCCGACTTCACAGCTGGCCTGCAGGGTGATGCCGATGTTGAGCGCGCCCGCCACCAGACCGCCTGCCGATACGACGGTGCTGAAGCTGGCGAATGCCAGCAGGAGTGCCAGGTTGCGACGTGTCATCGGTGACTTCATCCGATTCGGGGGTAGTGGTGCGATTCCCCTTCCGTGGGACGTGCGGCTCCGGACGGGCGTAATGCCCCAGCGCATGGGCACAGACTACAGGGCGTGATGGCAGACTGCTATTATTTTGCGCGCAAGATTAAGTCAGGCTTACGAACGGTGATTCAGAACTTGCCGCATGCGGTCGACCCGACACGAGGCGTTTTCGTCGCTTGAGTCCCGGCGTCGAAAGCCCCGTGGCACGCGGCTTGACACAAGTCAGTGGGGCAAAGCGTCACGCCGGTTAAGGTCGCGGCGCACTCTACGACGAGGTTTCCATGCGACGCGAACCCATCGTGCTGTTCGACAACGGCACCCACCAATGCATGATGTTCGACGATCTCGTCACGGGAGACGGCGTCCAGTCCAACCAGTTCCTGATCACCGATCACGAACAGTACCTGCTGCTCGATCCGGGCGGCGATCTGACCTACACGCCGCTGTCGCTGGAACTCTCCAAGCGCATCGATCTGCAGGAACTCACCTACATCTTCGCCTCGCACCAGGACCCGGACATCATCGCCTCGCTGGACAAGTGGCTGCTGCACACCCGCGCCAAGGTGATCTGCTCCAAGCTCTGGGCGCGCTTCCTGCCGCACCTGACGGCCAACTACCTGGCCATCAGCCACGGCATTTCCACCTACGACCGGATCATCGCGCTGCCCGACGCCGGCCAGGCGATCCCGCTGGGGCGCAGCCTGCTGAAGGCGGTGCCGGCGCATTTCCTGCACTCGGTGGGCAACTTCCAGATCTACGATCCGGTGAGCAAGATCCTCTTCTCCGGCGACATGGGCGCCTCGATGGTCGACGACGCCAGCCCGGTGCGGGACTTCGCCGCCCACGTGCCGCACATGGAAGGATTCCATCGCCGCTACATGGCCAGCAACAAGGCCTGCAAGCTCTGGGCGCAGATGGTGCGCGGCATTCCGGACCTGGAAATGATCGTTCCGCAGCACGGCCAGCCCTTCGTCGGCAAGGCGATGGTCGGCGCGTTCCTCGACTGGATCGAGAAGCTCGAATGCGGCATTGATCTCATGGGCCCGAACGACTACCGCATTCCGAAGTAAGCGCCGCACCTCGCGTCATTCCCCTCCGTTGATCGTCGCGATTTCCCGTTGCCATGCAAAGGCAGCGGGGAACTCCGCGGCGCATTGCCCTGCCTATACCTGCGTTCGACGTCAGGCCGCTGCGCCCGCGCCGGGCGTTCCGTCGCCTGTCGGCGCCGTTTCCGGTGCCAGGCCCTGGCGGCCGAGATCAACCAATCACGGATGGTCGCGTCACCTGGGCAGGCGGTGTGGCGGCCGCCTCGCGGAGGTTCCATGCGCTGTCTGACGCTCTTGCTCGCGTTCTTCCTCAGCCCGTTGGCGATGGCCGACTGGCAACTGCAGACCGACTACTCGCGGATCAGCTTCGTCTCGGTAAAACGCGGCGACAGCGCCGAGGTGCAGCGTTTCACCGGTCTCACCGGCGTGGTCGATGCGCAGGGCGGCGTGCGCATCATGGTGCCGTTCAGCGGCCTCGACAGTGGTCTGGCGCTGCGGGACGAACGCATGCGCAACGACCTGTTCCAGATCGCCCAGTTCAGCGACGCGCAGGTCAGCAGCCAGGTCGACCTTTCGACCTGGGAAGCGCTCGCGGTCGGCGCGTCGAAGATCGACACCCTCGAATTCAAGCTCAGCCTGCACGGCCAGGAACGCCGGCTGAAGGCCGAGGTCCTGGTCAGCCGCATCGGCGAGCACAACATGCAGGTCAGCACGCTGGAACCGGTCCTGCTCAAGGCCGTAGACTTCGATCTGGTCGAGGGGCTGCAGCGTCTCAAGGAGATTTCCGCGGTCCCCGATATCACCCCGGAAGTCCCGGTGTTCGCGGTGCTCACCTTCCAGTGGCACCCCTGATGCGGCACACCTCCGGCCGCTGCGTGTAACCGCGCACCGAAACAGGAATTTGCATGCGCCCGTCGTTTTCCCGCTCCAATCCGGCCAGTCCCGTCGCGGCAGCGCGTCCAGCGTGATGCAGGACGGCGCGGTATTCCCCTGGCGCGGCGGCAACCGGTTCGCCCTGCTGGTCGATGGGCCGGTCTTCTTCCCGCGCATGCTCGAGGTCATCGCCGCGGCGCAAACCCGTGTCGACCTCGAGCTGTATCTGGTCGAGGACGGCGTGTGCGTTCAGCGGCTGATCGAGGCGCTGGTCGGCGCGGCGGCGCGCGGTGTCCGGGTGCGCTGCCTGTTCGACGGGTTCGGCAGCCTGAAACTGGGCAGCGCGGCCCGCGCACAGATCGAGGCGGCCGGCATCGAGCTGCGCCTGTACAACCCGCTGCGCTGGCAGCGCGGCGTGCGCAACCTGTTTCGCGATCACCGCAAGCTGCTGCTGGTGGACGAGCACCTGGCGTTCGTCGGCGGCACCGGGGCCACTGACGAGTTCTGGAACCCGGACATCGCGGAACTGCCCTGGCATGAGGTGATGGTGGAGATCGAAGGCCCGCTGATGCAGGACTGGCGGGCCTTGTTCGCCTACCAGTGGGCCCGCTGCGGCGAGCGCCGCTTCTGGTGGCCGAGCGACCCGCTGCAGCCTGCGCGCATTCCGCCCAGCCCGAGCCTCGGCGACGGCATGGGCCGCGTGGCCTACGCCGCGGCGCGCCAGCATCGGGACATCCTCCGCGCGCTGATCCGCAGCCTCAACCAGTCCAGGGAACGCATCTGGCTGGCGACCCCGTATTTCCTGCCGACCTGGAAAGTCCGCCGCCTGCTGATGAAAGCCGCGCGCCGCGGCGTCGATGTGCGCCTGCTGCTGACCAGTCGCAACACCGACCATCCGCCGATCCGCTTCGCCGGTCAGCGCTACTACGCGCGGCTGCTGCGCGCCGGGGTGCGCATCTTCGAGTACCAGCCGCGTTTCCTGCACATGAAACTGGTGCTGGTGGACGGCTGGGTCAGCGTCGGTTCATGCAACTTCGATCACTGGAACCTGCGCTGGAACCTCGAAGCCAATGTGGAGACCTTCGACCGCACGCTGACCCGCGAGGCCGAGGAGTGCTTCATCGCCGATTTCGCCGAGAGCCGCGAGATCACCCTCGAAGACTGGCGGGCGCGACCACTGCTCAAGCGGCTCTACCAGCGGCTGTGGGGCTGGATCGATCGACTGGTGGTGAATCTTCTCGACCGGCGCCGCTGAACGCGCTTCGATGATCCAAACCGCGCGTATCGGCCGTTCGCCAACTAGGCTGGTAGCGCTGCTGTTCAACCCTCAGGAGAGTGCTCATGGCTGCCAAGAAGATCCTCATGCTGGTCGGCGATTACGTCGAAGATTACGAGACCATGGTGCCGTTCCAGGCGCTGACCATGGTCGGCCACAGCGTCCACGCGGTCTGTCCGGACAAGAAGGCGGGGCAGACCGTGCGCACCGCGATCCACGATTTCGAGGGCGACCAGACCTACAGCGAGAAGCCCGGTCACCTGTTCGCGCTGAATGCGGATTTCGCCTCCGTGCGTGCCGAGGATTACGACGCGCTGGTGATCCCCGGTGGCCGTGCGCCTGAGTACCTGCGCTTGAACGCCAAGGTGCTGGAACTGGTGCGTGCCTTCGATGCCGCGAAGAAGCCGATCGCCGCCGTCTGCCACGGCGCCCAGCTGCTCGCCGCCGCCGGCGTGCTCGAAGGCCGCGCCTGCAGCGCCTATCCGGCCTGCGCGCCGGAGGTGCGCCTGGCGGGCGGCGAGTACATCGACATCCCGGTGGACCAGGCTCACGTACAGGGCAACCTGGTCAGCGCCCCGGCCTGGCCCGCCCACCCGGCGTGGCTGGCGAAGTTTCTCGAGGTGCTGGGGACGCGGATCACGCTGTGAAGGGATAGTGGTAAAGGAAAAGCCCCGGGCGTGTTGCCCGGGGCTTTTTTCGTTTGGGCGGTCGGAGGCGCCATGGTGTTCGCTTGGGCTTCGCGTGTTTCCGCAGCCCTCACCCCCGGCCCCTCTCCCATGAATGGGAGAGGGGAGCAAAGCGCGGCCCCGAAGGGGTGAGCGTCAGCGAATAACCTGGGACGCAGTCCCTGGTGAGTGTCCAGATTCAGGCAATAAAAAAGCCCCGGTATTAACCGAGGCTTTTGAATTTGGCTCCGCGACCTGGACTCGACGGCGTCAGCCGAACGCGCTTCAGCGCGGCCCCGAAGGGGTGAGCGTCAGCGAATAACCGGGGACGCAGTCCCTGGTGCGAGTCCGGGCGGATACAAAAAAGCCCCGGTACAACCGAGGCTTTCGAATTTGGCTCCGCGACCTGGACTCGAACCAGGGACCCAATGATTAACAGTCATTTGCTCTACCGACTGAGCTATCGCGGAATAACGACGCGCATCCTACTGATTACGAAGAAGAAGTCAACTACTGCAAAGCGCCGGGCGATGACTGAGTCGGTCGGCAGCCTGCGCGCGTGCGCAAGCTGCCGGCGACGCTTCAGAGGACCTTGGCGATGGCCTGGGTCACGGCGCCGAGGTTGCCGTGGTTGAGGGCAGCGACGCAGATGCGGCCGGTGCCGACGGCGTAGATGCCGAACTCGCTGCGCAGGCGCTCGACCTGCTCGCTGGTCAACCCGGAGTAGGAAAACATGCCGCGCTGGCGGGCGACGAAGCTGAAGTCGCGCGTGGCGCCCAGGGCACCCAGCTGATCGACCAGTGCCACGCGCATGCCGCGGATACGCTCGCGCATCTCGCCCAGTTCCTCTTCCCACAGCGCGCGCAGCTCGGGGCTGTCGAGCACGGCGGCGACGACGCTGGCGCCGTGGGTCGGCGGGTTGGAGTAGTTGGTGCGGATCACCCGCTTGAGCTGCGAGAGCACGCGTGCGGCTTCGTCTTTCGTGCCGGTGACGATGGACAGCGCGCCGACGCGCTCGCCGTACAGCGAGAAGGATTTCGAGAAGGAGCTGGAGACGAAGAACGCCAGGCCGGACTCGGCGAACAGGCGCACGGCTTCGGCGTCTTGGTCGATGCCGTCGCCGAAGCCCTGGTAGGCGATGTCGAGGAAGGGCACGTGCTCGCGCTCGCGCAGCACCTCGAGCACGGCTTTCCAGTCTTCCAGCTGCAGGTCGACGCCGGTCGGGTTGTGGCAGCAGGCGTGCAGCACGACGACCGAACGCGCCGGCAGGGCCTTCAGGTCGGCGAGCAAACCGGCGCGGTCGACGCCATGGCTGGCGGCATCGTAGTAGCGGTAGTTCTGCACCGGGAAGCCGGCGGATTCGAACAGCGCGCGGTGGTTTTCCCAGCTCGGGTCGCTGATCGCCACCAAGGCGTCGGGCAGCAGGCGCTTGATGAAGTCGGCGCCGACCTTCAGCGCGCCGGTGCCGCCGAGGGCCTGGGCGGTGACCACGCGGCCTTCGGCGAACAGGGCGGAGTCGGCGCCGAAGAGCATCTTCTGCACGGCCTTGTCGTAGGCGGCGATGCCGTCGATCGGCAGGTAGCCGCGCGGCGCGTGGGCGGCGATGCGGGCCTTCTCCGCTTCGGCGACGGCGCGCAGCAGCGGAATTCGTCCCTCTTCGTTGGTGTAGACGCCGACACCGAGGTTGACCTTGGTGCTTCGGGTGTCCGCGTTGAACGCCTCGTTCAGGCCGAGGATCGGGTCGCGCGGTGCCATTTCTACAGCGGAGAACAAACTCATGGTCGGGGAGCTCGAAGGGAAGAGGGCTATAGTCGGTGCGCCCCCTTGCCGTCAGGCGCTGAGGAAGGCGCAAACGGGGCGGTATTATAGCGGCCGAGTCCGCTACCCGCGATATCATCGACGGCCGTTCTCGGGGAAATTTCCCTCTGCAGGGTGATCGTCGTCACCTTCGCGCGTTTCGCTTCCACCCGCTTCGAGGTCCACATGTCCGAGTTCCAACTGGTTACCCGCTTTCAGCCCGCTGGCGACCAGCCCGAGGCGATCCGACAGATGGTCGAAGGCATCGAGGCCGGTCTGTCGCACCAGACCCTGCTTGGGGTGACCGGCTCCGGCAAGACGTTCAGCATCGCCAACGTGATCGCCCAGGTGAAGCGACCGACCATGGTGCTGGCGCCGAACAAGACCCTGGCCGCGCAGCTGTACGGCGAGTTCAAGGCGTTCTTCCCGAACAACGCGGTGGAGTACTTCGTTTCCTACTACGACTACTACCAGCCCGAGGCCTACGTGCCGTCGTCGGACACCTACATCGAGAAGGACTCCTCGATCAACGACCACATCGAGCAGATGCGCCTGTCTGCGACCAAGGCGCTGATCCAGCGTTCCGACGCGATCATCGTCACCACGGTGTCGTGCATCTACGGTCTGGGCAGCCCCGAGACCTACCTGAAGATGGTCCTGCACGTCGACCGGGGCGACAAACTCGACCAGCGCGAGCTGCTGCGTCGGCTCACCGAGCTGCAGTACACGCGCAACGAGATGGACTTCGCCCGCGCCACCTTCCGCGTGCGCGGCGACGTGATCGACGTATTCCCGGCGGAATCGGACCTCGAGGCGGTGCGCATCGAGCTGTTCGACGACGAGGTGGAGAACCTGTCGGCCTTCGATCCGCTGACCGGCGAGGTGATCCGCAAGCTGGCGCGCTTCACCTTCTTCCCCAAGACCCACTACGCCACGCCGCGTGACACGCTGCTGGGCGCGGTGGAGAACATCAAGGCCGAGCTCAAGCAGCGCCTGGATTACCTGCGCGAGAACCACAAGCTGGTGGAGGCGCAACGGCTGGAGCAGCGCACCCGCTTCGACCTGGAGATGATCCTCGAGCTGGGCTACTGCAACGGCATCGAAAACTACTCGCGCTACCTCTCCGGGCGCGGTCCTGGCGAGGCGCCGCCGACTCTTTTCGACTACCTGCCGGCCGACGCGCTGCTGGTGATCGACGAGTCCCACGTCAGCGTGCCGCAGGTCGGCGCCATGTACAAAGGCGACCGTTCGCGCAAGGAAACCCTGGTCGAGTACGGCTTCCGCCTGCCGTCGGCGCTGGACAACCGGCCGCTGCGCTTCGACGAGTGGGAGGCGATCAGCCCGCAGACCATCTTCGTTTCCGCCACGCCCGGGCCTTACGAGGCGGAGCATGCCGGGCGGGTGATCGAGCAGGTGGTGCGGCCGACCGGGCTGGTCGACCCGCAGATAGAGATCCGCAAGGCGACCACCCAGGTCGACGACCTGCTTTCGGAAATCACCAAGAACGTCGCCATCGGCGAGCGCGTGCTGGTCACCACCCTGACCAAGCGGATGGCCGAAGACCTCACCGACTACCTCGCCGACCATGGCGTGCGGGTGCGCTACCTGCACTCGGACATCGATACCGTGGAGCGCGTGGAGATCATCCGCGACCTGCGCATCGGCACCTTCGACGTGCTGGTGGGGATCAACCTGCTGCGCGAGGGCCTGGACATGCCCGAGGTGTCGCTGGTGGCGATCCTCGACGCCGACAAGGAAGGCTTCCTGCGTTCCGAGCGCTCGCTGATCCAGACCATCGGCCGCGCCGCGCGCAACCTCAACGGCCGGGCGATTCTCTACGCCGACAACGTCACCGGCTCGATGCAGCGCGCCATCGACGAGACCGAGCGCCGGCGCAACAAGCAGATCGCCTTCAACGAAGCCAACGGCATCGTCCCGCGCGGGGTGACCAAGGACGTTCAGGACATCCTCGAGGGCGCCACGGTGCCGGGATCGCGCAGCAAGAAGCGTCGCGGCGAAGCCAAGGCCGCAGAGGAAAGCGCGCGCTACGAAAACGAGCTGCGCTCACCGAGCGAGATCAACAAGCGCATCCGCACGCTGGAAGAAAAGATGATGCAGTTGGCCCGCGACCTCGAGTTCGAGGCCGCCGCGCAGATGCGCGACGAGATCCACAAGCTGCGCGAGCGCCTGCTGCAGGTCTGATCCGCAGCAGCGTGTAGGGTGGGCTTCAGCCCACCGCCTGCACCCAAACATCGTATTCGGTGGGCTGAGGCCCACCCTACGGCGATGGTCTGGAAGTCGGTGCAAGCGCAGGGCGGTTGCAACCCGCGTTGGCGAGGCTCAATGCCCGCCGCCGCCCTGGATTCCCTTGGGCAGGGCGCGGGTCAGCAGCACCGCGATCATGCTGATGCCCAGCGCGATGCCCACGCAGTGGAAGGCGTCGTTGTAGGCCATGATCGCCGCCTGCTGGTGGACGATCTCGTTGAGCTTGCCCAGCGCCGCGGTGTCGTTGCCGAGTTGTCCGGTCAGCAGGTTCAGGCGTTCGGCGACCTGCGGGTTGCTCGGCACCACGGCCTCACGCAGGTAGTCGAAGTAGACCTTGGTGCGGCTGTCCAGCAGCGTGGCGAGCAGGGCGATGCCGATCGCACCGCCGAGGTTGCGCAGGATATTGAACAGGCTGGATGCCGAGCCGGCGTCCTGCGGCTGGATGTAGGCGGTGGCGATCAGCGAGATGGTCACCATGATCATCGGCTGGCCGAGGGCGCGGATGATCTGGATCGGATGGAACTGGTCGCCGGCGAAGTCCGGATTGAGGGCGCCCGAGGCGAAGCTGGAGAACCCGAACAAGGCGAAACCGGCGGCGCACAACAGCTTCGGCGGGATCACCTTCATCAGTTTGGGCACGAAGGGAATCAGCACCAACTGCGGCAATCCCATCCACATGATCACTTCGCCGATCTGCAGCGCGTTGTAGTTCTGGATCTGCGCCAGGTACAGCGGCAGCAGGTAGATCGAGCCGTAGAGCCCCAGGCCCATGCCGAGGCTGGCGATGCTGGTCAGGCCGAAGTTGCGTTCGCGCAGGATGCCGAGGTTGATCAGCGGATGCGGGCGCGACACCTGCAGGATGACGAACAGGATCAGGCTGACCAGGGCGGTGGAGCCCAGGCCGACAATCAGCGAGGACTCCAGCCAGTCCTTGCGGTGACCCTCCTCGAGGAACACCTGCAGGCAGCCGAGGCCGATCGCCAGGGTGACGATGCCGGCGTAGTCGCTGGTCTTCAGCAGCTCCCAGTGCGGCGCCTTCTTCTCCAGCCCGTAGAGCAGCCCGGCGATCATCAGCAGGCCAGGTGGCACGTTGATGTAGAAGATGTATTCCCAGCCCCAGTTCTCGGTCAGCCAGCCGCCCAGCGTCGGCCCGATGGAGGGCGCGAAGGTGGCGGTGATGGCGAACAGCGCCATGCCCTTGGCGCGGTGGTGTTCGGGCAGCTTGATCAGCGTGAGGGTGAACGCCAGCGGGATCAGCGCGCCGCCGGTGAAGCCCTGCAGTGCGCGGAAGACGATCATGCTCTCCAGGTTCCAGGCCATAGAGCAGAGCAGCGACGAGGCGAGGAAGCCCAGCGACACCCACACCGCCAGCCGCCGCGCCGAGAGCAGCTGCACCAGCCAGGCGGTGAGCGGAATCATGATGATTTCCGCCACCAGGTAGGAGGTGGAGATCCACGAGCCTTCCTCCAGGGTGGCGGACAGCGCGCCCTGGATGTCCTTGAGCGAGGAGTTGGTGATCTGGATGTCGAGCACCGCCATGAAGGCGCCGAGCATGGCGCTCATCACGGCGATCCAGTCGCGCCGGCTGGGCTCGTCGGTCGGCCGGATCAGTTGATCGCCGGCCACGCTATTCGGCGGCCTGGAGGCTGACGTCGACCTCCACCGACATGCCCGGGCGGATGCGTCCCTTGAGCGGATTGTCGGCGGGAATGGCGATCTTCACCGGGATACGCTGCACCACCTTGGTGAAGTTGCCGGTGGCGTTGTCCGGCGGCAGCAGGCTGAACTGCGCGCCGGAGGCGGCGAACAGGCTCTGCAGGCGGCCTTCGATGGGCGTATCGGGAAAGCTGTCGAAGGTCAGCTCGGCTTTCTGCCCCGGCGCCATCTTGCCGATCTGGGTTTCCTTGAAGTTGGCCTGAACCCAGATCGCCTCGTCCGGCACCAACGCCAGCAGGTGACTGCCGACCTGGGTGTATTGCCCGGCGCGCGCGCTACGCTGGCCGACCAGCCCGGAGACCGGGGCGTGGATTTCGGTGCGCGTGAGGTTCAGTTCGGCCTGGGCGAGGTCGGCGCGGGCGCTGGCGATCTGTGCGTCGAGGCGCTTGAGGTCGGCGTTCAGGGCTTCCACCTGCTGGCGTTGCCCGGCGAGGTCCGCCTGCGCCTTGGCCATCTGCGAGCGTGCCACGCGGCTGTCGGCGGACAGCGTGGTGACGCGCTCCTCGGAGACATAGCCGGGTTTGCGCAGCGCCTGCGCACGCGACAGGTCGACCTGCGTCCGCCCCAGTGTCGCCTGGCTGGCGGCGACGTCCGCTTCGCTGGCGGCGATCAGGCTGGCCTGCTGGGTCAGCCGGCTCTGCGCTTGCGCACGTTCGGCCTCGCGCGTGGCGAGTGTGGCACGCGAGCGCTCCAGGGCCAGCTGGAAGTCGTCCGGCTCCAGGCGAATCAGCAGGTCGCCCTTGCGCACCTGCTGGTTGTCGTCGACCAGCACGTCCACCACGCGCGCGCTCACCTGGCTGGAAATACGGGTGATTTCGCCTTGAACGTAGGCGTTGTCGGTGTGTTCGTGGAAACGGCCGACCAGCCACCAGTGGGCCAAGAAGGCGCCGACGACGAGGGCGACGAGGAGCAGAAAAACGAACAGGCGGCGTTTGAGTTGCGCGGGCATGGGGCGGGGCTCGAGGCGATTCTTGGAATTTGGGGAGAAGAATCTACCAGTGTTCCCGAATGGCATATAGCCGCTACACTTCCGAAATTTGTTGCGTATAGGGAACAATAATGGGTCTTGATGATGCGCTGATTTTTACCCGGGTCGTCGAATACCACAGCTTCACCCAGGCCGCGCAGAGCCTGGGCATGCAGAAATCCACCGTCAGCCGGCGCATCGCGCTGCTCGAGGAACGCCTCGGCGTTCGCCTGCTCAACCGCACCACCCGCAAGCTGAGGCTGACCGAAGTCGGGCAGGCCTACTACGAGCGCTGCCGGCAGATCATGCTGGACTTCGCCGAGGCCGAGCAGGCGGTCACCCAGTTGCAGAAAGATCCGTCCGGGTTGCTGAGAATCACCGCGCCGATCGAGTTCGGCCAGTTGTTCCTCGGGCGCCTGCTCGGCGCTTTCATGCGCGACAACCCGCAGATCATCGCCGAGGTCGAGCTCACCTCGCGCCAGGTCGATCCGGTGGAGGAGGGCGTCGACATCGTCATCCACATCGGCCAGCCGCAGGATTCCAGCCTGGTCGCGCGGATGCTCTGCGAGAACCCCCGGCGCCTATGTGCCAGCCCGCTCTATCTCGAACTCAACGGTACGCCGCAGAACGAGGCTGACCTCGCCGCTCACCGGGCGATCCTGATGCCGCACGACTCCCCGCGCTACTGGCCGATACTCGGGCAGAACATCCCCTGCCATCGGGTGCTTTCCTCGAACAACATCAGCTTCGGTCGCGAGGCGGCCCTGGCCGGTGCCGGCATCGCGGCGCTGCCGATGATGATGTGCGAAGAGGAGGTCCGCTCCGGGCAACTCATCGAGCTGCTGCCGGATGCACGCCTGCCGATGGGCGAGCTTTACGCGCTGTATCCGTCGCGGCGCTTCCAGGCGATGAAGGTCAAGGCCTTCCTCGATTTCCTGATGACCCACCTGCCGGTCGAGAACGGTCGCTTGCTGGAGCCATCCGCCGCCCGCCTGTTAACATCGCGGCTTTGATCGACCCTCCGTTCCGCCCCCCGTTTCGAGAGACGCCATGACCACCGTCCGTACCCGCATCGCGCCGTCGCCCACTGGCGATCCGCACGTCGGCACCGCTTACATCGCCCTGTTCAACCTGTGTTTCGCGCGCCAGCACGGCGGCCAGTTCATCCTGCGCATCGAGGACACCGACCAGGTCCGCTCGACCCGCGAATCCGAACAGCAGATCTACGACGCCCTGCGCTGGCTCGGCATCGAGTGGGACGAGGGTCCGGACGTCGGCGGTCCGCACGGTCCCTACCGGCAGAGCGAGCGCGGCGAGATCTACCGCAAGTACGCGCTGGAGCTGGTCGAGAAGGGCCATGCCTTCTACTGCTTCTGCACCCCGGAAGAACTCGACCAGATGCGCGCCGAGCAGATCGCGCGCGGTGAGACGCCGCGCTACGACGGACGCGGCCTGCTGCTCTCCGACGAGGAAGTGCAGCGGCGCCTGGCCGCCGGCGAGCCCCACGTGATCCGCATGAAGGTGCCCAGCGAAGGCATCTGCGTGGTGCCGGACATGCTGCGCGGCAACGTCGAGATTCCATGGGACCGCATGGACATGCAGGTGCTGATGAAAACCGATGGCCTGCCGACGTACTTCCTCGCCAACGTCGTCGACGACCACCTGATGAACATCACCCACGTGCTGCGTGGCGAAGAGTGGCTGCCGTCGGCGCCCAAGCTGATCAAACTCTACGAATACTTCGGCTGGGAGCAGCCGGCGCTGTGCTACATGCCGCTGCTGCGCAATCCGGACAAGAGCAAGCTGTCCAAGCGCAAGAACCCGACCTCGGTCACCTTCTACGAGCGCATGGGCTTCCTTCCCGAGGCGATGCTCAATTACCTCGGGCGCATGGGCTGGTCTATGCCCGACGAGCGCGAGAAATTCTCCCTCGCGGAGATGATCGAGCATTTCGACGTCAACCGCGTGTCGCTCGGTGGGCCGATCTTCGATCTGGAGAAGCTCTCCTGGCTCAACGGCCAGTGGCTGCGCGAACTGCCGGTGGAGCGTTTCGCCGCCGAAGTGCAGAAGTGGGCGCTGAATCCCGACTACCTGATGAAGATCGCTCCGCACGTTCAGGGCCGGGTGGAAACCCTGAGCCAGATCGCGCCGCTGGCCGGGTTCTTCTTCTCTGGCGGGCTGAACCTGGACGCGAGCCTGTTCGAGCACAAGAAGCTGTCCGCCGACCAGGTGCGCCAGGTCATGCAGCTGGTGCTGTGGAAGCTCGAAGCGCTGCGTCAGTGGGAGAAGGAGCGCATCACCGGCTGCATCCAGGCGGTGGCCGAGTCGCTGCAGCTCAAGCTGCGCGATCTGATGCCGCTGATGTTCCCGGCGATCACCGGCCAGGCCAGTTCGGTGTCGGTGCTCGATGCCATGGAGATCCTCGGCCCGGACCTGACCCGCTTCCGCCTGCGCCAGGCGCTGGAGCTGCTGGGCGGGGTATCGAAGAAAGAAACCAAGGAATGGGAGAAGCTGCTCGCGGCGATCGCTTGACGGGCGTGGATGTCGCAGTCGCCTTTCTGCCACCTTCGCTTTTAAGTAATTGTTCTTATGGCGGAAAATTTTCAAAGCCGGCAAAAATACTGTTGACAGCCCCAAGGTCCCCACCTACTATGCGCCCCGTCCTCGAGACGGGGCTATAGCTCAGCTGGGAGAGCGCTTGCATGGCATGCAAGAGGTCGACGGTTCGATCCCGTCTAGCTCCACCAATT
>NZ_FNNU01000007.1 GCF_900106975.1 Pseudomonas kuykendallii | reverse complement strand
AAGGCATAGGGCGTGGAAAGCGCCTCGCGGCCCTGGAACGCGAGCACCTGCAGGTCGTGCGCCTGGCCTTCGAGGCTCAGTGTGAAGTGCGCGGTATTGGCCGCTGCGAAGACGCTGTTGCCGGTGAGATCAGACATCGCCAGCACCGATGTTCAAGCGATCCATCCGGTACAGCAGCGTGCGCCTCGGCAAACCAAGATCGCGCGCCGCCCTGCTCTGATTACCACGGTTCTTGCGCAGGCACTCCAGCAACAGGCCCCGCTCGATCTGCTCCATACGCTCACGCAGGTTCTGCGTTTTTCCGCTGGAAATGATGCGTTCCTGGCGTAAATCGAAGTGCTCGGGCAGCAATTCGCCGCCTTCACACAACAGCACAGCGCGCTCGACCAGCCCCTTCAATTCGCGCACGTTGCCAGGGAATGCGTAGGCGCTTAGCTGACTCAGCGCGTCAGCGGACCAGCGACAGGTGTCGCGCTGCAGAAGGTGAGCGGCGTTGTCGGCGAAATGCCGGGCCAGGCGTGGAATATCACCGGCACGCTCGCGCAACGCAGGCAGCTCGATGGGAAAATGCGCCAGGCGATAGAACAGGTCTTCGCGAAACTGTCCTGCCTCCACCAGCGCGCGCAAATCACGGTGGGTGGCGGCAACGATACGCACATCGACACGGTGGGTCTTCGTCGAGCCCAGGGGGCGCACCTCACCCTCCTGCAGCACGCGAAGCAGCTTGCCCTGCAGGGCGAGCGGCATATCACCGATCTCGTCGAGGAACAGCGTGCCACCGTCAGCGGCATCGAACAGCCCCAGGCGATCACGATCAGCCCCGGTAAAAGCCCCTTTCCGATAACCGAACAGCTCACTCTCCAGCAAGCTCTCGGGCAACGACGCGCAGTTCTGTACCAAGAACGCTCGGCTGCGCCGCAATCCGCATTGGTGGATGGCCCGTGCGACCAGCTCCTTGCCGGTACCTGTTTCCCCCGTCAGCAACACGTTCACCGGGCTGTGCAGCACCTTGCCCACCAACCGGTAGACGGCGCGCATTCCAGGGCTTTCACCGATCAGGCCGTAGCCGCTGGCGCAGGGCGTAGGTGTACGTACCTCGTCCATTCCATCTGCGAGCCCGCGTAGCCTCTGCAACAGATGCAGTTGGGTGACCGCGAAGGTCCCCAGATTGCCCAGCGAGTCGGCGAACCCCTGCAGTTCGGAAGCGCGTTGACTGGCGCAAAGCAATAGCCCGCAGACATTGGCCCGCTCATCGCGCAGCGGCATGCATAACAAACTTCGCCAAGGCATCGCCCGAGGGGGCAGGAAGGATGTCTCGTGCAGGGCGCTGTCCAGCGTTGCAAGGCTGAGCGTCCGGTTCTGGCACAGGCAATACTGCAGCAACTGCTCGCCTTCGTAGTCGCTCGGCAGGCTCGCCGCTTCCCGGGGCTGCAGAACACCGTCAAGCCATTCGGCGCAGAGTGTGAGTCGGGTATGGGTCGCGTCCAGGAGGAACAGCTGGCTCAGCTCGCAGCCGGAAAGCTGAGCGGCGGACTCGACCAACATTCCGAGCAGCACCTCGGCGCTCAAGGCATGCGACAACCCGGCGAAACGCTGAAGCAGCCTTTCTGCGTAATGCAGCGGCTGCGGCACATGGCGGAACATGGAAGAGGCTTCAGGCGAACTCACAGACCATCGCTCCTTCGCCGTTCAGCGTGGCGTGCACGTGCCGCAGCGGCTCTCCGCCCGCCATCGCGCCCAGCAAGCGGTCCACGATCATGGGCTGCAGGTCGCTTTCGATCAGCCGGTCTATCAGACGAGCACCGCTATCGCCCTGCGCACAGCGTTCGGTGATGCGCGTGAGCAGCGCGTCGGTATAGCTGAGCCCCAGGTTGCGCCGCCGCAAGCGCTCGGCGAAACGGGCCAGCTTCATCTCGACCAGCTCACGCAGTACCTCGCCGCTCACCGGGTAGTAGGGCACCACGCAGATACGCGCCAGCAACGCAGGCTTGAAATGGTGGGAGAGAGCCGGACGGATGGCCTCCCGCAGTTCCTGGATGTCAGGTCGACGGTGCCCACACAGCGTGGCGATCCGCTCGCTGGCGAGGTTGGAAGTCATCAGGATCAGCGTGTTGCGGAAATCGATCTCGCGCCCTTCACCGTCGTTCGCCAGGCCCTTGTCGAAAATCTGGTAGAAGAGATTGAGAACGTCCGGATCGGCCTTCTCCACTTCATCGAGAAGAATCACCGAGTAAGGTTTCTGCCTCACCGCCTCTGTCAGTACGCCGCCTTCCCCGTAGCCGACATAACCCGGTGGCGACCCGATCAGCCGGGAAATGCTGTGCCGCTCCTGAAACTCGGACATGTTCAGGGTGGTGAGAAAACGCTCGCCGCCATACAGCAGCTCGGCGAGCGCCAGTGCCGTTTCGGTTTTGCCGACACCACTCGGGCCGACGAGAAGGAAGACGCCCACGGGAGCATCGGCCCGATTCAGCCCGACCGCCGTTGCTCGCATCGCACGATCCAGCGCATCCACCGCCGGGTCCTGACCACGCACGCGCTGACGCAGATCGGCGGCGAAACTCATCAAGCGGGCGTTGTGCTCGCGTGCCAGCTGCGACAGCGGTACACCGGTCCAGTGGCTGATCACCTCGGCAACCAGTCGTGGGCAGACCTCGTGGCTGACCAGACGTGACTGCGCTTGCTCCGCCGCCAGCTCGGCCTGGGTCTCACGCAACGCCGTCTCTATCCCCGTCGACGATGCCGAGTCCGCGGTAGCCTGCTGCTGCCGAAGGTCGAGTAGCCGCTGCGCCAACAGTCGCTGGCGCTGCCAACGCGATTCCAACTGCCGGCATTCGTCTTCGGCCTCGACAAGACGCGCTTCCAGCTCATCCAGGGCAGGCTCGTCGACCGCCAAACCGGCACTCAGATCACGCCGCTGGGCATGCGCCTGACGAACACCTTCGGCAATTTCGCCACGCAAACGCTCCAGCGCTTCCGGCGCCGTGGACAGGCTGATGCGGACACGCGCACAGGCGGTATCGAGAACGTCCACGGCCTTGTCCGGCAATTGCCGACCAGCAAGGTAGCGGGCGGAAAGCTCTGCGGCGGCGACCACCGCATCGTCACGCAGGTAAATGCCATGACTGCGCTGATAGACCGGCGCCAGGCCGCGAAGGATGGTTACCGCCTCGCTCACGCTGGGCTCATGCAGCTGCACCGGCTGGAAGCGCCGCGCCAGCGCGGGGTCTTTCTCGAAGTATTTCTTGTATTCGCTCCAGGTGGTTGCCGCGATGGTGCGAAGCTCGCCCCGCGCCAGCGCCGGCTTCAGCAGATTCGCCGCATCGTTGCTGCCCGCCTGGCCACCCGCCCCGATCAGGCTGTGCGCCTCGTCGATGAAGAGGATGATGGGTTTGAGCGCCATCTTCACCTCATCGATAACCCCCTGCAGGCGGCGCTCGAACTCGCCCTTGATACTCGCGCCCGCCTGCAGCAATCCAAGGTCGAGACAGAGCAGCTCGACGCCCGCGAGGGCTTCCGGCACGTCACCTCGAACGATGCGCAACGCCAGCCCTTCAACCACCGCGGTCTTGCCGACGCCGGCTTCGCCGACCACGATCGGATTGTTCTTCCGGCGCCGCGCGAGGATGTCGATCATCTGGCGAATCGCGGAATCCCGGCAGAGCACCGGATCGAGCTTCCCGTCCCGCGCCTGCTGGGTAAAGTTATGGGTGAAGCGCTGCAGATTGGTCTGGCCAGCGGGCACCTGCTCCATGGGATCGGGCGCCTGCCCGGCGCGGGCAAACTCTCGCAGGCGCTGCACGCTCAACCTCGCCAGCAAGGGCTGGAATTGGCTGCCGGCATAACGCAGCGGGTTGCACAGCAGCGCAAGAAGCAACGCCGCCTGGTCAATCTGGGTCCTGCCGAGTTCAAGGTTGGCCATGAGCAGCGAATCCTGCAGCCACTGCACCAGTTCGCCGGAAAAGACCGGATTGAGCGATTCGCTACGCTCTGCGCGCGGTTGCAGCGTGGCCGCCAGCGCTCCGGGTTCGACGCCGGCATCCTGCAAAGCCCGCATCAGCACGCCATCGCTGCGCTCCAGCAGGCCGAGGAGCAAATCCTCCAGCAGAATCCTGCTGCCTCCGCGTGAGACGCATCGCTCGGCGGCGCGCTCCAGGTCGCGTTTGCTTTCGGCATCCAATGCCAGCACCAGTCGTTGCAGATCGACGTTGATCATCTCGCTGTCCTCAGTGAGATTGGCTGCTCAAGGTCACCAGACCATCCGCCTGCCGACTCCCGAGCCAACTGGTCCAACCCAGCCGGCAGGGGTTATCGGCGCCCAGACGCAGCTCGCGTATTTCGTCCTGACGCAATTGCAGACGAATGTCGTAGGCCAGCGGATCGCGCAGGGTGAAACGCGCCAGCGCGCAGAGCGGTTGATAGCCCGTACCTATGGGCAGGAACTCGTGGAAGCGCTGCCAACCCAGCTGGCGGATGTGAATACGGAATTTTCCACCGCGATCCCGGACCCGCTCGCCCAACACCAGGCTTTCACCCAAACGGCTGTTCGCCAGACCGAGCCGGTTGAGCTGTTCGCCCAGAATCGTCACCTGGCGCTCGATGCACTGTTCGATGAACAGCTCGGCATGCTTGAAGTAGTACCGCAGGACCGATTCGATCAACGCGGCGGAATGCGCGCGCAGGCTGAGCAGACCGAGATAGGGCAGCAACCGCTTCCAGTTGAGTTCGGACGCGCCGCGAATGGTCTCGCCGCCCAGACCGATGAGAGCGAACAGATGCGCGGAGAAGGCGTCCGTGGCGCCCGGCCGGAACCCCGCGCGATAACGGTACTTGCGCCAGATCGGCAACAGCAGACGTTGCAAGCGTCCATTGAAGAGGTCGAGAAATGCGCGTGTTGGATTTCCCTCATCGCCATCGCCCAGCGCCTGATCGGCGTAGAACGTCGGCAATGGAGATCCGGCACCGCAAAGTCCGATCAGATTGATGCGCAGCCGCGCACGTAGCTCCCCGCCCTCCTCGAAGAACTGCAGCTGGTCGATATCGCTACCCGGAAAGCCGAGGCTCGGGTTGGCTTGAAACTCAAGCCGAGCGTACAGCCCCTCCTCGTCCAGATCGGGATAGGCGGCCCGTAGCCGATCAAGCACCAGCAGCACACCCTGGAACAGGCTGTACTCTCGAATGCCCCGGCTCAGCCGGCTCAAAGCAGGGGCTGCTGCCCCATGCGTGGCGTCCATCGGTACACCTCTCCTTGTGTACTGCGTACGTGCAGCTCGTGGTACGAATTAAGACTGGCGTACAGAGCCAGGAACTCGTTGAGCACCGAGGCGAAAAGGAACAGATCGCCCTCGCCCAGATAGCCGTCGGGATTCATCACCAGCTCCGTGCGTACTCCGCGCACCGGCAAACCCCGCAGCAATCGATCGACATGCTGATGGCTGATCGCCTCGAGCCCTCCCAGCAGACGCCGGCTGACCTTTTCTGCCTGCTGGTCATAGTGACGCGGCAGGTCATAGGTCTCGAGGATCACCTTCAGCGCCTCGACATTCGTCAGCGACAGGTAGTTGAGCGACAGGTTGCTGATCAGCTTCCAGAGGAAGTCACGATGTACGGGTGGGGCGTAGCTCGAGGTCACGCTGCCGATGTTTCGAAACGTCAGAAACTCCGGGGTGTCCTCGCTGGGCAGGCAGATATCGCCCGCCCGTAGCTGGCTCGGCAGGTTCTGATTGGTACACGTCAGTTCTACGGAGAGTGTTTCATGCTGGTCGAGGTCGCGCAGGCCGAAGCTGAGATAGGTTTCCAGGCCATCGCCGAGCAACGATGGTTGCTGTCGGACGCTGTAATGTGGGCGCGCCAGCGGCACGTCGAAACTCGGATCGTGCTCGAAGGACTCGAACGCGACGTACTCCTGATAGCCCATCCCCCCGGGCTTCCAACCGGTCACCCGATCCACCGAGAAGACGCCGCAATGCCTGGAGTCGAGTTCTGCAGGTAGCAGCAGGTACTGATCCTGCTTGCCATCCAGGCGAATCGGGATGGCATCGTGCTCAAAGAGGTTGACCACCGGCGTGCAGTGCAGGCGCACATTGTCCAGCGTCGGCCTGATGCGCTGCACCCCCGCCTGGCGAATGTCGAAGCGCACCTCAAAGCCGCGCGCCTCACCGATCCGCTCTCCCAGCAGAGGGTTGAGCCGTTCTAGGCCGAGCAGGTCGAGAAACAGGAATTTGTCCTGAAACGCGAAGTACTCCTGCAGATAGCGGTAGCCGCGAAAGGTATTCAGCGGATAGGGAACCAGCGCCTCGCTCTCGGAGAAACCTACTGCCTGTACCTGGCTGGGATCCAGCGACAGCAGCGACAGCATCTGGCCATGATCGTCTTCGAGTGGCCTGTGTTCGGCGTCGAGGAAGACCAGCTGAATGCCTTCGAGATGACGCAGTAAACCCAGATACAGCAACTGGCTGATGTAGCGGTCACCGCACAAATGCAGACGCAGGCTGGACAGTGCGAGCTCGCCCAGATGACCGTCCGCGCACATTTCCACGCGCAAACTGAGCAGCGCGCCACCGCCCTTGACCGAGTAATCCAGGCCGGTGAGCTCCAGCGGGAACACCGAGGTGGCATAGGCGGTACGGAAACGGCAAGTAACGCCTTCGATGGGCCGCGATTCCGCCGGCGTATTGCGAGGCACCGACAAAGCCGGTCCCGGACGCTTCAACGGATCGAACTGCACCATGCTGAACGCAGGCAATGGCCGCATGTAGTTAGGCCACAGCAGGTGCATCAGCGAATGGGTCAGCTCCGGCAGTTCATCGTCCAGCTTCTGCCGAAGACGCCCGGTTAGAAACGCGAAGCCCTCCAGCAACCGCTCCACATCCGGATCGCGCCCCGCCTGCCCAAGGAAAGGCGCCAGCGCCGGGCTGCGGTCGGCAAAGCACTTGCCGAGCTGGCGCAAGGCCGTGAGTTCGCTCTGGTAATAGTGGTTGAAGGACATGGCGCTTCAGTCCTTTTCCGATGGATACGAAGCGTACGGAACATGGCCCTGATCGGTTAGGGTCGTAGAAACCGGATGTGCAGATGAATAGAGAGGAAATACGAATTCCATCGGATTGACCCAGCACTTCTCGAGGCGAAGAAGTTGTTGGCGCCAGGTACCGATTGCTGTGTTTGAACTCTGAAGAATTTGAACGAAATGAAAGGCCGACGGATCGCCGCTATCCCCTACAACTAACAGGGGAGCGGATGTATTGCATAACTCACTCGGAACATGGACGCGGGCATGGAAAGTTGCCGAGCTACCTGCCGCTGTCGAAATCCAGGCAGTTAATGCCGAGGATAATTTTATGAAGTTCATGTCATCGCCATCCATGGCTCAGCCATTACGTTGGACCCTGACCTTGCCGCTGCCGTCCAGGCGTGCGGTAAAACTGATCGGGCGCGTCTGCCCATCAATATTCAGCAACCCGTCCAAGGTGAAAGACAGCGTGAGCGGGTCGTGCTTGCAGGGCAAAGGCGCAACCCGCACGCTCGTCAGGCGTGGCTCGTACTGCCCGACGAAACGCTCGATAGCCGTGCGAGCCTGAAGCAACGAGTCGTGTAACGAGCGACTCATGTCGTTGAGGTCGGGAAGTCCATAGTCGGGCAACGTTTGCACGCTGCCCGCCCGGGTACTGAGCATCTTTCCGAGATGGTCAGCCACCGATGCCATGACCGCCACTTCGCGACTCCAGCCCTTCCGCAGCTGGGCTGTACCGTTCAGGCGCTCGAAGAGACTTCCGTAGGACACGCCGTCACTCCTTGTCCAACTTGCCCACCAGCGACAAGGTGAAATCGGCGCCCATGTACTTGAAATGTGGCCGCACGTTCAAGCTGACCCGGTACCAGCCAGGCTCGCCCTCGACGTCGCTGACGATGACCTGGGCCGCTCGCAGTGGTCGCCGGCTTCGTACCTCCGAGCTGGGGTTCTCCTGGTCCGCCACGAACTGCCGAATCCACTTGTTCAATTCCAGCTCAAGGTCGGTACGCTCTTTCCACGCACCAATCTGTTCGCGCTGCAGAACCTTCAGATAGTGAGCCAGGCGGTTGACGATGAACAGATAAGGCAGCTGCGTGCCGAGCTTGTAGTTCAGCTCGGCATTCTTGCCTTCTTCACTGATGCCGAAGAACTTCGGCTTCTGCGCTGAATTGGCGGAGAAAAACGCCGCGTTATCGCTGCCCTTGCGCATCGTCAGGGCGATGAAACCCTCCTCCGCCAACTCATACTCGCGCCGATCGGACACCAGCACCTCGGTCGGAATCTTGGTTTCGATCTCGCCCATGCTTTCGAAATGGTGAAGCGGAAGATCTTCCACCGCCCCACCGCTTTGTGGCCCGATGATGTTCGGGCACCAGCGGAACTTGGCGAAACTGTCGGTCAGCCTGCTGGCGAAGGTATAGGCGGTATTGCCCCACAGGTAATGTTCGTGGCTGTTTGCGACATTCTCCCGGTAGACGAAGGTTTTCACCGGGTTGTCTTCGGGATCATACGGATTGCGCAGCAGGAAACGGGGCACCG
Source organism: Pseudomonas kuykendallii (assembly GCF_900106975.1). GTDB lineage: Bacteria > Pseudomonadota > Gammaproteobacteria > Pseudomonadales > Pseudomonadaceae > Pseudomonas_O > Pseudomonas_O kuykendallii. Next base: position 156,517 of record NZ_FNNU01000007.1, on the reverse strand, counting down.
TCAGGCCGACATAGCGAGAGTCCTCCTGCTCCCGGAAGCTCTGCCACTTGGCGAATTGCGGGCCCTCGAAGTGGTCCTTGAGGTCCTTCATGTCGGGCAGGCCGGTAAAGCTCTCCAGACCGAAGAACTTGGGGCCTGCCGAGGCGATGAAGGGAGCATGGGACATACAGGCGACGCTGGCGACGTACTGCAACGTTTTCACATCCGGCGCACTCGGATCGAAGAAGTAGTTGGCAATCAGCGCGGCCACCGGCTGGCCACCGAACTGGCCGTACTCGGCGGTGTAGATGTGCTTGTAGAGACCGGACTGGACGATCTCCGGGCTGTCCTCGAAGTCGTCGAGCAGGTCCTGCTTGGAGACGTTGAGAATCTCCAGCTTGATGTTCTCGCGGAAATTGGTCCGATCCACCAGCAGCTTGAGTCCCCGCCACGAGGACTCGAGCGCCTGAAACTGCGGATGATGGAGGATTTCATCCATCTGCCGGCTGAGCTTGGCGTCGATCTCCGCGATCATGCGGTCGACCATGGCCTTCTTCACCGACTCGTGCTCGTTCTGCGGCTTGAGCAGCTCTTCAATGAACGCGGAGACGCCCCGCTTGGCGATATCGTAAGCCTCGTCATCGGGGCTAAGTTTGGTTTCGGCAATGATGCGGTCGAGAATGCCGAGCTCGGCGAAATTCTTGTCGCCGTCGATGGCTGCTGCGCTAGTGCTCATGGTTTCCACTTCCCTGTGAGGTGTTCTCAAGCATCCAGTTTGTCTTGTGCGGCGAGACCCAGCTCGCCGAGCACCCGCTCCCGCGAGACGTCATCGGCCAGCACACTTTCGATGGCGCGGCGGAACGCCGGGGCATTGCCCAAGGGGCCCTTCAGCGCGACCAGCGCATCACGAAGTTCCATCAGCTTCTTCAGCTCCGGGACCTGATCGACCAGATTGGCCGGATTGAAATCTTTCATGGAGTGGATGCGCAGCTGCACGCCGAGGTCTTCATCGCTGGCGTCCTCCAGCAGGTGATTGGCCACGCCGAAGCTGAGGCTCAGCTCCTGCTTGGCGAGTACCTCGTCGAAGTTGTTCTTGTCGATGCCGATGGGTTGACGGTCCTCGACCTTTCGCTCATCGAGCTGCTGGTTGAAGTCGCCCAGAACCATGAGTTTGAGCGGCAGTTCGATCTCTTCCTGCGCACCTCCGGCGGCGGGCTTGAACGTGACGTTGACGCGTTCCTTGGGTGCCACCGAGCCTTCTTTGGCCATGTTCATTCTCCTTTGTGTTCAGTCTTGCGATCAGTCCAGCACCACTTCGATATCGAGGTGGCAAAGTCGTCTATGCACCTCCTCCTTGCGCTCGCGAACCGCATGGTTCTGCGGGAGTAGTTCGCAGCAGCTGTAGAGAAGGCGCATGACCTCGAGCACAAGATCCGGCTCCCAGTCGGACAAACCGCCGGCCTGAAGTGTCTGGTCCAGGGATTCGAGCTGGGTCTTCGCCAGCTCGTACTTTTTTGCGGCAACACACAAACGCGCCAATGCCAGATGCCAGAAAAAGCGCTCACGACCGCCTTGGGCGCTCGCCAACCCCTGCTTGAGGGCCTGAACCGCGGGCTTCAGGCCTTCCTTGCGCAGGCGTGGCAGGTTGTCCTGCAGGGCAACGTCCCACGCCAACCTAACCTCCTGCTCACTGGCGACAGGAAGGGCTGTGCTGGACGGCGGCTGAACATGGGGCATGACTTGGGCGCTGATCCATGCGCGGGTTTGTGCATCCGCGAACGGCGAGCCGTCATGGAAGCGCAACATTTCCAGGCCCTTCATCCGCTGCAGAAACAAGGCGAGCTGGATCTCGACCTCGCGCATGGCCTGCTCCGCTTGCAACTCCTGCAAGCACAGCCAGACGAGGTGCTGGCCGTCCAGCCAGAACGGCGCCCGCACCAGGCTGGCCTCCAGATCGCTCAGCAGATCAGCATATTGACCTTGCTGGAAGCGCTCCTGAAAGCAGACAAGCCTGTCCTGCGGCAAACCTCGGAGGCTGGTCATTTGTTCTGCGTTGCGTTCGGGGAGGCCTTCGATGGGTAACCACAACAGGGTGCGGGCCAGGCGCAACGCTCGCAGGTCACTGGCCTTCTGCTTTAGCCAATAGGCGCACAGCGGGCGGGCTTGCTCCTGCAGCGCCCGGAGCCCCTTGTGGGCATCCTTTTCGCTCTCTACTGGCGCGCCGGGAGTGAGCATCTGGCTTGCGGCCTGCTTCACCTGAGCGATAACGGCCCCGACGCTTCCCGGCTCCGGCTGGCCGACGGACGCCTGCCGGACCTGCTCCTCCATGCGCCGACAAAGCGGCAGTAACAGCGGCGCGTCACTGCCCAACTGCTCGGACAGCAAACGCTCCAGTGAACGAAGCTGCTCGGCGAGTTCGCGAAACAGCGTGAGTTGCTCGACAAGCGGGATGGGCTCGGCGAAAACCTGCTCCAGGCGCGGGACCAGCCAACTGACCGCGGCGGCGCGGGTTCGCGGTTTGCGGGGATACAGTTCCGTCCAGTGGTTCGCACACAGGTAGTTCAAAAGACCGAGTCCGGCGTGCAGCCCGGCGAAGGATTCGCGCTTGTACAGGCCCCAGATCAGCCACGCGGCGACGCGCAGGTCCTTGGACTGGGAGGCGAGCAGAGATTCACAGCCCTCACGAACTCTCTGCCAGTCGACAATGCCCGTCTCGTGCGGCGAAGAAGGCTTGTTCAGCTCTTTCTCAAGCCGTTCGTACTCGGCCGAGTAACGCGCATCGGAGCCGATGAAGTCTCCGTCGCGAATAGGCGACTTGGCCAAGTCCAGATAGTGGGCATTCAACTTGTTTAGATAAGTCATCCTTGACTCTTCATTTCGGCGTAATGACGCCTGAGGTGCGAAATCCATTTCGACCATGTTGCGCAACTTATTGCACACTTACCAACTGCGCAGTTATTTGCACACAAACTTCACGCGCTACGCATCCTAATCCTGCACACAACTTCAAAGTGTGACAGGCATTCAACTAATAGCACGATGTAAAAAAGGTGGAATCAAGTTGTCGACTTAATATGATCCAGGACAACCAATCCGAGTGATTATGCAAAGAGCGTATGTATTAGGGGCGCGAGTGCGCTTTCGGAGGTAGTGCAGAGTCCGAATCAAACCCACCCAGACTCCATCATCGACAGCGGTTCGCCGTCACCCACGATGAAATGGTCGAGTACACGCACGTCCACCAGGGCCAGCGCATCCGTCAGCCGGCGGGTCAGTTGGCGGTCGGCCTGGCTGGGCTCGGCGACACCCGAGGGATGGTTGTGGGTGAGGATGAGGGCGGCGGCGTTGTGTGCGAGGGCACGTTTGACCACCTGACGTGGGTAGACGCTGGCGCTGTCGATGCTGCCGTGGAACAGCGCTTCGAAAGCCAGCACGCGGTGCTTGGCGTCGAGGAACAGGCAGGCGAAGACTTCGTGGGGTTCGTGGCGCAGGCGCGCCTTGAGGTAGTCGCGCACGGCTTGCGGGCTTTCCAGGGCGGAATCGCGCTTGAGGCCCTCGGCGAGGTGGCGACGTCCCATTTCCAGGACGGCCTGCAGTTGGGCGAACTTCGCCGGGCCCAGGCCGAGACGCAGGCTGAAGGACGCCTGGTCGGCCTCGAGCAGCGCACGCAGGCTGCCGAAGTCCTGCAGCAGGTGGCGCGCCAGGTCCACCGCGCTCTGCCCGACCACGCCGGTACGCAGGAAGATCGCCAGCAATTCGGCATCGGTCAGAGCCGCCGCGCCTTGCTCCAGAAGTTTCTCCCGCGGGCGCTCTGCCGCAGGCCAATCGCGAATGCTCATGACACCTCCCTGTCGAGCCGCGGCCCGCTGTTCCGGTGCAGGCGCTGTGCTATCTTAGCCGAACTTTGCGCGGCGCCCTGCCTGGGCACATTTGCGGCCGCGGTCACTTATAAAAAGGCAGGCCTATGCAGCGGCTGTATCGTAAACGCATCGTCCTGGGCGTCGGCGGCGGGATTGCCGCTTACAAGAGTGCCGAGTTGGTCCGCCGCCTGCGCGACCAGGGCGCTGAAGTCCGTGTGGTGATGACCCAGGGCGGACGTGAATTCATCACGCCGCTGACCCTCCAGGCCCTTTCCGGCCACCCCGTTCACCTCGACCTGCTCGACCCGGATGCCGAAGCGGCAATGGGCCATATCGAGCTGGCGCGCTGGGCCGATCTGATTCTCATCGCTCCGGCCACCGCCGACCTGATGGCGCGCCTCGCCCAGGGCGTCGCCAATGACCTGCTGACCACCCTGGTGCTGGCCACCGATGCGCAGATCGCGCTGGCGCCGGCGATGAACCAGGCCATGTGGCGCGATGAGGCGACCCAGGCCAACGCCCGCGTGTTGCAGGAGCGCGGCATGCGCCTGTTCGGTCCGGCGTCGGGTAGCCAGGCCTGCGGGGATGTCGGCATGGGCCGCATGCTCGAGGCCGACGACCTGGCTCAGCTCGCCGCCGACTGTTTCCAGCGCCTGTCGCTGTCTGGCGTGCACGTGCTGATCACCGCCGGGCCGACCCAGGAAAACATCGATCCGGTGCGCTACATCACCAACCACAGCTCGGGGCGGATGGGTTTCGCCCTTGCCGAGGCGGCGGCCGAGGCCGGCGCGCGGGTCACGCTGATCACCGGGCCGGTGTATCTGCCGACGCCGGACCGGGTCAATCGCATCGATGTGGTCAGCGCCCGCGACATGCTCGCGGCCTGCGAGGCTGCGATGCCGTGCGACCTGCTGATCGCCGCCGCCGCGGTGGCCGACTACCGTCCCGAAGTGATCGCCCAGCACAAGCTGAAGAAGGACCCCACCAGCGGCGACGGACTGCTCCTGCAACTGGTGCGCAACCCGGATATCCTCGCCACGCTGGCGCAGCGCGCAGACCGCCCGTTCAGCGTCGGCTTCGCCGCCGAGACCGAGAACCTGCTGGAGTACGCCTCGCGCAAGCTGCGTGACAAGAACCTCGACCTGATCGTCGCCAACGACGTGGCCAACCCCACGATCGGCTTCAACAGCGAGGAAAACGCGATCACCGTGATCGATCGCGAGCACCATCAAAGCGCCTTCGCCCAGACCAGCAAGGGCAAGATCGCCCGTCAACTGATCGACTTCATCGCCGACCGTCTCAACCGCACTGAGTGACCGATGCACGCCCTCCAAGCCAAGATCCTCGATCCACGCCTGGGCAGCGAATTCCCGCTGCCGACCTACGCCACGCCCGGTTCCGCCGGCCTCGACCTTCGCGCGATGCTCAAGCAGGCGCATGTGCTCGAACCCGGTGAGACCCTGTTGATTCCCACCGGCCTGGCGATCCATGTCGCCGATCCCGGGCTCGCCGCGCTGGTCTTGCCGCGCTCGGGGCTCGGCCATAAGCACGGCATCGTGCTCGGCAACCTGGTCGGCCTGATCGACTCGGATTACCAGGGCGAGCTGATGGTGTCGTGCTGGAACCGCGGGCAGACCGCCTTCAGCATCGCCGTCGGCGAGCGGATCGCGCAGTTGGTGCTGGTTCCGGTGGTGCAGGCGCATTTCGAGCTGGTCGAGGAATTCGGCGAAAGCCAGCGCGGTGCGGGTGGTTTTGGCCATTCCGGCAGTCACTGACGCAACTTCAGGATGAATTGCGAGGAACCCAGGTGAAACTCTTCAAGCGCACGGCCAAGGAATCCGATACCGGTGTCGACCTCTCGTCGATGGGCAAGGCGGCGCCCCGCCAATCGCTGGGCAAGAATCCGCTGCTACCGGGACTGGTTCCCGTGCTGCTCGGCCTGGTCGCTGCAGGCGCCGTGCTGTGGTTCGGCGTGTTCTCCAACTTCCAGCAGGAGCAACGGCAGCAACTGGTACAGACCTTCGGCAGCGCCCAGGCATCCGCCCTGCAACAGGCCCTGGCTGCACTCACCGCCGACACCCGCGCCGCCGCGCGCAATCCGCAATTGCTCGCCGCGCTGCAGAGTGGCGACGCCAGCCAGATCAGCGCCGCCGAACAATCGATCGGCTACTGGGATGGCGTGATCGACGCCTACATCAACCCGCGCGGCGAGGCCTCTCAGGATCGCAGCCGGACAGCACCGGTGAGCTTCGCCGCCCTCGACTTGCTGCGCCGCGCAGAAGGCGGCCAGCCACCCGCCGCCGAAGCCTACAAGGTCGGCAACCGCTGGATGGTCTACAGCGCCGCACCGCTGCGGCAGGACGACAAGAGCCCGGTGGTCGGTACGCTGCTGCTGGTGGTCGATCTGCAACGCCTGCTGCGCACCCTGCCGCCGCTGCCGAACAGCGCCGGTCGCCTGCAGCTGACCCAGAAGTTCGGCAACGCGCCGGAGCAGGTGCTCGCCAACTTCGGTGGAGAACCCGGTACCGAGGGCGAGCCGCTGGCCTTGAGCAGCGGCAACCCGAACTGGAAGCTGCGCTTCGCGCCGAGCCAGGAAATCAGCGCGCTGGACGTCTCGCCGCTGATGCTCGCGCTCGCCGCGCTGCTGGCGTTCGGCGGCGCGCTGGCCGGCCTGCAGATGGTGCACGGGCTGCAGCAACGCCGCCTGCGCGGCGACGTTCTGCACCTGGGGCAGATGGCGCAGGAACTCTACAACGGCAAGACCATCAAAACTCCCAGCCTGAGCTTGCCCTTGATGGACGCTCTGGCGCAGAACCTCGCGCGCATGCCCACAAGAAGAAGAAACGAAGCAGCCTCGAATGCCGCCGAAAACGGCGCCTCGGGCTCCGCCTCATCCTCGCGAGCGGTTGAACCCATTGCCGACCCAAACACCGAGCTGGTCGACCCGCTGTTCCAGTCGACCGACATTCTCGATATCGACATTCTCGACGAGGACCAAGACATGCTTGGCCTCGAGTCCATGGAGCGAGACACTCAGATGAGCACCCCCCAAGCCCCCACGCTTCCCGCGAGCATCTTCCGCGCCTACGACATTCGTGGCGTGGTCGGCGACAGCCTGACCCCGGAAACCGCGTACTGGATCGGTCGCGCGATCGGCTCGGAAACCCTCGCCAAGGGCGAACCGAACATCTCCGTCGGCCGCGACGGCCGCCTCTCCGGACCGGAGCTGGTGCAGCAATTGATTCAGGGCCTGCTCGACTCGGGCTGTAACGTCAGCGACATCGGCATGGTGCCGACGCCGGTGCTCTACTACGCGGCCAACGTGCTCGCCGGCAAGTCCGGCGTGATGCTCACCGGCAGTCACAACCCGCCGGACTACAACGGCTTCAAGATCGTCATCGCCGGCGACACCCTGGCCAACGAGCAGATCCAGGCGCTGCGCCTGCGCATCGAGAACAACGACCTGGCCAGCGGCAGCGGTAGCGTCGAACGGGTCGACGTACTCGAGCGCTACTACAACGAGATTCGCGACGACATCGCCGTCGCCAAGAAGCTCAAGGTCGTGGTCGACTGCGGCAACGGCGTCGCCGGGGTGATCGCCCCGCAGCTGATCGAAGGCCTGGGCTGCGAAGTGATTCCGCTGTTCTGCGACGTCGACGGCAACTTCCCCAACCACCATCCGGACCCGGGCAAGCCGGAAAACCTCGAAGACCTGATCGCCAAGGTGAAGGAAGTCGGCGCCGACATCGGCCTCGCCTTCGACGGCGACGGCGACCGCGTCGGCGTGGTGACCAACACCGGCACCATCATCTACCCGGACCGCCTGCTGATGCTCTTCGCCAAGGACGTCGTCTCGCGCAACCCCGGCGCGGACATCATCTTCGACGTCAAATGCACGCGCCGCCTGACCGCGCTGATCAGCGGCTACGGCGGTCGCCCGGTGATGTGGAAGACCGGCCACTCGCTGATCAAGAAGAAGATGAAGGAAACCGGCGCGCTGCTCGCCGGCGAGATGAGCGGCCACGTCTTCTTCAAGGAGCGTTGGTTCGGCTTCGACGACGGTATCTACAGCGCCGTGCGCCTGCTGGAGATCATCAGCCAGGACAAGCGCGACGCCGAGCACGTGTTCTCCGCGTTCCCCAACGACGTCTCGACCCCGGAGATCAACATCCAGGTCACCGAAGAGAGCAAGTTCGCCATCATCGACGCCCTGCAGCGCGACGCCCAGTGGGGCGAGGCCAACCTGACCACCCTCGACGGCGTGCGTGTCGACTACCAGAAAGGCTGGGGCCTGGTGCGCGCCTCCAACACCACGCCGGTGCTGGTGCTGCGCTTCGAGGCCGAGACCGAGACCGAGCTGGAACGCATCAAGGCGGTGTTCCGCGAGCAGCTCGCGCGCGTCGCTCCGGAGATGAAAGTACCGTTCTGAGCAGACGGCGCGTGATGCGCCGCCGACTTGCTCGGTATCATTCCACCCGCGCGACGCTTCTGCGTCGCGCTGTCATTTCCACCCTTCGCTTTTCGATACGCCGGAGTTACCCATGCCCCTCAGTCGTGAAGACGCCACCCAGGTCGCCCAGGTCCTTTCCGAGGCACTGCCCTACATCCGCCGCTTCGTGGGCAAGACGCTGGTCATCAAGTACGGCGGCAACGCCATGGAAAGCGACGAGCTGAAGGACGGTTTCGCCCGCGACATCGTGCTGATGAAGGCCGTCGGGATAAACCCGGTCGTGGTACACGGCGGCGGCCCGCAGATCGGCGATCTGCTCAAGCGGCTGTCCATCGAAAGTCATTTCATCGACGGCATGCGCGTCACCGATGCGCAGACCATGGATGTGGTGGAAATGGTCCTCGGCGGCCAGGTCAACAAGGACATCGTCAACCTGATCAATCGCCACGGCGGCAGCGCCATCGGCCTCACCGGCAAGGATGCGGAGCTGATCCGCGCGAAGAAACTGCAGGTGACCCGCCAGACACCGGAGATGACCACGCCCGAGATCATTGACATCGGCCAGGTCGGCGAAGTGGTCGGGATCAACACCGATCTGCTGAACATGCTGGTGAAGGGCGACTTCATCCCGGTGATCGCACCAATCGGCGTCGGTGCCGACGGGCAGTCGTTCAACATCAACGCCGACCTGGTGGCCGGAAAGGTGGCGGAGGCGCTGAAGTCGGAAAAACTCATGCTGCTGACCAATATCGCCGGCCTGATGGACAAGACCGGCCAGGTGCTGACCGGGCTGACCACCGAGGAAGTCGACGCGCTGATCGCCGACGGCACCATCTATGGCGGCATGCTGCCGAAGATCCGTTGCGCGCTCGAAGCGGTGCAGGGCGGGGTGCACAGCGCGCACATCATCGATGGCCGGGTGCCGAATGCGGTACTGCTGGAAATCTTCACCGACACCGGTGTGGGCACCCAGATCACCACCCGCAAGCGTCACTGACGAGGCGCAACGCCCCGGGCCGCAAGGGCCCTGGGCATCGGTTCGTTCAACTCGGAATCGGGGTTACTGCGGCAGACCGAGCAACTCGCTCAGGCGGGCACGATCGGCGGCGAAGGAGGCATCGGCCTGCTTGCGCAGGTCGCCGTAGCGCTTGATATCGCCGAGCAGACGCACCTGGTCGGCCTTTACGTTATCGATCTGCGCCACCAGTTGATCGGGAACCGCCTGGCCGGCGCGCTCCTTGTCGGCGGCCTGGCTCTGCAGATTGGCCTGCTGGGTACGCAGCGATTGCAGATTTCCCCGCGCCACGCTGATCAGCCCGTCGAGCTCGGCCTGCTTGCGGGCCTTGGCGCGGTCGACGTCGTCGACGCTGGAGTACAGGCGCAACAGTTGCGCATCCGAACTGGCACGGGCTTTCTCAGAAAGGCGGCGCTGCATCTCCTCCGGGCTCGGCGCCGGCGGCACGACTTGGATCACCCGGCCGCTCTCGTTGAGCACCTCGTAGCCCTTGCCGATGTACTGCGAAGGCACACCCTGGCGGTCGAGGACCGTGACGCCCTTGTCGTTGACGTAACGATAGAGTTGTTGATCGCCCTTCTCGGCGGCCTGCGCGAGCATCGGCAGAGCCAGCAACAGCATCCAAAAACGGAACGAGCCCGGTTCAGCCATGTTCAGAGCGCCCAAGGGGTGAAGATCAGATGCCGTATTGCGCGCGATACGCTTCGACAGCTGGCAGGTATTTTTTCAGTTCAGCATCACCGGCGAGATATTCCAGTACTTGTTCGAGGGACACAATACTTACTACTGGCATTTTGAAATCGCGCTCGACTTCCTGAATCGCCGAAAGCGTCTCGCGCCCCCGCTCCTGGCGGTTCAGCGCGATCAGCACACCCGCGGCCTGCGCGCCCTGGCCGTCGATGATCTGCATGACTTCGCGAATCGCCGTGCCGGCGGTAATCACGTCGTCGACGATCAGCACGCGTCCGACCAGCGGCGCGCCAACCAGGCTGCCGCCTTCGCCATGGTCCTTGGCTTCCTTGCGATTGAAGCACCAGGGCAGATCGAGCCCATGGCGCTCGGCCAGGGCGACGGCGGTTGCCGCCGCGAGCGGAATGCCCTTGTAGGCCGGACCGAACAGCACATCGAAGGAAATCCCGCTCTGCACCACGGCAGCCGCGTAGAAACGTCCCAACTCGGAGAGCGCGAGACCACTGTTGAAGAGACCGGCATTGAAGAAGTACGGGCTGGTGCGGCCGGACTTCAGGGTGAACTCGCCGAAGCGCAGAACACCGCGCTCGATGGCGAATCGGATGAAGTCGCGCTGGTAGTCCTGCATGAAAAATCCTTGAAGCGGCATGGATTTAGCTAAATGTAGAGAGCTCGGGTATCATACATGCACGTGTTTTTGGGGGCCATTATGCGGATCATCAGTGTGAACGTGAATGGTATTCAGGCTGCAGCCGAACGAGGACTCCTCAGTTGGTTGCAAGCGCAGAATGCCGACGTGATCTGCCTGCAAGACACCCGTGCCTCCGCCTTCGAACTGGACGACCCAGCCTTCCAACTGGACGGCTATTTCCTGTATGCCTGCGATGCCGAAGTACCCAGTCAGGGTGGTGTGGCGCTCTACTCGCGGCTGCAACCCAAGGCGGTGATCAGCGGCCTCGGCTTCGAAATGGCCGACCGCTACGGGCGCTATCTGCAGGCGGATTTCGACAAGGTCAGCATCGCGACCTTATTGCTGCCGTCCGGCCAGGGCGGGGACGAAAACTTGAACCAGAAATTCAAGTTCATGGACGATTTCGCCCACTATCTCGACAAGCAACGCCGCAAGCGCCGGGAGTACATCTACTGCGGCTCGCTGTACGTGGCACATCAGAAGCTCGACGTGAAGAACTGGCGCGACTGCCAACAGGTCACTGGCTTCCTCGCGCCGGAGCGCGCGTGGATGGACGAAGTGGTCGGCACCATGGGCTACGTGGATGCGCTGCGCGAAGTCAGCCGCGAAGGCGATCAGTTCAGTTGGTGGCCGGACAGCGAACAGGCCGAGTTGCTCAACCTGGGTTACCGCTTCGACTATCAGCTGCTCACGCCCGGCCTGCGCCGATTCGTGCGCAGTGCCAAGCTGCCGCGTCAGCCGCGCTTCTCCCAGCATGCGCCGCTGACCGTCGACTACGACTGGATGCTCAGCGTCTGAGCCGCGCGGCTACGGGTTTTGCCCGTCGCCGCGGCGCGCTTACTTCACCAGCCGCCAGGTGAAGGGATAACGATAGGCCACGCCCTCGTTGGCCTTGAGTCCGCCGATGATGCTCAGCACCAGCGCGCCGATGCTGACCAAAGCCAGCAGCGGAAAGCCGATTACCAGCAGCATCAACATGAAGCAGACCATCACCGCGATGGCCACGCTGATCTGGAAGTTCAGCGCTTCCTTGCCCTGCGCGTCAACGAACGGGTCGATGTCTTTTTTCAGTTGCCAGACGATCAACGGCCCGAGCAGGTTGCCGAAAGGCACGACCAATCCCGCGAATGCCGCCAGGTGACAGAGCATCGCCCACTGCCGCGCCTGCTGGCTGGGCTTGAGCGGGGCGTTTTCCGGCGGGGTCAGGGTGTCGAACTCATCCATCACGGCAACTCCTCAGGCGACGATCAGTCGGCCAGCGCGACACGCTGCAGCTCGAAAATCTGCTGCATGCCCGCCGATGCCAGCGCCAGCATGGCGGTCAGTTCCTCCGGCTGGAACGGCGCGCCTTCAGCGGTGCCCTGCACCTCGATGAACCCGCCGGCGTCGGTCATGACCACATTCAGGTCGGTTTCGGCAGCCGAGTCTTCCAGGTAATCCAGATCGAGCACCGGCTCGCCCTGGTAAATGCCGACGGAAACCGCCGCGATCATCTGCTTGAGCGGGTCGCCGCCCTTGAGCCCGCCGCGCTTCTTCAGCACTTTCAGGGCGTCGATCAGGGCGACCATCGAACCGGTGATCGAGGCGGTACGCGTTCCGCCGTCGGCCTGGATCACGTCGCAGTCGACGTACAGGGTGTTTTCGCCGAGCTTGCTCATGTCCAGCGAGGCACGCAGGGCACGGCCGATCAGGCGCTGGATTTCCAGGGTGCGACCACCCTGCTTGCCACGCGCGGCTTCGCGCTGGTTACGGTCGCCGGTGGCGCGCGGCAGCATGCCGTACTCGGCGGTGAGCCAACCCTGGCCCTGGCCCTTGAGGAAGCGCGGCACTCCCGATTCGACGCTGACCGTACAGATCACCTTGGTATCGCCGAACTCCACCAGCACCGAACCCTCGGCGTGCTTGGTGTAGTTGCGGGTGATGCGGATCGGGCGCAGCTGGTCGGCGGCGCGGCCACTTGGACGCTTCATGGGTAATTCCTAGGCAGAAAACTGTCGCGCAGTATAAGGGCCGTGTTCGCTGCAGGACATCGCCGTTTGGGAGCCACCGACGCACTGCGCTACAATCCTGCGCCTTTCGTACCGTCTTTCCCGTCTTCACCGAGAGGTTTTCCCCATGGTGCACAGCATGACCGCCTTCGCGCGGGTCGAGCGGGCCGGCGCCCACGGCACCCTGAGCTGGGAGCTGCGCTCGGTCAATCATCGTTATCTCGAACCTCACCTGCGCCTGCCGGACGCCTTCCGCGACCTCGAAGGGGCAGTGCGCGAGGCGCTGCGCCAGGGCGTTTCGCGCGGCAAGATCGAATGCACCCTGCGCCTCGCCGAAGTGGGCGGCGGCGAAGAACTTCAGGTCGACCGCGAGCGCGCCGCGCAGCTGATCGCGGCGGCCGAAAGCGTCGCCGCGCTGATCAAGCAGCCGGCGCCGCTGAACCCGCTGGAAGTGCTCGCCTGGCCCGGCGTGCTGGTGGCCGATGCCGCGGACCCGCAGGCCATGAACGCCGCCGCGCTGGAGCTGTTCGGCGAAGCCCTCGCCGAGCTCAAGAGCGGCCGCGGGCGCGAAGGCGCCGAACTGGCGCGCCTGCTCAACGAGCGTCTGGACGCGATCGCCGGCGAAGTCGCCGCGCTGCGCGAGCAGGTTCCGCACATGCTCGCAGGCCAGCGCCAGAAGATCCTCGACCGCTTCGCCGAGATGCGCGCCGAGCTGGACCCGCAGCGGCTCGAGCAGGAGCTGGTGCTGCTCGCGCAAAAGAGCGACGTCGCCGAAGAGCTCGATCGCCTGAGCACCCATGTCGGCGAAGTCCGCCGCGTGCTCAAGGCCGGCGGCGCCGCGGGACGGCGTCTGGATTTCCTCATGCAGGAACTCAATCGCGAGGCCAACACCCTGGGCTCCAAGGCCTTCGATCCGCGTTCGACCCAGGCTGCGGTGAACCTCAAGGTCTTGATCGAACAGATGCGCGAACAAGTGCAGAACATCGAATAGGTTATCGAACAGATGAGCAGCGGCACCTTGTACATCGTTTCCGCGCCGTCCGGCGCGGGCAAGACCAGCCTGGTCAAGGCCCTGATCGACGCCATGCCGCAGGTGCGCGTGTCGGTTTCGCACACCACGCGCGCGATGCGCCCCGGCGAGGTGGATGGGGTCAACTATCACTTCGTCGACCGCCAGCACTTCGCCGAGCTGCTCGAGCACAACGATTTCCTCGAGCATGCCGAGGTCTTCGGCAATCTCTACGGCACCTCGCAACGGGCGCTGGAGCGCACCCTCGCCGAAGGCTACGACCTGATCCTGGAAATCGACTGGCAGGGTGCGCAACAGGTGCGCCGGCTGATGCCGCAGGCGAAATCGGTGTTCATCCTGCCACCGACCCAGGAAGCGTTGCGCCAGCGCCTGACCAACCGTGGCCAGGACAGCGAGGAGATCATCGAGCGGCGCATGCGCGAGGCGGTCAGCGAGATGAGCCACTACGTCGAGTACGACTACCTGGTGATCAACGACGATTTCGCCCACGCCCTGGACGACCTCAAGGCGATCTTCCGCGCCAATCAGTTGCAACAGGGCGCGCAGCAACTGCGTTTCGGCGAGCTGCTGCGGCAACTGCTGGCGTGAGGGGCAGCGTCTGGGGTATACCCTGGCGCGCGGCGGAGACAGATTTACCGCTTCCCTAAATGCTGGTGATTTTTTAAACTATCCAGTCCGCTCGCCCGATCGGGCACAGCTCCCAGACTTTTCAAGATTCAGAGGAACACCATGGCTCGCGTTACCGTTGAAGACTGCCTGGACCACGTGGATAACCGTTTCGAGCTGGTCATGCTCGCCACCAAGCGCTCCCGTCAGCTGGCAACCGGCGGCAAGGAGCCCAAGGTAGCCTGGGAAAACGACAAGCCGACCGTCGTTGCCCTGCGCGAAATCGCCGAAGGCCTGATCGATTACGACGTGATCGCCCAGGAAGAGATCGTCGACGACGAGCCGCTCTTCGCCAGTTACGAGGAAGAGGCCAACGAGGCCCTTTAAGCCTATGCCCGGTCGAAGTCACAGGGTAGCGATTGGAAGCCGGCAGGAGCCCTGCCTTGGCTAGCATAGATACCCTCGCCGAACGACTTTCGACCTACCTCGGCGCGGACCAGGTCAATCTGGTCCGCCGCGCGTACTTCTACGCCGAGCAAGCCCACGACGGCCAGCGCCGTCGCAGCGGCGAAGCCTACGTCACCCACCCGCTCGCGGTGGCCAACATCCTCGCCGACATGCACATGGACCATCAGAGCCTGATGGCCGCGATGCTGCACGACGTCATCGAGGACACCGGGATCGCCAAGGAAGCGCTGATCGCCCAGTTCGGCGAGACGGTGGCGGACCTGGTCGACGGGGTCAGCAAGCTGACCCAGATGAACTTCGAGACCAAGGCCGAAGCGCAGGCGGAAAACTTCCAGAAGATGGCCATGGCCATGGCCCGCGACATCCGCGTGATCCTGGTCAAGCTGGCCGACCGCCTGCACAACATGCGCACGCTGGAAGTGCTGTCCGGCGAGAAGCGCCGGCGCATCGCCAAGGAAACCCTGGAAATCTACGCGCCCATCGCCAACCGCCTGGGCATGCATGCGATGCGCGTGGAGTTCGAGGACCTCGGCTTCAAGGCGATGCACCCGATGCGCTCCGGGCTGATCGCCAAGGCGGTCAAGAAGGCTCGCGGCAACCGCAAGGAAATCGTCAACAAGATCGAGGAATCGCTGACCCATTGCCTGCAGCGCGACGAGCTGGAAGGCGAGGTGGTCGGGCGCGAGAAGCACCTCTACAGCATCTATCAGAAGATGCGCGGCAAGCATAAGGCGTTCAACGAGATCATGGACGTCTACGCCTTCCGCATCATCGTCGACAAGGTCGACACCTGCTACCGCGTGCTCGGCGCGGTGCACAGCCTGTACAAGCCACTGCCGGGGCGCTTCAAGGACTACATCGCGATTCCCAAGGCCAACGGCTACCAGTCGCTGCACACCACGCTGTTCGGCATGCACGGCGTGCCCATCGAGATCCAGATCCGCACCCGCGAGATGGAAGAGATGGCCAACAACGGCATCGCCGCGCACTGGCTGTACAAGTCCAGCGACGACGAGCAGCCCAAGGGCACCCACGCCCGCGCCCGGCAATGGGTCAAGGGCGTGCTGGAGATGCAGCAGCGCGCCGGCAACTCGCTGGAATTCATCGAGAGCGTGAAGATCGACCTGTTCCCGGACGAGGTCTACGTGTTCACGCCCAAGGGCCGCATCATGGAGCTGCCCAAGGGTTCCACCGCGGTCGACTTCGCCTACGCGGTGCACACCGACGTCGGCAACAGCTGCATCGCCTGCCGCATCAACCGTCGCCTGGCGCCGCTCTCGCAGCCGCTGGAAAGTGGCGAGACCGTCGAGATCGTCAGTGCGCCCGGCGCGCGGCCGAACCCGGCCTGGCTGAATTTCGTGGTCACCGGCAAGGCGCGCACGCACATCCGCCACGCGCTCAAGCAGCAGCGCCGCTCGGAATCGATCAGCCTGGGCGAACGCCTGCTGAACAAGGTGCTGGCCGGCTTCGACAGTCATCTGGACAAGATCGCCGCGGAGCGCGTGCGCGGCGTGCTCGCCGAGTACCGCATGGAGGTGCTCGAGGACCTGCTCGAGGACATCGGCCTGGGCAACCGCATGGCCTACGTGGTCGCACGGCGCCTGCTGGCCAGCGAGGGCGAGCAGCCGCAGAGCGCCGAAGGGCCGCTGGCGATTCGCGGCACCGAAGGCCTGGTGCTCAGCTATGCCAAGTGCTGCACGCCGATTCCCGGCGACCCGATCGTCGGCCACCTGTCCGCCGGCAAGGGCATGGTCGTGCACCTGGAAAGCTGCAAGAACATCGCCGAAATCCGCAACAACCCGGAGAAGTGCGTGCAGCTGTCCTGGGCCAAGGACGTCACCGGCGAATTCAACGTCGAACTGCGCGTCGAGCTGGAACACCAGCGCGGCCTGATCGCCCTGCTCGCCGGCAGCGTCAACGCCGCCGACGGCAACATCGAGAAGATCGGCATGGACGAACGCGACGGTCGCATCAGCGTGGTCCAGCTGGTGATCAGCGTGCACGACCGCGTTCACCTCGCCCGCGTGATACGCAAGCTGCGCACCCTGATGGGCGTGGTGCGCATCACCCGCGTCCGCGCCTGACCCCTTTCCCACCGAGCGCGCCGGCCTGCCCGCGCCCTCCGGTAAACACCCTCAGAAGGAGTTCATCATGAGCAAGACCGTCATCAGCAGCGACAAGGCCCCCGCCGCCATCGGCACCTACTCGCAGGCGATCAAGGCCGGCAACACGCTGTACATGTCCGGGCAGATTCCGCTGAACCCGGCGACCATGGAGCTGGTGGAAGGCTTCGAGGCGCAGACCGTCCAGGTGTTCGAGAACCTCAAGGCCGTGGCCGAGGCCGCCGGCGGTTCGTTCAAGGACATCGTCAAGCTGAACATCTTCCTCACCGACCTGGCGCATTTCGCCACCGTCAACGAGGTCATGGGCCGTTACTTCCAGCAGCCCTACCCTGCCCGCGCCGCCATCGGCGTCGCCGCGCTGCCGCGTGGCGCGCAGGTGGAAATGGACGCCATCCTCGTCCTCGAATGATCGTCGTCGCGGGGCCCGGGCCCCGCCGCCCGAGGGAAGCCATCGCCCATGCTTAACGCACTCTTGCTGTTACTCGCCGGCAGCCTGCTGGCGGGTTGCGCCAGCCCGCCGAGCGATCCTGGCGGCACCTGGATCAACCAGGCGGCGATCGATGCCGCCGCGCGAGGCGAGAGCCTGCGCGAGTCGCTACTGGCGTTCGGTCCGAACCTGGAATGGCGGATCGATCCGCAACAGCGCAGCGCCACCTTCAGCAACGGCTTCGAGCTGGGCGAAGGGCGTCTGGTGGACGAGCAGGAGCGCCAGTGGCGGGTGGAATTTCCCGGCGACTTTCAGGAGCGCCTGAGCCTGGACCACGGCGAGCTGGTGCAGCAGGCCAGCCAGAGCTGGCCGGAGCAGCGCTTCACCCATCCCGCCGTCGCGGCCCCCGCCGATGCACCGACCGGCGCCAGCTTCGAGCACGCGCTCTACGCCGCCTACCTGGGCGGCACCTGGACCATCCGCGAGGGCCTCGGCGAAGGCGGGCTGGTGCTGTTCCACCCGGACGGTAGCCTCGAAGGACTGCCCGGCGCGGACCGTTATGCCCTGTGCCTGGCCGGCGATTGCGCCTCGATGGCCGGGGATCACGACAGCCTCTGGCTGCAGCTCGGCGACCAGGGCCGCTCCTGGCTGTTCGAGCGCGACGGCAAGCAGCTGAAGATCATCGAAGCGCTGAACGACGCCGCGCCGGACGAGATTCCTGAGTACCGGCCCGGTGCCCAGGCCTGGCTGCTGGAGCGCGACTAGTTACCCGAGCGCGGGCCGCACGCAGCCCGCGCTCATTCGCCGCAGCTAGACCCAGGTCAACCCCGCCGCGGCGCACGCCGCCTAGAATCGCGCCCCCCTTTCCGGTTGCGATCCGCCCGCCATGACCACCTCGCCGTTCCGCCCCGAGCTGCTTTCCCCCGCCGGCACCCTCAAGTCGATGCGTTACGCCTTCGCCTACGGCGCCGACGCGGTGTACGCCGGGCAGCCGCGCTACAGCCTGCGCGTGCGCAACAACGAGTTCGACCATGCCAACCTGGCGCTGGGTATCGACGAGGCGCACGCGCAGGGCAAGCAGTTCTACGTGGTGGTCAACATCGCGCCGCACAACGCCAAGCTGAAGACCTTCCTGCGCGACCTGCAGCCCGTGATCGAGATGGGCCCGGACGCGCTGATCATGTCCGATCCCGGCCTGATCATGCTGGTCCGCGAACACTTCCCGCAGATGCCGATCCACCTGTCGGTGCAGGCCAACGCGGTCAACTGGGCGAGCGTGGAGTTCTGGCGCCGCCAGGGCCTGACGCGGACCATCCTCTCGCGGGAGCTGTCGCTGGAGGAGATCGGCGAAATCCGCCAGCGCGTGCCGGGCATGGAACTGGAGGTGTTCGTCCACGGCGCGCTGTGCATGGCCTATTCCGGGCGCTGCCTGCTCTCCGGCTACCTCAACCACCGCGATCCCAACCAGGGCACCTGCACCAACGCTTGCCGCTGGGAGTACAAGACCAGCACCGCGCAGGAGAACGAGCTGGGCGAGATCGTTGCCGCCGGCGTGCAGCAGGTCGACCCCACGCTCGGCCAGGGCGCGCCGAGCGACCGGTTGTTCCTGCTCGAGGAGAGCACCCGTCCCGGCGAACCGATGTCCGCCTTCGAGGACGAGCACGGCACCTACATCATGAACTCCAAGGACCTGCGCGCCGTGCAGCACGTCGAGCGGCTGGTGGCGATGGGCGTGCATTCGCTGAAGATCGAGGGCCGCACCAAGTCGCACTTCTACGTGGCGCGTACCGCCCAGGTCTATCGCCGGGCCATCGACGATGCGGTGGCCGGCAAGCCGTTCGATGCGTCGCTGCTGGGCAATCTCGAATCCCTCGCCCACCGCGGCTACACCGAAGGTTTCCTGCGCCGCCACGTGCACGACGAGTACCAGAACTACCTGCGCGGCAGTTCGCTGTCCGAACGCCAGCAGTTCGTCGGCGAGCTGACCGGCGAGCGTCGTCACGGCCTGGCCGAAGTGAAGGTGAAGAACCGCTTCGCCCTCGGCGACCAGCTGGAGCTGATGACCCCGCAGGGCAACCTGCACTTTCGCCTCGACGCGCTGCAGAACGCCGCCGGCCAGGGCGTGGAGGTGGCGCCGGGCGACGGCCACGTGCTCTACCTGCCGCTGCCCGAAGACGTGCAGCCGGAACTGGGGCTGTTGATGCGCCAGCTGGAGCACTGAGCGATCAGTCGCGGCGCTGTTCTTCCAGCAGCGCGACGAAGGCGTCCACCGCCAGCGGCCGGGCGATCAGGTAGCCCTGAATCTCGTCGCAGCCGTGGGACTTGAGGAAATCCAGCTGCGCCTGTTCCTCGACGCCCTCGGCCACCACGTCCAGCTCCAGGCTGTGGGCCATGGCGATGATCGCGCGGGTGATCGCGGCGTCCTCGGCGCTGGCGGACAGGTCGCGGATGAAGCTCTGGTCGATCTTCAGCACGTCCACCGGGAAGCGCTTGAGGTAGCTCAGGGATGAGAAGCCCGTGCCGAAGTCGTCGATCGCCAGCTTCACGCCGAGCGCGCGCAACTGCTGGAAGCTGCGCGCGATGGTCTCGACATTGTCGAGCATCTGGCTCTCGGTCAGTTCCAGTTCCAGCAGGTGCGCCGGCAAACCGCTGTCGTCCAGAACCTGGCGCACCAGGCTGGTGAGATTGCCCAGGCGAACCTGATGCACCGAGATGTTCACCGAGACGCGGATGTCCATGCCCTGGGCACGCCAGGCGCAGGCATCGGCGCAGGCCCGGCGCAGGACGAACTCCCCGATCACACCGATCAGCCCGGTTTCCTCGGCCAGCCCGATGAACGCCCCCGGCGTCAGTAGGCCCTGCTCCGGATGATGCCAGCGCACCAGGGCCTCGGCCGCGCTCAGGCTGTCGTCGGCGAGGCGCAGCTTGGGCTGGTAGAAGACGTCCAACTGGCCGTCCTCGATCGCCTTGCGCAGCTGGTTCTCCAGTTGCAGCCGCTGCAGCGTCGAGGCCTGCAGGCTGTCGGTGAAGAACTGGAAGCCGTTGCCGCCCAGGCGCTTGGCCTGCTGCATGGCGGTGTTCGCCTGGCTGATCAGGGTGGAGATTTCCCGCGCGTTGTCCGGCAGCAGACTGATCCCCACCGAGGCGCTGATCACCAGTTCCTGGCCGCCGACATCCATTGGCTTGCGCAGCTTGCCGAGCAGCCGTTCGGCGCTGCGCGCGAGCGCCGAGAGGCTGCCGTAGGAATCCAGCAGCACGGCGAACTCGTCGCCGGAAATCCGCGCCAGGGTGTCCGCTTCCGGCACCGCCTGGGCCAGGCGCCGGGCCATCTGCCGCAACACCTGGTCGGCGACTTCGTGGCCGAGGCTGTCGTTTAGCAGCTTGAAGCGATCCAGATCGATGTGCAGCAGGGCCAGACTGCGACCGCCCTGGCGAGCGCGCTGGCTGGCCTCGTGCAGGCGCTCGCGGAACAGCGTGCGGTTGGCCAGCCCGGTCAGTTCGTCGTAGTTCGACAGGTAGCGCAGACGCTCTTCGGCATGGCGCCGCGCGCTGAGGTCGGCGAAGAAACCGACGACGTGGCGCAGCGTGCCGCGCGCGTCGCGGACCACGTTGAGCTGCAGCCATTGCGGATAAAGTTCGCCACTCTTGCGGGTTTCGATCAGTTCGCCCTGCCAGCGCCCATGCTCGCGCAACTCGGCGTCGATCTGCTGGTACTGGCGCTGCGAATCGCGGCTGCTGGAAATCGCCGCCACGCGCCGCCCGAGCACCTCGTCGCGCTGATAGCCGGTGACCTGGCTGAACGCGCCGTTGACCGCCAGCACCCGGTATCCCGGATCGAGGATGACGATGCCTTCGCTGGCCGCCTCGAACACCGTGGCGGCGAGCAGCTGATCGGTCTCGCGGATCTTGCGCGCGCTGATGTCGCGGCGCGTGCCGAGCATCCGCGTCACCCGTCCGCTGGCGTCGCGCTCCACCGCCCGGCCACGATCCTCGACCCACAGCCAGTGACCCTCGGCGTGGCGCACGCGGTACTCGGCGACGTATAGCTCGGTGAGCCCCTTCAGGTGCGCGACCAGCGCCTGGCGCAGCTGCGGCAGGTCCTCGGGATGCAGGTGCGTGCGCAGGTAGCGGAGCATGCCCGGCGCGGTGTCCTCCTCGACGCCGAAGATTTCCCGCAGCTGCGAGTGATGCACTTCGTCGCTGACCAGGTTCCAGTCCCACAGGCCCAGCTCGCTGGCTTCCAGCGCCAGGGTCAGGCGCTCCTGGCTGCTGCTCAGCGCGCGGGTCGCTTCGTCCAGCTCGCGGGTGCGCTCGGCGACGCGCCGTTCGAGATCGTCATGGGCGTCGCTGAGCCGGCGCTCGGCGCGCCGCCGCTGCTCGACCTCACGCCCCAGCCGGCCATTCAGCACGTCGGTCTGGCGCTTTGACTGCTCCAGCGTCGCCAGCAGCGCCTGGTTCTGGAAACCCTGCAGCAGGCTGCACCAGAGCAGCCGGTTGATCTGCCAGGCCATCAGCAGCAGCGCCACGCCGAGAATCGCCGCCAGCACTCCGCAGGCACGTTGCGCGGGCGTGTCGCTGAGCAACAGGTAGGTCAGGGTCGGCAGCAGGCAGGGCAAGGCGAAGGTGAGCAGCGCCGGCAGGCTGACCGCGTAGGCCACGCCGGCGGAAAGGATCGCCGCGGCGATCAGCCCGTAGACCAGCGCCTGGCGGGTGAAGTCCTCGGCGGGCACCAGCATAATCACCGGGAACGCCAGCGCCAGCCCGGAAGCCGCGGCGCCCAGCAGAAACGCGCGATACCAGCGCGGCTCGGCCCGGCGCTGTTCCGGGGCGGCATCGAAGGCCGTCATCTGGACCAGCCGCACCACCGCCAGCAGCACCAGCCAGACCAGCCACACCGCCAGCCACAGGCTTTCCTGCGGGCTCCACAGCAGATAGGCGCAGGCCAGCCCGGTGAGCAGCATGAACAGCGTCGGCAACCGCGAGCCCTGGTACAGCAGGCGCGTGCGCTCGATGGCGATCTGGGTCGCGAACTGCTGACCGATGGCCCGGCCTTCGGCAGGCAGGCGGATCGTCCGGGTGGCGGCACTCATAGGCGGTTCTTGTAGTGGTCTGAGCCTAAAAAGACGCCGGAGCATAACGTGAGCACGAGGCCAGGCCCAACAGCTTTTAGGACGACCGAGCAGTCAGGCATCGCCGTTCCGCCGGGCACGCCGGTTTGCCCGGCCTGACGCCGCCCCCTAGAATGCCGCGATGCCTAACGACGATCTCTCCCTGCTGCTCAACTCCCTCAACGATGCCCAGCGCCAGGCGGTTGCCTCGCCCATTGGCCGCCAACTGGTGCTGGCCGGCGCCGGCTCGGGCAAGACCCGCGTGCTGGTGCACCGCATCGCCTGGCTGATTCAGGTGATCGGCGCCTCGCCGCATTCGCTGCTGTCGGTGACGTTCACCAACAAGGCCGCCGCCGAGATGCGCCATCGCATCGAACAGTTGCTGGGGATCAACCCGGCCGGCATGTGGGTCGGCACCTTTCACGGCCTGGCGCACCGCCTGCTGCGCGCGCACTGGCAGGAAGCCGGGCTGAACCAGAACTTCCAGATCCTCGACTCCGACGACCAGCAGCGCCTGGTCAAGCGGGTGATCCGCGAACTCGGCCTCGACGAACAGCGCTGGCCGGCGCGCCAGGCGCAGTGGTTCATCAACGGGCAGAAGGACGAGGGCCTGCGCCCGCAGAACATCCAGGCCGGCGGTGACCTGTTCCTCGCCACCATGCGCAAGATCTACGAAGCCTACGAAGCGGCCTGCGCGCGCGCCGGGGTGATCGACTTCTCCGAATTGCTGCTGCGCGCCCTCGACCTCTGGCGCGACAACAAGGGCGGCATTCTCGATCACTACCGCCGGCGCTTCCGCCACATCCTGGTGGACGAATTCCAGGACACCAACTCGGTGCAGTACGCCTGGCTGAAGATCCTCGCCCAGGGCGGCGACAGCCTGATGGTGGTGGGCGACGACGACCAGTCGATCTACGGCTGGCGCGGCGCCAAGATCGAGAACATCCAGCAGTTCTGCGACGACTTCGCCGACGCCCAGACCATCCGCCTGGAACAGAACTACCGGTCCACCGCGAGCATCCTCAAGGCCGCCAACGCGCTGATCGCCAACAACCAGGGTCGCCTGGGCAAGGAGCTCTGGACCGAGGGCGGCGACGGCGAGCCGATCGGCCTCTACGCCGCCTTCAACGAGCACGACGAAGCGCGCTACGTGGTCGAGAACATCGAACGCGCGGTACGCGACGGCGCGCTGCGCAGCGAGATCGCCATCCTCTACCGCTCCAATGCCCAGTCGCGGGTGCTCGAGGAAGCGCTGCTGCGCGAACGGATTCCCTACCGCATCTACGGCGGCCAGCGCTTCTTCGAGCGCGCCGAGATCAAGAACGCGATGGCCTACCTGCGCCTGATCCACCAGCGCGGCAACGACGCCGCGCTGGAGCGGGTGATCAACGTGCCAGCGCGCGGCATCGGCGAGAAGACCGTCGAGACGCTGCGCGAATTCGCCCGCGCCCAGGACCTGTCGATGTGGGCCGCGCTGCACCAGGCGGTCGGCACCAAGGTCATCGGCGGCCGCGGCGCCAGTGCGCTGAACGCCTTCGTCGAGCTGGTCGACACGCTGGCGCTGAAGGTCGAGGGCCTGCCGCTGCATGCGATGGCGCAACTGGTCATCGAGCAGTCCGGGCTGCTGGCCTACCACCGCGACGAGAAGGGCGAGAAGGGCCAGGCACGGGTGGAAAACCTCGAGGAACTGGTCTCCGCCGCACGGGCCTTCGACAACTACGAAGGCGAGGAAGGCGACGAGGAACAGACGCCGCTGGCGGCCTTCCTCGACCACGCCTCGCTGGAGGCCGGCGAACAGCAGGCCGGCGACCACGAGGACAGCGTGCAGTTGATGACCCTGCACAGCGCCAAGGGCCTGGAGTTCCCGCTGGTGTTCCTGGTGGGCATGGAAGAAGGCCTGTTCCCGCACAAGATGAGCCTCGAGGAACCCGGACGCCTGGAGGAAGAACGCCGCCTGGCCTACGTCGGCATCACCCGCGCCATGCGCCAGCTGGTGGTGACCTACGCGGAAACCCGCCGGCTCTACGGCAGCGAGACCTACAACAAGGTCTCGCGCTTCGTTCGCGAGATTCCCCCGGCGCTGGTCCAGGAAGTGCGCCTCTCCGGTAGCGTCAGCCGCCCTTACGGGCAGCAGGCACGCGGCGGCGCCTCGATGTTCGACGGCGCGCAGGTGCCGGACACCGGCTTCAACCTCGGCCAGCGCGTCCAGCACGCGCTGTTCGGCGAGGGCGTGATCCTCAACTTCGAAGGCTCCGGTGCCCAGGCCCGGGTGCAGGTGAACTTCGACGGCGAAGGCAGCAAGTGGCTGATGCTGGGCTACGCCAAGCTGCAGCCGCTCTGACGTAGCCATCCAGGAGCCGCGCTTTTTCGCGTCTCCCGGATGGCCACCTCTCGCTCTCAGATCCTGAACTGACGCACCAGCGCACCGAGCCGCTCGCCCAGTTGCGAGAGGCTGCGCGCGGTCTGCGCGCTCTGCCGGGTTTCGTCGGCGACGGTTTCCACCGCCACGGCGATCTGGTGCACGCTGCGGTTGATCTCCTCGGCCACTGCGGTCTGTTCCTCGGCGGCGCTGGCGATCTGCGCGTTCATCGCGTTGATGGTGCCGATCAGCCCGGCGATGGTGTCCAGCGAAGCGCCCGCCTGGTTGGCCTGGGTGCTGCTCGCCTCGCCGGCTTCGCTGGAGCGGCGCATGGCGCTCACCGCGATCTGCGTGCCGTGTTGCAGGCGATCGATCATCGCCTGGATTTCCTGGGTACTCTGCTGCGTGCGGCTAGCCAGCGCGCGCACTTCGTCGGCGACCACCGCGAACCCGCGCCCGGCCTCACCGGCGCGGGCCGCTTCGATCGCCGCGTTGAGCGCGAGCAGGTTGGTCTGCTCGGCGATCGAGCGGATCACCGCCAGCACGCTGACGATCGACTGTACGTCCTGCTGTAGGCTGTCCAGCGACACCCCGCTGCTGCGGATGTCGCCGACCAGTGCATGGATGCTGGCGACGCTGTCGTCCACCACACGCTTGGCCGACTGCCCCTCGTCGTCGGTCTTGCGCGCGGCCTCGGCGGCGCCTTGCGCACTGTGCGCCACTTCCTGGGCGGCGGCGGACATCTCGTTGATCGCGGTGGCGACCTGGTCGGTCTCCTGGCGCTGCCGGTCCATCGCCTGCTCGCCCCGGTGAACCTGGGAGGCGACCTCACCGACCAGGCCGTTGAGCTGCCCGGTCATGTCGGCGATCTGCCGGACCAGGCCGTGGATCTTCTCGACGAAGCGGTTGAACGAGGCGGCCAGCTGGCCGAGCTCGTCGTCGCCGCTCACCGGCAGGCGACGGGTCAGGTCGCCCTCGCCCGCGGCGATGTCGTCGAGGTTGTTCTTCATCTGCTTGAGCGGCTTCAGGAAGGTGTTGCCGAGGGTCACGCCGGCGATGCCGCAGAGGATCAGCAGCACCACGGCGATCACTGCGATGCTGGTCACGATGCTGCGGATGCGCTCGTCGATGCCGGCGCGCACCTCGCTCAGCTGCCCTTCGATGCGGTCCAGGTTGACCGCCGTGCCCAGCGCCATGTCCCACTTCGGCAGGTAGTAGCTGTAGGCGAGCTTGGGCACGTTGATGCTCTCGTTACCCGGCAGCGCGGTGGCGTACTGCACGTAGTTGCTGCCGTTCTTCGCCACGTTGACCAGTTCGTCGTTGACCAGCACGCCATTGGGGTCCTTGCGGCCCTTCAGGCTCTTGCCGACGTCGACCGGGCTGTCGCCGCGAAACAGGCGGACCATGTCCGAGTCGTAGCCGAAGAAGTAGCTGTCCTTGCCGTACTTGATCTTCGACAGGATCGCGATGCCCTGCGCGCGGGCCTCCATGTCGCCGGCGGCGGAGGCGTCGTACAGGCTCTGCACGCTGCCCAGGGCGATCTGCATGTAGTGCTGCAGCTCGCCGCGGCTCTCGTCCATCAGCCGCGCGCGCATGCTGTTCACTTCGTCGTCGGCGAAGCTCAGGAGGATCTTCGCCGTGGCCAGGCTCAGCACGATGGCCAGCAGGATCACCGGTAGCAGCGCCAGTATCAGCACTTTGGTCTTCAGCATCAGTCGCATCGCCATTCCTCGGGTACGGCCGAATCGGGCCGGATAGATAGTCTCGTTATCGGCATTCGCCGCGAATGCTGTATAGGAGTGAAGCAGACCTCGACATGCGGCGTGCTGACGCTGCGTAGCGGCGTGCCTCGAGGTGCGCGCCAGAGCCTCTGCCGCGGGCCAGGCAAAAGCCCGAAACACTCTGCGGCTGGTCTTGTCAGGCGCGCCTGTTCAAGATGGCGCGCGTAGATCAATGAATGGGATACCCACATGCAACGTTTTCTCAGCCTTGCCCTGGCCTTTTGCGTCGCCCTGACCCTGAGTCTCGACGTGAATGCCGCCAAGCGCTTCGGTGGCGGCAAATCCTTCGGCAGCGCGCCGAGCCACCAGAGCCGTCAGATGCAGCAACCGGCGCAGAACAACGCCGCCGCTGCCGCACCCGGCCGCCAGGCGGGCGCCGCCAGCGGCGCCTCGCGCTGGCTCGGCCCGCTGGCCGGTATCGCCGCGGGCGGCCTGCTCGCCTCGATGTTCATGGGCGACGGCTTCCAGGGGCTGCAACTGTTCGACATGCTGATCTTCGGCGCGATCGCCTTCCTGATCTTCCGCTTCCTCGCCGCGCGTCGTCGCCAGCAGCAACCGACCGCCGCCCCGGCGGGCCATGCGCCGTTCCAGCGCGAAATGCCGGTCGAGCCGCAAGCCGCCAACCGCAACATCTTCGGCGGTTCGCTGGCGCCCAGCGCCGCGGCGCCGGTGATCAACGCGCCGGCCTGGTTCAACGAACAGCGCTTCCTCGAAGCCGCCCGCGAGCACTTCATGTCCCTGCAGCAGCACTGGGACGCCAACGAGATGGACAAGATCGCCGAGTTCGTCACCCCGCAGATGCTCGACTTCCTCAAGCGCGAGCGCGCCGACCTGGGCGACGGCTTCCAGTCCACCTACGTGGACGACCTGCAGGTCCAGCTCGACGGCCTCGACGACAACCCGGACAAGACGGTCGCTACCCTGACCTTCGCCGGCGTCGCCAAGACCTCGCGCTTCGACCAGGGCGAAGCGTTCAGCGAAAGCTGGCGCATGGAGCGTGCCCAGGGCGAGAACCAGCCGTGGCTGGTGGCGGGCATCCGGCAGAACTGATCCGCCGAGCAACGCTGAAAAAACCCGGGCTTGCCCCGGGTTTTTTATCGCCTGGAGTTAGCGCCGACCGGCGATTGGGTGCGACTCGGGTTTTTCCCCGCGGTCACGCTACTGTATAAAACGCATCCATTTCGTTGGGGAGGACGCTTGCCGTGGAAGAAGTCATCGAAGAGCTGCGCGAACAGAACGAGCCGGTACCGGTGCCCCTGGAGTTGCCGGACGACGACCAGCTGGTCGAAATCGAGGAGCAGCTGCTGATCAACCTGCCATTCGAGTTGCGCGAGTTTCTGCTCAAGGTCAGCGACGTGGTCTATGGCCGCCTGGAGCCGGTGACTGCCACCGACCCGCAATCGCACACCTACCTGCCGGACGTCGCCGCCACCGCCTGGGACCTGGGCCTGCCGCGCGATCTGGTGCCGCTGTGCCAGGACGGCCGCGACTACTACGTGGTCGATATCGAAGGCCAGGTCACCCTGTGGGATGGCGACGACGGCGAACTCACCGACGAGACCTGGGACTCGGTGTGGCACTGGGCGCGCGACGTCTGGCTGGAGAGCTGATCGGCCGATCAGTGCGCCGCCCGGACGCTCCGCATGAGCGGTTTCAGTGCGGCTGTTCGGGCTTGTCGAGGGTCTCGAACAGGGCGATCTGCATGCGCGAGTGCACGCGGATGAACCAGCGCCAGAGCAGCGCGATCACCCCGGCGGCGAGCAGGCCGATGGCGATCAGCAGCTCGCCGGTCGGCAGAATGCTCGCCGACAGCGCCATCACCAGCAGCATGATCCCGGCCAGCGACAGCAGCGGGATCAGCTCGGCGATCACCTTGCGCACCCGCGCCGTGTGGCGGCCGGCCTTCTCCGGGCGAACGCTCAGTTCCGCCAGCAGCATCGACAGCGCCTTGAGCTTGCGGTACGCGGCGATCAGGAACGGCAACGCCAGCAACAGCGCGGCGCCCCAGATCAGCGCCTTCTGCAGGTTGTCCTGGGCGACCCAGGGCGCCAGGTAGGTGGCCAGGGTGCCGGCGAAATAGGCGCCGCCGAGGAAAATCGCCACCACGATGGCGAGGTTCACGCCCACCTGCATCAGGATCTTGCGGATCATCCCGGCGAGCACGGCACTCTGGCCCTGCGGCTGGATGCTGCGCAGCCAGTCGCCATAAAGCGCGAAGACCCGCGACACGCGCTCCGGCATGACCTGGGCGAGCTTGCCCGACAGCGGGTCGGCGGCGCGGATCAGGTAGGGCGTGAGCAGCGTGGTGATCGCCGACACCGCCACCGCGACCGGATAGAGGAAATCGCTGGTGACCTGCAGGGTGATGCCCAGCGCGGCGATGATGAACGAGAACTCGCCGATCTGCGAAAGGCCCATGCCGACGCGCAGCGAGGTGCGCCCGTCGTTGCCGGCAACGATCGCGCCGAGGCTGCAGGTGACGATCTTGCCGATCACCACGGCGCAGGTGATCACGGCGATGGGCCAGGCGTAGTCGAGGAGGATCCGCGGCTCGATCATCAGGCCGATGGCGACGAAGAAGATCGCGCTGAACATGTCGCGAATCGGCTCCACCAGCCGTTCGATCTGCGCCAGTTGCCGCGACTCGGCCATGATCGCGCCGATCAGGAACGCGCCCAGCACCATGCTGTATTCCAGCTTCACCACCAGCAGGCAGAAGCCGAAGCACAGCCCGAGCACCGTCACCAGCAGCATCTCGCTGCTCTCGAAACGCGCCACGTAGGCAAGGATGCGCGGCACCAGGAGGATGCCCACCACCAGCGCGACGATCATGAACAGGGTCAGCTTGCCGACGGTGGCGAACACCTGGCCGGTTTCCACGTTGCCGCTGACGGCGATCCCGGAGAGCAAAGCGATGATGCCGATGCCGAGGATGTCCTCGACGATCAGCACGCCGAAGATCAGTTGGGCGAAACGCTCGTGCTTCATCTTCAGGTCGCCGAGCGCCTTGATGATGATGGTGGTGGAGGAAATCGCCAGGATCGCGCCGAGGAACAGCGAATCCATGTTGTTCCAGCCGAAGTATTGGCCTATCTCGTAGCCGATCCAGATCATCAGGCCGATTTCCAGGAAGGCCGCGATGAACGCCGTGGCGCCGACCCTGAACAGCTTGCGCAGGGAGAACTCCAGTCCCAGGCAGAACATCAGGAAGATCACCCCCAGCTCGGCGAGGGTCTTGATCGTCTCCTCGTCGTGGATGAGGCCGACCGGCGGCGTATGCGGGCCGATCAGGAAGCCGGCGACGATGTAGCCCAGCACCACCGGTTGCTTGAAGCGGTGGAACAGAATCGTGACCACACCGGCGATCAGCATGATCACGGCCAGATCCTGGATGAAGCTGATGGCATGCATGGGCGCGGCTCCTTTTGTTGCTGGCGATACTCGCTTGGCCCCGCTGGAGCCCCGAACATTCGAAAAGGGAGTGGCCGCCGCCTGGAACAGCGGGCGAGCGGAAGCGCAGATTACCATCCGCATGGCGCGTCGCTGACGGACGGCAATATGGCGAAACAATGCACCCGCCCGGCCGTCGCCGGGTTGGCACGAACGGCGCTTTCAGCACGCTGCCGGGCGTTTTCGCGCGCTATTGACAGCCTGCGGGCTCAGCCCCGAGGATGTGCGAAAAATCGAACGAGGTGTTCAACATGACAGCCAGTGGCGTCGCAGAACAGGCCGTACAGATTCTGACCGCACGCGAGCGGCAACGCTTCCTCGAACGCAACCCGCGTTCGCTGGCACTGGCCGAGCGCGCCCGCCATTCGCTGTTCGGCGGCGTGCCGATGCACTGGATGAGCGACTGGTCGACACCCTCCGCGCTGTTCGTCGAGCGCGCCCAGGGCGCCCGCTTCTATGACATCGACGGCCATGAGTACGTCGACTTCTGCCTCGGCGACACCGGCGCCATGTTCGGCCATTCGCCGGCACCGATCGCCCGCGCCATCGCCGAACAGGCCGGCAACGGCCTCACCACCATGCTGCCCGGCGAGGACGCGGTGATCTGCGGCGAACTGCTCGCCCAGCGTTTCGGCCTGCCCTACTGGCAGGTGGCGACCACCGCCACCGACGCCAACCGCTTCGTCCTGCGCTGGGTGCGCGCGATCACCGGACGCAAGGTGATCCTGGTGTTCGACGGCTGCTACCACGGCACCGTCGACGAGGCCATGGTGCGCCAGCGCGACGGCCACACCGTGCACCGCGCGGGCCTGATCGGCCAGGCGCGCAACCTGGTGCAGCACAGCCGCGTGGTGCCGTTCAACGACCTCGCCGCACTGGAGGCCGCTCTGGCGCAGAACGACATCGCCGCGGTGCTCTGCGAGCCGGCGATGACCAACATCGGCATGGTCCTGCCGGAGCCCGGCTTCATGCAGCGCGTGCGCGAGCTGACCCGCAAGTACGGCAGCTTGCTGGTGATCGACGAGACCCACACCATTTCCACCGGGCCCGGCGGCTGCACCCGCGCCTGGAACCTCGAGCCGGACTTCATCACCCTCGGCAAGCCGATCGCTGGCGGCGTGCCCTGCTCGGTGTACGGCTGCACGGCCGAGATGGCCCAGGACATGCGCCTGGCCCAGCAGCACGCCAGCGAGATGGTCCACGGCCACGGCCACAGCGGCATCGGCACCACGCTGTCGGCCAACGCCCTGGCCATGCACTGCATGCGCGCCAACCTTGAACAGGTGATGACCGAGAGCGCCTACGCGCACATGCTGGCGCTGGCCGAACGCCTGGCCGACGGCTTCCGCGCGCTGATCGGCCGTCACCAGCTGGCCTGGTCGGTCAGCCAACTGGGTGCGCGCTGCGAGTTCCAGTTCTGCGCGCAGCCGCCGAAGACCGGCGCGCAGGCCGAAGCGGCGTTCCACGACAGCCTGCAGATGGCCCTGCACCTCTACCTGATCAACCGCGGCGTGCTGATCACTCCGTTCCACAACATGACGCTGTGCTGCCCGGACACCACCGCGGCGGATGTCGATCGGCTGCTCGCCACCCTCGACGAGGGACTGAGCGAGCTGCTGGCGATTCCCGGCGCGCGGCTTTAACCCTCTCCCATTCACGGGAGAAAGCTGGGGAGAGGGCCCATGTCGCGTCCTCCGCCCCGCTCCCCCGGCCCCTCTCCCGTAAACGCTAGAGGGGAGAAAAAGGACCTCACCATGCAATTCGCCGATATCCAGGAAGCTCATGACTTCCTCGCCGCCAACCCCGAGGTGCGCAGCATCGAGTTGTTCCTCATCGATGCCAACGGCGTGCCGCGCGGCAAGCTGCTGCACCGCGAGGAACTGCTCGCCGTGTTCGAGTCCGGCCGGCCGCTGCCGAGCACCATCCTCGGGCTGACCATCAACGGCGAGGATGTCGACGAGACCGGGCTGGTCTGGGACGTCGGCGATGCCGACTGCTGGACCTTCCCACTGCCCGGCAGCCTGTGCCTGCAGCCCTGGCGCGAGCGCCCGACCGGGCAGTTGCAGGTGAGCATGCATCCGACCCTGGGCCTGCCGGCGACCCCGGCCGATCCGCGCCATCTCCTGGCGCGGGTGATCAACGGCCTCAAGGGCGACGGTTACCACCCGGTGATGGCGGTGGAACTGGAGTTCTACCTGCTCGACCGCGAACGCGCCGCCGACGGCCGCCCGTTGCCGGCGCGGCAGATGAACGGCACGCGACCGCAGGCCACCCAGGTCTACGGCATCTACGAACTGGAACAGCTGCAACCCTTCCTCGACGATCTCTACGACGCCTGCGAGGCGCAGGGCCTGCCGGCGCGCACGGCGATTTCGGAGTACGCGCCCGGCCAGGTGGAAATCACCCTGGAGCACCGCTTCGACGCGTTGCAGGCCATCGACGAAGGCATCCGCTACAAGCGCCTGGTCAAGGGCGTCGCCAACCGCCACGGGCTGCAGGCCTGCTTCATGGCCAAGCCGTTCGCCGACCTCGCCGGCACCGGCATGCACATGCACGTCAGCCTCGCCGACGCCGAGGGCAACAACCTCTACGCCAGCGATCTTTCCGACCTTGAGGGCGACGGAGCCGCCGGTGCCGGTACGCTGCTGCGCCACTCGATCGCCGGGATGATGGCGACGCTGCTGGACTCGCTGGCGCTGTTCTGCCCCAACGCCAACTCGTTCCGCCGCTTCCAGGCCAACAGCTACGCGCCGCTGGCGAAGAGCTGGGGCATCAACAACCGCACCGTGTCGTTCCGCGTGCCGGGCGGGCCGGCGAAGAGCCGCCACATCGAGCACCGCATCTGCGGCGCCGACGCCAACCCCTACCTGGCCGCCGCGGCGATCCTCGCCGGCATCCACCACGGCATCCGCCTGCAACTCGATCCGGGCGCGCCCATCGAAGGCAACGGCTACGCCCAGGCCACGGAATTCCTGCCCACCGACTGGCTCACCGCGCTGCGCGCGCTGGAACACTCGAGCTGGGCACGCGAAGCGCTGGGCGAGGAGTTCCTCAAGGTGTTCCTGGCGATCAAGCAGGCCGAATACCGCCAG
This sequence comes from Pseudomonas kuykendallii, assembly GCF_900106975.1. GTDB lineage: Bacteria > Pseudomonadota > Gammaproteobacteria > Pseudomonadales > Pseudomonadaceae > Pseudomonas_O > Pseudomonas_O kuykendallii. The sequence continues at coordinate 123,400 of NZ_FNNU01000007.1, read as the reverse complement.
TTCATGGGCGAGGTCGGCGAGCAGGACTGGCGCTGGTACCTGACCCAGGCCTGAGCCGTCGCAACCCGTCAGGATCTGGCGGGCTGAAGTCCGCCCCCCAGGAACGCGGTTCACTCAGGGTAAACGCGCGATCTGGACGTCCCGTTGAACGCTCTCAGGCCGGCTGCTGCGCCGGCATCTCCGCCGGCTCCAGCGCCTTGCCGTAGATGCTGTTGCGCGGCTTGGCCAGCACGCGGCGCAGCATCGGCTCGAACTCGCTCAGCGGCAGGTTGGCGTAAGCCGGGTCGAACGCCGGGCTGTCGTACAGCTCGCAGAACTCGGCGGTGCGCTCGTAGTGCGGGCTGTCGGCGTACTGCTCGCGCAGGTCGCGGTCCAGGCCCAGGTGATGGAAGAAGTAGTAGCCCTGGAAAATCCCGTGGTGCTGGACCATCCAGTGATCGGCCTCGCTGACGAAGGGCTTGAGGATCGCCGCGGCGACGTCAGGGTGGTTGAAGGTCGCCAGCGTATCGCCGATGTCGTGCAGCAACGCGCAGACTACGTATTCCTCGTCGCGTCCGTCGCGCAGCGCCCGCGTGGCGGTCTGCAGCGAGTGGGCGTAACGGTCGATCGGAAAGCCGCCGTAGTCGCCCTCGAGCAGGCGCAGGTGGGCGATGACGCGGTCGGGAAGCCCCTTGGCGAAGCCGACGAATTCGGCGCCGATCAGCTGCCAGTCATCGCGGGTACTGTTCTGGAACGAGGTGAAACCGGCACGGGCACTCATGGCGCTCTCCTTGTTATGGATCGCCGGCGTGGGCCGCTGGCGTCATCGCAGCCTAGAGAAAGCGCGGCCGGCGAACTGCAAGGTTTCTTGCAATTGGCCAGGCTGGCTGGCCACGGTCGCTCCGCCATTCGGCGCCTTGCGGCTCCCGGCGAGTCGGGTCACAGTGCCCCGACAACTCCAAGGAAGCACGCGAATGCCCTTCGCTGACGATCTCCTTGCCGCGCGAATGCTCGGCAACCCGTGGTTCGCCGCGCTGCCCGCCGACATCCGCGACGAGCTGCTCGCCGCCGGCAAGCCGAAGCGCCTGAACGGTGGCGAATTCGTGTTCCGCCAGGGCGACGCCGGCAGCACCTTCTACGGCCTGGTGGCGGGCACGCTGAAGGTCTCGACGCTGCGGGCCGACGGCAAGGAAGCGATCCTCGGCCTGCTGGAGCCGGGCAACTGGTTCGGCGAGGCCTCGGCGCTGGATGGCCTGCCGCGTATCCACGACATCACCGCGCAGGGCAACGCCGAACTGCTCTGCATCGAACCGGCGGCGTTCGCCGCGCTGATGCGCCACGGCCGCTTCGCCCGTGCCATCGCGGTGCTGCAGGCCGCCCATACGCGACTCGCCTTCAAGCTGCTGGAGGACGCCATGCTGCGTTCGACGCGCGCGCGCATCGTGCGCCGCCTGGAACAGCTCGCCCACGGCGACGCCACCATGTCCGACAGTGGCCGCGCGGTGGTGCAGGTGACCCAGGACGCCCTGGCGATGATGCTCGGCATCACCCGGCAGACGCTGGCGCTGGAGTTGAAGACGCTGGTCGCGGCGGGCGCCATCGCCCTGGGCTATGGCCAGGTGCACATCCTCTCGCTGCCGCTTTTGCGCGCACTGGAAGACGACGCCTAGCGGCGCAGCTGCGCCAGGCTCAGGCGCACCAGCAGTTTCCCCGGCTCGCGCTCGACCTCGACGCTGCCGGCCGCCGCGTCGATGCGGTAGGTCAGGTCGTAGAGCTGCACCGGCGAGGACAGCGGATCGGCGCGGAACGCCGCCAGGCAGTCGCCGCGCCAGCGGGCCGACGGGTAGAGCAGACCGGGCAGGCCTTCGTGGGACAGGCGCTTGCCGATCGACTGCGGGTAGCCGTAGTCGTCGCCGAGCAGGTCGGGGAATTCCCCGGTCTTGCCGCGCAAGTCGACGAACAGGCCGCTCGCCTGCACCCGCCAGACCTTGCGGTAGCGGGTCACCGGACCGTCCACGCCCTCGATGTCGCGCAGCATCTGGATCTGGTGGTAGCAGGTCTCGGCCAGCGCGGTGTCCTCGTCCAGTGCGCCGTACCAGACGCGGATGCTGCCGTCGCCGTAGCGGCTGGCGACGATGCCGTCGGCCTCGAACGGATAGCCGATGGCCTCGCTGTAGGCCAGGCCGCGCTCGATCACGCCGGGGCCGACGCGGCGCACGCGCATCTCCGCGGCGTTGGCCAGTTCCTGCGCGCGCGCATCGTCGACCAGGTCGTCGAACAGGTTGGCGGAGACCCGCAACGAAGCGATGTTGCGGTAGGTCGCGGCGGAGAAATCGCAGGTGCTGTCGAGCAAGGCCATCAGCGACCCCGCTGGAAATCGACCAGCCGGGCGATCCGCGCCACCCCGAGCAGGCCGTCGCGGATCATGACTTCCAGCGGCGTGGCGCCTTCGAGCACGCGGTTGCGCCGGTGCACCCAGGAAAAGCGCAGCGCCTCGTCCTCGGGAAACAGCAGGCGCAGCCCCTTGTGGATGCCGAGCAGGTAGCCGACGCGGTCCAGAGTGTCGCGGCTGTTGGGCAGGGCCAGTTCGCCGGCACGGTACTTCGGCAGCTGCTTGCGGCTCTTCGGGCTCATGCCGAGCAGTTGCATCTGCAGGTCGGTATCCAGGCGCCAGCGCTCGAAGAGCGCCGCGACGATCCGCGCCAGATCGCGGCGGCTTTCTTCCGAGGCGAATTCGGACGAATCGGAACGCAGGGCGGACATGACCATGGAAGGCACTCATATAGTAGATACATCTACATTATTGGGCGATATTTCTACAAATGCAAATCAGCGCGGCGGTAATCCCGCCGCCGAGGCAGAAGCCAGGCGACGCCAGGATTGCGCCTCGGCTATGGTTGCGCGAAACCAGCCACGAACAGACGAGGGATGCCATGGAAGCCGGAACCACTCAATTGACGATGACGGTGCTGATGACGCCGGACATGGCCAACTTTTCCGGCAACGTGCACGGCGGCACCCTGCTCAAGTACCTCGACGAAGTCGCCTACGCCTGCGCCAGCCGCTATGCCGGTCGCTACGTGGTGACGCTGTCGGTGGACCAGGTGATCTTCCGCGAGCCAGTGCACGTCGGCGAACTGGTGACCTTCCTCGCCTCGGTCAACTACACCGGGCGCACCTCGATGGAAGTCGGCGTGAAGGTGGTCACCGAGAACATCCGCGAGCGCTCGGTGCGGCATACCAACAGCAGCTTCTTCACCATGGTCGCAATGGACCAGGACGGCAAACCGTCGCCGGTGCCGCCGCTGCAGCCGGAAACCTACGACGAGAAACGGCGTTTCGCCCAGGCCCAGCAGCGCCGCCAGATCCGCCAGGAACTGGAGCAGCGCTACCAGGGGCTCAAGGACAGCTACGAGTAAGATTCCGTTGCAAAATCAAGGACAAACCGGCGCCAACCAAGGTCCTTGAGCGGTTACTCTGAGGAGTGGAAGGCGCGCTTCGCGCATCCGCCCCGCTTCGCCCGCGGCCGCTCTGCAACGCGCGGCGGCCAGGTCCCGTGCCAAGGAGAGCCGCATGCCCCATCAAACCCCGCTGATCGCCACCCTCGCCGCCGGGCTGGTGCTGGCGTTCATCCTGGGCGGCCTGGCCAACCGCCTGCGCATCTCGCCGCTGGTGGGCTACCTGCTGGCCGGCGTGGTCGCCGGCCCGTTCACCCCCGGATTCGTCGCCGACCAGGCGCTGTCGCTGGAGATTTCCGAACTCGGTGTGATCCTGCTGATGTTCGGCGTCGGCCTGCACTTCTCGCTGAAGGACCTGATGTCGGTGAAGGGCATCGCGATTCCCGGCGCGCTGGTGCAGGTCGTCGTCGCCACCCTGCTCGGCATGGGCCTGGCCTGGGCGCTGGGCTGGACGCTCGGCGCCGGGCTGGTGTTCGGCCTGGCGCTGTCGGTGGCGAGTACCGTGGTGCTGCTGCGCGCACTCGAGGAGCGCCAGTTGCTCGACACCCAGCGCGGGCGCATCGCCATCGGCTGGCTGATCGTCGAGGACCTGCTGATGGTGCTGGTGCTGGTGTTGCTGCCGGCGGTATCCGGGCTGCTCGGCGGCAAGCAGGCGAATGCCGACGTCAGCCTGCCCATGGAGCTGCTGCTGACCCTCGGCAAGGTCGCCACCTTCATCGTGCTGATGCTGGTGGGCGGTCGCCGCTTCGTGCCCTGGCTGCTGGGCAAGGTGGCCAGCACGGGCTCGCGCGAGCTGTTCACCCTCGCCGTGCTGAGCATCGCCATGGGCATCGCCTTCGGTTCGGCGGTGCTGTTCGACGTGTCCTTCGCTCTCGGCGCGTTCTTCGCCGGGATGGTCCTCAACGAATCGGAACTCAGCCACGACGCGGCGGAGAAGACCCTTCCGCTGCGCGACGCCTTCGCCGTGCTGTTCTTCGTCTCGGTCGGCATGCTCTTCGACCCGCGCATCCTGATCGCCGAACCGCTGCCGGTGCTGGCGACCTTCCTGGTCATCGTCCTCGGCAAGTCGATCGGCGCGCTGCTGATCGTCCGTGCCTTCGGCCATCCGCTGTCCACGGCACTGACCATCGCCGCCAGCCTGGCGCAGATCGGCGAGTTCAGTTTCATCCTGATCGCCCTCGGCATCGGCCTGGAGCTGTTGCCGGCCCAGGGTCGCGACCTGCTGCTGGCCGGCGCGATCCTGTCGATCCTGGTCAACCCGCTGCTGTTCATCGCCATCACCCGCCTCAAACCCTGGCTCGACCGGCGCGAACCCGGCCCGGCACCGGCGCCGGCGGAGGTCGACGCGCCGCCGCCGATCGACGAGCGCGACCACGCCATCCTCATCGGCCACGGCCGCGTCGGCCGGCTGATCAGCGCGCGCCTGCGCGAAACCGGCACGCCGCTGGTGGTGATCGAGGATGACCTGGGCGGCATCGACGGCCTGCGCGAAGCGGGCATCAGCGCGGTGCTTGGCAACGCGGTGAAATCGGGCGTGCTGGAGCAGGCCAACATCGGCTCGGCGCGCTGGCTGCTGGTGGCGATACCCAATGGGTTCGAGGCGGCGAAGATCGTCCAGCACGCGCGCGAGCTGTGCCCGCAGCTGTGCATCATCGCCCGCGCGCATTTCGACGCCGAGGTGGAACACCTCGAACAGAGCGGCGCGGATCTCGTGGTGATGGGCGAGCGGGAAATCGCCCGCAGCATGTTCGAGCGGCTGGAAGAGCGTCGGGTAGCGGCGGTTTGATCGGAACGCAGGGCGGGTCGCGGCCCACCCTGCGAACGCCTGCGGTCAGAAGCTGAAGTTCACCTTGGTCCACAGCGTGCGTCCCGGCTCCTGCACCGGCTGCGGATCGTCGGCGGCGTAGCCGAAGCCGGCATTGCCGGCCAGGTTGAGGTGTTCGGCGTAGGCCTTGTCGAACAGGTTGTCGACCCCGGCGCTGAGCTTGACCTGCTCGCTCAGCCGATAGCTGCCGTTGAGCGAGAAGACGCCGAAGCCGCTGCTGTCGCCGTAATCCTTGCCGACCACGTTGCCCTTGTCCTGCGCCACCCGGCCCTGCTCGGCGACCAGCCGCCAGAGGGCGCCGACGCTCCAGTCGTCACGCTCGTAGGTCAGCCCGAGGCGGGATTCCAGCGGCGGCATCTGCGGCAGCGCCTCCCCGTCCGAACTGTTCTTGCCCCAGGAATAGGCCAGCGTCGCATCGGCCTTCCAGTGCTCGCTCAGGTGATAGGCCGCACCCAGCTCGCCGCCCATGATCCGCGCATCGACGTTGCGCGCCTGCGAGCTGCTGCCCATCATCCCGCCGTTGCGGTACTCGAAGAGGATGTAGTCGCGGACCTGGCCGGCATAGGCCGAGGCCCACGCCTGCAGGTGCTCGCCGGCGTACTGCGCGCCGATGTCGAGCTGGGTGGTCTTTTCCGGACGGACGCCGTCGAAGGCGTTCGCCGAGCCGGCCGGGCCGGCATCCGGCGAGTACAGCTCCCAGTAGTCGGGGAAACGCTGCACGTGGCCCACGCCGGCATACAGCGTCGTCGGCGAGTCGGCGAGGTCCTGCTCGAAGCGCAGGAAGCCGCTCGGCAGGCTGTCGCTGCGCGTGTCGCCGGCGGTGGGGTTGGCCACCGCGCCCATGCCCGAACCGAGGCTGGAGCGGTAGTCGCGGGCCGAGGCGCGGTCCAGGCGCGCACCGCCGATCAGCCGGCGACGTTCGGCGGCGTACCAGGTCAATTCGCTGAACAGGCCGGCGTTACGCATGGTCGCGTCGTGGCTCCAGGGCTGGTCGTCGTAGGTGTCGATGCCCGAGGCGCTGCGCTCGCGGTGTTCGCTGACCTGGGCATCGGCCCCGCCGATCAGTTGCCAGTCGACCCAGCGCCAGGTAGCGGAGACGCGCCCGCCGAGGGTGCGGCGGTCGACATCGGCCGCCATCGGCCCGGCCATCATGCCGGTCCCCGAGGGCGTGCGCAGGCTGTAGTTGTCCATCACGTGGTCGGCGTAGTTGTAGTACACCCGCGCCTCCAGCTCCTGCAGCACCTCGCCGATGTTGGACTTCTTCAGGCGCAGGGCCAGGCTTTCGCGCTTGAACTGCGCACCGTCCATGCCACGCCCGGCGTAGCGCGCCTCGCCGTCGCCGGCACCAGCGCTGAGCTCGACCAGGGTGTCGGCGTCCGGCGTCCAGCCGAGGGCGACATCGCCGTTCCACTTGTCCCATTTCGACGGCACGTGGTGGCCGTTGCCGTCGCGGTAGTCGTCGGCGCGGGCCTGGTTGCCGACGACCCGCAGATAGCCCTGCGAGCCGCCCACGGCGCCGTCGACGACCTTGTCGAAGCGCCCGTTGGAGCCCACTAGAACGCTGCCATCGAGGCGCGCGCCGAGTTCGCCGAAGCGCTCCGGATCGCGCTCGAAAAGCACCGTGCCGGCCGAGGCGCCGGGACCGTAGAGCACGCTCTGCGGGCCCTTGATCACGGTCAGGCTGTCGAAGGTTTCCGGCGAAATGTAGGACGTCGGCGCGTCCATCCGGTTGGGGCAGGCGCCGATCATCTGGCCGCCGTTGGTGAGGATGTTCAGCCGCGAGCCGAACATCCCGCGCAGCACCGGATCGCCGTTGCTGCCACCGGCGCGGATCACCGAGAAGCCGGGGATGGTCTTCAGGTAATCGGCGCCGTCGCTGGCCGGCACCGGCTGGCGTGGCTGTTTCGGGTCGGTGACGACGGTCAGCGGGGATTGCGGCGCAACCGCCGTGACCACCTGGGTTTCCAGTTCGAGCGGGCTCGATTCGTCAGGCGCAGACAACGCGAAAGGCGCGTTCAGCAGCAGCGGGCTGGCGACGAAAACCAGGCGCGCGCGGGTACGTAATGTGGACATGTGCTTTCCATGATCGGGAGACGGATGCCGCTGCGCCGCGCGCGCGCAGGCGCGCCGAGAGGTCAGCGGGTCGGGGGGACGATCAGGAAAACAGCGGTGGCGCGCGGCTGCGTGCGCCGGGGAACACCGCTGAAGCGGCGTGGCCGTCGACGATCCGTGGGGTTGCCAGCGGGGTGATGAACAGACCTGCCGGCGGCAGATCGAAGGGCGCCGCGACCAGGGCCGGGCAACTGAACAACAGGGTGCAGTAGCCGCACTGGGCCCACAGCGCATCGTCGGCGCCGGTGCTGGCGGGATGGGCGTCGGCGTGCGCCATGCCCGGCATGTCGTGCATGCCCGGCATCGCGGCCATGTCCATCGACGCCTGCATCCCCGGCATGGCGTGGTGCGCCATACCCTGCGACAGCAACGGACCGGCGAACACCAGCAGCATGGCGAAGAGGCCAAGCCAGGCTGCGTGTCGTGTGGGGCCGCGTCGGTGCAAGGAGGATTACCGGCAGGTCTGCGAAGTCGGAGCGCATCCTACCGGCTTTTTCAGCGAGCGGATTGCCCCCGGTCATCCGCTGATGCCGCGGCGCGGGAAGAGCCGGGCGCGTCCGCGAGCAGGTGTTCGAGCATCTGCCGCGCGGTGACCGACAGGCGCTCCAGGCTGCGCACGCCGACCTTCAGTTCGCGCCTGGCCCAGGGGTCGGTGAGCGGAATCACCGCCACGTCGAGCGCCGGCAGCAGGTCGCGCACCGCGGCTTCGGGCAGCACGCCGACGCCCATGCCGGTCTGGATCATCCGGCTGATCGCCTCGAAGCTGCGCACCTGGATACGCATCCGCAGAGGCCGGCCGAGCTGGTGCGCGGTGCGCTGCAACAGACCGTGCAGCGAGGAATCCTGTTGCAGGCCGATGAAGTCGTAGCCGATGGCGTCGCGCAGGGCGACATCGCGGAGCCCGGCCAGCGGGTGATCGCGCGGGGTGACCAGCGCGAGCTGGTCGTGGCGGTAGCTGAAGACCTGCAGCTCGTCGGCCTGCACGTGCCCGGCGAAGATGCCGATGTCGGCCAGGCCCTCGCGCACCGCGCGTACGGTTTCGCTGCTGACCCGCTCCTCGAGGTCGATCTTCACCTCCGGGTGCGCGCGTGCGAAGCGGCTCAAATCCTCGGGAAGGAATTCGATCACCGCCGAGGTGTTGGCATGGATGCGTACGTGGCCCTTCACGCCGAGGCTGAACTCGCTGAGGTCGGCGCTCATCTGCTGCAGGTCGTCGAGCAGGGTGTGCGCGTGATGCAGCAGCGCGTGGCCGGCCGGGGTCAGCTCGACGCCCTTCGGCTGGCGATACAGCAGGGCGCTGCCGAGCTGGTTCTCCAGGTCGCTGATGCGTTTGCTCACTGCGGCCAGGGCCAGGTGTTCGCGCTCGGCGGCGCGGGTCAGGCTGCGTTCGTCGGCGATACTGACGAAGAGCCTGAGGGTGACGAAATCGATACGGCGCATGGGGCTTCCTGTGTTCGCGATTGGCGAAACGCATGCCGGGAAACCGGCCTGTAGAAGGCATTCGGCTTTACGCCTTCGCGAAGCACGAAGGATAGCTTGGCGATTCGTTGATTGTCCGCCGCCGCGGGCTGTTCCATGCTCACCGCCATACAGAACGAGGGGACGGACATGATGCAGAGCAACCTGCCACTTCAGGGCCTCAGGGTGGTGGAGATGGGCCAGCTGATCGCCGGCCCCTTCGCCAGCAAGATGCTCGGCGAATTCGGCGCCGACGTGGTGAAGATCGAGCCGCCGGGCATCGGCGACCCGCTGCGCAAATGGCGCAAGCTCAAGGACGGTACCTCGCTCTGGTGGCACGTTCAGTCGCGCAACAAGCGCTCGCTGAGCCTCGACCTGAAAGCCGCCGAAGGCCAGGAGATCGCCCGCCGGCTGATCGCCGAGGCCGACGTGCTGGTGGAGAACTTCCGTCCCGGCACGCTGGAAGAATGGGGCCTGGGCTGGGACGCGCTGGCCGAGATCAACCCGCGGCTGATCATGCTGCGCATCTCCGGTTACGGGCAGACCGGCCCCTATCGCGATCGCCCCGGTTTCGGCGTGATCGGCGAGGCGATGGGCGGCCTGCGCCACCTCTCCGGCTACCCCGGCCAGGCGCCGGTGCGCGTTGGCGTCAGCATCGGCGACTCGCTGTCCTCGCTGTATGGCGTGATCGGCGTGCTGCTGGCGCTGCAGGAACGCCAGCGCAGCGGCCTCGGCCAGAACATCGACGTGGCTCTGTACGAGTCGGTGTTCGCCATGATGGAAAGCCTGGTGCCCGAGTACGACGCCTTCGGCTACGTCCGCGAGCCGGCCGGCAGCGCGCTGCCCGGCATCACGCCGTCGAACTCCTACCCGTGCAACGACGGCCGCTACGTGCTGATCGCCGGCAACGGTGACAGCATCTTCAAGCGCCTGATGACGTTGATCGGCCGCACCGATCTTGGCGACGACCCGCGCTACGCGCACAACGACGGGCGCAGCCAACACGCCGAGCTGATCGACAACGCCATCGCCGAGTGGACGCTGCAGCGCGGCCGCGACGAAGTGATCGCCGCGCTCAACGAGGTGCGCGTGCCGGCCGGCTTCCCCTACAGCGCCGCCGACATCGTCGCCGACCCGCACTATCTGGCGCGGCAGATGATCGCGCAGGTGCAGACCAGCGCCGGCCCGCTGAAAGTGCCCGGCGTGCTGCCCAAGCTCAGCCGCACGCCGGGCCGCATCGGCGGCGGCGGCCCGCAGCTCGGCGAGCACAGCGAGGACATCCTGGCAGGGCTCGGCCTCAGCGCGGAACAGGTCGCCGGCCTGCGTGAGCGCGGCATCATCTGAAGCCAGCCATCGCCGGTAGCCTGGGTTGAACGACGTGATACCCAGGAGATCCGTCCCGGGTGTCGCTGCGCTCGACCCGGGCCACATACCCGACCCAACAGGATTGCCCCATGACCCGTCTCTACATCCAGGAAGTCGCTACCCGCGACGGCTTCCAGATCGAAGCCGACTTCATCGCCACCGAGACCAAGATCGCCCTGATCGACGCGCTGTCGCGCTGCGGCCTGGCGAAGATCGAGGCGACCTCGTTCACCTCGCCCAGGGCGATCCCCAACCTGCGCGATGCCGAGGAGGTGATGCACGGCATCACCCGCGTGCCGGGCGTCGAGTACAGCGTACTGGTGCCCAACGTGAAGGGCGCCGAGCGCGCCCTGGCTTGCGGGGTGGACGAGATCAACCTGGTGATGTCGGCCAGCGACACCCACGGCCTGGCCAACCTGCGCATGACTCCGGAGCAGTCGTTGGCGCAGTTTGCCGAGATCATCCAGGTCACCCGCGGCAGCGGCGTGTTCATCAACGCTTCGCTGTCGACCACCTTCGGCTGTCCGTTCGAGGGCCAGATCGCGGAAGAACGGGTCTACCAGCTGATCGAGCGGCTGCTGGCGATCGGCGTGCAGGGCGTGACGCTGTGCGACACCACCGGCATGGCCAACCCGGCGCAGGTCGCGCGGATCTGCCGCGAAGCCCTGGCGCGCTGGCCGCAGGCCGGCTTCACCCTGCACGTGCACGACACCCGGGGCATGGGCCTGGCCAACGCGCTGGCGGCGTTCCAGGTCGGCATCCGCCGCTTCGATGCCTCCCTCGGCGGGCTCGGTGGCTGCCCCTACGCGCCGGGCGCCACCGGCAACGTCTGCACCGAGGACCTGGTGCACATGTTCGCGCAGATGGGCGAGGACACCGGGGTCGATCTCGACGCCCTGCTGGGCGTCGCCGCCGAGCTGCCGGCGATCGTCGGCCATGCCCTGCCCGGGCAGGTGCTGAAGGCCGGCAAGGCCGACCGCCGCTACCCGAAACCCCGCGCGCTGCAGGCCTGAAAAACGGCCTGACCGGGCCGCGAAAAAAGCCCGGATGCGCCCCGTTGAAAGTCGCCGGGGTTGGGGTAAGCTCCTGTCTCCGCCCCTCGACTGGACCCTCCATGCTGACCCTCGGCAATCTGTTCCTGCTGCTGTTACTGGCTGGCGCCGGCGCCTGGCTCTGGCATGGCCACGGCGTGCGCGAGCGCGCGTTGCTCCTGGCGCGCCAGCATTGCGCGAAGGTGCAGGTGGAACTGCTCGATGAGAACGTCGCTTTCCGCCGTTTCGGCCTGGTCGCCGACAGCCGCGGGCGCAAGCGCTTCGCGCGGGTCTACGCCTTCGAGTTCACCGTCACCGGCGAGCAGCGCCATGCCGGCACCCTGGTGATGTTCGGCAATCACCTCGGCCGTATCGAGCTGGAAGCGCACCCGCTGCCGGCCGCCGCCGAGCCGATGCCCGCACCGGTGGTGGAAGTCGCCGCCAGCGTCATCCTGGAAAGCGTGCCGAACGAACCGCCGGCGCCGCGGCGCACCGATAACGTGGTCCGCCTCGACCAGTGGAAGCGCAAGAGCTAGCGGATCAGAACGACTGCTCCAGCAGGAAGCCGCGCACCAGCACGGCGGTATGCTCGGGATGCTCCTGCATGAAGCAATGTCCACCGTCGACGGTCTGCTCGCTCAGCGACGGGCTCGCCGCGCACCAGCGCGCCACCGAGGGCGCGATGAAGGCGTAGCTGTCGCGACCGTGGATCACCCGGGTCGGCGTGCGCACCTGGCGCAGCGTCGGCCACAGGCGCTGCGGGGACGAGGAGAACACCTCGGCCTCGCGGCTCGGCCGGCATTTCAGCTCCACGCCGCCGTCCGCCGCCGGACGCAGCGCGTGCTCGATGTGCGCATCCAGCGCCTCCTCGCACCAGCCCTTGAAGATCCCGCGGCCCTCGAAATTGGCGCGCACCGCCGGGCGGTCCGGCCAGTGGTTGCGCCGCGCCGCGGCCCGGCGCGCCATCTGGTGCCGGCCGTATTGTCCGAACAGCGCGGCGAAGCGCATCGCCATCAGCATGCGCGGGCTGAACAGCACCGGGTCGAGCAGCACCGCGCGCTGGAACAGGTCCGGCCGCTCGGCCAGGATCAGGCCGGTGAGCACGCCGCCGAAGCTGTGCCCGAGGGCCAGCCGGGGCACCTCGCCGAACGCCCCGCGGCCGGACTCGAAGCACTGCACCGCGAGTTCGGCGCTGCGGTTCCAGCCGACGAAGGTGCCGCCATGGTCGCTTTCGCCGTGGCCCTGGAAATCGCCCAGCCACAGGTCGAAATCGTCGCTCAGCCGGCGCAGCAAGGGTTCGTAGGTGCGAGAGCAGAAACCGTTGCCGTGGAGGAAATGCAGCAGCGGTTTGCCGGACGGCTCGCTGTGCCAGCCGCGCAGGGTGAATCCCTCGGCGACGGGTAAAGACCAGGGATGCAAGTGCATGAGGGCGCAATAGTTGTTATTCGAGAAACGCAGTGTATCCAGTCGCCGTGGACAAGGGCAGAGCGTGGCGACGGCTCGTGATAAGGTCGGGCCTGCCTCGATTGTCCCCTCCCCGGCTCGCCGGGCCACACCATGAGTTCACCCGTGCCACCCCGTTCCCTGCGCCTCATCGTGATGATCCTGCTGCTCGCCGCCGGCCTGCTGCTGGCGATGCATTTCGCCGGGCGCCAGGCCGAACGCCAGGCCCTGCGCGAGCAGAGCGTGCAGGCGCGCGAACAGCTCAGCCTGATCGGCGGCAACCTGCAGACGCTGATCGAGCGCTACCGCTCGCTGCCGGCGGTGCTGGCGCTCGACCCGGAGCTGAAGACGGCCCTGCGCGGCCCGGTGGACGGCGCGCTGCGCGAGCGGCTCAACCTCAAGCTGGAGGCCATCAACGGCGCCGCGCGCTCGTCGACCCTCGAACTGATGGACCGCGACGGTCTGGCCGTCGCCGCCAGCAACTGGCGCCTGCCGACCAGCTATGTCGGCCACAACTACGGCTACCGGCCGTACTTCTTCGACACCCGCCGGCAAGGCAGCGGGCGCTTCTACGCGGTGGGCGTGGTCAGCGGGATTCCCGGCTACTTCATGTCCCAGGCGATCCGCGACGACGACGGCAGCTTCCTCGGCGCGATCGTGGTCAAGCTGGAGTTTCCCGATCTGGAGGCCGACTGGAGCGCGCGCCCGGACCTGATCCTCGCCAGCGACGCCAAGGACGTGGTGTTCCTCGCCAACCGCGCGGCCTGGCGCTATCGCGAGCTGCGCCCGCTCGGCGAGGCCGAGCGCGCCGAACTCGCGGCCACCCGGCAGTACGACAAGCAACCGCTGCAGCCGCTTCGCTACGGCGAGCTGCGCACCCTGGGCGAGGACAGCCACCTGCGGCGCGTGGCCGGCCCCGACGGCGCCGAGGACCTGCTCTGGGAATCGATGGCGCTGCCCAACGAGGGTTGGACGCTGCACCTGCTCAGCGCGCCGCAGAGCGGCAACGCCGCCCGCGATGCGAGCCTGGCCGCCGGTGGCGTCTGGCTGGCGCTGGTCTTCCTCGGCCTGTTCCTGCACCAGCGCTGGCGCCTGGCGCGCCTGCGCCAGCGCAGCCGGGCGGAGCTGGAACGCCTGGTGGAACAGCGTACCGCCGACCTGCGCACCGCCCAGGACGGCCTGGTGCAGGCGGCCAAGCTGGCGGCGCTGGGGCAGATGTCCGCCGCGCTGGCACACGAGATCAACCAGCCACTGACCGCCCTGCGCATGCAGCTGGCCAGCCTGCGCCTGCTCTTCGACCAGGGCCAGCTGGAGCAGGCGCGCGCCGCCCTCGCCCGCCACGACGAACTGCTGCAGCGCATGAGCGCACTGACCAGCCACCTGAAGACCTACGCGCGCCGGAGCCCCGGCGGCAACCGCGAGCGCCTGGAGCTGGGCGGCGTGCTGGACAAGGCGCTGCAACTGCTGGCGCCGAACTTGCGCCAGGCGCAAGTGCGCATCGAGCAGCGCGTGCAGCGCCCGGCCTGGTTGAGCGGCGACGCGATCCGCCTCGAGCAAGTGCTGGTCAACCTGCTCAGCAACGCACTGGACGCGGTCACCGGCAAGGTCGAGCCGCGCATCCGCCTGAGCCTGCAACGCGACGGCGAGGACTGGCTGCTGGAAGTCGCCGACAATGGCGGCGGCATCGCCGAGGAACACCTGAGCAAGGTCTTCGACGCCTTCTTCACCACTAAACCGGCTGGCGCCGGGCTGGGCATCGGCCTGGCCGTATCCGCCGCCATCGTCGGCGAACTCGGCGGCCACCTGAGCGCCGCCAACCTGGACGACGGCGCGCTGTTCAGCCTGCGCCTGCCGATCCACACCCCGGAGGAAACAGCATGCGCGGACCGGTGATCCTGGTCGACGACGAGGCGGTGATCCGCCAGGCGGTCGGTGAGTGGCTGCAGCTGTCCGGCTACGCCGTGACCCTGTTCGACAACGCCCGGGACTGCCTGGCGAGCCTGGACGCGGACTTCGCCGGCGTGCTGATCAGCGACCTGCGCATGCCCGGCATGGACGGCATGGCGCTGCTGCAAGCGGTGCGCGCGATGGACGCCGAGCTGCCGCTGATCATGGTCACCGGCCACGGCGACGTGCCCCAGGCGGTGGAAGCGATGCGCCTGGGCGCCTACGACTTCATCGAGAAACCGGTGGACCCCGAACGCCTGCTGGAAACCCTCGGACGGGCGCTGGAGAAGCGCCGCCTGGTGCAGGAAAACCGCCGACTGCGTGCCCAGGTCGAGCACGGCGACGTGCTCGAGTCGCGCCTGCTCGGCGTTTCCCCGGCGATCCGCACGCTGCGCCGGCAGCTGCTGGCGCTGGCGCAGACGCCGGTCAACGTGCTGCTGCGCGGCGAGACCGGCAGCGGCAAGGAGATGGTCGCGCGTTGCCTGCACGACTTCGGCCCGCGCGCGAAAAAGCCCTTCGTCGCCCTCAACTGCGCGGCGATTCCCGAGCACCTGTTCGAGACCGAGCTGTTCGGCCACGAAAGCGGCGCCTTCACCGGCGCCCAGGGCAAGCGCGTCGGCAAGCTGGAGCACGCCGACGGCGGCACGCTGTTCCTCGACGAGATCGAGAGCATGCCGCTGGCGCAGCAGGTCAAGCTGCTGCGCGTACTGCAGGAACAGCGCCTGGAGCGGCTCGGCTCGAACCAGAGCATCGCCATCGACCTGCGGGTGATCGCCGCGACCAAGCCCGACCTGCGCGAGGAAGTGCGCGCCGGGCGCTTCCGCGAGGACCTGTTCTACCGCCTCAACGTCGCCGAATTGCACTTGCCGGCGCTGCGCGAGCGGCGCGAGGACGTCGCCCTGCTGTTCGCCCATTTCGCCCGCGAGGCCGCCAGCCGGCTCGGTCGCGAGGCCACCGCGCCGACGCCGCTGCACCTGGCGCAACTGCTCAGCCACGACTGGCCGGGCAACGTGCGCGAACTGGCCAACGCCGCCGAACGCCATGTGCTCGGCCTCGACGAAAGCCCGCTGCCGGCAACCGCCGGCGAGCCTTCGCTGGCCGAGCTGATGGAGGCCTACGAGGCGCAGTGCCTGCGCCTGGCGCTGGCGCGCAGCGGGGGCGAGATCAAGACGGCGATGAACCTGCTGCAACTGCCGCGGCGCACGCTCAACGAGAAGATGCAGCGCCACGGCCTGGCCCGCGGCGAATTCCTGCGTGACGAGGAATGAGATGATCGGCCCGCCGTAGGGTGCGCCGTGCGCACCGAGAGCCCCTCAAACAGGCGGATTTCCGCTTATCCAGCCGCAGCAGTCGGCAGAATTCCGCGCATCGACTCCCCTAAAAACCCTCGCAACCCCTCTGATACGGGCCTTCCAGCCGCTGGCACAGCATCTGCTATGGACAACCGGCACTCGCGCGGCCGAGGCGGCGCCCAAAAACAACAACATCAGAGGAATAACGATGGATAGCTCCAGCACGCTGTCTGCTTCCAACGCAGAACCCCGCAGCACCTCGCAACGCATCAAATCGATTTTCAGCGGCTCGGTGGGCAACCTGGTCGAGTGGTACGACTGGTACGTCTACGCCGCCTTCTCGCTGTACTTCGCCAAATCCTTCTTCCCCCAGGGTGACCAGACCGCGCAGTTGCTGAACACCGCGGCGATCTTCGCCGTCGGCTTCATCATGCGTCCCATCGGCGGTTGGCTGATGGGCATCTACGCCGACCGCAAGGGCCGCAAGGCCGCGCTGCTGGCCTCGGTGCTGCTGATGTGCTTCGGCTCGCTGATGATCGCGCTGACCCCGAGCTACGAAACCATCGGCGTCGCCGCGCCGGTGCTGCTGGTGATCGCGCGCCTGCTGCAGGGCCTCTCGGTCGGCGGCGAGTACGGCACCTCGGCGACCTACCTGAGCGAGACGGCGACCAAGGAAAGCCGTGGCTTCTTCTCCAGCTTCCAGTACGTCACGCTGATCTCCGGCCAGCTCATCGCCCTGGCGGTGCTGATTGTCCTGCAGCAGACGCTGACCCTTGAGCAGCTGGAAAGCTGGGGCTGGCGCGTGCCGTTCCTGATCGGCGCGCTGTGCGCGGTGGTCGCCATGTTTCTGCGTCGCGGGATGGAAGAGACCGATTCCTTCACCAAGAAGAAGGACAAGCCGACCGAAAGCCTGATGCGCACGCTGATGCGTCATCCCAAGGCGGTGTTCACCGTGGTCGGCCTGACCATGGGCGGTACGCTGGCGTTCTACACCTACACCACCTACATGCAGAAATACCTGGTGAACACCGTCGGCATGAGCAAGACCGATTCGACGATGATCTCCGCCGCCACGCTGTTCCTGTTCATGCTGCTGCAGCCGCTGGTGGGCGCGCTCTCCGACAAGATCGGACGGCGCCCGATCCTGATCGCCTTCGGTGTGCTGGGCACGCTGTGCACGGTGCCGATCCTCACCACCCTGCACACCATCCAGACCTGGTGGGGCGCGTTCTTCCTGATCATGGCGGCGCTGATCATCGTCAGCGGCTACACCTCGATCAACGCCGTGGTGAAGGCCGAGCTCTTCCCCACCCAGATCCGCGCCCTCGGCGTCGGCCTGCCGTATGCGCTGACCGTGTCGATCTTCGGCGGCACCGCCGAGTACGTCGCGCTGTGGTTCAAGAGCATCGGCCTGGAAAGCGGCTTCTACTGGTACGTGACCGGCTGCATCGCCTGCTCGCTGCTGGTCTACGTGTTCATGAAGGACACCCGCACCCATTCGCAGATGGACAAGGATTGACTGAGCCGTACTGGCTCTGGCCGCGTTAACCCGTGGCCGTTTTATTCCCGACGACGGGCCCGCAAGGGCCCGTTTTCGTTCGTAGTGCCGTCGAATAAACCGTTCGCCCGCCCCGCATCCACCGCGCCGGGACCGATGGTGCGCATGCGCACCCTACAGGGCACCGATAAGGAGTGTGTTGTTTGTCCGGCCGCCGTAGGGAGGGCTTCAGCCCACCACCGCCGTGTCATCCGGCAAGCGACACGCCTCCAGCCCCGCCGACAGCGCCTCGACATCCTGCGCCTGGGTGAAGATCAGCTCGATCCGCGAATCGCGGCGCCATTCGCTGTCGCGCCAGTGCGGCGCCTCGCCGTCCAGCGCATTGCCCGACAGCCAGCCGGCGTCGCTCCGCAGCACCAGCTTGGCGCGTCGCCAGCGCAGCAGCGTCAGCCATTGCTGCAAGCGCGACAGCTCGAAACGCTGGCTTGGGTGCCAGCGCCAGCCGATGCTCCAGCCGTCCGCCTGCTCCTGCACCTGGCGGATCGCCTGAGCGGGATCGCGCCAGAGCGCCGCGGGTGGGGAGGCGCCATCCGGCAGCGCGGCGACCTCACCGCCGGTCTCGCCAGTGGCCGCGTGGCCGGGCAGATCGGCCAGCGCCAGGTCGCCATTCCGGGTCCAGTGCCAGGGCCGCGCGGGCAATCCGGCGAGCACCCTGGCGCACGTCGCCTCGTCAAGGTCCTCGGCCTTGTTCAGCAGCAGCAGACCCGCCTCGTCCAGCGCGCCGCGCTGGCTGTCCGGCAACGCCTGGCCCGCCGCCAGCGCCGCAGCATCGAGCACCATCACCAGCGGCTGTATCGCCAGCACGCCGACCCACGGCGGCTCGTTCAGTTGGCGAAGCAGCTCGGCGGGATGACCGAGCCCGGACGGCTCGATGAACAGCCGGTCGGGCCGTGCCTTGCGCAGCAGCCGGCCAAGGCCGACCTGGAACGGCGCGCCATTGACGCAGCACAGGCAGCCGCCGGCGACCTCGGCGAGGCTGACACCGTCGGCGTCGGTGCTGAGCAGCGCGGCGTCCAGGCCGATAAGGCCGAATTCGTTGATCAGCACCGCCCAGCGTTCGGCCGCCGGCTTCTGCGCCAGCAGCGCGCGGATCAGGCTGGTCTTGCCGGCGCCCAGCGGCCCGGCGATAAGGTAGGTCGGGATGTTCTTCAGCATCTGCGCATGGTGCGGTTTCGCTCGTCATCAGTGAAGCCCCGCGCGCTCAACGACGCCGATCCGCCGTGATAAAGTCGCCGGCCTTCCACGGGAGATGTCGATGCGCGTACTACTCTTGAGCCTGCTGCTTTTGCCTGGTCTGGCGTTCGCCGAGGCCTGCGTGGTGCACAGCCAGGACGAGCACGTCGAAGTGAAGATCTGCCAGCAGAATCGCAGCATCCCCAGCGGCCTGTTCCGCAGCGGCTACTGCGAGCCGCAACTCAAGGACCAGAAGGTCGACGTGAGTTTCGTCGAGCAGTGCCCGGGCGGCGCCTTCGGCGTGTGCAGCGGCGCGCGCACCTCCAACATGCCCTACCTCGAAGACATCCACTACTACGGCGTCGCCAGCGACGCGCGCTTCCTCAAGCCGGCCTGCGAGGGCCAGAGCCAGGGCCAGTGGATAACCCCGAAGGCGGACTGAGCGACACCGCTAGGCAGCCTCCGTCCAGGGCCCGAAGGGGTCGGGAAGCTGCAACCAGGCCTCGGCGCCGAGGGCCATTTCCGCATCGCTGAGCAGGCAAGCGTCGAGCTCGGCGGTGAGCCGGTCGAAGTCGATGTTCTGCCCGATGAACACCAGTTCCTGGCGGCAATCGCCGCTGTCCGCGCTCCAGTGGCGCATGATCGTGCGCACCCCTTCGTCGTCATCCGGCCACTGATTCTTCGGCACGAAGCGCCACCAGCGCCCGGCGTAGCCGTATCGCATCAGCCCGCCGGCCTGCGACCAGCTGCCGGCCTCCTGCGGCTTGCTGGCCAGCCAGAAGAAGCCCTTGGAGCGCAGCAGGCGGCCGTTGGTCCATTCGCGGTTGAGCAAGGCGAAGAACCGTTGCGGATGAAACGGCCGCCGCGCGCGGTAGGCGCCGGAGGCGATGCCGTATTCCTCGGTTTCGGGAATGTGCTCGCCGCGCATTTCCTTCAGCCAGCCGGGCGCCT
Organism: Pseudomonas kuykendallii; assembly: GCF_900106975.1. Taxonomy (GTDB): domain Bacteria; phylum Pseudomonadota; class Gammaproteobacteria; order Pseudomonadales; family Pseudomonadaceae; genus Pseudomonas_O; species Pseudomonas_O kuykendallii. The sequence goes on along the minus strand of NZ_FNNU01000007.1, from coordinate 103,808 downwards.
GGGCAGCGCGCTCGAAGTCGAAGCGGCCGGTGTCGAGAATCTTCTCCAGCGACACCGCACCCATGCTCATTGGCAGGATCTCGGCATGGGTATTGAGCCGGCGCAGGATCGCCATCAGCTCCTCGCGCTCGGCCGAGGCGATCAGGTCGATCTTGCTGATCAGGATGACGTCGGCGAACTCCACCTGGTCGATCAGCAGGTCGGTGATCGAACGTTCGTCGTCCTCGCCCAGGCTTTCACCGCGGCTGGCGAGGCTGTCGGCGGCATGCAGATCGCGGAGGAAATTCACCCCGTCGACCACCGTGACCAGCGTGTCGAGGCGCGCCAGGTCGGCCAGGCTCTGCCCCTGCTCGTCGCGGAAGGTGAAGGTTTCCGCCACCGGCAACGGCTCGGCGATGCCGGTGGACTCGATCAGCAGGTAGTCGAAACGGCCTTCGCGGGCCAGCCGGCTGACTTCCTCCAGCAGGTCCTCGCGCAGCGTGCAGCAGATGCAGCCGTTGCTCATCTCGACGAGCTTTTCCTCGGCGCGGTTGAGGACGACGTCGCGCTGCACTTCGCTGCCGTCGATGTTTATCTCGCTCATGTCGTTGACGATCACCGCCACACGCAGGTTTTCGCGGTTTCTCAGCACATGGTTGAGCACGGTGCTCTTGCCGGCGCCGAGGAAGCCGGACAGCACGGTGACGGGAAGACGGTGGGTCATGCGGGTTACCTCATCGGGCATCACGTAGGTGTTTTTGCCGCCGCTTCCGGTTTCGCTCAGGGCGGCTCTTTTTGTTATATCATAACATTTGAAGAGAACTGGAGATTCACCGTGCCGATGAAATCGCTTTCGCCGATTCGCTGCAGTTTCGTCCTCGCCCTGCTCGCGTGCGGATCGGCACAGGCACGTCTGCTGTTGCCGCTGCCGAAGACGGATTGTCTGCGCAGCGCCAATCTGCTGGTCTGCGAAGACCGCCTGGGCAATGCCTATGCGGTGGCGAAAGTCGGCTCGGATACCTATCTGCGTGGCTACGACAGCCTGAGCGGCCGCCATTGGCGCCAGACCAGCAGCCGCTACGGCCGGCTGACCTTCTTCAGCGGCATCGCCAGCGATGGCGAGATCTGGATCGGCTCCAGTCGCCGGCTCGGCTGGAACGACGTCAGCCGGCTTTCCTCGTCGAGCGGCACCCGTGGCTCGGTAACCTGTAATCGCCTGGTCGGTTGCCAATAGGCTCTCGATGAGCCGAAAGCCTGCATCCATGCATGTTCCACATGGAACCCTTTGAAAAATCATGCGTTTTGCCCTCTGCCGGGAGGCGCGTAGGGCCAGCCGACAGAAGGCGGTCTTTTGACGTCAAGACAGGGAACTTATCGCCGATAGCCTTGTTGTGCCGCCTTCGCGTGCACCTCACAGCGGATTTTCCGCAGCACCGCAGCCGGTTCTCCCGGCGTTGACGTATCGATGTCGGGCCATCGCCCGCCTGGAAGCACGATGAAGAAGCCTGCTTTGCTGAACAACCGTCGAGGCCGCACCGCGCTTATGGGCGCTTTCCTGGCCATCGCGCTGCTCGCCGGCGCCGCCTGGCAACTCTGGCCGCAGGCAGCGAAGCCCGCCGCCAGCGGCGCGGCCGCGTTGATGCTGGAGCAACTGAAGGAATCGACCCAGCCGTGGCTGGAGAACCGCCGCGACCTGTCCACGCTGGTCGCCGACCTGCGCGACAAACGCATCGCTAGCGCCGCGCTGGATCGCGACGCGGTCTACATCAGCACCAAGGACGGCGCTCGCTACTGGTTGCCGGACCAGTCCGGCCGTATCGCCGACCTGCTGCTGCAGCGCTACGCCGACGGCAGTGGCGAACTCTTCCCGCTCAGCCTGTTCCGCACCGATGGCGAAGCGCCCTGGTATGCCGGCGCACTCTCCTATGCGCCGTTCGGCGTGCTCGCACTGCTCCTGCTGGCAATGCTGGCGGTGAAAATGCGCCCGTATGCGGTCCTGCGCAAAAGTACCGGGGTCGGCTTCGACGGCGTGATCGGCGCCCACGAAGCCAAGCAGGCACTGACCGACGTTACCGCCTACCTGCGCGACCCCAGCGCGTTCGTCGAACTGGGTGCGCGGCCGCCACGCGGCGTGCTGCTGACCGGCGAGCCCGGCACCGGCAAGACGCAACTGGCCAAGGCTCTGGCCAGCGAAGCCAACGCAGCGTTCATCCAGGTCACCGGCAGCGACTTCTCCTCGATGTATTTCGGCGTCGGCATCCAGAAGGTCAAGGCGCTGTTTCAGGCCGCGCGGCGCCAGGCGCCGTGCATCATCTTCATCGACGAGATCGACGGCATCGGCAAGCGCTCCGAGCAGACTCGCTCCAGCGACGCCGAGAGCAACCGCATCATCAACCGCTTCCTCACCGAGATGGACGGCTTCGACGCCAGCTCAGGCGTGCTGGTGGTGGGCGCGACCAACTTCCCCAACTCGCTGGACGCCGCGCTGCTGCGTGAAGGGCGTTTCGACCGCTCGATCGCCGTGGGCCTGCCGACGCTGGCCGACCGCGGCGCGCTGTTCCGCCTCTACGCCGGCAAGCTGCGCCGCGCCGCCGACATCGACTTCGCCCAGCTGGCACGCAACAGCGTCGGCCTGACCCCCGCGGCGATCGCCTCGATCGTCAACCAGGCAGCCCTGCTCGCCGCCCGCGACCGCGCCGCGCGGGTCGAGATGGAGCACATGGTGGAGGCCATCGAGATCAGCCGCATCGGCGCCAAGCCGGACGGCGTCACCCCGCTCTCCGACGCCGAACGCACGCGCATCGCCGTGCACGAAGCCGGTCACGCGCTGGTCGCCGCCGCGCTGAACACCGGCCGGGTGGAGAAAGTCACCATCCTGCCGCGCGGCCAGGCCCTCGGCGTGACGCTGGTGACGCCGCTGGAAGACAAGCGCCTGCACCTGGAATCCGAACTGCGCGGACGCATCCAGATGCTGCTCGCCGGGCGTAACGCCGAGCAGCTGTACTTCCATGAAGTCTCGTCCGGGGCCGGGCAGGACCTGCAGGAGGCCTCGAAGCTGGCGCTGTCGATGGTCGGCGCGCTGGGCATGGGCCCAGCCGGCTCGCTGCTCAGCCTGCAGGCTGTGCGCGAGGCGCACATCGAATTCGACAGCAGCGAAACGCTGCGCTCGGCCGATGCCCTGCTGCAGCAGCTCAACCGTGAATGCTTCGCCCTGCTGCAGCGGATGAAGCCGGCGCTGGACGAGATCAGCCAGCGCCTGCTGGACGAGGAAAGCGTGCCGGGCGAAGCCGTGGTGGAGGCCATCGCCCGGTTGCCGGTGCACGACCTGGAGATGGCACTGAAGCCGCTGCGCCAGCGTGCCCACGGCGGCCTGGAACGTGTCGCCCTGAGCGCCTACGACCAGGAGCAGCCGTTCGAGCTTGGCGCAGCGCCGGCCGAGCCGGACGAAGAAGGTCCCGGCATGGCCTGAGCGGCGTCACTCCGCCGACACGATCTGGTGATACAGCTCGAAGCCGCGCGCCTTGTAGTTGGCCAGCGCGGCCGGGTGATCCAGGCTGCAGGTGTGCAGCCAGATGCGCTCAGTCCCCGGCCAGTTCCAGCCCGAGGCGACCGCGTGGGACAGCAGAGGCCCGCCCAGCCCCTGGCCGGAGAATTCCGGCGCCAGGCCGAAATAGAGAATCTCGACGTTGCGCTCATCCGGGCGATACAGCTCGTAATAGCCGGCGATGGCGCCGCGCCGGTAAGCCACCCAGGTGCGGTGCGCGGGGTTTTCCACCAGTTCACGCCATTGCGCGTCGCTCCATGACAGCTTGTCGGTCCATTCCCAGGGACCGCCGACCAACTGGTAGAGAAAGCGGTTCAGGGCGAACTGCGGCTGCTCGCATTCGACGACACTCAACCCGGCCGGCAGCGGCTTGGCGCGCAACGCCTGCGACTGGTTCATTTCCAGGTAGTAGGTGATCAATTCGCTCATGGCCGAGGCTTCCCTTTTTCCGAGGACGGCCAAGGTACCTAGCTCGACGGCGAAGTAAAACCCACCCACGCCCTTTCAGGCATACAGGTCGGCGCGGGACCAGGGCAACTCGTGGGAGCCGTCCTCCCGCGGCTTCACCGCGAGGATCTGGTGCAGGTTGATCCAGTTGCGCCCGAAGCCATAGGCGCAGCCGGCCAGGTAGAGCCGCCAGATGCGCAGCGCCTCCTCCGGAACCAGCGCCCTGGCCTGCTCCAGCCGCGCCTCCAGCCGCCCGCTCCACAGCTCCAGGGTGCGCGCGTAGTGCCGGCGCAGGCTTTCCACATCGACGATTTCCAGCCCGGCATCGCTGATCTGCGCACTGATCATCGCCAGGTGCGGCAGCTCTCCGTGGGGAAACACATAGCGCCCGATGAAATCGCCGGCGCCGTGGCCGACCGGGCGTCCGTCGGTGTGGCGCGCGGTGATGCCGTGGTTCATCACCAGCCCGCCCGGACGCACCGCGTTGAACAGCGTGCGGCAATACAGCGGCAGGTTGGCGTGACCGACGTGCTCGAACATGCCGACGCTGACCACCTTGTCGAAACGGCCGTCCTGCGGCAACTCGCGATAATCCATCAGTTCCAGTTGCACCTGCCCGGCAAGGCCGTCGTCGACCACGCGCTGGCGCGCCAGCTCCAGCTGGGCGCGGCTGAGCGTGATGCCGAACACCTCGGCACCGAACTCCCGCGCGGCGAAACGCGCCAGCCCGCCCCATCCGCAGCCGACGTCCAGCAGTCGGTCGCCGGGCTGCAGGCGCAGCTTGCGACACAGGTGGCGCAGCTTGGCCTGCTGCGCCTGGTCGAGGTCTTCCCCGCCGGTTTCGAAATAGGCGCAAGAATAGACCATGTCCTGGTCCAGCCAGAGTCGGTAGAAGTCGTTGGAAAGGTCGTAGTGATAGGAGATCGCCGCCGCATCGGTGGCCTTGTCATGGGCCTGGCGACTCGGTGCAGTGCCCGTATCTTCACCGATCAGGGCCCGGCACAGGCTGTCGGCGATACGGATGACCTCGAGTATCGGCCCCTCCAGCCCGAGGCGGCCTTCGACATAACTGCTGCCCAGCAGGTCCAGGCTGGGCCTGGCGAGCTGGCCGACCAGCGCCGGGTCATTCACCACCAACGTGACCACAGGGCTGGGGCCCAGGACGACGTGGCTACCGTCCCAGAGGCGCAACTGCACCGGAAGGTGCAAGTCACGCAAGGCTGTCATGAGCGGCGCGAACATGAGGAAGTCCTCCTGCAACAGGCAGGACTACGATAAGCCCCTATTCGATAGGTGTCATGCTATCTACCCGATAGACGAAACCTTTCCTCCTACGCTGGAAAATCGCAGCGCGGATTTCGATCAGGAGTATTCGCCCGGCATCGCCCCGCCGACGCGCGCACCGATGACCATCTCGGTCGCCCAGCCGGTCAGCACGGAGGTATAGGCCTGCTGGCAGGTCTCGCCGCTGAGCGCGTGGTCGGCGCCGTCGATGATGCGGTGGGTCAGCGAGTGGGTTTTCTGGAAGGCCGCGCGGTAATTCATGATCGTCTCGTGGGGGACGAAATCATCGTGCTCGGACTCGACGATCAGCACGTCGCCGGTGAAGGCCGCGCAGGCGGCCAGCGCACGGTTCTCGCTGGGCAGCACGCGGGTGTGCCGGTACTGGGCGAGGTCGACGCGGTCCAGGCTGCGTTTGGGCAGCGTCCAGTCCTCGTCGCGGTAAAGCGCCGGCACTCGCAGCGCCAGCCAGCGCACCGGCCGCAGGGTGGTGAGAATGGCCGCCAGGTAGCCGCCGTAGCTGGTGCCGACCACGGCGATCGCCGAGGTGTCGATGCCCGGATGCGCGGCGAGGCGGTCATAGGCGGCGAGGATGTCGCTGAGATTGTCCTCGCGGGAAACCGTCTCCTGCTGCTCGCGGGTTTGCGCATGACCGCGCAGGTCGAAGGTCAGGCACACACAACCCAGCCCGGCGATGCCGCGCGCGCGAGCGATGTCGCGCGCCTGGCTGCCGCCCCAGCCGTGGACGAACAGCACGCCGGGGATTTTCGAGCGGGGAACCAGGAAGGTACCGGCGATCTGTTCGCCGGCGACTTCCACTTCGATGTCGAGTGTTTCGCTACGTGCCTTCATACGCCTCCACCGTCACGCATTTGGTCATGAAGCCGATTTCTGGATCGAGACCGCGAAACAGCACCGAGGCATGCGTCGGCGGCTGACGGACTTCGCCGAAGAACTCCAGCGAAGACGCCCGCACGCGGGTCACGGTCGGGTCGGCATGAAAGGTTTCCAGCGCGGCGATTTCCGCGCTGCTGGCACCGCCGATGCGCCAGGACTGCTCCAGCACGCCGGAGCGCTGCCGGCCGTGCGCGTCGCGGCCCTGGGCCACATCGTAGTTGCGCCGCGAAGCGATCAGCGCGGGGAAGCAGGCGCTCGCCACGGCGTCGTAGCGCTGGCTCTGGCTCACCGCCAGGCGCACGGGGTCGGGCAGATCCAGTTGCAGCAGGGCGTCGAAATCGCCGCGCACCACGACCAGGTCGGAGCCGCCATAGACCGTCTCGCCGGCGTTGTCTTCGGTGAGCCGCTGGCGGCCGTGATAGGTCGCCAGCAGTTCACCGATGCGTACCTGGCCGACGCTATAGGTCAGCACCTCGTCCAGATGCTGCTCCAGCACCAGGCCGAAGGCGTTCACTTCGTCGGCGTCCTGGGCAGCGAGCGCCTGCTCCAGCGCGTCGGTATCCTCGACCAGCCACTGTCCACGTCCGGCGGTGGCGCGTACCGGCTTGACCCGCATGCGCCCCTGCCGCAGCAGCCGCTGTCCGGCCTCGCGGGCGTCGTCCAGATCGAACGCGGTGAAGCCGTCGAGCAGCGCATCCCCGGCCTGCGCGGCGAAGGTTTCCGGCCAACCCTGCGGTGCCTGTGCGCCCGCGCCCACCAGCCCGTGACTGATCGCCTTGGTCGCCACGAAAGGCAGCGGAACCACGCCGCCGAACAGGTCCAGCTCGCTGGCGATACCGAGCCCACGCGCCTCCTCGACGCCGATCAGGGTCCCGCTGGGGACCAGATACAGCGACTCGGCAGGCGCCTGCTCGGGGTTGAACTCGCCGTAATAGGGCAGCCCTTGAAGGCCGGCGATGCGCCGCGCCAGTTCGCCCAGCGAGACCCGCTCGTGCCGGGCCTCGTGCGCGCGATTCGGATAGAGGGCGACGGCCGCATGGGCAGTATGGGGGGTGTTTCGAGCTGTCATCGCATCGCTCCCCGGGGGCTGGATCGTCCCGCCGCCAACGCGGCGGGACGCACGGAACCACTTACCCGGTAGACCCGGACAGGTCGCGATCTATCGACCGTTCGTCCGTCAGCCGCTACTTGCGCAGCAGCCGCATGCCGTTCAGCACCACCAGCAGGCTGACGCCCATGTCGGCGAACACCGCCATCCACAAGGTCGCGTGGCCGGTCAGGGTGACCAGCAGGAACACGGCCTTGATCCCCAGCGCCAGCGCGATGTTCTGCTTGAGCACGGCCGCGGTCTGCCGCGACAGGCGCACGAATGCCGGAATCTTGCGCAGGTCGTCGTCCATGATCGCCACGTCGGCGGTCTCGATGGCGGTGTCGCTGCCGATCGCCGCCATGGCGAAGCCGATGTCGGCGCGCGCCAGCGCCGGTGCGTCGTTGATCCCGTCGCCGACCATGCCGACGCTGCCGGATTTGCCCAGCAGCGCCTCGATGGCCGCCAGCTTGTCGCTCGGCAACAGCTCGCCGCGAGCCTCGTCGATGCCGGCCTGGCGCCCGATGGCGGCCGCGGTGTGGGCGTTGTCGCCGCTGAGCATCAGGGTACTGACGCCCAATGCGTGCAGCTCGCGGATCGCCTCGCGGCTGCTCGGCTTGAGCGTATCGGCCACGGCGAACAGCGCCAGCGGACGCTGTTCGTCGCAGAGCAGCACTACGCTCTTGCCCTCGCGCTCCAGCACGTCGAGGCGCGCCTCCAGCTCGGGCGAACACAGCCCCAGCTCTTCCACCAGCCGATGATTGCCCAGGTGCAGCAGCTGCCCGTCGATGCGCCCGCGCACCCCGCGCCCGGCCAGCGCGGCGAATTCCTCGACGTCCCGCAGCGGCTGGTTCTCGCCATGCCGGGCGATGGCCTGCGACACCGGATGGTCCGAACGTACCGCCAGGCTCAGCGCGAGGCTGATGACGCTCTCCGGATCGGCATCCACCAGCAGATGCTGATCGGTCAGCTGCGGCTTGCCGTAGGTCAGGGTGCCGGTCTTGTCCAGCGCCAGGTGGCTGAGGTGGCGACCGTTCTCCAGGTAGGCGCCGCCCTTGATCAGGATGCCCTTGCGCGCCGCCGCAGCGAGGCCGCTGACGATGCTCACCGGGGTGGAAATCACCAACGCGCAGGGGCAGGCGACCACCAGCAGCACCAGCGCGCGGTAGATCCATTCCACCCACTGGCCGTCGAAGAGCGGCGGCAGCAACGCCACCGCCAGCGATAGCAGCACCACCGCCGGGGTGTAGAGGCGCGAAAAGCGGTCGACGAAACGCTGCGTCGGCGCACGCATGCCCTGGGCCTGCTCGACGGCCTGGATGATCCGCGCCAGCGTGCTGTTGCTCGGCTCGGCGGTGACCCGGTACTCCAGCGCGCCATCGCCATTCAGGGTGCCGGCGAACAGCGCGTCACCGACGGCCTTCTCCACCGGCAGGCTCTCGCCGGTGATCGACGCCTGGTTCACGCTGGACTGGCCGACGAGGACTTCGCCGTCCAGGCCGATGCGTTCGCCAGGACGAACGCGCACCTGGCTGCCCAGCGCCACCTCGGCCACCGGCGTGCTCTGCCAGGTGCCGTCGGGCTGGCGTACCGTCGCCGTTTCCGGCGCCAGTTCGAGCAGCCCGCCGATGGCGTTGCGCGCGCGATCGAGGGACTTCGCCTCGATCAGCTCGGCAACGGCGAAGAGGAACATCACCATCGCCGCCTCGGGCCACTGGCCGATGAGGATCGCTCCGGTCACCGCGATGCTCATCAGCGCGTTGATGTTGAGGTTGCGGTTCTTCAGCGCGATCCAGCCCTTCTTGTAGACGTCCACCCCGCTGAGCAACACGGCGGCCAGGGCGATCAGTGCCACCAGCCATTCGGGCGCCAGGTCGGCGAAATGCAGCACTTCGGCGGCAATCGCGGCGACACCGGCCAGCGCCAGCTTGATGCTCTTTCCGCTCGTCGGCGCCATCTGCGGCGCCGGTTCGCCCGTTGTCGCCACCCGCGGCGTGAAACCCAGCTCGCGAATCGCCTGCAGCGCCGGCTGCAGCGCCTCCGGATCGTGGCCGAGGGTGAGTACGCGCTGCATCAGGTTGAACTGCAGCGCCGTGATACCGGGCATACCGCCGAGCTTGTCGGTGATCAGGCGCTCCTCGGTCGGACAGTCCATCTGCGCGATGGCGATCCGCGTGGTGGTCGCCGCCATCGGTTCGGCGCACATGCCCAGCTCGGCGATCGCGTCGCGGATCGTCGCTTCCCGCAGCCCCGCGTGCCACACGCCAAGCACGCGCTTGAGCAGGTTGAACTCCAATCGCTGCACCTCGGGCAACTTGCCGAGGCGCCCGCGGATCAGGCTTTCCTCGGTCGGGCAATCCATCTGCTCGATGCGGAAACGGCTCAGCTGGCCTGTCACCGCGCCGTGATCGTGATCGTGATCGTGATCGTGATCGTGATCGTGGCGATCCTGAACGTCCTGTCGGTCCGCGGAAGGTTTTCCGCGGGCGTGGTCACCGCAACACTGGGTCATCTCGGTTCTCCGGATGGGGTATGGTGCGCAGTGAACACCCTGTAGCCACTACAGGGTCAAGCGACCTGGAGGCCTCATGAAAATCGGTGAACTGGCGCGGCAGACCCACTGCCCCGTGGAAACCATCCGCTACTACGAACGTGAAGGCCTGCTGCCGCTTCCCGCCCGCAGCGAAGGCAATTACCGGGTTTACGGCCCGCTACACAGCGAGCGGCTGACCTTCATCCGCAACTGCCGCACGCTGGACATGACCCTCGACGAGATTCGTCGCTTGCTGGAATTTCGCGATCAGCCGCAGAACAACTGCGAAGCCTTCAACGAGTTGATCGACGAGCACATCGAGCACGTCGCCGCCCGTATCGCCGGCCTGCAGGCGCTCCAGGTGCAACTGGTGGAGCTGCGCCGCAGTTGCTCGGAGGGCGGCGAAATCGAACGCTGCCAGATCGTCCGCCAGCTCACCGAAGCCAGCATCAACGTGGACGAGGCTCCGTCCCACGTCGGCCGTTCGCACCAGCACTGAGGTCATCACGCAGGGGAAGACCCGACAGGTTTCATGCGTATTGGTTGGAAGCGAATACAAACTGATGCCAGACGCGCATCAATTCATGCGAAATACGCACTTATCATTTCAAGATGTGTCAGCCACCATCTGGGATTCCAATAATCGTGCGCCCCTGCGCATGGACAAAAACGCTGGAGAATTCCCATGCAGGATTCGATGAAATCCGCGGCAACATCCGCGCGGGCAAAAATCGCCGCCGTATTCCGAGTCACATCGGGCAACTTCCTCGAACAGTTCGACTTCTTTCTCTTCGGCTTCTACGCCAACCACATCGCCGCCGCGTTCTTCCCGTCATCGAGCGAATTCGCCTCGCTGATGATGACCTTCGCCGTGTTCGGCGCAGGCTTCCTCATGCGTCCCTTGGGCGCGGTGATCCTCGGCGCGTACATCGACGACGTCGGCCGCCGCAAGGGGCTGATCGTGACGCTCTCGATCATGGCCAGCGGCACCCTGCTGATCGTGATGGTGCCGGACTACTCCAGCATTGGCCTGGTGGCACCGCTGCTGGTGCTCATCGGCCGACTGCTTCAGGGCTTCTCGGCCGGTGCGGAACTGGGCGGGGTATCCGTGTATCTGGCCGAGATCGCTACGCCGGGGCGCAAGGGTTTCTATACCGCCTGGCAGTCCGGCAGCCAGCAGGTGGCGATCATCGTCGCCGCGGCGCTGGGTTACGCGCTGAACCAGGGAATGGCGGCGAGCGATGTGGCGGCCTGGGGCTGGCGCATTCCCTTCGCGATCGGCTGCATGATCGTGCCGTTCATCTTCCTGCTGCGCCGCAACCTGAAGGAAACCGAGGAATTCAGCGCGCGCCGCCACCGTCCGACGATGCGCGAGGTGTTTCGCACGCTGATGCAGAACTGGGTCACCGTGGTAGCCGGCATGCTGATGGTGGCGATGACCACCACCGCGTTCTACCTGATCACCGTCTACGCGCCGACCTTCGGCAAGAACGTGCTCGAGCTGAGCACGGCGGATGCCTTGCTGGTGACGCTGCTGGTGGGGGTGTCGAACTTCATCTGGCTGCCGATCGGCGGCGCGCTGTCCGATCGCATCGGGCGCAAACCGGTGCTGGTCGCCATGACCGTGATGGCCATCGTCAGTGCTTACCCGGCGCTGTCGTACCTGGCGCAGGCGGCGAGTTTCGCGCACATGCTCGAAGTGCTGCTGTGGCTGTCGTTCCTTTACGGCATGTACAACGGCGCGATGATTCCGGCGCTTACCGAAATCATGCCGGTGGAAGTCCGCGTCGCCGGCTTCTCCCTGGCCTACAGCCTGGCGACCGCCGTGTTCGGCGGCTTCACCCCGGCGATCTCCACCGCGCTGATCCACGCCACCGGCGACAAGGCCGCGCCCGGCTACTGGATGACCTTCGCCGCCCTCTGCGCATTGCTGGCGACGCTGTTCATGTACCGGCGCATCTCCGTGCAGCCGCAGCTGGCGGTCTGAACGCGGGCCTGCCGGGTGGCAATCAGCCCGGCAGGCGCTTCATCTCCCGCACCAGGCGTTCCAGTTCCAGCGCCGCCGATGTCAGCGAGTGCCCCCGGCGCTTGATCAGGCCGACATTGCGCAGCACCTCCGGCTCCACCAGCGGCACGCTCACCAGCAAGGGGTGCCCGGCCATCGGCATGGCGATGGACGGCACCGCCGCCACGCCCAGCCCCGCCTCCACCAGACCGATCATGGTCGTTACATGGCGGGTTTCGCAGATCCCGGCCTTCTCCGGACGCACCTTGACCAGCGCCTGATCCAGCAGGAACCGGTTGCCCGAGCTCTTGCCGAGGGTGATGTAGTCCTGCCGGTACATCTCGTCCCAGCTCACCTGCGCCGCTTCCGCCAGCGGATGGTCACGACGACAGGCCATCACGTAGCGTTCCTGCAGCAGCAGCTCGAAGGCGATGGCCGGATCCAGCGCGCCGGTGAAACTCAGGCCGAGATCCGCCTCGCCACTGGCCACCGCGTCCTGTACCTCGCTGGCGCTGGCATCCAGCACGTGCACCTTGGTCCGTGGATACAGGCGGTGGTACTCGGTCACCACCTGCGGCATGAAGTAGTAGGCGGTGGACGGCACGCAGGCGATGGTGACGTTGGCCAGGCGGTTCGAAGCGACACCGGTGATGCCGAGCAGGGCGACTTCGAGGTCATCCAGCAGGCGCTCGACATTCGGCATGAACGCCCGGCCGGCCATGGTCAGGCTGACCTTGCGCGTGGTGCGCTCGAACAGCTTCACACCGAGCGCGGTTTCCAGCTTTTCGATGCGCCGGCTGAGCGCCGGCTGCGAGATGCGGATGGCCTCGGCAGCCTTGCGAAAGCTGCCCTTCTCGACCACCGCGCGAAAGGCCTGGAGATCATTGAGATCGAAGTTGATGTTCATAGAGCGCCAGAACGGTTCGGGGAAGCGGCAGCAGCCGGGCGGTGGAATTCCGCCAATGCTTGCGAGCCTGGCCGCCCGCTTCCGGATTTCACTCCACGGTGACCGATTTCGCCAGGTTGCGCGGCTGGTCGACGTCGGTGCCCTTGAGCACGGCTACGTAGTAGGACAGCAGCTGCAGCGGCAGGGTGTAGAGGATCGGCGCGAGGATGTCGTGGATGTGCGGCATGCTGACCACGTGGGTGCCTTCGCCGTTGTCGATACCGGCCTCGATGTCGGCGAACACCACCAGTTGGCCGCCGCGCGCGCGGACCTCCTGCAGGTTGGACTTGAGCTTTTCCACCAGCTCGTTGTTCGGCGCCACGGTGACCACCGGCATGTCGCTGTCCACCAGCGCCAGCGGGCCGTGCTTGAGCTCGCCGGCCGGGTAGGCTTCGGCGTGGATGTAGGAGATTTCCTTGAGCTTGAGCGCGCCCTCCATCGCCACCGGGTACTGCGCGCCGCGACCCAGGAACAGCGTGTGGTGCTTCTCGGCGAAGAGTTCGGCGACTTTCTCCACGGTCTTGTCCATGCCCAGCGCCTCGCCGAGGCGGGTCGGCAGGCGGCGCAGCTCGTCCACCAGCTCGGCCTCGACCGTCGCCGACAAGCCGCCGCGCATGCGGCCCAGCGCCAGGGTCAGCAGCAGCAGGGCGACCAGTTGCGTGGTGAACGCCTTGGTCGACGCCACGCCGATCTCCGGCCCGGCCTGGGTCAGCAGGGTCAGGTCGGATTCGCGCACCAGCGAGCTGGTGCCGACGTTGCAGATCGCCAGGCTGGCCAGGTAGCCGCCGGCACCGGGGGCAAGCTGCTTGGCGTTGCGCAGCGCAGCCAGGGTGTCGGCGGTTTCGCCGGACTGCGAAATGCTGACGAACAGGGTGTCCGGCTGCACCACCACCTTGCGGTAGCGGAACTCGCTGGCGACTTCGATCTGGCAGGGAATCCCGGCCAGTTCCTCGAGCCAGTATCGGGCGACCATGCCGGCGTGATAGCTGGTGCCGCAGGCGACGATCTGCACGTTGCGCACCTTGGCTAACAACGCCCCGGCCTGCGGGCCGAAGGCCTCGACCAGCACGTGGTCGAGACCCAGGCGACCTTCCAGCGTGCGCTGCACGACCTTGGGCTGCTCGTGGATTTCCTTGAGCATGAAGTGCCGGTAGGCGCCCTTGTCGGCGGCTTCCGCGCCTTCGTGGTACTGCACCTGCTCGCGCTGCACCGGCTGGCCGTCGAGATCCCAGACCTGCACGGAATCACGGCGGATTTCGGCGATGTCGCCCTCCTCCAGATACATGAAACGGTCGGTCACCTGACGCAGCGCCAACTGGTCGGAAGCGAGGAAGTTCTCGCCCAGACCCAGGCCGATCACCAGCGGGCTGCCGCTGCGGGTGGCCAACAGGCGGTCCGGCTGCTTGGCGCTGATCACCGCCAGGCCGTAGGCGCCGTGCAGTTCCTTCACCGTCGCCTTGAGCGCGTCGGCCAGGTCGCCCAGCGCGTCCAGGTGATGGTGCAACAGGTGCACGATGACTTCGGTGTCGGTCTCGGAGGTGAAGAGGTAGCCCATGTCCTTGAGGCGCGCACGCAACGGCTCGTGGTTCTCGATGATGCCGTTGTGCACCAGCGCCAGGTCGTTGCCGGAAAAATGCGGGTGCGCGTTGCGCTCGCTGGGCACGCCGTGGGTCGCCCAGCGGGTGTGGGCGATGCCCAGCCGGCCATTCAGCGGTGCGGTGGCCAGGGCCTGCTCCAGCTCGCTGACCTTGCCCGGCCGGCGCACGCGCTGCAGCGTGCCGTCGCCGTCGAGCAGGGCCACGCCGGCGCTGTCGTAACCGCGGTATTCCAGACGTTTCAGGCCCTCGACGAGGACCGGCAGGATATTGCGTTCGGCGACGGCGCCAACGATGCCACACATATGTTTCTCTCCTATTTTTCGCTGGCGGCGGCGAGGATCAGCCGTACGCCAAGGGATTCGATGCGATCACGCGCCTCGGCGGTGAGGCGCGTGTCGGTGATCAGGGTATGCACGCTGCTCCACGGCAGCTCGAGGTTCGGCATGCGCCGGCCGATCTTGTCGGACTCGACCATCACGATCACCTCGCGGGCGACCTCGGCCATCACCCGCGACAAGCCCAGCAACTCGTTGAAGGTGGTGGTGCCGCGCTCCAGGTCGATGCCATCGGCGCCGATGAACAGCTGGTCGAAATCATAGGAACGCAGCACCTGTTCGGCGACCTGGCCCTGGAAGGATTCGGAGTGCGGGTCCCAGGTGCCGCCGGTCATCAGCAGTACCGGTTCGTGCTCCAGTTCGCGCAGGGCGTTGGCCACGTTCAGTGAATTGGTCATCACCACGAGGCCGGGCTGACGCCCGAGCGCGCCGATCATCGCCGCCGTCGTGCTGCCGCTGTCGATGATGATGCGCGCGTGCTCACGGAGGCAGGCGACCGCGGCGCGGGCAATCGCGCGCTTGTAGGACGATACCGGCTGCGCATCGTCGACGATCAGTTCCTGCGGCACCGACACCGCGCCGCCGTAGCGACGCAGCAGCAGGCCATTCTTCTCCAGTGCCGTGAGGTCCTTGCGGATGGTCACTTCGGACGTCGAGAAGCCTTTGGCCAACTCGTCCACGCTGACTTCTCCCGACTCGGCGAGCAGAGCCAGGATGGCGTGACGACGTTGCGGCGTGTTGCGCTTCGACATGCTTAAGTTTCGATTCGAAATTAAAGTTTTCGAATCAAAACCTAACGAAGCTTTCACGTCAACCACAGAAACGAAAAAAGGCGGCCAACGCCGCCTTCTCATCATCGATCAGGTTACTTCTTCACCTTCACCGGCCGCTTCCAGCCTTCGATGTTGCGCTGCTTGGCGCGCCCAACGGCCAGCGTATTCGCCGGCACATCCTGGGTGACCACCGACCCGGCGCCCGTGGTGGCACCGTCGCCGAGGCTCACCGGGGCGACCAGTGCGCTGTTGGAACCGATGAATACATCCTCACCCATCCGCGTGTGCGACTTGTTGGCACCGTCGTAGTTGCAGGTGATCGTGCCGGCGCCGATGTTGCTGCGCGCACCGATCTCGGCATCGCCGAGGTAGCTCAGATGGCCGGCTTTGGCACCTTCCCCCATGACGGCATTCTTCAATTCGACGAAGTTGCCGACATGGGCCTTCGCACCCAGCACGCTGCCCGGACGCAGCCGCGCGAACGGGCCGCAATCGGCGCCCTCGCCCAGTTCGGCGCCATCCAGATGGCTGTTGGCCTTGACGATCGCACCCTTGCGCAGCGTGCTGTTGCGGATCACGCAGTTCGGTCCGATCTCCACGCCCTCCTCGATCAGGACGCGGCCTTCGAGAATCACGTTGATATCGATGAGCACGTCGCGGCCGACACTGACGTCGCCGCGCACATCGAAACGCGCCGGATCACGTAGCGTGACACCCTCGGCCATCAGCCGGCGTGCCGCACGCTGCTGGTAGTGACGTTCCAGTTCGGCGAGCTGGATGCGGTCGTTGGCGCCCTGCACCTCCATCGCGTCCAGCGGCTGTTCGGTGGCGACGGTGAGCCCGTCGGCGACCGCCATAGCGACCACGTCGGTGAGGTAGTACTCGCCCTGCACGTTGCTGTTGGACAGCCGGCTCAGCCAGCCGCCGAGTCGTTTGCCGGGCACCGCGAGGATGCCGGTATTGCCTTCCTTGATCGCGCGCTGCTCGGGCGTCGCGTCCTTGTGCTCGACGATCGCACGCACAGCCCCGGCGGCATCACGGACGATGCGCCCGTAGCCGGTCGGGTCGCCGAGCTCCACGGTAAGCAGCGCCAGGTGTTGGTCATCCACCTTCTGCAGTAGGCGCTGCAGGGTGCCGACTTCGATCAGCGGGACGTCGCCATAGAGGATAAGCACGCGCTCGGCGGACAGCGCCGGCGCCGCCTGGGCCACGGCGTGACCGGTCCCGAGCTGTTCACGCTGCATGACGAAATCGAGGTCCTCCGCGGCAAGGCGCTCGCGCACCGCATCCGCGCCATGCCCGATCACCACATGGATGCCCTGCGGCTGCAACTGGCGCGCGCTGTCGATGACGTGCCCGAGCATCGGTTTGCCAGCCACCGGGTGCAGCACCTTGGGCAGTGCCGAACGCATGCGCGTACCTTGGCCGGCGGCGAGAATCACGACTTCAAGGGACATGCAAGGACCTCCAGGAGCAAAGGGAAACGGCGCGACCTTAAGACAGCCAGATCATACCGGCAACAGCGTTCAGAAAAGACGCAAACAAAAAGGGGTAGCCGAAGCTACCCCTGATTGTCGAAACGGATTCACTCAGCGTTTGGCTTTGGTGCGCAACTGCTGGATGGTCCGCAACTGGGCGGCAGCTTCGGCGAGCTGGGCAGAAGCCGAGCCGTAGTCGAATTCCGCGCCCTTATCGTTCAGTGCCTGCTCGGCGGCCTTGACGGCCTCCTGGGCGGACGCTTCGTCGAGGTCGCCAGCGCGCTGCACGGTGTCGGCAAGAACCTTGACCATGTTCGGCTGGACTTCGAGAAAACCGCCGGAGATGTAGAACACCTCCTCTTCGCCGCCCTGCTTGACCAGACGGATCGGACCCGGCTTCAGGTCGGTGATCAAGGGTGCGTGGCCCGGCGAAATACCCAGGTCACCCAGGTTGCCGTGCGCAATCACCATTTCCACCAGACCGGTGAAGATTTCGCCTTCCGCGCTGACGATATCGCAATGGACTGACATAGCCATTAGGTAGCCTCGCGTGGGCGCCCGTCACCGGGCGCTCCCGATTACAGTTTCTTGGCTTTCTCGATGACTTCTTCGATGCCACCAACCATGTAGAACGCTTGTTCCGGCAGGTGATCGTAGTCGCCGTTGAGGATCCCTTTGAAACCAGCGATGGTGTCCTTCAGGGAAACGTACTTGCCCGGCGAGCCGGTGAAGACTTCGGCCACGAAGAACGGCTGGGACAGGAAACGCTGGATCTTACGAGCACGGGATACCAATTGCTTGTCGGCTTCGGACAGCTCGTCCATGCCGAGGATGGCGATGATGTCCTTCAGCTCCTTGTAGCGCTGCAGAACGTACTGCACGCCACGAGCGGTCTCGTAGTGCTCAGCGCCGATCACGTTCGGGTCCAGCTGACGCGAGGTGGAGTCGAGCGGATCGACCGCCGGGTAGATACCCAGCGAAGCGATGTCACGGGACAGAACCACGGTGGCGTCAAGGTGGGCGAAGGTGGTCGCCGGCGACGGGTCGGTCAGGTCATCCGCGGGAACGTAGACGGCCTGGATCGAGGTGATCGAACCCGACTTGGTGGAAGTGATGCGTTCCTGCAGAACACCCATTTCCTCGGCCAGGGTCGGCTGGTAACCCACTGCGGACGGCATACGGCCGAGCAGTGCGGATACTTCGGTACCGGCCAGGGTGTAACGGTAGATGTTGTCGACGAACAGCAGAACGTCGCGACCTTCGTCACGGAACTTCTCGGCCATGGTCAGGCCGGTCAGCGCCACGCGCAGACGGTTGCCCGGCGGCTCGTTCATCTGGCCATAGACCAGGGCCACTTTGTCGAGAACGTTGGAGTCCTTCATCTCGTGGTAGAAGTCGTTCCCTTCACGGGTACGCTCGCCCACACCGGCGAACACGGAGTAACCGCTGTGCTCGATGGCGATGTTACGGATCAGTTCCATCATGTTGACGGTCTTGCCGACACCGGCGCCGCCGAACAGACCGACCTTGCCGCCCTTGGCGAACGGGCAGACCAGGTCGATGACCTTGATGCCGGTTTCCAGCAGCTCGTTGCCGCCAGCCTGCTCCGCGTAGGAAGGCGCAGCGCGGTGGATGCCCCAGCGCTCTTCTTCGCCGATCGGGCCCGCTTCGTCGATCGGGTTGCCGAGGACGTCCATGATCCGGCCCAGGGTTTTCACGCCGACCGGAACCTGGATGCCAGCACCGGTGCTGGCGACGTCGAGACCGCGCTTGAGGCCTTCGGTCGAACCCATGGCGATGGTACGGACGATGCCGTCGCCCAGCTGCTGCTGGACTTCCAGGGTGGTTTCCGCGCCTTGTACCTTCAGCGCGTCATAGATGTTCGGGACCTGATCGCGCGGGAATTCCACGTCGATGACGGCGCCGATGATTTGAACGATACGTCCGCTACTCATCTTTGGTTCCTCTGAATTTTGAACCGTTAAACCGCGGCAGCGCCGCCGACGATTTCCGAGATTTCCTGAGTGATCGCTGCCTGACGCGCCTTGTTGTAGATCAGCTGCAATTCGCTGATCAGATCACCGGCGTTGTCGGTGGCGTTCTTCATCGCGA
Source organism: Pseudomonas kuykendallii (assembly GCF_900106975.1). Lineage (GTDB taxonomy): Bacteria > Pseudomonadota > Gammaproteobacteria > Pseudomonadales > Pseudomonadaceae > Pseudomonas_O > Pseudomonas_O kuykendallii. Next base: position 84,793 of record NZ_FNNU01000007.1, on the reverse strand, counting down.
TCATCCGTGCGGCTTGCTCGGCCGCATTGTTCTCGACCACCGCCTGGTAGACCTGCGACTCCACGTAGCGCACCAGCAGGCCTTCCAGCAACTGCTTGGCATCGGGTTCGTAGAGGTAGTCCCAGTGGTGCTTCAACTCCTGGCTGTCCTCGGCGACCAGCGGAATCAACTGCTCCACGGTCGGCTTCTGGGTCATGGTGTTGACGAACTTGTTGGAGACCACGTACAGCCGGTCGATACGGCCTTCGAGGTAGGCATCCAGCATGACCTTGACGCTGCCGATCAAGTCGTTGATCGAAGGCGCTTCGCCCAGGTTGCTGATCGCCGCTACCACGTTACCGCCGTAGCTACGGAAGAACGACGCACCCTTGCCCCCGATCACCGCCAGATCGATCTCCGCGCTTTTCTCGCGCTGGGCGCTCATGTCCTTGACCAGAGCCTTGAACAGGTTGGTGTTCAAGCCGCCGGCAAGACCACGGTCGGAGGTGACGACGATATAGCCGACACGCTTGACCTCACGCTCGATCATGAACGGGTGCAGGTATTCCGGATTGGCGTTGGCCAGATGGCCGATCACCTGCCGAATGCGCTCGGCATAAGGACGGCTGGCAGCCATGCGCTGTTGTGCTCTGCGCATCTTGCTGACCGCCACCTTTTCCATGGCGCTGGTGATCTTTTGCGTGCTTTTGATGCTCGCAATCTTGCTGCGAATCTCTTTTGCGCCTGCCATTTCACACCTATGGGGTTAGCAGGCGGGGCCTTTCGACCCCGCTGCGGCTTACCAGGTTTGGGTGGCCTTGAACTTCTCGATGCCGGCTTTGATGCCTTTATCGATTTCGTCGTTGAAGTCACCCTTCTCGTTGATCTTCGCCATCAGATCGGCGTGATCACGGTTGAAGTAGGCAATCAGCGCAGCTTCGAAGCTACCGATCTTGGCCAGCTCGACGTCGGTCAGGAAACCGCGCTCGGCGGCATACAGCGACAGCGACATTTCGGCGATGGACATCGGCGCGTACTGCTTCTGCTTCATCAGCTCGGTAACACGCTGACCATGCTCGAGCTGCTTGCGAGTGGCTTCGTCCAGGTCGGAAGCGAACTGGGCGAAAGCCGCCAGTTCACGGTACTGCGCCAACGCGGTACGAATACCACCGGAAAGCTTCTTGACGATCTTGGTCTGGGCGGCGCCACCCACGCGGGATACCGAGATACCGGCGTTGACGGCCGGACGGATACCCGAGTTGAACATCGCCGATTCCAAGAAGATCTGGCCGTCGGTGATCGAAATCACGTTGGTCGGAACGAACGCGGAAACGTCGCCGGCCTGGGTTTCGATGATCGGCAGCGCGGTCAGCGAACCGGTCTTGCCAGTCACGGCGCCGTTGGTGAACTTCTCGACGTACTCTTCGGAAACGCGGGAAGCGCGCTCCAGCAGACGGCTGTGGAGATAGAACACGTCGCCCGGGTAGGCTTCGCGGCCCGGCGGACGGCGCAGCAGCAGGGAGATCTGGCGATAGGCGACAGCCTGCTTGGACAGATCGTCATAAACGATCAAAGCGTCTTCGCCGCGGTCACGGAAGTACTCGCCCATGGTGCAGCCGGCGTAGGGAGCCAGGAACTGCAGCGCTGCGGATTCCGAAGCACTCGCCGCCACCACGATGGTGTTGGCCAGGGCGCCGTTCTCTTCCAGCTTGCGTACAACGTTGGCGATGGTCGACTGCTTCTGACCGACGGCGACGTAGACGCAGCGGATGCCGCTGTTCTTCTGGTTGATGATGGCGTCGATGGCCAGAGCGGTCTTGCCGATCTGACGGTCACCGATGATCAGCTCGCGCTGGCCACGGCCTACCGGGATCATCGCATCGACCGATTTGTAGCCGGTCTGTACCGGCTGGTCGACCGACTTACGCCAGATCACGCCCGGCGCGACCTTCTCAACCGCGTCGGTAGCGACGTTGTTGAGCGGGCCTTTGCCATCGATCGGGTTACCCAGGGCATCGACCACACGACCCAGCAGTTCCGGACCGACCGGAACCTCGAGGATGCGGCCGGTGCACTTGGCACTCATGCCTTCTTGCAGGCCGAGGTAGCTACCCAGAACGACGGCGCCGACGGAGTCTTGTTCCAGGTTCAGCGCCATACCGTAGACGCCGCCGGGGAACTCGATCATCTCGCCGTACATGACGTCGGCCAGGCCGTAGATGCGCACGATACCGTCGGAAACGCTGACGATGGTGCCTTCGTTACGGGCTTGGGAAGAGACGTCGAGTTTCTCGATACGCCCCTTGATGATTTCACTTATTTCGGAAGGATTGAGTTGCTGCATTGCTCTGCTGCCCCTTCAAACTCAGGATTTCAACGCTTCGGCCAGTTTCGCGAGCTTGCCGCGAACCGAGCCATCGATAACCAGGTCGCCTGCGCGGATCACGACACCACCGATGAGGCCGGCGTCTTCCGCAGCGTGCAATCGCACTTCCCGGCTGAGCCGAGCGCTGAGAACCTTGGCGAGTTTGTCTTGCTGTTCGGCGCTCAATGCGAAGGCACTGGTCACGTCCACATCGACCGACTTCTCCTGCTCGGCTTTGTACAGCTCGAACAGTTCGGCGATTTCCGGCAACAGCGCGAGGCGCTCGTTTTCGGCAACGATATGGATGAAGTTCTGTACCTGAGCATCGAACTTGTCGCCGCACACCTCGACGAAGGTGGCGGCCTTTTCTGTACTGGTCAGACGCGGAGCCTTGAGCACGCTCTGCATGCGCGCGTCTTGCGACACCGCTGCAGCCAGGCCGAGCATGGCCGACCAGGCGGCCAGCTGCTGATGGGCCTGGGCATGCTCGAAAGCAGCCTTGGCATAAGGTCGGGCCAGCGTGGTCAATTCTGCCATGATCGCCCTCGCTTAGATTTCGGCAGCCAGTTTATCAACCAGCTCCGCATGCGCGTTTCGATCGATTGTGGCACCCAGGATCTTCTCGGCACCGCCGACGGCCAGGCTACCCAGTTGGGCACGCAGCGCGTCCTTGACACCGTTGATTTCCTGCTCGATCTCGGCCTGAGCCTGAGCCTTGACGCGCTCAGCTTCGACACGGGCCTGATCACGGGCTTCGTCGACGATCTGGGTCGCGCGCTTCTTGGCTTGCTCGATGATCTCGGCTGCCTGAGTCTTCGCCTCGCGCAGTTGCTCGCCCACTTTCTCTTGGGCCAGCTCCAGGTCGCGAGTCGCACGATTGGCAGCGTCCAGACCTTCTGCGATCTTCTTCTGGCGTTCGCGCAAAGCCGTGATGACCGGAGGCCACACGAACTTCATGCAGAACAGCACGAAGATGAAGAACGCAACGGACTGGCCAATCAGGGTTGCATTAATGTTCACGCCAACACCTCGCTCGTTCGTTGTCCATCAAACCGGTTCACTCGAAAGAAGACGAGTGATTAGCCGGCGATTTGACCAACGAAGGGGTTCGCGAAGGTGAAGAACAGAGCGATACCAACGCCGATCATGGTCACGGCGTCGAGCAGGCCGGCGACGATGAACATCTTGACTTGCAGCATCGGGACCATTTCCGGTTGACGCGCGGCGCCTTCCAGGAATTTGCCACCCAGCAGACCGAAACCAATGGCGGTACCCAGGGCACCCAGGCCAATCAGCAGTGCAACGGCAATAGCGGTAAGACCAACTACAGTTTCCATTTTTCCTCCGACTCTTATGTCGACTTGGTTAGGGGTTTTAGATGAAGCGGTAAAGCGAACAATCAGTGGTTATCTTCGTGCGCCATCGAAAGGTAGACGATCGTCAGCATCATGAAGATGAACGCTTGCAGAGTGATGATCAGGATGTGGAAAACGGCCCACGCCCACTGCAGCACCACACCCAGGCCACTCAGCCAAAGCAGACCGCTGCCGAACATCACGGCGATCAGGATGAATACCAGCTCACCGGCATACATGTTGCCGAACAACCGCAGGGCCAGCGAAATCGGCTTGGCCACCAGGGTTACGAATTCGAGCAGGAAGTTGACCGGGATGAGAATGACCTGCACCGCGATGTTCTTGCTGCTGAAAGGATGCAGGGTCAGTTCACCAATGAAGCCGCCGATGCCCTTGACCTTGATGCTGTAGAAGATGATCAGCGCGAACACCGACAGGGCCATTCCCAGGGTAGCGTTCGGATCGGTAGTCGGAACCGCACGGAAGAAGATGTGCTCGTTGCCGGAGATCGCCATCGCCGCATGCGGGATCCAGTCGACCGGGATCAGGTCGATAGCGTTCATCAGGAAGATCCAGACGAAGATCGTCAGGGCCAGGGGAGCGATCAGCGGATTGCGGCCGTGGAATGTGTCCTTGACGCTGCCGTCGACGAACTCGACCAACACTTCGACGAAGTTCTGCAGGGCACCCGGCTGACCGGAGGTCGCCTTGCTGGCAGCCATGCGGAACAGCAGAACGAAGATCACACCCAGAGCAACCGACCAGCCCAGAGTATCTAGGTGGAATGCCCAGAAGCCCATTTCCTTGGCTTCCTGAGCGGTGTGGGCGAGACCCCAGTCACCGCTCGGCAGACGCCCGAAGGTCAGGTTCTGCAGGTGGTGCTGAATGTAGCCCGAAGCGTTTTCTGCTGCCATGTTTGCCTCAACGCGTTAATTCGTAAGTCGTTTTCTCATCAGCAGGGGAGAAAACCAGCCGACCGTCTGGGTCAGCAGGAACACACCGAATACGGCCAGCGGTTCCAGCGGTTTCACACCTGCGAACGTCAGCGCAAAGAGCACCGCCGTCAGAATCAGTTTTCCGGCCTCGCCGGCGTAGAACGACCGGACGATGGCTTGTGCGGCCCGCGCCCCGCTGAAGCGGAACGCCTTGTGAGCGAAATACAGGTTGGGTAGCCATACGATCAGACCACCGCAGAGTCCCGAGTAACCGGCTACCGATCCTCGCGACAGCCACAGTAACGAAGCGGCGATCAGCAGCAGGACCAGTTGGGCGATCAACACCGGAAAAACCGGCAGGCGATGGAGGGGCAGGCGTTGTGGCGTGCGGGCATCCATCGCAAACGTCCTCTGGAAGGTCGGCGTCCGTTAAATCAACGACTTGGCATATTTCATGCCGACCAAAATGCGCGCAGAGTATAGGGGCGCTTCCCTACCCGTTCAACTGCCGGGTAGTGATTTCCGACTACCCGCTACACGTCATGCATAAGCATTTGTTTCAGCGGATATGCGCCAGTACGCCCTGCAATTCGTCCAGCGAGTTGTAGCGGATTACCAACTGACCTTTGCCCTTCTGTCCGTGCTTGATCTGCACGGGAGAGCCCAGCCGCTCTGCGAGGCGCTGCTCCAGACGGCTGATGTCCGGATCGGCTTTGGGCTTCTCGGCGGCCTGTGGTTTGTCGCTTAGCCACTGCCTCACTAGAGCCTCGGTCTGACGAACCGTCAAACTGCGTGCGACAACGTGTCGCGCAGCTTCCAGCTGGCGGTCGGCCGGCAATCCGAGCAATGCCCGGGCGTGTCCCATTTCCAGATCGCCATGGGCGAGCAGGGTCTTGATCTCCTCCGGCAGGGCGATCAGGCGCAACAGGTTGGTCACGGTGACCCGCGATTTGCCCACGGCCTCGGCGACCTGCTGCTGGGTGAGCTGAAATTCCTGCTGCAAGCGCTGCAGGGCGAAGGCTTCCTCTATCGGATTGAGGTCCTCGCGCTGGATGTTCTCGATCAGCGCCATCGCCACCGCGGCCTCGTCGCTGACATCGCGCACCATCGCCGGGATCTTTTCCAGGCTGGCCTGCTGGCTGGCACGCCAGCGACGCTCACCGGCAATGATTTCGTAACGACCACCGTCGATGGCACGCACCACGATCGGCTGCATCACGCCCTGGGCCTTGATCGATTGCGCCAGTTCTTCCAGTGCGGCGGGGTCCATGTCGCGGCGCGGCTGATACTTGCCGCGCTGAATCAGGTCGAGCGGGAGGTAATGCAGCTCACGGTTTTCCACCTGGGCGGCTTCTTCCTGCATGGCGGCGATGCTGGTTCCGCCCAGCAGGGCGTCCAGTCCGCGTCCGAGACCTCGTTTCTTGATGGCCATGCCAGTTCCTTATCCTTGTGTGGCGGGCGCCACTGCGGTGCGTCCGGCGCTGCGCTGACGGCGTGCCAGTTCGCCGGCGAGTGCCAGGTAGGCGAGGGCGCCACGCGATTGCTTGTCGTAGACCAGCGCCGGCATGCCGAAGCTGGGCGCCTCGGCGAGACGGACGTTGCGCGGGATCACTGTGTCGTAAAGCGTGTCGCCGAAATGCTCCTTGAGCTGGGCCGACACATCGTTGGTCAGACTGATGCGCGGGTCGTACATGGTGCGCAGCAAGCCTTCGATCTTCAGCGACGGGTTGAGCATCTTGCCGATGCGCTGGATCGAGTTGATCAGGTCGGTCAGCCCTTCCAGCGCGTAATACTCGCACTGCATGGGGATGATCACGCCATCGGCGGCGACCAGCGCGTTGACGGTGAGCATCGACAGCGACGGGGGGCAGTCGATGAGGATGTAGTCGTAGTTCTCGCGGACCGGGGCCAACGCCTCGCGCAGGCGATTCTCCTTGGCCGGCATGTCCAGCAGGGCCACTTCGGCGGCCGTCAGGTCGCGGTTGGCCGGCAGCAGCTGGTAACCGCCGTGCTCGGAGAACTGCATGGCTTCGACCAGGCTGCATTCGCCTATCAGCACGTCGTAGATCGAGTGTTCGAGGCCGAGCTTGTCCACGCCGCTGCCGGTGGTGGCATTGCCCTGCGGATCGAGGTCGATGAGCAGCACCCGGCGCTTGGTGGCCACCAGCGAGGCCGCCAGGTTGATGCAGGTCGTGGTCTTGGCGACACCGCCTTTCTGGTTGGCGATGGCGAGAACTTTAGCCATTGTCGGTGTCGGTCCGGGTCATGAGGAGCGGCGCAGTATCAGCAGATGGCGCTGGCCTTGGCAACCGGGAACCTTGAGCACGTGGGTCGCGGCGAGGCGGAAGTCGTCCGGCAGCGCCTGCAGCTCGTCATCGGGATGCACGCCTTTCATCGCCAGCCATCTGGTCGATGCATCGCCCAGATGGCGCGTCCAGTTGGCAAAATCGTCCAGGGCACTGAAGGCGCGCGAGCAGATGCCGTCGAACGGCCGCTCGGGCGTGAACGCCTCGACGCGACCATGCACCACATCCAGGTTGCTCAGGCCGAGCTCGAGTTTCACCTGGGTGAGGAAGCGGGTCTTCTTGCCGTTGGAGTCGAGCAGAGTGAAATGGCGGTCGGGAAACAGGATCGCCAGGGGAATGCCGGGCATGCCGCCGCCGCTGCCGACGTCCAGCCAGCACTCGCCACCGTCGGCCACGAAGGGCACCACGCTGAGGCTGTCGAGCAGATGGCGCGAAACCATCTCCTCAGGGTCGCGCACCGCGGTCAGGTTGTAGGCCTTGTTCCATTTGATGAGCAGCGCCAGGTAACCGAGCAGCCGGCGTTGCTGCGATGCGTCGAGCGCCACACCAAGTTGTTCGGCTCCCCGGGAAAGCTCCAGCGCGTGGCTATCAGTGACCGCCATCAGGCGCTCTGTTCCAGCTGGCGACCCGCGCCGCGCTTCTTCAGGTGGATCATCAGCAGCGACACGGCCGCCGGCGTCACGCCGGGGATGCGCGAGGCCTGGCCGAGGGTTTCCGGGCGGGCCTGGCCGAGCTTGTGCTGGATTTCCTTGGACAGCCCGGGAATCCCGGCGTAGTCGAGGTCGTCGGGCAGGCGGATGTTCTCGCTGGCACGCAGGCGGGCAATTTCCTCCTGCTGGCGATCGATATAGCCGGCGTACTTGGTGCGGATCTCGATCTGCTCGGCGACCTGCGGATCGCCCACGCCTTCGCCGGTGATCTCGATCAGCCCGGCGTAGTCGATTTCCGGACGACTGAGCAGGTTGAGCAGGTTGTATTCGTGGGCGAGCGGCGTCCCGAAGCGCGCGGCGACGGCGTCACCCTGGGGCGTATTCGGACGGACCCAGGCGCTTTTCAGGCGCTGTTCTTCCTGCTCGATCGCCTCGCGCTTGGTGCAGAACGCGGCCCAGCGCGCGTCGTCGATCAATCCCAGTTCACGGCCCTTCTCGGTGAGTCGCAGGTCGGCATTGTCCTCGCGCAGGATCAGCCGGTACTCGGCGCGCGACGTGAACATGCGGTACGGCTCCTGGGTGCCGAGGGTGATCAGGTCGTCGACCAGCACGCCGATGTAGGCCTCGTCGCGACGCGGGCACCAGGCGTCCTTGCCCTGCGCACGCAGCGCGGCGTTGGCACCGGCGAGCAGGCCCTGGGCACCGGCTTCTTCGTAGCCCGTGGTGCCATTGATCTGGCCGGCGAAGAACAGCCCGCCGATGACCTTGGTCTCCAGGCTGTACCTGAGATCACGCGGATCGAAATAGTCATACTCGATGGCGTAGCCCGGACGCACGATGTGCGCGTTTTCCATCCCGCGGATGCTCTGCACGATCTGCAACTGCACGTCGAAGGGCAGCGAGGTGGAGATGCCGTTCGGGTACAGCTCGTGGGTGGTCAGGCCTTCCGGCTCGAGGAACACCTGGTGGCTGTCCTTGTCGGCGAAGCGATGGATCTTGTCCTCGATCGACGGGCAGTAGCGCGGACCGATCCCTTCGATAACGCCCGAGTACATCGGCGAGCGATCCAGGTTGGCGGCGATGATCTCGTGGGTGCGCGCATTGGTATGAGTGATCCAGCAGCTGACCTGCGCCGGATGCTGTTCCTTCGAACCGAGGAACGACATCACCGGAACCGGCGTATCGCCAGGCTGCTCGGTCATCACCGAGAAATCCACCGAGCGACCGTCGATGCGCGGCGGCGTGCCCGTCTTCAGCCGACCGACGCGCAGCGGCAGTTCCCGCAGGCGCTTGGCCAGGGACATCGACGGCGGGTCGCCGGCGCGGCCGCCGGAGTAGTTCTGCAGGCCGATGTGGATAAGTCCGCCCAGGAAGGTGCCGGTGGTCAGCACCACGGACTCGGCGAAGAAACGCAAGCCCATCTGGGTGACCACGCCCTTGACCTGCTCGTTCTCGACGATCAGGTCGTCGCAGGCCTGCTGGAATATCCACAGGTTAGGCTGGTTTTCCAGAACCTCACGCACCGCGGCCTTGTACAGGATGCGGTCGGCCTGGGCGCGCGTGGCGCGCACCGCGGGGCCCTTACGGCTATTGAGCACACGGAACTGGATGCCACCCTTGTCCGTTGCCTGCGCCATCACGCCGCCGAGGGCGTCGATTTCCTTCACCAGATGGCTCTTGCCGATCCCGCCGATGGCCGGGTTGCAGCTCATCTGGCCGAGGGTTTCGACGTTATGGGTCAGCAGCAGGGTTTTCACCCCCATGCGGGCGGCAGCCAGCGCTGCTTCGGTACCGGCATGGCCGCCACCGATGACGATCACGTCGAAACGGGAAGGGTAATCCACCACGCACCTCGTGCCTGTTGAGATTGGGAAATCAGGGAGCCGGCAAGTATAGGGAGTTAGGTTGGCTGAATGAAGCCTTTTGCACAAAATTTAGCCAATCGGTTCACCCGGAGAAGCGAGTGGCTCGTGAGTCCGGCTAACAAGAATAAATAGAGATGAATTTATAAAGCTTGTTTTCTATGTTTATTCTTACTGGCGCCATTTTCTGTGGATAAAGTGCTAAAAGCCACGCCAATCCTGATGTACAGCGTTCGTGAAACTTGTGCCCTGGCTGCGTGAAAGCAGGGGTTAGGTTGATCGTAACCTGTGTATTAAACCTCTACTTATGCACAGGTGAGTTTATCCTCCGCTTTGGAGGCGCGTTACCTACAGGGCACATTCAGGGTTATCCACAACGCTCATGGCCGAAAAATGGGCGGCCGAATACCGTCCCGACACGGCGAGACCGCAACCTTCCGGGGGTTACTTGCCGATGCAGAAGCTGGAAAAGATCCGACCGAGGAGGTCGTCGGAGCTGAACGCACCGGTGATTTCGCCGAGTGCCTGCTGCGCCAGGCGCAGGTCTTCCGCCAGGAGCTCGCCGGCGCCTGCCAGGGTCAGCTGGGCGCGTCCATGTTCAAGGTGGCTGGACGCCTGGCGCAGTGCCTCGAGGTGACGCCGACGGGCGCTGAAGCTGCCCTCGGACAGTTGCTGGTAGCCCATGCAGGCCTTCAGGTGTTCGCGCAACAGCTCGAGGCCGTCGCTGGAGCGCGCGGACAAGGCGATGCTGACGTGGCCATCCCCGGCGACCGACAGTGCGCTGGGCTCGCCGGAAAGATCGGCCTTGTTGCGGATCAGCGTCACCTTGTCCGCCGCCGGGCGCACGTCGAAGAACTCCGGCCAGAGTGCGAACGGATCGCGCGCTTCCGGCGTGCTCGCATCCACCACCAGCAGCACACGATCGGCCTCGCTGATCGCCTTCACGGCGCGTTCGACGCCGATCTTCTCGACCTGGTCGTCGGTAGCGCGCAGGCCGGCGGTGTCGATCACGTGCAGCGGCATGCCATCGATGTGGATATGTTCACGCAGCACGTCGCGCGTGGTGCCGGCGATGTCACTGACGATCGCCGTCTCGCGGCCGGCGAGGGCGTTGAGCAGGCTCGACTTTCCGGCGTTGGGCCGGCCGGCGATGACCACGTTCATGCCGTCGCGCAGCAAAGCGCCCTGACTGGCTTCCCGGACGACCTGCTGCAGGTGTTCGCGCACGGCATCGAGTTGCCGCAGTACGTGGCCATCGGCGAGGAAGTCGATTTCTTCCTCCGGGAAGTCGATCGCCGCTTCGACATAGATGCGCAGCTGGATCAGGCTCTCGGTCAGGCCGTGCACGCGTTTCGAGAACTCACCCTGCAGCGAACGCAACGCGTTGCGTGCCGCCTGTTCGGAACTGGCCTCGATCAGGTCGGCAATCGCCTCGGCCTGCGCCAGATCGAGTTTGTCATTGAGGAAGGCGCGCTCGCTGAACTCGCCCGGGCGCGCCTGGCGGGCGCCCAGTTCGAGGCAGCGTCTGAGCAGCAGGTCGAGAATCACTGGGCCTCCATGGCCCTGGAGTTCGAGCACGTCTTCGCCGGTAAAGGAGTTCGGCCCCGGAAAGAACAGCAGCAGGCCTTCGTCGATGACCTGGCCGGCTTCGGCGAGGAACGGACCGTAATGCGCATGTCGTGGCCGCGGTTCTCGGCCGAACAGCGCGACCGCCATGCGCCGCGCCTGCGTACCCGAAACCCGCACGATACCCACCCCGCCGCGTCCGGGTGCCGTGGCGACGGCGGCGATGGTTTCACGGGGTGTGGACATTCGGGCTCTCCAGATAGCAAGACGCCCCATAAATGGGGCGTCTCGTTCAACAGGTGCGCGCGACGTGAATCAGGCTTCGGCCTTCTTCGTGCGTGCTTCGATCTGGCGGGTAATGTACCACTGCTGTGCGATGGACAGGCAGTTGTTGACCACCCAGTACAGCACCAGACCGGCCGGGAACCAGAGGAAGAAGAAGGTGAAGATGATCGGCATCAGCTTCATTACCTTGGCCTGCATCGGGTCCGGCGGCGTCGGGTTCAGCTGCTGCTGAATGAACATGGTCGCGCCCATGATGATCGGCAGGATGAAGAACGGATCCTTGATCGACAGGTCGGTGATCCAGAACATCCACGGCGCCTGGCGCATCTCGACGCTTTCTAGCAGCGTCCAGTAGAGCGCCAGGAACACCGGCATCTGCACCACGATCGGCAGGCAGCCGCCGAGCGGGTTGATCTTCTCTTTCTTGTAGAGCTCCATCATCGCCTGGGACATCTTCTGGCGATCGTCACCGAACTGCTCTTTCAGTGCGGCCATCTTTGGCGAGACGGCGCGCATGCGCGCCATGGAGCGGTAGCTGGCGGCAGACAGCGGGAAGAACGCCATCTTGATGATGATGGTCAGGACGATGATCGACCAGCCCCAGTTTCCGAGTAGGCTGTGGATATGTTGCAACAGCCAGAAGATCGGTTGTGCGAGGAACCACAGAACGCCGTAGTCGACCGTCAGCTCGAGGCCGTGGGACAGCTCGCCGAGGTATTTCTGGATCTTCGGACCGGCATAGAGAATCGCACTGGTCTCCGCCTTGGCGCCGGGGGCGACGGTTACGGTAGGACCGGTGAAGCCGATGATGTAGTTGCCCTGGGCGTCCTTGCGGGTCTGCACCACGTTGGTGGTGTCTTTCGCCGGCACCCAGGCGGTGACGAAGTAATGCTGCAGCCAGGCGACCCAGCCGCCCTGCACGGTTTCCTTCAGCGGGGCCTTGTCGATGTCCTTCATCTTCACCTTGGTGTAAGGCGAATCAGGTTTCCACATCGCCGCGCCAAGGTAAGTGGCCGTGCCGGTGGCCGTGGTCGAGGACGGGTCGCCGCTGGCGTCACGCTTGAGCTGGGCGAACAGGTTGCCGTTCCAGGTAGCGCCGCTCTGGTTGTCGATCAGATAGCGCACTTCGACCTGGTAGGCGGACGGGTCCACGCAGCCCGGCTTCTTCAGCTGCTGCTCTTTGGGTGAGCAGGAGGCATCGAGCCCGCGCTTGAAGGTGAAGCGCTTGATGTAGTTGACCCCGGCATCGCTGTAGGTCAGGTCGACCACTAGCTGATTCTGACCTTCGGCCAGTTCGTAGCTGCGCTGCGCGCTGTTGAACAGCGGCCGGCCGGAGCTGCGGGCATCCGGGCCGTTGGCGCCGGTCAGGCCGCTCTGCGCCAGGTAGGTCAGTTCGCCGCCGTTGTCGAACAGCTGGAACGGCACATCGGGACGGTCCTGACGACGCGGATACTGCGGCAGGCTGAGCTGGACGATATCGCCCCCACGCGGATCGATCGCCAGGTCGAGAACGTCGGTCTTCACCCGAATGAGTGCGTTGCTGACTGCGCTCGGTGCAATTTGCGCTTCGCCTTCGGCCGTCGCGCTGGGCACGTCGTCGCTGGTGGCGGTGGCACTGGGAGCGTCGGGCAGCGCCTGGTTGGAGCTCTGCGCAACAGGGTTCTGCGTCGGCGGCAACGCGGCCTGCCCATAATCCTGGTTCCATTGCAGGACCATCAGGTAGGACACGATCGCAAGGGCGACGATCAGGATCGAGCGTTTGATATCCATGATTACTCGGCCATCGAAGGGGATCGGGAGGGTTTCGCTGCGGGAACCGGATCGTAACCGCCGGGATTCCAGGGATGACAACGGCCAAGCCGGCGCATGGCCAGCCAGCCGCCACGCATCACGCCGTGCTGCTCGATGGCGTCATGGGCGTAGCAGGAACAACTGGGGTAGAAACGACAGTGGCTGGCCATCATCGGGCTGATGGCATAGCGGTAGAACTGGATCGATGCGAGGGCCAGTTTACGCATGACGACTGTCGGCGACCTCAGGTTCGGCTTGGGTGTGCAGGCGAGGTCGATTGCGCGCGAGGCGTTTCCAGAGCTTGCCGAACTGTAGAGCCAGTTCGCTGTTGTCCAGGTCGCCAAGGCCCTTGCGCGCGACGATCACGATGTCCCAGCCGACCAGGCTGTCCTGGTTCAGGCGGAACGATTCGCGGATCTGACGTTTCAGGCGATTGCGTTCAACGGAGAGCTTGACGCTCTTCTTGCCGATCACCAAACCCAAGCGGGGATGATCAAGATCGTTGTCGCGCGCGAGTAGCAGGACATTCCTGCCGGGGACCTTGCCGGTGGGGGAGTCGAATACGGTCTTGAATTGTCGGGGTGTAAGCAGGCGCTTTTCCCGACTGAAGTCTCGACTCACCACCCGTGCCGGATTATTAGACGGTCAGACGCTTACGGCCCTTGGCGCGGCGACGCGACAGGACTTGACGACCGTTCTTGGTGGCCATGCGGGCACGGAAACCGTGGACACGAGCGCGCTTGATGGTGCTGGGCTGGAAGGTGCGTTTCATGATGCTTCTACCTGGTGCTCACTACGGGCCGGGAGTGGCCCCCGTTTAAGAGACCGGCAATTCTAGTGAAACCGAACGGACAGGTCAATTTCCAACCAACGCTTTTCGTTCCAGAGAAATATAAAGAGAAGAATAGATAAGCTCTTTGGTGAATATGACTACTAATGGTGAGCCTGTTTTCTGTGGAAAAGCCCTGAAGGCCGGACCAGCTGCTGCCTGCAGCCGATTACAACATTGTGATGAAAACGTGCTGTGGATGTGTCTGGGATGTGTAGAGGCTCTGGACAACTGGACGAGTTTTCCACAGGTAAGGTTAACGACAGGTTTTCCCACGGGTTCTTACGGATGTTATTGGCACTTTATCCACAACGAAACGTGTGGATTTTGTCTGTTCATAATCTGCGTGCACGACCTCTCGAACTATTTCCCCATGTCGGGCAATGTGGATAACCGCCCACCAGCCCCGTACAATGCCGGCTGATTTTTCGTCGCTTTTTCACACTCTGTGGGGTCGTCTGTGTCCGTTGAACTTTGGCAGCAATGCGTGGAAATACTTCGCGATGAGCTGCCGGCCCAGCAATTCAACACCTGGATACGGCCGCTGCAGGTCGAGGCAGAAGGCGAGGAGTTACGCGTCTATGCGCCGAACCGGTTCGTTCTGGACTGGGTCAACGAGAAGTACCTCGGACGACTGCTCGAACTGCTCGGGGAGCGCGGCGCTGGAATCGCACCGGCACTGTCCCTTCTTATAGGCAGCAAGCGCAGCGCGGCTTCGCGCCCGGCGCCTAACGCGCCCCTTTCGGCGGCCGTCGCGCCGCCGCCCGAGCCCGTTCAGCAGGCCAGCCAGGTAGCGGATGTCGTTTCGGCGCCGATCTACGCCCCTGAGCCTGTGGCGAGCAACTCGGCCCCTGCGGTTCGTACCGAGCGGACGGTGCAGGTAGAGGGCGCGCTCAAGCACACCAGTTACCTGAACCGGACCTTCACTTTCGAGAATTTCGTGGAAGGCAAGTCCAACCAGCTGGCACGAGCAGCGGCGTGGCAGGTAGCCGACAACCCCAAGCACGGTTACAACCCGTTGTTCCTTTATGGTGGCGTCGGTCTGGGCAAGACTCACCTGATGCATGCGGTCGGCAACCATCTGCTGAAGAAGAACCCGAACGCGAAGGTGGTCTACCTGCACTCGGAGCGTTTCGTCGCGGACATGGTGAAGGCACTGCAGCTGAACGCGATCAACGAGTTCAAGCGGTTCTACCGCTCCGTCGATGCGCTGCTCATCGATGACATCCAGTTCTTCGCCAAGAAAGAACGCTCACAGGAGGAATTCTTCCATACTTTCAATGCCTTACTTGAAGGTGGCCAGCAGGTTATCCTCACCAGTGACCGCTATCCGAAGGAGATAGACGGGCTGGAAGAGCGCTTGAAATCGCGTTTCGGCTGGGGGCTGACGGTAGCCGTGGAGCCGCCGGAGCTGGAGACGCGCGTGGCGATCCTGATGAAGAAGGCCGACCAGGCGAAGGTCGATCTGCCGCACGATGCGGCATTCTTCATCGCGCAACGGATTCGCTCGAATGTTCGTGAACTCGAAGGCGCGCTGAAGCGTGTCATCGCCCACGCCCACTTCATGGGCCGTGATATCACCATCGAGCTGATCCGCGAGTCGCTGAAGGATCTGCTGGCCTTGCAGGACAAGCTGGTCAGCATCGACAACATCCAGCGCACCGCCGCCGATTACTACCAGATCAAGATCGCCGACATGCTGTCGAAACGGCGTTCCCGATCGGTCGCCAGGCCCCGGCAGGTGGCGATGGCGCTGTCCAAGGAACTGACCAACCACAGCCTGCCGGAAATCGGCGATGCATTCGGCGGTCGCGATCACACCACAGTGCTGCATGCCTGTCGTAAGATTGCTGAACTGAGGGAATCCGACGCGGACATCCGCGAGGACTACAAGAATCTGCTGCGCACATTGACTACCTGATCCACACGCAGCCTACGAGGCAAGGGAACGGACCATGCACTTCACTATTCAGCGCGAAGCCCTGTTGAAACCCCTGCAACTGGTTGCTGGCGTCGTGGAACGTCGGCAGACCCTGCCGGTTCTTTCCAACGTCCTGCTGGTCGTGGAGGGACAGAATCTCTCCCTTACCGGCACGGACTTGGAAGTCGAACTGGTCGGTCGCGTCGCCCTGGAAGACATCGCCGAGCCCGGCGAAATCACCGTTCCCGCACGCAAGCTGATGGATATCTGCAAGAGCCTTCCCAGCGATGCGCTGATCGACGTGCGGCTGGATGAACAGAAGCTGGTCGTCAAGGCGGGCCGCAGCCGCTTCACCTTGTCCACCCTGCCGGCCAATGACTTCCCGACGGTCGAGGAAGGTCCGGGCTCGCTGAACTTCACCTTGCCACAGGCGAAGCTGCGTCGACTCATCGAGCGGACCAGCTTTGCCATGGCGCAGCAGGATGTTCGGTACTACCTGAACGGGATGCTGCTGGAAGTCAGCGCCAACGTGCTTCGTGCGGTCGCCACTGACGGCCACCGGCTGGCCATGTGCTCGATGACCGCCGGCATCGAACAGGCGGACCGTCACCAGGTGATCGTTCCCCGCAAAGGTATCCTGGAGTTGGCCCGCCTGTTGACCGAGCAGGATGGCGAGGTTGCGATCGTGCTGGGCCAGCACCATATCCGCGCGACCACGGGTGACTTCACCTTCACCTCTAAACTCGTCGACGGCAAATTCCCCGACTACGAGCGCGTGCTGCCTAAAGGTGGCGACAAACTGGTGGTGGGCGACCGGCAGGTCCTGCGCGAAGCGTTCAGCCGCACCGCGATTCTCTCCAACGAAAAGTACCGGGGTATTCGACTCCTGCTGGCGAGTGGCACGCTGAAGATTCAGGCCAACAACCCCGAGCAGGAAGAAGCGGAAGAGGAAGTAGCCGTCGACTACACCGGTGCCGGTCTCGAGATTGGCTTCAACGTTAGCTATCTGCTGGACGTGCTGGGCGTGATGACTACCGATCAGGTTCGTTTGATTCTTTCCGATTCCAACAGCAGCGCCCTGGTGCAGGAAGCTGAGAACGACGAGTCTGCCTATGTCGTCATGCCGATGCGCCTGTAACGCTCAATGTCCTTAAGTCGCGTCACTGTCACCGCGGTGCGCAATTTGCACCCGGTGACACTCTCTCCCTCCCCCCGTATCAACATCCTCCATGGCGCCAATGGCAGCGGCAAGACCAGCTTGCTCGAGGCCATCCATTTGCTGGGCCTGGCCCGATCATTTCGCAGCAATCGATTGCAGCCGGTTATTCAGTACGAACATCCCGCCTGCACGGTATTCGGACAGGTGCTGCTGCCCGATGGAACCAGCAATCTGGGTATCAGTCGCGATCGACAGGGCGAGTTGCAGATACGCATCGATGGGCAGAGCGTCCGAAGTGCTTCACAGCTAGCGGAGACGCTGCCTCTCCAATTGATCAATCCAGACAGCTTCCGCTTGCTCGAAGGTGCTCCAAAAATCCGTCGACAGTTTCTGGATTGGGGAGTGTTCCACGTGGAACCCCGCTTCTTGGGAGCTTGGCAGCGCCTGCAGAAGGCACTGCGGCAACGGAACTCCTGGTTGCGCCATGGTACACTTGACGGTGCTTTACAGGCCTCGTGGGACCGTGAGCTGTATCTGGCTAGCGATGAAATCGATGGTTATCGGCGCGCCTATATCCAGGCGTTGAAGCCCGAGTTCGAGGCGACGCTGCGCGAGCTGGTAGATCTGCAGGGACTGACCCTGAGCTATTTCCGGGGATGGGATAAAGAGCGTTCTCTTGAGGAAGTGCTTTCCACATCGTTGTCCCGCGATCAGCAGATCGGTCATACGCAGTCGGGACCTCAACGTGCTGACTTGCGGCTTCGTTTAGGCGCTCATAGCGCGGCAGATATCCTGTCCCGAGGCCAGCAGAAATTGGTCGTCTGCGCACTGCGGATTGCCCAAGGGCATCTCGTTAATCGAACCAAGCGCGGCCAATGCATCTATCTGGTGGACGATTTGCCGTCCGAGCTGGATGAACATCACCGACGCGCATTGTGTCGGCTGTTGGAAGATTTGCACTGTCAGGTATTCATCACCTGCGTGGATCACGAATTATTGAAAGATGGCTGGCACGCGGATACGCCAGTCGCCATGTTCCACGTGGAACATGGCCAAATCACACCTTCGGAGTGAAGCATGAGCGAGAACAACACGTACGACTCCTCCAGTATCAAGGTCCTCAAAGGACTGGACGCCGTACGCAAGCGCCCGGGCATGTACATCGGCGATACCGATGACGGCACGGGGCTGCACCACATGGTGTTCGAAGTCGTCGACAACTCCATCGACGAAGCACTGGCCGGCCATTGCTCCGAAATTTCCATCACCATCCATCTGGATGAGTCGATCACGGTTCGGGACAACGGTCGCGGCATTCCGGTCGACATGCACAAGGAAGAAGGTGTGTCCGCTGCTGAGGTCATCATGACCGTGCTACACGCCGGCGGTAAGTTCGATGACAACTCCTACAAGGTGTCCGGCGGCCTCCATGGCGTGGGTGTTTCAGTGGTGAACGCGCTGTCCGAAGAGCTGCGTCTGACCATCCGTCGCGCAGGCCAGGTGTGGGAGCAGCTCTACCGCCATGGCGTGCCTCAAGCGCCACTCGCGCCTGTCGGCACCACCGAGGGCACAGGCACCGAGGTGCATTTCAAGGCATCCGCCGAGACCTTCAATAATATCCATTTCGTCTGGGAAATCCTCGCCAAGCGCCTGCGCGAGCTTTCGTTCCTCAACTCGGGCGTAGCCATCGTTCTGCGGGACGAGCGCAGCGGCAAGGAAGAGTTGTTCAAGTACGAAGGCGGGCTGCGTGCCTTCGTCGAATACCTGAATACCAACAAGACCGCGGTCAATCAGGTCTTCCATTTCAACGTACAACGCGACGATGGCGTTGGCGTAGAAGTGGCCTTGCAGTGGAACGACAGCTTCAACGAGAACCTGCTCTGCTTCACCAACAACATTCCGCAACGTGACGGCGGCACTCACCTGGCCGGTTTCCGTTCGGCACTGACGCGCAACCTGAACAGCTATATCGAGCAGGAAGGCCTGGCCAAGAAGCACAAAATCGCCACCACCGGCGACGATGCGCGCGAAGGCCTTACGGCTATCATCTCGGTGAAGGTTCCTGATCCGAAGTTCAGCTCGCAAACCAAGGACAAGCTGGTTTCGTCCGAGGTGAAGACCGCCGTCGAACAGGAAATGGGCAAGTACTTCGCCGACTTCCTCATCGAGAACCCGAACGAAGCCAAAGCGGTCGTCGGCAAGATGATCGATGCTGCACGGGCTCGTGAGGCTGCCCGCAAGGCGCGCGAAATGACACGCCGCAAGGGCGCTCTGGATATCGCCGGACTGCCGGGCAAACTGGCCGACTGCCAGGAAAAAGACCCGGCACTGTCCGAACTGTACATCGTGGAAGGGGACTCCGCGGGCGGCTCTGCGAAGCAGGGGCGTAACCGCAAGACCCAGGCGATCCTGCCGCTCAAGGGCAAGATCCTCAACGTCGAGAAAGCGCGTTTCGACAAGATGCTCTCCTCGCAGGAGGTCGGCACACTGATCACTGCGCTGGGCTGTGGCATCGGCCGCGAGGAATACAACATCGAGAAGCTGCGTTACCACAACATCATCATCATGACCGATGCCGACGTTGACGGTTCGCACATCCGCACGTTGCTGCTGACGTTCTTCTTCCGTCAGTTGCCCGAGTTGATCGAGCGGGGCTACGTCTATATCGCCCAGCCGCCGCTGTACAAGGTCAAGCGCGGCAAGCAGGAGCAGTACATCAAGGACGACGAGGCCATGCAGGAATACATGACCCAGTCCGCCCTCGAAGACGCCAGCCTGCATGTCAACGAACAGGCGCCGGGTCTTTCCGGTTCCGCGTTGGAGAAGCTGGTCAACGATTACCGCACGGTGATGAAGACCCTGAGTCGCCTGTCGCGCCTGTATCCGCAGGAGTTGACCGAGCACTTTGTCTATCTGCCGCGGGTTGAGCCCGAACAGCTCGCTGATCACGCCGCCATGCAGACCTGGCTGGAGCTGTTCCAGGCGCGCCTGAAGCTGATCGAGAAGTCGGGCCTCAGCTATACGCTCAGCTTGCGCGAAGACCGCGAACGCCAACTTTGGTTGCCTGAGGTCGAAGTGGTCGCTCATGGTCTGAGCAACTACATCACCTTCAATCGCGATTTCTTCGCCAGCAACGACTATCGCACCGTTACCCAGCTCGGCGATCAGTTGAACAGCCTGCTCGAAGAAGATGCCTACGTGCAGCGCGGCGAGCGCAAGAAGCCGGTGTCGACCTTCAAGGAAGCGCTTGGATGGCTGATGACCGAGAGCACCAAGCGTCACAGCATCCAGCGCTACAAAGGCCTCGGCGAAATGAACCCGGACCAGCTGTGGGAAACCACGATGGACCCGAACGTGCGGCGCATGCTGCAGGTCACCATCGAAGACGCCATCGCCGCCGACCAGATCTTCAACACCCTGATGGGCGATGCCGTGGAGCCGCGCCGCGACTTCATCGAAACCAACGCCCTGGCGGTCTCGAACCTGGACGTCTGATCGTTCTGCCCGCATAAAAAAACCGGTCATTCGACCGGTTTTTTTATGGGCGCCGATTGGCGATCGATCAGAGTGCCGCGATATCCAGGGGCACCGCGCCGTCTTCCAGAGCGCCGATTTCACGTTGGGTGCGCTCGACCCAGGCGAAGGCGCGGTCGTTGAGTTCGGCTATCGCGCGCGGACCGGTGGTTTCGGCGTACATCGGCGCACCGATCACCACCTGGATGGTGCCTGGATATTTGGCCCAGCCATTCTTCGGCCAGAAGGCGCCGGCGTTGTGCGCAATGGGCAGCACCGGCAGGTTGGCGTTCACCGCCAGCGCAGTGCCGCCACGGGAGAACTTGCCGATCTGGCCGAACGGCACGCGCGTGCCCTCGGGAAACACCAGAATCCAGGCACCCTGCTTGATACGTTCGGCGCCGACGCTGGCCATCTGCTTGAGGGCGGCCTTCGGATTGCTGCGGTCGATTGCGATGGGTTTGAGCATGGCCATCGCCCAGCCGAAGAACGGCACATACAGCAGTTCGCGCTTGAGTACCTGCGACAGCGGCTCGAAGAAACCGGAAAGGAAGAAGGTTTCCCAGGTGCTCTGGTGCTTGGCCAGGATCACGCAAGGGCGCTCCGGGATATTTTCCAACCCTTTGATTTCATAGCGGATGCCGACGATGGTCTTGGTCAGCCAGACGGCGCTGCGGCACCAGTTGCGCACTACGAAACGGTAACGCGCGCGAAACGGCAGGAAGGGCGCTACGAAGAAGCTGACGGTGCACCAGATACAGGCGCTGCTGGCGAGGAGAACGTAGAACAGAAGGGTTCTGAGGGTTTGCAATGGCGACATCGAATCACTCGTTGAGCAGGTGTCTGGCGACGGATGAAAGATCGGCGAAGACCAGTGTGCCGGGCGGCAGCGGCCTTTCCAAGGTAACCGTGCCCTTGCCGGTGCGAACCAGATAGGGCGTCGCGCCGAGCGCCGCGCCCGCCTGCAGATCGCGCAGCGAATCACCCACGGCAGGCACACCGGCGAGGTCGGAATAGCCGTAGTGATCGGCGATCTGCCGGAACATGCCGGGCTTCGGCTTGCGGCACTCGCAACCGTCGTTCGGCCCATGCGGGCAGTAAAGGATGAGTTCGATCCGCCCGCCCTGCCCGGCCACCAACTCGCGTAGACGAGCGTGCATCGAGTCCAGGGTGGCGGCGTCGAACAGGCCCCGGGCCAGGCCGGACTGATTGGTGGCTATGCAGACCTGCCAGCCAGTGCGGGAAAGGCGCGCGATCGCCTCGATGGAACCCGGCAGTGGAATCCATTCATCCAGGGTCTTGATGAAGGCATCGGAGTCTTCGTTGATGACGCCGTCGCGGTCGAGAACGATGAGTTTGCGGGTGGCCACGTCGGTACTGTCCGGAAAAGCCAGAGGGGTGGCGATTCTACATCAACGCGCGGCGCCCACTCTGGCAATTCCCCGTGTGACTAGGCGAACAGCGACCTGATCCAGTCGCGTTGGGTGGCGCGCCGCACCCGCGTATCGAGGAGCTCGTGGATGCTCGGGCGAGCCTCGGCGAAGCGCATTCTCTTGGCCTGGCTGATCGAGTCGCACGACAGCAGATGAAAGCCTATCGGAGATCGCAGCGGTCCGCTGATCTGGCCTCTGGCGAGGTTGAAGAGCACCTGGTCGAGTTCCGGGTAGAGCTTGCCCCGGGGCATCTCCCCGAGCAGCCCGCCGTTCATTGCCGTTGGGCATTCCGAATAGCGTTGGGCGAGCTGGGAGAAACGCCGCGGGTGGCGCTTCAATTGCTCGGCGATCTGGCGGATGCGCTTCAGCGCGGCATCGTGGTGGTTGTCGGCGAACTGGTCATTGATGGTGATGAGGATGTGCCGCACCTTGCGTCGCTCCGGCAGATGGAAGCGATCGAGGTGATTGAGGTAGAACAGTTCCTCGTCCACCGGATCGATCTGCTTGGCGTTCTGTGCCACGCGATCCATCACCGCTTCCACCCGCAACTCCCAGAGCAGTGCGCGGCGCAGCCCCGCCTCGCCGAGCCCGGCGCGCTCCAGCCCCTCGAGGAAGTCGGCCTCCGCCTCATAGCGCTGGCGAATCCGCGCGAAGGCATCCTCCACCGTCGAGGCGGGCACGTGGACGTCCTGCGCCATGGGCGAGGCGAGTACGGCCGTTTCTATCCGGTACTGGCGCTGCGCATGCTGCTGCGCCTCGTGTTTCTGGCTCTCAGTGAGCTGCGCCGGCTCGCAATCGAAGCGCGCCTGTACGCTCTTGAGAGTCATGTACGCCAGGTTTTCCTGATCGATCGCGGTCATCGGCCAGCCTCCTCCCCGCTTGCGTCATTCAGTGCCGACTCCGGCACCATCAACAGGCGTCCGGGGAACTGCACGTGATAGAACGGCTGGCCGCGCTCGAACTCGCGGACAACCTTGAACACTTCACCCACGCTGCCCTGCGGCACCAGGACCTCGCCATTCACCGAAAGCGGGATCGCCGCGCTGACCTTCTCGCGGGTCTCGTAGCGGCTCGGCATCCACGGCAGATCGGCGTCGACCAGTTCTTCCTCGCGGCAGCCGATCCGCCTGTCCGTGCCGAGGAAATGCACGGTGTAGATCAACTGGTCCTGGAGGAAGGTGCCAACATTGAGCACGTGGCCGACTTCGCCGCGACGCATCAGCAGCGTACCGGTAGGAATGCCCGGATAGGTGCCGTCGTTGCGCACGTTGCGGATCAGCCGCACGCGGTCGCCGTATTCGTAAGAGGGTTGCATGGCGTTCAGCCCCGGGTGATTTCGCCGAGGGCGACGAAGCCGGGTGTGGCCTCCTTGAACACCTTGAGCGCTCGTTCGGCCTGAGCCGAGGAGTTGATGAAGTCGGCGTAGGCCTTGCTCAGCTGTTCGCGGTAGAGGGCGTGGCGTTCGGCTTCCTCCTCCGGCAGCGTGAGGCGGCTCAGGTAGTCGTGGAAGCGCTGCAGGATGTGCAGGCGGTAGACCTGAACGATGCGGCTGTCGAAGGGGATGGCGAAGAACTCGAGGAATTCCTCGGCGCCTTCGAGTTCACGTAACGAGTTTTCCAGGTAGCTCATGGCGGTGCTCCCATCAGGCGGCGTTTGATGTGCAGTCGAAATCGGAAAGATCGGCCAGGCTCAGCAGGTAGGCGCCGCCCAGGCTGTTCTCGGGGTCGAGCCGGCAAAGTGCCTCCAGCCGCTGCTTGGCCGACGCGCAGCGTCCGAGGCGCAATTCGAGGTAGGCGCAGGCCTTCAGAGCGAGCAGGTAGAGGCGATGCATGTCGCTCTGCGGGCCAGCGAAATCCGTAGGCTGAAGGCTCTTCCAGTCGGTGTTCAGGCGGGCCTGGGCGGCACTGGTGCGCAGGGTGTGTTCGGCAACGCCCAGTGCGTCGTCGAGGCGATGGCGATAGAAGTAGAAGCGATACAGCGCGCCAAGTACCTGGGGATGATCGGAGGCCAGCGCCCAGGCTTCCAGCAGTAGGTTTTCGGCTTCCATCTGCGGGTAGAGAATCGCGGCCTTCTCCAGCAGCCGGCCGACCGCGCCGGAAAGCGGTGCCAGCGTATCGCCGGCGAAGGTGTGCAGATCGTTCTGTACGACCGCCGCGGGCTCTTCCTCTGCGACGATGGCCGGCAACTCGGGCGCACCCTCGAGACGCTCCAGGCGCTGGATCAGCGTGGCGATGAGCTTGCCCACCGGGTCGGGAATCAGGTGGTGATCGAGGTTGATGCCCTCCTCGCCATTGACCACGGTTTTCAGCGACACCACTTCCTTGCCGGGGATTCCGACCACGGTGCGATCCGCGCCGACGCTGTGCACCACCACCGAGTTGGCGCCGACGCGCACCCGGTCGCCGAGGGTGATCGGTCCGAGCACCTTCGCGCCGGCGCCAACCACCACGCCATTGCCGAGGGTCGGGTGGCGCTTGCCCTTGTTCCAGGTGGTGCCGCCCAGGGTGACGCCATGGTAGAGGGTCACGTCGTCACCGATTTCGGCCGTTTCGCCGATCACCACGCCGGCGCCGTGATCAATGAAGAAACGCAGCCCGATGCGCGCGCCGGGGTGTATGTCGACGTTGCTCCACAGCCGCGCGACGAAGCTCAGCAGTCGTGCCGGGTAGGCCAGTTCCAGCCGCCACAGACGATGCGCGAGGCGGTACAGCAGCACCGCGTGCACGCCGGGATAGGTGGTCAGCACCTCCCAGCGCGAACGCGCGGCCGGATCGCGCTGGAAGACGCAGGCGATGTCGTCGCGCATCAGCTGCCAGAGTGACGGTGCGGCGTCAGTTGGTGCGGACATGGGCATCTCCTTGCGAGGGCGAAAGCGCGGGCGGATTGCACAGCGCATGCAGGGCGAGCAGTTCCTCGTCACGGGGCGCGCGCTTGCAGCGCACCGCCAGCGCACGGATCGCCGGCAGCAACAGGCCGGCGTCGTTCAGCGACAGTTCGATGCCGATGCGGGCGAAGCTGGCCTGGACCGAGCGGCTGCCGGAATGCTTGCCGAGCACCAGGCGGTGTTCGCGGCCGATCAGCGCGGGATCGAGGCCCTGATAGATCAGCGGGTCCTTGAGCAGGCCGTCGACATGGATGCCGGCCTCGTGGGTGAACACGCCCTCGCCCACCAGGCTCTTCTGCCAGCCGACCGGCCGGCCGGCGGCCTGGGCAACCTGCTGAGAAAGTGCCGGGAAGGCCGTCAGATCGAGGCCGCAATCGACGCCGTAGAGCGTCATCAGGCCGACGGCGACTTCTTCCAGCGCGGCGTTGCCAGCGCGTTCGCCGAGGCCGTTGACCGTGGTGTTGACGTGGCCGGCGCCGGCTTTTACCGCCGCCAGGCTGTTCGACGTGGCCAGGCCGAGGTCGTCGTGGGCGTGCATCTCCAGTTCGAGGTCGCAGACGCTGCGCAGCTGGGCGATACGCTGGTAGACGCCGAAAGGCTCGAGGATGCCGAGGGTGTCGGCGAAGCGCAGGCGCTGGGCGCCGGCACGTTGCGCGGCTTCGGCCACCTCGGCGAGGAAGTCCGGATCGGCCCGCGAGGCATCCTCGCAGCCAACCAGGACGCGCCAGCCGGAATCCAGCGCCAGCGGAACCAGGTACTCGATCTGGCGCAGCACCCAGGCACGGTCGCGGCCGAGTTTCTTGTGGATGTGCAGGTCGGAAACCGGGATCGACAGGTCGACCATCTGCACCGGCAGGTTGCGGCAGGCGATCAGGTCGCCGGCATGCATCCGGCACCACACCAGTAGATCGGCCTGCAGGCCGAGCGCGGCCACTGCGCGAATGCTGTCGCACTCCTCCTCGCCCATTGCCGGAATGCCGATTTCCAGTTCCGGTACGCCGAGCTGGTCGAGCCCGCGGGCGATCGCCAGCTTCTCTTCCAGGCTGAAGGCCACGCCGGCGGACTGCTCGCCGTCGCGCAGCGTGGTGTCGTCGATGATGACTGCCGCTGACTCGCCTTTCATCGCGTATTCCTCAGGCGTAGACCGGTGCGAAGGCCTGTTGCGGGTCGGCCACGGGCCCGAGGTCGTTCCAGTACGGCGACAGCTTGCGCAACTGCGCGACCACCTGCGGCACCACCTCGATGACGCGGTCGATTTCCGCTTCGGTGGTGTAGCGCGACAGCGAGAAGCGCACGGTGCCGTGGGCCGCGGTGTAGGGAATGCCCATCGCGCGCATCACGTGGGACGGTTCCAGCGAGCCCGAGGTGCAGGCTGAACCGCTGGAAGCGGCGATGCCGAACTTGTTCAGCAACAGCAGGATCGCCTCGCCCTCGATGTATTCGAAGGCGATGTTGGCGGTATTCGGCAGGCGGTTATCCGGGTCGCCGGTGACGAAGGCGTGGCTGACCTGCGCCAGTACGCCGGCCTCCAGCTTGTCGCGCAGGCGGCGCACTTCGGTGTTTTCGTGCTCCATCGACGCCAGCGCCATCTCCGCGGCCTGGCCGAGGGCGACGATGGCCGCGCTGTTCTCGGTGCCGGCGCGCCGGCCGCGTTCCTGATGGCCACCGCGCAGCAGCGGACGGAAACGGCTGCCGCGGCGCAGGTAGAGCACGCCGATGCCCTTGGGCGCGTGCAGCTTGTGGCCGGACGCGGAGAGCATGTCGATCTTGCTGTCGGCCAGTTCCAGCGGAATCTTGCCCACCGCCTGCACGGCGTCGGTGTGGAACATCACCCCGGCGGTGTGCGCCAGCTCGGCCATTTCCTTCACCGGGAAGTAGGTGCCGGTCTCGTTGTTCGCCCACATCACGCTGACGATGGCGACACGCTCGCTGAGCAGTCCGCGGTATTCGTCGAGGTCCAGGCGGCCCTTGCCGTCGACCTTCAGGCGGTGGATCACGTAGCCCTCTTTCTCCAGATGCTCGCAGAGCGCGAGGATCGCCGGGTGCTCGACCACCGTGGTGATGATCTCGCGGCGCTCCGGCTGTGCACGCAGCGCCGACAGGATCGCGGTGGAGTCGCTCTCGGTGCCGCAGGAGGTGAAGATGACCTCGGTGTCGTGCGCCGCGCCGAGCAGCGCCTGCACCTGCATGCGTGCCTTCTTCAGCGCCAGGCCTACGCGGTTGCCGAAGCTGTGCAGCGACGACGGGTTGCCGAACTGCTCGGTGAAGTACGGCAGCATGGCGTCGACCACCAGCGGATCGACGCGGGTGGTGGCGTTGTTGTCGAGGTAGATGGTTTCCATCGTCTAGTTCCCCATGGCGCGGGTCAGCGAACCGGCGCGGGTCGGTACCACGCGAATGAACTCCCCCAGCTCTTCCATCAGCTTCTGCTGGATACCGTTGAGGGTCAGCGATTCCATCTGGCAGCCGGAGCAGGCGCCGATCATGTTCACGTAAACGGTCTTGCCATCCACGTCGACCAGTTCGATGTCGCCATGGTCGCGCTGCAGTTGCGGGCGCACGGCCTGGATCACCTGTTCGATGCGGCGGATACGCTGCAGGGTGTTCATCTGCGCCGGCGCGACCTCCACCGCTGCCGGGGTGGCGGTCGGGTCGAAGGCCACGCCGGTTTCGGCGAGCACCTTGATCAGGATCTCCTCGATCCCTTCGTGGCAGGCGGCGCAGCTGCCGCCGGCCTTGGTGTAGTTGGTGACCTCCTCGACGGTGGTCAGCTTGTTGGCGCGGATGGTGTCCTCGATCAGCACCGCGTCCACCGCGAAGCATTTGCACACCAGCGCGCCTTCCTCGTGGTCGTCGCTCCAGACTTCACCGCGGTAGTTGGCCACCGCGGCCTGCAGGGCTTCGCGGCCCATCACCGAGCAGTGCATCTTTTCCGGCGGCAGGCCGTCGAGGTAGTCGGCGATGTCCTGGTTGCTGACCTTCAGCGCTTCGTCGAGGGTCTTGCCCTTGATGATTTCGGTGAGCGCGGAGGACGAGGCGATGGCCGAGCCGCAGCCGAACGTCTGGAAGCTGGCGTCCTGGATCACTTCGCTTTCAGGATCGACCTTGAGCATCAGGCGCAAGGCGTCGCCGCAGGAAATCGAGCCGACGTCGCCGACACCGTTCGCGCCTTCCAGCGCGCCGGCATTGCGCGGGCTGAAGAAGTGCTCTTTGACCTTATCCGAGTAATCCCACATGACGGTTTTCCTCTCAGGCGGCGAATGACTTGCCGCAACCGCACTGGGTCTTGGCATTGGGGTTGCTGAACTGGAAGCCGCTGCCGGCCAGGCTGTCGACGAAGTCGATGTTGCAGCCGTCCAGTGACGGAACGCTGAGGGGATCGACCAGCAGGGTGACGCTGCCGATGGTCAGCACCAGGTCGTCTTCTTCCTGGCTCGACTCCAGGCGCAGGGCGTACTGCAGGCCGGAGCAGCCACCGCCGGCCACCGCGACGCGCAGACCGGCGACTTGCCCTTCGGCACCCTGGATGAATCGGTGGATGGCTTGCTCGGCTTGGGCTGTGAGGTTGATCACGGTTGACCTCCAGAATCTTCATGAGATGACAGGAGGGACAGAGCACGGCCTGTGCCAAACCGGTTTTTGTGCCTAAGTGGTTGTTTTTAAAGAGAGGGACTTACGGAGAAAAGGCGCCGAGGCTGTTTGGAAGGGGACGCCGACAACGCTTTGTTGGATTTGCTACAGAGGGGAAATGCAGCGGATGGTCGCAGCTGTGGAGGGCGTTTTTCACTGACCGGACGGCGATCCGCTGCAGTCAGTAGGATGGGTCGAGGAGCCTAGCGAGGATACCCATCAGGACGCTTGATGGGTATCGCTGCGCTCAACCTATCCTACGGTTTTCCCGCCGCGCAGGATGGCTTCGGCCCGCCGGACTTTCGAGGCGGATCGCCGTCCGGCCCATCCTGCGTTCGGCGCCTACAGCGTCGGCCACAGCCGCGGGTCGATCTTCACCTGGCCGTCGCGGCCCCAGGCGGTGAGCGATTCGACGAACCAGCGCGGGTCCTGCGGGTGCTGCACGTCGAGGTCGAGTTCGGCGTAGTAGCTGCCGTCGCTGTTGAACAACACCTCCAGCTGCAGCCGTTCGGCCTTGTCGCGCCAGTAGCCCTGATAACCCGAGCGGCCGTTCACCGGGTCGGTGACGCGCACGAAGGCCAGGTAATCCGGGTCGACGTGCGCCGGCAGCGCATCCTGGCGAAAGCCCTGCGCGCTCTGGCGCAGGCGCTGGATGAGCAGGGTGAGGGTACTGCGCAGATTGCTCGGCAAACGGCAGGCCTGTCCTTGAGGTCCACGCATGGCGGTACTCCTTGATGTGGCGGGAGCCAGGTCAGCCGGCGCTGGGCATGGCTTCGTGGCTATGGCAGTTCTTCGGGCAGACGCGACTGCAGGAGCCGCAGCCGATGCAATCCAGTTCGTTGCCCAGGGTCATCACGCTGCGCACGTCGTCGAGGTCTTCGTCGTCCAGTTCGATCAGCTCGAACACGTCACGCGGGCAGACCTTGAAGCAGCGCCCGCAGCCGATGCAGGTGCTCTGGTCGACGCTGACGACGAAGGCCGGCGTCCAGCTCTGGCCGCCTCGGGTTAGGCCGGTAATGTTCATCGGGATGCCTCCTCGGCAAGTTGTTGCAAACGTGCACTGGCATCCGCCCACGCCTTGCAGGCGTCATAGGTGGATTGCGCGATGCGGGGTATCTCCTCGTAGGCGGCGGGCAGGCGATCCTCGACCAGATCGTGCAGCTGCCCGGCCCATTCGCTGGCGATGCGCTTGAGCTTGCGCACTTCTTTGTCCAGCGCCTGGCTATCGGTCGGTTCCATGTGGTGGCTCTCCTTACAGGCCGGCGACGTCGGGGAAGCGCTCGATCATCGCCAGTGCCGCGTCGATGTGCTTGGTGGCTTCGGCTTCCATCGCTTCCAAGGTCTCGAAGCCGAAGCGGTGCACGTCGCGCAGGGTGCGCTCGAACACCACCAGCTTGCCGACGGTGATCAGCACGCGGCCGAAGCCTTCGTGGCTGAGGTTGATCAGCGGCACCGCCATCAGCTTGCACTGGCGTTCGATGAGGGTGGCGATGGCGTTGTAGAAGGCCTTGATCCGCGCCACCACGATCTCGTCCGGGTCGCCGATCACCGGCATCTCGCGACGCTGGGCCTTGGTGACCACGAAGGGCTCGAGCACGCGCGCGTCGGACCAACTGTCGTAGGTGCCGTAGCTGTCGATGGCGCGCATCTGCTTGACCATCTCGCGCTTGAAGATCTCGTCCTGCTGAAGTTCGGCGACTGCCTGGCTCATGGGTGTTCTCCGCTGTCTGGGGGGGAATCGTCGAGGTGCTGGCTGACCAGCAGGGGTTGGCGGCTGCCGAGCAGGTGCGTCAGGCCGAGGCCCGCGCAGAGACCGAGCAGCGCGCCGCCGATGGCGGCGAAATCGCCGTACAGCGAGCCGACCATCGCACCGACCACCACGCTCAGGCTGGGCACCCCGTAGGCATAGAAACTGGCACGCAGCAGGTCGGCCTCGCGGACCGAGAGGATCACGCTCTGTCCGTCGCAGAGCCCGTCGTCCGGGGCGATGTCCAGTGCGTCATCGTTGCCGGCGCAGCTGCCGCGTACCTGGCAGGCGCCACAGGCGGCGGGCGTTTCGCCATGCATGCGCAATTGGCCGTGGGCATCACGGACGACGCGGGCGCGGGTCTCGATCATTCCTGCCAGGCCTCGTTGAGCAAGGCGTCGAAGCGCTTCTCGTCACGCTCGCCGTGCAGCGCCTTGCGCAGCCACACGGGCGCGGCATCGGTCTGGGTGGCGTCGATCAGCTCGCGCAGGCAGTCGTCGATGGCGCTGCCCTCCTCGACCTTCATCGGCTGGATGCCGGCGGCCAGCAACTGCTTGATCGCCGAGCCGCCGACCGCCACGCAGTACACCGCCGCGCAGCCGCCGAGCAGCTCGATCTTGCTTGCCAGCTTTCCTTCGTGGCCGTCCATCAATACGTCCGTCTCGCTGAACTCGGCGACTTCCACCAGACGCGTGACGGGCGGCTCGAAGGCGTAGATGGCGAATGCCTCGGCGGCGCCGAAGTGCTGATCGATCAGCTGCCGGTCGGAGCTGGCGAACGCGATGCGCAAGGACATGCGGTTTCCTCCTCGAAGCGTTACCAGTTTCAGGTGGCGCATGGCTGCGGCACCTGCGGTGCGT
The DNA here is from genome assembly GCF_900106975.1 of Pseudomonas kuykendallii. Taxonomy (GTDB): domain Bacteria; phylum Pseudomonadota; class Gammaproteobacteria; order Pseudomonadales; family Pseudomonadaceae; genus Pseudomonas_O; species Pseudomonas_O kuykendallii. The sequence goes on along the minus strand of NZ_FNNU01000007.1, from coordinate 53,723 downwards.
GCGCCGGACTGTCGTCGGCCGGGCGCACCGCGTAGATCGAGCGATAGGGCTGGACCTCGTGCTTGTGGATTTCGCCAAGCATCAGGTTGGCCAGGTTGCACAGCGTCTGCCGGGTGCCGCGGTAGCCGATCCACAGCTGCATCTGCCCGCCGATGCGGTCGTACAACGGCCAGCCGGCGCGTTGCAGCGGGATGTCCAGGCGTTCGGCGCTCTGTGCGGCGTGGGAGTTGGCCAGCAGCAGCTGCGCGTGGCCTTCGGCGGCGAGTTTCTCCAGATCCTGCAGGTCGCCGATCTTCACCTGCGCGCAGGCCAGCTCGGCGAGGATCGGTGCCTGCGCCGGCGCCACCGCGGCAACGGTTTCGCCACCCATGGAGGCGACCAGGTCGGCGAGGGCGAACAGCAGGTCCGGATCGGCGGCGATGGCGTAGCGCGCATAACCGAGCATGAAGTGGGTGTCGACCATGCAGTCTTGCAACTGCGCGCGCTGGCGCTCGAGGCTTGCCGGCACCGGTTGGCCGCTGAGCTGGCGCAGGCAGTCCACCAGCGCATCGACGCGCTGCAGGCCCATCAGGCTGTCGAAGCGCCGGTCGGGTACGCCGGTGCGCGCGGCGAGAATGTCCGCGGCCTTGCCCAGCGAGCGGCCGATGACCAGCGTCAGCGCCGCTTCACCCAGCGTGGCGAAGGCCTCCACCGGCGTACCGCCGACGCTGAACGGGGTGAACTGCGCGTCGGTCAGGTGGCCGTCCAGCGCATCGGCGAGGTCCGGCAGCACCACCGGGGTCAGGCCGAAGGCTTCGATCAGTTCCTTGAGCTGCTCGATGTCCGCGGCGGTCAGCAGGCTGCCGGCGAGCACGTTGACCTGGCGCGGGCGGCGCCCTGCCCGGCTGCGGTCCTCGACCACCAGCGCATCGAGCATCGCTTCCACCGCCAGCGCATAGCCGCTTTCCAGGCAACCGCTGTAGTCCGGGGTGTTCACCGCGATCACCGGGGTCGCCGCCAGCTCAGGGTGCTGCGCGCGGAACTCGCGGACCAGCCGGTGGATATCGGTGCCCTGGGTTTCCGAAAGCCCGGTGGTGGGCAGCCCGACCAGCGCCGGCTTGCGCTTGCCGATGATCCCGGCGAGGCCTTCGAGGACGTTATCGTCGGCGCCCATCACCGCGCTGCCGTGGTCCATGGCGCTGGTCTGCAACGGGATCGGCTCGCGGAAATGCCGCACCAGGAAGACCTTGGCGAACGCCGTGCAGCCCTGCGAGCCGTGCATCATCGGGATGGCGTTGCGGATGCCGAGGAATGCCAGCGAAGCGCCGACCGGCTGGCTGACCTTCAGCGGATTGACGGCCAGGGCCTTGTCGCGACGAATGATCTGCGCCATGGCTCAGGCCTCCGCCGCGTGCAAGGTGGCCGGCTGGTCCCAGGGCGCGCGTTCGCGCACCGCCTGCCAGACCGGCGATTCGAGGGTCAGCGCGATCTGCCGGGCGAGTTCCAGCATGCCTTCGTAGCCGGCATAGCCGAACTCGCGCTCCTGGTTGATATCGAGGAACGGCAGGCGCGCCTTCAGCGCGGTGTACATGTTGCGGCCGCCGGCGATCAGCAGATCGGCGCGGTAGTCGCGCATGCAGTCGAGCAGCGCCTGCGGGCTGCCCTCGTCGAGCATGCGTGCCTCCTCGCCCATCAGCTCGCGGATGCGCTGCTTGTCTTCCTCGGTGGATTTCTTGGTGCCGGTGGCCACCACGGTCATGCCCAGGTCCTGCAGCGCGGAGACCACCGACCAGGATTTCACCCCGCCGGTGTAGAGCAGCACGCGCTTGCCATCCAGGCGCGCGCGCCACGGCGCGAGGGCCAGGTCGATGCGCGCTTCCTCGCGGGCGATGAGGGTTTCGACGCGGGCCGCTAGGTCCTCGTCGCCGAGCATGCGGGCGATGGTGCGCAGCGCTTCGGAGGTGTCGTTGACGCCGTAGAAGCTGCCCTCGAACCAGGGCACGCCGAAGCTGCTCTCCAGTTTGCGCGCCACGTTCAGCAGCGCCTTGGCGCAGACCACCATGCTCAGCTCGGCGCGGTGCATGGCCTGCACTTCGTGGAAACGCGCGTCGCCGGACAGCGTGCAGATCACCCGCAGGCCGAGCTCGTCGAGCAGCGGCAGCACATGCCAGAACTCGCCGGCGATGTTGTATTCGCCGATCAGGTTGATGTCGTGCACGCGGATGCCGGGGCGTTCGGCGCTGGCCGGCAACGGTAGGGGCTCGCCGGTGCCGATCACGTACTTGAACATCGCCTCGCCGGCCAGGCGGTTGCCCATGTTCTTGGTGCCGTAGAAACCGGCCGCGTCCACCGGCACCACAGGCACGCCGAAATGCCCGGCGGCGGCCTTGCACACGGCATCGACGTCGTCGCCGATCAGCGCGGTGACGCAGGTGTTGTAGACGAATACCGCGGCGGGCGAGAACTCGTCCACGGCCTGACGGATCGCGTGCAGCAGGCGTTTTTCGCCGCGGCCCATGATCACGTCCTGCTCGGTGAGGTCGGTGGTCATGCCGATGCGGTACAGCGTCGGCCCGGAGGAGCGCGTGCCGCGGTTATCCCAGGAGCTGCCGGCGCAGGCGATCGGACCGTGGACGATGTGCGCCACATCGGCGATCGGCAACAGGGCGATCTGCGCGCCGTCGAAGGCGCAGCCGCCGTCGGTGGCACCCGGCTTGGGCTTGGCGCACGCGGATTTCTCCTTGTGGTTGTGGCTGCAAGCGGGTTCGTCGAGCAACTGGGCGATGTCTTTGGCGTGCATGGCGGTCACCTGCGGCTGGATGCGATGAGCCTCGCAAGCGGCATGCCATAACTATCTGATTGTTTTTAAAGGATTTTGTATGTGCGGTTTTGTGGCGAAGCCGACAATCGGGCCGCTCCGCGGGGGATTGCCGACAAGCCATCTTCAGGGAGGCGACACGCGAAGAGCGCCTGCCCGGAGCCGGGCAGGCGATGGGGATCAGCAGCTGTAGGGTGATTCCACCCAGCGTCTGAGCAGTGCGGCTTCGCGATCGGGCAGGTAGTGGAAGCCGGCCTGCTCGTCGTCCAGCAGGTGCTGGGCCAGCTCGGCCGGTACGCTGGCGCCGGCGATCAGGTGGAAGTACCACGCACCGCGATAGCCGGCCAGGCGCTCGAAGGCCTGCAGTTGGCTGGCCAGCGCCAGGCCGCGCTCGTGCAGGCTCCAGGGAAAGCTCTGCAACGGACGCTCGCGCACCGCCAGCATGCGCAGGCGGGTCTGACGCTGGTGGAACACATCGAGGCTTTCCTGTTGCTGCACCAGCCAGTGCTTGCACAGTGGCTGGTCGGCGGCGCTGCCGATCTGCCATTCGCGGATGAAGCGCTGGACCGGATCGTCGTTGGCCTGACTGTCGAGCAGCACGCGGACATCCACCAGGCGCGACAGCCGATAGCGCGGCGCCGCCACCGGCTGCGGGGTGATCGAGGCCGGCTGCAGCGGTTCGAGCAGGTCCTGCAGGTCGTTGGGGTTCGGGTCGTTGGGCAACAGGCGACGCTCGAAGACTTCCTGCAGCTCCTCGACCTCGACCTGCCAGAACGACGAGGCGCCCGGCGCGTACTGGGCGACGAAGTAGTGGATGCAGCCGTTCAGGCGGGTCACCACCGGCTGCGTCTCGACCAGTTCGCGCAGCACCGCGGCGAAATCCTCGTCGTGCTGCTGGTAGCGCAGCTCCAGCCAGTCCTCCAGCGAGGCGTTGAGCAGGCTGCCTCCGGGGCTACGCACCGCGCCGCTGCGGTACCAGCCGCCGACACTGCGGCGGTACTGGAAATCCAGGTCCGGCAGCATTTTCGCCAGCGTCGCCAGAAGCGCGGCATGGTGCGGGCGTGGCCGGGTTTCGGCGATGCGTTCGGCCAGGGCGGCGGTGGTCGGCCAACTGGGGCTCAGGAGCTGCTGCATGGATCGTCCTCATCCAGATCGTTGTCCAGTGGGTCGCCAGCGAGACGCCGGGCCACCAGGTTGCGGATATCTTCTTCGGGGTCGTCGGCGAGAGGCGCCAGGTATTCCAGGGGTACACGCACGGCGGCGCGCAGGCGCACCAGCCAGTCCGGGTCGTTGAGCAGGCCCACGCGGGTTTCCAGCAGGCCACGGCTGGCGACGATGGTGCGCACCTGCGGCTCCGGATCGTCGCGCAGCAGGCGCAGGGCAAACGCCGGCAGCCGCCGAGCCACCGCCTTGCGTACCTCGCTGTCGCTGTCATGGGCCAGCCGGCGCAGTTCGCCCAGCGGGAGGCGCTGGGCGACCAGCAGGCGTACCAGGTAGTCGCTGTCCTCGATCAGGGCGCTCAGGTGTTCGGCCGGCAGGCGGCTGGCCAGGGTCACGCGCACCTCGCGGTCGGGGTCGCCGATCAGCGCCGGCAGTTCGGCGACCGGCAGGCGGCTGGCTACGGCGCGGCGCACCACTTCGTCGGGGTCGTTGATCAGCGAGGAGACCGACTCCAGCGGCGCATAACGCACGGCGATGGCGCGGCGTTCCCAGAACAGGTCGTGCAGGCAGTCTTCGGCGCATTCCGGGTTGCGGCTGAGGAAGGCGTCGTTGAGGCGGCCGTTGCGCACCTGGATGCAGGCGTTCTGCGGCGTGCAGCGGCCCACGGCGAAGCGTTCGGCGCGGTGCGGGCAGTTTTCGCAGCGCGCCAGCGCGGGCACCGCCTCGAGCGCGGGGCCGGCGACGGGAGGCGGCGGTCGGACCATGTGCTGCGCCGCCCGCTCAGTCATCGACGGCGAGGATGACATGCGAGGCCTTGATCAGCGCGGTGAGCATCTGTCCGCGGTTGAGCTCCATGTCGTCGGCGCTCTCGTGGGTGATCACCGCGGTGAGCGTTCGCCCGCTGGCCAGCGCCAGGCCGACCTCGGTGTTGATAGGCCCTTCGCGCACGCTCTGCACCAGGCCGCGGAACTGGTTGCGCGCGCTGCAGCGCAGGCTGTCGTTGCTGCTCAGGATGACCCACGAGGCTTTGATCAGGGCGATCGCTTCGCCGCCGATTTCCAGGCCCAGGCGGGCGATGCTTTCCTGGGTGACGGTGGCCACCAGCGGTTGTTCGGCGCCGATGTCGAGGTGTACTTCGCTGTTGATCGGCCCGGTACGGATCTCGTCGATGCGGCCGAGGAACTGGTTTCTCGCGCTGGTGCGCATGTCCCATCTCCTTTTCAGGCGGTAGCTGTGCTGGAAGCCCTCGAAGCGAACCTTCAGGCTGTCCAGGGTCTGCAGGAAGGCGTTGAAGTCGTGGCTGCGATCGCCGAGCAGCGCGAGCGCCTGGTGGCCGTGCTCGCTGAGCCGCGCACTGCCGTCGGCATTGCAGTGCACCAGCGGCAGGGGCGAGAGGTTGTTCAGCCATTCGACCATCACCGCGGCGCGCTCCAGCTCGATGCCCTGCTCCGCGGTGGCACCCTGCAGCGAGCCGTGGCGGTCGATGCCGGCAAGCAGCAGCAAGGGATCGCGGCGGGTCCGGGCGGGCGCGGGGGTGGGGTTCAGATAGCCGAACATGGGCAGCACTCCTGGGTGCGGATCAGTCGTCGTCGTGCAGTGCCAGCACCACGCCGCTGGCGTTCTGCGCGTCGTTGGTCAGGCTCGCGCAGTGCTCGCGGGCATCGACCAGGTACAGGCTGAATCCCTCGCCGCCGCGGACCGGCTGCAGCTTCGGCGGCACGTCGTTGTCACTGCACAGGGTCAGCGAAAGGCCGGGAAAGGCCAGGCGCAGTTCGGCCAGGCGCGCATCGTCGAGCGGCGCTTGCGCGGCCTGGGCGGCGAGATTATCGAGCAGGGCTTCTTCGAGCATGCGGACTCCTCAGCTTTCCAGGTCGACGGCGAAACGTGCCAGCGAGCGGCTTTCCACACCCATCACCTTGGCCAGCCACGGCGGTGGCGCCGGCAGCACGGCCTGCAGCTTGGCGAGGGCTTCCTGCGCCGGTGCCGCCTTGGGGAATTTCAGCGGATGCACGCCCGCGCGGATCACCTTGGCCGCCGCCGGACCGCCGATGGATTGCACGTAGAGCAACTGGCAGTCGCCGATCAGTTCGGCGCGCGCGGCGTTGCGGTCGTCGCTGGCATCGGCCGCCGCGGTGCTGCGCAGTTCGCGCAACAGCGCCTGCTCGGTGCTGACGTCGTAGATCAGGAAACGTGGGCAGGAACCGAAGTGGCCGTCGAGCATTTCCTGGCTGTTGGAAGCCACGGCGACCCGCAGGTGCGCGCCCCCGGGCAGCTCATCGCTGCTGGCGGCCGGCAGCGCTTCGTCGCCGTCCTGCTCGCCCCACAGGTAGCGCACCGCCTGCTTGAGCGCAGGCGCGGCGATGTCGGTGGCGATCTCCAGTTCCTCGTCGCCGATCAGCAGCGCGCGCAGATCCTCGACGGTGAGTCCGGCGAGCTTGTGTTCGTCGATCGGCAGGCCGAGCTTGCCACCCAGTGCGGCGATGAACGAGGCCGGGTTTTCCAGGCCGAGCGCGCGCGACGCCAGGGCGATGCGCAGAGCGGCGGCCTTGCTGATGCTGGACATGGCGAACTCTCCTTCAGGCGTGCGGCGCAGAATAGGGTGCGCCGCAGCCGCGGCATGCCGACGCGGGTCAATCTTTGGCGCGTCGGCGTGGCGGTTTTCTACGGTTCAGTCTTCCGCGCCGCCAAGCCGGCGGGCGCGAAACGACATGGGCAATTTCGGCGTCCGCTCGAGCGGATCGATGAAGTAGCTCTGGCCGTTGGCCAGTTGCAGCTCGCCGCCCCATTTTTCCGGGCCGGTGAATTCCAGCGAGACGATCCTTTCTTCCAGGTCCTTCTTCGGCAGGTAGAACAGCAGGCTGCCGCCGTTGTCCTGGCTGATCATGATGTTGGCCATCTGCGTTTCCTTGCTGAATGAAAAATCGCCGGGCGCCTTTCCGACATCGCCTCGCGACGGCCCGGACAGGCAACCGTCAGCGATGACGGTCACAAAAAAAGCGACGCGGTAAGGGGACCCGCGTCGCATAAGGAGCTCGGTATCAGCGCACCAGGTCGAAGTTGAAGTCGGTGACGCCCATTTGCATGGTGTCGGCATCGAGCTTCTCGAGGACCGCGTTGACCAGGGTGGTCAGCATGGTCATGGCGCCTTCGTAACCCAAGGTGGTGGCACGGTGCAGGTGATGGCGGTCGAAGATCGGGAAGCCGATGCGGATCAGCGGAACTTCGGCGTCCTTGCCCTTCTGCAGGGTGTCGCGCTGGATGAACTTGCCGTAGGAGTTGCCGATCATGAAATCGGGCTTCTCGGTGAACACCAGCGAGCGCAGGTGCCAGAGGTCATGGCTGTGGAACAGCTGGGTCGCGTTGTTCACCGGCGCCGAAGCTTCGAGCATCTTGTTCATCGCCTTGAGCCAGCGCTTGCCACCGTTGTTGCACAGTACGTGAACCGGTTCCGCGCCCAGTTCCAGAAGGAACTTGGTCATGCCCAGGGTGAAGTCCGGGTCGCCCCACAGCGAGAAGCGCTTGCCGTGCAGCCAGGTGTGCGAGTCGGTCATCATGTCGACCAGGCGGCCGCGCTCGGTGGTCAGCGATTCGGAGATCGGCTGGCCGCTGATCTTCGATACCGCCATCAGGAACTCGTCGGTCCACTCCAGGCCCATCGGAATGTTCAGCTTGGGTATCTCGTGCTTCCAGGTGTCGGTGACCAGCTTGCGGGTTTTTTCCATCTGCAGCGGTTGCAGGAAGATGGTGGTCAGGGCGTTCGGCGCGTCCTTCACTTCATCCTGGGTAGTGCCGCCGGCGTACATGCGGAATTCCCCGTCGGCCGGGGTATCCAGCACTTCGGACGGGTCGGAGAGCAGGCTGTAGTCGACGCCCATCTCGCTCATCATGCGTTTCATCACGCGGAAGTTGCCCAGGTAGGTCTCGAAGCCCGGCACCAGGTTGATCTTGCCGTTGCTGCCGACGACCTTGCCTTCCATGTGGTTGAGGGTGAAGTAGCGGGCGATGCCTTCGAACATGTTGTCCCAGCCGGTCACGTGGGAGCCGACGAAGGACGGGGTGTGCGCGTAGGGCGTGGCGAAGTCCTGGTCGATGTAGCCTTCCTTCTTGGCGTTGTTGATGAACGCGTTGAGGTCGTCACCGATGACTTCGGCCATGCAGGTGGTGGAGACGGCGATCATGTCCGGCTTGTACAGCGCCTTGCAGTTCTCCAGGCCGTCGTACATGTTCTTCTGCCCGCCGAACACCGCCGCGTCTTCGGTCATGGAATCGGACACGCAGGACAGCGGCTCCTTGAAGTGGCGGTTGAAGTAGGTGCGGAAGTACGCGACGCAGCCTTGCGAGCCGTGCACGTAGGGCATGGTCTTCTCGAAGCCGATCGAGCAGAGCACCGCGCCCAGCGGCTGGCAGGCCTTGGCCGGGTTGATGGTCAGGGCTTCGCGCTGGAAGTTGAGTTCCTTGTATTCGACGCTGGTGGTCCAGAGGAAGGTCTCGTCGACCTTGGCCTGGCCATGGCTGTTCTCGAAGTTGGCCTTCTTGTCACCCAGCGACTGCTTGTATTCGTCCTTGCGGAACAGCGGGTAGCTGGGCTTGATGTCGTCTGCGTTTTGCATGCTGCTCTCCTCGCCGCATCGCCAATCTGCGAATCACGGCTAGAAATAATGCGGTGGGGAACGGCCGGCGGCCGCCCCGCTGAAACCCGACGCCGCACCCGCGGCGTCGGGCAGACGCGTATCGCGATCAGGCGATGGCGCGCTGCTCTTCCTCGACGGGCTTGAGCCACGGCGGGGTGAGGTTTTTCCAGCAGGGGTTGTTCAGGGTCATGTCCATGTCGCGGGCGAAGATGGCGAAGCCGTCATAGCCGTGGTACGGACCGGAGTAGTCCCAGGAGTGCATCTGGCGGAAAGGCACGCCCATCTTCTGGAAGATGTACTTCTCCTTGACGCCCGAACCGATCATGTCCGGCTTCACGCGTTTGACGAACTCCTCGAATTCGAAACCGGTGACGTCGTCATAGAGCAGCGTCGCGTTGCCCATTTCCGGAACGGTGCGGTCGTAGTCGTCGTTGTGACCGAACTCGTAACCGGTGCCGACCACGTCCATGCCCAGGTCCTCGTAGGAACCGATCACGTGGCGCGGGCGCAGGCCGCCGACGTAGAGCATCACGCGCTTGCCTTCCAGGCGCGGGCGGTACTTGGCGATCACCGCGTCGACCAGCGGCTGGTACTTGGCGATGACGCGCTCGGCGCCTTCCTTGATGTGGTCGTCGAAGAACGCCGCGATGGCCCGCAGGCTCTCGGCGATCTTGGTCGGGCCGAAGAAGTTGTACTCGACCCATGGGATCCCGTACTTCTCTTCCATGTGCCGCGAGATGTAGTTCATCGAACGGTAGCAGTGCAGCAGGTTGAGCTTGGCTTTCGGGGTGTTTTCCATTTCCGCCAGGGTGCCATCGCCGGACCACTGGGCGATCACCCGCAGACCCATCTCTTCGAGCAGGATGCGCGAGGACCAGGCGTCGCCGCCGATGTTGTAGTCACCGATGATGGTGACGTCGTAGGGGCTCGACTCGAAGGCGGTACCGCCGCCCTCGCGCTCGAACACCCAGTCGCGGATCGCGTCGTTGGCGATGTGGTGACCGAGGGACTGCGAAACCCCGCGGAAGCCTTCGCAACGGACCGGGACGATCGGCTTGGAAAGCTCCGCCGCGCCCTTCTTCGACACCGCTTCGATGTCGTCGCCGATCAGGCCGATCGGGCATTCCGACTGCACGCTGATGCCGCGTGCCAGCGGGAACAGGCCGTCGATCTCGTTGATCAGCTTGGCCAGCTTCTTGTCACCGCCGAAGACGATGTCCTTCTCCTGGAAATCCGAGGTGAAGTTCATGTCGCCAAAGGTGTCCACGCCGGTGTGGCCGACGTAGTAGTTGCGGCGGCCGGCGCGCGAATACTGGCCGCAGCCGACCGGGCCGTGGGAAATGTGGATCATGTCCTTGATCGGACCCCAGACCACGCCCTTGGAACCGGCGTAGGCGCAACCACGGATGGTCATCACCCCGGGCAGCGACTTGCGGTTGGACGTGACGCATTTGGTGGTCTTTTCCTGGTCGTTGACGGCCAGGTGCTTGGCGCGGTCTTTCTGCGCCTTCTCCGGATAAACCTCCAGCACCTCTTGGATGAGGGCGGCGGCTTCTTCCTTGCTGAGCGTTGCCATGTTGATCTCCTGCGCCGGCCCACTAATCCGTGGAACCAGCCATAGGTAATGACGGCTTGTTGCCTACGAACGTCCCGCGGGTCTCGCGACCGCGCGGGGGTTCACACATCAGGCGCTAGCGGCTTCTTCGTGTGCGGCCTTGCCGATGATGCTTTCGTCTTCCTCGTCGAGGATGCCGAACTCCATCAGCAGGGATTCCAGCTCGTCCATGGTGATGGGCGTCGGAATCACGAAGTTGCGGTTGTTGACGATCTTGTTCGCCAGCTGGCGGTACTCGTCGGCCTGCTTGGCCGTCGGGTCGTACTCGACCACGGTCATGCGGCGGATCTCGGCGCGCTGCACGACGTTGTCGCGCGGCACGAAGTGGATCATCTGGGTGCCCAGCTGACGGGCCAGTTCCATGATCAGTTCGTCTTCGCGGGCGGTGTTGCGGCTGTTGCAGATCAGGCCTGCCAGACGCACGCTGCCGGAGTTGGCGTACTTCACGATGCCCTTGGCGATGTTGTTGGCCGCGTACATGGCCATCATCTCGCCGGAGCAGACGATGTAGATCTCCTGCGCCTTGTTCTCGCGGATCGGCATGGCGAAGCCACCGCAGACCACGTCGCCGAGTACGTCGTAGAACACGAAGTCGAGGTCTTCCTCGTAGGCGCCTTCCTCTTCGAGGAAGTTGATCGCGGTGATCACACCGCGGCCAGCGCAGCCAACGCCCGGCTCAGGGCCGCCCGACTCGACGCACTTGATGTCGCGATAGCCGACCTTGAGCACGTCTTCGAGCTCGAGGTCTTCCACGCTGCCGGCTTCGGCGGCCATTTCCATGATCGAGTTCTGGGCCTTGGCGTGCAGGATCAGACGGGTGGAGTCCGCCTTCGGATCGCAGCCGACGATCATCACCTTCTGACCGGCTTCGGCCAGGGCGGAGACGAGGTTCTGGGTAGTGGTGGACTTGCCGATACCACCCTTGCCGTAAATGGCGCATTGACGCAGAGCCATGCTGGTTTCTCCTTGTTGCGTGGAATTGACGAAGCGAAATTCGCCCTCGCAATTCCCTAGCGCAAGGCCTGTGCCAGCTTTTGACTGATAGTTAACCCATTGAAATAAATAAAGATAATAAAAACTCGCAAATCGTTGTAGCGGTGTCGGAGGCGACAACGACAAAGCCATTGTCGGAGTGGCGACAAGCCTGAACGACCTTGTATCGGCCTCGCTATACCCACTTTTCAAGTAAGGGTATAAGGAGGCGATTCGCTCACAGGAGGAGCCGTCATGAAGATCGCCTTCGCTACCCAGGATTACGCTCGGATCGCCAAGCACGCCGGCCAGGCACGCCATTGGCTGGTGTTCGACACCGAGTTCGCCGAGCGTCCGGCGCAACGCATCGAGCTGCAGCGCGAGCAGACCTTCCACCACCTGGCCGACGGCGCCGCCCATCCCCTCGACGGGGTCGAGCTGATCGTCGCCGCCAGCGCCGGCGACGGTTTCGTCCGCCATCTGCGCAAACGTCGGCAGGAGGTGCTGCTCACCGAACAGGGCGACCCGCACCTGGCCTTCCAGCGGCTGCTGCGCGGCGAAACGCTGCCCGCGCCCGGCTTCGACCCGGCGCGCGTGTTGTGCAAGATCCACGACCTGTTCTCGAGGCATTGAGCGATGAGCGTATCCGTACTCGATGACGGGCAGCTTCACCAGTTGCTGCGCGACGACGTGCCCTCCGGCGACCTGACCACCGATAGCCTCGGCATCGGCGGCCTCGCCGCGCGCCTCGATTGCTCGGCACGCCAGGCCATGACGCTGTGCGGCGTCGAGGAGGCTGCGCGGCTGTTCCAGATGCTCGGCGCACGGGTGGACATGCATGCGTATAGCGGCCAGGCGCTAGCCGCCGGCACGCCGATCCTTTCCGTCGAAGGCCGCGCCGGCGCGCTGCACCAGGGCTGGAAGACCGCGCAGGTACTGATGGAGTGGGCCAGCGGCGTGGCCACTGCCAGCGCCGCCCTGGTGGCCGCCGCCGCGTCGTTGCCGGTGGCCTGCACGCGCAAGAGTGCGCCGGGCACAAAGGCGCTGGCCATCAAGGCGGTTCGCGCGGGCGGCGCGACGCTGCACCGGCTCGGCCTGTCGGAGACCCTCCTGCTGTTCGCCGAGCACCGGCTGTTCCTCGACCAGGCGCCGGGCGACACGCTCGCCAGGCTGCGTCGTCGCGAACCGGAAAAGAAGATCGTGGTGGAGGTTGGCGATCTCGGCGAGGCCTTGCGCTGGGCCGAGGCGGATGTCCTGCAGCTGGAGAAATTCACCCCGGCGGCGCTGGCTGCGGTGCGCCGGGCGCTGGAGGACTGGCCGTCGCGGCCGCTGCTCGCGGCGGCTGGAGGCATCCATGCCGGCAACGCGGCGGAGTACGTCGCTGCTGGGGCCGATCTGCTGGTCACCTCATCGCCGTTCTCGTCGCCGCCCAAGGACGTGCAGGTACGTTTCGGTCGGCCGCTCGCCGCTGTGTAGCAAGTGCGACATCAGGGCCGCACTGTGCGTCGCAGACCGCACCAAAGGACCCTGATGTTTACAGGAAACCTTTCTGACTCAATGGGTTGAAGAGTTGGCGCCGGGTTTGCAATGGATCGATAAAACCCGGTGAGGAACCGTCATGACCCCCGAGCTCCCCGTAGAACTGATCGCCGCGCGCCGTGCCGGCACCCTGGTGCCGATGCTTGGACCGGCCGCGCTGGATGGCGTGGTCGACGCCCAGGGCCAGGCCATTCCGGCCGACAGCGAGAGCCTGATCCTGGCGCTGAACAACGGCCAGCCGATGGCCAAGAAGCTGATGTACGAGTTTCCCCGGGCCGCAATGAACGTCGAGCTCAAGCGCGGCCGCAGCGCGCTGGTGCGCTTCTTCGACGCCACCTACCGGGACCATGCCTGGAGCGCCTCGGCGCTGCATGGGCGAATCGCGGAGCTCGACCCGCCCTACGTGGTCGATTTCAACCGCGACACCCAGCTGCAGGATTTCTGGGCCACCCGGCCGCACCTGCTGGTGGTCGGCATCGCCCGGCTGAGCGGCGAGTTCGCCCGCTACCGGCTGTTCCAGCACGATGGCGAGGGTTACCGCGCGGTCGCCGAGGACACCCTCGATAGCAACCTGCCGGTGCTGTTCAAACCGGTCGGGGCGGCGCGCCCGGAATCGCTGTACGTCGCTTCGGACGCCGACTACGTCGACTACCTCACCGAACTGATGGGCGGCTTCGGCATGCCGGCGTTTCTCAAGCAGCGCCGCCTGGGCATGCAGTACCTGCTGATCGGCCTGCGCCTGAACCGCGACACCGAACGCATGCTGCTCTCCGACATCGTCTGGGGCGCCGGCGAACCCGCCGGCTGGGCCTGCATGCCGGAGTGTTCGGCCAAGGAGCGGCGTTTTCTCGAACGCGCCGGCTTCGTCGTTCTCGACCTTGCCCCAGAGCAAGTCCTGAACGGTTTGAGTACGCATCATGAACCCCTCGTCCGCCATCCCGCCGGAGCACATCCATGAGCCACGCTTCCTACCCGCTGCACCTGCACTACATGGGCCTTCCGGCTCTGGACAATTCCCGCCAGGCATTCTTCGGCCTGCTCGGCGCCCTGCCCTTCGCCGAGCGCGAAAACACCGCACTGCCGGTGATCGAGCGGATCATCGAGCGGGCCCGAGAACACTTCGCCCTGGAAGAGCGCTTCATGCAGGCGACCGCCTACGGCGAGCAACGCGAGCACTGCGAAGAGCACCAGGAAACCCTGGAGATGCTGCAACGCATGCAGGCGAGTTTCGGCCAGGCCAACGGCCGGCGCAGCCGCGAAGCGCTCTACCAGCGCGTGCTGCGCAACCTCGACGAACACATCCAGAGTCTGGACGCCTGCCTGGCGCTGCACCTGCAGCGTCCGCAAAGCTGGGAAGCGCAACAGCAGGTCGCCTGAAGGCAGTCCATTGCGTCGCGTTTCCCCGGAGGTCGCCCATGAGCGCACTGCACCTGAGCCGCCCCTTGCTGAATGCCGAACAGGTCTGGCTGGCGAGTAGCCACGGCCTGCCCAACGACCGCTGGCTGGCGCGCATGCTGGCCAGCCAGCGATTCGGCCACAGCGCCCTGCCGGACGGTCTGGGCCTCACGCCCGCGGACTTCGAGGTCCTGTTGCAGCGGCATTTCCCCGGCCTGGGGCAGGCCCCGGGCGCTGTGCTGCCGGCAGCCAGTCACCGGCGCGACGACTGCCAGGCGCTTGAGCAACTGCTGTTGAGCCACCGTGCCGGCAACGACCCCAGTGAAACCTGGATGGCCAGCATCCTCGCCCACGGCTGCCTGGGGGGCGATCACCTCTGGTACGACCTCGGGCTCTGGTCGCGCGACGACCTCAGCGCGCTGCTGGCGAGCAACTTCCCTGCCCTGGCCGAGCAGAACCGCTTCAACATGAAGTGGAAGAAATTCCTCTACCGCCTGCTCTGCGCCGGGCGTTACTGCCGCTCGCCGAGCTGTCAGGACTGCATCGAATTCAGCGAGTGCTTCGGCCCGGAAAGCTGAGCGGTCCATCGACCAGGTCATGGCCCGCTTGCGGGCCATAGGGTGGGCCGGGTGCAACCCGCGATCATCGTGTGGCAACGCGGATTCATCGGCGCTACGCGATGTGCCGATCGGGTCCGGTTCCTGATCATTTCAGAGCAGTGACGGCCACATAGGGTGGGCTTCAGCCCACCGTTTGCCCGGCCCTCCGCACGGCTGGCATCTCAGCCGTGCTTACCGCAGGCGCAGCCTTCCAGGCCGCTGCCGATGCTACCCGCCGGCAGCTCCAGTAGGGCTGTCCACCTGCCCGGCCTCGAAGCCCACCAGAAAGCGTTCGCCGCGTTGCCGCGTGTAGGGTGGGCTTCAGCCCACCGTTTGCCCGGCCCGCCGCACGGCTGGCATCTCAGCCATGCTTGCCGCAGGCGCAGCCTTCCAGGCCGCTGCCGATGCTGCCCGCGGGCAGCTCCAGCAAGCTGTCCACTTGTGCGGCTTCGAAACCCACCAGGAAGCGTTCACCACGTTGCAGCAGCGGCCTGCGGGTCAGCAGTGGTTCGCTGAGCAGCAGTTCCAGGGCTTCTTCGGCGCCGAGCTCCTGCGGGCGGATCTCGCCGGAGGCGACCCTCGGGGCGGTCGGGTTGAACCATTCGGCCACCGGCAGCGGTTCGAGGAACTGCAGCAGGCGTTCGGCCGTCCAGGCCTCGGCGCGCAGGTCGTGGACCTCGACCGGTACGTGCAGCGCGGCGAGTTGCTCCAGCTGACGCTGATTGCCTTTGCAGCCGGGCTTTCCATAGAAATGCAGGGTGGTCATCGGATGTCCTGGGGGATCGAGGATGGAAGCTCGCCGGCCGACAGCAGGATGCCGGTCAGCGAGCCGGGAGGATTCAGCGCATCACCCAGCTCGTCGAGGATCGCGCCCTCGATCGGGCAGATGCTCGCACACTGGGCTTCGTCGTGGTCGCCGACGCATTCGGTGCACTTGTCCGCATCGATGAGGAAGTGTGGCTGGGCCTGGTAGATCGCATCGTTCGGACAGACCGGAACGCAGGCCCAGCAGTTGACGCAGCTATCGATTATTTCCAGGGCCATCGGGGTTCTCCTCGGTGATCGGCGGCCCCTGTTCCGGGGCCTTCTTGGATCGGTGACGGGTCAGGCGCTCTGCCGCTGCTGGGCGACGTCATCGGTCAGCTTGCCGGCCTCGAGCAGCTCCTGGTAAAGCGCCAGTACGGCTTCCTCGATGGGCTCCAGGGCGTGTTCGCCGTTGGGCTGGATGCCGGCGTTCTCCAGTGCGCTCCAGGGCTCGTAGCCGACCTTGGCGCAGAGCACCGCGCGGCAGCCTTCCAGTGCGTCGATGATCTTCGCCAGCGCGCTTTCACCTTCGCCGCAGCTACTGTCGCCCTCGCAGTAGGGCGTTTCCACCCGGCGGTGGCCGATGAAACGCACGCCAGCGGGGGACGCTTCGTAGATCAGGAACTCGCGGGCGTGGCCGAAGTGTTCGTTGACCAGGCCGCCGCCCTTGGTGGCCACCGCCATCAGCGCGGTCGGACCGGACGCCTGCAGGATCGGCACCGGCGCGGGTCCGTGCTGGCGGCGCTGGGCGAGCTCCTCGGCGATATCGGCGTGAACCCGGGCGCGGGTTTCCATCGCCGCGGCGTAGTCGATTTCCATCGCGTCGATCTTGTCCAGGGTGAACTCCGCGCCACGGTCCTCGCCCAGCAGGCCGACCGCATCGGCACGGCACTGGCGGCAGTGGCGCATCATGTTCATGTCGCCGGCGCAGGCATCCTGCAGCGCCTGCAATTCGGCGTGGCTCGGTTCGCGCTGTCCGGTGAGGCCGTAGAAGGTGCCGTGCTCGGCTTCGGCGATCAGCGGCATCACGTTGTGCAGGAAGGCACCCTTCTCCTTGACGATGCGCGAGACCTCCTTGAGGTGCTCGTCGTTGACGCCGGGGATCAGCACCGAATTGACCTTCACCAGGATGCCGCGCTCCACCAGCATCTCCAGCCCGCGCTGCTGCTGCTCGATGAGGATGCGCGCGGCCTCGATGCCGCGGATGCGGCGGTTCTGCCAGAAGATCCATGGATAGATCTTCGCGCCCACCTCGGGGTCGACGCAGTTGATGGTGATGGTGACGTGGTCGATGTTGTGCTTGCTCAGCTCCTCGACGCTCTCCGGCAGGCTCAGGCCGTTGGTCGAGACGCAGAGTTTGATGTCCGGGGTCTGCTCGCTGAGCATGCGGAAGGTGTCGAAGGTGCGCTGCGGGTTGGCCAGCGGGTCACCCGGCCCGGCGATGCCGAGCACGCTCATCTGCGGAATCGCCGCGGCGACCGCCTTGACCTTCTTCACCGCCTGTTCCGGGCTGAGCACCTCCGACACCACGCCGGGGCGCGATTCGTTGGCGCAGTCGTACTTGCGGTTGCAGTAGTGGCACTGGATGTTGCAGGCCGGCGCCACCGCGACGTGCATGCGCGCGAAGTAGTGGTGGGCGTCCTCCGAGTAGCACGGGTGGTTGAACACCTTGTCGCGTATCGCCTCCGGCAGATGACCGAGCTGGTCATCGCTGGAACCGCACGAGTTGGCCGCGCAGCCGCCCGAAGGAGACGCCGGTGGGTCGTTGAACAGAACGGGCAGGTCCATGGACGCTTCCTCCGGGTGAGATGAAGCTCGGAGTGCAAGCGCTGTGCCGTTGCCTCTGTCGAGCGACAACCCCTTGTTTTCAAACGAATATCGAAAATCGCGCTGGCGCTTTCGGCGATCTGTGTGAACAACGCCCCACGTGCGATGGGAGGAATGTGAGGTTTGCGACAGGCCTGCGCCTTCGCGGCATCGGGCCTGTCGCCTGGCCCGCGGGCAGAGGCCGCCCAGGCGCCGGCTGGCGGGCCCACTGCGGCGGTTGGTCGCTAAGGCCGGCGACGGCAAGCTCCTTGCTGGTGATGCCGGGTGGTCGCCTCGCGCGACACTGCCGAACCGGAGCCCGCCGATGAACGATCACCAGTCCCAACGCCTGCTCGATGCCCTCTCCGAACCCTCGCGCGCCGCGCTGCTGGAAGGCTTCCGCGTGCGCCGCCTGGTGCAGGGCGAGATTCTTGGCGGCCCGCAGGAGATCCGCGACAGCGTGTTCATCCTGCGCAGTGGGCGGATTCGCGTGTTCCTCACGTTCGAGGACAAGGAGCAGACGCTGACCTTCCTCGAGCCCGGCGATATCTACAGCACCCACAGCCGCGCCTACCTGCAGGCGATCAGCGAGTGCGACGTGCTGGTGACCGAGACGCGGACCATGCTCGGCAAGCTGGCGGAGCTGCCCGAAGCCGCGCCGGTGGTGATCCGTGTGCTGGCGCAGTCGCTGGGTAACGCCATGCAGATCATCGAGGACCTGGCCTTTCGCGATGTCGAGGGGCGCCTGGCGCGCTTTCTCGACGGCATGCTGCTGCGCAAGGGCGAACTGGTCGACGCGCGCAGCTGGCGCCTGCCGCTGGCGCTGAACACCGAGGACATCGCCCAGTTGCTCGGCACCACCCGGCAGACGTTGTCGTCGCTGATCGCCCGGCTGACCCGCGAGGGCATTCTCGAGCGCGACGGCGGCGGCACCTTCCTCATCCACCGCGCCGACCTGCTGCGCGAGCGCAGCGGCTGGCGCTACAGCAGCTGGCGCGCGCAGGAAAAGCACGCGCTGTCGGCTGGCTGACAGACCGCGCCACGTCGGCTTCCTAGGATGGCCTTCCAGCGACCGCTCTCCCGCGACGGAGGGCCCCATTTCCGGAGGCAGCATGAACACCAGCGGCACCACGACCACCTACCGCAGCATCGCCGGTGAGGGCGACCTGCCCTACATCGATTGCGACCACTGCATCCGCCTGATCTACGCGCGCATCCAGCACCACATCGCCGAAGACGACGGCAACTGCGTGCTGTGCCGCTATTTCCGCGAAAAGCTCGGCGATCGCGACGGCTCCGAAGACGACGCCCGGCTGCTGCTGCACGCGCAGGTGAACATCATCCACGAGCTGTTCGAGCGGCGTCAGGACGACGAGGCGCAGACCCTGCTGTACCGGGTCGAGGACGATTGCTGCTGAGAAGTGCGAGCCTGCTGGCGATCCGCGCACGGCGATCGCCAGCAGGCGCTGCGGCGCCCTTCAGGTGGGTTACAGCTGCTTCACGCGGATGTTCAGCGTCTGGATGCGGTAGGCGATCTGCCGCGGCGTCATGCCCAGGAGGCGCGCGGCCTTGGCCTGCACCCAGCCGGCCTGTTCGAGCGCGGCGATCACCTTTTCACGTTCGTCGAGGCTATCGTCGTCCAGCGCCACGGGCTCGCTGCGGCCGACGTTGATCTGCTCGTTGATCCCGGTGAGCAGCACCTGGTCGCGGTCGATCAGGCCGTCGCTGGACATCACCGCGGCGCGCTCCAGGCTGTTCTCCAGCTCGCGTACGTTGCCCGGCCAGTCGTGGTGCATCAGCACCCGCCGAGCGGCGTCGGTGAGCTCCAGCTCGCGGCCCTGCAGGCGGGAGATTTTCTGGATGAGGAACTGGGCGATGTCCGGGATATCCTCCATGCGCTCGCGCAGCGGCGGCATGACGATCGGCATCACGTTCAGCCGGTAGTACAAATCCTCGCGGAACTTGCCCTTCGCCACGTCGCTTTCCAGGTCGCGGTGGGTCGCGGCGATCACCCGCACGTCGACCTTCAGCGTGCGGGTGCCGCCGACGCGTTCCAGTTCGCCTTCCTGCAGCACGCGCAGCAGCTTGGCCTGGAACGCCGCGGACACTTCGCCGATCTCGTCGAGGAACAGGGTGCCGCCGTTGGCCTGCTCGAAGCGGCCCTGGCGCTGGGTCATGGCGCCGGTGAAGGCGCCCTTCTCATGGCCGAACAGCTCGGACTCCAGCAGGTTCTCCGGCAGTGCCGCGCAGTTCAGCTTGATCATCGGCCCGCGCGCGCGCGGCGAGTTGTAGTGGATGGCGTTGGCGATCAGCTCCTTGCCGGTGCCGGTCTCGCCGCGGATCAGCACCGTTGTGTTCCACTTGGATACCTGGCGGACCTGGTCGAACACGTGCCGCATGGCGAAGGAGTGGCCGATGATGTTGTCGAAGCCGTACTGCGCGCGCACCGTCCGGCGCAGCTGGTCGCGCTCGTCCTTGAGCGCCTGCTTCTCGGTTTCCACTTCCCAGGCCAGGCGCACGCTCTGGCCGATCAGGTTGGCGACCATCTCGAGGAAGCGCCCGCGCTCCTCGAGCAATTGCAGGTGCACGGTGTTCGGTTGCGCGGCGAACACGCCGATGATTTCCCGGCTGCTGCGGATCGGCATACCGATGAACGCGCGTTGCGGATCGTAGATGCCCAGCCGCGAGAGAAAGCGCGGGTCGTCGCCCAGGCGCGGCAAGACCAGTCCGGCGCCCTCGACGAAGACGCTGCCGACGATGCCCTCGCCGGTCTGGTAGCGCACCCCGCCGACGGTCAGCTCCGGCATGCCCTGCACGGCATACACCAGCAGGCCGTCCTCGCCGGGCGGGGCGAGGCAGACCATGCCGCGCTCCAGGCCGCCGCGTTCGTGCAGCACCTGCAGCACCGAGCTGAGGGTTTCCTTCAGGTTGAGCGAATGAGAGAGCACGCGGCTGACCAGAAACAGGGTTTCCAGCTCGCCGGCGAGGATCGCCTGGAGGGTGCCTTGGTCGAGACGTTCGTTGAACTCAGACATAGGGGATCTGCACCCTTACCTGGCAGCCCTGGCCGGTCGCGGAGTCGATCTCGATCAGGCCCTCGTGGCGCATCACCACGTCCTGGGCCATGGTCAGGCCCATGCCGATGTGCGGCTGGCCGCGCGTCTTGGTGGTGAAGAACGGCTCGAACACGCGGCTCTGCAGCTCGGCGGCGATGCCCGCGCCGCTGTCTTCGATCAGCACTTCGACATGGTCCTCGCGGGCCAGCGTCGTCACGCTGATCTCGCGGGTGCCCTGGCGCTTGGCGTCGATGCCCTCGATGGCGTTGTCCAGCAACTGCTTGAAGAGCATGGTCAGCGAGGTCGGCAGGCCGTTGACGTTGGGCAGCAGCGACTCCGGGCGCCACTCGACGACGATGCCCAGGCCGAGCAGGCGCGGGGTGAGGATCCACAGCACGTTCTGCAGGATGGCGTTGAGGTTGACCGGTTGCAGCGGCTCCTGGGCCAGCGCCGGAATGCTCGCGTTCAGGTTGTCCAGGGTCATGCCGCCGACGCGCAGCACGTCATCGAACATCTTCTTCAGCGCCTGCTGGTCGAGCTGCGGCTGTCGCTCCAGCAGCTTGGCCGCGGCGGCGATCATGTTCAGCGGCCCGCCGAGCTGGTAGATCGCCCCGGACAGCGTCTCGCGCACGCTGCGCACGCGTTCCTGTTCGGTGAGCAAGGCGCGCAGGCCGCTGGCGCGGATGTGGTCCTGTTGGCGCTTGAGCTCGCTGATGTCCTGCACCACCAGCAGCATGTAGCGGTAGCCGCGGTTCTCGTAGAAGGCTTCGGCGCTGGTGTCCTGCTCGTCGATGAGCGAGCCGGCGCAGCTGAACCACAGCGGTTCGCGGTCCTGCCGGTCGATGCGCACTTCCAGCGGGGCGAAGCCGCTGGCCAGCGCGTTGACCCGGTCGAACGCCGGCACCTCGCGCTCGAGCGCGGAAAGGAGCAGTTGCGCCGGGTCCGGCGCGAGGTCGCCGATCAGCTTCTTGTAGGTCTGGTTGCTGAGCAGCACCCGTTCGCGCGAGTCGAGCAGCACCATCGCCACTTGCGCGGCGTCCACCACCGATTCGATAAGGGTCTTCTGGTTGCGCACCTGGCGTTCGAGTCGGTGCATCTCGGTGACGTCGCGGTGCATGCCCAGGTAATGGGTGATGTTCTGCTCCTCGTCGAGCACCGGGGTGATGGTCAGGTCGGCGAGGTAGCGAGAGCCGTCCTTGCGCCGGTTCACCAGCAGGCCGTTCCACGGCTTCTGCCGCAGCAGCTGCGCCCACATGCTTTCGTAGACGATCGGCGGGGTGACCCGGTAGGAGAGGATCGACTCGTTGCGGCCAATCACCTCCGGCAGGGTGTAGCCGGTGACGCGCTGGAACGCCGGGTTCGCATAGACGATGTGGGCGTGGGCGTCGGTGATGGAGATCGCCAACGCCGACTGCTCGACCGCCTGGCGGAACACCTGGGGCGGAAGCTGATCGTAATCGCCCGGTTCGCTCGGGACGGCTGACGGGTCGGAGTTCAGGGAGGTCGATCTGGACATGCGGGCGTGCTCGCTCACGGAGAGGACCCCGGATAAGGAGCAATAACCGTTCCATTGGTAGGGATATGCGCTAGTCCCCAATGCCGCAGCGGCGTGGCGCGCGGGCGGGCCCACATACAGACGCCCAGGGCTGTGTGCCATACCCGACAAAGCCCCAACCTTCGGGCCAAGCCTGACAGCTTCGCAATGCCCCCCGATTGGGCGCAGGCCCCGGATGACGGGGGCTCGCCGCACTTTTTTCGACTGGCACGGCACTTGCGCTGGGACAGCCAAGGAGGTGCACCCATGTCTGACTATCTGCTACTGCTGCTCTCGACCGCCCTGGTCAACAACGTGATCCTGGTGAAGTTTCTCGGCCTCTGCCCGTTCATGGGGGTGTCGAGCAAGATCGACAGCGCCCTCGGCATGGGCATGGCGACCACCTTCGTGCTCACCCTCGCCGCCGCCTGCTGCTGGCTGGTCGAGAACCTCATGCTGGCGCCGCTGGGGCTACAGTTCCTGCGCATTCTCGCGTTCATCCTGATCATCGCCACGCTGGTGCAGTTCACCGAGATGCTGGTGCGCAAGGTCAGCCCCGGGCTGTACCAAGTGCTCGGCATCTACCTGCCGCTGATCACCACCAACTGCGCGGTGCTCGGCATTCCGCTGGTCAGCGCGTCGAGCAAGGCCGGCTTTGCCGTCGCCCTGCTCGATGGCTTCGGCTCCTCGCTCGGCTTCACCCTGGTGATGGTGCTGTTCGCCGGCCTGCGCGAGCGCCTCGCGCTGGCCGATACCCCCGCGCTGTTCCGCGGCTCGCCGATCGCCTTCGTCTGCGCCGGCCTGCTGGCCGTGGCGTTCATGGGCTTCGCCGGCCTCGGCGGACTTTAAGGAGCACTCCCATGCTGATGACCGTAATGCCGCTGACCGCCCTCGGCCTGGCCCTGGGCTTCCTGCTCGGCGGTGCCGAGCGCCTGTTGCGCGTGCCGCGCGACGAACTCGAGGAGGAGCTGCTGAAGATGCTTCCCGGCAGCCAGTGCGGCCAGTGCGGCTACATCGGCTGCGCCGGCGCCGCGCAGGCGTTGGCCAAGGGCGAGGCACCGCTGACCCTGTGTCCGCCCGGCGGGCGCGCCGTGGCCCAGGCGCTGGCCGAGCGCCTCGGCGTGGAGATGAACCTCGCCGACATGCCCGACGACGTGCCGCGCGTGGCGCAGGTGCTCGAGCACCTGTGCATTGGCTGCACCCGCTGCTTCAAGGTCTGCCCCACCGACGCGGTGATGGGCGCCGCCAAGCAGTTGCACCAGGTGTTCGGCGACGCCTGCACCGCCTGCGGCAAATGCCAGGCGATCTGCCCCACCGAGGCGATACAGCTGACCCCGGTGGCCCCGAGCCTGCTGACCTGGGGCTGGGAACGGCCCCTGGCGACCCGAGAGGTATGAGGATGAAATGGAATCGTTGGCGCGGCGGGGTCCATCCGGCCGGTCGCAAGGAAGAGTCCAGCGCGCAGCCGATCCGGCGCCTGCCGCTGCCCGAACTGCTGTTCATCCCGCTGCAGCAGCACGTCGGCGAAATGGCCATGCCGGTGGTCGGCGTCGGTCAGCGCGTGCTCAAGGGCCAACTGCTGGCCGCCGGCCAGGGCAACATCTCCGCACCGCTGCATGCGCCGACGTCCGGGCTGGTGCGCGCCCTCGGCGAATACTCGGCGCCGCACCCGTCCGGGTTGCCGCTGCCGACGCTGGTGCTGGAAGTCGACGGCGACGATCGCTGGGCCGACCTGGAGGTCGCCGCCGATCCCTTCGCCCTGGCGCCGGAAGACGTCTGCCGGCGGGTGGGCGAGGCCGGCATCGTCGGCCTCGGCGGCGCGACCTTTCCTTCCGCGGTGAAGCTGGAGCTGAGCCTGCGCCGCGGCATCGACACGCTGGTGATCAACGGCGGCGAGTGCGAGCCCTACCTGACCAGCGATGACCTGCTGATGCGCGAGCGCGCCGCCGAGGTGATCACCGGCGCGCGGCTGATCCGTCATGCCGTGCAGGCCCGCCAGGTGCTGCTGGGCGTCGAGGACAACAAGCCCGAAGCTCTCGCCGCCCTGCGCCTGGCCGCACTCGGCACTGAAGTCGAGGTGCAGTCGGTGCCCAGCCGCTACCCGATGGGGTCGGACAAGCAACTGGTGAAATGGCTGACCGGCCGCGAAATCCCCGCCGGCGGCCGCGCCGCCGACGCCGGCGTGCTGGTGCACAACGTCGCCACCGCCTACAGCGTCGCGCGCGCCCTGGTCCACGGGCAACCGCTGGTGTCGCGCATCGTCACCCTGGCCGGTGGCGCGATGGCCCATCCGGGCAACTGGGAAGTGCCCTTCGGCACCCTCATCAGCCGCCTGATCGAAGGCGCCGGCGGCTATCTGCAAACCCCGGCACGTCTGGTCATGGGCGGGCCGATGATGGGCATGCAGCTGCCACGTGCCGACGTGCCGGTGGTCAAGGGCTGCAGCGGGGTGCTGGCGCTCTCCGCGGCGGAAGTCGCCGAGCGCGCGCCGGAGCCCTGCGTGCGCTGCGCCAACTGCGTGCGCGGCTGCCCGCAGGGGCTGATGCCGCTGGAAATGGCCGCCTACATCCGCAACGGCGACCTCAAGGGAGCGCAGGCCCTCGGCCTGAAGGACTGCATCGGCTGCGGCGCCTGCTCGTACATCTGCCCGTCGAATATCCCCCTGACCCACTACTTCAACTACGCGCGCAACGAGCTGGCCACGATGGCCCGCCAGCAACGCAAGCTGGACGCCACGCGTCGGCTCGCCGAGCAGCGGGAGGCCCGCTTCGCCCGCGAACAGGCGCGGCTGGCGGCGCGTCGCGCGGCGGCCATGGCGCAGACGGAGAAAAGCCAATGAGCGAGACCAGCGTGGTCCACGGGCCACACGCCCACGCCGGGCCCAGCCTGCGGCGGATGATGCTCGAGGTGATTCTCGCGCTGCTCCCCGCGACCCTCTACGGCTTCAGCCAGTACGGCTGGCCGGCACTGTTCCTGTTCCTCACCTGCGTCCTCTGTGGGCTGATCATCGAGGCGCTCTGTCTGCGCCTGCAGAAACGCCCGCTGCGCGCTCTCGGCGACGGTTCGGCGCTGCTCAGCTGCTGGCTGCTGGCGCTCTCGTTGCCGCCGTGGGCGCCCTGGTGGGTGGCGCTGGTCGGCGCGCTGCTGGCGATCGGCCTGGTCAAGCAGCTGTTCGGCGGGCTGGGACAGAACCTGTTCAACCCGGCGATGGCGGCACGCGTGATCCTGCTGATCGCCTTCCCGGTGGAGATGACCCGCTGGGTGCAGCCGCTCGCGCTGGGCAGCCTGCCGGCGCCGGGTTTCCTCGAGTCGCTGCAGATCACCTTCGGCGGCGCGCAGACGGACGCCTACAGCTCGGCCACCCTGCTCGGTCACGTGAAGACCGAGCTGAGTCGCGGCACGCTACTGAGTGACGCGCTGGCGGACATCTACCGGCCGCTGCAGGCGCTGCTCGGCGAGCGCGCCGGCAGCATGGGCGAAAGCTCCAGCCTGCTGCTGGCGCTGGGCGGCTGCTTCCTGCTGGCGCGCCGGGTGATCACCTGGCAGGCGCCGCTGGGATTGACCCTCGGCCTCGCCCTGCCGGCGCTGGTGATGTACCTGATCGATCCGCTGCGCTACGCCAGCCCGCTCTATCACCTACTCTCCGGCGGCTTCATGCTGACCCTCTGGTTCATCGTCACCGACCCGGTGACCTGCCCGGCGTCCGCCGCCGGGCGGCTGCTCTTCGGCCTGCTGTGCGGCGTGCTGATCTACCTGATCCGCACCTACGGCAGCTATCCCGAGGCGGTGGCCTTCGCCCTGCTGCTGATGAACGCGGCGACCCCGCTGATCGACCGTTACCTGCGTCCGCGCATCTATGGCCGTAATCGCCAGGGTGCCGCCCTGCAACCATTCAACCGGAGGGCGCCATGAACTGGCAGCGTCTGCACGGCTACCTCAGCTACCAGAGCCTGATGCTCGGCGCCGTGGTCCTGGTCACCTGTGCCGCCCTGGGCTGGGCGGCGCAGCGCACGCACGACCCGATCCTCGCCGCCGAGGCTCAGGACCTGCGCAACAACCTGTCCCGCGTGCTGCCGCACGGCAGTTACGACAACGACCTGCTGCAGACCCGCGCGCAGATCGACGGCCCGGAAGGCCCGCTCGACGTCTACCGCGCCACGCTGCAGGGCAAGCCGGTGGCGGCGATCTTCGCCGTGCACGGGCGCGGCTATGCCGGTGACATCGAGGTGCTGCTGGCCATTTCGCCGGAAGGTGCGCTGCTCGGCGCACGGGTGCTCAAGCACAAGGAAACCCCGGGGCTGGGCGACAAGATCGACGTCGAGAAGAACCCCTGGATCACCCGCTTCCAAGGCCTTTCGCTGGGCAATCCGCCCGTGGAGCGCTGGGCCGTGAAGAAGGACGGCGGCGACTTCGACCAGTTCGCCGGCGCCACCATCACCCCGCGCGCGGTGGTCAAGGAAATCCGTGAGGGCCTGGAGTTCTTCGCCAGCCATCGCCAGCAACTGTTCGGCGAGACCCTCGCCGCCGGAGAATCGCAATGAGCAACTACCTGCGCATCGCCCAGGACGGACTGTGGAGCAACAACATCGTGTTCGCCCAAGTGCTCGGCATGTGTCCGACCATGGCGGTCACCGGCTCGGCGACCAACGGCCTGGGCATGGGCCTGTGCACGACGCTGGTACTGGTCTGCGCCAACCTGCTGGTGTCGATGATTCGCCAGGCGGTGACCGAGGCCATCCGCATCCCGGTGTTCATCGTCATCATCGCCACCCTGGTGACGCTGCTGGACATGATGATGAACGCCTGGGCCCACGCGCTGTACCAGGTGCTCGGCCTGTACATCGCGCTGATCGTCGCCAACTGCGCGGTGCTCGGCCGTTCGGAAGCCTTCGCCTCGAAGAATGGCGTGGTCGCCTCGACCCTCGACGGCCTGTTCATGGGCCTGGGCTTCACCTTCGCGCTGACCCTGATCGGCGCGATCCGCGAGCTGATCGGCAACGGCACGCTGTTCGCCGACGCGCACCTGCTGCTCGGCTCGTCGTTCGCCTTCCTCGAGACCCAGGTGATCCCCGACTACAAGGGCTTCCTGCTGATGATCCTGCCGCCGGGCGCGTTCTTCGCGCTGGGCTTCCTGCTCGCGCTCAAACGCTGGATCGACCAGCGCCAGCAGGCACGCCAGGGCATCCAGGCCGTACCCGCCGCCGCGCTCGGCGGCGGTGGCTGCCACTGACTTTCAGGGAGCAATAACATGCAGATCGTCGTTGCTTATGCCGAGGCCAACAACCAGGCCTGGCTGGAACTGGACGTGCCGGAGGACTGCTGCGTGCGCGACGCCATCGAGCGTTCGGGGGTGCTCAAGCGCTTCCCGGCGCTGGACCTGGCGAAGAGCAAGGTCGGCATCTACGGCAAGCTGGTGAAGCTGGAGGCTCCGCTGCAGCCGGGCGACCGCGTGGAGATCTACCGCGCCATCCTGGTCGACCCCAAGCTGGTGCCGCGGCGCAAGATGGACGATGACGACGACGATGACGATTGAGGCCGGCGGGACGGGTTTAGCCGTCCCCTGAACCGCATTCGGCACGGCGTGCCGTAGCAGCCGGCGTTTCCGCCGGCTTCGGCGCGCAGCAGGGGCAGCCGCGTGGCGGCAACCCCCTTCCTCACCCCAGCAGCGAAATGTCCGCCACGCCAAGGAACAGCCCGCGCAACTGCGCCAGCAGTGCGTAGCGGTTGGCGCGAACCGAGGCGTCCTCGGCGTTCACCAGCACTGCTTCGAAGAACGCATCCACCGGTTGGCGCAGTGCCGCCAGGCGCGCCAGCGCCTCGCTGTACTGCCGCGCCGCCGCCATCGGCCGGACCGCCTGGTCGGCCTGTTGCATCGCGGCGTACAGGGAGAACTCGGCGGGGTTGTCGAAGTAGTGCGCCTGGACGCCGGCTGGCAGCGTGCCGTCGAACTTGCCCAGCAGGTTCGACACGCGCTTGTTGGCGGCGGCCAGGGCAGCGGCTTCCGGCAGGCGGCGGAACAACTGCACCGCCTGCACGCGCTGGTCGAAGTCCAGCGGCGAACCCGGTTGCAGCGCACGCACCGCCTGGTAGGCGGCGACGTCCACGCCTTCGTCCTCGTAGCGCGCGCGCAGGCGGTCGAAGATGAAGTCGAGCACCTGGGCATCGAGGCCGCTGGCTTTCACCTGGCCGCCGAACTGGCGGATGGCGAAGGCGACGGTCTCGTTCAGGTCCAGGTCCAGGCCCTTCTCGATGAGAATGCGCAACACGCCGAGGGCGGCGCGACGCAGGGCGTAGGGGTCCTTGCTGCCGGTGGGCAGCATGCCGATGCCGAAGATGCCGACCAGGGTGTCGAGCTTGTCGGCCACCGCCACGGCGGCGCCGGTCAGGGTGGTCGGCAGCTCGGCGCCGGCGCCGCGCGGCATGTACTGCTCGTTCAGCGCGAGAGCCACGTCTTCCGGCTCGCCGCCGTTGAGCGCGTAGTAGTAGCCGGCGATGCCCTGCATCTCGGGGAACTCGCCGACCATCTCGGTGGCCAGGTCGCACTTGCTCAGCAGGCCGGCACGCGCGGCGTTGCGCGCATCGCCGCCGACCCGTTCGGCGATGAACGCCGCCAGTTTCGAGACGCGAACGGCCTTGTCGTAGACGGTGCCGAGCTGGGCCTGGAAGACCACCTTCTTCAGCCGCTCGTTGAAGCTTTCCAGCGGCTGCTTCTTGTCCTGCTTGAAGAAGAACTCGGCATCGGTGAGGCGCGGGCGCACCACCTTCTCGTTGCCGGAGACGATCTGCGCCGCGTCCAGGCTGTCGATGTTGGCGACAGTGATGAAGCGCGGCAGCAGCTTGCCGTGGGCGTCCAGCAGGCAGAAGTACTTCTGGTTGTCCTGCATGGTGGAGATCAGCGCTTCCTGGGGCACGGCGAGGAAGCGCTCCTCGAACGAGCAGACCAGCGGCACCGGCCATTCGACCAGCGCGGCAACCTCGTCGAGCAGCGCCGGCGGCACGATCGCGGTGCCCTGCTCGGCCGCGGCCAGTTCGCTGACGCGGGCGGCGATCAGCGCGCGGCGCTCGGCGAAGTCGGCGACCACGTGGGCGCCGCGCAGCGTCTCGGCGTAGGCGGCCGGGCTGGCGATGGTCACCGCGTCGGGGTGATGGAAACGGTGGCCACGGCTCTCGCGGCCGGCGGTCTGGGCGAGGATCTCGCAGTCGATCACGTCATCGCCGAAGAGCATCACCAGCCATTGCGTCGGGCGCACGAACTCTTCCTTGCGCGCCGCCCAGCGCATGCGCTTGGGAATCGGCAGGTCGTTCAGCGAGGTCTCGACGATGCCCGGCAGCAGGCCGATGGCGGGCTGGCCGGGGATGCTGCGGCTGAACTTCAGCTTGGCGCCGCTGCGGTCGACCTCGGCGAGGTCGACGCCGCATTTCTTGGCGAAGCCCAGCGCCGCGGCCGTGGGGTTGCCTTCGGCGTCGAAGGCGGCCTGGATCGGCGGGCCGTCGAGGTTGACGCTGCGGTCCGGCTGCTGGCTGTCCAACTGCTCGACCAGCACCGCGAGACGCCGTGGCGCGGCGTAGACGCGCGCGGAAGCGTAGCCGAGGCCGGCGGCCTTGAGGCCTTTTTCGATGCCGGCGAGAAAGGCATCGCCGAGGCTTTTCAGCGCTTTCGGCGGCAGCTCTTCGGTGCCCAGTTCAACCAGGAAATCCTTGGCGGTCATTATTCGGCCTCCTTCAGCTTGGCCAGTACTTCGTCACGCAATTCGGGAGTGGCCATCGGGAAGCCGAGGCGCGCGCGGGCCTGCAGGTAGCTCTGCGCCACGGCGCGGGCGAGTGCGCGAACGCGCAGGATGTACTGCTGGCGCGCGGTCACCGAGATGGCGCGGCGGGCGTCGAGCAGGTTGAAGGTGTGCGAGGCCTTGAGGACCATCTCGTAGGTCGGCAGCGGCAGCTCCAGCTCGATCAGGCGGTTGGCCTCGCTCTCGTAGAAGTCGAACAGCTCGAACAGCTTGTCGACGTTGGCGTGCTCGAAGTTGTAGGTGGACTGCTCCACCTCGTTCTGGTGGAACACGTCGCCGTAGGTCACGGTGCCGAACGGGCCGTCGGTCCAGATCAGGTCGTAGACCGAGTCGACGCCCTGCAGGTACATGGCCAGGCGTTCCAGGCCGTAGGTGATCTCGCCGGTCACCGGGTAGCACTCGATGCCGCCGACCTGCTGGAAATAGGTGAACTGGGTGACTTCCATGCCGTTCAGCCAGATTTCCCAGCCGAGACCCCAGGCGCCGAGGGTCGGCGATTCCCAGTTGTCCTCGACGAAGCGGATGTCGTGCACCAGTGGGTCGAGGCCGATGCGCTTCAGCGAGCCGAGGTAGAGCTCCTGGAAGTTTTCCGGATTGGGTTTGAGCACCACCTGGAACTGGTAGTAGTGCTGCAGGCGGTTGGGGTTCTCGCCATAGCGGCCGTCGGCCGGACGCCGGGAAGGCTGCACGTAGGCGGCGTTCCAGGTTTCCGGGCCGATGGCGCGCAGGAATGTGGCGGTGTGGAAGGTGCCGGCGCCCACTTCCATGTCGTAGGGCTGCATCACCACGCAGCCCTGCTCGGCCCAGTACTGCTGGAGGGCGAGAATCAGATCCTGAAAGGTGCGCACGGAGGGCTTGGTCTGGCTCAAGAAAGATCACCCATTGAGGCTGCGACGAAAAACCGGGGAGTATACCGAAGCCGCGGGCATCCCGCAGGGCGCGCAGCCCGACGTCGGTCGTCGAGCGCGAATCGCCACTCGACACCTGTTTTTTTAACCAGTGTCTTGGCTATAGTGTCCAGCCCTTCCCCCTGAGGTTCACGCCCATGCCGCGCTGCTTCTGGTGCACCGACGATCCCCTCTACATCGCCTACCACGACGAGGAATGGGGTGTGCCGCAGCGCGATCCGCAGCGGCTGTTCGAGATGCTGCTGCTCGAAGGCTTCCAGGCGGGGCTGTCGTGGATAACCGTGCTGAAGAAGCGCGAGCGCTACCGTGAGGTGCTGTTCGGTTTCGATGCCGAGCGCCTGGCGCGGATGACCGATGAGGAGATCGAGGAGCGCATGCAGGACCCCGGCATCATCCGCAACCGGCTCAAACTGCAGGCCGCGCGCCGGAATGCGCAGGCCTGGCTGAAGCTCGAGGACCCGGTGACGCTGCTCTGGTCGTTCGTCGGCGGCCAACCGAGGATCAACCGCTTCGACGGGCGCGGCGACGTACCGGCGGTGACCGCGCAAGCCGAAGCGATGAGCAAGTCGCTCCGGAAACTCGGCTTCACCTTCGTCGGCCCGACCATCTGCTATGCCTACATGCAGGCCACCGGAATGGTGATGGACCACACCCTCGAATGCGATCGTCATAGCGCTCTGTCAATGAACTGATACCTCGGTGGCGCTGAAAGGCGTGGGCGAGACGGGTACAATGCGGGCCTTTGAAAATCGGAGACCGTTGTGGAGAAGTTCAAAGGCGCGTTGGTCGTAGGCTTCCTGCGCCTGTTCGCGCTGCTGCCCTGGCGCGTGGTGCAGGGGCTCGGCGCATTCATCGGTTGGCTGATGTGGCGCCTGCCCACCGATACGCGCGAAGTGGCGCGGACCAACCTGAGCAAGTGCTTCCCGGAACTGGATGCCGATGCGCTGGAAAAACTCCTGCGCCGAAGCCTGATCGACATCGGCAAGACCCTCACCGAAAGCGCTTGCGCGTGGATCTGGCCAGCGAGCAAATCGCTGGCGCTGGTGCGCGAAGTCCAAGGGCTCGAGGTGCTGCAGCAGGCGCTCGCCTCGGGCAAGGGCGTGGTCGGCATCACCAGCCACCTGGGCAACTGGGAAGTGCTCAATCACTTCTACTGCGCGCAGTGCAAACCGATCATCTTCTACCGCCCGCCAAAGCTCAAAGCGGTCGACGACCTGCTGCAACGCCAGCGCGTGCAGATGGGCAATCGCGTTGCGCCATCTACCCGCGAAGGCATTCTCAGCGTGATCAAGGAAGTCCGCCGCGGCGGCGCCGTAGGGATTCCCGCCGACCCCGAGCCGTCGCTTTCCGCCGGCTTCTTCGTGCCCTTCCTCGGCACGCGGGCGCTGACCAGCAAGTTCGTCCCCGGCATGCTCGACCACAAGAAATCCCAGGGCGTGTTCCTCCACGCGCTGCGCCTGGAAGACGGCTCCGGTTACCGGGTAATCATCGAGGCGGCGCCGGAGGCCATGTACGGCGAGGACGTCGAGGCGGCGGTGGCGTCCATGAGCGAGACCATCGGCAACTACGTGCGCACCTACCCCAGCCAGTACATGTGGACGATGAAGCGCTTCAAGAAGCGCCCCGAAGGGGAGGCCCGCTGGTACTGAAGTGCCCTCCGGGCTGGGCGTGACGGGCGAACTGCGGTATTAAGTGGCCACCATGCCGAGGAAGCTGCTCATGTCCAATCAGCGTCGCCATCCGCGCATCCCGATGAAGTGCAGAATCAAGGTCAGCCATGAAAGCTTCGGTGAACTCATCGCGCAGACCCGCGACCTCTCCGATGGCGGCGTCTTCATCCGTCACCCGGAACTGGTTGGCCTCGCCACCGGCACGCTGATCAGCGGCCAGGTGCAGGACTTGCCGATCGAGGCGCCGGTGCTGAGGATGCAGGTGATGCGCGCGGACGGCGAAGGCGTCGGCGTGCGCTTCATCCTCGACGAAGAGGCCGGCTAGGCCACCGCTCGCCGGCCTGCCGACGAAAACGCTTACCAGCACGCGACACTGCGGCTAGAATGCCGGCCGCTGAAATGGGTTCCCTCACCCCATCACTCCAAAAAGGACGCAAGATGCCGACGTTTTCCTCATCGGCCCGCCGCGCGACGCTGGCCGGTCTGATCGCTTTCCACATCCTCATCATCATCGCCAGCAACTACCTGGTGCAGCTGCCGATCTCGCTGTTCGGCTGGCATACCACCTGGGGCGCGTTCAGCTTCCCGTTCATCTTCCTGGCCACCGACCTCACCGTGCGTCTGCTCGGCAAGGAACCGGCGCGGCGGGTGATCGCCAAGGTGATGCTGCCGGCGTTGGTCGCCTCCTACATCGTCTCGGTGCTGTTCCACGATGGCGCCTTCGGCGGCTTCGCCGCGCTGGGCGAGTTCAACCTGTTCGTCTTCCGCATCGCCCTGGCCAGCTTCCTCGCCTACGCCTTCGGCCAGTTGCTCGACATCCAGGTGTTCGACCGCCTGCGGCGCATGCGCCAGTGGTGGATCGCGCCGACCGCCTCGACCATCCTCGGCAACCTGCTGGACACCTTCGTGTTCTTCTCCATCGCCTTCTGGCACAGCAGCGATCCGTTCATGGCGGCGAACTGGGTGGAGATCGCCAGCGTCGACTACGCGATCAAGCTGACGGTCAGCCTGGTCCTCTTCGTGCCGCTCTACGGGATTCTGCTGAACTGGATCGTGCGCCAGCTGCCGCGCAGCCCGGCGCTGTCGTCCTGATCCGCTAGCGCCTCAGCGCTGCGCGGGCGACGGCTTGTCCAGCTTGCGCAGGAACACCGCCATCTCCTTTTCCGCCTGCTTGTCGCCGTGCGCCTGCGCGGCCTGCAGGCCCTGGCCCCAGGCCTCGCGTGCGGCCGCCGGATCTCCGGCTTGCAACAGCGCCTTGCCGAGCAGCTTCCAGGCCGCGGAATAGGTGGCATCCAGCTCGACGCAGCGGCGCAGGTGCCCGGCGGCGCGCGGGAAGTCGCCGGCGTCCAGGTAGCCCTTGCCGAGGCCGAAGCGCAGCAGCGAATTGTCGACGCCCCGGGCGAGCATCTTTTCCAGCGATTCGAGCATGCGCCCTCCGGCGGATCAGAAGAACGTTAGGCCGGCCTGGAACAGCCGCTCGACGTCACGGATGTGCTTCTTGTCGACGAGGAACAGGATCACGTGGTCGCCGGACTCGATCAGCGTGTCGTCGTGGGCGATCAGCACCTGCTCGTCGCGCACCACGGCGCCGATGGTGGTTCCCGACGGCAGGGCGATTTCCTCGACCATGCGCCCCACCACCTTGCTCGAGCGCGAGTCGCCATGGGCGACGATCTCGATGGCTTCGGCGGCGCCGCGCCGCAGCGAATGGGCGCTGACGATGTCGCCGCGACGCACGTGGGACAGCAGCGAACCGATGGTCGCCAGCTGCGGGCTGATCGCCACGTCGATGTCGCCGCCCTGAATCAGGTCGACGTAGGCCGGGTTGTTGATGATGCTCATCACCTTGCGCGCACCGAGCCGCTTGGCCAGCAGCGAGGACATGATGTTGGCTTCGTCGTCGTTGGTCAGGGCCAGGAAGATGTCGGCATCGGCGATGTTTTCCTCCAGCAGCAGGTCGCGGTCCGAGGCGCTGCCCTGCAGCACGATAGTGCTGTCCAGCGAGTCCGACAGGTGCCGGCAGCGCGCCGGGTTCATCTCGATCACCTTCACCTGGTAGCGGCTCTCGATGGCTTCGGCCAGGCGTTCGCCGATCTGCCCGCCACCGGCGATCACCACGCGCTTGTAGTCGCTTTCCAGCCGGCGCATCTCGCTCATCACCGCGCGGATGTGCCCGGTCGCGGCGATGAAGAACACCTCGTCGTCCGCCTCGATCACGGTGTCGCCCTGCGGCGTGATCGGCCGGTTGCGACGGAAGATCGCCGCCACGCGGGTGTCGACGTTGGGCATGTGTTCGCGCAGCTGGCGCAGCTGCTGGCCGACCAGCGGCCCGCCGTAGTAGGCGCGCACCGCCACCAGCTGAGCCTTGCCGTCGGCGAAGTCGATCACCTGCAGTGCGCCGGGGTACTCGATCAGGCGCTTGATGTAGTTGGTCACCACCTGCTCGGGGCTGATCAGCACGTCCACCGGGATGGCGTCGTTGTCGAACAGGCCGGAGCGCGTCAGGTAGGCCGACTCGCGCACCCGGGCGATCTTGGTCGGGGTGTGGAACAGGGTGAAGGCGACCTGGCAGGCGACCATGTTGGTCTCGTCGCTGTTGGTCACCGCCACCAGCATGTCGGCATCGTCCGCGCCGGCCTGGCGCAGCACCGTGGGAAACGAGCCGCGGCCCTGGATGGTGCGGATGTCCAGGCGGTCGCCGAGGGCGCGCAGGCGCTCGCCGTCGGTGTCGACCACGGTGATGTCGTTGGCTTCGCTGGCGAGGTGCTCGGCAAGTGTGCCGCCGACCTGGCCGGCGCCGAGGATGATGATTTTCAACCGATCTCCTTGCTCGCCGGCGTCGCGGCGATCTTCACCAGCTTGGCATAGTAGAAACCGTCGTGGCCGTCCTCCTGCGGCAGCAGCTGGCGGCCGTGCGGCTGGTCGATGCCGAAGCCGCCGGCGATCGCCAGTTCGCGCGCGCCGGGCTGGCGGGCGAGGAAGGCACCGATCACCTCGCTGTTTTCCGTCGGCAGCACCGAGCAGGTGGCGTAGAGCAGTACACCGCCGACTTCCAGGGTCGGCCACAGCGCGTCCAGCAGCTCGCCCTGCAGCGCGGCCAGCGCCGGGATGTCCGTGGGCTGGCGGGTCAGCTTGATGTCCGGGTGGCGGCGGATGACGCCGGTGGCCGAACACGGCGCGTCCAGCAGGATGCGCTGGAACGGCCGGCCATCCCACCAGTCGCCGGTGGCGCGCCCGTCGGCGGCGATCAGGCGCGCGTTCAGGTTCAGCCGGGCGAGGTTTTCGCGCACCCGCACCAGGCGTTTTTCTTCCAGGTCGACGCCGAGCACGTCGAGCGTCGGCTCGGCTTCCAGCAGGTGGCAGGTCTTGCCGCCCGGCGCGCAGCAGGCGTCGAGCACGTGCTGGCCGGGCGCCAGGTCGAGCAGGCCGGCGGCCAGCTGCGCGGCTTCGTCCTGCACGCTGACGCGACCCTCGGCGAAGCCTGGCAGGGTCTTCACGTCGCGCGCTTCGAGCAGGCGCACGCCGTCGCGGCTGAACTCACAGGGCGCGGCGGCGATGCCGACGGCCTGCAGTTCGGCGAGATAGGCATCGCGCGCGCCGTGCTGGCGGTTGACCCGCAGGATCAACGGCGGATGGGCGTTGTTCGCCGCGCAGATGGCCTGCCAGTGCTCGGGCCAGAACCCCTTCAGGGCTTTTTGCAACCAGCGTGGATGCGCGCTGTGCAGCACCGGATCGCGCTCCAGGCTGGCGATCAGCGCATCGCCGTCGCGCTGGGCGTTGCGCAGCACGGCGTTGAGCAGGCCCTTGAGCGACGACTTCTTCAGGCCGTCGGCGCAGGCGACGGTCTCGCCGATCGCGGCGTGCGGCGGGATGCGCGTATGGAATAGCTGGTAGAGGCCGATCAGCAGCAGGGCCTCGACATCGCGGTCGGCGGCCTTGAACGGCTTCTGCAGCAGTTTCTCGGCGAGCAGCGCCAGGCGCGGTTGCCAGCGGGCGGTGCCGAGGGCGAGGTCTTGGGCCAGGCCACGGTCGCGGGCGTCCACCCGCTCCAGCAGCGGCGGCAGGCTGCTGCCCAGCGAGGCCTTGCCGGACAGCACCGCCGCCAGGGCCCGCGCAGCGGCCAGACGCGGGTTCATTGGCCGAGCACCGTGCCGGGCAGGAAGCGTTCGCGGCGGCTGTTGTAATGGTCGGCGAAGTCCAGCGGTTTGCCGCCAGGCAACTGCAGGCGGGTGAGCAGCAGCGCGCCCTCCCCGCAGGCGACGCTCAGGCCGTCACGGCTGGCCGCGAGTATCTCGCCGGGCCGGCCCTGGCCTTCGCCAAGCCGCGCCGCGAGCACCTTCAAGGGTTCGCCTGCGAGGGTCGAATGGCACACCGGCCAGGGATTGAAGGCGCGCACCTGGCGCTCCAGCTCGGCGGCCGGACGCGTCCAGTCGAGGCGCGCCTCGTCCTTGTCCAGCTTGCGCGCGTAGGTGGCCAGCGCGTCGTCCTGGATCTGGTCGACCAGGCTTCCCGCGGCGAGCCCGTCGACCGCCTGCAGCAGCGCCTGGGCGCCCAACTCGGCGAGGCGGTCGTGCAGGCTGCCACCGGTGTCGTCGTCGGCGATTGGCGTGCGCACCTTGAGCAGCATCGGCCCGGTGTCCAGGCCAGCCTCCATGCGCATCACGGTCACACCGCTTTCACTGTCGCCGGCTTCCACTGCGCGCTGGATCGGTGCCGCGCCGCGCCAGCGCGGCAGCAGCGAGGCGTGGCTGTTGACGCAGCCCAGGCGCGGGATGTCCAGCACCGCCTGCGGCAGGATCAACCCGTAGGCGACCACCAGCAGCAGGTCCGGGGCCAATGAGGCCAGTTCGGCCTGGGCGGCGGGGTCGCGCAGGGTCGCCGGTTGCAGCACCGGAATCCCGTGCTGCGTGGCGAGCTGCTTCACCGGGCTGGGCATCAGCTTCTGCCCGCGTCCGGCCGGGCGGTCCGGCTGGGTGTAGACGGCGACGATCGGCTGCCCGGCGTCGAGCAGAACCTGCAGGTGGCGGGCGGCGAATTCCGGCGTACCGGCGAAAACGATGCGCAAAAGAGGAGCTCCAGAATGCAAAAAGGCTTGCCGGAGCAAGCCTTGGAAACCTGATCAAGCCTGCTGGCGGTGCTGTTTTTCCAGCTTCTTCTTGATCCGGTCGCGCTTGAGGTTGGACAGGTAGTCGACGAACAGCTTGCCGTTGAGGTGATCGCATTCATGCTGGATGCAGATCGCCAGAAGGCCTTCGGCGAGCAGTTCGAAGGGCTGGCCGTCGCGGTCCAGCGCCTTGATCCGAACCTGCTGCGGGCGGTCGACGTTCTCGTAGAAACCGGGCACCGACAGGCACCCCTCCTGGTACTGGCCCATTTCGTCGGTCAGCACTTCGAACTCCGGGTTGATGAATACCCGCGGCTCGGTTTTGTCTTCGGACAGGTCCATCACCACGATGCGCTGGTGCACGTTGACCTGTGTGGCGGCCAGTCCTATCCCGGGTGCGTCGTACATGGTCTCGAACATGTCGTCGATCAGCTGGCGCGTGGAATCGTCGACGCTGACCACCGGTTTGGCGATGGTGCGCAGGCGCGGATCGGGAAATTCGAGGATATTCAGTATCGCCATATGCGTTTGTGATGCACTTGTGGAATAAATTCAAATAGCGCTGCTAAGATGATGAGCAGCTTTGAAAAACGCCTGAAAAGCCCGCCCGGGGCGGCTTCCAAGCGTTTCACGTGAATGGACATGATAAAGGGATTCACCGCATGAGGAAATCACTGTTCGCCCTGGTGCTGCTCGCCTTCGGCGGTCTGGCTCAGGCAGCCGTGCAGCTCAAGGAAGGTCATCCGGATCGCTATACGGTGGTCAGCGGCGACACCCTCTGGGATATTTCCGGCAAGTTTCTGCGTGAACCCTGGAAGTGGCCGGAAATCTGGCACGCCAATCCGCAAATCGAAAACCCCCACCTGATCTACCCCGGCGATGTCCTCACCCTCTTCTATGTCGACGGCCAGCCGCGCCTGCAACTCGAGCGCGGCGCCTCGCGCGGAACCATCAAGCTGTCGCCGCAGGTGCGCAGCACGCCGATGGCCGAAGCCATCCCGACCATCCCGCTGAACGCCATCAACAGCTTCCTGCTGAGCAACCGCATCGTCGATGCGCCCGAGGAGTTCCTCCGCGCGCCCTACATCGTCGCCGGCAATGCCGAGCGCGTCGTCAGTGGCAGCGGTGACCGCGTCTATGCCCGCGGCACCTTCGAGGACGACCAGCCGGCCTACGGCATCTTCCGCCAGGGCCGCACCTACAAGGATCCGAAAACCGGGGAGTTCCTCGGCATCAACGCCGACGACATCGGCACCGCTGAGATGGTCGCCCAGGAAGGCGACGTCGCGACCGTGATGCTGACCCGCTCGACCCAGGAAGTGCGCCTCGGTGATCGCCTGTTCCCCACCGAGGAACGCGCGATCAATTCCTCCTTCATGCCGGGCGAGCCGGCCCGGACGATCGAGGATGGCGTGATCCTCGACGTGCCGCGCGGTGTCAACCAGATCGGCCAGTTCGACGTGGTGACCATCAACAAGGGCCGCCGCGATGGTCTGGCCGAGGGTAACGTGCTCGCGGTATACAAGACCGGCGAAACCGTGCGCGACCGCGTCACCGGCGAATCGGTGAAGATTCCCGACGAGCGCGCCGGCCTGATGATGGTCTTCCGCACCTACGAGAAGCTCAGTTACGGGCTGGTGCTGGCCGCCAGCCGGCAGTTGTCGGTGTTGGACAAGGTCAAGAACCCCTGACCACCCCGAAGCCCCGCACTGCGGGGCTTCGGCTATATGGCGCCGGCCGCTGGCCGGTGCGCCGATCAAGGATGATCGCCGATGGACCTTTCCCCCGCGGAACTCGAAGCCCGTCTTCGCCTGCATTGCCTGCCCGAGCTGGGGCCGCGGCGCTTCGCCCGGCTGATGCAGGCCTTCGCCGGCGCCTCCGCTGCCCTCAGCGCGCCGGCCGCCGCCTGGCGTGCGCTTGGACTGCCGGCCGGTTGCGCGGAACCGCGGCGCAGCCAGGACATCCGTGAACGCGCCGCCGCGGCGCTGGCCTGGCTGGAGCGGCCAGGCCAGCATCTGCTGATGTGGGATGACCCGCGCTATCCCGCGTTACTCGCCGAACTGCCGGACGCCCCGCCGCTGCTGTTCGTCGCCGGCGACGTGGACCTGCTGGAGCGTCCGCAGCTGGCTATCGTCGGCAGCCGCCGCGCCTCCAGGCCCGGCCTGGATACCGCGCAGAGCTTCGCGCGTAGCCTGGCGCGCGGCGGCTTCGTGATCACCAGCGGGCTGGCCCTGGGTATCGACGGCGCCGCGCACCTGGGCGCCCTGGAGGCGGGCGGCGCCACCGTGGCGGTGCTGGGCACCGGCCTGCAGTGCATCTACCCGCACCGGCACAAGGCGCTGGCCGAACGCATCGCCCGCGAGGGCGGCGCGCTGGTGTCCGAGCTGCCGCTGGACAGCCCGCCGCAGGCGAGCAACTTCCCGCGGCGCAACCGGATCATCAGCGGACTGTCCGTCGGTGTGCTGGTGGTCGAGGCGAGCCCCTCCAGCGGTTCGCTGATCACCGCGCGGCTGGCCGCCGAGCAGGGTCGCGAGGTCTATGCGATCCCCGGCTCGATCCATCATCCCGGTGCGCGCGGTTGCCACCAGCTGATCCGCGACGGCGCGCTGCTGGTGGAGAGCGTCGAGCACATCCTCGAAGCCCTGCGCGGCTGGCAGGTCGTCTCGCCCCCCGCCGCCGCCGCCGCGCCCGCCGCGCCCGCCGCGCCGACGCATCCGCTGCTGGAGCTGCTGTTCGCCGCGCCGCACAGCAGCGAGGCGCTGGCCGACGCCAGCGGCTGGCCATTGCCGAAGGTGCTCGCGGCGCTCACCGAGCTCGAGCTGGAAGGTCGCGTCGCCAGCGAAGCCGGTCGTTGGCTCGGCGTGCGGCGCTAGCGCTTCCAGCGACGCCTCGCTTGGGTACACTGCGCAGGTTTTTGCGACGGGAGACGAGCGATGGTCAGCAGCTGGAAAGTGCAACAGGCGGCACGGGTGGTCCGCAATGGCGGGGTGATCGCCTATCCGACCGAGGCGGTCTGGGGGCTGGGCTGCGATCCCTGGTGCAGCGAGGCGGTGTACCGGCTGCTGGCGCTCAAGGAGCGCCCCGTGGAGAAGGGATTGATCCTGGTCGCCGACACCATTCGCCAGTTCGACTTTCTTCTCGATGACCTGCCCGAGGCGTGGCTGACGCGACTGGCGAGCACCTGGCCAGGGCCGAATACCTGGCTGGTGCCGCACCAGAACCGCCTGCCGGAGTGGATCACCGGCGAACACGACAGCGTTGCGCTGCGCGTCAGCGACCACTCGCTGGTGGGCGAACTCTGCGCCCTCACCGGCCCGCTGGTGTCCACCTCGGCGAACCCTTCCGGGCGCCCCGCCGCACGCAGCCGTCTGCGCGTCGAGCAGTACTTTCCGAAGCAACTGGACCACGTCCTCGGCGGCTATCTGGGCGGACGCAAGAACCCCAGCCTGATCCGCGACCTGCGCACCGGCAAGGTGGTGCGCGAGGCGTGACGGCGGCGCTCAGTCCGGCAGCAGTACCGTCGAGCCGGTGGTGCGGCCGGCGGCCAGTTCGGTCTGCGCGCGGGCGGCATCGCTCAACGCCACGCGCCGGGCGACGTCTAGCGTGATCGCGCCGCTGGCGATCATCTCGAACAGCTCGTCGGCCATTGTCTGCAGGTTCTCGGCGCTGTTCGCATAGCTCCCCAGGGTTGGCCGGGTGACGTACAGCGAACCCTTCTGCGCGAGGATGCCGAGGTTCACGCCGCTGACCGCGCCGGAGGAGTTGCCGAAGCTGACCATCAGACCGCGCGGCGCCACGCAGTCGAGGGAAATCTCCCAGGTGTCCTTGCCCACCGAGTCGTAGGCCACCGGGCA
The DNA here is from genome assembly GCF_900106975.1 of Pseudomonas kuykendallii. Taxonomy (GTDB): domain Bacteria; phylum Pseudomonadota; class Gammaproteobacteria; order Pseudomonadales; family Pseudomonadaceae; genus Pseudomonas_O; species Pseudomonas_O kuykendallii. The sequence goes on along the minus strand of NZ_FNNU01000007.1, from coordinate 12,491 downwards.
CTTCGCCCCGCCGGTCAGTTCCAGCACGCGCTGGCGGATGTCTTCCCGGGTCCGGTCGATGGTCGCCCAGGCACCCAGGGCCTTGGCCTGTTCGGCCTTCTGCGCCGAGCCGACCACGCCGATCAGCTTCGCCCCCAGCGACCTGGCCCACTGGCAGGCGATGGAGCCGACCCCGCCGGCCGCCGCGTGGAACAGCACGATGTCGCCGCGTTTGACCGGATAGGTCTGGCGCAGCAGGTATTGGACCGTGAGGCCCTTGAGGATCACCGCCGCGGCCTGCTCGAAGCCGATGCTCTCCGGCAGCCGGACCACGTTGGCGGCGGGCAATACGTGCAGTTCGCTGTAGGAGCCCAGCGGCCCGGTGGCGTAGGCGACGCGCTCGCCGACCTTGAGGTGGGTCACCCCGGCGCCCACCGCCTCGATCTCGCCGGCGCCTTCGGTGCCGAGCCCGGACGGCAGCGAAGGCGGCGCGTACAGGCCGTCGCGGTAATAGTTGTCGATGAAATTGACGCCGATCGCGCGGTTGCGCACGCGGACTTCGTTCGGGCCGGGTTGGGCGGGTTCGTAGTCGACGTATTCGAGCACTTCGGGACCGCCGTGGCGGCTGAACTGGATGCGTTTGGCCATGTACAACTCCTCGGGGATGGGTCGTCGACGCCGGCAGGCGTCGCGGCGAAAGGCTCTTATCCAACCCCCTCGGGCCGACAGCGTCAACTGCGGCTGCCCGGGGGCGAATGCTATGCTGGCGCCCTTTTCCGCCCGCCGGCCGCTGCCGCGCGGGCCTTGGCCGCTGTTTGCAGGGTGATTTCGTGAACGACAAGACCGGGGCCGTGAAGGCCTATCTGCTCGACCTTCAGGACCGTATCTGCGCCGCGCTGGAGGCCGAGGACGGCCGCGCGCGCTTCGCCGAGGACGCCTGGGAACGTCCGGCGGGCGGCGGTGGCCGCACGCGGGTCATCGGCGATGGCGCGCTGATCGAAAAAGGCGGGGTCAACTTTTCCCACGTGTTCGGCAACGGCCTCCCGCCGTCGGCCAGCGCGCACCGGCCGGAGCTTGCCGGGCGCGGCTTCCAGGCGCTCGGCGTGTCGCTGGTGATCCATCCGGAGAACCCGCACGTGCCCACGTCCCACGCCAACGTGCGGTTCTTCAGCGCCGAGAAGGAGGGCGAGGAATCGGTCTGGTGGTTCGGCGGCGGCTTCGACCTGACGCCCTTCTACGCGGTGGAGGAGGACTGCGTGCACTGGCACGAGGTGGCCCGCGCCGCCTGCGCGCCGTTCGGCGCCGATGTCTATCCGCGCTACAAGAAATGGTGCGACAGCTACTTCCACCTCAAGCACCGTGGCGAGCCGCGCGGCATCGGCGGGCTGTTCTTCGACGACCTCAATGCCTGGGATTTCGACACCAGCTTCGCCTTCATGCGCGCGGTGGGCGATGCCTACCTCGAGGCTTACCTGCCGATCATCCAGCGCCGCAAGGCGACCCCCTTCAGCGAGCGGCAGCGCGAGTTCCAGGCCTTCCGCCGCGGGCGCTACGTCGAATTCAACCTGGTCTACGACCGCGGCACGCTGTTCGGCCTGCAATCCGGCGGACGCACCGAGTCGATCCTCATGTCGCTGCCGCCGCAGGTGCGCTGGGGCTACGACTGGAAGCCCGAGCCGGGCAGCGAAGAGGCACGGCTGACCGAGTATTTCCTCACCGATCGCGACTGGCTGGGCCTGCAGTCCTGAGCCCGCCGCGCCGCAGATCCACACCCATCGAGGAGCCGCTTCCATGGACCGCTACTGTGTCTTCGGCAACCCCATCGGCCACAGCAAGTCGCCGCTGATCCACCGCCTGTTCGCCGAGCAGACCGGCCAGGCTCTGAGCTACGAGGCACTGCTGGCGCCGCTGGACGACTTCGCCGGGTTCGCCCGCGGTTTCTTCGCCGAGGGCCTGGGCGGGAACGTCACGGTGCCGTTCAAGGAACAGGCCTTCCAGCTCGCCGACCAACTCAGCGCACGGGCGCAACGCGCCGGGGCGGTGAACACGCTGAAGAAGCTCGCCGACGGCCGCCTGCTGGGCGACAACACCGACGGTGCCGGGCTGCTGCGCGACCTCGCGGTGAACGCAGGCTTCTCGCTGAGCGGAAAGCGCATCCTCCTGCTCGGCGCGGGCGGTGCGGTGCGCGGCGTGCTGGAGCCTTTCCTCGGCGAACGGCCGAAGGCGCTGGTGGTGGCCAACCGCAGTGTGGCGAAGGCCGAGGCGCTGGCCGCCGAGTTCGCCGACCTCGGGCCGATCATGGCCAGCGGCTTCGACTGGCTGGACGCGCCGGTCGACCTGATCGTCAACGGCACCTCGGCGAGCCTGACCGGCGAGGTGCCACCTATCGCGGCCAGCCTGATCGAGCCTGGCCACACGCTGTGCTACGACATGATGTATTCCCGCCAGCCGACGGCGTTCTGCCAGTGGGCCGTCGAGCACGGCGCGCGCGCGGCCCTGGATGGGCTGGGCATGCTGGTGGAGCAGGCGGCCGAGGCCTTCCTGCTGTGGCGCGGCGTGCGCCCGGACAGCGCGCCGGTGCTGGCGGAGCTGCGCCGGCAGCTGGCGGCCGGCTAGAGCGCTTCTTCGTCCTCGCTGGGCAAGTGCGGGTCGAGCGTCAGCCAGGGCAGCCGTGTGGTCACCCAGATGTGCCGGTCGGCCGGCGCCCGCTGCGGTTCGTCCAGGGTGGCGACGGTCACATCCAGGGTCTGCGGACTGAGGCGGGTAAACAGCGCCAGCTGGGCGCCGCAGGTGCCGCAGAAGTAGCGGGTGCAAGTGTCGGACGAGGCGTACTGCGCCGGCGTGCCGTGGAGCCACTCGAACGTCTCGAGCGGCACGCCGATCCATGTCGTGACCAGGCCGCCGCTGGTGCGCCGGCAGATCGAGCAGTGGCAGTGGGCGATATCGCGCAGCGGTGCGGCGAAGCGGTAACGCAGCGCGCCGCAGTGGCAGCCGCCCTGGTGACTCTCCTGCATGAATTCCTCCTCGGCCATTGACCGACCGCCGCGTGGCTCGCCAGGATTGGCCTCCACCACCACCGGGGGTTCCCGTGACCGATCTGCTGTTGGCCCTGTGGCCGTTGTTCGCCCTGATTATCGGCGGTTTCCTCCTGCGGCGTAGCGGCTTTCCCAGCGAAGCCTTCTGGCCCGGCGCCGAGCGGATCAACTACTTCCTGCTGTTCCCCGCCCTGCTCTTCGGCAACCTCGCCAGCGCGCCGCTGGACAACCCGGCGTTGCCGCGCCTGGCCGCGGCGGTGCTGATCGGGCTGGGCGCCGCCTGGCTCGGGCTGCTGCTGGTGCGTCGCCTGCGCGGCTGGCCGGCGGCACGCTTCGGCGCATTCGCCCAGGGCGTGCTGCGTTTCAACACCTACCTCGGGCTGGCCGTGGTCGGCAGCCTGTTCGGCAAACCGGGCCTGACCCTGGCGGCCTTGATGCTGGCGCTGATGGTGCCGGCGGTGAATGTGATGTCGGTATGGGCGCTGACCGCCGAGCGTGGCGTCAGCCTGCGCTCGCTGGCCCTGCCGATCCTGAAGAATCCGCTGATTCTCGCCTGCCTGGGGGGCGCCGCGATCAACCTCAGCGGCATCGGCCTGCCTGGCGGCAGCGAGCGCCTGCTGGGGATGCTCGGCGCCGCCAGCCTGCCCCTCGGCCTGCTCTGCGTGGGCGCGGCGCTGCGTCCGCAGGAGCTCGCCGGGGAAGTCCCGGCGCTGGGCTGGAACTGCGCCGTGCGCCTGTTGGTCATGCCGCTACTGGCGTTCGGCGTGGCGCGTCTGAGCGGTCTGCCGACGCTGGAAAGCAGCGTGCTGATCCTGTTCTTCGCCCTGCCCACCGCGCCGACGTCCTATGTGCTGACTACCCAGCTGGGCGGCGACGGGCACCTGATGGCGGGCATCATCACCCTGCAGACGCTGCTCGCCGCCGGCTCGCTGCTGCTGGTGCTGGCGGGCATCCAGGGGCTGGTTTGATCGCGGTGCGCGTGGCTCTCGCCAGGATGCGCCATGTGCGGCGCCACCCCTGGCGAGGCTAGCGTCCCCCTTCCCGGTACTGGCTGGGAGTCTTCCCGGTCCAGCGCTTGAAGGCGCGGCTGAAGCTGCTGGTGTCGGCGAAGCCGAGCAGGTAGGCGATTTCCCCCAGCGCGTTGCGTGGGTCGTCGAGGTAGCGCAGGGCCAGAGCACAGCGGGTCTCGGCCAGCAGCGCCTCGTAGCCGACGCCCTCCTCCGCCAGGTGCCGCTGCAGGCTGCGCAGGCTCAGGTGCAATGAGCCGGCGATGGCTTCGGCCGAGGGTTCCCCGTCCGGCAGGCGCGCCTCCAGCGCCGCGCGGACCTGGCGCGTCCAGGTCGGCGTCTGCAGCTGCTCGAGGGTCTTCTTCAACACCGTTTCGTTGTGTTCGGCCAGCTCGGGGTTGCCGTCGTCCAGCGGTCGCTCGAGGTCGATGCGGGCGAATTCCAGGCGATTCTCCGCCGCGCCGAAATGCACCGGCGCGCGGAACACCTCCTGCCACGGACGGCTGTCGGCGGGCTCGGCGCGGCTCAGGTACACCGCCTGCGGCGCGTAGTCCCGACCGAGACGGTTGCGGCAGGTGCGCACGTAGATCGCGGCGAAGGCGTCCAGCGCCTCGGCCGCCGGTTCGGGGCTGCCCGGCGGCACGCGGAAACGGAATTCGTAGTGCCCGTCGCGCTCGCGCAGGTCCAGCTCCATCGCATCGCTGACCACCCGGTGATAGCGCACGATGCGCTCGAACACCTCGCGCAGGGTCGTGCTGGCGATCAGCGCGTAGCCCAGCGCGTGGAAGGTGGTCGGGCTGACGTAGCTGGAAATCTTCAGGCCCAGCGCCGGATCGCCGCTGGCCGCTACCGCCAGGTGCCAGAGCCGGGTGGTGGCGGACAGTGGATAGCGCGCGTTGGGGTCATCCATCAACGCCGGGTCGAGACCGGCTTCCCGGCAGAGCGCGGCGCTGTCCAGCCCGAGCGCGTCGAGCTGCTTGCGCAGCGCGCGGGTCCAGCTGACCAGGGTGGTGGGTTCGGCAGTCATGCAGGTTGGCGTGTCCGGTCAACAGGTTGGCGTCCAGGGTCGGGCGCTCCGCGTCAGCATGTCGCAGAGTAGCGGCGTGCCTCAACAGACGATAACAAAAGGACACGCCAATGAACCCCACTGCCCTAACCGATCAGCAGCGCTCCGCGCACATCCGTGAAGCGGTGATGGCGCGCGGCGTCGAACTGCGCCGGCGCTACCCTATCCTCAACCATCAGGATGCGCTGGGCGCCGGCATCCTCGCCTTCGCCCTCGCCGGGATGATCGGCTCGGCGCTGCTCTACCTGAATGGCGCGATTGCCTGGTGGGCCTGCCTGCTGGCGAATGCCTTCTTCGCCTCGCTGACCCACGAGCTCGAACACGACCTGATCCATTCGATGTACTTCCGCAAGCAGCGCGTGGCGCACAACCTGATGCTGGCGCTGGTCTGGATGGCGCGGCCGAGCACCATCAACCCGTGGATCCGTCGCCACCTGCACCTCAACCACCACAAGGTCTCCGGCACCGAGAACGACATGGAGGAGCGCGCCATCACCAACGGCGAGCCCTGGGGTATCGCCCGTTTGCTGATGGTCGGCGACAACGTGATGTCCTCGCTCATCCGCATGCTGCGCGCCAGAACCTGGGCGCACAAACGCAGCATCCTGGCGCGCACGCTCAGGGTCTATGCGCCGCTGGCGCTGCTCAACTGGGGTACCTGGTACCTGTTTCTCGGCTTCCACGCCATCGATGGCGCGAGCGGCCTGCTCGGCGCGCCGGTGGCCTGGTCGGCGACCACGCTGGAGGTGATGAACATCGTCGATATCGCAGTGGTGGTGCTGGTCGGCCCCAACGTGCTGCGCACCTTCTGCTTGCACTTCGTCAGCTCCAACATGCACTACTACGGCGATGTCGAGCCAGGCAACGTGATCCAGCAGACCCAGGTGCTCAACCCCTGGTGGATGTGGCCGCTGCAGGCGTTCTGCTTCAACTTCGGCAGCACCCACGCGATCCATCATTTCGTAGTGAAGGAGCCCTTCTACATTCGCCAGATGACCGCGCCGCTGGCCCATCGGGTGATGCGCGATGCCGGTGTACGCTTCAACGACTTCGGCACCTTTACCCGGGCCAACCGCTGGCACAAGCAGGAGGAAACCGCCGTCCAGGGTGAGCCGGCGACCTCCTGAAGCCTCCGTCACGCACGAGCGAAACGGCCCGGAACCACCGGGCCGTTTCGTTTCAGCCAGCGCCGCCGATCAGCGCTCGCCGTCGACGCGGAACACATGGCGCAGGTAGGCGAGGAAGCTTTCGTCCTTGCACTGGCTCTTGCCCGGCGTGTCGGAAATCTTCGCCACCGGCTCGCCGTTGCAGCTGATCATCTTCAGCACGATGTTCATTGGCTCCACGCCGGGGATGTCGCAAGTGAGGTTGGTGCCGATGCCGAAACTGACGTTGATCCGCTCGTGCAGCTGGCGATACAGCGACAGCGCGGCGGGAAAGGTCAGCCCGTCGCTTAAGATCAGCGTCTTGGTCTGCGGGTCGATGCCCAGCTTGCGGTAGTGCGCGATGGCCTTTTCCGCCCACGCCAGCGGGTCCCCGGAGTCATGCCGCAGGCCGTCGAAGAGCTTGGCGAAGTACAGGTCGAAGTCGTGCAGGAAGGCATCCATGGTGATGCAGTCGGTCAAGGCGATCCCTAGCTGGCCGCGGTACTCCTGCACCCAGGTCTGCAGCGCGGCGGCCTGGCTGTCGATCAGCCGCGGGCCGAGCTGCTGGTGCGCCATCAGCCATTCGTGGGCCATGGTGCCGATCGGCTTGAGGTCGTACTCGCGGGCCAGATGCACGTTGCTGGTGCCCACGAAACGCCCGGGGAAATCGCGCTTTAGGATATGCACGACCTCTTCCTGGGTGCGGTAGGAAAAGCGCCGCCGCGTGCCGAAGTCGGCGAGCTGGAAGCCGCTGAGCTCATCGTCGCTGGCCTCCTTGCGCAGCCAGTCGAGCTTGCGATACAGCTGCTCGCTGACCTGCTCCAGCAACACACCCGGATAACGCGCCCGATTGCGCACCTCGCTGATGATCGCCAGCAGCGGAATCTCGAACAGGATCACATGCAGCCAGGGTCCGCGCAGGCGAACGAACACCTGGCCGTTCTCCACGCCGGTCTGCACATAGCGCATGTTGAAGCGAAACAGGCTGAGGAAGCGGATGAAGTCCGCCTTCATGAAGGGAATCCGCTCGAGAAACCCGATCTGATCGGCCGTCGCCGAGGTATCGGCGAGCTGCTCGATCTGCTGACGGATCTCGCTCAGATAGGGGCGCAGGTCTTCATCATTGCGACAACGAAACTCCCACTCCACCTCCGCATTCGGGTAGTTGTGCAACACCGCCTGCATCTGCGTGAGCTTGTAGAAGTCGGTGTCCAGCGTGTTCTGCACGATCCGCTCAGCGAATACGCTTTCGCGCATGGGTGGCTCCTGATGACGTTTGGGACAGGTTCGTGGGGCATCTTGTCTTAATACGGCATGAGGTGTAAGGCTTGATTGATGCTTTTGTGCCTAGAGGTTTTTCTTGATATAGGCTTTAACGTCGCTGGCGGTTTTCAGTTTAAATATGGACTGCACGCCCTCTATATATCCGTCCATGCCATTCATGTCAGGATTGGAGGTTATAAATTTGTTGATTGATAATTTGCCGTCAATATAATGGTATGCATGGATTTCATAAAGATCTCCATAAGTTCCCAGGCCGCGATTATTTAACTCCCAACGCAAAATGACAAAGAGATTATCTTCTTCTTTCACGGGGAAGAAAAATGCTGAAACTACATACGGATCACTTCCGGATATAGGGTATTGGTCAACCACTAATGGCGTGGCATCTCGCTTTTCCAATACAAGATACACAGGATAGTTGCTGTCTTGGGATTTTGAGAAATAGATTTTGCTATCTTTGATGATGGGGTTGTTAAATGGCCCATGAACGATATTTTCACCGTACTGATAGCTCTCGTGTCCAAAGCAGTGTCGGGCAAAAAAATATAGCATCAAGAGGCAGACTTTCGTTTTCAAATTATTATACCCTCATAGACAGAATGATCGACTGAAAATCGTTTGCTCCTCATGGTACCTCGGATACAGCCCAGTCCTGCACTATGTCTCGGCTCTCGGATATGACCACCGACGACCTTATGTAAATTTGGTTTTGGTTTATCTTCATTACTATTTCCTCCCTGCCTACCCTCATGCCTTCTAACACGTCACAGTCAGTCGAGCATCGACCTATGTAATGCTCGAGACTGGATTCCATTGAGACTGAAGCATGTAAATGAGGGCTCACAAGAAATAGGAAAAATATACTTGCTGGATTTTTCATAACATGCCGCTTTGGGAGTGTTTTTTAAAGATTAATTAGCTTCGTGTGAGATAAACCAAGGTGTTGCTAAGGATGATTGACGCACTCAAGCGTGTCTTTACACTGAATCCATCCACGCGTGATGTTTTCTTTGTCTTCAAACACAACTGCCAGCCAGCCAGCGTTTTGGCTAAAGACTTGAACTCTGTCACCCGATATCAAGTATTTTGAGGTTCTATCTGCGACATTGGCATTATCGTACAGGAAGGTTTTTCTTAGTATGCGGGTAGTGATTGATTTATTTTCTAGCCAGGCTTTGTACGGCGCTGATGCGATCCTGTTGCGGATTGCTGCTTCAGATTTATAAGGATACTCGTATGTCAGTGTGTCGCTCGCAGTGGAGGATAGGACGTCACCGCCCGCGCCGAAGTAGGAGCTAATGCGCTCGCTTAGTTTATAGTTCAACGCCCCGCTACTTTTATAAACCAATGTTGTGAAATAGTCAGAGCCATAGTTGACGCCGGTGTCAGAGTATAGAACCGTTCTATGTATGACAAAAATTTCGGGAGTTCCATCGAAATCGGAGTCTGCCAGAAATGCACTTCCCACTTTTCCAGGATCACCAAGATAGGGGAGCTCTGCAATTTTCGCTTCGCTTCCAGTATCACAGTTTCTCTTGACCATTATGACGGGGAAGATGTCTTCATTCTGATCAATCGATATGCTTGAAATCTTGAAGCCTATTACAGAGCTATTATCTATGGTTATTGGATTGTATAAATCTTCTCGGGAGTAGAGTGTGCAGGCTTGGCTGTTCGTGTAGCATGCATTGGTAATTGTGAAAATTATTAGGGCGTATATTGGATCTTTTATTATATTCATTTGGTGCAGCTTCCATATAGCCCAGTGAATAAGTTAGTAATTTCTCTTTTGAATTTCTTTCTTTCGGCTAAACCGTTCACCCCTCCGTTGATAGCTCGCGTGATTTTTTCTACGGCTTCTTCTTCTGTGATTTCGGAGTTCTCTGCATAAGCTTTCAGATTATTTGATTTCCAGAACCAAAGCCCTGTTTCTATAATTACAGATGTATCACTTTGTACCAGATTCGGCTCAGCGGCGATAGGTTTTCCTATTGCCAAGGAGCATGCCTGATAGTTTGCATAATGAGTGAGGTGTAGCAATCCCCTTCCGCGATAATCATTGTTTGGATAATTATTACTTCCAAAGCAATGCTGTCCATATGCTGCGTCGTTTTTAAGGAGATTGTTCCGAATGTATTGAAGTTTCTCTTCATTGGTGGAGAAAGTTATACGTTTACGAGTGAAGCCATTGTTAATTGCCGTAGGCGCCATGTTATACAGTTCTTGCGCGGTATAGTGGGAGTAGTAAAGTGACTCGCGAAATGCCGTAAAATTTTTTGTTTCGTGCTTGGCTTGTGCAAGTAGATGAGTAACTTGAGCGCACGAGTTAACTCCATATTTTTCAAATAGGTTGTCTGCATGGAGCACGAAGGAATTTATAAAGTCTTCCGCCGTATTGCTTGGGCATATTTTTCGCATTAGCTCATAAGATATGGATATGTTTTTGTTGCATATAGAGCAAAATGTTCTATTTTTTCCAAAGTTGGTGATGAATATTGGTGCTTGAAGATGCCATGCTTTTCCATTCGCCTGCATTCCATGATGTCCTAGCAACTGCCACCAACTTAGCTTCTCAATTCGTTGCTTTTCTATCACCCAATCTTGATTAGTAATGCCTTGAGAAATTGTCAGTAGCGGATCAAGTTTTTCCCACTTGTTTTGGTTCCAGAACCATTCGCTTTCGTATTGGATGATTAGCTGGCCAAGTACTTGGGTATGCCAGGGTTTGTTTAGGGCTGTTCGAATTTCGTCGTTTGTCAGTGCTCCGTCTTTGTTGGTATCTACGATGTCATATAGACGTGCGATGGCCAGCATGGAGCCACTGTCATTTTGGGTTATTTGAGCGCGGTAGTTCGCTCTCTCATCGTCACTAAGTACACCCTGGGCATTGAGGGTGTAGGCAAGCTTATCTATCAGCTCGGCGCTATCTTCAACACACTCAAACCCCTCCCACTCCCACGGACTGTGCCGGGTAGTGATCAGGTCCTGTTCGGCCAGCCAGCCGTTGATGGGGTTGCCGTCGTTGTCGGCCAGGAGGTTATCCAGGCGCCACCAGTGGGTGACCGGGCCGGGGCTGGTGGCTGTATTGACGGTGATCCTGTGGCTGGGTGGCAGGCGTTCCAGCGTGCTGATCGGAATGATCAGGTCCACCCCGATAGTTGTGCCCGCATCGGTGATCGAGGGTGGGTGGCTGGCGTCGATGCCTTCGCGGTGCGGGATCAGCTTGCTTGCGCCCTTGTGAATCTTCAGTTGGGTTTTCTGTTCCGCAGGCAGCGCGGCGGCCAGGGCCCGGCTTTGGGCGATGAAGGCGGGGACGTCGTCGCAGCTGAACAGCTCCAGGTGCAGCAGCGATTGCGGGGCGCCGTCGTTATGGTTCTGGTAGTGGCCCGGATGGCCGATCAGTTCGCCGGCCTTGATCGGGTAGGGCGGGTCCAGCAGGTGGACCGCTCCGCAGACGGGCGTGGTCCGCTTCGCCTGTAACGAGTCGAAATGCACATAACCCTGGATGTTCTGGACGCTGTTAGCGGCCAGGGGCGGTAGCGCCGTGCCTTCGATAATGGCTTTGATCTTGCGGTAGGGCGTGGTTCCCGGCTCCAGCGAGACGCGGGTGCCCTCGGGAAGCAGGCCGGTTTTCGCGTCGCTGGCATTTCCGCGACCGGTCTTGCGGATGTTCAGGCCGCGGTGTGGCGCCAGGTTCGGCTCATGGTCGTTGGCGTGTTCGCCGACCAAAAAGACATTGGGCGCGGGCGTCGATTCCATTTCCCCAGTGAAGACCCAGCCGTTGTCGCAGGCCGCCAATGAGGGCAGCACGCTGCCCTCTATTACGTTTATCAAGCGGCGCCATTTCACCGAGCCCGGATGGGTATCGCCGACTTCCACCCGGGTACCCTTCGGCAGAAGCGCCAGGACCGTTCCGTTGCCGGGCGTGGCGCGCACGCGCAGTCCGAGCGTGGGGTCGGTGGCCTTGTCGGGCTTAACGCTGTAGAGCGTTTCGCTTATGAAGGCGGGCGGGTTGGGTGCCGCTTCCAACCCATAGTGCTCCCAGTCGAGCAGATGCATGTAGAGGCTGAACAGCGTCAGCGAGGGGGAAGGGCTTGCGGCTTCGGCGGCCGTCTGGGTAGCGTTGGCCGGCGTCGGTTTCGGCACTTCGAGGCGATGCCGGACCAGTACGAAACCGGTCGAGTAGGGCTTGGGCCCGGACTCGTACTCGGAGACCGGGTAGTGCTCGTCGATACGGTAGGCGATGACGTCGCCATCGGCGATGCAATACACCGAGGACTGGTCGAGCAGCCCCGCGGTGCCCTGATCGAAGTGCACGCCGCCGTGCCAGAGGCCGTTCGTTCCCAGCGGGTAGTGGCCGCCCAGTGCATTGGCCAGGGCCTCCTGATAGAGCCAGACATCCTCGGCCCGCTCGTTTCCAGGGGTCGCCCTGGCCTTGAAGGGGTAACTCCAGTTGGTGATCTTCTGTTGCTCGGTCATGGTGCCTTCTCATCCTTGAGTCCGCTACGCGGGTTCAACTGCTGAAATTCAGCATCCGCCGTGGCTTCGGCGGCTCCTCGACGCTGTTCTTCAGTCCTTCGTCGAGGAGGTTCCCTGCGCTGTCCCTGTCCGCGGCGCCCGGCGGGATCGGCGGCTTGAGGCCAATTCCCGTGCCATGCCCCGGCGAGCCGCCGGCGTTGATCCTGACCAGGGTGCCGTTGATGGTGACGCCGCCCGGATCGAGCTTGATGAAGGCGCCTCCGGCGTTCAGGGTTAGCTCGGTGCCGGCTTCGATGACCATCTTCTGGCCGGCTTTCAGGTGTATCTCGTTTCCGGCGTCGATCAGTTGCGCCAGGCCAACTTTCAGGTGCTGACTTCCCGTAACCCCCAGGTGGTCATCAGCCCTGACCTCGACCCGGCGGTCGGCCTGGGTGGTGCGGTGCTCCTCGGCCTTGAGCTCGGTGTAGCTGTTGGCTTCCACCGTGTCGTGGCGTTC
>NZ_FNNU01000012.1 GCF_900106975.1 Pseudomonas kuykendallii | reverse complement strand
GCGCTGATGGGCGACCAGCCGGCGCAGACCATGCTCAACCCGGGCGGCCTGAAGAGCTACTGCCACGGCCTGGACAACCTGCACAAACATCCGGGCATCAGCCACCTGGCCGGCGCGAAACAGGAAGGCAACCAGGCCCGGCCGCAGCTGTTCAAGGCCGATGCCAGCCTGCTGCTCGACGGTGACGAACTGCTCCAGGAAGAGGTGTTCGGCCCCACCACCATCGTCGTCGAAGTGGCCGACAAGGCCGAGCTGATCCAGGCGCTGCACGGCCTGCACGGCCAGCTCACCGCCACCCTGATCGCCGAGCCGGCGGACCTGGACGCCTACGGCGACCTGCTGGCGCTGCTGGAACAGAAGGCCGGGCGCCTGCTGCTCAACGGCTACCCGACCGGCGTGGAAGTCTGCGATTCGATGGTCCACGGCGGGCCGTACCCGGCGACTTCGGATGCCCGTGGCACCTCGGTGGGCACTCTGGCGATCGACCGCTTCCTGCGCCCGGTGTGCTACCAGAACTACCCGGATGCCTTCCTTCCCGAGGCACTGCAAAACGCCAACCCGCTGGGCATCCAGCGGCTGGTGGACGGCACGCCGAGCCGCGAGACGCTGTAGGCCGTAGGGCGGAGGCAATCCGCGTCGCTGCTCGGGCCGCGGGTTTCACCCACCCTCGTTCGCCAATACACCGCCGTATCGGTGGGCTGAAGCCCACCCTAGGATTGAAGCAAAAGAAAAGCCCCGCCGACGCGAGCCGGCGGGGCTTTTTCATGTGTGCGTCAGAGCGGTGTCAGTTCGTTGAGCACGGTGTTCAGCGCGACGCGGGTGTCGTCGAGCTGGACGATCGAGGCCTGCTGCGCGGCGAGGGCGTCGCGGTTCTTGATCGCGGTGAGGATCGCCTTGTGGCGGGGCAGGGTGAGGGCCTGCAGGTTGGGCCGGTGGCTGGAGAACTTGATCGATTCGCGCAGGGCGATCGAGAGCATGTTGCTCAGGTACACCAGCAGATCGTTGTGCGTGGCCTCGGCGATGCGGCGGTGGAAGTCGAGGTCCGGCTGGAGCATTTCGGCGCGGCTGGTGGCGGCTTCCATGCGCGTGTAGGCCTCCTCGATGGCGGCGATATCCTCGGCGTTGGCGGTGCTCGCCGCCATCGCGCAGACCGCCGGTTCGATGATGCAGCGCACCCCGACCAGGGTGCTGAAGAACTCGCTTTGCGGGGTGCTTTCGACCAGCCAGTAGAGCACGTCGGGGTCGAGCATGTGCCAGTCGCGGCGCGGCTTCACCAGCGTGCCGACGCGCGGCTTGGAGGCTACCAGCCCTTTTGCCACCAGCACGCGGATGGCCTCGCGGACCACCGGCCGGCTGACCGCGTATTCCTCGCAGAGCACGGCTTCCTGGGGCAGTTTCTCGTCCGGCTGGAGCTGGCCGGAGACGATCCGCATGCCCAGCTCCTGAACGATGTTGGCGTGGCGACTCTTGCGGGGTTTTGGCTGTTTGTAATCCATGGGGGCGCTTGGCGTCCGACCTGACTTGAGCGCGACAGCATAGCATCGGCAAGCTTTCGCCAGGCCGTCGCCCGCCGTTGCGGCGGGCGTTTCGCCGGTTCAGTGCGAGTGGCGCGGCACCTCGGAGCCACGGCAGCCGACCAGGAAGTCGAAGTCGCAGCCTTCGTCGGCCTGCAGCACGTGGTCGATGTACAGCCGGCGATAGCCGCCGTCCCAGAGCAGCGGTACCGGCGGCGGGATATCGGCCAGGCGCGCCTGCAGTTCCTCGTCGCTGATGTCCAGGTGCAGGCGCCCGGCGTAGGCGTCCAGTTCGATCATGTCGCCGTTGCGCACCGCCGCCAGCGGGCCGCCCGCGGCCGCCTCTGGGGCCACGTGAAGCACCACGGTGCCGTAGGCGGTGCCGCTCATGCGCGCGTCGGAGATGCGCACCATGTCGGTGATGCCCTTGGCCAGCACCTTCGGCGGCAGGCCCATGTTGCCGACTTCGGCCATGCCCGGATAACCCTTGGGTCCGGCGTTCTTGAGCACCAGCACGCAGGTTTCGTCGACATCCAGTTCCGGGTCGGCGATGCGCGCCTTGTAGTCGTCGAAGTTCTCGAAGACCACCGCGCGACCGCGATGCTGCATCAGCTCGGCGGTGGCGGCGGAGGGCTTGAGCACCGCGCCCTTGGGCGCCAGGTTGCCGCGCAGCACGCAGATACCGCCGTCGGCGCGGATGGGGTTGTCCAGCGTGCGGATCACCTCGTTCTCGCCGTAGATCGGTGCTTCGCTGCAGTTTTCCCACAGCGAGCGGCCGTTCACCGTCAGCGCATCCGGGTTCGGCAGGATGCCGCCTTCGCCCATCCGCCGGATCACCGCCGGCAGGCCGCCGTCGTAGTAGAACTCTTCCATCAGGAAGCGCCCGGAGGGTTGCAGGTCGACGATGGTCGGCGTGCCGCGGCCGACGCGGGTCCAGTCGTCCAGTTCGAGTTCGACGCCCATGCGCCCGGCGATGGCCTTGAGGTGGATGACCGCGTTGGTCGAGCCGCCGATGGCGGCGTTGACCTTGATCGCGTTCTCGAAGGCTTCCTTGGTCAGCACCTTCGACAGGCGCAGGTCTTCCCACACCATGTCGACGATGCGCATGCCGGACAGGTGCGCGAGCACGTAGCGGCGCGAGTCCACCGCCGGGATCGCCGCGTTGTGCGGCAGCGAGGTGCCGAGGGCTTCGGCCATGCAGGCCATGGTCGAGGCCGTGCCCATGGTGTTGCAGGTGCCGGCGGAACGGGACATGCCGGCTTCCGCGGAGAGGAACTCGTTGAGGTCGATCAGCCCGGCCTTATAGGACTCGTGCATCTGCCAGACGATGGTGCCGGCGCCGATGTCGCGCCCCTTGTGCTTGCCGTTGAGCATCGGCCCGCCGGTGACCACGATGGCCGGCACGTCGCAGCTCGCGGCGCCCATCAGCAGGGCGGGGGTGGTCTTGTCGCAGCCGGTGAGCAGCACCACGGCGTCCACCGGGTTGCCGCGGATGGCTTCCTCGACGTCCATGCTGGCCAGGTTGCGGGTGAGCATGGCAGTGGGGCGCAGGTTGGATTCGCCGCTGGAGAACACCGGGAATTCGACCGGGAAGCCGCCGGCTTCGAGAACGCCTTTCTTCACGTGCTCGGCGATCTTGCGGAAATGCGCGTTGCATGGGGTCAGTTCGGACCAGGTATTGCAGATGCCGATGATGGGCTTGCCCTGGAATTCATGGTCCGGGATGCCCTGGTTCTTCATCCAGCTGCGGTACATGAAGCCGTTCTTGTCGGTGGTGCCGAACCAGGAGGCGGAGCGAAGCGGGCGTTTTTGCTCGGTCATGGGGTTCTCTCTTGTTTTGTATTACTAATGGCGATGAGTTAGCCAAAAGTAGCCCTTTCAAAGGGTATTTGGAAGGCTTGTTGAGTAAATAGTAATACTATATAGTCGATTCAACGTGAGAGGACGCCCCCTTCGAGACGCCGCGCCTACTGACGTGATGGTCCATACAAAAACAAATGGAGACCGCGACAAATGAGCCCCGAGCAGCGGCTGATACGCCTCATCACCCTGAAACTGATCCCCTTCCTGATCCTTCTCTATCTGGTCGCCTACATCGATCGCTCGGCGGTTGGCTTCGCCAAGCTGCACATGGGCGCCGACGTCGGCATCGGCGATGCCGCCTACGGCCTGGGCGCGGGTCTGTTCTTCATCGGCTATTTCATCTTCGAAGTACCCAGCAACCTGCTGCTCGACCGCTTCGGCGCGCGGCGCTGGTTCGCGCGCATCCTCATCACCTGGGGCGCGATCACCATGGGCATGGCGTTCATCCAGGGGCCGACCAGCTTCTACGTGATGCGCTTCCTGCTCGGTGCGGCCGAGGCCGGGTTCTTCCCTGGCGTGCTGTACTTCATCACCCAGTGGTACCCGGTTCGCCATCGCGGCAAGATCATCGGCTTCTTCATCCTTTCGCAGCCGATCGCGATGATGATCACCGGTCCGCTGGCGGGCGCGCTGCTGGGCATGGATGGCCTCTCTGGCCTGCACGGCTGGCAGTGGCTGTTCCTGATGATCGGCGCTCCGGCGGTGCTGCTCGCCTGGCCGACCCTGCGCTTCCTTCCGGACAACCTGCACAAGGTGAAATGGCTCTCCGCGGAGGAGAAGACCTGGCTCGCCGGCGAGCTGGAGAAGGACAAGCAGGAATACGCCCAGACCCGCCACGGCAACCCGCTGCATGCCCTGAAGGACAAGCGCGTGCTGCTGCTGGCGCTGTTCTACCTGCCGGTGACGCTGAGCATCTATGGTCTCGGCCTGTGGCTGCCGACCATCCTCAAGCAGTTCGGCGGCAGCGACCTGACCACCGGTTTCCTCTCGGCGATTCCCTACGTGTTCGGCATCGTCGGCCTGCTCATCGTGCCGCGCAGTTCGGACCGGCTGAACGACCGCTATGGCCACCTCGCCGTGCTCTATGCCCTGGCGGCCTGCTCGATGTTCCTGAGCGCCTGGCTCAGCGCGCCGGCGCTGCAATTGATGGCGCTGTCGCTGGTCGCGTTCTGCCTGTTCTCCACCACCGCGCTGTTCTGGACCCTGCCGGGACGCTTCTTCACCGGCGCCAGTGCGGCGGCGGCCATCGCCCTGATCAACTCGGTGGGCAACCTCGGCGGCTACATCGGCCCGTTCGGCATCGGCGCGCTGAAGGAATACACCGGCAACCTGGCGTCCGGCCTGTATTTCCTCACGGCCGTGCTGTGCTTCGGCCTGCTGCTGACCTGGGTGGTCTACCAGCGCCTGGAGCGCCGCCACGCGCAGCAGCAGGTTTCCATGGGCAACGCCTGAGCGCTGCCGACCCGACAATGACAGATAGAAAGTGAGGATTGCGATGCGCTTGATTCAGTTCGAACTGGCCGGCGGCGAGCGCCGGGTTGGCCTGGTGGATGGCGGCCTGGTGCGCGAAGTACTGGGTGCCAACAGCGTGAGGGAACTGGCGCTGGCCGCCATCGAGGCCGGCCAGAGTCTGGCGCAGCGGGTCGACGTGCAGGGGCTCGGCGAGGCGCACGACTATTCGGCGCTGCTCGGCCAGGACCGCGTACTGCCGCCGCTGGACCATCCGGACCCGGCGCACTGCCTGGTCAGCGGCACCGGCCTGACCCACCTGGGCAGCGCCTCCGCGCGGGACAAGATGCACCAGCAGGCCGGCGTCGACGAAGCCACCCTGACCGACACCATGCGCATCTTCAAATGGGGCGTCGAAGGCGGCAAACCAGCTGCCGGGCAGGTCGGCGCGCAGCCGGAATGGTTCTACAAGGGCGACGGCAGCATCGTCGTGCGCCCGGGCGCAGCGCTGCCGCGCCCGCCGTTCGCCGAGGACGGTGGCGAGGAACCGGAGCTCACCGGGCTCTACGTCATCGGCCATGACGGCAAGCCGTATCGCCTGGGCTTCGCCCTCGGCAACGAGTATTCCGACCATGTCATGGAGCGGCGCAACTACCTGTACCTGGCGCACTCCAAGCTGCGCTTCTGCGCCTTCGGCCCGGAGCTGCGCCTTGGCGAACTGCCCCGGCACCTGTCGGGTTTCAGCCGCATCCGGCGCAACGGCGAAGTGCTCTGGGAGAAGGAGTTCCTCTCCGGCGAGGACAACATGTGCCATAGCCTGGAGAACCTCGAGTACCACCACTTCAAGTACGCGCAGTTCCTCCGGCCGGGCGACGTGCATGTGCATTTCTTCGGCACCGCGACGCTGTCGTTCGCCGATGGCGTGCGTGCCGAGCCGGGTGACCGCTTCGAGATCGGCCTGCCGGAATTCGGCGAGCCGCTGGTCAACGGCATCGCGCCGACCGCGGCCGAACTGCCTGCCGGCGGGGTGGGCAAGCTCTAGGCACTTTTCCCAGCGATGCCGGCGCCGCCGGCAATCCATCCAGACCCGCGAGTCGAGGAGACCTACATGCAGATACTCGGACAGAACTACATCAACGGCGCGCGCAGCGCCCTGGGCGACGTCGTCGTGCACAGCCTCGACGCGAGCACCGGCGAGAAGCTGCCCTACGATTTCCACCAGGCCACGCTTGGCGAGGTCGATGCCGCCGCCAAGGCGGCTGCGGCGGCGTACCCGACCTACCGCACGCTGTCGGCGGCCAGACGCGCCGACTTCCTCGACGCCATTGCCGCCGAGATCGATGCGCTGGGCGATGGCTTCGTCGCCCTGGTCTGCCAGGAAACCGCGCTGCCGGCCGGGCGTATCCAGGGCGAACGCGGCCGCACCAGCGGGCAGATGCGCCTGTTCGCCCAGGTGCTGCGGCGTGGCGATTTCTATGGCGCACGGATCGACCGCGCGCTGCCGGATCGCCAGCCGATGCCGCGCCCGGACCTGCGCCAATACCGCATCGGCCTCGGCCCGGTCGCGGTGTTCGGCGCCTCCAACTTCCCGCTGGCGTTTTCCACCGCCGGTGGCGACACCGCCGCGGCGCTGGCCGCCGGTTGCCCGGTGGTGTTCAAGGCCCACAGCGGGCACAT
>NZ_FNNU01000002.1 GCF_900106975.1 Pseudomonas kuykendallii | reverse complement strand
GGCTGGCGCTCCGGCAGCGCGCGGTCGATGCGCGCGCCGTAGAAATCGCCACGTCGCAGCACCTGGGCGAACAGGCGCATCTGCCCGCTGGTGCGGCCCCGCTCGCCCTGGATGCGCCCGGCCGGCAGCGCGGTTTCCTGGCAGACCAGGGCGACGAAATCATCGCCCAGCGCATCGATCTCGGCGGCGATGGCGTCGAGGAAGTCGGCGCGTTTGGCCGCCGACAGCGTGCGGTAGGTCGGATAGGCCGCCGCGGCGGCCTTGGCAGCGGCGTCCACCTCGCCAAGCGTGGCCTGGTGGAAGTCGTAGGGCAGCGTCTCGCCGGTGCTCGCGTCGAGGCTGTGCACGACAACGTCGCCCAGGGCGCTGCGCGCGCCGTTGATGTAGTTCTGTCCGAGGATGTCAGGCATGGAACCCTCCTGCTCTTGAAGTGATGGAGCCGCGGCGCGTGCCGTGGCCGGGGAGCGCGAGGGGCCGTTTCTCGGCGCCCTCGCGGCGGTGGTCCGCAGACCGATGAAGCGTTGCGCGCCCGCGCAGCGCTCTTGGGAAACTCGCGCCGGAGATCACTCACCGGCGCTCCGAAAGCAGGCCGTCCTAGGAAAACGCATCGATGGGCATCCTTCGCCCGTCGAGGTTCGACCCCGCTTCGCCGGCACCGTGCGGCGCATGACCGGCCACGGCTTGCGCCGCTGCGCGCCAGGCCGGCGCGTGGATCAGCTCGGGGCTCAGCTCGTCGAGCGAGCTGCAGCCGAGCAGGCCGAGGGTACGATCGACTTCGCTGCGCAGGATCTCGATCGCGTGGCTGGCCCCCGGCCCCTTCCCCGCCGCCAGGCCGTAGAGCGCCGCGCGCCCGAGCAGCACGGCGTCTGCGCCAAGCAGCAGCGCCTTGACGATATCGCTGCCGCGGCGAAATCCACCGTCGAGAAACACCGACATCCGCCCGCGCGCCAGGCGCGCCACCTCGGCCAGCGTCTCCATCGCCGAAACCGAGCCATCGAGCTGGCGCCCGCCGTGGTTGGACAAGACCACGCCGTCGACGCCGTAGCCCAGGGCGATCTCGGCATCCGCCGGATGGATCATGCCCTTGACGATCAGCTTGCCCTTCCAGATATCCCGCAGCCAGGCGATGTCGTCCCAGTTCAGGCTCGGGTCGAGCTCGGCGGCCAGGGCGCTGGCGGCGCCCTTCACCGAATCCTTGCCAGGTGGCAACAGGTCGCCGAGGTTGGCGAAGCGCGGCACGCCGTTGGGCACCAGCACGTCCCACACCCACTCCGGATGCAGCGCCACGTCGAGCTTGTTGCGCAGGTCCAGCTGCAACGGCCGCACGTAGTTGCGCCTGTCCCATTCGCGGTTGCCGAAGATCGCGCTGTCGACGGTGACGACGATGGCTTCCAGCTCCAGCCGGCGCACCCGCTCCACCAGCTTCGCCACATGGTCGCGGGTGCGGTAGAGGTAGATCTGCATCCAGGCGCGGATGCCGTCGATGGCGGCGATCTCCTCGATCGAGGACGTCGAGGCGTTGCTCAGTACGAAAGGAATTCCGGCCCTGGCCGCCGCTTCGGCGAGCCGCAGGTCGCCACCGGCGGTGAGCAGCCCGTTGAAGCCGGTCGGCCCGACCATGAACGGCAACGCCGACGGTTTGCCGAAGACATCCCGCCGCAGGTCGCGGGTGCCGACGTTGCGCAGCGTGCGCGGTTGCAGGGTGATGCTCTGGAAGATCGCGCGGTTGCGCGCGAGGGTGAATTCGTCGTCGGAGCCGCCTTCGACGTATTCGAAGGAGAAGTTCGGCAGCCGCCGGCGCGCCAGTTCGCGCAGCTCGTCGATGCTCTGCGCACGGCGATAGTCTCGTCCGGGATAGAGGCGTCTGTTCATCGGGATCTCGAAAGCGTGAAAAAGCGCGCGGGCGTCGAAGCAACGCCCGCGCCGCGTTGCGTCAGGTGATGGCGCCAATCTGCCAGGGCACGAACTCGTTCTGCCCATAGCCGTGCTGCTCGGACTTGCTGCGCTCCCCCGAGGCGATGCGCAGCATCAGCTCGAAGATGTGCGCGCCGCGCTCCTCGATGGTGGTCGAGCCGTCGGCGATGCCGCCGCAGTTCACGTCCATGTCCTCTTCCTGATGCTCGAACATCCGGCTGTTGGTGGCCAGCTTGATCGACGGCGACGGCGCGCAACCGTAGGCCGAACCGCGCCCGGTGGTGAAGGCGATCAGGTTGGCGCCGCCGGCGACCTGGCCGGTGGCCGAGATCGGGTCGTAGCCGGGGGTGTCCATGAACACCAGGCCGTGGGCGGTGACCGCCTCGGCGTACTCGTACACGTCGACCAGGTTGGTCGAGCCGGCCTTGGCCACCGCGCCGAGGGATTTCTCGAGGATGGTGGTGAGCCCGCCCGCCTTGTTGCCGGCGGAGGGGTTGTTGTTCAGCTCGGCGTTCATCCGCGCGCAGTACGCCTCCCACCAGTGGATGCGTCTGATCAGCTTCTCGCCCACTTCGCGGCTCACCGCACGGCGCGTCAGCAGATGCTCGGCGCCGTAGACCTCCGGGGTCTCGGACAGGATCGCGGTGCCGCCGGCGGCGACCAGGCGATCCACCGCGTTGCCCAGCGCCGGGTTGGCGGTGATGCCCGAGTAGCCGTCCGAACCGCCGCACTGCAGTCCGACGATCAGGTGCCTGGCGCTGACCGGCTCGCGCTCGACGCGGTTGGCCTCGGCGAGCAGCGACCTGACCTGGGCGATGCCGCTGGCGATGGTCTTCGAGGTGCCGCCGGTACCCTGGATGGTGAAGGTGCGCAGTTGGTTGCTGGCCTCCAGCCCGCGGGCCTTGAGCAGGTCATCGATCTGGTTGGTCTCGCAGCCCAGGCCGATCATCAGCACCGCGTGGAAATTCGGATGGACGGCATAGCCGCCAAGGGTGCGCTGCAGCATCGCCAGCGCCTCGCCGCCCGGATCGACCGCGCAGCCGACGCCATGGGTCAGCGCGACCACGCCGTCGACGTTCGGGTAGGCGGCCAGGGCCTCGGGGTGGATATCGCGGCGGAAATGGTCGGCGATCGCCCGTGCCACGGTGGCCGAGCAGTTCACCGAGGTGAGGATGCCGATGTAGTTGCGCGTGGCCACGCGGCCGTCGGCGCGAACGATGCCCTGGAAGGTCGCCTCGCGCTGCGCGGTCGGCTTCGCATCCGCGCCGAACGCGTAGTCGCGGGAGAAATCGCCCATCTCGACGTTGTGCACGTGGACGTGCTCGCCCGGCTCGATGGGCTGCGAGGCGAAGCCGATGATCTGCCCGTAACGGCGCAGCGGCTCACCCTTGCCGATATGACGGGTGGCGATCTTGTGCCCGGCCGGAATGGCCTGGCGCACGGTGACGTTCTCGTGGGCCAGGTGCAGGCCTTCGGTGAGCGGCTGCCGCGCGACCAGCACGTCGTCCAGCGGGTTCAGGCGGATCACGGCGGCCGCGATGTCCTGCGCAGCGCCCGCTTTCATTATCAGTTCCATCACGCTACCTCTTGTGATTGGCGAAGCGCGCCTCAGGCGTGGCCGCGCTCGCGGTAATCGATCATCCCGGAGAACAGCACCAGGCCCATCGCCATCGCCACGAAGAAGATCAGGGCCATGAAGTAGGAGCCGGTGAACTGGACGATCAGGCCGATCAGGATCGGCACCAGCACGCCGGACATGTTGCCCCAGAAGTTCATCCCGCCACCGAGCACGCCGGAGCGCGACTTGCCGCCGAGGATCGCCGGCAGGCACCAGTACATGCCGCACCAGCGGATGAAGAACAGCGCGACGCAGAGCAGCGCGATCACCGCCACCACGTCCGGCGTGTAGGCCACGGCGAGGATGCACAGCGCGGCAATCAGCGCCGAGCCGCTGAACATGCTGCGCATCACCAGGTTCGGCGCGCCGCCGGCGGACTTCCACTTGTCGGCGATGGCACCGCCGACGATCTCGCCAACGAAACCGCACATGAAGATCAGGAAGGTCGCGCCGCCCATCGACTTGATGTCCAGGCCGTGGGTCTGGTGCAGGTAGCTCGGCATCCAGGTCATCAGGCCGTAGAACACGCTGTTGTAGCAGGCGTAGCCGGCGAACATGGCGAGTACCGAGCGGCTGGTGATCAGGTCGCGCATCTTCGGCTTGGGACCGGTCGCGGAAGCCACCAGGTTGCCCTTCTGGATGTGCTCCAGCTCGGCGGCGTTGACCTTCGGGTGCTCGGACGGGTGATTGCGGATGTACCACCAGGCCCAGATGCCGACGACGATGGTGCCGACGCCGGCAATGACGAAGGCGATGCGCCATGAGCCGAACCAGGCGATCAGCGCGGTGGTGATGATCGCACCCAGCGCGGTCCCCAGCGGCGCGCCGCCGTCTACCAGTACGGCGCCACGGCCGCGTTCGTTGGCGGTCAGCCAGTTGCCGTTGAGCTTGGCGCCGGCCGGCATGATCGGCGACTCGGCGACACCCAGGCCGATGCGCGTCAGCATCAGCGTGATCCAGCCGGTGGACAGCGCGCCGACCGCCTGGAAGGCACCCCAGCCGACCGTGGCGAGGCCGACGATGCCGCGTGCGTTGAAGCGATCCAGCAGCATGCCGCTGGGAATCTGCATCAGCGCGTAGGACCAGAAGAACGCACTGAGCATCAGGCCCTCGAGCGCGGGGGTCATCTGGAATTCGGCGGAGATCAGCGGCAGCGCCACCGACAGCGAGGCGCGATCGATGTAGTTGATCGCGGCCAGCAACAGCAACAGCAGGAAGATCCGCCAGCGAACGGTGGTCGGGCGGTTGGCGTCGGCCGTCGGCATGGCCGCGGCGTGAAGGGCCTGAGCGTCGGATGTCTTCATGATTCACTCGTTATTATGTTTGTTATGCATCGAATACCGGGCCACCCCGGCAGCGGAACGGCCATCGCCCGATGGCCGACCGGGGCTTACAGCGCCTTGACACCTCCCATGGCGAAATCGGGCCGGCGAATCTCCACGCCATTGACCAGCGGCTCGCCGAACTCGGCCATGCTGATCTCGAAGCGGTCACCCGGCTGGACCTTCACGCCGTCGGCGAACGACAGCGTGGCCGTACCGAAGAAGTGCACGTGCACGTCGCCCGGACGAAGGAACTGGGCGTACTTGAAGTGGTGGTATTCGAGGTTGTCCAGGCTGTGGCACATGTTGTCCTCGCCGGAGACGAACGCCTTCTCCCAGAGCACCTCGTCACCGCGACGGATGCGGCTGGTGCCGGCCAGGTCGGCCGGCAGCTCGCCGACGCGCAGCTCGGGACCGTAGGAGCAGGCGCGCAGCTTGGAGTGCGCCAGGTACAGGTAGCTGCGACGCTCCATCACATGGTCCGAGAATTCGTTGCCGAGGGCGAAACCCAGACGATGAGGCTGGCCGTCGTCGCCGATCAGATACAGGCCGACCAGCTCGGGTTCCTCGCCGGAATCCTCGGCGAACTCCGGCACCGGGAAGGGCGCGCCGGGACGCACGACGATGCCGCCGTCACCCTTGTAGAACCATTCAGGCTGCGCACCGACCGAGCCCTCCAGCGGTTTTCCGCCCTCGACGCCCCATTTGAACATGCGCAGGGTGTCGGTCATGGTGGCCTCGTCCTGGGCCTTCTGCTGGTGCATCTTGTCGCGCGTGGAGGCGCTGCCGAGATGGGTCAGACCGGTTCCGCTGATCAGGCAATGGGCGGGATCTTCGTGGTCGAGCGGCGGCAGGACGCGGCCGGCTTCGAGCAATTCGCGGTAGGACGGACCGCTGTCGCAGCCGCGATCGAGGACTTCCTCGACCAGGCCGCGACCGCCCCGCAGCGCGGCGAGGGCCAGTTCACGGGTACTGCGCACGCCGCGCACGGTCTGGATGGCGTCGCCTTCGACCACGCCGACCTGGCGCTGGCCCTGGGCCGTCTCGAATTGGATCAGTCTCATGGAAGGACTCTTGTCGTTATGGAATTCGCTGTCCGCACTTTACGAACGGCCTTCGCGCCTGCCTAATGAGAGCTGCTGATTGAGCGATAACTTTTCCTTATCCCCACATGATCCCTTCCCTTTCGAGCATTTCCTCGCGTTTGCGCCTGCGCCAGTTGCGTCTGCTGATCGCACTCGACGAGCACGGCTCGCTGCACAAGGCCGCAGAGCGCGTCTCGATCACCCAGCCGGGCGCGACCAAGGCGCTGCGCGAAATCGAGTCGACCCTCGGCGCGACGCTGTTCGAGCGCACGCCCAGGGGCCTGGAGCCCAACGACCTCGGGCGCTGCGTGATCCGCTACGCCCGCCTGATCCACACCGACCTCGCCCATCTGCGCGAGGAGATGCTCGGGATTCTCCAGGGTGAAGGCGGCCGTCTTTCGGTGGGCATCATCATGGGCGGGGTACCGATGCTGATGCGCGCGCTCGGCCGCCTGCGCGAGAAACAGCCGCAGCTGTCGGTGGAGATCATCGAGGACACCAGCGCGCGGCTGTTGCCGATGGTCGATCAGGGCCGGCTGGACCTGGCGATCTGCCGGAGCAGTGTGAGCCAGCGCCCCGACGACTACGTCTGCCTCAGCGAGCATCGTGAAGAACTGGTACTGGTGGGCAATCCACAGCATCCGCTGGCCAGCGCCGGCGAACTGGAATTGGCCGATCTGCAGGATCATTCCTGGGTGGTGTATCCGGCGAACATGCCGATGCGCCTGCTGCTGGAGCGCGAATTCAACGAAGCCGGTCTGGATTTCCCGCGCTACCCGATCGAGACCTCATCGACCTTCACCACCTTGATGCTGCTGCAGGAAGATCCGCGCCTGGTGGCGCTGATGCCGATCGAAGTGGCGCAATTCGCGTTGCGCCACGGCATGCTCACGCGCCTGCCGCTGCGGATCCGCTCGCGCACCGAGGTCTATTCGGCCGTCACCCGCCAGGGCTCGGCACTGACCGCTCCGGCCGCCCTCCTGCTGGAGGAGCTGCGCAAGGAAAACCCGCTCGGCGCCTGAGCCGCGTCCCCGCCTGTGGGAACCACTGAAGGGTAAGCCCGGCGAAGGGTTCGCCGGGCGGTGGGTGCGCTCGCGCTCAGACCGGTTTGCGCATCGGCGTGTCGCGGTGCGCGGCGCGCAGGTATTGCGCCGGCCAGGGCTGCGAACGCTCGTTGAGGTATTCCGCAGCGTGCAGCGGCCAGTACGGGTCGCGCAGCAGTTCGCGGGCAAGCAGGATCAGGTCGGCCTGGCCGGTGCGCAGGATGTGCTCGGCCTGCACCGCCTCGGTGATCATCCCCACCGTACCGCTGGCGATGCCGGCCTCCTTGCGCACGCGCTCGGCGAACTCGGTCTGGTAGCCCGGCCCGGTAGGGATTTCCGCGTTCGCCGCGGTGCCCCCGGAAGACACGTCGATCAGATCGACCCCAAGGGGTTTCAGGCGCCGCGCCAGCTCCACCGTTTCGTCGGGGTTCCAGCCGTCCTGCACCCAGTCGGTGGCCGAGACGCGGACGAACAGCGGCAGCTCCTGCGGCCAGACTTCGCGCACCGACTCGGTCACCTGCAGGAGCAGGCGGATGCGGTTCTCGAACGAGCCGCCGTAGCCATCGCGACGCTGGTTGGAGAGCGGCGAGAGGAACTGATGCAACAGGTAGCCATGCGCCGCGTGGACCTCGGCCACCTTGAAGCCGGCCGCCAGCGCGCGTTCGGCAGCGCGCACGAAGGCCTGGATCACCTCGCCGATCTGCGCCTCGTCGAGCGCCGTCGGCACCGCGTGCTCGGGGCTGAAAGCGATCGCCGAGGGGCCGCTCGGCGCCCAGCCGCCCGCCGCCACCGGCACGCTGCCGTGCTTGTTCAGCCACGGCGCCCAGGTGCTCGCCTTGCGCCCGGCATGGGCCAGCTGGATGCCGGCGAAGGCGCCCTGGGACTCGATGAAACGGGTGATGCGCTGCAAGGGTTCGATGTGCTCGTCGGACCAGATGCCCAGGTCCTCGGGAGTGATGCGGCCCTCGGCGGTCACCGCGGTGGCCTCGATCAACACCAGGCCGGCGCCGCCCACGGCGCGACTGCCCAGGTGCACCAGATGCCAGTCGTTGGCCAGGCCTTCCTTCGCCGAGTACTGGCACATGGGCGACACGGCGATGCGGTTGGGCAGGCTGAGCTGGCGCAGCTGCAAGGGTTCGAAGAGATGACTCATGGCGGAACTCCCAATGGCGACATTGTTGTTATCGACCCCCTTAGCTTAGGCCGGGTTCTTCGAATCAGGGATCGAGGCGCCCATCGTCACGCTGGCGGAACGGTTTATTGCCGAAACACCGCCAATCGCCCGCCTTCTCTGCCAGTAAAATCCGCCGCTTTGCCTGCCGTGCCGAGGAAATGCCCCAATGACCCCCGATCAACGCTTCGCCCGCGCGGTGCGCTGCGCCATCGCCCTGTTCGTCGCGCTGTTCGTCTACTTCCTGATCGCCGACCTGTGGATGCCGCTGACGCCGCAGGCGCAACTGACCCGCCCGGTGGTGCGCCTGGCGCCGCGCGTCGGCGGCCAGGTGCTGGAAGTGGCGGTGCGGAACAACGCGCACGTGCAACCCGGCGACCTGATCTTCCGCCTCGACCCGCAGCCCTTCGCACTGGCCGTTCGCCAGGCCGAGCTGGCGCTGGAAGAAGCCCGCCGCACCAACCTCGAACTGGATGCGGCGATCGCTTCGGCCGAGGCCGGCCTGCTCGCCGCGCGCAGCACCGCCGACGAACTGGACAGCGAAGGGCGCCGCATGAAGGTGCTGGTGGAGCGCGCCAACGTCTCCCGCCAGCAGCACGACCAGACCCTGTCCCGCGCGCAGGCCGCGCGCGCCCAGGTGGCGGCGGCGCAGGCGCAACTGCGTGAGCTGGTGTCGCGCCGCGGCGCCACCGGCGAGGACAACCTGCGCCTGCGCCAGGCGCGCAATGCGCTGGAACAGGCGCAGTTGCAGCTCAGCTACAGCGCGGTGCGCGCCGACCGCGCCGGCACCCTGAGCAACCTGCAGCTGACGCCTGGCGCCTACGTCGCCGCCGGCCAGCCGGTCGCCGCGCTGGTCGACGACCGCATCGACATCACCGCCGATTTCCGCGAGAAATCGCTGCGCTACGTGCAGCCCGGCGACGAGGCGGTGGTGGTCTTCGATGCGCGGCCGGGCGAGCGTTTCGACGCACGGGTGATCGCCATCGATGCGGGGGTCAGGGAAGGTCAGCTGGAAGCCAATGGTGACCTCGCCGCGCCGGTGATGTCCGACCGCTGGGTGCGCGACGCGCAACGCCAGCGCCTGCACGTGCAACTCGATACCGCGCCGGACGTGCCCCTGCCCAGCGGCGCCAAGGCCACCGTGCAGCTGTTCCCCGGCAATCGCCTGAGCCGGCTGCTGGGCAGCGCGCAGATCGGCTTCATCAGCCTGCTGCACTACATCTACTGATGATGAAGCGCGAGCTGTCGAAGAACGACCTGCGCCAGTGCCTGCGCATCGCCAGCGGCGGCACCCTGGGCTTCTTCATCTGCAAGCTGATGAACTGGGACTACGGCGCCTTCTTCGGCGTCTACCCGATGTTGCTGCTCGGCCTGGTGCCGACCATCACGCCCCACGTGATCCGCCAGTTCCTCGCCTGCTCGGCGCTGGTCAGCGTCGAGACGCTGTTGATCCAGGGGCTCTTCGGTGACCGTCCGGCCCTGATGATTCCGCTGGTGTTCGGGCTTTTCGTGTTCCGCTTCGCGCTGATGGCGCAGGGGCCGATGTTCTTCTTCGGCGCGCTGAGTTCGGTGTTTCTCTCGATGCTGCTGCACTTCGGCAGCTACCCGGACGTGAACCTCTACGACATGCTCACCAGCAACCTGGTGGCGACCTGGGTAACGGTGGCCATCGCCTGCCTGATGTTCCTGCTGTTCCCCGACGCCGAGCCGCGCGCGCCCCGCGTGCCCGCACCCAAGGATGCGGCCAGTCGGCGCCACGAGACGCTGCTCGGCGCCAGCGTGGCGACGCTGTCGTTCATCGTGTTCCAGTGTTTCGATCTGCGCGACTCGCTGTCGGCGCAGATCGCCTCGATCCTGGTGCTCTTTCCGATGCACTGGAACGGCGTGCGCTTCGCCGGCCGGGTGCGCGCTCTGGGCACCCTGCGCGGCTGCCTGATGGCGCTGGCGCTGCAGGTAGTGCTCTACGATCACTACGACATCCTGCCGTTCGTGGCGATCCTGCTGTGGATCGCGGCGATGCACTGCGCGCGCATCCACATGCTGGAGAACGGCATGCCGGGCCAGGGCTTCGGCGCCCTCACCACGCTGGCCATCGTCCTCGGCCAGTACCTGACGCCGACCCACGACATGATGTACAGCGTGCTCTACCGGCTCAGCTCGGTGTGCCTGTCGGTGTTCGTCACGCTATTGGTGGTGTTCGTCCTGCACCGGTTGCTGGACCGTTTTCCGGCCACCCGCCACGCCTGACGCGCGGCATCAGCGTGGCGCGATGTGCGCCACCAGCAGCTGCACGCTTTCCTGGCCGCGGAACTCGTTGACGTCGAGCTTGTAGGCCACGTCGACCCAGCCCAGCTTGGGATTGGCCAGCAGTTCGGCGTCGACGTTGAAGGCGATGCCGTCCAGGGTGCGACCGCCGCACTCGGTCTTCAGCACCAGCTTGAGGTGCTTCTCGCCGACGATGCG
The DNA here is from genome assembly GCF_900106975.1 of Pseudomonas kuykendallii. Taxonomy (GTDB): domain Bacteria; phylum Pseudomonadota; class Gammaproteobacteria; order Pseudomonadales; family Pseudomonadaceae; genus Pseudomonas_O; species Pseudomonas_O kuykendallii. Next base: position 1,040,965 of record NZ_FNNU01000002.1, on the reverse strand, counting down.
CTGCTGAACCACCTGGAACACGCCGTGGAACATAGGCTCGGGAAATTGCTGACCCCAGGGCCCGGCCTGGCGCAGCGCCTTGGCCAGCTCCAGATGGAACTCCTCGATGCCCAGCTGACCGTCGGAGAGCATCCGTCCGGTCAGGTCGTCCTCGTCCAGCTGCTTGCGCACCTCGGCGTCGAAGGCCGCGGCGAAGGCGCCGAGGTTGGCCTGCGGCAACGACAGCCCGGCCGCCATGGCGTGCCCGCCGAACTTGCTGATCAGCCCCGGATGGCGCGCCGCCACGGCGTCCAGCGCATCGCGGATGTGGAAGCCCTGCACCGAGCGCGCCGAACCCTTGAGCAGGCCGTCGCCGGCGTCGGCGAAGGCGATCGCCGGGCGGTGGTAACGCTCCTTCAGGCGCGAGGCGAGGATGCCGATCACGCCCTGATGCCAGTCCGCATCGAACAGGCAGAGGCCGAACGGCAGGTCGTCCAGCGCCAGGTCCTTGAGCTGCGCCAGGGCCTCGCGCTGCATGCCCTGCTCGATGGACTTGCGGTCCTGGTTGAGCTGGTCGAGCTGCACCGCCATGTCGCGGGCCAGCGCTTCGTCGTCGCAGAGCAGGCATTCGATGCCCAGGCTCATGTCGTCCAGCCGCCCCGCCGCATTCAGGCGCGGGCCGATGATGAAGCCGAGGTCGGTGGAGCTGATCTTGCGCGCATCGCGCCCGGCGACCTCCAGAATCGCGCGCAACCCGGGCCGCGCGCGACCGGCGCGGATGCGCGCAAGGCCCTGGTGGACCAGGATGCGGTTGTTGGCGTCCAGCGGCACCACGTCGGCGACGCTACCCAGCGCCACCAGGTCGAGCAGCTCGGCGAGGTTGGGCTCGGCCAAAGACTGGCGGGCGAACCAGCCGCTCTCGCGCAGTTTGGCGCGCAGCGCCAGCAACACGTAGAAGATCACCCCGACGCCGGCGATGCACTTGCTCGGGAAGCTGCACTCGGGCTGGTTCGGGTTGACGATGGCGTCCGCCGCCGGCAGCTCCTGGCCCGGCAGGTGGTGATCGGTGATCACCACACCAAGCCCGGCCGCCTTCGCCGCCGCCACGCCCTCGACGCTGGAGATGCCGTTGTCCACGGTCACCAGCAGGTCGGGGCTGCGCTGCAGCGCCACGGCGACGATTTCCGGGGTCAGCCCGTAGCCGTAGTCGAAGCGATTGGGTACCAGGTAGTCGACGTGGCTGGCGCCGAGCAGGCGCAAACCCAGCACGCCCACCGCGCTGGCGGTGGCGCCATCGGCGTCGAAGTCGCCGACGAAGAGAATCCGCTGGCGCCGCTCCAGGGCGACCACCAGCAGTTCGACGGCGCGCTCGATACCCTTAAGCTGCCCATACGGAATCAGGCGTGCCAGCCCCTTGTCCAGCTCCGCCGCGGAGCGCACGCCCCGCGCGGCATACAGGCGGCGCAGCAGCGGCGGCAGCTCGCCGAGGTCGGGCAGGGTTTCGGGTAGCGGGCGGGGTTCGATGCGCATGGGATTCCAGGGTTAAGCGATAGCTTTATGAGAGCGTGGAGCTTGTGCAACGCCTCGCGAGCCAGAGCCATGCAAGACGCTACGTCGGTAACGGCCTTCCGCAGCTCAAAGCAGGCTAGGACGCGGAGTTCACGAGCTGTAAATCGAAACGGCGTTCCGGCCTGTATTCAACGCAGCCTGCCGGCGCGCAGCAGACCTTGGCCAAGTGCTCAGCGTTCGCCGGCCAGCCATTCCAGTTGCAGTTCGTGCTGGCCGTTCTCGTCCGTGATGAACAGCGTGCCTTCGCTGATCATCACCGCCCAGTTGATCGAGCGCGGCAGGTCGCGCGCCACGGTTTCCAGCGCTTCCTGCGGAAGGGCGACGACGTTGATGTTCTTCAGGCTTCTGACGCCATCGAGCACCTTGCTTTGCCACACGCGCAGATTGCCGTAGGCGACCAGGCTGAAGCGCTCGGCGCGGCGCGAACACCAGGTGATGCGCTCGGCATCCGGCTGGCCGACTTCGATCCAGTGCAGCACCCGGTCGTCGAGGCTTTTTTCCCACAGCGCCGGCTCGTCGACGTCGGACAGCCCGCGGCCGAAGGACAGCAGCTCGCCGTACCACAGCAGGTAGGCGATCAGCCGCACCACCAGGCGCTCCTCGGTTTCCGAAGGGTGGCGGGCGACGGTGAAACGCGCGGTGTCGTAGACCGAACGGTCCAGGTCGGTGAGGTTTATTTCGACTTTGTAGGTTGTCGCTTGCAGGGCCATGTACGGCTTCCCGGCGGAATGGAAGCCGGCAAGTCTAGCGCGAATGCCCCCGCGGCACGACCACCGCCGGGAGCCTGGCGGCGTGCGCGAGGGACATGGGAAGCGCGGCGGCCTCTAGCGTGCGCGGCCCTTGCCGCAGAGCAGCGCGCCGATCGCCACGGCGCCGAGGCCGAGCATCGCCACGGTGGCGACCGGGTGCAGGCTGGCGTGGGTGTAGAGGCTGTGGCGCAGCACGCGCCCCGGATAGTAGCCACGGGCACGACCGGTCAGGCGGCCACCGTTCGGGCCATGCAGGGCACCCTGCCAGTTGGCGTCCGGCTGGCCGTTCTGCAGGCGGTCGTAGATGACCTTCTCGCTGAGCCAGTCGTAGAGGCGTGGAAAGTTCTGCGCGATCACCGTGAAGGCCTTGGAGGCGCCGATGTAGATGTCGCGGGTGGGATGCACCGCCGCATGGAGGATCGCTTCGGCGACCTCTTCCGGCGCATACAGCGGCGGCGGCAGGACCGGCGCGCTGGCGGTGTAATCCCGGGCGTGGTCGGTGAACAGCGTGTCGGTGGCGGCGGGCCGGATCAGCGTCACCGATACCGGCGCGGCGTCCTTGCGCAGCTCGACCCGCAACACATCGGTCATGGCCTTCACCGCGTGCTTGGACGCCGCGTACATGCCGTGCACCGGAATCGGCGCGGCCGATTCGGAACTGCCCAGGTTGATGATCGCCCCGCCGTGCTCGCGCAGGTACTTGGCGGCGATGGTCGAGCCGTAGTAGGTGCCCCAGAAATTGGTTTCGAACAGACGGCGATGATCGGCGTCGCTGGCGTCCTCGATCTTGCCGATCACCGCGATGCCGGCATTGTTCACCCAGGTATCGAAACGGCCGAACCTCTCGATGGCGAGGTCGGCGACCCGCTGCATGGCCTGGCGGTCACCGACGTCGGCGGCCATCGTGACCACCAGGGCGCTGCCGCCGAGTTCGCCGGCGATCTGCTCCAGCGCCTGTTCGTTGCGGGCCACCAGCACCAGGCGTGCGCCCTTGGCGACGGCAGCGCGCGCGGTGGCGAGGCCAATGCCGCTGGAGGCGCCGGTGATGACGATGACCTGCTGGGCGAGCGGACGAAGATTGGGCTTCATGAAGTCCTCCTGTTCGGGAAAGGAACGCGGCGAAGGCGCTGTACCGGCGCCGCGCGCGGGGCTAACCGGGGTCATCGGGTGGACCAGCGGTCCGACGGCAGCGGCTGCCATACGCCGAAAAAAAAGAAACCCCGAGCCTTGGGGGAGATGCTCGGGGTTCAACGCCAGCCACGAGGACTGACGGCCGGCACATGGACCTGGGAGCGGTAAGGTTTCATGTGCCGTGTAATTACTGACCGGCGAAAAAGCCCAATCGTTCAACCGGTCGTCGGGCAGGCGGGGGTCACAGCGGGGCGTAATTTTTCACCCGGCTATCGCCGTGCAGATGGGCAATCACCTCGGGTGCGATACGGCCTTCGATCAGCAAGAGGTCGCGCAGGATCCCATCCACCACATCGGTCAGGGCGAAGCGGTCGCTCAGTTGTCCCTTGCTCAGCGTGCGCTGGAGGACGGGTTCTCCCGCATCGTTGGTCAGGGTCATCAACCTGCCGCCGTCGGCACGGTCAGGCCCCAGCACCACCTTGTACGGCGCCAGGGCGCCTTCCAGCAATTCCGTTGTGCTTTCCATGTCCATCTCCACGTAAGGTTCTGAAAATAAAGGAGGTGTAGCAAAGACTCGATAAGCGCAAAGAAAGTTCGTGAGCGCCCCGCGCGGAGAACCGCCGGCGCGAGAGTAACTTCAGGGTAAGCGGGGTTCGTTGCAGTGGCGTGACGCGGATGCGAACAGGCCGGCAACGAGGCCGGCCTGAACGGAAGGGGCGGAAACCCGCCGGCAAGCCGGCGAGGCGTTCGCTCAGAGGGGTTTGCCGCGGTTGCCGTGCTCGGCGACGAAGGCCTGCACGGCCTTCAGGTCGTTGGCGAGCACGCTGTAGCGCTCCTCGCGGACGAACAGGTCGGCCAGGTGCGCCGGCAGCTCGATGGCCTTGGCGATGCCGGCCTTCTCCACCGCTTCGGGGAATTTCACCGGATGCGCGGTGCCCAGCACCACCATGGGCGTGCTCAGGCTGCGACGGCATTCACGACCGGCACGCACGCCGATGGCGGTGTGCGGGTCGAGCACCTCGCCGGTTTCGGCGAATACCGCGGCGATGGTCTCGCAGGTCTGCTCGTCATCCACCGCCAGCGAGTCGAACAGCTTGCGTGCTTCGCTCCAGCGGTCTTCGTCGACGCTGAAACCGCCGCCCCGCTTGAAGGTATCCATCAGTCCGGCGATGGCCGCGCCGTTGCGCCCGTGCAGGTCGAACAGCAGGCGCTCGAAGTTAGACGAAACCATGATATCCATCGACGGCGAGAGAGTCGGATGCAGGGTGTCCTTGGCGTAGCTATTGCCGCTCATGAAGCGGTGCAGGATGTCGTTGCGGTTGGTGGCGACGATCAGCTGGCTGACCGGCAGGCCCATGTTGCGCGCCAGGTAGCCGGCGAAGATGTCGCCGAAGTTGCCGGTCGGCACCGAGAAGGCGATGGAACGCGCCGGCGCGCCGAGCTGCAGCGCGGCATAGAAGTAGTAGACGATCTGGGCCATGATCCGCGCCCAGTTGATCGAGTTGACCGCCACCAGGCGCGTGCCCTTGAGGAAGCCCTGGTCGGCGAAGCTGGCCTTGACCATTTCCTGGCAGTCGTCGAAGTTGCCTTCGATGGCGATGTTGTGGATGTTCTCGCCGAGGATGGTGGTCATCTGCCGGCGCTGCACCTCGGACACCCGGTTGTGCGGGTGCATGATGAAGATGTCGACGTTGTCGCAGGCCTTGCAGCCTTCGATGGCGGCCGAACCGGTATCGCCGGAGGTGGCGCCCATGATCACCACGCGCTCGTTGCGCTTGGCCAGCACATGGTCGAGCAGCCGGCCGAGCAGTTGCAGGGCGAAGTCCTTGAACGCCAGCGTCGGGCCATGGAACAGCTCGAGTACCCACTCGTTGCCGTTCAGTTGGCGCAGCGGCGCAATGGCGCTATGGGCGAACACGCCGTAGGTGTCTTCGAGGATGCGCTTGAAGTCGGCGTCCGCGATGCTGCCGGCCACGAACGGGCGCATCACCCGGAAAGCCAGCTCGTGGTAAGGCAGGCCGGCCCAGGAAGCGATTTCCTCCTGGGTGAAGCGCGGCAGGTTTTCCGGTACGTAGAGACCGCCGTCGCTGGCCAGGCCGGCGAGCAGGACGTCTTCGAAGTTCAGGGCAGGTGCCTGGCCGCGGGTGCTGATATAGCGCATTTCGACAAACCTTCGCTGTGCGCCGCGCCCCGGTGCGTCTGGCCCCGGGCGCGTGGCTGGATTAATTCAGTTGCTCGACGCGAATCCGTACGACGTCGCCGGAAACGCCTTCCAGCGCCTCGAGGGCGGTGATGGCATCGTCGATACGCGCTTCCTGCACGCGGTGAGTCACCAGGATCATCGGCACCAGGCCGTCTTGCTCCTCGGCTTCCTTCTGCATGATCGATTCGATGTTGATGCCGCGATCGGAGAGGATGCTCGCCACCTGTGCCAGCACGCCGGGCAGGTCCTTCGCCTGGATGCGCAGGTAGTAGGCGCTCTCGCATTCGGCGATCGGCAGGATCGGGTGATCGGACAGCGAATCCGGCTGGAAGGCCAGGTGCGGCACGCGGTTGTGCGGGTCGGTGGTCAGCGCGCGAACCACGTCGACGACATCGGCCACCACCGCCGAAGCGGTCGGCTCCATCCCGGCGCCGGCGCCGTAATAAAGGGTGCTGCCGACGGCGTCGCCGTTGACCATCACCGCGTTCATCACGCCGTTGACGTTGGCGATCAGGCGATCGGCCGGGATCAGCGTCGGGTGCACGCGCAGCTCGATGCCGGCCGCGGTGCGACGCGCCACGCCGAGGTGCTTGATGCGATAGCCCAGCGCTTCGGCATAGTTGACGTCGGCCGTGGTCAGCCTGGTGATACCTTCGGTGTAGGCCTTGTCGAACTGCAGCGGGATGCCGAAGGCGATCGACGCGAGGATGGTCAGCTTGTGCGCGGCGTCGATGCCCTCGACGTCGAAGGTTGGGTCGGCTTCGGCGTAACCCAGTGCCTGGGCTTCCTGGAGCACGTCCTCGAAGGTACGCCCCTTCTCGCGCATCTCGCTGAGGATGAAGTTCCCGGTGCCGTTGATGATCCCGGCAAGCCAGTTGATCTGGTTGCCGGCGAGGCCCTCGCGGATCGCCTTGATGACCGGAATGCCACCGGCCACCGCCGCTTCGAAGGCGATGATCACGCCCTTCTCGCGCGCCTTGGCGAAGAGTTCGTTGCCGTGCACGGCGATCAGCGCCTTGTTCGCGGTGATCACGTGCTTGCCGTTCTCGATGGCCTTGAGCACCAGGTCGCGGGCCAGCGTGTAGCCGCCGATCAGTTCGATGACGATGTCGATGTCCGGGTTGCTGGCGACCTCGAAGATATCGGCGGTAATGGGGGTACTACCGGTATCGACTTTCGGGTTGGGGCGACGCGCGGCAATCTGGGCGACCTCGATTCCACGCCCGGCACGGCGGGAAATCTCATCGGCATTGCGTTTGAGTACGTTGAAGGTACCGCCGCCGACGGTCCCCAGCCCACAGATTCCCACTTTCACCGGTTTCACGCTGTATTCCCCATTACCGCGACCGCGCCCGGCTGACGGGCGCATAAAAAGAGTCGCACTTTAGAAACCGAGGGGGCTTTAGTCAATCGCGCCCGGCGAGCGGAAAACCGCCGCCGGCGTGGCGCGGGGGCGAAAGGAGACTATCGGGTCAGACCGAGCCGCTCGTGCCACTGCGCGAGGGATTCCTCGGGATACTCGTCGTACAGCTTGTCATCCCGGCCCTGCTGCACCTCGACCCAGCTGGCCTTCGAGCCGAGCATCAGGTGGATGTGCTCCGGCGGCACCGGCAGCTCGGTGTCGATGGCCGAGGCGTGAGGGTGGATCAGGTCTGGCCAGCTGGGGTCCCAGAGCCAGAGCGCGCTGCCGCATTCACGGCAGAAATTGCGCTCGCCGGAACTCACCTGGCCGCCTTCCCTCTTCGCCCGATAGACGCCGAGGTGCTGCCTGCCCTGGACCTCCAGCGTGCGGTTGTCGGCGCCGAGGTTGATGGCGAAGCCGCCTCCGCCCGCCGTCTTGCGACAGATCGAGCAGTAGCAGCGCATGAAGGGATAGGGTTGTGCCGATTCGACGGAAAAACGCACGCTGCCGCAATGGCAGGAACCTTCGAGTTTCATCGCTCGCTCCAGCTCGGGTCATGTCTGCATGTGACCCGACTGGAACGCTATCGCTCGCTCCGTCCGTCAGCCCTCACTGGGCCGCGAGCGCCTGCTTGATCAGCTCGGGTGCCGGTTGATAGCCGGGGATCAGTTGACCGTTGCCGAGCACGATGGCCGGTGTGCCATTGACGCCGATCGACTGGCCAAGGGCGAACTGTTCGGCCACCGGGTTGGCGCACTTGGCGGCGCTGACCTTCTTGCCGCTGACCATCTGATCCATAGCCGCACGGCGATCGCTGGAGCACCAGACCGCCTGCAGCTGCTGGTCACCGGGAGAATCCAGGCCCTGCCGGGGGAACGCCAGGTAGCGCACTTCGATGCCCTGGCGGTTCAGCTCGGCCACTTCGCCGTGCAGCTTGTGGCAATACGGGCAGGTGGTGTCGGTGAACACCGTGATGTGGCCCTTGGTCTCTCCCTTGGCCGGGTAGACCACCATCTGCTCCAGCGGCACCGCTGCGATCACCTTGGCGATGCCACGGCTCTCGGCCTGCTCGGTCAGGTTGACCGGATCGGCGCCGGCCTGCATCTGATAGAGGTAACCCTGCATCAGGTACTTGCCGTCGGCGCTGGCGTAGAGCACGCGACCGCCCTTGAGCTGGACTTCATACAGACCGTTGAGCGGGCTCTTGGCGATGCTCTCGATCGGCAGGTCCTGACCCAGGCCGCCGAGGGACTGGCGAATGGTTTTTTCCGCATCGTCCGCGTGTACGGCACCGATGACGAGGGCGAAGCAGGCCCCGATGAGAAAACGAATACTGCGCATGGAACACTCCTGAATGGGTGCGAAAAGACTACCACAGGCACGCCAGCGCCTTCCTTCGCCGTTTGCCGCGAGAGACACCGGCCGTCAGCCGCGGGGGTGATGCTGGGCGTGCAGCTCCTGGAGGCGCGCACGGGCGATGTGGGTGTAGATCTGCGTGGTGGAAAGATCGCTGTGACCAAGCAGCATCTGCACCACCCGAAGGTCGGCGCCGTGGTTCAGCAGGTGTGTGGCGAAGGCATGCCGCAGGGTATGCGGCGACAGCGACTTGGCGATTCCGGCGACTTTCGCCTGCAGCTTGATCCGGTGCCAGAAGGTCTGCCGGGTCATCTGTTCGCCGCGCGAACTGGGAAACAGCACGTCGCTCGGCCGGCCATCGAGCAGCGCCCCGCGCGCCTCGCGCACGTAGCGCTCGATCCACAGCATCGCCTCCTCCCCCAGCGGTACAAGGCGCTCCTTGCTGCCCTTGCCGAACACCCGCACCACGCCCTGGCGCAGGTTGACCTGCTCCAGCGTCAGGCCGATCAGCTCGCTGACACGCAAGCCGCAGGCATAGAGCACTTCGAGCATGGCGCGGTCGCGCAGGCCGATCGGCGTTTCCAGGTCCGGCGCCGCCAGCAGCGCCTCGACATCCGCTTCGGACAGCGACTTGGGCAACGGCCGGCCCAGCTGCGGAAGCTCCACCAGCAGGGTCGGGTCGCTGTCGATCAACCCCTCGCGCAACAGGTAGCGGTAGAAGCCCCGCGCGCTGGAGAGAAAGCGTGCCGTCGAGCGGGCCTTGTAGCCCTCGCCCAGACGCCAGGCCAAATGATCGAGAACCGCCTCGCGGCCGGCATGCTGCATCTCGACGCCACGCTCATCGAGCCAGCCATTGAAATGCGCCAGATCGCTGAGGTACGCCGAACGGGTGTGCGGCGACAGGCCCTTCTCCAGCCACAGGGCATCAAGGAAACGGTCGATTAGCGGATGGTCTTTGGCGGGCATGGGGCGAACACGACGGGAACGGACCGGCAGTCTTTCACAGCGGCGGGCTGGCGCAAAGCGCGGGGCAGGATCGCTCGGCGGCGGAATCGGGCCGCGCTTGCACGGCGGGAAACCGAAGAGACGGACGATCACGGCTCGCGGCAAAAAAGGGCTTCCGCCGGGGACGAATCGCAGGCAATAAAAAAGCAGCCCGCGGGCTGCTTTTTTCGTCAAGGTGACCGGTCTTAGACCAGTTTTTCCTTGATGCGCGCTGCCTTGCCGGACAGTTCGCGGAGGTAGTACAGCTTGGCTTTGCGAACGTCACCACGACGCTTCACGCTCAGGCTGTCGACCAGCGGCGAGTAGGTCTGGAAAGTACGCTCGACGCCAACGCCGTTGGAGATCTTGCGAACGGTGAACGCGCTGTTCAGGCCGCGGTTACGCTTGCCGATCACTACGCCTTCGAAGGCCTGCAGACGCTGACGGTCGCCTTCCTTCACCTTGACTTGAACGATAACGGTGTCGCCCGGGGCGAAGGGCGGAATTTCTTTGCCCATCTGTTCGGCTTCGATCTGCTGGATGATCTTGTTGGTCATGTCGTGCGCTCCTAAGACAAACCCTCTGGGCCTGCCATCGATACGTTAACTATCGTCCCGCTGGCGAAGGTATTCCGCCAACAGCTTTTGCTCTTCTCCAGAAAGCGAGCGGCTATCCAGAAGATCGGCACGTCGTTCGTAGGTCCGCCCTAGGGCCTGCTGCAAACGCCAACGCCGGATGTGTTCGTGGTTGCCGCTGAGCAGCACCTGCGGAACACTTTTATCCGCATACACTTCGGGTCGAGTGTAGTGCGGACAATCGAGCAGGCCGTCGGTGAACGAGTCCTCCTCGGCGGAATCCGCATGCCCCAATGCACCGGGCAACAAGCGGGTCACCGCATCGATCAGCACCATCGCCGGCAGCTCACCGCCGGACAACACGTAATCGCCAATCGACCATTCTTCATCCACGTGCGCTTCGATGAAGCGTTCGTCAATACCCTCGTAGCGTCCGGCGATGAGGATCAACGACTCCTCCTGCGCCAGTTGCTGTACGGCCGCCTGTTTCAACTGGCGACCCTGGGGCGACAGGTAGATCACCTTCGCCCGCTCTCCGGCGGCTTGCCTGGCAGCTGCCAGCGCCCGTTCCAGAGGCTCGATCTTCATCACCATGCCGGGGCCGCCACCGAAGGGTCGGTCGTCCACCGTCTGGTGGCGATCTTCGGTGAAGCTCCGCGGGTTCCAGCAGGTCAGCGCGAGCAGACCCTGTTTCACCGCACGGCTGGTGATGCCGTATCCGCTGATGGCGGAAAACATCTCCGGGAAAATGCTGATGACTTCAACCCGCATGGCATTCACGCAAATCAGAAGTCCGCATCCCAGTCGACCCGCATCTCGCCGGCGGCCAGATCGATCGACTGCACGCACTGCTCTGTGTAGGGCAGCAGGCGTTCGCGATCATCGAGGCTGCCGGTGCAGGGCTTGACCACCATCACGTCGTTGGCACCGGTCTCCAGCAAGTGGTCGATCACGCCGAACAGTTGTCCGAGCTGATCGATGACCCTCAAGCCTTCCAGTTGGTGCCAGTAGTACTCGTCGGTGCCGAGTGCCGGCAACTCGCTGCGGGGAACGCAGATTTCGAAGCCCGCGAAGGTCAGAGCGACATCGCGATCATCGAGCCCCTTCAGCTTCGCCACCAGGAACTTGCCCTGTGGCCGTCCGCCAATCAGCTCAACCTGCTTGACCTCGTTGTCACGCCTGAGCGTCCAACGGCGATAGTCCAGCACGTTGTCGACCGGGTCGGTAAAGGAATACACCTTCACTTCGCCGCGAATGCCATGCACCGAGAAAATCTTGCCGAGAACGATCAGATCCTCGGCGGGCGCCGGCAACGTATTCATGGATGCTTAGGCCGCAGCCTTGGCAGCTTCCTTGAGCAGTTGTGCAACGCGCTCGGACGGCTGTGCGCCCTGGCTCAGCCAGTAGCTGGCGCGTTCCTGATCGACCGACAGCTTGACTTCAGCGCCGGAAGCAACCGGGTTGAAGAAGCCGATACGCTCGACGAAGCGACCGTCGCGCGCATTGCGGCTGTTGGTCACGGTCAGGTGGTAGAAGGGGCGCTTCTTGGAGCCGCCACGGGCAAGACGGATGGTTACCATTGAACTTCGTTCCTGTAGTCGGTGCTTTGCAAATCAAAACAAGCAATGGGCCATAGGGGCCCGAAAGGCCGCATATTCTAAGGATTATCCGGATATTTGCAAATGGCTTTTTCAAAATGGGCGGCTGTAACGGCCGGACGGCACGAATTGCTCGCGCCACCCGACTCGCCGCCTCGAACCCTGCTCACGACTTCCCCCAGCGGGTCATCGCGGGCAGTCTCTCAGAGCTTGGGCATGCCGCCGCCGGGAAGCATGCCGCCCATCCCGCGCATCATCTTGGCCATGCCGCCCTTGGCGGTGAATTTCTTCATCATCTTCTGCATCTGCTTGTGCTGCTTGATCAGCCGGCCGATGTCCTGCACTTGGGTTCCCGAACCCAGGGCGATGCGGCGCTTGCGCGAGCCGCTGATGATGTCCGGATCGCGGCGCTCGTGCGGGGTCATCGAGTTGATGATCGCTTCCATCTGCTTGAACTGCTTCTCTGCCGCGCCCTGGGCGTTGCCCATCTGCGCCAGGTTCACCCCGCCCATCTGCGGAAGCTTGTCCATCAGGCCGCCGAGGCCGCCCATGTTCTTCATCTGTTGCAACTGGTCGCGGAAGTCTTCGAGGTCGAAGCCCTTGCCCTTCTTCAGTTTCTTGGTGAGTTTCTCGGCCTTCTCGCGATCCAGGGTCTGCTCGGCCTGTTCGATCAGGCTGAGCACATCGCCCATGCCGAGGATGCGCGAGGCGATACGGTCCGGGTGGAACGGCTCGAGCGCATCGCTCTTCTCGCCCATGCCGAGGAACTTGATCGGCTTGCCGGTCACGTGGCGCACGGACAGCGCCGCACCGCCGCGGGCGTCGCCGTCGACCTTGGTCAGCACCACGCCGGTGAGCGGCAGCGCCTCGCCGAAGGCCTTGGCAGTGTTGGCGGCGTCCTGGCCAGTCATGGCATCGACCACGAACAGCGTCTCGGCCGGTTTCACCGCCGCGTGCACCGCCTGGATCTCGGCCATCATCTCGGCATCGACGTGCAGTCGGCCGGCGGTATCCACCAGCACCACGTCGATGAATTTCAATTTGGCTTCGCGGATCGCCGCTTCGGCGATCGCCACCGGCTGCTGGCCGATGTCGGACGGGAAGAAGGTGACGCCGACTTCCCCCGCCAGGGTTTCCAGCTGCTTGATCGCCGCCGGGCGGTAGACGTCGACCGACACCACCATCACGGACTTCTTCTTGCGCTCCTTGAGGAAGCGCGCCAGTTTGCCGACTGTGGTGGTCTTGCCCGCGCCCTGCAGACCGGCCATCAGCACCACCGCGGGCGGCGTGACGTTGAGGACGAGGTCCTCGTTGGCCGCGCCCATCAGCTCTTCCAGCTCGGCGCGCACCACCTTCACGAACGCCTGGCCGGGCGTCAGGCTCTTCGACACCTCGGTACCGACCGCGCGGTCCTTGACCTTGTTGACGAAGTCCTTGACCACCGGCAGTGCGACGTCGGCCTCGAGCAGCGCCATGCGCACTTCGCGCAGGGTGTCCTTGATGTTGTCCTCGGTCAGCTTGGCCTTGCCGGTGACATGGCGAAGCGTCTGGGACAAACGGTCGGTCAAGTTTTCGAACATGCGCGTTCCTTTGGAAAATGCGGGCTGGCGGCAAGGCCGGGGAGTATATCAACAGCATTGGCGAATGGCTTCTCAGGCCAGACGGATCACCATCGCACCCGCCGCGATGAAGGCCGTCGCCACGCCACGTCGCGGGCCGATGCGCTCGCCGAGCAGCAGCACCGAGAGCAGCGTGGCGAACAGGATCGAGGTTTCCCGCAACGCGGCGACGCTCGCCACCGGCGCCAGCGTCATCGCATACAGCGCGATGCCATAGGAGCCGAGGGTGCCGCTGCCGCCCACCACCGGCAACGCAGGCCGCGACCGGGCGTAGCGCAGCAGCTCGCGCGGCCGGCGAAACAGCGTCCAGCCGAGCAGCGGAATGGCGGTCAGGAAGAAGATCCACAGCGTGTAGCCGACCGGTGCCTGCGACAGGCGCACGCCCACGCCGTCGATCAGCGTGTAGCTGGCGATCACGCAGGCATTGAGCAGCGCCAGCCCGGTGGCTCGCGCACTCACGCCATCGCGCAGCCAGGCGTCCACCGCCAGGCCGAGGACACCCGAGCAGATCAGCAGCACACCGCCCCAGCCGTTGAGCGACAGCGATTCGCCGAGCAGCGGTGCGCTCGCCAGAGCCACCAGCAGCGGCGCAGTGCCGCGCATCAGCGGGTAGGCCTGGCTCAGGTCGCCGTGCCGATAGGCCGCCGCGACCAGCCGGTAGTAGATGACCTGCGCACAGACCGAGCACGCCAGGTACGGCCAGCTCGCCGGCGAGGGCGCCTCGACGAAGCACAGGCCGAGCGCCGCGATGGCGCCGGCGCCGGCACTGACCAGAACGGCATTCAGCGACTTGTCGTGACCGGACTTCACCGCCGTGTTCCAGCCGGCATGCAGCAGCGCGGCGAACAGCACCATCGATACAACGCTTGCGGACATCGCGGACTCCTGATCGGCGCCCCAGCATAGCAACAGCCGATCGCCGCCCGCGAACGAGCGCCGACCCCGTGGCGGAGCGCCTCCGGGCCCGGCCGATACTTTCGTGGACGCCTGCTTGTATGCCACACTCACGCCCTTTCGGGCCCATGCCTCAAGGATCTATGCACCCTCTGCTGCCCAGCCTCGCCGCCGCCCTCCTCTATCTTGGTGTCACCGCTTACCAAGGCCTGCGCGTTCGCCAGCGCGTCAAGCCGAACAAACTGCTGATCGGTGTATTCGGCGCGCTCGCGCTGTTCTTCCATGGCGGCAGCCTGTTCATGCAGCTGCACGCGACCCAGGGCCTGGCGCTGGACTTCTTCAACGCGTCCAGCCTGATCGCCTTCGCGGTGATCCTCATCACCCTGCTCGCCTGCCTGCGCATTCCGGTGGAGAACCTGCTGTTGCTGCTGATGCCGCTGGGCGCGCTGACCGCCATGCTGGCGCAGCTGATGCCGGCCGGGACGGTACAGCCGATCGATGAGGAACCGGGGATTCTCGCGCACATCCTGCTGTCCATCGTCGCCTACGGCCTGCTCACCATCGCCGTGCTGCAGGCGCTGCTGCTGCTACTCCAGGATCACCAGCTGAAACACAAGCACCCGTCCGGACTGATCAAGAACTTCCCGCCGCTGCAAACCATGGAAAGCCTGCTGTTCGGCTTTCTCTGGGCGGGCTGGATCCTGCTCTCGCTGTCGCTGTTCTCCGGCTGGCTGTTCTTCGAGGACCTGTTCGCCCAGCACCTGGTGCACAAGACCCTGCTCTCGTGCCTGGCCTGGGTGGTCTTCGGCGTGCTGCTCTGGGGCCGCCACCAGCTCGGCTGGCGCGGGCACAAGGCGATCCGCTGGACCCTGGCGGGTTTCTGCCTGCTGATGCTGGCCTACTTCGGCAGCAAGCTGGTCCGCGAATTCATCCTGCACATCTGACCCTAGGTTGCCGTGGACACTCTCGATCAAGGCTCGCTGATTGGCCTGCTGGTTTTTCTCGCGCTGGCGTCGGCGTTCTTCTCGGCGAGCAAGAGCGCCGTTCTCGGGCTCGACCGGCAGCAACTGCGCGAGCTGGCCAGCCAGGGGTCGCTCGGCGCCAAGCGCATCAACGCCCTGCTCAAACGTCCGCAACGCCTGTTCGGCAGCCTGCTGCTCGGCAACAGCCTGGCGCTGATGTTCGGCGCGGCGGCGGCCGGGCTGCTCGGTCTGCGCCTGCGCGGCGAACCCGGCCTGTTCGGCGCCGTGGCCGCCCTGCTGATCGCCTGGCTGATCGTCGCCACGCTGCTTCCGCGCAGCATCGCCGCCCGCCACCCGCAGGCACTGGCATTCGCCTGCGCCGGGCCGCTGAAGATTGCCGTCAAGCTGCTCTACCCGCCTTTCTGGCTGCTCGACCGCATCGCCGGCGCGCTGCTGCGGCTGGCTGGCATCCGGCCACCGCCACAGGGCGAGAACCTGTCCGGCGAAGAAAGTCCGCCCGAGGAAATCGACGAGGTCCTGCCGGAGCAGCGCCAGCACCTGCTGCTTGGCATCCTCGACAAGATGACCGTCGACGACATCATGATTCCGCGCAACGAGGTCGAGGGGATCGACCTGAACGACGACATCGAACGGATTGTCGCCCAGCTACGCAGCACCTCGCACACCCGCCTGCCGGTATTCCGCGGCGACATCAACCAGATCGAAGGCATCTTGCACATGCGCCGGATCGCCCGCCTGCTGACGCGCGACCAGTTGACCAAGGACGCCCTGCGCGGCGTGTGCCACGAGCCGTACTTCGTGCCGGAGAACACCCCGCTGTCGGTGCAGCTGATGAACTTCCAGAAGCACAAGCGGCGCATCGGCATCGTCGTCGACGAATACGGCGAAGTGCTCGGCATCTGCGCACTGGAAGACCTGCTGGAAGAGATCGTCGGGCAGTTCCACAGCAGCGACGACAGCCAGGATGCCGACATCCAGACCCAGCCGGACGGCACCCAGGTGATCGACGGCGCGGCCCACGTCCGCGACATCAACCGCGCCCTTGGCTGGCAACTGCCGGTGGAAGGCCCGCGCACGCTGAACGGCCTGATCACCGAGGCGCTGGAAGGCATCCCCGACAGCGGCGTGTGCCTGAAGATCGGTCGCTATCGCCTGGAGATCCTGCAGGCCGCGGAGAACCGCGCGACCCGCGTGCGCGTCTGGCTCGCGCCGCGCCCGAACCAAGGCTGAGACGATCGGAGGGGTTGCCCGGCGCCCCTTCGCTCCCCGTATAATCGCCCTCAGCTTACCCAGCCCCTGCCTTCGTCCGCTTGCCATCCGCGATGCCGACGCAGGCCCGCCACTGCCGCTTCCCGCCCGGTCCGCCGGTGCACCGAAGTTCTCGCTGCCGCGCCAACCCCGCCGCGACAGCGCCCTCCTCGCCCGACCCGGGCGCCCGCTTCCCATGCGGCACGACGAAAGCCAACCGGCCACCGCCAAGGCCGGCCAGACAATAACGGGATCCGTGCATGAATACCGCCACCTATACCGCTGCGCGCGAGGCCGATGCCGATGCCCCCGTGCAGGCCAACTCGACCGCGCGCGTCGCCGTCGCCAGCCTCATCGGCACCGCCATCGAGTTCTACGATTTCTACATCTACGCCACCGCTGCCGCGTTGGTGATCGGCCCGGTGTTCTTCCCGCAGACCTCCGGCACCGCCCAGGCGCTCTCCGCCTTCATCACCTTCGGCATCGCCTTCCTCGCCCGACCGCTGGGTTCGGCGCTGTTCGGCCACTTCGGCGACCGCATCGGGCGCAAGTCGACGCTGGTCGCGTCGCTGCTGCTGATGGGCCTGTCCACCACGCTGATCGGCCTGCTGCCGGGCTACGACGCCATCGGTGCCTGGGCTCCGATCCTGCTCTGCGTGCTGCGTTTCGGCCAGGGCCTCGGCCTGGGCGGCGAATGGGGCGGCGCCGCGCTGCTGGCCACGGAGAATGCACCCAAGCACCGTCGTGCCTGGTTCGGCATGTTTCCGCAGATGGGCCCGTCGATCGGTTTTCTCGCCGCCAACGGGCTGTTCCTGACCCTGGCGATGACCCTCAGCGAAGAGCAGTTCCGCGCCTGGGGCTGGCGTATCCCGTTCCTCTTCAGCGCGCTGCTGGTGATCGTCGGTCTCTACGTGCGCCTCAAGCTTCACGAAACCCCGGTGTTTGCCAAGGCGCTGCAGCAGCATGACCGCGCACGCCTGCCGATTGCCGAAATGTTTTCCCGGCACTGGGGCAACGTGGTGCTCGGCTCGCTGGCGATGGTGGTGTGCTACGCGCTGTTCTACATCTCGGCGGTGTTCTCGCTGAGCTATGGCGTCAGCTCGCTGGGTTTCACCCGCGAGGAATTCCTCGGCCTGCTGTGCTTCGCCGTGCTCTTCATGGGCGCCGCCACGCCGGTATCGGCCCTCGCCTGCGACCGCTTCGGGCGCCGCCCGGTGCTGATCGTCGGCTGCCTGGCCGCGGTGGCGTCCGGCTTCACCATGCAACCCTTGCTGAGCAGCGGCTCGGTGGTGGACGTGGCGATCTTCCTGTCGCTGGAGCTGTTCCTGATGGGCGTCACCTTCGCCCCGATGGGCGCACTGCTGCCGGAACTCTTCCCGACCCGCGTGCGCTATACCGGTGCGTCCGCGGCGTACAACCTGGGCGGCATCCTCGGCGCCTCGCTGGCCCCCTACGTGGCGCAGAAACTGGTGGCCGCCGGCGGGCTGGGCTGGGTCGGCGGCTACGTTTCGGTGGCGGCCGGGCTGAGCCTGCTGGCGGTGCTGCTGATGCGCGAAACGCGCGAAACGGATCTGTAAGCGCTCGCACAGGGTGGGCTTCAGCCCACCGACACGGTGATCCAGTTCGTTGGAGGTGGTGGGCTGAAGCCCACCCTACGAGGCGTCGAGGGCTTTGGCCCGCAGTCGCCCCACTGACGAACATGAAAAGGCCGGCGCCAAAGGCGCCGGCTTTTTTGTGGCTTGCCCTCCATGGCAGCCACCCTCCGGACCGTCGCAAGGCGACGTCAAAAATGGCTCCAGGCCATTTTTTGTGGCGGGTCGCGTCAGAGGGTGACGTCGACCGCCTGCGCGACACGGGTCGCCTTGGCGCGAGCGGCCTCGATCGACTCGTCGCGCGCCAATGCCACGCCGAGGCGGCGCTGGCCGGAGACTTCCGGCTTGCCGAACAGCCGCAACGCCGTGTCCGGCTCGCTCAGCGCGGCGCCGAGGTTGCCGAAGCTCATCTCGCGCGACTCGCCGGCCACCAGGATCACCGCCGAGGCCGACGGACCGAACTGGCGGATCGCCGGGATCGGCAGGCCGAGGATCGCCCGCGCATGCAGGGCGAATTCGGAGAGATCCTGGGAGATCAGCGTGACCAGGCCGGTGTCGTGCGGGCGCGGGGAAATCTCGCAGAACCAGACCATGTCGCCTTTCACGAACAGCTCGACACCGAACAGCCCGCGGCCGCCCAGCGAGCCGGTCACCGCCAGGGCGATGCGCTCGGCTTCGGCGCGCGCGGTCTCGCTCATCGCCTGGGGCTGCCAGGATTCCTGATAGTCGCCCTTGGCCTGGCGATGGCCGACCGGATCGCAGAAGGTCACGCCGCTGGCGTGGCGCACGGTGAGCAGGGTGATCTCGTAGTCGAAGTCGATGAAGC
Organism: Pseudomonas kuykendallii; assembly: GCF_900106975.1. Classification (GTDB taxonomy): domain Bacteria; phylum Pseudomonadota; class Gammaproteobacteria; order Pseudomonadales; family Pseudomonadaceae; genus Pseudomonas_O; species Pseudomonas_O kuykendallii. The sequence continues at coordinate 1,022,257 of NZ_FNNU01000002.1, read as the reverse complement.
CCTCGACGATCACCCGGCCCTTGCCGGCGCGGCCGCCGGCCTGGGCGTATTCCCAGGCGCTCTGCAGGTCGTCGGCGCTCTTCAGCACGCTCTGACCCTTGCCCGAGGAACTCATGATCGGCTTGATCAGGCACGGGAAGCCGAGCGCCACGGTGGCCTCGCGGAACTCCTCGAAGCTGTCGGCAAAACGGTACGGCGAGGTCGGCAGGCCAAGTTCCTCGGCGGCCAGGCGACGGATGCCTTCGCGGTTCATGGTCAGCTGCGCGGCGCGCGCGGTGGGGATCACGGTGAAGCCCTCGGCCTCCAGCTCGACCAGGGTCGCGGTGGCGATGGCTTCGATCTCGGGAACGATGTAGTGCGGCTTCTCCTGCTCGATCAGCGCGCGCAGGGCCGCGCCGTCGAGCATGTCGATGACGTGGCTGCGGTGCGCGACCTGCATCGCCGGGGCGTTGGCATAACGGTCGACGGCGATCACCTCGACGCCCAGACGCTGCAGTTCGATGGCGACTTCCTTGCCGAGCTCGCCGGAGCCACAGAGCAGGACGCGGGTGGCGCTCGGCGAGAGCGGGGTTCCGAGACGGGGCATGTCGATTTCCTTGCAGGCAGGCGCCAGCGGCGCGGGGAATGAAAAAGGAGGCGGATTTTACGAGATCAGCAGGCCTTTGGCTCGTGCGCGTTCGACGGTGCGGGCGAGCACCTGGCGGCGCTCGTCGTTGTCCATCCGCGACCAGCGGGTGATTTCCGCCGCCGAGCGCTGGCAGCCGGTGCAGAGGTCGTCTTCGTCGAGCGCGCAGATGTTCACGCAGGGCGATTTCAGCGGGCACTCCTGCATCAGTCGTCCTGCTCGGTCAAATCACGCGCGTAGCGCTGGGCGTTGTGCACGTAGTGTGCGGCGCTGGCCTCAAGCATCTTCATCTGCTGCTCGCTGAGTTCGCGCACCACCTTGCCGGGAGATCCCATGACCAGCGAACCGTCGGGGATTTCCTTGCCCTCGGGGATCAGCGTATTGGCGCCGATGATGCAGTGGCGGCCGATCCTGGCGCCGTTGAGCAGCACCGCGTTGATGCCGATCAGGCTGAAATCGCCGACCGTGCAGCCGTGCAGCATGGCGTTGTGGCCGATGGTGACGCCCTTGCCGATGTTCAGCGGCACGCCCGCATCGGTGTGCATCACGGTGCCGTCCTGCACATTGCTGTTCTCGCCGATATGGATCAGCTCGTTGTCGCCGCGCAGCACGGCGCCGAACCAGACGCTGGCCCCGGCATCCAGGCGGACCTTGCCGATCAGCGTGGCGTTCGGCGCGACCCAGCTTTGCGGGTGAGCGTCGACACGGGAATCTCCCAGGCGGTACTTCATTATTGTTCTCCAGGCTCAGCGCAGGGTGAGGAAGGTGTCCGGCGGCTCGTGCAGGTCGATGCCGGCGTCGTACAGAAGGTTCATCAGCTCGACGATCATGATCGCGGTGAGCCCCCAGATGCGGAACTCGCCGAAGCGATAACTGGGCACGTACCAGCTTTGCCCGAGGTAGTCGATGCGATGGGTGAACTCGCGCGGGTCTTCGCGGAAGAAGCTCAGCGGCACGCTGAACACCGCGGCGATCTCGCCGTCGTTGGCGACGTACTCGACGTAGTCCGGAACCACCGCGACGTACGGCGTGACCTTGATGCGATGGCGCGAGACCAGCGTGCTCAGCGGGCCGACGACCTCCACCAGGCCCGGCGGCAGGCCGATTTCCTCCTCGGCCTCGCGCAACGCGGTGGCGACCAGGTCCTGGTCCTCGGGGTCGCGACGACCGCCGGGAAAGGCGACTTCGCCGCCGTGGGTGGACAACCCACTGGCGCGCAGGGTGAGCACCAGTTCGGGCTCGTCGCTACGGGTGATCGGCAGCAATACCGCCGCTTCGGGGAAATTCTGCTCGGGGGGCAGAATAAGCGGGGTATAGCTCCTTACCTTCTGGAGCAGTTCGTCCTGCATGGGCACTCTCGGTTTTTTCGTTTGACGGCATCATGGCACGAACTGTCGCATCGGCCCAAGACCCGGGCCACGCCACGCCGGGCGGGCGTTGCTTTTTCCCTCCGGGCCTGATGCCATGCATCACCACAACAACACGCCGGAGACCGGATGAAATTCTGCAACCAGTGCGGCGGTACGGTCAGCGAGCGGATTCCCGCCGGCGACAACCGCCCACGTTTCGTCTGTGACCAATGCCAGCTCGTGCATTACCAGAACCCGCGAATAGTCGCCGGCTGCCTGCCGGTGTGGGGCGAACAGGTGCTCCTCTGCCGTCGCGCGATCGAGCCGCGCCGTGGCTTCTGGACATTGCCGGCAGGCTTCATGGAGAACGGCGAAACCACCGAACAGGCGGCCTCCCGGGAAACCCTGGAGGAAGCCTGCGCACGGGTCAGCGGCCTGCAGCTCTATACCGTGTTCGACCTGCCGCACATCAGCCAGGTGTACATGCTGTTCCGCGCGGAACTGGTCGATCTGGATTTTGCCGCCGGCGACGAAAGCCTCGAGGTCAAACTCTTCCACGAAGCGGAAATCCCCTGGTCGGAGCTGGCTTTTCCGACCATCGGGCGTACCTTAGAATGGTTCTTCGCGGACCGCCCGAACGCCCTGTTCCCGGTACGCAACGAGCCGCTGGAACCCTTGCTGGCGCGCTTCCGAAAAGCTTGAATACCCCTTTCTCTAGGTCTCGTCGTCGATGCGCTGGTTGCTCACCGTTGTCTGTCTGTCCTTCGCCACCCTCGCCCTGGGCAACGTCACCTCGACGCTGGACGGCAAGCAGGTGGACAAGGTGCTGGTGCTCAAGTCCGAACACCGGCTGCACCTGATCAGCAAGGGCGAGACCCTCAAGTCCTATCGCATCTCACTGGGCAAGAAACCCACCGGGCCGAAGATTCAGGAAGGCGACAAGCGCACCCCGGAAGGCTTCTACTGGATCGACTGGCGCAAGCCCAGCGACCGCTACAACCTGGCGATGCACATCTCCTACCCCAACGCCCGCGACAAGGACCGCGCCTCCGAGCTCAAGGTCAAACCCGGCGGCATGATCATGCTGCACGGAACGCCGATCGATGACGAATACCCCGAGTGGTACTTCAACAGCCTCGACTGGACCGAGGGCTGCATCGCCCTGACCAACGATGACATGCGCGAGATCTGGACGCTGGTCAAGGACGGCACGCTGATCGAAATCCGCCCCTGAGCCACGCGCCTCTCACGCCTCCTTGCACGGGCGCTGCCTGAGCGCCCCGGCCACCTCGCCGACCACCCTCACCACCATCGCCCGCTCGTTTTCGTTCAACCCCTGCAGCAGCTCGACGATCTTGTGCGCCTGATCCAGCGCATCCGGCGAGCCGGGGCGGAACAGGTCCGCCGGCGTACAGCCGAGCACGTCGGCAATTTGCCGAAGGCGCGCCAGGCTCGGGGAAATCACCCCGGTTTCGATGCGACTGACCGTCTCCTTCTCCACGTTGATCGACTCGGCGACCTGCGCCTGCGTCAAGCGCTGCTGCTTGCGTAGCGCCGCGATGGCCGCGCCCACTTCCGATGCGATTCCCTTGTCTTTCAAATTTGCTACCTCGACGCATCAGTCCCTATTAACCGGACATTTTCAAGGCGCCAAGGGTTCAAGCGAATGACGTGGAAGGCATTAAAAAATGACGTATAACGTCATAAAAGATTGACTTTTCTCGATGGCGATTTAAAGAATAGTCGTATGGCGGCAGAAATCGGATGCCAACTAAATGGCACATTCAGGGAGGAATCGCATGCTGAACAATCTGAAGGTCCGCACGGGCATGCTGCTGGTACTCGCGGCCCTGCTGACCGCACTGCTGGTTTCCACCGCCACCGCCTGGAACGATGCGCGCAACAGCAGCCGGCAGATCCAGGAGCTGGAAGACGTCGGCATCCGCCAGCTCGGCCTGATCGACGCGACCTACGTCGACTTCCTGCGCACCCGCCTGGCGATGGCGAGCGCCTTCCTGGAAATGCAGGCGGGCGAAACCGACAGGGCTAAGCAGAGCCTGGAGCTAACCAAAAGCCTGTCGGCCAAGGCGCGTGAAGCCTTCGGCCAGTTCATCGACATGGAAAAGAGCCCGAAAGGCGAGCAACTGGCCCGGGCCATCGAGCAGAGCTTCGGCACCTACAGCGCCGCCCTGGATGAACAGCTCGAGGCGCTCAACGGCGGCTCGGCGACGCGCTACGTCGAGGTCAACCTCAAGGCACGCGCGGCGAACGGCGCGTTCGACAAGGCGATCTCGACCTTCAGCGAACACGTCGGCACACGCACCGCGGACATCATGCAGACCGCCAGCGGGCGCTACGAAGTCGCGCGCATTCAGGCCGTCGTGCTGATCGGCCTGGGCCTGCTGCTCGCCATCGGCTGCTGGCTGTTCATCGCCCGGCAGATTCTCCAGCCGCTGCGCGAAGCCAGCCGGCATTTCGAGCACATCGCCGCCGGCGACCTGACCATCCACATCGCCACCGGCTCGAGCAACGAGATCGGCGTGCTGTTCCGCTCGCTGCAGCACATGCAGCACAGCCAGCGCGAAACCATCGTCCAGATCACTAGTTCGGCCAACCAGTTGGCCTCGGCGGCGGAAGAGCTCAGCGCGGTGACCGAGGAAAGCAATCGCGGCCTGCACCAGCAGCATCAGGAGCTGGAGCAGGCGGCCACCGCGGTCAACCAGATGACCACCGCCGTGGAGGAAGTCGCGCGCAACGCGGTCTCCACCTCGGAGGCGACCAACGCCTCGAACCAGTTGGCCCGGCACAGCCGCGATCAGGTGCAGTGCACCATCGACGAGATCAACGGCATGTCGCAGGACGTGCAGGCCACCTCGCGGCTGATCCGCGAGCTGTCCGAACAGACCCGGCACATCGGCAAGGTGCTCGAGGTGATCCGCGCGATTTCCGAGCAGACCAACCTGCTGGCGCTCAACGCCGCCATCGAGGCCGCCCGCGCCGGCGAGGCCGGGCGCGGTTTCGCGGTGGTCGCCGACGAGGTGCGCGGCCTCGCCCACCGCACCCAGCAGTCGACCCGCGAGATCGAGGAGATGATCGGCGGCATACAGGCGAACACCGATACCGCGGTGAATTCGATGGAGCAGAACAGCAAGCGCGCCCATTCGACCCTGCACAACACCCAGGCGACCAGCCGCACGCTGGAGGAGATCTTCGCCGCGGTGAACCAGATCACCGAGCGCAACCTGGTGATCGCCAGCGCCGCCGAGCAGCAGGCGCAGGTCGCCCGCGAAGTCGACCGCAATCTGGTGAACATCCGCGACCTCTCCACCCAGGCCTCGGCCGGCGCCAACCAGACCGCGGCGGCGAGCCACGAACTGTCGCGCCTGGCCGTGGAACTCAATGGGATGGTCCTGCACTTCAAAACCTGACCGGCAGGCCGTCGCCGTCTATCCTTGCTATTTCTGCGCGGAAGCCTGGAAGAACGCGCGCCTCAGGGGCACGCCATGACCGAGGTTCCGCCCGACGACGAGAGCCGCGATGACTGACCGGCACCTTGGGGAAGTTCGCACCCAGACCCTCGAACGCTGTCCCGACGCGGTGCTCACCGTCGACGCTGAAGGGTGCATCGTGATGTTCAACGCCGCCGCCGAGCAGCTCTGGGGCCGGCCGCGCGAGACGGTGCTCGGGCGGCCGGTAAGCGGCCTGCTGCCGCACCTGTTGCAACGCCGCGCGGAGGGTTCCGCGCCACTTACCCAGGACGTACTGATCGAACGCCACGACGGCAGCCGGCGCTGGGGATCGATGAACTGCGCCCACCTCGAGATCGCCGAGAACGTGTTCTACACCGCCTTCATCAGGGACATCACCGAACAGCGCCGCGAGGTCGAGCGTACCCACCTGCTGTCGCTCGCCGCCGACCGCACCGACAGCGCGGTGATAATCACCGACGGCCAGTGGCGCATCCTTTACGTGAACAACGGCTTCAGCGCCCTGTTCGGCTATTCGCAGGCGGAAAGCCTCGGCCGCACGCCGGCACCGCTGATCGCTACGCACCAGTTGCAGACGATGATCGAGGCACTGCGCGAGCGCCTTTCCAGCGGGCTGTCCTATCACGCCGAGGAATTGGTGCACGACCGCCACGGCCAGCGCATCTGGTGCAGCGTGACCAGCAACCCGGTGTTCGACGAGAACGGCAGGCTGATCAACAGCGTGAGCCTGCTGACCGACATCACCGACTCGAAGATCCACCAGGTGCTGCAGCATCAGGTGCTCGAGGCGATGGTCCGCGAGGTGCCGCTGGGCGAGCTGATGGCGCTGGTCTGCCGCGAGGTGGAGCACATCGCGCCGCAGGTGGTCGCCTCGATCCAGCAGGTCGACGAGCACGGCAAGCTGCACCCGCTGGCCGCGCCGAGCCTGCCCGCCGCCTACTCGCAGGCGCTGGAAGGCGCCGCCATAGGGCCGTTCGCCGGGTCCTGCGGCACCGCGGCGTTTCGCCGCCAGCCCGTGCTGGTGAGGGACATCGGCAGCGATCCATTGTGGGCCGACTACCGGCATATGGTGCCGGCGGGGCTGCGCGCCTGCTGGTCGACGCCGATCATGTCCAGCGACGACCGGGTGATCGGCACCTTCGCCTTCTACTACCGCGAATCCCGCGAGCCGAGCGCGCTGCACCGGCGCCTGGTGGAGGTCAGCACGCACCTCTGCGCGCTGGCCCTGGAGCGCGAGGAAACCCGCTCGCGAATCCGCCAGATCACCTCCTACGACAGCCTCACCGGCCTGCCCAATCGCAGCCTGCTGCAAGCCAAAGCCGAACACGCCATCGATAGCGTGGCGCAGGCACGCGGGTCGCTGGCGGTGCTGTTCATCGACCTGGATCGCTTCAAGCAGATCAACGACAGCCTCGGCCATCCCTGCGGCGACGAACTGCTGCGGATCATCGCCGAGCGCCTGAAGCAGGAACGCCGCAGCGGCGACATCGTCGGTCGCCTGTCCGGCGACGAATTCGTCCTGGTCTGCCCTTTCCACGACGGCGCGCAAGCCACCGACCTGGCCGAGGACCTGCAGCAACGCCTCGCCGAGCCCTGCCTGGTCGGCGGCGGCAGCCTGACACCCTCGGCGAGCATCGGCATCGCCCTGTATCCCGAGGACGGCCGCGACATGGAGCAGTTGCTGCAGCATGCCGACCTCGCCATGGGCCACGCGAAAGCGGCCGGGCGCGGCTGTTTCAGCTTCTTCAGCCACGAGATGAACCGCCTCGCCCAGGAACGCATGGCGCTGGAAGCGGCGCTGAAGGCCGCGCTGCTGGCCGGCGAGCTGCACCTGCACTATCAGCCGCAGGTGAACTTCGCCGATGGCAGCCTGCATGGCGTCGAAGCGCTGGCACGCTGGCGCCATCCGCAGCTCGGCGAGGTATCGCCGGCGCACTTCATTCCGCTGGCCGAAGAATGCGGGCTGATCGATGCGTTGGGCGACTGGGCGCTGAACGAGGCCTGCCGCCAACTGGCCGACTGGCGCGGCAAGGGGCTGTCGATTCCGTCGATCGCGGTGAATCTGTCGCCGACCAACTTCCACAACCTGACCCTGCCGCAGACCATCGCCGACGCCCTGCGCGTGCACGGGCTGGTGCCGCGCGACCTCACCGTGGAGATCACCGAGGGCGTGCTGGTGGACGTGAACCCGGGCATTCTGCAGACCCTCGACGACATCTACAGCCTCGGCGTGCGCCTGGCGATGGACGACTTCGGCACCGGCTATTCCAGCCTGAGCTACCTGCGCCGGCTGCCGATCAGCGAATTGAAGCTGGACAAGAGCTTCGTCGACGACCTCGACAACGACGCGTCCAGCCGCGCCCTCAGTGACGCGGTGATCAACATCGGCCAGAGCCTGGAGCTGACGGTGGTCGCCGAGGGCATCGAGAGCGTCAGCCAGTACGAGATTCTCCGGCAGCAGGGCTACCACGTCGCCCAGGGCTATCTGTTCTCCTGCCCGCTGCCCGCCGCGCAGCTGGAGGACTGGCTGGCCGAACGCCGGACCTAGTCGTCGCCCGTGCAGGCGGCGATGCACACACGGTTGCGTCCGCCCTTCTTCGCCGCGTAGAGCGCGCGGTCGGCGGTATCGGTGAGCACCGCCGCGGGCCACTCCCCACCGGCCGGCAGGCAGGCGCCGCCGAGGCTCACGGTGACCCGGCCAAGCGGTGCGTAGGCGTGCTCCAGCTCGGCCTGCTCGACCCGCTCGCGCAAACGCTCGGCGACCCGCCGCGCCTCCTCGGCCGACGTGCCCGGCAGGATCACGCTGAACTCCTCGCCACCGTAACGGCAGACCAGATCGCCCGGACGCACCACCTGGCGAAACAGCTCGGCCAGCCGGCGCAGGCATTCGTCCCCGGCCGGATGGCCGTAGTGGTCGTTGAACGGCTTGAACAGGTCGACATCGAGCATCAGCAGCGACAACGGCAGGCCGGCGCGGCGCGCGCGGGCGATCTCCTGCGTCAGCGCCTCGTCGAAGCGACGGCGATTGGGCAGGCCGGTGAGATAGTCCTTCTCGGCGACCTCGCTCAACCGCGCGTTGGCCGCCGCCAGTTGCTCGCGCATCCGGTACTGCTCGGTGACGTCGGTGAGCGCCAGGGTCAGGCCGATCACCTGCCCTGCCGGGTCGCGCACGCCCTGCAGGCCGACCTGATGATGACGCCCGCGCCAGTCCAGCTCGAGGTCCGCCAGCGTCTCGCCGGCATCCAGGCGAACGAAGCAGCGCGCGACATCCAGCTGATCCTCCGGGAGGAAATCGGCGATCGGCCGGCCCACCAGCCGATTCAGCGAATCGCCCAGCAGCGCGGCCAGCGCACGGTTGGCGATCACCACATGGGCTTGCCGGTCGATCAGGCCGAGCGCGACCGGCGCCGCGGCATACAGCGCCTCCAGCTGCACGCTGCGCTGGCCGAGCAGGCCTATGCCCTGGGTGATGTCGCGGTCGATGCCACGGTAGCCACGGAACTCGCCGTGCTCGTCGAACAGCGGAATGCCGCTGGTTTCCAGCACCACCAGACTGCCATCGGCGCACAGGTTGCGGTTCACCAGGCCGGAGAACGGCCGCCGCTCGGCAACGATTTCGAGGAACACCTGGCCGACCCGCGCCGCTTCGTCGGGCGGCATGAAATCGAAGGGCGTGCGCCCGAGCATCTGCTCCGGCGTGTAGCCGAGCAGCGTGCGGCAATGTTCGGAGCTGAACGTGTAGCGACCCTGGGCGTCGACTTCCCAGAGCCAGTCCGTGTTGTGGGCGATCATCTCGCGCAGACGGCGGATCTCGGCGCGAGCTTCGCTGGGGCTGAGCAGTTGGGGCATCGTAACTACCGACACGCGAATGCTGAGGTGGCCATTATGCCACCACGGCATGCAGGTCCGACGTCAGAGGGGTCTAATCCAGGGTTTCCAGGCGCCAGACATCGAACGCCGGCGTTTCGTAGGGATGCGCCCTTTTCAGCGCGTCGACCACGGCGCGGATCGAGGCATCGGCCACCACCAGTTCGACCTTCCATTCGGGGAGCCGCTGGAGCCGGTCGACCTCGCCGATGAACGGCGCGCTGCCCGGCAAGGCACGGAACTGCCCCTCGCCAAGCACCTGCCAGCAGCACTGGTCGTAATCGCCGATGCGTCCACCGCCGGCCTGGAAAACCGCCTGCTTGACGCTCTCCAGGTGAGTGTCTGGAACGTAAAAGCACAGCTTGTACATGCCGGATACCGTCGTCGCCGTGGTGGAACGGAGGGAGTACGCGGTACTCCCCCGGTTTCAGTCGACCCAGACCCGCGCGTTGCGGAACAGGCGCAGCCAGCCGCCGTCTTCCTGCCAGTCGTCCGGGCGCCAGGAGTTCTGCACGGCACGGAAGACCCGCTCCGGGTGCGGCATGAGGATGGTGACGCGGCCGTCGCGGCTGGTCAGGCCGGTGATGCCGCGCGGTGAGCCGTTCGGGTTGGCCGGATAGCGCTCGGTGACCTTGCCGTGATTGTCGACGAAACGCATCGACACGCAGCCGGACAGGTCGGCCTCGAGCAGCGCCTCCTCGCTCTCGAACTCCGCATGACCTTCGCCGTGGGCGATGGCGATGGGCATCCGCGAACCGGCCATGCCGCGCAGCAGGATCGACGCCGACTCCTGGATCTGCACCATTGCCACACGCGCCTCGAACTGCTCCGAGCGGTTGCGCACGAAGTGCGGCCAGAACTCGGTGCCGGGGATCAGCTCATGCAGGTTCGACATCATCTGGCAACCGTTGCAGACGCCCAGGGCGAAGCTGTCCTTGCGCTCGAAGAAGCCCTGGAAGGCGTCGCGCGCGCGGTTGTTGAACAGCACTGACTTGGCCCAGCCCTCGCCGGCGCCGAGGACGTCGCCGTAGGAGAAGCCGCCGCAGGCCACCAGACCTTTGAATTCCTCGAGGTCGACGCGACCGGCGAGGATGTCGCTCATGTGCACGTCGAGGGCGGCGAAGCCGGCACGGTCGAACGCCGCGGCCATTTCCACCTGGCCGTTGACCCCCTGCTCGCGCAGCACCGCCACTTTCGGCCGCACGCCCTTCTTGATGTAAGGCGCGGCGATGTCGTCGTTGACGTCGAAGGCGAGCTTCACCGAGAGGCCGGGGTTCTCCTCCTCGAGCAGGCTGTCGAACTCCTGCTCGGCGCAATCGGCGTTGTCGCGCAGGCGCTGGATGCGGTAGCTGGTCTCGCTCCACGCGCGCTGCAGCAGGCGACGGTCGCCGCTGTAGATCGACTCGCCGTCGTAGGTGAAGGTCACCTCGCTGCTGCCGTTGACCGGCTGGCCGATCACCGCCACGCAGTCGCCCAGGCCAGCCGCGCTGAACTGCGCCAGCACGTCCGGAGTAGCGTCCTGGCGAACCTGGATCAGCGCACCGAGTTCCTCGTTGAAGAGCACGGCGGCGAGACCATCGGCGCTGTCGGCGAGGGCATCGAGGGTGAGTTGCAGGCCGCAGTGGCCGGCGAAGGCCATTTCCAGCGCGGTGGCCAGCAGGCCGCCGTCGGAACGGTCGTGGTAGGCCAGCAGGTGACCATCGGCGTTGAGGCCCTGGATCACCGCGAAGAACGCCTTGAGGTCCTCGGCGTCGTCGACGTCGGGCGCCTGGCGGCCGATCTTGCCGTAGACCTGGGCGAGGATCGAGGCGCCCATGCGGTTCTGCCCGCGACCGAGGTCGATCAGGATCAGGTCGGTCTCGCCCTTGTCCAGGCGCAGTTGCGGGGTCAGGGTCTGGCGAATGTCGGTGACCGGGGCGAAGCCGGTGACGATCAGCGACAGCGGCGAGGTCACGCTCTTCTCGGCGCCCTCATCCTGCCACCTGGTCTTCATCGACATGGAGTCCTTGCCCACCGGAATGGTGATGCCGAGCGCCGGGCACAGCTCCATGCCGACCGCTTTCACGGTGTCGTACAGGCGCGCGTCTTCACCCGGATGGCCAGCGGCGGCCATCCAGTTGGCGGACAGCTTGATGTCGGAAATCTTCTCGATGCGCGAGGCGGCGATGTTGGTCAGCGTCTCGCCGATCGCCATGCGCCCGGAGGCGGCGGCGTCGAGCAGCGCCAGCGGGGTGCGCTCGCCCATCGCCATGGCTTCGCCGGTATAGACGTCGAAACTGGTGGCGGTCACGGCCACATCGGCCACCGGCACCTGCCACGGGCCGACCATCTGGTCGCGGGCGACGAGGCCGGTGATGCTGCGGTCGCCGATGGTGATCAGGAAGCTCTTGCTGGCCACCGCCGGGTGGTGCAGCACCCGGCTGACGGCGTCCTCGAGGGCGACGCTGGCGGCGGAGAAGTCATCGCCCAGCTCGGCTTCACGGGTGACCGAACGGTGCATGCGCGGCGGCTTGCCGAGCAGCACTTCCAGCGGCATGTCCACCGGGGTGTTGCCGAAATGGCGGTCGGTGACGGTCAGGTGCGGCGCTTCGGTGGCCTCGCCGACCACCGCGAACGGGCAGCGCTCGCGCTCGCAGATGGCCTGGAAGCGCTCGAAGTCCTTGGCGCTGACGGCCAGCACGTAACGCTCCTGGGACTCGTTGCTCCAGATCTCGTGCGGGGCCATGCCCGGCTCGTCGTTGGGCACGTTGCGCAGTTCGAAGCGGCCACCGCGGCCGCCGTCGTTGACCAACTCCGGGAAGGCGTTGGAAATACCACCGGCGCCGACGTCATGGATGAAGGCGATGGGGTTGGCGTCGCCCAGTTGCCAGCAGCGGTCGATGACCTCCTGGCAGCGGCGTTCCATCTCCGGGTTCTCGCGCTGCACCGAGGCGAAATCCAGGTCCGCCGAGCTGGCGCCGGTGGCGACCGAGGAAGCGGCGCCGCCGCCCAGGCCGATCAGCATGGCCGGGCCGCCGAGCACGATCAGCTTAGCGCCGACGGTGATCTCGCCCTTCTGCACGTGGTCTTCGCGGATGTTGCCCATGCCGCCTGCGAGCATGATCGGCTTGTGGTAGCCGCGCACTTCGTCGCCGTGCGGCGTGGCGATCGATTGCTCGAAGGTACGGAAGTAGCCGGTCAGCGCCGGACGGCCGAATTCGTTGTTGAACGCGGCGCCGCCCAGCGGGCCTTCGATCATGATGTCCAGCGGCGTGACGATGCGCTCGGGCTTGCCGTAGGGCACCTCCCAGGGCTGTTCGAAACCGGGGATGTTCAGGTTGGAAACGGTGAAGCCGGTCAGGCCGGCCTTCGGCTTGGCGCCGCGACCGGTGGCGCCCTCGTCGCGAATCTCGCCGCCGGAGCCGGTGGACGCACCGGAGAACGGCGAGATGGCGGTCGGGTGGTTGTGGGTTTCCACCTTCATCAGGATGTGCACCGGCTCCTGCACCGCGCCGTACTGGCGGGTTTCGGGATTGGGGAAGAAGCGCCCGGCGGTGTGTCCGACGATCACCGAGGCGTTGTCCTTATAAGCGGACAGCACGTTCTCGCTGTGCATCTGGTAGGTGTTCTTGATCATGCCGAACAGCGACTTTTCCTGGCTCTCGCCATCGATGTCCCAGCTGGCATTGAAGATCTTGTGGCGGCAATGCTCGGAGTTGGCCTGGGCGAACATCATCAGTTCGATGTCGTGCGGGTTGCGCGCAAGGCCCTGGAACGCATTGACCAGGTAATCGATCTCGTCCTCGGCCAGGGCCAGGCCCAGTTCGACGTTGGCCTTCTCCAGCGCCGCGCGGCCGCCGCCGAGGATGTCCACGGCGGTCAGCGGCTTGGGTTCGGCGTGGCTGAACAGGTTGCTGGCGTCCTCCATGCGGCCCAGCACCAACTGGGTCATGCGGTCGTGCAGCAGCGCGGCGACCTGCTCGATCTCGGCCTCGCCAAGCTCGCCGGCGACGTAGTAGGCGATGCCGCGCTCCAGGCGCTCGATCTTCGCCAGGCCGCAATTGCGGGCGATGTCGCTGGCCTTGCTCGACCAGGGCGAGATGGTGCCGAAGCGCGGTACGCAGAGGAACAGCCGCCCGCTGGGCTCCTGCACCGGCACGCTCGGCCCGTACTTGAGCAGGCGCGCCAGGACCTGCTCCTCGTCCGCGGTCAGTGCGCCGGCAACGTCGGCGAAATGCGCGAATTCGGCATACAGCCCGGTCACGGCGGGGACCCTGGAGGTCAGTTGCTCGAGCAATTTGCCGTGGCGAAAGGCAGAAAGGGCGGGAGCGCCGCGCAGAATCAACATCGTCGGGACAGCCTCGGAAGGGGGAGCGTTGGGAGGCGCGCATTCTACCCTATACCGGCCGCATGAGGCCAAAGCCGGTGCTCGCAAAGCCGCCGGCGACCGGCACTTGCGCCTAGCAGAGCGCCTGCTGCCTGTCCAGATATGGCGGCGCTACGCCATTGCGTATACTGCGCCGATGTTTTCATTCATGGCGTTGCGCACACGCTGTCTCATCGGCCTCCTGGCGGCGGGTATCGTCCTGTCGCTGACGGGCTGCAGCGACGACGACGCGCCGGCTCCCAGGCCGTCGGCACTCGAGCGTATAAAGGATGAAGGCGTGCTGCGGGTGGTCACCCGCAACAGCCCGGCCACCTACTTCGAAGACCGCAACGGCGAGACCGGCTTCGAGTACGAGCTGGTCAAGCGCTTCGCCGAGGACCTCGGCGTCAAGCTGCAGATCGAAACCGCCGACAACCTCGACGACCTGTTCATCCGCCTGAACAACCCCGCCGGCCCCGAGCTGGCCGCCGCCGGTCTGGTCGCCACCGAGGGCCGCCAGGGCCAGGCCAGCTTTTCCGTGCCCTACCTCGCCGTTACCCCGCAGGTCATCTACCGCAACGGCCAGCAACGCCCTACCCGCCCCGAAGACCTGATCGGCAAGCGGATTCTGGTGCTCAAGGGCAGCAGCCATGCCGAGCAGCTCGGCGAGCTGAAGCTGCAGTACCCGGAGCTCAACTACGAGGTATCCGACGCGGTGGAGGTGGTCGACCTGCTGCGGATGGTCGACGAGGGGCAGATCGACCTGACCCTGGTCGACTCCAACGAGCTGGCGATGAACCAGGTGTATTTCTCCAACGTACGCGTGGCCTTCGACCTCGGCGATGCGCGCAGCCTGGCGTGGGCGGTGGCTGGCGGCGGCGACCGCAGCCTGCTCGACGAGGTGGACCAGTTCATCGGCAGGGTCGAGAAGAACGGCACCCTGCAACGCCTGAAGGAGCGCTACTACGGCCACGTCGACGTGCTCGGCTACGTCGGCGCCTACACCTTCGCCACCCACCTGCAGCAGCGCCTGCCGCGCTACGAGCAGCATTTCCGCAAGGCGGCGCAGACGGAGAAGGTCGACTGGCGGCTGCTGGCGGCGATCGGTTACCAGGAGTCGCTGTGGCAACCCGATGCCACCTCCAAGACCGGCGTGCGCGGGATGATGATGCTGACGCTCGGCACCGCCCAGGCGATGGGCGTGGCCAACCGCCTCGACCCACGGCAGAGCATCATCGGCGGCAGCAAGTACTTCGCGCAGATCCACGAAGGCCTCGCCGACGACCTTACCGAACCCGACCGCACCTGGTTCGCGCTCGCCGCGTACAACGTCGGCATCGCCCACCTGTCCGACGCGCGCAAGCTCGCCGAGGCCGAGGGGCTGGACCCGAACAAGTGGCTGGACGTGAAGAAGATGCTGCCGCGCCTGGCGCAGAAGCAGTGGTACAGCAAGACCCGCTACGGCTACGCCCGCGGCGGCGAGGCGGTGCAGTTCGTCGCCAACATCCGCCGCTACTACGACATCCTCACCTGGGTGACGCAGCCGCAGATGGAATCCAACCAGATCGTCGAGAGCGGCCTGCACGTACCCGGCGTCGCCAAGGACGAGGTCCTCGACCGGCAGACGCCGCCGCTGTAGGTCCGGCGCCGCGCGAGCTTCCATCCGCCGAAGCGCACCAAACTCAGTCCCGGCGCGCCTTGAAGAAGGCCTTGAGCACGGCGCCGCATTCCTCCGCCAGCACGCCACCCTCCACCATCACGCGGTGGTTGAGGAAGTCCTGGGCGAAGAACTGGCCACGGCTCAGCGCGACGCCGGCGCGCGGCTCGGCGGCGCCGAACACCACGCGCTGGATGCGGGCGTGCACG
Organism: Pseudomonas kuykendallii; assembly: GCF_900106975.1. Classification (GTDB taxonomy): domain Bacteria; phylum Pseudomonadota; class Gammaproteobacteria; order Pseudomonadales; family Pseudomonadaceae; genus Pseudomonas_O; species Pseudomonas_O kuykendallii. The sequence continues at coordinate 1,006,717 of NZ_FNNU01000002.1, read as the reverse complement.
ATCAACCCGGCGCACATGCTGCACGGCTCCAGCGTCACGTACAGCGTGCTGCCCGGCAGCCGGTAGTTCTGCACGGCCTCGGCGGCGGCGCGGATGGCCACCATCTCGGCGTGGGCGCTGGGGTCGTGACGGGAGATCGGGCAGTTGAAACCGCTGCCGATCACCTCGCCGTCCCGCACCAGCAGCGCGCCCACCGGCACCTCGCCGAGGGCCGCGCCCTGTGCGGCGAGCGCCAGGGCCTCGCCCATGAAGCGCTGGTCCTGGCTGCGGTCGACGATGATCGGGTTCTTCATAGGCGGCTCACACCACGGCGATGGCGGCCATCAGGCCGGTTTCCATGTGATCGATGACATGGCAGTGGAACATCCAGGTCCCCGGATTATCGGCCACCAGCGCCACGCGCGCCGTCTCGTTCTTGCCCAGCAGGAAGGTGTCGGTGAAGTACGGGATGATCTTGCGCCGGTTCGACGAGATCACCTTGAAGGCCATGCCGTGCAAATGGATCGGGTGCTGGTACTGGGCCATGTTGCGCAGCTCGAAGATGTAGTGCCCGTCCTTTTTCAGCGTGGCGATCGGCCGGTCGGTACAGGTCTTGTCGCTGATGTCCCAGGCCTGGCCGTTGATCTGCCAGTACTTAGCCGGGCCCTTGTCGTTGGGTTTGGCCAGCGTCGCCGACCATTCGAAGTTGAAGCCGATGGTCTCGGCCTTTTCCAGGTCCGGCTCCGGAACCGGGTTGGCCGGCAGCGCGGCGGGCCATTCGCCGGCCGGCTGCTCGCTGGCCAGTCCCTTGAAGGTAGCCAGGCGCAGCGGGCCGTTGCGCAGCGGCAGCTCGACGCCGGCCTCCGGCACCTTCAGCGCCAAATCGATACGCATGCCAGGCCCGAGCCAGTATTCCTCGCCCAGCGGGCGCGGCTCGACCGGGTGGCCGTCCAGCGCATAGATGCGCACGTCGGCCTCCGGCATGTTCAGCCGGTAGGTAACGGTATTGTCGAGGTTCAGCAGGCGCAGGCGCACCACCTGGCCGGACGGCAGCTCGAGGGTCGGCGTCGGCTTGCCGTTGATCGTCGTCAGACGCCCGCGGGTGCCCTCACGGGCCGCCTCCCGCGGCACGCTGAAGGCGGTGAACGCGCCCTCCTCGTCGATGTGCCAGGTTTTCAGCACCAGCGTGTGATCGTGCTGGAAGCCGCTCGGCTCGCGCTCCTCGACGATCAGCGGGCCGACCAAACCGCGGCCGAGCTGCTCGCTGCTGCTGGTGTGCGGGTGATACCAGTAGCTGCCGGCGTCCTTGACCAGGAAGCGGTAGTCGAAATACTCGCCCTTCTTCACCGGCAGCTGAGACAGGTAGGGCACGCCGTCCATTTCCAGCGGCAGGCGGATGCCGTGCCAGTGGACGGTGGTGTCCTGCTCCAACTGGTTGACGAAACGCACCCGCAGCCAGTCGCCCTGGCGCACGCGCAGCTCCATGCCCGGTGCCTGGCCGTTGTAGCCCCAGGCAGGCGTGCTGTGCCCGGCGACCAGCTCCAGGTCGACCGGCGCGGCGATCAGCTCGTAATCGTGGGTGTCGGCGAACATCGGCTTGCCCAGCCAGTAGCGCACGCCACCGGCGCCGAGACCGACCACACCAAGGCCGACGAGGCCGCCAAGAATCTGTCTACGGGTGAAGGACATGTTCGAAACTCCAGTCAGAAGGACTTCGCTGACACACCGGGCATGCAGCAGTCGCAGGAGCGACTGCCGTGGCCGCCACTCTGACGGAGGCGTGGATGCAGGCGACCTGCCGCGGTGTCCGGGCAGGCTTCGCAGGCCGGCGCCACGACGGGGCGACCGGCGGAAAAACGAGTATCGACAGCGGACGCCGACTCAGCGCGCATCGCCGCTCCGCCCGCGATAGGCGCGGGTGGTCATCAGGTAGACCGGCAGGCCCGAGCAGAGCACGATCAGCGCCGCGTAAGGCGCCGCCGCCGCGTACTCGAGGTTGCCGGTGTGCGACCAGACGGCCGTCGCCAGCGTGTCCAGCCCGGTGGGGCCGAGCACCAGCGTGGCGGTCAGCTCCTTCATGGTATCGAGGAAGACCAGCACGAAGCCGGCGGCGATGGCCGGGAAGATGATCGGCAGGGTCACCTTGAGAAAAGCCAGCAACTGCGTGTAGCCGAGCGTACGGGCGGCCTCCTCCAGCTGCGGCGAGGCTTTTTCCAGCGCCACCCGGATCGGCGACTGCGCCATCGGCATGAACAACAGCGCGTAGGCGATCAGCAGCAGGCTGGTGGTCTGGTACAACGCCGGCAGGTAGCGCAGCGAGAAGAACACCAGCGACAGCGCGATCACCAGGCCGGGCAGCGCGTGCAGCAGCACCGGCAAGCGCTCGCCAAGCGTCGCCAGGCGGCCACGGTAACGCACCACCAGCAGGCCGATCGGCACCGCCAGCAGCACGCTGATCAGCGCGCCGCCGAAGGCCAGCGACAGCGACGAGCCGAGCGTTTCGAGAATCTTCATCAGCGGGAAACTGGCCGAGCTGCCCTCGACTATCCAGAAGCCCAGCATCACCAGCGGCGTGCCGCAACCGATCGCCACCAGCCCCAGCATCATCGCCTGCACCGGCAGGCCCCAACGCCCCAGGCGCACCGGCGCCGAACGCCGCGCCACGCCCTGCCCGGTCCGCGCATAGCCGCGACCGCGCAGGCGGAACTCCAGCCACAGCAGGACCATGCACAACGCCAGCAGCAGCGCCGACAGCATCGCCGCGTTGGTGTTGCTGAACTCCAGCTCGAACTGCTGATAGATCGCCGTGGTGAAGGTCTGGTAGCGCATGATCGACGGCGCGCCGAACTCCACCAGCATGTGCAGCGCCACCAGCAGGCTGGTGCCGAACAGGGTCGGCCGCAGCAGCGGCAGGGTCACCCGCCAGAACACCTGGGCGCGGCTGTAGCCGAGCATCCGCGCCGATTCTTCCAGCGCCGGATCGAGACTGCGCAAGGTGGCGGCCACCGGCAGGTAGATCAGCGGGTATTTCGACAGGATCATCACCAGGACGGTGCCGCCCAGGCCCTCGAACACCGGGCTGATGGAAATCCAGGTGAAGCCGCTGACGAAGGCGGGGATGGCGAACGGCAGGCACAGCAGCACGTTCCACTGGCGGCTGCCGCGCAGGTCGCTGCGCTCGATGCACCAGGCCAGCAGCAGGCCGAGCAGCGCGCAGCCGACGGTCACCAGCACCATCAGTTTCAGGGTGTTGGCCAGCAGGCCGAAGACGAAGGGTCGCCAGAGCAGTTGCCAGGCGGCGTGCCAGCCGGACTCCCAGCTCTTCACCGCGACATAGAACAGCGGCAGTGCCGCGACCAGCACCAGCAACAGCACCGGAACCTGCAGCCAGAATGGCGGCGCCCGATGACGCGACACCGCGCGGACACTCACGGGAGTCACCAGGCCATCTGCCGCTTCGACCTGCATGTTCAGTTCAGCCCGACTTCGCGTTCGAGTTCGAGGGCGTCCTCGGCCAGGCCGATGTCAGACGCGGTCAGTTTCGGCGGGCGCAGTTCGCTATACGGCTTGAGCAGCGGATCGGCCGGCACGTTGCTGTTCATCGGGTACTCGGCCGACTTGCTGAGGATGGCCTTCTGGCCTTCCTCGCTGACCATGAATTCGAGGAACTGCTGGGCCTCCTTCGGATGCTTGCTGGCTTTCACCACGGCCGCGCCGGACACGCTGACCAGCCCGCCCGCATCGCCATTGTCGAAGTAGTAGAGCTTGGTGTTGAGCTCGCCCTTTTCCTTCTTCAGCGCCGCCCAGTAATAACTGTTGATCAGCGCCGCGGAGATTTCGCCGTTCTCCACCGCCTTCATCGCCACCACGTTGTTGGTGTAGGTGGCACCGAACGCCTTGAGGCCGGTCAACCAGTCCTCGGCGGCTTCGCGGCCGTTGAGCTTGATGATCGCCGCGACCTGGCCGAGAAACTCGCCGCTGCTCGGCACGAAGCCGATCTTGCCGCTCCACTCCGGGCCGGCGACGTCCAGCACGCTGGCGGGCAGGTCCTGCTCGCTGATTTCCTTGGGGTTGTAAGCCATGACGCGGACGCGGGCGGTGATGCCCAGCCAGTTGCCATTCTTGTCGGAGAATTGCGGGTCGATCTGCGCCAGGGTGGCGTCGTCGACCTTCGCCAGCAGCCCCTGATTGGCCAGCTTGATCAGCGGCGGCGCTTCCTCGGTGTAGATGAGGTCGGCGGGCGAGCGGGAACCCTCCTCCGCGATCTGGTTGGCCAACTGGCCACCGCCACCCTTGCGAATCTGAACCTTGATTCCGGTCTTCTTCTCGAAGGCCTCGGCAACGGCGACGCCGGTCGCTTCATGCTGGCCGTTATAGAGCGTCAGCGTGACCGGATCGTCGGCCCAGGCGCCCGTCGCGGCCGACAGGCCGATGCTCAGGACGCTTGCGCTGCAAAGCCGTGTCAGTGCCGTGGAAAACCGTACCGTCATCTAGCCGTTCCTCTCGTCGTCGAAGATTCGCGGCAGAATTATACGGGCATGCCACTGGCAACTGCACTTGATTCGCAACAAGAGTTACGGTTTTTTCTCCACGGCAGGCGACCGCCGGCAGGGCTTCCCCTGGGCCAAACGCAGGCCCGGCGGCGATCGGCGCGGCGTCTGGCACAGCCTCGCGCCGACAGCCAGAAGCCCCCTGCGCGGCGATGCCGCATGGCGCGCCACGCGACCGCCGCCCAGGGCGCCCTAGGGCGCCGCCGCGGCCGGGCGTTCGGCGCCGTAGGTCCTGCTCAGGTAATCCACCATCGCGGCGCTGTCCTGCTCGGGAAAGGGTGCGCCGAAGGCCTTGCTCATCTTCTCGACGGTGGCTTGCCAATAGCTGCGCGGCAGGGTTCGCGGCTGCGTCAGGACGTACTGCGCCGAATGGCAGATCAGGCAGTTCTGCTGCACCAGTTGATAGCCCGGCAGCTCGCTGGGCACGTACACCGCGGTTTCCGCCGGCAGCGTGACCTGCAGTGCGGTGGCGGTCAGCGGCGCACAGGCGGCGGCGAGTGCCAGCGCGCCGAGGAATCGTGAATGCATGGCGGTACTCCTCATGCGGCCACCACTCGGGTGGTCTCCACCACGTTGCGCAGATAGCCGGCCGGATTCCACTGCGCTTGCAGCGGCTGCTGCTGGCCGATCCGGTTGAGCGCACGCACTTTCAGCGCATAGTCGCCCTGCCTGGGCGGCGTGAAGCTCGCCGTCCATTCGCGGAACGAATAGCGGCCCAGATCCTTGCCCAGTTGAGCTTTCTGCCAGGAGGCGCCGTCGTCGGCGGAGAACTCCACCTCGGTGATGCCGTAGCCGCCGTCGAAGGCGATGCCACGAACCTGGGTGGCGCGTCCGACCGGCACCTGCGCACCGTCCTGAAGGCTGGTGATGAACGAGCGGATGGAGAAGCGGTTGATAGGGACGGTCTTTTCCGGCGCGGTGCCGGGCGGCACGCAACCGCAGGCATTGTCGGGAATACGATAGGCCTTGCTCATCCAGAAGCCATCGAACTCCCCGTCGATCACCTCGATGTTGTCGAGATGCTTCACCCAGTAGGTGCCGTAATAGCCGGGGACCACCAGGCGCAGCGGGTAACCGTTGAGCAGTGGCAAATCTTCCCCGTTCATCGCCCAGGCGAGCATTACCTCGCCGTCCAGCGCGTGGTCCAGGTCCAGCGCCTTGACGAAGTCCGGTCCGTTGCCCAGCGGCGGTTTATCCATGCCATTGAACGTCACCTGCCGCGCCGCGGCCTGTACGCCCGCCTTGTCCAGTAGTGCCTTGAGCGGTACGCCGGTCCAGCGCGCGTTGCCCATCGCGCCGTTCGACAGCTGGCCGCCATTCACCCGTGGCTGGAAGTGCCCGCGGCTGTTGCCCGAACACTGGTTCACCGCCACCACCTCGAGCGGATCGGCCAGCTTCTTTATCTCGTCCAGGGACAGTTCGAGCGGCGTCCCGACCTTGCCGCCGACCTTCAGCCGGTAGGCCTGCGGGTCGATGGAGGTCGGCAGCGCTGCCCAGTGGTAGCGCACGAAGAAGGCGTCGTTGGGCGTGATCAGCCCCTGATTGAACACCGAGAACGGCGTTTCCAGCTGCGGCGGCCGGCTGGTCAGCACAATCATCGGGCGCTTCTGCGGAAAGCTGAGCAAATCGCGCTCGCCATTATCGAACGGCAGCGTCACCTGGGTGCCGGCAGCCAGCGCGGAGAATGCCGGGGCTCCGGCCAGCGCGCTGGCGCCAGCCACTCCGAGGGCTTTCAGCAAGCGTCGGCGCGTGGCGTCATGGGCCTCTGCGGCCTGGTCGTGTTCCATCTGTTTCTCCTTGTCCGGGTTATCAGAAAACGCCCGGCGCCGGTGCTATTCGCCAACGCCGGGCGACTAATCAGGCGGGCGCCTGTTGCGGTTCCTCCGCCATCGGTCGCGGATCGATCCCCAGCGACACCATGGCGCCGATGAACAGCAGCGTGGCGGACACCGCGAACGGAATCGTCCAGCTGCTGGTGAGATCGAGCATGAAACCGAAGAGCATCGGCGAAAGGATTCCGGCGATGCCGAAACCGGTGTTCATCAGCCCGCCGCCGACCCCGGAATGACGTGGCGCGATATCCATCGGGATCGCCCAGAGCACCGCGTTGGTAAGTTCCAGGAAGAAGAACGACAGCGACAGGCAGATCGCCGCGACCCACAGGTCGTGGATAAACAGCACCGGCATGATGAACACCAGCGAGCCGAGCAAGCCGACCACCAGATTGGTGCGGCGAGCGAGCTTGAGGCTGTTGGTGCGGCGCAGAAGGCTGTCGGAGAGCATGCCGCCGAGGGTGTCGCCGACCACCCCGGCGCACAGCACCAGGGTGGTGAACAGCGCGAAGTTCTTCAGGTCCAGCCCGTAGCTCTTCTCGAAGAACGATGGAATCCAGGTGAGGAACACCCACAGCGACCAGCCGTAGCAGAAGTCGACGAAGGTCACCGGCAGGATGCGTTTGAGCAGCATCCGCCAGGGCACGCGCTTGTGTTCGTGCTTCCACTGCTCGCGCGGCAGCTCGTCCAGCTCGGCCTGGGTCATCTTGGGGTGGTCCGAGGGCGAATCGCGGAATTCGCGGTTCCAGAAGAACACCCAGATCAGGCTGATGGCACCGAACAGCCAGAAGCTCAGGCGCCAGTCGTAGAGCGCGATGCAGCCGGCCACCAGCAGCGGCGTGACCGCGTTGCCCAGGCGTGACGCGGCATGGGTGATGCCCTGGGCGAAGCCGCGGCGATCCGGCGGCATCCATTTCGCCATGGCGTGGGTGGCCGTCGGGAAGGTCGCCCCTTCGCCGAAGCCCAGCGCCAGGCGCGCGGCGAACAGCGAGGCGAGGCCGATCGAGAAGCCGGTGGCGGCGGTGGCGATCGCCCAGATGATGCCGACGACGGTGAGCACCTTGCGCGGGCCGAAACGGTCGCCGAGCAGGCCGCCGAATATCTGGAAGAACGCATAGGGGATGGCAAAGGCCGAGAGCACCATGCCCAGTTCGCTGTTGGAAAGCCCGAGGTCCTGCTTGATGAACGGCGCCGCGGTGGCGATGTTCACCCGGTCGACGTAGGTAATGAAGTACATCGCGCAGAGCAGCAGCAGGACCCGCCCGCGCACGCGACCGCGGAAGCCGTCGAGGCCGGTGTGGGTAGCAGGATTCTTCACGCGCGGCCCTACGGCCGCCGAGGGAGGTGTGGTGTTCATTGTTGTTTTTCACCTGTGAGTGCCGAAAGAAAAAGCCGGGAACACCCGGCGCGCGCAGGCGCCGGGTTACAACTCAAGGCTGGTGCGAGGGACTGTCCTGCAATGGCGGCGGCAGCAGCGCATGGCTGGACGCACCGATCAGTGCGGCCGCGAACGTCGCCCAGAGCAGACGCAGGCGACGGGGCAACGGCGTTCGTTGCGGGGAAGAGGAGGCAGGACGTGGAATGACGGTGAAGCGGTTGCTTTCAGCGGGCATCGGTATTCTCCTGCGCGGGAACCGCATGGGCGGTCCCGCCTGTCTTGTTATTGATCTTCAGGCCGATCGGGGCGAGGCATTCCCCGGTTGCTGACTCCGTTCAACGATCTCCTTGCAGACGTTGGTTCATGCGCGGGCCAGGGCCTGCCGCAGCGCGTCGGCGATCTGGCCGGGGGTATCGACCACCTGCGCGCCGCCGGTTTCCAGGCGTTCGCGCTTGGAGCGGTAGCTGCCCTGGTCGCCCATCACGATGGCGCCGGCATGCCCCATCTTCTTGCCCGGTGGCGAGGCGCGGCCGGCGATGAAGGAAACCACCGGCTTGCCCACCTCGCGCAGCGCGTCGGCAGCCTCCTCCTCCATCGCGCCGCCGATCTCGCCGACGATGACGATGGCCCGCGTGCGCTCGTCGGCCTGCAGCGCGCGCAGCGCCTCGACGGTGGTGGTGCCAAGCATCGGGTCCCCGCCGATGCCGAGAAACGCGGACTGGCCGAAACCGGCATTCACCAGGTTCAGGCAGATCAGCGTGCCGAGGCTGCCGGAGCGCGAGATCACGCCGATGTCGCCGGGCATGAATACGCGCCGATTGAAGGCCGGCATGATCCCGGCGAACGCCTCGCCGGGCGTGACGATGCCCGCGGTGTTCGGCCCGACGATGCGTGTGCCGTGGTGGCGCGCGGCGGCATGGATGCGCATCACGTCCTGCGCGGGAATGTGCTCGGTGAGCACCACCAGCTGGCGAACCCCGGCCTCGATGGCATCGATGGCGGCGTCCCTGGCCGACACCGGGGGAATGAACATCACCGACAGGTCGATGCCGCCCAGTTCATCGGCAGCCTCCCTGGCCGACGCGAACACCGGTACGTCGCAGCAGGTCTCGCCGGCCTGCTTGGGATTGACCCCGCCGACGATACGGGTGCCGTACTCCTGCATCTTCGCGCTCCAGAAACGGCCCTGACGGCCGGTGATCCCCTGGATCAGAACGCTGTGCTGTTTTCTCAGAATCATCGGGCAGCCTCCACCGCGGCCTGCACCGCGTCTTCCATCCGGTCATAGGGCTCGATACCCAGGTGCTGCTGAAGGATCGCCACCGCTTCCTCCTCGCCGGTGCCGTGGATCGAGAAGAACACCGGCACCGTCGGCCGCAGCGTCGCCCAGGCGTCCACCACGCCCTGGGTCATCACGTCGGTACGCGCGAAGGCCCCGCAGAAGTTCACCACCAGGCTCTTCACCTTCGGATTGGCGAGCACCAGCTCCAGGGCCGGCGTCGCCTTGGTGTAGGCGTCGCCGCCGATTTCCAGAAAGTTCGCCGCACGGCCCCCGCAGTGGGCGATCACGTCCATGGTGGTCATGGTCAACCCGGCACCGTTGGCCAGCAGGCCGACCTCGCCGTCCAGCTCGATGTACTTGAACCCCAGTTCGGCGCCACGAGCCTCCAGTTCGCTGCGCGGCTCCGGCGTGCCCTGCGCCAGTTGCTCGGTCTGGCGAAAGGCGGCCGAATCGTCGATACGGAACTTGCAGTCCAGCGCCACCAGGGAACCATCGGCCAGTACCGCCAGCGGGTTGATTTCCACCAGCTCGGCATCGCGCTGCAGATAGACCTCGTACAGGCGCACCAGCAGCTCCGCGACCGCGTCGCGCTGCGCACCGAGGTCGACCGCCGCCAGCGCGGCGCCGACCTGGCGGGCATCCAGGCCCTTTTCGATATCCACGGCGATCCGGCAGATCGCCTCCGGCCGGCTTTGCGCCAGTTCCTCGATATCCATCCCGCCCTCGGCGGAGAACAGGACCAGCGGCTGGCGCGCGGCGGTGTCGTTCATCACTGCGGCATAGAACTCGCGGCTGATCGCCGCCTTCTGCTCGACCAGCACGCTCGGAACCCTGTACCCACCGATGCTCATGCCGAGTATCTGTCCGGCGGCGCTGCGCGCCTCGGTCTCATCGCCGACCAGCTTGATGCCGCCGGCCTTGCCGCGCTTGCCGATCGGCACCTGTGCCTTGATCGCGCTGGGGCCGAGGATGCGCACCGCATCCACCACGTCCTCGGCCGTCGTGCAGTGAATTCCTCGGGGTATGGCGAGCCCCGCGGCGGCCAGAATCTGCTTACCCGCGTATTCGACGAAATCCATGATTCGCTCCTATTTGCCGTACCGGGACCAATAGGAACCGAACAGTTCCTCCGCCGTCGGCTCGTCTTTGGGAATGGTCTGGACCAGGTGGGTGACGTTGATGAAGTTCCGGTAGTTGAGGTTCTCGCTGATGCTGTTTCCGGCCCAGGTGCCGCAGCCCATGCTCAGGGTGAAATTCAGCCCGTTGTCGAAACTTCCTCCATTGCCGAAGGTGTGCGCCTGGTTGACGAGCACCCGCACCACGTCGGTCTGCTCGGCGAGCTGGCGCGCCCGGTCGAGGTCCTGGGTGTGAATGCCGCAGGAGTGGCCGCGGCCCTGGTGGGCGAGCAGGGTCTGCACCAGGCGGCAGGCGTCGTCGAAATCGCGGGCGCGATAGACGCTCAACACCAGCGAGAGTTTTTCCCCGGAGAACGGGTAACCAGGGCCGATGCCCTGTTGCTCGACCATGAAGAACTTCGCCCGCCGAGCCGCTTCCGGCAGGCCGATGCGGGTAGCGAAGACGTCCGCGTCGCGGGCGATCAGGTCGCGGTTGAGCTTGCCGTGCTGCCAGAGGTTTTCCTGGATCGCCTCGGCTTCGCTGGCGCTGGCCAGGTAGCCGCCGGCCTTGTGCAGCGCCGCCATCGCCTGATCGTAGACGGCGTCGAGGATCACCAGCGCGTTCTCCGAGGAGCAGGAGGTGGAGTTGTCGAAGGTCTTCGAGGCGCAGATCTTTTCCGCCGCCTCGTCCATTCGGGCGCTCTGGTCGATGATCACCGGCACGTTGCCCGCCCCGACGCCGATCGCCGGCGTGCCACTGCTGTAGGCCTGGCGTACGTTGTTCTGCGAGCCGGTGGCGACGATCAGGTCGGCCTGGCGCATCAGCTCGGCCGTGAGCGCCTTGGACGGCGGCATGTCCGGCACCTGCACCAGATCTTCCGGCAGGCCGATCTTGCGCAACTCGGCGCGCACCAGATCCACCGTCTCCACGGTGACATCGTCGCCGGACGGCGAAGGCGAAATGATGATCGCGTTGCGCCCCTTGATGGCGAACATGGTCTTGTTCACCGGGGTCGCCGAAGGATTGGTGGAGGGGGTGATGGCGACGACTACGCCGACCGGCTTGGCATACTTCACCAGACCGCGTTCGGGCAGCTCCTCGATGACGCCGACGGATTTCACCCTGAGCAGATCGCGCAGGGCGCCGAAGGTCTTGCGCTGGTTCTTGATGACCTTGCTGTCGACCCGGCCGATGCCGGTGGTCTCGACGGCGCGACGGGCAAGGTGCTGGGCGTTCTCGGGCTTGTACAAGGCCCAGGCGACCGCGGTGACCGCTTCGTCGACGCGCGCCTGATCGGCATCGGCGAACACCTCCATGGCCTGTCTGGCCCTGTGCATCATCGCCGAAACGTACTCGGCGAGGTCGCCGTCTGCGGCCGCTTTGGATAGTGCGTGCATGGACATGCATCCCCCTTAATTGTTTTTATTCGGAATATGCTGCCCAGCGAACGTAGTCCTGCGATCTGGTCACAGTTAGGACCAACCGGTCACAGCGGCTGGAGCCAAATAATGCTTGGCCAGGCATGCGTGAACCCCGCGCCGCGCCTTGCATGGCGCGGCGCAGAGCCGTTGGACGAAGATCAGGGAGAAGTGCCGGGCAGCGCTGCCCGGCAGGACGGCGAATGCCTTAGCGGACGACGTGCAGGTAATGCCGGTGACGTTCGTACTGATCGAGGATGTCGCCGATCACGCCATCGCGACTCCAGCCCATGACGTCATAGTCCTGGCCGCCTTCGCGCAGGTGAACCTCGGCGCGGAAATACTTACGCTCCTCGGTATCTCCGGTGTCGCGCATGACGAAGCTCGGCTGGGTGAACGACCGCGCCAGCACCGCATAGCGGAAATCCAGCTGCTCGCCGTGATGCACATCCAGACTGACCTGCTGTTCCTCGCGCACCACGTCGACTTCCAGGCCCTGCTTGCGCAGTTCCTCGGCCACCGCCTCGCACGCCGGGGCCACCGTCTCCTCGATGAAGCGCATTACCTGCGACCGGCGCGGCATCATAAGCATGCCGCGCAGCCGGCGCTGCCAGCTCTCTCCGTGCACCGCCGGTTGCGACAGGCTCACCGCCTGGAAGCGGATGCTGCGCTTGGTGGCGTCCGCGCCGAGCGCGCGGAACAGTCCCCAGATGCTCAACAGCAGGATCACCGAGAACGGCAACGCGCTGGCGATGGTTGCGGTCTGCAGTGCCTTGAGGCCGTCGGCGAGCAACAGCGCGATGGCGACGATGCCCATCAACGCCGACCAGAAGATGCGCTGCCAGACCGGCGTGCGATCCTGCCCGCCAGAGGCCAGCAGGTCGACCACCAGCGCGCCGGAATCCGCCGATGTCACGAAGAACACCACCACCATGGCCACCGCGACCAGCGAAACCACGCCGCTGAACGGCAGCTGTTCGAGGAAGGCGAAGAGCGCCAGCGAACTGTCCTGGTCCACCGTCGCCGCCAGCGACTGCAGGTTATCCACCAGGATGAAGTGGATCGCGGTGTCGCCAAACACGGTCATCCACAGCAGGGTGAAGCCGGCGGGCACCAGCAGTACGCCGCCGACGAACTGGCGAATCGTCCGGCCGCGGGAGATCCGCGCGATGAAGAGCCCGACGAAGGGCGACCAGGCAATCCACCAGCCCCAATAGAACAGCGTCCAGCCACCGATCCAGTCGCTGGGCTGGTAGGCGTAGAGGTTGAAGGTCTTGCTGACGATTTCGGAAAGATAGGCGCCGGTGTTCTGCACGTAGGTCTGCAGCAGGAACACCGTCGGGCCGAAGATCAGCACGAACAGCAGCAGGATCACCGCCAGCGCCAGGTTGATTTCCGAGAGGATGCGGATGCCCTTGTCCAGGCCGCTGGCCACGGACAGCGTCGCCAGCGCGCAGGTGGCGACGATCAGCACGACCTGCACACCGACGCTGATTGGCAGACCGAACAGATGGTGCAGGCCACTGTTGATCTGGGCCACGCCAAGCCCGAGGGAGGTAGCGACACCGAAGACCGTGCCGATAATTGCGAAAACGTCCACGGCATGGCCAATGGGACCGTAGATGCGCTCGCCAATCAGCGGATAGAGCGCCGAACGCAGGGTAAGCGGGAGCCCGTGTCGATAGCAGAAGAACGCCAGCATCAGGCCGACGATCGCATAGATCGCCCACGCGTGCAGGCCCCAGTGGAAGAAGGTGATCTTCATCGCTTCGCGCGCCGCAGCGACGTCGCCGCCCGTGCCGAACGGCGGGGTGATGAAGTGCATCACCGGTTCGGCGACGCCGAAGAACATCAGACCGATGCCCATGCCGGCGGAAAACAGCATGGCGAACCAGGTGACGTTGCGGTAATCCGGCTCGCTGTGATCGGGGCCCAGCTTTATGTCGCCGTAGCGACTGATGGCGAGGAACACCACGCTGATCAGCATGATCGCGACGGTGAGAATGTAGAACCAGCTGACGTTGGCGATGATCCAGCGCTGGATTTCCTGGAACAGCGCCTGGGCCGTTTCTGGCATCCCCACCGTAAACAGCACCAGCGCCAGGATGAGGACCGCAGCGCTGACGAAAACAGGCGGATTGATCGTGCGAGTAGCGGGTATCTCCATACAGCTTTCTCCAATTTTCCAATGCACTTCCCGCCGTGACCATTCCTGACGGGCCAACCACCTAACAGCCACGGCTACTCGCTATGGACAACTCATGTGCCGGAACACTCCTAGCAAAGCCTTTTCCATAGCCAGGACGACCACTTCACCTGCGCACAGGACCCAGCGCGAATGCGCGTGCCTGAGCGGCTCGAGGTCTTCATTCCTGATCGCTGAGGGGGGATCGGGGAGTTTTCAACGAGACTCGCGCCGTGCCCGAGCGCCCTTCGAGCGCCGGCATCGGCCCGTGCGGCCCTGTAACCGAACTCTCGCCGCCCTCGCCTGCTTCACCATCGGCATCGGCGATCACGGAATTGACGCGCAACGTCGCCGGGCGGCCTGCACGCCGAGCCGCGCGATCAGTGCCTATGACCTCGACCGGGTGGTGGTGCCCCCTGCATCGGTTGCTGTCGCTCATGGCCTTCCTTGCCTCCGGCCGGTCCCGCGTTGCTCATCATCGGTAAGGCTGCCGGAGACTGTCGTCTCCTGCCTTCACTCTTTCGGCACCCGATGGCCACCGAGAGAACAAAAGTTCCCCTTCACCGAACGAACTTTAGTACCGCTCGTCCGGTAACAAGGCGAGTGGGAGGGCCAACAGCCAGCCCAAACGCACTCCGCGCACCTCGCCTTTCGTCGCAACCGCAAAAGCACCGGCCTTTTACTAAACCGCCGCGAAAGCGTGGATTGCCTCACAACGCCCTGCCAATCCTTACCACTGGTCGGTCCGGCAGTGTTTTTGCCATGTCGCCAGCAGCGGCGAACCTATACCGGACACGATGAAATCAATTCACCTCGAAACTTCGCTTTGCCAACTTGAGCAAGCTAACGAATTTCCACGTTCTCACTTCAAGGCTCAACTTATTTTGCCTAAAGAGTGCATGCGCAGAGCCATATAAACGCCGAAGTTCGCCAGACCCTTTTTCCGCCTTCATCGATTGCGCGTTAATTCGATTGAATAAAACAGTTGCAACACGAACCTGTTTTTCCCCCTGCGGACGATCTCCTGGCGCCAGCGAAATGGCATGACCATTCCGAGCGAACGCCCTGGTGCTCCTCGGATCGCCGAACGGTAGTTGCATTTGCTCAAGTTCATAACCGCATGAAAAATGCGGCCAAACGCACAAAAGGGCATCAAGCCGCCAGCCCCATTCGTCGCAAACACCCTGGTTAAACGCTTGAAAAACAACGAGATGGTGGCGACGAACGGTAATCCAGCTTTTTCCGGAAGCGACGATAAGCCATCCGACTGAAGAGGCGACCGTGAACCGGTTCGGCTTCAGCCACACCCGAAGCGAACCGTGTGAGCAGACAGAGCGTGTAGACAAAACCGACCCGTGAGATGCAGTCCAGTCGACCGTCAGGTACCTGAACGTAGTAGGCATCGCCAGGCGCATTGCGCCGATTCCTGATACAGCCAGCCCCGATGTTGTGATGAAACTTTGCGAAGTGCGCGTTACTTCGTTTAGCGGGCATCCCACGTTTTAAAAAAGTTGCAGTGAGTCATTCAACTGTTTTTCGGCCGTTATTAAAGGTCGCGGGAAAAGTTTGCCCGAAGAAATCCAAACGCCTTCTTCGACTTTATCGAATCGCGCTTCCGGGCGCGGTCCGGAACGACCGGAGAAGACCGTGAGAACCAGAAAACATGCCACCAGTCGCCGTTCGCCACACAGCCAAAACCACGTCCATCGATATGGAAACAAGGGGCCTTATGTCGTACTCCGATAAACCCGCCAGAATCCTCTTCTGCGCACTCAGCCTTGCCGTGATGACCGCCAACCTGGCATTCGCCGCGGACGCACCGGTCGCCAACGCGCCCGCCGCGGAAAGCCGCGTGATGGTGAAAAAGGTCGCCTTCACCGGCAACAAGACCTTCACCAGCGACCAGCTGAGCGCCCAACTCGCCGCCGATCTCGGCCGCCCGCTGACGTTCAAGGACATCAACGCCCTGGCGAAGAAGATCGAGGCCTACTACCACCTCAGCGGCTATCGCCTGGCGAAGGTGGTGGTTCCGCAGCAGGATTTCGCTCATCAGGACGCCCTGCAGATGGTGGTGCTCGAGGGCTGGCTGGGCAAGATCGAAGTGAACGGCAACCAGCGCTACAGCGACCAACGCGTGATCGGCGCGCTCAAGGCCGGCGGCGTCGAGACCTCCAAGCCGTTCACCCTGGAAGACGTCGAGCGCGCGCTGACTCGCCTGAACCGCCAGTCCGGCATCGAAGTCAGCTCGACCCTGCAACCGGGCAAGGAGCTGGGCTCCACCGACCTGCTGGTGAACGTGGAAGAGTCGCCTCGCATCCAGGGCGCCCTCGAAGCCAACAACTACGGCAACGACAACACCGGCGAATACCGCGTGATCCCCAGCCTGCAGTTCGCCAACCTCAGCGGTCGCGGCGACGAGCTGAACCTGCTGGCGATGCAGTCCCTCGGTGAGGGCGACCTGCACTTCGAATACGTCGACTACACCACCCCGCTCAACGCCGTCGGCACCCACGCGCATGCGTACTACTCGCAGGGCAACGTGGACATCGGCAGCCAGTTCCGCATCCTCGAGATCGAAGGCGACAACACCAGCTGGGGCCTCGGCCTGTCGCAGGACTTCGTCCGCTCGGCGCGCACGATCTACACCGCCGGTGCCTGGCTGGAATACCAGGATCTGGACCAGTCGATGCTCGGCCAGAGCACCGCCGAGGACAAGATCCGCAAGCTGCGCTTCAGCTTCGGCCTGGACAACACCGACCTCTACGGTCGCACCCTGGCCAGCCTCGACCTGCACCAGGGCCTCGGCGAAGCGCTCGGCGGCATGGACGACAGCTCGTCGATGTCCAGTCGTGCCTACGCCCACGCGGACAACGACTTCACCAAGCTGAGCTTCGACCTGACCCGCCTGCAGCAGATCAATGCCCGCCTGCTGGTCATTCCGCGCCTCTACGGCCAGTACAGCGCCGATTCGCTGGTCTCCAGCGAGCAGTGGGCGATCGGTGGCTTCGGCTCGGTGGCCGGACATCCGGCGTCGGCCTACTCCGGCGACCACGGCGTCACCGCAAGTGTCGAGGGCCGCTACTCGCTGTTCTCCGACAGCGACCGTTATCAACTGACCTCGCGCCTGGAACACGGCCGCATCTGGATCAAGGACCCGCTGCCCGAGCAGAACGACAGCGAAGACCTGACCGGTTTCAGCATCGGCCTGCTGGCCCGCCCGCTGAAGAGCGTCGACCTGCGCCTCGACTGGGGCCTCCCGGTCGGCGAGAAGACCGAGGACAGCTCCTACGTCTACGCCCAGGCGCGTTACCACTTCTGATCGACGGCCCCCATTCGAAGGATAAGCACTCATGTCACGCACAACCAAAAGTCATCCGTCCGTACTGACCGCGCTGTCGATCGCCCTCATCGGTGCCGGCTACGCCTCGTTCTCCCACGCCGCGCCGAGCGGTGAAACCGTGGTGTCCGGCAACGTCACCATCGACCGCAGCACGCTGAACCAGACGCTGATCAACCAGACCAGCGCCAAGGCGATCATCAACTGGCAGCAGTTCGATATCGATACCGCCGAACTGGTCAAATTCGCCCAGGGCAGCCGCGACGCCGTCGTCCTCAACCGCGTGCTCGGCAACCAGGTCTCGAACCTCAAGGGCGCCCTGCAGGCCAACGGCAACGTCTTCCTGATCAACCCCAACGGCATCGTCTTCGGCGCCAACGCGCAGATCGACGTGGCCGGCCTGCTGGCCTCCACCCTCGACGTGGACAACACCGCCTTCCTCAACGGCAGCACGCTGAACTTCAGCGGCAACGCGCTGGGTTCGATCAAGAACCAGGGCGAGATCAAGCTCAACGCCACCGACGGCTTCGTCTACCTGGTGGCGCCGAAAGTCGACAACGCCGGGCAGATCATCGGTTACGGCGTGGCCAACGTCGGCCAGGTCACCGTTGCCGCGGGCAACCGCTTCAACGTCGACCTGCAGGGCAACAAGCTGATCAACTTCAACGTTTCCGCCGATGCACTGGGCGCCGCCACCAGCGACGCCGACGCCCTCGGCGTGAGCAACAGCGGCAGCATCAAGGCGCAGACCGTCGTGCTCGCCGGCAACAGCGCCAGCGGCCTGATGTCCTCGGTGGTGAACAACAGCGGCCTGATCGAGGCGACCGGCCTGGACATCAGCGCCGCCAGCATCCAGCAGGCGTCCAGCGGCAACATCAACGTCAGCGGCAGCGCCAGCCTCACCGCCACCGACAGCATCGCCACCGCCACAGGCAGCAGCACCCGCGCCGCCACCCTGAACCTGGCCGTCACCGCCGACGGCGCCTCCATCGGTGCCGAAGAGAACGCCCTCAGCGTCGATGCCGACGTGCTCAACGCGCACGCCGTCAACGGCCACGTGCTGGTCACCGACGTCAACGGCGGCGTCGCCCTCGGCGAAGTCAGCACCGGCGACAAGAGCAACACCGAACAGCGCCGCGTGATCATCACCGCGCAGAACGGCAGCATCACCTCCGCCGACAGCAGCAAGGTGAACATCACGGGCTGGTCGACCACGCTGCGCTCCGACGGCGCCATCGGCAGCGATGCCCAGGCGCTCAACACCCAGGTCGACGTGCTCAACGCCTCGACCCAGAACGGCGGCATCAATGTCGACAACAAGCTCGGCCAACTGCTGGTCGGCAACGTCACCGCCCGTGAAACCGTGACCGTCAATGGCCAGAGCACCTCGCTCGGCGCCATCGGCGATGCCAACGGCAAGGTCACCCTGTCCAACGGCGCCGCCGGCAGCAAGAACGTCAGCATCCGTTCGCAGGACAGCGTGTTCCTCACCGACGCCGTCTCCGCCACCAAGGACCTGACCATCACCTCCACCGACGGCGGCGTGTTCAGCGCGGCCGACGCGGTCACCCTGACCGGCAAGACGCTGACCCTGAACGCCGGCAAGAACGTCGGCGACGCCAGCCGCGCGCTGAACATCCAGAGCGAGACGCTGAACGCCAGCGCCGCCGACGGTGGCGTGTACCTCAGCGAAAGCAACGGCCTGACCATCGGCAGCATCCTCGCCGGCGGCGCCGGCCATGACGTCGCCGTGCGGGTCGCCCAGGGCAACGTCGCCCTCGGCAGCATCGCCGCCACCGGCAAGGTGAGCCTGTCCGCCGACAACGGCGCGATCACCGACAATAACGGTAGCGCGATGAACCTCAGCGGCAGCGAACTGACGATCAGCGCCAACAACGCCATCGGCACCGCCGCCAATGCCCTGGAAACCTCCGCCGACGCCATCACCGCCAGCACCAAGGTGGCCCAGGCCGGCATCTACCTGAGCAACGACAAGGCCCTCAATGCCCTCAGCCTGAGCACGCCGAACGGCGACGTGCAGGTCGGCATCGGCAGCGGCTCGCTGAGCCACAACCACAGCACCAACGCACTGGCCCTGACCGACGCCAGCGGCCTCGACCTGTCCTTCACCAACAGCGCCGCCGGCATCCTGGTCAACGGCCTGGCGCTGGGCGCGGGCAACAGCCTGAACCTGGTCGCCGCCGGCAACATCACCAAGGGCAGCGGCAGCATCCTGGCGAAGAACGTCAACCTCGACGCCAGCGGCAACATCGGTGGCGCCAGCGCCCTGCTGACCAAGGCCGAAGCGCTGAACCTGATCAGCCGCAACGGCACCATCAACGTCGACAACCAGTCCGCCAGCCCGCTCAACCTGACCGCCAGCGCCACCGGCAGCAGCGGCGCGGTGACCGTCAAGCAGGCCGGCGATCTGCAGGTCAAATCGGTACGCGCGACCAACGCCGTGGCCCTGACCGCGGGCGGCGCCATCAGCTCCGCCGCGAGCAACGGCGCACCGGCGGTGACCGCGACCTCGCTGAGCCTCTACGGCAGCGAGATCGGTTCGGCCAGCAAGGCCTTCAACAGCAGCGTCAGCGGCCCCGTCGCCCTGACCAGCACCGGCGACCTGTACGTCCAGAACACCGGCGCGATCAGCCTGCTGTCGGCCAGCGCCACGGGCCGGATGGTGCTGAACAACAGCGGCGACGTGGTGCTCGGCACCCTGGAAGCCGGCGACTCCATCGCCTTCAAGGTCAGCGGCAACGTCACCGACGGCAATGGCGACGACGCCAACTTCGTCACCAGTGGCCTCACCGTCAACGCCAAGTCCTTCGGCACCAGCGGCGACAAGCTCGAACTGCACGTCGACAGCCTGGTGATCGATACCGCCAACGGCGGCATCTACGCGCGTCAGACCGGCGGCCAGCCGCTGGCCCTGATCAGCGCCACCACCGGCGGCAGCGGCAGCCACGTGGCCATCGACGCCGACGGCGACATCAACCTCGGCACCATCAATGCCGGCGGCAACAACGTCAGCCTCAGCGCTGCCGGCGCCATCGAAGATGCGCGCAACGGCAACAGCGCGGCCAACGTCAGCGCGCGTTCGCTGGACATCCGCGCACCGGGCGGCATCGGCAACAACGGCGACCTGGCACTGGACGTCAGCTTCCTCTCCGCGGCGGGCGGCACGGGTGGCGTCAAGGCCTCCAACGCCGGCGCCATCGCGGTGGACAGCACCACGCTGACCGGCAAGGGCCTGAGCGAAATCTCGATCATCGCCACCAGCATCACCGTGCTGAACAACAACGGCGGCGTCATCACCATGGACGGTGGCAAGCTGAGCATGACCGCCACCAACGGCAACATCGTGTTCATCAACCAGAAGGACACCATCTACCTGCCGGGTGGCGGCAGCATCAGCCTGACCGCGCTCTCCAAGTCGGAGCTCGACGGCTACAACGGCGTCATCGTGGCCGGCAACCTGAAGACCGACAACGGCGACATCAGCCTCGTCGCCCAGTCGAACATCACCATCGGCATGCTCGACGCCGGCGCCGGCGGCAACGTCAAGGTGGAGTCGCGCAAGGGCATCATCCTCGACGGCAACGGCACCGCGGCGAACATCCGTGGCAACCACATCAGCCTCAGCGCCAGCACCCCGGCGATGCGCGACGCCGAACTGAGCCGCGACACCGCCATCGCCGACTATTCGGCGAAGGTGGCCGAGGCCGCCGCCAAGCTGCTGCAACTGGAAATCCTCCAGCAACAGCTCAAGAGCTACGAGGCGATGGTCACCAGCGCCACGCTGCAGGACCAGCTGGCCGCACTGAACGAGTACCTCACCCAGGTCGCGGTCAACACCCAGCAGGCCACCGTGGACACCATGTCGGCGAAAGTCGACGCGCTGAACACCGCGCTCAACGCCGCCACCGTGGTGCGTAACGCCGCCGCGGTGATCGCCGGTGCCGCACAGGCCGTGCCGTTCTCCGGTGACGCCGGTGCCGACGCCGCCTTCGCCGTGGTCGACCTGGTGATGTCCGCCGCCTCCCTGGCGCTGGACAGCTACGAGCGCTACACCGTGGCGCCGGCCCAGGACACCCTCACCGAGCTGAACAACCAGCTCGATGTGGCGCAGGCCGCGGTGAACACCGCCGCGACCAACCTGGTGACCACCACCACCATCCGCGACACCACCCAGACCTCCCGGGACATGGCGGACCTGGCGGTGTTCAAGGCCAACGTGGCCCGCGATGCCAGCGAGCAGGTACGCAAGCAGGCGGTCAGCGCCTACGACCTGAACAAGGACATCGACAGCTCGGCCGACAAGCCGCTGGGGATCATCGCCAACCGCCTCGACGTCAACCAGGGCGGCACGCTGAACACCAGCCTGTACCTCAACTCCACCGGCACCCTCGGCCTGGGCGACATCGCCGTGGCCAGCGGCAAGCAGATCATCGCCAGCACGCTGGGCAACCTGAACGTCGTCGGTAACGTGAAGAGCGACACCTTCATCGGGCTGAAGGCCAGCGGCGCCATCCAGGGTGCCGGCGGGACGCTGATCGCCCCGGACCTGTCGCTGCTCGCCGGCAACGGCATCGGCACCCAGCAGGGCGTCGCCACGCGGACCGAGCGTCTCGCAGCGGCCGGCGGCCACGACGGCGTGTCCATCAGCAACGCCAACGGCGGCAAGCTGCTCACCGTTTCCACCCAGGGCGCGGTAAGCGGCGTCTCCGGCGACGGCGACATCAGCCTCGACACCGACGGCTCGCTGGTACTGGCCAACGCGATCAGCGACACCGGCCTGAGCCACACCGTCAGCCTGACCGCCGGCGGCAGCATCCGCGGCACCCAGGCAGCCGGTCTGCTGGACGTTTCCGCCCAGGGCCTGCAGGCCATCGCCGGCAGCGGCATCGGCCAGTCCGGCGATGCGCTGCAGGTGAAGCTGGAAAGCCTCTACGCCAACGGCGGCACGGGTGGCATCTACGTCAACAACCAGGGCACCCAGACCCTGGAACTGACGCCCACCTACGCCTCGCTGTTCCGCGGCATGAACCTGGTGTCCTACCCGGCGCTCAAGGCCACCGGCGGCGCCATCCAGGTGACCACCGCGGGCGATCTGCAGGTGAACGGCGGCGTCAGCCACACCGGCACCGGCGATGTGACCCTGAACGCGGCGGGCGACATCCAGCAGAGCGCGGCGATCAGCACCAACAATGGCGCGATCACGCTGAATGCCAACGGTGACGTGCAGCAGGATGCGGCGATCAACACCACCAAGGGCAACATCGTCATCAAGTCCGGCGGCGACGTACACCAGGCCGCGGCGATCGCCAGCGGCGCGGGTAGCGTAGCGATCAATGCGGGCGGCGACATCGATCAGGACAGCACCATCAGCACCAAGGGCCGTGGCGCCATCGCCCTGGTCAGCGGCGGCTCCATCGACATGGGCAACCTGGCGAAAACCACCTCGGACAGCGGCAACATCAGCTACTCCGCGAAGGACCGCCTGAGCATCGGCCAGATCGAA
Source organism: Pseudomonas kuykendallii (assembly GCF_900106975.1). Classification (GTDB taxonomy): domain Bacteria; phylum Pseudomonadota; class Gammaproteobacteria; order Pseudomonadales; family Pseudomonadaceae; genus Pseudomonas_O; species Pseudomonas_O kuykendallii. Next base: position 984,116 of record NZ_FNNU01000002.1, on the reverse strand, counting down.
ACCAGCTCCGCACGCAGCGGTGGCACGGTGACCTTCATCGCGCCGCAGATCCTCGATGCCATGCCCGGCGTGGGCAACGTCAAGGGCTGGGTGGTGGACGTCAAATCGCCGAGCACCAGCTCGGGTCTGATCAAGGACCTGGTGGGTGATCTCGGAGGTGCGGCGCAGGTCAACCAGGACGATCGACTGATCGGCGGCAACCTCACCGAGGACACCCGTCGGGCGATGGACAACCTGGTGCACACCGCGCTGCAGCCACGCAACCCGATGAGCACCCTGCTCGTCGCCGGCCCGCTGAATGCAGGCGACATCCAGCCCGCCACCGGCTTCGAAGAAGACGGCGAAGGCAACCTGGTGTTCGAAGCCAAGTAAACCACCACTGCAAGACCAGAGGCCGCCGGGGCAACCCGGCGGCCTTTTTCATGGGTGAAGGAATCTCGCAGCGGCGCCGCAGTCGCCCACGCTGAACCGCCGCGCGCCCTTCTCGTGCAGGAGGCTCGGCGCCGAATCGCTGGATACGCCCCGCCGTGCGCCTGGCCCCCAGGCTTCTGCACCGCTCCAAAAGCGCCCTGTATCGCGTACCCTGTCCGCTGCGCCCAGGCATGCAGAGCACGGGCGTACGGCCGCTGGGCGTGCCCCGCCGGCACTTGTCCGATTGGAAAGGAGTCCGATGATGACCACACTCGCCTGGCTGTCCTGGCATGCGCTGACCGCGACGTTCTGGCTATGGATTCTCTGCTGGGGCGGTGCTCGCGTCGTCGAAGGATGGACATCGTTCTGGCTGATCCACTGGATGGCGCCGAGCTGGAACGCCGAGCAGATCAGGCTCTATGCGCTGTGCATCCTGGTGTTCCAGGCCATATGGTTTCTCATCGGCCTGTTCAAGCCGGAACTGCGCCTATTCATTTGAGTCCCGGCGCCAGGCGACAGGCGCGACCAATACGCCTCCACCGGCGGCCACAACGCCGCCCTCACCGATCAGGAGAACCGCATGGAGTACCACAAGCTCGGCCGCACCGGCCTCGACGTATCACGGCTGTGCCTCGGCTGCATGACCTACGGCGTGCCCGACCGCGGCAGCCACCCCTGGACGCTCGACGAGGCGCAGAGCCGGCCGCTGATCCGCCAGGCCGTGGAGGCCGGGATCAACTTCTTCGACACCGCCAACATCTACTCGGACGGCACCTCGGAGGAGATCGTCGGCCGCGCGCTGAAGGAATTCACCCGCCGCGAAGAAGTGGTGATCGCCACCAAGGTCAACGGCCGCATGCACGCCGGGCCGAATGGCGCCGGGTTGAGCCGCAAGGCGATCATGCAGGAGATCGATAACTCGCTGCGCCGCCTGGGCACCGACTACGTCGACCTCTACCAGATCCACCGCTTCGACTATCAGGTGCCGATAGAGGAAACCCTGGAAGCGCTGCACGACGTGGTGAAGGCCGGCAAGGCCCGCTACATCGGGGCCTCATCGATGTACGCCTGGCAGTTCGCCTCGATGCTGCACGTCGCCCGCGCCAATGGCTGGACCCGTTTCGCCACCATGCAGAATTACCTCAACCTGCTCTACCGCGAGGAAGAGCGCGAGATGCTGCCGCTGTGCCGGGCCGAGGGCATCGGTGTGATTCCGTGGAGCCCGATGGCGCGTGGCCGCCTCACGCGGCCGTGGAACGAGACCAGCGAGCGCGCGGAAAGCGACCAGTTCGGCAAGTCGCTCTACGCCCACACCGCCGAGGCCGACCGCAAGGTGATCGAGGCGGTGGCGGCGGTCGCCGCGGCGCGCGGCGTACCCCCTGCGCAGGTGGCGCTGGCATGGGTGCTGTCCAGGCCCGGCGTCAGCGCCCCGATCATCGGCGCCTCGAAACCCCACCATCTGCCCGATGCCCTGGCCGCCCTGCAACTGACGCTGAGCGACGAAGAGATCGCCCAGCTCGAGGCGCCCTACGTGCCGCACGCCGTGGTCGGTTTCTCCTGATCGGCGAATCGGTCCGCTGCCGGGACCGTGCGACACCCGGCAGCGTCGACGAATAACCCTCACCGCTGAAGCCTTCGCCTGGTCGGGCGCCTTGAATCAGGGCGCCACGCCCGCGGGTCGCGAGGCTTCGCCCGCCAGCCAGTCGACGAAGCCCGCGTACAGCTGCGCAGGATCGGCCTGGCGTGGGTAGATCGCCACGTAGCCCGTGCGCGGAACACGGATGTCCGGCAGCGGCATCATCAGGTTGCCGCGGGCGATGTCGATCTCCAGCATCGGCATCGGGCCGATGCCGATCCCCAGCCCATCCTCCAGCGCCTGGCGGGTCACGAAGAAGTGATCGAAGGTCTGCCGTGGCAACCCCGCCAGGTGCTGGAGCCCGGCCGCCTCCAGCCAGTTGTCCCAGTCGCCGGCCCTGGTCTCGCTGGCGAGCAGGTTGTGCCCCTCGATGTCGCCCGGCGCGTGGATCGGTCGCCGGGCGAACAGCGCAGGGCTCATGATCAGCGTGTCGACGTCCTCCAGCAGCGGCACGACGTGGTGTTGCGGCCAGAGGTCGTTCCTCGCGACGCCCCGCCGAATCGCCACGTCGACACCGCCGCGCATGTCCTCGACCACGCATGAAACGGTGGTGACGACGACTTCGACGTCTGGATGTTCGGCGTGGTAGCGGTGCAGCCGGGGGATCAGCCAGCGCATCGCCAGGCTGGTCGGAGCGCTGACCCGGAGTATCCGCCGCACACCTGGCCGGCCGCAGGCACTCGCGGCAACCGCCAGGCGATCGAACGACAGGCCGACCTCCGCGGCGAAGGCGCGGGCCATCGGCGTGGCGACCATGCGGCGGCCTTCCTTGGTGAAGAGCTTTTCGCCCAACCAGCTTTCCAGCGTGGCGATCTGCTGGCTCACCGCGCCATGGGTGACACCGAGCTGCAGGGCCGCATCGGCGTAGCTGCCCGTGCGGACGGCGGCTTCGAATGCACGCAGCGCATTGAGAGGAGGAAGACGGCGCATCGTTATTCCTTTAGAAAATCTGAAATTTATAGGTAAGAAGATATCGATTTTCAATTTTTTCTATCATATTTACCCTGATTGCATGAAGACGTCACTCAATCTCCGTGCAGCATCGACTTCACCCGCCGCCACGACGCCCAGGTCCCGCAGCCTGCTGGCCGCGTGCCTGACCCATGCGTTGCATGACGGTTACACGGACGGCCTGTATGCCTTCCTGCCGGTGTGGCAGGCACAGTTCGGCCTCTCCTACGCCGCGCTGGCCATGGTTCGCGCGCTCTACTACGGGACGATGGGCGGATTGCAGATTCCGGCCGACCGCGTGCTGCGCAACTGGTCGCCGCGGGCGACGCTGATTCTCTCGACCCTGCTGGCGTCGGCCGGCCTGCTTCTGATGGCGCTGCCGCTCGGCTTCGCCGGCCTGTGCGTCGGGCTGGTCGTGGCCGGCATCGGGTCGAGCATCCAGCACCCGAGGGGCTCCATGCTGGTCACCGATACCTATGGAGCCGATTCACGCCGGCCGCTGGGCATCTACAACTTCTCGGGCGATCTCGGGAAGGCGGTGCTGCCGGCGGTGGTCGCGCTGCTGCTGCCGCTTCTGGCATGGCGGCCGGTGCTGGCGTTGATGGCGGTGCTGGGCGTCGCGCTGGTGATCGCCCTGCTGGCCCTGGCACCCAATACGCGCGCGGCCCGCCATGCGCCCGCGCAGGCCAGGGCCGGGCGCGGCCGCAGTGGCTTCGGCATCCTGACGACGATAGGCGCGCTCGATACCGCCACACGCATGGGCTACCTGCTGTTCCTGCCCTTCCTGATCCATGCCCGCGGCGGCGACTCGCCGACGGTGGGCCTGGCGCTGGCGCTGCTGTTCCTCGGCGGCGCCTTCGGCAAATTCACCTTCAGCTGGCTCGGGGAACGGGTAGGTGTCACCAGGTGCGTGGCGCTGGCCGAGACGGTCACGGCGCTGCTGATCATCGGGACGCTGTTCACCCCGCTGATCCCGACGCTCATCCTGCTGCCACTGCTGGGGATCGTACTGAACGGCACCTCGTCGGTCCTCTACGGCACCGTCCCCGAACTGTCCGATGGGGACACCGGGCGTGCGTTTGCCGTCTTCTATACCAGCGTGATCGGCTCCGGCGGCGTCGCACCGATCCTCTACGGCGCCATCGCCGATCACAGCAGCCAGACGGTCGGCCTGCTGGCCACCGCGGCGACCGCCGCCGCTGTCGTACCGCTGGTGCTGGTACTGAGCCGTTTCATTCAACAGCCCTCACGCGAAGGTGAATAAATGGAAAAGACCTCGGACACTCCCGTCATCCTGATTACCGGCGGAAGCCGTGGCGTAGGTGCGGCGACGGCCCGCCTCGCCGCCGAAAAGGGCTACGACGTCGCCATCAGTTACGTGTCCAATGAAGGCGCCGCCCGGGCCGTGGTGGCCGATGTCGAAGCGGCGGGCCGCCAGGCGCTGGCGGTACGCGCGGACAGCGCCGACCCCGCGCAGGTCATCCAGCTGTTCGAGCGCATCGACCAACGCTTCGGGCGCCTCGACGTGCTGGTGAACAATGCCGGCATCATCGCCAGACAGTCCCGCCTGGAATACCTCGGATTCGAGCGGATGCAGCGCATCTTCGCGGTCAATTCGATCGGCCCGATGCTCTGCGCGAAGCAGGCCGCCAAGCGCATGTCCCATCGCCACGGCGGACCGGGCGGCGTGGTGATCAACGTTTCATCGGCATCGGCCAGGCTCGGCAGCCCGAACGAGTATGTCGACTACGCGGCCTCGAAGGGCGCGCTGGAGACCTTCACCATCGGCTTCGCCAAGGAGGTCGCACGGGAGGGAATCCGGGTCAACTGCGTCAGGCCGGGACACATCTACACCGAAATGCATGCCAGCGGCGGCGAACCCGGACGGGTGGACCGCGTCAAGGACAGCATCCCGATGGGACGCGGCGGCCAGCCCGAAGAAGTGGCGCGGGCGATCCTCTGGCTGGCAAGCGCCGAAGCCTCCTTCGTGACGGGTACCTTCCTCGATGCCACCGGGGGCAAGTAGGCAGCAAGGACGTGCCTTCGTCCCGCCACCGGCCAGCGCGCCCGTCCGGATCAACCGCCGTTTCGCATCACGTCCTCGACGAATTCGGCGAACGCGCGGGCCTTGGCCGTGGCCAGGCGCCCGGTCGGGAAGACGGCCCACAGGTCGATGTCGGGAAGCGCCCAGTTCTCCAGCAGCCGCAGCACCCGGCCATCGGCCAGTTCAGGTGCGAACATCCAGTCCGACGCGATGGCGAGCCCCAGGTCGGCAAGCACCGCGGCGCGAATGCCTTCGGCGGCGCTGAAACGCGCCCGGCCGCGCACCAGCACCGAGACTTCCGCGCCCTCGCGGGTGAAGTTCCACACATTGCCCGACTGGCTGAACAGCACCGTTTCGTGATCGGCGAGGTCGGCGGGAACCCGCGGCACGCCGGCACGCGCGAGGTATCCGGTGGTGGCGAACACCGAGCGCGGCGAGGACGCCAGCCTGCGCGCCACCACGCTAGAGTCGGCCAATGCGCCCATCCGCAACGAGACGTCGATGCCTTCGGCGAGCAAATCGATCGTACGATCGTCCAGCACCACGTCCACCTCGAGATCGGGGTGCGCGGCGAGGAAACGCGGCAAATGCGGGATGACGTGCAGGCGCGCGAAGGTAGGTGCCGCCGAAATGCGCAGCCGCCCGGACAGACCGGTGCCCGCGCCGCGTGCGGCCAGTTCGGCCTCGTCCGCCTCCTGGATGGCGACCCGCGCGCGCTCGTAGAAGCGCACGCCGGCTTCCGTCGGCGTCAGCCCGTGGGTGGAGCGCAGAAGCAGCTTTACGCCCAGCCGTTGTTCCAGTTGCGCGACGGTCTTCGATACCGCCGGCTGCCCGACCTCCAGCACGCGAGCAGCCGCGGAGAAGGAACCGGCCTCCACTACTCGCACGAATGCGGCCATCGCCAGCAAACGGTCCATTTTATTCCTTAATGGAATAGAGGTTATCTCTGCATCATATCTGCCATTCCATTTAGCGGGTATCCACAATCTCGATCACGGTGTTTGGCGCTCCTGCCGAAACACCCTCACCTCGATAAGGATTCCAGCATGCCCCGCTTCGACGCTTACCAGAACGCCTATCCCAACGCCCGCCTGACCCGCTCTGCCGAAGGCGTGCTGGAAATCGCCCTGCACAGCGACGGCGGCAAACTGGTCTTCAACGGCCACACCCACGAGCAGTTCGTGGACCTGTTCCACGACGTCGGCAGCGATCCCGACAACCGCGTGGTCATTCTCACCGGCACCGGCGATGCCTTCATGGACGCCATCAGCCCCGAAGGCTTCGACTTCTTCACCCCGCGTGGCTACGACAAGATCTTCCGCGAGGGCAAGAAGGTGCTGATGAACCTCCTCGACATCGAGGTGCCGCTGATCGCCGCGCTCAACGGCCCGGTGCTGCTGCATTCGGAGTACGCACTGCTGGCCGACATCGTGCTGGCCACGCCGGAAACGGTGTTCCAGGACAAGCCGCATTTCGACTTCGGCATCGTCCCCGGCGACGGCGTCAACCTGCTGTGGCCGGAGGTCATCGGCAGCGTGCGCGGCCGCTACTTCATCCTGACCCGCCAGCAGCTCGATGCGCAGACCGCCAAGGACTGGGGCGCGGTGAACGAAATCGTGCCCGCCGACCGCCTGCTGGCGCGCGCCCATGAGGTCGCCGGCGAACTGGCGAAGCTGCCGCCGCTGACCAGCCGCTACACCCGCATCGCGCTGACCCAGAAGCTGCGCCGGATCGTCGACGAAGGCGCCGGCTACGGCCTGGCACTGGAAGGCATCAGCGCCGCCGAAGTGGCGCGCTCGATGAATCCGTCCGCCTGATCGTCGTGGCAGGCGGACCGCGCCGCGGACCGCCTGCTGCTCCCCGTCCTTTTCCCGGAGAACGCCCCATGTCACTGCAAGACAGACTCGATGCCTTCAAGGCCGACTTCCAGGCCGGCAAGCCGCCGTACAACGTGCCGCCCTCGGTCATCCACACCATGCACCGCGCCACCGCCGAACTGATCGCCTCGGGCGCGGCGCAGAACGCCCTGAAGGCGGGCAACCCGGCGCCCACCTTCACGCTCGACGATCCGGACGGCCATCCCGTGTCGTCCGCCGAGCTGCTGCGCGAAGGACCGCTGGTGGTCACCTTCTACCGCGGCGTCTGGTGTCCGTACTGCAATCTGGAACTGCAGGCGCTGCAAGCCGCGCTGCCGGACATCCGCGCCGCAGGCGCCCGCGTGCTGGCGATCTCGCCTCAGGTGGCCGCGAACAGCCGCAAGTCGGTGCGCCAGAACGCCCTGGAATTCCCGATCCTCTCGGACCCGCACAACGACGTGGCCGCCGCGTTCGGCCTGCGCTTCGAGTTGCAGGATTATCTGGTCGAACTCTACCAGTCGTTGAAGAATGACCTGCCTGCGTTCAACGGGGATCCGAGCTGGACGCTGCCGATGCCGGCGCGCTACGTGATCGCACCGGACGACACCATCGTCTATGCCGAGGTCAATCCCGACTACACGCGCCGCCCCGATCCGGCGGAAATGCTGCCGGCCATCCGCAAGGCTGCGCTCTGAATCACCCAATGCCGCTCGCCACGGGCGAGCGCGAAGGAGCAATCATGTCCCGTACCTTTCTCATCAGCGGCGCCAGCAAGGGCATCGGCCTGGCGCTCTCGACACGGCTCGCCGCCGCCGGCCACCACGTCGTCGGCCTCGCGCGCAACGCGCCGGCGAGTTTTCCCGGCACCTTCGTCGCCGTCGACCTCGGCGACGACGATGCCACCCGCGCCGCGCTGGACGACATCGCCCAACGGTTCGCGCTGGACGGCGTGGTGAACAACGTCGGCCTGGTCAATGCCGCGGCACTGGCGGAGGTGACCCTGCCCGCGCTGGATGACGTCATGCGCGTCAACCTGCATTCCGCGCTGCTGGCTACCCAGGCCGCATTGCCCGGCATGCAGGCGCGCGGCTGGGGCCGCATCGTCAACATCTCCAGCCTGACCGTCCTCGGCATGCCGCAGCGCACGGCTTACGCGGCGGCGAAGGCCGCATTGGTGAGCTTCACCCGCAGCTGGGGACTGGAGCTGGCCGGTACCGGCATCACGGTAAACGCCGTGGCGCCCGGCCCGACCGAAACCGAACTGTTCCGCGCCAACAACCCGCCGGGCAGCGAAGGTGAACGGCGCTACCTCTCGGGCGTACCGATGGGACGCTTCGGCAAACCGGACGAGATCGCCGCGACCATCGCCTTCCTGCTGTCGGACGACGCCTCCTTCATGACCGGCCAGACGCTGCACGTGGATGGCGGCGCATCGCTCGGACGCGCCGCGTTCTGATGGAAAGTGACACGGCGTGTGCATGACGTGCTGCGCCAGAAGCACGGTGCCCTGCCGCGATGGCCGGGCGCCGCGGGCGGCACATCACGCCCATTCGATCGGCGACAGGCCTCACAACCCCGTGGTTAGCCAGCGAGGCCGACTCGAGCCCTGAAAGCCTTCAGCACCTGTTGGATCAACGTCTTTGCATCCATTGCGGCGAACCCGGCCGGCACTGAAGGCGCCAGCCGTCCGCAGGGCCACCGTCCGTATCAGGCAGCTCGACAATCGCCGCGGCCCTCGCACGAAAGATCCGGGCGAAGGATTCGCCCTCGTCAGCCAGGGCGGCTGTTGCTACAGCGTGGGAACGGTGCCGCCGTCGATCCGGTACTCGGCCCCTGCGATCGAAGCGGACCGCGGGGACGCCAGGAAGGCGATCAGATCGGCAAATCCATCGAAATAGAATTTATAGTCATGAACAAAAGCCACGGCGCCAGTCGGCTTAATGATAGCCACTTGATGTATGGATGCGCACTTAGTCCATTTGACTTTTGGGCAGGCGCAACACAGCCACGTCTATAAAAAGTTAGATCGCTGTCTCACGACATATTAGGCTGCACTCGTAAGTGGAAAAAGGGGGCCGAAGCCCCCGAGGTCAGAGCAAACCTCGCTCTGCAAATGACGTAGTAGCACCGCCAGCGACGATGATGTGGTCCAGTGTGCGCACGTCCACTAGCTCCAAGGCTGCCTTGAGCTGCCGCGTCAGTGCCCTGTCCGCAGTGCTGGGCTCAGGATGTCCGCTGGGGTGGTTGTGTGCCAGGATCACTGCTGCTGCATTGGCCCGCAGCGCCTCCTTGACGACTTCGCGCGGATGCACGGATGCGCTGTCGATGGTGCCGCGGAACATCTCGGTGTACTCGATCAAGCGATGCTGGGTGTCGAGGAACAGAACGGCGAACACTTCATGCTCGAAGCCGGCCAGCTTGGCGTGCAGGTAATCCTTCACGACGGCTGGAGAACTGAACTCGGCTCCGCGCTGCATCTTCTGGTCAATGGCCTCGCGTGCCGCTTCAAGGATCTGTTCGACAGAAGCCAGCCGATAGCGGCCTTGAGTGTCGCGCACATGCAGCAGCGAATCGAACGAGGAAAAGGACAGTTGCGACATGATCGTGCTCCGGTTGCTCGGGCGGAATTGCCCGGAACCGGCGCCTCACGGCGCAGCGCAAGCAGTCAGGGATCACAGACGGCCGACAGGCCGCAAGCGTGCGAGCACGCGCAGTCATTGACGGCGAGAACGCCGTGATACGGTGAAGGGAACAGCAAGCCCGCCTCTCCATCTCCAACGAGGAAGTGGAAGGCAAGCGCAGCGCGCAGGCCCGGATCAGCGATCCAGGCCCGAAGGCATCAGGGATCAAAGCCGGATGGCCGCGACTCGCAGAGGCGCGGGGCACAGCCCGCGAGCCCGACGGCGGAACGCCGGGATGTTCCTTTCCTACGCCTGGCCTTGCCGCAGCAAGTTGTCGTGATCGCTGGCGATAGCCACCATGACGTTCATTGCGAACTCCACGGAATCTGGACGATGGCTGCCGACTCAGAACCGCTCAGGACCTCTGCACAACCCACTGCTTCCCTGCCCCGCCCCGGCACCGAGCAGTACGCCGAGCTTCCGCAGTTCCCAAAGGGCTCGCCGCTCCCCTTTCGCCGCACGATCCGCCGACGTGAGCTGCACCAGATCGTGCCCTTGGCGGAAACCACCATCTACGAGATGGAGCAGCGCGGCGAGTTTCCCCGGCGCTTCCGGCTGACGCCGCGCTGCGTAGTGTGGGATCTGGAAGAGGTCGAAGTCTGGATCGAAGGCCGCAAGCAAGCCTCGCGATCAGCAGAGGCCGACACATCGCCCGGCCCGAACGTGAGGCTGCGTCGGCACCGCCCTGTTCGATGAACCCGCTATCTGGCGTTCACGGCGACTACCCGGCGTCCACCTTGACCAGTTCTGCCCCGGCCAGCACTTGTGCCATCTGAGCCGCAGCAAGTGTGACCGCCACATCTCGGTCCCGTGCCTCCCGGCTGAAGGCCAGCGCGATATGTCCAGGCCGCCCCCAGCCCACCGTGGCGTCGGCACAATCGCTGCTGGCCAGCCGGCTCAGGACCTCATCCTGCGAATCCAACTCAGGATTCAGCGCATAGACCAGTGTGAAATCGTGAGCCATCGCGATCACCCCATCGCCTTTGTATTACCCGCTGCGTCAGCGCGCCTTGATGCGCGCCAGCACGTCCGCCAACTGCCCGCGATCCGCAGCGCGTTTAGCCGCAGTGCGCTTCCCCAGGTTGTGCAGCTTGCGCCGCACACCGGGCAGGTCGACCGCATGAGCAAGGCCGATCAACCCGAAATCCGGCTGCTCATCCTCGACCGATTGCAGAAAGGCGCAGGACGGCTCGTCCAGCCAATGCGCCACGCGCGACAACAGACGTTTGCGGCTCTCCAGCAAGGCCGCCGCTTCAATGGGCTCAGACGTCATGCCCTTGAAGTGAGCCTCGAAGGTGGCCTCGAAATCCGCAGGTACGCGAGGTGTCAGCATCTCCCACGCCGGCTTGGGGCTGCATGTCAGGTACACGAGAAAGGTCCGCCAGAGACCAGCATCCGCTCGTTCATCCTCCAGCAGCAGGCCCACGTCGAACAGATCACGCGGATGCTGCCGCGACAGTGCCGCTGCCAGCTTTCCGGCATACAGGTCGGCGAAATCCAGTACCTGCACTTCGGCGAAGCCGAACGCCTCCTCCACCTTCGGGCGCACGACCATGGCCCGCCCCGGATGCACCGTCCCGCGCATCACCGGCGTCGTCTCGATCTGCACGCGCGCGCGGCCGCGACTGGCCACCAGCCGGGTGACCGCCCCGCCTTCGCCCGCTGAAGCTTGCACCTGCAATTGCAAAGGCCGAGCGCGCATCGCGTCGGCCAGTCGTCCGAGTGCTTCGGCGATCAGCTTCGCATCCTCGGCGTAGTCGTGCACCGGCAGCCAGGCCAGGTCGATGTCCACCGACAGACGCGGCAGGTCATGCTCGAACAGGTTGATGGCGGTGCCGCCCTTGAGCGCGAAGCGCGGCTCCTGGGCCAGCACCGGCAGGATCTCGACCAGCAGCCGCACCCGGTCGGTGTAGCGCCGGTCCCACCGATCAAGCCAGGTGCTCATCGAGGTCTCCCGGCAAGGTGATCTGGTAGGTCGGATGCAGGCGCCCGCCGGGCACCAGCGCACGCTTGCCCCGGCCCAGATCGACGCCATCCAACGGCACATGCGCCAGCCACGCATGCCGATGGCGATCGGCCAGTGCCAGGAACAGCCGCTTGGCCTTGATGCTGCGGCAGTGGCGCAGCAGCAGGCCGACGCGCTGTGGGCGCAGCGTGGTCATGGCCTGCATCAGCGCATCGGCCTCGTAGACCCCTGCCGCATCCGATACGCCATCGCACAACTCCAGCATGGCCCGCTCGGGCGTCGAGTAGACCAAGGCATCGACACCAGGTGCAGCGGAATGCAAGGCCAGCCCCACCTTGGATAGTGCCGTCTCGGAGACTTCCGCCGTGAAGGACACGGCCGGCAGATCGAATGGCCCCTTGCCCTGGTACTCGAAGCGCTGCTCCATGGACAGCTTGCCGACCCAGCCCGCCGGCGGCACCGGCCCGTAAAGCGTGATCGTCCCTGCATCGCCCAGCCGCAAGTAGTGCTCGTGCCCTTGCAAGGCCAGCGCGAAGCGTCCCCCGACATGCAGTGGCATGCCCTCCCCGACCTGCAGGCTGCGGACCACCCCATCCCATTGCAGCCGCCCGCCCGCGCGCATGTACACGCCACGCGCCGGCGACACCAGCCAGCCGCTGCCCACATAGCGCGCAACCAGGCTGTTGGAGTAGTCATGCGCGCGCAGCCAGCGGCTGGACACAAGGCGCGTATCGCCCAGTTCGGCCAGCAATCGGTTCAGTTTTCCCGAATTTTGAGCATCCATAGTGCTCAAAATATCAGTTTTATAAACCTCCGCCAATGGCCATGAGTTTGCAAATGCAGGAAAAAGATCATCCAGAGTGATCTTTTTCTGATAAACACAAACCCCGAGCGACCCGCCAAAAGCGTTCCCAGCCAAGATCATCATGCGCTCCTCCCTCACAAAGCCGGGCTGAGCACCGGGACCGACACGTCCTCCGGCACCAGCTTCGGCACATGCGTGCGCCCATCGACCCACGCCTCCACCATGTCGGCCCACTCCTGGAGCATGTGCCGCCGCGGCCCGGCGTACTCGGCCTTGTTGTAGACCGAGCGCGAAGTCCGGCTGCCTTCTTCGTGCGCTAGGCACTTCTCGATCCAGTCTCCGTTGAAGCCCACCTCGTTGAGCAGCGTGGACGCAGTGCGCCGCAGGTCATGCACCGTAAATGGCTCCAGCGGCAACCCGGCTTCCTTCGCGCGTGAACCAATGAGCTGGGTCACCCGGTTGAGCGTTGCATGCGACATGCACCGATCGGGGTCATAGCGCGACGGCAGCACGAACCGCGAGCCCGCCGCGCAGGTGTGCAGAGCCACGAAGATGTCCATCGCCTGCCGCGACAGATAGACCACATGCGGCTTGCGTCCCTTCATCCGCACCTTTGGGATCGTCCAGGTGGCGTTCTCGAAATCCACCTCGTTCCAGGTGGCTTCGACCAGTTCGCTCTTGCGGACCATCGTCAGGAGGATCAGGCGCAAGGCCAACCGGATGGTCGGATAGGACGCGATGGTCTCCAGTTGGTGGAAGGCCAGCCGGATTTCGGCTGGCGAGAGCGCCCGGTCCTTGAGAACGAAGGTCGCAATCGAAGCCGCCTTCACATCGTCGGCCGGGTTGACGAGCCGCTCGCCATGCAGGATGGCGAAGGCATAGACCTGCTTCACGATGTCGCGGACGTGGATGGCCGTGGCCGGCGCGCCGCGCGCCTTCACCTTGTTGCACAACGCCCGCAGGTCGTCGGGGGTGACTTCCCTCAGCTTGCGATTCTGGAAGACCGGCAGGATGTCGCGATCGATGATGTGCTTGCGCATCGCCCGCGTGCTGTCGGCCATGCGGGCATCGGCCAGCCAGCGTTCCGTCATCTCGCCGAAGGTCTTGGCCGCCGTCAGCCGCCGCTTGGCCCGCTGCTTCTCCAGCGCAGGGGATTCGCCTTGAGCAACCGACCGCTTGGCATCGAGCAGTCGCTCTCGGGCCATGGCCAGCGACATGCCGGCCGGCCCATACCGTCCGAGTGTAAGCGTCTCGCGGCGCCCGTTGAGACGGTAGTCGTAGCGGAAGGTGATGGTACCGGCGGTCGATACCGCCACGTACATGCCATCGCGGTCAAAAACCTTATAAATCTTCGACTTAGGCTTGAGATTGCGCAGTGCTGTGTCGGTGAGCATTGAGGGTGTTCCTCCTGTTCGTGACGGCTTTACCGTCAGGGACCTGGAGACCCGTTGATGCTCGGAAAGCCGCATGAAACAAGCTTTCCTCAGGAGTTTTTTACCGTCAAAGACCGGTTCGGTCTCAATAGTAAACAGGAGGGTCTGGATCCGACCTTCGGGGCTTACCGTCAGTTCTGTCGCCGACCCGTTCTGCTGGCCGGCGATAGCCACCGATAGAAACCGCAACTTATCTTTTTAAGATCAACAAGTTACGTCACTTTCATCGATACCTGGCGATAGCCCTCGAAAGACGCTCCGTCATTCCCACTCGATGGTCGCCGGCGGCTTGCTCGAGACGTCGTAGGTGACCCGTGAGATGCCGTCGATCTCGTTGATGATGCGGCCGCTGACGGTTTCCAGGAGCTCGTAGGGCAGGTGCGCCCAGCGGGCGGTCATGAAGTCGATGGTTTCCACCGCGCGCAGGGCAACGACCCAGGCGTAGCGACGGCCGTCGCCGACCACGCCGACCGATTTCACCGGCTGGAACACCACGAAGGCCTGGCTGACCTTGTGGTACCAGTCGGCCTTGCGCAGTTCTTCGATGAAGATGTGGTCGGCACGGCGCAGCAGGTCGGCGTACTCCTTCTTCACTTCGCCGAGGATGCGCACGCCCAGGCCCGGACCGGGGAACGGGTGGCGGTAGACCATGTCGTAGGGCAGGCCGAGTTCCAGGCCCAGGCGACGCACTTCGTCCTTAAACAGCTCGCGCAGCGGCTCGACCAGCTTGAGGTTCATCTCTTCCGGCAGGCCGCCCACGTTGTGGTGCGACTTGATCACGTGGGCCTTGCCGCTCTTGGCGCCCGCCGACTCGATCACGTCCGGGTAGATGGTGCCCTGGGCGAGGTACTTGATGTTGTGCAGCTTGCTCGACTCGGCATCGAACACGTCGATGAAGGTGCGGCCGATGATCTTGCGCTTCTTCTCCGGGTCGGCTTCACCGGCCAGATTGGCGAGGAACTGGTCCTCGGCGTTGGCGCGGATCACCTTGACGCCCATGTTCTCGGCGAACATGGCCATCACCTGCTCGCCCTCGTGCAAGCGCAGCAGGCCGTTGTCGACGAACACGCAGGTCAGCTGGTCGCCGATGGCCTTGTGCAGCAGCGCGGCGACCACCGAGGAGTCGACCCCGCCGGACAGGCCGAGCAGCACGTTGTCGGTGCCGACCTGGGCGCGCACCTGGGCGATGGCGTCCTCGGCGATCTTCGACGGCGTCCACAGCGCCTCGCACTCGCAGATGTCGAGGATGAAGCGCGACAGGATGCGACCGCCCTGCTTGGTGTGGGTCACTTCCGGGTGGAACTGCACGCCGTAGTAACGGCGCTCGTCGCTGAACATGCCGGCGATCGGGCAGCTCGGGGTGCTGGCCAGGATGTGGAAGTCTTCCGGCATCCGGGTGACCTTGTCACCGTGGCTCATCCACACATCGAGACCGAGCACGCCATCGGCGTCGACGTGGTCTTCGATGCCGTCCAGCAGGCGGCTCTTGCCGACGACGTCGACGCGCGCGTAGCCGAATTCACGCAGGTCGGAACCCTCGACCTTGCCGCCCATCTGCTCGGCCATGGTCTGCATGCCGTAGCAGATACCGAATACCGGCACGCCGAGGTCGAACACCGCCTGCGGGCAGCGCGGGCTGTCGGCCTCGTGCACCGACTCCGGCCCGCCGGCGAGGATCACGCCCTTGGGCGCGAATTCGCGGATCGCCTCATCGTCCATGTCGAACGGATGAAGTTCGCAGTACACGCCGATTTCGCGCACGCGACGGGCGATCAGCTGGGTGTACTGCGAGCCGAAGTCGAGGATCAGGATGCGGTGAGCGTGAATGTCGAGGGACATGATTCGGTCTCGCTTGAAAGGGTTCGGAAACAGTCTTGATTCAGAAACAACACGGGGCTGAATGGAACAGCCCCGTGCTTTCAGCCTTTTCTCGAATCGATTGCCGCGCCGCGAAGCCGAAAGAGGACGCGCGGCGGCGGCAAATCGATTTCAACCTACCCGGTAGTTCGGCGCTTCCTTGGTGATCTGCACGTCGTGCACGTGCGACTCGGCCATGCCGGCGCCGGTGATGCGCACGAACTCCGGCTTGGTGCGCATCTCTTCGATGTCGGCGCTGCCGGTGTAGCCCATGGAGGCACGCAGGCCGCCCATCAGCTGGTGGATGATCGCGCTCAGCGGGCCCTTGTACGGCACCCGGCCTTCTATGCCTTCGGGCACCAGCTTCTCGGCGCCGGCGGAGGAATCCTGGAAGTAGCGGTCCGAGGAACCCTGGGCCTGGGACATGGCGCCCAGCGAGCCCATGCCGCGGTAGGCCTTGTAGGAGCGGCCCTGGAACAGCTCGACTTCGCCCGGCGCTTCTTCGGTACCGGCGAACATCGAGCCCATCATCACGCAGTTGGCGCCGGCGACGATGGCCTTGGACAGGTCGCCGGAGAAGCGGATGCCACCGTCGGCGATCAGCGGAACTCCGGTGCCTTCGAGGGCCGCGGCGACGTTGGAGACCGCGCTGATCTGCGGTACGCCGATGCCGGTGACGATCCGCGTGGTGCAGATCGAGCCCGGGCCGATGCCGACCTTGACCGCATCCGCGCCGGCTTCGGCGAGGGCCTTGGCGGCGGCGCCGGTGGCGATGTTGCCGCCGATCACCTGGACCTGCGGGTAGGTCTGCTTGACCCAGCGCACGCGCTCGATCACACCCTTGGAATGCCCGTGGGCGGTGTCCACCACCACCACGTCGACGCCGGCGGCGACCAGCGCGGCGACGCGCTCGGCGGTATCGGCACCGGTGCCGACCGCGGCACCGACGCGCAGGCTGCCGGCGTCGTCCTTGCTGGCGAACGGGTAGGCCTTGGCTTTCTCGATGTCCTTGACGGTCATCATTCCCTTGAGGGCGAAGGCTTCATCGACGATCAGTACCTTCTCGATGCGGTGCTTGTGCAGCAGTTCGCGCACGGTGTTCTTGTCGGCGCCTTCGCGCACCGTGACCAGGCGCTCCTTGGGCGTCATCACCTCGCGGACGCGGGCGTCCATGCGGTTCTCGAAACGCACGTCACGCGAGGTGACGATGCCGACCAGATCGCCGTCGGACAGCACCGGCACGCCGGAGATGTTGTGCATACGGGTCAATTCGAACAGGTCGCGCACGCTGGCGTCGGCCTCGATGGTGATCGGGTCTTTCACCACGCCGGCCTCGAAGCGCTTGACCTTGCGAACTTCGCCGGCCTGCTGCTCGATGCTCATGTTCTTGTGGATGATGCCGATGCCGCCTTCCTGGGCCATGGCGATGGCCAGGCGCGATTCGGTGACGGTGTCCATGGCCGCGGAGATCAGCGGGATGTTCAGCTCGATACCCCGGGTCAGACGGGTCTTGAGGCTGACATCTTTCGGCAAAACCTCGGAATAACCGGGGATCAGGAGGACATCGTCGAAAGTCAGGGCTTCTTGGCTGATGCGCAGCATGGCGGGGGCTCCCAGGCGGGAAAAAGGAAGCGCGGCATTATACCTAGCCGCACGCGGCGTCTCAATGCGATTTCGCGGGCGGTTGCGGCAAGCGCTGCGTCCCCCAGCCGGCCCGTGCCGGAAGTAAACACGGCCCCCTGCACGCTCACCGCGAGCCTGGGGTTGCGACGCCAGCCCAGAGCAGGCCAAACGCGGAATGCGTCAGGCTAGGCCGAGCCGCTGCAGGATCGCCCCGGCGAATGCCTGCGGTTGTTCCTGGGGAATGTTGTGGCCGCAGTCGGCGATGGCCTCGTAGTGGTAGGCGGCGCCGAAATGCGGGGCCTCCAGCGCGCCGCCGCGCAAGCTGGAAACACCGTCGTCGCCACCGGCCAGCACCGTGGTCGGCACCTCGATGCGCGGCTGCGCCTGCAAGGCCCGCTCGCTGTCCTCGTAGGCCGGGTCGCCCTCCGCCAAACCGTAGCGGTGGCGGTAGGAATGGATCACCACCTCGACGAAATCCGGGTTGTCGAAGGCCGCCGCGCTGCGCTCGAAGGTGGCCGCATCGAAGCGCCAGGTCGGCGACCAGAGTTCCCAGAGCAGCCGGCACAGCGCCTGCCGATTGGCCGCGAGGCCGGCGCGGCCGCGTTCGCTGTGGAAGTAGTACTGGTACCAGTAGCGCCACTCGGCCTGTGGATCGGCAGGTTGCGACGCGGCGGCGATGTCCTGGATCGGATAGCCGTCGGCGATCACCAGCGCGGCCACCCGTTGCGGCCAGAGCGCGGCGAGGATCCCCGCGGCGCGCCCACCCCAGTCGTAGCCGGCGAGCAGCGCGCGGGAAATGCCCAGCGCATCGAGGAACGCCAGCAGGTCGTGGCCGAGCGCCGCCTGCTGCCCGGAGCGCGGTGTGTGTCGGGAGACGAAGCGCGTCGGCCCGTAGCCGCGCAGGTAGGGCACCAGCACCCGGCAGCCCCGCCCGGCCAGCAGCGGCGCGACCGCGTCGTAGGCGTGGACGTCGTAGGGGAAGCCGTGCAGCAGCACCACGGGCGTGCCCTGCTCCGGGCCGTGCGCCTCGTAGGCGACGTCCAGAACCCCGGCGCGGACGGTAGCGGTCATGCGGCGCTCCTGCTGTTCGAGGGGACTTCTCAGTAGAAGCGCCCGGCAGGATTCGGTTCCCTCAGCCGTCGACCCGCACCAGCGCCACCGGAAAGCCGAGCCGCTCGCCGAACTGCTCGAGGAAACCGGGACGAAATTGCGCCTCGGCCCAGCCGTTGAAGATGAAGCCCAGGTTGGAAAACGCGCACGGCTGGAGGAACAGGAAGTTGTTGATCTCGTCCTCGTAATGGCATTCCGGGCAGGTGAAATGGTCGGTCTCGCCGGGCATCCACTCGTCCAGCGAATCGAACAGCGCCTCGCCGATTTCCTGGCGGCATTCCGGGCAGCCGGCCTCCTCCTTGAAGCCGCGGGTCGGCGTATAGATGCAGCGCCGGGTGACGACCTCCAGGCCGTTCGCCGGCAGGCCGAACGGCAGCCGCTCGGGATGCTCGACCACCCGCCGCGCGCCCTCGCCGATGGCATAGGCCATGCGCGCGCCACCCAGCCCGCAGGTGGTCGGCAGCTCGGCCACCACGTCCAGGCGGACGAGCCAGCGCAGGATCGCCCAGGCCTTGGTCTCGTGACCGGGAAAGGTGGAAATACGCGGGACGATGATCGCCTGGTTGTCGCTCATGAACGGGCTCGGCTGGGCACGACGGGGCGAAACTATATCACCCGGGCCCGCCGCATCCGTCCGCCGGGAGTTTCTGCGCGGCGGCCGTGGCGCTTATCATGCCGGCATGCGCAAAGACTCCTTCGAACGACTCGGCCTCGACCGCGACATCCTCACCGTCACCCAACTCAACGGCCGCGCGCGGCTGCTGCTGGAGGACGTGTTCGCCCAAGTCTGGGTCGAGGGCGAGATCTCCAACCTCGCCAAGCCGGCCTCCGGGCACCTCTATTTCACCCTCAAGGACAGCACCGCCCAGGTGCGTTGCGCGCTGTTCCGGCAGAACGCCCTGCGCGTGCGCCAGGCCCTGCGCGACGGCCTGGCCGTGCGCGTGCGCGGCAAGGTCTCGCTGTTCGAGGGGCGCGGCGATTACCAGCTGATCCTCGATTCGGTGGAGCCCGCCGGCGACGGCGCGCTGCGCCTGGCCTTCGAGGCGCTGAAAGGCAAGCTCGGCGACGAGGGCCTGTTCGCCGCCGAACGCAAGGTCGCCCTGCCCGCCCATCCGCAACGCATCGGCATCGTCAGCTCGCCGACCGGCGCGGTGATCCGCGACATCATCAGCGTGTTCCGTCGCCGCGCGCCGCAGGTCGCGTTGACCCTAGTGCCCACCGCCGTGCAGGGGCGCGAGGCCACGGCGCAGATCGTGCGTGCGCTGCAACTGGCCGACGCCCAGGGTTTCGACGCGCTGATCCTGGCCCGCGGCGGCGGCTCGCTGGAGGACCTCTGGTGCTTCAACGAGGAAGCCGTGGCCCGCGCCATCGATGCCTGCGTGACGCCAATCGTCAGCGCCGTCGGCCACGAGACCGACGTGTCGATCGCCGACTTCGTCGCCGACGTGCGCGCGCCGACGCCTTCCGCCGCCGCCGAACTGCTCGCCCCGCACAGCGCCGACCTGCGCCTGCGCCTCGACGGCCTGCGTCGGCGCCTGCTGTTGCGCATGCAGGATCGCCTGCACCGCGATGCCCAGCGCCTGGAGCACCTGGCGCGCCGCCTGCGTCATCCGGGCGAACGCCTGCTGCAGCAATCGCAGCGCATCGACGATCTGGAACAACGCCTGAGCCGCGCCCTGGAACGGCGTCTGGCGATCTCCCACGAACGCCTGGCGCGCCTGGAGACACGGCTCGCCGCGCAGCATCCGGGACGCGCGCTGACCTTGCTTAGCCAGCGCCTGGAACACCTGCAGTCGCGCCTGCCGCGGGCGATGAACGACGCCCTCCGGCAACGGCGCCAGAACCTTCATGCGCTGGCGCAGACGCTCAACGTGGTCAGCCCGCTGGCCACCCTCGGCCGCGGTTACTCGATACTCCTCGACGATCGCGGCAAGGCGATCCGCGCCGCCGCGCAGACCCACCCCGGCCAACGCCTGAAGGCGCGCCTGGGCGATGGCGAGCTGGAAGTCCGGGTGGAAGACAATCACCTGGAACCGGTGACCCTGCCGCTGCTCTGAGTTACTCGACCTTCTCCGCGCGACCCCGGCCGCGCGCTCCACCAGGAACTCCCGATGTCCCGCCCGCTGCTGATGCTGTTCGCCCTGATCCTCGCGCTGCCCGTACAGGCCGAGGGCTTCGTCAGTCGCCTGTTGAACAAGCCGGTGCCCGGCGGCGTGGCGGTGGTGCCGCTGGGCGAGCAGGCGCAGGCGCCACGGGCCAGCTACCTGGGCAAGCCGGTGCTGGTGGTGAAGGAAGACAACCGCTGGATCGCCATCGTCGGCATCCCGCTGAGCGCCAAGCCCGGCGCGCAGTCGCTCAGGCTCGAAGGCTCGGGGCGCACGCTGGCGTTCCAGGTCGGCGCCAAGCACTACAAGGAACAGCGCATCACCCTGAAGAACACCCGCCAGGTCAATCCGCTGGCCGAGGACCTGATCCGCATCGACCGCGAGCTGGCCGAGCAGAACCGCGCCTACGACAACTTCGCCGCGCGCCAGCCGAGCAACCTGCTGTTCGACAAGCCGGTGGACGGGCCGCTGTCGTCGCCCTTCGGCCTGCGCCGGTTCTTCAATGGCGAGGAGCGCAACGCCCACTCCGGGCTGGACTTCGCTGTGCCCGCCGGCACGCCGATCAAGGCGCCGGCGGCCGGCAAGGTGACCTTGGTCGGCAACCTGTTCTTCAACGGCAACACGGTGTTCGTCGACCACGGCCAGGGCCTGATCAGCATGTTCTGCCACCTGTCGAAGATCGACGTGAAGGTCGGCGACGAAGTCCCGCGTGGCGGCGTGGTCGGTCGCGTCGGCTCCACGGGGCGCGCCACCGGCCCGCACATGCACTGGAACGTCAGCCTCAACGGCGTGCGCGTCGACCCGGCGATCTTCATCGGCGCGTTCAAGCCGTAGCGCGTCAGCTTTCCTTGCGCTCGGCCTTGGGCAGCTTCTCCAGCCGGTAGATGTCACCGATCAGGCAGGACTGCGGCATGCCGTTGTCGACGGCGACGATCCTGTCCAACCGGGTCAGCGACCCACCGGTGGTGCTGTAGCCGATGCGGTTGCCAGACTCGAGGTTGTAGCAGGGGTTGCTGAAGACGATCAGGAAGTTGCGTCCGATGCCGCTTTCCAGGGTGATGTGGCGGCTGTCGAGGTGCTGCCAGCCGCTGACGTTGAAGGCGAGAATCGAATCCGTCGCCTCGCCCTGGCGAAAACCGAGCAGGGCCAGACGCTCGTCCAGCGGCAACGATTCGTCGCGGTAGGGCTGCTGCGCGCAGGCGGCGAGCAGGAGCAGCGCTGACAGGCCGAGGATCTTCAGGCGGTTCATGGGGCACTCCTGAATGAATGACGATGCAAAGGCACGACAACTGCCGCGCGTACGCTGAAAATAGCGGATACGGCCCGCACGATGCGCGCACGCAGCCGTCGAATAACAACATCCTTCCAGGGAGCTTGGCATGATCACCGTCCACCACCTGAACAACTCGCGCTCGCAGCGCATTCTCTGGCTGCTCGAGGAAACCGGCACCGAGTACGAGATCAAACGCTACCAGCGCGACCCGCAGACGATGCTGGCGCCGCCCGAACTGCGCGCGATACATCCGCTGGGCAAGTCGCCGGTGATCACCGATGGCGGGCTGACCCTGGCCGAGTCCGGGGCCATCGTCGAATACCTCGCCAGCCGCTATGGCGACTGGCTGCTGCCGGCCGCGGACTCGCCCGAGCGCCTGCGCTGCACCTACTGGCTGCACTTCGCGGAAGGCTCGGCGATGCCGCCGCTGCTGCTCAAGCTGGTGTTCGACAAGATGGAGACGGCGCCGATGCCGTTCTTCGCCAAGCCCATCGCGCGCGGCATCGCCGGCAAGGTGAAGGGCGCCTTCATCGAGCCGCAACTGCGGCGCAACCTGGATTACCTGGAAAGCGAACTGGGCAAGAGCGAATGGTTCGCCGGCGACGCCTTCAGCGCCGCCGACATTCAGATGAGTTTCCCGCTGGAAGCGGCCGCCTCGCGCGGCGGGCTGGATGCCAGCCGGCCCCGGCTCAAGGCCTTCCTCGAACGCATCCACGCACGCCCCGCCTACCGGCGCGCCCTGGAGCGTGGCGGCGAGTACGCCTACGCCGAGTGATCGCCCCGGCGCGTCGCGGCGCTGCTGCGACGCGCTATGCCTTCGCAATAATTCTGCATTTCAAGCGCAAGGCTTGGCTAAAAATATAGAAAAAATTCTTCTGGCGCGCTTTTCTATCGTTTTTTTCAACTTCCTTGCCATAAGCATCCACGCTGATTAGTGTGGCCCCATGCCGAACGATCAAACCCTCCTGCTGCTTCGCCAACTCGCCTGCCTGAGCCTGGTCAGTCCGCGACTGCGTCGCTTCCTCTGATCGACGCCCGCAACCTCTCCGGCCGGTCGGCCAACCCACGATTTCAGGAACGCCCCATGAGCATGCTCAAAGATCCGTCGCACAAGTACCGCCCCTTCACGCGCATCGATATCCCCGACCGTACCTGGCCGGACAAGATCATCGACAAGGCGCCGATCTGGCTGTCCACCGACCTGCGCGATGGCAACCAGTCGCTGATCGAGCCGATGGATGCCGAGAAGAAGATGCGCTTCTTCAAGTGCCTGGTCGCCGTGGGCCTGAAGGAAATCGAGGTGGGCTTCCCGTCCGCCTCGCAAACCGATTTCGACTTCGTCCGCGAGCTGATCGAAGGCGGCCACATCCCGGACGACGTGACCATCCAGGTTCTGACCCAGGCGCGTGACGACCTCATCGAGCGCACCTTCGAGTCCCTCAAGGGCGCCAAGAAGGCCATCGTCCACTACTACAACGCCTGCGCGCCGAGCTTCCGCAAGATCGTCTTCAACCAGGACAAGGCGGGCGTCAAAGCCATCGCCGTGGCCGCCGGCACCACCATCAAGCGCCTGGCCGCCGCGGCGCCGGACACCCAGTGGGGCTTCGAGTATTCGCCGGAAGTGTTCAGCAGCACCGAGATCGACTTCGCCGTCGAGGTGTGCAACGCGGTGATCGAGGTGTTCCAGCCGACCCCGGCGAACCCGTTGATCCTCAACCT
Source organism: Pseudomonas kuykendallii (assembly GCF_900106975.1). GTDB lineage: Bacteria > Pseudomonadota > Gammaproteobacteria > Pseudomonadales > Pseudomonadaceae > Pseudomonas_O > Pseudomonas_O kuykendallii. Next base: position 960,646 of record NZ_FNNU01000002.1, on the reverse strand, counting down.
GCCGGCCACCATCGAGTGCGCCACGCCGAACAACTACGCCGACCAGATCGAGTGGTTCGGCCGCCACGTGAACAGGCGCGACAGCGTGCTGATCAGCGTGCACACCCATAATGACCGCGGCACCGGCGTCGCCGCTTCGGAGCTGGCGGTGATGGCCGGCGCCGATCGCGTAGAAGGCTGCCTGTTCGGCAACGGCGAGCGCACCGGCAACGTCTGCCTGGTGACCCTGGCGCTGAACCTCTACACCCAGGGCGTCGACCCGCAGCTGAACTTCTCCGACATCGACGCGGTGCGCAAGGTGGTCGAGGACTGCAACCAGTTGCCGGTGCACCCGCGTCATCCATACGTGGGCGACCTGGTGCACACCGCGTTCTCCGGTTCGCACCAGGATGCCATCCGCAAGGGCTTCGCCCAGCAGAAGGAAGGCACCCTCTGGGAAGTGCCGTACCTGCCGATCGATCCGGCCGACATCGGCCGCGACTACGAGGCGGTGATCCGGGTGAACAGCCAGTCCGGCAAGGGCGGCATCACCTTCCTCCTCGAGCAGGAGTACGGCATCAGCCTGCCGCGCCGCATGCAGATCGAGTTCAGCCAAGTGGTACAGGGCGAGACCGACCGTCTCGGCCTGGAGATGACCGCCAAGCAGATCCACCAGTTGCTCGAGCGCGAATACCTGCAGACCAGCGCGCCTTACGCACTCAAGAGCCACCGTCTGCAGGAAGAGAACGGCACCAGTGCCGTCGACCTCGACGTGCTGGTCGACGGCGAAGCCCGGCACCTGCACGGCATCGGCAAGGGCCCGCTGGAAGCCCTGGTGTCCGCCTTGCCGGTGAAGGTGGAAATCATGGATTACCACGAGCACGCCATCGGCGCCGGCGCCAACGCCAAGGCCGCGTCCTACATCGAGATCCGTCTCGATGGCGAACGCCCGCTGCACGGCATCGGCATCGACGAGAACATCACCACGGCGAGCTTCCGCGCGCTGTTCAGCGCCCTCAACCGCGCGGTGAAACAGGCCGGGCAGAAGCACCGCGCCGCCTGATCCGTCGCGCTGCAACGCAAGAAAGGGATGCTTCGGCATCCCTTTTTCGTTGCCGTCGCCGGCGGCTTGGGTGGGCCTATACCCTGGCGGTGCCGAAACGCCTGCAGGCCCTCTCCCGGACGATCAGGCAACGACCGAGCAGCTCTGAGCAACCGATTGGCGCGGCATCGGCCGTAGGCTTTGCCTTTGACCATCCGCAAGAGGAACCCGACATGATCAAGACCCTCGGCTATGCCGCCCAGAACCCCAGCGCTCCCCTGGCGCCATACTCGTTCCAGCGCCGTGAAGTCGGTGCCGACGACGTACAGATCGACATCCTCTACTGCGGCGTCTGCCACTCCGATCTGCACACCGCGCGCAACGAATGGAAGAACACCCTCTACCCGTCCGTGCCCGGCCACGAGATCGTCGGCAAGGTGGTCGCCGTCGGCGCCAACGTGAAGAACTTCAAGGTCGGCGATGCCGCCGGCGTCGGCTGTATGGTGGACAGCTGCCAGTCCTGCCCGTCCTGTGGCGAAGGCCTGGAGCAGTACTGCGAGAGCGGTTTCACCGGCACCTACAACGGTCCGGTATTCGGCGGCGAGAACACCTTCGGCGGCTACTCGGACAACATCGTGGTCAACCAGAAGTTCGTTCTGCGCATCAGCCACAGCGACAACCTGGCCGCGGTGGCGCCGCTGCTCTGCGCCGGCATCACCACCTACTCGCCGCTGCGCCAGTGGAACGTCCAGCCTGGCCAGAAGGTCGGCGTGGTCGGCCTTGGCGGCCTTGGCCACATGGCCGTGAAGATCGCCGCGGCGATGGGCGCGTACGTGGTGCTGTTCACCACCTCGCCGGGCAAGCGTGAAGACGCCTTGCGCCTGGGCGCCGCCGAAGTGGTGGTGTCGAAGAACGCGGACGAGATGGCCGCCCATGCCAACAGCTTCGACTTCATCCTCAACACCGTGGCCGCGCCGCACAACCTCGACGCCTTCCTCGGCCTGCTCAAGCGCGACGCGACCATGACGCTGGTCGGTGCCCCGGAAACGCCGCATCCGTCGCCGGAAGTGTTCAGCCTGATCTTCAAGCGTCGTCGCCTGGCCGGTTCGCTGATCGGCGGCATCGCCGAGACCCAGGAGATGCTCGACTTCTGCGCCGAGCACGGCATCGTCTCGGACATCGAGATGATCGCGATGCAGGACATCAACGAAGCCTACGAGCGCATGCTCAAGAGCGACGTGAAGTACCGTTTCGTGATCGACATGGCGACCCTGAAGAGCGCCAGCGCGGCCTGATGTTCTTGCGACGGTAAACGGGTGCGCACGGCGCACCCTACGGAAAAGCAGAACGGCGCCAGCGGGAGTGATCCCCTGGCGCCGTTTTGCGTCGGCGGGTGCGCCGCGTGCACCGCCTATTCGAGATGAAAGGCGTCGGCATCCCGATAGGCCGGAAAACGCTCGCGATAGGCGTTCAGCCCGGTCGCCGACAGGCTGACGCGGAACACGCCGTCCGCATCCCGCGCATCCAGCAGGCAGTCGCCCTGGAAGTCCAGCACCTGGCTGTCGCCGCTGTAGGCGTGCCCCTTGCCGTCTTCGCCGACGCGGTTCACCGCCGCCACGTAGCAGAGGTTCTCGATCGCCCGCGCCGGCAGCAGGCGGTTCCAGTGCTGCCGGCGCGCCGCCGGCCAGTTGGCGACGTACAGCAGCAGGTCGGTGTTGTGCGGATCGCGACTCCAGACCGGGAAGCGCAGGTCGTAGCAAACCAGGGGGCGCACCCGCCAGCCCTTGAGTTCGAACAGCACCTGGCGCTCGCCGGGCGCATAGTGCTGGTGCTCGCCGGCCATGCGGAACAGATGGCGCTTGTCGTAGTGCAGCAGCTCGCCGCCCGGCGTCGCCCAGAGCAGCCGGTTGCGGTGAAACCCGGAGGCATCGCGCACGATCAGGCTGCCGGTCACGACCGCCGCCAGGCGCTGCGCCTGCTCGCGCAACCAGACGCTGGTTGCACCATCCTCGGGCTCGGCCAGGTGCTCGGAATGCATCGAGAAGCCGGTGCTGAACATCTCCGGCAGGACGATCAGGTCCGCGCCGCGCGCCTGCTCCAGCCGCGCCTCGAAATGCGCGCGGTTGGCCTCCGGATCGTGCCAGGCCAGGGTGGTCTGGATCAGTGCCAGTTCGAGGTGTTCCTGCTTGCTCATGCGATGCTCCTTTTGCGTAGGACGCGGGATGCTTCTGGCACATCGATCCAGGATGGGGGTGAGTGCACGGTGCGCATGGCGCACCCTACGAACGGCTCAGATCGCGCAGAGCCGCCGCGCGGCCTCGCGCAGGGTTTCCTCGCGCTTGGCGAAGCAGAAGCGCACCAGGCGCAGGTCGCTGGGGGCGGACTGGTAGAACACCGAGATCGGGATCGCCGCGACGCCGTGCTCGCGGGTCAGCCATTCGGCCATCTGCACATCGTCGAGGTCCGGGCGGATCGCCGAATAGTCGACCAACTGGAAATAGGTGCCGGCCGCCGGGGTGAAGACGAAGCGCGAGTCGACCAGCAGGTCGCAGAACAGGTCGCGCTTGGCCTGGTAGAAGGCCGGCAACTCGCTGACGTGCTCCGGGTGCTCGGCCATGAAATCCGCCAGGGCGTACTGCAACGGGGTCACCCCGCAGAAACTGACGTACTGATGGACCTTGCGCAGCTCGGCGCTGAGCGCCGGCGGCGCCACCACGTAGCCGGTCTTCCAGCCGGTGACGTGGTAGGTCTTGCCGAAGGAGCTGACCACGAAGGCGCGCGCGTACAGCTCGTCGTGGGACAGCACGCTGGCGTGGGCGAGGCCGTCGAACACCAGGTGCTCGTAGACCTCGTCGCTGAGCAGGTAGAGGTCGCGGCCGCGGATCAGCTCGGCGAGGCGGTCGAGGTCGGCCCGGCCGATCAACGAGCCGCTGGGATTGTGCGGCGTGTTCAGCACGATCAGCCGGGTACGCGCGTTCAGTGCGCGTTCCAGCGCCGTCCAGTCGAGGGTGAAGGCGGGCGCTTGCAGCTGCAGATGCACGCAGCGGCCGCCGGCCAGCTCCACGGAAGGCTCGTAGCTGTCGTAGCAGGGGTCGAAGACGATGACCTCATCGCCCGGGCGCACCAGGGCCTGGATCGCGCAGAAGATCGCCTGGGTCGCGCCGGGGGTGATGGTCACCTCGCTGTCGGCGTCGACCGCGCGGCCGTAGAGTGCGCCGGTCTTCGCCGCGACCTGCTCGCGCAACGCCGGCAGCCCGGTCATCGGCGCGTACTGGTTGTGGCCGCTGGCGATATGCCGGCCGACCGCCTCGCGCAGCGCCTCGGGCCCATCGTAGTCGGGAAAGCCCTGGGACAGGTTGATCGCCCCGGTTTGCGCGGCGAGCTGCGACATGCGGGTGAAGATGGTGGTGCCGACGTGGGGCAGTTTGCTGACGATCATGGTGGCTATCTGGGCGGGACGCCTGGCTGGGTCGCGGGGACCGGGCAGGCAAGAATAGCCGATGCCGGCGGGCGGATTCGAGGCCGTCATCGATAGGTGCCGGCGAAGGCGTAGACTCTTTGCCAATCGCCCGCGCTGTCCTATCCTGCGCGCCCCACGCCGGCGGAGAGCCCAGCATGACCCGCATGATTCCCACGCCATCGCCCTGGAACGAGATTCGCGCGCAGGCCGAACACGCCAGCACCCGCGAGCCGGCCCTGTCCGCCATCCTGCAGCACGCGCTACTCGCCCACGAAAGCTTCGGCACGGCGCTGGCGCACCGCGTCGCCCAGGGCCTGGCATCGGGAACCCAGCAGGAAGCCGCGCTGGCGGAACGTTTCGCCCTGCTCCACCGCGAGGAGCCGGCGCTCGCCGAAGCCGCCTGGCAGGACCTGCAGGCCACCGTCAGCCGCGACCCGGCGTTCGAGTCGATGCTCGAGGTGTTCCTCTTCTCCAAGGGATTTCTCGCCTTGCAGGCGTACCGCCTCGCGCACCGGCTGCACCTCGACGGCAACCGCCTGCTGTCGATGTTCATCCAGTCGCGCAGCAACGAACGCCTGGCCATCGACATCAACCCGGCCAGCCGCATCGGGCGGGGGATCATGTTCGATCACGGTAGCGGCATCGTCATCGGCGAGACCGCGGTGGTCGGCGACAACGTCTCGATCCTGCAGGGCGTGACCCTCGGCGGCACCGGCAAGGAATGCGGCGACCGCCATCCCAAGGTGCGCTGCGGTGTGATGATCGGCGCGGGGGCGAAGATCCTCGGCAACATCGAGATCGGCGAAGGCGCCAAGGTCGGCGCCGGCAGCGTGGTGCTGGCCGACGTGGCGGCGCACACCACGGTGGTCGGCAACCCGGCGCGCCGGGTAGGCACGCCGCGCCACGAGCAGCCGGCGCTGGATATGGATCAGTCGTTCGATCAGGACAGCTGAGGCGCCAGGACGGCGCCTCGTTCGGGCGGGAGCGGCAACGGCAGGCGTGTCCGCCTGCCGGAGGATCAGCGCTTCTTGTCGCGACGCTTCTTCTCGGCCTTCTTGTGGTGGCTCATCAGCCGGCGCTTCTTGTTCACCTGGCGATCCGTGAGGGTGTTCTTGTTGCCCTCGTAGGGGTTGTCGCCGCCCTTGTACTCGATACGGATCGGCGTACCGACCAGTTTCAGCACGCGGCGGAAGGTGTTTTCCAGGTAGCGCGTGTAGGACTTCGGCACCGCGTCCACCTGGTTGCCGTGGATCACGATCAGCGGCGGGTTGGCACCGCCGAGGTGGGCATAGCGCAGCTTGATGCGGCGCCCGCTGACCATCGGCGGCTGGTGCTCCTGCACCGCGTCCTCGAGGATCTGCGTCAGCCGGTTAGTCGGCCAGCGGGTGATCGCCGAGGTGAACGAGGCCTGCACCGATTTGTACAGGTTGCCCACGCCGGTGCCGTGCAGCGCGGAGATGAAGTGGATGTCGGCGTAGTCGACGAAGAACAGCCGGCGCTCCAGCTCGGTCTTCACGTAATCGCGCTCACCCGGCTCCATGCCGTCCCACTTGTTCAGCGCGATCACCAGCGCCCGACCGGACTCGATGGCGAAGCCGAGCAGGTTGAGGTCGTGGTCGACCACGCCTTCGCGGGCGTCCATGACGAAGATCACCACGTTGGCGTCCTTGATCGCCTGCAGCGTCTTCACCACCGAGAACTTCTCGACTTCCTCGTGGATCTTGCCGCGCTTGCGCACGCCGGCGGTGTCGATCAGCGTGTACTTCTCGTCGTTGCGCTCGAAGGGGATGTAGATGCTGTCGCGGGTGGTGCCGGGCTGGTCATAGACCACCACGCGGTCTTCGCCGAGCATGCGGTTGACCAGGGTCGACTTGCCCACGTTGGGCCGGCCGATGATGGCGATCTTGATGCCGTCCTTCTCGCTCGGGCCGGGAATGCGCTTGGCTTCCTCGCCTTCGGCGACGTCCTCGTCGAGGGCGCTCTCTTCCTCGTCGCGGGCGAAGTCGCCCAGCGCCACTTCGAGCATCTGCGTGATGCCACGACCGTGCGCGCCGGCAATCGGCAGCGCCTCGCCGAGGCCCATCGGGGCGAATTCGGCCCGGGCGATGTCCGGGTCGATGTTGTCGACCTTGTTCACCACCAGGTAGCTGCGCTTGTTGCGCTTGCGCAGGTGCTCGCCAATCATTTGGTCGCCCGCGGTCAGCCCGGCACGGGCGTCGACCAGGAACAGCACGACATCGGCTTCCTCGATGGCCAGCAGCGACTGCTCGGCCATCTTCTCGTCGATGCCCTCTTCGTCGCCGGAAATGCCGCCGGTGTCGACCAGGATGTAGCTGCGCCCTTCCCACTTGGCTTCGCCGTACTGACGATCGCGGGTCAGGCCCGACAGGTCACCGACGATCGCGTCGCGGGTGCGGGTCAGGCGGTTGAACAGGGTCGACTTGCCCACGTTGGGGCGGCCCACCAGGGCGATTACCGGAACCATTGGCTCCTCCAGCGTTGAATCTACGAAAACACGTCGGCCGCTGCGGGGGCAGCGGCCGACGAAAAGTTAAGCACAGCGACCGGCAAACGCCGGTCCGCCGCAGGTCAGCGGATTTTCATCGCGACCAGTTTGCCGCTGTTGCCGAAGGCATACAGCGTGTCGCCGACGACCAGCGGGCGGACGCGCAGGCCGTCGCTGTCGATGCGCTCGCGAGCGACGAAGCGCCCATCGACCTGGCTGAGCAGGTGCAGGTAGCCCTCGATGTCGCCGACCGCGACATAGCTGGAGAACACCGCCGGTGCCGACAGCTCGCGACGGGCCAGGGAGTCGTTGCTCCACAGTGCCGAGGTCGAGCGCTCGTCGATGCCTTCGACGGTGCCGCTGGCCTGGCTCACGTAGACGCTGCCGAAACCTTCGGCGACGCCGACATAGCTGGACGCATCGCGCTGCCAGAGCACCCGGCCGGTTTGCAGGTCGAGACCGGCCAGGCGACCCTGGTAGGTGACGACGTACAGCGTGGTGCCCGAGAGCAGCAGGCCGCCGTCGATGTCGACCACGCGATCCAGCTCGGAACGGCCCTGCGGCACGGCTACGCGCTGTTCCCAGACCGGCAGGCCGCGCTGGGTGTCGACGGCGATGACCTTGCCGGTGGACAGCCCGGCGATGGCCAGGTTGTTGGTCACGACCGGCGCGCCGGTGCCGCGCAGGGTCAACACGGCCGGGGAGTTTTCGTAGATCCAGCGCTGCGTGCCGGTGCTGGCCTCGAGGCCGATCAGGCGGTCGTCCTGGGTCTGTACCACGACGATGTCACCGTTGGTGGCGGGCGCCGAAAGCACCTCGCTGGTGACTCGCGCACGCCACTTCTCTTCGCCACTGGCGGCGTCGAGGGCGATCACTTCACCTTTCAAGGTGCCGAGCAGGACCATTCCTGAGCCGACGCCGACGCCGCCGGATACCGGCGCTTCGAGGTCCTTCTTCCAGAGCACCTTGCCGGTTTCGCGGTCCAGCGCCATGACATCGCCGTCCGCGCCGGCAGCGAAGATGCTGTCGCCGTCAACGGCCGGAGTCAGCAGGTTGTAGAGGTCGCCCTGACCGTCGCCGACGGAGCGGCTCCACTGTTCGTCGAGCTTCACCTCCGCGTCGAACTTGACCAGTTCGGCGGGCGGCAATTCCTTCTTGCTGTTGCTGCTGCAACCCACGGCCAGGACGGCCAGGGTCAGCACTGCGGCATATTTCCAGTGCGTCACGTCACGCATCCCCTTTCGCCAGGTCGTCGAGTTTCATTTGCAGGCTACCCACGGCAGCCTCGTCGGAGAGCGCCGCCTTGGCCTTCTCGTAAGCGCCGTGCGCTTCGTCGGTACGGCCCAGCTTCGCCAGCAGATCACCCTTGATTTCTTCGCGGCTGGCGACGAACGCCTTGTCGGCGTCGCCATCGAGCAGCTTGAGTGCCTCTTCGGCCTTGTCCTGGGCCGCGAGCACGCGCGCCAGACGCTGACGCGCCAGCTCGCCGAGCACCGCGTCGGCCGGCTTGTCGACGATCGGCTGCAGCTCGGCGACAGCGTCGTCCAGCTTGCCCGACTCGACCGCCACCTTGGCCACGAAGAAGCTGCCGTACTGCGCATAATGCGTGCCGGGGAAATCCTTCTTCAGCGCACCAGCCAACTCGGCGACGCGCGCCGCATCCGGCTGGCCGGTGCTCATCAGCACGCTTTCCAGCAGTTGCTGATACACGACCGAGGCGCCCTGCTCCTTGTTGGTTTCGTGCTTCTTCCAGGCCTGCCAGCCAAACACCAGCACCAGCGCCAGCAGGATGCCGGTCAACAGCGGCTTGCCGTTGCGCTGCCACCAGTCGCGCATCAGCGCCAGGTTTTCGTCTTCGGTACGCGAGGTCACGCCATTACTCCTTGATCACGCCTGTTAGAGGCAGCTTGCCAGGTGCTCGGCGAGAGCATCCCAGGCGATGGTCCGTTGTTCACCGTTGCCCTGCTCCTTGAGCGAATCGCGCAGCGGTTTGACGCCGACCACCTGCTGCGCCAGCTCGTCCTCACCGAGGATCAGGGCATACAGCGCGGCACTCTTGTCGGCCTTCTTCAGTTGACTCTTGAAACTTCCGGCACCGGCGTTGACCTGCAGGCGCAGGTCCGGCAACTGGTCACGCAGACGCTCCGACAGCGCCAGCGCGGCCACTTCGGCCGCCTCGCCGAAGGCACACAGATAGACGTCGACCTGGCGCGCCAGCGATTCGGGCACCTTGCCGAGGGTTTCCAGCAGCAGCACCAGGCGCTCGATGCCCATGGCGAAACCCACGCCCGGCGTCGGCTTGCCACCCATCTGCTCGACCAGCCCATCATAGCGGCCGCCGGCACACACCGTACCCTGGGAACCGAGCTGGTCGGTGACCCACTCGAACACCGTCTTGCTGTAGTAGTCGAGGCCACGCACCAGCTTGGGATTGATCACGTAGGGAATGCCGGCGGCATCCAGACGGGTCTTCAGGCCGTCGAAGTGCGTCTGCGACTCGTCGTCCAGGTAATCCGCCAGTTTTGGTGCGTCGACCAGCAGTGCCTGGGTGTTGGCGTCCTTGCTGTCGAGAATCCGCAGCGGGTTGCTCGCCAAACGACGGCGGCTGTCCTCGTCGAGCTGGCTTTCACGCGCGGACAGGTAGTCGACCAGCGCCTCGCGGTAACGCGCGCGCGCCTCGGGCGTGCCCAGGCTGTTGAGTTCGAGGGTCACCGCGTCACGGATGCCGAGCAGTTTCCACAGGCGCCAGGTCAGCACGATCAACTCGGCGTCGACGTCCGGCCCTTCGAGGTTGAACACTTCCAGGCCGATCTGGTGGAACTGCCGGTAGCGGCCCTTCTGCGGACGCTCGTGGCGGAACATCGGTCCGGCGTACCAGAGTTTCTGCGGTTGCCCGCCGCCGGTCAGGCCATGCTCCAGCACGGCGCGCACGCAGGCGGCGGTGCCTTCGGGACGCAGCGTCAGCGAATCGCCGTTGCGGTCCTCGAAGGTGTACATCTCCTTCTCGACGATGTCGGTGACCTCGCCGATGGAGCGCTTGAACAATTCGGTGAACTCGACGATGGGCATGCGAATCTGCCGATAGCCGTAGCCATCGAGCAGGCGGGCCACGCTGTCCTCGAAGTAGCGCCAGAGCGGGGTCTGCTCGGGGAGGATGTCGTTCATGCCACGAATGGCCTGGAGCGTCTTACTCACAAAGAATCCTTAAAAAAGTCAGCCGCGGGCGATCAGTGCCGCGTCGGCTTCGGCCTTTTCGGCCGCTTTCTGGCGGATCAGCCGTTCCAGCTCATCCACCAGGTTTTCGTTGGTCAGTTTCTGCGCCGGCTTGCCGTCGATGTAGATCAGGTTGTTCGGCGTGCCGCCGGTGAGGCCGATATGCGCCTCCTTGGCCTCGCCGGGCCCGTTGACCACGCAACCAATCACCGCCACGTCCATCGGCACCAGCAAGTCTTCCACACGGGTTTCCAGCTCGTTCATGGTCTTCACCACATCGAAGTTCTGCCGCGAGCAACTCGGGCAGGCGATGAAGTTGATGCCACGCGAACGCAGGCGCAGGGACTTGAGGATATCGAAGCCGACCTTGATCTCCTCGACCGGGTCGGCGGCCAGCGAGATGCGGATGGTATCGCCAATCCCGTCGGCAAGCAGCATGCCCAGGCCGACGGCGGATTTCACCGTGCCCGAACGCAGGCCGCCGGCCTCGGTGATGCCCAGGTGCAGCGGCTGCTCGATCTGTTTGGCGAGCAGGCGATAGGCCTCGACCGCCATGAAAACGTCGGAGGCCTTCACGCTGACCTTGAAGTCCGGGAAGTTCAGCCGATCCAGGTGCTCGACATGGCGCAACGCCGACTCGACCAGCGCTTGCGGGGTAGGCTCGCCGTACTTCTTCTGCAGGTCCTTTTCCAGCGAACCGGCGTTGACCCCGATGCGGATCGGGATGCCCTTGTCGCGCGCCGCCTCGACCACCGCGCGCACGCGGTCCTCGCGGCCGATGTTGCCGGGGTTGATGCGCAGGCAGTCCACACCGAGTTCGGCGACGCGCAGGGCGATCTGGTAATCGAAATGGATATCCGCCACCAGCGGCAGGTTGACCTGGCGCTTGATCCGGCCGAAGGCTTCGGCGGCGTCCATGTCCGGCACCGAAACACGCACGATGTCGGCGCCGGCCTGCTCGAGACGGCTGATCTGCGCGACCGTGGCCGCCACGTCGCAGGTGTCGGTGTTGGTCATGCTCTGCACGGAGATCGGCGCATCGCCGCCCACCGGCACGGAGCCGACCCAAATCTTGCGGGACAGCCGGCGTTTGATCGGGGATTCGCTGTGCATGGGGTCTTATTGTCCCAACTTCAGGCGGGCGGTTTCACCGCGGGTAAAGGACGTCATGTCGACGGGCTGGCCGTTGTAGCTGACCTGAGCGCCGCGGGCGTAACCGAGACGAAGCTCGAGCGGTGCCTTGCCGGTCACCTGCAGGCTGTCGCCCTTGCGCTTGAGCATGCTCACCAGCACCTTGCCGGAGGCATCGGTGACCTGGGTCCAGCAGTCCGCGACGAACTGGATCGCGACCACGCCCTCACCCGCCGCCGGGGCGACAGGTACTTCGGAAGCTGCCGCTTGCGCCTGCGTCGCGGTCGGGGCGGCCGGCAGCGCCAGCGGAGCAGAGGCAGGCGCACTGCCCGAAGCGGATTGGCCAACGCCGGCCGCAGCATTCGGCGCCGTAGCCGCCGCTTCGTCGTTGCCGCTGGCGACCTCGGGCGAAACCGGCAGGCTCAGCTCGTCGGGCTCGCGCGCCTCGACGACGGCCTGGTCCTCGGGCTCGTCCAGCGGATGGATCTGGGTGGTGCCGTCGGCACTCTCGACTTCCACGTGCTCGATCGGCGCACCGGCCTGCTCGCGCGCGACCTGGTCGCTCTGCCCCTGCCACCAGAAGAATCCGGCCAGGCCGAGGGCCACCAGCAAGGCGAAGCTGACGAAGCGCAGGATGTTCTGCGACAGCCGCATCGGCTCTTCGATGCGTCCGAGCGCATGCACGCTGCTGCCGCTGGCGTCGGTACCGGTGTAATGGTCGAACGCGCTGACCATCTGCGCCTGGTCCATGCCCAGAAGCTTGGCGTAGGCGCGGATGTAGCCGCGGGCGAAAGTGTGCCCGGGCAGCTTGTCGAACGAACCGGCTTCGATCTGGCCCAGCGAGGTGGGCGTCAGGTTCAACTGGCTGGCCGCGTACTCCAGCGTCCAGCCCTTTTCTTCGCGCGCCGCACGCAATGTCTCGCCCGGGTTGGTACGAGTCGCCGCGACAGCTTCGGTTTGCGACGTTTTCATCACTGCTCCGATAGATATTGCTTGTATTCCGGCGAGCCGGGATACAGCCGTTTCAGTTGCAGGCCATAGCTGGCCGCGGTGTCCCGATCCTCGAAGACCCGCGCCAGGCGAATGCCGAGCAGCAGGGTACGGGCGTTCTGCGGGGCCAGGCTACTAAAACGCTGGTAGTAGGCACGTGCGGGAACGTATTCCTTGTCCTCGTAGGACATCTGCGCCAGCTCGAACAGCGCCCTCGGCTGCTGGTTGTTCAGCCGCAGGGCACGCTCGAAATGCTGCTTGGCGAGGTCACGCTGGTTCATCGCCAGGGCGGTCATGCCGAGGTTCTCGAACACCCGCGAGCGCTCGGAATACAGGGTATCGGTGGAGGCCTGCTCGAAACGCTGGTAGGCCTGCTTGTAATCCTTCTGTTCGAAAAGGAAGCCGCCGTAGTTGTTGAGGATGCGCGGGTCGTTACCGCGCTCGGCCAAGGCCTTGCGGTAGTGCTCGTCGGCGAGCTTGGGCTCCATCTGCGCCTGGAACACGAGCGCCAGCGCCGTATGCGCATCGGCGTTGCTCGGGTCGATCTCCAGCGCGCTTTTCAATGGCGACTTGGCGCGCTCGGTGTCGCCCTGCTGCAGATAGCCGATGCCCAGCTGGATGTAGGCATCACGGGCCTGATCCCGACCCTTGGAGGTTTTCATCGGGTCGACATGGCCGGTGGACACGCACCCTGTCAACCAGCCGATAACGCATACGAGCAGCGCGACGCGCAGTGTCATGGTGTCTCCCTTCAAGTCCGATTCGCGGCGCTGCGCGGCGTCTCTGTCTCGGCACTCAGCTCGCGCACGGCGATGTAGCGCTCGCTGCGGCGGGTCCGATCGAGCACCTGGCCCACCAACTGGCCGCAGGCCGCGTCGATGTCCTCGCCGCGCGTGGTGCGCACGGTAACATTGTGGCCGGCCTTGTGGAGAAGATCCTGAAACCGCCGTATCGCATTGTTGCTCGGCCGCTCGTAGCCGGAATGGGGAAACGGATTGAAGGGGATCAGGTTGACCTTGCACGGCACGTCGGCGAGCAGAGCGATCATCTCGGCGGCGTGCTCGGGCTGATCGTTGACGTCCTTGAGCAGCGTGTACTCGATGGTCAGGAAGCGCTTCTCGCCGAGCCCGCCGATGTAGCGTTTGCAGGCGTCCAGCACCACCGCCAGCGGGTACTTGCGGTTGATCGGCACCAGTTTGTTGCGCAGCGCGTCGTTGGGCGCGTGCAACGACAGCGCCAGCGACACGTCGATCACCTGGCCGAGCTTGTCGATCATCGGCGCCACGCCGGAGGTGGACAGCGTCACCTTGCGCTTGGAGATGCCGTAACCGAGGTCGTCCATCATGATGGTCATGGCGGCGACCACGTTGTCGAAGTTCAGCAGCGGCTCGCCCATGCCCATCATCACCACGTTGGTGATGGCGCGGTCGATCTTCGCCGGCACGGTGCCGAACGACTTGTTGGCGATCCAGACCTGGCCGATGACTTCGGCCGCGGTCAGATCGCTGTTGAATCCTTGTTTGCCGGTGGAGCAGAAACTGCAGTCCAGCGCGCAGCCGGCCTGCGACGACACGCACAGGGTGCCGCGCCCGCCCTGCGGGATGTACACGGTCTCGACGCAGCTGCCGGATGCCACGCGCACCACCCATTTGCGGGTGCCGTCGGTGGAGATGTCCTGGCTGACGATTTCCGGACCGCGAACCTCGGCGCAACCCTTGAGCTTGTCGCGCAGGGCCTTGCCAAGGTTGCTCATGGCGTCGAAATCATCGACGCCAAAGTGGTGAATCCATTTCATCACCTGGCCGGCACGAAAACGCTTTTCCCCGATCCGTTCGAAGAACTGCTCCATTTCCGGCTGGGTCAGACCCAGCAGGTTGGTCTTGCCGGTGGCTTCGGTCATGGTTTCACCCTCGCGCTCTTCGCCTCAGCGAATGCGAGCGCAGACCTCGGTGGAGGCGAAGAAGTAGGCGATTTCGCGAGCGGCCGAGGCTTCGGAGTCGGAACCGTGAACGGCGTTCTCGTCGATCGACACGGCGAAATCGGCGCGGATGGTACCGGCGTCGGCTTTCTTCGGATCGGTAGCGCCCATCAGCTCACGGTTTTTCAGGATGGCGCCTTCGCCTTCCAGAACCTGCAGAACCACCGGACCGGAGGTCATGAAGGCAACCAGGTCCTTGAAGAAGCCACGCTCGCTGTGCTCGGCGTAGAAACCGCCCGCTTCACGCTCGGACAGCTGGACCATCTTCGAAGCAACGACGCGCAGGCCGGCCTTCTCGAAGCGGGTGACGATTTCGCCGATTACGTTCTTGGCGACGGCATCGGGCTTGATGATGGAAAAAGTACGTTCGACAGCCATGAAAAACTCCATGAAACAAGGATTAAGCAAAAATTAAACCCGCGAATTATACGCGGGTTCCGGTCAAATGCGTAGAAGCTGCGGTGCTCGCACGTCGGAGCCGAAGGCGGCGCTCCGCAGTGCTACGGCGCGCTCACTCGGCCTCTTCGATCCAGGCCGCCTGGATGGCCTCGAGAACCTTCTCGCCGCCCCGCTGCGGGTCGTCGTCGAACTCCGGCAGCGCCACTACCCAACTGCGCAGATTGACGAAATTGACGAAGCGCGGATCGACATCCGCCCTGCTCTCGGCCAACTGGATGGCGATTTCCTGAACATCGACCCATTTGAGACCCATGGCGCCCTCAGTGTCTTTCCGAAACCTGGTTGATGGTGTAGCGCGGAATCTCGACCGTCAGGTCCTTCTCGCCGACCACGGCCTGGCACGAGAGGCGCGATTCCGGCTCCAGCCCCCAGGCCTTGTCGAGCATGTCGTCCTCCAGCTCGTCGGAGGCCTCCAACGAAGCGAAACCTTCCCGGACGACCACGTGGCAGGTGGTGCAGGCGCAGGACATTTCGCAGGCGTGCTCGATCTCGATACCGTTACGCATCGCCGCGGCAATGATGGTTTCGCCAGGCTGCGCCTCGATCACCGCGCCCTCGGGGCATTGTTCGGCGTGCGGCAGAAAAACGATTTGCGGCATCTTATTCCTCGATTTCGTTCAGTCGACGCCCCGCCAGTGCCGCCTTGACCGTGGAGTCGAGGCGGCGAGCGGCGAAGGCGTCGGTAATGTTGCTCAGGCGCTTGGTCTGCTGCTCGATGGCCAGGCCGTCGGTACCGTCGAGCAGACGGCGCAACTCGTCCATCTGCGCCTCGATGGCCAGGCGCTCCTCGTCATCGAGCAGGCGCTCCCCGTCGGCATCGAGTGCGCCCTGCACGGCTTCCAGCAAGCGCTGCGCATCCACCTGCTGCTCGCGCAGCTCGCGCGCAGCCTTATCGTCGCCGGCATTGCGGAAGGAATCCTGCAGCATACGGGCGATCTCGCCATCGGTAAGACCGTAGGACGGCTTGACCTGGATGCTCGACTCGACCCCGCTAGACAGCTCGCGCGCCGAGACGCCGAGCAACCCGTCCGCGTCCACCTGGAAGGTCACGCGAATCTTCGCCGCGCCGGCGACCATCGGCGGAATCCCGCGCAGCTCGAAGCGAGCCAGGGAACGGCAATCCTTGATCAGCTCGCGCTCGCCCTGCAGGACGTGGACCATCATTGCCGACTGGCCGTCCTTGTAGGTGGTGAAGTCCTGCGCGCGCGCCACCGGAATCGTGGTGTTGCGCGGGATGACCTTCTCCATCAGTCCGCCCATGGTTTCCAGGCCGAGCGACAGCGGAATCACGTCGAGCAGCAACAGCTCCTCGCCATCGCGCTTGTTGCCCGCCAGGGTGTCGGCCTGAATCGCCGCACCGATGGCGACCACCTGGTCCGGGTCGATATCGGTCAGCGGTTCGCGACCGAACAGTTCGCCGACCACTTCACGCACGCGGGGTACGCGGGTCGAACCGCCGACCATCACCACCGCCCCGACCTCCTCGCGCTCGATGCCGGCGTCGCGCAGCGCGCGGCGGCAGGCCTTGAGGCTGCGCGCCAGCAGCGGCTCGATCAATTGCTCGAACTGCGCACGCGTCAGCGTGCCCTTCCAGTCGCCCTGGACCACCTCGACCGACTGCGCCGAGCTCAGCGCCTCCTTGGCGGCACAGGCGTTCTGCAGCAGGCTGCGCTGAGTGGACGGATCGAGATCGGCGGAAAGCCCGGCGTTTTCGATGATCCAGCTGGCGATGGCGTGATCGAAATCGTCGCCGCCCAGGGCGCTGTCGCCGCCGGTGGCCAGCACCTCGAAGACCCCGCGCGACAGGCGCAGGATGGAAATGTCGAAGGTGCCGCCGCCCAGGTCGTAGATCGCCACCAGGCCCTCGGCCTGCTGGTCCAGCCCGTAGGCGACCGCGGCGGCGGTGGGCTCGTTGAGCAGGCGCAGCACGTTGAGGCCGGCGAGCCGCGCGGCATCCTTGGTGGCCTGGCGCTGGGCGTCGTCGAAGTAGGCCGGCACCGTGATCACCGCGCCGACCAGCTCGCCACCGAGGGTCTGCTCGGCACGCTTGCGCAGCACGCCGAGGATGTCGGCGGACACCTCTACCGGGCTCTTCGGCCCCTGCACGGTGTCAATGAAGGGCATGTGCGACTCGCCCTCGACGAAGCGGTAGGGCAACTGGTCGCCCAGTTGCTTGACGTCGGCAATGCCGCGCCCCATCAGCCGCTTGATCGAAAGAATGCTGTTCAGCGGATCGCTGGAAGCGGCATTGCGTGCCGCCTCGCCGACTTCCACGCGATCGGCGTGATAGCGAACGGCAGACGGCAGGATGACGCGGCCCTGCTCATCGGGGAGCGGTTCGGAGAGGCCGCTGCGCACGGCGGCGACCAGGGAATTGGTGGTGCCCAGGTCAATGCCCACCGCCAGGCGACGCTGGTGCGGCTGAGGGGTTTGCCCGGGTTCAGCGATCTGCAGTAAAGCCATGGTTGCCTGCGTTTCGGACGCATCGCGTCGGCGATGCGTGGGTTAATCGTCGAGGCGCTCTTCGAGCTGGCGCACTTCCTGGGAAAGCTTGTCGAGAAACTGCATGCGCCTCACCAGCCGCTCGGACTCCTCGCGCTGCGCGGGGTCCTCCCAGCTGGCGGCGAAGCTTTCCTCGAGCGCTTCCTGGGCCGCTTTCAGGCGCCGCTTGAAGACCGCGACGCCGGCCAGATCGGCCTCGTCCTGCAGTTCCTCGAGCTCCTCGCGCCACTGCATCTGCTGCAGCAGGAACTGCGGGTCCTGCACGGTGACTTCCAGGGGCAGTTCGTGGCCACGAATCGCCAGAAGGTAGCGGGCGCGCTGGGGCGCATTCTTCAGCGTTCGGTAGGCCTCATTGAGCCCCGCCGCGCGCTCGAGCGCAATGCGCTGCTCGCTGGCGGGCGCATCGGCGAAACGATCCGGATGGGTGGCACGAGCCAGCTCCCGATAACGCACCGCCAGTTGCTCGAGGTCGATGCGAAAACCGGGCTGCAGGTCGAACAGCGCGAAATGACAGGGAGTGCCCACGATAGCCTCAGGTATTGAAGCTCTCGCCGCAGCCGCATTCGCCGCGCACGTTGGGGTTGTTGAACTTGAAGCCCTCGTTGAGCCCTTCGCGGACGAAGTCCAGCTCGGTGCCATCGAGGTAGACCAGGCTCTTCGGATCGACGATCACGCGTACGCCATTGGTCTCGAAGACCTGATCATCGCTGCTGAACTCGTCGACGAACTCCAGCACGTAGGCCAGCCCCGAGCATCCTGTGGTGCGAACGCCCAGACGGATGCCCTCGCCCTTGCCGCGCCCTTCGAGGGAGCGACGAACGTGGCGAACCGCCGCTTCAGTCATGCTGATGGCCATTGGCGCCTCCTCAGATCAGGCCTTTCTTGTGCTTGTAGTCGCGCACAGCCGCCTTGATGGCGTCCTCCGCCAGAACCGAGCAGTGGATCTTCACCGGCGGCAACGCCAACTCTTCGGCGATGGTGGTGTTCTTGATCAGTTCGGCTTCATCGAGCGTCTTGCCCTTCATCCACTCGGTGGCGAGGGAGCTGGAGGCGATCGCCGAACCGCAACCGTAGGTCTTGAACTTGGCGTCTTCGATCACGCCCTGCTCGTTCACCTTGATCTGCAGGCGCATGACGTCGCCACAGGCCGGCGCACCGACCATGCCGGTGCCTACGTCCGGATCCTCGGCGTTGAGCTTGCCGACGTTGCGCGGATTCTCGTAATGGTCGATGACCTTTTCACTGTAAGCCATGATGCAATTCCTCTGTAATCACGCGGGCGGCTTGTGGGTGGCGTCTAGTGCGCCTGCCATTCGACCTGGGAAAGGTCGACACCCTCTTTGTACATGTCCCAAAGCGGCGACAATTCGCGCAACTTGGTTACTGCTTCGCAGACTTTCTGCGCCGCGTAGTCGATGTCGTCCTCGGTAGTGAAACGACCGAAGGTGAAGCGGATCGAGCTGTGTGCCAGCTCATCGTTGCGACCCAGGGCGCGCAGCACGTAGGACGGCTCCAGCGATGCCGAGGTACAGGCCGAACCCGAGGACACCGCGAGGTCCTTGAGCGCCATGATCAGCGACTCGCCCTCGACGTAATTGAAGCTGAGGTTCAGGTTGTGCGGCACGCGGGAGGTCAGGCTGCCGTTCACGTAGAGCTCTTCGAGCGACTCGACCTGACGGTAGAAACGGGCGCTCAGAGCGCGAACGTGCTCGGCGTCCTTGACCATGTCCTGCTTGGCGATGCGGAACGCCTCGCCCATGCCGACGATCTGGTGGGTCGCCAGGGTGCCGGAACGCATGCCGCGCTCGTGGCCGCCACCGTGGGTCTGGGCTTCCAGGCGAACGCGCGGTTTGCGACGCACGTAGAGCGCGCCAATGCCTTTGGGGCCGTAGGTCTTGTGCGCGGAGAAGGACATCAGGTCGACCTTCAGCTTTTCCAGGTCGATCTCGACCTTGCCGGTGGACTGCGCCGCGTCGACGTGGAAGAGGATGCCCCGCGAACGGGTCAGCTCGCCGATGGCCGCGATATCGTTGACCGTGCCGATCTCGTTGTTCACGTGCATGACCGACACCAGAATGGTGTCCTCGCGCAGCACGGCTTCGACCATCTCGGCGGTGATCAGGCCATCTTCGCGCGGATCGAGGTAGGTGACCTCGAAGCCTTCGCGCTCGAGCTGGCGAGCGGTGTCCAGGATCGCCTTGTGCTCGATCTTGGTGGTGACGATGTGCTTGCCCTTGCTCGCGTAGAAATGCGCGACACCCTTGAGGGCGAGGTTGTCCGATTCGGTGGCACCGGAGGTCCAGACGATTTCACGCGGGTCGGCATTGACCAGATCGGCCACCTGGCGGCGTGCGGTTTCGACGGCTTCTTCAGCGCGCCAGCCGAACACGTGGGAACGCGACGCGGGGTTGCCGAAATTGCCGTCCATGGTCAGGCACTCGACCATCTTCTGCGCAACTCGCGGATCGACTGGGGTGGTGGCGGAATAGTCCAGATAAATCGGCAATCTCATCGGTGATCTCCTAATCAGGTATCGAGGCCTCGCGGCCGGCGCCCTGTTATGTCCGTCTATTCGACGGCGGACGCTTGAATCTTGTCCAGGCTCATCGGCCTGCCCGTGGAAATACGGCGCTGATCCTGCCGCAGGGCAACTTCCTGCACTTCGCGGCGGGTGACCAGATCGGCCAGGCTGATGCCACTGAGGAATTCGTGAATCTGGTCGCTCAGGTCGCACCACAGGTGGTGGGTCAGGCAGGTATCGCCGGAATGGCAATCGCCGAGCCCCTGGCAACGGGTCGCATCGACGGACTCGTTGACGGCATCGATCACCTGGGCGACCTGAATGCCGCACATGTCCCGGGACAGCTGATAGCCGCCGCCCGGCCCACGCACGCTGGACACCAGCCCGCCACGACGAAGCTTGGCGAAGAGCTGCTCCAGATAGGACAGGGAAATGCCCTGGCGCTCGGAAATGTCGGCCAGGGAAACCGGCCCGCTTTGCGCATGCAGGGCCAGATCGAGCATGGCGGTGACGGCGTAACGGCCTTTAGTGGTCAATCGCATGAGTGGTACCACAGAATTCGCTGGTTTGAACCGATTATCCAATCTCCGAGTATTTAAGTCAACTATAAGACCTATCAACTCAGTCGGATTAGTCCAGCGAAGCGGCGCAGAATCATAGCAGAAGGTAATCCCCTACCGCCAAGCTCGCCTATCCCACCGCAATCAGGAGCCACCACGCTTGTGTGGCTCGCCGCGGATGGCTTTCTGGGTTTCCGTGAGAATGCCACGCAAGATGTTCATTTCCAGCTTGCTCACCCCCGCACGCCCGTATAGCCGGCGAAGGCGCGGCATCAGGTGGCGGGGCTTTTCGGGATCGAGAAAACGGATGTCCAGCATGACGCGCTCCAGATGGCGGTAGAATGACTCCATCTCCTCGGCCGTACACACCTCCGCATCGCCCTCAGCTAGCGCCTCGGTCTTTTCCATCTTGGTCGGCTTGTTCTGCTGCGCGAGCCAGGCCATGCGGACCTCGTAAGTCAGCACCTGCACCGCGGCGGCGAGATTCAACGAGCCAAACTCCGGGTCCGAAGGAATATGCACATGGTAGTGGCAGCGCTGCAGCTCCTCATTGGTCAGCCCGGCATACTCCCGCCCGAACACCAGCGCCACCTTGCCGCCCTTGGCGGCCTGCTCCAGGGAGGTGACCGCAGACTCACGCGGATCCAGCAGCGGCCAGGGAATGCGCCGATCGCGAGCGCTCGTGCCAAGCACCAGGCTGCAACCGACCAGCGCCTCCTCCAGCGTCGCCACGACACGCGCCGCAGTGAGCACATCGGTGGCGCCGGATGCACGAGCGTCGGCCTTCGGACTCGGAAACTCCAGCGGATCGACCAGCACCAGATCCGCGAACCCCATGTTCTTCATGGCCCGCGCCGCGCCGCCGATATTGCCCGGATGACTGGTATTGACCAGGACCACGCGAATGTTCTGCAGCAAGGTCGGCTCCGCAAGCGTTCTAAAAGGGGGATAAATCTTACAGAAGCCCCTTTCGCCACGCTACGCGAAGGCTCCGTTCGGACTGCATCAATCGCGCTTTTCTGCTAGTATGGCCGGCTTTATTCGACGACCCAGGTGAAACTCCATGCAGCCCATGCTGAACATCGCCCTGCGCGCAGCCCGCAGCGCCGGTGAACTGATCTTCCGCTCCATCGAACGCCTGGACGTCATCTCGATCAACGAGAAAGACGCCAACGATTACGTCAGCGAAGTCGATCACGCCGCCGAACAGACCATCGTCACCGCGCTGCGCAAGGCCTACCCGACCCATTCCATCCTTGGCGAAGAAAGCGGCTTCAGCGAAGGCAGCGGCGACGGCAAGGACTACCTGTGGATCATCGATCCGCTGGATGGCACCACCAACTTCCTGCGTGGCGTACCGCACTTCGCCGTCAGCATCGCCTGCAAGTACCGCGGCCGCCTGGAACACGCCGTGATCCTCGACCCGGTACGTCAGGAAGAATTCACCGCCAGCCGCGGCCGCGGCGCCGCCCTGAACGGCCGCCGCATGCGCGTCAGCCCGCGCAAGGGCCTGGAAGGCGCCCTTCTCGGCACCGGCTTCCCGTTCCGCGAAGGTCAGATGGACAACCTGGAAAACTACCTCGGCATGTTCCGCGCCCTGACCGGCCAGACCGCCGGCATCCGTCGCGCCGGCGCCGCCAGCCTGGACCTCGCCTACGTGGCCGCGGGCCGCTTCGATGCGTTCTGGGAATTCGGCCTGTCGGAATGGGACATGGCCGCCGGCGCGCTGCTGGTTCAGGAAGCCGGCGGCCTCGTCAGCGATTTCACCGGCAGCCACGAATTTCTCGAGAAGGGCAATATCGTCGCGGGCAACACCAAGTGCTTCAAGGCCGTGTTGACCGCCATCCAGCCGCACCTTCCGGCCTCGCTGAAGCGCTGACCTGGGTGATTTCCAGGCATTAAAAAAGCGCCCCACGGGGCGCTTTTTTTATTGTCGCTGATTTACTGGGCAGTGCTCTGACCGATCACCAGCTGGCCATTGCTGACCGGAATCTGCGGACCTGGATCACGGTCCATACGCACCTGACCGATCTTGCCGTCGAGGTCGTACTTGACGTCGTAACCCACGATTTTCTCGCTGGTCTCGTTGACCGTATTGCAACGGGTCTGCGTGGTCGTATAGGTGTCACCGGCCTGCATGTGACCCTGAACCTGGTTGCCAGCGTAGCCGCCACCTACGGCACCGGCCACGGTAGCTAGCTTCTTGCCGTTACCGCCGCCGACCTGGTTGCCCAGCAAACCGCCAGCGATGGCGCCGATCGCCGTACCGGCGATCTTGTACTGGTCCTGCACGGGCTTTTGCCGGGTGACCGTGACATCCTTGCAGACCTCGCGAGGTGTCTTGATGGTTTCCTTTACCGGCTGAACCGCTACGACCTTCGCGTAGTCCGGACCGTTGCCGACCACGCTGTAAGCCACCGCGCCCCCGGCCGTAACAACTACGGCACCAAGCACCGCACCGACGAGCATCGACTTGTTCACACGCACCTCCTGACTACCATCCACTGCGAGCGTTTACGCTCCATTCCCTGCCTTGGACAGAAGTCGGAAGTGTTAGTTCGGCAAGCTCATCGGCCCGTCACGGGCGCTCGTCGACTTCCTTGGCTGCCGGCGGGATCAGGTCCTCGGAACTCAGGCCCAGCCAGACCAGCACCGTGGCGCCGATGTAGACCGACGAGTAGGTACCAACGACCACACCGATCAACAGCGTGATCGCGAAGTTCGCCAGGCTGTCGCCGCCGAAGAACAGCAGCGCGAAGAGTGCCAGCGCCGTGGACAACGACGTAGCGATGGTCCGCAGCAGGGTCTGCGTGACCGAGATGTCGATGTTCTCGATCAGCGTCGCCCGGCGCAGCAGACGGAAGTTCTCCCGCACACGGTCGTAGATGATGATGGTGTCGTTCAGCGAGTAGCCGATCATCGCCAGCACGGCGGCGAGCACGGTCAGGTCGAAAGGCACCTGGAAGAACGCCAGCAGCCCGAGGGTGACGATCACGTCGTGCGCCAGGGACGCCACGGCGCCGACGCCAAACTTCCACTGGAAGCGGAACGCCAGGTAGATGAGGATGCCGCCCAGCGCCAGGAGCATGGCGAGGCCGCCCTGATCGCGCAGCTCTTCACCGACCTGCGGGCCGACGAACTCGACGCGCTTGACCTCGAACCGCGTGTCCGCATCGATCTTGCGCAGCGCCTCGGCAACCTTGTTGCCCAGCTGCGGATCTTCGCCAGCCAGGCGAACCAGCACGTCGGTACTGGCGCCGAAGCTCTGCACGATAGACTCCGGATAACCGGCCTGCCCCAGCTCGGACTTGATCAGCTCGAGGTTCGCGGGCTTCTCGTAGGCCAGCTCGATCAGCGTGCCGCCGGTAAAATCCAGGCCGAAGTTCAGGCCCTTGGCGACCAGGCTGCCAAGACCGATGAAGCTGATGACCAGGGTGATGGCGAACGCGATGTTGCGTATCGCCATGAAACGGATGGTGGACTTGATCATGACGGCACCTTAGATCCACAGCTTCTTGAAGTTACGGCCACCGAAGATCAGGTTGACCAAACCGCGGGTGAACATGATGGCGGTGAACATCGAGGTGATGATCCCCAGCGACATGGTCACGGCGAAGCCCTTGACCGGACCGGTACCCAGGGCGAACAGGATCGCGCCGACCAGCAGCGTGGTCAGGTTACTGTCGATGATCGCGCTGTAGGCGCGATCGAAGCCTTCGTGGATCGCGCGCTGTACCGAAAGGCCGTTGGCCAGCTCCTCGCGGATTCGCGAATAGATCAGAACGTTGGCATCCACCGCCATACCCAGCGTCAGCACGATACCGGCGATGCCCGGCAGGGTCAGGGTGGCGCCGATCACCGACATCAGGCCAACCAGCAACACCAGGTTGAAGGCCAGCGCGACGGTCGCCAGAACACCGAAGAACCGATAGATGGCGATGATGAAGATCGACACGAAGACCATCGCCCACTCGGTGGATTCGATACCCTTGACGATGTTCTCGGCACCCAGGCTCGGGCCGATGGTGCGTTCTTCGGCGAAGTACATCGGCGCGGCCAGACCGCCGGCGCGCAGCAGCAGCGCCAGTTCGGAGGACTCGCCCTGGCCGTTCAGGCCGGTGATGCGGAACTGCCCGCCCAGCGGCGACTGAATGGTCGCCAGGCTGATGATCTGTTTCTCTTCCTTGAAGCTCTGCGTGGCGACTTCCTTCTCGACGCCATCGACCACCTGCTTGCTGTAGGTAGTGACCGGACGCTGTTCGATGAAGATCACCGCCATGCTGCGCCCGACGTTGTTGCGGGTCGCGCGGTTCATCAGCTCACCGCCGTGGCCGTCAAGACGGATGTTCACCTGCGGGCGACCGTTCTCGTCGAAGCTGGCGCTGGCGTCGGTAACCTGGTCGCCAGTGATGATCAGGCTGCGCTCGAGCTGAACCGGCGGACGGCCCGGCTCGCGGAAGCCAAAGGATTCGGTGGTGGCGCGGGAGGCATCGGCCTCGGCCGCCAGGCGGAACTCCAGGCTCGCGGTCTTGCCGAGGATCCGCTTGGCTTCCGCGGTGTCCTGCACGCCCGGCAGCTCGACGACGATGCGGTTGGCGCCCTGGCGCTGCACCAGCGGCTCGGCGACGCCCAGCTCGTTCACCCGGTTACGCACGGTGGTGAGGTTCTGCTTGATCGAGTATTCGCGAATCTCGGCCAACTTGGCCTGGGTAAGGCTAAGGCGCAGCACCTGCTGACCATTGCGCTCGGTCGTGGTCAGGTCGAAATCGTTGAAGCCCTTGCGGATCAGATCCTGCGCCTTCTGCGCGGACTCGGCATCGGTGAAGCCCAGCTGGAAGGCATTTTCCTGCGCCGGCAGGCTGCGGTAGCGAACACGCTCCTTGCGCAGCAGGCTCTTTACCTCACCCTCGTAGACCTTGATGCGCGCATCGAGGGCCTTCTCCATGTCCACTTCGAGAAGGAAGTGCACACCACCGGACAGGTCGAGACCGAGCTTCATCGGCGTCGCATGCAGGTTGCGCAGCCAGTTCGGCGTGGTCGGAGCCAGGTTCAGGGCGACGACGTAATCATCCCCCAGCGCCTTGCGCACGACATCCTTGGCCGGCAACTGATCAGCGAGCTTGGTCAGACGCAGCAGGCCGCCGTGCTGGGCGACTTCGGCCGCCTTGACGGCGATACCCGCATCACTCAGTGCCTGGCTGGCACGATCGACAGTCGCCTGGTCGATCTTCAGTGCCGTGCTGCTGCCGGTGAGCTGGATGGCCGGGTCGTCCGGATAGAGATTGGGCGCGGAATAGACCAGGCCGATCGCCAGCACCGCCAGGATCAGCAGGTATTTCCACAGAGGGTATTTGTTCAGCATGACGCCGCCCGCTTATGACGCGGGGCGCCCTAAAGCGCCCCGTGGAAGAAAGGAAAAGGTAGGACTCAGATGGCTTTCAGCGTGCCCTTGGGCAAGGTTGCAGCGATAGCGGCCTTCTGGAATTTCATCTCGACGGTGTCGGAGACTTCGACGACGACGAAGTCATCGGCGACCTTGACCACCTTGCCGGCGATCCCGCCGGAAGTGACCACTTCGTCACCCTTCTGCAGGTTGCCGAGGAGGTTCTTGTGCTCTTTCGAGCGCTTGGCCTGCGGACGCCAGATCA
The DNA here is from genome assembly GCF_900106975.1 of Pseudomonas kuykendallii. Lineage (GTDB taxonomy): Bacteria > Pseudomonadota > Gammaproteobacteria > Pseudomonadales > Pseudomonadaceae > Pseudomonas_O > Pseudomonas_O kuykendallii. The sequence continues at coordinate 934,657 of NZ_FNNU01000002.1, read as the reverse complement.
TCAGATAGAAGATGACCAGGAAGCCGACCAGAAAGACCCATTCGAAGCCGGTGCCGGCAGGTCCGGCGGCCGGAGCGGCAGCGTCGGCGTAAGCGGCGGGAATCAGAAAGCTCATGTAGCACCCCTGTTGCAAGTTCTTGAAATAAGGAAGGAATTTCAATCCAAAGGCGGCGTTGGCAGGCCGCGTCGGGCGTAGAAGGCGTCGACGAAGGCGGCCAATGTACCCTGTTGAATTGCCCCGCGCAAACCAGCCATCAGGCGCTGGTAATGACGCAGGTTATGGATTGTATTCAACATGCTCCCGAGCATTTCGCCGCATTTATCCAGATGGTGCAGATAGGCGCGGGAGAAATGTTTGCAGGTGTAACAATCGCAGTCGGCCTCCAGGGGCGACTGATCGTGGCGATGTCCCGCGTTGCGGATCTTCACCACCCCATCGGCGGTGAACAGATGACCGTTGCGGGCGTTGCGCGTGGGCATCACGCAATCGAACATGTCGACGCCGCGGCGCACGCCTTCGACCAGGTCTTCGGGCTTGCCCACGCCCATCAGGTAGCGCGGCTTGTCCGCCGGCATCTGCGCCGGCAGGAAATCCAGCACACGGATCATCTCCTCCTTCGGCTCGCCCACCGACAGCCCGCCGATGGCCAGGCCGTCGAAGCCGATTTCGCAAAGACGCTCCAGCGAACGCATGCGCAGGTTTTCGTGCATGCCTCCCTGGACGATGCCGAACAGCGCCGAAGGGTTGTCCGCATGGGCGATCTTCGAGCGCTCGGCCCAGCGCAGCGACAGCTCCATGGAGCGGCGCGCTACGTCTTCGTCAGCCGGGTAAGGCGTGCACTCATCGAAGATCATCACGATGTCCGAGCCCAGTTCGCGCTGCACGCGCATCGACTCTTCCGGCCCCATGAACACCTTGGCGCCATCCACCGGAGAAGCGAAGTAGACGCCCTCCTCCTTGATCTTGCGCATCGCGCCCAGGCTGAACACCTGGAAACCGCCGGAGTCGGTGAGGATCGGCCCCTTCCACTGCATGAAGTCGTGCAGGTCACCATGCTCGCGGATCACCTCGGTGCCCGGACGCAACCACAGGTGGAAGGTATTGCCGAGAATGATCTGCGCGCCGATCGCCTCGATGTCGCGCGGCAGCATGCCCTTCACCGTGCCGTAGGTCCCCACTGGCATGAACGCCGGGGTCTCCACCACGCCACGCGGGAAGGTCAGGCGTCCGCGCCGGGCCCTGCCCTCGGTGGCGAGCAGTTCGAAGGTCATGTGGCTCATGCGAAGTCCTCGGGGCCGCGCGCGGCGGGATTGCGGGTGATGTACATGGCGTCGCCGTAACTGAAGAAGCGGTAACCGTTTTCCACCGCAGCCGCATAGGCGGCCATCGTCTCGGGATAACCGGCGAACGCGGACACCAGCATCAACAGCGTGGATTCGGGCAGATGGAAGTTGGTCACCAGGGCATCGATCACATGGAAGGGTCGCCCCGGGTAGATGAAGATGTCGGTGTCGCCACTGAACGCCTTGAGCTGACCGTCGCGCGCGGCGCTTTCCAGCGAGCGCACGCTGGTGGTGCCGACTGCGATCACCCGCCCGCCCCGCGCGCGGCACGCGGCGACGGCGTCGACGACACCCTGGCTGACTTCCAGCCACTCGCGGTGCATGGGGTGATCCTCGATACGCTCGACGCGCACGGGCTGGAAGGTGCCAGCGCCGACGTGGAGCGTGACGAACGCGGTTTCCACGCCTTTAGCGCGGATCGACTCGAGCAGTGCCTCATCGAAATGCAGGCCGGCGGTAGGCGCGGCCACCGCGCCGGAGCGCTGCGCGTAGACGGTCTGGTAGCGCTCGCGATCGGCAGCGTCATCGGCGCGCACTATATAAGGAGGCAATGGCATGTGCCCGACACGATCAAGCAACGCCAGCGCGGGCTCGTCGAAACGCAACTCGAACAGCGCATCGTGGCGCGCCAGCATCTCCGCGCGACCACCACCCTCGACGAGGATTTCGGTGCCGGGCTTCGGCGACTTGCTCGAGCGCACATGGGCGAGCACCCGATACTCGTCCAGCACACGCTCGACGAGGATCTCCAGCTTGCCGCCGGAAGCCTTCTGGCCGAACAGCCGCGCCGGAATTACCCGGGTGTCGTTGAACACCATGAGGTCGCCGGGACGCAGATGATCGAGCAGGTCGGTGAAGCGCCGATGCGCCAGCGCACCGCTCTCGCCATCGAGCACCAGCAGGCGGCTGGCGCGACGCTCGGCAAGCGGATAGCGGGCGATCAGGGATTCGGGAAGGTCGAAATGGAAGTCGGAAACGCGCATGTCTGGGTCGTCTTGCTCAGGGCGCGAATCTTAACGGAAAAGCCTCGCGCTGACCACGCAGCGCGATTGACCCGACGCAGGCGCCTCCCTATACTCCGCCGCCATTGCCCCGGTGGCGGAATCGGTAGACGCGGCGGATTCAAAATCCGTTTTCGAAAGGAGTGGGAGTTCGAGTCTCCCCCGGGGCACCAACACGTTTCATCCCCGGCGACTTTACAGGTCGCCGCTCGCTACAAAGCGCTCAGACACCAGCTCACACGGCGTTTCTGCCAAAGCCTCGCAGAGCCCGTCCCAGGCAGCAAAAACCACGCATTCCAGGGTTGGCAACGGCCCGGGAGTTAGCGTAGAGTGTGCCCACTGTGTTTGCATGGGTCGCTGTTGAATCGTGACCTGGTGCAGTAGATCCTAAGATCCGCTACATCCCGCTCGACTTCTCTTACTCTTTGCAACCAGTTCCAGCCCTCTATTGTCGTAGAGGCTGCCATCAACTCTAGTTTCAAGGAAATAAGACATGTCGAATCGTCAAAACGGCACCGTTAAGTGGTTCAACGACGAGAAGGGCTTCGGCTTCATCACTCCCGAAAGCGGCCCGGATCTGTTCGTTCACTTCCGTGCAATCGAAGGTAACGGCTTCAAGAGCCTGAAAGAAGGCCAGAAAGTTAGCTTCGTGGCCGTCCAAGGCCAGAAAGGCATGCAAGCTGACCAGGTTCAAATCCTGGCCTAATCGCCTTCGCAAGAAAAAGCCCCTGATGGTGACATCAGGGGCTTTTTTGTGCGCGCCATTCACTAGAATGGCGCTTTATCCAGCGAGCCCTTCCATATGCCGAAACACCTGCTTCGTCCGCAAGGCGAGTTTCCTCCCGCCGGTCTTGGCCGTCGCCTTGCCGCGCTGTTCTACGATTTCCTGCTCTGCGTCGCACTGCTGATCGTCGTTGCCTTCGCCTACAAGCTGGCGCTGATGGGCATCTACGGCGTCGACGAGACCAAGCGCCTCACCGACTCCGGTGCGCTGGACGGCGACCCGCTGCTGTCGACGCTGCTGCTGTTCGCGCTGTTCGGTTTCTTCGCCAAGTTCTGGACCCACTCGGGACAGACGCTCGGCATGCAGGTCTGGGGGCTCCGCATCCAGAACGCGGACGGCTCGGCGGTCAGCCTGTGGCAGGCCCTGCTGCGCTTCGTGATCGCCATCGGCTCCTGGCTGCTCGGCGGGCTCGGCTACCTGTGGATCCTCTGGGACAAGCGCAAGCGCAGCTGGCACGACATCTACTCGGACAGCCAGGTGGTGCGGCTGCCCAAGCACATTCACAAGAAGTGAGCGCCCGCCTCAGCCCGCGCGCCTGAGCAACCAGCCGCCGGCCAGCGCGCAGATCGCGGCCGGCACCAGCACCGCCAGCAACGGCGAGAAGCCGAACACCAGACTCGATGGACCGAGCAGATCCTGGGCGATGCGGAACACGAAGCCCACCAGCACGCCGGTGAAGATGCGCTGGCCGAGGGTCACCGAGCGCAGCGGACCGAAGATGAAACTGATCGCCATCAGCACCAGCGCGGCGGTCACCAGCGGTTGCAGCAGCTTGCTCCAGAACGCCAGCCAGTAGCGCTGGTTGTTCAGTTCCTGATCGGCGAGATAGCCGATGTACTTCCACAACCCCACGAGCGACAGCGCGTCCGGCTCCATCACCACGGTGCCGAGCATTTGCGGGCTGAGCTCGATATCCCAGGACTCTTCCGCCGCCGTCTGCACTTCGGTGCTGCGCTCCTTGAACAGCGTGGTGGTCACGTCCTGCAGCTGCCAGTGGTCGCCGATGTAATGGGCCTGGCGGGCGAAACTGGATGACTGCAGGTGGCGCTGATCGTCGAAGCGGTAGCGCGTCACCCCGTACAGGATGCCACTCGGCTGCACGGCGTTGATGTGCACGTACTCGTTGCCCTGGCGATGCCACAGGCCGTGCTTGGCGCTTTGCGCGTCACCGCTGCCCTGGGCCATCGCGCGGAACGACTGGGCCTGGTTCTCGGTTTGCGGCGCGAGGTATTCGCCGATCAGGATGCCGACGACCATCAGCATCAGCATCGGCCGCATCACCGACCAGACGATCCGCCCGATCGACACCCCGGCCGCACGCATGATGGTCAGCTCGCTGTTGCTGGCCAGCGTGCCGAGACCGATGAGGCAGCCGATCAGCGCCGCCATCGGCAGCATCTCGTAGATTCGCCGCGGCGCGGTCAGCAGCACGTACCAGGCCGCGTCGAGCAGGCCGTAGCTGTCCTCGATATCGCCCAGCTCGTCGATGAAGGCGAACAGCAGGGCGAGGCCGACGATCACGCCGAGCACGCTGAGGATGGCGAAGAACACGCTGGTGCCGATGTAGCGATCCAACTTAACCATGGGTCGCAGCTCCAGCACGACGCGCCGCCAGTTTCAGGCGCAACGATTCCCAATAAAGCATCAGCATGCCGATGGCGAAGAACAGCAGATGCACCCACCACAGCCCCAGCGCCGGCGGAATCCGCCCCTTGTCCAGCGCGCCGCGCATGGCGATCAGCAGCGACAGATAGGCCATGTAGAGCAGGATCGCCGGCAGCAGCTTGAGAAAGCGCCCCTGACGCGGATTGACCCGCGCCAGCGGAACGGCGAGCAGCGTGATGACGAACACCAGCAGCGGAATCGACAGGCGCCATTGCAGTTCGGCGATGTAGCGGATGTTGTCACTGCCGAACAGCTGCGAGGTCGGGATCGCCTCGCGATCGCTGATCTCGGCGCTGACCTCCGGGCGCGGCAGCAGCACGCCGTAGGTGTCGTACCGGATCGCGCGGTAATTGGCCTCGCCGGGGTTGCCGTCGTAGCGGTAGCCATTCTTCAGGATCAGGTAACGGCTGCCATCCTCGCGAATTTCCTGGCGCCCGGATTCGGCCACCAGCACGGTGATGCCGCGTTCCTTGGCCTTGTCGCGGGACAACTGCTTCTCGGAGATGAACAGCCCGCCCAGCGCGTCGCGATTCTCCGACAGGGTCTCGGTGTAGGTGACCCGCGAGCCGTCGCGCATGGACTGGAAGCGCCCCGGCTCCAGCGTATCGAACTCGGTGAGGGCGTCCTGTGCGTTGAGAATGCGCGCCACCTGGCCGATGCCCTGGGGCGCCAGCCCCATGCTCAGCCAGGCCACCAGCAGGGCGACCACCGTGGCCGGCGCGAGGCTGTAGGCCACCAGGCGCTGCTGGCTCATGCCGGTGGCTGCCAGCACGGTCATTTCGCTGTCGAGGTAGAGCCGTCCGTAGGCCAGCAGGATGCCGAGGAACAGCCCCAGCGGCAGGATCAGTTCGAGAAAGCCGGGCATCCGGTAGAGCATGATCAGCAGCAGCACGCCCGGATCGAGCAAGCCCTGGGCAGCCTGGGCGAGGTACTTGATGAAGCGCCCGCTCATGATGATCACCAGCAGCACCGCACTGACCGCGCTCAGGGTAATCAGCAGCTCTCGGGATAGGTAACGAAAGACGATCAAACCAGACCACTCCAGGGTTGTCGGGCTCGGGCGGCAACCCAGTGCACCACCCGCGGCCGGCACGCCCACGGGCGGCCGATTTAAAAAGAGGCCGGCATTATCCTGCGATTGCGCGCGGGTGTCACGGCGAACTCGGATCGCTATCCTCCCGCCCGCCTGCGGCCGGCGCAACCGGCGACCTTCTACCGATGAACGAGCCACCCTCTACCTTTGGCCAGGCGCGAACCCGAGCCCCGACGCATAGACTCCAGGGTAGCCCGATCGGACTCTGCGCAGAGACGAGATGAACGCCCGAACGCTATCGCTGACCAGCCTCGCCATGCTCGCCTTCGCCGGCAATTCGCTGCTCTGCCGCCTGGCGCTCAAACACACCGCCATCGATGCCGCCAGCTTCACCGGGCTGCGCCTCCTCGCCGGCGCACTGATGCTGAGCCTGCTCCTGCAGCTACGCCGCTCGCGCGGAAGACCCCACGGGAGCTGGTCCGGTGCCGCCGCCCTGTTCACCTATGCCGCGGCGTTTTCCTTCGCCTATCTGCAACTGGACGCCGGCGTCGGCGCCCTGCTGCTGTTCGGTGCCGTGCAGTCGAGCATGCTGCTCTACGGGGTGATGCGCGGCGAACGTCTTGGCCGCTGGGCGACACTCGGGCTGCTGCTCGCCCTTGGCGGGCTGCTTGTGCTCCTGCTGCCGGGGGCCAGTGCGCCGCCCCTCGGCAGCGCGCTGCTGATGCTGCTCGCCGGCCTCGCCTGGGCGCTCTATTCGCTGCTCGGACGCGGCGTCGCCGACCCGCTCGCTGCCACCGCCGGCAATTTTCTGCGCGCCATTCCGTTCGCCGTGCTGCTCTGCCTGGCACTCGTCACCCGGCGCGACTGGGACCTGCCCGGCGTGACCTATGCCTTGCTTTCCGGCGCGCTCGCCTCGGGCGTCGGCTACGCCATCTGGTACACCGCGCTGCGCGGCCTGGGTGCGCTGCAGGCCTCGACGGTGCAACTCAGCGTACCCATCCTCGCCGCCCTGGGCGGCAGCCTGCTGCTGGGCGAAACCCTGACGCTGCGCCTGCTGCTGGTGTCGATCGCGGTGCTCGGCGGCATCGCGCTGGTGCTCGGCAGCCGCACGCGCACATGAAAAGGCCCCGCAGTGGCGGGGCCCTTCGGCTGGCGCGGTCGATCAGTCCAGCTTGTCGCGAGTGAAGTCGCCGGTCTTGCCGTCGACGCGGAACTCGTAGACCTTGCCGTCCTGCTTCACGCCTTCTCCCTCCCAGTAACCGCCGTCGTCGGCCTCGATCTTGTGGACCTGGGTGTAACCGGCGGCCTTGGCTTTCGCCAGCGCCTGGTCGATGGTGATCCAGTCGGCGCCCGGACGATCGGCCAGGGCCATTCCGGCGGTGAGTGCGGCGGCAGCTGCCAGGGTGGCAGTGAGCGTGTGCTTGAGCATGGAAAGCCTCCGTTTCCGTTATGGGGAGACACCTTGGGGCGTCATGCCGTTGGAGGCCGCCGGCGCGCCAAGGGTTCCATCGGCGTGCGATCCGCTGCGCCAAGGCTGGGCATCCGCGCGCCGCGACAGTAGGATACGGAGCACACCGCGACACGCCGGCGCAGATCGGGGTGAGCACCCGTCCGGACGGATCAGCGCATCCCCGGACAGACCATGACTGACTCGCTCCACGACCGTCGCCCTGCCCCCGGTTCAAGGCACCGACGGTCTTCGCGGCATCTTCCGGATCACGCGGCGGCCCCATGCGCCGTCGCCTTCCTGCATAGCAGACACCTTGTCTCGGGGACAAATCTCGATGGAATTCCTAGTCAAAAGCGCTCGCCCGGAAACCGTAAAAACCGCCACCCTGGTGATTCCCGTTGGCGAAGGCCGCGTACTCGGCAACCTCGCCCAGGCGGTCGACACGGCGAGCGGCGGCGCTATCGCCACCCTGCTCAAGCGCGGCGACCTGGCCGGCAAGCCGGGCCAGACTTTGCTCCTGCACAGCCTGCCCAACCTCAAGGCCGAGCGCGTGCTGCTGGTCGGCTGCGGCAAGGAAAGCCCGCTTTCCGACCGCCAGTTCCGCAAGCTGGTGGGCGCTGCGCACGCGGCGCTCAAAGGCCTCGGCGGCGCCGACGCGGCCTTCGCCCTGGGCGACCTCGAGGTGAAGAACCGCGACGCCTACGGCAAGGCCCGCCTGACCGTGGAAACCCTGGCCGACGGCACCTACGTGTTCGATCGTTTCAAGAGCCAGAAGGCCGAAGCGCGCCCGCTGAAGAAGATCACCCTGATCACCGACAAGCTCGCCCAGGCCGAGGTCGAGCGCGGCATCCTTCACGCCCGCGCCATCGCCACCGGCATGGCCTTCACCAAGGATCTGGGCAACCTGCCGCCGAACCTGTGCACACCGAGCTTCCTGGCCGAAGAGGCCAAGGCGCTGGGCAAGACCTATCCCGGCCTGAAGGTCGAGATCCACGACGAGAAGAAGCTCAAGGCGCTGGGCATGGGTTCGTTCCTCGCCGTCGCCCAGGGCAGCGAGCAGCCCCCGCGGCTGATCGTCATGCAGTACAACGGCGGCAAGAAGGGCGAACAACCCTACGCGCTGGTCGGCAAGGGCATCACCTTCGACACCGGCGGCATCAGCATCAAGCCGGCCGCCGGTATGGATGAGATGAAGTACGACATGTGCGGCGCCGCCAGCGTGTTCGGCACCCTGCGCGCGGTGCTGGAGCTGCAGCTGCCGATCAACCTGGTGTGCCTGCTGGCCTGCGCAGAGAACATGCCCAGCGGCCGCGCCACGCGCCCTGGCGACATCGTCACGACCATGAGCGGGCAGACCGTGGAAATCCTCAACACCGACGCCGAAGGCCGCCTGGTGTTGTGCGACACCCTCACCTACGCCGAGCGCTTCAAGCCGCAGGCGGTGATCGACCTGGCCACGCTGACCGGCGCCTGCATCGTCGCCCTGGGCAGCAACACCTCGGGCCTGATGGGCAACGACGACGGTCTGATCGAACAGGTCCTCGACGCCGGTCGCCGCGCCGACGATCGCGCCTGGCAGCTGCCGCTGTTCGACGAATACCAGGAGCAGCTCGACAGTCCGTTCGCCGACATCGCCAACATCGGCGGACCGAAGGCCGGCACCATCACCGCCGGCTGCTTCCTGTCGCGCTTCGCCAAGGCCTACAAGTGGGCGCACCTGGACATCGCCGGCACCGCGTGGATCAGCGGCGGCAAGGAGAAAGGCGCCACCGGCCGCCCGGTTCCGCTGCTGACGCAATACCTGCTGGATCGCACCCAGGGCTGAGTGCCCGCTGCCCGGCGCCGCGAGGCGTCGGGCAGCACGACGAGAATCCCATGCCCCAGATCGATTTCTACGTGCTCCCCACCGCCGATCCGGCGGCCCGGGTGGAGTTCGCCTGCAAGCTCAGCGAGAAGGCCTGGCGCCTCGGTCACCGCATCTACCTTCACTGCCAGAACGCCGAACAGCGCGAGGCACTGGATGCGCGGTTGTGGACGTTCAAGGGCGAGGCCTTCGTTCCGCACGGGCTGGCCGAAGACGACAGCCAGGCCCCAATCGCCCTCGGCCTGGGCGATGCGCCCGTGGCGCATTGCGATCTGCTGATCAACCTCGACCTGGCCGTGCCGGCGTTTTTCGAGCGCTTCGCCCGGGTCGCCGAGCTGGTGGTGGAAGATCCCGCCATCCGTCAGGCGGCCCGCGAGAGTTTCCGTTTCTACCGGGAGCGCGGCTATCCTCCGCAGGACCACCGCCTGCCTCGCCTTTGAAGCCATCCATGGACAGCCATCAACCTCCGCGCAAGCCCGCCCACCTGCTCGACGAACTCGAGTCGATCCGCCGCGTACTCACGCCGCCGGACCAGGAACCGCCGCTGCTGACCGATTCGCTGGATGCACCGGAGATCCCCCTGCTCTGCGAGGTCGTCGAGGAAGAACCCGAACCGGCACCCGTACCGCTCATGCAAGCGCCGCAGGCACCGGTCACCCCGACACCGCCAGTGGTGCCGCTGGCGCAGCCGAACCTCGCCCAGACGCCCATGCAGCAGGCCGAGATCGCCCAGAGCCTGCGCCGCCACCTCTCGCCGGGCGCCGCCGAGCTGGCGCGCCTGGACGGCGAGCTGCGTTCCGCCGCGCAACTGTTGCTGCAGGACGTGATCGACGACTTCGTGCCGCAGATCGAAGCCGAACTGCGCCGACGTCTCGACGCCCGCCTGGATCGCCTGCTGGCGCAACGCAAGCGCTGAACGCCGCAAAAACGCGCCCTCGCCGCGCAACAGCCCGCACGCGGCAGCCTCGCTCCGCGTGCCTAGGCCCTGCCCGCCATCCCCTTTATACTTGCCGGCTTTCCTGATCAGCCGCTTTCAAGAGTCCCGCACCGCATGGACAAGACCTACCAGCCGCACGCCATCGAGACTTCCTGGTACCAGACCTGGGAAGCGAACAACTATTTTGCCCCCCAGGGTGCCGGCGAGCCGTACACCATCATGATCCCGCCGCCGAACGTCACCGGCAGCCTGCATATGGGCCACGGCTTCAACAACGCGATCATGGATGCACTGATCCGCTTCCGCCGCATGCAGGGCCGCAACACCCTGTGGCAGCCGGGCACCGACCACGCCGGTATCGCCACGCAGATGCTGGTGGAGCGCCAGCTCGGCGCCCAGGGCCTGTCGCGCCATGACCTCGGCCGCGAGAAGTTCCTCGACAAGGTGTGGCAGTGGAAGGCCGAATCCGGCGGCAACATCAGCCGGCAGATCCGCCGCCTGGGCTCTTCGGTGGACTGGTCGCGCGAGCGCTTCACCATGGACGACGGCCTCTCCGAAGCGGTGAAGGAAGCCTTCGTGAGGCTGCACGAGGACGGCCTGATCTACCGCGGCAAGCGCCTGGTCAACTGGGACACCAAGCTGCACACGGCGATCTCCGACCTCGAAGTGGAAAGTCACGACGAGAAGGGCCACCTGTGGAATCTGCGCTACCCGCTGGCCGACGGCGCGAAGACCGCCGAGGGCGCGGACTACCTGATCGTCGCCACCACCCGCCCGGAAACCATGCTCGGTGACTCCGCCGTCGCGGTGAACCCGAACGACGAACGCTACCAAGCGCTGATCGGCACGTTCGTCGAACTGCCGCTGCTCGGCCGGCGCATCCCGATCGTCGCCGACGACTACTGCGACCCCGAGTTCGGCACCGGCTGCGTGAAGATCACCCCGGCTCACGACTTCAACGACTACGAAGTCGGCAAGCGCCACAACCTGCCGCTGATCAACATCTTCGACAAGAACGCCGCCGTGCTGGCGAGCGCCCAGGCGTTCCACATCGACGGCAGCGTCGACGCCGACTTCGACGGCAGCCTGCCGGCCGAATACGCCGGCCTCGACCGCTTCGAGGCGCGCAAGCGCATCGTCGCCGCCTTCGAGGCGCTCGGCCTGCTGGAGAAGATCGAGGACCATGCGCTGAAAGTGCCCAAGGGCGACCGCTCCGGCACCGTCATCGAACCCTGGCTGACCGACCAGTGGTACGTCTCAACCAAGCCGCTGGCCGAGAAGGCCATCGCCGTGGTCGAGAGTGGCGAGATCCAGTTCGTGCCCAAGCAGTACGAGAACATGTACTTCAGCTGGATGCGCGACATCCAGGACTGGTGCATCAGCCGCCAGCTCTGGTGGGGCCACCGCATCCCAGCCTGGTACGACGAGGCCGGTAACGTCTACGTCGGCCGCGACGAAGCCGAAGTACGCGCCAAACACGGCCTGGAAGACACCCCGCTGCGCCAGGACGACGACGTGCTCGACACCTGGTTCAGCTCCGGACTGTGGACCTTCTCGACCCTCGGCTGGCCCGAGCAGACCGACTTCCTGAAGACCTTCCATCCCACCGACGTGCTGGTCACCGGCTTCGACATCATCTTCTTCTGGGTCGCGCGGATGATCATGCTGTCGACTCACCTGACCGGGCAGATCCCGTTCAAGACCGTTTACGTGCACGGCCTGGTGCGCGACGGCCAGGGGCAGAAGATGTCCAAGTCCAAGGGCAACGTGCTCGACCCGCTGGACATCGTCGACGGCATCTCGCTGGACGCGCTGCTGGAGAAACGCACCAGCGGCCTGATGCAGCCGAAGATGGCCGAGAAGATCGCCAAGCAGACCAAGGCCGAGTTCCCGCAAGGCATCGCCAGCTACGGCACCGACGCGCTGCGCTTCACCTTCTGTTCGCTGGCCTCCACCGGTCGCGACATCAAGTTCGACATGGGCCGCGTCGAGGGCTACCGCAACTTCTGCAACAAGCTGTGGAACGCCGCCAACTTCGTCATCGAGAACACCGATGGCCAGGACACCGGCGTGAATGGCGAGCCGGTCGAGCTGTCCTCGGTGGACCGCTGGATCATCTCCGCGCTGCAACGCTGCGAGCAGGACGTGACGCGCCACCTCGACGCCTTCCGCTTCGACCTGGCCGCCCAGGCGCTCTACGAATTCGTCTGGGACGAGTACTGCGCCTGGTACCTGGAGCTGGTCAAGCCGGTGCTGTGGGACGCTGTACAGGGAGGTACGAGTGCCGCTGAAGGCAGGACGCCGGAAGCGGCCGAGAACGCAAATAAACTGGCACGCCAGCGCGGCACCCGCCGCACCCTGGTACGCGTGCTGGAAGTGATCCTGCGCCTGGCTCACCCGTTCATGCCCTTCATCACCGAGGAAATCTGGCAGCGCATCAAGGCCCAGGCCGGCGTCAGCGGCGAAACGATCATGCTGCAACCCTGGCCGGTCGCCAACGAAAGCCGCATCGACGCCGCCGCCGAAGGCGACATCGAGTGGGTCAAGACGCTGATGCTCGGCGTGCGGCAGATCCGTGGCGAGATGAACATCTCCATGGCCAAGCGCATCGACATCATCGTCGCCAATGCCAGCGAGCAGGACCTGCGCCGGCTGAACGACAACGCGCCGCTGCTGAACAAGCTGGCCAAGCTGGAATCGGTGCGCGTGCTCGCCGCTGGCGAGGACGCGCCGATGTCCGCCACCGCGCTGGTCGGCGACATGCAGGTGCTGGTGCCGATGGCCGGCCTGATCGACAAGGCCGCCGAACTGGGGCGCCTGGACAAGGAAATCCAGCGCCTGGAAGGCGAGGTCAAGCGCGTCGGCGGCAAGCTGTCCAACGCCGGCTTCGTCGACAAGGCGCCCGCCGACGTCATCGACAAGGAGCGCGCCAAACTCGCCGAAGCCGAACAGGCGCTGGCCAACCTCGCCGAACAGCGACACAAGATCGCCAGCCTGTAACGCCGCCAAGGCCCGCACCCGCGGGCCTTGTGCATTAGGTGGGCGGCGAAAGGCCGCCTGTTCCAGAGGCATTCAAGGACACTCGGAATGGACGTCAGCAAGACCAAGACCAGCTTCTACCGTCGCCTCTACGTCGCCTGGCTGATCGACAGCGGCGCGGCGACCAGCGTGCCGGCGTTGACGGAGGCCACCGGGATGCCGCGGCGCACCGCCCAGGACACCCTGGCGGCGCTGGCCGACCTGGATATCCAGTGCGTCTTCGAGCAGCAGGAAGGCGAGCGCAACAACGCCGGGCGCTACGCGATTCGTGACTGGGGCGCCATCGACAAGGGCTGGATCGAGCGGCACCTGCCGATGATCAAGGCGGTCCTGGAGTACCCGTGAGCCCTTCGCCGTCCGCCAATCGACCGTCCGACGATGAATAAAGACCTGCTGCTGGTCCTCGCCCTGCTCGTCCTGTGCATCACGCTGTTCGTGCGCAACCGGCCGCGGGTGGACGTGGTCGCGCTGCTGATGATAGTCGCCCTGCCGCTCACCGGCATTCTCGAACTGCACGAGGTGCTCGCCGGGTTCAGCGACCCCAGCGTGCTGCTGATCGCCGCGCTGTTCGTCATCGGCGACGGCCTGGTGCGCACCGGCATCGCCTATCGCCTCGGCGACTGGCTGGTGCATCGCGCCGGCAGCAGCGAGACGCGCCTGCTGGTGCTGTTGATGCTGATGGTCGCCGGGCTCGGCTCGGTGATGAGTTCCACCGGGGTGGTGGCGATCTTCATCCCGGTGGTGCTCGGCGTCGCCGCGCGGATGCGCGTGGCCGCCAGCCGCCTGTTGATGCCGCTGGCGTTCGCCGGGCTGATCAGCGGCATGCTGACGCTGGTCGCCACGCCGCCGAACATGGTGGTGCACGCCGAGCTGGTGCGCGAAGGACTGGCCGGTTTCGGCTTCTTCGCCTTCGCGCCGATCGGCCTGACGATACTTGCCCTGGGCATCGGCTACCTGCTGCTGGCGCGGCGCTGGCTGGGCAGTCGCGACGCGGAAAACGGCGAGCAGGACGCCCGGCGCACCCTCGCCGACCTGGCGCAGAGCTATCGCCTGAGCGAACGCGAGCGGCGCCTGCGCGTGCGCGCCGACTCGCGGCTGGCGAACCAGGCGCTGAACGAGCTGGAGCTGCGCCAGCAGTACGGCATCAACGTGATCGCCGTCGAGCGCCAGCACAAGTTCCGCAGCCTGCTGCTGATGGCCACCGGCAACACCGAGCTGCTGCCCGGCGACATCCTGCTGATCGACCTGGCCAGCCCGGCCATCGCCCTGCTCGGCGCCTACGACGAACTCGGCCTGGAGCCGCTGCCGTTGCAGACCTCCTACTACAGCATCCACTCCCATGTGCTCGGCCTGGCCGAAGTGGCGCTGCCGCCGGACTCCGAACTGCCGGGCAAGACCATCCAGGAACTGGGTTTCCGCAGCCGCCACAAGCTCAACGTGGTCGGCCTGCGGCGCAACCGCGAGGCGCTCGACGGCCTGCTGGTGGACGAAAAGCTGAAGACCGGCGACATCCTGCTGGTGGCCGGCGCCTGGAAGGAAATTCACCGGTTGCAGAGCCTGGGTCGGGATTTCCTCGTGCTCAGCCTGCCGGCGGAAGTGGACGAAGTGGCGCCGGCCGCGCGCAAGGCGCCGCACGCGCTGCTGGCGTTGGCGGTGATGGTGGCGCTGATGGTCAGCGGCCTGGTGCCGAACGTGATCGCCGCGCTGATCGGCTGCCTGCTGATGGGCGCGTTCCGCTGCATCGACATGGACAGCGCCTACAAGGCGATCCACTGGCAGAGCCTGCTGCTGATCGTCGGCATGCTGCCGTTCGCCCTGGCGTTGCAGAAAACCGGCGGCATCGAGCTGGCGGTGAACGGCCTGGTCGGCGCGCTGGGCGACGCCGGCCCGCGCGCGCTGCTCGCCGGGTTGTTCGTGGTCACCGCGCTGATCGGCCTGTTCATCTCCAACACCGCCACCGCGGTGCTGATGGCGCCGGTCGCGCTGAGCACCGCCGAACGCCTAGGCGCCTCGCCCTACCCGTTCGCCATGATCGTCGCACTGGCGGCGTCGGCGGCGTTCATGACGCCGATCTCCTCGCCGGTGAACACCCTGGTGCTGGGGCCGGGGCATTACCGCTTCGGCGATTTCGTCCGTGTCGGCGTGCCCTTCACCCTGCTGGTGATGGCGGTCAGCGTGGCGATGGTGCCCTGGCTGTTTCCGTTCTAGCGCGGTGACGGTGCGCGCGGCGCACCCTACGCAGGGCGGAGCGATGGCGATGCGGTGATACAGCGCGGCCGGCGCGGCTTGTGGGACAATGCCCCGCCGCGCCAACCGATAACCCGCCATGCCGAACAAGCCCGCCGCCACCAAGCCCCTGTTGCACCCGCGCAACCGCCACCAGGGTCGCTACGACTTCCCCGCGCTGATCGCCAGCAGCCCGGAGCTGGCGGCCTTCGTCATCCTCAATCCGTACGGCAAGCAGAGCATCGACTTCGCCAACCCGGAAGCGGTGAAGGTGTTCAACCGCGCGCTGCTCAGGCAGCTCTACGGAATCGCCCACTGGG
Organism: Pseudomonas kuykendallii; assembly: GCF_900106975.1. GTDB lineage: Bacteria > Pseudomonadota > Gammaproteobacteria > Pseudomonadales > Pseudomonadaceae > Pseudomonas_O > Pseudomonas_O kuykendallii. The sequence goes on along the minus strand of NZ_FNNU01000002.1, from coordinate 918,994 downwards.
ACATTCCGCCCGGCTACCTGTGCCCGCCGATTCCCGGCCGCGCCGACTACCTGCACGGCCTCGCCGACCTGCTCGCCGCCGACAACGGCGCTGAAATCCCGCGCGGCGCCGGGGTACGTGTGCTGGACATCGGCTGCGGCGCCAACTGCATTTACCCGCTGCTCGGCCACGCCGACTACGGCTGGCGCTTCCTCGGCTCGGACATCGACCGCGTGGCGCTCAAGGCCGCCGGGGTGATCCTGCGCAGCAATCGCCTGGACAAGGCCATCGCGCTGCGCCTGCAGGAACGCCCGGAACAGATTCTCCAGGGCCTGCTGCACGCCGACGAGCGCTTCGACCTGACGCTCTGCAACCCGCCGTTCCATGCCACGCGCGACGAAGCCACGCGCGGCAGCCAGCGCAAATGGCGCAACCTCGGCAAGCTCGACCCGAGCCGCCAGCTGCCGACGCTCAACTTCGGCGGGCAGAGCAACGAGCTTTACTGCGAGGGCGGCGAGGTGGCCTTCGTCAGCCGGCTGATCGCCGAGAGCGCCGCCTGCGCCAGCCAGGTGCTGTGGTTCAGCACGCTGGTGTCCAAGGCATCCAACCTGCCGGCGGTGAGCGCCGCGTTGAAACGCGCCGGCGCGCACCAGCAGTGCACGGTGGAGATGGCGCAGGGCCAGAAGCAGAGCCGCTTCGTCGCCTGGACCTTCCACGACGCGGCGCAACGGCAGGCATGGCACGACGCGCGCGGGCAAGGTGGACGGTCGTCGGCTGGCTGAGCCGCTGCGGTGAATCATCCGCGCGGCGCGTATCCAATGAGGGTGTTCCCCGAAAAATGGAGTACGCATGACTACCGCATTCATCGGCCTGGACTACATCGTCGACATCACCCATCCCAGCGGCAGGATGGCCGCCGCCGCGCAGCAGGTCATCGACCGCGACGTGATCGCCAAGGCCAACCACGCGCTGGCCATCGCACGGCGCAAGGGCTGGCTCTCGGTGCTGGTCAAGGTCGGCTTCGACAAGGGTTATCCGAACCTGCCCAGGCATTCCCGGCTGTTCGGCAAGGCGAAGGAAATGGGCGTGCTGGAGATCGGCTCGCCAGGCACCGAATTCCACCCGGTGCTGGAGTCCGCGCTGGCCGACATGGTACTGGTCAAACCACGCGTCAACGCCTTCCACGGCACCGGCCTGGAGCCGGCCCTGCGCGCCCGCGGCGTTACCCGCGTGGTGCTCGCCGGGGTGAGCACGGCGATGGCGATCCAGAGCGCCGCCCGCGATGCCCACGATCGCGACTTCGAGGTGCTGATCCTCGAGGAAGCCTGCGCCGCCGCGACCCTGGCCGACCACGTCGACTCGATCCGCCTGCTCGGCAGCATCGCCAGCGTGGTCACCCTGGAGCAACTGGCGCAGCTGGATTGAGCCAGGCCGGGCGCGGCTGTGAAACACTAGGGGCTGTCGAGCGTGCATCGCGAGCCGCGTTGCCGCGAACCGAACCTCGACGGCCCCCAGCCACCCTTGAGCCAAAGTCCCGTCCTCCATGAAGCCCAGCGTCGCCCCCGCCGTTCCGCGAACCCGCCTGCCCCGCGCGGCCACCCTGCTCGGCTATGCCGGCCGCGCGCTGTCGCTGGTCTGGAGCACCTCGCGGCCGCTGACCCTCGGCCTGATGGCCGCGACGCTGGTGGCCGGCGTGCTGCCGGCGCTGGCCGCCTGGCTGGGCAAGCAGATCGTCGATGCGGTGGTGGCGGCGATGGAACTGCACCGCGTGCAGGGCGAGGCGCCGTTGTGGCCGGTGCTGCGCTACCTGCTGATGGAGGCCGGCGTGGTCGCCGCGATCGCCGCCGCGCAGCGCGGGCTGTCGGTGCAACAGGCCCTGCTGCGCGCGCTGCTCGGGCAGAAGGTCAACCTGCTGATCCTGGAGAAGGCGCAGCGCCTGTCGCTGGCGCAGTTCGAGGATTCCGAGTTCTACGACAAGATGCTGCGCGCGCGTCGCGACGCCTCGGTGAGACCGCTGGCGCTGGTCAACAAGACCTTCGCCCTGGCGCAGAACGCGCTGTCGCTGATCAGCTTCGGCGTGCTGCTGATCGGCTTCTCACCCTGGGCGCTGCTGATCCTGCTGGCCGGCGCGCTGCCGGTGTTCTTCGCCGAAGCGAAGTTTTCCGGCGATGCCTTCCGCCTGTTCAGCTGGCGCTCTCCCGAATCACGCATGCAGAACTACCTGGAGACGCTGCTGGCGCGCGAGGACAGCGTCAAGGAAGTGAAGCTGTTCGGCCTCGCCCCGCTGCTGCTGCAACGCTACCGGGAGATCTTCGCCAAGCTCTACGCCGAGGACCGCGCGCTGACCCTGCGTCGCGACGGCTGGGGTTTCGGCCTCGGCCTGCTGGGCACGCTGGCGTTCTACGGCGCCTACGCCTGGGTGGTGCTGGACACCGTGGGCGGGCGCCTGAGCCTGGGCGACATGACCATGTACCTGCTGCTGTTCCGCCAGGGCCAGTCCGCCGTGGCCAGCAGCCTGTCCGCCATCGGCGGGATGTACGAGGACAACCTCTACCTGTCCAATCTCTACGACTATCTGGAACAGCCGGTCGCCGAGGAACGCGGCGCATTGCAGGCCGGCGTGCTGCCGGGCGACGGCCTGCGCTTCGAGGGTGTCGGCTTCCAGTACCCGGGCGCCAGCCGGCCGGCGCTGCAGGGCATCGACCTGCACCTGGAGCCCGGCCACAGCCTGGCGCTGGTCGGCCAGAACGGCTCCGGCAAGACCACGCTGATCAAGCTGCTGACGCGTCTGTATGCGCCCAGCGAGGGGCGCGTGCTGCTCGACGGCAGCGACTTGCAGGACTGGAACGCCGAGGCGCTGCGGCGGCGGATCGGGGTGATCTTCCAGGACTTCACCCGCTACCAGCTGAGCGTCGGCGAGAACCTAGGCGTTGGCGACGTCGAGGCCTTCGACGATCCGGAGCGCTGGCGCGAAGCCGCCGAACGCGGCATGGCCAGCGACTTCATCGACGACCTCGATCAGGGCTACGCGACCCAGCTCGGCCGCTGGTTCCGCGACGGCCAGGAGCTCTCCGGCGGGCAATGGCAGAAGATCGCCCTGTCGCGCTCGTGGATGCGCCGCTCGGCGGACATCCTGGTGCTCGACGAACCCACCGCCGCGATGGACGCCGCCGCCGAAGCCGAGGTGTTCGCACGCTTCCGCGAGCACGCCGCGGGCAAGATGACCATCCTCATCTCGCACCGTTTCTCCAGCGTGCGCAGCGCCGAGCAGATCATCGTGCTGGAACACGGGCGCATCCTCGAACAGGGCAGCCACGCGCAGCTGCTCACCGCCGAAGGCCGCTACGCGCAGCTGTTCCGGCTGCAGGCGGAGGGGTATCTGTAGGGGCGGTTCGCTGCACTGCATCGCGTGGGCTGAAGCCCACCCTACGGCTGGCGCGCACGCCGCTCCCCATTCATGGGAGAGGGACTGGGTGAGAGGGAAGGCAACGCCCCTGGTAGACGGAAAAGCCCGCTCGATGCGGGCTTTTTCAGCCGTCCACCGAATCCCGCCTACGGGTACTTGCGCTTCTCCGGCGCCGGCGGGAAGTACTGGTAGAGCCAGGTCTCGCTGAGCACCTGCTTGTCGCTGGCGCGGCGGATGAAGGCGCGAAATTCCACGGGGTCGACGCTGTCATTGGTGGGGAACCAGTCGAACAGCGCGCGGAAGCCCTTCACCTCCGGATGCAGCGCGAGGATGTGGAAGTCCTTCGCCTCGCCACTGGACGCGGTGACCACCAGCTCGATGCCCTCGCTGGGGGCCATGGCGTCCAGCGGGCCGCCGGTGAAGTCGATGGCGAAGCGCCGCGCCCAGACCTCCGGGTAATGCTCGCCCGGCGCCCAGCCCTCGATGAAGCCGCCCATCCCGGAACGCGTGGCGAGCACCCGGGCCAGCGACGGCTGCACCGGTGGCAGCGCGGCCCAGTAGAGCTTGTACGCGTAGTTCAGCGAAGTGCCGGCGGTGATCGCGCGCTTGGGATTCCAGAACACCACGATGTTGTCCAGCGTCTCGCCGGTGGTCGGCAGCTCCATCAGGTCGACGCTGCCCTCGCCCCAGTCGTTGGTCGGCTCGACCCACAGGCTCGGGCGGCGGCTGTACCAGTCCACGGTGTCCTGGTAGGTGGCGAAGTCGTGGTCGCTCTGCACCAGGCCGAAGCCCTTCGGGTTGTTGTCGGCGAAGGCGTTGAACTGGATGCGCTCCGGATTGTTCAGCGGGCGACAGACCCACTCGCCATTGCCGCGCCACATCGACAGTCGGTCGGAATCGTGGATGTTCGGGTGGATGGTGTCGCACATGCGCCGCTCGTGGCCGCCGCAGCTGAACATGCTGGTCATCGGCGTGATGCCGAGCTGCTTGATCGCTTGGCGCGCGTTGACGTGGGCATCGATGGACATCACCACCTGGTCCGGCAGGCAGTCGATGTCGAAGCGGTAGGCGCCGGTGGCGCTGGGCGAATCGAGCAGCGCGTAGAGCACGAAGCGGGTGCTGTCCTTGTCCGGCGTCTCGAACCAGAACTCGACGAAGTTGGGGAATTCCTCGGGGCCGCCGGCGTAGGTGTTGATCGCCAGGCCGCGCGCCGAGAGGCCGTACTGGCCGGTCTTGTCCACCGCGCGGAAGTAGCTGGCGCCGAGGAAGGAGACGATGTCGTACTTGTCGATGTTCGGCTGCTTGAACGCCTTGAACCCGGAGAAGCCGAGGTCGCCCTTGAGCTGGGCGACATCGACGCCGCTGCTGGCGTAGTTGAACAGTTCCGGGCGGAAGTGCACTTCGCGCGACAGCCGCGTGGCCGGGTCGATGCCGTGCATGCGCACCGGCTGGCGGAACGCCATGCCGACGTGGAAGAACTGCACGTCGAGCTGGCCTTCGAGGTCCTTCCACAGCGAATGCTCGGGGTCGTACTGAATGGCGTTGAACTGCTGCGGGGTCATCTTCGCCAGGGTCGGCGGCAGCGTCTCGCGGGTATCCACGTAGGGCTTGCCGGCGAGCGCCTTGGCCTGCGCCTGCAGGCGCTTGAAGTCGAAGGGTTCGGCGGCGCCGTTGGCGGTGTCGGCGAGCGCGCGGGCGGCGAAGAAACCGGACGCCGGCAGGCCAGTCAGGGCGGCCAGCGCCATGGACGCTTTCAACAGATTTCGTCTTTGCATGGATCACTTCACGACGGAGGTTCTGGGAACCGCGCACCCGCGAGGCGGCGGCAGGGGTAAACGTGGCAATGGACGCCATAACGCGGCGACAGTTCGGCAATGATGCCTGCAACGGCCGCCGTTGAGCGCTCGCGGCCCCTAAAAACGCGGGCGGTCCGCGGAGCGAATTCTTTACCGGCTATTACGGCGTCGCCGGCACCCGGGGTTCGACGGCGAAGCGCTTCTCCAGGCTGCTGTAGCCCATGCCGTGGCCCTTGCTGACCTTGAGCTGCACCGGAATGCGCTCCTTCAGCGCCTCGACGTGACTGATGATGCCGATCATCTTGCCGCTGGCGTTGAGGCTGTCCAGCGCGTCGAGGGCGATTTCCAGGGTTTCGCCGTCCAGCGTGCCGAAGCCCTCGTCGAGGAACAGAGAATCGATGCTGGTCTTGTGGCTGACCAGATCGGACAGCGCCAGGGCCAGCGCCAGGCTGACCAGGAAGCTCTCGCCCCCGGACAGCGTGCGCGTGTCGCGGGCGACATCCGCCTGCCAGGTGTCGATCACTTCCAGCTCCAGTTCGCCGACCGATTTGCGCGCCAGCAGGTAGCGCCCGTGCAAGCGTTCCAGCTGGCGATTGGCGAGATGCACCAGGTGGTCGAGGGTCAGGCCCTGGGCGAACTTGCGGTACTTGGCGCCGTCTGCCGACCCAATCAGGCCGTTGAGGTGCTGCCAGAGCTGGTGCTCGCCCTCCTGCGCGGCGATCGCAGCGAACAGCGCCTGCTGGTTCTGCCGGCGCTGTTCGTCGCCCTGCAGTTGCGCGCGGATCTCGCCCTGGCGCTGGGTCAGGCTGCGCAGCGCGGCGCCCAGCTCGGCCAGGCGCGCATCCAGCTGCGCGGCGTCCGCGTCGGTCCTGGGTGCGGCGCGCAGGTCGGCCAGCGCCTGTTCGGCCGACGCTCGCAATGCCTGCGCCTGGGCCAGCGCGGTGTGCAGGCGCTCCCTGGCGTCCTGCAGGGTGGCGCGCTGCGCCTCGTCCAGGCAGGCCTCGAGAAACGCCTGGGTGTCGGCGAAGGGGCTGTCTTCCAGCGCCGCGCGCCAGGCCTGCTCGGCTTCGGCGAACGTGACCTGGTCCTGCGCCAGGCGCTGTTCCAGGCTGTGCCGGGTGCCCTGCAATTCGGCGCTGCGCTGCTGCGCGCCGGCGAGCTGCGATTCCGCCTCGCCTATCGCGGCCTCCAGATCGGCCGGCGGCGCGTCCTCGGGCAGATCCGCGTGCTGCGCCGCCTGCCAGCGCTGCAGCCACTTGCCGGCCAGCTCGCGGGCATCGGCGGCGGCGTGCTCCAGCGTTGTCTGCCGTTCGCGCAACGCCTGCAGCCGCGCCTGCGCCTGCTGCCAGGCCTGGGAATCGGCTTCGCGCTCGCGCAGCCAGGCGGCGCCATCGGCCGGCAGCGCGTACCCGAGGGTTCGCAGTTCGGCAGCCAGCGTCTCGTCCGCTTGCGCCTGCTGCGCGTGCAGCTTGCTCAACTGGCGGCCCAGCTCGTCCAGCGCGGTTTGCCGGGCGAGCTGGTCGCGTTGCGCCAGGGCCAGCGTCTGCGCGGCGTCCGCTTCGGCCTGCTGCGCGCGCTGCAGTTCGAGGCGGGCGCTCTCCAGCTGCTGCTTCAGGCCATCCAGCGCCTCCAGCCGACGCTGCACCTCGGCCAGCGCCGCGACCTGATCGGCATGCGCCCCGGCGGTGGCCGAGGAGTCGCCGGGTTCCAGCGCCAGGGCTTCGCACTGCTGCTGCCAGGCCTGGTCCAGCTCCAGCCGCTGCTCCTCGCCGGACGCCAGCAGCTCGCCGGCCTGGCGGAGCTGCTCGTCCAGCGCCGAGGCCTGCCGGGCGAGTTCCTGGCCGCGCTCGCCCAGGGCCTCCAGCTCCGCCTCCTTTTCCGCCAGGGCGCGGGCGGTTTCCGAGGCGTCCAGCGCCTGATACGCGGCGATCGCCGGATGCTCGCGGGCGCCGCACAGCGGGCAGGCATCGCCGGGCTGCAACTGCGCGCGATGGGTTTCCAGCGCCTGGATGCGCTCCTCCTGGGCGAGCAGCGTCTTCTTGTCCTGTACCTGCTGCTTGAGGTCGCGGTAGCGCTCGCGCAGCGCCGCGACCTCGGCGTTCTTCTCGTCCTGCTGATGCTGCCGCTCGGCCAGCGTGACGCGCGCCTGCTCGACCTGGCCGGCCAGTTGCGTGCGCCGCTCGCCGAGCTGGCGCAGCTGTTCCAGGGCATTGCCGCGGGCCAGCAGGCGCTGCCAGTCGGCGCGCCACTCGGCCTCGCTGCGGCCGTCGAGGGTCGACTGCCAATCCCGCTGCGGCGCCTCCAGCGCCTGCCGCGCCGCCTGCAGCTGTGCCTGCGCGCTCTGCAGGTGCTGCTGCCGGTCGGCGACATCGACGCCCAGCGCGTGCAATTGGCGGGCAACGCCCTGCTGGCGCGCCTGCGCCTCGGCGATTTCCTGCTGGCAGGTGCTGCGTGCCTCGAACCGGCTGCGCCAGCCGCTCAGTTGCTCGGCCAGGGCCGCGTGCGACGCGCGTTCGCTCAAATCGGCGTCCAGGCTTCGTCGCTGCTCGACGACGGCCGTCAACGCCTCGCCGCGCTCGTCCGCCAGCCGCGCGGAAAAGCGCTGCGCCTGCCAGAGCTGACGCAAGGCTTCGGCGGATACTGCCGCCTGTTCGTCGAGGACCGCCTGCAACGACCGCCGGGTGTCCTGCAGCGCCTGCTCCGCTTCCAGGCGATGACGCTGCACCGGCAGCAGTCGCGCCGCCGGCTCGCTGTCGGCGAGGCGTTGCAGATCGCCCGCCGCCGCGTCGAGCGCCTGTCGCGCCCGGTCTTCGCCGGCCAGCGCATCCTGCCGGCGCGCCTCGGCCCTGCCCAGCTCATCGAGCCATTGGCGTTCGCCCTGGGCGCTGACGAGTTGCCGGTGCAATGTCGCCTCCTCGCCTGCCAGGCGCGCAGCCTCCTCGGCCAACCCGGCACGCTGCGGCTCGTCGAGCAACTCGACGCCCTCGGCGCGCGCGCGCAGTTGCTCCAGCGTCGCCTTGACCTCATTGGTGCGCTGGAATACCCGCTGCGACAGCTGCCCGTAGATGTCGGTACCGGTCAGCTCCTCCAGCAGCTCGGCGCGCTTGTTTGCAGAAGTCTCGAGAAAAGCGGCGAAACCACCCTGGGCCAGCAGCATCGACTTGGTGAAACGCTCGAAATCCAGCCCGGTGAGGCGCTCCACCTCGCGCGGCTTCTCGCTCAGCTTGTCGCTGATGATCTGCCCGTCCAGCCGCGCCAGCTCGGCACGCGGCGCCTGCAACGCGCCGTCGGCCTTGTCGCGCGCCCGGCGCTGGCTCCAGAACGCCCGGTAGCCCTGCCCCTTCACCTCAAACTCGACCTCGGCCAGGCAATCGGCGCAGTGCCGCGTCATCAGCTCGTTGCTGCTCGCCGACAGCGCACTCATCCGCGGCGTGCGGTGGTAAAGCGCCAGGCAGATGGCATCGAGCAAGGTGGTCTTGCCCGCCCCGGTCGGCCCGGTGATGGCGAACAACCCGTTGTCGCGGAACGGCTCTGCGGTGAAGTCGATCTTCCACTCGCCCTTGAGCGAGTTGAGGTTCTTCAGGCGCAGCGAGAGGATTTTCATGGTGGGAGCTGATCAGGTCGGGGTTGGCATTCTAACGGCAGCGCAGAGACCCTGCCGACCGGGCGTGACAAGTCTCGTAGGGTGGGTTAGCGGCATCGCGCGATAGCCCCTGACGATCCGAGGCCGAAAGCCGCGTAACCCACCGGGCGGAGTCCGGCATGTCACCCCCTGGCGGGTTACGCCGCGCGCCGGCTTCCGCGCCTGGCCCAACCTTCGCCCGTCGCGGCTAACCCACCCTACGCGGGTGTGCTCCAGTTCCGTAGGGTGGGCAACGCTTCACCTGCCCACCAGGCGGTTCATGCCCTATTCCCCGTCCTGCAACTCGCCGAGCACCTGCCGGTGCAGATCGTGGAGACGCTGCTGCAGGGCGTCGTCGAGGGTTTCGCTGGCGAGGCGGCGGGCGAAGACGTCGTGCGGGGTGAGCTCGTCGAGGGTTTCGCGGGAGTCGCCGAGCAGACGGGCGACGCCCTGGCCGCGCTCGCGGCGCAGGCGCAGGACTTCCACCGGCAGCCCTTCGCAGAGTGCGCCGACCGGTGCCGAGAGGTCGGCCAGGTAGTCGTCGCTGGCGACGCAGACATCCAGCCACACCGGCAGCGTCGCGCTGCCCTCGCGCGCCGCTTCGGCGATCGCGCCCCTGAGTTCCGCCAGCGAGCCGTGCAGCGAAGCCAGCGGCTGGAAGCGCGGCACCGGCAGCGGCGTTACCGCGCGCAGGCCGTCGCTGTCGAGGTCCACCAGCAGCACCTGTTTTTCCTGCCGCGCTTCGTCGAAGGCCAGCGGGATCGGCGAGCCGCAGTAGCGGATGTGCTCCAGGCCGCCGACCTTCTGCGGCCGGTGGATGTGCCCAAGGGCGATGTAGGCCGCCGCCGGAAAGGCGTTGGTGGGAAAGGCCTCCAGCGCGCCGACGTAGATTTCCCGCACCGAATCGCTGGCACTGGCACCCACCGTGGTCAGGTGGCCGCTGGCGATGATCGGCAATGCGCCGCCGAGTTCGGCGCGGCGCCGCTCGGCCAGCGCGAAGAGTTCCCGGTAGTGCCCGGCGATGGCTTCCTGCAGCGAGCGTTGCTTGTCCTCGGCGCTCTGCCCCGCTTCGCTGCGGAGCAGGTCGCGCGGGCGGAGGAAGGGGATCGCGCAGAGCAGCGCACCCGGCGAGCCGTCGCGTTTGTCGAGCACCAGCAACTGGTCTTCCGGGTTTTCCGCCACCGCCGGGACCACCCGCGCGCCGAGCCGCCCGAGCAGGCTGCGCGATTCGCCTAGGGTTGCCACCGAGTCGTGGTTGCCGCCGAGCACGACCAGTTGCGCACCGCTGTCGCGCAGGTCGACGACGAAGCGGTTGTACTGCTCGCGGGCGTAGCTGGGCGGCGCGCCGGTATCGAAGATGTCGCCGGCGATCAGCACCACGTCCACCGCCTGCTCGCGCACCTGGCCGATCAGCCAGTCGCAGAACGCCTGGTGCTCGGCCTGGCGGGTCTTGCCCATGAAGTGCTGGCCGAGGTGCCAATCGGAGGTGTGCAGCAGGCGCAGGCCGTCGACGGGCGCGGCGGCCGGCGGCGTATCGAACAGGGAGAGGGTTTCCATCGTGGTGCCCTTGCTGGCGGGCTCGTTTGCCGAGCCCGCCGGGAGGATCACAGGCCGCTGTTGAGCCCGGTGTTTTCCGCAGCGCCGATGTGCACGTTCATGCACTGCACGGCGGCGCCGGCAGCGCCCTTGCCGAGGTTGTCGAGGCGCGCGACCAGGGTCACGCGCTCGGCATTGCCGAAGACGAACAGGTCGGCGCGGTTGCTCTCGTTGCAGGCCTGCACGTCGAGGAAACCGCCGTCGAGGTTGTCGGCGCCATCCAGCGGCATCACGCGGATGAACGGCTCGCCGGCGTAATGCCTGACCAGCGCGGCGTGCAGGCTTTCCACGCTGGCGCCGGCCGGCAGGTGGCTGACTTGCAGCGGAACGGTCACCGACAGGCCCTTGAGGAAGTCACCGACGATGGGGTTGAACACCGGCGCCGCGGCGATCCCGGTCTGCACGCGCATTTCCGGCAGGTGCTTGTGCGCCTGACCGAGGGCATAGGCGCGCGGGCTCTTCAGCCTGGCGTTAGCGCCGGCTTCGTACTCGGCGATCATCTGCTTGCCGCCGCCGCTGTAGCCGGTCAGCGAGAAGGCGCTGAGCGGGTAGTCGGCGGGCAGCAGGCCGGCATCCACCAGCGGGCGTACCAGCAGGATGAAGGCGGTGGCATGGCAGCCGGGGTTGGCGATGCGCTTGCTGGCGCGGATCGCCTCGCGCTGGCCGGGCGCGAGTTCCGGCAGGCCGTAGGCCCAGCCGCTGTCGGTACGGAACGCGGTGCTGGCGTCGATGATGCAGGTGTCGGGGTTGTCGACCAGTGCGACGGCCTCGCGCGAGGCGGCGTCGGGCAGGCAGAGGAAGGCCACGTCGGCGGCGTTGAGGAAACGCGCGCGCTCGGCGGAATCCTTGCGCTTGGCCTCGTCGATGCGCAGCAGCTCGATATCCGAACGACCGCCGAGGTAGTCGAGCAGGCGCAACCCGGTGGTGCCTTCCTGGCCGTCTACGAATACTTTGAACGTCATTGCCCAGCCCTCGCGAATAGGTGACGGCCCGCCCGCGGGCCCGATTGGCCGACATTGTACCGACTCGACCGGCGCACGACAGCGCGAGCGGCGTCGATCATCGTGACGGGGGCAGGCGCGCAAACCGGAACAGACGCCCTACGCCCAGTACCTAGGGTGCGCCATGCGCACCGCAACGAGTGAAGCGATTCGCGCCGCAGACGATCGGCCATCGGTGCGCGCGGCGCACCCTACGGAGCTGCGCGGGGAAATCCGGGCGGGTCAGAACGCCCAGTCGGTCACCACGACGTGGGTCTTCACCCGCTGCATGCCGGGGAAGTTCTCGATCTGCCCGCGGATTTCGCCGAGCCGCGCCATGCTCGCGACCTCCAGGTAGACCAGCATGTCGGTCTCGCCGCTGATGCCGCTGCAGCGCTGGATTTCCGGGAATGCGCGCATCCGCTCGACGTACTGCTCGCAGCGGCTCTCGTGATAGAACAGTTCGAGGTAGGCCTTGATCGCGTTGCTTTCGGGGTCCGCAACGCGGGCGTGATAGCCCTGGATCACGCCGCGTTCCTCCAGTTGGCGGATGCGTTCGGCCACCGCCGAGCGCGACAGCGCGACGCTTTCGGCGATGCGGGTGACGGGGGTGCGCGCGTCGCTGCGCAACAGGGCGATGATCTGGCGATCGAACTTGTCCACGGGGTTCTCGCAAAACGGTGACAGGCGATTCGGCGGCGGCTTGCGCCACTCTGCCGGGCAAAGCCGGCAACCTGAATGGCGGCGGATGCCTAGCATGGCGTACCGTCGTTTCAAGCCCGCGAGCATACCGTATGAGCCGTCTGAACAAGGAGCTGGGCCTGCTGCAAGGCATCGCCCTGCTCGCCACTTCGCTACTGGGAACCGGGATCTTCGTGGTCCCCGCCCTCGCCGCCAGCAGCGCCGGCATCGCTTCGCTGTGGGCCTGGCCGTTGCTGATCCTGCTGGTGTTGCCGGTGGCCTTCACTTTCGCCCAGCTCGGCCGGCGCTTTCCCCACGCCGGCGGCGCGCCGCACCTGATCGGCCGCGCTTTCGGGCTGCGCCTGGAGCGGGTCAGCGCCTGGCTGTTCCTCGCGGTGATTCCGGTCGGCGTGCCCGCCGCGCTGCACATCGGCGTGGGCTTCTGGCAATCGGTGTTCGTCATCACGCCCGGCCAGGCGCTGGCGATCCAGCTCGGCACGCTGGCGATCATCCTGTTGCTCGGGCAACGGCCGATGCGCGCCTCCGGCAGCCTGCAGGCGGCGATCGCGGTGGCCATCGTCGCCTGCATCGCGCTGATCTGGTGGGCCGGCGATCTGCCGGGAGCCAGCCTGTCGCTGTTGAACAGCGCCTCGCCGGACTGGTCGCGCCTGCCGACGGCGCTGGCGGTGATGTTCTGGTGCTTCGTCGGCATCGAGGCGTTCGCCCACCTCGGCGAGGAATTCCGCCGCCCGCAGCGCGACTTCCCGCTGGCGCTGCTGCTCGGCACCCTGCTCGCCGGGCTGGTGTACTGGGCCTGCTCGCTGGCGGTGCTGAACTTCGGCCACTACGGCGACGCCCAGCGCGATGCCACCTCGCTGCCCGACCTGGTCGGCCAGCTGTTCGGCGAACGCGGCCGCTGGCTGCTGGCGCTGCTCGGCTACCTGGCCTGCTTCGCCTCCACCAACGTCTATCTGCTGGGGTTCGCCCGGTTGCTCTGGAGCCTGGCCGACGAAGGCAAGGCGCCGGCCGGCCTGGCGCGGCTCAACCGGCACGGCGTGCCGGCCCGCGCGCTGCTGCTGATCGTTGCCTGCTGCGCGCTGTGTTCGCTGGCGAGCAGCCTGCTGTCGCTGTCGGTGGACGAGCTGATCCGCTACGCCAACGGCAACTTCGTGCTCATCTACCTGCTCAGCATGGCCGCCGGCTGGGTGCTGCTGGAGGGCCTCTGGCGCTGGCTGGCGGGACTTTCCGTGGCGCTTTGCGCGCTGGTGCTGGTGGCGCTGGGCGTTCAGGCGCTGTACGCGCTGGCGCTGCTCGGCGTGCTTGTGGCGCTGCATGGGCGGCGACCGCCCCGTCGGGCCGCCGCCGCCCAAGGGTGACCCTCGGCGCGGGCCTGTGTTATCAAGACAGGCTTTCCAGCAAGGGCCGGGCCGCATGAATTCCTATATCGACCTGCTGATCAGCGATTGCGACGGCGTGATCGTCGACAGCGAAATCATCGTCGAACGCCTGCGCCGCGAGGTACTCGGCGAGCGCTTCCCGCTGCAGGAACTGGACATCCTCCTGGCCGGCACCTTCGGCCTGCAGAGCCACGACATCCTCGCCCGCGTCGAGGCCCACTTCGGCGTCGAGCTGCCGGACGGTTTCCACACCGAGCTGCGCCAGCGCAGCGAAGCCGCGACCTTCCGGGACGCCGCGCCAATCGCCGGCGTGCGCGAGGCGCTGCTGGCCGTCGACCTGCCGCTGGCGGTGGTCAGCAACAGCCGCCGGGCCAGCGTCGAGCACGCGTTGCAGCGCGCCGGTCTGCGCGAACGCGTCGACGCCGGGATCTTCGCCGCCGAAGACGTGGAGCGGCCGAAACCGGCGCCGGACCTCTACCTGCTGGCGGCCAGGCGTGCCGGCGTCGTGCCGTCGCGCTGCCTGGTGGTCGAAGACAGCGCCACCGGCGCCACCGCCGCGCTGACCGCCGGAATGCGCGTGATCGGCTTCCTCGGCGCCGGCCACATTCCGCCGGAGCACGGCGAAGTGCTGCGCGAACTGGGCGTCGAGGCGCTGCTCAGGGACATGCGCGAGCTGCCGGCGCTGGTCGAACTGCTGCGCGGCGAGCCGCCGCGCCAGGTGTAAGGCACGTACGCATGGACGCTCCGCGACGGATCAACGTGGTCGGCACCAGCGGCAGCGGCAAGAGCACTTTCGCGCGGCGCCTGGCCCATCAGCTCGGCCAGCCCTACGTCGAGATGGACGCGCTGTTCTGGCGCCCCGGCTGGCAGGAATCCGACGACCCGAGCTTCTTCGCCCGCCTGCAACGCGCGCTGGCACAGCCGGGCTGGGTGCTCGACGGCAACTACCAGCGCACCGCCGCGATGAAGTGGCGGGACGTGCAGATGATCGTCTGGATCGACTACTCGTTGATCCGCACCCTTTACCAGGCCATCAGCCGGGCACTGCGGCGCTCCTTCAGCGGCGAAGAGCTGTGGCCGGGCACCGGCAACCGCGAGAGTTTCCGCCGCTCGTTCCTCAGCCGCGACTCGATCCTGCTCTGGACGCTGAAGAACTTCCGCAGCAACCGGCGGCGCTACGTCGAGGCCTTCGCCGACCCGCGCCTCGCCCACATCCAGCGGGTACGCCTGCGCAGTCCTGCGGCCGTCGAGACCTTCCTGCTCTCACTGCACTGACGCCGCAATCGCGTGCCTCGGGTAAACTGCGCGTCTTTCCCGTTCGCCACGAGACCGCCATGCCGATCCGCCACGCCATCGTCCACCTGATCGACAAGAAACCCGACGGCACGCCCGCCGTGCTGCACGCACGCGACAGCGAGCTGCACGAGTCGCAGGCCATCGAGAACCTGCTGGCGGACCTCAACCAAAGCTACAACGCCAAGCAGGGCAAGGCCTGGGGCCTGTTCCACGAGGAATCCGGCGCCTATCCGTTCAGCGGCTGGCTGAAGCAGTACCTGGACGGGGAACGGGACTTCACCGCCTTCAGCCGCCAGGCCGTCGAACAGCTGCAGAAGCTGATGGAGGAATCCAACCTCTCCACCGGCGGCCACGTGCTCTTCGCCCATTACCAGCAGGGCATGACCGACTACCTGGCGATCGCCCTGCTCCACCACAGCGAAGGCGTCACCGTGACCGAGGCGCTGGACGTGGCGCCGGCCAAGCACCTCGACCTCGGCCAACTGCACCTGGCGGCGCGCATCAATATCTCCGAGTGGCAGAACAACAAGCAGTCCAAGCAGTACATCTCCTTCATCCGCGGCAAGAACGGCAAGAAGGTCTCGGACTACTTCCGCGACTTCATCGGCTGCCAGGAGGGCGTCGATGCGCCGAGCGAAACGCGCACCCTGCTCAAGGCCTTCAGCGATTTCGTCGAGAGCGAGGACCTGCCGGAAGAACAGGCGCGGGAGAAGACCAGCGCGCTGGTCGGCTACGCCACCACCCAGGCCAAGCTCGGCGAGCCGATGACCCTGGAAGAACTCTCCGGGGTGATCGACGAGGACCGGCCGAAGGCGTTCTACGACCACATCCGCAACCGCGACTACGGCCTGTCGCCGGAGATTCCGCCGGACAAGCGCACGCTGAACCAGTTCCAGCGCTTCACCGGGCGCGCCGAAGGGCTGTCGATCAGCTTCGAGGCGCACCTGTTGGGGTCGAAGATCGAATACGACGAGGGCCGCGACATGCTGATCATTCGCCAGCTGCCGACCCAGTTGAAGGATCAGCTCAAACGCCGCAAGGACTGACGATGAAACGCATCCTGCTGATCCTCGCCGCACTCGCCCTCTGGCAACACTGGGACCGCGTCGAGCCTTTGCTCGGCCTGAGCCAGCCGGTGCCCAGCCAGGCGCGCACCGGCGAGGTGATTCTCTACGCGACGTCCTGGTGCGGCTATTGCGCCAAGACCCGCGCCTTCCTCGCCGAACGCGCGATTCCCTACCGCGAACTCGACATCGAGAAATCCGCCGACGGCCGCCGCGCCTACGACGCGCTCGGCGGCCGCGGCGTGCCGGTGATCGACGTCAAGGGCACGGTGATCCACGGCTACGACCCGCAGAGCATCCTCGCCGCCTATTGAGCCGTGCCTCAGAGCGCCTCGATGCGGAAGCCGACGCGCGGGAAGTGCACATGGACCACGCCGGCGCGCGCGTCCTCGCGACGCAGGATCAGCTCTTCGGCACCGGCGTGGAGCAACTCGCCTTCCACCGGATCGACGCCGTAGTCGGTCGCCGCGATCAGCACCCGCTGGCCCAGCGCGAAACCGTTCGGCTCCTCGATCGAGGTCTGCGGCAACGCCGCCGGGCTCGCCTGGCGGGCGACCTCAATGGCCTCGGCGGCGCTCATCTCGCTGGGCGAACCCTGGCCGAAATCCAGCACCCGCTGCAGCCAGCGAACGACCTCGGGGTAGGCGTCCACCAGCGGCGCGGTGACCGGCGTGGCCTTGAGGAACCACAGCGGGTGGGCCATGGCGAAATCGGCGATGGACGCCTCGCCGAAGAGGAACTCGCCGCCCTGCGCCAGTTGCTGCTGAAGGCGTGTCATCAGCGTCGGCCAGTTGTGCCGCGCCAGCTCGGCCGGCAGACGCGACGCCGAACCGCCGCTGAACAGCCCGGCGCGGTCGGCGAGGAAGCCCTGGATCGCCTCCGGCGACAGGCGGGCGAAACGCACCGCGACGGATTCGGGCTGGAACACCAGGGTGACGGCGTGCTGGAACACGACCGAATCGGCCCACTGGGCGAAGGCGGCGACGTTGAATGCCTGGCCCTGCGGGAACAGCGTGGGGGCGGCCTTCTCCGCCTCCAGGCGGCGGGCGATCAATGCGGTATCGCAGTAGATGTCCGCACCGACCTGCAACACCGGCGTCTTGCGGTAGCCACCGGTGAGGGCCAGCAGATCGGGCTTGGGCATCACCGGCGGAATGCTCACCGAGTGCCAGCTGAGCTGCTTGAAGCCGAGCAGCAGGCGGGTCTTGTGGGCGAACGGCGAGGCTGGATAGTGGTGCAGGATGAGGTCGTGCATGCTGGCTTCCGCTGTTGTTGTTCGTGGGCGGCCAGCTTACCCGCCGGCTACCCGGCGTCCCAGCCACTCAGGCGGATGGCGTGGCATCAGCGCCATGCATGGCGATCAGCTGTTCCTTGGCGACCTTCTTCAGTCGCTTGATCGCCCGCTCGCGGCGCAGCGCGTCGCCCTTGCCGGGGCAGGCCTCCACGTACACCAGCGCCTGCGCCGGGCTGGAGTGGAAGAAGCGCGCGCCCTTGCCGCTGCAATGCATGGCGAAGCGCCGTTGCGGGTCGTCGCTGATGCCGCAGTAGAGCGCGCCGTTGGCGGCGCGCACCAGGTAGACGAACCACGGCTTGGCTTCGCCGGCGGGCGCTTCGACCGCTTCGCTCACAGCCGCTCGGCGCTCGCGCGCACGTAGAGCGCGCGGCCGGCGCCCAGGCCGAACAGCGTGCCGACCAAAGCGATGGCGACGAAGATGATCCCCGACGCCGACCAGTTGCCGGTGAAGTCGTGCACCAGGCCCATGGCCAGCGGTCCCAAGGCGGCCAACGTATAGCCGACGCCCTGGGCCATGCCCGACAGGCTGGCGGCCACGTGCGCATCGCGCGAGCGCAGCACGATCAGCGCCAGACCGAGGCTGAAGGTGCCGCCCTGCCCCAGGCCGAGGATGACGATCCACAGCCACAGGCCGGACAGCGGCGCGTACAGGCAGCAGAGCAGCCCGCAGAGGGTCAGGCCCATCACCACCACCACGGCGGGACGCTGGTCCCTGCCGCGGGTGGCCAGCCAGGGCGTGCTCAGCGCGGTGATCAGCTGCACCAGCACCGAGGCCGACAGCATCAGCCCGGCCTGCACCGGCGTCAGCCCGCGGTCGATGAGGATCGACGGCAGCCAGCCGAAGACGATATAGGCCAGCGACGACTGCAAGCCCATGTAGAGGGTGACCTGCCAGGCCAGCGGGTCGCGCCACAAGCCGCTGACACGGTAGGCGACGTGCGCCACGGCGTGCCCGCGCCGCGCCTGCGGCAGCCAGACCAGCGCGGCCAGCAGCGGCGGCAGGGCCCAGAAGCCCAGCGCCAGGCTCCAGCTGCCGAATGCATCGCGCAGCGGCACCGTGCTGCCAGCCGCCGTAGCCGCGCCTAGGCACAGGGCCATGGTGTACACACCGGTCATGCTGCCGGCCTGTTTCGGGAAGTCGCGCTTGACGATGCCAGGCAGCAGCACGCCGATAATGCCGATGCTGGCGCCGGCAAGCAGGCTGCCGGCGAACAGACCGGGCACCGCGAACAGGCTGCGCAGGACGATGCCGAAGGCGAGTAGCAGGAGGATGCCGAGGATCACCCGCTCGGCGCCGAAACGCCGGGCCAGGCGCGGCGCGAACGGCGCGAACAGGCCCAGGCAGAGCACTGGCAGGGTAGTCAGCAGCCCGGCTGCGGCGGCGGACAGGTGCAGGCTGGCGGACACTTCGCCCAGCAGCGGGGAAATGCTCGACAGCGCCGGGCGCAGGTTCAGCGCCACCAGCACCAGGCCGAACAAGAGGAACAGCGGATGGCGCAGCAGCGACGGCCGGGACACCGGCTCGTCGTCGGCTTCGGCATCGATCAGCAGATCGTTGAGGGGCGCGGGGGAACCCGCGTGCCGGTCGGGCAGCGGACGATCGTGATCAGGCATGTGCGGCTCGCTTCGCAATGGGCGACCGGTCCTGGCCGGTCCTTTATCGTGCTCCGCGAACGACGGACGTCGCCCAGCGGAGGGCGGAAAAGGATAGCCGGCTAAGAATTGCGGCACAACGGCGCATGCACCTCTGGCAGGGTGACCGATGCGCTGTTCGCACGCGTGGCGGTGCGCGCGGCGCACCCTACGGGAGTTCGACCGGTCCATGGCGAGGTCGATTTCCGCACCGCTCACCGTAGGGTGCGCCATGCGCACCGGGGCGATGTGCGGGAATGTCGCGGTGCGCGCGGCGCACCGGGGCAATGTGCGGGAGCGTGCGGCGCACCCTACGAGGTCCGGCCGATCCATGGCGAGGTCGATTTCCGCGCCGCACGCCGTAGGGTGCGTCATGCGCACCGGGGCGATGTGCGGGAGCGTGCGGTGCGCGCGGCGCACCCTACGAGGTCCGGCCGATCCATGGCGAGGGCGATTTCCGCGCCGCTCGCCGTAGGGTGCGCCATGCGCACCGAGGCGGTGTCCGCACGCGTGGCGGTGCGCGCGGCGCACCGTGCGGGAGTTCGACCGGTCTCCGGCGAGGTTGGTATCCGCACCGCTTCGTAGGGTGCGCCATGCGCACCGGGGAGGTGCCCGCGCGCGTGGCGGTTAACGCAGCTGGATGCGTGCCGGACAGTTGCCGCGCAGCAGCGGCGTCAGGCTGGCAGCGGCGGGAAAGGTGTCCAGTCCCTCGCGGGTGATGCCGATCTCCACGCTGCTTAGCCAGGCGCGCCCGTCGTGGACGTCGCAGACCAGCTTCAGCGAGCGGGTATCGCGGGTGCCGAACGCATCGCCATAGGCTCGGATCAGCTCGTTGCGACCGATCTCCCGGCGCTCCGGCGCGGCCAGCAGCGCGCCGAAGGACGACTGGCTGACGCTGTCGAACAGCTCGATGTTC
Source organism: Pseudomonas kuykendallii (assembly GCF_900106975.1). Classification (GTDB taxonomy): domain Bacteria; phylum Pseudomonadota; class Gammaproteobacteria; order Pseudomonadales; family Pseudomonadaceae; genus Pseudomonas_O; species Pseudomonas_O kuykendallii. The sequence continues at coordinate 899,335 of NZ_FNNU01000002.1, read as the reverse complement.
CGGCGGAAGAAGGCGTCCTTGTCGAAACCGAAGCAGGCCGCGTGCTTGACGTATTCATGGCGTTCCAGGCAGCTCTCGGTGCTCGGCATGACCTGCTCGAGCCGACTGCGCAACGCGCTGTCCAGCGCCACCGGCGCCAGTGCGCAGAAGTTCTTCTCCGGCACCTTGCCGGTCACGTGATCGCAGCCTTCGCGCCACCATTGCGGAGTGTCCACGCCCTCGGCCTTGAGCCGATCCGGCAGCGACGCCCAGAGCCCGTGCAGGGTCAGGCCGGCCTCGCGGTTGGCGCACTCCGGCGCCTGCTTCTGCCCGGCGCAGAATCCCGGATGCCAGCTCATGGCGAAGGTGTATTCGGAGAAATCGCTCAGTTGGCTGGGCTGCAGTGCCCAGGCAGAGAAGCTGGCGAGCGGCCCCAGCAGGGCGGCAAAGGTGAAAGCACTGAGACGGCTTGGCATGGGCTGTCCTTGTTCTGGCCGGCGAAAGCGCGCGGTCTTTTGGGGAAGCGCCCGTCATGCACGGATCGGGCCTGCCCTCAGCCGCGTCCGGCGCGATAGGCCGCCAGCCCCTTGGCCGCTTGCCGGCGAATCGCCCCCTGCACCGGCGGCGCCCAGCCGAGCAGCGCGCCGCGCAGGCCCAGCGCCTGGGCGGACCAACGCCAGAGGCTGAAGTGATCGCGATGCTCGACGATTAGCCCGTCGGCGAAGCGGAAGTGCGCCTGGATGTGGTTGCTCACCCGGCGACCGGTCTGGCTGAACAGGTAGTGCGCCACCCAGCGCGCGCTGCCCTGCTGCGCGTCGGCCTCGACGCCGTCGAACGTCAGGCTGAAATCCTGCGCGCGGGCGCACAGCATCCGCCACATGTCACCCGCGGCCTCGCCCCGCAGGTCGGTGAACACCGGGTCGCAGAAGCGCACCTCGGGCGCGTAACAGGCCGCCATGGCCTCCGCGTCGCGCTGCTGGAACGCCTGGTAGAACTGGGTGATGAGCTGCGCGTTGGGGTGGCTCATGGAGGGACTCCGAAACGTTTCGACCCGCGCAGTGTGGCGGATTGCGCCGCACCTCCGTGATTGACGATAACGACAACGTTGTGTCAAAAAGCGCCAACCTTGTTCTCCGAGCCGCACATGTTCCGAGTCGCCCTGATCGTCTGCCCGCACACCGTCTGCTCCAGCCTGAGCATGGCCGACGACGCCTTTCGACTGGCCGAACGATTGGCCGGCGGCGGCTTGTTCGAGGTGTCACGGGTCAGCGTGGATGGTCGCCCGGTGGATCTCGGCCTGATGCGGATCCAGGTCGATGGCGACCTGCGTCTGGCCGAATCCGCCGATCTGGTGCTGTTGCCGGCCAGCGGCAGCAACGTGAAGGCCGCGCTCGCCGGCAACGGCGCGCTGATCGACTGGCTGCGCCGGCGGCCGCCAACCCAGCGCCTGGCGAGCCTGTGCAGCGGCGCCTTCCTCCTCGCGGAAGCGGGACAGCTCGACGGCCACCGGGCGACCACTCACTGGGCGCTTGAGGATGCCTTCCGCCAGCGCTTCCCCGCCGTCGAGCTGTGCATCGAGCGGCTGCTCACCGAGGACGGCACGCGCTTCTGCTCCGGCGGCGCGCAGGCCGGGCTCGACCTCTGCCTGCACCTGGTCGCCCGGCTCGGCGGCGAAGCCCTGGCGCAACGCCTCGCCAGCGCCCTGGTGGTCGACCGAGAGCGGGGCAACCAGTCACGCTTCGTTCCGCTGCTGCCGGACGCCGGCGCGCACGAATCGCCGATGACCGCGCTGCTGGCCTGGCTGCGCGCGCATCACGCCGAGCCCATCGATCTCCAGCGCCTGGCCGAACAGGCGCACTGTTCACCGCGAACGCTGCTGCGCCGCTTCCGCCAGGCGACCGGGCTGACACCCGCCGACTACCTGCAGCGGCTGCGTATCGGCGTGGCCCAGGAGGCCCTGCGCAACCCGTCCCGCTCGCTGGAACAGGTGGCCTTGCAGGTCGGCTACGCGGACCGCGCGACCTTCGCCAAGCGTTTCAAGCAGCTCTGCGGCGAAACGCCCGGCGCCTTCCGCCGCCGCCTGAGCGAGCAGGAGTCCGCCACACATTGAGCGCGTCGCGAACATAAAAAAGGGAGCCCGAAGGCTCCCTTTCTTTGCCGGCGAATCCTCAGTGCAGGATCTGCCCGAGGAACAGGCGGGTTCGTTCGTTCTGCGGATTGTCGAAGAAGGTGTTCGGCTCGGCCTGCTCGACGATCTCCCCCTTGTCCATGAAGATCACCCGGTTCGCCACGGTGCGGGCGAAGCCCATTTCGTGGGTCACGCAGAGCATGGTCATGCCGTCTTCGGCGAGGCCGATCATGGTGTCGAGCACTTCCTTGACCATCTCCGGATCGAGCGCCGAGGTCGGCTCGTCGAACAGCATGATCTTCGGCTTCATGCACAGCGCCCGGGCGATCGCCACGCGCTGTTGCTGGCCGCCGGAGAGCTGGCCGGGAAACTTGTTGGCCTGTTCGGGGATGCGCACGCGCTGCAGGTAATGCATCGCGATTTCCTCGGCTTCCTTCTTCGGCATCTTGCGCACCCACATCGGTGCCAGGGTGCAGTTCTGCAGCACGGTGAGGTGCGGGAACAGGTTGAAGTGCTGGAATACCATGCCGACTTCGCTGCGGATCGTCTCGATCTGCTTGAGGTCGTTGGTCAGCTCGATGCCGTCGACGATGATGCTGCCCTGCTGGTGTTCTTCCAGCCGGTTGATGCAGCGGATGGTGGTCGATTTACCGGAACCGGAAGGCCCGCAGAGGACGATGCGCTCGCCCTGCTGCACGTTGAGGTTGATGTCCTTCAGCACATGGAACTGGCCGTACCACTTGTTCACGCCTTGCAGCTGGATGATCGGCTCGGCATTGGTTTGCAGGTTGGGTTGGTTCATCAGTGGCTCCTAACGCTTGTGGCCGGTGTTGAGCTTGTTCTCCAGGTGCATGGAGTAGCGCGACATGCCGAAACAGAAAATCCAGTAGACCAGTGCAGCGAACACGTAGCCCTCGGTGGACATCCCCAGCCACGCCGGGTCGGCGGTGGCGCGCTTGATGCTGTTGAGGAAGTCGAACAGGCCGATGATGATCACCAGGCTGGTGTCCTTGAACAGCGCGATGAAGGTGTTGACGATCCCGGGGATCACAAGTTTCAGCGCCTGCGGCAGGATCACCAGGCTCATGGTCCGCCAATAGCCGAGACCCATGGCGGCCGCGGCCTCGTACTGGCCCTTGGGAATCGCCTGCATGCCGCCGCGTACCACTTCGGCGATGTAGGCGGCCTCGAAGAAGATCACCATCACCATCGCGCGCAGCAGCTTGTCCAGGCTCAGCCCTTCGGGAAGGAACAGCGGCAGCATCACCGAGGACATGAACAGCACGGTGATCAACGGAACGCCGCGCCAGAACTCGATGAAGGTCACGCTGAGCACCTTGATCGCCGGCATGTTGGAGCGCCGCCCCAGCGCCAGCAGGATACCCAGCGGCAAGGCGCCGGCGATGCCGACGGCGGCGATCACCACGGTCAGCATCAGGCCGCCCCACTGCGACGTGGGGACCTGCTCCAGGCCGAGGAAGCCACCGTGCAGCAGCCAATAGGCGAGGATCGGGTAGATCACCAGGAAGGCGATGCCGTACTTCGCCTTGGGGGCGAAGCGCTTGAAGAACAGCGGCGCGGCACCGACGATCGCCAGGATCACCGTCAGGTCGACACGCCAGCGCAGTTCGGCCGGGTAGAAGCCATACATGAACTGCCCGAAGCGGTCGCTGATGAAGACCCAGCAGGCGCCTTCGCGGCTGCAATCGGCGCGGGTGGTGCCGACCCAGTCGGCCTTGAAGATCGCCCACTCCAGCAACGGTGGAACGATCAGCCAGACGAGGTAGAGGCCGATCAGGGTGAGGATGGTGTTGAACACGCCGGAGAACAGATTGGCCCGCATCCAGGCGATCGGCCCGAAGGTGAGCGCCGGTGGCGGCATGTCGGGCTTGAAGGTATGTGTGGTCATGGCAGCCCCTTACCGCTCGATCAGCGCGATGCGCTTGTTGTACCAGTTCATCAACAGCGAAATGCTGATGCTGATGGCCAGGTAGACGCTCATGGTGATGGCCATGGTTTCAATCGCCTGGCCGGTCTGGTTGAGCACCGTGCCGGAGAACAGCGAGACCATGTCCGGGTAGCCGATACCGGCCGCCAGCGAGGAGTTCTTCGCCAGGTTGAGGTACTGGCTGGTGAGCGGCGGGATGATCACGCGCATGGCCTGCGGGATGATCACCAGGCGCAGCAGTTGTCCCGGACGAAGGCCCAGCGAACTGGCCGCCTCGGTCTGCCCGTGGCTGACCGACTGGATGCCGGCGCGCACGGTTTCACCGATGAACGCCGCGGTGTAGATCGACAGGGCGAGGACGATGGACACCAGCTCGGGGATCATCACCCAGCCGCCGCGGAAGTTGAAACCCTGCAGTACCGGCACTTCCCAGTGCAGCGGCAGGCCGGCGACCAGCATGGTCAGGCCCGGCAGCACGACGATCAGCGCCAGGCTGGTCAGTGCCACGGGGAACCGCTGGCCGGTCGCATGGCGACGGGCCTTGGCCCAGCGCCACAGGGCGACGATGCCGACCAGCGCCACCAGCACCGACAGGGCGAACGGCCAGAAGGCCTCGGCTGCCACCGGCGCCGGCATCTGCAGGCCGCGGTTGTTGACGAAGAACAGGTCACCGAAGTTGAGGCTCTGGCGCGGATTCGGCAGCGGGCCGAGTACGGCGAAGTACCAGAAGAAGATCTGCAACAGCGGCGGGATGTTGCGGAAGGTCTCGATATAGACCGTGGCGAGCTTGCGGATCAGCCAGTTGGGCGACAGCCGTGCAACGCCGAGGATGAAGCCGAGCAAGGTGGCGAGGACGATACCGACCACCGACACCAGCAATGTATTGAGCAGGCCGACGAAGAACACCCGGCCATAGGTATCGGCCTCGGTGTAGTCGATCAGGTGCTGGGAAATGCCGAACCCGGCACTGTTGCCGAGGAAACCGAAACCTGAGGTGATACCGCGGTGTTCCAGGTTGGTCTGCGCGTTATCGAACAGGTACCAGCCGAAGCTGACCACGAGAATAACGGCGAGTATCTGGAAAACCCACGCACGTACCTGAGGATCGGTCCAGACCGATCCACGCTGGCGCGGGGCTTGTGCTGTGTTTTGCATAGGAGCCCTCTTTGAAGTCCAACGCCCACGAGGTGTGGGCGTCAGGCTTCATCTGGTCAGAACGAACCAGCCCGCACGAGGCGGGCTGGGGCGACGGTCAGCGCACCGGCGGTGCGTATTGCAGACCACCTTTGTTCCACAGGGCGTTGAGGCCACGCTCGATCTTCAGCTCGCTGCCGGCACCGACGTTGCGATCGAAGACTTCACCGTAGTTGCCGACTTCCTTGACGATCTTGACGACCCAGTCCTTCGGCAGTTTCAGGTCCTTGCCGAACTCGCCTTCGGTGCCCAGCAGGCGGGCGATGTCGGGGTTCTTGGTGGACTTGGCGGTCTCTTCGACGTTCTTCGAAGTGATGCCCAGTTCCTCGGCGTTGACCATCGCGAAGAGGGTCCAGCGAACGATATCGAACCATTCCTCGTCACCCTGACGAACGGACGGGCCGAGCGGCTCCTTGGAGATAACTTCCGGCAGAACGACATAGTCGTCCGGCGCGGCCAGCTTGATGCGCTGTGCGTACAGCTGCGACTGGTCGGAGGTCAGCACGTCGCAACGGCCGGACTCGACCGACTTGGCGCTCTCGTCCGAGGTGTCGTAGGTGATGGGGGTGTATTTCAGGTTGTTGGCGCGGAAGTAGTCCGACAGGTTCAGCTCGGTGGTGGTACCGGCATGGATGCAGACGGTAGCACCGTCGAGTTCCTTGGCACTGGAAACGCCGAGCTTCTTGTTCACCAGGAAGCCCTGGCCGTCGTAGTAGGTCACGCCGGTGAAGTTCAGGCCCATCGCGGCATCGCGCGAACTGGTCCAGGTGGTGTTGCGCGAGAGTACGTCGACTTCCCCGGACTGCAGCGCGGTGAAGCGCTCCTTGGCGGTCAGCGGGCTGAACTTGACCTTGCTCGCGTCACCGAAAACGGCAGCGGCGACCGCGCGGCAGACATCCACGTCGATCCCTTTGTACTGGCCTTTGGCGTCGGCATAGGAGAAGCCCGGCAGACCGTCGCTGATACCGCACTGGACGAAGCCTTTCTTCTGTACCGCATCGAGGGTAGCGCCGGCTTGCGCGAAGCTGCTAACACCGAGTACCGCTGCCGTGGTCAGCACAGCGAGAGTGGATTTCACCATCTTCATCAAAACCTCCAATTGCCTTTGTTGTGTCGGAGTCTCGGTCGCTCACCGCACCCTTGTGGGGCTTACTGCCCTGACGAGCAGGACGGCCGGTTGCGGACCTGGGCCCGGACGATGCGGCGGGCGATCCTGCCGGCGCTCATCCAGGCGTTGCCTGCTGATCAAAGCGGGCGGGAGACGTAACGAGCCAAGCGTAGCGCCTTGCGGCACGCGGCATGACGGGAAACCTGTTCTACGTGGGTTGGCGACGACGTTGCGGTACAGTTGTTACCGTTACAGTCGCTGCGATCTGACTAGCAAAGCGCGTACCAACCCATTGGAAAAGCTCGATAAAATTGGGTCAATACCAAAACTTCCAGCGGTGCGACATCTTCTTTCCTGAATAGCCTGCGCCCGCAACGACCAGGGCACTAAAAACGTGCCACAGCACCAAATTGGAGCATACATGAGCGAAGCATTGATTCTTAACCCCACACATCAGGCCGACGCGTGCGTAATCTGGTTGCATGGACTGGGCGCGGACCGCTACGACTTCGAGCCGGTCGCGCTTGCACTACAGCAGCGCATGAACACCCTGCGTTTCGTGCTACCACAGGCGCCGACTCAGCCGGTGACCATCAACAACGGCTACGCGATGCCCAGCTGGTACGACATCCTCGCCATAAGCGGCGAATCGCGGGCCATCGATCGCGACCAGATGGAGCGCTCGGCGCAACGCGTGATCGACCTGATCGAGGCACAGCGCGATGACGGCATCGACCCGCGGCGCATCTTCCTCGCCGGTTTCTCCCAGGGCGGCGCCGTGGTGCAGCACACGGCTTTCCTGCGCTGGGCCGGTCCGCTGGGGGGCGTGCTGGCACTGTCGACCTACGCGCCCACCTTCAGCGACGCACTGGAGTTCACCGAGACGCAGCAGAACCTGCCGGTGCTCTGCCTGCACGGACGTCACGACGATGTGGTGCCGCCTGCCCTGGGCCGCGCCGCCCACGACTTCCTCGCCGCGCGTGGCATTTCGGTGCAGTGGAAGGACTACCCGATGGCCCACGCGGTGGTGCCCGAAGAAATCATGGACATCGCCACCTGGCTGGAGGAACGTCTGAAGTGAGCGTCGCGGGCTTTCACTGAGCAGTCGCAACGGGCGGGGCACAGGCCGGCTCGGCGCTCCCGAGCCGGCCGGCTATATTCAGATTCGTTACTGGCACTTTGCCCCAGGAATACTGTCCATTTCCCGATGCTCGCCAAACGACAGGAAGCTTGCAATGCCCGCAGCGCCCGCCCTCGCCAACCACCCGACCAGATGCCCGGCATGAAAACGATGCCGTGGCAGCCCGACCTGCCAACGCTGCGCCAACTGGAACTGCTGGAGAACGTCAGCGACGAGGTGCTGCAGTCGGTAAGCGGCGAATTCGAACTCTGCGAACTGGATACCGGCGAAATCCTGCTCTCGCCGTTCAACCCCAACGCCCACCTTTATCTGATCCTCGAGGGTCAGCTGAAGCTCTACCTCGGTTCGCTGGACAACCAGTCGGTGATCAGCCTGCTTCCCGGCGAATGCGCCGGCGAAATAAGCGTGATCGACCGCCAGCCGCCCTCCGCCTATATCGTCGCCGAGTGCAGGTGCCGGCTGCTGCGCCTGCCGCGCCAGGCGCTGTTCGGGCTGATTTCCCACTCGCCGCAAGCCATGGAGAAACTGCTGGAAACGCTCTGCGGCAGGGTCCGTCGCGGCAACAGCATCATTCTCGACACCGAGCAGAACGCCAACGTCGACACCCTCACCGGGCTGTTCAACCGGCGCTGGCTTGAACATGTCTACGAGCGCGAAAGCACGCGCTGTGCCTTCAACGATCAGGACCTCTGCATGCTCATGCTCGATGTCGATCACTTCAAGGCCTACAACGACAAGTTCGGCCACCTGGCGGGCGACTACGCCCTCTGCCTAGTGTCCCACACCCTGCGCAACCAGTTGCGACCCAAGGACAGCATGGTGCGTTTCGGCGGCGAGGAGTTCGTCATCCTGCTCCCCGAGATGAGCCGCGACGAAGCCCGCGGGATCGGCGAGCGCCTGCGGCAGAGCCTCGAACAGATCAACACCTTCTATTCCCCGGTCGGCGTTCTGCCCGGCGTCACCGTGTCCATCGGGCTCGGCCAGATGGAAGCCGGCGACCCCCTGAAAAGCCTCATCTCCCGCGCCGACGCCGCGCTCTACCAAGCCAAGCAGCAAGGCCGCAACCGCCTCTGCGGCTGAGCCCGCGGCCGCCGCATCCGCTCCCGGCGCCCGCCCTCCGCGGCGCTTCGCCCTGTGGGCTTCTTGCTTTACACTGCCAGGCGTTCATTCCATAACCAAACTGACGAGATCACCGTGCTCAAAGCACTCAAGAAAATGTTCGGCAAAGCCGAAGAGTCCGTCACTGGCGGCGTATCCAGCCCAACCGCCTCCCCTTCCAGCGCCGATCGTGGCCTGCCGTCCTTCCAGAACCAACCCGCTGCCGAGCGTGAAAGCACGCCGCCCCGCCCCGCCACAGAGGCCGAGAAGCCTTCCGAGCGCAAACCCGCCCGTGCGCGCCGCGAGCGCAGCGCCAAGGCCCCGGTGGTGGACAACTGGACCCTCGCCGACTTTCAGGTCGAGCCGGCCGAAGGCAAGACCCGCTTCCACGACTTCAAGCTCGATCCGCGCCTGATGCACGCCATCCACGACCTCGGTTTTCCCTACTGCACGCCGATCCAGGCGCAGGTACTGGGCTTCACTCTCAAGGGCCAGGACGCCATCGGCCGCGCCCAGACCGGTACCGGCAAGACCGCCGCCTTCCTCATCTCGATCATCACCCAGCTGCTGCAGACCCCGCCGCCCAGGGAACGCTACATGGGCGAACCGCGCGCGCTGATCATCGCGCCGACCCGCGAACTGGTGGTGCAGATCGCCAAGGACGCGGCGGCGCTGACCAAGTACAGCGGTCTCAACGTGATGACCTTCGTCGGCGGCATGGACTTCGACAAGCAGCTCAAGCAACTCGAGGCCCGCTACTGCGACATCTTGGTGGCGACGCCGGGGCGCCTGCTGGACTTCAACCAGCGTGGCGAAGTGCATCTGGACATGGTCGAGGTGATGGTGCTCGACGAAGCCGACCGCATGCTCGACATGGGCTTCATCCCACAGGTGCGGCAGATCATCCGGCAGACGCCGATGAAGGGCGAACGCCAGACCCTGCTGTTCTCCGCCACCTTCACCGAAGACGTGATGAACCTCGCCAAGCAGTGGACCACGGAGCCGGCGATCGTCGAGATCGAACCGGAAACCGTCGCCAGCGACAACGTCGAGCAGCACGTCTACGCGGTCGCTGGAAGCGACAAGTACAAGCTGCTGTACAACCTCATCACGCAGAACGACTGGGTGCGGGTGATGGTCTTCGCCAACCGCAAGGACGAAGTGCGGCGCATCGAGGAGCGCCTGACCCGTGACGGTATCAGCGCCGCGCAGATGTCCGGCGACGTGCCGCAGCACAAGCGCATCCGTACCCTGGAAGACTTCCGCGAAGGCAAGATCCGCGTGATGGTCGCCACCGACGTCGCCGGCCGCGGCATTCACGTCGATGCCATCAGCCACGTGATCAACTTCACCCTGCCGGAAGACCCGGACGACTACGTGCACCGCATCGGCCGTACCGGCCGCGCCGGCGCCAGTGGCACCTCGATCAGCTTCGCCGGCGAGGACGACGCCTTCGCCCTGCCGCCGATCGAAGAACTGATGGGCCGCAAGATCACCTGCGAAATGCCGCCGGACGAGTTGCTCAAGCCGGTGCCGCGCAAGCACTGATCGCCGACGAAAACGGAGCCCCAGGGCTCGGTTTTTCGTTCCAGCGCCGCTCATGCCCGTCTGGCAAAGCGAAGCGCGCTCCGCCAGACTCGCTCATCGCCTCCAGGGAACGACGCCATGACCGAGCGCTTCGAAGCTGCCGACCTCACCCGCGCCGTGCAGGCCGGCATCCTCCAGCCCGGCCAGGAGCATGCGCTGCTGGCCTTCCTGCGCCGCCAGCAACCGGACCAGCCGAGCTTCCAGCTCGCCCACGTCGCCTACTACTTCGGCGCCGTGCTGATCATCGGCGCGCTCGGCTGGCTGCTCACCGAGGCGTGGATGCGCATCGGCGAGATCGCCCTGCTGCTGATCGCCATCGCCTACATGGCGCTGTTCACCCTCTGCGGTCTGGGCCTCTGGCGCCGCGGCCTGCAGATTCCGGGCGGGCTGCTCGGCGCGGTGGCGGTGAGCCTGACGCCGCTGGCGGTGTTCGCCCTGCAGCGCCTGCTCGGCTGGTGGCCGGAGGACGACGGGCTCGGCGATTACCACGACTACTACGTCTACGTGCGCGGCGGCTGGCTCGGCATGGAGGTGGCGACCGTGCTGGCCGGGCTGCTGATGCTGCGCCTGCTGCCCTTTCCGTTCATCGTCATGCCGCTGGCGGCGGCGCTGTGGTTCATGTCGATGGACCTGACCGACCTGCTCTACGGCACGGACTTCAGCTGGGAACAGCGGCGCTGGGTGTCGCTCTGGTTCGGCCTGGCGCTGATTCTCGCCAGCCTGCTGGTGGACGGGCGAACCCGGCGCGACTTCGCCTTCTGGGGCTACTTCGCCGGCCTGCTGGCGTTCTGGGGCGGACTGACCCTGATGGACAGCGGCAGCGAGCTGGGCAAGGCCTTCTACTGCCTGATCAACCTGTCCCTGATGGGCATCGCGGTGGCCCTGCGCCGGCCGCTGTTCATGGTCTTCGGCGCGCTCGGCGTGGCGGCCTACCTGGGCTACCTGTCGTACCGGGTGTTCGCCGACTCCCTGCTGTTCCCGATCGTGCTGACGCTGATCGGCATCGGTTTGATCGGCATCGGCGTCGCCTATCAGAAACGCCGCGAGACCCTGACGGAAAACCTGCGCCAGGCGCTGCCGAAAGGCCTGCTGGCGTTGCTTCCCGCCCTGCGACGCTGACGCGGATCATCATGGGTAATCAGGCGAGGGCTACGCTGAAAGTACGCCAACGCTTGGCGGGAGGCTTCGTCATGGACAACTTCCACCTCATGATTTCCCTTCTGGTCGCAGGATTCCTGCTGCTCGGCATCGGCTTCACCTTCCGCGAGAAGGAATGGGGCGTCTGGATGACCGGCGCCGGCGGCCTGTCGATGCTCGCGCCGATCGCCCTGGGCATCTACATCGGCCTCAACTGAAGCAGCCGGCCGCATCTCGGGGTCGGGGCAAGCCGTGCAGGGGACCCGAACGGATCAACCGCAACCCGGCCGACACTGGCTCTCCCAGCGCGCGGCGGCATCCTCGTCGCTGGCGCGCCCTTCCACCCAGCGCGGGCCCTCGGTGGTGTCTTCCTTCTTCCAGAACGGCGCGCGGGTCTTCAGGTAGTCCATGACGAAATCGCAGGCGGCGAACGCGGCCTGGCGGTGGGCGCTGGCGGTGCCGACGAAGACGATCGGCTCGCCCGGTTGCAGCGCGCCGACCCGGTGCAGCACGTCGACGCGCAGCAGCGGCCAGCGCCGCTCGGCCTCGGCGACGATCTTCGCCAGGGCCTTCTCGGTCATGCCGGGCGCGTGCTCGAGGAACATCCCCGCCACCTCACGGCCGTCATTGAAATCGCGCACGTAGCCTACGAAGCCGACCACCGCGCCGATACCGACATTCGCCGCATGCAGCGCGTTGAGTTCGGCGCCGGGATCGAAAGCTGCCGCCTGCACGCGAATCGCCATCTCAGCCTCCGGTGACGGTGGGGAAAAAGGCGACCTGATCGCCGTCCTGCAGCGGCTCGGCGAGGCTGCACAGCTCGTCGTTGCGCGCGCACATCAGGTTGCGCTCGGCGAGCACGTCCCAGGCGCCACCGCGCGCCAGCAACACCTGACGCAGGTCGTCGAGGCAGGCGAAGCGCGTGTCCCAGGGCAGCTGTTCGCTGTCCAGGCCGAGGCTTTCGCGGTAGCGGGCGAAGTACTGCACGCGGATCATCAGGCCTCCCCGGCGACGAAGTGGCCGCTCTTGCCGCCAAGTTTCTCCAGCAGGCGGATGCCCTCGATGAGCATGCCGCGGTCCACCGCCTTGCACATGTCGTAGATCGTCAGCGCGGCGACGCTGGCGGCGGTGAGCGCCTCCATTTCCACACCGGTCTGCCCGGCCAGCCTGCAGCGGGCGACGATGCGCACGCTGTCGTCGCCCTCGGCGCTCAGCTCGACCTTGACGCTGGTGAGCATCAACGGGTGGCACAACGGGATCAGCTCGGAGGTCTTCTTCGCCGCCTGGATGCCGGCGATGCGCGCGACGGCGAATACGTCGCCCTTGGGGTGGCCGCCTTGCTGGATCATCGCCAGGGTGGCGGGGAGCATGCGCACCCGCGCTTCGGCGGTGGCTTCGCGCGAGGTCACCGCCTTTTCGGTGACGTCGACCATGTTGGCGCGGCCTTGGGAATCGAGGTGGGTCAGCATGGGAGTCGTCCGCCGTTGAAAGCCGGCAGTTTACAACGAAGGTGCGTCGCTGCGTGCCGCAGGCGGCACGCAGCGACGGGCTGAAGGCACCGCCGGGATGGCGGTGCGCGGGGTGTGGCTTACATGTGCGCTTCGGCGTACTCCGCGAGGATCGAGCGCGGCACGCCCTGCAGGGTGATGTGCACGCCGTGGGGGAAATCCTTGAAACGCTCCGTGAGGTAGGTGAGGCCCGAACTGGTGGCGGACAGGTATGGGGTGTCGATCTGCGCCAGGTTGCCCAGGCAGATCACCTTCGAGCCTGCGCCGGCGCGGGTGATGATGGTTTTCATCTGGTGCGGGGTGAGGTTCTGGCACTCGTCGATGAGGATCAGGCTCTGCTGGAAGCTGCGCCCGCGGATGTAGTTGAGCGATTTGAACTGCAGCGGGACCTTTTGCAGGATGTAGTCGACGCTGCCGTGGGTGTTCTCGTCGTCCATGTGCAGGGCTTCGAGGTTGTCGGTGATGGCGCCGAGCCAGGGCTCCATCTTCTCGGCTTCGGTGCCCGGCAGGAAGCCGATGTCCTCGTCGAGGCCCTGCACGCTGCGGGTGGCGATGATGCGCCGGTAGCGCTTGGTCACCATGGTCTGCTCGATGGCCGCGGCCAGCGCGAGGATGGTCTTGCCGGAGCCGGCGGCGCCGGTCAGGTTGACCAGGTGGATGTCCGGGTCGAGCAGCGCGAACAGCGCCAGCGCCTGGTGGATGTCACGCGGGCGCAGGCCCCAGGCTTCCTGGTGCAGCAGCGGTTCCTGGTGCATGTCGAGGATCAGCAGCTCGCTCTCGCGAATGCCCTTCACCCAGCCGACGAAACCCTGCTCGTCGAGGATGAACTCGTTGACGTGCACCGCCGGCAGGTTGTCGGTGAGCTGCACGCGGTGCCAGGTGCGACCATGGTCCTGGCGGGTGTCGACCTTGGCCACGCGGTCCCAGAACGAGCCGGTCATGCTGTGGTAGCCGCGCGAGAGCATGTCGACGTCGTCGATCAGCTGGTCGGAGTGGTATTCCTCGGCATCGATCCCGCAGGCACGCGCCTTCAGGCGCATGTTGATGTCCTTGGTCACCAGCACCACCAGCTCGCCGGGGAAGCGGCTGCGCAGTTCCACTAGCTGGTTGATGATCTTGTTGTCGTTGAGGTGCTCGGGCAGCCAGGTGATCGGCTCCGCGCGCTTGCTCATGAGGATGGACAGCGTGCCCTTGGGCCCGCTCTTGCCGCGCTGGATCGGTACGCCCTTCTCCACCTCTTCCGGAGTGGCATCTCCCAGCACCTTGTCGATCAGGCGGATCGCCTGGCGGCATTCCGCGGCGACGCTGTGTTTACCGGTTTTAAGGCTGTCGAGTTCCTCCAGCACGGTCATCGGGATGGCGACGTGGTGTTCCTGGAAATTGAGCAGGGCGTTTGGATCGTGGATCAGGACGTTGGTATCGAGGACGTAGAGGATTGGCTGGGTAGAGCTTGAGCGTCCGTGGTCATCCATACTCGGTCACCTTTTCGAGAGGCCAGGCGACGGAATGCCGGAACAGCGCTCCGCCGCGAAGGACCGCCGACTCCCTGCGTCACGGACGCGGGGGACTGCATGCAAGGTGCGGGCTGGGGACGCCACCTGTCTGCAGGAATCGGCTGTCTGAAAACGTTCATACAGCAGTTTCGATGACGATAAGAAGTCTTTTTTCCTGCCGGACGGCCTTTTTTGTCACAGCGACGAAATGACCTTGGCGAGGCTTCCGGCCGCCGTTAAAGTCGGAAGTCCGCCCCATCGGAACCTGCCGCAAAAATCGCCCCTGCGGTTCCCCGCATTTCCCACGAAACGCCCGTCCTTGATGCGCTCCGGCGCTTTTCTCGCCTTCCCTGCGCGCTATCGCCCCAACTGATCGCCCGCGTGGCTGGAGCCGCACCCGGGTAACGCCTAGAATCGGCGCCGACCCCAAGGAGACAACGACGCATGCTGATGGTGATTTCACCGGCCAAGACGCTGGACTACGAGACCCCGCCGACCACCGCCACACACAGCCTTCCGCAGCACCTGGACGACGCCCGGGTACTGGTCGAGCAGCTGCGCGCCATGAGCCCGGCGCAGATCGGCGAGCTGATGCACCTCTCGGACAAGCTCGCCGGCCTCAACGCCGCGCGTTACGGCAGCTGGAACGCGGACTTCACCCCTGCCAACGCCAAGCAGGCGCTGCTGGCGTTCAAGGGCGATGTCTACACCGGCCTTGCCGCCGAGGATTTCACCGAGAAGGATTTCGCCTTCGCCCAGCAGCACCTGCGCATGCTGTCCGGCCTCTATGGGCTGTTGCGCCCGCTCGACCTGATGCAGCCGTATCGCCTGGAAATGGGCACCAAGCTGGCGAACCCGCGCGGCGCCGATCTGTACGCCTTCTGGGGCGAACGTATCACCGGCTGGCTCAATGAAGCCCTGGCCGCGCAGGGCGACGACGTCCTGCTCAACCTGGCGTCGAAGGAGTACTTCTCCTCGGTCAAACGCAAGGCGTTCGCCGGCCGCATCATCGACACCGAGTTCAAGGACCTGAAGAACGGCCAGTACAAGATCATCAGCTTCTACGCGAAGAAGGCCCGCGGGCTGATGGCGCGCTACGTGATCAAGGAGCGCCTGAAGGACCCGCGCCAGCTGCAGGGCTTCGACTATGCCGGCTACCGCTTCAGCGCCGACCAGTCGAGTGCGGACAGCCTGGTGTTCCTGCGCGACGAACCGCAGGACTGATCGAGCCGCCGAACGCGTCGCGGTAGCCGCCCGCCACGCTTCTTGTTGTACGATGTCGCAGCGCTTGCCGCACCTTGGTCGCCTGGCAATTCGACCAAGGCCGGGCTTGCGCATGACAACTACAAGAAGAAGGAACTGCCACATGAGCCAACCCGTCGTCCTGATCACAGGATGCTCCAGCGGCATCGGCCGCGCGCTGGCCGACACCTTCAAGCGCGGCGGCTACCAGGTCTGGGCCAGCGCCCGCAAATCCGAGGACCTGGCTTCCCTGGAAAGCGCCGGCTTCAATGCCGTGCAGCTCGACGTCAACGATGCCAGCGCCGTCCACCGCCTCGCCGAACGCCTGCTGAAAAACGCCGGGCGCCTCGACGTGCTGATCAACAACGCCGGCTACGGCGCGATGGGCCCGCTGCTGGACGGCGGCGCCGAAGCCCTGCGCCGGCAATTCGAAACCAACGTGTTCGCGGTGGTCGGCGTGACCCGGGCCTGCTTCCCGCTGCTGCGCGAGAGCCGTGGCCTGGTGGTCAACATCGGCAGCGTTTCCAGCGTTCTGGTGACCCCCTTCGCCGGCGCCTACTGCGCCTCCAAGGCGGCGGTGCACGCGCTGTCCGATGCCTTGCGCATGGAGCTGGCGCCGTTCGCCATCGAGGTGATGGAAGTGCAGCCCGGCGCGATCGCCTCGAGCTTCGGCACCAACGCCAGCCGCGAGGCCGAATCGCTGATCGGCGAGGATTCGCCCTGGTGGCCGATCCGCGACGGCATCCGCGCCCGCGCCAACGCCTCGCAGGACAACCCGACGCCGGCCAGCGACTTCGCCCAGCAGTTGTTCGACGCCGTGCGCCGCCCGCAACGCCCGCGCCTGTTGCGCCTGGGCAACGGCAGCCAGGCGCTGCCGCTGCTGGCGCGCTGGTTGCCCAAGGGGCTGCTGGAAAAGGGCCTGCGCCGGCGCTTCGGCCTGAACGTGGCGCTGTAGAGCGGCTGATCCGCCGCGCCTGTAGAATCGGCGCTCCCTTCGATGACAAGGCCTCGCCGTGCTCAACTACCTCTGGTTCTTCGCCGCCGCGCTGTTCGAGATCGCCGGCTGCTACGCCTTCTGGCTGTGGTTGCGGATGGACCGCAGCGCGCTGTGGATCGCCCCCGGCCTGCTGGCGCTGACGGCCTTCGCGCTGATCCTCACCCGCGTCGAGGCCGAGTTCGCCGGTCGCGCCTACGCCGCCTACGGGGGCGTTTACGTCTGCTCGGCACTGTTCTGGCTCGCGTTCGTCGAGCGTACCCGCCCGCTACCCAGCGACTACCTCGGCGGCGCGGTGTGCCTGCTGGGCGCCGCGATCATCCTCTTCGGCCCGCGGCTGTCGCACAGCTGAAGCCGCGGTTTCAGGCCGGCGTCGGCGCCACCGCCGGGACCGGACGCGCCTTGCGGAACACCAGCAGGTTGCCGGCCATCACCAGCACCAGGCCGCACAGGGCCGGCAGCGTCCACTGGTAGCCCTCGACGAACGCCGAGATGTTCAGCGCCACCACCGGGAACAGCACGGTGCAATAGGCGGCGCGTTCCGGCCCCATGCGGCCGACCAGGGTCAGGTAGGCGGTGAAGCCGATCACCGAGCCGGGAATCGCCAGGTACAGCAGCGAGCCGACGTAGCGCGTGCTCCAGTCGAAGCTCAGCGGCGTGCCGCTGACCAGGCACACCGCGAGCAGCGCCAGCGTGCCGTAGAGCATGCCCCAGGCGTTGCTGCTCAGCGGGCGCAGGCCGGCCTTCTGCTGCAGGCTGGAGAGCAAGTTGCCGGCGGAGAAACACAGGGTCCCGAGCAGCGCCAGGCCGAGGCCAATCAGAGTTTCACGGCTGGCGGAATGGCCGCCCAGCTCCGGCCAGAACAGCAGCGCCAGGCCGAACAGCCCCAGCGCGCCGCCGGCCAGCACGTTCGCCGCGATGCGCTGGCCGAAGAATACCCGCGCGTTCAGCGCGTTCCACAGGGTGGCGGTGCTGAACACCACCGCGATCAAGCCACTGGGTATCCACTGGCTGGCGCTGTAGAAGCACAGGAAGTTGACGCAGAACAGGCACAGCCCTTGGGCCACGCAGAGCAGCTGCGCGCGACGATCGAGCCGTTGCAGGCTGCCGCGCAGCAGCAGGTAGGCGAACAGCACCAGCGCGGCCAGGGCGAAGCGATAGGCGATGGAAGCGGCGATGGCGACGTCGCCCATCTGCAGCTTGATGGCGATCCAGGTAGTCCCCCAGATCAGCACGGTGAGCAGGTACAAGGCGAGGTTCATGGTGACTCCCGAAGCGAAAGGGCAAGCGATGCGGCGACGCAGAGTCTGCCGCGCGTCGGGCCTGGCCGCTTGCAGGAACTTGCGCTTTTGACGGCCGTGATCGCTCGGCAACGGAAGCCGTTGGAGGTGATCGACATGCGGTACTTCATGGCCGCACACGGACGCGCCGCAAGCCCCCGTTTCATCGTCCATCCACCCCGCGCAGCGTTAGGTTCCGGCAAGGCTTGTCCATAGAGTTCTATGACCCCAGTGCCAGGCGACTCCATGTCCGTTCCGCGAAACGACAACAGCATCAGCAGGTGACCGAACCGGTGCCGATCGAGAAACACCCCGTCTATGTGATTCCTCCGGGCAAGGACCTGTCGATGAACGACGGCTACCTGCGCCTGACCGACCCGCAGGCACGCCGCGGCCCGCACACGTCCATCGACCTGGGCAAGCCGTGGCCTACGACGCCCTGATCGCCACCATCGAGAAGCTGCTGCACTGAATTGCAGATTCTTGCGCTTTTTCGCCGACGGTGGCTGCGCAGGCCGCCGTCGGCGCCGTAGGATGGCGACATTGAGGTATCCGCATGTCGCAGCTCGAACAGAATCAGGTCTTCCAATCCCTTGCCAGCTCTCCCCATGCCCGCCTGGAACACAGCGCGGAACTGGGCGACGGGCTGGCCGCGGCGTTGTGGAGCAACCACCACGACGCCCGCGACTACACCGGTACGGCCTGGCACACGCTGTCCTGCTACCTGGACGGCGGCACCGGTACCTTCCGCCGCGAGCGCCCGCATGCCAAGGGCGCGCCGGACAAGCTGTGCGTCCTCCCCGCCGGGCATGAATCGGCCTGGGTGATCAACGGCGACATCCGCCTGGCTCACCTCTACGTCAGCCCGGAACGCTTCGCGCAGAGCGCGGTGACCCTGCTCGACCGCGAACCGCGCGAACTGCAGCTCAACGAAGCGACCTTCCTCGACGATCCGCAGCAGGCCCGGCGCTTCCGCCAGCTGAGCCGGCTGGACTGGAGCGAGCCGGGTGAGCGCCTGCTGACCAGCAGCCTCGCCCACGCCATGCTCGAACACGCGCTGCTGACCCAGGTCGGTCGTCGGCCCGAGCTGCGCCTGAAGGGCGGGCTGGCGCCGCGGCTGCGGCGGCGTCTGGTCGACTACATCGAAGCGCACCTGGACGACGCCATCAGCCTTGGCCAGTTGGCCGGCATCGCGGCGCTGTCCGAGTATCACTTCGCGCGGATGTTCCGCGAGAGCTTCGGCCTGCCGCCGCACCGCTACCTGCTGGCCCGGCGTCTGCAACGTGCCCGCGAGCTGCTGCGCGACAGCCCTCTGGCGCTCGGTGACATCGCCCTGGCCTGCGGCTTCGCCAGCGCCAGCCACTTCAGCAACCGCTTCCGCGCCGAATTCGGCGGCACGCCGGGCCAGTACCGGCAGGCACTGAACCGCCCGCTGTAGCGCGCTTGCGCCGGGCTCGCGCGCCGTCCCGCACACGCTTGCACCTCCGACGAACGCCTGCCAACGGGTGCCCAAGCGCGGCGGCGCGTGCGAGAATTGACGGTTCACGACTCGCAGCGACCGAGCATGTTGAAACCCTCATCGCCCCCTTCCGCCGTGCCCACGCGCCCGGACCTCCGCCGGGGCCTGCCTGACGACTGGCAGGCCGCATTCGAGCCTGCCTGCCTGGAGCGTGCCCGGGCTTACGCCGAACAGGACCGCGCGACGCTGCTGGAAGTGGACGAACTGAAGCTGCGCGCGCTCTGCTCCGGCAGCGCCGACCTGCCTTACCGGCAGACCGTGCACCTGCGCGCGCAGGGCGACGGCTGGACCCTGCAATGCAGTTGCACCTGCCCGGTCGGACGCAACTGCAAGCACGCTGCCGCCGCCCTGCTGACCCTGCAGCGCCAGCTCGATCGCCACGACGCGCTGCCCAGCGTGAATGCGGCGGAGGAGATCCTTCGCGAGGACCTGCAACCGCAGCCGCTGCTCAGCCTGAACAGCCACGTGCGCGTGCATTTCGACGCGCGCAAGGGGCGCATGACCGAACAGACCCAGCACCGCGCCGCCCTCGCCTTCGAATACGCCGGGCACCTGGCGCACGGACGGCAGAACCGCGACCTGGTGGTGCCGCTCGCCGACCACCGGCAACTGCGCATCCGCCGCCAGTTGGACGCCGAAGCGGCGCTGCGCCGCGAACTCGGCCAGTATGGTTTCAGCGTCGCCCTACGGGTCAGCGAAGCGCTGCCGGAAAAGGCCGGCGAGGCCTTCGAGCTGCCCTCCGACGCCGCCTGGCTGAGCTTCGTCCGCGAAGGCCTGCCGCGCCTGCGCGAGCGGGGCTGGCGCATCCTGATCCGCCCCGAGTTCCTCTTCCACCTGGCCGAAATCGACGCCTGGTATTCGCGCCTGGAAGAAACCCCGGAGCAGAACTGGTTCGATCTGGAGATGGGCGTCGAAGTCGAGGGCCGCCGCGTCAGCCTGCTGCCGGTACTGCTCCATGCGATCCGCCATACGCCCTGGCTGCTCAGCGCCGACACGCTGCACAAGCGCCGTGACGACGAGATGCTGATGGTGCCGCTGCCCGGCGACGGGCGCCGCGTCGCGCTGCCTTTCGCGCGCCTGAAACCGCTGCTCGGCGCGCTCGGCGACCTGTTCTTCCGCGATCCGCCGCTGGAACAGGATCGCCTGCGCCTGGCCAAGCCGGACGCCGCACGGCTGGCCGGCATGGAGGCCAGCCTCGCGCTGGAATGGCAGGGCGGCGAACGCCTGCGGCGCTTCGCCGAACGCCTGCGCGAGTTGCCGCAGCAGCCGGCCGCCGCGCCCGCGGGACTCAACGCACAATTGCGCCCGTATCAGGCGCAGGGCCTGGCCTGGATGCAGGCGCTGGGCGAACTGGAGGCCGGCGGCGTGCTGGCCGACGACATGGGCCTGGGCAAGACCCTGCAGACCCTCGCCCACGTGCTGGCGGAAAAACGCGCCGGACGCCTGACCCGCCCGGCGCTGATCGTCATGCCCACCAGCCTGATCCCCAACTGGCAGGACGAAGCCGCGCGTTTTGCCCCGGATCTGCGCGTGCTGGCGCTGCATGGTCCACGTCGGCGCGCGCATTTCGCCAAGCTCGACCAGTACGACCTGCTGCTCACCACCTACGCACTGCTGCCGCGCGACACCAAGGTGCTGGCCGCGCAACCCTTCCACCTGCTGATCCTCGACGAGGCGCAGAACGTCAAGAATGCCCGCAGCAAGGCGGCCCAGGCGGTGCGCGAACTCAACGCCGGGCAGCGCCTGTGCCTGACCGGCACGCCGCTGGAGAACCACCTGGGCGAACTCTGGGCGCTGTTCGACTTCCTCATGCCCGGCTGGCTGGGCACCGAGAAGAGTTTCAACCAGGCCTACCGCGCGCCGATCGAGAAACACGCCGACGCCGCCCGCCTGGCCCAGTTGAACGCCCGCGTGCGCCCGTTCCTGCTGCGCCGCACCAAGGAGCAGGTGGCGCGCGAGCTGCCGCCGAAGACCGAGGTGATCCAGTGGGTCGAGCTCAGCGATGCGCAGCGCGACCGCTACGAGACGCTGCGCCTGGCGATGGATCGCAAGGTCCGCGAGGAGATCGGGCGCCAGGGCCTGGCGCGCAGCCAGATCATCATCCTCGAGGCGCTGCTGCGCCTGCGCCAGGCCTGCTGCGACCTGCGCCTGCTGGAGGGCGAGAAGACGCCCTACAAACCCGAGCACTCGGCCAAGCTGGCAACCCTGCTGGAAATGCTCGAGGCGCTCTTCAGCGAAAACCGGCGGGTGCTGCTGTTCTCCCAGTTCACCGGCATGCTCGGGCTGATCGAGGCCGAATTGCAGCGCCGCAAGATTCCCTATGCGCTGCTCACCGGCGCGACGCGCGACCGGCGCACGCCGGTGCAGCAGTTCCAGGCCGGCACCCTGCCGATCTTCCTGATCAGCCTCAAGGCCGGCGGCGCCGGGCTCAATCTCACCGCCGCCGACACCGTGATCCATTTCGACCCCTGGTGGAACCCGGCCGCCGAGGCGCAGGCCAGCGATCGCGCCTACCGCATCGGCCAGGACAAGCCGGTGTTCGTCTACAAGCTGATCGCCCGCGGCAGCGTCGAGGAGAAGATCCAGCAGCTGCAGCAGGCCAAGGCCGGCCTGGCCCGCGGCGTGCTGGAGGGCGGATCGCAGAGCGAATGGGAGATGACCGAGGAAGAAGTGGACCGGCTGCTGGCGCCGCTGGATGCCTGAGGCAGCCAGCGGCCCGTGACGGATCTAACCGTTGGGCAACGGCTCGTTGGCGGCCTTGGCGCTGATCTGATTGAGGCAGCGAATGCCCTGGCCATTGTCGATGGCCAGGCCGAAACGAATGCTCTGCACCGTCTGCTCCAGCTTGGACAGGTCGCCCAGCTGTTCGCTGCTCAGCGCACGACGGGCGACCACGCCGCTCTCGTTGGTCAGCGACATGGTGATGCTGCCGTCCATGCGTTCGATGCTGAAGCGCACATGGAACTCGTCCTTGAAGGATTCGCTGACGAACTGGAAAGGATTGAGCATGGGCGTACACCTGCGGAACATGAGTGTCCCTGGTGACCTAGCAAGTCCACGGCCAACTCTTGAAAACCACCGACGACCGGTTGAGCAACAGTGCACATTCCGGACAGGGACGCGGTCCTTCGATCCCCGAATGCCTCGCCAGACACCCCGCCGCAAAGCGCCTGAACCGACGCGCGAAGCGTTTCAATCGCGTTCGGAAGCCTCGCGTTCCGCCGCCGGACGCGGCCCCGGCTTGCCCGGCCCGTCGTGCTGCACCGAAGGGAAGCGCGACGAGGCATAACGCACCACCAGAATCGCCACGGCCAGCAGCAGGATCGCAGCCGACACGTAGATCACGCTGAGGTCCGGCCGGTTGTGGTGGGAAACGTCCGAGATCAGCAGGCGGGTCAACGCGGTGATCGCCACGTAGATCAGGAAGCGCACCGGCATATGGTTGGTCTTGAAGTAAATCCCCACCATGGCGCCCAGTTCCAGGTAGATGAACAGCAGGAGGATGTCGTCGACGCTGGTGTGCCCCTTCTCCACCATGTCGCAGAACGCCATCACCGCCGCCCAGGCGGTCACCGCGCCAATGGCGAACAGCGCCAGGTAATGGAAGCTCTCCACCAGCAGGTTGCCCAGCGACTCGGCCAGTTCATGCAGGGAATGACGCAGGGACTCGGCCCAATTCAGTTTCACGTTGACGCTCCTTGGCTGGCTCGCGGGATTATCCTGTGCACGGCGCATGCAGGAACGGCACCAGCGGCATCGAAGATGCTACGCGATGGCCGTGACGATTTCGCCGCGGCAGTACCAAAGCAGGAAATCGCCGACAGACTTTCCTCGGCGGCGGCGGCACCGTACACTGTATATAAATCCAGTAACATCAACCCAAGCTGAAGGCAATCGAGGTGGGGAATGGCCGTCGAAGTGGTGTATCGCAGCAGTCGCGATCAGGAGCGTTTGTTCATGGATAAAGCCGAGGCGGATCGTTACGACAAGATGCTCGAGCTGGCCGAATCCCTCGGCGAGGTGCTGCAGAAGGCCGTGCCTTCGCTGAGCGAACAGCAGGTCGAGGAAGTCGGCATTTTCATGGCGAAGAATCGCGAGGTGTTCGCCCGCGCCTTCAAGAATCAGGCGGACGCCCTGAGCGAAATCGTCCTCGACGGCGCCGGGCAGTAGCGGCGCGGCTCACCGGCAGCGCCTGCACCGCACTGCCGGCGCGCCTCGGAAGGCTTGCTCGAAATCTCACCAGAAAAGGGCAAAGCCTTGATTTCCGTGGTCTTTCTGGTGCATCGCCCGACCGTCCATCGGTTTCGCCGGAAAACCAGCGAAACGCGCCGCCTTCCGTAGATGCGCCGCGAACTTTATCGGCACCGCCTCGTCCATCTACCTGTGTGAATTAAGCCACCCAGGCAGGTACCGAGATGGAAAGCCCCTTTCAGATGATTTCCGACGTCTTCCAGGCTGACTATTACGTGAACTTCAGCATTGAGCGGCTTGATGGCAGCGTGCTGCTGACGCTGTCCAATGACGACGGCGTGACCGTCAAGCGCTTCATCAGTGCCGATCAGTGGCGCAATCGCGAGAAGCTCGAGCGTTTCATCATGAGCGTGCAGCTCGGCCTGGCCATCGAGAATGGCGAGGCTTCCCCGGCGCTGCTCGCCTCCATGGCGCAAGGCGCGCATTCGACATCCTCGGCCAGCCAAGCCCGCAACTGAACCAGGAATCCTGCGAGCGCCGGCACGCCGGTCATCGCAGGTGGCCTCGCCCGACCGCACCCCGCCCCTCCCGTTTTCGCCCCGCCTCCACCGCCGGGCCGCTCCTGCTGGACGAAGGTTCGTCGGCCAGCTAAATAACTAGAGCGAGCCAGCCTGGAGGGTCGCCATGAATCCGCGTCAAGCCTGCCTAGCCTGTCTGGAATCGGCCCCCCCCGCCGTTTTCGAGGCGGCGCTCTGGGTTGCCGCCGAACATGACGCCGACGTGCAACCCGCGCAGGTGCTGCGCGAGCTGGCGAGCCTCGAGCAACGCGTGGCCGTGGCACTGCCGCAATTGCCAGCCAGGGAGCTGGCGCAACCGCTGCTGCGCCAGCTGAGCGCGCTGGACTTCCACGAAGACGACGATTCGCCGCTGCGCCCGCAGGCCGCGCTGCTGCACAAGGTGCTGCAGCGTCGCCGCGGTCAGTCGCTGTCGCTGGCGCTGATCGCCCTGGAACTGGCGCGGCGTCTGGAGATTCCCCTGCAGGGCGTCAACTTCCCCGGCTACTTCCTGCTCCGCGTGCCCGGCGCCGATCACCTGCTCGACCCCTGCGGCGGGCGTCGCCTGTATACCCGTGACTGCCGCGACCTGCTGGTGCGTCATTTCGGCAATACGGTCGAACTGAGCGCCGCGCACCTGGCCACCTGCGACGGCCACGGGCTGTTGCGGCGGCTGTCGCGCAACCTGCGGCAATTGCACCAGCAGGCCGACGATCCGCTGGCGGCGTTGAAGGATGCCGAACGGGTCCTGCTGCTCGGGCCGCCGAACGTGGCCGATCACCTGGCGCGCGCGGACCTCTACCGCCTGATCGACTGCCCGCAGGGCGAGCGCTACGACCTCGAACGCGCCCTGCTGCTCAGCGACGACGAGGCCCAGCGGCTGACGGTGAGCCAGCGCCTGCGGCAGATGAACCGCACCACCGCCCTGCACTGAGGGCTACCCCATCAAACCCAGCGCCTTGGCGGTGGCCACCGCCTGGGTGCGGCGGCGCACGCCCAGCTTGACGTTGATCCGCCGCGCATGGGTCTTCACCGTATGCAGCGAGATGTAAAGCTGCTGGGCGATGTCCTGATTCGAACAGCCCTGGGCGATCAGTTTCAGCACGGTCAGTTCGCGCTGGCTGAGTAGTGCCCCGTCCGCCACCGGCTGTACCTGCGCTTCGCGCTCCAGCGGGTTGAGCAGGCGCTCGTGCAACGGCTGCGCGCTGGCGCCGGGCAGCAGGCGATCCAGCCAGTGGGCCTGGCGCTGCTGCAACGCCAACAGCGGCCGCGCCAGGCGCTGACGCGCCGCCATGCCGAGCGCGCGGCGCAGCTCCTCCTCCGCCGCGTTCGCCTGCCCGGCCGCCAGCAGGGCCTCGGCCAGGCTGCAGCGGCATTCGCAGGCGAGGTTCTGCAGGTCGTTCTGCAGGCATTCCTCGAGCAGCGCGCTCAGGTCGTCCACCGCCCGCTGCGGCGATCCGTCGAGCAGTTCGCACAGCGCCAGCTGGCGGCGCACGCGGATCACCACGTCGTAGGCGCCAGGCGGCGCCAGCAGGCCGTTGTCCCGGTAGTGCTGGAGAACCGGTTCGAGCGCGGCGCGGGCCTTGCCCACTTCGCCCTGCTGCAACCAGAGCACACCGAAGCCCAGTTGCAGCACGCAGCGATAGCGGATCGCGGGCACGTGCCGCCATTGCATCAGGCGCTCGGCCTCGGCGAGCCAGCGAAAGGCTTCGGCATGCTGGTCGGTATAGGCGGCCAGCTCGGCAAGACCGAGGTAGCCGAAGAAGGTGTAGGCATCGCCGCTGCCCAGCGCCGCATCCAGTCCCACCTGAAACGCCTCGCGCGCCTGCCTGGAGAGCCCCTGGATCGCCAGCAGATGGCCGCGCAGCAGCCAAAGCCGCGCCGGCACCGGACCGGTCGGCGTGTCGCCCAGCGCATCGAGCGCCTGCTCCAGCAGCTCCAGCGCGCGATCGGTTTCCCCGCGCATCTCCAGCAGATGCACGCGGTCGACGGTCAGCAGGCCCTCGTAGAGCACGCTGGCATGCAGCCGGGCCAGCTTGATGCCTTCGTCGCCGTAGTGCTCGCCTTCGTCCAGATGGCCCTCGGCCAGCGCCTGCTGGCTGAGGATCTGGTAGCACAGCACGCGCTGCGACCAGGCCCGCTCGGGCAGCTCGGCCAGCGCTTCGAGACACCATTGGCGCGCCTGCGGCTGGCCGCGCTGACGCGCCAGCGCCCCGCTGATGGCTTGCCAGTGGGCAAGCAGCTCGCGCTGTCGGCGCGCGTCGGGCTGCGGCAGGAAGTGCGCCAGGTCGGCCAGGCACGTCTCCACCTCGTCGAGCCGCGCGCAGATCATCAGCGCCCAGGCCTGCAGCGCGATCAACCGGCTGGTGCTGGAAAACAGCGTGTGCGGCAGCTCGTTGCGCCATTGCAGGAACAGCGAGACGTTCTGCCCGATCAGCAGTTGCTCCTGGCCGAAGCGCTGCAGGTAATTGGCCGCGACCTCCATCTGCCCGGCGAGCAGCGCCTGCTCCACCGCTTCGCGAATGTCGCCGTGGCTGGCGAACCACTGGCAGGCGCGCACGTGCACCGAGTTGGGCGGCAGCGGGCTGGGCAGCCGGCGCAGCACCAGCGCCAGCGGTCGCCACAGACGGAACCAGTCGCCGCAGCTGTCCAGCCCGCGGATGAACAGCTGGCGCTGACGCAACGTGGCAAGCCGCTCGGCTCCGCCATCGAGCACGTGCTCGCAGAGTTCGGCGCAGAAGCGCGGCAGCAGGGTCAGGGCGAACAGGGCCTCGCGCAACTCGTCGTTCAGGTCGGCCAGTACGTCCTGCACGATGTAGTCGCGCAACAGCGGCGTGCCGTTCACCAGCCGCTGCTCCAGTGCCTGCTCATCGGCGTCGAGCAACAGCAGACGCACGCCGGCTAGCCAGCCCTCGCTCACGTCGTGCAAGCGCTCCAGGCTTTGCGCGCCGAGCGTCGGTGCCTGCAGGTCGAGCAGGCATTGAAGCTCATCGCGAGTCAGCGCCAGCGCCTGCGCGCCGAGCATCAGCAGGTCGCCCTGCAGTTGCAGCCTCGGCAGGTTCCAGGCGGGCCGCCGGCGGCTGCTGATCCACCAGCAGAGCGATGCCGGGCCGCGCTCGAACACCTGGTCCAGGCAGGCATCCAGCTCCGCCGCGTCTTCGCGCGGGTAATCGTCGAGGACCAGCCACAGCGGCTGCGCCTGCCGCTGCAACAGGTCGAGCAGCGCCTCCAGCACCGGCCCCTCGGCCGCCTCGTCGGCCAGCGCCGTGCTCAACCGCTCCAGCAGCGCGGCGGGGCTCAGCGCGCGGCCGGCGAGGTCAAGCCAGACCAGCCGGGCGTCGCGCGGCAGCTGGCGCGCGCACTCGTTGAGCAGCACGCTCTTGCCGAACCCGGCGGGCGCGCAGAGCAGGCGCAGGCGGCATTCGCTGGCGAGCAAAGGCTGGGTGAGCCGCGTGCGCGGCAGATGCAGGGGCGGAAGACGGGGCAATGCGGGCGCTTTCGGCGCGACCGGCAGGCTGTCCCTGATGGCGCGGGTAAGCATGACGTCGGCTCTCTTGTTGTGATTGTGGAACCTTGCCCGATAGTAGTGCCTGCTCAGTCGGCGGTGCGATACGCGGTCGTAAAAAAGGCGGCCGTGATGGCCGCCTATCAGCAGGACTGTTGTTGCCCGGTCGGGCACGCGGCGAAGCGCGTCTCAGCGAACGCCGGCGTTGCGCAGTGCGGCCGGGGTGAAGTCGTTGGCCGACGCCTTGGTGCCGTAGCGGATCGCGCTCTTCTCCTCGTTGTTCATGCCGATCGACAGGTAGCGGCCGGCGATGATGTCGTAGAGCGATTCGAAGGCGTACACCGGCACCTGCTTGTCGTACTGCTGGTACATCTGCGCCTCGCCGACGCGCCACAGCTGGCCACGACCGTCGTACAGCTCGGAGGCGGCGATCTGCCAGGAGTCCTCGTCGAGGTAGAAGCGGCGCTTGGCGTAGATGTTGCGCTCGCCGCTCTTCAGCGTGGCTTCCACCACCCAGACGCGGTGCAGCTCGTAGCGCGCCAGGTCCTGGTTGATGTGGCCGGCCTTGAGGATGTCGGCGTACTTCAGCTCGGGCGACGCCAGGCGGTAGTTGTTGTAGGGGATGTACATCTCCTGCTTGCCTATCAGTTTCCAGTCGTAACGGTTCGGCGCGCCATTGAACATGTCGAAGTTGTCCGAGGTGCGCAGGCCGTCGGCGGCGGTGCCGGGACCGTCGTAGGACACCTGTGGCGCGCGGCGCACGCGGCGCTGGCCGGCGTTGTAGATCCACGCCATGCGCGGTTCCTTCACCTGGTCGAGGGAGTCGTGCACCAGCAGCACGTTACCGGCCAGGCGCGCCGGCGCGGTCACCCGCTGCTTGAAGAACAGCAGCGCGTTGGCGGCCTTGGCGGGATCGAGGTCGGGCATGTTGTCCGGCATCGCCACTTCGTCCTCGAACTGCACGAGGGTGAAGCTGCCGTTGGTCTGCGGCGTGGCCTGGACGATGGTGCGCTGCAGGTTGCCGCCGCGGTAACGGGTGATGTGGTTCCAGATCGCTTCCAGGCCGTTCTGCGGGATCGGGAAGGCGTAGTAGCGGCTTTCGGTGAAGTTGGTCAGACCGTTGCCGCCCTCGACCAGCCCGGTCTTCTGCGCGCTGAGCTTGGCCGCGGCGTAGATCGCGTCCGGCACGGCCGCGCTGCGGTGGGTGGTGTAGACCAGCATCTTGTAGGTTTCCGGGTAGCGCTTGAACATCGCCAGCTGGCCGGCGCTGAGCTTGTCCTTGTACTGCTCGGCGTTCTGCGCGGTGATGGTGAACAGCGCCTTCTCGCCGGCGTAGGGATCGCCGACGAAGCCGTTCTTGCTGATCGGCGCGGCGTTGGTCGGCAGGCCGCCGGTCCACTCCGGAATGCTGCCGTCGGCGTTGCCGGCCTTCTCCCCGCCCAGCGGGGTCAGGCTGGTGCCGAGCTTGGCGATCTGGTCGGGGGCGACTGCCGCCATCACGCTGCCGGCGAGCAGCGAGAGGGCAAGCGCACCGAGGATTTTTCTTGTTGTATGCATCAGGGTTTCCTCACTTGCTGAAGGCCGCTTAGAAGTTCACGCCGAAGCTGAGCGCAACAAAGTCGCGATCGGTGAGCGTGTTGTAGTCGCCGCCGAAGAAGTTGGTGTACGAGAGGCTGGTGGTGTAGGTGTTCTGGTAGTCGGCATCGATACCGAAGCTCACCGCCTTGGCGCCTTCGTTGAACACGCCGTTCGGGCCATAGCCGTCGACGTCGTGCGACCAGGACACGTTGGGCCGCAGGTTCACACCGGCGAACACGTTGTTGTAGTCCCAGATGCCGCGCAGGCGATAACCCCAGGAATTGCTGGTGACGAAGCCATGGGTGCCATAAGCCGCCCGTTGCGTCGCATCGTCCGGGGTGCCGTAGATCGAATCGCGGCCGTAGCGCAGCTCGCTGGTGCTCTCCAGATTCCCGACGTGGGTGAAGCCGACCTCGCCGACCAGGGTGAAGCGCTCGGCGCCCATCACCTGATCGAAGAAGTGCGTCAGGGTGGTCTGGATCTGGGTGATTTCCTTGCGGTTGTAGCCGCGGTTCTCGGCGCCCGCCGCGCTCGCCACCGGCGAGGTGCCCGGCGCGATCGGGTTGAGCAGCGCGCGGGTCAGGTCGGTGGTGTTGATCTGCACCGGCGCGTTCGGCCGGTAGCTGATCTCGCCGGACCAGGCGGTGCCGGTGGGCAGCGTGGTGGAGAAGCTCATCCCGTAGAGGCGGATGTCCTCGGGGTAGGACAGCGAGTAGCTGCCGTTACCAAGCAACACGCTCTGGGCGAGGCCTGCCGCCGTCGGCGAGTAGCGCGGATCGGTGAAGCAACTGGCCGGACCGCCGAACGCGCCGCAGACCTGCCCGAGGATGCCGCTCAGCGGCCCCGCCAGCGGGTTGGCGTTACCCAGCGCGGCGAGCGTCGCGGCGCCGGCCGTGCCGGTGTTCAGCACCGGCGTGCGGCTGTGGTAGTTCATGAAGTAGAAGCCGTACTCGGTGGCATCGCCCAGCCAGCGCAGCGCCAGGCCGTACTGGCCCGAATCGCGGGCGTCGCGATCCGGCCCGCGCGGCACGATCACACCCTCGTTGGTAACGCCGAAGCCCTGGCCGAACGCCGCGGCGGCCGGCTGGAACGGCGCGATGGCGCCGCTGGCGACGTTGTAGTTGTTGACGCAACCGTCCTGGACCACGTCGGAGCCGAAGAAGGTGCCGCAGTTGTCGACCACCGTCTGGTCCCATTCCAGCTGGTAGAAACCTTCCATGCTGAGGCGGTCGTTAACGGTCTGCGAGAGGTACAGCATGTTCACCGGGATCAGGCCTTCCTTGATCTCCGCGCCCGGGCGGCGGAAGGCGGAGACATCCAGCGGGTTGATCGAGTTGATGCTGTTCTGGATGAAGGTGCTTTCACCCCAGCTCACCACCTGCTTGCCGACGCGGACGGTTCCGGGCAGGTCGCCGATGCTGTAGTTCTGGTAGACGAAGGCATCGAGGATCTGCGCGCCGGAGGACTTCGCGCCTTCCTTGCGGTTGGAGTCGCTGATGTCCTTGAACGGCCGGCTTTCGTCCTTCAGCTCGAAGTCATACCAGTACTTGCCGCGCACGAACACGCCGGTGTCGCGGTACTTCAGCTCCAGATCGTGGATGCCCTTGAAGATCTTGGAGAAGGTCTCGCCGCGCTTGAAGTTGAGACGGTTGTCGTCACCGGTCTGGGTATAGCCGGTGCCGCCGTTGTTGATCCCGATGAGGTCGCGATCGGGCTTGGCGGTGGACCAGCTGGCCCCCACCGACAGCGACGAGTCGAGTTGGCCCTCGACTTCACCGATGTTGAAATTGACGGCCCCTGCGGGGGCGGAAATTCCCATGGCGACGGCCAGAGCCAATAGCGTGGGCTGGACCTTTGCATGCCGTGTTGTTGTTGTCATTCGGCGCTCCTTGTTGGCGGATAGAACTGGCGCCAACCCTACTCACGCGCCGACGCCCGGTTAAGCGCACCAAGGACGGATTTGGACTGTCGCCCGAAAGTATGAATGCCTGCGCCACGCCTGCGCCGGAGCCGCCATTCAGGCGCTGAATGGGGCCGACCAAGAGCGACGTCGGGCCGGGCGTAACCAAAGCGCCCGACGGGCATCGGCGAAGGCGTTCCGCAGGCGCTGGGTGGGTCGTTTCAGCGGGAAAAGGAACACCACGCGACAGGGCGCGATGGCGGGGAAGGCAGGGAATGAGCAGATGAGGCCGGGAGAAACGCGACCTAGAAGCGCCCGTGGCGGCCGTCGCCGGCGCTGAAGCGCTTCGCTCCCTCCTCCGTCTCGCCGCTGTCGAGCACCGCCATGCCGCCGGCGAACTCGTTGGCCAGGGCTTCGGAAAACGGCAGGTCCCATTGCGCATGGACGCTGGCGCGGTCGGCCAGCAGGCAGGTGGGAGGGAACGCGGCAATCTCGGCGGCCAGCGCTTCGGCCGCGGCCCGTACGCGGCCGGCGGCGACCACGCGACTGACCAGGCCGATCTGCAGGGCCTCTTCGGCATGCACGGGACGGCCGGTGAGGATCAGGTCCAGCGCGCGCCCCTGACCGATCAGGCGCGGCAAGCGCACGCTGCCGCCATCGATCAGCGGGACGCCGAAGCGCCGGCAGAACACCCCGAGCACCGCATCCGCCGCCATCACCCGCAGGTCGGCGAGCAGCGCCAGCTCGAGCCCGCCGGCCACCGCGTGGCCTTCGATGGCGGCGATCAGCGGCTTGCGCAGTTGCATCCGGCTCGGCCCCATCGGGCCGTCGCCCTGCGCCTGCAGGCGGTTGCGGCGTTCGCCGCCTTCGGCCACGGCGTGCAGGTCGGCACCGGCACAGAAGGTCCCGCCGCTGCCGGTGAGGACCGCGACGCGTGCCTGCGGGTCTTCCTCGAACTCACGCAACGCGGCGCTCAGCGCGTCGGCGGTGGCGCGGTCGACCGCGTTGCGCGCCTGCGGCCGGTCGAGGGTGATGACGGTTATCGCGTCCAGCCGTTCGACGATCACGCCCATGCAGAACTCCACCGAGGTGAGCGGCGCGACCGGTCAGCGTGCTGCCGTCGCGAACCGCGGAAGAAGCCGCACCCTGCCGTCGTCAGACCACGTATTTCTGCAGGTTGGCCATCATTTCCCTGAGCGCTTCCATGTTGTCCTTGGGATGCGCGGCGTTGTCGAAGTCGACGATCTGCTGCCAGTGCGCCGCCACGTCCTCCGGCGAAAAGCCGGCGCGCGGGTCGAAGCCGGCGCCCAGGCTGCGCTCCCAGCGCACCTTGCCCATCCAGCCGCCGCCGACCTCGAACAGCCCGGAGGTGTCCTGGCACTGCTCGCTGCCGAGGTAGACCACCAGCGGACTGACCAGCTCGGGCTTGAGCTGCTCGAAGACCTGCGGCGGGATCAGCCCTTCGGTCATCCGCGTACCGCCGGTGGGGGCGATGGCGTTGACCAGGATGTTGTTCTTGCGGCCCTCGATGGCGAGCGTGCGGGTCAGCCCGTAGAGACCGAGCTTGGCCATGCCGTAGTTGCTCTGCCCGAAGTTGCCGTAGATGCCCGAGGTGGACGCGGTGAAGATCACCCGGCCGTAGTTCTGCTCGCGCAGGTGCGGCCAGGCGGCGCGGGTCACCTTGTAGGCGCCTTCGACGTGGACCTTGTAGACCAGGTCCCAGTCGGCGTCTTCCATCTTGTGGAAGGTCTTGTCGCGCAGGATGCCGGCGTTGTTCACCACCACGTCGATGCGACCGAAGCTGTCCAGTGCGGCCTGCACGATCTTCTCGCCATCGGTCACCGAGTCATGGCTGGCGACCGCGGTGCCGCCCGCCTCGCGGATTTCCGCGACCACCTTGTCCGCCGCCGAAGCGTTGGCGCCCTCGCCATGGGTGCTTCCGCCCAGGTCGTTCACCACCACCCGCGCGCCGTGTTTGGCGAACAGCAATGCGTGGGCGCGACCGAGGCCACCGCCCGCGCCGGTGACGATCACGACCTTGTCTTCGAAACGCACGGCTTGGCTCATGGGAAACTCCTTGGCAGGTTGAGATGCCCGAAGTGTCCAACAGACAGGAAACGGTCACAACCGGGACGACGCACCTGAATGATGGTCGATAACGCCACGGGATGAGCTGCGTGACCGCGACCGGAACCGGCGAACTAAGTCGCCGGCCCCGGCGGGCTCAGACCGCCTCGGCGTGCTGCGGAGCATCCGTTGGCGGCAGCCTGTCGCGGAACGCCAGGTAATGCGCCAGCACCTGCTCAGGCGCCTCGACCTGCGGGTAGTGGCCGATGCCGTCGAGCAGCACGCAGTCCGGTTGCGGGATCAACTCGCGGTAACGCGCCACCATGTGCGCCCCGGAGATCGGGTCGACGGCGCCGTCGATCACCCGCAGCGGCACGTCGCTGCGCTGCATCGCCGTCACCCAGCGCTCGCGCTGCTCGCGACGTTCCGGCATGTAGCGAATCAGCCGGTGCATCACCGCGGCGCCCCCGTTCTTCGCGATCAGTTGCCAGAACGCATCCAGCTCGGCCTCGCTCGGCTGGGTCTGCGGACCGAACACCTTGGCGAAGTTGACCGCCAGGCTGCGCCGGGTGAACAGCCGGTCGACGAGGAAGCCGGCCGGGCTGAGCAGGAGCTTCTGCAGCAGCACCGGGTGATGGGTTTCGGGAAACAGGCCGCCATTGAGGAACACGCAGCTGGCCAGCCGCACGCGCCCTTCCTGATGCCGCGCGAGCAGCTCCTGGGCGACGCTGTCGCCGTAGTCGTGGGCCAGCACGTGCACCGGACGGTCGATGGCCAGGTGTTTGATCAATGCCTGCTGTATGTCGGCCTGCTCCAGCAGGCTGTAGGGGTGGTGGCGCGGCTTGGCCGAGTCGCCGAAGCCGAGCATGTCGCAGGCGATCACCCGGTAGCGCTGCGCCAGCGGTGCCCAGAGGCGATGCCAGTCCCAGCTGGCGGTGGGGAACCCGTGGATCAGCAGCAGCGGCTCCGCGTCTACCGGGCCAGCCATCCAGTGGCGGATTTCATGGCGATGGAACAGCAGCGTTCGGCCCTGGGCGCGCCAGTCGTCCAGGCCGATGCCGACGGCGGCCATCAGGCGGCGTAGCCGGGATTGTGCAGGTCGAGCTTGCGCAGCAGCGCCGGCCAGGGCAGCGCGCCGCCCATGCCCTGCGGGCTGCGCATCACCCCGGCGATCATCGCCCGGGCGCCGTCGAGAACCTGCTGCGGAATGTGGATGAGTTCGGCACCGCCGCTCTGCGCCATCACCTGGATCTCGCAGGCGCGTTGCAGGGTGAACATGCCGAGGAAGGCGTCGGCGATACTGCCGAAGGCGGTCAACAGGCCGTGGTTGGGCAGGATCATGAAGTTCTTGTCGCCGAGGTCGGCCTGCAGGCGCGACTTCTCGTCGTGGTTCAGCGCCACGCCTTCGTAGCCGTGATAGGCCAGGCTGGCGAGGACGAACAGCGATTGCTGCGACAGCGGCAACAGGCCCTGCTTCTGCGCGGAGACGGCGATGCCGGCGGCGGTGTGGATGTGCAGCACGCAGCCGACGTCGTGACGGACTTCGTGCACCGCGCTGTGGATGGTGTAGCCGGCCGGGTTGAGGTCGTAGGGGCTGTCCATCAGCTTGTTGCCGGCCAGGTCGACCTTCACCAGGCTCGACGCGGTGATCTCGTGGAACATCAGCCCGTACGGGTTGATCAGGAAGTCGTCGGTGCCCGGCACCTTGGCCGAGATGTGGGTGAAGATCAGGTCGTCCCAGCCGTACATCGCGATCAGCCGGTAACAGGCGGCCAGGTCGATACGCGTCTGCCATTCAGCGGCGGAAACCTGGTTCTTCACTTCGGAGGGGTGCAGCAATTGGGCTACGGACACGGCGATCACCTCGGCATTTATTGTTGTGGGTGTGCCGAGAGTCTAGCGGCGCTTCGGTGCACGGCCAGTGGCCCTGGAAGCCAGTTTTGCGTCCGTCGCCGTTTCGTCGGCGACTGACCGTAGCGGCGCCAACCGCGACGGTTGGCGATGAAAGCCCGGGCCGCGCGCGACCCGGCGGCTCAGATCAGGTGGGCGATCAACGGCGCGGCGAACAGGTTGAGCAGGCCCATCAGCACCATCACCAGGCCGGCCACGGTGCCCTCCTCGCTGCCGACTTCCTGGGCGCGGGCGACGCCGGCACCGTGCGCGCCGACGCCGAACAGCGCGCCACGGGCCAGCGCGCTGCGCAGCGGCAGCCACTTCAGCAGCAGGCCACCGACCAGCGCGCCGAACACACCGGTCAACATCACGAAGATCGCCGTCAGTTCCGGCACGCCACCGAGGCCGGTGGCGATCGGCATGGCGAACGGCGTGGTGATCGAGCGCGGCACCAGCGACAGGCTGACCGGGCCCTCCAGCGCCAGCGCGTTGGCCAGCCACCAGGAACTGAGGATGGCCACGGTGCTGCCAGCGAGCATGCCCAGCGACAGCGCGGGCCAGTGCCGGACCAGCAGCGCGCGCTGCTGCCAGATCGGCACGGCGAAGGCCACGGTGGCCGGGCCGAGCAGCAGCACGAGCAGGTGCGTATTGCTGGAGTATTCGGCGTAGGCGGTGTGCAGCGGGATCGCCACCGCCAGCAGCAGCGCTGGTACGAACAGCAGTGGTGACAGCAGGTAGCGGCCGCTGCGCCGGTACAGCCAGCGGCTGAGCAGGTAGGCCGCCAGTGTCAGGACGAACCAGAACAGCGGCATCGGCTCAAGATTCATGGCGCAGACTCCAGCGGCACACCGCCTCCACCGTCAGCGCCGTGGCCAGCATCACCAGCAGCGTGCTGCAGGCGATCACCGCGAGGATGCGCAGGCCTTCGCTGCGCAGCAGTGCGCCGTAGTCGAGCATGCTCATCAGCGCCGGAATGAAGAACAGCAGCATCTCCGCCATCAGCACGCCGGCGCCCAGTTGCAGCGCGGCGGGCTTGATCCAGCCGGTGGCGAACGCGGCCAGTAGCAGGCCAAGACCGATCACCCCGCCCGGAATCGGCCAGTGCAGCCAGAGCGCAAGCTGGGAACCGAACAGATAGAGGCCGAGCAGGACCAGCAACTCGGAGAGCAGACGGGACAGATGGGTAACGCGGGCGCGGGTCACGGTGGATTCCTCAACAGTTGGAAGAAAGTCTACGGCGCGCGTTACCATCGAAAAAACGAATTGTTCGAATCACAGGTATTCCAGAATGGAATTCAGACAGCTGCGCAGCTTTGCCGAAGTCGTTCGTCAGGGCGGCTTTACCCAGGCAGCACGCACGCTCAACGCCAGCCAGTCGGCGATCAGCAAACAGGTGGCGCAACTGGAGCAGCGCCTGGGCGTGCAGCTGTTGCAGCGCCAGGGACCGCAGCTGCGCCTCACGGACGCCGGAGAAATCGTGCTGCGCCGCGTCGAGGAGCTGCTGCGGGTACGCAAGGAACTGCTCAGCGAACTCGACGACCTCAGCCACCTGGCGCGCGGCGAGCTGAACCTCGGCCTGCCGATGCTCGGCAGCAACGCGCTGTTCGCCGGGCCTTTCGCCGAGTACCGACGGCGCTACCCGAACATCGCCGTGCACCTCACCGAGGACGGCAGCAAGAGCATCGAGCAACTGGTGAGCAGCGGCGAACTGGAGATCGGCGCCGGGATGCTCTCCGACGATCCGGCATTCGAGAGCCAACTGTTCTGCAACGAGCCGCTGGACATCCTGCTGCCCACCGACCATCCGCTGGCGGGCGAAGGCAGCCTGGAACTGGCGCAGCTCGCCGACACCCCGTTCCTGCTCTACCAGCGCAGCTTCACCCTCAACGACCGCCTGCTGCAGGCCTGCCTGCAGGTCGGCTTCAACCCGCGCGAAGGGGGCCGCAGCGGCCAGGCCGACTTCCTCGCCGCCCTGGTCGCCGCCGGCCAGGGCACGGTGCTGCTGCCGAGCATCGTCGCCCGTGGGCTGATGCGCCCCGGCGTGGTACGCCTGACGCTGCGCGACGACGACCTGCGCTGGAACATCGGCTTCATCTGGCGCCGCGACGCCTACCTGTCGCATGCCGCGCAGGCGTGGCTGGCCCTGCTGCGCGAGTACCCGTCGCCGTCAGACTAGCTCGGGGAACTCGCCAGCCAGGCGCGGCCATTCGCGCTGCGCCTGCGGGTCATCGGCGAGCAGGCGAAAACCCTCGAAGCGAAACTCCGGCGCGACCGTGCAGCCGACCAGCGTGTAGCGCCCGAGCGCACGCGCCGCCTGCCAGGCATGCGCCGGCACCGCCGCCTGCGGCAACTGGTCGACGGCGAGCGGGCCGAGGCGCTGGCTACGCAGCTCGTCGGGCGATTCGGCAATCAGCAGCTCCAGCGCGTCGCCTTCATGGAAATGCCAGATCTCGTCGGCATCCACCCGATGCCAGCGGCTGGCCTGCCCTTCCAGCAGCAGGAAGACGATGCTGCTGCAGGCCGCGCGCTCGCCATGGCGCTGCGCCGAGGCGAACAGCCGCCGGTAGTAGCCGCCCTCTGGATGCGCCTGCAGGCCCAGCGTGTCGATCAGTTCCTGCGCGCGCGGATGCACCTCAGGCGCCCAGGGCGACGATGAATTCGCCCAGCCAGGGCTCGGCGTCGGTTTCCGGCGTCACCGTTTCGCTGGCGTCCAGGCGCAGCATCGGCAGCACCTCGCGCACGCCCAGCTCGGCGAACAGCTCGCGCAACTGCTCGCCGCCGGCGCAGAAGCTGTCGCCGTAGGCCGAGTCGCCCAGGCCGATCACCGCTCCCGGCAGGCCGCGCCAGGACGCTGGAAGCTGGTCGCGGATGGCGTGGAAAAGCGGCTGCAGCGTCTCCGGCAATTCGCCGACGCCGGTGGTCGAGGTCACCGCGAGAATGGCGTCCGCGGGGAATTCCAGCAGCTCGCCCAGTTCGGCGCGTGGCTTGTGCAAGGTCTGCAGGCCGGCGTCGCGCAGCAGCTGCCCGGCATGCCGGGCGACTTCCTCGGCGGTACCGAAGACCGAGCCGGAGAGAATCAGGACGTTCATACGAGGGTTCCAGAACCAGTCGGAGGGCGGATTATGCAATAACTGTATGAGCGGGCCCGATCATTTAGAATCGCGCTTCTACCCTGCGGAGCCCGGAATGATCAGTCCCAAACTGCTGCAATTGGTCATCGACGCGTCCAACGACGGCATCGTGGTGGCCGAACGCGAAGGCGACGACAACATCCTCATCTATGCCAACCCGGCTTTCGAACGGCTCACCGGCTATCGCGCCGAAGACGTTTTGTACCAGGATTGCCGCTTCCTTCAGGGCGACGACCGCGAGCAGCCCGCGATTCGGGCGATCCGCGCCGCGCTGCAGGACAACCGACCCAGCCGGGAGATCGTGCGCAATTACCGCAAGGACGGCAGCCTGTTCTGGAACGAGCTGTCCATCACGCCGGTGCACAACGAGGCCGACCAGCTGACCTACCTGATCGGCATCCAGAAGGACGTCACCGAATTCGTCGAGGCCTGCGAACGGGTGAAGGCGCTGGAAAGCGAAGTGGCCGCGTTGAAGGCTGCGCTCAGGAAAGCGACGGAAGGCTGAACCCCCGCAGTTCGCAAGGGTCCAACAGAGGTTATCCCCCGAGCCGGGAGCCTACCGATGCAAGACGATCCGCTGCTTACCGCCGACGAGCTGGCCTATATCCGCAGCCTCCTCAACGAGGGCGAGGGTGCGCGACTCAATGCATCCAACTTCCTGATCGACAGCAGCCCGCAAACCCAGGCGCTGCTGGCGGCGCTCGGCTCACGCGCGCAACTGTCGCTCGAGGCGCAGATCGGCCATCAACGCCTGACCTTTCCGCTGCAGCTCGTGGAAGATGACTTCCAGACGCTGCACCTGAAGCTGGAAGCCCCGCGCATCTTCGAACAGGGCCCGGTCGACCGGCCGTGGCGCCTGCACCTGAACAAGCCCGTGGCGCTTCTCGACGAACGCGGCGAGGCCAGCGACCTGCGGGTCCACGAACTGTCGCCGAACGGGCTGTTGCTGGAAGTCACCGACGTCGCCCCGGCGCGTTTCGAACTTTCACTGCCGCTGCCCGGCGCGAAGCCGATTCCGCTGCGTGGCCGGCTGGTACGCAAGGTGGGACAGGGACTATGTGCCTACCGCCTGCTGCACGAGAACGAGCGCACGCTGCGGCGCCTGCACACGTTTATCTTCCAGCAGCATCGTCTGCAGCATCCGCAGTTGCACGCCAAGGCGCGCAGCGCCGTCGACGCCTGACGATCAGGTATCGAGGCGCTCGGCGAGAAAGCGCAGCAGGCGCTTGTGCATCTCGCGCCCCTCGCTGCCTAGGCAGCCTATCGGGGTTCCCGCCAGTTGAGCCTCGGCGAAATCCGCCGCTGCGCCCGCCAGCAACAGCGGGCAGTCGAGCATCAGCGCCAGCTTCGACAGCTGCCGCGGCAAGCCGGCGTCGCGCGGCTGGTGGGAAAACACCACCACGGCATCGGGCTGGAGCTTCTCGCCAATCAGCAGCAGCTCGTTCAGCGGCACACCGAAGCCCGGCAGGCTGATCGATACGTCCGGCCCGCCGAGCAGCACGCCGGCCACCAGCAGCTCCAGCTCCCGACAATGCCCGGGCACCGCCACCAGCAGCACGCGCGCGGCGTCCTCGCTGCGGGTCAGTTGCAGGCGCAGCAACGCGCGCCCACGCAGGAAGCCGTCGAGGAACAGCCATTCGCTGGTCTTGCCGAACTCGCCCTGATGCACCAGCAGCTCTTCCCAGACGGGCATCAGCACGTCCTGGAACAGCGCCGGCAGCGGGTAGCTGGAAAACAGCAGGCCGTAGAGCCGTTCCAGCCCCTGCTCGTCGAAGGTCGCGACGGCGCGCCTGACCCGCGCCTGCCATTCCGCCCATTCGCCGCCAACCGCCGCGCGCTCGGCGACCATGCTTTTCGGCACGCTCTCGCCACGCGCCAGCACGGTGCCCACCTTGCTCACCGCGACGCCGCGTTCGAGCCAGCCGAGAATGCTGTGCACGCGGTCGATGTCCGCCTGCGAGTACAGGCGGTGGCCGCTGTCGGTGCGGGTCGGTTCGATCAGGCCGTAGCGTCGTTCCCAGGCACGCAGGGTGACCGGGTTGACGCCCGTCAGCCGCGAAACCTCGCGGATCGGGAACAGCTCCTGGCGTTTCAACGCCTCGGAGGCAAGGGAAGCTGCATGGGAGAACTGAGTCATGGCGCCGCCAACTCGCGAAGGTGTCGCACAGTGTAACGCGCGAGGGAAACGCTCGGCAGCATCCGACCCGGCAGGACGCCGGTCCATTTGGCGACAACCGACCAGAAGACGCGCCCTGCTGGTGCGAACTTGGCGCGCCGCTGCGACCTGGGTGGGCAATTTCCGTGATTGACGGGGAGCGAGGCTATTCCCTGCAGGCAAAGCGACCGCTAAAGACCGGCCCACCCTGGCGTCGAAAAAGCCCGGTTCACGCGCCGTACACGGCGCTTTCCCACGCCACGCATGGGCATGCGGGTAGCGCTGCGACGCCGCCATGAGGAATAATCCTTGCTTGTCATTTCAGGCAGCCCACCACCCCGGCGCTGCGTGATGCGAAACGTCCTACCCGGACCGCTCGCCCCATCGATGGAGATACACAATGTCTGCCGAACCCGTCACCCTCATGGTGGCGCGCCGTGTCGCCCATGGCCGCTATCAGGATTTCATGACCTGGCTCCGCGAAGGCGAACAGCTCGCCGCGGACTTCGCCGGTTACCTCGGTTCCGGCGTCCTCGCCCCGCCCGCCCACGACAACGAATTCCAGATCGTCTTCCGCTTCGCCGACGCCGCGACCATGGCTGCCTGGGAACATTCGGCGTCGCGCAGCGCCTGGCTCGAACGCGGCCAGGGCCTGTTCGTCCAGCCGCACGAACGTCGCGCCCAGGGCCTCGACGCCTGGTTCGGCAGCGCCGACAAGCGTCCGCCACGCTGGAAGCAGAGCGTTGCCGTATGGCTGGCGTTCTTCCCGGTTTCGCTGGCCTTCAACCTGCTGTTCGGCGACGCCCTGGTCGCGCTGCCGCTGGTGCAACGGGTACTGCTCAGCACCCTGGTGCTGACGCCGGTGATGGTCTGCCTGTTCATCCCGCTCTCCACCCGCCTGCTGGCGCCCTGGCTGGAAGGCAGGCGCCCGCGCGACCGCGTGGCACGCACCGGCAAACCGGCGTTCGACGCAAAGTAGCCAGCGCGCCGCCGCCCGCGGCCGCCAGGCTGGCCGCGGGCGGCGCATATGCATAAGATGGGTCATGCCGTAACGGATTGAATTTATTCGACATGACCACTCCTCTCCTGATCACCGGAACCAGCAAGCGCGTCGGCTACGAATTGGCCCTGAGCCTGGCCGAGCGGGGTTACGAGATCCTTTCGGTGAACCGCACCGACACCTCACCGAAGCATCCGCGGATCGTCCATTTTCAGGCGGACCTGATGGACCGCGCCCAGCGCGAGCGGCTTGTCGCCCATGTGCGAACCCGCCACGACGCGCTGCGCGGCATCGTCCACAACGCCTCGCAGTGGCTGGACGACAGCTTGGAAAACCTCGAGGCGATGTTGCGCCTGCACGTGGAGGCGCCGTTCCAGCTGAACCTGGAACTGGGCGACTGGCTGAAGAAGGCCGGCCGCGCCGACATCATCCATATCTGCGACGAGAGCGCCTCGCGCGGCAGCAAGAACCACGTCGCCTATGCCGCGAGCAAGGCCGCGCTGCAGAACATGACCCTTTCATTCGCCGAGATGTACGCGCCGAACGTGCGCGTCAACAGCATCTCGCCGGGCCTGCTGATCCTCAAGGAGGACAGCACCCCGGAATACGTCGAGAAAACCTTCCGCAAGGCGCTGCTGGAGTTCGAGCCGGGTGCCGAGCCGCTGATCCAGACCGT
Organism: Pseudomonas kuykendallii; assembly: GCF_900106975.1. GTDB lineage: Bacteria > Pseudomonadota > Gammaproteobacteria > Pseudomonadales > Pseudomonadaceae > Pseudomonas_O > Pseudomonas_O kuykendallii. Next base: position 857,329 of record NZ_FNNU01000002.1, on the reverse strand, counting down.
CGCCTATCTGCTCGAATCCAACTACACCACCGGCAGCAACGTCGTGATCAACGGCGGCCGGCACCTGAGGAAGGAAGCCCCGCTTGATTGATTCGAAGAAGATCATCTACCTGCCGCGCTGGATCAAGATCACCATCGTCACCGCGCTGTTCAGCTGCCTCGCCGCCTCCATCTACATCTCGCTGTCCTTCGTCGGCGTTCCCGACCGCAGCGACTGGATTCTGCTTTCACTGTCGATGGCGCAGATCACCGCCACGGCGCTGGTGATCAGCATGGTGCTGATCTTCGGCGAGCGCGAAGCCAACCTGCAGTTCCTGGTAAGCAAGACCGAGCGCCTGCTGCTCAAGCAGCTGCCGTCGGTGCTGGAACGCATCGAGGACTCGAACGGCCACAAGCCGAAGGTGCAGGTCTCGAAGATGAACAACATCTTCGGCGCCAACTACCGCCTGGACACGCCGGGCGTGGCGACCAAGATGTGGATCGGCTTCAACGTGGACCGGATCATCATCGCCTACTTCCTGCCGGCCACGCAGACCACCGACGAGGTGCGCGAAACCTTCCGCTACACCTTCGGCGGCGCCGAGTCGGTGGGCTACAAGGTCAATTACGAGGAAGCCACGATCAAGGACAGCGGCGAGCAGATCATCTCGATCTGGTGCACCTGGCCGGCGATCCAGGACAGTTCGCACCTCTCCACCGAGCTGCTGAGCAACCCGGAGAAGAAGCTGTTCATCATTCAGGACATCGCGATGATGACGCAGTCGTTCATCCGCACGGCCGAGCGCAACTCGGTCGGCATCCTCACCCGCTGCGATCCGGGCCCGCTCTAGACGCTCACTCGGCGAACGCGACCGTGCTCATCAGGGCGATGCCGGCGCGGGCGTCCAGGCGAGTGTGCTGCACCACCACCGGCACGTCGGACTCGATCACGCTGGAATAGTCGGTCTCGCGCGGCAGCGGCTGCGGATCGTCAAGGTCGTCGTAGCGCACATGCAGCGTGCGCCGCGCCGGCACCTCGAGCCGATACGGGCCGATGGGCTCGCGGTCGGTGAAGTACAGCGTGATGTCGACCTGCGCCGGCTGGTCGCCGGCATTCAGAATGCACGCCGCCTCGTGGCTGCGCAGGGTGCGGTCGTCGGGGTTCGGACCGAGCGGCGGCAGGTAGCCTTCGGCGATCACCCAGCGTTTCTTTCCAATGGACATGCGTACTCCCCATGGGATGCGATGCGCCCGCCCGAGCGGCAGGCACCTGATGTCCGGACCCGGCGGCGCGCGGCAAAGTTCCTCGCGAAAGCTGGCCGGCGGGCCCGCCGAGCGAGGCTGGATGATCGTTCCGGCCCCGCGTTATCATCGCCACGCCTCACCGCCCGCCGCCTCGCGCCGGGCACCGATCAATCCGCCCGCGAGAATCGAGATGACCGAAGAACAACGCATCGAGCTCGAAGCCGCCGCTTTCCGCCAGTTGGTCCAGCACCTGCGCTCGCGCCCCGACGTGCAGAACATCGACCTGATGAACCTCGCCGGCTTTTGCCGCAACTGCCTGTCGAAATGGTACAAGGCGGCCGCCGACGACCTGTCCCTGGACGTCAGCCCGGAACAGGCGCGCGAGGAGATCTACGGGATGCCCTACGCCGACTGGAAAGCCAAATACCAGAAGGAAGCCAGCGCCGAGCAGAAGGCCGCTTTCGACAAGGGAAACAAGGCATGACGCTGGACGACTTCCGCGCCGCCCTCGGCAGCGACGAGCATCGCTTTTCCGACACCCTCGCCTTCATCGAGGCCAACTACCGGTTCAGCCCCAGCGCCTTCGTCAACGGCGCGGTGGAGAATGCCGAGGGGCAGAACGAGGGTTCCTGCAAGACCCTCGGCCTGGCGCAGCTGGAAGCGTTGAGTGACGAAGAAGCCCTGCGCGCGTTCGGCGAACACTACCGCAGCGTGCTGGCGAATCCGCAAGGCAGCGACCACGGCAACATCCGCGCGCTGATGAAAACCGGGCTGGCCGGCGTGCGTTTCGCCCGCCAGCCCCTGGTGCGCGCTGCCTGACGGCCCGGCTCAGGCCTGGTCGAGGTAGCGCTCTGCGTCCAGGGCGGCCATGCAACCGGCGCCGGCCGAGGTGATCGCCTGGCGATACACCGAGTCGGCGACGTCGCCGGCGGCGAACACGCCCGGCAGGCTGGTCGCGGTGGCATTGCCGTCGCGCCCGCCGCCCACCACCAGATAACCGTCGCGCAGCGCCAGCTGGCCTTCGAACAGGCCGGTGTTGGGCGTATGGCCGATGGCGACGAACAGCCCGTCGACGGCCAGGTCTTCGCTGCCGCTGGCAGTTTTCAGGCGCACGCCGGTGACGCCGCCGGCATCGCCCAGCACCTCTTCCACTTCCGCATGCAGCTTGAGCACGATGCGCCCTTCGGCGACACGGGCCTGCAATTTGTTCTGCAGGATCTTCTCGGCGCGGAAGCTGCCGCGGCGATGCACCAGGGTCACCTTGCTGGCGATGTTGGCCAGATACAGCGCTTCTTCCACGGCGGTGTTGCCGCCGCCGACCACCGCCACTTCGCGGTTGCGATAGAAGAAGCCGTCGCAGGTGGCGCAGGCCGAAACGCCGCGGCCCATGAAGGCTTCTTCCGAGGGCAGGCCGAGGTAACGCGCGCTGGCGCCGGTGGCGACGATCAGCGCATCGCAGCTGTAGCTGCCGTTGTCGCCGTGGAGGACGAAGGGTTTTCCGGCCAGGTCCACCCCGTTGATGTGGTCGAAGACGATCTCGGTCTCGAAGCGCTCGGCGTGCTCCTGCATGCGCTGCATCAGCGCCGGGCCGGTGAGGCCGTGGGCGTCGCCGGGCCAGTTGTCGACCTCGGTGGTGGTGGTCAGCTGGCCACCGGCCTGCAGGCCGGTGATCAGCAGCGGTTTGAGGTTGGCCCGGGCCGCGTAGACCGCCGCGGTGTAACCGGCGGGACCCGAGCCGAGAATGATCACCTTCGAATGACGATCGGCAGACATCACGGACTCCTCGAATAAAGCGGAGCCGCCAGGCAATAGGGGAAGACTCAACAGGCGGCTCCGAAAAAACACGCCGACCCGATGCACGATTGCGCAGGGTTCGGCTCGAATGCGCTGGAGCCTATAGCCGCCTTCTGCCTGGGCAAAGTGGCGCTTTTCAATTTCCCCGATAGGCAGCGGCTATCGTATGTGGTGTCGCCGCTGTCCCAACAGGTCAGTACCCTCCCATGAATCTGCGCAAACGCCTGCTCTGGCTGTTCATCCCGACGCTCACCCTGACGCTGGTGGCCGTCGGTGCGCTCTCCGAACGGCTGTTGCTCAGCCGTTTCGACCGCCAGGACAGCGCGCAGCTGATGAGCAAGTCGCGCCATTTGCACGAACACATGGAGGCGGACATCTCCCGCCACCTGGACCTGCTGCGCAGCCTGGCCTGGTGGGACCGGACCTACGCCTTCATCGAGCGGCCGCGCGTCGACTACATCCGCAGCAACCTGCCGGCGGCGAGGCTGGCGAACCTCGACCTGGACTTCATGGTGTTCTTCGATCGCCAGCCGCGCATCGTCGCGCAGACCTGGCGCGCCCAGCAGTTGCTCGAAGTGACGGACCTGCTGCCCGAGGGCGGCAAAGGCCCGCGCAGCATGATCGGACTGCGCCAGGGCATCCTGCAACGCAGTCGCCAGATGGGCAGCCTCGACTACGCCGGCGACGCCCAGCATGCGATGGGCCAGGTGATGGTCGTGCAGGGCGTGGCGCTGCTGCTGGTGAGCAGCCCGATCAGCGACAACCTGGGCAAGGCGCCGCCCAACGGGGTGGTGGTCGCCGGGCAGATCCTCGATCAGCGCCTTCTCGACGGTTTCCTCCAGGACGCCCCCGGCAGCCTGCGGGTGGTGCCGCTAGCCGGCGACACCACGGGCTGGCAGCAGCTGCGCCCGCGCAGTTCGCGCCAGGGCGAGATTCGCCTGAGCCCGCGGCGGGTGCTCGATGCAAACACCCAGCAGGTCGACCTGCAGTTCTTCAATCCGCTGGGCGAGGCCGAGCTGCGTCTGCAGATCACCCAGCCGCGGCTGCTCTACCAGCAGGGCCGCACGGCGGTGGGCTTCTTTCTCGGCCTGACGCTGCTGCTTCTGGTCGCGGCCATGCTGCTCGCCTATACCGGCCTGGATCGCTGGGTGCTGCGGCGGGTGCGCCGGCTCAACCAGGAAGTGGCGGCGATCGGCATCGATAGCGGCCGGAAACGACTGAGCGAACAGGGCGACGACGAACTGGGGCAGCTCGCCGGCGAACTCAACCACATGCTGGAGCGACTGGAACGCAGCGAGGAACGCGACAAGGCGATTCTCGACTCGATCCAGGAAGGCTATTTCGAGATCGCCCCGGGCGGCGAGATCCTCGCCGTCAACCGCAGCCTCGAGCGGCAGCTGGATTGCAGCCGCGAACAGCTGGTCGGCCATGCCATCGAGGAAATCCTCGATGCTGACGTGGTCGAGCGCGCCCGCACCCTGATGCGCGAGAGCAAGGGCGAGCACGCCAGCCTGATCTCGCCGTTCAAGCGCCGCGACGGCAGCCTGCGCTACTTCGAGACGCGCTTCTCCAACATCGAGGATGCCGACGGCCAGTACGCCGGCATCCGCGGAATCCTGCGCGATGTGAGCGATCTGGTGGCCTACCAGAACAGCCTGCTGGACATGGCCTACCGCGACCCGCTGACCGGCCTGGGCAACCGCAAGGCCTTCGACGAACACCTGCACGCGGCGCTGGAAAAGGCGCAGCAGGACGAGGCGCCGCTGGCGTTGCTGTTCATCGACCTGGACCGCTTCAAGGAAGTCAACGACCGCTTCGGCCATGACCTCGGCGACGCCCTGCTGACAGCCATCGCCGAACGCCTGCGCGGCGCGCTGCGCTACCCCGACCACTTCTACCGGCTGGGCGGCGACGAGTTCACCCTGCTGCTCGGCGGCGAGGACGCGAGCAGCGCGCTGGCGCTCGCCGAACGCCTGCTGCAGGTGCTCGAACCGGCCTTCGAGCTCAACGGCCAGCGCGTGGATTTCGTCACCCCGAGCATTGGCATCGCGCTCTATCCGGACCACGCCCGCCAGCCGGACGAACTGATCAGGGCCGCCGACAGCGCCATGTATCAGGCCAAGCAACGGCGCAACCAGGTGTTGCTCTACCGGCCGCAGCCCGACTCGCGGTAACGCGTCGTCGAAATTGCGCCGCAGCGGCCAGGCGGCGCCGCTGATAAGCTCGGCAGCCTTACCCTTTAGGAGGACGACATGGCGCTACCCGCCCTGAGTGGCCCGCAGTACCTGCGCGAAGGTTTGAGACTGGTGCTCAGCCCTGGCCTGCGGCTGTTCCTGCTGCTGCCGCTGACGATCAACGTGCTGCTGTTCGCCGGCCTGGTCGGCTTCGCCCTGACCCAGTTCAACGTCTGGGTCGAGACGCTGATGCCGAGCCTGCCGAGCTGGCTGGGCTTCCTCGAATACCTGCTCTGGCCGCTGTTCGTGATGCTCGTGCTGGTGATGATCTTCTTCAGCTTCACCCTGCTGGCGAACATCATCGCCGCGCCGTTCAACGGCTTCCTCGCGGAAAAGGTCGAAGTGGTGGTCCGCGGTCAGGACGACTTTCCGCCGTTCCACTGGAGCGAGCTGGTGGCCATGCTGCCACGCACCCTGGGCCGCGAACTGCGCAAGCTGCGCTACTTCCTGCCGCGCGCGCTGGGCCTGCTGATCCTGTCCTTCATCCCGGTGCTGAACCTGGTGGCGACGCCGCTGTGGGTGCTGTTCGGCATCTGGATGATGGCCGTGCAATACATCGACTACCCGGCGGACAACAACAAGCTGGGCTTCGACGAAATGCTCGCCTGGCTGCGCGCCAAGCGCTGGCAGAGCCTGGGCTTCGGCGGCATCGTCTACGTCGCGCTGCTGGTGCCGCTGCTCAACCTGCTGATCATGCCCGCCGCCGTAGCCGGCGCGACGCTGTTCTGGGTACGTGAGGGGGGCAAGGGCGGGATCGGCAACCCGGTCCGGCGCTAGACGCGGGCATTCCGGGGCATGTCGCGGCCGCCCCGCTTCAACGGCGGGACGGCGCGGAGGGGCAGGAATCAGACCAGGCTGGTGAGCGCGTCGCGGCTGAACGGCAGGATGTCCTGCTGGCGGCCTTCGCGGACCTTCACCGCCCAGTCCGGGTCGACCAGCAGCGCGCGGCCGACGGCTACCAGATCGAACTCCTGGTTGTTCAGACGCTCCAGCAGGCTTTCGATGCCGGCCGGCTGGGCGACCTTGTCGGTGTTGACCATGAACTGCAGGAACTCGCCGTCCAGGCCGACGCTGCCGACGGTGATGGTCGGCTTGCCGGTCAGCTTGCGGGTCCAGCCGGCGAGGTTGAGGTCCGAACCCTCGAATTCAGGCTCCCAGAAACGTCGCGTGGAGCAGTGGAAGATGTCCACGCCGGCCTCGGACAGCGGCTTGAGGAACGCGCCCAGCTCCTCCGGCGTCTGCACCAGGCGGGCGTTGTAGTCCTGCTGCTTCCACTGCGAGAAACGGAAGATGATTGGGTAATCCGGGCCGACCGCGGCGCGTACCGCCTGGATAAGCTCGATGGCGAAACGCGAGCGCTGCGCGAGGTCTCCGCCGTACTCGTCGGTCCGCTGGTTACTGCCTTCCCAGAAGAACTGGTCGACCAGATAGCCGTGGGCGCCGTGGATTTCCACGCCGTCCATGCCGATGGCCTTGGCGTCGCGCGCGGCCTGGGCGAAGGCGGCGATCACTTCGTCGATGTCGGCCTTGGTCATGCCGTGCACGACTTCCTGGCCGTCCTTGAGTTTTTCGCACGGGCCGTAGCCCGGCACGCTGGCGTCCGGCTCGGTGCCGAGCTTGCGCACGTTGCCCACGTGCCACAGTTGCGGAACGATCTTGCCGCCTTCGGCGTGCACCGCGTCGACCACCTGTTTCCAGCCGGCCAGGGCATCCTCGCCATAGAAGCGCGGCACGTGCGGGTAACCGTTGGCGGCCTTGTGCCCGACGGTGGTGCCCTCGGTGACGATCAGGCCGACGCCAGCGCCGGCACGACGGCGGTAATACTCGACGACCTTCGCATTGGGCACTCCGCCCGGCGAGAACGAGCGGGTCATCGGCGCCATCACCACGCGGGTGGGCAATTCGAGAGCGCCCAGGCGGAAGGGCTCGAACAGGGTGTGCAAGGGGGCGGACATGGGCGTTTCTCCTTCGGCCGGCCAGGTGACCGGTCGTCTCGTTTTTGGGGGTTAAAAAATCAGGCCTGCAGCAGGCGCTCCAGGCGCACGATGAACGACTGGATCGGCTCGCCGCGGCTGCCGACCTTCAACTGCGTCAGCACGCCCTGCCAGGCATTGGCGATGAACGCGGCGAGGTTCTCGCAATCCTCGTTGGCCGGCAGTTCTCCGGCGGCCCGCGCCTGCTCCAGGCAGCCCTGGAGAATCTGCGCCGAGCGTTGCAGGATGGCGCCGACCTGGTTACCGATGGCCGGCGACAACTCGGCCATCTCGAAACTCAGGCTGCCGATGAAGCAGTGGAACTGGAGTTTTTCCGGCCGGGCGAAATGCGCCAGCAACTCGCGGTAGTAACCGAGGATGCGCTCGCGCGGCGACAGCGCCGGATTCGCCAGCGCCTGGGCGTAGCGCTCCAGGCGCGGCAGGTAGAGGTACTCCAGCGCCTGCAGGGCGAAGTCTTCCTTGCTCGCGAAGTAGTGGTAGAACGATCCCTTGGGGATGCTCGCGGCCTGGACGATTTCCTGCACGCCGGTGCCGTGGTAGCCGCGACGCAGCATCACCTGCGCACCTTTTGCGAGGATCAGTTCACGCTTGTCGGAACGCGGGTTTGTGCTCATGGCGGCGAGCATATGACCGGTCGTCTCGCGCGCCCATCACTATTGATGCAGATGATGAAGCGGGATCAGAGGTCATCGAGTGGCGGCCGTCGGCCGGCGCGAGGGAGGGTCAGGCCAGGGCTTTCTCGATGGCCTGGATCAGCGCCGGGTCATCCGGTGTGGTGCGCGGCGAGAAGCGCGCGAGCACGCGGCCATCCTTGCCGACGAGGAATTTCTCGAAGTTCCAGGTGATATCGCCGGGAAACTCGGCGCCCTCGCCTGCCAGCAGGCCATACAGACGGTGCCGTCCCGGGCCGTTCACCTCGAGCTTGGCGCCCAGCGGGAAACTGACGTCGTAGTTGAGGCTGCAGAACGCGCGAATCTCGCTCTCGCTGTCCGGCTCCTGCCCGGCGAACTGGTTGCATGGCAGACCGAGCACGCTGAAGCCCTGGTCGCGGTACTGCCGATGGAGCTTCTCGAGGCCGGCGTATTGCGGCGTCAGCCCGCACCTGGAGGCGACGTTGACGACCAGCACGACTTTGCCTTTGAAGGGCGCCAGAGGCAGCGGACGACCTTCGAGGTCGAGCAGCTGCAGATCGTGAAAGACACTCATGACGAACTCCTGACGGCGCATTGCCGCCCTTTCCCGCGCCGAACAAAAAGGCGCCCGAAGGCGCCTTTCGATCGATGCCGATCAGTGATGATGACCGCCTTCGCCATGGATGTGGCCGTGGGCGATCTCCTCGGCGGAGGCGTCGCGAACGTCGACCACGGTAACGTCGAAGTTCAGGCGCTGGCCGGCCAGCGGATGGTTGCCGTCGACGGTGACGTCGTCGCCGTCGAGGTCACGGATGGTGACGATCTGCATGCCGCCGTCCGGGCCGGAGGCGTGGAACTGCATGCCGACTTCCAGCTCGTCGACGCCCTCGAACATCGCGCGGCTCAGGGTGGTGACCAGCTCGGCGCTGTACTCGCCATAGGCGTCTTCGGGCTCGATGGCGACCTTGACCTGGTCACCGACCTTCTTGCCTTCAAGGGCTTTTTCCAGACCGACTATGATGTTGCCTGCGCCTTGCAGGTAGGCGAGCGGCGCACCACCGGCGGAGCTGTCGATCACCTCGCCGGCGTCGTTTGTCAGGGTATAGTCGATGGAGACGGCCTTGTTGGCGGCGATCAGCATGGGGCGGGACCTTTGCAAAAGTATGATGAACGAACGAGTTTAACCGTCGCCCCGCGGGAAAGCGAACCCGGCGCTGACGGACGGGACCGCCCATATCTGCTTGATTTCCGTCAGGACGAGGACGGCCACTGGGTGGCAATCTTGTCCTGCGGTCACACCCAGCATCTGCGCCATCAACCGCCCTGGCAGTTGCGCGAATGGGTGCTCGACCCGGCACGACGCCTCGCTCAGCTAGGCCGTCCGTTTGCCTGCGGCTGGTGCCGCATCCAACAGACCGAACAGAGCAAGGATTCCTGAATGCCAGCACGCAATATCCTGGTCATCAATTGCGGCAGTTCCTCGATCAAGTTCGCCCTGGTCAACGAGGCACAGGAACACTTCCCCCTCAGTGGCCTGGCCGAACGCCTCGGCAGCGCGGATGCCGTGCTCCACTGGCAGCGTGATGGCGGCAAGGACAGCCTGGCGATCCCGAATGCCGACCACCGCATCGCCCTCGCCCACCTTCTGCCGATGGTGCAGGGCGCCGCCGACGGCCACCTGCACGGCATCGGCCATCGAGTCGTGCACGGCGGGGAATCCTTCACCCGCGCGCGCCGGCTGGACGACCAGGTGATCGCCACCATCGCCACCATCGCGCCGCTGGCACCGCTGCACAATCCCGCCGCGCTGCAGGGGATCGAGGCGGCGCTGAAGCTGTTCCCGACCCTGCCGCAGGTCGCCGTGTTCGATACCGCGTTCCACCAGAGCATGCCCGAGCACGCCTACCGCTACGCCCTGCCGGAGGCGCTGTACCGCGAGCACGGCGTACGCCGCTACGGCTTCCACGGCACCAGCCACCATTACGTCAGCCATCGCGGCGCGCAGATGGCCGGCCTGCCCTACGCCTCCAGCAGTTGGCTGGTGGCGCACCTGGGCAACGGCAGCTCGACCTGCGCCATCGTTAACGGCGAGAGCCGCGACACCAGCATGGGCCTGACACCGCTCGAAGGCCTGGTGATGGGCACCCGCAGCGGCGACGTCGACCCCAACCTGCACAGCCACCTGGCACGCAACCTGGGCTGGAACCTGGAAAAGATCGACCACATGCTGAACAACGACAGCGGCCTGCTCGGCCTGTCCGGCATGTCCAACGACATGCGCACGCTGGAGCAGGCCCGCGAACAGGGCCACCCCGGCGCGGCGCTGGCCATCGAGGTGTTCTGCTACCGCCTGGGCAAATCGCTGGCGAGCATGAGTTGTGCGCTGGAACGCCTCGACGGGGTGATTTTCACCGGCGGGATCGGCGAGAACTCGCCGCTGGTGCGCAGCAAGACCATCGCCCACCTCAAGCTGCTCGGCCTGGCCCTCGACGACGCGCAAAACGCGCGCTGCGTGCGCGGTGTCGCCGGCCCGATCGAAGCCGCCGGCCACCCGCGGGTGCTGGTGGTGCCGACCAACGAGGAACGCCAGATCGCCCTGGAAACACTGGCCTCGCTCGGCTGATCAAGACGCTGTCGGCGAACCTCGCCGGCACGCTCCACCCGGTTTCAGGAGTACCGCCATGCACACCTTCTTCATCGCGCCGACCGGTTTTGGCGTCGGCCTCACCTCCATAAGCCTCGGGCTGGTCCGTGCGCTGGAGCGCGGCGGCCTCAAGGTCGGCTTCTTCAAGCCGATCGCCCAGCCGCATCCAGGCGACGAAGGCCCGGAGCGCTCCACCGAGCTCATCGCCCGCACCCACGGCCTGAAGCCGCCGCAGCCACTGGGCCAGGCGCACGTCGAGCACATGCTCGGCGACGGCCACCTCGACGAGCTGCTCGAGGAGATCGTCAGCCTCTATCAGCAGGCCGCGCAGGACAAGGACGTGGTGATCGTCGAAGGCATGGTGCCGACGCGCCAGGCCAGCTACGCGACGCGGGTCAACGCGCACCTGGCGCGCAGCCTGGATGCCGACGTGATCCTGGTTTCCGCGCCGGAGGATGAAACGCTGACCGAGATGTCCGACCGCATCGAGATCCAGGCCCAGCAGTTCGGCGGACCGAAGGACCCTAAGGTGCTCGGCGTGATCCTCAACAAGGTCCGCAGCGACGACGGCATCGAGGGCTTCACCCGGCGCCTGCAGGAGCACGCCCAGCTGTTGCGCAGCGAGGATTTCCGCCTGATCGGCTGCATCCCCTGGCAGGACGAACTGAACGCCCCGCGCACCCGCGACATCGCCGACCTGCTCGGCGCGCGGGTGCTCAACGCCGGTGACTACGAGCAGCGGCGCATGCTCAAGATCGTGCTCTGCGCGCGCGCCGTGCCGAACACCGTGCAGTTGCTCAAACCGGGCGTGCTGGTGGTCACACCCGGCGATCGCGACGACATCATCCTCGCCGCCAGCCTGGCCAGCATGAACGGCGTGCCGCTCGCCGGCCTGTTGCTGTGCAGCGATTTCCAGCCGGACCCGCGGATCATGGAGCTGTGCAAAAGCGCGCTGCACGGCGGCCTGCCGGTGCTCACGGTGTCCACCGGCTCCTACGACACCGCCACCAACCTCAACCGGATGAACAACGAGATCCCGGTGGACGATCGCGAGCGTGCGGAAAAGGTCACCGAGTTCGTCGCCGGGCACATCGAGCATGAGTTCCTCAAGCAGCGCTGCGGCGATCCGCGCGAGCTGCGCCTGTCGCCACCGGCGTTCCGCTATCAACTGGTCAGGCGCGCGCTGGCGGCGAACAAGCGCATCGTCCTGCCCGAAGGCGCCGAGCCGCGTACCGTGCAGGCGGCGGCGATCTGCCAGGCGCGCGGCATCGCCCGCTGCGTGCTGCTGGCCAAGCCCGAGGAAGTCCAGGCCGTCGCCCAGGCGCACGGCATCACGCTGCCGGCCGGGCTGGAGATTCTCGACCCGGACCTGATCCGCGGGCGCTACGTCGAACCGATGGTCGAACTGCGCAAGAACAAGGGCCTGAATGCGCCGATGGCGGAGCAGCAGTTGGAAGACAGCGTGGTTCTGGCGACCATGATGCTGGCGCTGGACGAAGTCGACGGGCTGGTCTCCGGCGCCGTGCACACCACCGCCAGCACGATTCGCCCCGCGTTGCAGCTGATCAAGACCGCGCCGAGCTACAAGCTGGTGTCCTCGGTGTTCTTCATGCTGCTGCCCGACCAGGTAGTGGTCTACGGCGACTGCGCGGTGAATCCCGACCCGAGCGCCGCGGAGCTGGCCGAGATCGCCATCCAGAGCGCCGATTCGGCCGCTTCCTTCGGTATTTCGCCGCGGGTGGCGATGATCAGCTATTCCACCGGCGACTCCGGCAGTGGCGAGGAAGTGGAGAAAGTCCGCGAGGCGACCCGCATCGCCCGCGAGAATCGCCCCGACCTGCTGGTCGACGGCCCGCTGCAGTACGATGCCGCCGCCATCGAGAGCGTCGGCCGGCAGAAGGCGCCGAACAGCCAGGTCGCCGGCCGCGCCACGGTGTTCGTGTTCCCCGACCTGAACACCGGCAACACCACCTACAAGGCCGTGCAACGCAGCGCCGGGGTGATCAGCGTGGGGCCGATGCTGCAAGGCCTGCGCAAGCCGGTGAACGACCTTTCGCGCGGGGCGCTGGTGGACGACATCGTCTTCACCATCGCGCTTACCGCGATCCAGGCGGCCAGCCAGGAAGCCTGACAGCCGCCGCGAACGGCGCTGCAGGCCCGGCGAACCCACCGAAAGCCAGGCTTGCAGTTCACCGGGCAATCGTTACCCTTTACCGCCAACTGCCCGCCGGCGACCGATCGGCGGGCCCTTCGCCCCCTGCCGAGACGTGTCGGTTCCATGCTCAGTTTTCTTCCTTCCTTCGTGCGCGGCATCCTCGCCGCGCTGCTGCTGGCCCTGAATACGCTGATCTGCTGCGTTCCGCTGTTCACCCTCACGCTGATCAAGCTGCTGTTGCCCTCCGAGGCACTGCGCCGCGCGATGACCCCGGCGGTCAATTTCATCCACGAAGGGTGGATCAGCTGCAACAAGGGCTGGATGGCGCTGGTGCGGCGCACACGCTGGAACGTGGAGGGCCTCGACGGGCTGGATTACCAGCACTCCTACCTGGTCACCAGCAACCACCAGAGCTGGGTCGATATCCTGGTGCTGCAGCACCAGCTGAACCGGCGCATCCGCCCGATGAAGTTCTTCCTCAAGCAGGAACTGATCTGGGTTCCGGTGATCGGTGCCTGCTGGTGGGCGCTGGATTTCCCGTTCATGAAGCGCTACAGCAAGGCCTACCTGGCCAAGCATCCGGAGAAGAAGGGCAAGGACCTGCAGACCACGCGGCGCACCTGCGCGAAGTTCCGCCATACGCCGGTCGGCGTGTTCAACTTCCTCGAAGGCACGCGCTTTACCCGCGCCAAGCACGACGAGCAGGGATCGCCGTTCCGCTACCTGCTCAAGCCCAAGGCCGGTGGCATCGCCTTCGTACTGGATGCCATGGGCGAACAACTGGAATCGATCGTCAACGTGACCATCCACTACCCCGAGGGCATTCCGGATTTCTGGACGCTGCTCAGCGGGCAGATCGGCGAAGTGGTGGTGCGCCTGCAGGAGCTGAAGATTCCCGCGGCCTTCATCGGCAAGAGCTACGACCAGGACGCGACCTACCGCCTCGAGTTCCAGCAGTGGGTCAACGCGCTCTGGGAGGAAAAGGACGAAGAGCTGGGGCGCCTGCACCAGCAGTTCGCCCCCGCAACGCGCTGACCCGGCCTATTTGCTGATGCTGTGCGGCAGGTCGCGCCAGTCGATCTGCAGCGGAAACTCCTGGGCCCGATCGACCGGCAAGCCCGGCGCCACCAGGAAGCCCTGCATGATGTGGCACTGGTGGTCGATCAGCCAGTCGCGCTGGGCGATGGTTTCCACGCCCTCGGCGATCACCTCGAGGCCGAGTTCGCGTCCCAGGTTGATGATGGTGCTGACCACCGCGGCGTCCTTCGGCGAGTCGAGCATGTTGGAGATGAAGAGTCGGTCGATCTTCAGCGTATCCAGCTCGAAGTGGCGCAGATAGGCGAGCGACGAGTAGCCGGTGCCGAAGTCGTCGATGGCGATCTTCACCCCCAGCAGGCGCAACTGGCGCAGCTGTTCGCGGGTGTTCTCCAGATCGGCCATCAGCGCGCCTTCGGTCACTTCCACCTCGACCTGCGCCGGATTCAGCCCCTCCTCCTCGATCACCCGGCGAAGGTCGTCCACCAACTGCGGCATGCCGAACTGCACCGGGCTGACGTTGAGGCTGACCACCAGCCCCTGACTGAAGCTCGGCCAGGTCCGGCATTGCGATACGCCCTGGCGGAAAATCCAGCCACCCAGGCGATTGATCAGCCGGGTTTCCTCCAGCAGCGGGATGAACACGCCGGGAGACACGCTGCCGGCGACCCGGTGCTGCCAGCGCAGCAACGCCTCGAAGCCGCGCAGGCGACCCGTATCGAGGTAGATCTGCGGCTGGTAGACCAGGGCGAACTCGTTCTGCTCGATGGCCACCCGCAGGCTTTCCTCGAGCATCAGCCGCGAACGCGCGCGGCCGTTCATTTCCGGTGAGAAGAAGCGGTACTGCTGACGCCCCGCGCGCTTGGCCTCGTACATCGCCATGTCCGCCGCACGCAATATGGCGTCTACGCTGCGCCCGCTGTCCGGGAAGCAGGCGATGCCGATGCTGGCGCCCAGGGTGACCTCCATGCCGTCGACCTTGTAGCGGATCGAGATGGCCTCGATCAGCTTCTCGGCGACCCGCGCGGCGTCCTCGGGGTGATCGAGGGAATCGAGCAAGGCAGTGAATTCGTCGCCGCCCATGCGCGCGAGGATGTCGTACGGGCGCAGGCATTTCTGCAACTGGTCGGCGACGCGCTTGAGCACCTCGTCGCCCGCCGCATGGCCGAGGGAGTCGTTGATGCGCTTGAAACCGTCGAGGTCGAGGTAGAGCACCGCCAGGTACTTGCCGTTGCGGTCGTTGCGCGCCAGCGCCGCTTCCAGCGCCTGGTCGAAGCCGCGCCGGTTGGGCAGCGCGGTCAGCGCATCGGTGACGGCCTGGGATTCGAGCTGCGCGTGCAGGCTGTGCACCACCGACATGTCGAGAACGATCACCACCATCGAGCGCTGCTGGCGCGACAGCGGCGAGCAGGACAAGGCGACCGGCAACAGCCCGTCGTTGACGATCCGCAGGAAGGCATCGTGGAGCCGGTAGACCATGCCGCGACGCCAGTGCTCGTAGATCTGCGACTCCTTCCAGTTGCCGTCCTGCAGCGTGGTGGTCTCGATGTGATCGAGCAGGCGCGTGCCCTGCAACTGGCTCACCTGGCAATGCAGCATCTGCGCGATGGCCGAGTTGGCGAAGTCGATCATGCCTTCATCGTTCACCACCAGGATGCCTTCGGCGGCGTTCTCCAGCACCGAGGCGTTGAAGGCGCGCTCGCTTTCCAGCTGTTGCGTGAGCAGTTGCAGGTCGCGGCGACTGCGTTCGTGGTCCAGCAGCGAACTGACCTTGTGGCGCAGCACCTGGGGGTTGAAAGGCTTGTGGATGAAGTCCACGGCGCCGGTGGCGTAGCCGCGCATCACCGACTCGGAGGTGTGGTCCACCGCGGAGATGAAGATGATCGGGGTGAAGCGCGTGCGCGAGTTGCCGCGCATCAGCCGGGCGACCTCGAAGCCGTCCATTTCCGGCATCTGAACGTCCAGCAGCACCAGGCCGACGTCATCCTCCAGCAGGCATTGCAGCGCCTCGACGCCGGAAATGGCAGTACGCACATTCCAGTCGCCGTTCTGCAGGAGTGCCTTCATGGCTATCAGGTTGGCTTCGCGATCATCGACCACCAGCAGCGTCTGGGCTGCTGCGAAAGGAACCTTAGCGTGTGCCGAAGCCATTCTTCACTCCTTTGAAGACAAGGATTTACCAGTCGGCAGTCGATTTGGGCAAAGGGCGTGAACGGAGAACCAGGATCGTTGGCACATAAGGCACACCTGTTATCGAACTGCACTTTAGTTATCGGCGGTCGCGCTGACCGCACTTCTGAGGATAGCCGCTATTGTCTGACACGACCGTCCCGTCGACCGTTCCCACGAGGCGGTCGACGGGCGGCTATTGGCCATTACTGTTGCGTGGTTATGGGACGCAGGTTCACTTCGACACGGCGGTTCTGCGCGCGGCCGCTGTCCGTCGCGTTGCTCGCTACGGGCTGGTCCGGCCCGGCGCCTCGCGTGGTCAGGCGGGCCGCAGAGACGCCCTGGGCGGTCAGGTAGTCGGCGACACTCTGCGCCCGGCGCTGCGAGAGGCTCATGTTGTAGGCATGCGAGCCGGTGCTGTCGGTATGGCCGACGATCTCGATGTTGTTCTGCTCGTACTGCTTGAACGAGGTCGCCAGGTTGTTCAGCGGTGCGTAGAAGGCGCTGACGATCTCGGCCGAGTCGGTGGCGAAGGTGATCGCGCCCGGCATGATCAGCTTGATGTCGTCGCCCTGGCGCTGCACTTCCACGCCGGTGCCTTCCATGCTGCGGCGCAGTTCGGCTTCCTGGCGATCGGCGTAATAGCCGTAGCCGGCGCCTGCCGCGCCGGCCACTGCGGCACCGATCAGCGCGCCCTTGCCGCGGTGGTTGTGGTCGATGGCGGCGCCCGCCACCGCACCGGCCAGCGCGCCGAGGCCGCCGTACTTGGCGGTGTGGTTGCTGCCGCCCGCGGAACCCTGGTTGTCGTAGGGGTTGGGCGAGGCGCAGCCGGCCATCAGGGCCAGAACTGTCGCACCGATTAACAGGCGGGGAACTTCGAACATGATTGCTCCTTCTTTACAGAACCAGGCCGGTTAGAGAGCCAGCCCCAGTGGAAATTCCCCCAGGGGACATCCCGAGGAGGATGCAACACGATGCCCATGACTACCGAGTATACAAATGTCGAGCCCACGCGCCGGGAGGTCGACGCCCTTCACGGAGCGACGCTGATCGAATTCGGCACCGGCTGGTGCGGTCACTGCCGCGCCGCCCAGCCTCTGCTCGCCGACGCCTTCACCGCGCACCCCGGCGTGCGCCACCTGAAGATCGAGGATGGCCAGGGCCGGCGCCTGGGTCGCTCGTTCAAGGTCAAGCTGTGGCCAACGCTGGTGTTCCTGCAGGACGGCGAGGAAGTCGCACGGCTGGTGCGCCCGACCGAAGCCGAGGAGATCGAGCGCGCGCTGACGCGCATCGAAGGCTGACTCAGCGCGGCGAGCGGTAGCTGCCCGGCGTGCGTCCGGTCCAGTTGCGGAAGGCGCGGCGAAAGTTGGACGGGTCGCTGAACCCCAGCAGGCCGGCGATCTCCTGCAACGGCAATTGCGTGGTGGTCAGGTATTGCAGCGCGAGACGCCTGCGCACGTCGTCGAGCACCGCCTGGTAGCGTGTTCCGCTGGCCGCGAGATGACGGCGCAGGCTGCGTCCGCTGATGTGCAGGGCCTTCGCGGCGCTTTCCAGATCGGGAAATTCGCCGGGGCGCGCCAGCAGCAGGCGCCGCAGGCGGGTCAGCAGCCCCTCGCCCAGATCCAGCGTCGCCAGCAGCGCCTCGCATTGCTCCTGGCACATGCGCAGCGCCGCCGGGTTGGCCAGCGCCATCGGCCGTTGCAGGTAGTGCAGCGGCAGCCTCAGGCAATGCTCGGCCTGGGCGAACGCCACGTCGGCGCCACCGAACGCCGGGGCATAGCGTGCGGCGTAGTCCGGCGCGGCGTGGGCGAACCCAACCTGGACGCCCTGCGGCGGCTCCCCCAGCAGGAAACAGGCGATGCGGTACAGACTGCTCAGCAGACTTTCCGCAGCGAATCGCGCCAGGCCCGCCAGCGGCACGCCCTCGACGGCGCTCAGCACCAGGTAGTCGCCCTCCTCGCGCACCTCCAGGTCGAAGGCCAGACCCAGCACCCGGTAATAGCGCAAGGCGAACTGGATCGCCGTGCCCAGGTCGGCGCTGGCCAGCACCGCATAGCCGAGGATGCCGTGGCTGGACAGGTTCAGCCGCTGCCCGAACAGCAGCCCCAGCGCCGGCTCGTCGCAGATCTGCAACGCGGTGCTGGCCAGGCGGTAGAAATCGGCGAAACCCAGCCTGCCGCTGACGCTGGCGAGCGCTTCGGCACGCAGCCCGGCGGCCGTCAGCAGGCGCTCGCGCGGCACACCCCGTTCGGCCGCGAGATCCAGCAGCGCTTCGGCGTAGGCCAGGGGCAACTGGTCGCTGCCCGCGTCGAGGGAGCGGCGCAGCGTCATGGGCGCCTCTTGGCCGGATATGACCGCTCGATTGGCAGGTAGCGACCTGTGCGCCATGCGCGCGCCTGGCGATAGTGAAGGCCCATCCCGTTCCAGGAGTACCGATCATGGCCAGCAGCACGCCGGAAGGACTGCAGATTCGCCCGCGGCACCTCGACTTCGACCTGCCCGATCCGTTGCCGCGCCACTGGCACAGTGGCGACGCGTTCAAGAGTCACCTGTTCGACGCCATGTCCGTGCTGTTTCCCGATGGCGAACGTTTCTTCATCGACTCGGTGAGGCAGTTTCGCGACCAGATCACCGATCCGACACTGAAGGAACAGATTCGCGGCTTCATCGGCCAGGAAGGTCATCACAGCCGCGAACACCTGCAGTACAGCCAGCGCCTGCGCGACCTGGGCTACGCCATCGAGCCGATCGAACGGCGTGCCCGCGGGCGCATTCGCTACGCGCAGAAACGCCTTTCGCCGCAGCGCCAACTGGCAGCCACCGCGGCCCTGGAGCACATCACCGCGATCATGGCGGACCAGGTGCTGCGCGAACCCGAGTGCCTGCGCGGCGCCGAGGCGAACATGGCACGGCTGTGGCGCTGGCACGCGCTGGAGGAAACCGAGCACAAGGCAGTGGCTTTCGACGTCTACCAGCAGGTCTGCGGCAGCCGCCGGCTGCTGCGCCGGGCGATGCGGCTGGCCACGCTGTTCTTCGTGCTCGACACCACCCGCGGCCTGGTGCACATGCTCAGGCGCGACGGCCTGCTGTGGAACTGGCGGGTATGGCGCGACGGCCTGCAATGGATGTGGGGCAGGAACGGCGTGTTCAGGCCGCTGCTGCGCACCTACCGGGACTTCTTCGATAGCGACTTCCACCCCTGGCAGCACGACAACCTCGAACTGCTGCAGCGGGTCCAGGAAGAATTCGATCCGCAACCTCACGCCGCCTGATCCCCCGGCCCTCATCCGCGCAGGAAGCGCAGTGCGTCCATCGCACTGCGCTCGGGCACTTCCTCCATGGGAATGTGCCCGACGCCTTCGTAGGTGATCACCTGCAACCCCGGCAGGTCGCGGCGCCAGAGGTCGACGTGGCGCGGTGAAATCCAGCGATCGCTTTCGCCCCACATCAGCAGCGTCGGCGCCTCGATCCTCGCCACCCGCGCCGGCGTGTCGTGCAGGTCGTCGCGGTTGACCTGCAGCAGCAGGCGGAAGATATCCACCATCGCGCGCCGGTTGCCGGGGCGCCGGGTCAGATCGTAATAACGATCGACCACACCGGGCGCGATGCGCTCGGGGTCGCCGTAGACTTCCTTGATGCCCTGCGCGATCAGCGCGCGCGGCATCCACAGCGGAATCGTCAGGTGGGCGCCGGGCAGCGCGGCGGAGGCAATCATCCACGGGACCTTCTTCATCGGGTAGCCGGCGCTGTCGATCAGCAGCAGCTTGTCCACCCGTTGCGGCGCCTGCAGGGCGAAGTTCCAGGCGACGTGACCGCCGAGCGAATTGCCGGCGATATGCGCGCGGCGGATGCCCAGGTGGTCCAGCAGCAGGCCGAGCACGCGCACCAGCCGCTCGGCGGAATAGCCACCGTCGCGGGGCGCACCGGTGAGGCCGAACCCGGGCAGGTCGAAGCGGACCAGGCGGTAGTGCGGAGCGAGCTCGGCGACCCAGCCGTCCCAGGTATGCAACGAGGACACCACGCCGTGGATCAGCACCAGGACCGGCTTGTCGCGGCTGCCTTCGTCGCGGTAATGAACCTCGAAGCCGTCCAGGGCGACGAACCTCGAGCCGCTTTCCGCGCTGCCATAACGGGCTTTAAGACGCTCCAGCGACAAGGCGCCGAAACCCAGGCGGGACAAACCGGAGGCTACCGGAGGCAGCAGTGAGTAGGCGGACGCAGGCATGGCAGTTCCCTCTTGGCAGGCTCCATCACAGCACGCAGCACGGCGCAACTGTGCCCAACTTTGGTTCGGCAGGTCGCCGCCGGGCAAGCAAGAAGGGCGTTACGAAAACGGACGCGCGCGGATCAGCTCAGCAGGCCGAGCGTCTTCGCCTGGGCCACGGCCTGGGTGCGCCGCTCGACGCCGAGCTTGGCGTTGATGTGGCGGGCGTGGGTCTTCACCGTGTGCAGCGAGATGAACAGCTGGTCGCTGATCTCCTGATTGGAGCAGCCCTGGGCGATCAGCTGGAGCACCGCCAGCTCGCGCGAGCTGAGCGCGTCGGCGAGCGCCGTCGCCACGCTGGCCACGGCTTCGCTGGGCGCCGGAATGGCCGCTGAAATCGCCCCGCGAATCGGGCAGCCCGGCCGCTCGCGGAGCCGTTCGCGAAGCCATTCCGGCCGCTGCACGAACAATTCGTTGAAGGGCAGCAGGGCGCCGCCCGCCGCGCCGGCCAGGCTTTCGCCGAACTGCTGGCGTGCTTCACCCTCACGGCCGCCAGCGAGCATCAGCAGGGTCAGCTGCACCTGGGCGATCACCGCCACCAGTTGCCCGCCCTCGGTCTGCGCGCGGGTGCACAGCGCGCGCAGGCGGCGTTCGGCGGCCTGCATCTGGCCCTGGTGACGCTCCAGGGCCGCGCATTGCAGCTCGATGAACAGCGGCAACTGCGGATGACACTCGGGGGCCGCCGCCGGCTGCGCGCCGCCGTAGGTTTCCGCCAGGCGCTCGAGCCAGGATTGCGCCAGCTCCAGTTGCCCCTGGGCCAGCCAGAGCTCGCACTTCACCAGGGTGATCATCGCCAGGTAGTACACTGGCGGAATGTCCCAGATGTGCATCAGCCGCTCGGCCTCGGCCAACTGGACGAAGGCCTCCGGCAGGTTGCCGTTGCGCCCCTCCAGGGTGGCCAGCACGCAATAGCCGATCAGCACGCTGACGTCGCGGCAGGCGCGCGCCTCGCCGATTCCGCCCACCAGCCGAGTGCGCGCCTGTTGCGGCTGCAGGCCCAGCGAGAGCAGGTGACCCTCGTAGATCGTCAGCCGCGCGCGCACCGCGTACAGCCGTTGCGCCGGCAGCCCGTACAGACGTTGCAGGCCCTGGCGCACTTCATCCAGCGCGCGGACCACTTCCCCCCGCGCCTGCAGGATGCGCGCACGGTCGTAATGCGCCAGCGCCTCGAACAGCGGGTTGCCCACGCGCTGGGCGATTTCCAGCGCCTCGCGATTGAGCCCGCGCGCGCGCCACAGGTCGCCCTTGACCACCGCGATGTTGGCCAGCGTCGACAGGCACATCAGGCGCTGTCCGTACCGTTGCTGCGGTAGCCCGCCGACCGCCTCGCTGCAATAGCGCTCGGCAAGCGCGATGTCGCCCCGGCCGCGCGCGATCACGCCTTTGAGCGCCTGCCATTGAGCCAGCAGCCCACGCTGGCTGGGCGCATCCGGCGCCGGCAGGAAGCGCGACAGGTTGTCGGCCAATTCCTCCGCCGCGTCCAGCTGGCAGGCCAGCGCCAGTGCCCAGCCATACAGCAGGATCAGCCGCGAGGTACTCACCAGCAGGCTGTCCGGCAGGTCCATCTTCCAGCGCAGCAGCATGGCGACGTTTTGCTCGGCGAGCAGCCGCTCCTCGGAAAGGTTCTGCACCAGGTTCGCCGCAACGTCCGGCTGGCCGGCGCGCAGCGCCTGTTCCACCGCTTCGTCGAGCATGCCCTGGGCGTTGAACCAGCGGCAGGCACGCAGGTGCAGGCCGGTCTGCGGCACATGGGTGGTCGCCTGCTGCACCCGCAGCAGGTCCGAGAACAGGTGGTGGTAGCGGAACCAGTGGCCATTTTCGTCCAGCGGCACGAGAAACACCTGGTGCGCCTGCAGGTGCAGGAGGATCGCGGCGCTGTCATGGCTTTCGCGCACCGCATCGCACAGCTCGGCGCAGAAGCGGTCCAGGCAGGCCGTCTCATAGAGGAACGCCTGCACCTCCGCCGGCTGGCGCTCGATCACCTCTTCCAGCAGGTAATCGCGGATCAGGCTGTCGGCACCGTGCGGCCCCTGGCCTAGGTCCCTTGGCCCGCTGGCGTCCTGGCTGGCGAGCAGCCACAGACGCAGCCCGGCGACCCAGCCTTCGCTGCGCTGCAGCAGGTTTTCCAGCACGACACCGTCGATGCGTGCGCCCTGGCTGCCCAGCAACGCGGCGGTTTCCTCGGCGGTCAGGCGCAGGTCCTGTTCGTTCAGTTCGAGCAACTGGCGCGACAGGCGCAGGCGCGCGAGATGCCAGTCCGGACGCTGGCGGCTGGTGACCAGCAGCAGCAGCCCCGCGGGCTGATGGTTGAGCAAGAACTGCAGGCAGCGATCGAGCACCGCGCCCTTCGCCAGGTGATAGTCGTCCAGCGCCAGCAACACCGGCCGCGCCGGATCGAGACGCTCGGCCAGCTCGTCGAGCAGACCGTCGAGGCATTGCTCGAAGGCGAACGGCTGGTGCCGCTGGCGCGTCTTCAGCAGGGTCAGGGCCTCGTCGCCGAGCGCGGGAAAGAACTGTCGCAGCCCTTCGATCATCCGTTCGAGGAAACGGCCCGGATCGCTGTCGCGGCGACTCAGCGCCAGCCACAGGCTGCGCCATTCGCGCGGCAACTCCTGGCAGAACTCGATCGCCAGCGAACTCTTGCCGAACCCGGCCGGCGCGCTGACCAGCAGCAGGCGGCCCCCCAGACCTTCGCTCAGGCGCTGGCACAGCCGCGGGCGCGGCACGTAGCCGGCCGGCAACGGCGGACGAAAGAAACGGCCTTCGGTCGGAGCGCAGGAGTCGGTGCCGGGCAGAATGGGCGTTTGAAGGACAGTCATCGCGGGCGAAGCGCTATCTCGAATAATTGTGCATGCAGACTAGCCCCTTGCACCGGGCATTTGAAGCGGCCGGATAAATCGCGCAAAAGAAAAAGCCGGCCCAGAGGCCGGCTTCATCGTCCACGCCCGCGCTTAGCGAACGCCAGCCTGGCGCAGCGCCGCCGGGGTGAAGTCGCTTTCCGACGCCGAGTAGCTGAAGTCGTAGGACTGCTTCTCTTCGTTCTTCATGCCCAGCGCCAGGTAGCGGCCGGACTGCAGGTCGTACAGGGTTTCCAGGGTGTACCAGGGCACCTGCACGTTGTAGTAGTACTGCGAGTGCGCCTCGGCGACACGCCACAGGCTGTCGCGACCATCGTAGTGGTCGATCACCGAGGCTTGCCAGGTGTCTTCGTCGATGAAGAAGTCACGCTTGGCATAGATGTGGCGCTCGCCCGATTTCAGGGTGGCGGTCACGTGCCA
The DNA here is from genome assembly GCF_900106975.1 of Pseudomonas kuykendallii. Taxonomy (GTDB): domain Bacteria; phylum Pseudomonadota; class Gammaproteobacteria; order Pseudomonadales; family Pseudomonadaceae; genus Pseudomonas_O; species Pseudomonas_O kuykendallii. The sequence goes on along the minus strand of NZ_FNNU01000002.1, from coordinate 833,906 downwards.
CACGCGGTGCAGCTCGTAGCGGGTCAGGTCCTGGTTGATGTGGCCGGCCTTGAGGATGTCGGCGTATTTCAGCTCGGGCGAGTCCAGCTTGTAGCTGTTGTAGGGGATGTACAGCTCCTGCTTGCCGACGAGTTTCCAGTCGTAGCGATCCGGCGCACCGTTGAACATGTCGAGGTTGTCGGAGGTACGCAGGCCGTCCGCGGCGGTACCCGGACCGTCGTAGGAGACCTGCGGCGCACGCCGCACACGGCGCTGGCCGGCGTTGTACAGCCAGGCCAGACGCGGCTCCTTCACCTGGTCGAGGGTTTCGTGCACCAGCAGCACGTTGCCGGCCAGACGCGACGGCGCGGTCACACGCTGCTTGAAGTAGAACAGCACGTTGCTCGGCTTGCTGGCGTCGTAATCCTTGAGCTGATCGCGGAAGACGAACTCGTCCTGGAAGTAGACCAGCGAGTAGGAGCCGTTCGGCTGCGGCGTGGCCTGGGTCACCAGGCGGCGGACGCTGCCGCCACGATAGCGGGTGATGTGGTTCCAGATGACTTCCAGACCGTTCTTGGGAATCGGGAAGGGGTTGGCGGTCTGGAAGTTTTCCAGGCCGTTGCCGCCCTGCACCAGGTTGGTCTTGGTGGCATTCGCCTTGGTCGCCGCCAGCACCTTCTCGGGCAGGGTTGCGCTGCGATGAGTCGGGTAGACCGGCATCTTGAAGGTGTCGGGGTAGCGCTTGAACATCGCCAACTGGCCGGGGCTGAGCTTGGCCTTGTACTGCTCGACGTTCTGCGCGGTGATGGTGAACAGCGGCTTCTCGGCGCTGAACGGATCGGCGAGGAAACCCTTGCCGTCCACGGCGCCAGCGTTTTTCGGCAGGCCACCGGTCCAGGCCGGGATCGATCCATCGGCGTTGCCGGCGCGCTCGGCGCCCACCGGTGTCAGCGTGGTATCCAGCTTCGCCGCCTCGTCGGCAGACACCGCCGCCATCACGCTGGTAGCCAGCAGCGACAACGCCAGGACGCCGGTTTGCAGGAGGTTTCTAGTCGTTTTCATTGTTATGTACATCCTCTTCTTATTCTGTCGCTTAGAAGTTCATGCCAACGCTGAGCGAAACGAAGTCGCGGTCAGTCTGGGTGTTGTAGTCGCCACCGAAGAAGTTGGTGTACGCGAGGCTGGCGTTGTAGGTGTTCTGGTACTCGGCATCGACGCCCAGGCTGATCGCCTTGCGGCCTTCCTCGAAGTTGGCGCCAGGGCCCGGGGAGTAGCCCTTCACGTCATGCGACCAGGCCACGTTGGGACGCAGGTTCACACCCGCGAAAACGTCGTTGTAGTCCCAGATGGCGCGAGCGCGGTAGCCCCAGGAGTTGGAAGTAGTGAAACCGTCGTTGTTGCAGTACTTCGTAGCGTTCTTCTGGGAACCACCTGCCAGCGTACCGGCGTTCAGAGACTCGCATCGGCCATTGGGCAGTTCGCCCGGACCGTAGATAGGGTCGCGCCCGTAGCGAATGTCAGACGTGCTTTCAAGGCCGCCCACGTGCGTAAAGCCAACCTCGCCCACCAACGTCAGCCGTTCTGCACCCATCACCTGATCGAAGAAGTGCGTGAACGTCGTTTGCAGCTGAGTGATTTCCTTGCGGTTGTAGCCATGCGTGGTGCCGCCTGGTGTTGCCTGGATCAGGGAGACGGTAGGGTCGACGATGGTCAGTCCGCCGTAAAGAATGTCCGTTGTGTTGATCTGCACAGGGGCGTTGGGGCGATAGCTGATTTCACCGCTCCATGCCGTACCGGTAGGCAGGGTGGTGGAGAAGCTCAAACCGTAGAGGCGAATGTCCTCCGGATACTCCATGAAGTAGTTGGAGTTACCGGCGACGATCAAAGGGGCAATGGAAGTCGCCAAACCAGGAATCGCGCCGACGGGAACGCCGGCCCCTCCCAACTGTGCGCCTAACCCGGCAGGGTTCGTCGGACTCAGCAGGGCCAGCGTGCTAAGCCCAGCAGCGTTGCCGCTGAAGATCGGCGCACGGCTGTGGTAGTTCATGAAGTAGGCGCCGAATTCGGTATCGAGCGGTACGGAGAAGTAGCGGAATGCCGTACCCCATTGCCCGCTGTCGCGCGCATCGTCATCCGGACCACGGCGGACGATCACGCCTTCCTGTGAAGATGAGAAATCCACGCCGTTGTTGCCCAGAACGGCCAGCACCGCCGGCGACAATGCCCCGAGGCTGGCGGCCAGGTCTTCCTGGTTACGAAGAACGGCGAGGTTGCTATCGCAACCGTCAGCTACTACGTCGGGCTGCGAGAAGAAGGTGCCGCAGTTGTCGACGACGGTCTGGTCCCATTCCAGCTGATAGAAGGCTTCCATCGACAGGTTTTCGGTCAGGCTCTGCGAGACGTAGAACATGTTGACCGGAATGAGGCCTTCCTTGACCTCCGCACCCGGACGGCGGAAAGCGGCAACGTCGATGGGGTTGATCGAGTTGATGCCGTTCTGGATGAAAGTGCTTTCGCCCCAGCTGACCACCTGCTTGCCCAGGCGCACGGTGCCGGGCAGATCGGCGATGTTGTAGTTGTGGTAGATGAAGGCGTCGAGGATCTGGCCGCCGGAGGACTGTGCGCCTTCCTTGCGGTTGGAGTCGCTGATGTCCTTGAACTCACGGCTCTCGTCCTTCAGCTCGAAGTCGTACCAGTACTTGCCGCGCACGAACACGCCGGTGTCGCCGTACTTGAGTTCGAGGTCGTGGATGCCCTTGAAGATCTTCGAGAAGGTCTCGCCACGCTTGAAGTTCAGGTGGCTGTCATCGGAGGTCTGCGACAGGCCACGTCCGCCGTTGTTGACACCGATGAGATCGGAGTCGGGCTTGGCCGTGGACCAGCTGGCGCCCACGGAGAGGGACGAGTCGAACTGGCCTTCGATTTCACCGATGTTGAACGAGACGCCGAATGCAGGAGCGGCGATTGTGGAAGCGAGGCTCACGGCCAGGGGCAGTTTGGCCAGACGCCAGGTCTGTTTGATCTTTTGCATCGACGCTACTCCATTGTGTTTTTTGTTATGGATGGTGCGGAGTGACTATAGCCAGCGGGTAGTACTGCTTGATCCCTCGAAAGTGTGATTTGCAGGACCCTCCACTTCCCCGTCCCGTCCGTTTTCAACGGGTTCCCGCGAGCGGGGTGATGTCGAAGAGCAATTACCAAGCCAAACGCTTGTTTGACTGATCGGTCACGTTGCTACACTTGGCTACATGGCGCTTACAAGGTCGACAGAAACTCGCTTCCGGCCGCCTGCCAGGTGGCGATGTCCAGGCGGATACGCTTCTTGTCCAGCTTCCCCACACTGGTCTTGGGAATATCGGTAACAAGGCCGATCTGCGACGGAATCGCCCACTTGTTGATGTGCCCCTGTTCTACGAAAGGCTTGAGGTGGTCCTTGACCGTCCGTGCGTCGAGCACGTGCCCTTCATGGACGACGATCAGCGCGAACGGGCGCTCGCCCCACTGCGGATCGGGCACACCGACCACCGCCACTTCGCGTACCGCGGGATCGCGGCTGATCAGATCCTCGAGGGTCAGCGAGGAAATCCACTCGCCACCGGTCTTGATCACGTCCTTGATGCGGTCGCGGATGTCGATCACACCCATGCCGTCCACGGTCGCCACATCGCCGGTGTGCATCCACCCGCCTTCCCACAACTCCTCGCTCTTCTCCGGCTCGTTGAAGTAGCCCTGCGTCAGCCAGGGCGCGCGCAGCACCAGTTCGCCCTGGGATTCGCCATCGGCGGGGAGGAAACGCCCGTCGCCATCGACCAGTGCGGCCTCGATCAGGGGCACCGGAACGCCCGCCTTGATGCGGTAGGTGATGCGCTCGTCCTCGTTGCCGGCGCGCAGCTCTTCGTTGAGATGGGCGCAGGAGATCAGCGGGCAGGTCTCGGACATGCCGTAGGCCGCGGTGAGCTGAATGCCACGCGACTTGGCAGTGTCATAGAGCGCACGGGTAAGCGCGCTGCCGCCGATGATGATCTTCCAGCCGGCGAAATCCACGCCCTTCGCCGCGCGGGCGTTGAGCACCATCTGCAGGATGGTCGGCACGCAGTGGGAGAAGGTCACCTTCTCGCGCTTCCACAACTCGACCAGCAACTCCGGGTCATAGCGCCCGGGATAGACCTGCTTCACCCCGAGCATGGTCGCCACGTAGGGCACGCCCCAGGCATGCACGTGGAACATCGGCGTGATCGGCATGTAGACGTCGTCGGTGCCCATCAGGCGGATGCTGTCCAGCGCGCCGATGGTGGAGGCCAGCGCGAGGGTGTGCAGCACCAGTTGCCGGTGACTGAAATAGACCCCCTTGGGATTGCCCGTGGTGCCGGTGGTGTAGAACGTCGTGGCCACAGAGTTCTCGTCGAAGTCGGGGAAGTCGTAGTGCGGCGACGCCTGTGCGAGCAGGCTTTCGTACTCGCCGACCAGCTCGGGCAGGTCGGCGTCCTGCGCTTCGCCATCGGTGAGCAGCAGCGTGCGCTGCACCGTGGTCAGCTGCGCGGCGATGCCCTGGTAGAGCGGCACGAACTCGGCGTTGACCAGCACGAAGCGGTCCTCGGCGTGGTTCATGGTGTAGAGGATCTGCTCGGCGGACAGGCGAATGTTGATGGTGTGCAGCACCGCCCCGATCATCGGGATGGCGAACATGCACTCCAGATAGCGATGACTGTCCCAGTCCATCACCGCCACGGTGTCGCCCGCCTTCACGCCCGCCGCGCCCAGCACGTTGGCCAGGCGCGCAACGCGCTCGTTGAAGGTGGCATAGCTGTAGCGCAGCTTGTCGCGATAGACGATCTCGCGGGTCTTCTCGTAGCGGCTGCCGGACAGCAGCAGGCTTTTGATCAGCAAGGGATAGGCGTGCGCATTCTGCGCCGGAGGGATGATACGGGTCTGCAACATGAGGCACCTGTTCGCGAGCTTTGTTGTTATGCCGCGCACTCTAGGGGGGCGATGCGCCGAGCAAATCAGTCAAAAGAATGATTTCCGGCGCCCGGCGAGGACGAAAAAACGGCGCCTCGGCACGGTTCAGCCCGCCGCTCGGGCGCGGCCGGTGCATCCGTAGGTTCGGCGACGGCCATTCGGGTTTTCAGCTCTGGTAGGCTGGGCGTCTTTGTCCTCACACTCCAAGAAGAAGGTACAGCTGATGCAAAACAGCAGCGCCGTGTTCCTCGACTACACCTCCCTCGACCTGGGCGACCTCGACCTTTCACCGCTGCGCCAGGTTTTCGCCGAGCTGACCCTGCACGAGAAAACCACGCCCGCGCAGGTGATCGAACGCCTCCAGGGCCACAGCGTGGCGATCAGCAACAAGGTGCCGCTGGATGCCGCCGCCTTCGCTGCCTGCCCCGATCTCAAGCTGGTCCTGGTGTCCGCCACCGGCACCAACAACATCGACCTGGCCGCCGCCCGCGCGCACGGCGTTACCGTGTGCAACTGCCAGGGTTACGGCACGCCGTCGGTGGCGCAGCACACCCTGTTGCTGCTGCTCGCCCTGGCGACCCGCCTGCAGGATTACCAGGCCGCCGTGCGCGCCGGGCGCTGGCAGCAGTCGGAGCAGTTCTGCCTGCTGGATTTCCCGATCGTCGAACTGGCCGGCAAGACCCTGGGGCTGCTCGGACATGGCGAACTCGGCAGCGCCGTCGCCCGCCTCGCCGAAGCCTTCGGCATGCGCGTGCTGATCGGCCAATTGCCGGGGCGCCCGGTGCGCGACGGTCGCCTGCCGCTGGATGAACTGCTGCCGCAGATCGACGCGCTGACCCTGCACTGCCCACTGACCGAACAGACCCGCGACCTGATCGGCGCCGAGCAGATCGCCCTGATGAAACCGGGCGCCTTCCTCGTCAACACCGGACGCGGCGGCCTGGTCAACGAGCCGGCCCTCGCCGCCGCGCTGCGCAGCGGCCATCTCGGCGGCGCCGCCACCGACGTGCTCACCGTGGAACCGCCGAAGAACGGCAACCCGCTGCTTGATGCGGACATTCCCCGGCTGATCGTCACCCCGCACAGCGCCTGGGGCAGCCGCGAAGCCCGCCAGCGCATCGTCGGCCAGCTGGCGGAAAGCGCCGAGGCGTTCTTCAAGGGCGCCGCCGTGCGCGTGGTCGGCTAAGCTAGCCGCTTTTTTCGCTGGGGGACGCATGGATCCGCGAAGTGAAGTATTGCTGCGCCAGGCCGAGCTGTTCGGCGGCCGTGTACTGCTGGCCGGTCTCCCGGCCGATGACCTGCTCGGCTCGCTGCCGGCCGCCAGCGGCTGGAGCTGGCACGCCGGCGACCAGTCGGCGCTCGAGGCCCGCTTTGCCGGGCGCAGCCACTTCGGCGTCGAAGTGCCGGATACGGACTTCGACAGCGCCGTGCTGTTCCTGCCGAAATCCCGCGAACTCGCCGACTACCTGCTGCAGGCGCTGGCAGCCCGCCTGCCGGGCGCCGCGCTGTACCTCGTCGGCGAGAAGCGCGGTGGCATCGAACGCGCCGGCAAACAGCAACTGGCCGCCTACGGCAAGCCGCGCAAGCTGGACAGCGCCCGGCATTGCCAGCTGTGGCAGGTAAGCGTGGAAACCCCGCCGCCCGCGCCGGACCTGAACGCGCTGGCGCAGACCTTCAGCCTGTCGCTGGCGGACGGCCCGCTGCAGGTGGTCAGCCTGCCGGGCGTGTTCAGCCACGGTCGCCTGGATCGCGGCAGCGCCCTGCTGCTGCTGCATCTGGACGGCCTGCCGAGCGGTCCGCTGCTGGATTTCGGCTGCGGTGCCGGCGTGATCGGTGCCACGCTGAAACGGCGCTATCCGGACAGCGCGGTGACGCTGCTGGACGTCGATGCCTTCGCCGTCGCCAGCAGCCGGCTGACGCTGGCGGCGAACGGGCTGGACGCCGAGGTGATCGCTGGCGACGGCATTCGCTGCGCGCCCCGCGAACTGGCCGCGATCATCAGCAACCCGCCCTTCCACCAGGGTGTGCACACCGACTACCAGGCCACCGAAACCCTGCTGCGCGAGGCGGCCAGCCACCTGCTCGGCAAGGGCCAGATGCGCCTCGTGGCGAACAGCTTCCTGCGCTATGCGCCGCTGATCGAGCAGCACCTGGGCGCCTGTCGCACGCTGGCCGAAGACGACGGATTCCGCGTGTATCAGGCCAACCGCGGCTAGCCTCGCGTGCGCCGCGCGCGGCGCCGTGGGCAAATGGCCATCCGCCCGCCGGAACAGGCGCGCCCGGTGCTTGCCCGGACGGCAACGCTTGGGCACAATGCGCCCCGTCCTAGGGGAGTAGTCTCCCGCGAGCTTCCGCTCGCCCGGCACGCATCAACATGCTTGGTCCACAGACCATGGTGCGTGCGACCCGGAATCCAGCCGCCCGGCTGCGTTTCCAGGTTCGACAAGACCTATGACACGTACACCTTACCCGGGGCGGGAAGGCGGTGCGTGTCATGGTGAATTTGTCGACCCGCCCCTCAGGAAGCTACTTTGCTGGAATCCCTGTTCGTCCCTACCCTGATCGTTGCGCTGGCTGAAATCGGCGACAAGACGCAGTTGCTCGCCTTGCTGCTCGCGGCACGTTTCCGACGCCCCTGGCCGATCATCTGGGGCATGGTGGCGGCCACACTGGCCAACCACTTCGTCGCCGGCTACGTCGGCAATCTGGTCGCCGGGTTCTTCTCCCCGGCGGTGCTGCACACCATCCTCGCGCTGGCTTTCGCCGCAGTGGCGGTGTGGACGCTGATCCCCGACAAGCTGGACGACGACGAAGACTCCAAGCTCAAGCGCTACGGGCCGTTCCTGACCACGCTGATCGCCTTCTTCCTCGCCGAGATGGGCGACAAGACGCAGATCGCCACGGTGATGCTGGCCGCGCAGTACCCGCACTTCCTGCTGGTGGTACTCGCCACCACGATGGGCATGCTGGTGGCCAACGTGCCAGTGGTACTGGCTGGCAATTTCGCCGCCGATCGCCTGCCGCTGACGCTGATCCATCGCCTCGCCGCCGCCTGCTTCGCCGTTCTCGCACTGTTCGCCGGCTACAAGGCGTTACAACTGGCCGGCTGGCTGTAGCGCAGGCCCCACGGTTTAGAATGCCCGCGACAATTGCGCCAGGGAGTGCGCCATGCAACGGGAAGAAATGAAACGGGTGGTCCGCCGCCACATCGAACTGAGCTGGAACAAGGGCCATCTGCACCTGGTTGGCCACCTGCACAGTCCGAATTTCCTCTACAAGAGTTCCTTCGTCGGACATGCGCTGAACGGCGAAGGCTTCATCGCCATGGTGGAGCAGATTCGCGACGCCATGCCGGACCTTGAAGTGATCATCGAGGACTGCGTCGCGGAGGGCGACCAGGTGGCCACTTGGAGCACGCTGATCGGCTGCATCGCCAAACCGGCGCTCGGTTATCCGCCGAGCGACAAGATCCTGGCGATTTCCGCGATGGCCTTCTGGCGCTTCGACCGCATGGGCCAGATCGAGGAAATCTGCACGATGTTCGACATGGAGAGCTTTCGCGCGCAGCTGGGGTTGGAAGTCCGCTCGTTCGCAGAGAAGGCATTGCCCTGAGAGCGGATCAGCGCGCCGTCCTGACCAGTTCCGCGCGTAACGCCTCGACCAGCGTCTGCACGTCGTAGGGTTTCGACAGCACGGTGAAGCCGTAGTCGCTCGGCGCACGCTCGGTGTAGCCGGTGGCGAGGACGATCGGCAGGTTCGGCTCCTGTTCGCGCAGGGCCTGCGCCAGGCCGATGCCGTCCAGCGTGCCGGGCATGACGATGTCGGAGAAGACGATGTCGAAACGCGGCTTGCCCGCTCCGCCGCGCCGCTCGCGGTAGCGCTGCAGGGCCTCGTCGGCATTGCCGACCACCTCGACCCTGAACCCCAGCTCGCGCAACGCGGGAGCGACCACGTCGCGCACCAGCGGGTCGTCGTCGACCAGCAGCACGCGGGCCGAATGCACGTCGGGCCGCGGTCCGGCACCCGCCTCGAGGGGCACGCTGCCCTCCTCCTGGCTCATCGGCAACAACACCCGGACCCGCGTGCCTTCGCCCGGCGCGCTCTGCAGCAGCACCGTGCCGTGCGCCTGGCTGGCGAAGCCGTACACCTGCGCCAGGCCGAGCCCGGTGCCTTCGCCGACATTCTTGGTGGTGAAGAACGGCTCGAAGGCCTTGGACATCACCTCCTCGCTCATGCCCTCGCCGCTGTCGACGATACACAGCTCGGCATAGGCGCCGGCGGCGAGACCCTCGATCTCGCCCTCGGCGACCGCGCGCTGTGCCAGGGAAAGCGTGACCTTGCCGCCGCGGGGCATCGCATCGCGGGCGTTGAACACCAGGTTGAGCACCGCCAGCTCGCATTGCAGCGGGTCGATGAACACCGGCCAGGGCCGCTCGGGCAGTTCGAGGGTCAGACCGATGCGGCCTGGCAGCGCGCCGTCGAGCAGGTCGCCCATCTCGACGATCAGCTGGAGCAGGTCGACGTGCCGGGTCTCTTCCACCTTGTGCCGGCCGAACGCCATCAACTGGCGGGTCAGCTTGGTGCCGCGCACCACCGACTTGTTGCACGCCTCGATGGCCTTCTTCGCCCGCGGATCGCTGGAGGCCATGTCGGCCAGTTGCAGGCCGATGGTCAGCGTCTGCAGCAGGTTGTTGAAGTCATGGGCGATGCCGCCGGTGAGACGGCCGAGGGCCTCGAGCTTCTGCGTCTGCTGCATGGCCTTCTGCGAGCGTTCGACCTGCTCCACCGCCGCCGCGACCCGCGCGCTCATTTCCGCGCTGGCGTTCTGGATGCGTTCGCTGGCCTGGGCCAGCACCGCCGCCGTGCGGTCGATTTCGGACATCCCGGTGGACGCCGGATGCACCGCCTCGCCGCGGCCCATGGCCTGGGCGGTGGCGTCGAGCATGCGCAGCGGCCGGGTGATCCGCCGGCCGACCCAGAATGCCAGCAGCGTGGCGACGCCGATCAGCAACAGGGCGAAGACGCCGACGACGGTCATCGCCTGCACCGCGCTCTGGCGTACCTCGCTGATCGGCAGGCCGATGATCACCGACCAGCCGGATTCCGGCGAGCGGGCGTAGAAGGACAACAGAGGGATGCCGTCCAGCGACACGGTTTCCCGGAATCCCTCCTCGCTGCCCCCCAGCGCCTCGGCGATCGGCCCGGTGACGTGCTTGCCGATGAACGCCTCCGGCGAGATGTTGCGCGCCACTATCCGGCCGCTGCCATCCACCACCGTGCCGAGCCAGCCCTTGGGCAGGTTCTGATCCACCAGCACCTCGTTGATCTGGTTGGCGAACGAGCCCATGGAGAGGAAATAGCGAAGGGTGCCGTCGATGTAGATCGGGCGGCGCACCGAAAAGCTGTACTGCTTGCCGATCGGCGCCATGTACAGGTTGGTGACGTCGAATTCCGCCGCCGGATCGTCCAGCGGCGTAGCGAGGAAAGGCGTGTGCGGCAGCTCGGCGCCGAACGGCATGCGCGTATTGAGCAGTTGCTGGCCCTGGGTGTCGACGAGAATGATCGAGTTTTCCCACGAGTCGGCGACGTCGCGGGCGGTGGTGTAGAAGCGTTCCAGGTCGGCGAGCGACAGCGAGGGCACGCTGCTCAGGGTGCGGATGATCGCATTGCGCTGGGCGATGTCGCGGTCCACCGCCAGCGCCAGCGCGCGGGTCGTCTCGCGCATGCTCTGGGCAACGCGAACGCGCTGATCCTGATAGACATAGCCGATGGCGAGGAGCGAGGCGATCAGCGTGGGCGCGAGAACCGCCATCACCAGCAGAGTGAGTTTGAAGCGAATCGACACGATAGGGTGACCGCAGCAGGCGGCCCCAAGGTCAACGTGGCCGAATGCGCCAAGCATAGAGGCGAACCCGCGCCCGGCGGAAGCCGCCAGCGCCCAATCATCGGTTTTTATTCTCGCCCGGCGTCGCCAGCGGGCGCTTGTGCGGGCCGGTCCGGCTGAGTAACGTGGCGGCACTTCGAGGAGACCCGCATGCCCGTCCGCTACTGGATCTACGCCCTGCTGCCGCTGTTCGCCGGCTGCGTCTACAACCCCGCCAACGATGGCGCGCCGAAGCCGCCGGTGCGCCTGCAGGGCGAACTCAACCTGGTCGATGGCCAGATGCTGCTGGGCCCCTGCCAGGAACAGCGCCACTTCGCCGTGACGGACGCCGCCGGCATCGGCCTGCTGGAGGACGCCCGCGAGCTGCTCGGCGGCGGCAGCGGGCCGCTGTTCGCCGACCTGAGCGGGTTCTACGGTGCGTCACGGGTCGAGGGTACAGACGGCGAGTTCAAGGTCGAGCAGCGCTATCGCCTGCAGAACGACGCGCACGGCTGCGAAAACCCCAACTACCCGCGCCTGCTGCTGCACGCCGGCGGCCAGCAGCCGGACTGGAGCGTCGAGGTTGGCGAGCGCGGGCTGATGCTCGAACGCAGCGGCCAGCCGACGCAGGCACTGCCGTATCTGGAGGAGCAGCTTCCCGAGGGCCGCCTCAACCTGACCAGCGAGGCCAACGGTCAACGCCTCGAACTGTGGATCGCCCCGCAACGCTGCGTGGATGCGAAGACCGGCGCAGTGCAGAGCCTTTCCGCCGAATTGCGCGTGGACGGGCAGGTTCAGCGCGGCTGCGCCTACTTCGGCGGCGCCCGCACGCAGTAACGCCGGAGCCCGCGACGGCTGCCGGCTGCCGGCTGCGGCGCTCCGGCACCCGGCACCCGGCACGCTCACATCGCGCGACATTTTCGCAATGCGCCGGCCGCTCAACGGCGCCATTCTCTGCCGAACACGAGTAGTCTCGAAGGGCCTAAGCAGGTGTCAGCCACTTACCCGAAAAGGACATAGCTCATGTTGCGCATTGCCATCAATGGTTACGGCCGTATCGGCCGCGCCCTGGTTCGCTCGCTCTATGAACGCGGTCTGCAGGACCGCATTCGGCTGGAGGCGATCAACGACCTCGGCGACTACAACACCCTCGCCCACCTGACCCGTTTCGACTCCACCTTCGGCCGCTTCCACGGCGAGGTCGGGCTGGCCGGCGACAAGATGCGAATCCAGGGCCAGGACATCCAGCTGCTCAGCGTGCGCTCGCCGGCCGAGCTGCCGTGGACCGGCCTGGGCGTCGATGTGGTGCTCGAATGCACCGGCAAGATGAAGACCCGCGAACTGGCGGCCCAGCACTTCACCGCCGGCGCCAAGCGCGTGCTGCTCTCGCATCCGATGGACAGCGCCGACCTGACCGTGGTCTACGGCGTCAACCACGACAAGCTCGGCGAGCAGACCATCGTTTCCAACGCCTCATGCACCACCAACTGCCTGGCGCCGCTGGCCAAGGTGCTGCACGACGCGGTGGGCATTCGCCAGGGCCTGATGACCACCATCCACAGCTACACCAACGACCAGAACCTGCTCGACAAGGAGCACAAGGACCTCTACCGCTCGCGTGCCGCCGCGCTGTCGATGATTCCCACCAGCACCGGCGCGGCCAAGGCCATCGGCCTGGTGCTGCCGGAGCTGGCCGGGCGCCTAGACGGCATGTCGGTGCGCGTACCGACGCCGAACGTGTCGCTGGTCGACCTGACCTTCACCGCCGAACGGCCGACCGACGTCGCCGCCGTCAATGCCGCCCTGCAGGCCGGCGCCGCGGCGCTGCCGCCCGGTGTGATGGAATGCAACGAGCTGCCGCTGGTGTCGCACGACTTCAACGGTTACCCGGTGTCCTGCGTGGTCGACCTCAACCACACCCGCGTGCAGGGCGACATGGTCAAGGTGATGGCCTGGTACGACAACGAGTGGGCGTTCTCCAACCGCATGCTGGACGTGCTGCTGGAGTGGACCGGGGCCTGATCGCCCTCCCTACGCCAACCGATACACGCAGACGGTCGTCCGCCCCGAACCCTCGGGGCGGCGGTCGGGATCGGCGTAGGTGTCCACCGCGACGAAGCCGGCCTTGCGCATCATTCCCGCCGAGGCGGCGTTCTCCTCGTGGCGATCGATGAACACCGCATCGACGCCCCGCCCCTCCAGCCGACGCACCGCCGCGCCCAGCAACAGTGATCCCAGGCCTTTCCCCGCATATCCCGGATGCACGGCGGTTTCGCTGATGTAGCCGTGCGGGCGGTCGCGCGACTCGGCGGGCTGGTAGCGGGCGAAGTAGCGCGACGTCTGGAAGCTCACGAAGCCCGCCAGCTCGCCGTCGACCCACGCCATCAGCGCTTCCACCTTGCCCTCCGCCAGCCCGGCGAAGTGCTCGCGCAGCGGCTCTTCGGGCAGGTAGTTCCAGGGGTTTCGCGCGTGCTCGAAGAGAAACGCGAGAAGCCGCTCGGCGTCGGCGGACGTCGCGTTTTCCAGGCGTGGGTCGCTCATGCTGGTCTCCTGCTGTGGAGGGGTTTTCCGCGCTGGCTCAGTCGAGGATGCCGCGCGGCGTCGGCGGCGTGTTGCGCCACTGGCTCAGGGCGACACCGGCGAACACCAGCACCACGGCGACCATCTGGGTCGCATTGAGGCGCTCGCCGAGCAGCAGCACGGCGAAGATCAGGGTGAACACCGGGATCAGGTTGGTGAAGCCCGAGGCCTGCGCGGCCGGCAGGTGGCTGACGCCGAAATTGAACAGACCGTAGGCGCCGACCGTGACGACGATCCCGAGGTAGGCCACCGCGGCGAGGCCGGTGGCGCTGAAGTGGCTTGGCCAGGGCTCGTGCCAGGCCGCCAGCGGCAGGAAGAACAGCGCGCCGATGAACGCCTGCAGCGCGGTGAGCAGGAACGGCGAGTAACGCTCGGCCAGGTGCTTGACCAGCAGCGTGTAGCCGGCCGCGCTGAGCATGGCGAGGAACTCGAAGAAGTTGCCCAGCAAGGGCGCGCTGGCGTGCTCGTCGGACTCGCCGGCCAGGCTCAGCCAGACCGCGCCGAGCATGGCGACGAAGAAGCCCGCCCACATGCTGCGGCTGATCTTCTCGCGCAGGAAGAAAAACGCACCGATCGCCACCAGCAACGGCAGCAGCGCGGTGACCATCCCGGCCTGGGCCGCGCTGGTGTGCTGCAGGGCGATGGACTCGAAGATGAAGTACAGGCACGGCTCGCAGACCGCCAGGCCGAGCAGATACTTCCAGTCGCCGGCCTGGTAGCGCATCTGCCCGCGCCAGCGCCAGGCGAGCAGGAACACCAGGCTGCCGAGCGCCATGCGACCGAAGATCACCCACAGCGGCGGCAGCTCGGCGAAGGCGATCTTCAACCCGATGAAGGCGCTGGCCCAGAGTGCGGTCGCCAGAATCAGGCAACCCACCGCCACTCCCTTACCCTGCCCCGCCATGACCTGCTCCCGTGAAAAAAGGCCGTCAGTCTAACGGCGGCGGTTTGGCGGGCACAGGCACAGCCAGCCGGCAAAACTGTGCGCGTGTCACTCTTCCCTGGGCTGGCCGCGGGTGCGCTCGACCAGCCTGACCTTCTGCTGCAGCGCCGCCCGCGCCAGCATGTGCGCGCTGACCGGCGCGGTGATGAACAGGAAGATCGCCAGCAACAGCTCGTGCAGGCTGAGCCGGTGCTCGCTCCCGGCGAAGAACAGCATCGAGGCGACGATCAGGCTGCCGACGCCCAGCGTCGTCGCCTTGGTCGGGCCGTGCAGGCGGGTGAAGAAGTCCGGCAGCCGGTACAGGCCGATGGCGCCGATCAGCGCGAAGCTGCAGCCGAGCAGCAACAGCGCCGATACCGCGATTTCGATCCAGATGTTCATGTCGTCTCCCGCGAGGCCTTAAGAGGTCGTCCGGCCCGTCAATCGATGATGTCGCCGTGCAGCAGGTGTTTGCCCAGCGCCACGGTGGTGACGAAACCCATCACCGCGATCAGCAGCGCGACCTCGAAGAAGGTGCCGCTGCGCAGCCAGATGCCGAGCAGGACGATCAGCGCCAGCGCGTTGATCGACAGCGTATCCAGCGCCAGCACGCGGTCCGGCATGTCCGGCCCCTCGATCAGGCGCAGCAGGTTGAGCACCACGGCGAGCGCAAGCATCGCCAGGCACAGCGGAATCACGTAGGCGAACATTCGAATATCTCCAGCAACGGGGCTTCGTAGCGGGTCTTCACCTGCGCCACCAGGTCGTCGGCATCCTCGAGATCGAGCACGTGCAGCAACAGCCGGGAGTGATCGGGACTGAGGCCGGCGGACACGGTGCCCGGCGTCAGCGACAGCACGCTGGAGAGCACCGCGAGGACGAACTCGTCGCGAATCTCGATGGGCACCTCGACGAAGGCCGGACGCAACCGGTCGCGCCGGCCGAGCACCAGCCTTGCCACATGCACGTTGGCGATGACGATGTCGTAGAGCACCAGCAGGGCGAAACTCACCAGCTTCGCCGGCTTGCGCACGGGCGGCACCTCGAGCAGGAAACGCCGGCAGAGCAGCGGAATGGCGACGCCGAGCAGGCCGCCCAGGAGGAGCTGGCCAAGGTTCAGGCTGTTGGTCAGCAACAGCCACATGACGATCAGCAACAGGCTAAGGCCCGGCTGCGGTAACAGCCGCTTCATGCGCCACCTCCGACGATCCGCAGGTAGGGCGCCAGGTCCAGCAGCTGTTCCGCCGTCGCCTGCAGGTAGGCCTGCAGCGGCCCGCCGGCCAGCACCAGCAGCGGCGCGCCGAGCAGCAGCCCGCTGCTGGCGATCAGGCGCAGCGGGTCGTGCTCGACGGTCACCGACGGCTGCCCGCTTGCGCGCCAGAACAGCGTACTGCCAGCCCGGCTCAGCGCCACCAGCGCGCAAAGCCCGCCCGTCAGCAGCACCGTCCACAGCAGCAGCGTCGGGTAACCCATCGGCGCCGCGCGCAACAGCAGCAGCTTGCCGATGAACCCGGAGAACGGCGGCAGCCCGGCGATGGCGATAGCGCCGACGAAGAACATCCCGCCGAGCAGCAACGGCTGCTGCAGCGCCGGCCCGGCCGTCAGTGCGCCGGCCTGCTCACCGCGCTGGCGGGCGATCAGGTCGGCGAGCAGGAACAGCCCTGCAGAAATCCAGGTGCTGTGGATCAGGTAATACAGCAGCGCGGCGATGGACGCCGGCGAGCCCAGCGCGATGCCGGCCAGCAAGGTGCCGACCGAGAGGATCATCAGGTAACCCAGCAGCATCTGCAGCGTGCGCGCCCCCAGCGCACCGAGCGCCCCGCCGATCACCGTGAGCAGCGCCAGCGGCCACAACCAGTCGCGCGCCAGGTTGGCCAGTTCGCCGGCCTCGCTGCCATAAAGCAGGGTGAACACCCGCAGGATCGCGTAGAGCCCGACCTTGGTCATGATCGCGAACAGCGCCGCCACCGGCGCGGTGGCGCTGGCATAGGCACGCGGCAGCCAGAAGTACAGCGGCAGGACCGCCGCCTTCAGCGCGAAAACCACCAGCAGCAGGAAGCCGGCGGCGGCCAGCAACGGCGTCTCGCTCGGCGCCGCCTGTCCGATGCGCAGCGCCAGGTCGGCCATGTTCAGGGTGCCCGTGAGCCCGTAGAGGGTGCCGACACCGAGCAGGAAGAACGATGAGCCGAGCAGGTTGAGCAGCACGTAATGCATGCCCGCACGCACCCGCTGCGCGCCACCGCCGTGCAGCAACAGGCAGTAGGAGGCGATCAGCAGGATCTCGAAGAAGACGAACAGGTTGAACAGATCGCCCGTCAGGAAGGCGCCGTTGATGCCCATCAGCTGGAACTGCAGCAGCGCGTGGAAGTCGCTGCCGCGCTCGTCGTCGCCGCGGCAGGCGTAGAGCGCGACGAAGCCGGCCAGCACCGCGGTCACCAGCAGCATCAGCGCGCTCAACCGGTCGAGCAGCAGGACGATGCCGAACGGCGGCTGCCAGCCACCCAGCGCATAGAGGCGCAGCTGGCCGTCGCTGGCCTGCGCCAGCAACAGGATGCTCAGCGGCAGCAGCAGCCAGGTGGCGCCCAGCGACACGCCGCGGCGCAGGCCCAGCGGCATCCGCGCGGCGGCCAGCAACAGCGCGCCGGTGAACATCGGCAGGAGGATCGGCAGGATCAGCGCATGCTTCATTCGCGCGGCTCCTCCCCATCCACGTGATCGGATTTCACCTCGCCGAGCGCGCGCAACGACAACACCACGACGAAGGCGGTCATGGCGAAACCAATGACGATGGCGGTCAGCACCAACGCCTGGGGCACCGGGTCGGCGTACTCCCCGGTCTTGCCGAGCACCGCCGGCATGCCGCTGTTCAAGCGGCCCATGCCGAACAGGAAGAGGTTCACTGCGTAGGAAATCAGGGTCAGGCCCATCACCACCGGGAACACTCGCGCGCGCAGCAGCAGGTAGACGCCGCAGGCGGTGAGGACGCCAAGGGTGACCGCGAACAGGGCTTCCATCAGAGCACCTCCTGGCTGCTTTCGTCCTGGCTGACGTGGCCGATGTTGGACAGGATCAGCAGGGTGGCGCCGAGCACCGTGAGGTACACGCCGAGGTCGAAGAACAGCGCGCTGGCCAGCTCCACCTCGCCGATCAGCGGAATCTCGAAGTGGCCGAAGGCGCTGGTGAGGAATTCGTGACCGAACACCCAGCTGCCGACACCGCAGAGACCGGCGACGAGGATTCCGCTGCCGGCCAGCGCATGCAGGCTCCACGGCAGCCGCTGCTGGGTCCAGCCGACGCCGTGAGCGATGTACTGCAGGATCAGCGCGACCGCGGTGATCAGCCCGGCGATGAAACCGCCGCCCGGCTGGTTGTGGCCGCGCAGGAAGATGTACGCCGAGACCAGCAGCGCCAGCGGCAGCATCACTCGCGACAGGCTGTCGAGGATCATCGGATGGCTGTCGGTCGACCAACGCCGGCCGTTGCGATCGTGCAGCGGATGCGGAAGGTGCAGGCCACGCAGCAGGCCGTAGACGCCTACCGCGGCGATCGCCAGCACGCAGATTTCGCCCATCGTGTCGAAGCCGCGGAAGTCCACCAGGATCACGTTGACCACGTTGCTGCCGCCCCCGCCGGTCAACGCGTTCTCCAGGAAGAACGAGGCGATGCCGTCGTAGGGGCGGGTCATCACCGCGAAGGCCAGCAGCGCCACGAGAATGCCGCTGCCGCTGGCCAGGATCAGGTCGCGGAAGGCGCGCAGGCTGCTGGATTCCGCCGGCGTGCGATCGGGCATGAAGAACAGGGCCAGCACCAGCAGGATCAGCGTCACCAGCTCGACGCTGAGCTGGGTCAGGGCCAGGTCCGGCGCCGAGTAGCGGGCGAAGGTCAGGGTCACCAGCAGGCCGGCCACGCTGAGGATCATCAACGCCGGCAGCCGGCGACGATGGAAGCCGACGGTGAGCAGCCCGCTGAGCATCAGGATGCCCAGGCCGAGCACGCCGATCGGGTCCAGCGGCGACAGGCGCACGCCGCCCTCCAGCGCGTGCAGCGGCCCCAACGCGACCGCCACGCAGAGCAGCGCGCTGCCCAGCATCAGCGCCAGGTAGCGTTGCAGCGAGCCGTTCTCCAGCCATTCGGTGAGGCGCCGCGCCGCGCTCACGCTGGCCTGCACCTGCGCCTCGAACACGGCTTTCGAATCGATCGCCGGCAGCCCTTCGTACCAGCGGTACAGCGCCCGGCGGCAGGCATAGACGACCATTCCGCCGGCCAGCGCGACGACGCTCATCGCCAGCGGCAGGTTGAAGCCATGCCAGATCGCCAGGCTGTACTCGGGCAGCGCACCACCCAGGCTGGAGGCGGCCGCCGCGGCGAGCAGCGGCGCCACGGTGTAGGCCGGGAGCATGCCGACCAGCAGGCACAGCAGCACCAGCACCTCCACCGGAATCTTCATGAAGCGCGGCGGTTCGTGGGGCGGGTAGATCGGCAGGTCGCGCGGCGCGCCGTTGAAGAACACGTCATGGATGAAACGCAGCGAATAGGCCACGGAGAAGACCCCGGCCAGCGTCGCCGCCGCCGGAATCACCCAGTTGAAACCGCCCAGCAGGTTCTGCCCGAGGGTCTCGCTGAAGAACATCTCCTTGCTGAGGAAGCCGTTCAGCAGCGGTACCCCGGCCATCGCCAGGCAGGCCACCATCGCCAACACGGCTGTGTGCGGCATGAACCTCCAGAGGCCGGCCAGGCGGCGCAGGTCGCGGCTGCCGGTCTCGTGGTCGATGATTCCCGCGGCCATGAACAGCGAGGCCTTGAAGGTGGCGTGGTTGATGATGTGGAAGATCGCGGCGACGTTGGACAGGTCGCTGTCGAGACCGAACAGCAGCGTGATCAGGCCGAGATGGCTGATCGTCGAGTAGGCCAGCAGCCCTTTGAGGTCGTGCTGGAACAGCGCCATCACCGAGCCGAACAACAGCGTCGCCATGCCGGTCAGGCCGACCAGGTAGAACCACCAGTCGGTCCCCGACAGCGCCGGATACAGACGCGCGAGCAGGAACACGCCAGCCTTGACCATGGTCGCCGAGTGCAGATAGGCAGACACCGGCGTCGGCGCGGCCATCGCCTGCGGCAGCCAGAAATGGAAGGGGAACTGCGCGGACTTGGTGAACGCGCCGAGGAGCACCAGGATCAACGCCACGGGATAGAGCGCGTGGGCGCGAATCCGGTCGCCTGCCGCGAGCACCGCAGGCAGCTCGAAGCTGCCGACGATCTGCCCGATCAACAGAATGCCGGCGAGCAGCGCCAGCCCGCCGAAACCGGTCACCGTCAGCGCCATGCGCGCGCCCTTGCGCGCGTCGCTGGCGCCGTTCCAGAAGCCGATCAGGAGGAACGACGAAAGGCTGGTCAGCTCCCAGAACAGCAGCATCAGCAGCAGGTTATCGGCCAGTACGACGCCAAGCATGGCGCCCATGAACAGCAGCAGGAAGGCGAAGAAGCGCCCCATGGGCTCGCTTCTCGCCAGATAGTAGCGGGCGTAGAGGATCACCAGCAGGCCGATGCCGAGGATCAGCAGCGCGAAGAGAAAACCCAGGCCGTCGAGGCGCAGGCTGAGGTTCAGGCCCAGCGCCGGCATCCACTCCAGCCGGTAGACGAGGTGCTCGCCGGCGAACACCGCCGGGTATTGCGCCAGCAGCAAGGCCAGCGCGGCGAAGGGCGCGACGGCGGCGCCGAGGGCACTGACCGGTCGCCCACCGCGGCCCACGAACGCACTCAGCAGTACGCCAATGAACGGCAAGGCGATGATCAGCGCTAGCACCATGAGCGGGTCCCTTGTTCCAGTCGCGCGGGTGGCCTTCGATTATCCGTAACTATCGATCTAGCGTCATGGATATAAGTATTACTAAAACTGAACGCGCCACCGTCGCCCCCGCGAAAAGCCGATACGCACCGGGGTTAGGCTGCAAAAGCTCGATTTGATTCCGACGAATTCGCCGAGGGAAGGGAAAGCGGAGAGCGGAGCGGGGAAAGCACCGCCCGGCCGGCAGGCGAAGGCGGCGCGGGCGGCGAATGAGTGGGAAGATCAGGGGCTGACGCGGCTGGTACCGTCCACGGTGAGGATGCGCACGCGCTGGCCGACGCGGAACACCTGGTTCGGCTCGACCTCCTGGACGTAGGCACGCATGCTGCCGTCGTCTTCACGCACGGTGATCTCGACGCCCTGGGTCTTGGTGAGGCCCTCTTCCGCCGCGGAGCCGAGCAGGCCGCCCGCCACCGCACCGATCACCGCCGCGACCAGGCTGCCGCGACCGCCACCGACGCCGCTACCGGCGACACCACCGACGACCGCGCCGGCACCCGCGCCGATCGGGGTCTTGGTGCCTTCGATCTTCACCGGACGCAGGGCTTCGATGCTGCCCATGCGCACGGTCTGCACGACGCGCGCTTCGTCGCGGGAATAGGTGTCGCCAGTCAGGCTGGAAGTACAACCGCCCAGAGCCAGGCTCATGGCGGCGAACGAAGCGATCAGGGCAGGCTTGAACATGACAAATCTCCAAAAGGACATGGTCTTGTAGACCGCTCGCCGCTCCACATGTCACGGCGAGTGCCCACGATTCTACGTTTTTTCGGTTTTGCGCGACAGCGCGCGCGGTGGCCGCCGCGACACTGACGACCTTTGCCAGCTGGGCCGCATCCGCTAGTCTGGCCGGCTTTTACCCGAGACGACGTCATGGATTACTTCATCATCGCGGTGGTTACGCTGGCCGGCCTGTACTTCCACTGGTGGCTCTATGTGCGCATCCGCCGCTGGACAGATCGCGACCTGGCGCTGTCCCTCGGCGGAGACGACAAGGACAAGCGCGACTACATGCTGCAACGCCTGCAACAGGCGCGCAGCGAAGGGATCAAGCGCCGCGACCTGCCGCGGTGGCTGGAGCGGGCAGCCGACGACTATCGCCGCGACTGAGCCAGTCGCCAGAGTCGGGCGACATCCGCCGCCCGCGCCCGCAACTGCGCCGCCGCCTCGCCCATCGCCTGCTCCAGCGGCATCGGCCCCGGCACCAGGCTGAACGCGGCGTCGATGCCCACTTCATAGAGTTTCTGATAGCCGTCGCCGAGACTGCCGGCTATCGCCACCACCGGAACCCCCGCCGCCTTCGCGATCCTGGCCACGCCCATCGGTGTCTTGCCGTGCAGGCTCTGCGCATCCAGCCGGCCCTCGCCGGTGATCACCAGATCGGCACCCTGCATGGCCTCGGCCAGGCCGCTGAGTTCGGCGACAACCTCGACCCCCGGACGGAAACGCGCCGCCAGGAACGCCCGCGCCGCGAAGCCCAAGCCACCCGCCGCCCCGACACCGGGAGACTCGGCGTGATCCTCGCCCAGCGCCCGCGCGGCCACCTCGCCGAAGCGCCGCAGGGCGGCGTCCAGTTCCTCGACGTGCTGCGCCGTGGCGCCCTTCTGCGGACCGAACACCGCCGAGGCGCCCCGCGGCCCGCACAACGGGTTGTCGACATCGGCGGCGACTTCCACCTGCACCTGCGCCAGGCGTGCGTCCAGGCCGTCGAGATCGAGCCGGTCGAGCCTGGCCAGGGCGGCGCCGCCCTCCTCCAGTTCGCGCCCTTCGGCATCGAGAAAACGCACGCCCAGGGCGCGCAGCAGTCCGCTGCCGCCATCGTTGGTGGCGCTGCCGCCCAGACCGAGGATGATCCGCCTGGCGCCGACATTGAGCGCCGCGCGGATCAGTTCCCCGGTGCCGAAACTCGAGGTGATCCGCGCATCGCGTTGCGCCGGCGTCAGCAGGTGCAGGCCGCTGGCCGACGCCATCTCGATCACCGCGGTGTCGTCCTCGAGCCAGCCCCAGTGCGCGTTCACCACCTCGCCGAGCGGGCCACGCACGGGCGATTCGCGGCGTTCGCCACCGGTGGCGGCCAGCAAGGCGTCCACCGTGCCTTCGCCGCCGTCGGCCATCGGCCTGGCGACGATCTCGGCATCGGCAAAGACCTGCCGCCAGCCCTCGCCAATCGCGGCGGCCACCGCGTCGGCACTGAGGCTTTCCTTGAACGAGTCGGGGGCAATTATTATTTTCATGGGGACCTCGCGATTACTGCATAAGCGCCTGCCGGAGTCAGGCCATTGGCATCCATTGTGGCTCAGCCGGGCCAAGCGCCGCGCTGTCCCTGCGCACCAGCGCCAACCCGCGTAGGCGATGCCGTTGGTGCAGACGCACAATTCAACCTGCAGCGAGCAGATCGAGGCCCAGCGCCAGGTGCGTGCGCTGATCGTCGCGCAGCGGGTTCAATCCGCTGATCTCGGCGATCCGTTCGAGGCGGTAACGCAGCGTATTGCGGTGGATGCCGAGCAACGCCGCGCACTCCTGCGCCTGACCACGGTGTGCGCACCAGGCTTCCAGGGTCTCCAGCAGGATGCCTCCCGCGTCCTGTTCGACCAGCTCGCGCAATGGCTGCAGCCAGCCATCGATCAGCCAGTCACCGCGCCGGGCGAAAAGCAGCACCTGCAGGCGCAACCCTTCGAGGTCGAGCAGGCGCCGCTGCGGATGGCGAACCTGCCCGTAGGCGTACAGATCGCGCAACGCGAGACAGGCTTCACGCAGATCGTCCAGCTGTCGCAACGAACCGCTGAGCATCAGCTTGGCGACGCCCCAGCCGCGCTGGTCGGCTTTGCTCAGCCAGGCCGCATCGTCACGCTCGTTCTGCCAGGGGCGGAACCAAAACAGCTCATGGGCGCTCAGGGCGATGCACAGGTTGTCCGCCCTGCCGGCAAGCGACGTCAGCAGCGCCTGCGCCTCGCTGCCCGGCTGCAGGTGCAGCAGGCAGGCCTGTAGCGGCCAGCCCAATTGCAGGCCCAGGCGCTCGGCTTCGGCGGCGAGCATCGACAATCCCTGCTGGCGATCGAGCAACCGGCGCAACCAGGCTTCGAGCTGGTGCCGCTGCCAGTGCCGCTCGGCCTGCAACTGGCGTTGCTCGACGAGCATCTCGGCGGTCATCCGCACCAGCGCCGCGTAGGGCCGCAGTTCCTCGGGATCGCCGGTGATGCCGAGCACGCCGATCAGTTGGTCGGCGTACAGCAGCGGCAGATTGACTCCCGGCTTGACGCCGCGCAGACAGGCCGCGGCCTGTGCGTCGATCTCCACGGTGCGCCGGTTCGCCAGCACCAATTGGGCACCCTCGTGACGCGAATGCAGCCGTTCGCGATCGCCGCTGCCGATGATCATGCCCTGCGCATCCATCACGTTGATGTTGTGCGGCAGGATCGCCATCGCGCGGTCGACGATGTGTTGCGCCAGGGTGGAATCGAGTTCGAGCATGAAAAAACGGCCTCTGGAAAGAGGCCGCTAGTGTAGGCAGGAAATGCGCGTCAGGGGATCAGGGCGCCAACCGCTCGCGTACCCAGGCGCCATCCTCCAGGCGGTAGTTCAGCCGGTCATGCAGGCGGCTGGAACGGCCCTGCCAGAACTCGATGCGCTCGGGCAGCAGGCGATAGCCACCCCAGTGCTCGGGGCAACTGGGCTCCTGGTCCTGGAAACGCGCTTCGGTCTTGGCCAGCAGCTCGGCGAGCTGTTCGCGGTCACGGATGACCTGGCTCTGTGGCGAAGCCCAGGCTCCGAGGCGGCTGCCCAGCGGACGCACCTGGTAATAGGCGTCGGATTCGGCGGGGGTGACTTTCTCGACGCGCCCTTCGATGCGCACCTGACGTTCGAGGGAAGGCCAGAAGAAAGTCATGGCGCCGAAGGGTTGCGAGGCGAGCTGCTCGCCCTTGGCGCTGAGGTAGTTGGTGAAGAAGGTGAAGCCGCGCTCGTCGAGCCCCTTGAGCAGCAGGATCCGGCAATGCGGACGGCCCTCGGAGTCGACCGTGGCGAAGGTCATCGCGTTGGGCTCGACAGGCGCCTGCTCGGTCTTCACCGCGTCGGCGAACCATTGCTGGAACAGCGACAGCGGCTCGGCCGGCGCCTGCTGCTCGCTCAGCCCGTCGCGGGTGTAGTCGCGACGCATATCGGCGAGGCTCTGGTTCATGCTGCACTCCTGACGAAAAAGAGTCCTAGCTTAGCCAGGCAAGCCTTACTTGGCTTGATCTGCGGCAACCACCTTACCCACCGCGGCGATCTTCGGACCGCTCGCCAAAGGCGCGCCCGGCGTGGCCTGGACGCTGGTCTCGGCCTTGGCCGGCTGGCTGTACTGGGCGAGCAGCGCGGTCAGGGTGTCCTGCGGCGTGAGCATGATCTCCACGCGGCGGTTCAGCGAGCGGCCCTGGGCACTGTCGTTGGCGGCGCGCGGCATGTCGGAGCCTACGCCCTGCTGCTTCAGGCGATCCTGCTTGAGGCCGCTGAGGCGGAAGATCGAAGCGAAGGCGCGGGCGCGATCCTGGCTGAGCTTGCGGTTCAGGTCGAGGGCACCGGAGCTGTCGGCATGGCCGAGGATCAGCACGGCGGTCTTGGAATCGTCCTGCACCAGCTTGGCGACCTTGGTCACCGGGCCAAGGGTGACCGGGAGGAGCATTTCCGGGCGATCCGGGTTGAACGAGGAGTCCACCGGCGCGGTGATCACCAGCAGGTTTTCACGACGCTCGACTTCGAACTTGCTGCCCTTGAGGGTCTCACGCAGCTGCGGCTCGTAGGTGTCGAGCCAGGCCTGGGTGATCTTCGGATCGGGCATCTCGACCTTCTTCTGTTCAGCCACCGCTTCCTTCTTGCCGAACGGCCACCACGAGCTGCTCTTTTCGCCGGCGTCATCGCTTTTGAAGGTGCTGCAGCCCGATACGATCATGCACAGAATCAAGGTAGTGGTCTTGAACAGCTTCATGAAATGGTTTCCGTAATCTGGAAGTTGATGGTCGGGTCGATAGGCGCAAGATAAGGAAGCGGCGCCGCGCTCTCATACTTCAAGTTAAATTCTGGACGCAACTTATTAATTCGAAAAGGCTTCCGTTGAGAAACTGACGAGCGGCTATTCCAGGCATACCGCCGTCACTCGGGCCAGGCGCTGCGCCCGCGGGTCCATCAGTACATAGGGGCCGAGGCTGTTGCAGACGAAGGCGAAACTCAGGTCGCGCTCCGGATCGGCGAAACCGATGCTGCCGCCCGCGCCCGGATGGCCGAACGCCTTGGGGCCGGCGCCGTAGGTGGCGTTGGCGACTTCGGGCTGGTCGAGCATGCAGCCGAGGCCGAACCGGGTGGCGGTGAGCAGCGTGCGATCCTCGCCGCGACGGTGCTCGCGGGTCAACTCGCCGATCAGTTCGGGCTCCAGCAGACGCCCGTCCAGCAGGCCGCTGTAGAAACCCGCCAGCGAGCGGGCGTTGCCATGGCCGTTGGCGGCCGGCTGCGCCATGCGCCGCCATTCGGGCTTGTTGGTGCTGGTCAGTACCGACGGCGGATTGGTGAAGGCGCGCGTGCTGACGGCGTTCGGTTCGCTCATGAAGCACTTGAGCAGGCGCTGCGCTGCGGCGTCGCCCAAGTTGCCCTTGGCCCGCGACATGTGCGCGACCCGGTGGAACTCGGAATCGGCCAGGCCGACGTGAAGATCCAGGCCGAGCGGCCTGGCCACCCGGTTGACGATGGACTCGCCGGGGCCGCGGCCATCGACGCGGCGCAGCAATTCGCCGACCAGCCAACCGTAGGTGATCGGCGCGTAACCGTGTGCTTCGCCCGGTGTCCACCAGGGCTGCTCGGCGGCCAGGGCATCGGTCATCGCCGTCCAGTCGTAGAGCGCCTCGCCAGGCAGCTGCGCGTGCAGGGCCGGCAGGCCGGCGCTGTGGCTGAGCAGGTGGCGCAGGGTGACGTGCTGCTTGCCGGCGGCGGCGAACTCCGGCCAGTAGTGCGCCACGGGAAGGTCCAGCTCGAGCTTGCCCTCGCCCACCAGTTGCAGCGCGGCGACCGCGGTCAGCGTCTTGGTGCAGGAGAACAGGTTGAGGATGGTGTCGCTGTGCCAGGCCTCGGCGCCATCCTTGTCGGCGGTCCCGGCCCAGATGTCCACCAGCGTCTCGCCGCCGATCTGGATGCACAGCGCGGCGCCGCGCTCCTGGGGGTTGTCGAACAGTTCGGCGAAAGCGTCCTTCACCGCTTCGAACTTGAGGTCGTAGTAGCCCTGAATCTGCACGCCGGCACCTGCGGATAACGAGTCAGCGCGCATTGTTCCAGCACCGGACGCGCTTGGGAACCGGAAGAAAGACGGGTTTCGGCCCGACATTCACGCGCAGCCACCGCGCAACGGCGGCTGCGCATCGCCGGTCAGAGCGTTTTCGCCTTTTCCGTGGCCGGCAGCCACTTCTCCGGAACCGCCAGGTTGGCCTTGCGCACCGCCTCGATGAAGCCCTGATAAGGCAGGTCGGTGATACCCACCAGCCCCAGGTGGCCGTTCTCGCCATCGAGCAGGCGACCGGTCACCGGCTGGTCGAGATACTGGAACCAGTGGGCGCCGACGATCGTCGGCTCGGCAATGGCGCGCGCGATGAAGTTGGCATAGGCCGGCCCGCGCTCTTCTTCCTTGTAGACCTCGGCGACGCCACCCCAGAACGGCCCGCGGTCACGCGAACCGAAGTGGAATTCGGTGACCATCACCGGTTTGTCCAGCTTGCGCAGCGCCTCGAAGTCGTAACCCTGCTGCGGCTCCCGGGTATAGAAGTTGAAGCTCAGGACATCGCAGTACTTGGCACAGGCGGCGACCGCCTCCGGCGTGCTGATGGCGAAGCGGCCGCCCAGCAGCAGGTGGTTCGGCGCGTGCCATTCCAGCGAGTCGGAGATGGTCTTGAAGTAGGTCTCGGCGAACACCCGCTGGAAGTACTGCAGGTCTTCCTCGATGGCCGGGTGTTCCGGGCTCGGCAGCGGCGCCTCGAAGCCGGGGTCTTCCATCAGCTCCCAGTGTTCCAGGCCGATGCCCCAGGCCTTCGACAGGCCCTGCTCGTTGCGGTACTTGTCGCGCAGTTGCTTGAGGAAGGCACGCTTGGCCGGCACGTCCGTGGTCAGGCGTAGGGTGCCGTAGGCGATGGCATAGCGATCATGCGGCTCGTTGCCCGGCGCGGCCCAGGACAGCTCGTTGTCGGCGAAGAAGCCGATCAGCCAGGGGTCGTCGCGGTGGCCGCGGGCGGCGATGGCGATGGCGCGCTCGGCGGCCATGGCAAAGCGCGGATCGAAGGGATCGGGAATTCCGCCCCACCAGTCGTGGCCGGTGCTGATGGTGGCGTAGTCGCCGGAAATCGACAGCGGCACGGTGAACGGCATGCGCCTGGCGTCCCCCAGCTCCCCATCGCTCCAGTTGCCGAGGGTGTTGAAGCCCCAGGCCTTCAGCCGGTCGATGCTACGCGACGCCCAGCGCTCGACGGCGGCAGCGCGCTTGAGACGGTCGCATTCTTCCGCGGTCGGCGGTTCGGCGTCGCTTTTCGGCGCGTCGTTCGGCGTGGCGGCGGCCGGGGCCGGCGCGCTCAGTTGCGTCTCGCTGCCCGGAGCCACGACTTCCGGTTTCGGTGCGGGAGCGGCGGAGTCCGCGGTGAGCGCGGCGGGCGTGCAGCCCACGCACTCGCTGGAGCCGGCGCACGGCAGGTCGCCGTACTGACGCTCGAGGTTGGCGTTGTAGAAGTCGAACCAGCGTCCGCTGGCGTAGGCGCGGCCCTTGTTGGCGCCGGTGTCGCTGCGGTTGTCGCCCTTGCCATAGAACCGCCCCAGCGGGCCGTCGGCGGGCGGCAGGTCGCTGAACATGCTTTCGCGACCCTCGATGTAGGTCTGGCTTTGTTGCAGGGTCACCGCGTTGACGCCGAGGGAGAAGTACGGATGGCCGTCCGGGGTCACCAGGTACCAGCGACCGTCCTGCTTGACCGTATTGAAGAAGCCCTTGGCCGGGAACGAAGGGCCGCGCAGCCAGCCGCCATAGCGATCCTGCTGCGGCAACTGCTGCTGCCACTTCCTGACCTGTTCGGCGTCCTTCGCCGCGGCGGCGCGCAGTTGCTCGTCGCTCCTGACCTTCTCCGGCCAGTTGCCGCGTGTGTACTGGCCGAAACCATCGACGATGCCCTTGTAGGCGTCGTGGAAATCCTGGTCGCCACGCACACCGAAGCGGCCAAGCAGGATGTTCTGCGCCACGTCCGGATTGCTCAGGGAAACCGTCACCGAACTGACCTGGGCGGGGTTCAGCTCGCCCTCGACGGTATCCGCCAGGAGCAGCTTGCGGTCGCCCCGCGCCCACGGCATCGGCAGGCCGGCGCGCATGCCCAGCGCCCGCGGGGAGGTGGCCTGCAGCGGCACCAACAGGGTCTGCGCCGGGCCGGCCGGCAGGGCGATGCGGGTGGTCAGCGCCTTGCCGTCGGCACTCTCGATGCGCACGTCGACGGTCAGCGCCCAGTCCATCGCGCTTTGCAGGCGCAGGCTCATGGCACGCATCTGCGACCAGTCCCAGGTGCCTTGTTGCGGGGTGAGGACGAGGCTGGGCTTCTGCGCCGGGTTGAATACCAGGCGGCGGAGGATTTCCCCCTCCGGGGTGCTCTCCGCGGTCAGTTCGGGAAAGAACGCATCGTTGGTCTGCACCTTCACCACGTCGGTGGGGCGGACGAAGTTGAACAGCACCTGCGGCGCCGGCTCAGGAACCGCCGCCGGCGCGGCGGCGGGTTCGGACGCGGCGAGCGCCGGCGCGCTCAGCAACAGGGCGAACAACGTGGACAACGAGCGGTGAATCATGAGGCGGTATCTCCATTACGACCGGCAGTAGACAACGATGTCGGGAAAGAATGCCCAATCCCTGGTGCAGCGGGCGTTCGCCCTCAGGCAATTTCACGGCGGAACGGCGGCAGGGCATTGAGGATCGCCTTGCCGTAGCGCTGGGTGACCAGACGACGGTCGAGCAAGGTGATGGTGCCGCGGTCGGCTTCGGTACGCAGCAGGCGGCCGCAGGCCTGGATCAGGCGCAGCGAGGCGTCCGGCACGGCGATTTCCATGAACGGGTTGCCGCCGCGCGCCTCGATCCATTCCGACAGCGCCGCTTCCACCGGGTCGTCAGGCACGGCGAAGGGAATCTTGGCGATCACCACGTGCTCGCAGTAGGCGCCTGGCAGGTCGACGCCTTCGGCGAAGCTGGCGAGGCCGAACAGCACGCTGGCCTCGCCGTCGTCGACCCGCGCCTTGTGCTTGTTCAGGGTTTCCTGCTTGGACAGGTTGCCCTGGATGAACACACGCTTGCGCCAGTCGCGCTCGAGGCCGTCGAAGACGTCCTGCATCTGTCGGCGCGAGGAGAACAGCACCAGGGTGCCGCGCGCGCCTTCCACCATCTGCGGAAGCTCGCGAATGATCGCCGCGGTGTGCGCGGCGGCGTCGCGCGGGTCGGCCTTGAGGTCCGGCACCCGCAGCACGCCGGCATCGGCATGGTGGAACGGGCTCGGCACGATGGCGGTGACCGCGGCCTTGGGCAGCCCGGCACGCATGCGGAAACGGTCGAAGGTGCTCAGCGCGGTGAGCGTCGCCGAGGTCACCAGCGCACCGTAGGCGACGTTCCACAGATTGCGCCGCAGGGTCTCGGCGGCCAGGATCGGGCTGGCGTTGACCTCGATGTCGTAGAGCGCGCCGCTGTCGGCGAGGGTCAGCCAGCGTGCCATCGGCGGGCTGTTTTCCGGGTCCTCGGCGGTGAACGCGGTCCACAGCTCCCAGTTGCCCTGGGCACGCGCCAGCAGGCTGCCGAACAGCGGGTACCATTCCTCGGCCTGGTGGCTGGCGATGCCTAGGCCAGGCTCCCCGTCCATCGCCTGCTTGAGCAGCTCGGCGAGCCGGGTGAACACGTCGGTGAGCTGGGAAAAGCCCTTTTTCAGCTCGATGCCCAGCTCGCGCAGGTGCTCGGGCACCAGGCCGCCGACGAAGCGATGGCGCGGCCGCTCGCGGCCCTCCATGTCTTCGCCGGCCTTGAAGTCGGCGAGCTGTTCGCAGGCGGCGAACATGAACTGCTGCTGGCTGCGCAGCTCGCGGGTCAGCTTCGGGACCTTCTCGATCAGCCGGCCGAGTTCGCCCGGCAACGGATGCTGGGCGAGCAGCTTGGTCAGGTTCTTCTCCATCTGCGCCAGCCAGTCGGCGGTGGAACGCAAGCGGGTGAAATGGGCGAAATGGCCGATCGCCTTGTCCGGCAGATGGTGGCCTTCGTCGAACACGTAGAGCGTGTCGCGCGGATCGGGCAGCACCGCGCCGCCGCCGAGGGCGAGGTCGGCGAGCACCATGTCGTGGTTGGTGACGATCACGTCGACCTTGGTCATGCCTTCGCGCGCCTTGTAGAAGGCGCACTGCTGGAAGTTCGGGCAATGCCGGTTGGTGCACTGGCTGTGGTCGGTGGTCAGCCGCGCCCAGTGCTGGTCCTCCAGCGCTTCGGGCCAGGAGTCGCGGTCACCGTCCCAGCGGTTGCCGGCGAGCTTCTCGATCATCTGGTTGAACAGCTTCTGGCTGTTCTCGTCGACGTCGATCCGAAAGCCCTCCTCCTCGAACAGCTGCGCGGTGGCGCTTTGTGTCTGGCCTTCCTGCAGTAGCATGTCGAGCTTGGACAGGCACAGGTAACGGCCGCGCCCCTTGGCCAGGGCGAAGCTGAAATTCAGGCCGCTGTTGCGCATCAGGTCCGGCAGGTCCTTGTGCACGATCTGCTCCTGCAGCGCGACCGTCGCCGTGGCGATCACCAGGCGCTTGCCGGCCGCCTTGGCGATGGGAATGGTCGCCAGCGCATAGGCCACGGTCTTGCCGGTGCCAGTGCCCGCCTCGACCGCCACCACCGCCGGATCGCTGTCGCGGCGGTTCTCGTCGTCGGTGGAAATCGCGCCGAGCACCTTCGCCACTTCAGCGATCATCAGGCGCTGGCCATAGCGCGGCTTCAGCCCCTTGGCTTCGAGAAAACGGGAATAGGCGCCCTGGATCTGGGACTTGAGTTCGGTGCTGAGCATGGGCGTCGGAAAGCCGGAGGGCTGGATAAATTTTCAGTGTTTCGAGCGGGTCGCTATGATAGCGCGCGTTTCGCCGCAGGGGTGTTCACAAAAGCGGCCGGCGACGGACAGGCACGACGAAATCCGTCGGCGACGCGACCTGTACCTTTCCCGAGAGGTGTCCCCGGCCGACCCCGACGCCGTATCGCCAGATCCCGTGTTTCCTCCCAAACCTCCGGAGATAGCCCGAATGACGCTCTACGCTTTGGTTTACGCCCTTCACGTACTCGCCGCGCTGGCCTGGGTGGGCGGCATGTTCTTCGCCTGGATGATCCTGCGGCCCGCCGCGGTCGTGGCGCTCGAGCCTCCGCAGCGGCTGCGCCTGTGGCTCGAGGTGCTGCGCCGGTTCTTCGTCTGGGTGTGGGTGGCGGTGCTGATCCTGCCGGTCAGCGGCGTCGGCCTTCTGCAACTGCGCTTCACCGGCTTCGAGACCACGCCGCGCTATGTGCACGTGATGATCGGCCTGTACCTGGCGATGCTCGCGCTGTTCCTGCGGGTGCAACTGCTGCAATTGCCGGCGCTGCGCCAGGCAGTGGGCGCCGAGGACTGGCCGGCGGGTGGCGCGGCGCTGGGGAAGATTCGCCGCCTGGTGGGTATCAACCTGCTGCTCGGACTGGCGCTGGTGGCGGTCGTCGCCGCGCGGCCGAGCTTCTGACGTTCACCCGGCCGATTTGGCCGGACGTAGCGCCAGCAGGTGGAACACGCCGAAAAGCATGATCTGCAGGCGATCGGACCAGGGCTTGGGACGGCCCTGCAGACGCGCGCGAAACACCAGGATTTCGATCAGGTGCGCGACCAGGAACAGCACGCCGCACAGATTCAGCAACAGCGCGAACGGCGCGGCGAAGGGCTGCAGCAGGTTCACCAGCAGCACCAGCCAGAACACCAGCACGATGGTTTTGCCCAGCAGGCTCAACAGTTTCATCCAACTTCCTTCCGAGTGTTCGCGACGGTGGCCGCCACGCGTGCCGGGATGCTAGCCGATGACCCCGACGAAGGCATTGCCCGAGCATAAAAAAACCCGCCGAAGCGGGTTTTTCGTGGAACGCCGACCTTGGCCGGCGTGGCCTCGGCGCAAGATTACTTGGCTTCGGCTTCCACTGCGGCTTCAACGCGACGGTTGATGGCACGACCGGCGTCGGTTGCGTTGTCGGCAACCGGACGCGACTCGCCGTAGCCAACGGACTCGACACGAGCGCCCGAGACACCCAGCTTGTTGACCAGAACGTCACGAACGGCACTGGCGCGGCGCTCGGACAGTTTCTGGTTGTAGGCGTCGGTGCCGACGGAGTCGGTGTGGCCTTCAACAACGGTGGTGGTCTGCGGATACTGCTTCATGAAGTCAGCCAGGTTCTGGATATCGCCCAGGCTTTCCGATTTCACGGTGGCCTTGTCGAAGTCGAATTTCACGTCGAGTTCGACGCGAACGGCTTCAGCGGCCGGTTCCGGAGCCGGAGCGGGTGCCGGAGCCGGCGTCTCTTCGACGTAGGCGACGGTTTCTTCACCCTGACCGTGAACCCAGCAGTAGGCTGCAGCGGTAGCGCCGCCTACCAGCACGCCCCAACCAGCGTAAGCGCTGCTTTCGATGGCGCCCAGAGCGGCACCGGTGACGCCGCCGACAGCCGCGCACATCGGCCAGTCGGATTTCTGTACACCGGCACAACCGGTCAGAACGCCGGAAATCAGAACCAGCGGTACAGCTTTCCTTAACATGCTCATGTGAAGTCTCCTTGGAAGAATCGGATCGTATGCCGACACTTTGGATGGCAACGCTTTTATAAGTCCGCCAGGCGTGGGCGACTGGCCCTGTGCCATGAGGGTTCGAGACGTTAGTCTCTCTGCTTCACGCTGAGGTTCCCCAATGACGGAAAGCTTTTCGCAACGAACACCCCAACAAGCCCTGGCTGCATTACTGGAAAGCCAGGTCCCTGAACGCCTGCTGTTGGCTGGCGCCAGCGATCTGCCAGCGCTGCAAGCCTACCGCGATACGCACCCGAGCTGCCAGATAGATTATGTGGCCCCCGGCCCGCTACCGGCGGCCATCGCAGCGCAGCGCTATGCACTGGCGGTGGTCGCCGATTGCCTCGAACATCTGCCCAAACGCAGCGGCCTGGAACTGCTCGGCGGCATCCGCAACCTGAACGCCCATCGGCTGGCCGTGCTGGTCGACCTGGCCGCCTGCGACTGGCAGGCCACCGACTTCTATTCGCTGGGGATGCAGGCCCGCGAACGTTTCCGCCGCGACGAGCAGGTTCTGACCCTGTTCACCTATGATCTCCATGATTACAAGCAGGTCCCGGACTGGCTGAACGCCCGGTTCTGGGCCAACCCGGAAAACTTCGGCAAATACTGGTGGTGAAGCCATGAGTCCCAGTTGTCCCTGCGGCAGCGGCAGCCTGCTGATCGAATGTTGCGGTCGTTACCACGGCGGAACGCCGGCGCCGAGCGCCGAGCAGTTGATGCGCAGTCGCTACAGCGCCTATGTGCTCGGGCTGATCGATTACCTCGTCGCGACCACCCTCCCCGCCCAGCAGTCGGCGCTGGACCGCGGCGCGATGGCGGCCTGGAGCGCGCAAAGCACCTGGCTGGGTCTGCAGGTGGAAAGCAGCGAGGTGCTCGGCGGCCAGCCCGAACATGCCTTCGTGACGTTCGTCGCGCGCTGGCACGACGGCCAGGGCGAGCACGCCCAGCAGGAGCGCTCGGCGTTCGTGCAGAACGCCGGTCATTGGTACTTCATCGACCCGGGCGTGCCGCTGAACACGGGACGAAACGATCCCTGCC
This sequence comes from Pseudomonas kuykendallii, assembly GCF_900106975.1. Classification (GTDB taxonomy): domain Bacteria; phylum Pseudomonadota; class Gammaproteobacteria; order Pseudomonadales; family Pseudomonadaceae; genus Pseudomonas_O; species Pseudomonas_O kuykendallii. The sequence continues at coordinate 799,890 of NZ_FNNU01000002.1, read as the reverse complement.
CCTGTGCCAGCGGGCAGAAATTCAAGAAGTGCTGTGCAGGTTTCTTCTGATTACATCAGCCTGATGTGCGAGACATCCGGGGCTGGAGCGGCGGGCGCTGCCTTGGCTTGTCCCATGTCGCTGCCGACCGGTGCCAAGCTGAGCGCGGAGAGGTCGACCGCCGGCGCCTGCGGTTCGGGCTTGCGGTCCTGCAGGTCCGCACCGATGGGCGCGATACCGAAATCCGGCGCCTCGACGTCGACGAAGGCCGCCATGTACTCGTCGCGAGGTGCCACCTGCAGCCGGCGCGCCGGCGTGGACTCAGCCGGTGGCTCGGCGGCCGGCATCGGCGGAGGTGGCGCCATTTCGACTTCCTCGACGTCCACCTCCATCGAGCTGACTTCGGCCAGCGCGCCGGCTCGCTCCAGCGCGACGCGGTACTTTTCCGCCGCCGCTTCGTCGAGGTTGTTCTTGATCACCATGCGCCGACCGGAGAAGAGCAACGCGATGCGTTGCGCGTCGGCCTGGAACAGACGCGCCAGGTTGGCCTTGACCGCATCGGGCTGTGCGCCGGGCATCAATCGGCCGCTGAAAGCGATCTCGTAAAGCCTCATGGGTGAAACTCCTGTAAAAACCGTTTCCAGTATGGCGCAGCTTTTTTTCCCTCCACAACCGATTGCCGCCAAGCAGTTGCTTGTTACACTCAGCCGTCAATCGGAGTACCGGCATGTTTCCCCAGGTTTACCTAGCAAGAATTCTCGGCCTTCTGGCACTGCTCGCCCTGAGCGCCAGTCAGGTGGGTTGCTCGACCTGGTTCACCAGCCACCTGAAGGACCCCGAGGTCCGCCTGGTCAAGGTCGAGGTGGTCAAGGCGCGCCTGCTGGAGCAACGCTTCACGCTGCGCTTCAGGATCGACAACCCGAACGACGTTCGCCTGTCGGTGCGCGGCCTCATCTACGACATCTACCTGAACGACATCCCGCTCACCGAGGGCGAGTTCAACAAGCACGTCAGCGTGCCCGCGCATGGTCACGAGACCTTCGAGATCCCGGTGCGCACCAACCTCTGGCGGCACGTCAAGGGCATGGTGAAGATGCTCGAGGAGCCCGATGCGCCGATCCGCTACCGCCTCAAGGGCGAGGTGAAGACCGGAATGTTCTCCCGCAACGTGCAGGTTCTGCGCATAGGCGAGATAATCCCGGGCGATTACCTACCGGAGTAGCTTTCCATGTCCCAAGAACCGCATGTCCATGGTCCCGATTGCAATCACGAGCATGACCATGAGCATCACCACCACGTACACGGTCCCGACTGCGGCCACGCGCACCAGGAACCGCTGCGCAACCCGCTGAAGGACGTCGGTCGCAACGATCCGTGCCCCTGCGGCAGCGAGAAGAAATTCAAGAAGTGCCACGGCGCCTGAGGCGCTTTCGGGCAGCCGGCGCCCCGGCTGCCCGCCCGGTTACAGCCCCGCCCGAACGTCTTTGAATTTGCCCCCGTGCACCCCTTGCCAGCCGCCGCGTCGCTCACTACCTTAGCTCGCCTTCGCGGCGCGTTGCCGCGCCGGTCGCCAGCGCCTTTGCTAGGCTGGCCGAAACCCAGGTCGCCCCTCACCTCTTCCTATCGTCTTCGCTGCAAGAGGCTTTTCGCATGCGCTTTCGCCTGTTCCGTCCGCTGACCGGTGTGTCCCTTGGCCTGGGCTTCGGTGCCCTGCTCGGCCTCGCCGGTTGCCAGTCCCTGCTCGACAGCCGCTACGCCGACAGCGTGGCGCCCGACCAGGGCGTGCTGCGCATCAAGGGCGTGGCGGAAAGCGCGGTGGTGCGGCGCAACCCGCTGGGCATGCCGCTGATCGAGAGCGGCAACTTCCACGACGCGCTGTTCGCGCTGGGCTACGTGCACGCCAGCGACCGCCTGAGCCAGATGGTCGGCATGCGTCTGATGGCCGAAGGACGGCTGTCGGAGATGGCCGGCCCCGGCGCGCTGGAGATCGACCGCTTCATGCGCGCGGTGAACCTGCGCGCCAGCGCCGAGGTGCTCTACAAGAACGCCTCGCCGCGCCTCAAGCAGTTCTTCGAGGTGTATTCGCGCGGGGTCAATGCCTACCTCTATCGCTACCGCGACAAGCTGCCGATGGACCTCGCCGAATCCGGCTACAAACCGGCTTACTGGAAACCGGAGGACTCGGTGCTGGTGTTCTGCCTGCTGAACTTCGGCCTGGCGGTGAACCTGCAGGAAGAAATCGATTCGCTGGTGCTGGCGCAGAAGGTCGGCAGCGACAAGCTGGCCTGGCTGCTGCCGACCTACCCGGACGAGCCGCTGCCGTTCGACGAAGCGGACAAGCTCAAGGGCCTCAACCTCGGAGGTCAGATTCCCGGCCTCGCCGCCGTGGACTCCGCCGCCGCGCAGGTCGCCAGCCTGAACATGCTCGGCGTCGCCGCCTCCAACAACTGGGCGATCGCGCCGTACAAGAGTCGCAGCGGCAAGAGCCTGCTGGCCAACGACACGCACCTGCCGCTGTCGATGCCGTCGCTGTGGAATTTCGTGCAGATCCGCTCACCCAAGTACAACGCCGCCGGGGTGTCCATCGCTGGCGTGCCGGCCGTGGTCGCCGGCTTCAACGGCAAGCTGGCGTGGGGCATGACCATGGTCATGGGCGACAACCAGGACCTGTTCCTGGAGAAGGTGAAGAAGGAAGGCGGTCGCCTCTATTACCAGGTCAACGGCAAGTGGCAGCCGGCGCGCGAGCGCAGCGAGACCTTCTTCGTCAAAGGCCAGAAGCCGATCCGCGAAACCATCTACGAGACCCGCAACGGTCCGCTGCTGAACAGCGTGCTGGGCGAGCGCAAGACCCCGCTGCAACCGCTGCAGCTCTCCAGCGGCTACGGGCTGGCGCTCAAGAGCATCCAGCCTGACGGTGACAAGACCCTCGATGCGTTCTTCGACCTGTCGCGCGCCAAGTCGGTGGAGCAGGCGTTCGACATCACCCGCGGCGTGCAGGCGATGGCGCTGAACATCGTCTTCGCCGACGCCGAGCACATCGGCTGGCAGGTCACCGGGCGCTACCCGAACCGCCGCCTGGGCCGCGGCCTGATGCCCTCGCCGGGCTGGGACGACCGCTACGGCTGGGACGGCTACGCCGACTCGATGCTCTTCCCCTATGACCAGGACCCGCCGCAGGGCTGGCTGGGCACCGCCAACAACCGCACCGTGCAGGGCGGCTACGGCGTGCAGCTGTCGAACTCCTGGTACTACCCGGAGCGCGCCGAGCGCATCGCCGAACTCGCCGGGCGCGGCAAGCAGGACGCGCAGGGCATGGTCGCCATGCAGTACGACCAGACCACGCCGTTCGCCGCCAAGCTCAAGGCGATGTTCGACGAGCCGCTGATGGCCGGACCGCTGAAGAAAGCCATCGACGCCCTGCCCGCCGACCAGCGCGGCAAGGCGCGCGAGGCGCTGGATCGCCTGCGCGCCTTCGACGGCAAGCTGGCGGCGAATTCGCCCGACGCCGCGCTGTACGAGGCCTTCCTCTACGAAAGCGCGCGGCAGACCTTCCTCGACGAACTCGGCCCGGAGACCAGCCCGGCCTGGAAAGCCCTGGTGCAGACCGCCGACACCTCCTACTCGGCGCAGGCCGACCATCTGCTCGGCCGTGTCGACAGTCCGTTCTGGGATGACGTCAACACGCCGCAAAAGGAAGACAAGCCAGCGATCCTCGCGCGCAGCCTGGCCGCCGCCGTCACCTTCAGCGAAAGCAAGCTCGGCAGCGACCGCAGCGCCTGGCAGTGGGGCAAGCTGCACACCTACACCTTTGCCAGCGACGCCAGCAAGATGGCGCCGCACATGGCCGCCGGCGAGCGCGCCAAGATCGACGCGATCAAGGGATATCTGGACCGCGGCCCGTACATGGCCGGCGGCGACCACAGTACGCTGAACGTCTCCGCCTACCACTGGGGCGAGGGTTTCGACACCTGGCTGGTGCCGGCCATGCGCATCGTCGTCGACTTCGGTCGCGACGAGCCGCTGATGGGCGTGAACAGCTCCGGGCAATCCGGCAACCCGGCCAGCAAGAACTACGCGGACGGCATCGACGCCTGGCTCAAGGCGCAGTACCAGACCTTCCCGTTCAAGGCGGAAAACCTCGACCGCGCCTACGGCAACAAACGCCTGTACCTGCTGCCGGCGAAATGATCCGCGGATGACGGCGTGCGCACCCGTTTCGCCGGGTGCGCCGCCGGTCAAGGCGGCGAACTTCGCCGCGTTGCCGTCGCTCCAAACTGACAAGCCCGTCAGCGCAGAGCCCCATGGACCTCGTCATCGCCCGCCCCGAAGGACTCTACTGCCCACCCGGCGACTTCTACATCGACCCCTGGCGCCCGGTGGAACGCGCGGTGATCACCCACGCCCACGGCGACCACGCGCGCTGGGGCATGGGCCATTACCTGGCCGCCGCGGACAGCGCAGGCGTACTGCGCTCGCGCATCGCCGCGGACATGCCGTTGCAGACCCTGGCCTACGGCGAGCGCCTCGAACACCACGGCGTCACCCTGAGCTTCCACCCTGCCGGCCACGTGCTCGGCTCGGCGCAGGTGCGCCTGGAATACCGCGGCGAAGTCTGGGTCGCCTCGGGTGACTACAAGGTCGAACCGGATGGCACCTGCGTGCCCTTCGAGCCGGTGCGCTGCCACACCTTCATCACCGAATCGACCTTCGGCCTGCCGATCTACCGCTGGCAACCGCAGGCGGAAATCTTCACCGAGGTCAACGACTGGTGGCGCGCCAACGCCGCCGCCGGACGCCCTTCGGTACTGTTCTGCTACGCGTTCGGCAAGGCCCAGCGGATTCTCCACGGGCTGGACGAGAGCATCGGCCAGATCGTCGCCCACGGCTCGGTGGAACCGCTCAACCGGGTCTATCGCGAGGCCGGCATCCGCATCCCGGAAACGCTCTACGCCGGCGACCTGAAGAAGAACGACCCGCGCCTGCGCCAGGCCATTGTCCTCGCTCCGCCCTCGGCCGGCGGCAGCACCTGGATGCGCCGCTTCGGCGACTATTCCGATGCCTTCGCCAGCGGCTGGATGATGCTGCGCGGCACCCGCCGCAGGCGCGGCGTGGACCGTGGCTTCGTGCTCTCCGACCATGCCGACTGGCCCGGCCTGCTGTGGGCCATCGAGCAGACCGGCGCCGAACGGGTGATGGTCACCCACGGCTCGGTGGCGGTCCTGGTGCGCTACCTGCGCGAACAGAAGGGCCTCGACGCCCAGGGCTTCGAGACCGAGTACGGCGAGGAAGACGACAGCGCGGCGGAGCCGACATGAAGGCCCGCGCCACGGCGGAATCGCGCCGATGAAAGCCTTCGCCGACCTCTACGCGCGGCTCGACGCCACCACCTCGAGCAATGCCAAGCTCGCCGCCATGCAGTTCTACTTCCAGCAGGTGCCCGCCGCCGATGCCGCCTGGGCCGTGTACTTTCTCGCCGGCGGGCGGCCACGCCAACTGGTGCCGAGCCGGCTGCTGCGCGAGACCGCGATGCAGGCGGCGGCGCTGCCGGAATGGCTGTTCGAGGAGAGCTACCAGGCGGTCGGCGACCTCGCCGAAACCATTTCGCTGCTGCTGCCGGAATCGCCGCACAGCTCCGACGAAGGGCTCGCCGCGTGGATGCAGGACAAGCTGCTGCCGCTGCGCGGCCTGCCGCCGGAAGCGCTGGCCGAGCGCCTGCCGCGGCTCTGGGCGCAGCTCGACCGGCGCAGCCTGATGGTCTGCATCAAGCTGATCACCGGCGCCTTCCGCGTTGGCGTCTCCAAACTGCTGGTGACCCGCGCGCTGGCCAGCGTCGGCGGCCTCGACCCCAAGCGCGTGGCGCAACGGCTGGTCGGCTACACCGATCTGTCGCACCGACCGAGCGCCGAAGGTTATCGCGCGCTGATCGCCGCCGAATCCACCGACGAGCACGCGCAGCGCGGCGGCCAGCCGTATCCGTTCTTCCTCGCCCACCCGCTGCAACTTCCGCTGGAAGAGTTCGACGCCCAGCTCGGCGCGCCGGCGGACTGGCTGGTGGAATGGAAGTGGGACGGCATCCGCGCGCAACTGGTCAAGCGCGACGGCCAGCTGTGGGTCTGGTCGCGCGGCGAGGAACTGGTGACCGAGCGTTTTCCCGAACTGCAGGCGCTGGCCGCGCGCCTGCCCGACGGCTGCGTGATCGACGGCGAGATCGTGGTCTGGAAAGGCGCGCCCGAGGCCCTCACCGAGCGCGCGCCGGTCGATACCGCGACGGCCGGCAGCGAGGCGCTGAAACGCTTCGCCGTGCAACCCTTCGCCCTGCTGCAGCAACGCATCGGCCGCAAGACGCTGACCGCCAAGGTGCTGGAACAGGCGCCGGTAGCGCTGCTCGCCTACGACCTGCTGGAATGGCGCGGCGAGGACTGGCGCCAGCATCCGCAGCAGCAGCGTCGCGCGCAGCTCGAAGCGCTGGTCGCCGAAACCACCGCGGGCGATCTGCTCGACGGCCTGCCCGCCGGCCCGGAGGTACTGATGCTCTCGCCGCGCCTCGAAGCCCGCGACTGGGCCGACCTGGCGCGCCAGCGCGAAGCCTCACGCGAGCTGGGCGTCGAAGGCATGATGCTCAAGGCCCGCGACGGCCAGTACGGCGTGGGCCGCACCAAGGACGTCGGCACCTGGTGGAAGTGGAAGGTCGACCCCTATTCGGTGGACGCGGTGCTGATCTACGCCCAGCGCGGCCACGGCCGTCGCGCCAGCCTCTACACCGACTTCACCTTCGCCGTCTGGGAGGGCGCGCCGGGCGATCCCGAACGCAAGCTGGTGCCCTTCGCCAAGGCCTACTCGGGCCTCACCGACGAGGAAATGCGCAAGGTCGACGCCATCGTGCGCAAGACCACCGTGGAGAAGTTCGGCCCGGTGCGCAGCGTCACCCCGAGCCTGGTCTTCGAGCTCGGCTTCGAGGGCATCGCCGCCAGCAGCCGGCACAAGAGCGGCATTGCCGTGCGCTTCCCGCGCATGCTGCGCTGGCGCCACGACAAGCCGGTGGACGATGCCGACACCCTGGAAAGCCTGCGGGAGCTGCTCGGGTGAGGCGGCCCTCCCGGTTGAATCCGCCCACGGTGCGCATGGCGCACCCTACGGGAGCCGGGGCCGCGTTGCCCACCAAAACCGTAGGGTGCGCCGCGCGCACCGGCAAGCCAGCGGAAGCGGCTCGGGTGAGGCCGCCCGCCCGGTTGAATCTGCTTACGGTGCGCATGGCGCACCCTACGGGAGCCGGGGCCGCGTTGCACACGAAAACCGTAGGGTGCGCCGCGCGCACCGGCACCGCGAAGCGTGCGGCATGAGCGGCCTCGGCGCGCGCTGGTTCGCCGCTCGGGGCTGGACGCCCTTTCCCTTCCAGCAGGCCGTGTGGCGCGCGGTGAAGGAGGGCGACTCCGGCCTGCTGCACGCCACCACCGGTGCCGGCAAGACCTACGCGGTGTGGTTCGCCGCGCTGAACCGCTTCGCCAGGCCGCGCAGCGCCCCGGCGAAACGCGGCGACAAGGCGGCACCGCTGACGCTGCTCTGGATCACCCCGATGCGCGCCCTCGCCGCCGACACCGCGCGTGCCCTGCAAGCACCGCTGGACGAGTTGGAGATCGACTGGAGCATCGGCCTGCGCACCGGCGATACCGGCAGCGCCGAGCGCGCGCGCCAGGGTCGCCGCCTGCCCAGCGCGCTGGTGACCACGCCGGAAAGCCTGACCCTGCTGCTGACCCGCGCCGACGCCCGGCAGACCTTCGCCGGCCTGCGCATGCTGGTGGTGGACGAATGGCACGAGCTGCTCGGCAACAAGCGCGGCGTGCAGCTGCAATTGGCGCTGGCGCGGCTGCGCCTGTGGAATCCGCAGCTGATCGTCTGGGGCCTCTCCGCCACGCTGGGCAATCAGGCCCACGCGCTGGAGGTACTGCTGGCGCCGGGCGACGGCCGCCTGGTGCAGGGCGAGATGGCCAAGGAACTGCGCGTCGACACCCTGCTGCCGCCGGCCATCGAGCGCTTTCCCTGGGCCGGGCACCTGGGCCTGCGGATGCTCCCGCAGGTGGTCGCCGAGGTCGAATCCGCCGCCACCTCGCTGGTCTTCACCAACACCCGCGCGCAGTCGGAAATCTGGTACCAGGCGATCCTCGAGGCGCGCCCGGACTGGGCCGGCCTGATCGCGCTACACCACGGCTCGCTGTCACGCGAGGTGCGAGACTGGGTCGAGCTGAGCCTGAAGGATGGCTCGCTGAAGGCCGTGGTCTGTACCTCCAGTCTCGACCTCGGGGTGGATTTCCTGCCGGTGGAACGGGTGCTGCAGATCGGCTCGCCGAAAGGCGTGGCGCGTCTGATGCAACGCGCCGGGCGCTCCGGCCACGCCCCCGGCCGGCCGTCGCGGGTCACCCTGGTGCCGACCCATTCGCTGGAGCTGGTCGAGGCCGCCGCCGCCCACGATGCCGTCGCCGCGCGGCGCATCGAAGGCCGCGAGGCGCCGGCCAAGCCGCTCGACGTGCTGGTCCAGCACCTGGTGAGCATGGCGCTGGGCGGCGGTTTTCGGCCTGACGAACTGCTGTGCGAAGTCCGCCAGACCTGGTCCTACCAAGCCCTGAGCGACGACGAATGGGCCTGGGCGCTGGCCTTCGTCCGCCACGGTGGCCACTCACTGACGGCCTACCCCGACTACCAGCGCGTGGAGCCCGACGCGGACGGCTTGTGGAAGGTGCCCGACCGGCGCCTGGCGCTGCGCCACCGGATGAGCATCGGCACCATCGTCAGCGATGCCAGCCTGACGGTGAAATACTGGACCCGCGGCGGCGCCGGCGGCTCGCTGGGCTCGGTGGAAGAGGGTTTCATCGCCCGCCTGCGCCCTGGTGACGGCTTTCTCTTCGCCGGTCGCCTGCTGGAACTGGTGCGGGTCGAGAACATGACCGCCTACGTGCGCCGCGCCACCGGCAAGAAGGCCGCGGTGCCACGCTGGAACGGCGGGCGCATGCCGCTTTCCAGCGAGCTGGCGGACGCGGTGGTGGAAAAGCTCGGCGCGGCCTCGCGCGGCGAATACGCCAGCGCCGAGATGCGCCTGGTGCAGCCGTTGCTGCAGGTGCAGCTGGACTGGTCCGCGCTGCCCACGGAAACCAGCCTGCTCGCCGAAGTGCTGCGCTCGCGCGAGGGCTGGCACCTGTTCCTCTACCCCTTCGCCGGCCGCCACGTTCACCTAGGCCTCGCCAGCCTGCTGGCCTGGCGCCTGGCCCGGCGCACCCCGGTGACCTTCTCCATCGCGGTGAACGACTACGGCTTCGAGCTGCTCTCGGCGACCGAGGTCGACTGGACGCGCTGGCTGACGGCGGAGCTGTTCGCCACCGAGGACCTGCTGCACGACGTGCTCGGCAGCCTCAACGCCGGCGAGCTGGCGCGGCGGCGCTTTCGCGAGATCGCCCGCATCGCCGGGCTGGTCTTCGCCGGGCGCCCCGGCGCGCAGAAAAGCGCGCGCCAGTTGCAGGCGTCCAGCGGGCTGTTCTTCGACGTGTTCCGCCAGTACGACCCGGACAACCTGCTGCTCGGCCAGGCCCAGGAAGAAGTGCTGCGCCAGGAGCTGGACGTGCAGCGCCTGGAACAGACCCTGCAACGCCTGCAGACCCGGCGCCTGGACATTCGCCCGGTGAGGCGGCCGACGCCGCTGGGCTTTCCGCTGCTGGTGGAACGCATGCGCGAGAGCATGAGTTCGGAAAAACTCGCCGATCGCATCCGCCGCATGGTCGAAGACCTGGAGAAGGCCGCCGGCACGTGCGGTTATCGCAGCGACAGCATCGAGGTGGAGCGCGAAACCGCGCGGCCGCGAACCCCGCGCTCGCGCAAGGACGGCACACCACGCAAGAAGCGCAAGGCCGGCGAATGAGCGGCCACATAAACGACCGACAGGCATGAAGAAAAGGCTGTAAGCGATGACCGACCACCTACCGATCACCCTCGCCGGCGCCGAACTCTGGCTGCTCGGCGACAAGGCGATCCACTGGCCGGCGCAGCAGGCGCTACTGATCGCCGATGTGCACTTCGGCAAGGCTGCCGCCTACCGCAAGCTGGGCCAACCGGTGCCGCACGGCAGCACCGAAACCAACCTCGCGCGTCTCGACGCGCTGCTGGCGCGTTATCCCAGCCGGCGAATCGTCTTTCTCGGCGACTTCCTCCACGCGCCGGAATCCCATGCCCCGGCCACCCTCGCCGCGCTGGCCGAGTGGCGGCAGGCGCATGCGGCGCTGCAGATGACGCTGATCCGCGGCAACCACGACCGCCGCGCCGGCGATCCGCCCGCCGAACTGGACATCGAGGTGGTCGCCGAGCCGCTGCTACTCGGCCCCTTCGCCCTGCAGCACGAACCTCACTCACATCCCAGCCATCACGTGCTGGCCGGCCACCTGCACCCGGTGCATCGGCTGCGCGGGCGTGGTCGGCTCAGCCTGCGGCTGCCGTGTTTCCAGATTGGCGAACGCGTGAGCGTGCTGCCGGCGTTCGGCACTTTCACCGGCGGAATGGACGTCGCCGCCGCCCCGGGAACCAGGCTCTACCTGGTGGGCGACGGCGGCGTGTGGGCGCTGCCGGGAGAGGGATCAGCGGGCGGCGATGCCGGTGATGGTGATGCCGTAGTCGTTGAGTAGACGCATGGCGGGCTCGGTGCTGCTTTCTTCGCCATCGCCGAACTCGCCACGTTCGAGGTTGCGGGACGCCCATTCGAGCACTTCGAGGACCGCCTGCTCCATGGTCGGTTTGTCGGCGGACTCGATGTCCAGGGTCGAAGTGTTGTTGTCGTTGTTATAGCTGATGGTCCATTGCGCCATGCGCTGCCCTCCTCATGAGCGAAATTCGGAACGGGGTCACCGTGATGAGTGGGTTAGACCCACCCACCGCGCACAGTTCGCCCGTTCTTGGCCGGCCCGTCTAGGCGACGGGGATCGGCGGCGGCTGGTCGGGAAGCGTCGGCTCGCCGGGTTCGCTGGGCGTCGGCGGCAGGCCGGGTTCTTCCGGGTCGCCGGGAACGCCACCGGCCAGCAGGGGCGCGGGAATCGCATGCGGATCGCGTTCGCTGTGCGGGCTGATCATGATTTCTACCTCCAACGATGGATGGGGCCTCATTGCATGAGAACCCGGTAGCGCCTCGCGAATTCCCTCCGGGTGTCGGACGGCGCTGCTCAGCCCCAGGCCTGGCGCAGCAGCAGCGGCAGGATCTGCCCGGCGGGGCCAAGCAGGCAGACGTCCTCGCCGGACACGCCCTGGGGCCTCTGCGGGTTCACGTGCAGCAGCGTCGCGCCCTGCTGGCGGGCCACGTCCGGCAACTGGGCCGCGGGATGCACCAGCCCCGACGTGCCTACGCTGAGGAACAGGTCGCAGGCACCAGCGGCGGCGAAGGCGGCGTCCAGCACGTGCGGGTCCAGGCTCTCGCCGAACCAGACCACGCCCGGCCGCACCGGCCCGCCACAGCACAGGCAACGCGGCGGCGCCAGGTAGCGCCCGCCTTCCGGTTCGTCGGGCAGGGCGTCCAGCGGGTGCGCCGCCGCGCAGTCGAAGCAGCGCGCCTGGTGCAGGCTGCCGTGCAGGTGCAGGACCTCGCGGCTACCGGCGCGCTCGTGCAGGTCGTCGACATTCTGCGTGATCACGCGCAATTGGGGCAGGCGCTGCGCCAGTTCGACGACCGCCCGGTGGGCCACGTTCGGGCGTGCCTGCAGCACCTGCATGCGGCGCCATTCGTACCAGCCCCAGACCCGCTCCGGGTCGCGCAGGAAGGCCTCCGGCGTGGCCAGCTGTTCGGCATCGAAGCGTGCCCAGAGCGCGCCGCTCTGGGCATCGCGAAAAGTGGCGATACCGCTTTCCGCGGACATGCCGGCGCCGCCGAAAACCACCGCGCGCTGCGCCGATCGCACGGTTTCCAGCACGGTCTCGGGCAGCCGGTTGGCGGCGCCGGGAGTGGGATCGAAATGCCAGGTCGAGGTCATGCTGGGCTCCTTGGTCAGGCGCAGGTTGCCGGAAGGCGCTGGGCCCCGGCGCGGGGTTCGTCGTGCAGCGGATAGCGCACGTTGAAGCCGAGCATGAACAGCGCCTGCTCGAAGTCGCCCAGGCTCGTGCGAATGCCGCGCCCGGTCAGCAACTCGCGCGCACGCAGCAGCATCGTCGAGCTACCGCGCACCAGCTCCGCCCAGAGCCGGTCGGGATGCCGCTCGGCGCGGCGCGATTGCTGGTAGAGCGACTGGAACGCATAGCCCGCCTGCGACGGGTTGCGCGAATCGTAGGGCCTGGTCTGCGCCGCGCCCCAGCGGAACGCCAGCGACGCCGGCACACCGATCGTACCCTGCGCCGCCAGCAGGCGCCGGGCGAGCAGCCCGAGCGCGGCCCCGACACGACCGTCATAGATGATCAGCGACGCCGGCGAAGCCGCCGCGTAGACCTTGGTCATCGCCGCGTTCATCAGCAGGTCGGCGCCGTCGAAACACGCCAGCGACGCCATCGAACCCGGCTGCAGCAAGGCGACCGCGGCGAGCATCTGACGGCACAGCGTGGCATTGGCGAACTGCCGCTCGACCCACAGCCGCGAGCCATCGTCCGGTTTCTTCGCCACGCCGCCCCAGGTGAAGATCGCCAGGCAGAAATGCCGGGCACCCGCCTCGTCGCCCTCGTCCAGCGCAGCGCGCAAACCGGCGGCCAACACCTCGAACGGCTCGCCGGACTCGCGCTGCGTCCAGGAGTAATGCCGCTGCGCCTGCTCAAGGGAGGTGCACCACCAACTGTTCGCTTCCTGGCCGGTCAGCGCGCGCCACTGCTTCCAGGCCGGATGACGGCTGATCGGGAAGCCGTGCAGCCGCGGCGCCGCCTCGACGCTCGGCCAGAGGTCGGCAAGGTGGCGGGCGAAGGCTTCCTGATGCGCATCGGGCAGTTCGGGCATGGCACTTTTTTCCGTGAATGATCGGGCGGGCAGCGCCGCATCCTAGACCAGTTCAAGGGGCCGCGGCAGTGCGCGGGGGTGCTCCGCGGGGAACTCCCCGCGCGCGGTTGGCGCGATTGGCCGCAGCCATTATCCTGCGTGTCTGCTTTACTCAAACCCGGAACCCGCCATGCGTTCACGCCCCCTCCTCGCCGCCCTGCTGCTTCTTGCCTGCGGCTGGAGCGCCGCCGCGATAGCCGCGCCAGCGCCCTGGTACTGGTGGCAGAGCGCCGACAGCGAGCGACGCGTCTGTGCCCAGCACAGCCCCGCGCCGAACTGGCAGCGGGTCAGTGGTCCCTTCCGCAATGCGGCCTGCAAGCCCTGAGGACCGCAACCCGCGACGAGCCCCAACGATGTCTTATCAGGTTTCTCCCATCGGCTACGTTCACTCCTGTTTCAAGGAGAAGTTCGCCATCCCTCGCCAGCCACACCTGGCGCCGGCCGCACGCGGCGTGCTGGAACTGCTGCCGCCCTTCGACAAGGCCGAGGCTCTGGACGGCCTGGAGCAGGTCAGCCATGTCTGGCTGCTGTTCCTCTTCCACCAGGCGCTTGAGGATCAGCCGCGGCTCAAGGTTCGCCCGCCGCGCCTGGGCGGCAACCGCTCGATCGGCGTGTTCGCCAGCCGCTCCACGCACCGTCCGAACGGCATCGGTCAGTCGGTGGTCAAGCTGGACAGGATCGAGACCGGGCGCCTGTGGCTGTCCGGCATCGACCTGCTCGACGGCACGCCGGTGCTCGACATCAAGCCCTACGTGCCCTACGCCGACAGCGTCGCGCAGGCACGCAACGGCATCGCGCCGGCGCCGCCGACCTCGATTCCGGTGCAGTGGAACGACCTGGCGCTGCAGGAAGCCCGCGAGCACGCGCAGCGCCTGGGCGAGCCGCTGGTGGAACTGATCGAGCAGTGCCTGGCGCAGGACCCGCGCCCGGCCTATCAGCAACCCGAGCCCGAACGCCGCTACGGCGCACGGTTGTGGGACGTCGACGTGCAATGGCACTACCCGCAGGCCGGGATGATTCGCGTGCTGCAGGTCAGCTGAGTTTCCCGGCGGCGACTCACAAGCCCCCCAGGAAAAGCACCCACAAAAAAAGCCCGCCGGAAGGCGGGCTTCTTTCACATCGACTCACTCACTTCTCGACGAAGGCGCGCTCGATCAGGTAGTCGCCGGGTTCGCCCATGCGCGGGGAAATCTTCAGGCCGAAGCTGTTCAGCACTTCGCTGGTCTCGTCGAGCATGCTCGGGCTGCCGCAGATCATCGCGCGGTCGTCCTGCGGGTTGATCGGCGGCAGGCCGATGTCGCTGAACAGCTTCCCGCTGCGCATCAGGTCGGTCAGGCGCCCCTGGTTGCGATAGGGCTCGCGGGTCACGGTGGGGTAATAGATCAGCTTCTCGCGCACCGCGTCGCCGAAGAATTCGTTTTCCGGCAGTTCCTGGGTGATGAACTGCTCGTAGGCCACTTCGTTCACGTAGCGCACGCCGTGGATCAGGATGACCTTCTCGAAACGCTCGTAGGTCTCCGGGTCCTGGATCACGCTCATGAAGGGCGCCAGGCCAGTGCCGGTGCTGAGCAGATAGAGGTGCTTGCCGGGCAGCAGGTCGTCCAGCACCAGGGTGCCGGTGGGCTTGCGGCTGACGATCAGCTCGTCGCCTTCCTTGAGGTGCTGCAAGCGCGAGGTCAGCGGGCCGTCCTGCACCTTGATGCTGAAGAACTCGAGATGCTCCTCGTAGTTCGGGCTGGCGATGGAGTAGGCGCGCAGCAGCGGGCGACCGTCGACTTCGAGACCGATCATGACGAACTGCCCATTCTGGAAGCGCAACCCCGGATCGCGGGTCACCTTGAAGCTGAACAGGGTGTCGTTCCAGTGATGAACACTGAGAACGCGTTCGGTCGCCAACTTGCTCATTCGGGGTCTCCAGATAGAAGCAGCCGCCCAGGCGGGCAGAGAATTGCGCGGGATTCTAATCGCGCCCACAATATCTGTTAAATGAATTATCAAGATAAGGGTTATCGGTTATATAGATATGCGTTTTACTCTCCGGCAATTGCAGATCTTCGTCGCCGTGGCCCAGCACGAAAGCGTCTCCCGTGCGGCCGAATCGCTGGCGCTTTCGCAATCGGCGGCGAGTACCGCGCTGACCGAGCTGGAGCGGCAGACCGACTGCCAGCTCTTCGACCGCGCTGGCAAGCGCGTCAGCCTGAATGCCCTCGGCCATCAGCTGTTGCCGCAGGCGATGGCGCTGATCAACCAGGCCAAGGCGATCGAGAACCTCCTCGACGGTCGCAGCAGCTTCGGCTCGCTGGCGGTGGGCGCGACCCTGACCATCGGCAACTACCTGGCGACCCTGCTGATCGGCAGCTTCATGCAGCGCCATCCGGAATGCCGGGTGAAGCTGCAGGTGCAGAACACCGCCAACGTGGTGCAGCAGGTGGCGCATTACGAACTCGATCTCGGCCTGATCGAGGGCGATTGCCGGCATCCGGACATCGAGGTGCAACCCTGGGTGCAGGACGAACTGGTGGTGTTCTGCGCGCCCAGCCATCCGCTCGCCGGTCGCGGCCGGGCCAGCCTGGCGGAGCTCACCGCCGAGGCGTGGATTCTGCGCGAAAGCGGTTCGGGCACGCGGCTGACCTTCGAGCAGGCCCTGCGCACCCACCTCGCCGAGCTGAACGTGCGCCTGGAGCTGGAGCACACCGAGGCGATCAAGCGCGCGGTGGAGTCAGGCCTGGGCATCGGCTGCATCTCGCGCCTGGCGCTGCGCGACGCCTTCCGCCGCGGCAGTCTGGTGGCGCTGGAAACGCCCGACCTGGACCTGCGCCGGCAGTTCTATTTCATCTGGCACCGGCAGAAGTACCAGACCGCGGCGATGCGCGAGTTCCTCGAACAGTGCCGCCAACTCACCGCCGGCGTGGAGCGCAGCGACCAGGTGCAGCTGCTGCCGATCGCCTGATCAACCCAGCAGGATCAGCGCCCAGACCACGGCGATCATCGTCAGCGCGACGAACTGGGCGGCGCTGCCCATGTCCTTGGCATCCCTGGACAGGGGGTGCCGCTCCAGGGAAATCCGATCGACCACCGCCTCGATCGCCGAATTGAACAGCTCGACGATCAACGCCAGCAGGCACACGGCGATCAGCATCGCGCGTTCGCCGCGGCTGACCGAGAAGACCAAGCTGAGCGGAATCAGCACCAGGTTGAGTAGCACCAGCTGGCGGAACGCCGCCTCGCCGCGGAAGGCGGCACGCAGCCCGGCCAGGGAATACCCGGTGGCGTTGAAGACGCGTTTGAATCCGACCTGCCCTTTGTACGGTGACATGCTGCGCCCCTCGTTGTTCGAGAGGGGCGATGCTAGGCGGCGGTCGGTCAAGAAAACGTGAAGCGAGGCGGCGCTCAGTTCGCCGGGATGCTTTCCATCTGCTGCAGCAGCAGCGCGGCCTGGGTGCGGGTGCGT
Source organism: Pseudomonas kuykendallii (assembly GCF_900106975.1). Lineage (GTDB taxonomy): Bacteria > Pseudomonadota > Gammaproteobacteria > Pseudomonadales > Pseudomonadaceae > Pseudomonas_O > Pseudomonas_O kuykendallii. Next base: position 783,484 of record NZ_FNNU01000002.1, on the reverse strand, counting down.
ACGCCGAGCTTGCGGAAGATCGCGGTGACGTGGGCTTTCACGGTGGCTTCGGAGACGCTCAGCTCGTACGCGATCTGCTTGTTCAGCAGGCCCTCGCACACCATCGTCAGCACGCGAAACTGCTGCGGGGTGAGGCTGGCGAGGCCGGCGCTGGCGGCCTTGGCTTCGGCGGAGACGCTGACCGCGGTGTCCGAGAGCACCGGCCACCACTCATCGCCATCGAGCACCGCGCGCACGGCGTGCTGGATCACTTCCAGCGGGCTGGACTTGGGAATGAAGCCGCTGGCGCCGAACTCCCGCGAGCGGGCGACCACTGCGGCCTCTTCCTGGGCCGAGATCATCACCACCGGCACTTGCGGGTACTGACCGCGCAGCAGCACGAGGCCGGAGAACCCGTAGGCGCCCGGCATGTTCAGGTCGAGCAGCACCAGGTCCCAGTCGCCCTTTTCCGCCAGGCGGCTTTCCAGCTCGGCGATGCTGGCGGCTTCCACCAGCCGCACGCCGCTGCCCAGCCCCAGGGTCAGAGCCTGGTGCAACGCGCTGCGGAACAGCGGGTGATCGTCGGCGATGAGAATTTCGTGGGCGGCCATGACATATCCCTATTTCTTGTTGGGCCCGAACATTCGAGAGGGTGTTACGGACGTAACGCGCGATCCCGGGCGACGCGGATCAGCCAACGACGGCTGGGCTGGTACACCCGGCCATCCGGCGTGAGTGAGCACCTTGGTGCCGATTTCGACGCCGCCCGGACCCGCATCGATCCTAAACACCCCTCTGAGCGGCGCCAAGCATGCCGAGCGATGCCGGGGTGGTCAAGCTGCGGGCTTTGCGGCAAAGTCTGCGCCTTTTTCCGCCGAGAGTCTCCATGCGAAGCCACGCCCTGCGCGCCGACCTGCTGATGGTCCTGACCGCCCTCATCTGGGGATTTTCCTTCGTCGCGCAACGCCTGGGCATGGATTCCATCGGTCCCTTCCTCTATACCGGCCTGCGCTTTGCCCTCGGCAGCCTGGTGCTGTTGCCGATCGTGCTGTTCCTCGGCCGCGCCCGAAACGGCCAGCCGCACCAGCCGCTCAATCGCGGGCTGCTGCTGGGCGGCATCGGCATGGGCCTGGCGGTATCGCTGGGGATCAACCTGCAGCAGGTCGGCCTGCTGTTCACCAGCGTCACCAATTCCGGCTTCATCACCGGGCTCTACGTAATCATCGTGCCGCTGCTCGGACTGCTGATCGGCCAGCGCGCCGGCGCCGGCACCTGGCTGGGCGCCTCGCTGGCGGTGGTGGGGATGTTCCTGCTCAGCGTCGGCGAGGGTTTCCACGTCGCCTCGGGCGACTGGCTGCAACTGGCCGGGGCGTTCGTCTGGGGCGTGCATGTGCTGCTGGTGGGGTTCTTCGCCAGCCGCCACGATCCGCTGCGCCTGGCGCTGCTGCAGTTCGCCACCTGCGCGGTGGTCAGCCTGCTGCTGGCGGTGTGCCTGGAGGACATCCGCCTCGCGGCGATTCTCGACGCCGGCCCGGCTATCCTCTACGGCGGTCTGTGCGGCGTGGCGATCGGCTACACCCTGCAGGTGGTGGCGCAGAAACACGCCATCGCCTCCCATGCGGCGATCATCCTCTCGCTGGAGGCGGTGTTCGCCGCCCTCGCCGGCTCGCTGTTCCTCGACGAGATTCTCGCGCCCAAAGGCTACATCGGCTGCGCGCTGATGTTCGCCGGCATGCTGGTGGCGCAGCTGTGGCAGAGGAAAGCGGTTTGACCCTGGCGTTGGTGGCGCGGCTGTCCGCGCAGGCGGGATGACGCAGCGCCTGGTGGATCGGTAAAGCGCGATCCACCCTACGGCAGGAAGGCTTTCAGGCGCTGGTGGGCGTCGTCCTTCGGGTCGATCTCGTGGTGATACTTCGCGCCCAGGTAGTGGGCGGTGAACACGTCGAGGTAGACGCCCAGCGCATCGGCCGCGGCGGCGTCGCCGGCCAGCTCGAGGCAGAGCGCGGCGACTTCGGCGGTGCACAGGTGGTCATCGCGCTTGGAGCGGCGCAGGCGGTAGCGCGACAGTTGCTCGGGCTGCAGGCTGAGCACCGGCAGGCGATCCAGGTAGGGACTCTTGCGAAACATCTTGCGCGCCTCGGTCCAGGTGGCGTCGAGCAGGACGAACAGCGGCCGCTTGCCCTCTTCCACCCGCACCTCGTCGACCACCCGTTCGGGCGCCGCGTACTCGCCGGGGAACACCAGGTACGGCTGCCATTGCGGGTCTTCCAGCAGCGCCGGTAGCGCCGGGTCGACCGCGGTGCGCAGCCAGCCGAACGCCGAAGTGTCGCGTACCAGGTCGGCGATCAGCCAGCCGGTGTTGCTCGGTTTCAACGCTTCGACGTCGTGCATCAGCAGGCACATCGCCGAGCGCGTCTCCACCCGTGGCCGCCAGGCGCACACGCAGTGGCTGAACTGGATTCGGCAATCGGGGCAGCGCGGCGCACGCGATCCACGGGCGACGAAGGGTTTCAGGCTGCGGGCGAGGCGTTCGGCGCGCAGGCGGGCGACGGCATGCATGATCGACGGGGCATTGGCGAAGGGCCGGCGAGTCTAGCAGACCCGCCGGCACCGCCCCAGGCATCAGAAGCTGTGGTTGAGCGCCAGGCCGATGAAGTGGATGCGGGTCTTGTACTCGCCGCTGTAGGTGCCGCCGTTGCCGGTGCAGCGCACCCCGCTGTCCTCGTAGAGACCGCCCGGTCCGGGCACCCAGCCAGCCGGCGAGCAGCCGTCCGTGTAGTCCATCTTGCCGCTGTCGAACTTGACGAAGCTGTAGGCCAGGTCCACCGAGGTCTCCGGGGTGAACTTGTAGTTGGCGCCGAACGACAGCCAGTAGCGGTCCGCATCGGGGAAGCCGGGATGGCGCAGGTCGGTGCCGTTCACCGGCGATTTGTCGTAGGCCACCCCGGTGCGCAGCATCAGGTCCTTGGTGTACTGGTAGTTCATCCCAAGGGAGATCTTGTAGGTGTCCTTCCAGTCCTGCTTGACCGACAGATCACCCTCTTTGACGCCATTGAAGTACGGGTAGCCGGGAGTTTCGTCGATCGCCAGGCTCACGGTGTCCAGCCGCGAGTGGCCGGTGAAGGTCAGGTCGGCCATCAACGCGATGCGCTCGTTGAGCTGATGGAAGGCGCTGAAGGAAAGCGTTTCCGGCGTATCGATGTTGCTCTTGCCTTTGGAATGCAGCGGGTGCAGGCGCGTGGCGGCGAAATCGCCCGGGTTGATCCAGTTGCTCGGATCGAGCACCGAAAGGATGTCTTCCGGCGGCGTGGAGGGGTCCGGCACCGCGCCGCTGACGCCGGCGAAGCTCCACTTGGTGTCGCCCTCCAGGGTGTGGCGGATGTGCGAGCGATAGGCGATGCCGAACCGGGTGTTCTCTGTCGGCTCCCACATGTAGCCGATGTTCCAGCCGAAGCCCCAGTCGTCGCCCTTGGCGCGGAAATAGCCGTCGCCGTTGACGTTGTCGGCGAAGTTCGAGGCCACGCAATCGACGAAGGCGTCGCGGCTCTGCAGCGGATCGCAACTGGCAATCTGCTCCGGCACCCCAAGGCCCAGCGGGTCGAGGATGGGATTCAACTGTCCCGCTGCCGCGGCGAGGAAGGTCGCCGCATAGTTATCGTCGACGAACTGCCCGGCCAGTTGCCGCGACGCGCCTTTCACGTCCGCCGCCCCGCGCTGGGTCGACTTGATGTACTGCGCGGAGATGCCGAAGCCGACGCTGTGGTGCTCGTTGAAGCGGTAGGCGATGCTCGGGTTGAAGTTCACCGTGAGCAGGTTCGCCGACTGGATGCCATAACGGCCGGCCCAGTCTTCCTGGTAATCCAGCTTGGCGCCGTAGGGCGTGAAGATGCCCAGGCCGATGGTGACGTTGTCGTTCACCTCATGGGAGATGTACAGGTTCGGCGCGGCGGCGGAATCGGGCAGGTAGGAGCCGGCGTTGCCTTCAACCGGGTTACCGAAGACGTCCACGCTGCCGTTGTCGTGGTACTCGCCGCGGGGAATCACGATGGTGATGCCGTTGGTGACCTGATCGCCCTTGAGCCGGGTGAGACCCGCCGGGTTGTAGAAGATGGTCGAAGGATCGGCCGCCTCGGCGCTGTTGGCGTGGGCGGTGCCCTGGGCGGAAACCGATTGCGAACCGAAGTGGTAACCCGAGGCGAGCGCCGTGGGCAGGTGGGCGGCCACCAGGCCGCCTGCAAGCATGGCCAGAGGCCAACGCTGGGGCTTTCTTGTCATTATTCTCAGCTCCTAGAGCATTCTGCTGTCAGCCTGGAGGCTCAATACAGTCAGGCCTCCTGCCTTCCCTGGGCGTGTTGTCGCAACCTGGGCGCTATTCTGACTGCGGACATCCGCGGAATTTCCCCGATCTTTGGTCGGGGAAGGCAGAAAGCCATCTTTTCGCTGTCGCGTTTGGTAACACTTAAACGGCGCTGTTCGTCAGCTCCCGCTTCGGCTCACAATCGCCTCCCTCGGAAGTCGCGGCGAACGCCCAGGCACGCGACCGGTCCAAGCCCCTGTCATTCGCTCCGGAGAACCTCATGCCGCGTTTCACTGCCCTCGTCCTCTGCGCCTTGCTGCCCGTTGCCGCGCAGGCCGCCTCCCTCAAGGAAACCGAGCTTTCCGCCATGCTGCAGAAGGTCGCCAAGGAAAGCAGCGTCGGCACTCCGCGGGCGATCAACGAGGACATCCTCGACCAGGGCTACACCGCCGAGGGCAAGGAGCTGATCAACCATCTCAGCGTGCTACCGGCGCACGCCGCGAAGATGCGCGCCAACCCGGACGCAGTACGCGCCCAGCTCACCGCGAGCGTTTGCGGCAACCCCGGCTACCGCAAGCTGCTCGACCAGGGCGCCCTGCTGCGCTACGAGTTCTCCGAATACCAGACCAACAAGCCGGTCGGCACCGCGCGCTTCTCCAAGGCCGACTGCGCCCAATGAGGGCCGTCTGCGCGGCACGAGCCGTCCTGCCTGCTGAACCCTCTGCCCCACGCGGGTAAACTGCGGGCATCGAAACGCGGCAACGCTCATCGCCCGAGTCGCCCTTGCGGCTCCGCACGACGCGCGTTTCGATCTGCCCTGACGACCTGCGCACCCCACGATGGGTGCGAGGCCGACAAAACCCGATTCGAACGCCGACGCGATTCCGCCCCACCGTGTAGGCCGTCCGCTCTGCCCGAGCGCTGTACGGACTCGCTGGCGTCAATGCCGTTTCGCGCCCGTGGATGGCCGGACGGAGAAGGAGAAGTTGCGTGACCCATCCCATCGAAGAAGCCCACTCCCCGCTTGCCCACAGCGAGGAGGAGTTCGAACGACGCCTCGAAGAACTGGTCGAGGCCCGCGTCCCGGAAAACAGCCGCAACCTGCCGTTGTACCGCGAGATGCTGGCCACCGTGCTGCGCATGGCCCAGGCCGACCGCAATCGCTGGGACGCGAAGATCATGCTGCAGACGCTGCGCGAGATGGAGCACGCCTTCGCCACACTCGCGCAGTTCAAGGGCCGCCGCAAAGTCACCGTGTTCGGCTCGGCGCGCACGCCCATCGAGCATCCGCTGTACGCGCTGGCCCGCGAACTGGGCGCGACCCTGGCGCAGCGCGGGCAGATGGTCATCACCGGCGCTGGCGGCGGCATCATGGCGGCCGCCCATGAAGGCGCCGGCCTGGATCACAGCCTGGGGCTGAACATCACGCTGCCGTTCGAACAGCACGCCAACGCGACCGTCGACGGCACCGGGAACCTGCTGTCGTTCCACTTCTTCTTCGTTCGCAAACTATTCTTCATAAAGGAAGCCGATGCCCTGGTGCTCTGCCCGGGCGGCTTCGGCACACTGGACGAAGCGCTGGAAGTGCTGACCCTGATCCAGACCGGGAAAAGCCCGCTGGTCCCGGTGATCCTGCTGGACGAGCCCGCCGGCAGCTACTGGAAGGACGCGTTGCAGTTCATCAGCCGGCAACTGGGCGACAACCGCTACATCCTGCCGGGCGACATGAAGCTGATGCGCCTGGTGAACAACGTGGCGGAAGCGGCGGACGAAATCGACCAGTTCTATCGCAACTTCCACTCCAGCCGCTGGCTGAACAGCCGCTATGTCCTGCGCCTGCGCCATTCACTCAGCGAAGCCGCGCTCGACCGGGTACGCCAGGACTTCACCGACCTCTGCCTGAGCGGCGGCTTCGAGCAACTGCCCTACGACGAGACCGAACAAGATGAACCGGAGCTCAGCCAGCTGACCTGGCTGGTCTTCGCCTTCACCGGCCGCGACCACGGCCGCCTGCGCGAACTGGTGGACTTCGTCAATCGGCAGGAGCACTGGGCGAAACGCTGAGCGTGCCCTTCGCGCCCCGCTAACACCTCCTGCGTTGCCGGCGTTCCGCAAGGACGCCGATTGGCGTTCGCCAGACTTTCAACGTCATTCGCGCGCAGCCCACACGAGCTGCAAGCGTGCTATCCCGCTCGCCCCTTCACGGGACGTCAGTCCTGCCTGCGTGGCATTCCTCCGGCGACATGGCCTAATCGCCCTCGCCGGGCGATCAATCCTGCAGCGAATGCGACTGCGCTAACGGGAACTGGACAGCGACGCGTCGTCCACTTCCGCACGCACCGCCGGTACAGCCGGGGTCGGGGCGAGATCGATGGGTGAGCAGAAGAAATCGTCCGCCATAGCCTCCAGGCCCAGAGGCAGGAACGAGATACCTGTTGAACACCGAGGCCACCCAAGGTGGCAGGCTCAATCGTCCAGGGCGCCGCGTAGCAGCCGGCCGATCATTTCCACGGAGTAACCGCGATAGGCGAGAAACCGCCCTTGCTGGGCGCGCTCACGGGCATCGGCGGGAAGCTGGCCACGGAACTTGCGCTGCCAGACGTCGCGCAGGTTCTCGCTCCAGTCGATGTCCGAGCGCTGCATCGCCTGTTCGATATCGTCGCGCTGCAATCCGCGCTGGCCGAGTTCTTCACGGATGCGCTGCGGTCCGTAACCGGCACGCGCGCGGCTCGAAACGTAGCTTTCCAGGTAGCGGGCTTCGCTGAGCAGGCCGTCTTCGGCCAACCGTTGCAATGCGCTGTCTATGAGTTCGGGAGGGGCGCCGCGCTTGCGCAGCTTTCGGGTCAGCTCGACGCGGCTGTGTTCACGCCGCGCGAGCAGATCCATGGCCGCCCGGCGTACCGCGACCGGTGTGTCGAGGACGACGGGCATGCCGCGACTCAGAGGTCGATGTCGGCCGTTTCGTCGGCCGCGACCGCAGAAGCCTTGCTGTCGGACGGTGCGACCAGCATCTTGTCGCGGATGGCCTTGTCGATGGCGTTGCCGATTTCCGGGTTGTCTTCCAGGAACTTGGCGGCATTGGCCTTGCCCTGACCGATCTTGTTGCCCTGGTAGCTGTACCAGGCGCCGGACTTCTCGACGAAACCGAGCTGCACGCCGAGGTCGATGATCTCGCCGTTGCGGTAGATGCCCTTGCCGTAAAGAATCTGGAACTCGGCCTGGCGGAACGGCGGTGCCACCTTGTTCTTGACGACTTTGACGCGGGTCTCGCTGCCGACCACTTCCTCGCCTTCCTTCACCGCGCCGGTACGGCGGATGTCCAGGCGCACCGAAGCATAGAACTTCAGCGCGTTACCCCCGGTGGTGGTCTCCGGGCTGCCGAACATCACGCCGATCTTCATGCGGATCTGGTTGATGAAGATGACCAGGCAGTTGGCATTCTTGATGTTGCCGGTGACCTTGCGCAGGGCCTGGGACATCAGGCGAGCCTGCAGGCCGACATGGGTATCGCCCATCTCGCCTTCGATTTCGGCCTTCGGCACCAGTGCCGCCACGGAGTCGACGATGATCACGTCGACCGCGTTGGAGCGCACCAGCATGTCGGTGATTTCCAGGGCCTGTTCGCCGGTGTCCGGCTGCGAGACCAGCAGGTCGTCGACGTTGACGCCGAGCTTGCCGGCGTAGTCCGGGTCGAGGGCGTGCTCGGCGTCGACGAACGCGCAGGTCGCGCCCTGCTTCTGGGCTTCGGCGATCACCGATAGGGTCAGGGTGGTCTTGCCGGAGGATTCCGGACCGTAGATCTCGACGATCCGGCCCTTCGGCAGGCCGCCGATGCCGAGCGCGATGTCCAGGCCCAGCGAGCCGGTGGAGATGGCCGGAATGGCCTGGCGATCATGATCGCCCATGCGCATCACGGCGCCCTTGCCGAATTGTTTTTCGATCTGGCCAAGGGCCGCAGCCAGGGCGCGCTTCTTGTTCTCGTCCATTGAAGTCCTCTCGATTCAAGTGGGCCAGAGGCCACGACAACTGTATAAGTAGCCAGTATTAGAGCACAGGGTTGGCCGGTCGCCTACCCCCGCTCGGGATTTTCTCCGGCAGCTAGTCGGATAAGTCCTTCGAGGGCGGCCTGCACGGTGGCGTGGCGAACCTGATCGCGATTTCCAGGGAATTGCCGGCGCTCCGCGAACAGCCGTTCGCCGTCCGCCCAGGCCAGCCACACGGTGCCGACAGGCTTCTCCAGTGAACCGCCGTCCGGGCCGGCGACGCCGCTCACCGCCACGCCGAAACGCGCGCCGCTGCGGCTACAGGCGCCGCGCACCATTGCCTCGACGACCTCGCGACTGACCGCGCCAACCTGCGCGAACAGTCCGGCCGGAACCTTGAGCTGGGCGGTTTTCTGGGTATTGGAATAGGTGACGTAGCCGGCCTCGAACCAGGCGGAGCTACCGGGGATGCGGGTGATGGCTTCGGCGATGCCGCCACCGGTGCAGGATTCCGCGGTGGTGACCTGGGCGGTCAGGGGTTTCAGGCACTCGCCCAGTTGCCGGGCGAGATCGGTAAGGGTGTCCATGGCATTCTCCGCAGGATCGGGCATGCATACCCTACCTCAGCTGCGGCGCCGATTCAGATAAGCCTGCGCTCGCCATGCGCGGGCATTTGACCGGGACAACCTCCTGCTACAACGCGACCCACCATGAAACCGTGGCGCTGTCCGGAATCAGGACAGCACCTCGAGTTCCCGCACGGCGGCAGCCGTCGGCGGGGTGTACAGCGACTGGTTGGCGGCAAGTGCCTTGTACTTCAGCGCCTGGGCTTCTTCATGGCTGGCGCAGACGAAGTAGAAATCGTTGAGATAGAGCCGCCAGAACGGCTGCGTGCCTTCTACTCGTTCGACCCGTACCACCATCTCCACACTCTCCGCTAGACGCCGGAATTGGCGTTCACGCAAATGACCGGAGCGGCGGCGGTGAAGTTCAGCGGAGCCTGCCAGACGGCTTGCAGCTCGTCGGAACGCCATTCAACCTTCGAGCATTTCGCGGATCTTGCTGCCCAGCGCATCCAGCGCAAACGGTTTGGTCATCATCTCCATGCCCTCGGCGAGCAGCCCGCCGCGCACCGAAGTGGACTCCGCGTAGCCGGTGACGAACAGCACCTTGAGTCCGGGCCGCCCTTCCCGGGCGATCTCGGCGAGCTGGCGGCCGTTCATGTCGGGCAGGCCGACGTCGGTGACCAGCAGATCGATCTGCGGCTCGCGCCCGAGCAACGCCAGGCCGGCCTTCGCGTCCGCTGCCTCGAGGTAGCGATAGCCGAGCACGTCGAGCACCTCGGTAATCAGCATGCGCACGCTGGCCTCGTCTTCCACCACCAGTACGGTTTCGCCCAGACCGTAGGGCGCGCGGGGCGATTCGACTTCCAGCGGCAGCTGCTCATCCGGCGCGCGACGCAGGTAGAGCTTCACCGTGGTACCGCGGCCGACTTCGCTGTAGATCCTGACGTGGCCGCCCGACTGCTTGGCGTAGCCGTAGATCATCGACAGCCCCAGCCCGGTGCCCTGCCCCAGCGGCTTGGTGGTGAAGAACGGGTCGAAGGCCTTGGCGAGCACTTCCGCAGACATGCCCGAGCCGGTATCGGACACCGAGATCACCACGTACTCGCCGCTGGATACCGCCTCCAGGCCCGCGGTGTAGGAGTCGTCGAGCACCGTGTTCGCCGTATCGATGCTCAGGTGGCCGCCCGTGGGCATGGCGTCGCGGGCATTGATCGCGAGGTTCACCAGCGCGCTCTCCAACTGGTTGGCATCGCTCAGGGCGTGCCAGAGGTTGTGGTGCAGCGCGGTCTCCAGGCTGATGCGTTCGCCCAGGGTGCGCCTGAGCATGTCGTCGAGGCCCTCGATCAGCAGATTGACGTTGCACGGACGCGTGTCCAGCGATTGCCGGCGAGCGAAGGCCAGCAGGCGGTGGATGAGCGCCGCGGCCCGTTGCGCGGAAGAGGACGCCGCGTCCATGAAGCGCTCGATGCCGTCGCTGCGCTGGGCGTCCAGGCGCCGCTTGAGCATGTCCAGCGAACCGATGATCACGGTCAGCAGGTTGTTGAAGTCGTGCGCGATGCCGCCGGTCAACTGGCCGATCGCCTCCATCTTCTGCGACTGACGCAGCTGTTCCTCGGCGAGATGCAGCGCCTCGGCGCGCGCCTTGTCGACGGTGAAATCGCGTCCCACACCGCTGATCACCCCGTCGCTGAAGACCGCACCCCAGGTGATCCAGCGGTAGCCGCCGTCCTTGTGCAGCAGCTGGCTGTCGACGCCGGAAATGCTCGCGCCGTCCTCGAAGAGGCTCATGTCCTGCCGGGCTCGCTCCCGGTGATCGGGATGCACGAAGTCGAGCGCGTTACGGCCGACGGATTCCTCCATGCTCCAGCCGAGCACCCGCGTCCATGCCGGATTGACGGCGAGCAGCGTTCCGTCCTTCCGGCACAGAGTCATGATGTCGCCGGACAATTGCCAGAGGCGGTTGCGATCGGCGGTGCGCTCCGCGACCTGCTGTTCGAGCGTTTCGTTGAGCCGGGCCAGCGCCTGGGACGTGGTCTTCTGCTCCTCGATGTCGGTGTTGGTGCCGACCCAGCGGATGATCGCGCCCAGCTCGTCGCGAACCGGCAGCGCGCGGGTCAGGTGCCAGCGGTATACGCCATCGCGACGACGCAGGCGGAATTCGGCTTCGTAGGTGTCGCCATTGAGAAACGCTTCCTGCCAGCGCTCGGCCGCCTGCAGCATGTCCGAGGGATGCATGATGTGCCGCCAGCCGTGGCGCTCCAGATCGCCCGGAGTGGCTCCGGTGTAGTCGTAGATGCGCTCATTGAACCAGTCGAGCAGGCCGTTGGGCAGCGCCATCCACACGTGATGCGGCATCGCCTGGGCCAGCGCGCGGAATTGCGCCTCGCTGGCGCGCAGTTCGGTGGCGGCGCTGATCGCCCGATGCGCCGCCGAGGCGAAGCGCGAAAGGCTGGTGAGCAGGCGCAAGTCCTCGGCATCGAACTGACCGTCCGCGTCATGGCGGACCGCCCAGAGCGTGCCGATCGGCTGATGGTCGACATGGAACGGCGTGAGCAGCAGCTCGACGACCGGCGGATCGATCAGCGCGGCGTCCGGGTAGCGCCGGCCCGGATCGCGCAGCAGCAGGCTGGTGTTGCCGTCGATCACCGCGCCGCAGGGGCTGGCGAAACGCGACATCCGCCCGCCCACCCGCGGCGCCCAGCAACCAGCGACGGCGTGCCAGTGGAACCACTCCACGCCCGCAGCGTCCGTCTCGAGAATGCTGACGCCGGCGGAATCCGCCTGGCAGGTCTCGACCACCCGTTCGACCAGCTTCTGCAGAACGGTTGCCGGACTTTCCGCCATGGCGTCCGCCAGTTCCGCCAGGGCACGGTTCTCGCGCTCGAAGTCGGGCACACGGGAGGGGCGCGAGCCAAGAATCCGGATCGCAGAGCCATCCTCGTGTACTGATGAATCGTCCATCACCGTTCCCCTCAATTAGCCATCCATGGGCCTTCAGTACTGGTATAGCCGCTGCGGACGACGCATGCCGACGGCCGCTGGCGTCGCCCTGGATCACTGTATCGGGCGCCGATACAGGCTGAACACCCACCCGCGCCCCGATAATGACGCCGTCCGACGACTGAACGATGAACTGCCCGGCGGGCGCTCACTACAGAATTTTCACCCGCTCATCATCGGCGCTTCACAGCCCCTGCGACAGGATCGCTCCCGACCCATCAGGAGCCTTCCATGAGACTCGTTTCAATCCCGACCCGCCTCTTCCCGTCCGCCTGGGCGATGCTGCTCTGCGGACTGCTCGCCTCGCTGCCGGGCTTCGCCGCCACCACGCCCGGCGAAACGGCCAGCGCCCGCGCGCCAGGCTGGGCGACGCCCCTGAACGGGACGTTCAATCTCTATCGGATGTCTCCCACCCTTTATCGCAGCGCGCTACCGGCGCGCGCCAACCGCCAGCAGCTGGAAAAGCTCGGGGTACGCACGGTGATCAGCTTCATCGAGGACAGCGACGCGCCCTGGCTCGGCGACTCCCGCGTACAGCGGGTGAACATTCCGCTGCACGCGGATCGCGTCGACGATGCCGATGTCATCGAGGTGTTGCGCGCCGTACAGCGCGCCCAGACGAACGGGCCGGTGCTGATCCACTGCAAGCACGGCCGCGACCGCACCGGCCTGATGGCGGCGATGTACCGCCAGGTGGTCCAGGGCTGGAGCAAACAGGCGGCGCTGGATGAAATGCAGCACGGCGGCTTCGGCGACCCGCGACGCATGGAGGATGCCATCGCCTACGTGGAAAGCGCCGACGCTCCGGCGATTCGACGGGCGCTGGTCAATGGCGACTGCAGCACCTCGCCCTTTTCAACCTGCCTGGTACAGGGCTGGCTGCAGCAACGCTTCGAAGCCAGCGCGGACTGACATCGGCCTTTTGCACGGGCGCTGATCTGTACCGCGCGTCGCCCCCTGCACCTGCTGGCACCAGATCGCCCGTGGTAATCTTCGCCATCGCCGCAGCCAGCCGCTGCATTGTCTTCCGGGTGATCCGGCGCCGATCTCCGACCGCGCGCCGCCCTTCCCCAGCAACCCTTCAGAATCCCTAAGTCACTGATGGCAAAGCAAAATAAGGATCTTTCGGCACATACGCCGATGATGCAACAGTACTGGTCGCTGAAAAACCAGCACCCCGACCAACTGATGTTCTATCGCATGGGCGACTTCTACGAGATCTTCTACGAAGACGCGAAGAAGGCCGCCAAGCTGCTCGACATCACCCTCACCGCGCGCGGCCAGTCCGCTGGCCAGGCGATACCGATGTGCGGCATCCCGCATCACTCCGCCGAAGGCTACCTGGCCAAGTTGGTCAAGCTCGGCGAGTCGGTGGTGATCTGCGAGCAGATCGGCGATCCGGCCACCAGCAAGGGCCCGGTGGAACGCCAGGTGGTACGCATCATCACGCCGGGCACCATCAGCGATGAGGCACTGCTCGACGAACGTCGCGACAACCTGCTGATGGCCGTGCTCGGCGACGAGCGTCTGTTCGGCCTGGCGGTGCTGGATATTTCCAGTGGCCGTTTCAGCGTTCAGGAAATCGCCGGCTGGGAAAACCTGCTGGCCGAGCTGGACCGGCTGAACCCGGCCGAGCTGCTGATTCCGGATGACTGGCCGCAGGGTCTGCCCGCCGAGAAACGCCGTGGCTCGCGGCGCCGCGCGCCCTGGGACTTCGACCGCGACTCCGCCTTCAAGAGCCTTTGCCAGCAGTTCGCCACGCAGGACCTGAAGGGCTTCGGCTGCGAAAACCTGACGCTGGCCATCGGCGCCGCCGGCTGCCTGCTCGGCTACGCCAAGGAAACCCAGCGCACCGCCCTGCCGCACCTGCGCAGCCTGCGCCACGAGCGGCTCGACGACACGGTGATCCTCGACGGCGCCAGCCGGCGCAACCTGGAGCTGGACACCAACCTCTCCGGCGGTCGAGACAACACCCTGCAATCGGTGATGGACCGCTGCCAGACCGCGATGGGCAGCCGCCTGCTGACGCGCTGGCTGAACCGTCCATTGCGCGACCGCGCGGTGCTCGAAGCGCGCCAGGATTCCATCACCTGCCTGCTGGAGCGCTATCGGTTCGAGCAGTTGCAACCGCAGCTCAAGGAAATCGGCGACGTCGAACGCATCCTCGCCCGCATCGGCCTGCGCAACGCCCGCCCGCGCGACCTGGCACGCCTGCGGGACGCACTCAGCGCCCTGCCGGAACTGCAGAACGGCTTGCACGACCTGGTCGCCGACCACCTGCTGCAACTGGCACAGAGCATCCGCACCTATCCGGAACTCGCCGACCTGCTGCAACGCGCGATCATCGACAACCCGCCGGCGGTCATCCGCGACGGCGGCGTGCTGAAGAACGGCTACGACGCCGAACTGGACGAGCTGCTGTCGCTCAGCGAGAACGCCGGACAGTTCCTCATGGACCTGGAAACCCGGGAAAAGGCGCGCACCGGGTTGCCCAACCTGAAGGTCGGCTACAACCGCGTGCACGGCTATTTCATCGAGCTGCCGAGCAAGCAGGCCGAATCGGCGCCGGCCGACTACATCCGCCGACAGACGCTCAAGGGCGCCGAGCGCTTCATCACGCCCGAGCTCAAGGCCTTCGAAGACAAGGCGCTGTCGGCCAAGAGCCGCGCGCTGGCCCGCGAGAAGCTGCTCTACGAGGAACTGCTAGAGCTGCTGATCGAACACTTGGCGCCGCTGCAGGACACCGCCGCCGCGCTGGCCGAACTCGACGTGCTGAGCAACTTCGCCGAGCGCTCGCTGAACCTCGACCTGAACCGTCCGCGCTTCGTCGAAGAACCCTGCATGCGCATCGAGCAAGGCCGCCACCCGGTGGTCGAGCAAGTGCTGGAAACGCCCTTCGTCGCCAACGACCTGTCGCTCGACAACGGCACCCGAATGCTGGTGATCACCGGTCCGAATATGGGCGGTAAATCGACCTACATGCGGCAAACGGCGCTGATCGTGCTGCTCGCGCATGTCGGCAGCTTCGTCCCGGCGGCGCGCTGCGAACTGTCGCTGGTGGATCGCATCTTCACCCGCATTGGCTCATCCGACGACCTCGCCGGCGGCCGCTCGACCTTCATGGTCGAGATGAGCGAAACCGCCAACATCCTGCACAACGCCACCGACCGCAGCCTGGTGCTGATGGACGAAGTCGGCCGCGGCACCAGCACCTTCGACGGCCTCTCGCTGGCCTGGGCGGCGGCCGAACACCTGGCCCGGCTACGCGCCTACACGCTCTTCGCCACTCACTACTTCGAGCTGACGGTGCTGCCGGAAAGCGAACCGGTGGTCGCCAACGTCCACCTCAACGCCACCGAGCACAACGAGCGGATCGTCTTCCTCCATCACGTCCTGCCTGGCCCCGCCAGCCAGAGCTATGGCCTGGCGGTCGCGCAGCTGGCGGGTGTCCCCGGCGACGTGATCGGCCGCGCCAAGGAGCATCTTGCGCGCCTCGAAGTCACCAGTCTGCCGCATGAAGCACTGCGCCAGGAGCCCGGAAAACCCCTGGCTCCGGTGCAGAACGACCTGTTCGCCAGCCTGCCGCACCCGATTCTCGATGAGTTGGCGAGGATCAATCCGGACGAGCTGACACCGCGGCATGCTATGCAGCTGTTATATGAATGGAAGCAGCGGCTCTAACGGCAACGCAAGCAAGCTGTTAGAATCCCGCGCGCTTTAGGATTGCCCGGCCCCCGCCTGAGCCGAGGTCATCACTTATCGAGCTGCAACGTCCCAGCAGAGGATCGCAGCCGTAGTCTGAGGAGAGAACCTGAATGACCTTCGTCGTCACCGACAATTGCATCAAATGCAAATACACCGACTGTGTGGAAGTCTGTCCGGTGGACTGCTTTTACGAAGGTCCGAACTTCCTGGTGATCCACCCGGACGAGTGCATCGATTGCGCCCTGTGCGAACCGGAATGTCCGGCGCAGGCGATTTTCTCCGAAGACGAAATACCGGACGGCATGCAGCAGTTCATCGAGCTGAACACCGAACTGGCGGAGATCTGGCCGAACATCACCGAGCGGAAGGAAGCCCTGCCTGACGCAGAGGAATGGGATGGCGTGAAGGACAAGCTCCAGCACCTCGAGCGCTGATCGCCCCGCCATGAAAAAAAGGCCCGCTGACGCGGGCCTTTTTATTGGATCTGGAAAACGCACACTTTCCTCCAGGCAAAAAAAGGGGCGGGTTTGACCCCGCCCACTTTTATCCCTAGTCCCTGCCTGTCCCATCATCATCCTGATGCCTCGCAATCCTGCGAGTGTCCTGGGTCGGCATCCTTACCGACCTGTGCTCTATTTCCCTGAGCACGGCGCGATCATATCCTGCTGCGGGACAACGGCAATCTGCCCAATATCCAGAATCGATCTCGAAAAAAATGCTTTCTTAAAAATAAATCCTTTATAAAACAGATAACTACCGTTTTTCTCTCAGAATATTTCCGCAAAAGACTTAGCGTTTTATCTATTTATGCTTACACCTACGTAAGCAATTACTTACACAGAATCACAAAAAACCCGACTTAACGTCGGGTCTTTGCTACCGCATTCACGCTATTGGAACAGAGAATCGCTGGAGAGACCGTTCTTCTCCAGAATCTCCCGCAGGCGTTTGAGCGCTTCGACCTGAATCTGCCGAACCCGCTCCCTGGTGAGACCGATTTCCTGGCCCACCTCCTCCAGCGTGGAGCTTTCATGGCCACGCAGGCCAAAGCGGCGGACCACCACTTCACGCTGCTTGTCGGTGAGGTCGGACAGCCACTGATCGATGCTTTGCGAAAGGTCATCATCCTGCAGCAGGTCGCACGGATCGGAGGGACGATCGTCGGTGAGGGTTTCGAGCAGGGTCTTGCCGGAATCCGGGCCCAGCGAGACATCTACCGACGTCACCCGCTCGTTGAGGCCGAGCATGCGTTTGACCTCGGACACCGGCTTCTCGAGCAGTCCGGCGATTTCCTCGGCGGAGGGCTCGTGATCGAGCTTCTGCGTCAGCTCACGCGCGGCGCGCAGATAGACGTTCAGTTCCTTGACCACATGGATCGGCAGTCGAATGGTGCGCGTCTGGTTCATGATCGCGCGTTCGATGGTCTGCCGAATCCACCAGGTGGCATAGGTGGAGAAACGGAAACCACGCTCCGGGTCGAACTTCTCCACGGCGCGGATCAAGCCGAGATTACCTTCCTCGATCAGATCCAGCAGGGAAAGACCACGGTTGACGTAGCGACGAGCGATCTTTACCACCAGGCGCAGGTTGCTCTCGATCATGCGCTTGCGCCCCGCGGGGTCGCCGCTTTGCGAGAGGCGCGCGAAATGAACTTCTTCTGCGGGAGTCAGGAGCGGGGAGAAACCGATTTCGTTGAGGTAGAGCTGAGTGGCGTCCAGCGCCCGTGTGTAGTCGATGTACTTATGCTGCTTGGCGGCTGCCGCTTTAGATCTGGTCGGTTTGTCAGGTTCATCGTGTGGTGCCTCATCAAGAACCAGAGCCGATTCCATAAGCAACACATCTTCGTCGACATCAAACCCGGTGGCTTCTTCGTTGAGCGCCATTCTTGTTGTCCTTCTGCTGAGTTCGACAATGAGTTCGGCCACCTTTCCGTGGTGGGCCCGACTCATTCATTTCCGCAGGAGGTATTTACAGATCAGCGGCGCGGCAAATATTGCAGAGGATCGACTGGCTTGCCTTGACGGCGAATCTCGAAGTGGAGCTTCACCCGATCGGTTCCGGTGGATCCCATCTCGGCAACGGTTTGCCCGGCCTTGACCTGCTCTCCCTCCCGCACCAAGAGCCTCCGGTTGTGTCCGTAGGCACTCACATAGGTATCGCTATGTTTGATGATTACCAGTTCGCCGTAACCCCGCAATCCACTGCCGGCGTACACCACAGAGCCATCAGACGCAGCTAAAACAGGCTGGCCCAATTCCCCCGCTATATCAATTCCTTTATTCAAACTACCGTTTGATGAGAATTTACCGATCAAAACGCCATTTGCGGGCCATGCCCAGCCGCTGGGAGAACGGTCCACCGACTGCGTCGGAGTGGTCGCCACGGTCGGCGTGACAGGCCGGGGCGCGGTGGTCGGAGTTCCAGTTACCGGTTGCGGGACGATCAGCACCGGCGCGCTGGGCGTCGGCATCGTGGTCACGACGGGCGTGCTGGCACTGGCGACCGCCGTTGGCGCGGCAGGCTGGCTGGCGCCGTTGCCAAAACGGATCTTCTGACCGGGGCGGATGACATAGGGCGGCGGGATGCCGTTGCGCGCCGCCAACGCCTTCCAGTCCCAGCCATAACGGAAGGCGATGGAGAACAGGGTGTCACCGCGTTGAACGGTGTACTGGCCGCTGGTAACCGGCTGCCGCGAGCTGGCACCGCTCTTGTTGCGATCGACGACCTGCACGCCACTCGAAGACGAGCTGGCGCAACCGCCGAGAAGCGCGCCGATGAGCAAACCACCGAGGATCCACAAGTCACCGCGTTTGAGCTGCCTGTTCGTAGCGCTCACCCGAGGCTCCCAGCGTGAATGTGATAAACGCCCGCCAGCTCACGGCCTTGGAAACGAATCGATACAAATTCGCCGGCAGCAACCACGGGAGCGGAAGAGAGAAGAACTGAGGGCAGACCCGAAGAAATGCCCTGATGTAGCGGAAAAGCGTTATCCATGGATCCTTCCAGAGCGATTCAGGCCAGCGGACCGTTCAACAGCGGAACGAAGCGCACCGCATCCAGTACATGGCGGGAAAAACCGTTGTCCTCGCGGACGATCAGCATCAGTTGCTGAACGTCGCCCGCGCCGACCGGGATCACCAGGCGTCCACCCGGCGCCAGCTGATCCAGCAGCGCCTGGGGCACATCGGCGGCGGCAGCGGTAACGATGATGCCGTTGTAAGGCGCCAGCGCCGGCCAGCCTTCCCAGCCATCCCCCCAGCGAAAGACCACGTTGCGCAATTTGAGTTCGACCAAGCGTTCCTTCGCGCGGTCCTGCAAGGTCTGGATGCGCTCCACCGAGAACACCCGCTCGACCAGTTGGGCGAGCACGGCAGTCTGGTAACCCGAGCCGGTGCCAATCTCCAATACCTTGTCCAGCGGGCCGGCAGCCAGCAGCAGTTCGGTCATGCGGCCGACCATGAACGGCTGGGAGATGGTCTGGTTGTGGCCGATGGGCAGCGCGGTGTCTTCGTAGGCGCGGTGCGCCAGGGCCTCGTCGACGAACAAATGGCGCGGCGTGCGACGGATCACTTCGAGGACATGCGGATTGGACAGCCCTTCCTCGTACAACCGCTGGATCAGCCGGTCGCGGGTGCGCTGGGACGTCATGCCGGTGCCACGATGGATGATGTCGTCGTGTTCGCGCTTCATCGCAGCAAGCCCTCCAGCCAACCGTCGAGCCCCTTGAAAGCCTCATGGAAGGTACGGTCCAGCTGCAACGGCGTGATCGACACGTAGCCTTGCGTCACGGCGTGGAAATCGGTGCCAGGGCCGCCGTCCTCGGCGTCCCCGGAAACCGAGATCCAGTAGCCTTCCTTGCCACGCGGGTTCACCTGCTTCACCGGCGGCTTGGCCCGCGCCCGGTGGCCCAGGCGGGTCAGCTGGATGCCGCGGATCTGCTCCAGCGGCAGGTCCGGAATGTTCACGCTGAGCACGGTACGCGGAGGCAGATCCAGAGTGTGATGCTGCTCCACCAGCCGGCGGGCGATGGAGGCCGCGGCGGGTAGGTTGTCCGGGCGGCGGGAAACCAGCGAGAAGGCGAACGCCGGGCTGCCGGCGAAACGGCCTTCGATGGCCGCGGCCACCGTGCCCGAATAGAGCACGTCGTCGCCCAGGTTGGCGCCCAGGTTGATCCCCGAGACGACCATGTCCGGCGCTTCGGCGAGCAAGCCGTTGAGGCCCAGGTGCACGCAGTCGGTGGGCGAGCCGTTGAGGCCGATGAAGCCGTTGGGCATGACGATGGGATGCAGGGGACGATCGAGGGTCAGCGCGCTGCTGGCGCCGCTCATGTCCTGGATCGGTGCGACCACCGAGCACGCGGCGAAATCCGACAACGCGCCATACAGCGCGGCGAGGCCGGGCGCATAAACCCCGTCGTCGTTGGCGATCAGAATACGCATTAGAGGTCCGTCTGCCCTGCCGGCGAGAGATCGACGATCTCGCGCACCACGGCGGTGGCGAAGCATCCAGCCGGCAGGACGAATTCGAGTTGCAGAATGTCAGGTCGGGGATAATGCCATGCCAGGCCGCCGATGGGGAGGCGCAGGATTCGCCGTTCGTGCGCCATGCCCGCACTGGCCAGCCAATCGCACAGTGCCGCTTCGCGTTGTCCCACGCCATTCTCCAGGGCCTGCACGGCGGCAGCGGCCGGCGATTCGCCCTTGCCCCAGAGCGCGCCGGTGGGATGCAGATCGAGAATCGCCAGACGAGGATCGGCGCACTCGGCCTCACCGGCGGGGAAGAAGCTCCGGCTGTCGGTGAAGGCCAGCAGATCGCCGACCAGCGCCCGATTCCAGCTGCCCGCGGCGACACGCTCGGCCACGACGCGGTTGAACAGGTAGCTGCGCGCCGCCGAAAGCGTCCGCGAGCGCAGGTTGCGCTGTTCCGGCATCTCGCCACGGCGGGCGAATTCCCGGGCACCCGCCAGGTTGCCGCCTTCGTGGCCGAAGCGCTGCAGTCCGAAGTAGTTCGGCACACCCTCGGCGGCGATGCACTGCAGACGCACCTCGAGCGCGTCACGGTCGGCCTCCAGGGCGGTCAGGCGCAGGGTGAAGCCGTTGGCGGCGTGCGCGCCACGCTGCAGTTTGCGCGTGTGGCGTGTCCGCTCGAGGAGGCGCAGGCTGTCGTTTTCCGCAGCGCCGAGGTCGGGATCGGACTTGCCCGGCAGGTGCAGGCTGAACCATTGGCGGGTCAGTGCCTGGCGGTCCTTGAGACCGGCATAGCTGATCATCTTCAGCGGTACGCCGGCGGCCTTGGCGATCCGCCGGGCCGCCTCCTCGGTATTCAGACCGCGCTTTTCCACCCAAAGCCAGAGGTGCTCGCCCTCGCCCGTCAGCGGGATGTCGAGCACCTCGTCGACTTGGAAGTCTTCGGTGGTCTCCTTGAGCAGCGCATGCCCGCAGGGTTCGCCGTGGGCACGCGGCCCGAGCAGTTCGAGTTCGGTCATAGCGGCAGCAACAGCGCCACCGCATGCACGGCGATGCCTTCTTCGCGTCCGACGAAGCCGAGCTTCTCGGTGGTGGTGGCCTTGACGTTGACCTGATCCAGCGCGACCTGCAGGTCTTCGGCGATCAGCGCGCGCATCGTCTCGATATGCGGCGCCATCTTCGGCGCCTGGGCCTCGATGGTTGCGTCGACGTTGCCGACCTTCCAGCCCTTCTCGGCGACCAAGCGCAGCACATGGCGCAGCAGCGCGCGGCTGTCGGCGCCCTTGAATTGCGGATCGGTGTCGGGGAAATGCCGGCCGATGTCACCGAGCGCCACCGCACCGAGCAACGCGTCGCTCAGCGCGTGCAGCAGCACGTCGCCGTCGGAGTGGGCGACGAGCCCGAAACGATGAGGAATGCGCACCCCGCCGAGGGTGATGAAATCGCCCTCGCCGAAGCGGTGCACGTCGTAGCCGTGGCCAATACGCATGGAAAAGTAACCCTGGGAAAGTCAGCCCGTGATTCTAAAGGAAAGCGCGCATGCCAGCGCGGCAGCCTTCCGAAAGCGCGCGCCGGCCCTTCGATGACAGGGTCGCGAAACCGGGCGATGGCTGGCGGAACGCGCATTGGCCGGGAAGATCGTCACCGCGTGACGCGCACCCTCGGTGACCCGACCGGGGCGTCGTTTGCCTTCTCGAGTGTCGACGCGGATGAAGCCCAGGTCGCCGAGATCGGCTTCCAGGTTCAAGGCCGACTGCGGCAATCACGAACCGGGGACGGGCTGCGCGCAGCGAAACCCGTCCCGCCCAGATGACTTACCCCTTCAGGAACTGCGCATGATGGCGCAGGTGATCGTCGATGAAGCTGGCGATGAAGTAGTAGCTGTGGTCGTAACCCGGCTGCAGGCGCAGCTGCAACGGGTGCGACGCCGCCGAGGCCGCCGCCTGCAAGGCTTCCGGCTTGAGCTGGTTGACCAGGAAATCGTCGCGATCGCCCTGGTCGATGAGTATCGGCAGCTTCTGCGTGGCGTCGAGGATCAGCACGCTGGCATCCCACTCGCGCCAGCGCGAACGGTCCTCGCCCAGGTAGTTGGAGAAGGCCTTCTCGCCCCACGGGCAGTTCATCGGGTTGGCGATGGGCGCGAAAGCGGACAGCGACTGGTAGCGGCCGGGGTTCTTCAGCGCACAGACCAGCGCGCCGTGCCCGCCCATGGAGTGTCCGGCGATACCGCGCCTGTCGGAGACCGGGAAGTTGGCCTCGATCAGCGCCGGCAACTCGTCGACCACGTAGTCGTACATCCGGTAGTGCTTCGCCCAGGGCTGCTGGGTGGCGTTGAGGTAGAAGCCGGCACCGAGGCCGAAGTCGTAGGCGCCATTGGCGTCGTCCGCCACGCCTTCGCCGCGCGGGCTGGTGTCCGGGGCGACGATGATCAACCCGAGTTCGGCCGCCAGCCGGTGCGCGCCGGCCTTCTGCATGAAGTTCTCGTCGGTGCAGGTCAGGCCCGAGAGCCAGTAGAGCACCGGCAGCCTGGCGCCCTGCTCGGCCTGCGGCGGCAGGTAGACCGCGAACACCATGTCGCAGTTGAGGCTGGAAGAGCGGTGCTTGTAGCGCTTGTGCCAGCCGCCGAAGCTCTTGTTGCTGGAAACGATTTCGAGGCTCATGACCACTCCGTAGGGTGCGCCATGCGCACCAGGGGGTTAGCGGTGCGCATGGCGCACCCTACGAAAGAACCGCAGGCGTCGAGTGGCGCTGTGCCACCCGTCCTGAAGCTTGTCGCTTGCGGCTATCAGTAATGGATGACGGTGCGGATGCTCTTGCCTTCGTGCATCAGGTCGAAGGCCTCGTTGATATGCTCCAGGCCCATGGTGTGGGTGATGAAGGTGTCCAGCGGAATCTCGCCGCTCTGCGCCTTCTCCACGTAGCTCGGCAGCTCGGTGCGACCCTTAACGCCGCCGAATGCCGAACCGCGCCAGACGCGCCCGGTGACCAGCTGGAACGGACGCGTGCTGATCTCCTGGCCAGCGCCGGCCACGCCGATGATCACGCTCTCGCCCCAGCCCTTGTGCGCGCATTCCAGCGCCGCACGCATCAGTTGCACGTTGCCGACGCACTCGAAGCTGTAGTCCACGCCGCCATCGGTCATTTCGACGATGACGTCCTGGATCGGCTTGTCGTGATCCTTCGGATTGACGAAGTCGGTCGCGCCCAGCTCGCGGGCCACGTCGAACTTGGCCGGGTTGATGTCGATGGCGATGATGCGCGAGGCCTTGGCCATCTTGGCGCCGATGATCGCCGCCAGGCCGATGCCGCCCAGGCCGAAGATCGCCACGGTGGCGCCCTCTTCCACCTTCGCGGTGTTGAGCACGGCGCCGATCCCGGTGGTCACGCCGCAACCGAGCAGGCAGACCTTTTCCAGCGGCGCTTCCTTCGGGATCACCGCCAGGGACACTTCCGGCAGCACGGTGTACTCGGAGAACGTCGAGCAACCCATGTAGTGGTAGATCGGCTCACCGTTGTAGGAGAAACGCGAGGTGCCGTCGGGCATCAGGCCCTTGCCCTGGGTGGCGCGCACCGAGCTGCACAGGTTGGTCTTGCCGGACAGGCAGAATTTGCACTGGCGGCATTCGGCGGTGTACAGCGGGATGACGTGGTCGCCGACCTTCACCGAGGTGACGCCCTCGCCAATGGCTTCGACGATGCCGCCGCCTTCGTGACCGAGGATCGACGGGAACACACCCTCGGAGTCGGCGCCGGACAGCGTGTAGGCATCGGTATGGCAGACGCCAGTGGCGACGATGCGTACCAGCACCTCGCCGGCCTTCGGCGGCGCGACGTCCACTTCGACGATCTTCAGGGGTTCGTTCGGCGCGAAGGCCACGGCGGCGCGGGATTTGATCATGGCGAAATCTCTCGGGTGAGCAGAAAACCCAGAGTGTAATTCACGCACAGACTGGGATAATGGATGATCCAAGGAAACTTTATTGCCATACAGGGACAATCGATGAGCGCGCACCGCTGGGAAGGTCTGGACGAGTTCGTCGCCGTCGCCGAATGCGGCAACTTCCTGCGCGCGGCCGAGCGGCTGCGGGTGTCTTCCTCCCACGTCAGCCGCCAGGTGGCGCGCCTGGAGGAACGGCTGCAGGCACGCTTGCTCTACCGCACCACGCGCAAGGTCTCGCTGACCGAAGCCGGGCAGACCTTCTTCGCCCGCTGCCAGCGGCTGATCGAGGAACGTGACGCCGCCTTCCTCGCCGTCGGCGATCTCCAGGGCGCGCCCACCGGGCTGCTGCGCATGACCGCGGCGGTAGCCTACGGCGAACGCTTCATCGTGCCGCTGGTGAATGAATTCATGGCGCGTCATCCGCAGCTGCGGGTGGAAATCGAACTGTCCAACCGCACGCTCGACCTGGTTCAGGAGGGCTTCGACCTGGCGATCCGCCTGGGGCGCCTGAGCGAATCGCGACTGGTCGCCACCCGTCTCGCACCGCGCGCCATGTACCTCTGCGCCGCGCCCGCCTATCTGGAGCGCTACGGCCGCCCGCACACGCTGTCGGAACTGGCGGCACACAACTGCCTGATCGGCACCAGCGATACCTGGATGCTTCAGGACGGCGGCCGCGAGCATCCGTTCAGGCCCAGCGGCAACTGGCGCTGCAACAGCGGCCAGGCGGTGCTCGACGCCGCGCTGCGCGGTTTTGGCCTGTGCCAGTTGCCGGACTACTACGTGCTGGAGCCGCTGCGCCGCGGCGAACTGGTCAGCCTGCTGGAACACCACCAGCCACCGAACACGGCGGTGTGGGCGGTCTATCCGCAGCGACGCTTTCTCTCGCCGAAGGTCGGCCAACTGGTGCAGGCCCTGAAGACCGGTCTGGCGCAGAGAGCGGAGTACCAGGCGTTGGTGGTTTGAAGGCCACGGAGTAACCGAGTGTGGTGGTAGTTTCGCCGGGCTCACGGCGAATCCGTCGCTCGGTGACGCCGGGTCAGCACTTTTGCTTCCACGCCAGCCGCAGCCACTCCAGGTCTTCCGGGCGGGTGACCTTGAGGTTGTCGGCGCGGCCCTCGATCAGCCGCGGCGCAGCGCCGGCCAGCTCCATCGCCGACGCTTCGTCGGTGATCGCCGCGCCGCTGGCCAAGCCCTGCTCCAACGCCTGACGCAACGCGCCGAGGCGGAACATCTGCGGGGTGAAGGCGAGCCAGATCAGTTGACGGTCGAGGGTGCGGGCGACCTTGCCGTCGACGCCGGCGAGCTTGACCGTGTCGCGCGACGGCACCGCGAGCAGGCCGCCGACCGGATCGTCGGCCAGCTCTCCGAGCAGGCGGTCCAGATCGCTGCGGGCGAGATTCGGCCGCGCGGCATCGTGCACCAGTACCCAGTCGTCGACACTGGCGCCCAGGGCTTCGAGTTTCACCAGCGCGTTGAGCACGGAGTCCGCCCGCTCCGCGCCACCGTCGGCGCGCTGGATGCGCGGGTCGTCGGCGCAGGCCAGGGTCGGCCAGTAGGGATCGTCGCGGCCGAGCGCGAGCACCAGCCCGCGCAGGCCGGGATGATCGAGGAAGCAATCGAGGGTGTGTTCGAGAAGCGTCCGGCCGCCGAGCGGCAGGTACTGCTTGGGTCGGTCGGCACGCATGCGGGCGCCGACGCCGGCGGCGGGAATCACCGCCCAGAAGTGCGGCTGGGAATTCATTGGGCCAATTGGTAGAGGGTCTCGCCGTCCTTGACCATGCCGAGTTCGTGGCGGGCACGTTCCTCGACGGTCTCGGTACCTTTCTTCAGTTCCATCACTTCGGCTTCGAGCACGCGGTTGCGCTCGAGCAGGCGTTCGTTCTCGCCCTTCTGATCGCTGATCTGGCGATTCAGCTCGGTGACTTGCGCCAGGCTGCCGTCACCGACCCAGAGTCGGTATTGCAGACCCGCCAGCAGCAGGATCAGCACGACGAAAAGCCAGTAAGGACTACGCATCAGAAAATAGAGCCCGCGGTTGATGAGATTCGGCGACAAAAAAGGGCGGCCGTGGCCGCCCTTTTAGCACAGCGCTGGTTAGCCGCGGAACTCCGCGCGCCCCTTGTAGGGTGCTTTTCCGCCGAGCTGCTCTTCGATGCGCAGCAGCTGGTTGTACTTGGAAACGCGGTCGGAGCGGCACAGCGAACCGGTCTTGATCTGGCCGGCGGCGGTGCCTACGGCCAGGTCGGCGATGGTGCTGTCTTCGGTTTCGCCGGAGCGGTGCGAGATCACCGCGGTGTAGCCGGCGGCCTTGGCCATCTGGATGGCTTCCAGGGTTTCGGTCAGCGAGCCGATCTGGTTGAACTTGATCAGGATCGAGTTGGCGATGCCCTTGTCGATGCCTTCCTTGAGGATCTTGGTGTTGGTCACGAACAGGTCGTCACCGACCAGTTGGACCTTCTCGCCGATCTTGTCGGTGAGTATCTTCCAGCCCGCCCAGTCAGACTCGTCCAGGCCGTCTTCGATGGAGATGATCGGGAAGCGCTCGGTCAGGCCTTTCAGGTAGTCGGCGAAACCGGCGGCGTCGAAGGATTTGCCTTCGCCGGAGAGGTCGTACTTGCCGCCTTCGAAGAACTCGCTGGCCGCGCAGTCCAGGGCCAAGGTCACGTCGGTGCCTAGGGTGTAGCCGGCGTTGGCGATGGCTTCGGCGATGGCCGACAGCGCCGCTTCGTTGGATTCCAGGTTCGGCGCGAAGCCGCCCTCGTCGCCCACCGCGGTGCTCAGGCCACGGGCTTTCAGCACGGCCTTGAGGTGATGGAAGATTTCCGCGCCCATGCGCAGCGCATCGGCGAAAGTCTTGGCTCCAACCGGCTGGACCATGAATTCCTGGATGTCGACGTTGTTATCGGCGTGCTCGCCACCGTTGATGATGTTCATCATCGGCACCGGCATCGAGTAGACGCCCGGCGTGCCGTTGAGGTTGGCGATGTGCGCGTAGAGCGGCAGGTCCTGGTCCTCGGCGGCGGCCTTGGCGGCGGCCAGGGAGACGGCGAGGATCGCGTTGGCGCCCAGCTTGGCCTTGTTCTCGGTACCGTCCAGCTCGATCATCGCGCGGTCCAGCGCGGCCTGTTCGACCGGGTCCTCGCCCAGCAGCAGGCTGCGGATCGGCCCGTTGATGTTGTCCACGGCCTTGAGCACGCCCTTGCCCAGGTAACGGCTCTTGTCGCCGTCGCGCAGTTCCAGCGCTTCGCGCGATCCGGTGGAGGCGCCCGACGGCGCGCAGGCGCGGCCGACGATGCCGTTGTCCAGGATCACATCGGCTTCCACGGTGGGGTTGCCACGGGAGTCGAGGACTTCACGTCCCTTGATGTCGACGATCTTTGCCATTCTTGTAACTCCAGAAGTTGACGAAAACGCGGCTGAGAATCCTAAAGACCTGCGCGGCGGCGTTTAGATCGCAGCGCGCGCGGAAAATTCAGGCCGTTTCGATGGGGGCGAAGCGCTTGATCAGGTCATCCAGCTGCTTGAGCTGGGTGAGGAACGGCTCGAGCTTGTCCAGACGCAGTGCGCAGGGACCGTCGCACTTGGCGTGGTCCGGGTCCGGATGCGCTTCGAGGAACAATCCGGCGAGGCCCTGGCTGAGACCGGCCTTGGCCAGGTCGGTGACCTGCGCGCGACGCCCGCCCGCCGAATCGGCGCGGCCGCCCGGCATCTGCAGGGCGTGGGTGACGTCGAAGAACACCGGGTACTCGAAGGACTTCATGATGCCGAAGCCGAGCATGTCGACGACCAGGTTGTTGTAGCCGAAGCTGGAACCGCGCTCGCAAAGGATCAACTGGTCGTTACCGGCCTCTTCGCACTTGGCGAGGATGTGCTTCATTTCCTGCGGGGCGAGGAACTGGGCCTTCTTGATGTTGATCACCGCGCCAGTCTTGGCCATCGCCACCACCAGATCGGTCTGCCGCGAGAGGAAGGCCGGCAGTTGGATGATGTCGCACACGTCCGCCACGGGCTGCGCCTGATACGGCTCGTGAA
Source organism: Pseudomonas kuykendallii (assembly GCF_900106975.1). GTDB lineage: Bacteria > Pseudomonadota > Gammaproteobacteria > Pseudomonadales > Pseudomonadaceae > Pseudomonas_O > Pseudomonas_O kuykendallii. Next base: position 755,513 of record NZ_FNNU01000002.1, on the reverse strand, counting down.
CGTCGGTGATCACCGGCACGCCGAAGGCCTTCTTCACGTCCTCGAAGATCTTCATGCCCTCGTCCAGACCGGGGCCGCGGAACGAGGTGACGGAGGAGCGGTTGGCCTTGTCGAAGCTGGCCTTGAACACGTACGGAATGCCGAGCTTCTCGGTGACCCGCACGTATTCCTCGCAGGTCTTCATCGCCAGGTCGCGGGATTCGAGCACGTTGATGCCGCCGAACAGCACGAAAGGCTTGTCGTTGGCGATCTCGATGTTGCCGACGCGGATGATCTTCTGGCTCATGCTTTACGGGCCTTCTGCGCCAGCGCGGCATTCACGAAGCCGCTGAACAGCGGGTGGCCGTCACGCGGGGTGGAGGTGAACTCGGGGTGGAACTGGCAGGCGACGAACCACGGGTGATCCGGCGCCTCGACCACTTCCACCAGCGCGCCGTCGCCGGAGCGGCCGGTGATCTTCAGGCCGGCCTCGATCAGTTGCGGCAGCAGGTTGTTGTTCACTTCGTAGCGATGGCGATGACGCTCGACGATCACGTCCTTGCCGTAGCAGTCGTGGACCAGCGAGCCACTCTCGAGCTGGCATTCCTGGGCGCCCAGACGCATGGTGCCGCCGAGGTCGGAGGCTTCGCTGCGGACTTCGACGCCGCCGGCGGCGTCTTCCCATTCGGTGATCAGGCCGACCACCGGATGCCCCGAGGCCTTGTCGAACTCGGTGGAGTTGGCGTCGCTCCAGCCCAGCACGTCACGGGCGAACTCGATCACCGCGACCTGCATGCCCAGGCAGATGCCAAGGTAGGGAATCTTGTTCTCGCGGGCGTATTTGACAGTGGCGATCTTGCCTTCCACGCCGCGCAGGCCGAAGCCACCCGGAACCAGGATGGCATCGACGCCTTCGAGCAGGCCGGTGCCCTGGTTCTCGATGTCTTCGGAATCGATGTAGCGCAGGTTGACCTTGGTGCGGCTCTGGATACCGGCGTGGCTCAGCGCTTCGATCAGCGACTTGTAGGCGTCCAGCAGCTCCATGTACTTGCCGACCATGGCGATGGTCACTTCGTTTTCCGGGTGCAGCTTGGCGTCGACGACGCGATCCCACTCGGACAGGTCGGCCGGGCCGCACTGCAGGCCGAAACGCTCGACGACGAAGTCGTCCAGGCCCTGGGCGTGCAGCACCGCGGGAATCTTGTAGATGGTGTCCACGTCTTCCAGGCCGATCACCGCGCGCTCTTCGACGTTGGTGAACAGCGCGATCTTGCGCCGCGACGACACGTCCACCGGATGGTCGGAACGGCAGATCAGCACGTCCGGCTGCAGGCCGATGGAGCGCAGCTCCTTCACCGAGTGCTGGGTGGGCTTGGTCTTGGTCTCGCCGGCGGTGGCGATGTAGGGCACCAGGGTCAGATGCATCAGCATCGCGCGCTTGGCGCCGACCTCGACGCGCAACTGGCGGATCGCCTCGAGGAACGGCTGCGATTCGATGTCGCCCACCGTTCCGCCGATCTCGACCATCGCCACGTCGGCATCACCGGCGCCCTTGATGATGCGCCGCTTGATCTCGTCGGTGATGTGCGGAATCACCTGGATGGTCGCGCCGAGGTAGTCGCCGCGTCGCTCGCGACGCAGCACGTCCTCGTAGACGCGGCCGGTGGTGAAGTTGTTGTTCTGGGTCATCGTGGTGCGGATGAACCGCTCGTAGTGGCCCAGGTCGAGGTCGGTCTCGGCGCCGTCGTGGGTGACGAACACCTCACCGTGCTGGAACGGGCTCATGGTGCCCGGATCGACGTTGATGTAGGGGTCCAGCTTGAGCATGGTGACCTTCAGGCCCCGCGCCTCCAGGATGGCCGCCAATGAAGCCGAAGCGATGCCTTTCCCCAATGAAGAAACAACACCACCCGTGACGAAGATGTAGCGCGTCATGAAAGATCCTAGAAGTCTGCGTTCAGGCGGTAAACCGCCGAAGGGGAGCGAAGAGCGATTGCGCACGAGGCGGCAATGGCCAACTTCTGCGAACTCCGAGGGAGGCGCACAGAAGCTGTATAAGACGGGAGCGTAGTCTACCGGAAAGCCCCTATCAGCTCAAACCTTGGTCGCTCGTCGGTAGCGTCCAGATCAGCTCGCCACCCTGCGAAGCGCGCGGCGCGAGGGCCGGCAGGTTCGCCACCGCGAGCAGTTCGTCGCCGCGATAGAGCAGCGGCAAACGCCCGCGCACGAACGCCGGCAGCGCCATTTCGTTGAGCAGCCGCTTGAGGTCGCGATGCCCTCGGCCGGGCCCTTCCAGGCGCTCGCCACCCTGGCGATAACGCACCCGGAGCGGGTCGCACGGCGCTGTTGCGCGCCATTCGAGGCAGCCGTTCCCGGGCAGTTGCAGCGGCGTCGAGGGATCGGTCCACGCCGGCGGTTCGAGGGGAACCCGCAACCAATCCCCGGACAGCCACCAGATGCGCCCCGCGGCACGATGCAGCTCGCCGCCGCCCAGGCGCCAGACCGGTGACGCGTCCAGCGCGGCGCCGCAGAGGTCTTCCCAGCCGGCCCAGTGATCGCTGTCCGGCAGCGGTGTCAGCGGCGCCAGCCAGTAGCGCAGCGCGTTGCGCTGGCGCGCCGGCGACAACGCCAGCAGGGGCGCCAGCGCCAGCGAGGGCAGCGTCAGCCAGGCGAAGGGCGCGGGGCTTTTTGCGGCCTCCAGGTCTTCGATGGCACGCTCGTCGAGCAGGGCCTGGGCCTCGCGCAGATGCGCGGCGCTGCGCGCCAGGCTCTGCACTGCCTGCGGCCAATGCCCGTCGAATTGCGGAAAGACCGCATGACGCAGGTGATTGCGCGCGAAGCGGCCGTCGGCGTTGCTCGGGTCTTCTATCCAGCTCAGCCCGTGCTGCCGGGCGTAGGCTTCCAGCTCGCGACGCGGAACCTCCAGCAGCGGGCGGACCAGTTGCCCGCGACCGAGCGCCCGGCTGGCCGGCATCGCCGCCAGACCGCGCACGCCGGCGCCACGCAGCAGGCGCAGCAGCAGGGTTTCCGCCTGGTCGTCGCGATGCTGCGCCACCAACAGGACTTCACCCTCGCCCAGGCCCTCGGCGAACGCTCGGTAACGCGCCTCGCGGGCGGCGCGCTCGAGGCTGGCGCGGGAATCGACCTGCACCCGGCTGACCCGCAGCGCGACACCGAGCGCCGAGCAGAACGCCTGACAGTGCGCGGGCCAGGCGTCGGCCACCGTCTGCAGGCCGTGGTGGACGTGGATGGCGGAAAGCGCCGGCAATGCCTCGCGCTCGGCGAGCCGGGCGAGCAGGTGCAGAAGAACGCTGGAATCGAGCCCGCCGGAGAATGCCACTTGCCACGCCGGAGCGGAGCGCCAGGGCGCGAGGGCAGCGAGGAGACGGGTTTCGAGGTTCATGCTGGCGGCGGCCTCGAAGGGGAGCCGGCCCGGACGGGCGAAAGACCTGCCCGGCATAGCGCCCGCCTCAGCGGACGCTACGCCGGAAACGGGCGTCAGGCGACGCCGTAGCTCATCAGGCGCGCGTAACGGCGCTCGAGCAGCGCGTCCTGGTCCATGTCTTTGAGGAACGCCAGTTGCTCGCTCAGCGTGTCACGCAGGTTGGCGCCCATGGCGGCCGGATTGCGGTGCGCGCCGCCCAGCGGCTCGCCGATCACCTTGTCGACGATGCCCAGGCCTTTCAGGCGCTCGGCGGTGATGCCCATGGCCTCTGCGGCATCGGGAGCCTTCTCGGCGGTCTTCCAGAGGATCGAGGCGCAGCCTTCCGGCGAGATCACCGCGTAGGTCGAGTACTGCAGCATGTTCAGCTGGTCGCAGACGCCGATGGCCAGCGCGCCACCGGAACCACCCTCGCCGATGACCGTGGCGATGATCGGCGTCTTCAGCCGCGCCATCACACGCAGGTTCCAGGCGATGGCTTCGCTCTGGTTGCGCTCTTCGGCATCGATCCCTGGGTAGGCGCCGGGGGTGTCGATGAAGGTCAGGATCGGCATCCTGAAGCGCTCGGCCATTTCCATCAGGCGGCAGGCCTTGCGGTAGCCCTCGGGACGCGGCATGCCGAAGTTGCGACGGACCTTCTCGCGCACTTCGCGGCCCTTCTGGTGGCCGATGACCATTACCGGAGCGTCGTTCAGGCGGGCTACGCCGCCGACGATGGCGGCATCGTCGGAGAAGTGGCGGTCGCCGTGCAGCTCGTCGAACTCGCTGAACACGTGTTCGATGTAGTCGAGCGTGTACGGACGCTTCGGATGGCGGGCGAGCTGGGCGATCTGCCAGCTGCTGAGGTTGCCGAAGATGCTTTCGGTGAGCGATTCGCTCTTGTCCTGCAGGCGGGCAATTTCGTCGCCGATGTTCAGCGAATTGTCGTTACCGACCAGGCGCAGTTCTTCGATCTTGGCTTGCAAGTCGGCGATCGGCTGTTCGAAATCGAGAAAGTTCGGGTTCATAGGCATCCGTCATGCGTCGACGGCCAGGCGGCCGAGAAGCTGTTCCGTTTTTGGCGCCCTACCTTACGGGATCGGGCGCTCCGGGTCGAGTTGGGCGCAGGAGTTGGACTCCTGCGGTCAACGGTAGTGCAGGAAGACGTTGTCGCGCCCGAACTGGTCACGCAATGCCTGGATCAAGTTGTCCGCCGGCTCGATTCGCCAGCTTTCACCGAACTGCAGCAGGGCGCGCGCCTCGCTGCCGGTGTAGTCCATGGTGATCGGACAGGAGCCGCGGTGACGTCCGCACAGGTCGGCCAGCCAGCGCAGGCGATCGCCCTTGAGCGCGTCGGCGGCGACCTTGACCCGCAGGCTGTCGGCCAGCCCGGTACGCGCTTCTTCGAGACTCATCACGCGCTTGGCGCGCAGGCGCAGGCCGCCGGAGAAGTCATCGTTGCTGACTTCGCCCTCGACCACTACCAGCGCATCGGTCTGCAGCAGCGCGCTGGCGGTGTTGAAGGCTTCGGCGAACAGCGAGGCCTCAATGCGGCCGGAGCGGTCGTCGAGGGTGATGAAGCCCATCTTGTCGCCCTTCTTGTTCTTCATCACGCGCAACGCGACGATCAGCCCGGCGACGGTCTGGGTGTCGCGCGCCGGCTTCAGCTCGACGATGCGCTGGCGGGCGAAACGACGCACCTCGCCTTCGTACTCGTCGATCGGATGGCCGGTGAGATAGAGCCCGAGGGTCTCCTTCTCGCCGCGCAGACGTTCCTTGAGCGACAGCTCCCGGGCGTTGCGGTGGTTGCCGTAGACATCCGCCTCCGGCTCGGAGAACAGCCCGCCGAACAGGTCCATGTGCCCGCTGTCGTGGCTGCGCGCGGTCTGCTCGGCGGCCTGCACCGCCTCCTCCATCGCCGCCAGCAACACCGCGCGGTTGCGGTCGATGTTGGCCTGGTAGGCCTTGGGCTCCTCGAAGAAGTACGGCCCGAGGCGGTCCAGCGCACCGCCCCGAATCAGCGCCTCGAGGGTGCGCTTGTTGATCCGCTTGAGGTCGACGCGGGCGCAGAAGTCGAACAGGTCGGTGAACGGCCCGCCTTCGCTGCGGCATTCGGAAATCGCTTCCACCGGACCTTCGCCGACGCCCTTGATGGCGCCCAGGCCATAGACGATGCGGCCGTCGTCATCCACGGTGAACTTGAACTCGGAGTTGTTCACGTCCGGCGCGAGAATGCGCAGCTTCATGCTGCGGCACTCTTCGATCAGGGTCACGACCTTCTCGGTGTTGTGCATGTCCGCCGAGAGCACGGCGGCCATGAACGGCGACGGGTGATGTGCCTTGAGCCAGGCGGTCTGGTAGGAGACCAGCCCGTAGGCGGCCGAGTGGGATTTGTTGAAGCCGTAGCCGGCGAACTTTTCCACCAGGTCGAAGATGTTGCCGGCGAGGTTGGCGTCGATGTTGTTGCGCGCGCAGCCTTCGATGAAGCCGCCGCGCTGCTTGGCCATTTCCTCGGGCTTCTTCTTGCCCATCGCGCGGCGCAGCATGTCGGCGCCGCCGAGCGTGTAGCCGGCCATCACCTGGGCGATCTGCATCACCTGCTCCTGATACAGGATGATGCCGTAGGTGGGCTTGAGCACCGGCTCCAGTCCCGCGTACTGGTAATCCGGGTGCGGGTAGGAAAGCGGCTCGCGGCCGTGCTTGCGGTTGATGAAGTCGTCCACCATGCCCGACTGCAGCGGGCCGGGGCGGAACAGCGCCACCAGGGCGATCATGTCTTCCAGGCAGTCTGGCTTGAGCTTTTTGATCAGCTCCTTCATGCCGCGCGATTCGAGCTGGAACACGGCCGTGGTCTCGGCCTTCTGCAGCATCGCGTAGGTGGCCTTGTCGTCGAGCGGGATGAAGTCGATGTTGACCAGATACTGCTCGGACACGCCCTTGCGCCGCTGCTCGCGGTGAATCGTCTCCAGCGCCCACTTGATGATGGTCAGGGTGCGCAGGCCGAGGAAGTCGAACTTGACTAGGCCGGCCTGCTCGACGTCGTCCTTGTCGAACTGGGTCACCAGCCCGCCGCCCTCCTCGTCGCAGGCGATCGGCGAGAAGTCGGTGAGCTTGGTCGGCGCGATGACCACGCCGCCGGCGTGCTTGCCGGTGCCGCGGCAGATGCCCTCGAGCTTGAGCGACATCTCCCAGATTTCCGCCGCCTCTTCGTCGACCTTGAGGAAGTCGCGCAGCGGCTCCTCCATCTCGTAGGCCTTCTCCAGGGTCATGCCGACCTCGAAGGGAATCATCTTCGACAGGCGGTCGGCCAGGCCGTAGGACTTGCCCTGCACCCGCGCCACGTCGCGCACCACGGCCTTGGCCGCCATGGTGCCGAAGGTGATGATCTGGCTCACCGCGTTGCGCCCGTATTTCTCGGCGACGTAGTCGATCACCCGGTCGCGGCCGTCCATGCAGAAGTCGACATCGAAGTCGGGCATGGAGACCCGTTCGGGGTTGAGGAAGCGCTCGAACAGCAGGTCGTAGGCCAGCGGGTCGAGGTCGGTGATCTTCTGCACGTAGGCGACCAGCGAACCGGCACCCGATCCACGCCCCGGCCCCACCGGCACGCCGTTGCGCTTGGCCCACTGGATGAAGTCCATGACGATCAGGAAGTAACCGGGGAAGCCCATCTGGATGATGATATCCAGCTCGAAATTCAGCCGGTCGATGTAGACCTGCTTCTTCGCCTCGTAGTCCGGGGTGTCCCTGGGCAGCAGCACTTCCAGGCGCTCCTCAAGGCCGTCGAAGGAGACCTTGCGGAAGTACTCGTCCATGGTCATGCCGTCCGGCACCGGGAAGTTGGGCAGGAAGTACTTGCCCAGCTGCACCTCGATGTTGCAGCGCTTGGCGATCTCGACGGTGTTTTCCAGCGCCTCGGGCAGATCGCTGAACAGCTCGGCCATTTCCTCCGGGCTCTTCAGGTACTGCTGGTCCGAATAGTTGCGCTGCCGGCGCGGATCGTCGAGGCCACGGCCTTCGCCGATGCACACGCGGGTTTCGTGGGCCTCGAAGTCGTCCTGCTTGATGAAGCGCACGTCGTTGGTCGCCACCAGCGAGGCACCGCCGCGTTCGGCGAGGGCCACGGCGGCGTGCAGGTGCTCCTCGTCGTTGACCCGGCTGGTGCGCTGGATCTCCAGGTAGAAACGCTCGGGGAACACCGCCTGCCATTCGGCGAGCAGCGCATCCGCTTCGCGCTCGTCGCCGGCGAGCAGCGCCAGGCCGATCTCGCCTTCCTTGGAGCCGGACAGCGCGATCAGCCCTTCGGCGGCTTCCTTCACCCAGTCGCGCTGGATGATTACCATGTCGTTACTCTGGCCATCGGTCCAGCCGCGCGAGACCAGCTCGGTGAGGTTGCGGTAACCCTTGGGGTTCATCGCCAGCAGCGTCAGCCGGGTCAGCGGGCCGTCCTCGTGACGGCTGGCCATCCAGATGTCCGCGCCACAGATCGGCTTGATGCCGGCGCCCATCGCCGCCTTGTAGAACTTCACCAGCGAACACATGTTGTTCTGGTCGGTGACCGCCACCGCCGGCATGCCCTTACCCGCCACCGCCTTGACCAGCGGCTTGACCCGAACCAGCCCATCCACCAGGGAAAACTCGGTATGCAGGCGCAGGTGGACGAACGAAGCGGGCATGGCGGAAACCTTCAGCGGGGCAAAAAACAGGGGTGGGATTGTAACGGTTTTGCCCGGTGCGGGGAGGCATCAGGGGTGCGGGCGACGAACCAGCGGGACGGCGCGGAACGCGCTCAGAAGAACGAGGGAACCTGCTCGCTGGTCTGCGCCTCGATGGCCAGCCAGGCTTCGCGAACCGGCGCGAAGGAGCGCCGGTGGATCGGCGTCGGCCCCAGGCGACGCAGCGCTTCCAGGTGTTCGGCGGTGGCGTAGCCCTTGTGCGCGGCGAAGCCATATCCGGGGTACTGCTGCTCGAGCACGCCCATTTCGCGGTCTCGGCTGACCTTGGCGAGGATCGAAGCGGCGGCGATCGCCGGCACCTTGGAGTCGCCCTGAACCACGGCGGCGCTGGGCACACCGAGCTTCGGGCAGCGATTGCCGTCGATCAGCGCCAGCTTCGGCTTGATGCCGAGGCCTTCGACCGCGCGCTGCATGGCCAGCATGGTGGCGTGAAGGATATTCAGCGAATCGATCTCCTCCACCTCGGCGCGGCCGATGCACCAGGCCAGCGCCCTCTCGCGGATCTCGTCGAAGAGCCGCTCGCGGCGGGCCTCGCTGAGTTTCTTCGAGTCGTTCAGACCGAGGATCGGCCGCGCCGGGTCGAGGATCACCGCGGCAGTGACCACCGCGCCGCACAGCGGGCCGCGGCCGACTTCGTCGACGCCGGCGACCAGCTCTTCCACCAGGCTGAAATCCAGGCCCATCTGCATCAGGTGCGCTCCACCAGTTGCAACACCGCACTCGCCGCCTCGGCCGAGGCATCGCGACGCAGCGTGCGGTGAATGGCGTCGAAGCTTTCGGTCTGCACCTCGCCGTCGTCCAGCAACGGCAGGAGCTCGGCGGCCAGCGCTTCGGGCGTCGCCGCATCCTGCAGCAGTTCGGGCACCAGCAGGCGACCGGCGAGCAGGTTGGGCAGAGACACGTAGGGACTCTTGACCAGGCGGCTGAGGATTCGATAGGTCAGCGGCGCAACCTTGTAAGCCACCACCATCGGCCGCTTGCACAGCAGCGCCTCGAGGGTCGCGGTGCCCGAGGCGATCAGCACCGCGTCGCAGGCGCCGAGTGCCTCGTGGGACTGACCGTCGAGCAGGCTCAACGGCAGATCGCGCCCGACCAGCATCTGCTCGAGCTGCGCGCGCCGCTCGGGGCTGGCGCAGGGCAGCACGAAGCGCAGATCGGGACGGCTGGCCAGCAGGCGCCCCGCGGTGTCGAGGAACAGCCCGCCAAGCCGCCCGACTTCACCGCCGCGGCTACCGGGCAGCAGCGCGACCACCGGCGCCCCCTGGGGAAGTCCCAGCGCGAGCCGCGCCGCGGCGCGGTCGACTTCGAGAGGAATCGCATCGGCCAGCGGATGACCGACGAAATGCACCGGAACCTGGTGTTCGGTGTAGAAACGCGCCTCGAAGGGAAATAGCGTAAGCATCAGGTCGCAGGCATCGCGGATCTTGAACACCCGCTTCTGCCGCCAGGCCCACACCGATGGGCTGACGTAGTGCACGGTACGAATCCCGGCACGACGCAGCTTGAGCTCCAGGCCGAGGTTGAAGTCCGGCGCATCGATGCCGATCACGACGTCCGGGCGCTGCTCGATCAGCGTGGCGACCAGACGTCGACGACGCGCCAGCAGCTCGGCCAGGCGCCCCAGCACCTCGACCAGGCCCATCACCGCCAGGCGCTCCATGGGGAAATAGGAATTCAGCCCTTCGGCGATCATCCGCGGCCCGCCGATGCCGACGAACTCGACCTGCGGGTGTCGAACCTTGAGTGCCTGCATCAAACCGGCGCCGAGAATGTCCCCGGACGCTTCGCCGGCGATCAGGGCGATGCGCAATGGCCTGCTCATGGGATCAGCGGGTGATGCCGCGGGTGGAGGTCATCACCGAATCGCGGAAGATCGCGACTTCGGGAAACTGCGCGGCGGATTCGGCCAGCTCGGCGAGCGCCTGGTCCACGGTGAGCCCCTGGCGGTAGACCACCTTGTAGGCGCGGCGCAGCGCCTGGATGGCCTCGGCGGAAAAGCCGCGGCGGCGCATACCCTCGAAGTTCATGCTGCGGGCTTCGGCGGGATTGCCGAACACGGTGACGAATGCCGGGACGTCCTTGCCGATCGCCGTGCCCATGCCGGAAAAACTGTGCGCGCCGATGTGGCAGAACTGATGGACCAGGGTGTAGCCGGAGAGGATCGCCCAGTCGTCCATGTGCACGTGCCCGGCCAGCGCGGTGTTGTTGACCAGGATGCAGTGGTTGGCGATCACGCTGTCATGGCCGATGTGGGCATAGGCCATGATCAGGTTGTGGTCGCCGATCGTCGTCTCGGAGCGATCCTGCACGGTGCCGCGGTGGATGGTGACGCCCTCGCGGATCACGTTGTGATCGCCGATCACCAGGCGCGTCGCCTCGCCCTTGTACTTCAGATCGGGCGTGTCTTCGCCGATCGAGGAGAACTGGTAGATGCGGTTGTGCTTGCCAATCCGTGTCGGCCCTTTGAGGATCACATGCGGGCCAATCACGCTTCCCTCGCCAATTTCCACATCGGCGCCGACGATGGACCAGGGGCCGACTTGAACGTCGTCTGCCAGCCTTGCCGTCGGGTCGATGATCGCGCGAGGGTCAATCAAATTCATAACTTGCGTTCCGCACAGATGATTTCGGCCGAGCAGACCGCCTTGTCATCGACGCTGGCCTGGCACTCGAACTTCCAGATGCTGCGTTTGACGCTGAGAAAGCGCGCCTCGAGGATCAACTGGTCACCCGGCAGCACGGGCTGACGGAAACGCAGCTTGTCGGAGCCTACGAAGTAGTAGAGCGTACCGTCGGCCGGCTTCACGTCGAGCATCTTGAAGCCAAGGATACCGGCGGCCTGGGCCATCGCCTCGATGATCAGCACGCCGGGCATGATCGGGTGTTGGGGGAAGTGCCCGTTGAAGAACGGCTCGTTGATGCTGACATTCTTGTAGGCGCGAATGCGCTTGCCTTCAACATCCAGGTCGACAACCCGGTCCACAAGCAGGAACGGGTAGCGGTGCGGCAGGTATTCGCGAATCTCGTTGATGTCCATCATTTCCGGGGGAGCCTGTATGAGGTGGGGGATGCGCAGAAGCGAATCGATCAGGCTTCTGATGGAGCTTCCCCGCCTGGGGTCACGGACGCCAGGCGCTTTTCCAGTTGCTGTAGGCGGCGCGCCATGTCGTCGAGCTGACGAATTCGCGCTGCACTCTTCTTCCACTCGCCAGCCGGCTGCATCGCCGTGCCCGACGAGTATGCGCCCGGCTCGGTGATGGAGCGGGTGACCATGGTCATTCCGGTCACGAAAACGTTATCGCAAACCTCGATGTGGCCGACCATGCCGACGCCACCGGCGATCATGCAGTGGCTGCCGATCTTGGTGCTGCCGGAAATTCCGACGCAACCGGCCATCGCGGTGTGATCGCCGATCTGTACGTTGTGCGCAACCATGATCTGGTTGTCCAGCTTCACGCCATTGCCGATCAGCGTGTCCGCCAGAGCGCCGCGGTCGATCGTGGTGTTGGCCCCGATCTCCACGTCGTCACCAATGCTCACGCCGCCAATCTGCGCGATCTTCTGCCAGACGCCTTTCTGGTTGGCGAAGCCGAAGCCTTCGCCACCGATCACCGCGCCCGACTGGATGACCACTCGCTCGCCGATGCGCACGTCGTGATAGAGCGTGACGCGCGGCGCCAGCCAGCCACCCGCGCCGACCACGCTGCGCGCACCGATGAAGCAGTGCGCGCCGATGCAGGTTCCCGCGGCGATACGTGCGCCGCACTCGATCACGGCGTAGGCGCCCACCGTAGCTCCGGCTTCCACCACGGCATCGGCGGCGACCACGGCGGTCGGATGCACGCCGGCAGGTGCCTGCGGCTTGCGGTCGAACAGGTGCGAGAGTTGCGCGTACGCCAGGTACGGATCGGCCACCAGCAGCGCATCGCCGGAGAAACCTTCGGCATCGGCGGGCTTGAGCAGCACCGCCGCGGCACGGGTGATCGACAGGTGCTTGCGGTACTGCGGATTGGCCAGGAAGCTCAACTGATCAGGGCCGGCATCCTGTAAGGAGGCCAGCCCTGCGACCGGTTTGTCTGCGGAGCCACGCAAGGTGGCTCCCAGACGCTCAGCCAGTTGGCCGAGCGTGTAGAGGTTGGCCGTCATTTCAGCGCAGCTGGTTCATGCGCTCGATGACCTGGCGGGTGATGTCGTACTGCGGTTTGACATCGATGACCGCACCACGCTCGAACACCAGGTCGAACGCGCCTTTCTTGATCACTTCTTCGACGGCCTGGTCCAGCTTGGGCTTGAGCTGCTTGAGCATCTCGCGGTCGGCAACGGCCTTGGCTTCGTTCAGCTCCTTGGACTGGAACTGGAAGTCACGGGCCTTTTGCTTGAACTCGAGCTCCATGCGCTCGCGCTCGGCGGTCTGCACCTTGTCGCCACCCTTGACCAGTTTGTCCTGGATATTCTTGGCGTCGGTTTCCAGAGTCTTCAGCTTGGTCAGCTGCGGGCCGAATTTCTTCTCGGCGTCCACAGCGTACTTCTTGGCCGCGTCGGATTCGAGCAGCGCCATCTGGTAGTTCAGAACCGCGATTTTCATTTCGGCGAAGGCCGGGGTCGCCATGAAAGCGGCGAAGATCAGAACCAGTTGAGTCAACTTACGCACGATGCACTCCAGGTAACACTTACGGTTAACAAGTAAAAGTTAGAACGTCTGACCCAGCGAGAACTGGAAGACCTGCATGTCAGCGTCATCAGGTTTCTTCACCGGCATCGCCAGGCTGAAGCTCAGCGGACCCATGGCGGTGATCCAGGTCAGGCCCACACCCACGGAGCTGGCCAGATTGCCGAAGTCGATATCGCCACAGCCCTGCGTGTTCATGTACTGCGTGGACGCCGTCTTGGTCGGGCACTTGGTCAGGAACACGTTACCGACGTCCCAGAACAACGCGGTACGCAGCGAACGCTGGTCCTTGACGAACGGCAGCGGGAAGAGGATTTCCGCACCGCCCTGGATCAGGACGTTACCACCATACGCTTCCGGACTGTCGTCGTCGGTATAGCGGCCATCGGGACCGGGCGTACCGTCGGTGCGTATGGAACCGTCGGCATTACGCGCAACGCTGGGCGTACTGCGCGGACCCAGGGTGCTGTCCTCGAAACCGCGTACCGAGTTGAAACCACCTGCGTAGTAGTTCTCGTAGAACGGCAGGCCCGAGGTGGAACCGTAGCCATCGCCATAGCCCAGCTCGGTGTGCAGGCGCATGGTGTAGTTGGTGGTGATCGGCTTGAACCACTGGGCGCGGTAGTCGATCTTGTAGAACGACAGGTCGCTGCCCGGCAGGGTCGTCTCGAAGGTCAGGCTCTGCGAGTGGCCACGGGTCGCCAGGGTGCCGCGGTTGAGGGTCGACTCGGACCAGCCGATGGAACCCTTGACGTTGAGGAAGTTGTCACCCTCGTTCTCGAGGAACGAAAGGATCTCGTCGACGGTGTAGCGGCCGGTATCCAGGCTGTCCTGCTGCACGGTCAGACCGTAGGTCAGGCGCGAGGTCTCGCTGATCGGGTAACCGATGTTCACGCCGGCGCCCAGGCTATCGACCGAGTAGCTCGACACGTCGACGTCGAGCTCGTCGTAGTCGGTGGTGCGGTAGAAGGCGTTGTAGCCCAGGCTCACGCCATCGGCGGTCCAGTAGGGATCGACGAAGCCGAAGTTGTAGCGGGTCTGGTACTCGCTGCGGGTCAGGCCGATGCTGACCTTGTTACCGGTACCGAGGAAGTTGTTCTGGCTGATCGAACCACCGAGGATCAGGCCAGCGTTCTGCGCAAAACCGACGCTGGCGGTGATCGAGCCGGAGGCTTGCTCTTCCACGGAGTAGTTGACGTCGATCTGGTCGTCGACACCCGGCACCTGTGGGGTTTCGACGTTGACTTCCTTGAAGAAGCCCAGGCGATCGAGACGCGTCTTCGACTGGTCGATCAGGTAGGTCGAAGCCCAGCCGCCTTCCATCTGGCGCATTTCGCGACGCAGCACTTCGTCTTCGGTCTTGGTGTTGCCACGGAAGTTGATGCGGTTGACATAGGCACGCTTGCCCGGATCGACGGCGAAGGTGATCGAGACGGTGTGGTCCTCATCATGCGCCTGCGGCACGCCGTTGACGTTGGCGAAGGTGTAGCCCTCGTTACCCAGCCTGCGGGTGATCAGCTCGGACGTGGTGGTCATGATCTTGCGCGAGAACACCTGGCCCGGCTTGACCAGCAGCAGCGACTTGACGTCCTCCTCGGGCACCTTGAGGTCGCCGGAGAGTTTCACCTCGCGGATGCTGTACTTCTGGCCTTCATCGACGTTGACGGTGATGTAGACGTGTTTCTTGTCCGGCGTGATGGATACCTGGGTGGAGGAGATATCCATGTTGATGTAGCCGCGGTCCAGGTAATAGGAACGCAGGCGCTCGAGGTCACCGGAGAGTTTTTCGCGGGCGTACTTGTCGTCGTTCTTGAAGAACGACAGCCAGTTGCTGGTCTTCAGCTCGAACAGGTCGGACAGGTCCTCGTCGGAAAACACCGTGTTGCCGACCACGTTGATGTGCTGGATCGCGGCGACCGTGCCTTCGTTGATGTCGATCTTCAGCGACACGCGGTTGCGCGGCTGGGGAATCACCTCGGTCTTGATCTCGGCCGAGTAGCGGCCCTGGGCAACGTACTGGCGCTGCAGTTCGTTGCGCACACCTTCGAGCGTGGCACGCTGGAAAATCTCGCCCTCGGAGAGGCCGGACTGGTTCAGCCCCTTCATCAGATCGTCGGTGGAGATCGCTTTGTTGCCTTCGATCTCGATACCAGAAATCGAGGGGCGCTCGACCACGTTGATTACTAGCACCTCGCCGTCACGGCCGAGCTGGATATCCTGGAAGAAACCGGTTTTGAACAGGGCCCGTGTGGCCTCCACCAGACGACGGTCATCGACCGGATCGCCGACGTTCAGCGGCAAGGCACCAAAGACGCTGCCGGCGGAGACCCGCTGCAGGCCGTTGACGCGGATATCGGAGATGGTGAAGGACTCGGCGTGAACCTCGGCAATCATGAGTGCGGCAAGCACCGCAGTTAGGAGCAGGCGTTTCATGAAGTCCTTGTTTTCCAACTGGTAATAATGAATCTGCCGCAATCAGCGGCAGATTCGAAAATTCAGCGACGCGTCACAGGCGACCAATGTCGTTGATCAAGGCAAGCAGCATAACGCCGACGACCAAGCTGATACCGATCTGCACTCCCCAGCCCTGGACCCGCTCGGACAAGGGACGCCCGCGCGTCCACTCGATCAGATAGAAAAGCAGGTGTCCACCATCGAGGACAGGGATCGGCAAAAGATTGAGAACCCCCAGGCTTATGCTCAGGTAGGCGAGGAAATTCAGGAAGTCCCCAACACCCGACTGGGCCGAAGCGCCGGCCACTTTAGCAATGGTTATCGGCCCGCTCAAGTTTTTTACCGAGAGTTCGCCGAAGAGCATTTTCTTTAGCGAGTCGAGGGTTAGGACGCTCATCGTCCAGGTTCGCTGGAGCCCCTGACCTACCGCATCGAGCGGGCCGTAGCTGACTTCGCGAAGCATGTGCGCCGGCCATTCGCCGCCCTTCACGCCCGCGCCAAGATAGCCACTGCGCGCCTCGCCTTCGCCGCGCGCGGCCAGGGTAACCGGCACGTCAAGGCGCTGACCATCGCGCTCGACGGTGAAGCTGACCGCCTCGCCCGGATGCGCGCGCACTTTGTCCACGACCTGCTGCCATTCGTCGATGGGTTCGTCATTCAGCGCAAGCAGGCGGTCACCGACCTTCAACCCGGCCGCCTGGGCAGGACCTTCCGGATCGAACTGCGCCAGCAGCGGCGGCAACGCCGGGCGCCAGGGACGAATCCCCAGCGACGCCAGCGGGTCCGGCTCGTCGGCGCCTTTCAGCCAACTGGCGAGGGCCAGCTGGTGCGCTTGCTCGGCACTGCCGTCATCGACGCGGGTGGCGATATTCAGGACGCCACTCTCACCGAGGCGACGCACCAGTTGCAGGTTGACCTGCGACCAACCCACCACCGGATCGCCGTCGATGGCGACGATCTCCTGCCCGGCGGCCAGCCCGGCCTTCGCCGCAAGGCTGCCTTCCTCGACATGCCCGATGACCGGACGCACCTGCTGCGAGCCGAGCATGGCCAGCACCCAGAAGAACAGCAGTGCGAGCAGGAAGTTGGCGATCGGGCCAGCGGCGACGATGGCGATGCGCTGACGAACCGGCTTGCGGTTGAAGGACTGGTCGAGCAGTTCGGCGGGCACTTCGCCCTCGCGCTCATCGAGCATCTTGACGTAGCCGCCGAGGGGGATCGCGGCGACCACGAACTCGGTCCCCTGGCGGTCGTGCCAGCGCAGCAACGGCGTGCCGAAGCCCACCGAGAAGCGCAGCACCTTGACGCCGCAGCGCCGGGCGACCCAGAAATGGCCGAACTCATGGAAGGTCACCAGCACGCCAAGCGCGATCAGCGTACCGAGGATCATATACAGCGCATTCATCGACTTGCTCCGGGGCGCCTGCGGTCGACCGCTGCGCCAGGTTCGGGATATCGGCTACCGCCCGTGGCGTTGCAACCACTGCTGAGCCAGGGCCCGCGCGGCCTCGTCGGCGGCGAGGACCGTATCGAGGCTGTCCGCAGCGACCGCCGGCTCGGCGTCCAGCACGGCCTCGATCATACCCGCGATTTCGTTGAAGCGAACGCGCCGTTCGAGAAAGGCGGCGACCGCCACTTCGTTCGCGGCGTTCAGCATGGCGGGCGCGGTACCACCGGCTTCGGCGCATTGGCGGGCCAGTCGCAGGCAGGGGAAACGTTCCTCGTCGGGACGCTGGAAGTCGAGGCGGCCGATGGCGAAGAGATCGAGCGGCGATACCCCGGAGTCGATCCGCTCCGGCCAGGCCAGAGCATGGGCAATGGGTGTACGCATGTCGGGATTGCCCAGCTGGGCGAGCACCGAACCGTCGACATAATCGACCAGCGAGTGGATGACGCTCTGCGGATGGATCACGACCTCGACCTGCGCAGGAAGCGCGTCGAACAGCCAGCAGGCCTCGATCAGCTCCAGCCCCTTGTTCATCATGCTCGCCGAATCGACGGAAATCTTCCGCCCCATCGACCAGTTCGGATGGCTGCAGGCCTGCTCGGGACTGACGTCTGCCAGCGCCTCCAGCGGCGTTTCGCGGAACGGCCCGCCGGAGGCGGTCAGCAGAATGCGCCGCACGCCGACCGGCGCCAGCCCCTTGGCATAGTTGCCGGGCAGGCACTGGAAGATCGCGTTGTGCTCACTGTCGATCGGCAGCAGCACCGAGCCGCTGCGGCGCACAGCCTGCATGAACAGCGCGCCGGACATGACCAGCGCTTCCTTGTTCGCCAGCAGCACCCGCTTGCCCGCTTCCACCGCGGCGAGCGTCGGCTCCAGGCCGGCCGCGCCGACGATCGCCGCCATCAGCGTGTCGACGTCGGGATGCTTGGCCACTTCGCATAGCCCCGGCTTGCCGGCGAGCACGCGAACATCGAGGCCGGCCGCCAGCATACGCTCCTGCAGACGCCGCGCCGCGACGTCCGTCGGCACCACGGCGAAGCGGGGTCGATGGCGCAGGCAAAGCGCTTCCAGCTCGTCGAGACGACTGAATGCAGTCAGCGCGAAGACCTGATAACGCTCGGGATGCCGGGCGATGACGTCGAGGGTGCTGAGGCCGATGGAACCGGTGGCGCCAAGTACGGTAATGCGTTGCGCTTGGCTCACGGCGTGGCCCAGCCGGCGACCCAGAGCAACACGGCGAAGGTCGGGAGAGCGGCGGTCAGGCTGTCGATGCGATCGAGCACGCCGCCATGACCGGGCAGCAGGTTGCTGCTGTCCTTGAGGCCGGACTGGCGCTTGAACATGCTTTCGGTGAGGTCACCCACCACGGAGATCGCCACCACCACCGCTGCGCCGGCCAGCGCCGGCAGCAGCGTGGTCGAGCCCCAGCCACGGAACAGGCCGACGACGAGGGTGATCAGCAGGCTGGCGAGCAGACCGCCGAAGAAGCCTTCCCAGCTTTTTCCGGGACTCACGCGCGGCGCGAGCTTGTGCCGGCCGAAACGTCGGCCCGCAAAATAGGCACCGATGTCGGCGCCCCAGACCAGCACCATCACCGCGAGAATCAGCCAGTTGCCCAGCGGCGATTGCTTGAGCAGCATCAGGCCCTGCCAGGCCGGCAGCAGAATGAGCAGGCCGATGAGCAGGCGCGCCGGCAACCGGCTCCAGAAGCGTGCGCTGTTCGGATAGCCGATCACCAGCAACACCGCGGCCGCCCACCAGAGCATCGCCAGCACCAGCAGCACACCCGCCAACGCCGGCAGCAGATAGAGTGCGGCGAGCAGCACCGCCACCACGGCGGCATAGCCCAAGCGCTGCGGCTGCGCGACCAGCCCGATCAGACGCGCCCACTCCCAGGCACCGAGACAGACCACCACGCCGATGAACAGCGCGAAGGCTCCCGCTTCGAGGAGGAAGAACCCGCAGAGGGCGATGGGCAGCAGAATCAGCGCGGTGATGATCCGTTGTTTCAGCATTGAGCCGGTACCTCGGCCGCCATGACCTGCTCGCTGGTCTTGCCGAAGCGGCGCTGGCGGGTGGCGAAATCGGCCAGCGCATTGCGCATGGCCTCGTGTTTGAAGTCGGGCCAGAACAGGTCGGAGAAGTACAGCTCGGCATAGGCCAGTTGCCAGAGCAGGAAGTTGCTGATGCGGTGCTCGCCACCCGTGCGGATGCACAGGTCCGGCAACGGCATGTCGCCCGTAGCCAGCTGACCCTGCAGCATGGCCGCGGAGATGTCCTCGGGGAGCAGACGACCGCCCTGCACCTCGCGCGCCAGTCGCTGGGTGGCCTGGACGATGTCCCACTGGCCGCCGTAGTTGGCCGCGACCTGCAGGACGAAGCGCGTGTGCCGCTCGGTAAGCGCTTCGACTTCGCGCATCGACGCCTGCAGTTCCGGATGGAAGCGCGAGCGGTCGCCGATGATCTTCAGGCGGATGCCGTTGTCGTTGAGTCGCCTGGCCTCGCGACGCAGCGCGCCGAGGAACAGCTCCATCAGCGCGCCCACCTCTTCGGCAGGGCGTTGCCAGTTCTCGCTGGAAAAGGCGAACAGCGTCAGCACTTCCACGCCTTCGTCGGCGCAGACCTCGATCACCGCGCGCACGGCGTCGACACCGGCCTTGTGCCCGGCGACGCCCGGCAACAGGCGGCGCTTCGCCCAACGGTTGTTGCCGTCCATGATGATCGCGACATGGCGCGGTACCGCGACGCCCTGCCCGACTTGCTTGGTCTTCTCCATGAGCGCGGCCCCGGCTGGCCTCACACGGCCATCAGATCGGTTTCTTTCGCTTCCAGCGCCTTGTCCACCAGGGCGACGAACTTGTCGGTGAGCTTCTGCACTTCATCGGCGGCACGACGCTCGTCGTCTTCGCTGATTTCCTTTTCCTTCGACAGGTCCTTGAGCTGCGCCAGCGCGTCGCGACGGATGTTGCGCACGGCGACCCGGGCGTTCTCCGCCTCGGCACGCGCCTGCTTGGTGTAGCCCTTGCGGGTTTCCTCGGTCAGCGCGGGCATCGGCACGCGAATCACGGTACCGGCATTGGACGGATTCAGGCCCAGATCGGAGGTCAGGATGGCCTTCTCCACCGCGGCGATCATGTTCTTGTCGAACACGCTCAGCTTGAGGGTGCGGGAGTCTTCGACGGAAACACTGGCGACCTGGTTCAACGGCACCAGATCTCCGTAGGCCGGCACGCGAACGCCACCGAGGATGTCGGGATGGGCGCGACCGGTACGGATCTTGGCGAAGGCGTGATCCAGCGATTCCAGGGTTTTCTGCATGCGCTCCTGCGCGTCTTTCTTGATCTCGTTGATCATTCGTTCGACTCCTCGATCAGGGTACCTTCGGCGCCGCCTACGACGATGTTCAGCAGGGCGCCGGGCTTGTTCATGTTGAAGACGCGCAGCGGCATGTTGTGGTCGCGGCACAGGCAGATCGCGGTCAGGTCCATCACGGCGAGCTTGCGGTCGAGCACGGCATCATAAGTCAGCCGGTCGAACTTCTCCGCATGCGGGTCCTTGAACGGATCGGCGGTGTAGACGCCATCGACCTTGGTGGCCTTGAGCACCACGTCGGCATCGATTTCGATGGCGCGCAGGCAGGCAGCAGAGTCGGTGGTGAAGAACGGGTTGCCGGTGCCGGCGGAGAAGATCACCACCTCGCCGGACTTCAGGTGACGCATGGCCTTGCGGCGGTCGTAGTGGTCGGTGACGCCGACCATGGAGATGGCCGACATGACCAGCGCAGGGATGTTCGAGCGCTCGAGGGCGTCGCGCATCGCCAGGGAGTTCATCACGGTGGCCAGCATGCCCATGTGGTCGCCGGTGACCCGATCCATGCCGGCAGCGGACAGCGCCGCCCCGCGGAACAGGTTGCCCCCGCCGATCACCAGGCCGACCTGAACGCCGATGCCGACCAGTTGACCGACTTCCAGCGCCATGCGGTCGAGTACTTTCGGGTCGATACCGAAGTCTTCCGAACCCATCAGGGCTTCGCCGCTTAACTTGAGCAGAATCCGTTTATAGCGAGGTTGACGACCACTCACCTGCTGAGCCATTTGCGTTTCTCTCCTGCGGCGTTGAGGTTTTCGGCCCCTCGGGGGCCTGCGTATTGCGCTTGGACAGCGCCTCGCTCACGAGTTGCAGCGCAGCGCCAGAAACTTTCGCCGGGCCTGTGGAAACCCGGCCAAACACTGCCCCCAGTTTGACGAAAAGGCCGCACGCGTGAACGGGCAGCCTCTTCGGGGCGACACAGTGTATACCGACTTATTGCTTGGTCGCGGCGACCTGGGCAGCAACTTCGGCAGCGAAGTCGACTTCGGCACGTTCGATGCCTTCACCTACTTCGTAACGAACGAAGGACACCACTTCGGCACCGGCTTTCTTGGCCAGATCGCCGACCTTGATTTCCGGGTCCTTGACGAACGCTTGCTCGACCAGGCTGGCTTCGGCGAGGAACTTGTTGATACGGCCCTTGACCATGTTCTCGACGATGTTTTCCGGCTTGCCGGCGATCTTGTCGGCGTTCAGCGCCAGGAAGATTTCCTTTTCCTTGGCCACGGCTTCTTCGGAAACCTGCGACGGGCTGACGAACTGCGGGTTGCTCGCCGCGACGTGCATGGCGATCTCCTTGGCCAGTTCGGCGTTGCCACCCTTCAGGGTAACCAGTACGCCGATGCGGTGACCGTGCAGGTAAGCACCGACGACATCACCTTCGACGCGGGTCAGGCGACGGATGTTGACGTTCTCGCCGACCTTGGCGACCAGCGCCTCGCGAGCGGACTCCTGAGCGGCGACCAGCGGAGCGGCGTCGGACAGTTTCTCGGCGAAGGCTTTTTCCAGGCTGGCGGAGACGAAGTTCTTGAAATCGTCCTGCAGGGCGAGGAAGTCGGTCTGCGAGTTGACTTCGATGATCACGGCGGACTTGTTGTCATCGGCCACTTTGACGGCGATGGAGCCTTCGGCAGCGATGTTGCCGGCTTTCTTGGCGGCCTTGATGGCGCCCGCGGCACGCATGTCGTCGATCGCTTTCTCGATGTCGCCACCGGCGGCGGTCAGCGCCTTCTTGCAATCCATCATGCCTTGGCCAGTACGCTCGCGCAGTTCTTTAACCAGGGCTGCAGTGATTTCTGCCATGTTCTTGATCCTCTAGAAAGGTCTTCAACCATTCCACCCGATACGGATGACAACCGGGTGATCGATTCTGAGGTGGCAAAAAGGGGGCCTAGCCCCCTTTCTGCGCACCGGGTGACGCTGGCGTCGGCTTATCAGCCTTCGGCGGCCTCGGGGGCAGCTTCTTCGACGAACTCGTCGGCGCCGCCCTGGGCGTTCTGACGACCTTGCAGCACGGCGTCGGCCATGGCGCCGAGGTACAGCTGAACGGCGCGGATGGCGTCGTCGTTACCCGGGATGATGTAGTCAACGCCTTCCGGGCTGCTGTTGGTATCGACGATGCCGATGACCGGGATACCGAGCTTGTTGGCTTCGGTGATCGCGATGCGCTCGTGGTCGACGTCGACGACGAACAGTGCGTCCGGCAGGCCGCCCATGTCCTTGATGCCGCCCAGGCTGCGGTCCAGTTTTTCCAGATCGCGCGAACGCATCAGGGCTTCTTTCTTGGTCAGCTTGGCGAAGGTGCCGTCCTGGGACTGGGTTTCCAGTTCGCGCAGGCGCTTGATCGAGGCACGGATGGTCTTGTAGTTGGTGAGCATGCCGCCCAACCAGCGGTGGTCGACGAACGGCGAGCCGCAACGGGCCGCTTCTTCGCGAACGATCTTGCCGGCGGAACGCTTGGTGCCGACGAACAGGATCTTGTTCTTGCCTGCGGACAGCTTCTCAACGAAAGCCAGGGCTTCGTTGAACATCGGCAGGGTTTTTTCCAGGTTGATGATGTGAATCTTGTTACGCGAGCCGAAAATGTACTTGCCCATTTTCGGGTTCCAGTAACGGGTCTGGTGGCCGAAGTGCACACCGGCCTTCAGCATGTCGCGCATGTTGACTTGAGACATTTCTATTCCTCGATAGTCGGGTTAGGCCTCCACGCATCCCAATATCCAACCCTTGCGGGCACCCAGGATATCGTGTCGATACGTGTGTGGGGTTCAAGCTCTTCGGGCTGCATGCCCGTAAAAGCGGCGCGTTTTATACCACAAGGTGGCGCGAGCCGAAAGGAAAACCGCTGCCTGCCCACTGGCTTTTCGCTGCCGGCTTATGGGCGGCGGGCTCGAACTGATAGAATCGTGCCTTTATTTGCCTTGTGCCAGAGAGCCCCAATGACCGTCACCATAAAGACGCCCGAGGAAATCGAAAAAATGCGCGTAGCCGGCCGCCTGGCCGCCGACGTGCTGGAAATGCTCGGCGAGCACGTGCGCGTGGGCGTGACCACCGAAGAGCTGGACCGCATCTGCCACGACTACATCGTCAACGTGCAGGACGCGATCCCCGCGCCGCTCAACTACAAGGGCTACCCCAAGTCGATCTGCACCTCGATCAACCAGGTGGTGTGCCACGGCATTCCCAACGAGAAGCCGCTCAAGGATGGCGACATCGTCAACATCGACATCACCGTGATCAAGGACGGCTATCACGGCGACACCAGCAAGATGTTCCTGGTCGGGAAGACACCGGAATGGGCCGAGCGCCTCTGCCGGGTCACCCAGGAATGCCTCTATAAAGGCATCCAGCTGGTCCGTCCCGGCGCGCACCTGGGCGACATCGGCGAGGTGATCCAGAAGCATGCCGAGAAGCAGGGCTACTCGGTGGTCCGCGAATACTGCGGGCATGGCATCGGCAAGGTGTTCCACGAGGAGCCGCAGGTGGTCCACTACGGGCGCGCCGGCACCGGCATGGAGCTGCGCGAAGGGATGACCTTCACCATCGAGCCGATGATCAACCAGGGCCGCGCGGAAACCCGCCTGCTCGGCGACGGCTGGACGGCCATCACCAAGGACCGCAAGCTGTCCGCGCAGTGGGAACACACCATCCTGGTCACCGCCGATGGCTACGAGATCCTCACCCTGCGCAGCGACGACACCATAGCGCGCACCCCGGCCTGACGGGCCGGGAACCACACCGAACGCATTCCCGCACCGGAGAGCCCCAGGCATGCCGCAGATGGACCCCGAGCTGTTCGACCGCGGCCAGTTCCAGGCCGAACTGGCCCTGAAATCCAGCCCGATCCCGGCCTTCAAGAAGGCCATCCGCCAGGCCCGCGAGGTGCTCGACGAGCGCTTCGCCAGCGGCCGCGACATCCGTCGCCTGGTGGAGGACCGAGCCTGGTTCGTCGACCAGATCCTGCATGAAGCCTGGGTCCGCTTCGACTGGAGCGAGGACGCCGACATCGCGCTGGTGGCGGTCGGCGGCTATGGGCGTGGCGAGCTGCACCCGTACTCGGACATCGACCTGCTGATCCTGCTGGACAACGCCGACCACGAGATCTTCCGCACGCCAATCGAGGCCTTCCTCACCCTGCTCTGGGACATCGGCCTGGAAGTCGGCCAGAGCGTGCGCTCGGTGGAGGAATGCGCGGAAGAAGCCCGCGCCGACCTCACGGTGATCACCAACCTGATGGAAAGCCGCACCATCGCCGGCCCGGAGCGCCTGCGCCAGCGGATGATCGAGGTCACCAGCCCGCAGCGGATGTGGCCGAGCCTGCAGTTCTTCCTGGCCAAGCGCGAGGAACAGGCCAAGCGTCACGCCAAGTACAACGACACCGAATACAACCTCGAACCCAACGTGAAGGGCTCGCCCGGCGGCCTGCGCGACATCCAGACCATCCTCTGGATCGCCCGCCGGCAGTTCGGCACGCTGAACCTGCACGCGATGGTCGGCCAGGGCTTCCTGATCGAAAGCGAATATTCCCTGCTCGCCTCTTCCCAGGAGTTCCTCTGGAAGGTCCGCTACGCCCTGCACATGCTCGCCGGGCGCGCCGAGGACCGCCTGCTGTTCGACCACCAGCGGCGCATCGCCGGGCTGCTCGGCTTCGAGGAGACCGATGCCAAGCTCGCCGTCGAACGCTTCATGCAGAAGTACTACCGGGTGGTGATGGGCATCGCCGAGCTGAACGACCTGATCAACCAGCACTTCGAGGAAGTCATCCTCAGCACCGGCAAGATCTGCCAGCTCAAGCCGCTGAACAGCCGCTTCCAGCTGCGCGACGGCTATATCGAGGCGAGCAACCCGAACGTCTTCAAGCGCACCCCGTTCGCCATCCTGGAAATCTTCGTGCTGATGGCCCAGCACCCCGAAATCAAGGGGGTTCGCGCCGACACCATCCGCCTGCTGCGCGACCACCGGCACCTGATCGACGACGAGTTCCGCAGCGATATCCGCAACACCAGCCTGTTCATCGAACTGTTCAAGTCCAGCCAGGGCATCCACCGCAACCTGCGGCGGATGAACCGCTACGGCATCCTCGGGCGCTACCTGCCGGAGTTCGGCCACATCGTCGGGCAGATGCAGCACGACCTGTTCCACATCTACACGGTGGACGCGCACACGCTGAACCTGATCAAGCACCTGCGCAAACTGCGCCGCCCGGAGCTGGCGGAGAAGTTTCCGCTGGCCAGCAAGGTCATCGACAAGCTACCCAAACCCGAGCTGATCTACCTCGCCGGGCTCTACCACGACATCGGCAAGGGGCGCGGCGGCGATCATTCGGCGCTGGGCGCAGTGGACGCCGAGGCGTTCGCCCACCGCCACCACCTGCCGGCATGGGATACCCGGCTGATCGTCTGGCTGGTGCAGAACCACCTGACCATGTCGACCACCGCCCAGCGCAAGGACCTCTCCGACCCGCAGGTGATCTTCGACTTCGCCCAGCTGGTCGGCGACCAGACGCACCTCGACTACCTCTACGTACTCACCGTCGCCGACATCAACGCCACCAACCCGAGCCTGTGGAACTCCTGGCGCGCCAGCCTGCTGCGCCAGCTCTACACCGAGACCAAGCGTGCGTTGCTGCGTGGCCTGGAAAACCCGCTGGACCGCGAAGAGCAGATCCGCCAGACGCAGAGCGCCGCGCTGGACATCCTCGCCCGCGCCGGCATCGACCCGGACGACGCCGAGCAGCTCTGGTCGCAGTTGGGCGACGACTACTTCCTGCGCCACACCGCCGGCGACGTGGCCTGGCACACCGAGGCGATCATCCAGCACCCGGCCAGCGACGGCCCGCTGGTGCTGATCCGCGAGACCGCCCAGCGCGACGTCGAAGGTGCCACGCAGATATTCATCTACGCACCCGACCAGCACGACTTCTTCGCCGTGACCGTGGCCGCGATGGACCAGCTCAACCTGAACATCCATGACGCGCGGATCATCACCTCGACCAGCCAGTTCACCCTCGACACCTACATCGTGCTCGACGCCGACGGCGGCAGCATCGGCGACAACCCGGAGCGCATCCGCGAAATCCGCGCCGGGCTGATCGATACGCTGAAGAACCCCGACGACTACCCGTCGATCATCCAGCGCCGCGTACCGCGCCAGCTCAAGCACTTCGCCTTCGCCCCGCGCCTGACCATCCACAACGACGCGCAGCGCCCGGTGACCGTGCTCGACCTGACCGCGCCGGACCGCCCCGGCCTGCTGGCGCGGATCGGCAAGATCTTCCTCGACTTCGACCTGTCCCTGCAGAACGCCAAGATCACCACCCTTGGCGAGCGCGTGGAGGACGTGTTCTTCGTCACGGACGCGGCCAACCAGCCGCTCTCCGACCCGCAGCTGTGCGCGCGCCTGCAGCAGGCGATCGTCCAGCAACTCTCCGACGCCGACAGCACGGTCGCGCCGGAACGGATCAGCATCTGAAACCGCCGGCAGGCCTGCCCGTAACGCAGGCCTGCCGCCACGAGACCGCCTTCCCATGAACAACGCCCTCGACACCCTGCAACCCTACCCCTTCGAAAAACTGCGGGCGCTGCTCGCGGGCGTGCAGCCGGCGGCCGGCAAGACGCCGATCGCGCTGTCCATCGGCGAGCCCAAGCACGCCTCGCCGGCGTTCGTCGCCCAGGCGCTGAGCGACAACCTGGCGCAACTGGCGGTGTACCCGACCACGCTGGGCATTCCGGCCCTGCGCGAAGCCATTGCCGGCTGGTGCCAGCGCCGCTTCGGCGTGCCCGAGGGCTGGCTGGACGCCGCGCGCCACGTACTGCCGGTGAACGGCACGCGCGAGGCGCTGTTCGCCTTCACCCAGACGGTGGTCGAGCGCAGCGCCAACGGCCTGGTGGTCAGCCCGAACCCGTTCTATCAGATCTACGAGGGTGCGGCGCTGCTCGCCGGGGCCACGCCGCACTACCTGCCCTGCCGGGCGGAAAACGGCTTCAACCCGGACTTCGACGCGGTGCCGGCAGAGGTTTGGCAGCGCACGCAGATTCTCTTCCTCTGCTCGCCGGGCAACCCGACCGGCGCGCTGGTGCCGGTGCAGACGCTGAAGAAGCTGATCGCCCTGGCCGATGAGCACCACTTCGTGATCGCCGCCGACGAGTGCTACAGCGAGCTGTACTTCGACGAGGAAAACCCGCCGCCGGGCCTGCTCAGCGCCTGCGCCGAACTGGGCCGCAGCGATTTCAGACGCTGCGTGGTGTTCCACAGCCTGTCCAAGCGTTCCAACCTGCCGGGGCTGCGCTCGGGCTTCGTCGCCGGCGACGCGGACATCCTCAAGGCCTTCCTGCTCTACCGCACCTACCACGGCTGCGCGATGCCGGTGCAGACGCAACTGGCCAGCGTGGCGGCATGGAGTGACGAAGCCCACGTGCGCGCCAACCGCGACCTGTACCGGGCGAAATACGACGCCGTGCTGGACATACTCGAGCCGGTGCTGGACGTGCAGCGCCCGGACGGCGGCTTCTACCTGTGGGCTAAAACGCCGATGGACGATGCCGCGTTCACCCGGACGCTGTTCGCCGAGGAGCACGTCACCGTGGTGCCGGGCTCCTACCTGTCGCGCGAGGTGGACGGCTTCAATCCCGGCGCCGGCCGCGTGCGCATGGCGCTGGTCGCGCCGCTGGCCGAATGCGTCGAAGCCGCCGAGCGCATCCGCGCGTTCCTGCAACGGCGCTAGCCTTCCGCAAGACCCGCCTCAGCCCTGCTGCCACTGCGCCTCGCGGATGTCGAGGTCGCGCAGCAGGCCGCTAACGATCTCGTCGTCGAGCAGGTGTTCGCGGCGCAGGCGGTACAGCTCAAGGCGCTGCGCACGCAGCGCGTGCACACGCAAACGCCCTTCCAGTGCCCGCACCTTGCGCGCGCGCAGGCGGGTTTCCTCGTCGCTGTCGTGGCGATCCAGCTGATCGCGGTATTCGGCCATGATCCGCGCCTTGGTTTCCGCCACCAGCGCAGCCGTTTCGGCGTCCTCGCCCGGCTCTTCCGCCTGCGCCTCCAGCGCACGGATCGCCGCTTCGGCGGTCTTGCGCCAGAGCCGGCGGCGCTCGCGGTCACGCTCCTCGCCGTCGTCCGCCGGCATGCCCCTGAGCAGCAGTGGCAGGCCGATGCTGGCCACCGCCAGCGAGGCGAGGATCACCCCGGCGGCGATGAAGATCAGCAGGTCGCGCTGCGGGAAGCCGCTGCCGTCCCCCAGCACCAGCGGCAGCGACATCACACCGGCCAGGGTCACCGAGCCCCGCACGCCGCCCAGCGACAGCAGCAGCGTGAGGCGTGTCCAGGATTGCCCGGCGAAGGTACTCGGCCGCCCGCGCCACTGGCGAATCCGCGCGGAAATCCGCCAGTAGGCGTACATCCACAGGAACCGCAGCGCCATCAGCACGAGGAACACCAGCAGCACATAGGCGAACAACTGCGCGACGGTCAGCCAGAGGTCGTCGACGCCACGGGTGACGGCGCTGACGATATCCGGCAGCTGCAACCCCAGGAGCAGGAACACCAGCCCGTTGAAGCTGTACTCCACCATCGCCCAGACGCTGTGGTTGAGCAGCCGCGTGGTGGTCTGCCGCGGCAGCAGGTCCTGGCGGCTCTGCATCATGCCGGCGGCCACGGCGGCGAGGATGCCGGACACGCCGAGGTGCTCGGCGAGCACGTAGGTGGCGAACGGCAGCAATAGCAGGAACACCACATGGGTCGCAGGATCGTCCCAGCCGCGGTCGATCATCCAGCCGCGCAGCCAGCCGAGTCCCCAGGCGAGCAGGATGCCGACGACGATGCCGCCCGCCGCGACCAGGACGAAATCCAGGCTCGAATCGCCCAGCGAGAACAGCCCGGTCAGCGCCGCCGCCACGGCGAACTTGAAGGCCACCAGGCCGGACGCATCGTTCATCAGCGCCTCGCCCTGCAGGATGTGGTTGAGCGCGCGCGGCAGGCGCCCGTGGGTGATCGCCGCGACCGCCACCGCATCGGTCGGCGACAGCACCGCGGCCAGGGCGAAGGCCGCCGCCCACGGCAGGTCCGGCAACAGCAGGTGGATGAAGGCGCCGGCGCCCAGCACGGTGAACAGCACCAGGCCGAACGCCAGGGTCAGGATCGGCGTGCGCAGCCGCCAGAACTCGCGTTTGGGCATGTGCCAGCCGTCGGCGAACAGCAGCGGCGGTATGAACAGCAACATGAACAGTTCAGGATCGAGCCTGACGTGCAGACCGAACGCCGGCAGCGCCAGCAGTCCGCCCGCGGCGATCTGGATCAGCGGAAGGGGCACGGGGAGGAACTGCGCGGTCAGGCGGGTCCCGCCGACGACCAGCAGCATGACCAGGATGGTATGGAGCAATTGCATCGAAAACGGTCCTTGGCGGGGCACGCGATGACCCGGAAACGGCTCCGGATCGCGAGGCCCGTGCAACGGGCTCTGACAACCTGCCGGCGATTTCGCGCCATCGCATTGCAGATCGGCGACCGCTCTGATGGCATACTCCCAGGCTCGACAACGTTACCAGACCCACCACGATGAATCGCACCCTGTTCGGAATCAAAGCGTGTGACACGATGAAGAAAGCCCGCAGCTGGCTGGACGAACACGCCGTCGACTATGTTTTCCACGACTACAAAGCCAGCGGCATCGACCGCGCCAGCCTCGAACGCTGGTGCGACGAGCATGGCTGGCAAACCGTGCTGAACCGCGCCGGAACCACGTTTCGCAAGCTGGACGACGCGCAGAAGGCCGATCTCGACCAGGCCCGGGCCATCGAACTGATGCTCGCCCAGCCGTCGATGATCAAGCGCCCGGTACTCGACCTGGGATCGCGCACCCTGGTCGGATTCAAGCCTGAGCTGTACGACGCGGCCCTGAACCACTGACACTTATTCATCACAGAGGCGCAAGGCGCCCTGCCAGACAAAAGGAAATCACCATGTCCTCTACCCTGTTCAGCCTGGCCTTCGGTCTCGGCACGCAGAATCGCAAAGGCGTGTGGCTGGAAGTCTTCTATTCCCAGCCGCTGCTGGCCCCCAGCGCCGAGCTGGTCGCCGCCGTGGCGCCGATCCTCGGTTACGAAGGCGGCAACCAGGCGATCGCCTTCAGCAGCAACCAGGCCCGCGAGATGTCGGCCGCGCTGCGCAGCATCGACGCCGCGCAGTCCGCGCTGCTGACCCGCCTGGCGGAAAGCGCCAACCCGCTGGTCGCCACTCTGCTCGCCGAAGACACCGCGCTCACCTCGACCCCCGAGGCCTACCTCAAGCTGCACCTGCTCTCCCATCGCCTGGTCAAGCCGCACGGGCAGAACCTCAGCGGCATCTTCCCGCTGCTGCCGAACGTCGCCTGGACCAACGCCGGCGCCATCGACCTGAGCGAACTGGCCGAGCGCCAACTGGAAGCGCGCCTGGTCGGCAAGCTGCTGGAAGTGGTGTCGGTGGACAAGTTCCCGAAAATGACCGACTACGTGGTGCCGAGCGGCGTACGCATCGCCGACAGCGCCCGCGTGCGCCTGGGTGCCTACATCGGCGAAGGCACCACGGTGATGCACGAGGGCTTCGTCAACTTCAACGCCGGGACCGAAGGTCCGGGAATGATCGAAGGCCGCGTTTCCGCCGGCGTGTTCGTCGGCAAGGGCTCGGACCTCGGCGGCGGCTGCTCGACCATGGGCACCCTGTCCGGTGGCGGCAACATCATCATCTCGGTCGGCGAAGGCTGCCTGATCGGCGCCAACGCCGGCATCGGCATCCCGCTGGGCGACCGCAACATCGTCGAGGCCGGCCTGTACATCACCGCCGGCACCAAGGTCGCCCTGCTGGACGACCAGAACGCCCTGGTCAACGTGGTCAAGGCACGCGACCTCGCCGGCCAGCCGGACCTGCTGTTCCGCCGCAACTCGCGCAACGGCGCGGTGGAATGCAAGACCAACAAGACCGCCATCGAACTGAACGAAGCCCTGCACGCGCACAACTGATGGATATCGCCGGCTCAACCCATCCTACGAACCTTCCGTAGCAGGCCGCAGGATGGGTCGAGGCGCGCAGCGCCGATATCCATCGCCTGGCAACGAAAACACTCAGGCCGGGCCCATGCCCGGCCTTTCCATTCATGCTCGGCAGACATTTCGCGGTACCGCAGCCATGCCACTGAACTCGCCCTGGCGCGCCGACTTTCCCGGCATCCTGGCCTTGCAGGCCGAGGGCCAGACCTACCTGGACAACGCCGCCACCGCGCAGAAGCCGGAGCCGGTGCTCGCGGCCCTGGACGCTTACTACCGCAACGGCACCGCCAACGTGCACCGCGCCCAGCACCTGCCCGGTGACCGGGCCACGCGCGCCTTCGAGGCGACCCGGCTGAAGGTGACGCAATGGCTGAATGCCGCCAGCCCGGCGGAAATCGTCTTCACCCGCGGCGCCACGGAGGCGTTCAACCTGCTCGCCTATGGCCTGGAGCACCTGTTCCAGCCCGGCGACGAGATCGTCGTCAGCGCCCTGGAACACCACGCCAACCTGCTGCCCTGGCAACAGCTGGCGCACCGTCGCGGGCTGAACCTGGTGGTGCTGCCGCTGGACGCCCAGGGCGATATCGACCTCGCCGCGGCGGCCACGCTGATCGGCGCCCGCACGCGCCTGCTCGCGGTGAGCCAGCTGTCCAACGTGCTCGGCCGCTGGCAGCCGCTGCCTGAGCTGCTGGCCCTGGCCCGCGCGCGGGGCGCCCTCAGCGTGGTCGACGGCGCCCAGGGCGCGGTGCACGGCCGGCATGATCTTCACGCTCTGGGCTGCGACTTCTACGCATTCTCCAGCCACAAGCTCTATGGGCCGGAAGGCGTCGGCGTGCTCTATGGCCGCAGCGACGCCCTGGCCCGCCTGCGCCACTGGCAGTTCGGCGGCGAGATGGTCCGCCATGCCGAGTTTCAGGACGCCGAATTCCATCCGGCGCCCATGGGTTTGGAGGCGGGAACGCCGCCGATTGCCGGGGTGATCGGCCTCGGCGCCGCGCTGGACTACCTGGACGGGCTGGATGAAACGGCCGTCGCTGCCCACGAAGCCGCGCTGCACGCCGAACTGCTGGCCGGCCTCGCCGCCCGCGATGGCGTGCGCCTGCTCGGCGCGCCGCGGATCGCCCTGGCCTGCTTCGCCGTCGACGGCGTGCATAACGCCGACCTGGCGCACCTGCTCGGCGAACAGGGCATCGCGGTGCGTGTCGGCAGCCATTGCGCGATGCCGCTGTACGAGCGCCTCGGTCTGGCCGGCGCGGTCCGCGTGTCGCTGGCGCTGTACAACGACGGCGAGGACCTGCGGCGTTTCTTCGCCGCCCTCGATGCCGCCCTGGAGCTGCTGCGATGAGCGAATTGCCGCCGCTTGCGCAGCAGGCACTGGACGCGTTCGCCCGGCTTCCGGGTTGGGAGCAGCGCGCGCGCCTGCTGCTGCAATGGGCCGAGCGCCTGGAGCCGCTGGACGCGGCCGAACGCAGCGAGGCCAACCGCGTGCACGGCTGCGAGAGCCTGGTCTGGCTGGTGGCGGAGCGCCGCGATCAGGCGCTGCATTTTCGCGCGGCCAGCGATGCGCGCCTGCTGCGTGGCCTGCTGGCGCTTCTGCTGGCGCGCATCGAGGGGTTGGACGGCGCCGGGCTGGCGGCGCTGGACCTCGCCGACTGGTTCGCCCAACTCGGCCTGCAGCGCCAGCTCAGCCCGTCGCGCAGCAACGGGTTGAACGCCGTGCTCGAGCGGATGCGTGAACTGGCTGCAACGCGCTGATCCGGCGCGCCACGGTGCGCATGGCGCACCCTACGGCAAGCGTGGGACCGGGCACGGAGGCGTGAGCCGGCGGCAACGCACTGATCCGGGCGCGCCACGGTGCGCATGGCGCACCCTACGGCAAGCGCGGGACCGGGCGCGGATGCGTGAACTGGCGGCAACGCACTGATCCGCGCGCGCCACGGTGCGCATGGCACCTACGGCAAGCGCGGGGACTGGGCACGGAGGCGTGAACCGGCGGCAACGCGCCGATACGGACGCGCGGGCTGGCTGCGCTTCGTAGGGTGCGCCGCGCGCACCACGCCTTGTGGTCGCCCGCCCGGAACCCGTTCCCGCCACTCGCAGTCGACTGCTTGAACGCGAGGCAGAGAGCACATGAGCGCAGACATCCGCATCGGCATATCCGGCTGGCGATACGCACCCTGGCGCGGCGTCTTCTATCCGGAGAAGCTGCGCCAGGACGACGAGCTGCAGTTCGCTTCCCGCGCGGTCGGCAGCATCGAGATCAACGGTTCCTTCTATTCCCTGCAACGCCCGGAAAGCTGGGCACGCTGGCATGACGAGACGCCCGAGGAATTCGTCTTCAGCGTCAAGGCACCGCGCTACATCACCCACATCCGCCGGCTCGACGACGTCGAAAAGCCGATCGCCAACTTCTTCGCCTCCGGCCTGCTGCGCCTGCAGCGCAAGCTGGGGCCGATCCTCTGGCAGTTTCCACCGAGCTTCCGTTTCGATCCGGAGCAGTTCGAGGCCTTCCTGCGCCTGTTGCCGCACGACACCGAAAAAGCGCTGCACATCGCCCGCGGGCATGAGCCGCGCATGGAGGGACGCACCCACCTGGCGATCGACGAGCCGCGCAAGATGCGCCACGCGGTGGAGATCCGCCACGCCAGCTTCGAGGATCGCGCTTTCGTCGACATGCTGCGCGAGCACGACGTGGCGCTGGTGGTGGCGGATACCGCGGGCAAGTGGCCGCTGAAGGAGGACGTCACCAGCGATTTCGTCTATCTGCGCCTGCATGGCGAGGAGGAGCTTTACGCCAGCGGCTACGCCGACGCGGCGCTGGACGACTGGGCGCGGCGGATGAAGGCCTGGAGCGAAGGCGGCCAGGTGGACGACGCGCGGCTGATCGTCGAGCGCAAGCCCCCTTCGCGCAAGCGGCGCGACCTGTTCTGCTATTTCGACAACGACATCAAGGTCAAGGCGCCCTTCGACGCCGGCAAGCTGGCCGTGCGCCTCGGTCTGACGGGGGCACCGGCGCCGCTGGCCGAACGCGCCGCCGAAGCCGACCGGCTGATCGCCGAACACGGCGGCGCGAAGCGCAACCCGTCGAAGCCGCGCAAGCCTAAGAAACCGCGTTAGTCAGTCCGCGGGGCGTACGCGCTGGGTCAGGCCCCGGAGGAAGTTGCGCAGCACCTGATCGCCACATTCGCGGTAGTTGTTGTGGCCGGGCTTGCGGAACAGCGCGCTCAGCTCAGCCTTGCCCATGGGCAGCTCCGCGGCTTCGAGAATGGCGTGCATGTCCTCGTCGCGCAGCTCGAAGGCCACGCGGAGCTTCTTCAGGATGGCGTTGTTGGTGATGCGCTTCTCCACCGGTAGGCGCGGCCGGCTCTCGTCCTTGCCGCGTTTGTAGAACACCAGGCCATCGAGGAAGTGCGCCATGACTTCGTCGCTGCAGGGCTGGAAGCCTTCCTCGTCATCCTTCTTCAGGTAGGCGGCCATGTCCTCGATGCTGACTCTGTAATCGGCCAACTGGCAGATCTTCACCAGCTTGGGCTCGCTGACATCCAGCATGTAGCGCAGGCTGCGCAGCACATCGTTATTCATCATCGCAGGGGTCTCGTGGAAGCCCGCGCCGCAGGCACGGCGCGGTAGTGAAGCGAAAAGGCCGACGATTATACGGCCGCGGCGCGGTCGGCGCCGAGTAGGCTCACTCGAGGCGCGTCTGCCGCTCGGCGGGGCGCCGCGCGCCGGCCACCAGTTTGTCCACCGCCTTGGCCGCGGCGGCCATGCCGAAGCTGGCGGTGACCATCATCACCGCACCGAAACCGCCGGCGCAGTCGAGCTTCACGCCCTCGCCGACGAACGCCTTGGACTGGCAGACAGTGCCGTCCGGCGCCGGGTAACGCAGCTGCTCGGTGGAGAACACGCAGGGAACGCTGTAGTTGCGTCCCGGCGTGCGCGAGAAGGCGTAGTCGCGGCGCAGGGTCGAGCGCACCTTGGCCGCCAGCGGATCGTTGAAGGTCTTGTTCAGGTCGGCGACCTGGATCTGCGTCGGGTCGATCTGCCCACCGGCGCCGCCGGTGGTGACGATCTGGATCTTGCGTCGCTTGCACCAGGCGATCAGCGCGGCCTTGGCGGCGACGCTGTCGATGCAGTCGAGCACGCAGTCGAGGTGCCCGGTGATGTGCTCGGCCATGCTCTCGCGGGTGACGAAGTCCGCCACGGCGTGTACGCGGCACGCCGGATTGATCGCCAGCAGGCGCTCGGCCATCACCTCGACCTTGGCCCGGCCTACGGAGTCCAGCAGCGCATGCGCCTGGCGGTTGGTGTTGCTGACGCAGACGTCGTCGAGGTCGAACAGGGAAATCTCGCCGACGCCGGAGCGCACCAGCGCTTCCGCCGCCCACGAGCCGACGCCGCCGATACCGACCACCGCCACGTGCGCCGCGGCCAGGCGTTCGAGCCCATCGCGGCCATAGAGCCGGGCGATGCCGCCGAAACGCTGATCGTCTGTACCCATGCTCACCTCGGAAGAAAAACCGGTGCGCATTATTGGACCGGGCGCCGCGCAGATAAAGCCCGGATCGCCACGCGGCGACGCTCCGCAGGAAAACCGAGGCCGCTGAGCCCTGCTTTTTTCTGCGCGACCGGCATCGGGCGCAGCGCCCGCAGCGCGTGGCGTGCGGCGAACTTCTTCACCCCCGCAAGGCCCAAGGCTGTAGGCTGCGAACAGCGGCCCGAATCGCTCCGCAGCGCGCCTGTACACTGGCGCGGACGCCAGAGTAGGATGCGCGCCGACGGCGCTCGCCGCCCTCCCCCGTTCCACGCATCGGAACCTGAAAGCACCTATGTCATCGCGAAAATTTGGTCTCAACCTGGTGGTCTTCCTGGCCATCGCTGCGCTGTTCACCGGTTTCTGGGCGCTCTACAACCGCCCGGTGAGCGCGCCGGACTGGCCCGCGCAGATCTCCGGCTTCTCCTATTCGCCGTTCCGCCAGGGCCAGAGCCCGCAACAGGGCGTGTATCCCAGCGATGCGGAAATCCGCCAGGACCTGGAGCTGCTGAGCAAGCACACCGACAACATCCGCACCTACTCGGTGGACGGCGCGCTGGCCAACATCCCGGCGATCGCCGAGGAATTCGGTCTGCGCGTGACCCTGGGTATCTGGATCAGCAACGACCAGGAACGCAACGAGCGCGAGATCGCCAAGGCCATCGATCTGGCCAACCACTCGCGCAGCGTGGTTCGCGTCACCGTGGGCAACGAGGCACTGTTCCGCGAGGAAGTCACCGCCGAGCAACTAATCGCCTTCATGGATCGCGTGCGCGCGGCGGTGAAGGTGCCGGTGTCCACGTCCGAGCAGTGGCACATCTGGGAGGAGCACCCGGAGCTGGCGAAGCACGCCGACCTGATCGCCGCTCACGTGCTGCCGTACTGGGAATTCATCCCGATGGAGGATGCCGGACAGTTCGTCCTCGACCGCGCGCGCGACCTGCGCAAGCTGTTCCCGAAAAAGCCGCTGCTGATCTCCGAGGTCGGCTGGCCGAGCAACGGACGCATGCGCGGCGGCGCCGATGCCACCCAGGCCGACCAGGCCGTGTACCTGCGCACGCTGGTCAACAAGCTGAACAGCCAGGGCTACAACTACTTCGTCATCGAGGCCTTCGACCAGCCGTGGAAAGCCAGCGACGAGGGTTCGGTGGGCGCCTACTGGGGGGTCTATAACCTCAACCGGCAGGCTAAGTTCGCCTTCGAAGGCCCGGTCGTGGCGATCCCGCAATGGCGCCTGTTGGCGGTCGCTTCGGTGGTGATGGCGCTGCTGTCGCTGGCCCTGCTGCTGATCGACGGTAGCGCGCTGCGCCAGCGTGGCCGCACCTTCCTGACCTTCGTCGCCTTCGTCGGCGGTTCGGCGCTGGTATGGATCGGCTACGACTACAGCCAGCAGTACGCGACCTGGTTCAGCCTGACGGTGGGCGCGCTGCTCGGCATCGGCGCCCTCGGCGTGTTCATCGTGCTGCTCACCGAAGCCCATGAGCTGGCCGAGGTGGTCTGGGTGCACAAACGCCGCCGGCCGTTCATCCCGGTGGTCGGCGACAGCAGTTTCCGGCCCAAGGTCTCGGTGCACGTGCCCTGCTACAACGAGCCGCCGGAGATGGTCAAACAGACCCTCGACGCCCTGGCCAACCTCGATTACCCGGACTTCGAAGTCCTGATCATCGACAACAACACCAAGGACCCGACGGTGTGGGAGCCGGTACGCGACTACTGCGAGCAACTCGGCCCGCGGTTCCGCTTCTTCCACGTCGCGCCGCTGCACGGCTTCAAGGGCGGCGCGCTGAACTACATCCTGCCGCACACCGCGCCCGACGCCGAAATCGTCGCGGTGATCGACTCGGACTACTGCGTCGACCGCAACTGGCTCAAGCACATGGTCCCGCACTTCGCCGACCCGCGCATCGCCGTGGTGCAGTCGCCGCAGGACTACCGCGACGAAAACGAAAGCCTGTTCAAGAAGCTCTGCTATTCCGAGTACAAGGGCTTCTTCCACATCGGCATGGTCACCCGCAACGACCGCGACGCGATCATCCAGCACGGCACCATGACGATGATCCGCCGCACGGTGATGGACGAACTGCGCTGGGCCGACTGGACCATCTGCGAGGACGCCGAACTGGGCCTGCGCGTGTTCGAGAAAGGCTACTCGGCCGCCTACGCCCACGACAGCTTCGGCAAGGGGCTGATGCCGGATACCTTCATCGACTTCAAGAAGCAGCGCTTCCGCTGGGCCTACGGCGCCATCCAGATCATGAAGGGCCATGCTCGTGCGCTCCTGCTGGGCAAGGGCTCGGAGCTCAAGCGCGGCCAGCGTTACCACTTTATCGCCGGCTGGCTGCCCTGGGTCGCCGACGGCATGAACATCTTCTTCACCCTCGGCGCGTTGCTCTGGTCGGCGGCGATGATCATCGTGCCGACACGGGTCGACCCGCCGCTGCTGATCTTCGCCCTGCCACCGCTGGCGCTGTTCTTCTTCAAGGTGGGCAAGATCATCTTCCTCTACCGGCGCGCCGTGGGGGTCAACCTGAAGGATGCGTTCTGCGCGGCGGTCGCCGGCCTGGCGCTGTCGCACACCATCGCCAAGGCGGTGCTCTACGGCTTCTTCACCAAGAGCATTCCGTTCTTCCGCACGCCGAAGATGGCCTCCAACCACGGCATCCTGGTGGCGCTGGCGGAAGCCCGCGAAGAGGTGTTCGTGATGCTGCTGCTGTGGGGCGCGGCGCTGGGCATCGCCATCGTCCAGGGTCTGCCGAGCAACGACGTGAAGTTCTGGGTCGCGATGCTGCTGGTGCAGTCGCTGCCCTACCTGGCGGCGCTGATCATGGCGCTGCTCTCGTCCCTGCCGAAACCGCCCCAGGCGCAGCCCGACGAGGTTCCGGCCTGACGCGGAACCCGCAGCGACGCCCTGACGGCGGCCTTCGGGCCGCCGTTTTTGCTACCATAGCGCCCCTTTGACGCACCCTGCCCCGCCTTTCGGAGTTCCAGCATGACGGCCCCTTCCGCTCCCCTTTCCGCCACTCTGGAGCTCGCCTGCGAGCTGATCCGCCGCCCCTCGGTGACGCCGGTCGACGAAGGCTGCCAGGAACTGATGATGCGACGCCTGGCCGCGCTCGGCTTCGAACTGGAGCCGATGCGCATCGGCGAGGTCGACAACTTCTGGGCGCGCCGCGGCGGCGAAGGCCCGGTACTGTGCTTCGCCGGGCACACCGACGTGGTGCCCACCGGCCCGCTGCACGGCTGGCAGCACCCGCCCTTCGAGGCACACATCGACGGGGACGGCATGCTCTGCGGGCGCGGCGCGGCGGACATGAAAGGCAGCCTGGCGTCTATGATCGTCGCGGTGGAGCGCTTCGTCGTCATGCACCCGAACCACAAGGGCGCCATCGCCTTCCTCATCACCAGCGACGAGGAAGGCCCGGCGCAGCACGGTACCCGCGCGGTGGTCGAACGCCTGCGCGAACGCGGCGAACGCCTCGACTGGTGCATCGTCGGCGAGCCCTCGAGCAGCACCCTGCTCGGCGACGTGGTGAAGAACGGCCGGCGCGGCTCGCTCGGCGCGCTGCTCACGGTGCGCGGCAAGCAGGGGCACGTCGCCTACCCGCAACTGGCGAAGAACCCGATCCACCTGGCCGCGCCGGCACTCGCCGAGCTGGCCGCCGAGCACTGGGACGAAGGCAACGCCTTCTTCCCGCCGACCAGCTTCCAGATTTCCAACCTGAACGCCGGCACCGGCGCCAGTAACGTGATCCCCGGCGAGCTGACGGCGATGTTCAACTTCCGTTTCTCCACCGAATCCACGGTGGACGGGTTGCAGCAGCGGGTGGCCGCCATTCTCGACAGGCACGGCCTGGACTGGCACATCGACTGGGCGCTGTCCGGCCTGCCGTTCCTCACCGAACCCGGCGCGCTGCTCGACGCCGTGGCCAGCGGCATCCGCGCGGTGACCGGCCGCGAAACCCGCCCCTCGACCACCGGCGGCACCTCGGACGGACGCTTCATCGCCACCCTCGGCACCCAGGTGGTAGAGCTCGGCCCGGTGAATGCCACCATCCACCAGATCGACGAGCGCATCCTCGCCAGCGACCTCGACTGCCTAACCGATATCTACTACCAGACCCTCGTCGAGCTGCTCGCCTGATGCTGATCTGCCCGCTCTGCTCAGGCCCGCTGCACGACGCCGACAACGGTGTCGCCTGCCCGGCCGGGCACCGTTTCGACCGCGCGCGCCAGGGCTACCTGAACCTGCTGCCGGTGCAGCACAAGAACAGTCGCGATCCCGGCGACAACGCGGCGATGGTCGAGGCGCGCCGGCGCTTTCTCGATGGCGGCCACTATGCCCCGCTGGCGCGCCGCCTGGCCGAGCTGGTCGCCGAACGCGCGCCACAGCGCTGGCTGGACATCGGCTGCGGCGAGGGCTACTACACCGCGCAGATCGGCGCCGCGCTGCCGCGCAGCGAAGGCTATGCGCTGGACATCTCCCGTGAGGCGATCAAGCGCGCCTGTCGCCGCGATCTGCGCCTGCACTGGCTGGTGGCGAGCATGGCACGGGTGCCGCTGGCCGACGCCAGTTGCCAGGTGCTGACCAGCGTCTTCAGCCCGCTCGACTGGCAGGAAGCGCGGCGCCTGCTGGCACCGGGCGGCGCGCTGCTGCGCATGGGGCCGAGCAGCGGGCACCTGATGGCGCTGCGCGGCAAGCTCTACGATGAAGTGCGCGATTACGACGACGAGAAACACCTGGCGCTGATCCCCGCCGGCATGCACCTGGCGCACAGCGAGACGCTGGAATTCAGCCTGCGCCTGGAAAGCCCCGAGGCCCGCGCCGACCTCTTGGCAATGACCCCGCACGGCTGGCGTGCCAGCGCCGAACGCCGCGAGGCGGTTATCGCCGCACCCTTAGAGGTCGGCGTCGGCATACGTTACGATTGGATCGAACGCGACCTGTAGCGGGCCGCCCATGCCACTGCCGAGAAAACCATGCGCCAACCGGATATCGAGATCTACCTGAAGGATGCCGACCAGCAGAGCGTCGCCGCCTGGCTGGAACAGGCCATCGGCCCCTGCAGCGCCTGGCGGCAGAAGGGCCAGACCTTCAAATGCGAAGCCGCCGGGATTCCCGTCACCTGGGTCCCGAAAGCGGTCGGCAAGTGGCACAGCCTGATGCTGGAAAGCGACGCCACGCCCTGGGACGACGACATCGCCTGCGCCCGTGACGCCTTCGCCGCGCTCGGCGTGCAGGTGCGCTGCGCACCCGGTAGCTGGCAGGAGGAGGAAAGCCTGGAGGAAGGCGAACGCTGGATCAGGATCGACGCCGAGGGCGAACAGGAAATCGTCTGGCGCACCGACTGAGCGAGGGCCAATAAACGTCGTCGCCGTAGGGTGCGCCGCGCGCACCAGCCCCCCTCGCTTCGGTGCGCACGGCGCACCCTACGTGTACGTGATGACGAGGCCCACGAGAGACAACCCAACCGCCAAGAAAAAGCCCGCCTGAAGGCGGGCTTTTTCGTTGCCGCAAGGCTCAGACGCGGGCGACGTCTTCGGCCTGCAGGCCTTTCTGGCCCTGGGTCACGGAAAACTCGACTTTCTGGCCTTCGACCAGAGAGCGGTGACCTTCGCCACGGATCGCGCGGTAATGAACGAACACGTCCGCCCCGCTATCACGTTGAATGAACCCATAGCCCTTGGCGTCATTGAACCACTTGACGGTGCCGTGCTCACGATCAGCCATTACCACACTCCCAACTCACATTATTCTGTTCGCCTCTCCGCCTGTGGAAAGGCCTCTACGGTTCCGCAAAAACGTTCTTTCTATCGCTTACAACCAGACCGGAAACGGGCGGGAGCAGGCTATCGAAAAGCGTTCCTGAATGGGCCACGTCGGAGTCTAAGAGGAAGCGCAGGCTCTGCAAAGATTTTTTTTAGGCGACCGCCAAAGGCCCATAAATGCTGGGCTGCAGCTGTTTTCGCCGGACTTCGCCATGCCATCTGGAAGCTACGGCAGGGCCATGAAGCGTGGGCCGAAAAGGTGCTTCGTGCAGCACCAGAATATGCCGCGCCCCGCGATTCGCCCGGATTTCGAGCGCGGGCGCTGCACCCGCCTGGCGCTCAGCGATGCGCATCGGCCGACGCCTCATCCCCGACGGCCGCGCTTTTGCCGGCCAGCGGCGGATACGTCACACTAGCCGTCCCGGGCCGAAGCCCTGCAACCGTAAGACCTGTATGACCCGCTCCCCCTT
Organism: Pseudomonas kuykendallii; assembly: GCF_900106975.1. Classification (GTDB taxonomy): domain Bacteria; phylum Pseudomonadota; class Gammaproteobacteria; order Pseudomonadales; family Pseudomonadaceae; genus Pseudomonas_O; species Pseudomonas_O kuykendallii. The sequence continues at coordinate 713,656 of NZ_FNNU01000002.1, read as the reverse complement.
TCGCCGCCTGATCTTCGGCACCCTGCGTCGCCTGCTCTACCTCTGGGTTCGCTCGGAAACCATCAACCAGTCGGCCTTTCCGCTCAAGCTCGATCGCGGCAAGCCGGTGGTCTACGCGCTGCGCCAGGCATCGATCAGCGACCTCGCGGTGGTCGACCACGAGTGCGTCAAGGTCGGCCTGCCGCGCCCGGTACTGCCGGTGGCGGTGGGCGAACTGCTCGAGCCGGCGGCGTTCTTCTACCTGATGCCGGAGCCCGACTGGCTCGGCCGCCAGGACAAGCGCGTCGCTTCGCCGACGCTGGTGCGACTGGTCAACGCCATCGGCCACAACGCCGCCGAGGACGTCCAGATCATTCCGGTGAGCGTGTTCTGGGGGCAGTCGCCCGATCGCGAAACCAGCCCGTGGAAACTGCTGTTCGCCGACAGCTGGGCGGTCACCGGGCGCCTGCGCAAGCTGGTGAGCATCCTCGCCCTCGGACGCAAGACCAGCGTGCAGTTCGCCGCGCCCATCCACCTGCGCGAACTGGTCGCGCAGGGCAAGGGCAGCGAGCGCACGCTGCGCATGGTTCACCGCATCCTGCGCGTGCACTTCCGCAACCAGAAAGCCGCGGTGATCGGCCCGGACGTGTCGCACCGACGCAACCTGGTGAAAGGCCTGGTGCATGGCCCGCAGGTCCGCCAGGCGATTCTCGACGAGGCCGAGCGCGAGAAGATTTCCATCGAGCGCGCCGAAGCGCAGGCGCTGAAGTACGGCAACGAGATCGCCTCGGACTACACCTACAGTGCGATCCGCTTCCTCGAAATCATCCTGTCGTGGTTCTGGAACAAGATCTACGACGGCATCAAGGTCCATCACATCGAGCGCGTGCAGGAGGTGGTCAACGGTCACGAGGTGATCTACGTGCCCTGCCACCGCAGTCACATCGACTACCTGCTGCTCTCCTACCTGCTGTTCCGCAACGGCCTGACGCCGCCGCACATCGCCGCCGGGATCAACCTGAACATGCCGGTGATTGGCGGCCTGCTACGCCGCGGCGGGGCGTTCTTCATGCGCCGCACCTTCAAGGGCAACCCGCTCTACACCGCGGTGTTCAACGAATACCTGCACACGCTGTTCAGCAAGGGCTTCCCGGTCGAGTACTTCGTCGAGGGCGGCCGCTCGCGTACCGGGCGCATGCTGCGGCCGCGCACCGGAATGCTCGCCATCACCCTGCGCAGCTTCCTGCGCACGCACCGCCTGCCGATCCTCTTCGTGCCGGTCTACATCGGCTATGAGCGCGTCCTCGAAGGCCGCACCTACCTGGGCGAACTGCGTGGCGCGACCAAGAAGAAGGAGTCGATCTTCGACATCTTCAAGGTGATCGGCGCGCTCAAGCAGCGTTTCGGCAGCGTCTGGGTCAACTTCGGCGAGCCGATCCGCCTGGCCGAGTTCCTCGACCAGCAGCAGCCGGACTGGCGCCAGCAGGAGCTGGGGCCGGACTACCGCCCGGACTGGCTCAACGACGCCACCCACGCGCTTTCCGAGCGGGTCGCGCGGCACTTGAACGAGGCGGCGGCGGTGAACCCGGTCAACCTGGTGGCGCTGGCGATGCTCTCCACCACCAAGCTGGCGCTGGACGAGCGCGGCCTGGCGCGCATCCTCGACATGTACCTGGCGCTGCTGCGGCGGGTGCCCTACTCCGAGCACACCACGCTGCCGGAGGGCGACGGCAACAGCCTCATCGAGTACGTGCAGGGCATGCAGCTGCTCGCCGAGCAGAAGGACGCGCTGGGCAAGATCCTCTATCTGGACGAGCAGAATGCCGTCCTGATGACCTACTACCGCAACAACGTCCTGCACATCTTCGCCTTGCCGGCGCTGCTCGCCAGCTTCTTCCAGAGCAGCCCGCGGATGAACCGCGAGCAGATCCTGCGTTTTACCCACGCGCTCTACCCGTACCTGCAATCGGAGCTGTTCATCCGTTACGCGCCGGAGCAGCTGGACGCCGTGGTGGACGAATGGCTCGCCGCCTTCGTCGAACAGGGCCTGCTGCGCCGGGAAGAGGACACCTACGTGCGTCCGGCGCCGAGTTCGCGGCACTTCGTCCTGCTGACGCTGCTGGCGCGCGCCATCATGCAGACCCTGCAGCGCTTCTACATGGCCATCGCCCTGCTGCTCAACCACCCGCAGAACACCCTGTCGGCCGAAGAGCTGGAGAACCTCTGCACGGTCATGGCCCAGCGCCTGTCGATCCTGCACGGGCTGAACGCACCGGAATTCTTCGACAAGAGCCTGTTCCGCCACTTCATCCAGTCGCTGCTCGACCAGGGCGTCCTGCGCAAGGACGACGCCGGCAAGCTCAGCCACCACCCGATGCTCGGGGAACTGGTGGAAGGCGCCGCGAAACGGGTGCTGCCGCCGGAAATCCGCCTGTCGATTCGCCAGGTCGCGCAGGATCGCAACGAAGAAGCGAGCATCGCCTGATCCCGCAGCCCGGCCCGCCGCGGGCGTTCCGGGCTATGCTTTCCTCCACCCCACCAGAAGGATGTCGCCATGTTCCGCCTGACTACTCTGCTCGCCGGCCTGGTCCTGTCCAGCCAGGTGTTCGCCCTCTCGCTCTCCGACCTGTCGCAGACCGATGCCAGCGGCGGACTCAAGGACGCCCTCGCCCAGGGCGCCAAAGTCGCCGTGCAGCAGCTCGGCAAGCCGGGCGGTTTCAGCAACAACGACGAGGTGCGCATCGAGCTGCCGGGCAAGCTCGGCAAGGCCGCCAAGACCATGAAGATGATGGGCATGGGCGCCCAGGTCGACGCGCTGGAAACCAGCATGAACAAGGCCGCCGAGGCCGCCGTGCCGCAAGCCCAGGCGCTGCTGGTGGATGCGGTGAAGAAGATGACCGTGACCGACGCCAAGAGCATCCTCGCCGGCCCGAAGGACTCGGCGACGACCTACCTGGACAAGACCAGCCGCGAGCAGATCCGCGCCAAGTTCCTGCCCATCGTCAAGCAGGCCACCGACCAGGTCGGCCTGGCCAAGCAATACAACAGCTTCGCCGGACAGGCCGCCGCCTTCGGCGTGGTCGACGCGAAGAGCGCCAACATCGAAAGCTATGTCACCGAGCAGGCGCTCAACGGCCTGTTCGAGATGATCGCCAAGCAGGAAGCGAGCATTCGCGATAACCCCGCAGCAGCCGCCACCAGCCTGGCGAAGAAGGTCTTCGGCGCCCTCTGAGTGCAGCGCCGCACGCGGCGGCCGACGCGCTGCGGCAGCATCTTCCCGCCGGAATCCCGGATAAAAAAAAGGCCACCCGAAGGTGGCCTCAAGAAAAACGAAAGGGAGAGTGTTGCCCTACACCGCCGCGACGGGACGCATGTAGGAAATCGGCGCGCTCTGGGCGTCTTCGAACGTCACCACTTCCCAAGCATCCTTTTGCGCGATCAGCGTGCGCAGCAGGAGGTTGTTCAGTGCATGACCCGATTTGAAGCCTTGAAACTCGCCAATCAGGCTGTTACCCAGCAGGTAGAGATCGCCGATGGCATCGAGAATCTTGTGTTTGACGAACTCATCCTCGTAACGCAGGCCGTCCTCGTTCAACACGCGGTTCTCGTCGACCACGATGGCGTTTTCCACGCTGCCGCCGAGTGCCAGGTTCTGCGAACGCAGGTACTCGATGTCACGCATAAAGCCGAATGTCCGCGCCCGGCTGACTTCCTTGACGAACGAGGTGCTGGAAAAATCCACGCTCGCGGTCTGGGTGCGGTTACGGAACACCGGGTGGTCGAAGTCGATCTCGAAACTCACCTTGAACCCGTCGAAGGGCACGAAGGTGGCGCGCTTGTCGCCTTCTTCCACGGTTACTTCACGTTTGATGCGGATGAATTTCTTCGCCGCTTCCTGCTCCTGCAGCCCTGCGGACTGGATCAGGAACACGAACGGACCGGCGCTACCGTCCATGATCGGAACTTCCGAAGCGGACAGTTCCACATAGGCGTTATCGATGCCCAGGCCGGCCATGGCCGAAAGCAGGTGCTCCACGGTGTCCACCTTGGTCTCACCCTTGAACAGGGTGGTCGACATGGTGGTTTCGCCAACGTTCTCGGCCCGTGCGGGGATTTCCACGGTCGGGTTGAGATCGGTGCGACAGAACACGATTCCGGTATCCACAGGGGCCGGTTTCAGGGTCAGGTAAACCTTCTCCCCGGAGTGCAAGCCGACGCCCGTGGCACGGATGGTGTTCTTCAGGGTGCGTTGTTTGATCATGGCTTTGGCCGCTTTTGCGCTATCGAGAATTGTTGTCAACAATGGCCGGGAATGTTAGCAGAACCGGCCTTTGCTGAACACCAATCACCACAATGCGCCTGATACATTCCATTAATCAGCCTGGCGACGCAGGAACGCCGGAATATCCAGATAATCCAGGTCGTCATGCGGGTTCAGCTTGGCGGCGGTGGCGCTGCCGTGGTTCTGACGCATGACGGTAGGACGATCCAGATCGCGGTAGTTGACGGCGGCTTCCTGGCGCGCCGGAGCGGGCTGGGCAGCGGCTGCAGCGGGCTGCACGGTGTTGTCGATGACCTTGACCGGCTTCTCGATCTTCGCGCCCAGACCGGTCGCGACCACGGTGACGTGCAGCTCGTCGCGCATGTCCGGATCGATGACGGTACCGACCTTGACGGTGGCGTGTTCGGACGCGAACTGCTCGATGATGTTACCGACGTCGGAGTACTCGCCCAGCGAGAGGTCGGGACCGGCGGTGATGTTGACCAGGATGCCGCGGGCGCCCTGCAGGTTGACGTCTTCCAGCAGCGGGTTGCGGATCGCCGCTTCGGTAGCTTCGCGGGCGCGGTTCGGGCCGCTGGCGCAACCGGTGCCCATCATCGCCATGCCCATCTCGCTCATCACGGTTTTCACGTCGGCGAAGTCGACGTTGATCATGCCGGGACGCTTGATGATGTCGGAGATACCGCGAACGGCGCCGGACAGCACGTCATCGGCCTTGGCGAAGGCGGACAGCAGGCTGGCGTCCTTGCCGAGGATGGTCAGCAGCTTCTCGTTGGGGATGGTGATCAGCGAGTCGACGCTGTCGGACAGCGCGCGGATGCCTTCGTCGGCGATCTGCATGCGCTTGCGACCTTCGAACGGGAACGGACGCGTGACCACGGCCACGGTGAGAATGCCCATTTCCTTGGCGACCTGGGCGATCACCGGAGCGGCGCCGGTACCGGTACCGCCGCCCATGCCGGTGGTGATGAACACCATGTCGGTGCCCTGCAGCACTTCGGCGATGCGCTCGCGGTCTTCCATCGCAGCCTGACGGCCGACTTCCGGGTTGGCGCCCGCGCCGAGACCCTTGGTCACGCCTGGGCCGAGTTGCAGCACGGTGCGCGCGGAAATGTTCTTCAGCGCCTGTGCGTCGGTGTTGGCGCAGATGAACTCGACGCCTTCGATGTTGTTCTTCGCCATGTGATTGACGGCGTTACCACCGCCACCACCGACACCGATGACCTTGATTACTGCGCTTTGCGGGATGTTGTCTACGAGCTCGAACATGGTCCCCTCTCCTTTCATTTTCTAGTTGTATTGCCAACAGCACACTTAATTTCAGAAATTGCCCTGGACCCAGCGCTTGAGCCGCTCCAGAACAGGTGTCTTGGTTTCTTCGCTGTAGTTGCCGACGCTGGACATGGAAATGCCGTCGTTCTGCTTTTGCAGACCGTAAAGCAGCAGGCCCACGCCTGTGGAATAGATGGGGTTGCGGACGACGTCCGCGAGGCCCTTGACGGTGTGCGGAACACCCAGCCGTACCGGCATGTGGAAGATTTCCTCGGCCAGTTCGACCGCGCCTTCCATCTTCGCCGTGCCGCCGGTCAGAACGATCCCTGCGGGGATCAAGTCCTCGTAACCACTGCGTCGCAGCTCGGCCTGGATCAAGGTGAAAAGCTCGTCATAACGGGGTTCGACCACTTCGGCCAGAGCTTGTCGGGAGAGTTCCCGGGGTGGGCGGTCGCCCACGCTGGGAACCTTGATGGTCTCTCCAGCGCCAGCCAGCTTGGCCAGGGCGCAAGCATATCGAATCTTGATCTCCTCGGCATACTGCGTCGGTGTACGGAGCGCCATCGCGATGTCGTTGGTGACCTGGTCGCCGGCGATCGGGATAACCGCGGTGTGGCGGATCGCGCCTTCGGTGAAGATGGCGATGTCGGTGGTGCCGCCGCCGATGTCGACCAGGCAGACGCCCAGTTCCTTCTCGTCGTCGGTGAGCACCGAGTAGGCCGACGCCAGTTGCTCAAGAATGATGTCGTCGACTTCCAGGCCGCAGCGACGCACGCACTTCTCGATGTTCTGCGCCGCGTTCACCGCACAGGTCACCACGTGCACCTTGGCTTCCAGGCGCACGCCGGACATGCCCAGCGGCTCGCGCACGCCTTCCTGGTTATCGATAACGTAGTCCTGCGGCAGCGTGTGCAGCACGCGCTGGTCGGCGGGGATCGCCACGGCCTGGGCGGCATCGAGCACACGCTCCAGGTCGGCGGGGCTGACTTCACGATCGCGGATGGCGACGATGCCGTGGGAATTCAGGCTGCGGATGTGGCTGCCGGCGACGCCGACGAAGGCCGAGTGGATGCGGCAACCGGCCATCAGCTGGGCTTCTTCGATGGCCCGCTGGATCGATTGCACGGTGGACTCGATGTTCACCACGACGCCTTTCTTCAGGCCGCGCGACGGATGCGTACCGATGCCGACGATTTCCAGTTGGCCATCGGCCGACACCTCACCCACCAGCGCCACCACCTTGGAGGTACCGATGTCGAGGCCGACGATCATCTTGCCGCTTTGCACGCTTGCCATGGCTATTGTCTTCTCCTCAATTCACGACCGGCTTGGCTGCTGCCGCCGTGTCCGGCGCCGGCTCACGCCACGCCACGGCGAGGCCGTTGGAGTAACGCAGGTCGATGCTCTTGATGTTCGCTAGTTCCGGCTTCAGCGCCTTCTCGTAGATGGCGGTGAAGCGACGTATTTTTTCAACCATGTTATCGCGGCCCACGAACAGCTCGATGTGCTCGCCGCCGTCGTTCACGGCCATGGAGACGAACCAGCTGCCGCGCTCGCGCAGTTCCAGGCGCTGCACCGAGAAGCCCAGCGGACGCAGCAGCTGGCTGATCACCTGGTACTGCTGCATGACCTGCTGCTGGGCGCGCTGCGGCCCGGACAGCTGCGGCAGGTGTTCGTAGTTGGCCAGCTCGCGTGGCTCGAAGGCCTCACCGGCGTTGTTCAGCAAGGCGCCCTCGCCCCAGCGGGCGATCGGCAGTTGCTCGTCCAGGCGCACCAGCACCTGATCCGGCCAGACGCGGCGCACTTCGGCGTGGGCGATCCAGGGCATGCGCTCCAGTTCGCCGCGCATACCGGCGAGGTCGACGGTGAAGAAGCTCGCCGAAATGAACGGCGCGATGCGCTGTTGCACGGCCTGCTGGCTGATGTAGCTGAGGTCCCCTTCGACGCTGATCTTGGCGATCGGCCGGTCGGCGTAAGGCAGCAGTTTCTGCGACAGCTCGTAGGCACCGAAGCCCAGGCCGATCAGCAGCAACGGCCAGCCGAGGCGCTTGACCAGGCTGAAGTTCGGCTTCGGCAAACGCTCGGACAGCGGCTGCTTGGCCACCATGCGGCTGGCGCCACGCGGCGGCGCCTTGCCGCGCAGAGGCGCGCGACCGATGGGCTGATGGGGATGACGCAGCAGGACGCCGTGCATGTCAGTACCTCGCCTCGAAGCTGTCGGCGAGGATCGACAGCACCAGTTGCTGGAAATCCAGGCCAGCCGCGCGAGCGGCCATCGGAACCAGGCTGTGGTCGGTCATGCCGGGAGCGGTGTTCACTTCGAGCAGCCAGAACTGGCCATCCTCGTCCTGCATCACGTCGACGCGCGCCCAACCCTGGGTGCCGACGGCTTCGCAGGCTTTCGCGGTGAGGGTCTTGAGTTCCTCTTCCTTGGCCGCATCGAGGCCGCAGGGAATCCGGTACTGGGTGTCGGACGCCAGGTACTTGGCGTCGTAGTCGTAGAAAGAATGCGGAGTGCCGAGGGCGATCGGCGGCAGAACCTCACCGCGCAACACGGCGATGGTGAACTCCGGGCCGTGGATCCACTGTTCGACGAGAACCTGCGAATCGAACTGTTTGGCGGCCTGCCAGGCATCGATCAATGCATCGATGTCGTTCACCTTGGCCATGCCGATACTTGAACCTTCATGCGCGGGTTTGACGATCAAAGGGAAGCCCAGTTCCGTCGCCGCCGACCGGCAGTCGGATTCGTCGCGCAAAATCGCGTGATGCGGCGTCGGCAGGCCGAGGCTGCTCCACACCTGCTTGGTGCGCAGCTTGTCCATCGCCAGCGCGGAGGCGAGGATACCGCTGCCGGTGTAGGGGATTCCGGCGCACTCAAGCAGGCCCTGCATGGCGCCATCTTCGCCGCCGCGGCCGTGCAGGATGATGAACGCGCGGTCGATCTTTTCCTGCGCCAGACGCTGCACGAAATCGGCGCCGACATCGATGCCGAAGGCGTCGACACCGGCCGCCTGCAGGGCGCCGAGCACCATCGCCCCGGATTTCAACGATACCTCGCGCTCGGCGCTCAGGCCGCCGAACAGCACGGCGACACGGCCAAAGGCTTTGGGATCGACGCGGTTCATTTCGAGGTCCTCTCGGCGGCGAACAGGGGGCTTTTCAGCAGTTGCGGGGCCAGCCCGCCGATGTCACCGGCGCCCTGGCAAAGCAGAATGTCGCCCGCGCGCAGCAGCGGCTTGACCAGCGGCGCCAGCTCGACGCCGCGCTCGATGTAGATCGGGTCCAGGCGGCCGCGCTGGCGGATGCTGTGGCACAGGTTGCGCGCATCGGCACCGGGAATCGGCTCTTCGCCGGCCGGGTAGATTTCCATCAGCAACAGGACATTGGCGTCGCCGAGCACCTGGACGAAGTCGTCGTAGAGGTCGCGGGTGCGGGTATAGCGGTGCGGCTGATAGACCATCACCAGGCGGCGCTCGGGCCAGCCGTCGCGTACCGCGGCGATCACCGCGGCGACTTCGCGCGGGTGATGGCCGTAGTCGTCGACCAGCATCACGCTGCCGCCGTCCACTGGCAGTTCGCCGTAGACCTGGAAGCGCCGGCCGACGCCCTGGAAGTCGGCCAGACCGCGCACGATGGCATCGTCGTCGATGCCCTCGTCACCGGCGATGGCGATGGTTGCCAGGGCGTTGAGCACGTTGTGCTTGCCGGGCATGTTCACCGACACGGCCAGCGGTTCGTGATCCGGACGCAGCACGGTGAAATGGGTCCGCATGCCTTCCTGGCGAACGTCGATCGCACGCACGTCGGCCGCCTCGCCGAAGCCGTAGGTCACGGTCGGACGGGCGATCTGCGGGAGGATTTCGCGCACCACCGGGTCGTCGTTGCAGACCACGGCGAGGCCGTAGAACGGCAGGTTGTGGAGAAACTCGACGAAGGTCTTCTTCAGCTTGTTGAAGTCGCCTTCGTAGGTCGCCATGTGGTCGGCGTCGATGTTGGTGACCACCGCGACCATCGGCTGCAGGTGCAGGAAGCTGGCATCGCTCTCGTCAGCCTCGGCGATCAGGTAGCGGCTGCTGCCGAGCTGGGCATTGGTGCCGGCGGCGTTCAGGCGGCCACCGATGACGAAGGTCGGATCGAGACCGGCGGCGGCGAACACCGAGGCCAGCAGGCTGGTGGTGGTGGTCTTGCCGTGGGTGCCGGCAACCGCGATGCCGTGGCGATAGCGCATCAGCTCGGCGAGCATTTCCGCGCGCGGCACCACGGGAATACGCTGCTCCAGGGCCAGCGCGACTTCCGGGTTACTGGTGTTCACCGCGCTGGAAACCACCAGCACATCGGCGCCCGCCACGTTGCCCGCCTGGTGGCCGAGGAAGATCTCGGCACCGAAGCTCTGCAGGCGCTCGGTAACGGCCGAGGCCTTGAGGTCGGAGCCGGAGACTTCGTAGCCGAGGTTGAGCAGTACTTCGGCGATACCGCACATGCCGGCGCCACCGATACCGACGAAGTGCACGCGACGGATGCGGCGCATGCGCCGGACTTCGGCCTTGACCGCTGCGGGGGACTTAGCCATGGGCCACCTCCAGGCAGATATCCACCACGGCACGGGTGGCATCGGGTTTGGCCAGGCGCCGGGCGATCGCGCCCATCGCCTCGAGTTTCTCGGGTTGCATCAAAACCTCGGTCAGCTGCGCGGCGAGCTTCGCCGCGTCGGTCGTAGCTTGCGGCAAAAGGACGGCAGCGCCCTCCCTCGCCAGATAGTCGGCATTGCGGCTCTGGTGGTCGTCGATCGCGTGCGGCAGCGGGATCAGGAACGCCGGAAGCCCGGCGGCGGCCAGCTCGCTGACGGTCAGCGCACCGGCACGGCAGATCACCAGGTCGGCCCAGGCGTAGGCGCGAGCCATGTCGGCGATGAACGGTGCGACCTGCGCGTCGACACCGACCGCGCGATAGCGCTCGGTGGTGACCTCGGCATGCCGCTTGCCCGCCTGATGGAAGACTTCCGGACGCAGTTCGGCGGCGACCGAACCCAGCGCCTCGGGTAGCAGCTTGTTCAGCGGCTCTGCGCCGAGACTGCCACCGAGCACCAGCAGGCGCGGCTTGCGGCCGGCCAGCGCATCGCGCGGGGTCTCCAGGAACAACTCCTCGCGCACCGGATTGCCGGTGGTACGGCGTTTGGCGGAGGCACCGAAGGTGTCCGGAAAGGCTTCGCAGATACGCGCGGCAATCGGCGCCAGCAGGCGGTTGGCGGTTCCGGCCACGGCATTCTGCTCATGGACGATCAGCGGCGAACCGGCCAGCCGCGCAGCGACGCCGCCGGGGCCGGTGACGTAGCCGCCAAGGCCGAGCACGCACACTGGGTTCAGCTGGCGAACCACCTTGCGCGCCTGCCAGAGCGCGCGCAGCACTTGCAGCGGGGCCTTGAGCAGCGAGGCGAACCCCTTGCCGCGCAGGCCGCTGACCTGGATCAGGTGCAGCGGCAAGCCGGCCTGTGGCACCAGTTCGTTCTCGATGCCGTTGGGCGTGCCGAGCCAGTGCACGGCGTAGCCGCGCGCCTGGAATTCGCGGGCGCAGGCCAGCGCGGGGAATACGTGTCCGCCGGTGCCACCAGCCATGATCAGTACGTTAGCGGCCATGCAGTGGCTCCTCCTCGGCGAAATCCGCTTCGGAAAATTCCGTTTCCTCGCTGCCGAGCAGGCTGCGCCGCTCCCACTCGATACGCAGCAGCAGGCCGAGGCTGACGCAGCAGATCACCAGCGAGCTGCCGCCATAGCTGAGGAACGGCAGGGTCAGGCCCTTGGTCGGCAGCAGGCCGACGTTCACCCCGATGTTGATCAGGAACTGACCGATCCAGAGGAACGCCAGGCCGTAGGCGACATAGGCGGCGAAGAACTGCTTGGCCTTCTCCGCCCACAGGCCGATGTAAAGCGCACGGGCGCTGACGAAGCAGAACAGCGCGACGGTCGCCAGCGCGCCGACCAGGCCGAGTTCCTCGGCGAGCACCGAGAAGACGAAGTCGGTGTGCGCTTCGGGAAGGTAGAACTGCTTCTGGATGCTGTTGCCCAGGCCGACACCGAACCACTCGCCGCGGCCGAAGGCGATCAGCGCCTGGGTCAGCTGGTAGCCGGAGCCGAACTGGTCGGCCCAGGGGTCGGTGAAGGTGACCAGTCGCGCCATCCGGTAAGGCTGCGCCTGCACCAGGACGAACACCGCGCCCACCGCCAGAGCGACCATCAGGCCGAAGCGGAACAACCCGACGCCGCCGAGGAAGAGCATCCCGGCCGCCGCGCCCATCATCACCACGGTGGCGCCGAAGTCGGGTTCCAGCAGCAGCAGGCCGGCCATCGGCAACAGCACGATGAACGGCTTGAAGAAGCCCATCCAGCTCTCGCGAACCTCTTCCTGGCGCCGCACCAGATAGCCGGCGAGGTAGATCACCACGAACATCTTGGCGATTTCCGAGGGCTGCACGTTGAACATGCCGAAGCCGATCCAGCGCATCGAGCCGTTCACTTCGCGGCCGATGCCGGGAATCAGCACCATCACCAGCAGCGCGATGGCGCCGATCAGCAGCATGCCGCCGAGGCGCTGCCAGGTGGCCAGCGGAATCATCATCACCACCGCGCAGGCGACGAAGCCGATGCCGAGGTAAACCAGGTGGCGGATCATGTGATAGAGCGGGTTGCCGGAGGACGCCGCGGCGACTTCCGAGGACGCCGAGGTGATCATCACCAGGCCGAGGCCGAGCAGCGCCAGGCAACCGGCGAGCAGCGGGAAATCCATGTCCATGCCGCGGCGGCCGGCCAGCGGCGACGGGTACGGGCGAAGGAAGCCGAAGAGTGCCTGGCTCATTGGCTCAGCCCTCCCACGGCCTGGGCGAACAGGCGTCCGCGCTCTTCGAAATTCTTGAACATGTCGAGGCTGGCGCAGGCCGGGGACAGCAGCACGGCATCACCCGGCAGAGCCAGTTCGGCGCTGCGCCGCACCGCCTCGTCGAGGCTCGCCACGCGTACCTGCGGCACACCTTCGCCCAGCGCGGCGCCGAGGCGTTCGGCGTCGCGACCGAGCAGCACTACCGCGCGGCAGAAACGTTGCACCGGCGCTCGCAGCGCGGAGAAATCGGCACCCTTGCCGTCGCCGCCGGCGATCAGCACCAGCTTGCCGTCGATGTCCGCGCCCAGGCCTTCGATGGCCGCCAGCGCGGCGCCGACGTTGGTCGCCTTGGAATCGTCGTAGTAATTCACCGCGGCACGCTCGCCGACCCACTGGCAGCGATGCGCCAGACCGCCGAAGGCTTTCAGCGCCGCGAGCATGCTTTCCATCGGCAGCCCGACAGCATGACCGAGGGCCAGGGCCGCCAGCGCGTTGGACTGGTTGTGCGCGCCGCGGATCTTCAGGGCGCTGGCCGGCAGCAGGGGCTCGAACTGGAACGCCAGCCACTTCTCGCCGTCATGCTCGATCAGGCCGAAACCGCGGATGTCCGGTTTGCCCAGGCCGAAGGTCAGGCGCGGCAGGTCGTCCGCCACCAGCGGGCGCGACAGCGCGTCGTCGCGGTTCACCACCACCTGGCGTGCGCCGCGGAAGATCCGGTGCTTGGCCAGGTGATAGGCCGGCAGCCCGCTGTAGCGGTCCATGTGGTCTTCGCTGACGTTGAGGCAGGTGGCCACTTCGGCATTCAGTTGTTCGGTGGTTTCCAGCTGGAAGCTGGACAACTCGATGACGTACAGCTCGACCGCATCGTCGAGCAGGTCCAGCGCCGGCTGGCCGAGGTTGCCGCCGACGGCGACGCGCTTGCCGGCCGCCACGGCCATCTCGCCGACCAGGGTAGTCACGGTGCTCTTGGCGTTCGAGCCGGTGATCGCCACGATCGGCGCCTTGGCGTGCCGGGCGAACAGCTGGATATCGCCGGACAGCGACACGCCACGCGCCTTCGCCGCCTGCAGCGCCGGAGTGGCGAGCGCCAGGCCGGGGCTCACGTAAAGCTCCTGGGCGCGGCAGAGGAAGTCCACGTCGAGCTCGCCGCAGCGCACTTGAACCTGCGGATACTCCGCCTGCAGGGTCGCCAGCTCCGGCGGATTCGCGCGCGTGTCGGCGACGGCGAAGGGCACCCCCTGGCGCGCGAGGAAGCGCACCAGGGACATGCCGCTCTTGCCGAGGCCGACGACGATGCGGAATTGGTCGGAAGCGATCAGGCTCATCGGTATCTCGTTCCTCAACGCAGCTTCAGGGTGGCGAGGCCAACCAGCACCAGGATCACGGTGATGATCCAGAAGCGCACGATCACGCGCGGTTCGGGCCAGCCCTTGAGTTCGAAGTGGTGGTGGATGGGCGCCATGCGGAACACGCGCTTGCCGGTCAATTTGAAGGAGGCGACCTGGATGATCACCGACAGGGTTTCCATGACGAACACGCCGCCCATGATGAACAGCACCACTTCCTGGCGGACGATCACGGCGATGGTGCCGAGCGCGGCGCCCAGCGCCAGCGCGCCGACGTCACCCATGAAGACCTGCGCCGGGTAGGTGTTGAACCAGAGGAAACCAAGGCCGGCGCCGATCAGCGCGCCGCAGAAGATGATCAGCTCACCGGCGCCAGCGACGTAGGGAATCAGCAGGTACTCGGAAAAGTTCGTGTTGCCCGACAGGTAGCAGAAAATGCCCAGCGCGCCGCCGACCATCACGGTTGGCATGATCGCCAGGCCGTCGAGGCCGTCGGTGAGGTTGACCGCGTTGCTCGAGCCGACGATGACGAAATAGGTCAGCACGACGAAACCGGCGCCCAGCGGAATGCCGACGCTCTTCACCATCGGCAGGATCAGCGTGGTCTCCACGGGGGCCTTGGCGGTGAGGAACAGGAAGATCGCCGCGCTCAGGCCGAACACCGACTGCCAGAAGTACTTCCAGCGGCTCGGCAGTCCGCGCGAGTTCTTCTCGATCACCTTGCGGTAGTCGTCGACCCAGCCGATGGCGCCGAACGCCAGCGTCACCAGCAGCACGGTCCACACGTAGCGGTTCGACAGGTCGGCCCAGAGCAGCGTGCTGATGGTGATAGCCGAGAGGATCAGCGCACCGCCCATGGTCGGCGTGCCCTTCTTCGACAGGTGCGACTGCGGTCCATCGTTGCGCACCGCCTGGCCGATCTGGCGCAGTTGCAGGGTGCGGATCATCCACGGGCCCAGGCACAGCGCCAGCGACAGCGCGGTGAGCACCCCCAGGATGCCGCGCAGGGTCAGATACTGGAATACCGCGAATCCCTTGTAGAACTGTTGCAGGTACTCCGCCAGCAGCAGCAGCATGATCAGTGTGCCTCCGTTGCGCACAGGGCCTGGACGACGTTTTCCATCGCCGCGCTACGCGAACCCTTGATGAGAATGGTGGTTTCCGCGGCCTGCTCGGCGCGGATCGCTTCGATCAGGCTGGCCTGATCGGGAAAATGCCGGCCCGCGGCGCCGAACGCGGCGACCGCGTGGGCCATGTTCGGACCGACCGCATAGAGTGCGTCGACCTTGCCGACGGCATAGGCGCCGACATCGCGGTGGCCCTGCTCGGCCCACCGGCCGAGTTCGCCGATGTCGCCCAGGGCCAGCACCTTGCGCCCGTCGAAACCGGCGAGGATGTCGATGGCGGCGAACATCGACGCCGGGTTGGCGTTGTAGGTGTCGTCGATCACGCGCACGCCGTTCGGTGCCAACTGCGCCACCGCGCGTCCCTTGACCGGCTGCACGCTCTGCAGACCGGCGACGATCGACGCCAGCGGAACCCCGAGCGCGTGCGCGGCGGCGGCGGCGGCCAGGGCGTTGGCGACGTTATGCAGGCCGAGCAGGTTGAGCTGGACGCGCGCGGAGCCAGCCGGCCCGCGCAGCGTGAAAGCCGGGCAACCGCGCACATCGCGCGACAGCGCGTCGGCATGGAAGTCGGCGCCGGCGTCGTTCAGCGCGAAGCTGATGACGCGGCGTCCGGCGGCGCGCGTCGTCCAGATGGCGAACGCCTTGTCGTCGCGGTTGAGCACGGCGATGCCGTCCGCCGGCAGACCTTCGAGGATCTCGCCCTTGGCTTCGACGATCTTGTCCGGACCGCCGAACTCGCCGACATGGGCCAGCCCGGCATTGTTGATGATCGCCACGTGCGGCCGGGTCAGGCCGACGGTGTAGGCGATTTCGCCCAGCCGCGAGGCGCCGAGTTCGATCACTGCCGCCTGGTGTTCCGCGCCCAGCTCGAGCAGCGTCAGCGGCGCGCCGAGATCGTTGTTCAGGTTGCCGCGGGTGGCCAGGGTCGGCCCCTGCACGCGAAGGATCGCGGCGAGCAGCTCCTTTACGCTGGTCTTGCCGCTGGAACCGGTGACTGCCGCGACCTGGCCGCCGAAGGCATCGCGGTTGAGCGCACCGAGGCGACCGAGCGCCAGCCGGGTATCCGCCACCAGCAGTTGCGGCAGCGGCACGTCGGCCACTTCGCGCTGCACGAGGGCGGCGACCGCGCCTTTGGCGGCGACTTCGGCGAGGTAATCGTGGCCGTCGAAATTCGGTCCGACCAGGGCGATGAACAGTTGCCCCGGCTGGATCGCGCGGCTGTCACTGCTGACGGCGGCGAAACTGACGTCGGCGCCGATAAGGCGGGCGTTCAGCGCAGCGGCGACTTCGCTCAGGAAAAGAGGCTTAAGCATGGTTCTGCTCCCAGGCGGCCAGCGCAGCGGCGGCTTCCTGCAAGTCGGAGAACGGCTGGCGCACGCCGGCGATCTCCTGGTAATCCTCATGGCCCTTGCCGGCCAGCAGCACCACGTCGCCCGGCTTGGCGCTCGCGACCAGACGAGCGATGGCGGCGCCGCGGCCTTCGACGAATTCGGCGTCATCCGGCGCGCTGAAACCGGCGCGGATGTCGTCGAGGATCGCCGCCGGGCTCTCGTTACGCGGGTTGTCGTCGGTGACCACCACGCGATCGGCCAGCCGCTCGGCGATCGACGCCATCAGCGGGCGCTTGCCGCGGTCACGATCGCCACCGCAGCCGAACAGGCAGAGCAGTTCGCCCTGCACATGCGGGCGCAGCGCTTCGAGCACCTTTTCCAGCGCATCCGGCGTGTGCGCGTAATCCACCACCAGCAGCGGCTGCGAGCCGCCACCCAGGCGCTGCATGCGCCCTACCGGACCCTGCAGCTGCGGCATCACCGCGAGGATTTCATCCAGCGGGTAGTCCATGCCCAGCAGCGCGCCGACCACCGCGAGCAGGTTGCTCAGGTTGAAGCGGCCAAGCAGCGAACTGCGCAGCAGGCCTTCGCCGTACGGCGTCACCAGCTCGGCGCGCACGCCTTCGTCGCTGAAGCGCGCCTGGCGGCAATAAAGGTAGGCGGACGCATCGTCCAGGCTATAGCCGATCAGGCGCGAATCGCTACGTTGTGCGGCCAGCTCGCGGCCGAAGGCGTCGTCCTGGTTCAGCACCCGGCAGCGCAAACCCGGCCAGGCGAACAGGCGCGCCTTGGCGGCGCCGTAGGCCTGCATGGTGCCGTGGTAGTCGAGGTGATCGCGGGACAGGTTGGTGAACACCGCGATGTCGAAGGCCAGCGCGGCCACGCGCCCCTGGTCCAGCCCGTGCGAGGACACTTCCATCGCCACGGCGCGGGCGCCGGCCTGCTTCAGGTTGGCCAGGGTGGCCTGCACCGAAACCGGATCGGGCGTGGTGTGACGGCCGCTTTCCAGGGCGTGGTGGAACCCGTTGCCGAGGGTCCCGACAATGCCGCAACGCTCGCCGAGACGATCCAGCGCCTGGGCGATCAACTGGCTGACGCTGGTCTTGCCGTTGGTTCCGGTGACACCGATCAGGCGCATCGCGCGGCTCGGCTCGCCGTAGAAACGCCCGGCGATGGCCGAGAGCTGTGCGGAAAGGTTCTTCACCGGCAACAGCACCGCATCGCCCTCGGGCAGTGCCGGCGCGCCTTCGCTTTCATAGGCGACGGCGGCAGCGCCACGGGCGATGGCATCGGCGATATGGATGCGACCGTCCTGGCTCAGGCCGGGCACGGCGAGGAAAAGGTCGCCGGCACGCACGGTGCGGCTGTCCAGGGTCAGTTCGCGGATCATCGCGGGGTGGCCGCTTTCGGGCAGCAACTTGTTCAGGGGCATGGTCATCAGCCGCGACCTCCCTGGACGGTCTTCGCATCGGCGGCCTGCACCTCGGTGGGCGGCGGCAGGTTGTCCGGTGCGATGTTCATCAGGCGCAGCGCGCCGGACATCACCCGGCTGAACACGGGCGCGGAGACCAGGCCACCGAAGTAGCCGCTCTTGCTCGGTTCGTCGATGACGATGGCCATGGCGATGCGCGGGTTGCTCATCGGGCCGAAGCCGGCGAACAGCGAGCGGTAGGCGTTCTCGGTGTAGCCCTTGGTGCCAACCGAGGCCTTGCGCGCGGTACCGCTTTTGCCGGCGACGTGGTAGCCCGGCACCTGCGCGCGATAGACGCCGCGCGGCGCCTCGATGACCTGCTGGAGCATGCCCTGCATGGTCTTGGCGACGTCCTCGGGGATTACCTGGGCGCTGTCCGGCGTGCGGTCGACGCGCGCCAGTGAGAGCGGCACGATGCGGCCGTTGTTGGCCAGTGTGGCGTAGGCGTGGACCAGCTGGATCGCCGTCACCGACAGGCCATAGCCATACGACAGGGTGGCGGTCTCGGCCTGTTTCCAGTCGCGATGGCTGGGCAGGTTGCCGACGCGCTCGCCGGGGAACCCGAGGCCGGTGTCCTGGCCGAAGCCGACTTTCTGCATCATGTCGTGGATGGCTTCGCCGCCGATGTCGAAGGCGACCTTGCTCATGCCGACGTTGCTGGAGTTGATCAGGATGCCGGTCAGGTCGAGGGTGCGACCCTCGGTCTTCGACACGTCCTTGATGGTGTAGCGACCGATCTGCAGCGATCCCGGCCAGACGTCGACGGTGTCGCTGGGCTTCCAGCGACCGCTCTGCAGCGCGGCGCTCATCGACAGCGGCTTCATCGTCGAGCCGGGCTCGAACACGTCGATCATCGCCCGGTTGCGCATGGCGGCCGGCTGCAGGTTGCGGCGGTTGTTCGGGTTGTAGGTGGGCTGGTTGACCATGGCCAGGATTTCCCCGGTCTTCACGTCGACCATCACCAGGCTGCCGGCCTTGGCGCCGAACTCGACCAGCGCGTTGCGCAGCTCGCGGTGCGCCAGGTACTGCAGACGCAGGTCGATGGACAGCGACAGCGCCTTGCCGGCCTTGGCGTTGCGGGTGACCTGCAGATCGCGGATCAGATGGCCGCGGCGGTCCTTGAGCACCTGGCGTTTGCCCGGCACGCCGGCCAGCCACTGATCGAAGGACAACTCGACGCCCTCGCGGCCGCGATCATCGACATCGGTGAAGCCGACCACGTGGGCGGTGACTTCGCCCGCCGGATAGAAGCGACGGAATTCCTCGATGGAGTAGACGCCCGGCACCTTGAGGTCGAGCACGCTCTGCCCCTGCTCGGGCGTCAGGCCGCGCACCAGGTACATGAATTCGCGGTCGGCGCTTTGCGCCAGGCGCTCGCTGAACGCCTTCGGCTCCTGGCCGAGTGCCGCGGCGAGGGCCGGCCACTGGTCACGCGCGGCCTGCAGTTCCTTGCCGTTGGCCCACAGCGTGGTTACTGGCGTACTGACCGCCAGCGGTTCGCCGTTGCGGTCGGTGACCAGGCCGCGGTGCGCCGGGATCGGCATGGTACGAACGCTGCGCGCGTCGCCCTGCCCCTGGAGGAAGTCGTGGTCGAACACGTGCAGGTCGACGATGCGCCAGACGATGGCCGCCACCATCAGGCCGAGCAGCGCCAGCACCAGGCGGAAACGCCAGGGATAGAGCGCGCCTTCGAGGCCGGTCATGGCGCCACCAGACGGATTTCAGCGGCCTGCGGAACGCGCATCTTGAGCTGTTCGGTGGCCAGGGTTTCGATACGGTTGTGCGCCGTCCAGGTGCTTTGCTCGAGGATCAGGCGGCCCCACTCGGCCTGTGCCTTGTCGCGCACGCTGAGTTCGGCATAGAGCGAATTGAGCAGCAGGCGATTCCAGTGCGCGCTGTAGGACACCGCGATCGCCGACACCAGCACGCCAATGAACAGGATCAGCATCAGCAGGCTGCCGGTCGGCAACGGTTTGGAGAACGAACGGCTCATCGCAGTTTCTCCGCGACGCGCATCACCGCGCTGCGCGAGCGCGGGTTGGCCTTGGTCTCGGCGTCGGAAGCGTACTGCGGCTTGCCGAGCAGTTTCAGGCGCGGCTCGAAGGCCTTTGGAATGATCGGCAGGTCGCGCGGTAGCTTGTCCGCTTCGCCCTTGGCGTGCTTGCGCATGAACTGCTTGACGATGCGGTCCTCGAGCGAATGGAAGCTGATCACCACCAGCTTGCCGCCGACTTCGAGGGCTTCCAGCGCTGCGTCGAGGCCGCGCTCGAGATCGCCGAGCTCGTTGTTGATATGGATGCGCAGGCCCTGGAAGGCACGGGTCGCCGGGTTCTTGCCCTTTTCCCAGGCCGGATTGGCCTCGGTCAGCACGGCAGCGAGGTCCCCGGTACGGGTGAACGGCGTCTGTTCGCGACGCTGCACGACGGCGCGCGCCATGCGCTTGGCGAAGCGCTCCTCGCCGTAGTCCTTGAACACGCGGGCGATTTCTTCGTCGCTGGCGGTGGCGATGAACTGGGCCGCACTGATGCCACGGCTCGGGTCCATGCGCATGTCCAGCGGACCGTCGTTCAGAAAGCTGAAACCACGCTCCGGGTCGTCCAGTTGTGGCGAGGAAACCCCGAGGTCCAGCAGGATGCCGGCGACCTTGCCGTCCAGCCCGCGAGCCCGGACCTCATCGACCATTTCGGCAAAGCTGCGTTGTACAACGACGAAGCGGCCGTCTTCGGCCGCTAGCGTTTGTCCCGTGGCGATCGCCAGTGGGTCCTTGTCGAAGCCCAGTAGACGCCCGCTCGAGTCGAGTTTTTCCAGGATCAGCCGGCTGTGTCCGCCACGCCCGAAGGTGCCATCGATATAGCAGCCACCCACGCGGACATCGAGGCTGTCGACGGCCTCGTGCAGCAGAACGGTGATGTGGCGGAAGTCGCTGGTCATCGGGCTCACAGGATCAGGTCACGCAGTTCGTCCGGCAGCGCGCCGGGTTGTTTGAGAGCGGCGAGATCGGCGTCGGAAACCGCGTTCCAGGCGTCCTCATCCCACAGCTGGAATTTGTTCAGCTGACCCACCAGCATCGCGCGCTTGTCCAGCTTGGCGTACTCGCGCAGTCGCGGCGGAACCAGGAAGCGACCGCTGCCATCGAGCTCGAGATCCACCGCGTTACCGATCAGCAGGCGCTGCAGGCGACGGTTCTCTTCACGCAGGGAGGGCAGTTCACGCAGCTTGGTTTCGATCAGTTCCCATTCGGGAAGGGGGTAGACACAGAGGCAGGGGTCGACGGCGTCGATGGTCACGATGAGCTGGCCAGAGCAACGCGAAACGAGCTCGTCACGATACCGGCTCGGCATCGCGAGTCGCCCTTTGGCGTCGAGACTGATGGCGTTAGCTCCGCGGAACAAGGTTGCGCTTCCCCAATAATTAGCTTTCCGTGCCCAAATAACCCACTTCGTGCCACTTCGTACCACTTCCGCACACTATAGAAATGCACGCACCCCATCGTCAAGGCACGCAAAGAGGTAAAAAACCCTTATGTGTCGGTGATTTAGAGATAAGAAGTCGGAGTTGGGACGAGCCCGGAAGAGGGATAAGGCTTAAATAGCGAATACGCGCAAGAACCTGAACTTCAAACTTAAAGTGATTTATTAAGAGTGGGCTCTTGCGGCGATCTGACAGGCGGGGAATACGGCAGAAAAAGAGGTGGAGAGTCGATCTGTAAGCCGGGTTCTGTCGAGGACAGTCATTCCTCTACGACGTACATCGCTGCACGCCTTTAGCAACCTACCCGGTTCCAGCGCGGGCCACGCCAATGGAACCCTATTTGGTCTTGCTCCGAGTGGGGTTTACCTAGCCACGGACTGTTGCCAGCCGTGCGGTGCGCTCTTACCGCACCTTTTCACCCTTACCGGCGCCGAAGCGCTTAGGCGGTTATTTTCTGTGGCACTTTCCGTAGGCTCACGCCTCCCAGGCGTTACCTGGCACTCCGCCCTATGGAGCCCGGACTTTCCTCCCTCCCATATTGCGGAACAATATGGAACAGCGACTGTCCGATCGACTCTCCGCCGGCAAGGGTATCTGCAGGCCGGATAACGAACAAGCCCCGTTTCACTTCTGGCGCTCGAGCGCGACCTGGTAAAGCAGGTTCTTGCGCACGCCCGTGATCTCCGCCGCCAGCGCCGCGGCCCGCTTGAGCGGCAGCTCGCCAAGCAGGAGATCGAGCACCCGCAAGGCTTCCGCGCTCACCGCGTCCTCACCTTCCGGCGCTTGCCATCCGGAAACCAGCACCACGCACTCGCCGCGCTGCTGGTTGCTGTCCGCCGCGATCCACTCGTGCAATTCGACCAGCGGCAGCCCCCTGATGGTCTCGAAGGTCTTGGTCAACTCTCGCGCCAGCACGGCCTGGCGCTCGTCGCCGAACACCGCCCGCATGTCCTCGACACACTCGAGAATGCGGTGCGGCGCCTCGTAGAAGATCAGCGTGCGCGGCTCTTCCTTGACCTGCTCCAGGCGCGCGCGCCGGGCGGCCCCTTTGGCCGGCAGGAAACCCTCGAAGATGAAGCGATCCGACGGCAGCCCCGCCGCGGACAGTCCGGCAATCAGTGCGCAGGCGCCCGGCACCGGCACCACGGCAATTCCCGCCGCACGCACCTGGCGCACCAGGTGGAACCCCGGATCGGAAATCAGCGGCGTTCCGGCGTCGGAGATCAACGCGACATCCTCACCGGCCTGCAAACGCGCGAGGAAGCGCCCGCCATGCTCGCGCTCGTTGTGCTCGTGGCAGGCCGCCAGCGGCGTGGAGATGCCGAAGTGCTGCATCAGCCGCGCGGAATGCCGGGTGTCCTCGGCCGCGATCAGCGCCACGTGACGCAGGATAGCCAACGCCCTGGCGCTGATGTCGTCCAGATTGCCGATCGGCGTGGCGACCACATAGAGCGTACCGAACTGGGAATCCCGGGCAGCGGAAGTTGTCACAACACACCTCGCCATTGGCGCAAAAGCACGCATTGTAGCCCGTTTCAGGCACCCGACATCGCACCACCGGGAGCCCTTGGGTACAATTCGCCCCTCTCTCGTACGAGCAACGGAAACGCTTACATGATTGCCTGCCTGCGTCCGCTCTCCGCACTCTGCATCGCCGCCCTGCTGGCCGCCTGCGCGAGCCAGCCCACTTCCAACCTCGGCGAGTTGCCACGCACACCGCAGGCCAGTATCGAACAGCTCCTTCAGCAGGCAGGCTCCGCCAAGCCGGAAGAAGCTGCTTCGCTGAGGCTGTCGGCAGCCGACCTGGCGTACCGGCAGAGCAATCCCGAGCGCGCGGCGCAGATCCTCGATCAGGTTTCGCTGGAGAATCTCAAACCGGCGCAGCAGATCTACGCCAGCACCCTGGCGGCGGAACTCTCACTGGCGCGCGGCCAGCCGAAGTCGGCGCTCAAAGCCCTCGAGCATCCGAGCCTGCAACGCCTGGGCGAGCTTCCGGTGGAGCAACAGGTCCGCACCCAGATGGTCCGCGCCCAGGCGCTGCAGGCCGATGGTCAGGTCCTCGCTGCGGCGCGCGAGCGCGTGTTCATCGCTCCTCTATTGTCGGGACAACAAGCCAGCGACAACCACGAGGCGATCTGGACACTGGTCTCCAGCCTGCCGGACGACCAACTGCAACCGACCGCCGACGCCGACCTCGACGGCTGGCTGGCGTTGGTCCGCGCCACCAAGCCGGCCGGCACGCTGGAGCAGCAGAAGGCCGCGATCAGCGCCTGGCAAGCCCAGCATCCACAGCACCCTGCGGCTCAGCACCTGCCCGAGGCGCTGGTCAAGCTGCAGCAACTGGCCGATCAACCGCTGACCAAGGTCGCCCTGCTGCTGCCCCAGCAAGGCCAACTGGCGTCCGTGGCCCGCGCGCTGCGCGACGGCTTCCTGGCAGCCCAGTTCGAAGCCCAGCAGGCGGGGCAGAATCCGCCCCAGGTGACCTTCTACGACAGCGCGCAACTGACCTCGATGGACGCGTTTTACCGCCAGGCGCAGGCCGATGGCGTGCAGCTGGTAATCGGCCCACTGGAGAAGCCGCTGGTCAAGCAACTCGGCGAACGCCAGCAACTGCCGCTGACCACCCTCGCGCTCAACTACAGTGACCTTGCCCAGGCAGGCCCGCCGCAGTTGTTCCAGTTCGGCCTCGCCGCCGAGGATGAAGCCCGCGAAGTCTCGCGTCGCGCCTGGCAGGACGGCATGCGCCGCGCCGTGGCGCTGGTGCCGCGCGGGGAGTGGGGCGATCGCGTGCTCGATGCCTTCCGCCAGAGCTGGCAGACCGCGGGCGGCACCCTGATCGCCGCCGAACGCGTCGACCAGCCGGTGCAGCTGGCGCAGCAGATCGCCGACCTGTTCCAACTGCGCCAGAGCGAAGCGCGGGCCAAGCGCCTGCAGAATGCGCTGGGCGTCGAGGTGGCGGCGCAGCCCTCGCGCCGCGCCGACGTAGACTTCATCTTCCTCGCCGCCACGCCGCAACAGGCCCAGCAGATCAAGCCGACACTGACGTTCCAGTACGCCGGCGATGTTCCGGTGTACGCGACGTCCCACGTCTATTCCGGCAGCAACGACCAGACGCAGTACCTGGACCTGAACGGCATCCGCTTCTGCGAAACACCCTGGCTGCTCGACACCGGCAACGCACTCCGTCAGCAGGTGAGCAGACAGTGGCCGCAAGCCTCCGGCAGCCTGGGCCGGCTTTACGCCATGGGCGCCGACGCCTATCGCCTGGCGCCTCACCTGGGTCAGCTGAAGGCGCTGCCGGAAAGCAGCATCGACGGCCTGTCCGGTCGCCTGCACCTGAATCCACAGCAGCGCATCGAACGGCAATTGCCCTGGGCCGAATTCCGCGACGGCCGCGTCCAGCGTCTTCCGGACGACACATATTGAGCGACGCCCCCGATCGCCAGGCCAGCGGCCGTAGCGCCGAAGCCAAAGCGCTCCAGCACCTGCAACGCCAGGGCCTGCGGCTGCTGGCGCAGAACTGGTCGTGCCGCCGTGGAGAGCTCGATCTGGTCATGCTCGACGGCGATACAGTAGTATTCGTCGAAGTGCGTTACAGGCGTTACGACGCCTGGGGCGGCGCACTGGAGAGCGTGGACGCACGCAAACGCGCCAAGCTCGTCAGTGCAGCCGAGCACTTCCTGCAAAAGGAGTCGCGCTGGAGCAGGCATCCCTGTCGTTTCGACGTGATCGCCATCCGCGCCGACAGCAATCTCCCTACGGATCTGAACTGGGTCCGCAACGCCTTCGATACCTGAAACGGCCGCCAACTGAAGGTCACTTTCCGATGGACATGCAATCCCGAATTCGCCAGCACTTCCAGGCCAGCATTGAGACCAAGCAGCAGGCCATGGACGTTCTGATTCCGAGCATCGAACAGGCTAGCCAGGCGATGGTTCATGCCCTGCTCAACGAGGGGAAGATCCTCACCTGCGGCAACGGCGGCTCCGCCGGTGACGCCCAGCACTTCTCCTCGGAACTGCTCAACCGTTTCGAGCGCGAGCGCCCCAGCCTTCCGGCGGTGGCGCTGACCACCGACACCTCGACGATCACCTCGATAGCCAACGATTACAGCTACAACGAGATTTTCTCCAAGCAGATACGCGCCTTGGGTCAGCCCGGCGACGTGCTCCTGGCAATCTCCACCAGCGGCAACTCGGCCAACGTCATCCAGGCGATCCAGGCGGCTCACGACCGCGAGATGCAGGTCGTGGCTCTGACCGGCCGCGACGGCGGCGGCATGGCCTCGCTACTGCTGCCGGAAGACGTGGAGATTCGCGTACCGGCGAAAGTTACCGCGCGCATTCAGGAGGTTCACCTGCTGGTGATCCACTGCCTGTGCGACCAGATCGACAGTCAACTGTTCGGGAGTGAAGAATGATCCGGCAACGCCTTTCCCTGCTCGCCATCGCCCTCTGCCTGAGCGTGAGTGGTTGCAGCTCCGTACTCACCGCCACCCGCGACAAGCCTATCGACGACGATCGCGGTACACGCACCATCGGCAGCAAGATCGATGACTCGCTGATCGAAACCAAAGCCGCGGTGAACATCGCCAAGGCCAACCCCGATCTCGACCAGAACTCGCACATCGTCGTCGCCAGCTACAACGGCGTCGTCCTGCTGGCCGGGCAAACGCCCCGAGCCGACCTGAAGAACCTCGCCGAGCAATCCGCCGCCGCCGTGCAGCGCGTCAAGCGCGTACATAACGAACTGCAGGTGCTCCCACCCTCTTCCGCCCTGGCCCGCAGCAACGACTCCTGGCTCACCACCAAGATCAAGACGCAGATGCTCACCGACAGCGTGATCCCCGGCTCGCGAATCAAGGTGATCACCGAAAACGGCATCGTCTACCTGCTGGGCCTGGTGACCCATCAGGAAGCCAACCTTGCCACCAACAAGGTGCAGAGCGTTTCCGGCGTGCAGAAGATCGTCAAACTCTTCGAGTACATCGACTAGTAAGGTGCAGGCATGAAAAAGGCGACCAGAGGGTCGCCTTTTTTCATTTCACCACCTTGAGGCTCGGTCGCCCGCTCGGACGCGGCGGCTCGTCGTCCGGACCGTCACCGTCGTCTGCGGGTTCTTCACCCGGCGCGCTGGTGGGCTCCAGATCGAAGACCATGCCTTGTCCGTTCTCGCGCGCGTAGATCGCCAGAACGGCCGCCGCCGGAATGAACAGGCTGTGGGCGACACCACCAAAACGGCCTTCGAAACTCACCGCCTCGTTGTCCATGTGCATGTGCCGCACCGCGCTGGGCGATACGTTGAGCACGATCTGCCCGTCAGCCGCGTAGCCAGGCGGGACTTGCACCTTGGGGAATTCCGCGTTCACCAGCAGATGAGGTGTGCATTGGTTATCGACGATCCACTCGTAAAGCGCGCGAATCAAATAAGGACGACTGGAGTTCATGAAGGCTCCTTGCTGTTAGCGCATGTCGCGCTCGACGGCAGACAGACTGGCCTTGAAGGCCTCGCGGGCGAATTGGCGCTCCATGTAGTCGAGCAGCGGCTTAGCCGGCCGCGGCAGCTCGATACCCAACAGGGGCAAACGCCAGAGAATCGGAAGCAGGCAGCAATCCACCAGGCTCATCTCCTCACTGAGGAAGTACGGTTTGTCGCCGAACAGCGGCGAAACGCCGGTCAGGCTCTCGCGCAGCTCCTTGCGCGCCTGTACACGCTCTGCCTCCTTGCTGCGCGTGTCGAGTATCCGATCCACCAGCGCGCACCAGTCACGCTGGATGCGGTGAATCAGCAGCCGGGTATTGGCCCGTGCGACCGGATAGACCGGCATCAACGGCGGATGAGGATACCGCTCTTCGAGATATTCCATCACCACCGTGGACTCGTACAAGGCCAGATCGCGATCGACCAGAGTCGGCACACTGCCATAGGGGTTGGCTTCAGCCAAGCGTGGCGGGCAGCGCCCGGGCTGAACCTCGATGATCTCCGCCGCTATTCCCTTTTCCGCAAGCACCAGGCGCACGCGATGGCAGTAATGGTCTGCGGGGTCGGAATAGCAAGCCAACCGATTGGTTACGCTCATGGCGCTCCTCCTCGCTTGAAATAAAAAGGGCAGAAAACACAGCGCGCCCAATAAGGGCGCGCGCGTTGGATCAGATGAATCGCTCAGCGAATCAATGCACGTCTTTCCAGTATTCGCGCTTGAGCAGGTAGGCGAACACGAAGAAGAAGGCAAGATACAGCAGCACGTAGGTGCCGATGCGCTGGCTTTCCAGTTTGACCGGGTTGGCCGAGTAAGCGAGGAAGGTCACGAGATTCTTGACCGTTTCATCGAACTGCTCTTCGGTTTGGGCACCGGTATTCGGAAGGACGGTGAGCTGGTCGCACGCCTCGTGGGTAATCGGCGTGCCGGTGAGCGGATCGAACTGCTTCTTGCCGTCATCGACCAGTTGGACCTGCTTGCAACCCACCACCTGGCGGCCCTGCAGTTTACCCAGCACGTTGGGCATGCCAACGTTCGGGAACACCTTGTTGTTCACACCCCAAGGACGCGCCGGGTCTTCGTAGAAAGCACGCAGGTAGCTGTACAGCCAGTCGTTGCCACGAACGCGGGCGACCAGCGTCAGATCCGGCGGCGCGGCGCCGAACCAGACCTTGGCGTCGGCCGGATGCATGCCGTTCTTCATGTGGTCGCCGATCTTGGCACCGGTGAGCACCACGTTCTCCAGCATCACTTCTTCGGGAATGCCGAGATCCTTGGCCACGCGCTCGTAACGCTGGAACTGCGCACTGTGGCAGCCCATGCAGTAGTTGGCGAACGTGCGCAAACCGTCCTGCATGGCAGCCTTGTCGGACAGGTCGACATCGACCTTGTCTAGATGGACGTCATGACCACCAGCGGCAAAGGTGAATACCGGCAGGATTGCAAAAATCAGTGCAGCGAGTTGCTTTTTCATCAGCCATTCACCCTTTCCGGAACCGGTTTGGTCTTCTCGAGCTTGGTATAGAACGGCATCAGGATGAAGTACGCGAAATACAGAACGGTACAGATCCGAGATGCCAAGGTGCGCTCCGGAGTCGGAGCCAGCACGCCAAGCACGCCCAGAATGACGAAGGCGATGCAGAAAACTGCCAGCCACACCTTGCTCAACCAACCCTTGTACATCATCGACTTGACCGGGCTACGGTCGAGCCAGGGCAGCACGAACAGCACGGCAATCGCCGCCCCCATGGCGATGACGCCCATGAGCTTGTCCGGAACGGCGCGGAGAATCGCGTAGAACGGCGTGAAGTACCACACCGGAGCGATGTGCTCGGGCGTCTTGAAGGCGTTGGCCACTTCGAAGTTGGGCTTCTCGAGGAAATACCCACCCATTTCCGGGAAGAAGAAGATCACCGCGCAGAACACGAAGAGGAAGACCACTACGCCGACGATGTCCTTGACGGTGTAGTAGGGATGGAAAGGAATCCCGTCGAGCGGAATGCCGTTCTCGTCCTTCTTCTTCTTGATGTCCACACCCTGCGGGTTGTTCGACCCGACTTCGTGCAACGCCAGGATGTGCAGCACAACCAGACCGAGAAGAACGATCGGCAGTGCGATCACGTGCAACGCGAAGAAGCGGTTGAGGGTGATGCCGGAGATCAGGTAGTCGCCGCGAATCCACTGGGTCAGGTCATCGCCGATCACTGGGATGGCACCGAACAGCGAAATGATCACCTGCGCGCCCCAGTACGACATCTGGCCCCACGGCAGCAGATAGCCCATGAAGGCCTCGGCCATCAGCGCGAGGTAGATCATCATGCCGAAGATCCAGACCAGCTCGCGTGGCTTCTGGTACGAACCATAAAGCAGGCCGCGGAACATGTGCAGGTAGACCACCACGAAAAACGCCGAGGCACCCGTCGAGTGCATGTAGCGGATGATCCAGCCGTACTCCACGTCGCGCATGATGTATTCGACGGAAGCGAAGGCTTCCTCGGCGGACGGCGTGAAGCTCATGGTCAGCCAGACACCGGTCAGAATCTGGTTGACAAGCACCAGCAGCGCCAGGGAGCCAAAGAAATAGAAGAAGTTGAAGTTCTTCGGTGCGTAGTACTTGGACAGATGGTCTTCCCACATCTTGGTCGCGGGGAAGCGCGCATCGACCCATTCCATGAATTTGCTCATCAGGCTTTCTCCTGGTCCACACCGACGACGATCACTGCATCCGATTCGTAGGAATGCGGCGGTACCGGCAGGTTCAAGGGAGCAGGTTGCGATTTGTAGACGCGACCGGCCAGGTCATATTTGGAACCATGGCATGGGCAGAAGTAACCACCGACCCATTCAGCCCCCAGGTCGGCGGGAGCGACTTCCGGACGATACGACGGGGAGCACCCAAGGTGCGTGCAGAGCCCCACGAGAATGAGAATTTCCGGCTTGATCGAACGCAGTTTCGGATCGACGTAGGACGGTTGAACCGACGCCTTGGACTCCGGGTCCGCCACGTTGGCAGCCACCTTGTCCAGATTCTTCAGAATCTCCTCGGTGCGGCGAACGATGAACACCGGCTGGCCGCGCCACTCAGCAATCATTTGCTGACCCGGCTCGATCTTGCTGATGTTCACCTTCACCGGTGCGCCTGCGGCCTTGGCCTTGGCGCTTGGGAACCACGATCCCACAAACGGGACCGCGGCACCCGCCGCTCCTGCAGCACCCACCACGGAGGTGGCTGCTACGAGGAAGCGACGCCGGCCAGCATTCACGCCGTCATTGCTCATTAAGTCGTCTCCCATCAGCTTTGTGGCCTGTTGGTTCAGGCATCTACTAGGTAAATTTCGGGTCGCGCAAAAAGTTGCCAGATGGTAAAGAAAAGCCCCTTTTCTGACAAGGTAATTACCTGACCCAAATCAGCTGAACGCCTTGTGCGACGGGGACTCCAACGATGCGTCAAGTTGTCACACCAAAAGCGATCGCGCATAAAAAAACGCCCAGATCCGCAAGGAGATGGGCGTTTTTTGAGGTCCAGCGAATTAACGCTTGGAGTACTGCGGACGCTTACGCGCTTTACGCAGACCGACCTTCTTACGTTCGACTTCACGGGCATCGCGAGTAACGAAGCCAGCTTTGCGCAGGGCAGGACGAAGGGACTCGTCGTAGTCCATCAGCGCACGGGTGATGCCGTGGCGAATCGCGCCGGCCTGACCGCTGACACCACCACCGAGAACGGTGACGTAGATGTCGAACTTCTCGACGGTCTCGGTCAGTTCCAGCGGCTGACGAACCACCATGCGGGCGGTTTCGCGACCGAAGAACTGGTCCAGGCTGCGGTTGTTGATAGAGATGTTGCCAGTACCCGGACGCAGGAAGACGCGAGCGGTAGCGGTCTTACGACGGCCAGTGCCGTAATTTTGAGTCGCCGACATAATGAGCTATCCCGTTAAAACTTCAGTTCTTGAGGCTGCTGAGCGGTGTGCGGGTGAGCGGCACCCTTGTACACCTTCAGCTTGCGATACATGTCGCGACCCAGCGGGTTCTTCGGCAGCATGCCTTTGACCGCGGTCTCGATCACACGCTCAGGGGCTTTGGCGATCAGCTTCTCGAAGTTGATCGACTTGATGCCACCCGGGAAACCGGAGTGCGAGTAGTACATTTTGTCGGTGGTTTTGGCACCGGTAACACGAACCTGCTCGGCATTGATCACGACGATGTAGTCGCCGGTATCAACGTGCGGAGTGTATTCGGGCTTGTGCTTGCCACGCAGGCGGCTGGCAATTTCGGTGGCCAGACGACCCAGGGTCTGGCCGGCAGCGTCGACGACGTACCAGTCGCGCTTAACGGTTTCCGGTTTCGCAGTAAAAGTCTTCATTCGTTATAGCCTCAGGGGCCGCCCTGAAAAATAGACGGCGAATCTTACTTAATAGTGCTTGCCCTGACAAGGTCAGGGTCGGCCGGAAACAGACGCTATCGGGGGCTCGGGTCAGCGCGTCCGCTACGGCAAAGGGTTCGGCGGGCTAGGCATCCCCACCTTCAATCCCAACGAGCTAGGCATCCCCGTCGAGAAAGCCGCGGAATTATGCCGATTACTGCAGAAATAGCAACCCGATTTTTCATTTTCGGGCAATGGCTCCGCCTTCAGAACAGCTCCATCGTCCGCGACTCCGCCCCCGGCATCGGTCCTCGGCGGGACGCCAGGCGGTCGGCCAGACGCGTCGGCTCCGGCAATCGATAGCCGCGTCCCCAGCCAAGAACCAACTCGACAGCCGACTGCATGGAGACCCGATGCCCCGGAGAAACGATCAGCGGACGCACGCCGTCCTTGCTGCGCAGGACCCAACCAATCATGTCTCCCCGATGCTCGAGCGGCACCTTCGCGCCTCGCTGGACGCCCAGCTCGCCGTGCTCGCCACAGAGGATGTTCTTCGCCACGCCAATCGTCGGTAGCCCCGTTACCACGCCCAGATGCGAGGCTATCCCCAGGCGTCGAGGATGAGCGATCCCCTGGCCGTCGCAGACGATCAGATCCGGCACCCGCGGCAGCGATTCCAGCACCGCCAGCAATGCCGGCAGCTCGCGGAAGGACAACAGGCCCGGCACATAGGGCATGCTGGTGGGAACCCGAGCCACGGACTGCGCCACGGGCAGCAGCGTCTGCGCGTCGAGGAGCACCGCCGCGGCGCGAGTGACGGCGCCGCCCTCCTCGAAACCGACGTCGACACCGGCGATCACCTGCAGTGGCGGATAGTCATCGACGATACGAACCTGCCCGGCGAGCGCGGTCTGCAGGGCACGGGCGCTGGCCACGCTGCCGTCCCAGTCCTGGAACACTGAATTCGCCGAAGTGACGACCTCGGACATGCGCTTCTCCTCTGTGATCCGGATTTGACGAGCGCATGGCCGACGGGTTCGCTAGAGCGTGCGCGCGATGATTTCCTTCATGATCTCGTTGGTGCCGGCGTAGATGCGCTGCACCCGAGCGTCGGCCCAGGCGCGGGCAACCGGGTATTCCCACATGAAGCCGTAACCGCCATGCAACTGCACGCACTCGTCGAGCACCTTGCATTGCAGGTCGGTGCTCCAGTACTTGAGCATCGCCGCCGTCGGCACGTCGAGCTTGCCGTCCAGGTGCAGTTCGAGACAGCGATCGAGGAACACCCGACCGATCTGTATTTCAGTGGCCATTTCGGCGAGCTTGAAACGGGTGTTCTGGAAATCCGCGATGGCCTTGCCGAACGCCTTGCGCTCGCGGGTGTAATCCAGCGTCCACTTCAGCGCCGCCTCGGCCGAGGCCATGGCGCCGATACCGACAGTGAGGCGCTCCTGAGGCAGTTCCTGCATCAGGTAGGCGAAGCCCATTCCGGCCTGGCCGAGGAGGTTTTCCTTCGGCACCCGTACATCCTGGAAGAACAGCTCGGAGGTGTCCTGTGCCTTCATGCCGACCTTTTCCAGGCGCTTGCCCTTGGAAAAGCCGGGCGTTCCCGCCTCGACCAGGAACAGGCTGGTACCCTTGGCGCCCGCCTTGGGATCGGTCTTGGCGACGACGATCACCAGGTCGGCGAGAAAACCGTTGGTGATGAAGGTCTTCGAGCCGTTGATGACGTACTCGTCGCCATCCGCCACCGCGGTGGTCTTGACGCCCTGCAGGTCGGACCCGGCGCCCGGCTCGGTCATCGCGATGGCCGTGACCAGTTCGCCCGTCACCATCCGCGGCAGGTACTTCTGTTTCAGCGCCTCACTGCCGTAATGCAGGATGTAAGGCGCGACGATGTCCGAATGCAGCGAGAAGCCGATACCGGTCAGGCCCAGCCGGCCGACCTCTTCGATCACCACGGTGCTGTAGAGAAAATCCGCCGCCATGCCGCCGTATTCCTCCGGCAGATGCGAGCAGAGCATCCCCGCCTCGCCGGCCTTGTTCCAGAGGCTCCGATCGACGTGACCGTCCTTCTCCCACTGTGCGTGAAACGGCACCGCCTCCTGTTCGAGGAACTTGCGCACGCTGTCGCGAAAGAGTTCGTGGTCGGAATTGAACGGAGTTCTGGGAATCATCGGATCACCTTCGGATGCGTCTGTTATTGGAGTTGTAGGCAGCATGAGCCCGAGACTGTAGGCCACGCCGACCCGCTACACACTGGACACAAGCGACAAAAAATAAGACGATCCTGCCGGAAACTGACGCTTATACCCCACTATTTACCTATAAGAACAAGAGCATGCCCAACGCGACCTCCGTGCCCCTGCGGGTCAGTATTCTCGCCACCGAAGGCTCCTTCGGCTCGACGCTGATGCAGGCAAAAGACTTCTTCCACATGGCCAGCGTGCGCCACGGCAAGCAGCTCGGCCTGGGCCCTACGCTGGAGATCCAGCTGGTGAGCCCCGACGGCCGCCCGGTACGAAGCTTCAGCGACGTCAGCATCCCGGTGAATGGAGGACTGCAAGCCGCCGACGCGATCATCCTGCCAGCGTTCTGGGGCAACTTCGACGCGCTGCGCGAGCGACATCCGCAGGTTCTTCAGTGGTTGCGCGACTGCCACGCCGCCGGAGGCGCCATCTGCGGCGAGGCCACCGGAGTGTTCTGGATGGCCGAGGCCGGGCTGCTCGATGGCAAGGAAGCGACCACCTACTGGCGCTTCCATGAGGAGTTCGCCCGCCGTTATCCGCGCGTGCAACTGAACCAGGACAAGCACCTCACCGACGCCGACAACCTCTACTGCGCCGGCGGCGTGACCTCCGCCTGCGACCTCTACATCTACCTGATCGAACGTTTCTGCGGCGCCGCCGTGGCACAGGGCGTGTCGCGCGACATCCTCTTCGAGGTGCAACGCAGCTACACGCCGGGGAGGATCGGCTTCGGCGGGCAGAAGCTGCACCAGGACGTCGCCGTGCTGCAGATTCAGCACTGGCTGGAGGAGCACTTCGCCGACAAGTTCCGTTTCGAGGACGTCGCCCGCGAACACGGCATGAGCATTCGCAATTTCATGCGCCGCTTCCAGGCCGCCACCGGCGACAAACCGCTGCATTACCTGCAACGCCTGCGCATCGAGACGGCCAAGGGCCTGCTCTCGGCGACGCGCAAGAGCATCAAGACGATCAGCTACGAAGTGGGTTACGACGACGCGAGCTTCTTCGCCCGCCTCTTCCGCCAGCACACCGAGCTGTCGCCGAACCGCTATCGGCAGCAGTTCCACCGCAAGGACGCGTGAGCATTCGGGAAGAAAAGGATTCCGGCCGGCGCGGCGAGCAGACGCGCGCCGCGCAACGGGTCAGGGACGGTGCGGGCGCGCGAGGAACTCGTGCGACTGCATTTCCAGCAGACGGCTGAGGGTGCGCTGGAACTCGAAGGTCAGCCGGCCGCCGCTGTAGAGGTCCTTCAACTCGACCTCAGCGGAGAGGATGAGCTTGACGTTGCGGTCGTAGAACTCGTCCACCAGGTTGATGAAGCGGCGCGCCATGTCGTCCTTCGCGGCGTCCATCTTCTCGACCTTGGAAACCAGCACCGCGTGGTAGATCTTGCCCAGCTCGATGTAGTCGTTCTGGCTGCGCGGGCCGTCGCAGATATCGCGGAAGTCGAACCAGGCGACGTCCTGGCAGACCCGGCGCGCATGGATCGCGCGGTTCTCGATCATCAGGTCGACATCGTCCTCGGCGTGCTCGCAGTCGTGCAGCAAGCTGACGAAGCTCTGCGCCATGAGCGCATCGACCTCGGCGGAAAGCGGCCAGTGGAACAGCTCGGCCTGCTCCAGCGCGCGCAGGCGGTAGTCGACGCCGCTGTCGACGTTGACGATCTCGGTGTGCTTCTTCAACAGCTCGATGGCGGGCAGGAAGCGCGCGCGCTGCAGGCCGTCCTTGTAGAGGCCGTCGGGGACGATGTTGGAAGTCGCCACCAGGCTCACGCCGTTCTTGAACAGCTCCTCGAGCAGGGTCGCCAGGATCATCGCGTCGGTGATGTCGGAGACGAAGAACTCGTCGAAGCAGATCACCCGGCTCTCGTCGGCGAAACGCTTGCCGATGATGGTCAGCGGGTTCTTCTCGCCCTTGAGGGTCTTCATTTCCTCATGCACGCGCTTCATGAAGCGGTGGAAGTGCGTGCGGGTCTTTTCCTTGAACGGCAACGCGTCGAAGAAGGTATCGACCAGGTAGGTCTTGCCGCGGCCGACGCCGCCCCAGAAGTACAGGCCCTTGATCGGCCCCTGGCGCTTCTTGCCGAACAGCTTGCCCAGCAGGCCGGATTTGTTCTGCTCCGCCACCAGATCGTCATACAGGCGTTGCAGATGCCGCACGGCTGTTTCCTGCGCCGCATCGTGGAAGAAGTCGGGACGTTTCAGGTCAGCCTGATAGCGCTCAAGAGGGGTCATGGCCGAGTCGGGGTCGTGAAGCGGGGCCGACACTTTAGCGGCGGCCTCCGGGGTTGGCAATTGGCTGAGGTCGTTCAAGGCACTGTCCTCACGGTTGCAGGTAAGGCGGACGGTTGCCAGCGATGAGGGCGCCGCGAGGACCGCGGCGCTGCGTGGCGCAGGTCGTTGGAGAACGCGCGCGCCACTATGTTCCGTCAGGCGGCGAGGCTGGCGAGCGCCTCGCGCAGCCGCGCCATGCCGGCATCACGCTGCGACGCGTCGGCGTAGGCCGGACTCTGCGCCAGCAGCTCGCCATCGAGCCACAGCGCGAAGCGATTGGCACCGGCGCGCAGGTCGAGCGCGTCGGCGCCCTCCTCGACCACGCGCTGGCTGGCGGCACCCGCCGCCTTGGGGTCGGCGAAGGCACGCGAGAGCAGCAGTTCTTCGCCATCGGCGGCGAGCAAGCGGAAGTGGAAGCTGCCGTCGCGCTCGCGGAAGCTGACGAACCGCGCACCCTTGGCGGCCTTCTTCCTGCCGCCGGCAGGGCCCTGTGCCTGGCTGCGGAACGAGCGCAGGCCGACCGACTCGCGCAACTGCTCGAGGAACGGCGTGGCGGTTCTGCGCGCCTTGGCGGCGCCGGCAAGGAGGATGTCCTCCAGATCGGACGGACGCTCGACCAGCGCGTGGTAGCGTTCGCGCGCCTCGCCGAGCTCGTCGTCGAGCAGCTGGAACAGGCGCTGCTTGGCTTCGCCCCAGGCCAGGCCGCTGAGCAGCTCGTCACGGAAAGCCGCCTGCTGGGTGGGCGTGGCGAAGCCCTGGTAGAGGGTGAACAGGTGCGAGTTGTCCGGGTCCTTCGGCTCGCCGGGGGCGCGCGAGTCGGTGACGATGCGGGCGATGGCATCCTTGAGCTGCCTGGCGCTGCCGAACAGCGGGATGGTGTTGTCGTAGCTCTTCGACATCTTGCGCCCGTCCAGGCCCGGCAGCGTCGCCACGCCCTCCTCGATCACCGCCTCGGGCAGGGTGAAGAGCTCCTTGCCGGCACCGAACAGGTGATTGAAGCGCTGGCCGATGTCGCGGGCCATTTCCACGTGCTGAATCTGGTCACGCCCGACCGGCACCTTGTGCGCATTGAACATCAGGATGTCGGCGGCCATCAGGATCGGGTAGCTGAACAGGCCCATGGTCACGCCGGCATCCGGGTCCTCGCCGTTCTCCAGGTTCTTGTCCACCGACGCCTTGTAGGCGTGCGCCCGGTTGAGCAGGCCCTTGCCGGCGACACAGGTGAGCAGCCAGGTCAGCTCGGGGATTTCCGGGATGTCCGACTGCCGGTAGAAGGTCGCGCGCTCGGGGTCCAGCCCACAGGCCAGCCAGGTGGCGGCGATCTCCAGGCGCGAGCGCTGGATGCGCAGCGGGTCGTCGCACTTGATCAGCGCGTGGTAGTCGGCGAGGAAATAGAACGAATCCGCCTGCGGATCGCGGCTGGCGACGATCGCCGGGCGAATGGCGCCGGCGTAGTTGCCCAGGTGCGGCGTGCCGGTGGTGGTGATTCCGGTGAGGATGCGTGTGGTCATGGCGTTCGCTTGTTGGCGGCGTTCGGTCAGAGGCGAGGCAGCAGCAGATCTTTCAGATCGGTCAGTTTGCCGTGAAAAAAGTGGCCGCATTCTGCCACTTTCAGCAGCTCATGGGCACGCGCCTGCGCAGCGCTCCAGTCGAACACCCGCTGCGGCTCGATCACCTCGTCCTGCTCCGGCTGGATCAGGGTGATCTGCCCGTGCGACGGCAGGACGAAGTCGGCACCCAGGCGCATCACTGCCGGCGCGATCATGAACACCTTCTGCACGGCGATGCCGCGGGCCTCGAGGCGCGCCGCCAGGCTGGCCACGACGAAGCCGCCGAAGGAGAAGCCGAGCAGCGTCAGCGGCAATCCCGGATGCTGTGCCAGCAGCCAGTCGGCCGCGGCCTCGGCATCGTCCACTTCGCCCTCGCGCATGTCCGAGGCGCCGGCACTGGCACCGACGCCGCGGTAATTGAAACGCAACGTCGTGTAGCCAGAATCGCGGGCGGAACGCTGCAGGGTGGAAACCACCTTGTTCAGCATGGTGCCGCCCTGGATCGGATTGGGATGGCAGACCAGCGCCAGGCCACGGGCCTCGGGCAGGTCGAGGTGAAGGGCTTCGAGTTGGCCGCAGGGGCCGTCGAGCAGCAAGGGGGTTTCGCGGCTGAGCAAGGGGGAACTCCGTGACCTCGTGGCGGGTCGACTCGTCTTGGTTGAACCCCGGCGGATTTCAGCGGAGTGCGCGAAAAACCACCGGGCAGGGGGATCGCGAGATCCCTCGATCGCATCCGGCGTCGCGGTCATGAAAGCCGCGACGACAAGCCTGGCGACACGCATCGCGGTATACAGCCCAGGCCCGAGCCGGTAACGTAAAGCAAAGCCGTTTATAGAGGAAGGACTCGTGGAACAGACGCTTACGGCCTGGTTGCTACCGGCCCTCACCCTGCTCGCCGGCATCGCCATCGGTTTTCTGGTCGCCCGCCTGCTGCCGCACGCCGCGCCCAATCGCACGCAGCGTCAACTCGACGATCTGCAGGAACGCTTCGATACCTACCAGAGCGAAGTGGTCACCCACTTCAACACCACCGCCGGCCTGGTGAAGAAACTCACCCAGAGCTATCAGGACGTGCAGGAGCACCTGTCCGACGGCGCCAACCGTCTGGCCCTGGACGAGCTGACGCGCCAGCGCCTGCTCGCCGCGCTGCACGCCGACGAAGCCTACAGCCCGCGCGAACGCCTGACGCCGCCGGCGAGCGTGGAAGTGCCGAAGGACTACGCGCCGAAAAGCGCCGATACCGCCGGCACCCTGGCCGAAGGCTACGGGCTGAAGAATCGCCACTGACGTCGCAAACTGGTTGACGAAAGCCCCGCCAATGCGGGGCTTTTTGTTGGCCGCACGCGGTGAAACCGGCACCACGGAAGCTCGCCTGGCGCCTGACGCCTGACGCCTGACGAGAAGCGCGGCACCCGAGGCGCGCTCCAGACACGAAAAAGCCCCGCACGAGCGGGGCTTTTTTGGCGTACGGCGTTTCAGAACCTGTCCGGCGATCCCGCGGCTTTCAACGCCGCGGGCCGCGTGCCGGGTTAGATCGCGCCGCGCTGGCGAAGCAACTCCAGCACCTGCCTGACACCCTCTTCCAGCGAAACCTGTTCGGTATCGATGACCAGATCGGCATCCTGCGGCTCGTCGTAGGCGAAGGAATCGCCCGGGATGTTGCCCTGCCCGGCGGCGTACAACCCTTGCGGATCGCGCGCGCGGCAGGCTTCCAGGGACGCCTTGACGTGCACGGTGATCAGCCGCTGCGCGCCGATGAGGGTCTTCGCCTGCTCGCGCCCTTCGGCGTCCGGGGCAACGAACGCGGCCAGCGTCAGCAGGCCGGCCTCGTTGAACTGGCGTGCCACGTGGGCGGCACGGCGCCAGTTCTCGGTGCGCCCGGAACGGTCCTGCGGCAGGCCCTTGTTCAGGTCGTGGCGCAGGTTCTGGCCGTCCAGCACGTAGACCGCGCGGCCGGAATCGAACAGCTTGCGCTCGACCGCGTAGGCCAGGGTGCTCTTGCCCGCGCCGGAAAGGCCGCTGAACAGCACGGTGGCCGGCTGCTGCCCGAAACGCGTGGCGCGCTCCTCGGTGGACACGTGCGCCAGCGCGCCGTGATGACCGCCAACGCCGCTGCCGAGCGGCTGGGCGACGATCATGCCGGCGCCGACAGTGCCGTTGGTGAGCCGGTCGATGACGATGAAGGCGCCGGTGGTGCGGTTTTGCGCGTAGCCGTCGAGGGCGATGGAGGCATCCAGGGCGATGCGCACCTTGCCGATCTCGTTGAGCGCCAGGGTGCTCGCCGGCACTTCCTGCAGTTCGTTGATATCGATCTTGTGGGCGAGGCTGGCGATCGAGCCCGGCACGTAGCTGGTGGCGCGCTTGATGTCGTATTTCTTGCCCGGCAGCATCGGCTCTTCGGCCATCCACACCAGCATGGCGTCGAAGCTGTCGACCACCTGGGGACGGTTGTCGGCGTGCACCAGCATGTCGCCGCGCGACACGTCGATCTCGTCTTCCAGGGTCAGGGTGATCGCCTGGCCAGGCCCGGCCTGCTCCAGTTCGCCCTCGTAGGTGACGATGGACTTGACCCGGCTGCCCTTGCCCGACGGCAGCACGACGACGTCGTCGCCCTTGTGCACCACGCCGCTGGCCAGGGTGCCGGCGAAGCCGCGGAAGTTCAGGTTCGGCCGGTTGACATACTGCACCGGGAAGCGCATGTCGTCGAAATTGCGGTCGCCGGCGATCTCCACGGTCTCGAGAATTTCCATCAGCGGCTTGCCGGTGTACCACGGCGAGCGCTCGCTGCGGTTGACCACGTTATCGCCCTTGAGCGCCGACATCGGCACGAACTCGAGGGTGGTCGGCTTCAGTTGGATGTGCTCGGCGAAGGCCAGGTAATCGGCCTTGATCTGCTCGAACACCGCCTGGTCGAAACCGTTGATGTCCATCTTGTTGATCGCCACGACGATGTGGCGGATGCCCAGCAGGGAGGCGATGAAGCTGTGGCGCTTGGTCTGCGTCTGCACGCCGTAGCGCGCATCGATGAGGATGATCGCCAGGTCGCAGGTGGACGCGCCGGTGGCCATGTTGCGGGTGTACTGCTCATGGCCGGGGGTGTCGGCGATGATGAACTTGCGCTTGGCGGTGGAGAAATAGCGGTAGGCGACATCGATGGTGATGCCCTGCTCGCGCTCGGCCTGCAGACCGTCGACCAGCAGCGCCAGATCGATGTCGTCACCGGTGGTGCCGACCTTCTTGGAGTCGCGGGTGATGGCTTCCAGATGGTCCTCGTAGATCATCTTGGAGTCGTGCAGCAGGCGCCCGATCAGGGTGCTCTTGCCGTCGTCGACGTTGCCGCAGGTGAGGAAGCGCAGCAGCTCCTTGCGTTCGTGCTGGGCCAGGTAGGCGAGGATGTCCTCGCTGATCAGTTCGGATTGGTGCGACATATCAAAAGTACCCCTGACGTTTTTTCTCTTCCATCGAGCCGGCGCCGTCGTGATCGATCACGCGGCCCTGGCGTTCGGAAGTCCGGGTCAGGAGCATTTCCTGGATGATGTCGGTGAGGCTGGTCGCATCGGACTCCACCGCACCGGTCAGCGGGTAGCAACCGAGGGTACGGAAACGCACCCTCTTCTTCTGGATGCGGGCTTTCTCTTCGTCCGTGAGGTACTCGAGGATGCGCTCGTCGTCGATCATCAGCAGCGTGCCGTTCTTCTCGATGACGTCGCGCTCGGCGGCGAAATACAGCGGCACGATCGGGATCTGTTCCAGATAGATGTACTGCCAGATGTCCAGCTCGGTCCAGTTGGAGAGCGGGAACACGCGGATCGACTCGCCCTTCTTCACTTTGCCGTTGTAGACGTTCCACAGCTCCGGACGCTGGTTCTTCGGGTCCCAGCGGTGCTTGCTGTCGCGGAAGGAATACACGCGCTCCTTGGCACGAGACTTCTCTTCGTCGCGCCGCGCGCCACCGAAGGCCGCATCGAAACCGTACTTGTCGAGCGCCTGCTTCAGCCCTTCGGTCTTCATGATGTCGGTGTGCTTGGCACTGCCGTGGGTGAAGGGGTTGATGTTCTGCGCCACGCCGTCCGGGTTGATGTGGGTGATCAGATCGAGGCCCATCTCGGCGACCATCTTGTCGCGGAAACGGTACATCTCCTGGAATTTCCAGCGCGTGTCGACGTGCATGACCGGGAACGGCAGCTTGCCGGGGAAGAAGGCCTTGCGCGCCAGATGCAGCATCACGGCGGAATCCTTGCCGATGGAATACAGCATCACCGGGTTGTCGAACTCGGCGGCGACCTCGCGAATGATGTGGATGCTCTCGGCTTCCAGCTGCTTCAGATGCGTCAGTTTGTCGACCATGGTTACTCACGGATATCGGTACATACGGCCAGACGGGCCGTGGACGAGCGCGCACTCTAGCACAGCGCCTTCTTCTATTCAGGGAGCCATCTAGATCGAAACGATCTAGCGTTATGCCCTCGGAAACGCCTGCTCAGATCGGGTTGGGGCAATCGATGAACAGGTGTTCGAGGGCGAATCGGCGCGCCAGATAATCGCCTAGCGCCTGCACGCCATAGCGCTCCGTGGCGTGGTGGCCGGCGGCGATGAAGCTCACGCCATTCTCCCGCGCGCTGTGGAAGGTCTGCTCCGACGCCTCGCCGGTGAGGTACAGGTCGACGCCGGCGGCGATCGCCTGATCGATGTAGCCCTGCGCCCCGCCCGTGCACCAGGCGACCCGCTGGATCGGCGTATCGCCCTCGATCAGCAGCGGTTCGCGCAGCAGGACGTTCTGCACGCGCCGGGCGAAATCGCGCGCCGCCATGGGTTCGGCGAGCGAACCTACCAGCGCCACGTTGCGCGGATTCTCCGGCTCCAGCGGGCCCTCGACGATCAGGTCGAGCTGGCGCGCCAGCTGCACGTTGTTGCCGACCTCGGCATGCACGTCCAGCGGCAGGTGATAGGCCAGCAGGCTCATGTCGTGGACCAGCAGGGTCTTCAGGCGGCGGCGCTTCATGCCGACCACGCAGGGATCTTCGCTCTTCCAGAAGTAACCGTGATGGACCAGCACCACGTCCGCCTCGACCTCGGCCGCGGCGTCCAGCAGGGCCTGGCTCGCGGTCACGCCGCTGACGATCCGCTGCACCTGCGGTCGTCCTTCGACCTGCAGGCCATTGGGGCAGTAATCCTGGATGCGTGCGGCATTCAGGTAACGATCGGCCTCTTCGACCAGGGCACTCAGGGCGACAGCCATGGGCTTCTCCACGCAAGGGTTCGGGACGAGAAACCGGCCCGGAGGCAGGCTTCGGCAAGGGCCGCCCATACTACGGAAAAGCGCGGCAGCAGGTGAAACCGCTGCCCCTCGTTTTTACCCGGCCAGCCCTTATAATGCCGCCACTTCGGGCGCCGCGCGGGGACCGATCCGCGCCGCACCGCTGCCAGTACGACCCGCGACGCCGATACGGCGCGCTCCATTTCCCGACGAGACTTTCCTGCGATGCTCAAGGCTCTGCGCTTCTTCGCCTGGCCCCTGGTGGTGGGTTTGCTGCTGGCGATGCTGATCATTCAGCGCTATCCCGAGTGGGTCGGCATACCCAGCCACGAGGTCAACCTGCAGCAGGCGCCGATCTCGATCCTGCCGCAGCGCCAGGGCCCGGTGTCCTACGCCAGCGCGGTGGTCGCCGCGGCGCCGGCGGTAGCCAACCTGTACACCACCAAGGTGATCAACAAGGCCAGCAACCCGCTGCTCGACGACCCGCTGTTCCGCCGCTTCTTCGGTGACAACATGCCCCGCCAGCGGCGCATGGAGTCGAGCCTCGGCTCGGCGGTGATCATGAGCCACGAAGGCTACCTGCTGACCAACAACCACGTCACCGCCGGCGCCGACCAGATCATCGTGGCCCTCAAGGACGGCCGCGACGCCCTCGCCCGGGTGGTCGGCAGCGATCCGGAAACCGACCTCGCGGTACTCAAGATCGACCTGCCGAAGCTGCCCGCGATCACCCTCGGCCGCTCCGACGACATCGCCGTCGGCGACGTCGTGCTGGCCATCGGCAACCCCTTCGGCGTCGGCCAGACGGTGACCATGGGCATCATCAGCGCCACCGGCCGCTACCAGGACCAGAAGCTGAACACCTACGCCGACTTCATCCAGACCGACGCCGCGATCAACCCCGGCAACTCCGGCGGGGCGCTGGTCGACGTGCAGGGCAATCTG
The DNA here is from genome assembly GCF_900106975.1 of Pseudomonas kuykendallii. Lineage (GTDB taxonomy): Bacteria > Pseudomonadota > Gammaproteobacteria > Pseudomonadales > Pseudomonadaceae > Pseudomonas_O > Pseudomonas_O kuykendallii. Next base: position 670,385 of record NZ_FNNU01000002.1, on the reverse strand, counting down.
ATCGGCATCAACACCGCGATCTTCTCCAACAGCACCAGCGGCGGCTCGCTGGGCATCGGCTTCGCCATCCCGGTGAAGCTGGCCCAGGAAGTGATGGAAGCGATCATCGAGCACGGCCAGGTGATCCGCGGCTGGCTGGGGATCGAGGTGCAGCAGTTGACGCCCGAACTGGCGACCTCGTTCAAGCTGGACAGCGGCGTGCTGGTGGCTGGCGTCTATAACGGAGGCCCCGCGCAGAAGGCCGGCCTGCAACCCGGCGACGTGATCGTCAGCATCGACGGCGTGACCGCGCGGGACGGTCGCGCGGCGATGAACCAGGTCGCCCGCGTGCACCCCGGCGAGAACGTCACCATCGACGTGCTGCGCAACGGCAAGCCGCTGAGTTTCAAGGCTCCGGTCGGCGTGCGCCCGCCCCCGGCGCCCCCTGCCCCGGCCGCGACGCCGAACAAGAAGTAGGCCCGCCGCAACGAAAAAGGCCGGGACGCACGACGCGCCCCGGCCTTTTCTTACCCGTGCTTCGCTCAGGCCTGCGGCAGGCCCAGCCCGGACAGCGCCTCGATCAACGCCGCGTTCTGCTCCGGCGTACCGATGCTGATGCGCAGGAACTGGGCGATGCGCGGCGCCGTGAAGTGTCGCACGATGACGCCCTGCTCGCGCACCCCGGCCGCCAGCTGCGCCGCATCGCGCTGCGGATGCCGGGCGAAGACGAAGTTCGCCGCCGACGGCAACACCTCGAACCCCAGCCCCTTCAGCTCGCCCACCAGCTTCTCGCGGCTGTCGATCACCGCCGCGCAGGTCTGCTCGAAATACGCCTGGTCCTCGAACGCCGCCGCCGCGCCGGCGATGGCGATGCGATCCAGCGGGTAGGAGTTGAAGCTGTTCTTGATCCGTTCCAGCGCTTCGATCAGCTGCGGGTGACCGATCGCCAGGCCGACGCGCAACCCGGCCAGCGAGCGCGACTTCGACAAGGTCTGGCAGACCAGCAGGTTCGGATAGCGGTCCACCAGGCTCACCGCGCTGACGCCGCCGAAGTCGATGTACGCCTCGTCGACCAGCACCACCGAATCGGGGTTGGCACCGAGCAGTTGCTCGATGGCGTCGAGACCGAGCAGGCAGCCGGTCGGCGCGTTCGGGTTGGGGAAGACGATGCCGCCGTTGGGCTGCGCGTAATCCTCGATGCGGATCTGGAAGGCGTCATCCAGCGGTACGGTGCGGTAATCGATGCCGTAGAGGCCGCAATAGACCGGATAGAAGCTGTAGCTGATGTCCGGGAACAGCAGCGGCTGGTCGTGCTGGAACAGCCCGTAGAACGCGTGGGCCAGGACCTCGTCGGAACCGTTGCCGACGAAGACCTGCTCCGCGCGCACGCCATGGAACGCGGCGACCGCCTGCTTGAGGCGCTCGCCGTTCGGGTCCGGGTACAGGCGCAGGGCGTCGCCCAGCTCGGCCTGCATGGCGGCGATCGCTTTCGGCGACGGGCCATAGGGGTTCTCGTTGGTGTTCAGCTTGACCAGTTTGGTCAGTTTCGGCTGCTCGCCCGGCACGTAGGGCACCAGGTTCTTGACGAAGGGGCTCCAGAATTTGCTCATCTGCCCTTCTCTCCTCGAATACGTTGCATTAGGGGTGACGGGTATCGCTTCGCTCGATGCACGAAGCTACGACCCCATAGGGTGCGCCGTGCGCACCGGAACACTCACAAGGTGCGCACGGCGCACCCTACTCACTTGATCCGGTACTCGGCACTACGCGCGTGAGCGGTCAGAGACTCGCCGCGAGCGAGCACCGAGGCCACCTTGCCCAGCTCGGAGGCACCGGCGGCCGAGCAGTGGATGATCGAAGAGCGCTTCTGGAAGTCGTACACGCCCAGCGGCGAGGAGAACCGCGCGGTGCCGGAGGTCGGCAGCACGTGGTTCGGCCCGGCGCAGTAGTCGCCCAGCGCTTCGGCGGTGTAACGCCCCATGAAGATCGCCCCGGCATGGCGGATCTGCGGCAGCCACTGCTCCGGCTCGGCCACCGACAGCTCGAGGTGCTCGGGCGCGATACGGTTGGCGACTTCGATGGCCTGGGCGGTGTCGGCGACGTGGATCAGCGCGCCGCGGCCTTCGATGGAGGCGCGGATGATCGCCTCGCGCTCCATCGTCGGCAGCAGCCGGGCGATGCTTTCGGCGACACGATCGAGGAAGGCGGCGTCCGCGCTGACCAGGATCGACTGCGCGTCCTCGTCGTGCTCGGCCTGGGAGAACAGGTCCATGGCGATCCAGTCCGGATCGGTCTGGCCGTCGCAGACGACGAGGATTTCCGAGGGACCGGCGATCATGTCGATGCCGACCTTGCCGAACACGTGGCGCTTGGCGGTAGCGACGTAGATGTTGCCGGGGCCGACGATCTTGTCCACCGGCGGCACGCTTTCGGTGCCGTAGGCCAGCGCGGCGACGGCCTGTGCGCCACCGATGGTGAACACGCGATCCACGCCGGAAATGGCGGCGGCGGCGAGGACGATCTCGTTGATCTCGCCGCGAGGCGTCGGCACCACCATCACCACTTCCGGCACGCCGGCGACCTTGGCCGGAATCGCGTTCATCAGCACCGACGACGGGTACGAGGCCTTGCCGCCCGGCACGTAGAGCCCGGCGCGATCCAGCGGCGTGACCTTCTGCCCGAGCACCGTGCCGTCGGCCTCGGTGTAGGTCCAGGAGTCCTGTCTCTGTTTCTCGTGGTAGCTGCGCACCCGCTCGGCGGCCTTCTCCAGCGCCTCGCGCTGTGCCGGGGTGATGCGCTGCAGCGCCAGTTCCAGGCGCTCGCGGGGCAGGATCAGGTCGGCCATGCTGGCGACGTCGAGGCCGTCGAACTGGCGGGTGTAGTCGACCAGCGCCGCATCGCCGCGCTCGCGCACGGCGCGGATGATGTCCAGCACGCGCTGGTTGACGCCCTCGTCGGACACGCTCTCCCAGCTCAGCAGATGATCCAGATGCGTGGCGAAATCCGGATCGGTGGCGTCGAGTCGGCGGATGGCGATGGGAGCGGTCATGGCGAGCCTCTTGATTGGCGATTCGATGAGCTGTCGAGATCATCGCGCACGCAGAGGAGGCGGGGCAAAAGCGGCACGAGGCGGTTCATGAAGCCACCCCGGATACGCTTTCGACACGGCCCGATCGGCGCGGCGGATCGTGGACAGGTCTCAGGCGCCGCTAGACTACCAAGCCGTCCGCGCGGGCACCTGAGAATATGGCTATGACGCGGATAGGCGGATGCGGCCGGGCCGCACGGTGGTCAGTGATGGTGTCGTTCGACGGCCGCGCGCAGGGTGTCGATCAGCGCCTGGATGCGTGCGTGCTGCATCTTCATCGACGCCTTGTTGACGATCAGCCGGGAGCTGATGGTGGCGATCAGCTCCTGCGCTTCGAGGCCGTTGGCCTTCAGCGTGTTGCCGGTGTCGACCACGTCGATGATCTTGTCGGCCAGGCCCACCAGCGGCGCCAGCTCCATCGAACCGTAGAGCTTGATGATGTCGACCTGGCGGCCCTGCTCGGCGTAGTAGCGCTTGGCGACGTTGACGAACTTGGTCGCCACGCGCAGCCGGCCCTTGGGCATCGGCGCGCCAATGGCGCCAGCGGTCATCAGCTTGCACTTGGCGATGCGCAGGTCGAGCGGCTCGTAGAGGCCCTGCCCGCCGTACTCCATCAGCACATCCTTGCCGGCCACGCCGAGGTCGGCGGCACCGTGCTCGACGTAGGTCGGCACATCGGTGGCGCGAACGATCAGCAGGCGCACGTCATCCTGGGTGGTGGGGATGATCAGCTTGCGGCTCTTGTCCGGATTCTCGGTCGGCACGATGCCAGCCTCGGCCAGCAGCGGCAGGGTATCGTCGAGAATGCGTCCCTTGGACAGCGCGATGGTGAGCATTGCGATTCCTTACTAGCCCGGCACGCGACGGATCTTCGCGCCCAGCAACTGCAGTTTTTCCTCGATGCATTCGTAGCCACGGTCGATGTGGTAGATGCGGTCGATCAGCGTGTCGCCCTCGGCCACCAGGCCGGCGATCACCAGGCTGGCGGAGGCGCGCAGGTCGGTGGCCATGACGGGAGCGCCCTTGAGCTTCGGCACGCCGGTGACGATGGCGGTGTTGCCTTCGACGAGGATCTGCGCGCCCATGCGGTTCATCTCGTAGACGTGCATGAAGCGGTTCTCGAACACCGTCTCGATCACCGCACCGGTGCCTTCGGCGATGGCGTTGAGGGAGATGAACTGCGCCTGCATGTCGGTGGGGAACGCCGGGTACGGCGCGGTGCGAATGTTCACCGCCTTCGGCCGGTTGCCCTTCATGTCGAGGGCGATCCAGTTGTCGCCGGTATCGATCGAGGCGCCGGCTTCCTGGAGCTTGAGCAGCACGGCTTCGAGGATGGTCGGATCGGTGTCCTTGAGCTTTACCCGACCACCGGTGGCGGCGGCAGCGGCAAGGTAGGTGCCGGTCTCGATGCGGTCGGGCATCACGCTGTAGCGTCCGCCGCCGAGGCGCTTGACGCCGTCGATGACGATGGTGTCGGTGCCGGCACCGCTGATCTGCGCGCCCATGGCGATCAGGAAGTTGGCCAGGTCGACCACTTCGGGCTCGCGCGCGGCGTTTTCCAGCACGCTGCGGCCGTTGGCCAGGGCCGCGGCCATCATGATGTTCTCGGTGCCGGTCACGCTGACCGTATCGAAGAAGAACTTGGCGCCACGCAGGCCACCCGCCGGTGCGCGGGCCTTGATGTAGCCGCCTTCGACGTCGATCTGCGCGCCCATCGCCTCGAGACCGCGAATGTGCAGGTCGACCGGACGCGAACCGATCGCGCAACCGCCAGGCAGCGCCACCTCGGCCTCGCCGAACCGGGCGACCATCGGACCGAGCACGAGGATCGAGGCACGCATGGTCTTGACCAGCTCGTAGGGCGCGACCAGCGTCTTGATGCTGCTGGCATCGACTTCGACGCTGAGCTTCTCGTCGATCACCGGTTCCACGCCCATGCGCCCGAACAGCTCGATCATTGTGGTGATGTCGTGCAGGTGCGGCAGGTTGCACACGGTGACCGGGGTATCGGCCAGCAGGGTCGCGGCGAGGATCGGCAGCGCCGAGTTCTTCGCCCCGGAGATGCGGATTTCACCCTTCAGGGGAATGCCGCCGGTAATGATCAGTTTGTCCATGGGAATCTCGTCGCCAGCAGGCTCGCGGGCCGCGTTGGATGAATCGGGCGCCGCGGCGAAGGAGTGCGCGGCTGCCTCGTGAATGGGGTGTGGAGGTGAACGGCGCGCCTCAGGCGCGCTCAGCCCAGGCGCTCTGGCTGTAGAACTTCATGGTCACCGCATGGATGCTGCCGTCGGCGATCCAGGGATTGAGATGGCTGTAGACCTGCTGCTGGCGCTTGACCGGGCCGAGCGCGGCCAACTCGTCGCTGATCAGGTTCAACTGGAAATTGCAGCCTTCGCCTTCGACTTCCACCACGGCTCCCGGCAGTTTCTCTTCCAGGAATTGTTTCACTTGTGTGGCCTGCATGTTGAACCTCGATCGACGCACGAATACTTGACGGCAGAGCCTGGGCTCGCGGGCCGGCAATGATACAAAAAAAGCCCCGCGCCTGCGAATCCGCAGATCGGACGCGCTCAGGCTTCCAGCGGCAGGACCTCGAGCACCTCGCTCACCTGCGCGATCTGCCGCATGTCGCAGGGCAGATTGCGCACCACCAGCGACTTGCCGGCCTGCCTGGCATCGCGCATGAACGACAGCAGCAGGGAAATGCCGACGCTGCTGGATTTCTCCACGTCGGCGCAGTCGATGACCAGGCGGTTGACGCTGCTTGCCGCGATCAGCTCGCGACCGGCTTCGCGCAAGGCCGGCCCCGAGCCGTAGTCGATCACGCCGACCAGGGCCAGCTCACCCGGCGCATCCTCGCGAATGCTGGCAAGGCTGACGTCGCTCATTGCGCGGCCGCCGCCTTCTTGCCGGCCTCGGTTTCCTTGGCCTTCTCGACCACCTGGGCCCAGCCGTCGATGGTCTTGTCCAGGTTGTTGCCGTTCTTCTGCATCGCGTCGGCGAACTGGTCGCGGAACAGCTTGCCGATGTTGATGCCATTGATGATCACGTTGCGCAGCATCCACTGGTCGTTGAGCTTCACCAGGGTGTAGGAAATCGGGTAGACGGTGCCCTTGCTGTCGGTCACGTTCATGCCGACGGTGGCGCGCTCGCCGTCTTCCTTGGCGGACTGCACCTTGATGTCCTGGTTGTCGTATTCGAGCAGCGCGTTGCCGTAGAACTGCATCAGGCTGCGCTTGAAGTTCTCCTCGAAGCGGCTGATCTGCTCGGGCGACGCGTTGCGCGAGTACTTCACGGTCATGATGCTGCGAGAAATGCCCTGGGAGTCGACGACCGGCCCGAGGATGTCGTTGAGCGCCTTGTAGAAGGCCTCACGGTCGGTGCTGTACTGCTGCTTGTTGGCCTGCAGGTCGGAAAGCAGCTCGTCCACGGTCTTCTGCACGACCTGCTGCGCGGAGGGCGCGGCGTTGGCGAAGAGCGGCAGAGCGGCAAGCAGGATCAGCAGGCCGCGGCGCAAGGCAGTCATCATGGTGCACATCCTCATTTGGCTTCTTTATTCACCGAATTCATCAGGAACTTGCCGATGAGGTCTTCCAGCACCAGCGACGATTGCGTGTCGCGAATGGTGCCGCCCTCCTTCAGCACTTCCTCCTCGCCGCCGACGCTGATGCCGATGTATTTCTCGCCCAGCAGGCCAGCCGTGAGGATCGACGCGGTCGAATCGGTCGGCAGGTTGTTCACCGACTCGTCTATCGCCATGGTCACGCGACCGGTGTAGGTATCGCGGTCCAGGTCGATAGCGGTGATCTTGCCGATGTTGACACCGGCCATGGTCACCTTCGCCCTTACGGTAAGACCCGCAATGTTGTCGAAGTGCGCATACAGCGTGTAGGTATTGGTATCCGCCGTCGGCGACAGACCGCTGACGCGCAGCGCGAGCAGCAGCAGTGCCAGCAGCCCGGCCAGAAGAAACAGGCCGACACCAATTTCGAGGGTGCGGATTTGCATCAGAAATCTCCAAACATCAAAGCGGTCAGAATAAAGTCCAGCCCGAGCACGGCCAGAGAGGCGTAGACCACGGTTCGGGTCGTCGCGCGGCCGATTCCTTCGGAGGTCGGCTCGCAGTCGTAGCCCTGGAACACGGCGATCCAGGTCACCACGAAGGCGAAAACGACGCTCTTGATCACTCCGTTGAGCACGTCCGAGGTGAAGGTGACGCTGCCCTGCATGTTCGACCAGAAGGAGCCTTCGTAGACTCCCAGCCAGTCCACGGCGACCATCGCCCCGCCCCAGATGCCGACCACGCTGAAGATCATCGCCAGCAGCGGCATGGAAATGAAACCGGCCCACAGGCGCGGCGCGATGATGTACTTGAGCGGATCGACACCGATCATTTCCAGGCTGGAAAGCTGTTCGGTGGACTTCATGTTGCCGATCTCGGCCGTCAGGGCCGACCCGGCGCGACCGGCGAACAGCAAGGCGGTGACCACCGGGCCGAGCTCGCGCAGCAGGGTCAGCGCGACCATCTGGCCGACCGCCTGGTCCGAGCCGTACTTGCTAAGGATGTTGTAGCCCTGCAGCGCCAGCACCATGCCGATGAACATGCCGGACACCACGATGATCGCCAGCGACATCACGCCGACCGAATACAGCTGGCGAACCAGAAGCTGCATGCCGCCGCCCAGCTCGCTACGCCCGAACAGGGCGCGTAGCAGGAACAGCGTGGAACGCCCCAATGCGGCGAGCGTGTCGATGCCGGCCTTGCCGAGCAGACGCACCCGTTCGAGGACAGACTTCTTGCGCATCAGCGCCCCCCCAGGAGTTCGTCGCGGAAGTCCGCTGCCGGATAGTGGAACGGCACCGGACCGTCCGGAGTGCCTTTCATGAACTGGCGGATGCGCGGGTTATCCGACTCGCGCAGGGACTGCGGCGTACCGTGGCCGAGAACCTGGGAGTCGCCCACCACATAGATGTAGTCGGCGATGCTGGCGGTTTCGGCGAGGTCATGGGAAACCACGATGCTGGTGATGCCGAGGGCATCGTTGAGCAGCCGGATCAGGCGCACCAGGACGCCCATGGCGATCGGGTCCTGGCCTACGAAGGGCTCATCGTACATGAGGATCTGCGGGTCCAGCGCGATGGCCCGGGCCAGCGCGACGCGGCGCTTCATGCCACCGGAGAGTTCGTCGGGCATCAGCTCGACGGCACCACGCAGGCCGACCGCCTGCAGCTTCATCAGGACGATGTCGCGGATCATTTCTTCGGGCAGCTTGGTGTGAACGCGCAGCGGAAACGCGACGTTCTCGAACACGTCGAGGTCGGTGAACAGCGCGCCGCTCTGGAACAGCACGCCCATCTGCTTGCGCATGTCGAACAGTTCGTGGCGCGACAGGCACGGCAGGTTGTACCCGTTGACCCACACCTCGCCACTGGAAGGCTTCAGTTGGGCGGCGATGAGCCGAAGAAGGGTGGTCTTGCCACTGCCGGACGGCCCCATGATCCCGGTGACCTTGCCACGCGGAATACGGATGTCGACATTGTTCATGATGCTACGCGTGCCGCGCATGAAGGTGACGCCCTTCAGCTCGACCGCATAACCGTTATCGCCGCTCATTGATACTCCTTGCCACACAGCCTATGCAGCAGACGCCGTGCGCTCTCGGGAGGGCACAGGCGTTTTGCGGCCAGCCGGTTTGGGCGCGCACTATAGCACCGCCGCGACAGCGCCCAAAGACGGCGACGCATGCGGTTGCATGTTTTGCCCGCGCGCCCCGGGCGAAGGCAGGTGAGCGTCAACGGCCTTTGCCGGTATAATCGTTCCCTTTTGATCGAACCGCCGCCGCCCATGACTCCATCGAACGACCTGATCCAATCGGCCCAACGCACGATCCGCCTGGAAATCGAAGCGATCGAGGGCCTGCTGCCCCGCCTAGACGGCGAGTTCACCCGAGCCTGCGAGCTGATCCTCGCCAGCAAGGGTCGCGTGGTGGTGCTCGGCATGGGCAAGTCAGGCCACATCGGCCGCAAGATCGCCGCCACCCTGGCGAGCACCGGCACCACGTCGTTCTTCGTCCACCCGGCCGAAGCTAGCCATGGCGACATGGGCATGATCACCGGCGATGACGTGGTGCTGGCGCTGTCGAACTCCGGCACCGCCGCCGAAATCGTCACCTTGCTGCCGCTGATCAAGCGCCTCGGGATCAAGCTGATCGGCATGACCGGCAATCCGCAATCACTGCTCGCGCTCGCCTCCGACGTGCACCTGGACGCCGGCGTCGACAAGGAGGCCTGCCCGCTGAGCCTGGCGCCAACCTCCTCCACCACCGCCGCGCTGGTCCTCGGCGATGCGCTGGCGATCGCCTTGATGGAAGCGCGCGGCTTCACCGCCGAACAGTTCGCCTTCTCCCATCCCGGCGGCGCGCTGGGCCGGCGCCTGCTGCTCAAGGTCGAGAACGTGATGCACAGCGGCGCGGCGCTGCCGCAGGTGGCCAAGGGCACGTCGCTGCGCCAGGCGCTGCTGGAAATGAGCCAGAAAGGCCTGGGCATGACGGCGGTGACCGATCCGGAGGGTCACCTCGCCGGAATCTTCACCGACGGCGACCTGCGCCGCGCACTGGACCGCGACCTGGACATTCGCCAGGCGCTGATCGACGAGGTCATGACCGTGCATGGCAAGACCGCGCGCCCCGACATGCTCGCCGCCGAGGCGCTGAAGATCATGGAAGACAACAAGATCAGCGCGCTGGTGGTGGTCGACGAGGCCGACAAGCCGATCGGCGCGTTCAACCTGGGCGACCTGCTGCGCGCGGGGGTGATGTGATGGGCGATGCCGACCTGCTGCAACGCGCGCGGGCGATCAAGCTGGCGATCTTCGATGTCGACGGCGTGCTCACCGACGGCAAGCTGTACTTCCTCACCGATGGCAGCGAATTCAAGACGTTCAACACGCTGGACGGCCACGGCATCAAGATGCTGATCGGCTCCGGCGTGACCACCGCGATCATCAGCGGACGCAAGACGCCGGTGGTCGAGCGCCGCGCACAGAACCTCGGCATCCAGCACCTTTATCAGGGTCGCGAAGACAAACTGGTGGTGCTCGACGAGCTGCTCGGCCAGCTCGGCCTGGACTACGCCCAGGTCGCCTACCTCGGTGACGACCTCCCTGACCTGCCGGTGATTCGCCGGGTGGGTCTGGGCATGGCGGTGGCCAGCGCCGACGCCTTCGTTCGCCGGCATGCCCACGGCGTCACCCGCGCCCGCGGCGGCGAAGGTGCGGCGCGCGAATTCTGCGAGTTCATCATGGCCGCCCAGGGCACGCTCGACGCTGCCCAGTCAGCCTACCTCTGAGGTCCTGCGATGCTTCGTAAACTGCGCACCTTCGGCCCCCTGGCCCTGTTCGCCGCACTGCTCGTGGCGCTCGGTTACTGGAACATCCGCCCGGAGACCTTCCTCGACCGACCAAGCACCAAGGCCGACGACACCGAGATCGATTTCTACGCGGACAATGCCCACACCCTGCAGTACCAGCCCGATGGCAAGTTGCAGTACGAGATGACCGCGACCAAGCTGGAACACGTCAAGACCAGCGACATCACCCTGGTCAGCGCCCCGGATCTGATGCTCTATCGCGGCACGGACCTGCCCTGGCATGTACGCAGCGACCGCGCGGAAGTCGCGCCCGGCGGCACTCAGGCCGAACTGATCGATGCGGTGCGCGTCGAGCGAACCGACGCCAAGGGCCGCCCGACGGTCCTCACCACCAGCCGCCTGACCGTATTCCCCAAGCAGCAATATGCGCAGACCGAGCAAGCCGTTAGAATCGACGCCGCCAACGGGGTGACCACGGCAAATGGAATGAAAGCGTATCTGAATGACAACAGGATGACCCTGAAGTCCAACGTAAGAGGCCAGTATGAGGCTCGTTAAAAGTTTCTCCCTCCGTGCTCTTCCCCTGTTGATCAGCCTGGGCGGCGCGCTAGGAAGCGCAGGCGCATGGGCCCTCCCCTCCGACCGCGACCAGCCGATCCGCGTCCAGGCGGACAGCGCCGAACTCGACGACAAGCAGGGCGTGGCCGTCTACCGCGGCGGCGTGGTGATCACCCAGGGCACCCTGAAGATCACCGGCGACACGGTGACCATCACCCAGGACAAGAACGGCGACATCAAGGTCTTCACCTCGGTCGGCCGGCCCGCCTACTACGAGCAGAAGCCGGCGGCCGACAAGCCGCTGGTCAAGGCCTATGGCCTGACCATCCAGTATTTCGCCGACAACGAACGTATCGTCCTGATCGACCAGGCCAAGGTCGTGCAGCAGGGCAACACCTTCCAGGGCGAGAAGATCGTCTATGACACCCAGCGGCAGATCGTGAATGCCGGCCGCGCGACCGGCAACAACGTCACCGCGCCGCGTCCGCGGGTGGACATGGTGATCCAGCCGAAGAAAAAAGAGCAGCAGGGGCAACCCCAGTAATGGCCACACTGAAAGCCCAGCACCTGGCGAAGAGCTACAAGGGGCGCCAGGTCGTCCGTGACGTCAGCCTGTCGATCGAAAGCGGCCAGGTGGTCGGCCTGCTCGGCCCCAACGGCGCCGGCAAGACCACCTGCTTCTACATGATCGTCGGCCTGGTGCAGGCCGATCAGGGCCGCGTGCTGATCGATGATCAGGACGTCAGCCACCAGCCCATGCACGGCCGCGCCCGCGCCGGCATCGGCTACCTACCGCAGGAAGCCTCGATCTTTCGCAAGCTCAGCGTCGCCGACAACATCATGGCGATCCTCGAGACCCGCAAGGACCTCGACGGCGCCGGCCGGCGCAAGGCGCTGGAAGACCTGCTGCAGGAGTTCCACATCAGCCACATCCGCGACAACCGCGGCATGAGCCTGTCCGGTGGCGAGCGTCGCCGCGTCGAGATCGCCCGCGCCCTGGCGACCTCGCCGAAATTCATCCTCCTCGATGAGCCCTTCGCCGGCGTCGACCCGATCTCCGTGGGTGATATCAAGCAGATCATTCATCACCTGAAGAACAAGGGCATCGGCGTCCTGATCACCGATCACAACGTCCGCGAGACCCTCGACATCTGCGAGACCGCCTACATCGTCAACGACGGCCGGCTGATAGCCGAAGGCGATGCCGAGACGATCCTGGCCAACCAGATCGTCAAAGAGGTGTATCTGGGCCACGAGTTTCGTCTGTAGCGAAGGCTTTTCGCTGCGGAAAGGCTCCCCATCTCTGGAAAATCATTCTAAAATCGGGCATATAATTTGCTTCCGGCGGCGCTCCGGCGCTCAGCAGTGCACAGGCGTTAGACGCCGGTAATCAAGGTCTGCCATGAAACCATCGCTCGTTCTCAAGATGGGCCAGCAGCTGACGATGACTCCTCAGCTGCAACAGGCCATTCGCTTGCTCCAACTGTCCACCCTGGACCTGCAACAGGAAATCCAGGAGGCGCTGGAATCCAACCCGATGCTCGAGCGTCAGGAGGAAGGCGAGGACTTCGACAACACCGACCCGCTTGCCGACGGCGACGCGCTGCCCAATCCCGGCACCCAGGAAGTGGCGTTCCAGGAGTCCACCGTACCCACCGTGGAGAACCTCGAAGAGGGCGACTGGCACGACAGCGAACGCATCCCCAGCGAACTCCCCGTCGACACCGCCTGGGAAGACGTCTACCAGACCAGCGCCAGCAGCCTGCCGAGCAATGACGACGACGAGTGGGATTTCACCTCGCGCACGTCCAGCGGCGAGAGCCTGCAGAGCCACCTGCTCTGGCAACTCAATCTAGCGCCGATGTCGGACACCGACCGGCTGATCGCCGTGACGCTGATCGACTGCATCAACGACCAGGGTTACCTGGAAGAATCCCTGGCGGACATCACCGAAGGCTTCGATCCGGAGCTCGACATCGAGCTCGATGAAGTCGAGGCCGTTCTGCACCGCATCCAACAGTTCGAGCCGGCCGGCATCGCCGCCCGCGACCTCAGCGAATGCCTGCTCCTGCAACTGCGCCAGCTACCGCCGAAGACCCCGTGGCTGAGCGAGGCGCAACGCCTGGTCGGCGACTACCTGGAGCTGCTCGGCAGCCGCGACTACAGCCAGCTGATGCGGCGCATGAAGCTCAAGGAAGACGAGCTTCGGCAGATCATCGAACTGATCCAGAGCCTCAACCCGCGGCCAGGCTCGCAGATCGAAGCCAGCGAACCCGAATACGTGGTGCCCGACGTCATCGTACGCAAGCACAACGAGCGCTGGCTGGTTGAGCTGAACCAGGAAGCGGTGCCGCGCCTGCGGGTCAACCCCCACTACGCCGGCTTCGTCCGCCGCGCCGACTCCAGTGCCGACAACACCTTCATGCGCAATCAGCTGCAGGAAGCGCGCTGGTTCATCAAGAGCCTGCAGAGCCGCAACGAAACGCTGATGAAGGTCGCGACCCAGATCGTCGAACACCAGCGCGGCTTCCTCGAGTACGGCGAGGAAGCGATGAAACCGCTGGTTCTGCACGACATCGCCGAAGCCGTGGGCATGCACGAATCGACGATTTCCCGCGTCACCACGCAGAAGTTCATGCACACCCCGCGTGGCATCTACGAACTGAAATACTTTTTCTCCAGCCACGTCAGCACCGCGGAAGGGGGCGAATGCTCGTCCACCGCGATCCGCGCGATCATCAAGAAACTGGTCGCCGCGGAAAACGCGAAAAAGCCGTTGAGCGACAGCAAGATCGCTGGTTTACTGGAAGCACAGGGCATTCAGGTGGCACGTCGCACAGTCGCCAAGTACCGCGAATCGCTGGGCATAGCGCCTTCGAGCGAACGCAAGCGACTGATGTAGTCAGCCCCGAAACGAAGGCATCCGCCTTCCCCTGCTCCGGATAGCCGGAGAGCGGCAAAAGAGCCTCAAACGCCAGATTTTCGGTGGCAGGCCCGTCAGCCTGTCTCTTCTAAGCGGCAACAAGGAGAAGCGGTATGCAAGTCAACATCAGTGGCCATCAACTGGATGTGACCGACGCCCTACGCGACTATATCGAGGAGAAATTCAGTCGCCTCGAGCGACACTTCGACAAGATCACCAACGTCCAGGTGATCATGGAAGTCGAAAAGCTGAAACAGAAAATCGAAGCCACCCTGCGCATCGCCGGGGGCGAAGTGGTCGCCAATGCGGAGCATGACGACATGTACGCGGCCATCGACCTGCTGGTCGACAAACTGGATCGCCAGCTGATCAAGCACAAGGAAAAGCAACTGAACCGACAGCAAGGTGCTGCGGCTCGCTGACCCTCCCCTATGATCCGACTTGAAAATATCCTGACCCCCGGTCGCGCCCTCGTCGGCGTGCCGGGCGGCAGCAAGAAACGTGTACTCGAGCAGATCGCCCAACTGATCGCCCGCGAGTTACCGACCCTGGAAACCCAGGACATCTTCGAAAGCCTAGTTGCCCGCGAAAAGCTCGGTTCCACCGGCTTCGGCAACGGTATCGCCATTCCCCACTGCCGTCTTGCCGGCTGCGAATCGCCGATCAGCGCGGTCATGCACCTGGAAACGGCGGTCGACTTCGACGCCATCGACGGTGCACCGGTGGACCTGCTGTTCGTCCTGCTGGTGCCGCAGGCGGCCACCGATGAACACCTCGAATTGCTCCGCCAGATAGCCAGCATGCTCGACCGTGCCGAGGTGCGCGAGCGCCTGCGTGCGGCGGATAGCAGCGAGGCCCTGTATCAGGTCGTGGTGGACGTACAGAGCGGGCACTAAGGCCAACCTATGCGTCTGATCATCGTCAGCGGCAGATCCGGATCGGGCAAGAGCACCGCGCTCGACGTGCTGGAAGACAACGGCTTCTATTGCATCGACAACCTTCCGGCCGGCCTGCTGCCCGAGCTCGCCGAACGGGCGCTGATCCACACCGAACTCGCCCAGCCGCTGGTCGCCGTATCCATCGATGCGCGCAACCTGCCTAGCCACCTGCAGCGCTTTCCCGAGTTGCTCGCCGAAGTCCGCGCCCGGCACATCCAGTCCGACGTGCTGTTCCTCGACGCGGAGCCGGAGACGCTGCTCAAGCGCTTTTCCGAGACCCGTCGGCGCCATCCGCTGACCAGCGCCACCCGCTCGCTGGCCGAAGCGATCGACGATGAAAGCCAGCTGCTCGGCCCGATCGCCGACCTCGCTGACCTGAAGATCGACACCACCCACCTCAACCTCTACCAGCTGCGCGACACCATCAAGTTGCGTCTGCTGAACAAGCCCGAACCCGGCACGGCCTTTCTCATCGAATCCTTCGGCTTCAAGCGCGGGATGCCGGTAGATGCCGACCTGGTGTTCGACGTGCGCTGCCTGCCCAACCCTTACTGGAAACCGGAGCTGCGCGAACATTCGGGCCTGGAGCAACCGGTGATCGACTACCTTTCGGCGCAGCCGGATGTGCAGGAGATGTATCAGGACATCAGTACCTACCTGCAGAAATGGCTGCCGCGCTTCGCCGCCAGCAACCGCGCCTATGTCACCGTCGCCATCGGCTGCACCGGCGGCCACCACCGTTCGGTCTACCTTGCGGAACGCCTAGGCGCCGCCCTCAAAGAACAATTGAAGAACGTCCAGGTTCGCCACCGCGACCTTCATTAAGGAACCCGCGATGCCTGCGTGTGAAATCACCATCATCAACAAACTCGGCCTGCATGCACGCGCCGCCGCCAAGTTCGTCGGCGTTGCCGGCCGCTTTCCCTGCACCGTTCGCGTGGGCCGTGGGCCGGAAAGCCTGGTCGACGGCAAGAGCATCATGGCGGTCATGATGCTGGCTGCCGGGTTGGGCACTGCGATCCACCTGCATACCGAGGGCGAGCAGTGCGACGAGGCGCTGGAAGCGCTGATCGAACTGATCAACAACCGCTTCGACGAAGGCGAGTGAGGCGCCGGCGACGGCTCAGGCCAGCGCCGTATCCAGCACCATCATCAAGCAGAACCCCAGCACCAGGCCAATGCTCGCCTCGGCTTCGAAGCCACGCCGGTGCGATTCGGGAATGATCTCGTGAGCGACGGCGAACAGCATCGCCCCCTGCCGCCACCGCCAGTCCCCAGGGCAATAGCAGCATCGAAACGCCCACCAACCAGGCACAGATCACCGCGAACAGCGGCTCGACCAGCCCGGAAGCCGCACCGATCAGCAGCGCCCGCCCTCTTCCCATCCCGGCCCCAGCAGCACCAGCGAGATGATCAGCCCTTCCGGTAGATCCTGCAGCGCGATGCCCAACGCCAGGCTGTCCGCTCCGGCCAGTCCCGCACCGGCCGAAAAGCCCACCGCCATGCCCTGGGGGATGTTGTGTGGGGACGACGGCGATGACGAACAGCAGCAGCGGCCGACGACCCAGGCCGAACAACGCGTGGGTACCGATGATCACTTGCAGGAGCTTTCGAGGACGAACGGAAACGGTCGCCTGCCCGGAAGGAGCCGGCGACCGCAAAGAAGGGAGTGGTGCTACAGGTGGCTGTCGCGCTGACAGCCGGGGGAGCAAGGAGCGTGACGGAGGCTCAGGCGAGCCCCATTTCCTTGGCTTCCTGCTCGCGCTTGAGTTGCTCGTCGAGCCAGGCGAGGAGGTTTTCCGGCTGCTGCAGCTGCTCGATGTCCTGGGTCAGGTAGGCGTTGTCTTCCTCGAGGAAGGCGCTCTGCTGACGCGACAGCCGCCGGACGATCTTCGGGTTCACCGCCTGCTGCGGGTCCAGGTCGAAGCAGTCGCGGAACAGCTGCTCCTCGTTCGCCACTTCGTCGCGCACCTCCTCCAGCTGATCGGTGAGCACGCGGTTGAAGTGCTTGAGCTTTTCGTCGGCGAGATCGGCGAGGTTGCTCGGCCGGATCTGCTCGATCTCCAGCTGCAACTGCAGCAGGGTCAGCAGATTGCTGCGCTCGTAGGCCTGGTTGACCTGCTGCATCAGCGCCGTCTTGCGCTCGCGTTCGGCGCTGTCGGTCTCGCGGTCCGGATGCAGGCTGCTGGCGAGTTGCCGGTAGACCTCGCGCACGCTGCGACTGGCCTGACGCCGCGCTTCTTCATCATGCCGCCCACGCAGCAGCCGCGGGCGCTCCGCGGCGGGGGGCGGCTCCGCGCTCGACAGACCACGCGACTCGACCCCTTCCCCTGCCTCCACGGCATCGGCGGAATCCGTCGTTTCGCCCGCCAAGGCGTCCTGCAGGGCCTGCGCCTGCTGCACCAGCGTGTCGAAATTCAGGCTGCTGTGGCGTTCGACCAAGCCGCGCAGTGAGTCGTCCTTCTCGCCGCCCTCGATCAGCGGCAGCACCGAATCGAGAATGATCTCGTCGACCAGCTGACGGTGCGCGGCGCTCAGCTCCACGCCGGTCGAAGCCCGATCGAGTGCCTCGGCGAGTTGTCGGTTGAGTGCCCAGTGCGCGTCCAGCAGCGGCAGGTAGGTCTCGCCGAAGAAGCGCTCGTAGTCGTCGATCACGCCCTGCCAGGCCTCCAGACGCTCTCGTTCGCCTTCGAGGGTTTCCACCAGGCCGTTGAACTTGCGCTGGGTCCCGGATATCGCCTGCCCCGGCGCCGGCTTGGCGCGCAGCAGTGTTTTTTTCTTCGCCATGTCAGCTACCCGCCACCGTCATCTTCTCGATCAGCACCGAGCCGGTGCGGATGTTGCTGCGCAGTTCGAGGTCACTGCCGACGGCGACGATCTGGCGAAACATGTCGCGCAGGTTGCCGGCGATGGTGACTTCCTGCACCGGGAACTGGATCTCGCCGTTCTCCACCCAGTAACCGCCGGCGCCGCGCGAATAGTCGCCGGTCACCAGGTTGAGCCCCTGGCCCATCAGTTCGGTGACCAGCAGCCCGCGGCCCATTCGCTTGAGCAGGGCCTTCTGGTCTTCCTCGCCGTGGCTGACGAACAGGTTGTGCACGCCTCCGGCGTTCGCCGTGCTCGGCATGCCCAGCTTGCGCCCGGAATAGGTGCCAAGCACGTAGGAGACCAGCTCGCCATTGGCCACGAAAGGCTTGGCGTAGGTCGCCAGGCCGTCGCCGTCGAAAGAGGCGCTGGCCATGGCGCGGGGAATGTGCGGACGCTCGTCGAGCGTCAGCCACTCGGGGAACAGCCGCTCGCCCAGCGCGCCTTCGAGAAACGAGGATTTGCGGTAGAGGTTGCCGCCGGACACCGCGGCGAGGAAATGACTGAACAGCCCGGTCGCCAGCTCGGCGGCGAACAGCACCGGCACTTCGCAGGTCGGCACCGGGCGCGCACCGAGGCGGCTCACCGCGCGCTCGGCGGCGCGGCGGCCGATGTAGGCCGGCGCGCCGAGCAGTTCGCCCTGGCGGTTGACGTCGTACCAGTAGTCGCGCTGCATCTGCCCGTCGGCCTCGGCGATCATCACGCAGCTGAGGCTGTGGCGGGTGCTGGCGTAACCGCCGACGAAACCGTGGCTGTTGCCGTATACCCGGCAGCCCTGGTGGGTGCTGACGCTGGTTCCATCGGCGTTGCGAATCCGTGTATCGGTATCGAAGGCGTGCGCCTCGCAGTCAAGCGCCAGCTCGATGGCGCGCTCCGGGGTGATCGCCCACGGATGGTAGAGATCAAGCTCGGGCAGCTCGCGGGCCATCAGCGCGGCGTCGGCGAGGCCGGCGGCCTCGTCCTCGGAGGCGTGCCGGGCGATCGCCAGGGCCGCCGCGACGGTTTCCTGGATCGCCGCGTCGCCACTCGCCGAGGTGCTCGCCGAACCCTTGCGCTGTCCCAGGTAGAGGGTGATGCCGAAGCCTTCGTCGCGGTTGAACTCGACGGTTTCGACCTCGCGCTGACGCACCGAGGTGGACAGCCCCTGCTCCACCGACACCGACACCTCGCTGGCGGTGGCGCCCTGGCGCCGGGCTTCGGCGATGATGCGTTCGACCTTCGCCTGCAATTCCGGCAGGGCCTGCGGCCCGACGATGTCTGTAGAACTCATGGCGACTCCTCAATCTGTTCGTTGGCAGCGCCGCAAGGACGGGCTGCGAGCGCCCGCCGTGGGGCTGCTGTTATCATGGCGGCGTTTTCCACTGGATCGCCCCCATGTCTGAATCTATCGACGATGCCTTCTCCGAGGAGAAGAGCAAATCCCAGGTCAAGCGCGAGCTGCATGCGTTGCAGGAGCTCGGTCAGCGTCTGACCCAGTTCAAGCCCGACGTGCTCGAACGCATGCCGCTGTCCGATGCCCTGCGCCGGGCGCTGGCCGAAGCGCCGAAGCACACCGCCAACGTCGCCCGCAAACGCCACGTCCAGTTCATCGGCAAGCTGATGCGCGATCAGGACGTCGAGGCGATTCTCGCCCTGGTCGACCAGCTCGACTCGTCCACCCGCCAGTACAACGAGCGCTTTCACGCCCTGGAGCGCTGGCGCGACCGGCTGATCGGCGGCGACGACACCACCCTGGAAAACTTCGTTGCCGAATACCCGGAAACCGACCGCCAGCACCTGCGCAGCCTGGTCCGTCATGCCCAGCACGAGGCGGCCCACAACAAACCGCCGGCCGCCGCGCGCAAGGTCTTCAAGTACATCCGCGAACTCGACGAAACCCTGCGCGGGCTTCGTTGATCCGCCGCTCCGGCGCCGTCAGGCGCCGGTTCCACCCACGGTGATCCCGTCGATCTTCAGCGTCGGCTGACCGACGCCCACCGGCACCGACTGGCCGTCCTTGCCGCAGGTGCCGACGCCGCTGTCCAGCGCCAGGTCGTTGCCGACCATCGACACCTTGTTCATCACTTCCGGACCGTTGCCGATCAGCGTCGCGCCTTTCACCGGGGCGCCGAGCTTGCCGTCCTCGATCAGGTAGGCCTCGCTGGTGGAGAAGACGAACTTGCCGCTGGTGATATCCACCTGGCCGCCGCCGAGGCTGGCGCAGTAGATGCCCTTCTTCACCGAGCGGATGATTTCTTCCGGGTCGCTTTCACCGGCCAGCATGTAGGTGTTGGTCATCCGTGGCATCGGCAGGTGCGCGTAGGATTCGCGACGGCCGTTGCCGGTCGGCGCCACGCCCATCAGGCGCGCGTTCAGCTTGTCCTGCATGTAGCCCTTGAGTACGCCGTTCTCGATCAGCGTGGTGCAATGGGTCGGCGTGCCTTCGTCGTCGATGCTCAGCGAGCCGCGGCGGTCGGCCAGGGTGCCGTCGTCGACGATGGTGCACAGGCTCGACGCCACGCGCTCGCCCATGCGGCCGCTGTAGGCCGAGCTGCCCTTGCGGTTGAAGTCGCCTTCCAGGCCGTGCCCGACCGCTTCGTGCAGGAGCACGCCGGACCAGCCGGACCCGAGCACCACCGGCAGCGTGCCGGCCGGCGCGGGAATCGCCTCGAGGTTCACCAGCGCCTGGCGCAGCGCCTCGCGGGCGTAGCCGGTGGCGCGGTCTTCGAGGCCCACGCTGTCGAGGAAGAAACGGTAGTCGGTACGCCCGCCGCCGCCGTGGCTGCCGCGTTCGCGGCGGCCGTTCTGCTCGACGATCACGCTGACGTTGAAGCGCACCAGCGGGCGGATGTCCGCGCCCAGGCTGCCGTCCAGCGCGGCGACGAGGATGCGTTCCCAGACGCCGGCGAGGCTGACGGTGACCTGCTTGATGCGCGGATCGAGCGCGCGCGTGGCGACGTCGATGCGCTTGAGCAGCTCGACCTTCTGCGCGCGGTCGAGCACGTCCAGCGGGTTGTCCAGCGCATACAGGCGCGGCACGTCGGGGCTGGAGAAGGCCTGCACACGGCCTTCCTGGCCGGCGCGGGCGATGGAACGCGCGGCACGGGCAGCGGCACCCAGCGCGGCGGCGGTGATCGCGTTGCTGTAGGCGAAGCCGGTCTTCTCGCCGGACAGCGCTCGCACGCCGACGCCCTGGTCGAGGTTGAAGCTGCCGTCCTTGACGATGCCGTCCTCGAGGACCCAGGACTCGGAAATCTGGTCGTGGAAATACAGGTCGGCGGCGTCGATACCCGGCCCGGCGAGTTCACCGAGCAACGCCGGCAGGGCGTCCAGGCTCAGGCCGCCGGGGCTCAACAGGTGTTCGCTTACGCGGTGCAGCATGGTCGTCATAGTCACTCCAGGGTGATCGGCCGCGGGGCGGTCGACACGGAAAATCGCCGGTGGCCAGTGACCGGCATGCGCTGGCGGATGCTCGCCTGTTCCTCGGCGTCGCGCTGACCTAACAGCACGCCCTCGCCGGCCGCCTGCTCGGCGACGATGCGCCCCCAGGGGTCGACCAGCAGCGAATGGCCGTAGGTCTCGCGCGGGCCGGGGTGCATGCCGCCCTGCGCCGCCGCCAGCAGGTAGCACTGGGTTTCGATGGCGCGGGCACGCACCAGCACTTCCCAATGCGCGGCGCCGGTCACCGCGGTGAACGCCGAGGGCGCGCTGATCAGCTCGGCGCCGGCCTCGCGCAATCGCGTGTACAGCTCCGCAAAGCGCAAATCGTAACAGACGCTCAGCCCCAGCCTGCCGACCGGCGTATCCGCCACCACCAGTTGTCCGCCGTGCCGGTAATCATCGGACTCCCGGTAACGACCGCGGCTGTCGCTCACGTCGACATCGAACAGATGCAGCTTGTCGTAACGCGCCGCGCGCTCGCCGTCTTCGTCGATCAGCAGCGAGCAGGCATTGGGTTTGCCGCGCGGCTCGTCATCGGCCGGCAGCGGCACGGTGCCCGCCACTATCCATAACCTGAGGTCGCGGGCAGTGCGTTTCAACCATGGCAGGATCGGTCCGCGCCCGGCGGCTTCCTCGTGGCCGATGCGCAACGCGTCGCGGCGGCCCATCGCGGCGAAGTTCTCCGGCAGCACGGCGAGCCGCGCGCCGCCGTCCGCGGCCTGCCGCAACAGCCGCTGGGCGGCCGCGAGATTGGCCAGGACATCGTCCTGGCTGACCATCTGGATCAGCGCAATGTTCATGGGCGCTCCGCGCGGGCAGGGAGGGCGGCGGGTTCGCACAGGGCGCTCACTTCGGCTTCTCGAACGGCTTGTCGAAGCTGATCTTCGGGTCCTGCAGCGAGCCTTCCACGTCGTACTGTACGCTGGCCAGCCGCGCCACCTTGTCACCAAACAGCTTGTCGGCGACGAACAGCGCACCGCCGATGGCCGGCGCGCCGACGATCAGCGCGGCGATCGGCAGGTTGTTGCTCACCGGCAAGGTCACCAGCAGCTTGGCGTCGATCTGGTCGTTGAGCATGTCCAGCGTGCCGTTCAGCTCGAGGTTGCTCGAGGGCCCGGTCAGGGTGATCGGTTCGCGGGTGGTGAATACGCCGTCGCTGCCGAGCAGGCGTCCCTTAACCCGGTCGTAGCTGAGGCCTTTGCCGAGCAGGTCGGAGAAGTCCAGGCGCAGGCGCCGGCCGATGGAGTTGAAGTTGAGCAGGCCGAACACACGCAGCGCCGAGGCGGAGCCCTGGGCCTCGACGAACTGGCCCTTGTGCAGGCTGGCGTCGATGTCACCGGAGAAACGCTTGAGGCTGAACCAGGCCGGCGAGCCCGGCCAGCGCCCGTCGACATCCAGGCTGAACTTCTCGCTGGTCACGCTCGGTGCGAAATCCCAGGCCAGCAACACGTTGGAGAGGTCACCGCCGCCGAGCTTCCCCTTGAACCAGCTGGCGGGCGCGGCCTGGCCTTCCCAGCCACCCTCGCCGTTGATCTGCAGGCCCTTGAGGCCCAGCTTCACGTCGCTGAAGCGCGCGCCGGTGGCGGTTGGCCGCGACTTGAACGACCAGGCGCCGAGCAGCACGTCGCCCTGGTACACCTGGTCCACATGCAGGTTGAGCGCCGGCATCGAACGCGGATCGACATCGGCCAGCGGATCGGGTTTCTCCACCACCGGCGCCTGCGGATCGAGCGGCACGGGATCGGCGGCCGGCAGGCGCAAACGACGCAGGTCGACGTAGACCGGGCTGTCGTCGTCCGGCAGGTCGATGCGCCCGGACAGCGGGTCGCTGTCGATGATCGCCTGCCAGGTGTGCTGGCCACGCTGGATCTGCGCGCTGACATCGTTCACCTCGCGACCGAACCCCTTGAAGGTGCCGATGCGCACGTCGATGGCGCGCAGCAGTTGCTGCGCGTCCTTCGGCTGTACCGGTGCCTTGCTCCGCTCCAGCGCGGCTTTCCAGGCATCCAGGTCGAACTCGGCGAGGCTCCCGCGCACCCTAAGGCCGCGGTCGACCGGCGCCACCGCGGCGCCTGCGCCGAGCCGCAGCTCGCCACGCAGCTGCTTCTGGTCGTTCGCCGGCATCGCCAGCGCCAGGCTGCCGGCGTCCTGCAGGTCGGCCCACATGCGCCGCTCGGGACCGCTCAGGTTCATCCGCCAGGTGGCGTTGCGGGTCTCGTCGACGCCCTTGCCGAAGGGCGCGGGCAGTTCGATGCCGACGCCCTTGAGGTCGGAGTCGACGCGCAACTGGCTGTCGTCGGAAATCGACACGCCGAGGCGATAGGGAATGCTGCCGGTCAGGGGCAGCGTCTGGGTCACGCCGAGCCATTCGGCGAGCGTCTTCACCGCCACCTGGCCGCTGGCCTCGATGCGCGTCAGCGGCCGGGCGCTGCCTTCGGCGAACACCTTGCCCTGCACCGGCCTGCCGAACAGTTGCGCACGCACGTCCGGCGCGCTGAGGCCCTTGGCGCTGTCGAAACGGAACGCCCCGGACACCTGGCTCAGTTCAAGCAGCGGCTTGTCGACGCGCAGGGTCGCGCCCTGGGTGGCGAAATCGACCACGACAAGCGGCTGCCCGCCTTTGTTCAGCGGGATGTCGAGCTGCAGACGGCCATCCAGCGGCCCCTCGCCACGCCAGCCGGCGAAGGATTCGGCGGCGGTCTTCAGCGGGGTTTCCTGGAGGATCTTCAAGCCGTCGGCCACGCTGCTGGCGACCTTGCCGTCGATCAGCAGGCGCGACACCTGCCCCGCCGGCACGTGCGGCACCCGCGCCCTGACGTCGGTCACCCGGCTGTCCAGCAGCAGCCCTTCGGAGACGTCGACCCGCACGCCGCTGTCCTCGACGAACACTTCGCCCCGCGCCCCGCGCACCGACGGCCAGCCGGGCTGAAAGGCCAGTTCGGCGTCGTGCACCTTGAAGAACAGGTCGATGGACCGGGCGCCGTCCTGCGCGCCGTGCATCAGCGAGCCCTGGTACTGGAACCAGCCTTCGTCGATGCGCCCGCCGCGGATCGCCGTCTTCAGCCAGTCGGCCAGCGCAGGGCTGAGGGCCGGCGTCACCGTCGGCAAGTACTTCTCGGTGTAGCGCGCGTCGCCGTCGTGCAGTGTCACGCGCAGGTCCATGTAGCTTTCCCGCGACGGGTCGCGCTGCAGGCGGATCAGCATGTCGCCGGCGAGCTCGCCCTCGTCGCCGCTGACCTTCATGTAGCGGCTGGCGAGGGTGAAGGCTTCCTGATCGAGGCTCCAGGTCAGGCGCGCGTTGGCCTGGCGGTATTTCCACGGCTGCGGGAAGAAATGGTCGAGGTGCAGCACGAAATCCGGGGCATCCAGGCGCAGCTCGCCCTGGCCGAGGTCACCGGAGATGGCGCCACTGACGTTCTCCGCGGCGGGCGCCCCATGCACGGCGTTGAAGGCGATGCGCTCGAGGTTGGCGGCGAACTGGACGCGCTTGTCGCCCTCCGCCTGGGGTTGCCAGGCCAGTTGCACGTTGTGCAGGGAACCGCGCGGTTGCAGGCCGTGGATGATCTCGGCGAGCGTGTCCGGCAGCGGCGCCAGGGCCTCGACGGCGGGCGCCAGCGGGGTCAGGTCGAGCCGGTCGGCGGCGAGCTTCCAGACTTCGTCGGCCGCGCCACGCCGCTGCTGCCCCAGCGCCAGCTTGACCTCGCCCCAGCGGGTTTCGCCGAGGCTCACGGCCAGCGAATCGACCAGCAGGTCGAAGCCGTCGTCGCGGCGGTCGTAGTAGGCGTTGAAGGCCAGGTCGTCCATCGTCACCGGCTCGCGCTCGGCATAACCGGCGGACACCTTCGGCGCGTGCAGGCGGGCCACCGCACGGGCAACGCCGCCGTTGGCCCAGGTGGCCCAGACTTCGCCACCGGCCTGCAATGCACCGATGTGCCAGTCGCGGGTGAGCCGCGCCGGCAGCCACTGCGCCCAGTCGCTCTGCGGCAGGCTCAGGTAGAACTCGGCCTCGGTATCCTGCCATCCGCTGGCACTCAGCCGGCTGTTGAGGTCGAACATCAGCGGCTGGCCGTCCGGCAGCATCAGCCGACCGTCGAGGCGCTGGCGGGCGCCGCTGCGCAGGGTCAGGCCGACCGAGCTGATGCCGATCGGCTCAGCGCCGGAGGGTTTGAGGATCAGTTGGCTGTCCAGTACGGACAGCGTGGAAACCTTGCGCAGTTG
Organism: Pseudomonas kuykendallii; assembly: GCF_900106975.1. Classification (GTDB taxonomy): domain Bacteria; phylum Pseudomonadota; class Gammaproteobacteria; order Pseudomonadales; family Pseudomonadaceae; genus Pseudomonas_O; species Pseudomonas_O kuykendallii. Next base: position 645,028 of record NZ_FNNU01000002.1, on the reverse strand, counting down.
CTCGAGTATCTGCGCCGGCTGCACGGGCGGCTGGTCGGGACGCTGCGGCAGACCCTGCAGCGCCCACTTGCCCTCCTCGTCCTGGACCAGGCTGAGTTGCACGCCGCTCAGTTCCAGATGGGCGATGCGCACCTGCCGTGCCAGCAGGCTGGCGAGCAGGTCGGGCTTGATCCGCACCTGCTCCAGGCGCAGGTGCGCATTGGCATCGCCGACCAGCACGTCGTGGGCGAACAGCACCGGCGCAAAGCCCTGCCAGCGACCTTCCAGGCTGCCGATACTGACCGGCATCTGCAACGCCTCGCCGGCCTTGGCCTGCACCTCGGCGCGGTACTCCGCCAGCAGCGGCACCAGTTGCCGACCGAGGCTCACATACAGCGCCGCCAGCACCAGGAACAGCGCACAGGCCCACAGCCCGCCACGCACGAGGGCGCCGAGCAGCCGGGCCGCACGGCCCTCGTCGAGCGGCGCGCTCAGAGCAGCACCACGTCGTACTGTTCCTGGGAGTACATGGTTTCGACCTGAAACTTGATGGTGCGCCCGATGAACGCCTCGAGATCGGCGACGTTGCCGGATTCCTCGTCGAGCAGCCGGTCGACCACCTTCTGGTTGGCCAGCACCCGGTAACCCTCGGCCTGGTAGGCACGCGCCTCGCGGAGGATTTCACGGAAGATTTCGTAGCAGGTGGTTTCCGGGGTCTTCAGCTTGCCGCGGCCGTGGCAATGGCCGCAGGGCTCGCAGAGGATCTGCTCGAGGCTCTCGCGGGTGCGCTTGCGGGTCATCTGCACCAGGCCGAGTTCGGTGATGCCGATGATGTTGGTCTTCGCATGGTCGCGTTCGAGCTGTTTTTCCAGCGTGCGCAGGACCTGGCGCTGATGCTCTTCGTCCTCCATGTCGATGAAATCGATGATGATGATGCCGCCGATGTTGCGCAGGCGCAGCTGCCGGGCAATGGCCGTGGCCGCCTCGAGGTTGGTCTTGAAGATAGTTTCTTCCAGCGTGCGATGACCGACGAACGCCCCGGTGTTGACGTCGATGGTGGTCATCGCCTCGGCCGGGTCGACCACCAGGTAGCCGCCGGACTTGAGCAGCACCTTGCGCTCCAGCGCCTTCTGGATTTCGTCCTCGACCCCGTAGAGGTCGAAGATCGGCCGCTCGCCCGGATAGTGCTCAAGGCGGTCGGCGACTTCCGGCATCAGCTCGGCGACGAACTGGGTGACCTTCTGGAAGGTTTCCCGGGAGTCGATGCGAATCTTCTCGGTGCGCGGGCTGACCAGGTCGCGCAGCGTGCGCAGAGCCAGCGAAAGGTCCTCGTAGATCACCGTCGGCGCCCTGGCCTCCTGCATCTGCGCGGCAATCTGGTCCCACAGCCGGCGCAGGTAGCGGATGTCGGCGAGGATATCCTCGGCGCGCGCGCCGTCGGCGGCGGTGCGCAGGATGAAGCCACCGTTTTCCTGGATGCCTTCGGCGGCAACGCAGTCGGCGACCACCTTCTTCAGGCGTTCGCGCTCGGCCTCGTCCTCGATCTTCAGCGAGATGCCGACGTGCGCGGTGCGCGGCATGTACACCAGGTAGCGCGACGGGATCGACAGGTGCGTGGTCAACCGCGCGCCCTTGCTGCCGATCGGGTCCTTGGTCACCTGCACCACGAGCGCCTGGCCGTCGTGGACCAGCGCGCTGATGCTTTCCACCGCGCTGCCTTCGCGGGTGGAGATTTCCGAGGCATGGATGAACGCCGCGCGCTCCAGGCCGATGTCGACGAACGCCGCCTGCATGCCCGGCAGCACGCGGACCACCTTGCCCTTGTAGATGTTGCCGACGATGCCACGCCGCTGGGTGCGCTCGACGTGCACTTCCTGCAGCACACCGTTTTCCACCACGGCCACGCGCGATTCCATCGGCGTGATGTTGATCAGGATCTCTTCGCTCATATTGTTCTCGTTGGCGCAAAGCCGAAGGGCAGTGGCTGAGTTGTACAGCTTTCCCGCGCTGGCTTCCAACTCAGCACCCCGGGACAACGTCCGTGCCCCAGCAACGGATGCCAAAGCTCGCCAACAGTTCCGCCGTTTCGCACAGCGGCAGCCCTACCACGGCCGAGTAGCTGCCCTGCAGCCCGCTGACGAAGACCGCGGCCAACCCCTGGATGCCGTAGCTGCCCGCCTTGTCGCAGGGCTCGCCGGTATCCCAGTAGGCTTCGATCTCCGCGCGTTCCAGGGCGCGGAACCGCACCCGGCTGGCGACCACGCGCGTGGCGTGGCGCTGCGCGTCGACCAGGGCGACGGCGGTGAGCACTTCATGTTCGCGTGCGGACAACGCGGCCAGCGTGGCCAGCGCCTCGTCACGGTCGCGCGGCTTGCCGAGGATGCGCCCGTCGAGCACCACGGCGGTGTCGGCACCGAGCACCACGGCGCCGGCCGGCTGCTCGAGGGTCGCCTGCGCGGCCCGCGCCTTGGCCAGCGCGAGGCGCTCGACGTAGGCCGCCGCGGCCTCACCAGGCAACGGCGTTTCATCGATCGGCGCGACCCGGCTGACGAAACGCACGCCGATCTGCGCCAGCAGTTCCTGGCGGCGTGGCGAAGCGGAGGCGAGGTGGAGGACGGGTGTGGTCATGGAATGCTTCCTGTCGTGCGGAAAGCACGCCGACCCGCCGCTCAATTGACGTTCAGACGCAGGTGCAGGCCGCGCAGGGCCGCGCAGACCCAGGGCCAGAGCAAGGCGCTGACCAGGGCGGGGAGGACGAAGGCAAGCGTCGGCGGACGGTTGCCGGTGAGCGCGTTGAGCCACAGCTGGACCAGTTGCGCCAGGCCGAAGACCACCAGCAGCACCAGGCTCTGCTGCCACATCGGGAACATCCGCAGGCGCTGGTGCAGCGCCAGCACGAGGAACACGATGAGCGTCAGGACCAGCGCGTTCTGCCCCAGCAGCGTGCCGTTGAGCACGTCCTGAGCGATGCCGATGACCCAGGCGGTGGTCATCCCGACCTTCTGCGGCAACGCCAGCGTCCAGTAGGTCAACACCAGCGCCGGCCACAGCGGCCGACCGATTTCCATGAATGCCGGCATCGGCGCCACGCTGAGCAGCATCGCCAGGATGAAGGTCAGCCAGACCAGCCAGCCATTGTTGGAACGCCGCGCGACCATCAGCGATCTCCCTGATCGGGGTTGGGCGGGACCTGCCCGGGCGGCGCCTGGGTCGGCGGCGCGGCCGGAGCCGGTGTGCCAGGCGGCGTGGCAGGGTTCTGCCCATCGTCGCCGGCGGCCTTCTGGTCAGCGGCCACCTGCGCCTCGGCGGCGGCATTGGCGCGCTCTTCCGGCGAACGGGTGTCGGTGAACACCAGCAAGACGTAGCGACTGCGGTTCAACGCCGCGGTGGGCACCGCGCGGACGATGGCGAACGGCTGGCCGGAGTCGTGGATGACTTCCTTCACCGTCGCTACCGGATAACCGGCCGGGAAGCGCTGGCCGAGGCCGGAACTGACCAGCAGATCGCCTTCCTTTATGTCGGCGGTATCGGCGACATGGCGAAGCTCAAGGCGCTCGGGATTGCCGGTGCCGCTGGCGATGGCGCGCAGGCCGTTGCGGTTCACCTGCACGGGAATGCTGTGGGTGGTGTCGGTGAGCAGCAACACCCGCGAGGTGTAGGGCATCACTTCGACGACCTGGCCCATCAGCCCGCGCGCATCGAGCACCGGCTGGCCGAGGAACACGCCGTCCTGGCCGCCCTTGTCGATGATGATGCGATGGGTGAAGGGGTTCGGATCGACGCCGATCAGTTCGCCGACCAGCACCTTGTCATCCACCAGCGCGGAGGAGTTCAGCAGTTCGCGCAGGCGCACGTTCTGCTCCGTCAGCGTGGCGAGCTTCTGCAGGCGACGCTGCATGAGCAGCGCCTCGGCCTTGAGCTTCTCGTTCTCGGCGACCAGCTCGCCCCGGCTGGCGACCTGCTGGGTGAGGCCTTCCCAAGTGCGTACCGGCAGCTCGGTGAGCCAGTAGAACGGGGTCAGCACGAGGCCCATCTGGCCGCGCGCCGGCTTGAGGAAATCGAACCGCGCGTCCACCACCATCAAGGCAGCCGAAAGCACGACGAACACCAGCAGGCGTACACCGAGCAAAGGTCCTTTGGCGAATAACGGTTTGATGGTCGGCACCTCGCAGCCGCAAGCTTCAAGCGCTTTGCCGCGGGGCGGATACCGGACCGGCCGGAGTTCCGCCCGCAGCGAGTGGCCTGCAGTCCGCCGCTTACTCCGTAGACAGCAGATCCATGGCGTGACGGTCCATCATTTCCAGGGCACGGCCGCCACCACGGGCCACGCAGGTCAGCGGGTCCTCGGCGACGATCACCGGCAGGCCGGTTTCCTGGGACAGCAGCTTGTCCAGATCGCGCAGCAGCGCACCGCCACCGGTCAGCACCAGGCCGCGCTCGGCGATGTCCGAGGCCAGCTCGGGCGGCGACTGCTCCAGGCAGCTCTTCACCGCCTGGACGATGGTCGCCAGGGATTCCTGCAGCGCTTCGAGCACTTCGGCGGAGCTGAGGGTGAAGCTGCGCGGTACGCCCTCCGCCAGGTTGCGGCCGCGTACGTCGATCTCGCGGATTTCGGCGCTCGGGTAGGCGGTGCCGATTTCCTGCTTGATGCGCTCGGCGGTGGATTCGCCGATCAGCGAACCGTAGTTGCGGCGCACGTAGGTGACGATGGCCTCGTCGAAGCGGTCGCCGCCGACGCGCACGGATTCGGCGTAGACCACGCCGTTGAGCGAGATCAGCGCGATTTCGGTGGTACCGCCGCCGATGTCGACGACCATCGAGCCGCGCGCTTCCTCGACCGGCAGCCCGGCGCCGATGGCAGCGGCCATCGGCTCTTCGATGAGGAACACTTCACGCGCGCCGGCACCGAGGGCGGATTCGCGGATCGCCCGGCGCTCGACCTGGGTCGACTTGCACGGCACGCAGATCAGCACGCGCGGCGAGGGCTGCAGGAAGCTGTTCTCGTGAACCTTGTTGATGAAGTACTGGAGCATCTTTTCGCAGACGCTGAAGTCGGCGATGACGCCATCCTTCATCGGACGAATGGCCGAAATGTTGCCCGGCGTACGGCCGAGCATGCGCTTGGCTTCGGTGCCGACGGCAACCACGCTCTTCTGGTTGTTGGCGCTGGTACGAATGGCGACGACAGAGGGCTCGTTCAGGACGATGCCGCGTTCACGCACGTAAATAAGGGTGTTGGCAGTTCCCAGGTCGATCGACAGATCGCTGGAAAACATGCCACGTAATTTCTTGAACATGAGGAGAGAGACCCTGGGGCGACGCGTGGGTAAAAAAGTGCGCAGACTCTAACAACGACAGGGATTTTGGGCAACCCGCGCGCTGTGGTAGATTGGCCGTTTTACCGGGCCCTACGGACCCGCAACGCAGGCCGCGTCGAACGCGTTTCGGCGGGCCCGCACAGCCGGAAAACGCGGCTTTCGACCGCCCCTCCGGGATTCGGTTCCTCCGCCTTTTCCGGATACCTCTCCACGTCACCCGCCGCCCCTCAGGAGACGCCCATGGCGCTTGAACGCTCCGATGTGGAAAAGATCGCTCACCTCGCCCGCCTGGGCCTGGATGAAGCCGACATTCCGCGCACCACCGAAACCCTCAACAGCATTCTCGGCCTGGTCGACCGCATGCAGGCGGTCGACACCGACGGCATCGAGCCGCTGGCGCACCCGCTGGAAGCCACCCAGCGCCTGCGCGCGGACGTGGTCGGCGAAAGCAATCGCCGCGACGCCTACCAGGCGATCGCCCCGGCCGTGGCCGAGGGCCTCTACCTCGTGCCGAAAGTGATCGAGTAAGGAACCCCGATGCATTCATTGACCCTTGCCGAAATCGGCCGCGCCCTGGCCGCCAAGCAGTTTTCCGCCGAAGAACTGACCCGCCACCTGCTCGACCGTATCGCCCGGCTCGATCCGCAGCTCAACGCCTTCATCAGCGTCACCGAAGAACTCGCGCTGGGCCAGGCGCAAGCCGCCGATGCGCGCCGCGCCGCGGGCGAAAACGGCGCGCTGCTCGGCGCACCGATCGGCCACAAGGACCTGTTCTGCACCCAGGGCGTTCTCACCAGCTGCGGCTCGAAGATCCTCGGCAACTTCGCCGCGCCCTACGATGCGACCGTGGTGACTAAGCTCGCCAGCGCCGGCAGCGTGACCCTCGGCAAGCTGAACATGGACGAGTTCGCCATGGGCTCGGCCAACGAATCCAGCCATTACGGCCCGGTGAAGAACCCCTGGGACGCCAGCCGCGTGCCGGGCGGCTCATCCGGCGGTTCCGCCGCCGCCGTGGCCGCGCGCCTGCTGCCGGCTGCCACCGGCACCGACACCGGCGGATCGATTCGCCAGCCGGCGGCCTTCACCAACCTCACCGGGATCAAGCCGACCTACGGCCGCGTCTCGCGCTGGGGCATGATCGCCTATGCCTCCAGCCTCGATCAGGGCGGCCCGCTGGCGCGCACCGCCGAAGACTGCGCGCTGATGCTCGGCGCCATGGCCGGTTTTGACGCCAAGGACTCGACCAGCGTCGACCAGCCGCTGGACGACTACCTCGCCGCCCTCGGCCAGCCGCTCGCCGGGCTGCGCATCGGCCTGCCGGTGGAGTACTTCAGCGCCGGCCTCGATGCACGCATCGCCGACGCGGTGCTGGCTTGCGTCGAGGAACTGAAGAAGCTCGGCGCCACGGTCAAGGACATCAGCCTGCCGAACATGCAGCATGCGATTCCGGCGTACTACGTGATCGCCCCGGCCGAAGCCTCCTCCAACCTGTCGCGTTTCGACGGCGTGCGCTTCGGCTATCGCTGCGAGAACCCGGCGGACCTTACCGACCTGTACAAGCGCTCGCGCGCCGAAGGTTTCGGTGCCGAGGTCAAGCGACGGATCATGGTCGGCACCTACGCCCTCTCCGCCGGCTACTACGACGCCTACTACCTGAAGGCGCAGAAGATCCGCCGGCTGATCAAGAACGACTTCGTCAAGGCCTTCGAGGAAGTCGACCTGATCCTCGGCCCGACCACGCCCAGCGCGGCCTGGAAGCTCGGCGAGAACAGCAACGACCCGGTCGCCGAGTACCTCCAGGACATCTACACCATCACCGCCAACCTGGCGGGAATTCCCGGCCTGTCGATGCCCGCGGGCTTCGTCGATGGCCTGCCGGTGGGCGTGCAGCTGCTGGCTCCGTACTTCCAGGAAGGTCGCCTGCTCAACGTCGCGCACCAGTACCAGCAGGTCAGCGACTGGCACAAGGCAACGCCCGCCGGGTTCTGAAACAGCCCTCCCCTCTCTCATTCATGGGAGAGGGGCCGGGGGAAAGGGTACGGCCCGCCACCCTCTCCCCAACCCTCTCCCGCAAGCGGGAGAGGGGGCAGACCGCAAAACATTTGAGGGATATTGAACATGCAATGGGAAACCGTGATCGGGCTGGAAATCCACGCACAGCTCGCCACCCAATCGAAGATCTTCTCCGCCAGCCCCACCACCTTCGGTGCCGAGCCGAACACCCAGGCCAGCCTGGTCGATCTCGGCATGCCCGGCGTGCTGCCGGTGCTCAACGAGGAAGCGGTGCGCATGGCCTGCAAGTTCGGCCTGGCGATCGACGCCGAGATCGGCGCGCGTAACGTCTTCGCACGCAAGAACTACTTCTATCCCGACCTGCCCAAAGGCTACCAGATCAGCCAGATGGAACTGCCCATCGTCGGCAAGGGCTTCCTCGACATCACCCTTGAGGACGGCACCCTCAAGCGCGTCGGCATCACCCGCGCGCACCTCGAGGAAGACGCCGGCAAGAGCCTGCACGAAGACTTCCACGGCATGAGCGGGATCGACCTCAACCGCGCCGGCACGCCGCTGCTGGAAATCGTCTCCGAGCCCGACATCCGCTCGCCCAAGGAAGCCGTGGCCTACGCCAAGGCGATCCACGCGCTGGTGCGCTACCTGGGCATCTGCGACGGCAACATGGCCGAAGGTTCGCTGCGCTGCGATTGCAACGTCTCGGTGCGGCCCAAGGGCCAGGCCGAGTTCGGAACCCGCGCCGAGATCAAGAACGTCAACTCGTTCCGCTTCATCGAGAAGGCGATCAATCACGAGGTGCAGCGCCAGATCGAACTGATCGAGGACGGCGGCAAGGTGGTCCAGGAAACCCGCCTGTACGACCCGAACAAGGATCAGACCCGCTCCATGCGCAGCAAGGAGGAAGCCAACGACTACCGTTACTTCCCCGATCCGGACCTGCTGCCGGTGGTCATCGAGCCGAGCTTCCTCGCTGCCGTGCGGGCCACCCTGCCGGAACTGCCGACGCAGAAGCGCGAGCGCTTCCAAGCCGCCTTCGGTCTCTCCGTGTACGACGCCAGCGTGCTCTCCGCCAGCCGCGAACTGGCCGACTACTTCGAGCAGGTACAGCAGGTCAGCGGCGACGCCAAGCTGGCCGCCAACTGGGTGATGGGCGAGCTGTCCAGCCTGCTCAACAAGGATGGCCTGGAAATCGAACAGTCGCCGGTTTCCGCCGAGCAACTGGGCGGCATGATCCTGCGCATCAAGGACAACACCATCAGCGGCAAGATCGCCAAGATGGTCTTCGAGGCCCTGGCGGCCGGCGAGGGCGCCACCGCCGATGAAGTGATCGAGAAGAAGGGTCTCAAGCAGGTCACCGATTCCGGCGCCATCGAGAAGATGCTCGACGAAGTGCTGGCCGCCAACGCCGAGCAGGTCGAGCAATACCGCGCCAGCGACGAAGCCAAGCGCGGCAAGATGTTCGGCTTCTTCGTCGGCCAGGCGATGAAGGCGAGCAAGGGCAAGGCCAACCCCGGCCAGGTCAACGAACTGCTGAAGAAGAAGCTGGAAGGCTGAAAACGCGGCCTCTCCGGGCGTGTCGCAGCGCCCCGAGAGGCTTCGCGGAATTTGTCTCATCGCGCAGCGGTCATAGTGCGAAGCCCGGCGCGCAGTCGGGTATCCCAACGGATCGCGGGCAGCGCCCGCCGCATGGAGCGACCGATGCGCCGAACCGCCTGCCTGATGATCTCCGCTCTGCTGCTCGCCGGCTGCTCCAGCCTCGATCGCGGCGTCACTCGCCCCGGATCATCCGCCACCAGCGCCACCGGCTACAGCGAAACCGGCCAGGCCTCCTACTACGGCGCGCGCCACCACGGCAAACGCACCGCCAGCGGCGACGCCTTCGACCAGAACGCCCTCACCGCCGCACACCGCAGTCTGCCGTTCGGCACCCAGGTGCGGGTAACCAACCTGGCCAACCAGCGCCAGGTGGTGGTGACCATCAACGACCGCGGCCCGGTTTCCCGGCGGCGCCTGATCGACCTCTCGAAGAAAGCCGCCGAAGCCCTCGGCATGCTCGACAGCGGCGTCGCCAAGGTCCGCGTCGAAGCCCTAGACTGAGCGTTTCATCGAGCCAACCGGAGAGCCACATGAACGAACGGGACAATGGCGAACGCATTCGCCGCGAAGTGATGGGCGACGCCTTCGTCGATCGCGCGCTGAACAACGCCACCGAGTTCAGCCAGCCGTTGCAGGACTTCGTCAACCAGAACGCCTGGGGTTCGGTCTGGGCTCGCGACGGCCTGTCGCGGCAGACGCGAAGCCTGATCACCCTGGCCACGCTCACCGCCCTGAAATGCCCGCAGGAGCTGAAGGGCCACGTCCGCGGCGCACTGAACAACGGCTGTACGGTGGAAGAAATTCGCGAAGCGCTGCTGCACTGCGCGGTCTACGCCGGCGTCCCGGCGGCCATAGACGCGTTCCGCGCCGCCCAGGAAGTCATCGACGACTACGTGCCCAAGGCCTGATCCGTCTCAGATCACTCCCGCCGACTGCAGGATCAGCAGCCCGACGTTGGTGGTCACCACCGCCGCCAGCGTGGTGATGACGATGATCGCCGCGGCAAGTTCATGGTTGCCGCCCATGGCGCGGGCCATGACGAAGCTGGCCGCGGCGGTGGGGCTGGCGAAGTAGAGGAACAGCACGCCCAGATCGGCGCCACGAAAGCCGCACAGATAGGCGCCCAGGGTGCTGAAAAACGGCACCCAGATCATCTTCAGCGAACTCGAACCGATCGCCAGGCGGCTGCTCGCGCGCAGCGAATCCAGCGACAGCGTGCCGCCGATGCAGATCAGCGCCAGCGGCATGGTCATCTGCGCGAAGTAGTGCCCGGACGTCATCGCCCAGGCCGGCAGGCGGATATGGAAGTAGGCGAACGGGATCGCGGCCAGTACGCCGATGATCAGCGGATTGCGCAGGATGCTCTTGGTCAGGCTCCAGACATCGGCCTTGGCCACGGGGCTGTAGACCGCCAGCACCACCGACGAGAGGCTGTTGTAGAACAGGATCACCGCGCCGGCTAGCACGCCGCCCAGCGACAGTCCGTAGTCGCCGTACATGCTGGTGGCCAGTGCCAGGCCGATGATGCCGTTGTTGCCGCGAAACGCTCCCTGCGTGTACACGCCGCGATCCTCGCGCGGACAGCGCAGGATCGCCCAGCCCCAGGCCAGCAGGAACCCGCCCAGCGTGGCGGCGGCGAAATAGCCGAGCAGCTTGGGCTGCATCGCCTGGCTCAGGTCGGCCTCGACGATACCGAGGAACAGCAGGGTCGGCATCGTCGCGTTGAATACCAGGGAGGACGCGGTGTTGACGAACGCGGCGTCGATCAATTGCACACGCCGCAGCAGTACACCGACGAAGAGCATGGCGAACACCGGTGCGGTGATGTTCAGGGTTTCATGGAGGAGTGCGAACATGGCGGCTCACGCAGGTGCTTAGGCGGCTAATGATACATGCCCGCACCCTTCTCCAGCCTTTCCCGTGCGTCGTTTCACCCCGCCCGGGGCGTACAAATGAAAAGAGCGCCTCGCGGCGCTCTTCGGTGTTGCAGGCTGTTCAGCGTCGAACCGGACGCTTCTGCAGCTTGCGCTGCAGGGTGCGCCGGTGCATACCTAGCGCCCGTGCGGTGGCGGAGATGTTGTTGTCGTGCTCGGCGAGCACGCGCTGGATGTGCTCCCACTGCAGGCGGTCGACCGACATCGGGTTTTCCGGCACCAGGTTTTCCAGGTCGGCATGCTCGGAGAGCATCGCGGTGAGCACGTCATCGGCATCCGCCGGTTTGCACAGGTAGTTGCTGGCGCCGCGCTTGATCGCCTCGACGGCGGTGGCGATGCTCGAATAGCCGGTGAGGATCAGCACCTTCATTTCCGGGTCCAGCTCGAGCATCTTCGGCAGCAGTACCAAGCCGGATTCGCCTTCCATCTTCAGGTCGAGCACCGCGTAGTCGGGCAGGTCCTGCTTGGCGATGGCCAGGCCTTCTTCGGCGGAACCTGCAACGCTGACGCGCAGGCCGCGTCGCGTCATGGCACGCGCCATCACACGGGTGAAGGTGGCGTCATCGTCCACCAACAGCAGGTGGGGCTGCTCCTCGCCGTCGAACAGGGATTCCTCGCTCATCTTCCACTCCTCAAATGCTGGCGCCCGTTCGTCACAGGCTGTAGCGGCGCGGCAGGCGCAGCTCGGTGAGCGTGCCGCCGTCTTCATGGTTGTAAAGTTTAACCGTGCCGCCGGCACGGGTGACGCTGGCCTGGCTGAGGAACAATCCGAGGCCGAAGCCCCTGCCCTTGGTGGTGAAGAAGGGCTTGCCCAGTTGCTCGGCAATGGCCAGTGGCACGCCGGCACCATGGTCGCGAATGCTCAGCTCGATCCATTGGATGTCCCAGCCGAGCTGGATATCCAGGTCGTCCGGGCAGGCATCCGCGGCGTTGTTCAACAGGTTGAGCAGCGCCTGGGTCAGATCCGGCGGCGGCAACACCCGCGGCGCGGCGCCCTGGCCGATGCACTGGAAGCGATAGCTGGCCTCCGGGCGCATCAGGTGCCAACGACGCAGCACCGCTTCGAGCCATTCAAGCGCAGTCTGCTCCTGGACGGCTTGACGGCGGTCAGCTTCGGCGGCGCGAACCAGTTGCTGCAGGGTGTCCTTGCACAGCTGGACCTGCTCCTGCAGAACCGCCAGGTCTTCCTGCAACAGCGGGTTCTTGTGCTCGATGCGCAGCTCCTTGATCAGCACGCTCATGGTCGCCAGCGGCGTGCCCAGCTCATGGGCCGCGCCGGCGGCCTGGGTGGCGACGGCCAGCAACTGCTCGTCGCGCATGCCCTCCTCGCGCCGTTCTGCCTGCAACTGGTCCTGACGACGCAGCGCCCCCGCCATCTTGACCACGAAGAAGGTGATGAACGCCGCCGACAGCGCGAAGTTCATCCACATGCCGAACAGGTGCAGGCTGATGATCATCGCCTCGTGCTCGACATTCAGGTGCAGCGGTTCGTACCAGATCAGCAGGACCGTGTAGCAACTGAGCGCCAGCCCGCTGAGCACCATCGAGTAGGCCCACGGCAGGATCGCCGCGGCGATGGTCAGCGGCACCAGGTAATAGGACACGAAGGGGTTGGTCGAGCCGCCCGAATAGAACAGCAGCAGGCTGTGGATGATCATGTCGCAGGCCAGCTGGACGGCGTATTCCAGCTCCGTCACCGGCCAGGGCGCGCGCAGGCGCAGGGCGGCCAGGACGCAGAACGCCGCGGAGATCATCAGCGTGATGCTGAGCTCGACCCAGGGCAGCGGAAGGATGTCGGTGGCGTAGGCGAAACCCACGGAGCCGGCCTGGGCCGCCAGCACGAGGACCCGGATCAGGATCAGGCGCCAGAGGTTCTGGCGGCTGGCGGAGAGCAATTGGACAGGGGCTAGCATGGTCACTCCAGATGAGCGGCGGAGTATACCAAGCCCGACCTGGTGCCCACTGCGTGCGGCAACGCACCGCAGATTTGCCGGAACCTGAGGCATTCGCTGAAACGAATCCCCCGGCGCCGCGGGTTGGAACCGACGCCTGCCTGCGGCATGCTGACGCCACCGCCGCTGCGCACAGCAAGCCAGAACATGGCGGCGCATCGATGGTCTGAACCGTCGTCAAGGTGCCGCTGGCGCCAATCCTTCAAGGAGTCATGCATGTCTGCCGTTTCCTCCCCCGTCGCGCTGTTCGCCCTGCTCGGTGCGCTGGTGGCGCTGCCCGCGCACGCCGAAGAACTGCACTACAACCAGGTTTCCCTGCATGCCGAGGTGAGCAGCGAAGTCGCCCACGACCGCATGCTGGTGACGCTCTACAGCGAAGCCCAGGACAGCGACCCGGCCAAGCTGGCCGCCGGCATCACCACCTCGATCAACGCCTCGCTGGCCGAGGCGCGCAAGGTCAAGGCCGTGGAGACCAGCCTGGGCAGCCGCAACAGCTACCCGATCTATGACGATAAGGGTCAGCAGATCACCGGCTGGCGCGAACGTGCCGAACTGCGCCTGGAAAGCTCGGATTTCGCCGCCCTGTCCAAGCTCACCGGCGAGCTGCTGAAAGACCTGAAGATGGCCGGAATGAACTTCAGCATCTCCGATCCGTTGCGCAAGAAGAACGAAGACGCGCTGCTCAAGGAATCGGTCGCCGCCTTCCGCGAGCGCGCCCAACTGACCAGCGAAGCGCTGGGCGGCTCCTCCTACAAGATCGTCAGCCTCAACCTGAGCAGCAACGGCTTCCAGTCGCCGCGGCCGATGTATGCGATGGCGATGAAAAGCGCGATGCGCGACGCCGCGCCGACGCCTGAAATCGAAGCCGGCACCAGCCAGGTGACCGTCAGCGCCGACGGCGTCATCGAAGTGCAGATGCCCTGATCCGGCATTGCCTGGCGGCCGGGTGCAACGGCGACGCGGACAAACCACTCGGCACGCTGCATGACTGCGACGCCGGTGGCGTCGCCAGGTAGAGTGGCCGTTCGTACAGCGCTCCGGAGAGAATCATCCATGTCCCCACGCCGCCGCTCCCGCGCCGCCCTGTTCGTGGTTTGCCTGCTCGGTGCGGCGGCTGGGGCGGCGGCCAGTGCGGCGCCGAGCAGCCTGGTGGTGTGCAGCGAGGCCAGCCCGGAAGGCTTCGACATCGTCCAGTACACCGCCGCGGTGACCGCCGATGCCTCGGCGGAAACCCTGTTCGACCGGCTGATCCGCTTCGTGCCGGGCAGCACCGAGCTGGAACCGGGGCTGGCGCAGAGCTGGCAGGTCTCCGACGACGGCCTGAGCTACACCCTGCAGCTGCGTCGCGGGGTGAAGTTCCACCGCAGCAAGACCTTCACCCCGAGCCGCGACTTCAATGCCGACGACGTGCTCTGGAGCTTCCAGCGCCAGCTCGACCCGCAGCATCCGTGGCATGCGCTGTCGCCGCGCGGCTTCCCGTATTTCGAATCGATGGCCCTTGGCGAGCTGATCGAGCGCATCGAGAAACTCGATGACTACCAGGTGCGCTTCGTCCTGCGCCACCCGGAAGCGCCCTTCCTCGCCGACCTGGCGATGGGTTTCGCATCGATCTACTCGGCCGAATACGCCGCGCAACTGCTCGCCGCCGGCACGCCGGAGAAGCTCAACAGCGAGCCGATCGGCACCGGACCGTTCATCTTCGAGCGCTACGCCAAGGACGCGCAGATCCGCTTTCGCGGCAACCCGGACTACTGGGACGGCGCGCCGCCGATGGACCGGCTGATCTTCGCCATCACGCCTGATCCGAACGTGCGCCAGCAGAAGCTCAAGGCCGGCGACTGCCAGATCGCCGTGTACCCGCGGCCCACCGATATCGCCCAGCTGAAGAGCGAGCCCGACCTGAAAGTGCTCGAGCTGGATTCGCTGATGGTCGCCTACATCGCCCTCAACGTGCGCCATCCGCCACTCGATGATCCGCGCGTGCGCCAGGCGATCAACCTGGCCTTCGACAAGCCGGCCTACCTGCGCGCGCAGTTCGGCGAGGGCAATGCCAGCCCGGCGGTGGCGCCGTACCCGCCGACGCTCTGGGGCCAGGACGAAACGCTCGCCGGCTGGCCGTACGATCCGCAGCGCGCACGGCAGCTGCTGGCGGATTCCGGCCACGCCGACGGCTTCAGGCTGAGCATCTGGACCCGCCCCGGCGGCGGCCCGACCAACCCCAATCCGGGCATCGGCGCGCAGATGCTGCAGGCCGACCTGGCCGCCATCGGCGTGCAGGCCGAGGTGCGGGTGTTCGAGTGGGGCGAGCTGATCAAGCGCGCGAAGAATGGCGAGCACGACCTAGTGTTCATGGGCTGGAGCGGCGACAACGGCGACCCGGACAATTTCCTCACGCCGAACCTGTCGTGCGCTGCGGCGAAGTCCGGGGAGAACCAGGCCGGCTGGTGCAACGCCGAATTCGACGCGCTGATCGCCCGCGCCCGCGGCCTGAGCGACCAGGCCCAGCGCGCCGCGCTGTATCGCCAGGCGCTGGGGATCTTCACCCAGCAGGCGCCCTGGCTACCGCTGGCCTACCCCAAACAGTTCGCCGTGCAGCGCGGGGATGTGCAAGGCTTCGTCCTCAGCCCGCTGGGCTCGAACAATTACGCCAAGGTGCGCTATGCACCTTAGGCAGCGCTCCCGCGTCATCACCGCGATTGCAACCGGAGCGCCTGACCGATGCCCGACCTGATGAGAGCGCCTACCTAGCATGCTGTCCTTCATCGCCCGCCGGCTGGGCTTGCTGATACCGACGTTCTTCGGCGTCACCCTGCTGACCTTCGCGCTGATCCGCCTGATCCCCGGCGATCCGGTGGAAGTGATGATGGGCGAGCGCCGCGTCGACCCGCAGATGCACGCCGAAGCCATGCACCGCCTCGGCCTGGACAAGCCGCTCTATGCGCAATACCTGGACTACATCGGCGCCCTCTCCCACGGCGATCTCGGCCAGTCGCTGCGCAGCCAGGAGAGCGTCTGGCGCGAGTTCCTCGCGCTGTTCCCGGCGACCCTGGAGCTGGCGTTCGCCGCGCTGATCTTCGCCAGCGTGCTCGGCCTGGGCGCCGGGGTGGTCGCCGCGCTCAGGCGCGGGTCGGCGATCGATCACGGGGTGATGGGCCTGGCGCTCACCGGCTATTCGATGCCGATCTTCTGGTGGGGGCTGGTCCTGATCATGTTCTTCTCGGTGTACCTGGGCTGGACGCCGGTGTCGGACCGCCTCGACCTGCTCTTCGACGTCCCGCCGGTCACCGGCTTCATGCTCATCGACACCCTGCTCAGCGACGAGGACGGCGCGTTCCTCGACGCACTGCGCCACCTGATCCTGCCGGCCATCGTGCTCGGCACCATCCCGCTGGCGGTGATCGCGCGGATGACCCGCTCGGCGATGCTCGAGGTGCTGCGCGAGGATTACGTGCGCACCGCGCGCGCCAAGGGCCTGTCGCCGACCCGCGTGGTGGTCGTGCATGCGCTGCGTAACGCGCTGATCCCGGTGCTCACGGTGTTCGGCCTGCAGGTTGGCGCATTGCTCGCCGGCGCGGTGCTCACCGAAACCATCTTTTCCTGGCCGGGCATCGGCAAGTGGCTGATCGAGGCGATCGGCGCGCGCGACTACCCGGTGGTGCAAAACGGCATCCTGCTGATCGCCTGCCTGGTGATCCTGGTGAACTTCGTGGTGGATATCCTCTACGGGCTGGTCAATCCGCGGATAAGGCATCAACGATGAACAGCGTTAAACACGCAGCGTGGATGACACGTTGTTCGCCCACCCTCGTAACGCCGCGACGGTGGATGGGTGGAACGTCATCCACCCTACGAACAGGGCAAACCGCGGGCGAGGTGCTGCATGGCTGAACCAACGCCGCTGGCGGCCACCGACCCGAGCCTGCTCTACCCCTCGCCGTTTCGCGAGTTCTGCAAGGCGTTCGCCAGCAACCGGGGCGCGCTGGGCGGGCTGGCGTTCCTGTTGCTGATCGTCTTCTGCGCGCTGTTCGCGCCCTGGGTCGCGCCCCACGACCCCAGCGAGCAGTACCGCGACTTCCTGCTCACCCCGCCGGCCTGGCTGGACGCCGGCCAGGCGCAGTTCCTCCTAGGCACCGACGAGCTGGGCCGCGACCTGCTTTCGCGGCTGATACACGGCGCGCGCCTGTCGCTGCTGATCGGCCTGGCCTCGGTGGCGATGTCGCTGATCCCCGGCGTGCTCCTCGGCCTGCTCGCCGGCTTCTCCCCGCGCCTGCTCGGCCCTTCGATCATGCGTTTGATGGACATCATGCTGGCACTGCCGTCGCTGCTGCTGGCGGTGGCCATCGTCGCCATCCTCGGGCCCGGACTGATCAACACGGTGATCGCGATCGCCATCGTCTCGCTGCCCGCCTACGTGCGCCTGACCCGCGCCTCGGTGATGGTCGAAGTGCAACGCGACTACGTCACCGCCGCGCGCCTGGCCGGGGCCGGGCTGCCGCGGCTGATGTTCGTCACCGTGCTGCCGAACTGCATGGCGCCGCTGATCGTGCAGGCGACGCTGAGTTTTTCCTCGGCGATCCTCGACGCCGCCGCGCTGGGCTTTCTCGGCCTCGGCGTGCAACCGCCGACGCCCGAGTGGGGCACCATGCTGGCGTCGGCGCGCGATTACATCGAGCGCGCCTGGTGGGTGGTCTCGCTGCCAGGCCTGACCATCCTGCTCAGCGTGCTGGCGATCAACCTGATGGGCGACGGGCTGCGCGACGCGCTGGACCCGAAACTGAAGAACGCCGCCTGATGAAAAGAATCCTCGCCGGTGCGCGCGGCGCACCCTACAGCGCCGATATCCGTAGGGTGCGCTGTGCGCACCGATACCCCCTCGCCAAGGCCCCACGACGGTGGACGGGTGAAGCGTCGTCCATCCTGCGAGGCTCCGGTGCGCGCGGCGCACCCTACAGCGCCGATATCCGTAGGGTGCGCCGTGCGCACCGATACCCCCTCGCCGAGGCCCCACCACGGTGGACGGGTGAAGCGTCGTCCATCCTGCGAGGCTCCGGTGCACACGGCGCACCGTGCAACACCTGTCCCCGTAGGATGCTCCACGCGCACCGATACCTCCTCGCCGAGGCCCCACGACGGTGGGCGGATGAATCGTCCAGCCTGCGAGGGGCGCCACGCCTGATGACGGAGGCCGCCCCATGAGCCTGCTGGAAATCCGCAACCTCTCCGTGCGCTTCGGCGCCGACGCGCCACCGGTGGTCGATGCGCTGGACCTCACGGTGGAGGCCGGCGAGGTGCTGGCGATCGTCGGCGAGTCGGGCTCGGGCAAATCCGTGACCATGCTGGCGCTGATGGGCCTGGTCGATGCGCCCGGCATCGTCGGCGCGGATGTTCTGCGCTTCGACGGCAGCGACATGCTGCGCCTCACGCCACGGCAGCGGCGGCGCATCGTCGGCAAGGACCTGGCGATGGTCTTCCAGGACCCGATGACCGCCCTCAATCCCAGCTACACGGTGGGTTTCCAGATCGAGGAAGTGCTGCGCCAGCACCTCGGCCTCAAGGGCCGCGCCGCCCGCCAGCGCGCGCTGGCGCTGCTCGAACGGGTGGAAATACCGGCCGCGGCGAGCCGCTTAGACGCCTATCCGCACCAGCTTTCCGGCGGCATGAGCCAGCGCGTGGCGATCGCCATGGCGATCGCCGGCGAACCCAAGCTGCTGATCGCCGACGAACCGACCACCGCCCTCGACGTGACCATCCAGGCGCAGATCATGCACCTGCTGCTGGACCTGCAACGCGACCGCGGCATGGCGCTGATCCTGATCACCCACGACCTCGCGGTGGTCGCCGAAACCGCCCGGCGGGTGTGCGTGATGTACGCCGGCGAAGCGGTGGAGGTCGGCCACATCCCGACGCTGTTCGAGCGGCCGGCGCACCCCTACAGCGAGGCGCTGCTGGCGGCGATTCCCGAGCACAGCCGCGGCGCGCGGCGGCTGGCGACGCTGCCGGGCATCGTCCCCGGCCGTTACGACCGCCCGCACGGCTGCCTGCTGTCGCCGCGTTGTCCCTACGTGCAGGACGATTGCCGGGCACGGCGCCCGCCGCTGGAGGCCAAGGCGCAGAGCCTGGCGCGCTGCTTTCATCCGCGTAATCAGGAGGGGCTCGTATGAGCGTTCTGGTCGCCCGCGACCTGGCCCGCCATTACCAGGTGTCGCGCGGGCTGTTCAGGGAGAACGCCGTGGTCCGTGCGCTGGACGGCATCTCCTTCGCGCTGGAAGCCGGGCAGACCCTGGCGGTGGTCGGCGAATCCGGCTGCGGCAAGTCGACTCTGGCGCGCGCGCTGACGCTGATCGAGCAGCCCACCTCCGGCTCACTGCAGATCGCCGGGCAGGAAGTCACTGGCGCCAGCAAGGCCGAGCGCAAACAGCTGCGCCGCGACGTACAGATGGTCTTCCAGAGTCCCTACGCCTCGCTCAATCCGCGGCAGAAGATCGGCGACCAGCTGGCCGAGCCTCTGTTGATCAACACCGGGCTGTCGCGCGCCGAACGTCAGGAGCGGGTGCAGGCGATGATGCGCCAGGTCGGCCTGCGCCCCGAGCACTACCCGCGCTACCCGCACATGTTTTCCGGTGGCCAGCGCCAGCGCATCGCCATCGCCCGGGCGATGATGCTGGGGCCCAAGGTGCTGGTGGCCGACGAGCCGACCTCGGCGCTGGACGTGTCGATCCAGGCGCAGGTGCTGAACCTGTTCATGGACCTGCAGGAAGAATTCGGCACCGCCTACGTGTTCATCTCGCACAACCTCTCGGTGGTGCAGCACGTCGCCGACCGGGTGCTGGTGATGTACCTCGGCCGGCCGATGGAGCTGGGACCCAGCGAACGGGTTCATGACCGACCGCTGCACCCCTACACCCAGGCGCTGCTGTCGGCCACGCCGACCCTGCACCCGGACCCGAACAGGCCGAAGATCAGGCTCGGCGGCGAGCTGCCCAACCCGCTCGATCCACCGTCCGGCTGCGTGTTCCACCCGCGTTGCCCCTACGCGACCGAACGCTGCCGCCAGGAAGTCCCGGCATTCCGCCCGCTGGACGAGCGCCTGGTCGCCTGCCATTACGCCGGAGAGGTTGGCGTCGCGTAACGGTGTATCGCCCCTGCACGCCGCCGCTCCGGGTTGTAGGGTGGGCTTCAGCCCACCATTCACTCACCCACCGTCATCCAAACGCGCACGGTGTACCGCCGCCTCAGTACACATCCCGCCGATAGCGCCCGGCTTCGGTGAGGTCGGCCAGGCCCTGCTCGCCGAGCGCCTCCAGCAGCAGCGCATCGACGCCACCGGCCATGCCCACCAGGCTTCCGCAGACGTAGATCGAGGCACCCTGCTCCAGCCAGCGGCGCAGCTCGTCGAGGTTTTCCCCGAGCGCATCCTGCACATAGCGCTTGCGCTCCTGGTCACGGGAGAACGCCAGGTCGAGCCGCTGCAGCTCGCCGCTCGCCAGCCAGGCCTGGATTTCCTCGGCACAGTAGAAGTCGTGGGCGCGGTTGCGCTCGCCGAAGAGCAGCCAGTTGCGCCGCTGCCCGGCGGCGATGCGCGCCTTCAGCAGGCTGCGCAGACCGGCCAGGCCGCTGCCGTTGCCGATCAGGATCAGCGGGCGGTCATCCTCAGGAACATGGAAGGCGCTGTTGCGGCGCACCCGCGCACGCACCCCGGCGTCCAGCGGCGCATGTTCGCTGAGCCAGCCGGAGCCGAGGCCGAGGCTGCCGTCGGGGTGGAATTCCTGGCGCACGATCAGCTCGAGCACACCGTCCGAAGGCAGCGAGGCGATGGAGTATTCGCGCATGCCCAGCGGCACCAGCGCGTCCAGCAGCGCCTGTGGGTGCAGCCCGACCAGATGGACGAAGCTGTCCGGCAGTTGCCGCGTGCACAGCGCGTCGAGCAGCGACAGGCCGAGCCCGTCCAGCGTCACCGGCGCATCCGCGACCAGGCCGTGGCCGTCTAGCCAACGCCGCACCCTCTCCGGCGGATGCCGCGGCAACACTTCGAGGATGTCGCCGGCGCACCAGTCCGCGCGTGGCGCCAGGCCGACGAGGAAGGTCGGCGCGCCCTGGCTGCCGGGGTTGAGGCAGACGCGGCGCTGCAGCGGCCAGCTGTCGAACGGCACCGGCGCGACCTCCAGCGGCCCACGGGTGCCGGTGACTTCGTTCAGGCGCAGCTGCCAATCGGCGATGGCCGCGCTGTCGCCGTCATCCACCTCCACCGCGTCGAACAGCGCGCGGGCGCCGGCGCCGCTGAGCCAGGCGTCGACGCGGCGGGCGAACCCGCAGAACTGCTGGTACTGGCGATCGCCCAACGCCAGCACCGCGTAATGCAGGCTGCCCAGGTCGATACGCTGGCCGAGCATCTTGCGCTCGAAGCTACGGGCGTTGTCCGGCGCCTCGCCGTCGCCGAAGGTGCTGACCACGAACAGCGCATTGCGCGTCTGGCGCAGCGCCTGTTCGTCGATGCGCATCAGCGGTTGCACCTGCACCGGGACGCCGGCGGCCTGCAACTGCCCGGCGGCGCGCCAGGCCAGCTGTTCGGCGAAACCGCTCTGGCTGGCGAAACCGATCAGCCAGCCCTGCGCCGACGAATCGCCGGCCACGCCGACACGCGCCGCGCGAATTTCGCGTTTCTTGCGGCGGCGGTCGAGGTAGAGCAGCCAACCAGTGATGAAGAACAGCGGCATGCCCAGGCTGGCCAGCATCATCAGGATGCGGCCGGGCAGGCCGAAATACTCGCCGGTGTGCAGCGCGTAGATGCTGATCAGCAGTTGCGGGCCGAGGTTCTTGTCGGCATAGCGCTCGTGGCGCAGCACCTTGCCGGTCGCGGTATCCAGCTGGATCTGGTTCAGCGCGCGCGGGTGCGGCGAATCCTCGAGCAGGTAGAACACCGTGGCCGGCTGGCCCGCCGCCGGCGGCAGGCGCAGGTTGTAGCCCGCCAGGCGGTCGCCGGCGGTCTGCCGGATGCTGTTCCAGAGCAGGTCGAAGTCGACCACCGGGGCCGCTGTCGGCACGCTCCCCGGCGCTTGCCCGCCCGGTCGGCCGCGGCCTTCACCGCGCTT
Source organism: Pseudomonas kuykendallii (assembly GCF_900106975.1). GTDB lineage: Bacteria > Pseudomonadota > Gammaproteobacteria > Pseudomonadales > Pseudomonadaceae > Pseudomonas_O > Pseudomonas_O kuykendallii. The sequence continues at coordinate 623,147 of NZ_FNNU01000002.1, read as the reverse complement.
GCCCTGCTGCCCGGCCGGCGCGTCGCCGAGCAGGCGGTTGGCGCCGTCGCGGAACCAGTCGTAGGACCAGGTGAGCCCGGTCAGCGCCGCGCAGAGGTAGAACACCAGGCACCAGGTGCCGGCCACGGCATGCAGGTCCCAGTTGAAGGCGCGGCCCTTCTTCGCCCAGTCCAGGGTCAGCCAGGCGCGCCAGTTCAGCGCCTTGCGCGGCCAGCGCAGGTAGAGGCCGGAGAGACAGAAGAACACCAGCGCCAGGGTGCTGGCGGCGGTGATCTGCTTGCCGACCTCGCCAGCCGCGAGGAAGCGGTGCAACTGCAGCACGAAGGCGAAGAAGCCCATGCCGCGCGGCTCGCCCATCGCATCGCCGGTGTAGGGATCGAGAAAACGCATGGCGCCACGCCTTTCGCCCGGCGGCGGGGTGAAGAACACCCGCGCCGGATCGCCGTCGCCGAGGATCAGGTAGACGCCCGACACCGTCTTGCCTTCCAACGCCTGCGCCCTGGCTGCCAGCTCGCCCAGCGGCAGCACCTGCGCATCGCGGCGCTCGACCTGCATCTGCGGGTTGATCAGCTCGAGAATCTCGTCCTGGAACTCGTAGATCGCCCCGGTCAGCCCCATCAGCGCCAGCACGAGGCCGGCGCTGATGCCGAAGAACCAGTGCAGCTGGAAGATCGTTTTCTTGAACACCTGGGTCACCTTCGCGCGGCTGGGCAGTGCGACGCGCGCATCCCTGCGTGGAATTGAATGATTCGTTTGGCAGCGCCAAACGGGAGTAAATTCTATTTGAGAAAAACTTTCAAAGGCAGGTTTTCTCGCGCTATTTACCTGTTGCTTACCTATCCGTCATTACCGCCCGGGTACGACGAAGCCCCGGTGCAGCGAACTGCAGCGGGGCTTGGCGTGGAGCTCTCTAGAAGCTGTAGTTGGCGGTCAGGATCGCGGCGCGGCCATCACCCGGGGTTGCCCAGCCGTTGTTGCGGATGCGCGTGAGGTAGTGCTTGTCGAACAGGTTGTTGACGTTCAGCCGCAGGTCGAGATTGCGGTTGACCTTGTAGCCGAGCATCGCGCGGTGGACGGTATACCCGGAGGCCGTCGGAGCATTGTCGGTGCTGGCCAGGTACTGCTTGCTCTGGGTGGTCAGACCGTAGCCGAGCTGCAGGTTGTACGGCAGATCGTAGGTCGTCCAGATGCTCGCGGCGTGCTTGGGGGTGAAGGTCAGCGGATTGCCTTTCTGGGCGTCGATGCCGGTGGTTTCCTGGGTGTAGTCGCTGACGCTCTGCAGCACTTCGGTGTCCAGGTAGGTGTAGTTGGCGAAGACTTTCCACTTCTCGGTGATCAAGCCCGATACGCCCAACGCGATGCCGTCGACGCGTGCCTGGCCATCGAGCGCCTGCTCGCCGGACAGGTTGCTCGGGTCGTTGCTGGCCACCTTGTAGTTGGTCCGATCGTTACGGAACACCGAGGCAGTCAGCGACAGCGCGTCCTGGAAGAAGTCCCACTTGGTGCCGATTTCGTAGCTGATGGATTTTTCCGGATCGGCGTCGCAGTTGTTGCTGGACGGGGTGGTGCCACGGCCGGCACTGAAGCAACCACCGTTTACCGAGGATTGCGACGGCGTCTTGGTGTTGCCGTAGGCCACGTAGATGCTGCCGTTTTCCGCCGGTTTGTAGACCAGGCCGAGGCGATAGGAGGTCAGGTCGTCGCTGTTGTGGTAGCGGGTGCCCGGCGTGACCGCACCGGTGGTGGCATTGATGGCGTCCGACTTCGAACTGCCCTCGTTGCGCTCGTAGCGCACGCCGCCGTTCAGCTCCCACTGCTCGTTGAACTTCAGCGTGTCGAAGGCGTAGGCCGCGCGGTTGTCCAGCTCGCCGTCGATCTTCGCGGTGCGGGTGAAGTTGATCGGGCCGCCCCAGTAGGATTCGGGATCGCTGATGCTGACGGGCGGAATCACGATTCCGGTCGAGCTGCCATCGGCGTTGCGCATCCAGTTGCCGGTTTTCGCGTCGTATTCCTCGCGGGTAAAGGCCACCCCGGTGACCAGAGTGTGGTCGATGAAGCCGGTGGAGAAGTTGCTGGTCACGTCCGTCTGGTTGGTGAAGATCCTGTTTTCGGTGTCTCGCGCGTTACCCAGCGAACCGCCGCTCGGCTGGAAGAAACCGGGCGCAAGCGTACCGGCGCAAGCGCCACCGGCAGGCGTCACGCCAGTGGCCAGACACGCCGTCGAAGCGCCTTCGGGGCCGGAAACCCAGGTTTCCTGACGAACGCGCGCCGCCCGACTGAAGTTGCGAATCGACACCGCGTCGTTGAAGTCGTGCTCGAGTTTCAGGCTGAGGGCGTCGGTGCTGATTTCCTGCTTGTTGGCGTTGCGATAGCCGTAGTAATTGTCCCAGTCGACGCCGGGTAGCAGCTTGCCGTTGTAGATGGGCACGCCGAACTGCGGGAGGTTGTCGTCTTTCTGGTGCTCGTAGCTGACCGTCACACGGGTGGGCGTGCCGAGTCCGAACGCGATGGACGGCGCGATGCCCCAGCGCTCGAAGTCCTCGTGGTCACGGCCGGGGGCGTCGTTGGCATGCGCCATCAGGTTCAGGCGGAACGCGGTGGTGTCGTTCAGGTGCTGGTTGGTATCGAGCGTGGCACGCGTGTAGTTGTCGGTGCCCAGCCCGCCGCTGAGGGTGGTGAAGTCACGCTGCTGAGGCGACTTGGTGACGATGTTGATCGTACCGCCCACCGAGCCCGAGCCGGAGTACACCGAGCTGGCGCCGTTGACGACTTCGATCTGTTCCAGGTTGAAGGGATCGGTGCGGCTGTACTGGGCGCTGTCGCGCACGCCATCGACCTGAATGTCGTTGTTCGCCGAGAAACCGCGCAGGTTGATGCTGTCGCCGTATCCGCCGCCGCCCTCGCCCGCGCCGAAGGTGATGCCCGGCACGGTGCTGAGGATGTCGCGCATGGTCAGCAGGTTCTGATCCTCGATGACCTGGTGGGGCACCACGGTGATCGTCTGCGGCGTATCGCGCAGCGGAGCGGTGTACTTGGGCGAGGAGACCTCGTCGACCTTGTAGTTCTGCTCCTGCTCCTGCTCGCCCACGGCAGTGGCGCTTTCCAGCGTGATCGCCTCGCCTTTCTTCGGCGCGTCAGCGGCGAACGCGTGGCCCCCCGACATGGCGGTGATGGCAACTCCGATCGCGGATGCGAGAACCCGCTGCGTTGAAACGTTGGCGTCGTTGGCGCTTTGAGACTTCATTGTCTACCCCCCCGTTGTTGAAGGGGCGCAATTTATTTCAGAGTTGAAACGTTTTCAATTGAAATTCTTTCCCATTTAGCAAAAAATCACATCTGCCTTCCGTTCGCGTCTGGAGCGCCATCAAAGCATGACGACATGCGGCTCCGCCTTACTCAATTTTCTGGATCGGCCACCATGCTGCTGCACATTCCCCAAGTCTTCACCCGTGACGAAGTCACCCGCATTCGCCAGGCACTGGAAGGCGCCCAATGGATCGACGGGCGTGTCACGGCCGGTTACCAGTCGGTGAAGGCGAAATCCAACGAACAGTTGGCCGAAGACGATCCGCTGGCCCGGGAAATCGCCGAGGCGATGCTGCAACGGCTCTGGCAGCACCCGCTGTTCTTCTCCGCGGCGCTGCCGAACAAGGCCTACCCGCCGATGTTCAACCGCTACCGCGACGGCGGCACCTTCGGTTTTCACATCGACAACGCCATTCGCAAGGTGCGCGGCAGCGCGGAACAGGTGCGCACCGACGTGTCCTCCACGCTGTTCTTCAGCGACCCCGACGAGTACGAGGGTGGCGAGCTGGTCATCGAGGACACCTACGGCGTGCGCCAGGTGAAGTTCGCCGCCGGCGACCTGGTGGTCTACCCCGGCACCAGCCGGCACAAGGTCATGCCGGTGACCCGCGGCACGCGCTACGCCTCGTTCTTCTGGACCCAGAGCATGATTCGCGAGGACAGCCAGCGCACCCTGCTGTTCGAGATGGACCAGGCGATCCAGGGGCTGACCGCGGACATGCCCGATCATCCGTCACTGCTGACCCTCACCGGCACCTACCACAACCTGCTGCGCCGCTGGGCCGAAGTATGAGTTCCGAGCAGAGCGAGCTGCGCCAGCGTGCGCGATTGCTGTTGCTGGCCGCCGGACGGGGCGACGCCGATGCGCAGGCCCATCTGGGACAGATCCTTCTCGATGGCAGCGGCATCGCCCGCGACCCGAAGCTGGCGCTGACGTGGTTCCGCATCGCCGCCGCGCAGAACAATCCGATGGCCCTGAACATGGTCGGCCGCTGCCTGGAAAACGGCTGGGGCTGCGATATCGACCTGGTCGAAGCGGCGCGGCACTTCCAGCGGGCCGCCGCGCTCGGCCTGGACTGGGGCCTCTACAACTACGCGCAGCTGTTGACCCGTGGCCGTGGCGTTGCGCAGGACATGGCGCAGGCCTTCCGTCTGTTCGTCCAGGCGGCGGAGATGGGCCACGCGAAGTCGATGAACCTGCTCGGGCGCTTCTACGCCGAGGGCGTGGTGGTGCCGGCCGACCAGGCCAAGGCGCGCGAACTCTACGAGCGCGCCGCCCTGGGCGGCGATTTCCGCGGCCAGTACAACCACGCCGCCGCCCTGGCCGAGGAAGGCCGGCTGGATGAAGCCATCGCCTGGCTGCGCAAGGCGTTGACCACGGCCACGCCAGGGTTCATCGAGAGCGCGAGGCAAGTCCTCCTCAACTCGACGCTGCCGGGCATCCGCGAAGTTGCCGGGGAATACCAGGCCATGCAGCGGCAGATGGAAAACGCCTGAAACCGCGTGGTTACGCAACGCCGCCTGCCTGGGGACCGGCGGTGCGCGCGGCGCACCCTACGCCGGATGAGCGGCTTCCGTAGGGTGCGCCATGCGCACCGCACCCACGGCCAACAAAAAGCCCCGCCAAGGCGGGGCTTTCGAGCGAGCGTCAGCGCCTTACAGGTAGAACGCCTTCAGCGGCGGGAAGCCGTTGAATTCCACCGCGCTGTAGCTGGTGGTGTAGGCGCCGGTGGACAGCCAGTAGAGGCGATCGCCAATCGCCAGGTTCAACGGCAGGCCGTACTTGTAGTGTTCGTACATGATGTCCGCGCTGTCGCAGGTCGGGCCGGCGATCACCACTTCTTCCATCTCGCCCTTCTTCTCGGTCCAGATCGGGAACTTGATGGCTTCGTCCATGGTTTCGATCAGGCCGCTGAACTTGCCCACGTCGGTGTACACCCAGCGCTCCACGGCGGTGCGCGACTTGCGCGCCACCAGCACCACTTCGCTGACCAGGATGCCGGCGTTGGCGATCAGCGAACGGCCCGGCTCGAGGATGATTTCCGGCAGGTCGTCGCCGAAGTCGTCCTTGAGGAAACGGATGATTTCCTCGGCGTAGGTTTCCAGGCTGTTGGTGCGGGTGATGTAGTTGGCCGGGAAGCCGCCGCCCATGTTGATCATCTGCAGGGTGATGCCGTCTTCTTCCTTAAGACGCTCGAAGATCACCTTGACCTTGGCGATGGCGGCGTCCCACACGTCGATGTCGCGCTGCTGCGAACCGACATGGAAGGAGATGCCGTAGGGCACCAGGCCGAGCTGCTTGGCGAGGATCAGCAGGTCCATGGCCATGTCGGTCTGGCAGCCGAACTTGCGCGACAGCGGCCAGTCGGCCGAGGTCGAGCCTTCGGTGAGGATGCGCACGTAGATCTTCGAGCCCGGCGCGGCCTTGGCGATGTTGCGCAGGTCGGCCTCGGAATCGGTGGCGAACAGGCGCACGCCCTTCTCGTAGAAGTAGCGCACGTCGCGGGCTTTCTTGATGGTGTTGCCGTAGCTGACGCGGTCCGGCGAGACGCCGGTGGCCATCACCTTGTCCAGCTCGTAGATCGAGGCGATGTCGAAGTTCGAGCCCTTGTCGCGCAGCAGCTCGATGATCTCCACGGCCGGGTTGGCCTTGACGGCGTAGTAGACCTTGGCGAATTCGAAACCGGCGCGCAGGTCGTCGTAGGCCTTGCTGATGATCGCGGTGTCGATCACCACGAACGGGGTTTCCTGGCCGTCGGCGAACGCCTTCATCTTGTTGAAGGTTTCGCGCGGGTAATAGTCTTCGATCTGGATCGGCATGCGGAACTCCACTGGCAGAGCAACAAAAGTACGAAGGGATGGCTTCCTTAGAAGCCCGAACGCCTAATCCGTTTCCCCACTTTGGTTCGCCTACTTCCCAAGGCATGTCGCCGAGTATCGTTGGCCGGTGTTATCGGCCTGCAATCTCTCGTCGTCAGTACTTGAGCCGCATGGATCGTTTCCAGCATGGACGTTCGGGCGCGAACTTTAAGACCACGACCGGGGGAGATCAATCGGAAATTGCCCGTTTAAGAGCCCCGGCGGCAAACGTGTTTTATTCCGCACGCAACGCCCCGAAATGCTGCACGGCGCGGGACGAGACCGTGCGGCGGCGCCTGCACCGAAACGGCTCACGCGCCACGCCCGCCGATGCCGCCACGGGGCTCGCCAGGGCCCGGCGAACGCGGTGTGAGCCTGGCGCCGCAGGCCAGCGGGCTCTGGCATGCTCGCTGCTTGGGGATTGCGCCGACGTTCGTCGGCCCCAAGCCGCCTCCTGGAGATGCTCGTGGAAAGACCCTCCGTACGCCCCGGCAGTGCGCCAGCGGAACAGGACGCCCTGAACAACACGATGAACCAGATCAAGAAGCTGGTCACCGATCTCGAAGACAACGCCAACAAGATCAACAGCATCGTCAACGTCATCCGCGACGTCGCCAAGCACACCAACCTGCTGGCGCTCAACGCAGCCATCGAGGCGGCGCGCGCCGGCGACGCCGGACGCGGTTTCGCCGTGGTCGCCGACGAGGTGCGCGCCCTGGCCTCGCGGACCACCAGCGCCACCAGCGACATCGCGCTGATGGTCAAGGCCATCAGCGACGAAACCGGCAACGCCGTTAAGGGCGTGGAGAAGGCCGAGCGCGAGTCGCTGCTGGAAACCGCGCAACTGCTGGCGGCGCAGGAAGCGGCGCGACTGGAGACGCGCTTCGCCGGTCTGAAGGCGACCCTGTACGGCCTCAAGCATTTCATCGAAAGCCTGAAGAACGCCCGCCAGGGCCCTGAGCGTCAGGCGATCAACACGGTGATGGCCGCCTACCTGCGCGCCGACAGGGACGTGCTCGCCTATTCCTGCTGCATCGAGCCCGGCGCCCTCGACGGCCGCGACGCCGAGTTCGCCAACACCCCGGGGCATGACGCCAGCGGCCGCTTCATCCCCTACTGGAACCGTGGCCAGGGCAGCGTCGGCCTGGAACCGCTGGCCGACTACGACAGTGCCGGGCTCAACGACTGGTACGAGCTGCCGCGGCGCACCGGCCAGGACGTGATGATGGAGCCCTACGATTACCGGGTGAACGGCCGCACGGTACGCATGACCTCGCTGATGGTGGTGCTCAAGTTCAGCGAGCGTTTCGCCGGAACCCTCGGCGCGGACTTCTCCCTCGATGCGCTGCAGCAGGACCTGTCGCAGCGCAAACCGCTTGGCGTGGGCTTCCTCGCGCTGCTCTCCAACGCGGCGTCCTACGTCACCCACCCGGACGCCGCCCGCCTCGGCAAGTCGGCCGACGACCTGAGCGCCGAGGCGCGCCAGGCGGTGAAGAGCGGCAAGCCGTACGTCTATCTGGAAGGCAACGACCGCGTGCGCCTGTTCGCCCCGGTCGCCACCGGCGTCGAGCGCATGCCCTGGTCGCTGATGATCGGTTTCAGCCTGGCGGCGGCGCTAGAGGCGCAGTAGCCGCCCTGGCAGTCGCACCAGGATGTTCGTCGCGGCCGGCGACAACCGGGGGGCGCGCTCCTGTATACTTCGCGCCCTCTTTTATCGCTCCGCACCCAGGTTCTTGCATGACCACCCAGGCCGCCGAAGTCGCCAAACGCCGCACGTTCGCCATCATTTCCCACCCGGACGCCGGCAAGACCACCATTACCGAGAAGCTCCTGCTGATGGGCAAGGCCATCGCCGTGGCCGGCACCGTGAAATCGCGCAAGTCCGACCGCCACGCGACCTCCGACTGGATGGAAATGGAGAAGCAGCGCGGCATCTCCATCACCACCTCGGTGATGCAGTTCCCCTACCGCGAACACATGATCAACCTGCTCGACACCCCCGGCCACGAGGACTTCTCCGAAGACACCTACCGCACCCTGACCGCGGTGGATTCGGCGCTGATGGTGCTCGACGGCGGTAAAGGCGTCGAACCGCGGACCATTGCCCTGATGGACGTCTGCCGCCTGCGCGACACGCCCATCGTCAGCTTCGTCAACAAGCTCGACCGCGACATCCGCGACCCCATCGAGCTGCTCGACGAGATCGAGGCGGTCCTCAAGATCAAGGCCGCGCCGATCACCTGGCCAATCGGTTCGTACCGCGACTTCAAAGGGGTCTACCACCTCTCCGAAGACCGCATCATCGTCTACACGCCGGGCCACGGGCACGAGCGCACCGAAACCAAGGTGATCGAGCAGCTGGATTCGGCCGAGGCCCGCGCACACCTGGGCGACGAGTACGAGCGCTTCGTCGAACAGCTGGAGCTGGTGCAGGGCGCCTGCCACGAATTCGACCAGCAGGAATTCCTCGACGGCCAGCTGACCCCGGTGTTCTTCGGCACCGCGCTGGGCAACTTCGGCGTCGACCAGGTGCTCGACGCGGTGGTCGACTGGGCTCCGCGCCCACTGCCGCGCGCCGCCCACGAGCGCGTGGTGCAGCCGACCGAGGAAAAATTCAGCGGCTTCGTGTTCAAGATCCAGGCGAACATGGACCCGAAACACCGCGACCGCATCGCCTTCATGCGCATCTGCTCGGGCAAGTACGAGCAGGGCATGAAGCTGCGCCACGTGCGCACGAAGAAGGACCTGAAGATCGCCGATGCGCTGACCTTCTTCTCCTCCGAGCGCGAGATGCTCGAAGAAGCCTACGCCGGCGACATCATCGGCCTGCACAACCACGGCACCATCCAGATCGGCGACACCTTCAGCGAAGGCGAAGCGCTGGGCTTCACCGGCATCCCGCACTTCGCCCCGGAACTGTTCCGCCGCGTGCGCCTGAAGGACCCGCTGAAATCCAAGCAATTGCGCCAGGGCCTGCAGGAACTCGCCGAAGAAGGCGCCACCCAGGTGTTCTTCCCCGAGCGCAGCAACGACATCATCCTCGGCGCGGTCGGCGTGCTGCAGTTCGACGTGGTCGCCAGCCGTCTCAAGGGTGAATACAAGGTCGAGTGCGCCTACGAGGCGATCAACGTCTGGTCGGCACGCTGGATCGAGTGCGACGACAAGAAGAAGCTCGAGGACTTCAAGGTCAAGGCCTTCGAGAACATCGCCATCGACGGCGGCGGCCACCTCACCTACCTGGCGCCGACCCGCGTCAACCTCAGCCTGATGGAGGAGCGCTGGCCGGAAATCCGCTTCCGCGCCACCCGCGAGCATCACTGAAACCCGCCAAGCATCCCCGCGTGCGCCCACGCGGGGATCGCCTCTCCAGCGGCGTCCCTCGTCGCGCCCAGCCTCCGGCTGACCTGCGTCAATCACGTCACGCTTGAATCCCGGCCGTTCGACCTCATCTAAGCTGCATCCCGCAGGCTTTCGTTCGAGGTGCAGTTCGTCGCACCGGCCTGCGCCAACCGAGGTGATTCCATGCGTATCGATCGTTTGACCAGCAAGCTGCAACTTGCCCTTTCCGACGCCCAGTCCATCGCTGTCGGCCTCGACCATCCGGCCATCGAGCCCTTGCACCTGATGCAGGCGCTGCTCGACCAGCAGGGCGGCTCGATCAAGCCGCTGCTGCGCCAGGTCGGTTTCGACACCAACGCCTTCAAGCAGGCGATGACCAAGGAACTGGATCAGCTGCCGAAAATCCAGAACCCCACCGGCGACGTCAACCTGTCCCAGGACCTGGCGCGCCTGCTCAACCAGGCCGATCGCCTCGCCCAGCAGAAGGGCGACCAGTTCATCTCCAGCGAGCTGGTGCTGCTCGCGGCGATGGACGACAACACCCGCCTGGGCAAGCTGCTGCTCGGCCAGGGCGTGTCGAAGAAGGCCCTCGAGAATGCGGTGAACAACCTGCGCGGTGGCGAGGCGGTGAATGACCCCAACGCCGAGGAATCGCGCCAGGCGCTGGACAAGTACACCGTTGACCTGACCAAGCGCGCCGAGGAAGGCAAGCTCGACCCGGTGATCGGCCGTGACGACGAAATCCGCCGGACCATCCAGGTCCTGCAGCGGCGCACCAAGAACAACCCGGTGCTGATCGGTGAGCCCGGCGTCGGCAAGACCGCCATCGCCGAAGGGCTGGCCCAGCGCATCGTCAACGGCGAAGTGCCGGACGGGCTGAAGGACAAACGCCTGCTGTCGCTGGACATGGGCTCGCTGATCGCCGGCGCCAAGTTCCGCGGCGAGTTCGAGGAGCGCCTGAAGTCGCTGCTCAACGAGCTGTCGAAGCAGGAAGGCCGGGTGATCCTGTTCATCGACGAACTGCACACCATGGTCGGCGCCGGCAAGGCGGATGGCGCCATGGACGCCGGCAACATGCTCAAGCCGGCACTCGCACGCGGCGAGCTGCACTGCGTCGGCGCCACCACGCTGGACGAGTACCGTCAGTACATCGAGAAGGATGCGGCGCTCGAGCGGCGTTTCCAGAAGGTCCAGGTGGACGAGCCCAGCGAGGAAGACACCATCGCCATCCTGCGTGGCCTCAAGGAGCGCTACGAGGTGCACCACGGGGTGACCATCAGCGACGGCGCGATCATCGCCGCGGCCAAGCTGAGCCACCGCTATATCACCGACCGCCAGTTGCCGGACAAGGCCATCGACCTGATCGACGAAGCGGCCAGCCGCATCCGCATGGAGATCGACTCCAAGCCCGAGGCGCTGGACAAGCTCGAGCGCCGATTGATTCAGTTGAAGATCGAACGTGAGGCGCTGAAGAAAGAAGACGATGACGCTGCGCTCAAACGCTTGGAAAAGCTCAAGGAAGACATCAATCGCCTTGAGCGGGAGTACGCCGACCTCGAGGAAGTCTGGAAGTCGGAGAAGGCCGAGGTGCAAGGCTCCGCGCAGATCCAGCAGAAAATCGAGCAGGCCAAGGCTGATCTGGAGGCCGCGCGACGCAAATCCGACCTGCAACGCATGGCGGAACTGCAATACGGCGTGATTCCCGATCTGGAACGCAGCCAGCAGATGGCCGACCAGCACGGCAAATCGGAAAACCAGCTGCTGCGCAACAAGGTCACCGAGGAGGAAATCGCCGAAGTGGTTTCCAAGTGGACCGGCATCCCGGTGAGCAAGATGCTCGAAGGCGAGCGCGACAAGCTGCTGCGCATGGAAGACATGCTGCACACCCGCGTGATTGGCCAGCACGAAGCCGTGGTGGCCGTGGCGAACGCGGTGCGTCGCTCGCGCGCCGGCCTCGCCGATCCGAACCGGCCGAGCGGCTCGTTCCTCTTCCTCGGCCCGACCGGGGTCGGCAAGACCGAGCTGTGCAAGGCGCTGGCGGAGTTCCTCTTCGACACCGAGGACGCCATGGTGCGCATCGACATGTCCGAGTTCATGGAGAAACACTCCGTGGCACGCCTGATCGGCGCGCCTCCGGGCTACGTCGGCTACGAGGAAGGCGGCTACCTGACCGAGGCGGTGCGGCGCAAACCCTACTCCGTGCTGCTGCTCGACGAAGTCGAGAAGGCCCATCCGGACGTCTTCAACATCCTCCTGCAGGTGCTCGAGGACGGCCGCCTGACCGACAGCCACGGGCGCACGGTGGATTTCCGCAACACGGTGATCGTGATGACCTCGAACCTCGGTTCGGCGCAGATCCAGGAACTGGTCGGCGACCGCGAGGCGCAGCGCGCGGCGGTGATGGACGCGGTGGGCAACCACTTCCGTCCGGAATTCGTCAACCGCATCGACGAGGTGGTGGTGTTCGAGCCGCTGGGCCGCGAGCAGATCGCCGGCATCGCCGACATCCAGCTGGGCCGGCTGCGCCAGCGCCTGGCCGAGCGCGACCTGACCTTCGAGCTCACCGACGAGGCGCTGGACAAGCTGGTGTCGGTCGGTTACGACCCAGTCTACGGCGCACGTCCGCTGAAACGCGCGATCCAGCGCTGGATCGAGAACCCGCTGGCGCAGCAGATCCTTGCCGGCAAGTTCGCACCGGGCGATACCGTCAAGGCGCGCGTGGAAAACGACGAGATCGTCTTTATCTAATCGGACACAGGCCGTACGAAACCTCTCTTCCGCCTGCCGGGAGGGAGGTTTTTTTCGCTCAGAGCGCCTGCAGCAGAAGCTCCAGCCGAGCCGCCTGGTCCTCGGCCATGTCGATGATGTGGAACCCCGCCCAGCCGTGGTGTTCGTCGGTGCCCGGCCGGGCCCACAGGCAGTCGGCGCCGAAGCTCACCTCGCGGACCTCGCCGCTGGCCGCCGTCAGCCGGCACTCCCAGACGGAATCGACGGACAGCAGCTGTTCGGTGACAAGCATGAAGCCATCGCGGGACAGGTCGACGATGCGTCCCAGGCGCTGGCCGCCGTGACGGTCGAAGACTTCCAGGGTGAGTGTGGGGCGGTATCGATCGTACTGGCGACGCTCGCTATCCATGGTCGTTTCCTGGGTGGGTGGAGCGTCCGCTGACACGCTGCAGGGCGCGATAGATCGCGTTCATCGCGCGATCCACCAGGGGCAGGCTGCGTTCCTCGATGACGATGCGCGCCAGGCCGCGGTCCATCTCCTCGGCGAGGTCTTCCAGCAGGCGAGTCGCGGCGCGCTGGCCCAACTGGTCGACGAACATGTAGTTGTTCGTCGTCGGGCTGAACCAGGACAGCTTGAGCCGGCGCCGCTGCGTGCCCTCGACGAAGTCGAACCAGGTGCCGAACTCCAGCGTTTGCAACTGGCGGATCAGCGCTTCCAGTCGCGGCGTGCGCGGCGGCCTGGCTGCGCGGCGGTCCGCCAGCAACACCGCGTCCTCGCCGAGCATGTTCGCCAGCGGGCTTTCGATCAGCGACGGCGCGAGAGGCTCCACCCGTTCGGGGCGCTTGGCCTGCACGGCGTCCTGGCTGGCGACGATGTCCCGCAACAGCCGGGCGATGCCGTCCTCGTGATAGCCGCCGAGCAATTCGAGGCCCTTGCGCACCTCGTCGAGCATGCCGGCGCGCACGCGGTGCAATTCTTCGATGCCGTCGGCGTCCTGCGGCCTGCCGCTCCAGGCCAGTTGCTCGGCCAGTTCCAGCGAGCGGTTCCATTCGGCGCTGCCCTCGCCATGCCGAAGCTGGACGAACACCAGCACGTCGGTCCAGGTCAGCTCGAGGAAATCCTGGAGGATCTTCGGCAGGCTCGGCCCGCGCAGCGCCTCGGCGATCGCGGCGCCGGCCCTCTGCCGCGCATCGAGCAGGCGGTCACGGCCCTTGGCCGCCTCGATGGAGCGCTTTTCACGCAGTTCGACGCGGTGCCTGAGGGTAGCGACGAACTCGTTGAACTCGTCCAGCAGCGTTTCGAACAGCGCCAGATCGCCGGTGAAGCCCTGGATCACCCGCTCAACCACCCACTGGATCTTCGCCAGCAGTTCGCGCTCCTCGCCCTCGGCGTCGTACAGCCCCCCGGCGCGCGCCATGGCATTGAGCAGCAAACGGGCCGGGTGGTTGTACTGGGTGAAGAGCGCCTTGTCCTGCATCGCCACCCGCAGATAGGGCGTATGCAGGTGCGATAGCGCGGTCTTGCAGGTATCCGGCAAGTCGGCGTCATCGAGGATGAAGTCGAAGAGCATGCCGACCAGATCGATCACGTCGGCTTCCTGGTCGGAAATCCGCCGCGGGTCCGCCGCAGCGCCGCGCGACTCGAGCTGACGGTGCAGGTCGGCTTTCACGCCGTCGACCTGCTGCGGCCGCTGCATGCGCCGGGCGAAATCCTCGGCGGCCTGCTTCTGCAACTGGTTCAGCGCCTCCAGCAGTTCGCGCGCCTCGAAGGTGCGCGTGGCGGTGGGCGGCGCGTAACTGGCGATGCTGCGCCTGCCGCCGAGCAGGGTCGTGCCCTCACGCTTGCGTAGCGCGATGAACAGCCGGGTGAGCCCGTCGAACAGCCGCTCGGCCTGCTCGGCCGATGGATCGTGGCCCTCGGAATAGCCCGAGCGGGCATCCGGCGAGCTGGCGAAGGAAGGCGCGCCGGAGGCGGGCACGGCGCGCGTGGCCTCGACCCGCGGCTGCGCCTGGTACGTCATGTTGGGCAGGATGCCGGCCTCGATCAGTTCGCGATTGAGCGCCTCGTAGAGACCGTCGAGGTTCTGCATGAGGTGCCGGTCGAAGAGCATGTAGAGGATGATCCGTATCCGCAGCGGCAACGGCGTCGGCTGCAAGGCCTCGCGGAACGCCTGGGCGATCGCGTGCGGGCCGAAGGGGTTGCCGTCCTCGTCGAGCTTCTGGCCGTTGTTCAGCAGGGCCAGGCGACGATCCAGCGCGAACAGGCTCTGCGCGCAGCGGGCCTTCACCCGGCTGACCATGTTGATGATCTGCAGGGTCTCCTCGTAATCCTCGTTCTGCACCAGACGCAGGTCGTCGGCCTCGAGCGCGTCGTCGTTCGTGGCGGACGGTTTTCCCTGGAGGAAATCGGAGAACTGCCGGGCGATCTGCTGGTGATAGGTCCGCTCGATCAGCGGCCGCAACCGGCGGATGTCGCGCATGCTGTCGAAGAACAGCGTCTGGACCTGATTGTTCTCGGCCTTCTCGGCGCACTCGAAGAGGGTGTCGTCGACCTGCCCGAAGGTGGCGGTGAGGTGTTCGGCGAGGGCGTTCATCACCCGTTTGCGGCAGCGCTGCACCAGTTCACTGAAACGCGGCTGGATGACGCGGCTGGCGAGCGTGCCGTGGGTGGAGGGAGGCAGGGGTGAGTCGCGTTCGTCCATCATCAAGTTGCCGGTGCTCGACTGACGAGCGCACTCCACACGGTGATCTTCAGCACAGATATAGCAGCCACCCCGCCGACTGCAAGACATTGTCTCAGGAAGAATTTTAAGGGTTGACAGGCGCTTCGGGAAACGTAAAATGGCGCGCCTCTGATACGGGATTCCGGTTCACCGGCACCGTAAAAGAGATTGGAAGCTCGTAGTTCCGCGATAGCTCAGTCGGTAGAGCAAATGACTGTTAATCATTGGGTCCCTGGTTCGAGTCCAGGTCGCGGAGCCAACTTCTTCCAGATCGGGGTATAGCGCAGCCCGGTAGCGCGCCTGCTTTGGGAGCAGGATGTCGGGAGTTCGAATCCCCCTACCCCGACCACCTTTTGGGTCGTTAGCTCAGTTGGTAGAGCAGTTGGCTTTTAACCAATTGGTCGTAGGTTCGAATCCTACACGACCCACCATTTTCTTCTCCGCACCTCTCGAGCGATGAGACGCCCACACCGGGCAACCCCACCGTTCGCTCGCCACGCCCCTCCTAGAGCACCAGCAGACTGAGCAAGCGACTGATCAGGCCCATGCCGATCACGCTGATCAGTACCACAGCCAGCAGCAACCACGGCCGGAACGGCTTGCGCTCGACGCGATGCTGCGGCGCGCTCAGGTATTCGTCTACGCGGCGCTGGTCTTCGTCGCTCAATCGCTTGGACATGCTGCCGGCCTCGCTCGGGTTCGCCTTCAGTCTAGCTGCGCTTCCTGCAACGGCTCGACGATCAGCGTGTCACCCAGACGAATGATGCCGCTGTGCAGCACCCGCGCGGTGATGCCGCCGTGGCCACGCACGGCCTGAAAGGTTCCAGGCCCGAGGTTCTCCTCCAGACGCGCGCACGGCTGGCACCAGCCGGTGGTCTCGAAAACCGCTTCGCCGATGCGGAAGCGGCGGTTCTTCAGGCTGAACAGGTTGATCCCGCTCACCGCGATGTTGCGTCGAAGCTCGGCCGGCGCGATGTCGCGCCCGATGAGGCTGGCGATCACCGCCAGATGCTCCCACTGGATGAAAGTGACCTGCCGCGCGTTGCGCGGGCCCGGGCGCGCATGGTCGCCGGTCAGGCCGGCATCGCGCCGCGCCTCGACGACGTCCGGCTGCAGAACCTCGCCGCGCGACAGCGGGCGCACGCCGATCCAGCGCACGCGCCCCTGCTGGGGAACCGCGGCGAGCAGGGTGTGCAGCGGGCTGCGTTCACGCATCGTCATGTGCTCCATGGGTCAGGGGCCTCACCAGACGCTCTTGGTGCCGCCATCGTAGGGTTTCGCCAGGCCGGCGCGAATCAGCATCGCGCCCAGGTCGCTGCCGTCGACCCAGACATCGCCGAGCAGGCGGAAATACTTGTCGCGGCGAATGTTGCGCAACTCGACGTAGCGCGCCGCGCGCAGCCTTTGCACGCTGAACTGCTTGGCCCTGAGCGCCAGCGCGCGCACGGCGGGACGCTTGTCGCGCAGCTCTGGGGTATCGATGCCGGCGATGCGCACCGGCACCCGGTGGCCGATCACGGCGGGCCAGTCACGGATGGTCGCGCGAAAGGTATCGCCATCGTAGATGCTGGTGATCTCGTCCAGGCGGACCTTGCCGTAAGGACCTTCCGCGGCGATCGATGAAAGGGTGGAGCACAGGCCGGACAACAGCATGAAGCACAACAACAACGAACGCATGGCGACAACGGGACTGCCAGAAGGAAGGCGACTCTAATCGACTGCGCCGGCAAAAGCAGCGGCCGGTGGTCGCAGTGGCGCGCGCGCCAACGCAGTAAACTGGCGCCCCACGCCCACCCGATGAGCCGTGGCCGGCAGCCCTCCCGACCATCGCGAAAAGTCCTGGAGCCCCCATGAAACCTCGTTCCGCCGTCCCGTCCGATCACCCGGCGCTGCTTTCGCTGTGGCAGCGCACGCCGGGCATACGGATTCGCCCCGAGGACGCGCTGCAACCGTTCACCGATTACCTTGCACGCAACCCCGGCCTGAGTCTGCTGGTCGAAGCGCAAGGGCGACCGGTGGCCTGCCTGATGGCCGGGCACGACGGCCGCCGTGGCTACCTCCAGCACCTGGTGGTGGACGAGGCGTACCGCGGTCGCGGGCTGGCGAAAGCGCTGCTCAATGAGACGCTCGCCCGCCTGGCGCGCCTGGGCATCCACAAGAGCCATGTCTTCGTCCTGCGCGATGCGCCGCAGGCGCTGGCGTTCTGGCAGGCGCAGGAAGGCTGGGAACGGCGCGACGATATCGAGGTTTACTCCATGCAAGGACATCCCCCATGAAAGTCTGGATTCTGCTCTGCGCCGCACTCTTTCCCGCCCTGCTGCAGGCCGCCGAGGAAACGCAGCCTCTGGCGCCCTGGACGCTGCTCGATCAGTACGAGCAGCCCTACACCCTCTCCGACGATCTGCGGGTGCTGCTGGTGGCCCGCGACATGGCCGGCGCCAAGCTGGTCGAAATGGCGTTGGCGGATAAACCCAAGGGCTACCTGGAGCAGCGCCGGGCGGTGTTCCTCGCCGATATCAGCCGCATGCCCTCGCTGGTCGCGAAGCTGTTCGCCGTGCCGGCCATGCGCGACTACCCGTACCGCGTGGTGCTCGACCGCGAGGCGCGCATCGTCCCGCGCTACGAGCCTGCGGCCGATGCCGTGCTCTGGTTGCAGCTCGATGGCCGGCGGGTGCTGAGTCGCCAGTCATTCACCGACGCGGGGCAGTTGAGCGCGGCGCTGCAGCGGCTCACGCCATGATCAGCGCGGCGCTGTTGTCGCCGGAGAGCGCATTGCTGGGATGGGCGATCTACGCGCCGGTCATCGCCTGGGCGATATGGCGGGCGCCGTGGCTGGAACTGTTCAGCGATGCCCGGCGCCAGCATCTGCTGTTCGGCACCGTGCTCGGGCTGTTCCTGCTCTGGCTGGTGCGACGCGATTTCGACTCAGGGCTGTCCTTCCATTTTCTCGGCATGACCGCGGTGACCCTGTTGCTGGACTGGCCGCTGGCGCTGCTCTGCGGTCTGGTCGCCCAGCTCGCGCTGGTCGCGATGGGGCGCCAGGACCTGGCGGCGCTGGGCATGAATGGCGTCCTGCTGGTGGCGCTGCCGGTGCTGGTCACCGAGTTCTGCGCGTTGCGCGTGGAGCGCGCGCAGCCGCGCAACCTGTTCGTCTACATCTTCTTCTCCGGGTTCTTTCCCGCGGCACTGGCCGCGCTGCTGTGCATGCTCGCCGCGCTCGGCGTGCTCTGGGTCGACGGGCTGTTCCCGATGCCGCCCTGGCTGGACGACTTCGCCGGCTACCTGTGGCTGATCATGTTTCCCGAGGCGTTCATCAACGGAACGGCGGTCACCGCGCTGGTGGTGTTCTGCCCCGAATGGCTGGAAACCTTCAACCGCAGCCGATACCTGCAGGCGCCGTGGAAGGACGACGAGCGGCCCCGCTGATGGACCAGGATTCATCCGCCGCATCCCGCGCAGCGGTTTGACCTGCATCAACCGCCGATAGCCGATGGACTCGAAGATGAGCCCTCACTCACTCCAAGAGGCAGAAGACATGGGCGGATATGCATGGGCACGAGAGGCCCTGGAACGCGAACTGGAGCTGGCCCGGACGGCGGGCCTGGATGAGGCGATGGCGCTGCGTACGCTGCTCAGCGCCGTGGTCGAGCGCAGCAAGCGGACGCGCAGCCTCGCCGATCTGGCGCAGGAGCTGACGTTTCTCGCCGACAACCTCGACGAGGAACGCGACTACGCCTTCATGCGGCCTTGATCGCCGCTCCACCGCCCCTGGCACCGCCCGGCGCGATCGATCGGGCGGCGCGCAACGTGTTCGTCTCTACGCCGCTTCGCCCTGCACATCCAGCGCCTGCGGTTCGGGCTGCTTGATCAGCGCATAGATCACCCCGGTGAGCACGCTACCGGCGACGATCGCCAGCAGGTAGAGCAGCGCATGGTTGATCGCGTTGGGGATCAGCAGGACGAACAGCCCGCCGTGCGGCGCCATCAGCTTGCAACCGAACGCCATCGACAGCGCCCCGGTCAGCGCACCGCCGGCGACGCTGGCCGGGATCACCCGCAGCGGGTCCTTGGCGGCGAACGGAATCGCCCCTTCGGAGATGAAGCACATGCCGAGCACGCCAGCGGCCTTGCCGGCCTCGCGCTCGCTCTGGGCGAACTTGCGCCGCGCCAGCAGCGTGGCGATGGCCATGCCGATCGGCGGCACCATGCCGCCGGCCATGGTCGCCGCCATCGGCGCGTAGCTTTGCGACGCCAGCAGCCCGACCGAAAACGCGTAGGCCGCCTTGTTGATCGGGCCGCCGAGGTCGACGCACATCATCCCGCCGAGCAGCAGGCCGAGCAGCACCGCGTTGGAGGTACCCATGGTATCGAGGAACGCCGTCAACCCGGCGAGCATGCCGGCCACAGGCTTGCCGACCACGTAGATCATCGCCAGGCCGGTGAACAGGCTGGCCAGCAGCGGAATGATCAGGATCGGCTTCAGCGCCTCGATGCTGGACGGCAACCTGACCCAGCGGGCGATGGCCCTGGCCGAGTAGCCGGCGAGAAAACCGGCGACGATGCCGCCGATGAAACCCGCACCGAGGGTGCTCGCCAGCAGTCCGCCGATCATCCCCGGCGCCAGGCCCGGACGGTCGGCGATCGAGTAGGCGATGTAACCGGCCAGCAGCGGCACCATCAATTTGAACGCCGCATCGCCACCGATCTGCATCAGCGCCGCGGGCAGCGTGCCTTCCTGCTTGAACGCCTCGATGCCGAAGACGAACGACAGGGCGATCAGCAGGCCGCCGGCGACCACCATCGGCAGCATGTAGGACACGCCGGTGAGCAGGTGCTTGTAGGGCCCGGCCTTGCCCTGTTCGCTGCCGGCAGCGGCGCCGTCGGTGGCCGCGGCGGCCAGCGGCTTGCCTTCGGCGAGGGCGCGCTGGAGGGTCTGCTGCGGCTGCTTGAGGGCGACGCCGGTGCCGCAGCGGTAGACCTTCTTGCCGGCGAAGCGGGCGGTATCGACTTCGATGTCGGTGGCCAGCAGCACCACGTCGGCGGCGGCGATGGCCGCCTCGTCCAGCAGGTTGCGAGCGCCCACCGATCCGCGGGTTTCCACCTGCAGCGCGTAGCCGAGCTGGCCGGCTGCCTGCTGCAGCGCTTCGGCGGCCATGAAGGTGTGGGCGACGCCGGTCGGGCAGGCGGTGACCGCCACCAGGCGCGGTTTCCCGGCACTCACCCCGGCGGCGCTTGCCTGCTCCAGCACCTGGGCGCTGGCGGCGGCGCGCTCGAGGAACTCGCGTGGGTTCTGCAGCGCCTCGGCGGGCGTCGACTGCACCACGCGCTTGCCGACGAAGCGCCCCAGGGCCAGCTCGCCGGTACGCACCACGACGACCAGGTCGGCGCCGGCGATGTCGGCGTCGCTCAGCGGCGAGCCGATGGCGCGCGGATCATGCACTTCGACGCGCGTCGTCCAGCCCAGGCGCTGCGCCGCGGCGTCCAGCAAGCGGGCGCAGAGCACGCTGGTGACCTGCCCGTTCGGGCAGGCGGTGACGATCAGCAGATTCATGGGTACCTCGATTCCTGTTGCGTTGGCGGGCTGAACTGCCCGGCCACTGTCTGCTGCATGCTCATTGCGGAGCCTCCAGCGCTTCGATCGTCACCTCGCGCTCCAGCCGCGCCAGTTGCTCGCGGTCATGGATGCCGAAGCCCAGCTGCGTCACCGCCTGCGCGGCGATCGCCGTGGCCAGGCGCAGGCTGCGTTCGGCCGGCCAGCCGCTGAGATGGCCATGCAGGGTGCCGGCGAGCAGCGAATCGCCGGCGCCGACTGTGCTGACCACCTCGACCTTCGGCGGGCGCGCCTGCAGGGCGATCTCCGGGCCGATCCAGCAGACCCCCTCGGCACCGCGCGACAGCAGCACGTGCTCGATGCCTTGCCCGCGCAGGCGCAGGGCGGCGCGCTGCAGGTCGTCCAGCGAATCCGCCGAACCGCCGCAGGCCTCGGCCAGTTCGGTCTCGTTAGGCTTGATCATCCAGGGCGCGGCGGCCAGCCCGGCGCGCAGCGCGGGGCCGCTGCTGTCCAGCAGCAGCGGCACGCCACGGGCGCCGAGGGTGCGCAGCAATGCGGTGAACCACTCGGGCGTGACGCCCTGCGGCAGGCTGCCGGCCACCACCACGGCGTCGTGGCCGGCAGCGATCAGTTCGAGCTCTTCGAGCAGTTCGGCCTGGTGCGCGGCGTCGACCTGCGGACCCGGCCCGTTGAGGTCGGTGACGCGCCCATCGGCCTCGGCCAGCTTGATGTTGCTGCGCGTTTCGCCCGGCACGCGAACGAAGGCGTCGACGAAGCCGCGCCGCGAGAACAGCGTCTCGAAGGCCGCCGCGTTGGCCGTGCCGAGAAAACCGGCGACGCTGACCTTGTGCCCCAGGTCGGCGAGCACCTGGGCGACGTTGAGGCCCTTGCCGGCGGCGTGGCTGGCGAAGCCCAGGCTGCGGTTCACCGCGCCGGGCTGCAGGCGATCCAGGCGCACGCTGAGATCCAGCGCCGGATTGAGGGTGATCGTCAGTACGCGTGCCATCAGAAGTGCTCCTCCACCAGCGCGCGCACGGCGGCGGCGCTTTCCAGGTTCAGCGCCTGCTGGGCGAAGAGCTGGCTGCGGGCGAAGTCCAGCTCGCGCACCCGCGCCTTGACCAGCGCGATGGAGCGCGCCGAGACACTCAGCTCGTCGACGCCCAGGCCGACCAGCACCGGCACCGCGTGGGTATCGCCGGCCAGCTCGCCACACACGCCGACCCACTTGCCGTGGGCATGCGCCGCCTCGACGGTCATCTGGATCAATCGCAGCACGGCCGGATGCAGCCCGTCGGCCTGCGCCGACAGCGTCGGGTGGCCGCGGTCGATGGCCAGCGCGTACTGGGTCAGGTCGTTGGTGCCGATGCTGAAGAAGTCGACTTCGCGCGCCAGCACCGGGGCCAGCAGCGCCGCCGACGGCACCTCGACCATGATCCCCAGCTGCAGGTCGGCGACCGGGATTTCCTCGCGCAGGCGCAGCGCCATGTCACGCGCCGCGCGCCACTCTTCGACGAAACCGACCATCGGGAACATCACCCGCAGCGGGCGCCCCTCGGCGGAGGCGAACAGCGCGCGCAGCTGGGTTTCCAGCACCTCGGGGCGTTGCAGGCTGAGGCGGATGCCGCGCAGGCCGAGGAACGGGTTTTCCTCCGCCGGCAGCGGCCAGTACGGCAGCGGCTTGTCGCCGCCGACATCGAGTGTGCGCACCACCAGCGGACGACCGTCGAGGGCGTCCAGCGCGCGGCGGTATTCGATCTCCTGGCTGGCCTGATCCGGCGCCGAGGCGTGCTGCATGAACACCAGCTCGGTGCGCAGCAGGCCGACGCCTTCGGCGCCCTGCTCCACCGCGGCGGCGGAATCGGCGGTGTCGCCGAGGTTGGCGGCGACCTCCACGGCGCGGCCGTCCAAGGTCACCGCCGGTTGCAGGCGCTCGGCGTCGGCGCGGGCCTGGCGCTGGAGGCTGGCTTCGCGCTGGCGCCGGGCGATCTCCACGGCCTGCGCATCCGGCGCCACGCGCAGGGTGCCGCGCTCGCCATCCAGCAGCAGCGGCGTGTTCGGCGCCAGCGCGAGCACCGCCTCGCCGGCACCGACCACCGCGGGAATGCCCAGCGCGCGGGCGATGATCGCCGAATGCGCGGTGGCGCCGCCGCGCGCGGTAAGGATGCCGGCGACACGGTCGCGATCCAGGCTGGCGACGTCCGAAGGCGCCACTTCGTCCATCACCAGGATGTAGGGTTGTTCAGGTTCGACCGGCGCCTCGACGCCGAGCAGGTGCCCGAGTACGCGCCGGCCGATGTCGCGCAGGTCCGCCGCGCGCTCCGCCAGCAGGGCGTCGTGCAGGGCTTCCTGGCGCTGGGCGGTGGCTTCGATCTCGCCGATCCAGGCCGCCTCGGCGCTGAGGCCCTCGTCGAGACGCACGCCAACGTCCTCGTGCAGGGCGGGGTCGCGCAGCATAGCCTGGTGGGTGATGAAGATTTCGCGAATGCTGGCCTCGCTGCTGCGCTCCACCAGCGCCTGGATCTGCGCCACCACCTCGTCCAGCGCCTGCGCCAGACGCTGGCGCTCGGCCGCCAGGCCCTGGCCGCGCTGCGGGAAATCCATCTTAAGCGGCACGCGCACCAGCGCCGGGCCGATGGCGATCCCCGGTGCGGCGGCGACCGCCTGGATGCGCGCACCGGCCGCCGGCGCCAGCGGCGGCGACACTTCGGCCGCCAGCGACACCCGCGCCTCGATAATGGGCGGCGGGGCGAAGGGCGTTTCCGGCAGCGGCTCGACCTCTTCGCCCAGCCCGGCACGCACCGCGGCCTCGACGGCGGGCAGCGCGTCGCCTGCGATCGACGGCTCGGCGATGAACTCCAACTCCTGCCCACGGCGCGCGCCGAGGGCCAGCAGGCGACTCAGGCTTTTCGCCGAGACGCCGCGGCCGGGATCGCCGGGCAGGCGCACACGCACGTCGCCATCGAAGGACTGCGCCAGTTCGCTGAGCACCTTCGCCGGACGCGCATGCAGACCATGGGCGTTGGCCAGGACGATACGCCGCGACGGCCAGTCCACCGGCAGCTCGCCGCCAAGGGCTTCGAGCACGCTGCGGCTGGAGGTGGCCTGGCTGAATTCACGCCCGCGCCCCTCGATCAACAGGTCGCACAGGCGCTCGAGGGTCTGCCGCTGCGCCTCGCCACGGCTGGCCAGGCAGAACAGCCCGGCGAGCGGCTGGGCGTCATGCTGCAGCGGAGTTTCCGGAGTGACGAAAGCCAGTCCGGGGCGGCCGACGCCCTCCTCGCCGTGCAGCAGCCAGAGGCCGTCGCCGAGCGGCAGCGGTGGCTCGCGCAGCAATCCGGCGGCGAATCCGGGACCGCCGCAACCGGCCTTCTTCAGCAGGCGAATGCCTTGCCAGGCCAGGTCGTCGGCATCCTCGGCGACGAGTCCCAGGCCGACCAGTTGGCTGTCCAGCGCCAGTTCCTGTGGCGCCCCGCGCAGCAGGGCGACCAGCGCCTCGGCATCCGGCGCATCGCGCAGCGCCTCGCTGAGATCGCCCTCGCCGAGGGCGCGGGTGAGCATCTGCAGCAGTTGCAGGTGTTCGTCGGAGCGCGCGGCAATGGCGATGGCGAGGTAGACGCGCTGGCCATTGCCCCAGTCGACGCCCGAGGGAAACTGCATCAAGCGCACCCCGGTGCTGATCACCTGGTCGCGGGTGTCCGGCGTACCGTGGGGAATCGCGATGCCCTGCCCCAGGTACGTCGAGCCCTGCGCTTCGCGCGCCTGCATGCCCGCCAGATAGCCAGGCATCACCAGGCCATCCGCGACCAGCGTGTCGGCCAGGCTGCGCAGCGCGGCCTGCTTGTCCGGTGCGCGTTGCTGCATCTGGATTTGCGCGGCATTCAATTCGAGCATGTACGGGGTCCTCTACGACGGCCAATGTCAGACCAGCCGCCTGCTGAATCGTTTCATCAAGGGTTGGCACGTTACCCCAGAATGGGGGAAGCTTTGAAGCCCGCCCGGCTTCAGTATTGACCACAAGGACCCCGCCCACCGTGAAACTCAGCGATGTCGCCCGCCTGGCGGAGGTTTCCGTGACCACCGCCAGCTACGTGATCAACGGCCAGGCGGTGCAGCGCAGAATCAGCGCCGCCACCGTGGCGCGGGTACGCGAGGTGGTCGAGCGCTACGGTTATCGTCCCGACCAGCAGGCCGCCGGCCTGCGACGCGGCCAGAGCCGCTGCCTGGGCCTGATCATTCCGGACCTGGAAAACCCCAGCTACGCGCGCACCGCCAAGTTCCTCGAACAGCGCGCGCGGGCGGTCGGCTACCAGCTGCTGATCGCCAGCTCCGACGACGAGCCGGACAGCGAGCGCCAACTGGTCGAACTGTTCCGTTCGCGGCGTTGCGACGCGCTGGTGGTTGCCAGTTGCCTGCCACAGGACGACCCGACCTACGCGCAACTGGTCGACGCCGGCCTGCCGGTAATCGCCCTCGACCGCGCGCTCGACCCACGGCACATTCGCTCGGTGGTCAGCGACGACCAGCAGGCCGGCGCACTGCTCACCCGCAGCCTGCTGGAGCCTTCGCTCGAGCATGTGGTGCTGATCGGCGCGCGTCCCGAGCTGCCGATCAGCCAGGCACGCGAAGCAGGCTTTCGCGAGGGCCTGGACGGCTTCGCCGGCAAGCTGAGCGTATTGCACGGCGCGGAGTTCAGCCGTGCGTGCGGGTGCGAACAGATGCAGGCGCTGCTGCGCGACGGGCCGATGCCGGACGCCCTGATCACCACCGCCTACGTGCTGCTGGAAGGTGTACTGGAGGCGCTGCAGCACGGCTCCCCGGACGTGCCGCCACCGCGCCTGGCGACCTTCGGCGACACCCGATTGCTGGATTTCCTGCCGCTGCGGGTCAATGCGATCTCGCAGCAGCACGAGCGGCTCGCCGAGCGGATTCTTCACTGGGCGCTCCAGGCCATCGAACACGGCGCCTACCAACCGGGCCTGGAAGCGATTCCACGGGTGTTGAAGCAGCGCAGCCTCGGTGAAGGCGCCCGCTGATGCGCCTCATCGACACCCACAATCACCTGGACTTCCCGCCGTTCGACGACGATCGTGCCGCCGTGCTCGAACGCGCCCGCGCCCGCGGCGTCGAGCGCCAGGTGATCATCGGCGTCTACCAAGCGCACTGGCAGCGCCTCTGGGATCTGGTAGGCCGCGAGCCGGGACTGTACGCGACCCTGGGCCTGCACCCCGCCTTCCTGCATAGGCATCGCCCGGCGCACCTCGCCGAACTGCGCGAGTGGCTGCAGCGTCTGGCCGGCGACGACCGGCTCTGCGCGATCGGCGAAGTGGGGCTGGATTACTACATCGAAAACCCGGACAAGCCGCGCCAGCAGGAACTCTTCGAGGCGCAGCTGGAGCTGGCCAACGAGTTCGAGCGGCCGGTGCTGCTGCACGTGCGCCGCGCCCACGCCGCGGTGGTGGCCACGCTCAAGCGCCTCCGGCCGGCACGCGGCGGCATCGCCCACGCCTTCAGCGGCAGTTACGAGGAAGCCCGCGAGTACATCAGGCTGGGATTCAGGCTCGGCCTGGGCGGCGCCGGCACCTGGCCGCAGGCGCTGCGCATGCACAAGGTGCTGCGCCAGTTACCGCTGGACAGCATCGTGCTGGAAACCGACGCCCCGGACATCACGCCGCACGCCCACGCCGGCGAGCGCAACAGCCCGGAGTTCCTCCCGGACATCTGCGTGGCGCTGGCGGAAATCAGAGGCGTCAGCCCCGAGGAACTGGCCGCGGCGAGCTATCGCAACAGCTGCGAACTGTTCGGCTGGGAGCCCTGAAGGCAGGCCTGTGCCG
The DNA here is from genome assembly GCF_900106975.1 of Pseudomonas kuykendallii. GTDB lineage: Bacteria > Pseudomonadota > Gammaproteobacteria > Pseudomonadales > Pseudomonadaceae > Pseudomonas_O > Pseudomonas_O kuykendallii. The sequence continues at coordinate 596,811 of NZ_FNNU01000002.1, read as the reverse complement.
GGCCTGCCACGCTCGCCCGCTAGACTCTGAAGGCGCCGATCAGCTGCTTGAGATCGCCGACCAGCTCGGACAATTCGCGGCTGGCCCGCTCGGTCTGGCTCGCGCCTTCGGCGGTGCGCTCGCCGGCCTGGTTGATCTGCACGATGTTCTGATCGATATCGTGGGCCACGGCGGTCTGTTGCTCCGCCGCCGCAGCGATCTGCTGGTTCTGATCGACGATCATGCCCACCGCGCCGAGGATGTTCTCCAGCGCGCGCTGCACGCGACCGGACTCGTCCACGGTGCCGTCGGCCATGCGGTGACTGGCGCTCATCGCCTTCACCGCCGCGCCGACACCGCCCTGCAGCCGGGCGATCATCTGCTCGATCTCCTCGGTGGACTGCTGGGTGCGCTTGGCGAGGTTGCGCACCTCGTCGGCGACCACCGCGAAGCCGCGCCCCTGCTCGCCCGCCCGCGCCGCCTCGATGGCGGCATTCAGCGCCAGCAGGTTGGTCTGCTCGGCGATGCCCTTGATCACATCCAGCACGCGGCTGATCGACTGGCTGTCGCTGGCCAGTTGGTTGATCACCAGCACCGACTGATCGATCTCGCCGGCGAGGCGCTGGATGCTGCCGACCTGGGATTCGACCAGTTCGCGCCCGCTGACGGTTTCCTCGTTGACGCTGTGGGCGCTGTCCACCGCCGCGGCGGCGCTGCGCGCGACCTCCTGGGCGGTGGCCGACATCTGGTTCATCGCCGTGGCGACCTGCTCGATCTGGCTGCGCTGCCCCGCCACCGCCTGGTTGCTTTCGCCGGACACCACTTCCACGCGATCGGCCTGGCGCTCGACTTCCACGACGGTCAGCCCGACCCGCTGGATCAGGTCGTGAATCTTCACCACGGTACCGTTGAACACCTGGCCCAGCTCGCCCAGCTCGTCGGAGGTCTGCGCCTTGAAACTGGCGGTCATGTCGCCGGAGGCCACCTTGTCCATCACCCGGCCGAGGCTCTTGAGCGTGCTGCGCGTGGACACGTAGAAGCCGCCGTAGAGGTAGCCGATCAGCAGGAACACCGCGATCAGCGCCACCACCAGCAGCACCATCTGCCGGCGATGCTCGGCCAGGCGCTGCTGCAGTTCGCTCTCGAGAAAGCCCAGCGCGGCATCGCTCAACTGGTACGACTTGGCCATCTGCGCGCTGAGGTCTTCGTAGTATTCCGGCCACGGCGTATCGAGGGTATCGGCCACGGTGATCTTGTCTTCGATCAGCGTGCTGGACTCCTTCAGGCTGCCACGACTCGCCTGCGCCAGGCCCTGAAGGGCCGCGCGCGCGCCGGTACTGGTGGACAGCGCGTTTTCCAGCGCCACGGCGTATTCGCCGTCGAGTTTTTCCAGGACCGCGATCAGGTCGTCCATGCGGTTGCTGGCCGCCGAATTGAGGAAGCCCAGACCGAGGGAATAACTGCCGGTGGCGCGGGCCGCGCCCAAGGTATCGGTGACTTTCAGCGTGGAGGTGGTGACCAGTTCGGTGAGTTGGCGCACCGAGCGGTCCGGGTCCTGGCTCAGCCCCGCATCGGAGGCGACGAAGGCGATGAAGGCCTGCACGCGCCCGAGCTGCTGGTCGACCAGCGCCGACTTGTTCTGCAACGAGGTTTCCGCCTGGGCGGACTTCAAGCCGGCCAGCAGCTCATCGCGTTTGGCGTTGAAGTCCTCGACCTGCTGGGTGGTTCCACCCGCCGACTGCAGCGCGCCGATGGTTTCCACCAAGGTGTCCTGCAGCTGACTGATGCGCCGCTCGACATCGCCCGCGTTGCCGGACTGGCCGATCAGCGAATTGATTTCGACGAGGTTGCTCAGCGACTCGGTGTCGCGCTGGATGTTGAGGGTCCTGCCCAGCAGGTCGAGGCTGTCCAGCTCTATGCGGGTACCGATGAACTGATCGTAGGAGTCGCGCACCAGATAGAAGTTCGTGACGAGCATCGGCAGGAAGAACATCACGCTGATCAGGCTGAACTTCATCGCGAAACTCAGCCGGCTCATCAGGGCGATCGCCGGGTACAGAATGGTCTTCAATCGAATTCTCCCGATTATTTTTATGGTCGGCGGAGAAACAGCAGTTTTCGCTGAATGGGCGCTGCAGCTACCCAGGCACTTTCAGGGGCGCAGCCGGCAGCCGCGGAGCCTGTATACCTGATATCGGCGTTGCGATTTGTAACTTAAGGTTAAGCGTTTTGCCATCATTCACCAGACGCAGGTTGCACCTCGTAACTCAGGCTCACAGGAGCAGCGCGCGGATCGCCAGGGCGGCGTACCAAAGCACGGCCGAACGCACCAGCAGTTGCCAGAGAAGGTCGAGGCTGGCGACGCCCGGGTCGCCGACCAACGGCTCGCCGAGATCGCCGGCCGCCCGCCCCGCCCGCTCCAGCAACTGCTCGGCAGGAAGGTTCCAGTTGAGCAGCTCGTGCAGCAGTTCACGGCTGACGGCAATGAAGTTTCCGACCAGCGCGAAACTGGCCACCAGCACCCGCGCGGGGACGAAATCGAGGCCGTGGCGCAGCTGCACGGCACGCTCGCGCAGCGCCGGGCCTTGCGCCTGCTCGGCGAGCAGTGCCACCAGCCGGTAACCCAGCGCCGCCACCGGCCCCAGCAGCGCGTACCAGAAGATCACGGCGAAGAAACCCTGATAGCCCTGCCACAACAGGTAGCGCTGCACGCGCCGCAGCAGCGAACCCGGCTCGCAGGCCTCGATGCCCATGTCGCGCTCGGCCACCAGCTCTGCCGCCACGGCGTCGCCACGGCGCCAAGCATCGCGGAACGGGCCGCAGGACTTCTGCACGTCGCCGCGCCCCAGGCTATAGATCAGCACCAGCAGATGCACCGGCAGAGCCAGCCATCCATAGGCGAGCGGTTGCAGGATCAGCAGCACCAGCGCCAGAACCAGCAGCGGCGGCAGGACCAGCAGGATCAGCCGCAGCCACGGCGCGCCCGCGTCGGTGCCGGAGTCGATCCGCGCCAGCAGCGTGAACCAGAGGCCATCGCGTTGGATGCGGTGGCGCACGCCGGACAGCTTTTCCACCAGCAGCGCGAGCAGCAGTACCAGAAAGCTCATTGCGTTGACTCCTCTGTCAGTGCCGCGCGCAGCCGCGGCCAGTCGAAGGCGCCGCCAGGGTCGGTCTTGCGGCCGGGCGCGATGTCGCTGTGGCCGACGATGCGCTCCGGGCGGATGGCCGGATAGGCCCGTCGCAGCTCACCGATCAGTGTCGCCAGCGTGGCGTACTGAGCGTCGCTGTAGGCCAGGTCGTCGGTGCCTTCGAGTTCGATGCCGAGGGAGAAATCATTGCAGTTCTCGCGCCCCTCGAAGAGCGACACTCCGGCATGCCAGGCCCGGTCGCGGCAGGAGACGAACTGGAACACCGCGCCATCGCGTTCGATGAGGAAGTGCGCGGAAACCGTCAGGGAGCGGATATCGGCGAAATAGGGATGCTCGTCCGCGACCAGTTGATTGGCGAAGAACTGCTGCACCTTGCCGGTTCCGAACTGGCCCGGCGGCAGGCTGATGTTGTGAATGACCAGCAGGGATATTTCGCCGGACGGGCGGGCGTTGAAGTTGGGCGAAGGGCAATGCCGGACGCCTTCGAACCAGCCGCTGTGCGGATCCAGGTGCATGGGGTACTCCTCGACGAGTCGCCACTCTAGAGCAGGCTCCGGACCCGCGCAAAGCCTGGCGCGTGGAAGCGCCCCGCGCATGGCCAAAGGCCAGAAACGCAAAAGCCCGGAAGAATCGCACCGCTCGGAGAGTCCCTCCCTGGGTGCCCTTCATCCGGGCCTTGATTCAAGCGCGAGAAAACTAGGCGCCCTTGAGCCGCCGCAGGTTGCCGATCACCGACTCCAGCGCCCGGTCGAACAGCAGGGCGTCGTCCAGCAGACGTACCGCGCCACGACGGAACTCGACGGCCAGGCCCATCCGCGTCTTCTCCAGCACCTTCATGCCGGTACGGTTGACGAAGATGTACTTGCCGGTCGGCTTGATGATCGCGGCCAGCTTGCAACGCAGCTTGTGGTCGGAGTCTTCCTGGATTTCCACCCAGCTGCCCACCCGCAGATTGTCCACCTGCATAAAGGCTTCGTCGTGGTCGGGCAGGATCATCTCCGGCTCCGGCGCACGGGTTTCGCCCGGCGCCAGCAGCACGATCTCTTCGACCACTTCGACCATCTGCGGCAGTTCGGCGAGGATCAGGTCCTCCTCCGCGTTATCCTGGGCCGCCGCATCGAGGTCGAGAATGTTGTGCTCGCCCGCCTCTGCCAGCGCGCTTTCCCCCTCGCCTTCACCTTCCGGCTCCGGCCGCTTGAAGCGCTGGAACGCCTGGACATGCAGAGCTTCCAACTGGCTGAAAAACTCGCCGGTGGAGAACGGATCGAACGCGGCGCTGGTCAGCCCGTCCCGCAGCGACTTGAGCAGTCCCGGAACCAGCTCGAGCAGGCGCAGGCGGTCTTCGGGTTCCTCGTGGGACTCCACGCTCCAGACCAGGTCATCCATGGTCGACAGCACGGCCTTCCACTCTTCGGACTCGCCGCCGCTCTTCAGGTAGGTGAGCAGCATGACCTTGCTCCACGCCTCCTGCAGCAAGCGCACCACGACTTCCGGCAGGGTCCTGCCAAGCAGCCGGTCGTTCAGCGCGCGCTCGACCTGATGACGCGCCAGCTCGGCACGCACACGCCCTTCCTCGGCATCGCGAGTGCGCTGCTCGAGCAGGTCGCTGCGGCGGCGCTCGTCACCGGTAAAGGCGATGAACTCGGAAAGCAGCTCGGAAAAGATCACCGGATCATCGGTGAAGTCGTTCAGCAGGCGCTGCACGATGTTCTCGATCTTCTGGTACAGGCTGTCGCGCTGGGCATCATCCTGATCGCCCCAGCCGAGCGACGCCGAAGCGATCTCGTTGAGCAGCCGGCGCGCCGGGTGGCTGCCGCGGCTGAAGAAGGTCTTGTCCAGCACGGCGACCTTGAGCATCGGAATCTGCAGGCGCGCGATCAGCGCCTTCAGCGAATCGGGAAGGGTGCGGTCGTCGAGGATGAATTCGAAGAGCATCGAAACCAGGTTGATGACGTCCTCGTCCACCTCGCCCACCACCCGCGCCCGGCCACTCTTGGCACTGGCGCGGCTGAGCAGTTGCTCGAGCTGTTGGCGCAGGTCGAACTCATCGGTCACCTGCTGCGCCGGCTGTTGGTGCTGCAGGTGCGAAAGCAGGCGTGTCAGGTCATGACTGGAAATCGGCATCGCGTCCGCGGGCACTTCGCGGTGGTAGCTGATGCTGCCGCGAGTCTGCGAGAGCAGTTCCTGGAGCACGCCGAACGCCTCCTGAACATCGCCGGAGAACCCTTCGCCGCTGGTGAACGGGCGCGCATCGCCGTCGGCCAGATAGCCACGACTGGACGAACCACGGGTTTGCTGGCGGCGTTGCTGCGAGGCGTTCTTCAGATCCGGCAACACGCCAGCGGCCACCAGCGAATCGTTGGCCTCGACATAGAGCTCATCGAGACTGCTCAGCACGTACTTCTCGAACAGCTTGAGGACGATCAGCTTGACGCGGATTTCCACGCCGAGGCTGCGGCAGGCGTCGAGGAAGAACTCGCACAGCGCCGCGGGCCCCAGCGGATTGGTCTTGTCCTCGAGCTTCTTGCTGACCTGGGTATTCAGACGCGTCGTGAGGTGCCCGAGCGGCCGACTGGCGCGGCTGATGACCTTGGCCACCATCGTGTCGATCGCCACGGACTCTTCCAGTTCATCGTTCTGCACGAGCGTGAGGCTGTCGAAAGATACCGAATCGAGCTGCGGCGCCTTGCCGATTTCATACTGATTGAGATTGGCAAAGGCCGCGAAGAGCTTCTCCAGGAAGCCCCGCTCGATGCTCTTTCGCTTCAGACGAAGGTCACGCATGGCCTCGAAGAAGGAATTCTGTTCGGCATTGCTGGTAGCCCGATCGGCCATTTCGAACAGCGTGTCGTCGGCGTTATCGAACAATGCCTGCAGCGCGACCTTCAACTGCTGCGCAGACTTGTCGCGGACCTTGGCGAGCGCGAACGGCAGCCGCCCTGCAGACTGGGAGGCCTCAGGTAGGGTCTTGCCGAGTTGTACTACCTTCGCGTCGTTCTTCATTACGTCTCTCCTGCGGACAAGGCACCGGTAAGTGCGCATTTGCCCGGCGTGGAACTGGCGTCATCCGTAACGTCAATCTCATGGCGTCAATGTAACAACAGCTTATCGACACCAGGTGACGCAACCAAGCACCGTCTTCTCAGATACGGACCTCTGTCACAGATGTAAGCTGTTTACAGCTGGACGGCAATCTTTATACGACCATTGAAATACAAAAAAATGCCGTAAGGTCATGCACATAGTCCGCATCGCTCCGCGCCCCTATAATCCGGCCATTCCCGCACCGGAGCCACCCATGCCGAACCTCGTCCTCGCCGATCTCACCGCCGAAATCGAAGCCAACGCGCGACGCGCACTGAGTGAAGACATCGGCAATGGCGACATCACTGCACAGTTGATCCCTGCCGAACGTATGGCGCATGCGACCATCATCACCCGCGACGACGCCGTCATCGCCGGCAGCGCCTGGGTCGATGCGGTCTTCCGCCTGGTCGATCCGCGCGTCGCAGTACACTGGCAGGTCAGCGACGGGGAACGCGTCCAGCCCAACCAGGCGCTCTTCCATCTCGAAGGTCCCGCCCGCGCCCTGCTCAGCGGCGAACGCAGTGCGCTGAACTTCCTCCAGGCTCTTTCCGCCGTAGCGACCCGCAGCCGCACCTATGCCGACATGGTCGCGGGCACCCAGGTCAAGTTGCTGGATACCCGCAAGACGCTTCCGGGCCTACGCCTGGCGCAGAAGTACGCCGTCACCTGCGGCGGCTGCCATAACCACCGTATCGGCCTTTACGATGCGTTCTTGATCAAGGAAAACCACATCGCCGCCTGCGGAGGAATCGCCGCCGCCATTTCCGCCGCGCACAAGATCGCCCCGGGCAAACCGGTGGAAATAGAAGTGGAAAACCTGGAAGAACTGAAGGAAGCGCTCGATGCCGGTGCCGACATCGTCATGCTCGACGAACTCAGCCTGGACGACATGCGCACCGCGGTACGCCTCACCGATGGCAAAGCCAAGCTCGAAGCTTCGGGCGGTATCAACGACACCACATTGCGCGCCATCGCCGAAACCGGCGTCGACTACATCTCCCTCGGCACGCTGACCAAGGACATCAAAGCCGTCGACCTGTCGATGCGCCTGAGCCTGTAATCCAAACCACAGAAACGACAAAGCCCCGCTATTCGGGGCTTTGCAGAGTGACTGGTGCCGGAGACAGGAATCGAACCTGCGACCTTCGCGTTACGAGTGCGCTGCTCTACCTACTGAGCTACACCGGCAGCGGGCGGGAAATTAGCATCGAAGGAAAAGGTTTTCAACAACAAATGGAGAGCGGTTAGGCCCGGCCCAAAAATCACTATTTGGGAAGGCGGTCTATTAACTCCCGGAGCTGAGGATAACGACGCCCCATTTCACTTAACGCTACGACGCCCTCTCCGTAACTCCCTTCACCGTGGATATTCCGCAAGATCAGCATTTCATGCGCCGCCTCTACCGGCCGACCGTTTAGACCAAGAGCCAATGCATACCTGAAAATGCTTGAAGAGTAGGGATATCGATGAGAAATCCTTTTCATAAACTCAATGTCGCCCTCCGACATCCCTTGTGTAGCTGGAGTTCTAGCAAAACGTATATACCCACCAAGCTGATCGAGAAAAAAAACATCAGGAGAAATCTTATCATGCACAACCGTCCCTATCCTCGCACTTTCAAAACGCATCAGGCGATAATCCTCCTCAACCCGAATGTATTCAACTACAAAGACCAACAAAACAACCAGCGAAATCAAAACGAGGCCATACACATACTTAACCGCTACTGACAACACTGGAGCTTCGGCTACTTCAAACTCCAAAACACCCAGTAGAATTCCGATGGGAAACAGAAGAAAGGCGTAGGCAAACGGGTATTCAAGCATTGAATGAATGCAAAAGAATCCCACAGCCAGCAAACAAAAAAGCGCCTCTGAACTTCTACCCATAATTACAAATCTTGCGAAAAAAAGCGCCGCCACCGCAAGCAATAAAGCCCCTGGAATCAGCCCATTCCATACGAGAATATCGAGAACGATATTATGACTGTATTCGGTTATCGGCACACCAGGATATAGAATCGAAACCGACGTCTGCGCGACGCTCGCTTGCCCCCAGCCATACCCCCAAAATGGCCCATTGATTATGGCTGCCCACATTTGCACCCACAGGTCCAGTCTGGCCCCTCCCCCAGCTCTATCTGATAGATTGGACATCGCTATATTTAGCGACTCCGAGATAATGGGGATAGCCAAGAAAAGCCCTGAATAAGCGGCGAAAAGTAGGCATACCGCCCATCCCGTTAGACGGACCCTCCCTCTCGCCCAGAACACCCAAACAATGGCGAATAGCCCTCCCAAAAGAGGAGTACGCGATTGACTCAGCGCGACTCCGAACAAAAAGAAAAAGGCCAATAGGCAGGAAACAAAAGTACTAAGGCGATTTCTTTCAAAAAGATAGCCAACCCCAACCAGCCCCAAGAGCAAGCAGGAAGCGTAATTGTTTGGCTGCGCAAAATTCGCAAATGGTCTCCCACCTGGAGGAAGATCAACCACCCAGAGACTACTGCCAAATTGCAACCACTGACGAAGAGAAATCCATACAGCGACAACCGAAGCAAAAACGGTCAACGAAAAAAAAAATATTAAAAGCCTTTGCGAACCACCAAAACCCTCTACCAGATGGCGACCAATAAAAATAGAGAGAAAAAATGCAAATACATAAAAGAAACAAACCATTGCATCACCGCGAAACCAAATAACCCCTCCCAACCACTGCACCATAGAAATAAAAGCGACAAAAAAAATAACAACTTCAAATCTTGTAAAACGAACTACCCCACGAATACAGAATGCCAAAAGCAAAACACCTAAAAATGAAAAAGAATCCTGACAGAAGCCAAGCCAGGGCGGGCTGTGATTTGGCAATAACCAAGAAAGCAAAAAAGCCAAACTGGAAAAAAACACAAGAATTGACTTGGCGCCTATCAAATCGGAGGAGAAATGCTTCATACACATATTTACATCCAAAAAAAACCCTGCAAAAGCAGGGTTATCGAAACCAATCTAATTATTTGCAGCTAGACGGCACATATCTGGATTCGAGGTTGGAGCCGCATTTCCAAGCAACGATGGGCTCATTAGTACCTGACACAAAACTTGCCGAAGTGGCGGCAGTGGTCGCATCAGCATTAACGTACGGAGTAAGTGTAATGTTCTGGCCGTTAATCCCAGTACCAATGCCCTGGATAGTGGCGGTAACAACACCAGCCTCCGACGTGGTAAGGGACGCAACATAGCGCGATTTCGGGCTAGTGCTTTCGCCACACCCAAAGCCGTTAGCAGTCGGGTTCGAACTGAAACCGGTCTGAGATGCCTCGGTGATTGCCGTACGGCAACCCGATACCGCCAAAACAGCTTCAGAAATTTTCGCCCGAGCGGTGTAATCCTGATAAGCAGGCAGAGCGATAGCAGCCAGAATCCCGATGATCGCCACGACGATCATCAATTCAATGAGGGTGAAGCCTTTTTGAGCTTTCATGTTTCTCTCCGTAGTTGTCAGGCCTGAAGACCTGCGCAAGCAGTAGCAGCTTCCATGCCAGAGGGCACAGCGCACTGCTGGTGCCTATTGATCGCGCGCCGCCCACTGCAACTCTCCATGTAAAGCGTCCCAAAGTGACGATTTTCGTCAGCCCCCACCACCTTCATTTGGCAGCCCCCCTCGTCTGCGCTATAAGGGCAGGCATTATGTGAGGCGCCCCTATGAACGACATCATCCAACTTTCCGGCCTAGCTAAGCAGATGGTGCTGGCAGAGATCCTTAGCGAAAAAGCCGCGCAGCAGGCACAACAGCAATCACAGCGGAACAAGCTGTCGCTGGTCACCTATGTGGTGCAGAACAGGCTTGCGAAAAGCCGGGAAGTAGCGGAACTGGCTGCTGAGCAGTTCGGTATCTCCTTGTTCGATCTTAGCGTTATAGATAGAGAGGGCCAGCCCAAGGATCTGGTCAGCGAGAAACTTGTGCGCCAACACCGCGCGCTTCCACTCTGGAGACGAGGGAATAAGCTGTTCGTAGGGGTATCGGACCCATCTAATCATCAGGCAATTACTGACATCCAGTTCAGTACAGGTTTGACCACCGAAGCGATCCTTGTCGAAGACGACAAGCTAGGGAACGCCATTGACCAAATGTTCGAGGCCGCGAGCAATGCGCTTGACGGCCTTGCCGACATGGATATGGAAGCCCTTGACATCGAAAATGCCAACGAAGACAAGCCCATTACCGAAGGCGGCGATGCCGACGATGCCCCAGTGGTCCGCTTCGTAAACAAGATGCTGCTGGATGCGATCAAGGGGGGCTCATCCGACCTGCACTTCGAACCCTACGAGAAGACCTACCGGGTACGGCTACGCACCGACGGCATCCTGCATGAAGCCGCGCGCCCGCCGATCCAACTGGCCAGCCGGATTTCCGCGCGGCTCAAGGTCATGGCTGGCCTGGACATTTCCGAACGTCGCAAGCCGCAAGACGGCCGCATCAAGATGCGCATCTCCAAGACCAAGGCCATCGACTTTCGAGTGAACACGCTGCCCACGCTGTGGGGCGAAAAGATCGTGATGCGGATCCTCGACCCGACCAGTGCGCAGTTGGGTATCGATGCGCTCGGTTACGAAGAAGACCAAAAAGAGCTGTACCTGAAAGCCTTGGCGCAGCCGCAAGGCATGATCCTAGTGACCGGCCCCACGGGCTCGGGCAAGACGGTTTCGCTTTATACCGGCATCAACATTCTCAATACCGTGGACATCAATATCTCCACGGCGGAAGACCCGGTGGAAATCAACCTCGAGGGCATCAACCAGGTCAACGTCAATCCACGCCAAGGGATGGACTTCGCTCAGGCACTGCGTGCATTCCTTCGCCAGGACCCTGACGTAATCATGGTCGGCGAGATCCGCGATCTGGAAACGGCCGAGATCGCCATCAAGGCCGCGCAGACCGGACACATGGTTATGTCCACGCTACACACCAATAGCGCCGCAGAAACCCTCACTCGACTGCGCAACATGGGTGTGGCCGCCTTCAACATCGCCACCTCAGTCAACCTGATCATCGCTCAACGCTTGGCCCGCAAGCTGTGCCCCGTATGTAAGAAGGAAGTGGAAGTACCGCGAGACACGCTGATTGCGGAAGGCTTCCCGGAAGACAAGATCGGCACTTTCAAGATCTATGCGCCAGTTGGCTGCGACAATTGCAAGCACGGCTACAAGGGCCGTGTCGGTATTTATGAAGTGGTTAAAAACACGCCATCCTTGCAGCGAATTATCATGGAGGAAGGCAACTCCATCGATATTGCCGCGCAGATGCGTGAGGACGGCTTCAACGACCTGCGCACCTCGGGCCTGCACAAGGCCATGCAAGGCGTAACCAGCCTTGAGGAAGTCAACCGCGTGACCAAGGATTAATCATGGCGCAGAAAGCAATCAAGACCAGCCTGTTCACCTGGGAAGGGACGGACAGGAAGGGTACAAAGGTCAAAGGGGAGTTGAGTGGTGTAAACCCTGCGCTGATCAAAGCCCAGCTTCGTAAGCAGGGCATCAGTCCCACCAAGGTACGCAAGAAAGGCTTTTCCTTCGGAGCTGGCAAGAAGATCAAGCCGATGGACATCGCCCTGTTCACCCGGCAAATGGCGACCATGATGAAGGCAGGGGTTCCCTTGCTGTCGTCCTTCGACATCATCATGGACGGCCAAGAAAATCCGAACATGCGCAAGCTGATCGACGAGATAAAACAGGAAGTGGCAGCGGGCAACAGTTTTGCCAATTCGCTGCGCAAGAAACCTCAGTATTTCGATGATCTTTATTGCAACCTTGTCGACTCGGGCGAACAGTCAGGCGCACTGGAAACCCTACTTGACCGCGTTGCCACCTATAAAGAAAAAACCGAACTGCTGAAGAAGAAAATCAAGAAGGCAATGAACTACCCCATTGCAGTCGTAGCGGTCGCCATCATTGTTTCCGCCATTCTCCTTATCAAAGTCGTCCCGCAGTTCCAGTCTGTGTTTGCTAACTTCGGCGCAGAATTACCGGCATTTACTTTGATGGTTATCGGGCTTTCCGAAGCATTGCAGGAATGGTGGTTCCTGATCTTGATCGCTATGTTCGGATTGGGCTTTGCATTCAAGGAAGCCCATAAACGCTCGCAAAAATTTCGAGACAGTGTTGATCGCGGCGTACTTAAACTTCCCATCGTCGGGGACATTCTCTACAAGTCATCTCTTGCTCGCTACGCGCGCACCCTAGCCACGACCTTCGCTGCAGGCGTTCCGCTGGTCGATGCTCTGGACTCCGTATCCGGCGCAACCGGCAACGTGGTGTTCAAAAATGCGGTGAACAAGGTGAAGGCCGACGTCTCCACCGGCATGCAGCTCAACTTCGCCATGCGCACCACAGGTGTGTTTCCCGCGATGGCAGTTCAGATGACCGCCATTGGCGAAGAGTCCGGCGCGCTTGATTCGATGCTGGACAAGGTTGCGACCTTCTACGAAGAAGAGGTCGACAACAAGGTCGACGGCCTGACGGCGCTCATGGAACCCATGATCATGGCCGTGCTGGGCGTGTTGGTAGGTGGCTTGATCATTGCGATGTATTTGCCGATCTTCCAACTGGGCTCCGTCGTCTGATGCCGTTGCTCGACTTCCTGGCCAGCCATCCGCTGGCCTTTGTTTTGTGCGCCGGGGTATTGGGGCTGCTGGTGGGCAGCTTTCTCAACGTAGTGGTCTATCGCCTGCCCCTGATGCTGGAGCGGGAGTGGAAGGTACAGGCCCGGGAAATCCTGGAATTGCCCACCGAAACGCCACAAAAACCCTTCAACCTCGTGCTGCCGAACTCCCACTGCCCTCACTGCGAGCACGAAATAAAGGCCTGGGAAAACATTCCACTGCTCAGTTATCTGACGCTGGGGGGGAAGTGTTCCAACTGCAAGTCGCCGATCAGCAAGCGCTACCCCCTGGTGGAGTTGGCTTGCGGTCTACTGTCGGGCTACGTGGCGTGGCTCTTCGGACTGTCCTGGCAAACCGGCGGGATGTTGCTGCTGACCTGGGGCCTGCTGGCGATGAGCCTGATCGATGCCGATCACCAGCTCCTTCCGGATGTGATCGTTCTGCCCTTGCTGTGGCTGGGCCTTATCGCGAACAACTACGGACTCTTCGCGAACGCAACGGATGCGCTCTGGGGCGCAATTGCCGGGTATCTGAGCCTGTGGTCGGTGTACTGGCTGTTCAAGCTCGTCACCGGCAAGGAAGGGATGGGCTACGGAGACTTCAAACTGCTGGCGATGCTGGGCGCCTGGGGTGGCTGGCAGATACTGCCGCTGACCATTCTCCTGTCGTCGCTGGTGGGCGCCATTCTGGGCATCATCACGCTGCGCCTGCGCAAATCCGAGGCCAGTACGCCGATTCCCTTTGGTCCGTATCTCGCGATTGCCGGTTGGATTGCCCTGCTCTGGGGTGATCAAATAACCGACTCCTATCTGCAATTCGCCGGGTTCCGATGACTTCCCCGCTCTCCTTGGCTCTCTTCAAGGCCATGTCCACCTACGATGACGAAGTACGCAAGGCAAAGGCGCCGGCCCTTGCCCCGCGTGCCTTCGACGACGCCACGGCCAGCCGATGAAACCCTGGATCCTCGGACTTACCGGCGGCATCGGTAGCGGCAAGAGTGCGGTGGCCGAGCATTTCGTCGACCTGGGCGTCCATTTGATCGACGCCGACCACGCCGCACGCTGGGTCGTGGAGCCTGGGCGCCCGGCGCTGGCACGAATCGCCGAGCATTTTGGCCCGACCGTTCTGCAGGCCGACGGAACACTGGACCGCGGCGCGCTGCGCTCAAGGGTTTTCCAGGACGCCGAGCAGCGACGCTGGCTGGAGAGCCTATTGCATCCGCTGATCGGCGAGGAGATCGTCAGCTATCTCGCGCAGGCCAAGTCGCCCTACGCGATCCTGGTTTCGCCCCTGCTGATCGAGTCCGGCCAACACCGTCTTACCCAACGGGTGCTGGTCGTGGATGCGCCCGAACAGCTGCAACTGCAGCGCACCATGAGGCGGGACAAGGCGTCCGAGGAGCAGGTCCGCGCCATTCTGCAGGCCCAGGCCCATCGCGAAGAGCGACTGCGCCACGCGGACGACGTGCTGATCAACGACAGGGATCTGCCCTGGCTGCGCTCGGAAGTCGAGCGTCTGCACCATTTTTACCTGACATTGCGCGGAGGCCAGCCATGAGCAACCCGATGACCGTCGAATGCCCCACCTGCGGAGCGCCCGTCGAGTGGAGTGCGAAGAGCCCGTCCCGCCCGTTCTGCTCGGAGCGCTGCAAGCTCATCGACCTAGGCGCATGGGCGTCCGAGGAGCATGCGATCCCCGGAGACCAGGTGGATGACGAGCTGTTTTCCGGGGAATTGCCGCCGAGTGCGCATTGAGTACCGCGGGATACCGCCGAAAGGCAGCCGTCGATCGCAAGCGGAAACCTCTCGGGCAGCGCGTCTCCCCTACTCCAGCCAGACCAGGCTGGCGAAGCGACCGGTAGGGTTGGCGCGGCGGTAGGAGTAGAAGCGCGGATCGCTGAAGGTACAGAAGCCGCCGCCATACACCGCGGTCACGCCACGGGCAGCCAGGCGGATACGCGCCAGTTGGTAGATGTCGGCGATATAGCGCCCGGCGTTGGCGCTCGGCACGAAGGCCCGCTCGGCCTCGCTGTGAGTCCCGATGAACGCCTCACGTACCTCGCCCCCCACCTCGAACACCTCTGCGCCGATCGCAGGACCGAGCCAGACCAGCAACTCGTCTCCGCCCACCTCGAGTGCATCCAGAGTCGCCTCCAGCACGCCGCCAGCCAGGCCTCGCCAGCCGGCGTGAGCCGCCGCCACGCGGCTGCCCGCGCGGTCGCAGAAGAGCGCGGGCAGGCAATCGGCGGTAAGCACGGCGCAGGCGACACCGCGGCGGGCAGTCCAGCTGGCGTCGGCGCGGTGGACGGTCTGCAGGTCGGCCTCCACCGCACGCACCGAATGCACCTGGGACAACCAGGCCGGCGCGCAGCCCAGCGTTTGGCTCAAAATATCGCGGTTCGCGGCGACCGCAGACGGATCGTCGCCGACGTGATCGCCGAGGTTGAAGCCGTCATACGGGGGAGGACTGAAGCCGCCGGAGCGGGTGGTGACGCAGGCGCGAACGCCGGCGGGTGCCGGCCAGCCGGGCGTCAGCCAGTCGTTCAGACGAACGCCTCGTTGTCCTGACGCAGCAGGGTCAGCAGCCAGACAAGATCGTCGGGCAGTGGCGACTCCCACTTCATGCGCGTGCCGGTGACCGGATGATCCAGCTCAAGAAAGCGCGCGTGCAGGGCCTGACGCGGAAACTGCTTGAGGGTTTCCACCAGGGTCGCGCTGGCGGCCGGCGGAATGCGGAAGCGGCCGGCGTACACCGGATCGCCCACCAGCGGGAAACCGACGTGGGTCATGTGTACGCGGATCTGGTGAGTGCGCCCGGTTTCCAGCTTGATGCGGGCATGCGTGTGCGAGCGGAAGCGTTCCAGCACGCGGTAGTGGCTGACCGCCGGCTTGCCACCGTCGATTACCGCCATGCGCTGACGCTGCGCGGAGCTGCGCCCGATCGGAGCATCGATCTTCCCGCCGGACGTGATCACGCCGATGACGATGGCCTCGTAGATGCGGCTGACGCTGCGCGCCTGCAGCTGCGCGACCAGTTTGGTCTGCGCCTCGAGCGTCTTGGCGACCACCATCAGGCCCGTGGTGTCCTTGTCCAGGCGATGGACGATACCAGCACGCGGCACGTTCACCAGGTCCGGCGCATGGTGCAGCAGCGCGTTGAGCAGCGTGCCATCGGCGTGCCCGGCCGCCGGGTGAACGACCAGGCCGGAGGGCTTGTCCAGCACCAGCAGGTGCTCATCCTCGTAGACGATGTTCAGCGCGATGTCCTGCGCCACCCAGTCGCCCTGAGCTTCCTGCTCGGCGTTGAGTTCGAGCACGGCGCCGCCGTAAACGATATCGCGCGGACGCAGCACACCGCCGTCCACGGTGAGCGAGCCGTCCTTGATCCAGGCGGAAAGGCGCGAACGCGAATGTTCGGTAAAGACCTGGGCTGCGACCTGATCGAGACGTTGCCCGCCGAGTTCGGTGGGGACCGAAGCGTGCAGTTGGATGGCTTGCTTGCTGATGGGAGACATGCTCGGAAAGGCTGGGCGTAGCCTTTGGTTCGGCTGCGCGCTTGTGGTTAAATACGGCGTCTTTGCCCCGGCACAACCGGGGCGTCCACTATAACAGGACGGCCGCGCACGAGACAGCCAGCCGTCACAGGGACGCAAGCCGATATGCAAGTGAAACACCTGCTGCTGATCGCCACCCTCGCCCTCACCGCAGCCTGTTCCTCGAACAAGGAAGTGGTCGACGAGAATCTGAGCGAGGCCGAGCTGTACCAGCAGGCCCAGGAAGCCCTCAGCGATAACAGCTACAACAGCGCAATCGCCAAACTCAAGGCCCTGGAGTCACGCTACCCGTTCGGCCGCTATGCCGAGCAGGCGCAGTTGGAGCTGATCTACGCCAACTACAAGAACGTCGAGCCGGAAGCCGCCAAGTCCTCGGCGGAGCGCTTCATTCGTCTGCACCCGCAGCACCCGAACGTCGACTACGCCTATTACCTCAAGGGCCTGGCCTCGTTCGACCAGGATCGCGGCCTGCTGGCGCGCTTCCTGCCGCTGGACATGACCAAGCGTGACCCCGGCGCCGCGCGCGATTCGTACAACGAGTTCGCCCAGCTGACCAGCCGCTACCCGAACAGCCGCTACGCGCCCGACGCCAAGCAGCGCATGATTTACCTGCGCAACCTGCTGGCCGCCTACGAAGTGCACGTCGCCCACTACTACCTGACCCGCGAGGCCTACGTGGCCGCCGCCAACCGCGGTCGTTACGTGGTGGAGAACTTCCAGGAAACCCCGTCGGTGGGCGATGGCCTGGCGATCATGGTCGAGTCCTACCAGCGCCTCGGCCTGGACGACCTGGCTGCCACCAGCCTGGAAACCCTGAAGCTGAACTATCCGGACAACGCCAGCCTGGTCGATGGCAAGTTCGTGCCGCGCGAAGAGGAGGCCGATAACCGCTCCTGGCTGGCCAAGGCCACCCTCGGCTTCATCGAAAGCGACACGCCGCTGCCGCCGGGCGAGACCCGCGCCAGCCAGGACGTAATCAAGCAGTACGAGGACGCCCAGGAATCGATTCCGCAGGAACTGATCAATCAGGACGGCGCCGATGCACAAGCCACTGAAGCCGACGCGCCGAAGAAGCGCTCGTGGTTCAGCCGCCTGACCTTCGGCCTGTTCGACTGAGTCGACTGCGCTGAAATGAAAAAGGGCCCGCGAGGGCCCTTTTTCTTTTCCTGTCATTAGCGCCCGGACTGCCGGACGCGGGCTCTCGCGGAGCAGCGGAGTCCTGAGTTTTCCCGCCAGCGAGAACGCCCGCGCCCCTCGGCCTCAGTGATCGTGATGCAGGTAACTCGCCTGCTTCGGCAGACGCAGGCTGACGAAGAAGGTCAGTACCAGCATGCCCGACACGTACCAGTAGAACGTCTCCTCCATGCCGATGCTCTTCAGCCCGAGGGCGACGTATTCCGCCGAGCCGCCGAACAGGGCGTTGGCCACCGCGTAGGACAGGCCGACGCCGAGCGCGCGGATTTCGGCAGGGAACATCTCGGCCTTCACCAGACCGGCGATCGAGGTGTACAGGCTGACGATGGCCATCGCCAGGATGATCAGGCCGAATGCCGCGAACGGGCTGCTGACGCCCTTTAGCGCGGTCAGGATCGGATAGGTGCAGAGCGCTCCGAGGGCGCCAAACCAGAGCATCGAGGCGCGCCGGCCGATCCTGTCCGACAGCATGCCGAACAACGGTTGCATCAGCATGTAGACGAACAGTGCGAAGGTCATCACGGCGCTGGCGGTCTTCGCGCTCATGCCGCTGGTGTTGACCAGATACTTCTGCATGTAGGTGGTGAACGTGTAGAAGATCAGCGAGCCCCCGGCGGTATAGCCAAGCACGGTGAAGAACGCTGCCTTGTGGTGCCGGAACAGTTCGCCGAGGGTGCCGGCCTCCTTGCGCCCGAGGTCTTCGGTCTTCGCCGTTTCATTCAGCGAGCGGCGCAGGTACAGCGAGATCACCGCCGCCAGCGCGCCGACCACGAAGGGAATCCGCCAACCCCAGGCCCGCAGTTCATCCTCGCTCAGCACCTGCTGGAGAATCACCACCACCAGCACGGCGAGCAACTGGCCGCCGATCAGGGTGACGTACTGGAACGAGGAGAAGAAACCACGCTGCCCGCGCAGCGCCACCTCGCTCATGTAGGTCGCGGTGGTGCCGTACTCGCCGCCTACCGACAGCCCCTGGAACAGGCGCGCCAGCAGCAGCAGGAAGGGCGCGAGCGCGCCAATGGTCTCGTAGGTCGGCAGGCAGGCGACCACCAGCGAGCCGCCGCACATCATCAGCACCGAGATCATCATCGAGGTCTTGCGCCCGCGCTTGTCGGCGATGCGGCCGAACAGCCAGCCGCCGATGGGACGCATCAGGAAGCCCGCGGCGAACACCCCGGCGGTATTCAGCAACTGGACCGTCGGGTCGTCCTTGGGAAAGAACGCCTGGGCGAAGTAGATCGCGCAGAAGGCGTAGACGTAGAAGTCGAACCATTCGACCAGGTTGCCGGACGAGGCGCCGACGATGGCGAAAATGCGCTTGCGGCGCTCCTCTGATGAGTAATGCGGGGTGTCGGTCATCGGGAAGTCTCTTTGCGAGAGTGTTCTTACCCTGACCTGTAACGGGATATGTCGTTCAACGCAGAAGTGGACGTACGGTCCGCAGCGGCGGATATCTTCCGCCGCCATGGACCGTTCCGAGGGCTCAGTCGCCGATCTGCCAGCCCGAGGTGATCGGGTAACGGCGGTCGCGGCCGAAGCCGCGCTGGGTCACGCGCACGCCAACGGCCGCCTGGCGCCGCTTGTACTCGTTGAGATCGACCAGGCGCAGCACCCGGCGCACCGTCTGCTCGTCGAAACCCTCGGCGATGATCGCGTTGGCCGATAGGTCATGCTCGACGTACAGACGCAGGATCTCGTCGAGCACCGGATACGGCGGCAGCGAATCCTCGTCCTTCTGGTCCGGCGCCAGTTCGGCGGACGGCGGACGGTCGATGACCCGCTGCGGGATCACCGGCCCGAGCGTGTTGCGGTACTCGCAGAGGCGGAACACCAGGGTCTTCGGCACGTCCTTGAGCACATCGAAGCCGCCGGCCATGTCGCCATAGAGCGTCGCGTAACCGACTGCCATCTCGCTCTTGTTGCCGGTGGTCAGCACCAGATAGCCCTTCTTGTTGGAGATCGCCATCAGCAAAGTGCCGCGGCAGCGCGCCTGCAGGTTCTCTTCCGTGGTGTCGCGGCCGAGGCCTTCGAATACCGGCGCCAGGGTGGCGAGGAACGATTCCACCATCGGCGCGATGGGCAGCACGCTGTACTTCACGCCGAGCGCGTCGGCCTCTTCCTCGGCATCTTCCAGGCTCATCTGCGCGGTGTAGTGATACGGCATCATCACCGCCTCGACCTGCGCCGCGCCGAGCGCATCCACCGCCACCGCCAGCGTCAGCGCCGAATCGATGCCGCCGGAGAGGCCGAGCACCACGCCCTTGAAGCCGTTCTTGCGCACATAGTCGCGCACCCCGACGACCAGCGCCTGATAGACGCTGGCTTCGATGCCGGGCAACGCTGCGCAGGCGGCCGGCAGCGGTTGCAGGCGCTCGCCATCGAACGCCAGTTCGACCGGCAGTAGCACCTCGGCGAAAGGTTCGGCGCGCTGGGTCACCTGCCCGTCGGCGGAAATCACGCAACTGCCGCCGTCGAACACCAGCTCGTCCTGCCCGCCGACTTGGTTCACGTAGATGATCGGCATGCAGCAGTCGGTGGCACGACCGGCCAGCAGGCGCTCGCGTTCGGCCTGCTTGTCGAGGTGGAAAGGCGAGGCGTTGAGGCTGAGCATCAGCTTGGCGCCCGCCGCCCTGGCCTGGGCGATCGGTTCGGGGAACCAGATGTCCTCGCAGATCGTCACCGCCACCGGCACGCCTTTGACTTCGATCACACAGGGCCGCGCGCCGGACTCGAAATAGCGTTTCTCGTCGAAGACCCGGTAGTTGGGCAGCTTCTGCTTGTAGTAACGCGCCAGCAGCACGCCATCGGCGAGCACCCCGCAGGCGTTGTAGCGGGTCTCGCCCACCTGCCAGGGGTAACCGACCACTAGGTAGATGCCGCTGACCTCGTCCTTGATGCGCTGCAGCCCCTGCTCGATGCGTGCCTGCATGCTCGAGCGCAGCAGCAGGTCTTCCGGCGGATAGCCGCACATGGCCAGCTCGGGAAAGACGATCAGATCGGCCTTCATCCGGTCGCGCGCCTCGAGCGCGGCGGCGATGATCCGCTCGACATTGCCGTGTATGTCGCCCACCGGCAGATTCATCTGGGCCATCACGACCCGCAGGGTTTGGCTCATGCCGCCTCCACGATTCCATTGATCTTGCATGCCGCTGCGAAAAGAGGCACCCGCTGGGCGTATTCTCCCGTATCCCGCCAGCCGGTAACAGCGCTTCGGCCACAACCGCCGCCGGCGATGCGTTCATCGCTGTGCTCGCCCTGCGGGCTTGGCTAAACTGCCTGCCTTTCCTCACCAAGCGAGCGTCATCGCATGTTTCGTCTGCTGCTCTGGGCCGCGCTGATCGCGGCGGCTTACTGGTTGTGGCGACGGGCCACACGCCCTGCCCGTCCGGTTGAAAAGCCGGAAAGCGCCACGCCGATGGTCCGCTGCGCGCACTGCGACATCCACCTTCCGCGCGAACATGCACTGGCACAGGGCGAACGCTGGTACTGCAGCCAGAAACACCTGGAACAAGGCGCCAAGCCCGGTGCCCGATAGTTCCCTGCCGCTGAGCAGCGCCGCCAGCCCACGGATGCTGCGTCTCTATCACCTGTACCGGCTGACCATCGGCCTGGTACTGGTGCTGCTCATCTCCAGCGACCTCGACGACCAGTTGCTCGACCTGGCCCAGGGGCCGCTGTTCCGCTACGGCAGTTGGCTGTACCTGATCGTCAACATCGTCATCGCGGTACTGCTGCAACGCCCGCGCCACCTGCTGCAGGTGTTCAGCCTGGCGATGTTCGACGTGACCATGCTGTCGGCGCTGTTCTACGCCGCCGGCGGTACGCCAAGCGGCATCGGCAACCTGATGATCGTCGCGGTGGCGATCGCCAACATCCTGTTGCGCGGGCGCATCGGCCTGCTGATCGCGGCCGTGGCCTCGATCGGCATGATCTACCTGACCTTCTACCTGAGCCTCGCCCGCCCCGCGGCAGCCTCGCAGTTCGTCCAGGTAGGCGCACTCGGCGCGCTGTGCTTCGCCGCCGCGCTGTTCGTCCAGACCCTGAGCAAGCGCCTGCGCCATTCCGAAACCCTGGCCGAACAGCGCGCCAGCGACGTCGCCAGCCTGGAGACGCTCAACGCCCTGATCCTGCAGCGCATGCGTACCGGCATTCTGGTGCTCGACGAACAGCGCCAGGTGCTGCTGGCCAATCAGGGCGCGCTGAACCTGCTCGGCAGCGACCACCTCGCCGGCGAACCCCTGGCGGCACGCTGCCCGACGCTGGTCGAGCGCCTCCAGCAATGGCGCGACAACCCGACGATGCTGCCGCGCAGCATCGTCGCGGTGCCCGGCGGGCCGATCCTGCAGCCGAGCTTCATCGCCCTGCAGCGCGGCGAAGAGCAGCAGGTGCTGGTGTTCCTCGAGGACATCTCGCAGATCGCCCAGCAGGCGCAGCAGCTCAAGCTGGCATCGCTCGGCCGCCTGACCGCCGGCATCGCCCACGAGATCCGCAACCCGCTTGGCGCCGTCAGCCATGCCGCGCAGTTGCTGCAGGAGTCGGAAGCCCTGGAGGCGCCGGACAAACGCCTGGCGCAGATCATCCAGGACCATTCGCGACGGATGAACCTGGTGATCGAGAACGTCCTGCAACTGTCTCGCCGGCGCCAAGCCGAGCCGCAACTGCTCGACCTGAAGTACTGGCTGCACCGTTTCGTCGGCGAATACCGCAGCGCGTCCGGACCGAACCAGACTCTGCACATCGAGACCCACGGCAGCAGCCTGCAAACGCGCATGGACCCTCACCAGCTGACCCAGGTGCTGACCAACCTGATCGAGAACGGACTGCGCTACAGTGCACAGAACAACGATCGGGGCCAGGTCTGGCTGCGGCTGTTCCGCGATGCCGACAGCGACCTGCCCGTCCTCGAAGTGCTGGACGACGGGCCCGGCGTGCCCCAGGAGCAGATCGAGCATATTTTCGAGCCGTTCTACACCACCGAAAACAAGGGCACCGGCCTGGGGCTGTATATTTCCCGTGAGCTGTGCGAGAGCAACCAGGCGCGCCTCGACTACAAACCCCGCGAAGAGGGCGGCAGCTGCTTCCGCGTCACCTTCGCCCACCCGCGCAAACTGAGCTGACCATGACCGCTCGACAGAGAGCCCTGATCGTCGACGACGAGCCCGATATCCGCGAACTCCTGGAGATCACCCTGGGGCGGATGAAACTCGACACGCGCAGCGCCCGCAACGTCAAGGAGGCGCGCGAATGGCTGGCGCGCGAGCCCTTCGACCTGTGCCTCACCGACATGCGCCTGCCCGACGGCACCGGCCAGGATCTGGTGCAGTACATCCAGCAGCGCCACCCGCAGGTCCCGGTGGCGATGATCACCGCCTACGGCAGCCTGGATACCGCGATCAACGCGTTGAAGGCCGGCGCCTTCGACTTCCTCACCAAACCCGTGGACCTCGCCCGCCTGCGCGAACTGGTCGCCACCGCGCTGCGCCTGCATGCACCGGGCAACGACCCGGCCAGCGTCGACGAGCGACTGATCGGCGACTCGCCGCCGATGCGCACCTTGCGCAAGCAGATCGAGAAGCTCGCGCGCAGCCAGGCGCCGGTCTATATCAGCGGCGAATCCGGCACCGGCAAGGAGCTGGTCGCACGGCTGATCCACGAACGCGGCCCGCGCGGCGAGCAGCCGTTCGTCCCGGTGAACTGCGGCGCGATCCCCTCCGAGCTGATGGAGAGCGAATTCTTCGGCCACAGGAAAGGCAGCTTCACCGGCGCCATCGAGGACAAGCTGGGGCTCTTCCAGACGGCCAACGGCGGCACGCTGTTCCTCGACGAGGTGGCCGACCTGCCGCTGCCGATGCAGGTCAAGCTGCTGCGCGCGATCCAGGAAAAAGCCGTGCGCGCCGTGGGTGGCCAGCAGGAAGTGGTACTCGACGTGCGCGTGCTCTGCGCCACCCACAAGGACCTCGCCGCCGAGGTCGCCGCCGGACGCTTCCGCCAGGACCTGTACTACCGGCTGAACGTCATCGAACTGCGCGTGCCCTCGTTGCGCGAACGCCGCGAGGACATTCCGCAGCTGGCGACGAACGTGCTCAACCAACTGGCGGCGGCCAGCAGCCAGCCCGCCACGCTGCACGGCGAAGCCCTGGAAAAGCTCAAGAGCTACCGTTTTCCCGGCAACGTCCGCGAACTGGAGAACATGCTCGAACGGGCCTACACACTGTGCGAGGACGATCAGATCAGGCCCGAGGACCTTCGCCTTGCCGAGGCCCCGGTCGCCGGCGATACGGCCGACGGCAGCCTGGCGCAGGTGGACAACCTCGAGGACCACCTGGAGGAGATCGAGCGCAAGCTGATCATGCAGGCACTCGAGGAAACGCGCTGGAATCGCACCGCCGCGGCGCAGCGCCTCGGCCTGACGTTCCGTTCGATGCGCTATCGGCTGAAGAAGCTCGGGTTGGATTGAGCGATCGATAGGCACGCGCCCATCGATCGGCTGTCCTCAGATGCGCCCGGCAGGCATGTAGGGGGTGGGATCGATGATCGGCTCGCGCCCCGCCATCAGATCCGCCAATAGCTGACACGAAGCCGGGGCCAGCACCAGGCCGTTACGGAAATGCCCGCAGTTCAGCCAGAGCCCGTCGTGCCCCGGCAGCGGACCGATGAACGGGATGCCCTCCGGCGAACCGGGACGCAAACCCGCCCAGTGCCCCACAACCTCGGCATCGGCCAGCGCCGGCAGCATTTCGATGGCCGATGCCTTCAGGCTCGCCAGCGCTTCGTCGGTGGGCGTCTTGTCGAAGCCTTCGTACTCCAGCGTGCTGCCGACCAGGATGTGTCCGTCACGGCGTGGAATCGCATAGCGCCCCTTGGCCAGGACCATGCTCGGCAGAAAGTCGTCGGCGCACTTGAACAGGATCATCTGCCCCTTCACCGGCTCGACGGGCAATTGGACGCCCAGGGTCGCCAGCAACTCGGCACTCCAGGCCCCCGCGGCGAGCACGACCCGGTCCGCACGAATCTCGCCCTGCTCGGTCAGTACGCCGCGAATCCGCCCGCTCTCGCGAATAAACCCGGTCACCGGACGATGCTCGAGCAGCGTGACATTAGGCATCCCCAGCACGGCCGCCCGCAGCGAGCGCACCAGGCGCGGGTTGCGAATGTTCGCCACGCCGCTCATGTGAATCGCGCTGGAGAAGCCCGAGCCCAGGGGCGGGACCGCGTCGTGCACCGCCGCGATGTCCACCGACTGCAGCGGTCGACCCTGCTCCCGCGCCCAGGCCAGCGCCAGCGGCTCGTCATCAAGGTCCAGCCAGTAGAGCCCGGTGACGTGCACTTCGGGATCGATCGCCGTCTCCTCGAAGAGCCGTTCGGCCAGATGCGGGTAATAGTCCTGCGACCAGTGCGCCAGCGCCGTCACCGCCGCGCTGTAGCGCCACGGATAGAGCGGCGAAACGATCCCGCCGCCGGCCCATGAAGACTCGCGCCCGACATCGCCCTTCTCGAGCAGGCTCACGTCATAACCCTGCTCGGCCAACAAGCGCGCGCTGAGCAAGCCGATTGCGCCGCCACCTACCACCAGAACCTTGTTCAAAACCATCCTCCACGCGTCAACGGGTCACCCCCGCGCCTATTGAAATCGCTCCATCGCGAACTACAAAAACAGAGCAGCCAGGAGTGCTGCGAAATTTTCTCAAGGAAGAACACGATATGAACAGCACTGATTCGCTCGGCTTCACATTAATAGAGTTGCTGATAACCCTCAGCGTCCTGTCAGTCGCCGCGAGTATCGGCGTGCCGTCGTTTATCCATTTGATCGAAAGCAACCAACAGCAAACATTGCGGAACACCCTACTCGCCCAGTTGCAAACGGCGCGTGGGCAGGCCGTGTTCAGGGGAAGAAACATCGAGCTTTGCGGCTCCGGCCAAGCCAACGACTGCGACAACACCTGGGCGAGCGGGTTGATGGTACGAGATGCAGATACGGGCGAGGTCCTGGTGTTCCAACCGTTGAAGGCAACCGGCACCCTGAAGTGGACGGGTTCGATCAACCACCAAAGCGTCGTCTACAACAGCAACGGTGCCAGCCCGGCGAGCAATGGCCGGTTCGTTTACTGCAGCAAGGATTCAAAAGCGCTCTGGCAGATCGTGATCAACAGACAAGGGCGCTTCCGCCAGGCAGAGGGGCTGGAAAGCGGACAGAATCACGGCACCCTGTGTGGCTGATATCAACGCGTTACCAGTCATCCCTCTGGCTGTCCCGCCTGTCCCGACGGGTACGACAGGCCGCGCCTCCCAGGCAAGAATATCCAATCGTAATCTTGGAGATTTTTCATGCCGAAGCGCGCCCATCTATCAGGCTTCACCTTGATAGAGCTCATGGTGGTAGTGACATTACTCGGCATCTTCGCGGCCATAGCGGTGCCGAGCTTTACCACCCTGATCAATAACAATCGCGTGCAGGGTGCCAGTGCAGAATTCCATGCACTTCTGCAGTTCGCTCGGAGCACCGCCGTCAGCAGACGCACGCCAGTGACCGTCAGCGCCTCCAGCGGCACCTGGTCAGCCACCATCGGCAGTTCGACGGTCACCAGCTTGCGCACCTTCACTCCTACCTACGTGGCGGTATCGGCGAATCCGGCAAGCATCGAATTCAAGCCCGACGGCACCGCGGCCAACGCGACCTACACGATCTGCGCGAACGATGAAGCGGCCAACGGCTTTCAGATCATCGTTCAAACCACAGGCATGAGCCGAATGTCCGCCAGAGGCAAGAGCGCCTCCAACTCCTCGACCGCCCTCACGAGTTGCACATCATCATGAATGACATATCTCGCCAGTCTGGTTTCAGCATGATCGAGGTGTTGGTGACCTTTCTTCTGATAACCATCGGGATTCTCGGGATGGTCGCGTTGCAGGGAAAGACGATCGCCTACACGAAAGACTCCTCCCAGCGAAACACTGCGGCGATGCTCGCTGACGATCTATTCGAACTCATACGCGCGAATCCCGACGCCATACTGTCGGCCGACGGAAATCTGAAGGCGAGCACTGGCGATTACTACAAGGCCAAAGGAAGCGATTTCCCCAGCGCCCCAAGTTCCTGCGCCACGACACCCTCTTCCGCCTCGCAGCAACTCGCCTGCTGGGCGCAGGAGGCCAGCAAGCTGCTTCCGGGTGCCTCCGACTTACTGAACAGCGAATTCTACGTCTGCCGCTCTACATCTCCGGGCCCCTCGGGATGTGGCTCCGCCGGTTCCGCTATTGAGATCCAACTGGCGTGGAAAGTTAAAAGCGGTGAATGCCTTGAGGAAACGCCGTCAGAAGACACAACCATTTGCTACTACCGACTGCGTAGTGAGCCATGAGGACGCCGAAATGAGAGGACATAGCCAGGACGGTTTATCTTTGGTGGAGCTGATGGTGGCATTGGCGATCAGCAGCTTCCTGATCCTTGGCGTAACCCAGATTTACCTGGATAACAAACGCAACTACCTCTTTCAGCAGGGGCAGTCAGAAAACCAGGAAAATGGCCGCTTCACACTTCAGTTGCTTGAGCAGCAATTGGCGAAAGCCGGTTTTCGACGCCGACCGGATGATCAGCTCGACTTTGCCTTCCCCGCTGTCACGGCCTCCCAAACGGGGATAACGGACTGCGCTTTCGCTGCAGGTGAAGCCGTGAAAAGCGTGAACGCGAAAACGCTATGCATCCGATATCAACCCCGAGATACCGCCGAAGTGGATTGTTTGGGTAACGGCCGCTCCGCAAACAACGCCGCCATCGCCCAGCCCTACACCTCCCCTGTAGAAAACTTCGTCGAAAAAATTGGCGTGAATGATAACGGCCAGCTCATCTGCACCAGTAAGAACGCTTCAGGCGAAACCTCGGGTGTTCTTGTCGATGGAATAACCGACATACGTTTCGACTACGGGGTAAATACGACCGAGGACAGAGAGGTAACGAGCTTCAAAGTTACCCCTGCCGGCGGAGACTTCATTCGAGTCGTTCGTTACTCCGCACTGATGTCCACATCCCAGGGAAATATCAGTCAGGACGTGCAGTTCAAAACCTATAAAGAGTGGTATGGCGAAGACGCTACAGCGCCGACCGACGGGAAGATTTACCAGATTGCGAAAAGCACCATGACATTACGGAACCAGATGCCATGAAAACACCATCAAGCATAAAGAATAACCAGAACGGCGCCGCGCTTTTTATCGCGCTGATCATGCTCCTGGTTATCACATTGCTCGCCGTTTCCAGCATGCGAGAAACGACGCTGGAGGCCCGAATCACCGCGAACCGACTCGAGAGCAAACGGCTCATGGGCAGCGCGGAAGCAGGATTGAGAGAAGGTGAAAGGAGGCTATCAGCCACGATCGCTCCTCCGGAAACCTGCGGTTCCATTCCCTGCATACAAGGAATCGTGACTAACTACAGCACCGACTTCTCCAGCGCTCACGCCTACAGCGGGCTCAAAGGAAATACGTCAATGAACAGGAATGTCCATTGGTACATGAAAAACATCAATGCTGGCGGGGCCAACAACGAAGCCGAGGATCCGGAATACGGCGCCTATGCACAAGGGATTGGAAAGTATTACTACGAAATCAACAGCCAGGCCTATAACGCTCCCTCCGGCACGACCTCGGCCACTACCTGTACTGCGGATGTCGTGTGCTTACGCTCCGTTGTAGCGCGGGTCTACAACAAATGACCCTCACTCCAACGGAGAGCAAAATGAAAGCACTTTTCTCTGCAGTTGCAGTCATGGGCATCTTTTCTCTGACGTCGAATGCCCATGCAAATATCGACATTGCTCAAAGCCCGGTATTTGTAAGCGCTGCCGTACCTCCGCTCAACATGCTCGTCATGGGTCGCGACCACAAGCTGTATTACGAAGCCTACAACGACGCTTCCGATCTCAATGGAGACGGAAAGCTGGATGTTGGATATCGGGGCTATCTGACGAAAGCAAATGGCGGAATCGACTATTACGGATACTTCAATTCAAAAGTATGTTACACCCATAACGGTACGTATTTCGCACCGGCGCAACTGGGAGGCGGCGATAACGGCAAAGAGTGTTCGGGGCAATGGAGTGGGGATTTCCTGAACTATCTGACCACTTCGCGCATGGATGCACTTAGAAAGGTCCTTTATGGCGGCTATCGCTCTACCGATAGCAGCAGCCAGACAATCCTCCAAGGCGCCTTCATTCCTCAGGATGCGCACAGTTGGGGTAAGGAATATCAGAGTGTAGCCAGGGATGGTTACGATATCAGGCGCTATACAAACCTGGCTCTCCCCAGCAACGGGTTCTACCACCTGTTTGCCGTAACCTCCACAACCGACAACACCGCCCCCAAGCTACGGGTCTTGAATAACACCTCCTTCCGAATCTGGAACTGGGTTTCCAAGGAGCGCACCGTTGCGGACAGCACATGCGTGAGCAGCACTCGCGCGACAGTTTCTTGCACCACCGGGGGACCGGCGACGGGTTGGGCAGTAGTGCCGAGCAGCGAGTTTTCAGGCCTTACACTGACAACATGGCCAGACAATATCGCAAGCCCCACCTCGACCGCGCAGATGGATACGCTGTTCAACGCAACCAACTCGGCCAACAGCAATAAATGCGGCAGCCAGAGTGTAACGACCATAAAATCATCAGGCACGAAGAATAGCAACCCATTCAACGGGGTAAAGAGCAACTGCAGTAACGATAATTATCACACTCTTATCGAAGGAACGCTTAGACCCACAACGAGCGGCAGTTATCTCTTTTCCATAGATGGAGATGATGCCGTCGATGTCTTTATAAATGGAACGCTTAAAGCAAGCTGGTACAACGGCCATGGCGCTAACCATAACGGCAGCGACACCTATTCCTTCACAATGGACTTGGTAGCTAACCAGAACTACACAATCAAGTTCCGCCACGAGGAAGGCAGCGGCGACGACGAGTGGGGTTTCTACTGGAAGCCCGCCGATGCCGTAGCATCCAGAATGGTCGACTACACTATCAGGGTTGAAACCTGCCCCAGCAATGAAACGTTAAGGGAGTCGAACTGCAAAGCGTATCCAAGTGGCGCATATAAACCTACTGGGATACTCCATGACTACGGCGAAACCAACAGGATGTATTTCGGGCTCCTTTCCGGCTCCTACAAGAAGAACATGAGTGGTGGGACGTTGCGCAGCAACATTCAGAGTTTCGCCAACGAGTTAGACCTGCAGAACGGCCAGTTCAGAAGCAATGTATCCGGCATCGTCGACACAATAAATAAATTTAGAACCTATGACTTTTTGTATAACAGCCATGAGTACGGCTGTGGTTTCATAAACAGTCGAGCGATGATTCAGAGCGACACTTGCTATATGTGGGGAAACCCCATAGGCGAAATGATGTATGAAACCATGCGCTATTTCGCAGGCGCCACGACGCCCACTAGCGCTTATGACTATACGGACAGCGGAAGCCCCGACAACGCCATTGGCCTACCCAAACCCGATTGGACCCCGCCATACGCAAACATCAATGGCGGTCGAAATGCGTACCCAGGCTGCGCCGTTCCCGCCATGACCGTTATCAGTGATATCAACCCCTCCTACGATGTCAAATTGCCAGGCGCGAAACAAAGCTGGCAGGCGGACAACACAGCGTTTTCCAGCACGGGCAATCCAACTGCAATCAGCACCCTCAATGTTTCCGAGGAAGTCGATGCGATCTGGGAGGCAGAAGGTGGCGGCACGCGGTCTATATTTATCGGAGAATCGAATGGTGTAAGCGATGGAGCACCCACAGAGAAAGAGGTCAGCAACCTTTCCACCGTTAGAGGGCTTGCTCCTGAGGAACCTACGAAAAGCGGTACATACTATTCGGCCGGGGTGGCTCGATTTGGCGCCAGGCATAACATTGGCGGCGATAAAAAACTCCTGACGTACTCCGTCGCCCTTGCCTCACCACTGCCGAAGATCGAGTTCCCCGTAAATGGGAAAAAAGTCACGGTCGTTCCGTTCGCAAAATCCGTACAAACTTCCTATGCACCCACCAACCAGATCGTGGATTTCTACGTCGAACAAATAGCCAACACTGACACACAGAACGCAAACATATCGGTCAATAGCGGCCGCCCCTACGCAAAATTCAGAATCAACTATGAAGACGTAGAGCAGGGTGCCGACCATGATATGGATGCCATTGCGCTCTATACGCTTTCTGTCAACTCACAAGGTACGTTGGATATACGCCTGGACTCGGAGTACGCAGCCGGCAGCGCATTGCAAAATATGGGATATGTTATTTCAGGAACCACGCACGATGGCGTCTACTTAGAGATATGTGACCTGCAGAATGACAGCACCACTACCTGCAACAGCACGACGACGTTCTATAAACTCAACACCCCTCCCGGCAGAGCCCCTAACTACTGCGTTGGACGAACGAATGATAATGAATGTAAGAATCTGCCGATAAGCACAACCCGGAACTTTTCAGCATCGGCGACTCCAAGTGCTTCGCTGCTGCAAGATCCACTGTGGTACGCCGCCAAATACGGAACGACCGCAACCAACTGGGACTCGGATTCCGACGGGACGCCGGACAACTATTTCCTCGTGACCAATGCGCTGACGCTCAAGGCTCAACTCGACAAGGCCTTCGGAGACCTGGATCAACGGCAGAAGTCCATTACTCGCCCTGCGGCGGGAAGAGAGCCGCAATCCAACAGCACTGCGACCACGCAGGCAACTTACCGCACCGAGTTCGACACGGACGACTGGAGCGGCGACCTGATAAAGGAAACGCGCACTTCGGCAAACACTATCACCAGCGTATGGAAGGCAAGCGCCAACATCCCGGCCACTCGCAACATATACATGAACAATGGAAGTAATACGGGCTCGAAACTCAGCGCCTTTAGTTGGGCAACATTGGACGGAAAGTCCTTTGCGGGCGTCAACCTGAGGGATTCGCTGAATATAAACCCCGTCACCAATCAGCCGGACAGCGATAGCGCCGGCGCATACGGCCAGGCCAGGGTGAAATTCATCAGAGGCGAAAGCTGTACCGGGCTTTCAGGCTGCGGCACCTTCCGCGTACGCAATAAAAAGATCGGCGACATCGTAGGCTCCAGCCCTGTTCTGGTCAGCGGAGCTCAGTATCTGAACTATGTCGCAGACAGTTTGGACGGGGCTGCAGGGACTTATGCGTCATTCAAGACGGCACAAGCGGCACGCACCCCGATAGTTTATGTCGGCGCGAATGACGGAATGCTGCATGGCTTCAATGCCAATACGGGTGCGGAAACTTTTGCATTCATACCCACCCCTGTTATTCCGACATTGAATCAACTTACCCGCAGCGACTACACGAGCCAAACCAACGACAACCATCGCTACTATGTGGATGGCTCGTTAAGCGTGACCGACGTTTACTTTGGAAGCGCCTGGCACACGGTTCTCGTGGGCACGCTTGGGGCCGGCGGCCGGGGCGTATTTGCACTGGATGTAACGGACCCCGAGTCGATAAAACTGTTGTGGGAGTTCACCAGCGACACGGCGGCAAGCAAAAGCTGCGATGCGTCCAACAACTGCGTAAGCGATCTGGGGCAAACCCTGGCTACACCAGTGGTAGCGAGATTGCACTCCAACTCATGGGCAGCGGTCATTCCAAATGGCTACAACAGCCCCAACAACGGTTCAGGCAAGGCGGTCCTGTTTGTCCTCGATATTCAGACCGGAGCCCTGCTGAAAAAACTGGATGCGTTCGCAGCCACCGGAACCAACGGTTTGTCGACGCCGAAACTGGCGGACAACAATAGCGATGGCGTAGCGGACTATGCCTATGCAGGGGATCTGCAGGGCAATATGTGGCGATTCGATCTACTGAAAACCACGCCCTCTACAGCAGACCCATTAGGTCCATTTAATCGATCAGGAGACGCATCCAGCATTGCCGACCAATTCAGGGTTGCTTTCGGTGGGGCTCCGCTCTATAGCGCCAAGGACTCGGACTCGAATGCACAGCCGATCACTTCGGCTCCCGCGCTGATTCGCCACCCCTCCCGACTGGGCTACATCGTGGCGTTCGGCACCGGCCGCTATCTGGGCACCACCGACAAGGTCAGCCCGTTCAAGATGCAGACGCTCTACGGCGTGTGGGATCGCCAGACAAAAGGCGAAGAGGCCGGAAGCACACCCACGCTGACGCGCGCGAAGCTGCAGGAACAAACCATTACCTCCGAGAGTCTGGGCGCAACTTTCGGTAGTGAAACCCGGGATGTGCGCATCCTGAGCAACACCGGAGTCAGTTGGTATTCGACAACCAATACGTCGGGTAAATACGGCTGGCGACTGGATCTCTCGGCCTCCACCAGCTCCAATGGGGAGAGGATCGTCGATGATCCGATCAAGCGTGGCGATGTGTTGATCGTCGGCAGCCGCACGCCAAACTCGGACCCCTGCGAATCGGGGATGGACGGTTTCTACTACGGAATCAATCCAGCGACGGGCGGCCGTACGACATTCAACGTGTTCGACTTGAACGGAGATGGCGTGGTGAATAGCCTGGACTCGTCCGGCACGCCGATTAGCGGTGTGGGTGCCTCCAACGTTGGCGGGAACACGCTCATTTCCGGCCCCAACATAACGGATGCTCCATGTTTGCTCGACTCAACAGGCAAATGCACCAATATCAATTTGGGTAGCGGGTCCAGCGGCCGTCAAAGCTGGCGTGTATTACCCGGGAGCGCACTCTGATGCTGATCACCGAACAAAACAAACGCCGTAATGCGGGTTTCACGCTGATAGAGATGATGATCACGGTAGCGATCGTCGCCATCCTGGCGGCCATCGCCTATCCGAGTTATCAGCAATATGTATTGAGGGCCAACCGGACGGAGGCACAGGCTCTGCTGAACGATGCCGCCGCACGCCAGGAGCGTTATTTCGCACAGAACAATACGTACGTGACGGCGCAATCCGACATTGGAAAGCTGCAACTCAAGAATACGACTGGTTCGGGGAACGACACCGTCGTCAAGTCCGAAACCGACAAGTACAAGCTCACCGTGAGCAACCCCAACGGCAGCGGTGGCTATCTGTTGACCGCCACCCCGCAGGGCTCCCAGACCGCCGACACCGCATGCGGGAACCTAACCCTGAATGCAATCGGCACCCGTGGCGTCAGTGCCTCCGGTGCCGACCCGAAGAACTGCTGGAAATAATCTTCGAGGCGGGTAAAGCGCTTAGATAGCCTTCATCCGCAACTCCTTAGGCATGGAGAACGTGATGTTCTCCGGCCTGCCGAGCAATTCCTCGGCGCCGCTGGCGCCCCACGCATGGAGCTGCTCGATTACCCCGCGCACAAGCACTTCCGGTGCCGAGGCGCCGGCGGTGATGCCGATCTTCTGGCAACCTTCGAACCACTCGCGCTTGAGGTCTTCGGCACCATCGATGAGATAGGCCGGGGTGCTCATGCGTTCTGCCAGCTCGCGCAGGCGGTTGGAGTTGGAGCTGTTGGGGCTACCCACCACCAACACCAGATCGCAGTCGGCGGCGAGCTGCTTGACCGCGTCCTGGCGGTTTTGCGTGGCGTAGCAGATGTCGTCCTTGCGCGGGCCGCCGATGGCGGGAAACTTCGTCCGCAGGGCGTCGATCACCCGGCTGGTGTCATCCATCGACAGCGTGGTCTGGGTGACGAACGCCAGCGACTCGGGATCGCGCACGGTCAGGGAGGCGACGTCCTCCTCGTCCTCAACCAAGTAGATCGAGCCCCCGTTGGCGGTGTCGTACTGGCCCATGGTGCCCTCCACTTCCGGGTGCCCCTCGTGACCGATGAGGATGCACTCGCGGCCGTCGCGACTGTAGCGGGCGACCTCAAGATGCACCTTGGTCACCAGCGGGCAGGTCGCATCGAACACCTTCAGGCCGCGTCTTTCGGCTTCCTGGCGCACCGCCTGGGATACGCCGTGGGCGCTGAAGATGACGATCACGTTGTCCGGCACCTGATCCAGCTCGTCGACGAAGATCGCCCCGCGCGAACGCAGATCTTCCACCACGAACTTGTTGTGCACGACTTCATGGCGTACGTAGATCGGCGGACCGAACACCTCGAGGGCACGATTGACGATCTCGATGGCGCGGTCGACACCGGCGCAGAAGCCGCGGGGATTGGCGAGTTTGATGAGCATGACGAATCTCGGCGCACGGGGCTTGGACGGGCAGTTTAACTGCCTCTGCTCCCCCTGGGTTCAAAGGGGCTGCGGTGGATCGAGGCTACGCGCGACCCACCGTCTCGATAGATCTTACAGGGCGACGACGTCGATGATCTCGACATCGAAGGTCAGCTGCTTGCCGGCCAGCGGATGGTTGAAATCGACGGTCACCTGCTGGTCATCGAAGGCTTTCACCACGCCTGGCAGTTCGGTGTTGGCGGCGTCGTTGAAAATCACCAGCAGCCCTTCGGACAGCTCCATGCCCTCGAACTGCCCGCGCGGCATGACTTGCACGTTCTGCACGTTGGGCTGGCCGAAGCCATGCTCGGGCTCCACGGTCAGGCTGCGCTTGTCGCCCGCCTTGAGACCGTAGAGCGCCTGCTCGAAGCCCGGCAACAGGTTGCCGTCGCCGACTCTGAAGGTGGCGGGCTGCTTGTCGAAGGTGGTGTCCACCACATCGCCGCTCGCCAGCTTGAGGGCGAAATGCAGGGTGACGCGGGTGTCCGAGCCGATACGCTGCTCAGTCATGTACGGTTTCTCCAGACTTCTTGGTCTTGAACATGTCCAGCGCCAGCATGATGGCGCCCACGGTGATCCCGCTATCGGCGAGGTTGAAGGCCGGGAAGTACCAACGGTTCTGCCAGTGCACCAGGATGAAGTCGACCACGTGGCCGAGCAGCATGCGATCGAGCAGGTTGCCCAGCGCGCCACCCAGCACCAGCGCGAGCGCGATCGCCAGCCAGGTTTCGTCGCGTTTCAGGCGTTTCATCCAGACCACCAGCACGGCGCTGACGCCGACCGCGATCAGCGCGAACAGCCAGCGCTGCCAGCCGGACTCGTCGGCGAGGAAACTGAACGCGGCGCCGGTGTTGTAGGCCAGGGTCCAGCTGAAATAGTCAGGGATCACCACGATCTGCTGGTACAGCCGCAGGGTTCCCTCGAAGTAGAACTTCGTCGCCTGGTCCAGAACGAACACCAGCACGCTGATCCATAGCCAGGGAAGTTTGCCGAAGCGGGACGTCATACAGTCTCCAGATGCAACCAAGGGTACTGGGGCACGCGTGCGCGCCCCGTCTATCGGACGATGTTCGATCAGGCGAAGTGCCGGATCTCACCCGAACCGAACGCATTGCTTGCGCAGCGTCCACAGATGTCCGGATGCGCCGGGTCGACGCCGATGTCGTCGCGGAAGTGCCAGCAGCGCGGGCATTTCTCGAAGGTCGACTTGCGCACCAGCAGCTTGAGACCCGGCAGTTCGCTCTGCACCGCCTCGGCGGGCGCCTGTTCCAGCGGCTGTACCTCGACGCGCGAGGTGATCAGCACGAAGCGCAGGTCGTCGCCCAGCTTGTTCAGCACCTCGACCAGCGCCGCCTCGCCGAACAGCACGATGTCCGCCTGCAGGTTGCCGCCAATCGTCTTGGCATTGCGCTGGTTTTCCAGTTCCTTGTTGACTGCGACCTTCACGGCCATGACCTGCTCCCAGAAGGCACGGTCCAGGTCGAAGCCCAGCGGCAACTCGGCAAGGCCCTCGTACCAGGTGTTGAGCATCACCGACTCGTTGCGCTCGCCCGGCAGGTACTGCCAGATCTCGTCGGCGGTGAAGGACAGGATCGGCGCCACCCAGCGCACCAGCGCCTCGGCGATGTGGTACATCGCGGTCTGGCAGGAACGCCGCGCCACGCTGTCCGCCGCAGTCGTGTACTGGCGGTCCTTGATGATGTCGAGGTAGAAGCCACCCAGCTCCTGCACGCAGAAGTTGTGCACCTTCTGGTAGACGTTCCAGAACCGGTACTCGTCGTAGGCCTCGACGATCTCGCGCTGCAGCAACAGCGTGCGGTCGACCGCCCAGCGATCCAGCGCGAGCATGTCCTCGGCCGGCAGCAGGTGCTGCTGCGGGTCGAAGCCATTGAGGTTCGAGAGCAGGAAGCGCGCGGTGTTGCGGATGCGCCGGTAGGCGTCGGCGCTGCGCTGGAGAATCTGGTCGGACACCGCCATCTCGCCCGAGTAATCGGTGGACGAGACCCACAGGCGCAGGATGTCGGCGCCCAGGCTGTCGATGACCTTCTGCGGCGCGACCACGTTGCCCAGGGACTTGGATTGCTTGCGGCCCTGCTCGTCGACGGTGAAGCCGTGGGTCAGCAGCTCCTTGTACGGCGCGTGGCCGTCGATGGCGCAGCCGGTGAGCAGCGAGGAATGGAACCAGCCGCGGTGCTGGTCGGAGCCTTCCAGGTAGAGGTCGGCCGCCGGACCGTCGCGGTGCGCGAGGTCGGCATGCGAGCCGCGCAGCACGTGCCAGTGGGTGGTGCCTGAGTCGAACCACACGTCCAGGGTGTCGCGGCTCTTGTCGTACTGAGCAGCTTCGTCACCGAGCAGTTCGGCGGCGTCGAGCTTGAACCAGGCCTCGATGCCTTCCTGCTCGACGCGCTTGGCGACCTCCTCCATCAGTTCGACGGTGCGCGGGTGCAGCTCGCCGCTCTCCTTGTGGGTGAAGAACGGGATCGGCACGCCCCAGTTGCGCTGGCGCGAGATGCACCAGTCAGGACGGCTGGCGATCATGCTGTGCAGGCGCGCCTGGCCCCAGGCCGGGACGAATTTGGTTTGCTCGATGGCCGCCAGGGAGCGCTCACGCAGGGTGCCGCCCTCCTTCGGCTGGGTGTCCATGCCGACGAACCACTGCGCGGTGGCGCGGTAGATCAGCGGCGTCTTGTGCCGCCAGCAGTGCATGTAGCTGTGATTGATCACGTCGTGCCTGAGCAGCGCGCCGACTTCCTCCAGCTTGGCGACGACCGCCGGGTTGGCCTTCCAGATGAACTGGCCGCCGAAGAACGGCAGCGAGTCGACGTACACGCCGTTGCTCTGCACCGGATTGAGGATATCGTCGTTGCTCATGCCGTAGCGCTTGCAACTGTAGAAGTCGTCCTCGCCATAGGCGGGCGCCGAGTGAACCACACCGGTGCCGGCGCCCAGCTCGACATAATCGGCCAGGTACAACGGCGACAGCCGATCGTAGAACGGATGGCGGAAGCGGATCAGCTCCAGCGCGGAACCCGGAGCCGTGGCGACGACCTCACCCTGCAGGCCATAGCGCTGCAGGCAGCTCTCGACCAGCTCTTCGGCGAGCAGCAGCAGACGATCACCGACATCCACCAGCGCATAGGTGAATTCGGGGTGCACGTTGAGCGCCTGGTTGGCCGGAATGGTCCAGGGCGTGGTGGTCCAGATGACGATGCTGGTCGGCTTCGACAGGCTTTCCAGGCCGAAAGCGGCGGCCAGCTTGTCGGCGTCTTCGACCGGGAAGGCCACGTCGATGGCATCGGACTTCTTGTCCTGATATTCCACTTCGGCCTCGGCCAGCGCCGAGCCGCAATCGAAGCAGAAATTGACCGGTTTCAGGCCCTTGAACACGAAGCCGTTGCCGACCATCTCGGCCAGCGCGCGGATCTCACCGGCCTCGTTGGCGAAGTTCATGGTCAGGTACGGGTTGTCCCACTCACCCAGAACGCCAAGGCGGATGAAGCCGGCCTTCTGCTCGGCGACCTGTTCGCTGGCATAGGCGCGGCAACGCTCGCGGGTCAGGTCGGCCGGCTGGTTCTTGCCGAAGGTGGTCTCGACCTTGTGTTCGATCGGCAGGCCATGGCAGTCCCAGCCCGGCACGTAGGGCGCATCGAAACCGCTCAGCGTCTTGGAGCGGGTGATGATGTCCTTGAGGATCTTGTTCAGCGCGTGACCGATATGGATGCTGCCGTTGGCGTACGGCGGGCCGTCGTGAAGCACGAACTTAGGACGCCCGGCGCCGATCTGGCGCAGTTTCTGGTACAGGCCGATCTCGTCCCAGCGCTGCAGGATCTGGGGTTCGCGCTGCGGCAAGCCGGCCTTCATCGGGAATGCCGTTTCCGGCAGGTTCAGCGTCGCTTTGTAATCGGTCATGTCATCGGCCTGTTCAAATTCAGTTCTGCTTGCGCGGGGCCGCGGCCCCGCCGGTGCTGCTGATCGTGTGTATTGCGGATGCCGGCGCGCTCACTGCAGCGGCGCGCCCAGCCAGTAAACCTGGGCGGCGGCGACATCGGCGGCGATAGCCGCCTTGAGCTCGTCCAGCGAGGCGAACCTGCGCTCGTTGCGCAGCTTGTGGTGGAAGGCCACGCGCATGCGCTTGCCGTAGAGGTCGCCGGCGAAATTCAGCAGATGTACCTCCAGATGCGCGCGGCCGTCGCCGTCAACGCTGGGCCGCGTACCGATGTTGGCCACGCCCGGCCATTTGCGCCCGTCCACGTAGGCGCTGACAAGATAAACCCCGGAAAACGGCGCACGCACGCGCTTGAGCTGCACGTTCGCCGTCGGCCAGCCCAACTGCCGGGCCAGTTTCTGCCCGTGCAGCACGCGACCGTCGATGACGTAGTGGCGCCCGAGCAGGCGCTGGGCCTGCGGGAAGTCGCCGTCGGCCAGCGCCTCGCGAACCCGCGTGCTGCTGACCCGCCGGCCGTCCACCTCGATGGTGGTCGCCGCCTCCACGGTGAAACCGGCCGCCGCGCCAGCACGCTGGAGAAACGCGAAGTCGCCGGCGCGATCGCAGCCGAAACGGAAATCGTCACCGACCTCCAGATGGCGCACGCCGAGCCCGTCGATCAGCACCTGGCGGACGAACGCCTCGGCGCTCAGCTCGCGCAAACGCGGGTTGAAGGCCAGGCACAGGACGCGGTCCACGCCTTCCGCGGCGAACAGCTCGAGCTTGTCACGCAGGCGGGCCAGACGCGGCGGCGCGGTATCCGGGGTGAAGAACTCACGCGGCTGCGGCTCGAAAATCACCACGCAGCTAGGCAGCGACAATTCCGCGGCGCGCTCGCGCAAACGCATCAGGATGGCCTGATGGCCGCGGTGGACACCGTCGAAATTCCCGATCGTGGCGACGCAACCCCGATGTTGGGGCCGCAGATTGTGTAGGCCTCGAACCAGCTGCATAGCGCGCATCTTGCTCACAAAGTGGTCGATTATACGCACAGCGGGCGCCGGGTGACAGGCGCAGCGGCGGCATTCGGCCGGCTCGCCACGCGGGACGACAACGCTTCAGTGCAGCGAGCGGCGCGCGAAGTGATGCAGGCGAAAGCCGAGCAGCGCCAGGCTACCGAAATAGGCCAGCACCCCGGCGGCGACCAGTACGCCGAGGCGCGCCAAGCGCACCAGCATGTCGCCCTGGTCCCAGCCAGGCAGGAGCTGGATGCCCGCGAACAGCACCCCGCACATCACCCCCACCGCCACCACCAGCTTGACCAGGAACGGCAGCCAGCCAGGCTGCAGGTCGAACATCCGCTGCTTGCGCATCTGCCAATACAGCAAGCCGGCGTTCAGGCAGGCGCCCAGGCTGATCGCCAGGGCCAGCCCGGCATGCTGCAACGGGACGACGAACGCCAGGTTCATCAACTGCGTGACGACCAGAATGAAGATGGCGATGCGCACCGGCGTGCGGATGTTCTGCCGCGCGTAGAAGCCCGGCGCAAGAATCTTGATCAGGATGAGACCGACCAGTCCTATCGAATAAGCGATCAGTGCGCGCTGCGTCATTGCGGCGTCGTGGGCGCTGAATGCGCCGTACTGGAACAACGAGGCGGTCAGCGGCTCGGCGATGATCGCCAGCGCCAGCGCGCACGGCAGCGCCAGCAACAGGCACAGGCGCAGGCCCCAGTCGAGCAGCCGCGAATACTCGCCGCGATCGCCCAGCGCATGCGTCTTGGAAAGTGCAGGGAGCAGGATGGTACCCAGCGCCACGCCGAGCACGCCGGTGGGCAGCTCCATCAGGCGATCGGCGTAGTACATCCAGGACACCGACCCGGTCGGCAGGAAGGAGGCGAATGCCGTATTGATGATCAGCGAGACCTGCGCCACGGACACCCCGAGGATCGCCGGCCCCATCTGCCGCATCACCCGCCACACGCCGCTGTCGCGAAGGTTCAGGCGCGGCAGCACCAGCATGCCGATCTTCCTCAGGTGCGGCAGTTGGTAGAGCAGTTGCAACAGGCCGCCGGCGAGCACCGCCCAGCCGAGCGCCATGACCGGCGGATCGAAGTACGGCGTGAGGAACACGGCGAAGAAGATCATGCTCAGATTGAGCAGCGTCGGCACGAAGGCCGGTACGGCGAAGCGATTCCAGGTATTGAGGATCGCTCCGGCCAGCGAGGACAGCGAGATCAGCAGGATGTAGGGAAAGGTCACCCGCAGCAGCGAGCTGGTCAGCTCGAAGCGCTGCGCATCATCGGCGAACCCTGGCGCGCTGATCCACACCACCCAGGGCGCGGCGAGCACGCCGAGCGCCGTCACCAGCGCCAGTACCAGCGTGAGCAGGCCAGATACGTAGGCCACGAAGGTGCGCGCCGCCTCATCGCCGCGCTGGCTCTTGTACTCCGCGAGGATCGGCACGAACGCCTGGGAGAACGCGCCCTCGGCGAAGATGCGCCGCAGCAGGTTGGGCAGCTTGAAGGCGACGACGAAGGCGTCGGTAGCGACGCCCGCGCCGAAGATCCGCGCCATGATGGTGTCGCGCACGAAGCCCAGCACACGGGAGACCATGGTCAGCGAACTCACTGCGGCCAGGGATTTGAGTAGATTCATAGGGTATGGATAGCCATGCAGTTCGACCCGCGCTGCGCAGCGCGCGAGACTCGCGACGCCGCGCCGAAAGAAGCCGCCGAGTTTAGGGCTGGCCTGGAAATAAAGCACCCGTTAGCGTGCGTACGCATCGCCAGTGCGCCGATCTCCAGATAAAGGCTCGGCCGACAGGCGACGCTCGTCGCCCAAGTCGAGGCAGGCATCCAACAGGCTTGACAAGCGCCCCCGGCGGCGGCAAGATTCGCGGCCTTATTTGTTTGCATCCCCCCAAAGTTTCGAGGAGTTCGACGGTGGCCAACAGCCCTTCCGCCAAAAAACGCGCAAAACAGGCTGAGAAGCGTCGCAGCCACAATGCCAGCCTGCGCTCCATGGTTCGCACCTACATCAAGAACGTAGTCAAGGCGCTCGACGCCAAAGACCTGGAAAAATCCCAGGCTGCCTACACCTTGGCTGTACCGGTAATCGACCGCATGGCCGACAAAGGCATCATCCACAAGAACAAGGCAGCTCGTCACAAGAGCCGTCTGAACGCTCACATCAAGGCACTCGGCGAAGCCGCTGCAGCCTGAGCGTGATGTTCTTGAAAAAACCGGCCACTGGCCGGTTTTTTTATGCCCGTGCACATAGCCCTTGCGAGCAGAGCGAAGACAGGCGCTGCACCTGAACGAGCGCCCTGTCGCTCGAGGCATCCCGGGATGGATCGCGACGCGGGCAGCTCGCACCCAACGAGCTCACGCCAAGACTAATCGACTCACTTCCAGGGAAGAATCGGAATGGCGGTCACCGCATTCTGCGGACTGCCCTCGATGATGCGGTCGCTGTAAACCAGATAGACCAGCGTGTTGCGCCTCTCGTCGAAGAAACGCACCACCTGCATGCTCTTGAACACCAGCGAGGTGCGCTCCTTGAACACCTCCTCGCCATCCTTGAGCTCGCCCTTGAAGCGGATGGCGCCGACCTGACGACAGGCAATGGAGGCCTCCGCACGGTCTTCGGCCAGGCCCAGCCCACCTTTCACACCGCCGGTCTTGGCCCGCGACAGGTAGCAGGTCACGCCCTCTACCTTCGGATCGTCGAAGGCCTCAACGACGATCTTGTCGTTGGGGCCGACCCACTTGAAGACGGTAGCGACTTCGCCGATCTGCTCGGCCGCCGCCAGGGCGGGAACTGCCAAGAACACAGCAAGCCACAGGCACTTCATTCGGCACTCCTCAGCAGAATCAGATTGTCGCGATGCACCAGTTCGGGCTCATTCACGTAACCGAGCAGCGACTCGATGGCGTCGGACGAGCGACCGAGTATCTTCTGCGCCTCGATCGCACTGTAGTTGACCAGGCCACGAGCCACTTCGCGCCCCTCGAGATCGACGCAGACCACCATCTCGCCCCGGCGAAAGCTGCCCTGGATCGCCTTCACGCCCACCGAAAGCAGGCTCTTGTGATCCTGGCGCAGCGCCTTGACCGCACCGGCGTCCAGCACCAGCGTGCCACGGGTCTGCAGCTGGCCGGCCAGCCACTGCTTGCGCGCCGCCAGCGGATCACGCTCGGGCGCCAGCAGCGTACCGAGCAGCTCCCCCGCCTTGAGGCGCGCCAGAACCTGCTCGATGCGCCCACCGACGATGACGGTGTAGGCACCCGAACGCGCCGCCAGACGCGCCGCGCGCAGCTTGGTCTGCATGCCGCCACGCCCCAAGGCGCCGCCGGTGCCGCCCGCGACGGCATCCAGCGCCGG
The DNA here is from genome assembly GCF_900106975.1 of Pseudomonas kuykendallii. GTDB lineage: Bacteria > Pseudomonadota > Gammaproteobacteria > Pseudomonadales > Pseudomonadaceae > Pseudomonas_O > Pseudomonas_O kuykendallii. The sequence continues at coordinate 553,655 of NZ_FNNU01000002.1, read as the reverse complement.
ATCGTCGGCACGGGCTTCGGAAATCAGTACGGCACCGGGGTTCAGACGGGGATCGGCATCGAACATGCCGTCGCGGTCGGTGAGGATCACCAGCAGATCGGCCTCGACCAGGTTGGCGACCAGCGCCGCCAGCGTGTCGTTGTCGCCAAAACGGATTTCGTCGGTGACCACCGTGTCGTTCTCGTTGATCACCGGGATCACGTCGACGTCGACCAGAGTGCGCAGGGTACTGCGCGCGTTCAGGTAACGCTTGCGGTCGGACAGATCGTCATGCGTCAGCAGGATCTGCGCGGTCTGCCGCTCGTGCTCGGCGAAGCTCGATTCCCAGGCGCGGATCAGGCTCATCTGCCCGACCGCGGCCGCCGCCTGCAGCTCGTTCATGGCCTTGGGACGAGCCGTCCAGCCGAGACGACTCATGCCCGCCGCCACCGCGCCGGACGACACCAGCACCAGCTCCACGCCCGCCGCCCGCAGCGCAACCATCTGCTCGACCCACACCGCCATGGCCGCGCGATCCAGTCCACGCCCGTCGGCGGTCAGCAGCGCGCTGCCGATCTTCACCACCCAGCGCTGCGCGCCGGTCACCTTGTCCCGCATGATTCCATCCCAGTCCAGATGCACACAGCGGAAAGGACCGGCCATCCCGCTCCCGAGAAACCTCAGCGCACGTAGAAGATTTCCGGCCCGTCGCCGTCATCCTCGTCATCGTCGAAGTCGTCTTCGTCCTCGACGGTGTCGGCGCTCTTAAGCCCGGCGCGGCGCAGGGCGCGCTGGTCGTCCAGCGCCTGCAGACGGGCGCGCGCCTCATCCTCGATACGCTGATCGAGCTCGGCCAGCGCCTCGGCGTACTCCGGCTCCTCGGCCAGGCGCATGGTGCGCTCGTCGAGGTAACGCATGATGTCCTGGCTGAGCGCCTCGGTACCTTCGCGCTCCAGCGCGGAAATCACGTACACCGGGCCTTTCCAGTCAAGCCGCTCGACCACCGCCTTGACGCGCGCCTCGTGCTCCTCCTCAAGGATCTGGTCAGCCTTGTTCAGCACCAGCCAGCGGTCGCGCTCGGCCAGCGACGGGCTGAACTTCTCCAGCTCGTGGACGATCACCGCGGCCGCCTCGGCCGGATCGCTCTCGTCCAGCGGCGCCATGTCCACCAGATGCAGCAGCAGGCGCGTGCGCGCCAGGTGCTTGAGGAAGCGGATACCCAGACCGGCACCCTCGGCGGCACCCTCGATCAGGCCGGGGATGTCGGCGATGACGAAGCTCTTGTAGCGACCGACGCTGACCACGCCCAGGTTCGGCACCAGCGTGGTGAAGGGGTAGTCCGCCACCTTCGGCTTGGCCGCCGACACCGAGCGGATGAAGGTGCTCTTGCCGGCATTCGGCAGGCCGAGCAGCCCGACATCGGCAAGCACCTTCAGCTCCAGCTTGAGATCGCGCATCTCGCCCGGCTTGCCCGGCGAGGTCTGCCGCGGCGCCCGGTTGGTGCTCGACTTGAAGCGGGTGTTGCCCAGGCCGTGCCAGCCGCCCTGCGCCACCAGCAGCCGCTGGCCGGGCTTGGTCAGGTCGCCGATGATTTCCTGGGTATTGGCATCGATGACCGTGGTGCCCACCGGGACCGGCAGCACCAGATCGTCACCCTTGTGCCCGGTGCAGTCCTTGCTGCCACCGTTCTCACCGCGCTGCGCGTCGAAGCGACGGGTATAGCGGTAGTCGACCAGGGTGTTGAGGTTCTCGTCGGCCTCCATATAGATGGAGCCTCCGTCACCACCATCGCCGCCGTTGGGGCCACCCTTCTCGATGAATTTTTCGCGGCGGAAGCTCATCAAGCCATTGCCGCCATCACCTGCTTTTACAACGATCGATACTTCATCGACGAATTTCATGGAACGCCTCCCGCCCTCGGGCGGGCTGAAAAAAACGATAGGATACAGAAACGAAAAAGCCCCGTCGCAAGACAGGGCTTCTTCAGCAACGCCGCGATCAGGCCGCGACGACGCTCACGTAGCGACGGCCGAACTCGCCCTTCACTTCGAACTTGACCACGCCGGCCACTTTCGCGAACAGGGTGTGATCCTTGCCCATGCCAACGCCATAACCGGCGTGGAACTGGGTACCGCGCTGACGCACGATGATGTTACCGGCCTTGATGACCTGACCGCCGAACAGCTTAACGCCAAGGCGTTTGCTTTCTGAGTCGCGACCGTTGCGGGTAGAACCGCCAGCTTTTTTGTGTGCCATGAGTCATAGCCTCCTAAAAGGGATCAGGCCTGAATGCCAGTGATCTTGATTTCGGTGAACCACTGACGGTGGCCCTGACGTTTCATGTGGTGCTTACGACGACGGAACTTGATGATGCGGATCTTATCGTGACGGCCTTGAGAGACCACTTCAGCGACGACCTTGGCACCGTCGACTACCGGCGCACCGATGGTGACGTCGTCACCATTGCCGACCAGCAGAACGCGATCGAAAGTCACGGATTCGCCAGTGGCGATCTCCAGCTTCTCGACCTTGAGGAATTCACCTTCGGCGACTTTGTATTGCTTGCCACCGGTAACGATTACAGCGTACATGGAATATCTCCGTTGATCCTGCTCACCCAGCGCTTTGTAGGAAGAGTTGGCGGCTGGCATGGCTGCCTGGGGCCGGATAGACACCAGGCAATTGCGTAAGGCAGGGAAATGCCCAGGGAAGTTCGGGGTGCGCGATTGTACGCAAGCCAGGTTGTACGCGCAAGCACCGTCCGGCCTCGCCTTGACAGTGCCGGACCCGGCCCCTAGCATGCCGCGCAATCCATAGGAGTACGACTCGCCAATGCAACCCCAGGCCTTCTATAACGTGGTGGCGGACGATTTTACCGCTGTCGACGGAATCATCCGTAAACAGCTCAGCTCCCGCGTCCCCCTGGTGGAAAAGATCGGCGACTACATCATCTCCGCGGGCGGCAAACGCATGCGCCCCCTGCTGGTGCTGCTCTCCGGCAAGGCCCTCGGCCTGGAAGGCGACTCGCTGCGCCTGCTGGCAGCCACCATCGAATTCCTGCACACCTCGACCCTGCTGCACGATGACGTCGTCGACATGTCCGGCATGCGCCGCGGCCGCTCGACCGCCAACGCCATGTGGGGCAACGCGCCCAGCGTGCTGGTCGGCGACTTTCTTTATGCACGCTCCTTCGAAATGATGGTGGAGCTGGGCTCGATGCAGGTCATGCGCATCATCTCCCAGGCGACCCGCGTGATCGCCGAAGGCGAAGTGCTGCAGCTCTCGAAGATTCGCGACGCGAGCACCACCGAAGAGACCTACATGGAAGTCATCCGCGGCAAGACCGCGATGCTCTTCGAGGCCTCGACCCACAGCGCCGCCGCCCTGGCCGAAGCGAGCCCCGAGCAGAGCGAAGCCCTGCAGACGTTTGGCGATCATCTGGGAATCGCCTTCCAGCTGGTCGACGACCTGCTCGACTACAAGGGCGACGCCGAAACCCTCGGCAAGAACGTCGGCGACGACCTCGCCGAAGGCAAGCCGACACTGCCACTGATCTACACCCTGCGCGAAGGTACCGCCGAGCAGGCCGCCCTGGTGCGCCATGCGATCCAGAAAGGCGGCATCGAAGACCTCGACAGCATCCGCGAGGCCGTCGAGGCCTCCGGCGCCCTCGACTACACCGCCCGCCTCGCCCGCGAACACGCGGATCGCGCCATCGCCTGCCTGGAAGCGCTGCCCGCCAGCGTCTATCGCGATGCACTGGTCGAACTGACCCGCTTCGCCGTCGCCCGCACGCACTGAATCCAACCGCTCATCACACCGCGCCCGCGAGCGCGCGCCTGCAAAGGGTTTGATGCGCATGAATGGCGGATTGTGAAATAGACGCTTGCTATTCCTGTAATAAGAATTATTCTCATCTCTAACCACTCACCGGAGATGACCCCATGACCTATCTGATCGATGCCTGGCTGGAACGTCCGCACCCCTACCTGCGCATCCTGCATCGGGAAACCGGGGAAGTCTGTGCGGTACTGGAAGAGGAAGCGCTCGACGAGCTGCGGGATCAGGGCGACCTCGACCTGGCCGGCCTGAATTCCTGCGAACCCATGATCGTCAAGGAGCTGGTGCGAAACCTGTTCCTGTTCTGCTACGCGCGGGCCTTGCGCCCCAATAGCGAACTGAACTGCGCCAGCTGCGGCAAGCGCCAATGCCGGGAATCCGAAGGTGCTCTGCTCAGCCGCCTGCCTGCCTGAGCGATGACCGTCGGCGGACGGTCATCGGCGGATTCGACTCAGAGGATGTCGAGCAGCTCGACGTCGAACACCAGCACACTGTGCGGCGGAATGCTGCCCGCCGCCTGCCCGCCGTAGGCCAGCTCGCTCGGCACGTGCAGACGCCATTTGCTGCCGGTGCCCATCAGTTGCAGCGCCTCGGTCCAGCCGGCGATCACGCCACCCACCGGAAACTCGGCCGGCTCGCCACGGGCGTAGGAGCTGTCGAACACGCTGCCGTCGATCAGGGTGCCGTGGTAGTGGGTGCGAACGCTGTCTTCACGCGTCGGCTTGGCGCCGTCGCCCGCTGTCAGCACTTCGTACTGCAGCCCGGAAGGCAGCGTAATCACGCCTTCGCGCTTGGCGTTCTCCACAAGATAGGTACGACCCTCGCCAGCGGCGGCGTCGGCCTTCGCCTGGGCCTCGGCCTGCATGCGCTCGCGAATCACCTTGAAGCTGGCAGCCATGGCGGCCTGGTCGACTCGGCTCGGCTGGCCGGCGAAGGCGTCGGTCAGACCGGCGAGCACGGCGTCGATGCTCACGCCGGGCGGCGGGTTGTCACGCAGCTGGTCGCCGAGCTGGCGGCCGATGCCGTAACTGACGCGGGTTTCGTCGCTGTTCAGGTCAACTGTGCTCATCTGCTGTCTCCGTAAAAAAGGCCCGCAGACTACCACACCCGCCACGCGCGCTCAGCCGTCGAGGGCGCGAGCGCTGACCTTCACCTTGAGCGGCGACTCGCTCCGCGGAGCCATGCCGACCATTTCGTCGTAGGCGGAGAACTGCACCAGGTACAGCGGCAGCTCGGGCACCTCGCGCAGCACGAAGCGAGCGTGGTCCAGCGAGCGCAGGTGCGACACGCGCCCCTGATCGTCCTCGAGACGCGCATTGCCGTCGGCGGTGAGTGCCTGCAGGACGTAGAAACCGCCCTCGAGCGAGAGCAGGTTCAGCTCATGGATGTCACCGGCCAAGGCCAGTTGCTGCAGTTGGGCGAGGGTCATCGCGGTCTCCTGGCAGGTGGGACGATAGCCATGAGACCGGAGAAATCAGTGTTTGGTCAGTCGGTCCAGGTAACCCATGGCGAACGCAGACAGGACGAAGGTCATGTGGATCACCACGTACCAGAGCAGCTTATCGTTTTCGATCTTCTGCGCGTCCATGAACACCCGCAGCAGGTGGATCGAGGAAATCGCCACGATCGATGCCGCCACCTTCATCTTCAGCGAGCTGGAATCCATCTTGCCCAGCCAGTCGAGCTTTTCCTTGCCCTCGTCGATGTCGAGTTGCGAGACGAAGTTCTCGTAGCCGGAGATCATCACCATCACGATCAGGCCGCCGACCAGCGCCATATCGATCAGTGAGAGCAGCACCAGGATCAGATCGGATTCGGCCTTCTCGAAGACGTTCGGGAGGATGTGATAGACCTCCTGGAAGAACTTCAGGCACAGCGCCAGCAGGGCGAACGACAGGCCGAAATAGATGGGCGCCAACAGCCAGCGCGTGGCGTACATGGCATTCTCGAAAAAGCGTTCCATGGTGTTCTCAGCTCCGCGAAAAATGCCGCGAGTATACCCAGCGAAGCGCCAGCGGCAAGGCGTGCGGAGCGCCGCCTCGCTTCTCGCCGGGAGCGGTTATCGGGACGAACGAAATCGGCGGAGCGGAAACGGCTTCGCTCGAAAGAGCTCGGGAAAAGATCAGCTTTCCGGCTGGAGCGCGTAGCTACCCGCCTGAGACTGGCGCGGCCGGGTCAACTTGCGCAGCTCGCCCTGCATGTGCAGGCGCCAGATCTGCGGTTCCTCGCAGACGGCGTAGCCCTGCACGGCCAGGCATTCGGCAATGGCATCGAGCACGCCCTCGGCGACGAAGGGACCGTGGAACGGCCCCTGTACCTTGATGGCGGAAGGTTGTGCGCCGGACACGCCGGCGGCGCAAAGAAGCGTCCAAAGCCCGTTGTCGCCGTTGAGGGGACGGATCACGCATTCGATGCGGGTCGTCATCCCCAGGCATTCCCGGGTGAGGCAGAGGGTGCGCGACATGGCGGCGTTCCTCGCTGGGTCCTTGGTTCTGCCACACACCGCGAGCGGTGAACACATGGCGCAGAAGCGGCCCGCCGGATTATCCGCGCGGCCCTGACGGCACGGCGACGGACAGCTCCGTCGCCGCTTCATCCTGTGACCAGCAATTGCGCCGAGCATTCCCAAGACAGCCGAACGTCGATCAGCCTTGCGTCGGTTTGTCCTTCTCCGCGGCGTCCTTGCTGTCGTCTTCCATGCCCATCTCGGCGATTTCCCGCAGCCGCTGGACTACGCGCGCATTGACGCTGCCGGTCGGGAAGCGCCCTTGCTCGTCCGGCGAGCCGGCCGGCTCGCCGAGCAGCAGGCTCAGCGCCTCGTCCACGTGGCGCACCGCGTAGACGTTGAACTGGCCGGAGCGCACGGCCTGCAGCACGCGCTCGTCGAGCATCAGGGTGGCGATGTTGGCGTAGGGAATGATCGCGCCCTGCTCGCCGGTCAGCCCGCGCGCTTCGCAGAGGCGGAAGAAGCCCTCGATCTTCTCGTTGACCCCGCCGACCGCCTGCACCTCGCCGAACTGGTTGATCGACCCGGTGATGGCGAAGCACTGCTTGAGCGGAGTCCTCGAGAGCGCGGATATCAGCGTGCAGACCTCGCCGAGCGAAGCGCTGTCGCCGTCAACATAGCCGTAGGACTGTTCCAGGGCGATGCTGGCGGAGATTTCCAGGGGAAATTCCTGGGCGTAGCGGCTGCCCAGGTAGCCGGTGAGGATCATCACGCCCTTGGAGTGGATCGGCTGGCCGAGGTTGACCTCGCGCTCGATGTCGACGATGCCGCTGCCGCCCGGGTAGACCGTGGCGGAGATCCGCGCCGGCACGCCGAATGCCGAATCGCCGACCTCCAGCACCGTGAGCCCGTTGCACTTGCCGATGGCCGCGCCTTCGGTATCGATGAGGATGATCCCGGCGAGCATGTCGTCGAGAATCCGCGCCGAGACCCGCCCGGTGCGCGTCGCCTTGGCGCGCAGCGCGCGCTCGATGTGGCCGGCGTCGGTGGTCGCCTCACCGGCCAGTTGACGGATGAAGTCGGCCTCGCTGACCAGCTGGAACAGGTCGCCGATCTTCGCCGAGAGCCGACCCTGGTGCTCGGCGAGGCGCGCGCTGTAGGTCGCCAGGCGCGCGACGGCGGCAGCGGTCAGCGGCGCGAGACCTTCTTCCGAGGTGCGCGTCTTGAGCAACTGGGCGAACTGCTCGAGGCTCTCGTCGGCGAGCATGATGTCCTCGTCGAAGTCGACCAGCACGCGGAACATCTCCTGGAAGTCCGGATCGACGTCCTGCAGCGTGTAGTAGAGCTGGCGCGAACCGATGATGATCACCTTGAGCTGCAGCGGGATCACCTGCGGCGCCAGGGTCACCGTGGCCAGCCGGCCAAGCTCGGCCAGAGGCGATTCCATCTTCAGCTGGCGCGAATGCATGGCGCGCTTGAGCGCCTCCCAGACGAAGGGCTCGCTGAGCATCTTTTCCGCTTCCAGCACCAGGAAGCCGCCGTTGGCGCGGTGCAGCGCGCCCGGGCGCAACTGGCGGTAGCTGGTGTAGAGCGCGCCCTGATCGGTGCCGTACTCGATGCGGCCGAACAGGTTGTCGTAGGTCGGATGCGGCTCGAACACCACCGGGGCGCCGCCGTTGGCGTGGTGCGCCACCACCAGGCTGGGGCTGTACTGGTCTTCCAGGCCCTGGCGGCGCTGCGCGTCGGTACGGTTGTCGTCGATCAGTTGATCGACCACGGTCTTCAGCAGATCGACCTGCATCGCCTGCAGATAGGCGCAGACACCGGCGTTCTCGGCGTACTTCTCCGACAGCGGCGCAAGCACCGGCTGCAGCGCCAGGGTGATGGTTTCCTCATTGAGCTGGCGCAGCTGGTTGCTCGACTCGCGCTTCCACTGCGGCAGGCTGGCGAGCTCCTCGTTGAGGCGCTCCTCCAGCTCGGAGATGTCCTGGTGATAGCGCTCGCGCTCGGCTTCCGGCAACTGGGCGAACTCGGCCTCGTCCAGTGCCTTGCCATCCTTCATCGGGGTGAAGGCGATGTTGGTGTTGTCGCGGTAGAGGGCGATGTCCTTCTCCAGCGACAGCCGCTCGATGACGTCCAGGGCGCGGTCGTAGCGCTGGTTGAAGGCGCGGTCGATGGCGCTCTTCTTCTGCTGGTAGGCGGGGTGCTCGAAGACCGCGGGAAAGGTCGCCAGCAGGTTGTCGATCAAGTGGTCGAGGTCGCCGATGAAGGCGTCCGCACTGCCTGGCGGCAGCTGCAGCACGCGCGGCTCGCGCGGTTCGTCGAAATGGTTGACGTACACCCAATCGGCCGGCGTTTCCAGGCGCTTGGCCTCGGCCTTCAGGTAGCGCTGGACGAAGGAAAAGCGACCGGTGCCGGGTTCGCCCATGACGAACACGTTGTAGCCGGCACGCGGCATGGCGACGCCGAACTGCAGTGCTTCGACGGCACGTTCCTGCCCGAGCACGCCGCGGAACGGCTCCAGGTCATCGGTGGTGGTGAAGTTGAACTGATCGGGAGCGAACGGACGGGTTAGCGCATCGGGCGCGAGACGCAGCACGGCAGCGAAGGGCTGGGGCATCGGGAATCCTTTTCGAGCGGCGCGCGCCGCGGGGAATGACGCCCGCATTCTGGCGCTGGGCGGACGACACTGGCAAGCGCCCGCCCGGCCGGCGCGCGTCATCCACCGGATAGTTGCCGTCGCACGGAACCGCAGCGCTCGGCTAACCTCAAAAGCGTGCGCCTCCGTCGGATTTCCGACGGTTCCGCCGTGTTGCCCGAGGGTGATCGCCTTCCCGTCGTAGCGATCGTCGTGCAGCTCAACCCGGTTCCATCCTTCCGATACGGTAGAGAAATAATCATGAATAAAATTCTGCTCGGTAGTCTGCTCGCTGCGGTTTCCTTCAACGCCCTGGCCGAAGCGCCCGGCGGCCCGAATTGCGGCTGGGGCAACATGCTCTTCGAAGGCCAGCGCGGCACGCCTTCGCACATCGTCGCCTCGATCACCAACGGCACCTCCGGCAACGCCACCTTCGGCATGACCTCCGGCACCAACGGCTGCTCCACCGACGGCAAGCTGACCTACGGCGGCAAGTCGCTGATCGCCCTGAGCGGCATGCTCGACGAAGTCTCCGAGGACATGGCCAAGGGCGAAGGCGAGGCGCTGACCAGCTACGCCGTCGTGCTCGGCATCAAGCCGGAGGATCGCGCCTACTTCTCCAGTGTCACCCACGAGCACTTCAACCAGATCTTCAGCAACGCCAATGCCACCGCGGCGGATGTCCACGCGGCCACACTGGAAGTCATGAAGAACGACCCGCGCCTGTCCAAGTACGTGGTCGAACAGGCCTGACGCCTGATGCTTGCCCCGCCCGCCCCTTCGGGCGGGCGCCTCTTTCCAGACAGGAAGTCGGATGCGTAAAGCCCTGCTGTCGAGCCTGCTGCTGTGCGTCTGCGCACCCTTCGCCCTCGCCGCTCCCCGGATAGCCCCCGAACGCCTGGCCGAACTGGCATCGGACGACTACTGGCTGGCCCTCGGTCATTACGAACGCAAGACGCTCGGCGGCTGGCGCAGCTACGTCGACGACGAAAAGTTCTTCCTCTCCGCCCAGGGCGAGCACGATCCCCAGGCCGAGCTGCGCGCCACCCTGGACGCGCTCTACGAACCAACCTCCAGCGGCGACCGGCACGCCCAGTGCCGCTACCCGGCGCGCACCCGCTGGCTGCGCGAGAAGCTGCAACTGACCGACCTGCCGCAGCCGAGCTGCGACGAATTCCGCACCTGGTACGCCGACGTCGCGCCGCATAGCGCGGTGCTGGTGTTTCCGGCCGCCTACCTGAACAGCCCGTCGTCGATGTTCGGCCACACGCTGCTGCGCATCGATCCCGAAGGCGTCGATGACCAGGGCAGCCCGCTGCTCAGCTACGCGCTCAACTTCGGCGCGATGATCGAGGGGATGGACAACAGCATCCTCTACGCCTGGAAAGGCCTCGCCGGCGGCTATCCGGGCCTGTTCTCCCTGGTGCCCTACCGGGAGAAGCTCAGCGAGTACAACCGCCTGGAAAACCGCGACCTCTGGGAGTACCGGCTGAACCTGACGCCGCAGGAAACCGCGCGGATGATCGAGCACGTCTGGGAGCTCAACCAGATCCGCTTCGACTACTACTTCTTCGACGAGAACTGCTCCTACCGCCTGCTCGAACTGCTGCAGGTGGCGCGCCCCGGGCTGCAACTGACCAATCAGTTCCCGCTCACCGCGATCCCCACCGACACCGTGCGCGCGGTCAAGGAGGCCGGCCTGGTCGAGCGCATCGACTACCGCCCTTCGCGGGAAAAGGAACTGCTGGCGCGCGCCGAACCGCTGTCGGACGATGAGCGGGAATGGGCGCTGCGCCTGGCCGACGACGAGAAACGCCTCGACGATCTGCAGTTCGCCGCCCTGCCCGTCGAGCGCCGGGCGCTGGTCCAGGACGCCGCGTATCGCCTGGTCCGCTACCGCGCCACCGGCGAGGAGCGCGACAACGTGGGCGCCGCGCGCAGTTACGCGCTGCTCAGGGCGATCAACCGCACGCCACCGCCGGCGCTGACGGTCGAACGGCCGGGGCTTCCGGAAACCGGGCACGAATCGCGCACCTGGCAGCTCGGCGCCGGCAGCCGCGATGGCGAGGCCTTCGCCGAGTACGGCCTGCGCATGGCCTATCACGACCTGAACGACAACGGCGCCGGCTTCCCGATCGGCGCACAGATCGAAATCCTCGACCTGCGCGTGCGCCAGTACGAGGACGAGCACTGGCAACTGCAGCGCCTGGACCTGGCCAGCATTCGCTCGCTGACACCGCGCAATCGCCTGCTGCAGCCGCTCTCCTGGCAAGTCTCCACCGGCCTGGAGCGGGTCGCCGGACGCGACGGCAAGCAGACCCTGGTGCGCCAGCTGAACGGCGGTGCCGGCGGCAGCTGGGCGCTGGGCGACGACCTGCTCGGCTTCGCCCTGGCGACCACGCGACTGGAGAACAACCCGGACTTCGCCGGCTTCATCGCCCCCGCACTGGGCTTCGACACCGGGTTGCTATGGCGCAACGCGCTGGGCAACCTGAGCCTGGAGGCGCGCGGCGACTATTTTCACAACGGCGAGGTCCGCCGTGCGCTGTCGCTCAACCAGCAGTGGGAGCTGTCGCGCAACCTAGGCCTGCGCCTCACCGCGCAGCGCGACTTCAGCCACTTCGACCAACCACGCAACGAACTGATGCTGGAGCTGCGCTGGTACCACTACTGATCATGACGAACGCCTCACGGGTTCTTGACGAATTTCTCACCCCCGCGCGCCGACAATGCCTCTGCCCGTCGCCCTTCTTCGACGGTGCCGGAGGCCATCGTGCGTCACGCTCTACTCCTCGCCCTGCTGCTCCTCGCGGGCTGCCAGACCACCCATGAGCAACTGCTCGCCGCCGGCTATCCACCGGCCTTCGCCGACGGTTTCCAGGACGGTTGCGGCAGCGGCCGACAGGCAGCCGGGGCGATCAGCGGCGAATTCCGCAAGGATGTGCCGCGCTTTCTCGCCGATGCCACCTACGCCACCGGCTGGTCCGACGGTTTCAACCAATGCCAGGCGCAGCGGATCAGCGAGGACCGCCAGGATGCGCTCGAGCGCATCGGCAGCGACCGCGATCGCGCGTGGCGCCAGCACGAGAGCCAGGCCATGGCCAAGGCGCTGAGCCACAACTGAGACAGGACCAACGGACCGCCGACGCGCTGTAAATCTGGCAGCATGTCGGCATTCGCCGTTTCAGGGACCCGCCATGAACCACGCCAACGCCGTCACGTTTTCCACGCCCTTCATCCGCGCGCGTCGGACGACCCGCGCATGATCGTGATCGTCATGGGCGTTTCCGGCAGCGGCAAGACCACCATCGGAGCGCAACTGGCAGCGCGCCTGCGCTGCGGGTTCTCCGATGCCGACGAATTCCACAGCGACGCCAACAAGGCGAAGATGGCCCGCGGCGTGCCCCTGGACGAGGACGACCGCCGTCCGTGGCTGGCCAGCCTGCGGGCGGCGATCGATGAGAAGAAAGGCCAGGCGCGCGACTGGGTGTTCGCCTGTTCCGCGCTCAAGCACGCCTACCGCGATGCGCTCGGCGGCGACGATCCCGCGGTGCGCTGGGTGTTCCTCGACGGTTCGGAGGCGTTGCTGGCCAAGCGGCTGGCCGGTCGCGGAGGGCATTTCTTCGATCCGCGCCTGCTGCGCAGTCAGTTGCAGACGCTGGAGAAACCACAGGAAGGCGAGGCGCTGCTGGTGGACATCGACGCGTCGCCCGAGCAGATCGTCGCGGACATCCTGCAGCGGCTCAACCGCGACACGGAAGGCGACGCTCAGGCCTGACTAGGCGTCGACCTCGACGCGATTGCGCCCGCTGCGCTTGGCGGAAAGCAGGGCGACGTCGGCGCGGTTGATGGTGCTGGAGTAGTTCTCGTCGGCATGCAGCGCGGCGACACCGACGCTCACCGTCACCGACAGCAGGTCGTTGTTCACCCGCACCGCCAGGGTGCCGATGCTGGCACGCACCCGTTCCATCACCTGGGCAGCGGTGGTCACGTCGGTCTCCGGCATCAGGATCAGGAATTCCTCGCCGCCCCAGCGGCCGCAGAGGTCCTGTTCGCGCACTTCGGCTTCCATGACGCGGGCGATCTCGATCAGCACGCGGTCGCCGATCTCGTGGCCGAAATCGTCGTTGATCGCCTTGAAGCGGTCGATGTCGAGCATCACTACGCTCAGCGGACGCTCGTAGCGTTTGGCGCGATCGGCTTCGTCGCGCAGGCGCTCCATCAGCAGCCGGCGGTTGCCGATGCCGGTCAATGCGTCATGGGTGGAGGCTTCCTTCAGCGCGATGTTCAGGTCGCGCATCATCTGCTGGTAGCGGTCGGAAATGCGCGCAACCTTCTCCAGTTGGCGCAACTGCTTGTCGAAGCGCGCGGAAAGGCTCAGCTCGCGCTCGCGAGCGATGCTCTGGTAGCCGTCCGAAACCCGGGTGATCCGCTCGATGCGCACCAGCAGATCGTTGTGCGACTCCCACAGCAGGTTCAGGGCATCGCGCAACGCGTGGTCCTTGTGCTGCGGGTCGGCGAGCAACTTTTCGATCATTTCCTCGAGCGCGCTTTGTCCACGCATAGGATGAACCCTGCTTAGTCGTGACTGAGGATCGCGAAGGGGAAGCTGCAGTCTTCCTTGAACTCTTCGGCAAGCTCGACCACGCGCTCGTTGCGACGGTCGTAATGCCAGTTCACCGCGACCTGCTTGCCCTCGCCATGCGCCGCCTCGAGCAGGTCGAAGATGTCCATCATCGCCTTGATGCTGCTGGTGTTGAGGTACAGCAGGCGCAGCTCCAGGGTCAACGGGCGACCGGCTTCGGCGAGGAAGCGCTCGATCCACTCGAACACCTGGCGGAACAGTTCGTAGGAATTCTCCGGGTAGGAGTCGCCCTGCATGGACAGGATGCCCTTGTCCCAGTCGGACTGGATGGAAGGGGAAGACTGGCTGCCCGGGATGGAAAAATTAGTCATTTGGCGGAGTGCTCTTAATGTCAGATAACGGCGCTCAAGCTGATGAAAGCACGGCCACCGGCGACATCCCGCAGGCTGGCCTGCAGGGGTTCGCTGGATTTTCGGGCAATGTCGATCAGCCCGAGGCCGGCACCGGATACCACGTTCTCGTCGCGCGGACGGCGCAACTGTTCCTTGTACATCGCCTTGAGCTGGCTCTTGTCCATCTCGGCCAACACCTTTACTGCGCTCATCAGGCTCTCGCCGTCGGACGATTCGATCAGGTTGCCCGCGGACACCACGTAGCGGCCCGCGTCATTGCGCGCCACCACCACGGTGGCACCGGCCTCCTGATCGGACCAGTTCTTCACCTTGGTGTAATGACGGATGTTCTGCGTCATCTCGATGTACACCGCGAACACGTCCATCGCGGAGGACGGGTGCGCGTGATCGGCGGTCAGGTAATTGCGCAAAGCATTACCGATTTCCTCGATCAGGCTGCGCGAGATGGGACCGTTGAAGCAGAGCATTATCTGCTGGCGGTTGTAGCTCTCGCGCATGGCAAAAAGGTCAAGGGATTCCATTTGGCAAGCTCCGGGTTGGACAACGCTCTCAATCGAAACGGAAACACAGCATCGTAATGTCGTCACGCTGGGGGTAGTCGCCCTGGTACTCGGCGAGGGTCGCACTGAAAGCGGCGCCCTGTTCGGCCAAAGGAAGACGCGCATGGCGGCGAATCATCTCGGCAAAGCGGCTGTTGCCGAAGCCATAGCCTAACTCACCACCGGCCTGATCGAGAAAACCATCGGTGGTCAGGTAGAAGGTGCGCCCGCTCTGCAGGGCGATCCGCGCATTGGTGTATTCGCCGACGCGCTTGTCGCCGATCGCGCGGCGCGCCGCCGGCAGCTCCTCCAGCGTCTCGCCGTCACTGTAGTAAAGGGCGATCTTGGCGCCGGAGAAGGTCACCTCGCGGGTCTGGAAATCCACGTAGGCGAGGCCGACGTCCATGTTGGTCGCCAGAGCCGGCTGCTCGACATCGTCACGCAGCATGCTGCGCACAATGCGGTCGGTGCGGGCCAGCACCACGGCAGGATCGGCAAGGCCGACATCGGCGATTGCCTGGTCGATGGCGGCGTGCGCGAGCATGGTCATCAGCGCGCCGGGAACGCCATGTCCGGCGCAGTCGACCACGCCGAAGAGGCAACCGCCATCGCCGGCGCGGTAGACGTAGAAATCGCCACCGACCACGTCACGCGGACGCCAGAGCACGGCGTGACGCTCGCCGAGCGCGGTGACCAACTGCCGCTTGGGCAGGATCGCGTGCTGGATCAGACTCGCGTAGTCGATGGAGTCGTCGATCTTCTTATGCGCGGCGGCCATCTCGCGGTTGGCCTGTTCCAGCGCCCGGGTACGCTCGCGCACGCGGCTTTCCAGCTCGCTGGTGTGGCTGCGGACCTTCTGCGCCATCACGCCGAAGGCCGCGCTCAGCTCGCCGATCTCGTCATCGCGATCGACCGGCAGCGGCGCGTCGTACTGTCCCGCGGCCATCGCCTGAGCGCTGTGGCGCAGCAGGCGCAGCGGCTTGAGCACGCGCTTCTCCACCAGCCAGGCGACGCCACCGATCAGCAGCAGCATGATGATGACGAAGGCGATCAGGGCCGGCACCAGTGAATCCAGCTCGATGACCTGCGCCACGCCCAGGTCGATGGCGCTGGCCACGTACCAGTCCAGCTCCGGAATCCAGGCCAGCGCCAGCAGCTGGGTGCGGCCGTCCATGCTCACCCAGAGGGTTTCGACGCTGCCCGGTTTGCTCTTCGCGTCGGCCAGCGCGCCGCGCACCGCAGCGGAATCGTCGATGTTGTCGAGCTGGCCATAGATGCTGGTGGCCACCGAGCGGCCGGTCGCTCCGTCGGCGTTCTCGGCGACCAGGCTCTCATCCGGGTGCACCAGGATCGACGCCTGCCCGTCCAGCACCATGGACAGCACGCCAGCGGTGTTGGCGGTGACGAAGTCGTCGAGGAACGAGGACAGGCTGATACCCGAACCGAGTACACCGATGCGCCGGTCGCCGTCGCTGACCGGGATGTTGAACCACACCTTGAGGTCGCGGGACTCCAGGTTGCGGTCCACGTTGAGCTTGTACGGCGCCGGGTCGTTGAGGCTGCGGAAGAACCAGTCGTCCTTGGCGTCGCCGTTGTTGAGCAGGTAGCGCGGTTGGTCGCTGAAGGGCTTGCTGCTGTCGTTGAAGTAGTAGCCCAGGTGTTCGGCGCCAACCACGAAATAGGTGCCCTCGGCGAACACCTTCTGGTATCCCGCGGCTTCGCGGAAGAACAGCGCGCGTTTCGCGGCATCGTTTTCGTCGAGGAGCCACTGGCGGGTGATTTCCGAATCGGCCAGGCGCATCGCCAGGGCCAGCTCCCGCGATACCGGGGCGGCGATCTTCTCCCGGTTGAGCTGGGCGACGTTGCGCCCATAGGCCTCGCCGTAGCGATTCTGCACGCCCTTGAGGGCCTGCCAGCCGACCAATCCGGCCATTCCCAGGGCCAACAGGCAGGTCAGCAGTAACGCCAGCAACGATTTTCCGCGCAAGCCAAGTGCCGCCATGTGAACTCCATTCAGTGCCGTGGCCGATCCGCGCATGCAGGTCGATGGGATGCGCGCGGGCGATTATCCCGTATAGGCAGCAACCGCCACCAGTGGAAAACGCTGGTGCAAACGAAGACGGAGCCTTTCGGCTCCGTCGTGGCTCGCGGCTACTGCGCCAGCTTCTTGTACTTCACCCGATGCGGCTGGGCGGCCGCGTCGCCGAGGCGTTTCTTGCGATCGGCCTCGTACTCGGTGTAGTTGCCTTCGAAGAAGGTCACGTTGGAGTCGTCTTCGTAGGCCAGGATGTGCGTGGCGATACGGTCAAGGAACCAGCGATCGTGGGAAATCACGATGGCCGCGCCGGGGAAGTCCAGCAGCGCTTCCTCGAGGGCGCGCAAGGTCTCGATGTCGAGGTCGTTGGACGGTTCGTCGAGCAGCAGCACGTTGCCGCCCTGCTTGAGGGTCAGCGCCATGTGCAGCCGCCCGCGCTCACCGCCGGAGAGGTCCTTGACGAACTTCTGCTGGTCGGCGCCCTTGAAGTTGAAGCGACCTACGTAGCCACGCGAAGGCACTTCGTAGCTGCCGACCTTGATCATGTCGAAGCCGTCGGACACCTGCTCCCAGACGGTCTTGTTGCCTTCGAGCATGTCGCGGCTCTGATCGACGCTGGCGATCTGCACGGTGTCGCCGATCTCGATGCTGCCGGAGTCGGGCTGCTCCTTGCCGGTGATCATGCGGAACAGAGTCGACTTGCCCGCGCCGTTGCCGCCGATCACGCCGACGATCGCGCCCTTCGGCACGCTGAAGCTGAGGTTGTCGATCAGCACGCGGTCGCCGTAGCCCTTGGACACGCCGTGGAACTCGATGACCTTGTCGCCTAGGCGCGGACCGGCGGGGATGTAGATTTCGTTGGTTTCGCTGCGCTTCTGGAATTCCTGCGACTGCATTTCCTCGAATCGCTGCAGGCGCGCCTTGGACTTGGCCTGACGCGCCTTGGCGCCCTGGCGCACCCATTCCAGTTCGGCCTTCATCGCTTTCGCGTGGGAGGCCTCCTGCTTGGCTTCCTGGGCCAGGCGGGCGGACTTCGATTCCAGCCAGCCGGAGTAGTTGCCTTCGTAGGGGATGCCATGGCCGCGGTCGAGCTCGAGGATCCAGCCGGCAACGTTGTCGAGGAAGTAGCGATCGTGGGTGATCGCCACCACGGTGCCGGGGAAGTCGTGGAGGAAGTGCTCCAGCCAGGCCACCGAATCGGCATCCAGGTGGTTGGTCGGTTCGTCGAGCAGGAGCATGTCCGGCGCCGACAGCAGCAGACGGCACAGCGCCACGCGGCGCTTCTCGCCACCCGACAGGTGTTCGATGGTGGCGTCCCACGGCGGCAGGCGCAGCGCGTCG
Organism: Pseudomonas kuykendallii; assembly: GCF_900106975.1. Taxonomy (GTDB): domain Bacteria; phylum Pseudomonadota; class Gammaproteobacteria; order Pseudomonadales; family Pseudomonadaceae; genus Pseudomonas_O; species Pseudomonas_O kuykendallii. The sequence continues at coordinate 535,839 of NZ_FNNU01000002.1, read as the reverse complement.
GCGGCGACTTCCAGCTGGCGCTCCAGGTTATGCCCGTCGGAGGCCTGCAGGATGGCTTCCAGCTTGGCCTGCTCGGCGGCCAGCGCGTCGAAGTCGGCATCCGGCTCGGCATAGGCGGCGTAGACCTCGTCCAGCCGCGCCTGGGCGTTCTTGATCTCACCCACGGCCTCTTCGACGATGTCACGAACGGTCTTCGTCGGGTCAAGCTGCGGCTCCTGCGGCAGATAACCTACCTTGATGCCGGGCATCGGGCGGGCCTCGCCGTCGATCTCGGTGTCGACGCCGGCCATGATCCGCAGCAGGGTCGACTTGCCCGCGCCGTTGAGGCCAAGCACGCCGATCTTGGCGCCGGGGAAGAAGGACAGCGAGATGTCCTTGAGGATTTCGCGCTTCGGGGGAACGACCTTGCTCACCCGGTGCATGCTGTAAACGTACTGAGCCATGACGGACCTTGGACTGGAAGAGGATTCGATGAGGGCGGGAGCCCTGGGGCGAAGCAGGGAGGCTTCGCCGAGGAACATTTTGCAGGCTGGCCTAACCTAACGATGAAGCCCTTGCCGGACCTTCGATGAAAGCCGCCGAACAGGCGCCAGCGTCACCCCCGCGCGTGCCGGCAAAGCTACCGGAACACGCGGGCGAGGGCAAACCACGCTCGTCGGCCATACTGGCAGTTTGCCTTCTTTCCGGGCATGCTAGCCGCCCGCGCCAGCCCGCCTTTTTTCCGGGAGACGCCGGTTCTCTATAGTGTTGATTTTGCAGGAATAGCCGGTGTTGAAGCTGCCCTCATCCCTCCCGCATGCCATCGACGGCGCTCGGCGAGGTTCGGTCAAAGGCATTCTGGTCGCGTTGGTGCTGGTGGTTCTGAGCCTGCTGCTCTGGCAGTTGCGCCAGGAGTTCCAGCAAGGCCAGGCCAGTGAGCGGCAGCGCAGCCTTGAATCGGGCATCCAGCTCGCCGACCACCTCGCCGCCAGCATGGACCTCAAGGCCCACGCCGCGCTCGCGCTGCTGCACCAGCGTGGGCCCGCGCCGCTCTCCCGGCTCGGCGGTCCCAGCCTGCTCGGCGACCTGCAACGCATCTATCCGTCCCTGCGCAGCCTCGCCTGGCTGGACGAGCAGGGCCGGTTGCTGGAAGACACCGAGGGCGAGTCGGGCGATATCGCCGCATTGCCTGCCCTGCTACGCCGCGCCGGGGATGATCCTTTCCACTACCTGTATGCCGAAACCGAGGGTGGCACCGTCTACCTCGTGCTGCGCCAGAGCGCGGACGACCAACCGCGCGGGCACTGGCTGTTGCGCCTGAGCGGCGACTCGATGCACCGCTGGCTGCTGCAGCAGAACGCGCACGGCTGGCTGCTGGAGGATAAGGTCGAGCAACGCGCCATCGCGCGCCGTTCACAGCACGCCAACCCGGACCCGCGAATCGCGCCGCTCAGCGCCGAAGAACGCTCGCTGAGCGTCCGCGTGCTCCCGTTGCCGGGCAGCGACTGGCAACTGCGGGTGCTCTTCGATGCCGCCGAGGCCCGCGCGGCACAGTGGCCGGCGCTTTCCGGCAAGCTCCTGCTGTTCCTCGTCTGCAGCCTTCTGGTACTCGGCGCACTGGTCGGCCTGCTGCGTGAGCAGCGCGCGCTGCGCGAATTGAACGATGCCTCGCGCCGCTCCTTGCGGCAGGCCGCCAGCGCCTTGCGCACCATCGAGGAACGCGTCCTGCTGACCCATGCCGACGGTCGCGTCAGCTACCTCAACCCGCAGGCCGAGGACCTCTTCGGCCTCAGCGACGAGGAAGCCCAGGGGTTGCATATCCTCGACCTGCTGCCCGGTCTCGACCCGCTGCTGATCAACGTCGCCGATATGCACCGCGACCTCGGCACCGACCTGGTGGAGCTGGCGCAGCACGGCGAGACGCGTCTGTTCGCGGTGACCCGCAGCGAGCTGAGCGAGGGCGAGCGGCACCAGGGCTTCGTCTGGGTGATGCGCGACGTCACCGAAGAGCAGCAGAGCATGCGCGTGCTGCAGGAAACCCGGCGCCGCTACCAGGACATCTTCGAGGGCACCGGCATCGCCCTCTGCGTCCTCGACCTGGCCGGCCTGCCGCCGTTCCTGCGCGACCAGGGCATCGTCGACGCCGAGTCGCTGCAGGCCTGGATTCAGGCCAACCCGCAGCGTCACGCCGAGCTGGTGGCGCAGATGCGCATCACCGAAGCGAACCAGGTGGCGCTGCAGCTGGTGGGTGTGAACAGCATCGAAAGTGCCTGGCAGCATCTGCTCGGGGATTCGCCGCTGCACGCCGAAGGCCTGCGCTTCCAGCTGATCGCCGCACTGCTCGAAGGACAACGGCGGCTCGAGATGGAAGCCCGCATCCTCACGCCCGAGGGGGACGAGCGCCACCTGTGGATGGTGCTGCGCCTGCCGGAGCAGGAACAGGACTACCACGCCGTCACCCTGAGCGTCAGCGACATCACCAGCCGCAAGCAGGTCGAACTGTCGCTGATCGAGCGCGAGCGGTTCTGGTCGGAGGTGGTGCGCGCGGCGCCGGACATGCTCTACGTGCACGACATGCTCAGCCGCGAGGTGGTCTACAGCAACCACAGCCTCGGCCTCAAGCTCGGCTACAGCAAACCGGAACTGCGCGCCATGGGCCAGCACTTCTGGGAGCAGATCCTGCATCCCGACGACAGCGACTACTACTGGCGCATCCGCGCCCTGCAGCAGGTCGTCGGGCAGAACCAGTTGCTCGAATCGCAGTTGCGCTGGCGCCATCGAAATGGCCGCTGGCACTGGTTCAGCATCCGCGAACAGGCGCTCTCGCGGACGCCCGACGGCCGCGTGAAGCACCTGATCGGCGTCGCCAAGGACATCACCGAGCAGATCGAGGCCAGCGAATCGCTGCGCGACAGCGAGCGCCGCTACCGCCTGCTGGCGGAGAGCATCAGCGACGTGATCTTCACCACCGACGACGACCTGCGCCTCAACTACCTGAGCCCGTCGGTGCGCGAGCTGCTCGGCTACGACACCGACTGGATCATGCGCAACGGCATGGGCAGCCTGATCGCCAACCGGGCGCAGCTGGGCGGCTTCGAGGCCCTGCTCGACCGCATCCGCGAGGCGCAGCGCAATCCGCTGCTGATGATCGAGCTGCGCAACGAACACCAGATGCAGATGTTCGTTCTCGACTGCCTGCGCGCCGACGACCGCAAGGTCACCGTGGAACTGCGCGCGATGCCGATGTGGGACGAGCACGGGCGCTTCGAGGGCATGCTCGGCATCGTCCGCGACATCAGCCCGCAACGCCGCGCGGAGAAGGAACTGCGCATGGCGGCGACGGTGTTCGAGCACTCGACCGCGGCGATCCTGGTCACCGACCCGGCCGGCTACATCGTCCAGGTCAACGAAGCCTTCAGCCGCATCAGCGGCTACGCCAGCGCCCAGGTGCTCGACCAGTTGCCCAACCTGCTCACCGCGGAAAGCCAGCAAAGCGGCCACATGCAGTACATCCTCGCCCAACTCAACCAGCACGGCAGCTGGGAAGGCGAGGTCTGGCTCAAGCGCCACAACGGCGAGAACTACCCGGCCTGGGTGGGCATCACCGCGGTCCACGACGACGAGAAGGACCTGGTCAGCTACGTCTGCTTCTTCAGCGACATGAGCGAACGCAAGGCCAGCGAGCAGCGCATCCACCGCCTGGCCTACTACGATCCGCTGACCCACCTGCCCAACCGCACGCTGTTCCAGGACCGCCTGTACACCGCGCTGCAGTCCGCGGAACGGCGCGAGGACTGGGTGGTGCTGATGTTCCTCGACCTGGACCGCTTCAAGCCGATCAACGACTCCCTGGGCCATGCCGCCGGCGACCGCATGCTCCAGGAAGTGGCGCTACGCCTGGCCGCCTGCGGCGACGACTCGGACACCGTGGCGCGCATGGGCGGCGACGAATTCACCCTGCTGCTGCGGGCCCAGGATTGCCGCGAAAGCGCGCTGAAACGGGCCATCCACGTGGGTGAGCAGATCCTCGCCAGCCTTTCCCGGCCGTTCATCCTCGAAGGCCGTGAGTTCTTCGTCACTGCCAGCATCGGCATCGCCCTCAGCCCGCAGGACGGCGAGGAACTGAGCCAGTTGATGAAGAACGCCGACACCGCGATGTATCACGCCAAGGAGCGCGGCAAGAACAACTTCCAGTTCTACCAGGCCGAGATGAACGCCAGCGCCCTGGAGCGCCTGGAGCTGGAAAGCGACCTGCGCCATGCGCTGGAGCAGGGCCAGTTCGTCCTCCACTATCAGCCGCAGCTGTCCGGCGACGGCAAGCGCCTGACCGGTGCCGAGGCCCTGCTGCGCTGGGAGCACCCTACCCGCGGGCTGGTGCCGCCGAACGACTTCGTCCCGGTGCTGGAGGAAATCGGCCTGGTGGTGCCGGTCGGCGACTGGGTGCTCAAGGAAGCCTGTCGCCAGCTCAAGGCCTGGCACCAGGCGCGCGTGCGCCTGCCGAAGATTTCCGTGAACCTCTCCGCGCGGCAGTTCTCCGACGGCCAGCTCGGTGAGCGCATCGCCTGCATCCTCAAGGACAGCGGCGTACCGGCCGCCTGCCTGGAACTGGAGCTGACCGAGAGCATCCTGATGCGCGACGTCGCCGAGACCATGCAGATCCTCGACAACCTCAAGCGCCTTGGCCTGTGCATCGCGGTGGATGATTTCGGCACCGGCTACTCCTCGCTGAATTACCTCAAGCAGTTCCCCATCGACGTGCTGAAGATCGATCGCAGCTTCGTCGACGGCCTGCCGGAGGGCGAACAGGACGCGCAGATCGCCCGCGCGATCATCGCCATGGCCCACAGCCTCAACCTCTCGGTGATCGCCGAGGGCGTCGAGACCCAGGCGCAGCTGGATTTCCTCCGCCAGCACGGCTGCGACGAAGTGCAGGGCTACCTGTTCGGCCGACCGATGCCGGCCGCGCAGTTCGAGTCGATGTTCAGCGGCGCGGCGCTCTTCGTGCTCAGCTGAAGCCCCGCCGCAGACGGCCGCCGCACGGCCGTCGCGGTATCCGTCGCGCGTGGATGAACCCCGCTCGTCCAGCGCATGACGCCGCCTCATGTGTCAGCCCGCGTGGCTTCAGGTAGAATTCGCGCCTCTCCACCACCTCCCAGACGATCCAGGGGATTGCCATGTTCAGCCGAGATTTGACCCTTGCCCGCTTCGATGCCGAGCTTTTCGCCGCCATGGAGCAGGAAGCCCAGCGCCAGGAAGACCACATCGAGCTGATCGCCTCGGAGAACTACACCAGCCCGGCGGTGATGGAAGCGCAGGGTTCGGTGCTGACCAACAAGTACGCCGAAGGCTATCCGGGCAAGCGTTACTACGGTGGTTGCGAGTACGTCGACGTGGTCGAGCAGATCGCCATCGACCGCGCCAAGGAACTGTTCGGCGCCGACTACGCCAACGTCCAGCCGCACGCCGGCTCGCAGGCCAACTCGGCCGTCTACCTGGCGCTGCTCTCGGCCGGTGACACCATCCTCGGCATGAGCCTGGCCCACGGCGGTCACCTCACCCACGGCGCCTCCGTGTCCTCCTCCGGCAAGCTGTACAACGCCGTGCAGTACGGCATCGACGGCAACGGCCTGATCGACTACGACGAAGTCGAGCGCCTGGCCCTCGAGCACAAGCCGAAGATGATCGTCGCCGGCTTCTCGGCCTACTCGCAGGTGCTGGACTTCCCGCGCTTCCGCGAAATCGCCGACAAGGTCGGTGCCTACCTGTTCGTCGACATGGCCCACGTGGCCGGTCTGGTCGCCGCCGGCGTCTACCCGAACCCGGTGCCGTTCGCCGACGTGGTCACCACCACCACCCACAAAACCCTGCGCGGCCCGCGCGGCGGCCTGATCCTCGCCAAGGCCAACGCCGAGATCGAGAAGAAGCTCAACTCCGCCGTGTTCCCGGGCGCCCAGGGCGGCCCGCTGGAGCACGTGATCGCGGCCAAGGCGGTGTGCTTCAAGGAAGCCCTGCAGCCTGAGTTCAAGGCCTACCAGCAGCAGGTGGTGAAGAACGCCCAGGCGATGGCCGAAGTGTTCATCGAGCGCGGCTTCGACGTGGTTTCCGGCGGCACGCAGAACCACCTGTTCCTGCTCTCGCTGATCAAGCAGGACATCACCGGCAAGGACGCGGACGCCGCCCTCGGCCGTGCCCACATCACCGTGAACAAGAACTCGGTGCCCAACGATCCGCGCTCGCCCTTCGTCACCTCCGGCCTGCGCATCGGCACCCCGGCCGTGACCACCCGCGGTTTCGTCGAAGCCGACTGCCGCGAACTGGCCAGCTGGATCTGCGACCTGCTGGGCAACCTCGGCGACGAAGGCATCGAAGCCAGCGTGCGCGAGAAGGTCAAGGCGATCTGCACGCGCCTGCCGGTCTACGGCAAGTAACCCGCAACCGCGACAGAAGAGCCCGGCCGATGCCGGGCTTTTTCTTGCCCGCCGTTCGGGCAAGGGCGCGGGAGGCGACGCCCGGGCCCCGGGGCACGCGGCGCTGCCGGGAGCGCGGCAACTGCGAGACGTGATATGATCCTGCGCTGTTTTGTCGCACCCTCACCCCCGGTGGCCGCACAGAACCTGCTGATCGACAGGCGTGCAGCCCGATCCAGCACACAGAATGTCACTCAAGCAGCAGATTCCAACGACGAACAACAAGTCAGCGCGGGAGAGACAGGAAGTTGGAGGCAAGGCGAACGCCGACCTCCATATGTCCATGTCCAGTCGATGCGGCCATGTCCGCGCAGACCATCGTGAGCGAGCGAGGCTGATGCCCGTCAGGCTGGCGTGGATGCTCGTTCACTATGGGAATCTGAAGATGTTCAAGAAACTCAATCCTGCCCTGCTTGGCCTTGCGATCGTCATGGGCACCCCGTCCGCCTTCGCCGAAGAGGCGAAGAAGGTCGATGTCCTGCTCATCGGCGGCGGCATCATGAGCTCCACCCTGGGCATCTGGCTCAACGAACTGGAACCGGGCTGGACCATGGAAATGGTCGAGCGCCTGGACGGCGTCGCCGAGGAAAGCTCGAACGGCTGGAACAACGCCGGCACCGGCCACTCGGCCCTCGCCGAGCTGAACTACACCCCCGAAGACAAGAACGGCAAGATCGACATCTCCAAGGCGATCGAGATCAACGAGTCGTTCCAGGTCTCGCGCCAGTTCTGGTCCTGGCAGGTTCGCCAGGGCGTGCTGAAGAATCCGCGCTCGTTCATCAACTCCACCCCGCACATGAGCTTCGTCTGGGGCGACGACAACATCGCCTTCCTGAAGAAGCGCTACGAGGCGCTGCAGGCCAGCCCGCTGTTCAGCGGCATGCAGTACTCCGAGGACCCGGCGCAGATCAGGCAGTGGGTTCCGCTGATGATGGAAGGTCGCGACCCGACGCAGAAGATCGCCGCGACCTGGACGCCGATCGGCACCGACATGAACTTCGGCGAAATCACCCGCCAGTTCGTCGCCAACCTCCAGAGCAAGGAGAACTTCTCGCTCAAGCTGTCCAGCGAAGTCGAGGACATCACGCGCAACCAGGACGGCTCCTGGCGCGTGACCTACAAGAACCTGAAGGACAACAGCGAGACGCAGACCGACGCCAAGTTCGTCTTCATCGGCGCCGGTGGCGGCGCGCTGCACCTGCTGCAGAAGTCCGGCATTCCGGAAGCGCGCGAATACGGCGCCTTCCCGGTCGGCGGCTCGTTCCTGGTCACCGAGAACCCCGCGATCGCCCAGCAGCACCTGGCCAAGGCCTACGGCAAGGCGTCGGTCGGCGCACCGCCGATGTCGGTTCCTCACCTGGACACCCGCGTGCTCGACGGCAAGCGCGTGATCCTGTTCGGGCCCTTCGCCACCTTCTCCACCAAGTTCCTCAAGCAGGGTTCCTACCTGGACCTGCTGACCAGCACCAACACCCACAACGTCTGGCCGATGACCAAGGTCGGCATCGCCGAGTACCCGCTGGTCGAGTACCTCGCCGGTCAGCTGATGCTGTCGGACGACGACCGCATGGCCGCCCTGCGCGAGTACTTCCCCAACGCGAAGAAGGAAGACTGGCGTCTGTGGCAAGCCGGCCAGCGCGTGCAGATCATCAAGCGCGATGCCGATAAAGGCGGCGTGCTGAAGCTCGGCACCGAGATCGTCGCCTCCGAAGACCGCAGCATCGCCGGCCTGCTGGGCGCCTCGCCGGGCGCGTCGACCGCCGCGCCGATCATGCTGGGCGTGCTGGAGAAGGTGTTCAAGGACAAGGTCGCCACGCCCGAGTGGCAAGCCAAGATCCGCCAGATCGTGCCGAGCTACGGCACCAAGCTCAACGACAGCCCGGATCGCGTGGCCGAGGAATGGAACTACACCGCGGGTGTCCTGCAGCTGACCACGCCGCCGCCCGTCAACAAGGCCAGCGTCGCGCCGACTCCGAGCGGGGACGAAGCGCCGCGCAAGGAAGACGCGGCAAGCGACATGGCACTCTGATCGCCAGCTCGTTCGGTTGAAACAGACAGGCTCCCTCGCGAGCCTGTTTTTTTATGCTCCGAGTTCGGCGAACCCCTGGCGTATCTCGTCTTGCGGCAGGTTGTCGCCGATGAACACGATCACGCTCTCGCGCTTTTCGTCGGCGCCCCACTCGCTGTCGAAGTCGAAGCCGTACAGGCGCAGCACGCCCTGGAACACCATCCGACGGTCTTCGCCGGCGATGTCCAGCACGCCCTTGTAGCGCAGCAGCGAGTTGCCGTGGGTCTCCAGCAAGCGCTCCATGAAAGCGCTGAGCCGGTCGATGTCCAGCGCCCGCTCGCTCCTGAGCACCAGCGTGGCGATACGGTCCGGTGTCGCGCCGGCGGGCGTCAGCGGGCGCAGGCTCAACGACGGGCCGATGTCGGCGTTGAGGTTGAAGCCGCGGATGTCCAGCAGTTCGGCAAGATCGATGCGGCCATGCTCGACCACGCGGATCGGCGCGCGACGGTTGATCCGCTGCAGGCGCTGCTCCAGCGCCTCGACAGCGGCGGCATCCACCAGGTCGGTCTTGCTCAGCAGGATGCGGTCGGCGAACCCGACCTGCGCCTGGGCGATGGTTTCCTGCAGGTGGCGCGCGGCGTTGGCGGCGTCCACCAGGGTGACGATTCCGTCGAGCACGTAGCGCTCGCACAGCTCGTCGCCGGCGAAGAAGGTCTGCGCCACCGGCGCCGGGTCGGCCAGGCCGGTGCATTCGATCACCAACCGGTCGAACGCCAGTTCGCCGCTGTCGAGCTTGTCCAGCAGCAGATAGAGCGCCTTCTCCAGCTCGACATGGATCGAACAGCAGACGCAGCCGTTGGCCAGCGTCATCACCTGCACCGGCTCGCTGCCGAGCAACTGGCTGTCGATCGGCGTGTCGCTGTACTCGTTCTCGATCACCGCCAGCTTGAGGCCGTGCTCGGCGTCCAGCATGTGGCGCAACAGGGTGGTCTTGCCGGCACCGAGAAAACCGCTGAGTACGGTTACAGGGATGGGGACAGAGGTGGGTATGGATGACATCGGATCGTCCTGCGGAGGGTGGATCACGCCTTCTCGATCCACCGAGCGGTTGACCGGCGGATGAACAAGCCGTCATCCACCCTGAAAAAGAACGCGCCACGACGAGGCGTGGCGCGCGGACACATCGGAATCGCCGGTCGCGCCAGGCACGCGGCCTGGCGCGGCGGGCTCAGCAGCAGCGGATGGGTCGCCCCTTGCCGCCGCCGTAGCGCGCCTCCTGGCGTTCGCGGAAGAACGCCTCGTAGCTCATCACCGGCAGATCGGGATGCTTGCTGCCCATGTGCGCGACGTAGGTGTCGTAGTCGGGCATGCCGACCAGCATACGGGCGGCCTGTCCGAGGTATTTCCCCATACGACTCAGGTCATTGAACATGGGCGTCTCCTCAAGCGTCCGGGATCGGCTGGAACGGTGCCTCGCGGTCGCTGCGCTCGGGCTTGACCCAGGCGGCGCGGCCGACCTTGATCGCGTAGAACAGCACGCTGAGCACGACGAACAGGAACAGCACGGTCAGGGTCGCGTTGGTGTAGGCGTTGAAGATCACGTGCTGCATCTGCGTGATGTCCTTGGCCGGGGCGATGACCTGGCCGGCGTCCAGCGCGGTCTGGTACTTCTTGGCAAGCGCGAGGAAGCCGACCGCCGGGTTCGGATCGAGCAGCTTGATCATGCCGGCCGTGGTGGTGCAGATCAGCAGCCAGAGGGCCGGAATCATCGGCACCCAGGCATAGCGCTGGCGCTTCATCTTGATCAGGACCACGGTGCCGAGCATCAGCGCGATACCGGCGAGCATCTGGTTGGAGATGCCGAACAGCGGCCACAGGGTGTTGATCCCGCCCAGCGGGTCGATCACGCCCTGGTACAGCAGCCAGCCCCACATCGCCACGCAACCCGCGGTGGCGATGACGTTGGCGGTCCAGGACTCGGTGCGTTTCAGCGCCGGCACGAAGTTGCCCAGCAGGTCCTGCAGCATGAAGCGCCCGGCACGGGTGCCGGCGTCCACCGCGGTGAGGATGAACAGCGCCTCGAAGAGGATCGCGAAGTGGTACCAGAACGCCATGGTGTTCTCGCCCGGCAGCACGCTGTGGAGAATCTGCGCGATCCCCACGGCCAGTGTCGGCGCACCGCCGGCGCGGGCCAGGATGGTGTTCTCGCCGATGTCGTGGGCGACCGCCTGCAAGGCTTCCGGGGTGATGGCGAAGCCCCAGCTGCTGACCGTCGCGGCAACCGCCTGAACGTCACCGCCGACCACGGCCGCGGGGCTGTTCATGGCGAAGTACACACCCGGTTCGATCACCGAGGCGGCGACCATGGCCATGATGGCGACGAAGGACTCCATCAGCATGCCGCCGTAACCGATGTAGCGGGCGTGGGATTCGTTGGCCAGCAGCTTCGGCGTGGTGCCCGAAGAGATCAGCGCATGGAAGCCGGACACCGCGCCGCAGGCGATGGTGATGAAGAGGAACGGGAACAGAGTGCCCTTCCACACCGGGCCGGTGCCGTCGGTGAACTGGGTCAGCGCCGGCATTTTCAGCTCGGGCATGACCACCAGGATGCCGATGGCCAGCGCGATGATGGTGCCGATCTTGAGGAAGGTGGACAGGTAGTCGCGCGGGGCGAGGATCAGCCAGACCGGCAGCACGGCGGCCACGAAGCCATAGCCGATCAGCATCCAGGTGATCTGCACGCCGGTGAAGGTGAAGTGCGGCGCCCACTCGGGGCTGGCGGCGATCTGCCCGCCGAGCCAGATCGAACCGAGCAGCAGGGCCACGCCGACCACCGAGATCTCGCCGATGCGGCCGGGGCGGATATAGCGCATGTAGAGGCCCATGAACATCGCGATCGGGATGGTCGCCATCACGGTGAACATGCCCCACGGGCTTTCGGCCAGGGCCTTCACCACGATCAGCGAGAGCACCGCGAGGATGATGATCATGATCAGGAAGGCGCCGAACAGCGCGATGGTTCCGGGCACCTGGCCCATTTCCTCGCGCACCAGCTCGCCCAGGGAGCGGCCGTTGCGACGGGTGGAAATGAACAGCACCATGAAGTCCTGCACCGCGCCGGCGAGCACCACGCCGGCGATCAGCCAGAGCGTGCCGGGCAGGTAGCCCATCTGCGCCGCGAGCACCGGGCCGACCAGCGGGCCGGCGCCGGCGATGGCGGCGAAATGGTGACCGAAGAGGATGTGCTTGTTGGTCGGAACGTAGTCCAGACCGTCGTTGTTGAGCACCGCCGGCGTCGCACGGGTCGGGTCCAGCTGCATCACGCGGTTGGCGATGAACAGGCTGTAGTAGCGATAGGCGACCAGATAGAGGGCGACCGCCGCCACGACTATCCACAAGGCATTGATGGCTTCACCGCGGCGCAGGGCCACGACACCAAGGGCACACGCGCCCACCACGGCCAGCACTGCCCAAGGCAGATGGCGCAGGAGGCTATTGTTATTGTTCATGAGGGACTCCCAACGAGAGAACTGACGACTGCCGCAACAGTCTAGACCCGGCCCGAACAAATCCCTATTCGACCAAATCGCTACGCGCGGCAGCATGATCCTGGCTGTCGCCCGCGCCTGTTGCCAGTAAGCGAAACGACGGGCCGAAGTGTTGCCGGCCTGGGCGCGGAGCACAAGCCTTTCCGATGATCCGCGAGCCCCGCCCTTGAGCCACCGCGAGGTCCATTCGGACGGAAGGCACGCGGCACCGTTCACACCCGCGATCGACCGGCCGCGCAGGTTGGCCGCAGGGTCGCTATAGTGTGGAAAACCCGAGGAGCCCGAGATGACTAGCGATAACAACGAACGTCGGCGTTTCCAGCGCATCGCATTCGACGCCGTGACCGAGATTGCCCAGGGCGATCAGCGCTGGGTGGGCGCATTACAGGACGTGTCCCTGCATGGGCTGCTGATAAAGCAGCCGGCTCAATGGTCAGGCGATCCGGAACAGCCGTTCCGCGCCCTGATCGACCTGGGTGGCGATATCCAGGTGCACATGGAAATGCGCCTGGCCCGTGAGCAGGGCGGTTATCTGGGATTCATCTGCCAGCACATCGACCTCGACTCCATCAGCCACCTGCGCCGGCTGGTCGAACTGAACCTCGGCGACGAAGCCCTGCTCGAGCGCGAGCTGGCGGCTCTGGGCGGGGTGTAAGGCCGCCGCCCGTCTATTCGAACAACGCATCCAGCGCCTGCTCCAGGCGCGTCACCGCGATCACCTGCAAGCCCGGCGGCGCCTCTTTCGGCGCATTGCCGCGCGGCACGATGGCGCGCTTGAAGCCGTGCTTGGCGGCTTCCTTCAGGCGCTCCTGACCGCTCGGTACCGGGCGGATCTCGCCGGACAGGCCGACCTCGCCGAACACCAGCAGGTCATGCTCCAGCGGCCGGTTGCGCAGGCTGGAGATGACCGCGGCCATCAGCGCCAGATCGACCGCCGTCTCCAGCACCTTGACCCCGCCAACCACATTGATGAACACGTCCTGATCATAGGTCGGGATGCCGCCGTGCCGGTGCAGCACGGCGAGCAGCATCGCCAGTCGGTTCTGGTCGAGGCCGAGGGTAACTCGCCGAGGGTTGGCCAGGTGACTGGTGTCGACCAGCGCCTGCACCTCCACCAGCATCGGCCGCGAGCCTTCCCAGGTGGCCATCACCACGCTGCCGGGCACGGCCTCCTGGGCGCGGGTGAGGAAGATCGCCGAGGGGTTGGAGACTTCCTTCAGGCCCTTGTCGGTCATGCCGAACACGCCCAGTTCGTTGACCGCGCCGAAGCGGTTCTTCACCGCGCGCAGCAGGCGCAGGCGGCCGTCGGACTCGCCCTCGAAATACAGCACGGTATCCACCATGTGCTCCAGCACGCGCGGCCCGGCCAGCGCACCCTCCTTGGTGACGTGGCCGACCAGGAAGATCGCCGTGCCGCTCTGCTTGGCGAAACGCACCAGCAGCGCCGCGCTCTCGCGGACCTGGGCGACGCCGCCGGGCGCCGATTGCAGCTGCTCGGTGTAGATGGTCTGGATCGAATCGATCACCATCACCTTGGGCCGCTCGCGCCGCGCGGTATCGATGATCGACTCGATGCAGGTTTCGGTCATCACCTTGAGCTTGTCCTGCGGCAGCTCCAGGCGCCGCGCGCGCATCGCCACCTGCTGCTGCGATTCCTCGCCGGTGACGTACAGCGCCGGCAACCGCGCGGCGATGTTGCACAGCGTCTGCAGCAGAATGGTCGACTTGCCGATACCCGGATCGCCACCGATCAGCACCACCGAACCGTCCACCAGGCCCCCGCCGAGCACCCGGTCGAGCTCCGCGGAGGCGGTGGAGAAACGCGGCATTTCCTCGATGCTGACTTCGGCCAGGGTCTTGAGCTGGGCCTGTTCACCAGCCCAGCCGGCACGCCCGGAGGTCGAGGACGGTGCGCCCTCGACCATGGTTTCCACCAGCGTGTTCCAGGCGTTGCATTCCGCGCACTGGCCGGCCCATTTGGGGAAAGTGGCGCCGCACTCGGTGCAGCCGTACATGCGCTTGGCCTTGGCCATGGAGAACTCCCACGAAAAAGAATGCGCCATCATAACCGCTGCGCATGCCTCGACCGCGCGCAGGGCCGGCAGGCAATCTCCGGCCACAAAAAAGCCCGGATCGATCGCTCGGTCCGGGCTGGAGGGAGGCTTGCGCTGGAATCAGGCGCTGCAGGCCTTGCCGCAGTTGCAGCACTCGCCGGCGGCTTTGCGCAACTGGCTGCTGAGGTCCTTCTGCAGGCCGACACGCTGCATCTTCAATGCAGAAAGCTGGGTGTCATCGAGTTTCTCGACGCCGCTCTCGACGCGCAGGATGCGCTTGTCGACGTCGTCGAACTGGTCGGCCAGGCGGGCGAAACGCGGGTTGGCCTTGCGCAGTTTCAGGGAATCGGAACGTTGCCGATCGAACTCACTGGGCTGAGAATAGTATTCGATGTGCATGATTGCGCTTCCATAGTTGAAAATTTGGCGCAACGTAAACCACCGCTACTCGTCCGCCCTTGACCCCGATCAAACCCATTCAAGCCCTCTGCAAGTGAATTTGTCGCAGCCCTCCGCGTCTACCGGAATGACTGCTCGCCGCCCCTGGAGCCCCGATGAACAACGACCTCTCACGCTGCACCGCCTGTCGCGAAGGAGAGTCTTTCGAGCAGCCGATCAGCATGGCCTTCCAGCCGATAGTGGATGTTCGCGACCGCAGCATTTTCGCCCATGAGGCGCTGGTGCGCGGCCCCACCGGCGAGGGCGCGGGCAGCGTGCTGCAGCAGGTGGATGCGTCCAACCGCTACGGTTTCGACCAACTGTGCCGGATCACCGCGCTGCGCCAGGCGGCACGGCTGCCATTGCCGGGAAAGCTGTCGATCAACTTCATGCCCAACGCCGTGTACAAGGCCGAGACCTGCATCCGCGCGACCCTGGAAACCGCCCGTCAGCTGGACTTCCCGTTGCAACGGATCATCTTCGAGGTCACCGAGCAGGAACAGGTGCAGAACCTCGACCACCTGGCCGGCATCCTGCGCGCGTATCGCAAGATGGGTTTCTCCACCGCCATCGACGACTTCGGCGCCGGCTATGCGCACCTCAATCTCCTCGCCGACTTCCAGCCCGACCTGATCAAGCTGGACATGCAGCTGCTGCGCGGCATCGACGGTGACGCCGTGCGCCAGGTGCTGGTGGAAAGCGTGGCGCAGATCTGCCGCAAACTGCGTATCGAGCTGATCGCCGAAGGCGTGGAAACCGCCGGGGAATATGCCGCGCTAAAGGCGATGGGAATCTACCTCTACCAGGGCTATCTGTTCGCCAAACCCGCCTTCGAGGCGCTTCCCGACGTAAACTGGCCTTAACTCCACCGGAACTGCCGGGCTTGGAGTGCAGTCCCTCTTAACACCTTGCATGTCCGCGCCCGGAGCCAGCGCCCCGGGTGCGGAGAATCCGTTTCCCCGATCAGAAGGAGCAGCCCATGAGCTTTGTCCAAGAGTTCAAGTCATTCGCCATGAAAGGCAACGTCGTCGATATGGCCGTCGGCATCATCATCGGCGCCGCGTTCGGCAAGATCGTCTCGTCGTTCGTCGGCGACGTGGTCATGCCGCCGCTGGGCCTGCTGATCGGCGGCGTGGATTTTTCCGACCTGGCGGTGATCCTCAAGCCGGCGCAAGGCGATGCGCCCGCGGTGGTGCTGGCGTACGGGAAATTCATCCAGACGGTGTTCGACTTCCTGATCGTCGCCTTCGCGATCTTCATGGCGGTCAAGATGATGAACAAGCTGCGCAAGCACGAAGAGGTCAAACCGGCCGCGCCGCCGGCCCCGACCAAGGAAGAGGTGCTGCTGACCGAGATTCGCGACATCCTCAAGGAGCAGCGCAGCCCGGTGATCGACACGAAACCGCCGCTCTGAGCAGTCCGCGATGAAATGAAAACGGCGCCCTCGGGCGCCGTTTTCATTCCTGGAGACTCAGGCCGCCGGCGGCCGCAGCTCCAGCCGGGCGATGCGCCGGTCCTTCACCTCCAGCACGCGTAGTTGCCAGCCCGCGTACTCGAGCCGGTCGCCGCTGACCGGCAGGCGATCGAGCAGGCTCATCGCCAGGCCCGCGAGGGTCTGGTAATCGTCGGTGGCGCTGGCCTGGAAGCCCAGGCGCCGGCGCAGCACCGCCAGGTTCAGCGCGCCGCTGACCTGATAGCCGTCGTCCGCCTCGAGGATGTCCGGCCCCTGCACTTCACTGGCATCAGGCAGCTCGCCGGCGATCGACTCGAGGATGTCGGTGAGCGTCAGCAGCCCCTCGAAATGGCCGAACTCGTTGACCACGAAGGCCACGTGGGTGGATGCCTGGCGCATCTGCTCCAGCGCGTTGAGCACCGAGCAGCTCTCCGGCAGGTTGATCGGCACGCGCACCAGGCGTTCGATATCGGGCTGTTCGCCCTGCAGCAGCTCGCGCAGCAATTCCTTCTTCTGCACGTAGCCCAGCGGCTCGTCGATGGCCGCGCCGCGCGCCACCACCAGGCGCGAATAGGGGGAATCCAGCAGCCTGCGACGCTGCTCCTCCGGCGGCGCCAGCAGGTCGAGGTGGGCGACGCGCATGCGGTCGGTCATCACCGTGCGAATCGAGCGTTCGGCGAGGTTCAGCACGCCGCTGATCATCACCCGCTCGCGCCGGCCGAACAGCGCCGCCTCGCCGTCGCCGGCATCGAGCATGTCGGCGATCTCCTCGTCGACCTCCTCGGCATCCAGCCGGCGCCCGCCGAGCAGGCGCAGCACGGCGTGGGCGGTGCGTTCGCGGATGTTGCGACGGCCCTGCAGGTGGCGCTTGCGGCGCCAGCGGGCGAGCTGGTTGAACAACTCGATGAGAATCGAGAAGCCGATCGCCGCGTACAGGTAGCCCTTGGGAATATGGAAACCCAGGCCTTCGGCGGTGAGGCTGAAGCCGATCATCATCAGGAAGCCCAGGCACAGCATGATCACCGTCGGGTGGGCGTTGACGAAGGTGGTCAGCGGCTTGCTGGCGATGATCATCAGGCCGATGGAGATCACCACGGCGATCATCATCACCTGCAGGTGTTCGACCATCCCCACCGCGGTGATCACCGCGTCCAGCGAGAACACCGCGTCGAGCACGACGATCTGCGCCACCACCGGCCAGAAGGCCGCGTAGGCACGCGCGCCCTGCTGCACGTGGGTACGCCCCTCGAGGCGCTCGTGCAGCTCCATGGTCGCCTTGAACAGCAGGAAGATGCCGCCGAACAGCATGATCAGGTCGCGTCCGGAAAACGAGTGACCGTAGGCCTCGAACAGCGGTGCGGTGAGGGTGACCAGCCAGGAAATGCTCGCCAGCAGGCCCAGACGCATGACCAGCGCCAGCGACAGGCCGATCAGCCGCGCACGGTCGCGCTGCTCGGGGGGCAGCTTGTCGGCGAGGATGGCGATGAACACCAGGTTGTCGATGCCCAGGACGATTTCCAGGACGATCAGCGTGAGCAGGCCCAGCCAGGCCGTGGGATCGGCGATCCATTCCATCAGTACGATCCTCCGCGGCGGGCGAAGGGGTGGAAGGGCGATCGGTAAAGGGTCCGGCGGGGTAAGTCACTGTCCATCGAGGGGCGGATTCCGGGGAAAGGAATCCAGATGCTAGTGGCCGGCGCGGCGAACGCTAAGCAGAAAAACGTAACAGCGCGTTCGCCGCTACCAGTAGTTCTCCACCGCCACCTGCCCCGGCCGACGGCTCAGCGAGAGCTGCATGTCGCGGGCTTTCAGCAGCGCGCGGGTGTCCTCGATCATCTGCGGATTGCCGCACAGCATGATCCGCGAATGTCCCGGCTGCAGCGTTTCTCCGGCGGCGCGCTCCAGCTCGCCGTTCTCGATCAGCGTGGTGATGCGCCCCTGCAGTGCGCCGGGATGCGCCTCGCGGGTGACCACCGGGATGAAGCGCAGCTTGTGCGCATGCTCCTGCAGGTAGTCGCGGTCGGCGAGACCGGCGATCAGCTCGCGGTAGGCCAGCTCGCGCGCCTCGCGGACGCTGTAGACGAGGAAGATCCGCTCGAAGCGCTCCCACACCTCGAAGTCCTGGAGGATCGAGACGAAGGGCGCGACGCCGGTGCCGGTGGCCAGCAGCCAGAGGTCGCGGCCGTCGACGAAGCGATCGAGGGTAAGGAAACCGAAGGCCTGCTTGTCCACCAGCAGCTCGTCGCCGACCCGCAGGCGGCTCAGCTCGCTGGTGAACTCGCCGCCCGGCACGACGATGGAGAAGAAGTCGAGGAATTCGTCGTGCGGTGCCGAGACCATGGAGTAGGCCCGCCACACCGTGCTGCCGTCGGCCTTGGTCACGCCGAGCCGGGCGAACTGACCGGCGCGGAAGCGGAAACCCGGATCGCGCGTGGTGCGCAGGCTGAACAGACTTGGGGTCAGCGGCTGCACGTCGAGCAGCGTCTGGCGGGTGAACTTGTCGTCGCTGGCGGTCATGGCTCGCTCTCGTCTGGCAATGCGCGCCTAGTGTCGCGCATTGCCAACGGCATAAACACCGGCGGGCGGCAGGTGTATAGCCCGCGCAGAGGCATAGGTTTCGCCTCTGCGCCGGAGCGCGCCCGCGACTTACGGCTGGCCGACGGCGCCGGCGGTGTTCTCCTTGAGGCTGCGGGTGGCGGTCTGGATGAAGGCGTCGAGGGTGTCCTTCATCTGCGCTTCGGCCGCCGTATCGGTGGCCAGGCTGACCTTGGCATCGTGGCCGAGCCGGTAGTCGTACAGCCGCGACGGCAGGTCGCGCGGCTGCACGAGGATCTGCCCGCCCTTCACCAGCGCCACGGTCTGTTCACCGCCGGACGGCTTGATCATGCCGATGCCCTGGTCGCCGGCCGGCAGGTTGAGCAGGTCGCGGCCCCAGCACTGCTGGCGGGTGGTGCCGCCGAGCCGGCCCATGATGGTGGGCACCACGTCGATCTGCGTGCCGACGGTGTCGCGCAGGCTGCCGAACTTCTCCTGCACGCCCGGCCCGATGAGCAGCAGCGGCACGTTGAAGCGGAACAGGTCCATCTCGGTGAGCTGTTCGGTGCTGCCGAAACCGTGGTCGCCGAGCACCACGAACAGGGTGTCCTTGAAGTACGGCGCCTTGCGCGCCTTCTCGAAGAACTGGCCCAGCGCCCAGTCGGCGTAGCGCATCGCGGTGAGGTGCAGATCGTTCGAGCCGAACCCGGTGACCGGCTCCACCGGCAGATCCTTGGGCAACGCGTAAGGCGTGTGGTTGGAGAGGCTCTGCAACAGCGCGTAGAAGGGTTTTCCGTCACTGCCCAGCTTGAGCAGTTCCTCGGCGCCGCGATCGAACATGTCCTGGTCGGACACGCCCCAGGTCGGATCGATGAACACCGGGTCGACGAAATCCTCGCGGCCGACGAAGCGGCTCATGCCCTGGTTGCTGAAGAACCCGGACTGGTTGTCCCACTGGAAATTGCCGTTGTAGACGTACACGTCGCGGTAACCGCGGGCATTCAGTTGCTGCGGCAGCCCGGAGAAGCGGTGCGCGCCCTCCGGCATGCGCATCAGGTATTCGAAGCCCGGCAGGTTGGGAAAGCAGGCCATGGTGGCGAACATCCCCTGATGGGTGTGGGTGCCGTTGGAGAAGAAACGGGTGAACAGCAGCCCCTCCTTAGCCAGGCGGTCGAAGTTCGGCGTGATGTTGCCCGGCTCGCCCAGCGCACCGACGTAACGCCCGGCGAAGCTCTCCAGCAGGATCACCACCACGTTGCGGATCGGCAGCGTGCCGGCTTCTGGCGGCGTGGTGTCACGGCGCAGCGCGGCGCTGTCGGCATCGACCAGGCGGTCGTTGGGCGTCAGCAGCATCTCGCGCACCACCTGCAGGGCCCTATCCGCGGGCAGGCTGGCCTTCCAGGCGTTCTGCCGGTGCGAGGAAAAACTGTGCTTGGCGGCGTCCACCAGGGTCAGGGTGCCGTTCAGGCCGAGGTGGTTCACGAACATCGATTCGGTGGTGTAAGCATCGCCCCAGCGCAGCGGCGGCCCCTGGCGCAGATTGCCGCGTGCGGCGATCACGCAGACCACCAGGCACAGCGCGAACACCGGCAGGCGCCAGTACCAGGCGGCGCCCCGGCCCGACGACTGCGGCGCGGCGCGGGTCGCCAGGTCCAGGCGCTTGAACAGCCAGGCCAGCAGCAGCGTTCCCAGCGCCCAGGCCAGCAGGTAGCGCGCCACCGGAAAGCCGTGCCAGAGCATGCTGGCGACGGTGGTCGGGTCTTCCTGCAGGTATTGGAACACCAGCGCGTTGAGGCGCTGGTGGAACTCACGGTAGAAGTCCATTTCCAGCAGACCGAGGAACAGCGTGAGGCTGGCGAACAGCACCAGCCACGCGCGCATCGCCCCGCGCAGGCGCATCGCCGGCGCCCACAGCAGACACAGCACCAGCGGCGCGCAGGCGTAGACCGCCAGGCGCAGGTCGAAGCGCAGGCCATTGAAGAAGGCCTCGCCGAACATCTCGGGCGTCGCGCTGCCGATCAGCTCGCGGTTGTACACCAGCAAGGCCGCGCGCAGCAGCGAATAGAGGACGAGCAGGACGAGCCCGCTCCCCAGGGTGAACGCCAGGTGACGGGCGATGGACGCGCGCGGCGCGGGCAGGCGGGAACGGGATGACGACGACGGCATGGACACTTCCTGTGGATACGGCGACAGGTGGGAGGCGTCCGGCGAGGAAGCCGGGCGCGCGCATCCTAGCCGCGCCCTCATCAACGCCAGGTCAAGCCGATGTGAAAGACACGTCAAATGAAGCAAGTACCGGGCGCTTCGGCGGGCGTCGCTTGCAGGTAGAATGCCGGGCCCAGCCGCCAGCGCCCGCGATCCGCCGATGAACACCTTCACCACGCCCTTCGCCCAACTCGAACTGATCCGTCAGCCGGAGCAGAACCACGAGCCGCTGCAGGCCTTCGATGCCGCCGACGAGTACCTGTTGAACCATCTGCACCAGCAGGGGCTGGTAGCCGACGACCGGGTGCTGCTGCTCAACGACGGTTTCGGCGCCCTCGCCTGCTCCCTGGCCGGCAAGGCCCGCGTGGTCAGCAGCGGCGATTCGCACCTGGGCCACCTGGCGCTGCAGAAGAACCTCGCCCGTAATGGCCTGCCCGCCGACGCCGTCGCGTTCGTGCCCGCCAGCCAGCGCGCCGAAGGTCCGTTCGACTGGGTGCTGATCCGCGTGCCGAAGACCCTGGCGCTGCTCGAAGAACAGCTGATTCGCCTGCACGACCAGTTGGCGCCGGGCGCGCGGGTGGTCGCTGGGGCGATGATCAAGCACCTGCCGCGCGCCGCCGGCGAGCTGATGGAGACATACATCGGCCCGCTGCAGGCCTCGCTGGCGGTGAAGAAGGCGCGGCTGCTGTTCGCCACGCCGGAGCAGAAAGCGGCGCCGCGCTCGCCCTACCCCAGCCGCTACCGCCTGGAGCAGCCGCCGCTGGAACTGCTCAACCACGCCAACCTGTTCTGCCGCGAAGGCCTGGACATCGGCACCCGCGCGTTCCTCGCGCACCTGCCGCGGCAACTGGGCGAACTGCGCGTGGCCGACCTCGGCTGCGGCAACGGCGTGCTCGGCATCGTCTACGCGCTGGGCAACTCCCAGGCGCAGCTGACGCTGGTGGACGAGTCGTACATGGCCGTGCAGTCGGCGGCGGCCAACTGGCGTGCGGCGCTGGGCGAACGCCCGGTGCAGATTCGCGCCGACGACGGCCTCGCCAGCCAGCCGGCGGATTCGCTGGACCTGGTGCTGTGCAACCCGCCCTTCCACCAGCAGCAGGCGGTCGGCGATTTCCTCGCCTGGCGGATGTTCCAGCAGGCCCACGCGGCGCTGGTGCAGGGCGGCGAACTGTGGATCGTCGGCAACCGCCACCTGGGCTATCACGTCAAGCTCAAGCGCCTGTTCCGCGGCGTGGAGCAGGTCGCGGCGACGCCCAAGTTCGTCATCCTCAAGGCGCGCAAGTAGCGCCTCCGGCGCCGCACGAGGGGCGCCGGAAACACCTCAGAAATCGACGGTGGCCGAAACCTTCAGCGTGCGCGGCGCACCCTGGGTCAGGTAGCCTCCATTGGTCGACGCCCAGTAGTCCTCGTTGGCGACGTTCTCCAGGCCGGCGCGCAGGGTGATGTCGCGTTCATCCAGCTTGAATGCGTAGTGCGCACCGAGATCCACCCGGGTCCAGGCGGGAATGCTGTACTCGTTCGCGGAGTCATAGAACTGCCCGCCGGTGCGCAGCAGCAGGCCGTTGAGCGAGAGTCCCGGCACGCCCGGCACATCGAAGTCGGCACCGATGTTGAACTGGAACTCGGGAACACCCACCGCCTGATTACCATCGTTGGTGCCATTGAGGGTGCCGCGCAGTTCGGCGTCGGTCCAGGTGGCGCCTACAAGAACACGCAGGCCGTCGAGCGGCTCGCCGAAGAGGCTCGCCTCCACCCCGCGGTTACGCTGCTCCGCGTCCACCCGGTAGATGTTGTCGGTGCCGGTCACCCCTTGAGGCTGTTCGATGCGGAACACCCCGAGGCTGCCGCCGTAGGTGCCCCAGTCGAGCTTGATGCCCGCCTCGATCTGCTTGCTGCGATAGGGCGCGAACATCTGCCCTACCGGATTGCTCGAAGCGGCGGGGGCCGTAGGCCCCTGCTGAAGGGACTCGATGCGATTGGCGTAGAGCGACAGATAGTCGGTGGGCTTGATCACCAACCCGTAGACCGGCGTGGTGATGCTGTCGTCGTAGTTGGAGGTGCGCAGTTCGCTCACCGCACTCCAGGCATCCGCCGCGATGGACTGGCGGCGCAGCCCGAGGGTGAGCAACGCCCGGTCGTCGAGGAAGCCCAGGGTGTCGGAGATCGCGGCACTGCGGTTGCGTACCTTGGCGGTCGTGTCCGGGTCATGGATGTCGCCGGCCAGGGTATTGGCCGGCGGCTCGGCGACCGGCGCGCCGTCGTACAGGTTGCCGTAGCCACGGTTGGCCGCCAGGGTGGATTCATAAGCGTTGCGCTTTTCCTGCCAGGTCCCGTTGATGGCCAGGTTCAGCTGGTGACTCACCGCCCCGGTGGACAGCTGCCCGCGGAGCCCTGCAACGGCGCTTCGGGTTTCCTGGTCCAGTGGCGAATAGAGCCGGCCTACGCGCGCGTCGCCGTTGGCGCCGTAAACATAGTTGGAGGCATATACACCGTTCTCCCGGGTGTATTTGCCGCCGGCGGAAAGGTACGCCGTCCAGTTATCGGTCAGGTCGTATTCGGCGCTGGCCATGCCGTAGGTGTCTTCCAGCTCCGACCAGCTCCAGGGCTGCGCATAGTTGTTCGAGGCATGCGGCGCCTCCGGGGTCTTGCCCGCCAGCGTGCTGGTGGGCCCGCTGGTGGTCAGATAGACCACCGACCGCCCTTCGTTGACACGCTGTTTCTGGTAGCCGAAATCGGTCGACAGGCGCAAGCGGTCGCCGCGGTAATCCAGCCCGAACGCCGCCAGAGTGAAGTGCGAGTTCTCCCCATCGACGGCCGACTCGCCGTCGCGCTGGGCGATGTTGGCACGCACCCCGAAGCGATCGTCCTCGCCGAAGCGCCGCCCGAGGTCGAGGTGGACGCCCGTCTTGCTGTCGCTGGTGTAATCCAGCGTCACACGGCGCGTCGGTGTGTCTTCGGCGCGTTTGGACACGACGTTGATCGCCCCGCCCACGCCGCTGCCGCCGGGCGCCACGCCGTTGAGAAAGGCGTTGGCGCCCTTGAACACCTCGACCCGCTCGACCGCCTCGGTGGAGATGATCTGCCGCGGCAGTATCCCGTAAAGCCCGTTGAAGGCGATGTCGTCGGAGTAGAGCTGAAATCCGCGAATGACGAAGACCTGCGAAAAGTTGCCGAAGCCGTAGGACTGGCGCACGGCCGGATCGCTGGCGAGCACGTCGCCGAGGGTTTGCGCCTGGCGCTTCTCAATCAGTTCGGAGGTGTAGCTGGAGAAGCTGAACGGCACGTCCTGCATGTCCTGGTTGCCCAGGATGCCCATGCGCGCGCCGCGGGCCACCTGGCCGCCGGCGTAGGCTTCCGGCAGGCCGTCAGCGGCGGCCGAGCGCGCGGTAACGGTCGCAGTACCGAGTTCCAGAGCCGCGCCCTGCGGGTTGCGCACCAGGGTGATGGTGCCGTCGCCGGCGGCCTGGTAGCCCAGCCCGGAGCCTTGCAGCAGGCGCTGCAGGCCTTCGGCCACGGAGTAATCGCCCTTCAGGGGCAGCGCAGTGCTCAGGCCGTCGGTCATCTCGGCGCTGTAGAGCAGGCGGATGTCGGCCTGCTCGGCGAAGGCGGTAAGCGCGGATTCCAGGCTCTGCACGGGGACATCCAGCGGCACGGCCCAGGCGGCCGGCAGGGCGATGGCGAAATGAGCGACGAGAAGGGCGCGGGCGAGAGGATGGCGATGTGGCCGCATGGTTCGATTCCTGATCACTGCAAAGGACGATGCGAGAAATTCGCATTTGCAGGAGGAAGACGAAACGCCCTCTCTTTTCTGAACCTGGCACGCCACTTTATTTTCGCGCCCGCGAAAATCGGGACGCGTTCCGGCTACCGGGCCGGGGCCTGCGCGCCGCTGGCGGAGACCAGCAGGAGGCCGGGAAGGCGCGTCAACCTGACAGGCAGGGTCGCCTCGATGGCGTCGAAGATCGCCTGCGGCTGCTGCCGGGAGAACACTCCGGTGACCGCCAGCCGCCGGGCTTGATCGTCGAGGAACAGCACGCGGCCATCCTGGTAGCGCGCAAGCTCGGCGAACACCTCTTCCAGCGGTTGCGACCTGAACACCAGCCGTCCGCGCTGCCAGGCCAGCGCCTGGCTGGCATCCAGCGGCTGGACCGCCTGCAGCACGCCGTGTTGCCAGAGCACCTGCTGCTGCGCGGTCACCGCCACCGCCGGCTGACCTTCCTGGCTCGCCTCGACGCGCCCTTCGCTGACCGACAAGAGCACGCGGTCACCGCTGTAGTTGACGTCGAAACGGGTGCCGGTGACGCGGATGCGCGCCGGCCCGGCCTGGATGACGAACGGATGCTTGGCATCCTTGGCGACCTGGAAATCCGCCTGGCCCTGATACAGCCGAACGCGGCGCTCGCCGCCGTGCATGTCCCAGTCCAGCGCGGTATTGCCGTTGAGCATCAGGATCGAACCGTCCTCCAGCGCCACTTCACGCAGTTGCCCCGCGCCCGTGTGGATGTCGGCGTACCAGCCGACCCAGCGTTCCTGCGGCAGCCACAGGGCGATCACCAGGCAGGCGGCCGCTGCCAGCGGCGCGGCCCAACCCAGCCGCGAACGACGGCGTGGCGCGGGCAGCGGCACGGGGTCGACCGCCGCGGCGCTGCTGCCCAGCTCACCGATCAGGCCCCACAGGCGCTGCGCGCGGTTCCAGGCCTCGGCATTCGCCGCCGAGGCCTGGCGCCAGGCCTCCGCCTCGGCTCGCTGGGCGGCGCTGGCGCGACCGGAGTTGAGCAGCACCAGCCATTCGCGGGCACGGGTGGCGGGCTCATTCATGACGGGTCATCCATGCGGCTCTGGCAGTACTCGAGGGCCCTCAGGATATAACGCCCGGCCATGCTTTCGGAGACGCCGAGGCGATCGCCGATCTCGCGCTGGGTCAGCCCGTCGAGGCGATTCCACAGCAGGGCCTTGCGCACGTGCGGCGGCAGTTCCTGCAACAGCGCATGCAGCTGCGCCAGTTGCTGGCTGCCGGAGGCGAAACGTTCAGGTCCGGGCATGGGGCTTTCCAGTTGCTCGTCCATCGGTTCCTGCGGCGCGCGGGCGTCCAGCTGGCGGAGATGATCGATGACCAGGTTTCGCGCGATGCGGTAGAGAAACGCCCGCAGGTTGCCGATCTCCCCCGGCTGGGCGCGACGGAAACGCAGCCAGGTTTCCTGCCGCAGGTCCGCCGCCAGTTCCGAGCAATTCAGCTGGCGCGTGAGAAAACGCAGCAGCTCGCCGGCATGGCGCTGGAACTGGCCGTCGGGGGACGGGGAATCGGAGGGCGACGACACGTCGAACACTCGAGGCTCGGGAAGAGGCGGACCATATATTTATCGAGAATAACTTTCAAATGAAAACCGATGCGATGCGCGACCTACCGGCTGCTAATACATCCGGAGGTCCGATCACGGCGAAAACATCTAATTTATGGATATTTTAGATCAATTATAAACTTCCTTGCGACGCCTCGAAGGCCGCCCATAAATCCGCTGATATACGACCTAACCAATTGTTTTAACTAATGATAATCAAACAATTAAGCGCGTCGATATACACCATCACACGGATCGTCTTCTTTATCGAATCCGTCGCGCTAGCATGGGAACCGTACTCACTTACCGACTTCTTCCGAACACGAGGTGCACCATGAAAACTCAACTTCTCGCCAGCCTGATCGTCGCCGGCCTCTCCACCGCCGCTTTCGCCGCACAGCCTGCCATCCAGAACCAAACCGCAGGTGTCACTCCGGCCGCCCAAGTCCTGGTTGCCGAACAGGACGCCGAACACAACCGCGCTTCGCTGATCGAAACCCGCTCCAACCATGACCAGGTCGCCCAACAGGACGCCGAGCACAACCGCGCCTCGCTGATCGAGAGCGGCTTCGACCAGGGCAATCTGGTGGCCCAGCAGGATGCCGAGCACAACCGCGCTTCCTGAGGACATCGCATGAGTCCGTTCAACCCCTGAGGGCGCCCCGCGAGGCGCCCTTGGTTCATCTGCACCCTCGGTAGCAGCCGGGCGGCCCGCCGAAACATCCGGTTACCTGCGTGCTACTCTGCGCCCCCGCTTCCGAGGCGACCCGCCGCATGTCCACCCACGCCAAACTACTTCTTCGCCATCAGCGCCCCTTCCTCGCTTTCTGGTTCGCCCGGGTGTTCACCTCCAGCGCCTTCCAGATGATCACCGTGGCCATCGGCTGGCACATCTACGAGCTGACCGGCAATGTCCTCGACCTGGGCCTGGTCGGGCTCTTCGAGTTCATGCCGCGCGTGCTGTTCATGCTGCACACCGGGCACGTCGCCGACCGTTACGACCGGCGCAAGGTCGCCGCGCTGTGCCAGACGCTGCAAGGGCTGACGGCCCTCGCGCTGGTGATCGGCAGCGCCACCGACAGCGTCACCCGCGAGATGATCTTCGCCATCGCCTTCCTCTTCGGCACCGCCCGCGCCTTCGAGATGCCGACCACCCAGGCGCTGCTGCCGAACATCATCCCGCCCGCCCTGTTCCCGGCGGCGGTGGCGGCGTCCGGTTCGGCGATGCAGGCGGCGACCATCATCTCGCCGGCCCTCGGCGGCCTGCTGTTCGCCTTCGGCTCGATCTGGGTCTACGGCCCGGCCGTGCTGCTCTATGGCCTCGCCGTGGCGTTGATGCTGCAACTGCCGGCGCGCCAGCAGCCGATGAAACAGGAGAAGGCCACCCTGCATTCGCTGCTGGCCGGCATTCGCTTCATCCGCAGCCGTCGAGACGTGCTCGGCGCGATCTCCCTGGACCTGTTCGCCGTGCTGCTCGGCGGCGCCACCGCGCTGTTGCCGGTGTTCGCCCGCGACATCCTGCTCACCGGCCCCTGGGGCCTCGGCCTGTTGCGCTCGGCGCCGGCGGTGGGTGCGCTGCTGATGTCGTTCTGGCTGGCGCGTTTTCCGGTCGAGCGCCATGTCGGCCGGGTGATGTTCACCTCGGTCGGCCTGTTCGGCGTGGCCACCATCGCCTTCGGTCTTTCCACCTCGTTCTGGTTCTCGCTGGCGGTGCTCGCCGTGCTCGGCGCCGCGGACATGATCAGCGTGGTGATCCGCAGCACCTTCGTGCAGATGGAGACGCCTGACGAGATGCGCGGCCGGGTCAGCGCGGTGAACGGCCTGTTCATCGGTGCCTCGAACCAGCTCGGCGAATTCGAATCCGGCCTCACCGCGCACTGGTTCGGCACCGTCCAGGC
This sequence comes from Pseudomonas kuykendallii, assembly GCF_900106975.1. Classification (GTDB taxonomy): domain Bacteria; phylum Pseudomonadota; class Gammaproteobacteria; order Pseudomonadales; family Pseudomonadaceae; genus Pseudomonas_O; species Pseudomonas_O kuykendallii. The sequence continues at coordinate 507,915 of NZ_FNNU01000002.1, read as the reverse complement.
GGTGGTGCTCGGCGGCGTCGGCACGCTGCTGGTAACCGGCGCCTGGATCAAGCTGTTCCCGACCCTCGCCAACCGCGACCGGTTGCGCGAACCAAAAGCCGAGGAGCACCTGCAGGCCGGCTCGCCCCCGAAACCGTAGGGTGCGCCGCGCGCACCAGATGCCAGCACGGTGCGCATGGCACACCCTACACAGAGCGGTCATCCGTAGGGCGGGGGCAATCCGCGAGGCCAATGCCCGCCGAATACCGAGCCGCGGGTTTCACTCGCCCTACCAGCTAGGGAACAAGCGCATCACAGCCGCCCCGAACCCGTAGGGTGCGCCGCGCGCACCGCACGCCCCGCATGGTGCGCATGGCGCACCCTACGCAGAGCGGTCATCCGTAGGGCGGGGACAATCCGCTATGCCAATGCCCGCCGAACACCGAGCCGCGGGTTTCACTCGCCCTACCAGCTAGGGAACAAGCGCACCACAGCCGCCGTGAACCCGTAGGGTGCGCCGCGCGCACCACACGCCCCGCATGGTGCGCATGGCGCACCCTACGCATAGCGGTCTCACGCTTCACCGATCCACCGGGCGGTGTCACGGCAAACATCTCACTACGTCAACCAATCCCTACAGCAGCTTGTCCAGCGTGATCGGCAGTTCGCGGATGCGTTTGCCGGTGGCGTGGTAGATCGCGTTGGCCACCGCCGAGGCGACGCCGACGATGCCGATCTCGCCGACCCCTTTCGAGCCCAGCGCGTTGACCACGTCGTCGTTTTCCTCGACGAAGATCACCTCGATGTCGTGGATGTCGGCGTTTACCGGGATGTGGTACTCGGCGAGGCTGTGGTTCATGTAGCGCCCCAGGTTGTGGTCGATCTGGGTTTCCTCCTGCAGCGCCATGCCGATGCCCCAAACCACGCCGCCGAGAATCTGGTTGCGCGCCATCTTCGGGTTGACCACGCGGCCGGCGGCGATGGCGCTGACCACCCGGCTGACCTGAATGCTGCCCAGCGCCTCGTCCACCTTCACCTCGACGAACACCGCCGAGTGCGTGGCGGTGGCGAACTTGTCGCGCTTTTCGTCCGGCTTGGCATCGGCCTGGGCTTCCAGCGGGCCGCTGGCGGCGAGCACCTCGGCGATGGCCAGGGCGGTCTCCGGCGACTCGCGCAGGCGCAACTGGCCGTCGACGAACTCGACCTGCTCCAGCACCGCCCCGGCGAAGGGCGACTGCGGCAGGCGCTGCGCCACCTCGAAGAGCTTGCCCTGCAAGGCCGTGCAGGCCTGCTGCACGGCGGTGCCCACCGAGGACACGGTGAACGAGCCGCCCTGCAGCGGCGCGGTCGGCAGGCTCGAATCGCCAAGTTTGAATTCCACCTGTTCCACCGGCAGGCCCATCGCGGCGGCGGCGATCTGCGTCATCACCGTGTAGGTGCCGGTGCCGATATCGGTGGTGGCGCTGCTCACCGTCAGCGTGCCGTCGGCGGCCAGCGCGGCCCTGGCGCTGGCCGGATTCTGCATCGCCTCCCAGACGCCGGTCGCCATTCCCCAGCCGACCAGCTGGTGGCCGTCGCGCATGCTGCGCGGCTCCATCGAGCGCCGGTCCCAGCCGAAGCGCTCGGCGCCCTGCGCGTAGCAGGCGCGCAGCTCCTTGCTGGAGTATGGCTTGCCCTCGTTCTGGTTGGTGTCGGCGAAATTCAGCAGGCGCAGTTGCAACGGATCGATGGCGGCCGCGCAGGCCAGCTCGTCCATCGCGCACTCCAGGGCGAACACGCCCTCGGTGGCGCCCGGCGCGCGCATGTCCAGCGGGGTGAAAACGTCCAACGGGACCATCTGGTAGCCCAGCCGCACGTTGTCGCAGTGATAAAGCATGCCGGACCACTCCACCACGTGCTCGGTGAAGTCCTCGAAGCGCGAGGTCTGGGCGAAGGCGTCGTGGGTGATCGCCTGCAGCGTGCCGTTGGCCGTGCACCCCAGGCGCAGGCGCTGCAACATCCGCGGGCGATAGCCGAAGGTGAACATCTGCTGGCGGGTCAGCGTCACCCGCACCGAGCGCTTCAGCACCAGCGCCGCCATCACCGCCAGTGGCAACTGGTACTGCGGGCGCAGGCCGGAGCCGAAGGCGCCGCCGACGAAGGGCGCGAGGATGCGCACCTTTTCCTTGTCCAGCAGAAACACGTGCTGCACGTATTGCTGGCTGTTCTGCGGCCCCTGGGTCTTGTCGTAGATGAGCAGGCTGCCGTCGTCCTGATAGAGCACCGTCGAGGCGTGCGGTTCCATCGGGTTGTGGTGCTCGATGGGCAGCGCGTATTCCAGCTCGATACTCAACGCGGCGCCGAGCAGCGCGGCCTCGGCGTCACCGCGCGGTTCTGGCAGCTCGGCCGGGGCCGCGTGGGCCTGGTCGAGGGCCGCGACCAGATCGGTCTGGTGCGCCTCGGCGGCGTACTCGATGGTCACCAGCGAGGCGGCATGCCGGGCGATCTCCAGGTTGTCGGCCACCACCAGCGCCAGCGGCTGGCCGCTGTAGAGCACCCGGTCGTTGAACAGCGGGCGGATGGCCGAACCCTCGGCGGAATCCATGTCCTCGTAGCTGTCGTCGTCGGCCGCCAGGCGCGGGCGGTTCAGGTGGGTCAGCACCAGCTGCACGCCGGGCACTGCCTCGGCGGCGGCACCATCGATGGACAGCACGCGACCGCGGGCGATGGTGCTCGACACCACGCTGCCGTAGAGCAGCCCGCCCTCGTTGAATTCACCGGCGTAACGCGCCTGTCCGGTGACCTTCAACGGGCCGTCGACGCGATCCAGTGGCCGGCCGAGCGGCGACGAATCCGGTTGGGCGTGGGCGTTCATGGGCGGCCTCCCTGGTGCTGGATGGAATGGGCGGCATCGCCCAGTGCGCGAACGACGGCGCGGCGCGCTAGCTCGATCTTGAAGCCGTTGTGCGCCAGCGGACGGGCACCTTCGAGCAACAGGTCGGCGGCGAGGGCGAAGGTCTCGTCGCTGGCCGGCTTGCCGATCAGCACCTCCTCGGCCTCCTGTCGGCGCCACGGCTTATGGGCGACGCCGCCGAGGGCGAGGCGCGCCGCGCGGATGATGCCGCCGTCCAGCTCCAGCGCCGCGGCGACGGAAACCAGGGCGAAGGCGTAGGAGGCGCGGTCGCGGATCTTCAGGTAGCGGCTGTGCGCGGCGAAGCCTTCGGCCGGCAGCTCGACGGCGAGGATCAGCTCGTCGTCGGCCAGCACGTTGTCGCGCTCCGGCGTATCGCCCGGCAGCCGGTGGAAATCGGCAAAATCGATGCGTCGCTCGCCCTGCGGTCCGGCGACGATCACCACCGCCTCAAGCGCGGCCAGCGCCACGCACATGTCCGAGGGGTTCACCGCCACGCAGTCGTCGCTGGCACCGAGGATCGCGTGGATGCGGTTGAGCCCGTCCTTCGCCGGGCAGCCACTGCCGGGCTCGCGCTTGTTGCACGGCACGCCGGCGTCGTAGAAGTAGTAGCAACGGGTGCGCTGCAGCAGGTTGCCGCCGGTGCTGGCCATGTTGCGCAGTTGCGGCGAGGCGCCGGCGAGAATCGCCTGGGCCAGCAGCGGGTAGCGCTGCTCGATGCGCGCGTCCCAGGCCAGGTCGGCGTTGCTCACCAGCGCACCGATGCGCAGGCCGCCGCTGGCGGTGGCGTCGATACCGCGCAGCGGCAGGCCGTTGATGTCGATCAGCCGCTCGGGACGGGTGACGTTTTCCTTCATCAGGTCGAGCAGGTTGGTGCCGCCGGCGATGAAGCGCGCGTTCGGCCCGGCCAGGCGCAGCGCCTCATTGACCGCGGCCGGCTTGCTGTAGGCGAAGGGATTCATGCGCCGCCCTCCCCGCGCGTGGCCGGCAGCGCCTCCTCGATGGCATCGAGGATGTTGTTGTAGGCGCCGCAGCGGCAGAGGTTTCCGCTCATCAGCTCGCTGATCTCGTCGCGGCTCTGCGCACGCCCTTCGCGGGCCAGGCCGACCGCCGAGCAGATCTGCCCGGGCGTGCAATAGCCGCACTGGAAGGCATCGTGCCTGACGAAGGCTTCCTGCAACGGGTGCAACTGGTCGCCGTTGGCAAGTCCTTCGATGGTGGTCAGGTCGCGGCCGTCGAGCATCACCGCCAGGGTCAGGCAGGCGTTCACCCGTTTGCCGTCCAGCAGCACGGTGCAGGCGCCGCACTGGCCGTGGTCGCAGCCTTTCTTGCTGCCGGTCAGGTCGAGCTGTTCGCGCAGCAGGTCGAGCACGGTGGTCCAGGGCAATACGTCGAGCTGACGCGGCTGGCCATTGAGAACGAGGGAAATCGAATGGGCGGCAGGATCGCTGCGGCCCTCGCGAAGGGAGGTGGCGCTCATGGGTGCCTCACGGTCTGGTCTGCATTCGCGCCCGGCGGCGGGCACTCGCTGCGCGGTGTTCCGCGTCTACGAGGTACGACGCAGACAGGCCCGGAAACGTTCAGCGCAGGCGAGGAGCGGTATCGATCCGGCGGGCTTCTCCGCAACGCGATGCGCCGGTGCGCGTGGTGCACCCGTCTCGTCACCCGCAGGATGCGCCATGCACACCACATGGGCTGCGCGAGCCGTAGGGTGGGCTTTAGCCCACCGATACGCCGAGGCCACGGGTGGGCACGCTGGTGGGCTGAAGCCCACCCTACCCGAGTCAGTGGGGAGGCTGGACCTTGTCCTAGGCAAGACGGTCACCGGGGCGGTCGATGTCGCGCAGGACGGCGGGATCGTCCAGGGCCAGGCGCTGCACCGCGTCGCCCTGGAACAGCGTCTGCGCGCCGCGCTCGCCGTCCAGCGCCAGCAGTTGTTCACGATAAGCGCTGCCGATGCCCCGCGGATGGCCGAGCTGGTCCTGGTAGACCGGCGCAACCAGCCCCTTCGGCCGGATCGCCTGCGCCACCGCCAGCAGCGTGTCGCGCCGCACGTAGGGCATGTCGCCGAGCGCCACCAGCCAGCCCCGCTCGGCCGGATGCGCGCGCACCGCCTGTGCCAGGCTGTGGCCGAGGCCATTGGTTTCCACGACCAGCAGATTGCAGGGCTCCCCGCGCAGGCGCTCGATCAGCGCGGCGTTGTCGGCGCGGACCACCACCACCAGCTCCTCGGCGACGCCCTGCAGGGTGTGCAGCGCGGCCAGCAGCACCGGTGTGGAATGCGGATCGCCCGCCCGGCTCGGCGCCAGCAGCTTGTCGCTGTCGCTTTCCGCGCGATAGCGGCTGCCCACGCCGGCGGCGAGCAGCAGGGTACGAACGCCCCCCCGCATCAGGCGGACTTCAGTCGGGCCGCGCCGGGCCGAGCCGCATCCAGCCCGGCCTGGCGACCTGGCAGGGCAACCCGCGCGCCGTTCTTCAGGGCGACGATCTCGGCCATCAGCGACAGGGCGATTTCCGCCGGCGTGCGGCTGCCAATGGGCAGGCCGATCGGGCCGTGCAGGCGGCCGACATCGGCGGCGTCCAGCCCCAGGGAGATCAGCCGCTGCTTGCGTTTCTCGTTGTTCGTCCTCGACCCCAGCGCGCCGACGTAGAACGCCTCGGAACCGAGTGCGGTGAGCAGCGCCATGTCGTCCAGGCGTGGGTCGTGGGTCAGCGCGACGATGGCAGTGTGCGCATCCGGCTCAGCGGCGAGCACCGCGTCGTCGGGCATGCCGGGCAGGAAGCGCACCCGCTCTAGTGGCCAGTCGTGGGCGTAGGCCTCGCGCGGGTCGCAGATCAGCACCTCGAAACCCAGCGTGTGCGCCAGGTCGGCGACGTAGCGCGACAGCTGTCCGGCGCCGATCAGCAGCAGCCTCCAGGCCGGGCCGAAGGGCGCGACCAGGTGCTCGCCGTCGAAGTGCAGCGCCTGCTCGCGGCCGATCGGCGCCAGCGTGACGGCGCCGCTGCGCAGGTGTAAATGCCGGGCGACGCGTTCGTGGGCCTCGCAGCGTTGCAGTAGCTCGTCGATCCAGCCGGCGTCGCGCAGGGGCTCCTGCACCAGCCGCAGGGTGCCTCCACAGGGCAGGCCGAAACGCGCCGACTCCTCCTTGGTCACGCCATAGGTGATCAGCGCGCAGCGCGCCTGTTCGTCGACCCGCAGCGGCAACCGCGCCAGCAGGTCGTCCTCGATGCAGCCACCGGACACAGAACCCTCGACCCGCCCGTCGCCGCGCAGGGCGAGCAGCGACCCCACCGGGCGCGGCGCGCTGCCCCAGGTTTCCACCACGCTGTAGAGCACCACGTCATGGCCTTCGCGGAGCCAGTCGCGGGCGCGCCGCAACACCGTCAGATCGACGCCATCCATTCGTTTCGCCTCATCATTCACTCGATACCGATCGGAGCGCCGGCCTGTCTTCACTGACCCGCCGGGGCGCGCGCGAGTTCGACCAGGCCGCCTCAGCGCAACAGCATCGCCTCACCGACCTTGCGCCGCGCCGCCCTGCCGGCCAGGCGCTCGACCAGGGTCAGGGCGAACTCCAGCGCCGCCGCCGGGCCCTGGGCCGTGGTCAGGTTGCCGTCGACCACCACCGCCTGGTCGACGAACACGCAGCCGGACAGGCGGTCGCTGAACGCGGGGTAGCAGGTCATGCGCCGTCCCTTGAGCACGCCGAAAGGTTGCAGCGCCAGGGCCGGCGCCGCGCAGATCGCGGCGAATTCGAGACCGGCGGCGGCCTGCCGGCGGACCCGTTCGGCCAGCGGCAGGTGCGCGCCGAGCCGCTCCGCGCCCACCGCGCCGCCGGGCAGCACCAGCAGGTCGAAATCCTGCGCCAGCACGTCGAGCAGCATGGCATCGGCGGTCAGCCGGCTGCCGCGCGCACAGGTGAACATCCGCCGCGCCTCCACGCTGGCCATCACCACTTCGATCTCGGCGCGGCGCAGCACGTCGAGGACGGTCACGGTTTCCAGGTCTTCCACGCCGTCGGCGACGGCCAACAGGGCTCGGGGCATAGGCACCTCCAGAGGTCGATGGGTGGAGGGTACCGCGCGCCGCGCGGGTTTGCGCGAAGCGGCGTTCGGCGGGCTCGCCGAGCCGATCCACGGGCGGTGATTTCGGCTACCGTTTTGCTATGATTCGCGCCGTTTTGCTGACCGACCGGGCAACTTCCCGAGGCCGCCGAACCCATCGCGGCGCCCACGCACCGCATCCACGAGCATCAAGCGCGCCTGCAGAGCGCGTCGGGAGATCGCCATGCTGGAACGACTCTTTCAACTCAAGGCACACAACACCACGGTGCGCACGGAGATCCTGGCCGGGGTCACCACCTTCCTGACCATGGCCTACATCCTCTTCGTCAACCCGAGCATCCTCGGCGAGACGGGCATGGACAAGGGCGCGATCTTCGTCGCCACCTGCCTGGCCGCGGCCATCGGCTCGGCGATCATGGGCCTGATCGCCAACTACCCGATCGCGCTGGCACCGGGCATGGGCCTGAACGCCTTCTTCACCTACACCGTGGTGCTGCACATGGGCCACAGCTGGCAGGTGGCACTCGGCGCGGTGTTCCTCTCGGCCTGCATGTTCTTCCTGCTCTCGATCTTCCGCATCCGCGAATGGATCATCAACAGCATCCCGCTGGAACTGCGCTCGGCGATCGCCGCCGGCATCGGCCTGTTCCTCGCCCTGATCGGCCTGAAGGAAGCCGGCATCGTCGTCGCCAACCCGGCCACGCTGGTGGGCATGGGCGACCTGGCGAAGCCAGAAGCGGTGCTGGCGATCCTTGGCTTCTTCCTGATTGTCGCCCTGGAGGCGCGCAAGGTGACCGGCGCGGTGCTGATCGGCATCCTCGTCACCACCGCGGCCGGTATCGCCCTGGGCGTATCGAGCTTCGGCGGCTTCGTCTCCATGCCGCCGTCGCTGGCGCCCACCTTCCTGCAACTGGACATCCGCGGCGCGCTGGACATCGGCCTGGTCAGCGTGATCTTCGCCTTCCTCTTCGTCGACCTGTTCGACAACTCCGGCACGCTGATCGCGGTGGCGAAGAAGGCGGGCCTGATGCGCAAGGACGGCTACATGCCGAAGATGGGCCGAGCGCTGATCGCCGACAGCAGCGCGGCGATGGTCGGGTCGCTGCTCGGCACCTCGACCACCACCAGCTACATCGAGTCCGCCGCCGGTGTCAGCGCCGGCGGGCGCACCGGGCTGACCGCCATCGTGGTGGCGGTGCTGTTCCTCTTCGCGCTGTTCTTCTCGCCGCTGGCCGGCAGCGTGCCCGCGTTCGCCACCGCACCGGCGCTGCTGTTCGTCGCGGTGCTGATGACCGCCGGCCTGGCCGAGATCGACTGGGACGACATCACCGTCGCCGCGCCGGTGGTGATCACCGCGCTGGCCATGCCGCTGACCTTCTCCATCGCCAACGGCATCGCCTTCGGCTTCATCGCCTGGACCGCGATCAAGCTGCTCGCCGGCCGCGGCCGCGAGCTGAACTCGGCGCTGGTGGTGCTCTCGATCCTCTTCGTGATCAAGCTCGGCTGGTATCCGTAGGGAGCGCCATGCGCACGGAAGCGCTGCGTCGTTTCGACCGGGCGGTGCGCGCGGCGCACCCTACGGTAGCGGCGTACCGGGTCGGGTTCGACCGGATAAACCAGCACCGACCCCGAAGGACTCATCCCCGCTATAAGCCGTAGGGTGCGCCATGCGCACCGCAGCGCTGCGTCACTCCGACTGGGCGGTGCGCGCGGCGCGCCCTACGGTGGCGAGGCGTACCGGGCGGGTTTTCAGCCCGTCATGCGCCGGTACTCAATTGCCGCGGGCTACCGTTCCATGACAAAGCCATCCCCGCCGTCCTGGCGAATCCGTACAATGGCCGCCCGATTTCCGCGCCCGCCTGAGTGATCCATGAGTTCCGTCCCCCTCGATTCCGCCGCCTACGCCCAGCAACTCACCGAGAAGACCGCGCGCCTGCGCGAGCTGCTGGCACCGTTCGATGCGCCCGAACCGCAGGTGTTCGACTCGCCGCTGCAGCACTACCGGCTGCGCGCCGAGTTCCGCCTGTGGCGGGAAAACGAGGAGCGCTTCTATGCGATGTTCGAGAAGGGCGACAAGTACACGCCGATCCTGATCGAGGATTTCCCCATTGCCAGCGCGCGGATCAACGCGCTGATGGCGCCGCTCAAGGCTGCCTGGCAGGCCAGCACGGCGCTGTCGTTCAAGCTGTTCCAGGTGGAATTTCTCACCACCCTGGCCGGCGACGCGCTGATCACCCTGGCCTACCACCGGCCGCTGGACGACGCCTGGCAGGCGGCGGCGGAACAGCTCGCGGCCGACCTGCAGGTCAGCCTGATCGGCCGGTCGCGCGGTCAGCGCATCGTCATCGGGCGGGATTTCGTCGAGGAGGAACTGGAGGTCGCCGGGCGGCGCTTTCGCTATCGCCAGCCCGAGGGCGCCTTCACCCAGCCCAACGGCACGGTGAACGGCAAGATGCTCGCCTGGGCCTACGAGGCGCTGGGCGAGCGCGACGACGACCTGCTGGAGCTGTACTGTGGCAACGGCAACTTCACCCTGCCGCTGGCGACCCGCGTGCGCAAGGTACTGGCCACCGAGATCAGCAAGTCGTCGGTGTACGCGGCGCTGGCCAACCTCGCCGACAACGCCATCGACAACGTCACCCTGGTGCGGCTATCGGCCGAGGAGCTGACCCAGGCGCTGAACGGCGTGCGCCCGTTCCGCCGCCTGGCCGGCGTCGACCTGGCGAGCTACGACTTCGGCAGCGTGTTCGTCGACCCGCCGCGCGCCGGCATGGACCCGGACACCTGCGAGCTGACGCGACGCTTCGAGCGCATCCTGTACATCTCGTGCAATCCGGAAACCCTGGCGCAGAACATCGCGCAACTGCACGACACCCATCGCGTCGAGCGCTGCGCGCTGTTCGACCAGTTCCCCTGGACGCACCACATGGAGTCCGGCGTGCTGTTAGTGCGGCGCTGACCCAACGGCTCGCCGTCAGCCGAGGAACAGCCGGCCGATGCCGAAGTTCGAGCCCACGCTCCAGATCAGCACGGTCAGCGCCAGCAGGGCCTCGAGCACCAGCACGCCGATGCCCAAGGTTCCGCTGGAGAGGATGAAACCGTCCTTGCGCGGGATCTGCAGGAACGACGGAATCCCCAGGTACAGCAGATAGGCCGTGTAGCAGAGCGCCACGCAGCCCACCAGGATGCACAGCCAGATCAGCGGATAGAGCAGCACCGCGCCGGCGAGGAACAGCGGCGTCGCCACGTAGCCGGCGAACACGATGCAGCGGTCGACGCTGGGGCGCTCCGGATAACGCTCGGCCATGCGGAAGATCACGTTTCCCATCACCGCGATGGCGGCGAGGATCATCAGGTAGAAGCCGGCACCCAGGGCGACGGCGACGGGTAGCGACACCTCCGACGTCTGCATGTCGCCGAGCTTCCAGCCGATCTGGGTGGTGCCGATGAAGGCGCAGACCACCGGTATCAGCGCCATCAGCAACACGTGATGGGCATACAGGTGGATGACGGTTTCGCCTTCGGTGTTGATCTGGGCCCATTCGCGGGTCGGACGGGACAACAGTCCCCATACGTGATTGATCATCGCGCTCCCTCCTCTCCCGCCCCTTACGGGGCTGTGTCGAGACCGCGCCGGCGGGGTGTCGGCGACGGAATCTGTAATTGAGAGTAGACCCACCTGCGATGGTTCGTCGCACCCTTTGACGGCCGATGAAGCGCATTTCGGCAACAGGCGGTCACACCTTCGCCGCCTCGGCGTGCGCCAGGCCAGTCCCGGACGCCACCGGGCGCGCTATCCTGCGCGCCTCACCCTCAGGAGACTCACCATGCGCGCATTTCCCCTGCTCGCCGCGCTGCTCGTCGGCGGCGTCGCCCAGGCCGCCGAGCCGGTGGCCATCGACGTCTATCGCGACCCCAACTGCGGCTGCTGCACGTCTTGGATCAAGCACCTGGAGCAGAACGGCTTCAGCGTCCGCGACCACATCGAGAACGACATGCCGGCGCTGAAGACCCGCCTCGGCGTGCCGCACGCGCTCGGCTCGTGCCACACCGGGGTGATCGACGGCAAGTTCGTCGAAGGCCACGTGCCGGCGAAGGACGTGCTCGCCCTGCGCCAGCGCGCCGACCTGGCCGGCATCGCCACGCCGGGCATGCCGATGGGCTCGCCGGGTATGGAAATGGGCGAACGCAAGGACGCCTATCAGGTGATCGGCGTGGGCACCGACGGCAAACAGAGCGTAGTGAGCGACTACCCGGCCCATTGACCGGCGTCAAACAGGTGGTTCGGGGTGTTTCCTTTCGTCAGGAACCGACCGTTCGGACACGCGCAGAGGCGCGAACGCTGGTGTAGATTCGCGCGCTTTGCATGATGGCGCTTCGCCTAAGCGCGCAACGCTTCCGTCCTCTCGCAGTGATCGGACCCCACCCATGACAGCCGATGTTCTCGCTCCCCTGGCCGCCGACTGGGGCGCCCTTATCGACCGCTACGACGCCACCCTCTGCCGAACCGTCGGCGCACTGATCGACGCGCACGCCGAATCGCTTGCCGAACGGTTCTACCAGCACATGGGCGATGACAGCCACGCCGGGCAGTTCCTCGCCCACCAGCGCGTCGAGGAACACCTCAAGCCGTCGATGCGGCGCTGGCTGCAGGAGATGTTCGCCCTGCGCAACCGCTCCGACGTTCCCGAACTGATCGAACTGCAGAAACGGATCGGCGAAATCCATGCGCGGGTCGACATCCCGATCAGCCTGGTGATGCGCGGCGCGCGCTTCCTCAAGGCAGCGATCTTCCTGCAACTGGGCAGCGCCAGGCTCGGACGCGCCCAGCTCGACGCCATCACCTTCGTCAGCGAGAACATCGACATCGCCCTGGAGGTCATGAGCCAGGCGTACTCCCTGGCGCATCAGCGCAACGCGCGTTCCGAGGAGGCCTACCGGATGTTCTCGGTATCGCAGAACATCGGCACCGAGCGCGAACGCCAGCGCGCCGGCCTGCTCGACTGGGAAAACCAGCTGATGTACGACATCGCCCTCGGTGCCCAGGCCGGGCAGTTGCAGCCGCTGCTGCAGTCGGACTTCGGCCTGTGGTTCAAACACAAGGCGACGCATGCCTTCCAGGACGCGGTGGAGATGAGCGCCATCCGCGAACACGTCGACCGTATCGAGCGCTGCATCGCCCACTTCCAGCCGGCGGAGGGCAAGTTGCGGCAACTGCGCGAGCTTCGCGAATCCACCCGCGTCGTGCGCTACCTGCTGGACACCCTGTTCGCCCGCGCCGGCGAACTGGAGGTCGGCCGCGACAGCCTCACCCAGATGCTCAACCGCAAGTTCCTCAGCGTCGTCCTAAACCGCGAGATCGCCCTCGCGCGCACCACCCACAGCCCGTTCGCCGTGCTGATGGTCGACATCGACCACTTCAAGAGCGTCAACGACAACCTCGGCCACGAAGCCGGCGACCTGGTGCTGCAACAGGTCGCCGCGATTCTCTCCCAGCTGCATACGCGGCGGCGACTACGCCTTCCGCTACGGCGGCGAGGAATTCCTGCTGATCCTCGTCGACACCACAGAAGCCACCGCCATGACACTCGCCGAGCGGGTGCGCCGGCGAGTCGCCGAGGAAGTCTTCCAGCTCGCGGCGAACCGCTCGATCCGCACCACCGTCAGCCTCGGCGTGGCCCTGCACGACGGTCATCCGGACTTCCAGCGCACCCTGCGCCGCGCCGACCAGGCGCTCTACCAGGCGAAGAACGAAGGCCGCGACCGGGTGGTGCTGGCCTGCGACTGAACGTCATCGCGCCTCGCGCGTCCTAGCATGAAGCGCCGGACTCACCGGCCTTCAAGGAGATCCGGCAATGCGTTGGCAAAGGGCGAGAAGAAGCGAAAACGTGACGGACGGCCGCTCCGGTGGAAGCGGCCTGCGCATCGGTGGCGGGCTGGGCCTCGGGGGCATCGTCGCGGTGGTGGTGATCAGCCTGCTGATGGGCCAGGACCCGCTGCAGATCCTCGGCCAGCTCTCCGGCCAGGGCTCGCAGGTCGAGCAGAGCCAGCCCGCGGACGGCCGCGCCGATCCCGAGGTGGACTTCGTCAGCGCGATCCTCGGTGATACCGAAGACACCTGGGCCGCGCTCTTCGCCACCGGCGGAGGCCAGTACCGCCAGCCGGAACTGCGCCTGTTCAGCGGCGGCACCAACTCCGCCTGCGGCTATGCCTCTTCGCAGGTCGGCCCGTTCTATTGCTCGCTGGACCAGAAGGTCTACCTGGACCTCGGTTTCTTCCGCGAACTGGAACAGCGCTTCAAGGCCGCCGGCGACTTCGCCCAGGCCTACGTGATCGCCCACGAAGTCGGCCATCATGTGCAGAACCTGCTGGGTGTTCCCGCCACCGTGGACGCCGCGCGCCGCAGCGGCCAGCCGATGGAGGGCGCCAGCGGGCTCTCGGTGCGCCAGGAGTTGCAGGCGGACTGCTACGCCGGCGTCTGGGCCTTCCACGCGCAGAAGCGCCTCGACTGGATGGAGCCCGGCGACCTCGAGGAAGCCCTGAACGCCGCCAGCGCCATCGGCGACGACCAACTGCAACGCAAAGGCCAGGGCCGCGTGGTGCCCGACTCCTTCACCCACGGCACCTCGCAACAGCGCGTGCGCTGGTTCAAGGCCGGCTTCGAAAGCGGCTCGCCGGACAGCTGCGATACCTTCGAGGCGAAGGCGTTGTGAACATCGGCTAGGTTCTCAGGATCGTCACGGGAGCAAGGATGCTCATGGACCTGTTACCGAACAGCAAGACCCTGAGAAGCCAGATGACCGACGCCGAGCTACTGCTGTGGCGTCAGCTGCGCGGCCATCGTTTTCTAGGCCTCAAGTTCAAGCGGCAGAAGCCCATGGGGCGCTATATCGTCGACTTCGTTTGCCTGGAGCATTTCCTCATCATCGAGGTGGACGGCGGCCAGCACCAGCAGGCGTCGGACAAGGACGCCGCGCGCGACCGCTATTTCGAGGACCGCGGCTTTCGCGTGCTGCGCTTCTGGAATCACGAGGTGTTGGGGGAAACGGAGGCGGTGCTGGAGCGTATACGGCTGACGCTGCTGGAAGGCTTCAGCCCTCTCCCCAGCCCTCTCCCGTAAACGGGAGAGGGGGCTGCCCGTGCGGGTTCGGCGCCACGACGTGGGGCTCGGCAGCCCTTCGACTTGGCGCACGCCCCTCTCCCCTTCATGGGAGAGGCCGGGGAGAGGACCACCGCCCCGAATCATCCCAGCCATAACCAAGCACCAAACACTCAGCAGCCCAGCCCAGCACCACACTCCATCCCCCACCCCACACCACCCCCTCTCCCATTCATGGGAGAGGGCCGGGGAGAGGGGCCGTTGCCCCGAATCATCCCAGCCATAACCAAGCACCAAACACTCAGTAGCCCAGCACCACACTCCATCACCCACCCCGCACCACCCCCTCTCCCATTCATGGGAGAGGGCCGGGGAGAGGGGCCGTTGCCCCGAATCATCCCAGCCATAACCAAGCACCAAACACTCAGCAGCCCAGCACCGCACTCCATCACTCACCCCGCACCACCCCCTCTCCCATTCATGGGAGAGGGCCGAGGGAGAGGGGCCTTTGCCTCGGATCAGCTACCCAACCCCGCCAGCACCTCTGCGCAATCGCGCACGAAGCCGTCGCTCCATTCCGGCCAGGGGTTCTCGGGCAGGTTCACCAGCAGTGCATGCGCGCCGGCCGCGCGGGCGCATTGGAGGTCCATGCGGTGGTCGCCCACCATCACCAGCGCGCCGGGGGCGACGCCCCAGCGTTCGGCCAGATGCAGCAGGCCGCCGGGGTGGGGTTTGGGCGGGGCCTCGTCGCGGCCGAGGATATCGTCGGCGGCGAAGCAGTCGTCGAGGCCGATCGCCTTCAGGGTCACCAGCGCCAGCTCATGGGCGTTGCGGGTGAGGATGCCGAGCCGGCAGCCGCGCTCGCAGAGGGCGCGCACCAGCGCCACCGCGCCCACGGCCGGGCGTGAGGCGCGCGCCAGTTCGCGTTCGTGGTCGAGCAGCCAGGCGCGCTTGCGCGAGGCCGCCTCAGCGGGCAGCGCCGCCAGGTGATGGAGGATGTCGTCTTCCGCGGGGATGTCCAGCTCGCGGCGGATGAGGGCGAAGTCGTGCACGGCGACGGTCAGGGTGCCGTCCATGTCGAACACCCAGTGGCGCGCCTCGCCCAGCGTCACTTCCAGTCCTCGCGCTGGCGGATCAGCCCCTCCTGCGCCACCGAGGCCACCAGCTTGCCCTGCTGGTTGTACACGCTGCCGCGGTTGAAACCGCGCCCGCCGCCGGCCCAGGGGCTGTCCATGACGTACAGCAGCCACTCGTCCGCGCGCAGGTCGTCGTGGAACCACAGCGCGTGGTCGAGGCTCGCCACCTGCATGAACTTCTGCCACACGGACACCCCGTGCGGGCGCAGCGACGTGGTCAGCAGGCCGAAGTCCGAGGCGTAGGCGAGGATGTACTTGTGGATCGCCGGGATGTCCGGCAGCGCGCCGTCTGCGCGGAACCAGACGTGCTTGACCGGCTCGCTGGAGACCGGCAGGAACGGGTTGCCGACGTGCACCGGGCGGATTTCCACCGGCCTGCGGCTGACGGCCTTCTCGCGCATGCGCGGCGGCAGTTGGTCGACGATCTCCAGGGCCAGTTCGGTTTCCGACTTGAGGCCCTCGGGGCCGGGCACGTCGGGCATCTGCGACTGGTGCTCGAAGCCCGCCTCGCGGACCTGGAACGACGCGCTGCAGGTGAAGATGGTCTGGCCCTTCTGCACCGCGGTGACGCGGCGGGTGGTGAAGCTGCCGCCGTCGCGCACGCGGTCGACGCTGTAGACCACCGGCAGGCTGGCGTCACCGGGACGCAGAAAGTAGCCGTGCAGCGAATGCACGGGGCGGTCCGGGTCGACCGTCTGGCTGGCGGCGGACAGCGACTGGCCGAGTACCTGGCCGCCGAACAGCTGGCGGAAGCCGAGGTCCTGGCTGACGCCGCGGAACAGGTTTTCTTCGATGGTTTCCAGGCTCAGCAAGGCGACCAGGTCGTCCAGTACTTGGCTCATTGTTTCGCTCCTCGATCAGCCTCAGGCACGGTTCAGGGCTCGCGCGGCCCGTTGCCGCCATGGTAATGGGTTTACCGGCGCCGCGGTCATTCCTGCCGCCACTCTCCGGCGCGCAGGCGATAGAGCTGGTGGTGGCGCAGCCGGTGATCGCGCGGCAGGTGCGGATGTTCGAAGTCCGCGGCCGGGTCGCGGCGCATGCCCAGGCGCTGCATCAGGCCCAGCGAATTGCGATTGTCCGGCACGGTGAAGGCGACCACTTCCTCGAGGCCCAGCTCATCGAAGGCGTGGTCGAGCACGCGCTCGGCGGCTTCGTGGGCGTAGCCCAGCTCCCAGTGCGCCTGGGCCAGCCGCCAGCCGATCGCCACCGCCGGGGCGAAGGCCGCGGGAAAGTCCACTACCTGCAGGCCGACGTAGCCGATGAAGGACTCCTCCCCCGGCACCTCCAGCGCCCACCAGCCGTAGCCGTGCTCGGCGAAGTGCGCTTCGATGCGCGCGGCCAGGGCATCGCTCTGCTCGCGGTCCAGGCAGGCGGGGAAGTAGGCCATCACCTGCGGATCGGCGTTCATCGCGGCGAACGGCGCGCGGTCCTCGGGCATCCATGGACGCAGGATCAGGCGCTCGCTGCGCAGGCTGGGAACGGGGTGTGGCATGCGGACTCCTCGACGAGCGTGTCCGACATCGGACCGCTGCGCCGACGGGAGATTCGCCGCCGGCCTGGCTCGCCACGGCGCCTGGCGGCCCGCATCGCCGCCGCGCGCTCCGCGACGAGCCCACTCGTCCGTCCGCCTGAACCAAAGCCCGCCGCCAGCCCTATCAACTAGGGAATGCCGCGCTGCCGCCGGCGCCGAACGCGGCGTCACGCGCAGACGCGCCTACCCAGAACGAGGAAAAGCCATGCAAGCCCTGACCTATCACGGTGCCCGCGACGTTCGCGTGGATAACGTTCCCGACCCGGTCATCCAGGCCCCCGACGACATCATCCTGCGGGTGACGGCCACCGCCATCTGCGGTTCCGACCTGCACCTGTATCGAGGCAAGATGCCGGCCATGAAGAGCGGCGACATCCTCGGCCACGAATTCATGGGCATCGTCGAAGAGGCCGGGCCGGCGGTCACCGCGGTGAAGAAAGGCGATCGCGTGATCGTGCCGTTCGTGATCGCCTGCGGCGACTGTTTCTTCTGCCAGATGAACCTGCATGCCGCCTGCGAAACGACCAACCCGGACCGCGGCGCGATCATGAACAAGAAATCGATCCCCTCCGGCGCCGCGCTGTTCGGCTACAGCCACCTGTACGGCGGCATGCCCGGCGGCCAGGCCGAGTTCGTCCGCGTGCCGAAGGCCAATGCCGGCCCGTTCAAGGTCCCGGACACGCTCAACGACGAGCAGGTGCTGTTCCTCACCGACATCCTCCCCACCGGCTACCAGGCCGCGGTCAATGCCGGCGTGGGCCGGGGCTCCAGCGTGGCGATCTTCGGCGCCGGCCCGGTCGGGCTGATGGCCGCCGCCAGCGCCCGCCTGCTCGGCGCCGAGCAGATCTTCATGATCGATCACCACCAGTACCGGCTGGACTTCGCCCGCCAGGCCTACGGCGTGGTGCCGATCAACTTCGACGAGCAGGACGACCCGGCGGAGGTGATCATCCAGGCCACGCCCGGCATGCGCGGGGTCGATGCGGTGATCGACGCGGTCGGCTTCGAGGCCAAGGGCAGCACCACCGAGACCCTCCTCACCAACCTCAAGCTCGAAGGCTCCAGCGGCAAGGCATTGCGCCAGTGCATCGCCGCCGTGCGCCGCGGCGGCGTGGTCAGCGTGCCTGGCGTCTACGCCGGCTTCATCCACGGCTTCCTGTTCGGCGACGCCTTCGACAAGGGCCTGACCTTCAAGATGGGCCAGACCCACGTGCATGGCTTCCTGCCGACGCTCCTCGGGCACATCGAGAGCGGCGAGCTGAACCCGGAAATCATCATCACCCACCGCCTGCCGCTGTCCAGGGCCAGCGACGGCTACAAGATCTTCAACGACAAGCAGGAGGACTGCCGCAAGGTGATCCTCGTCCCGGAAACCGCGCCGCAGTTCAGCGCCCGGCCGTTCACCGATGCCGCACCCGGCACGCCCGGGGTATCGCCGCTGGGTTGAGGCACTGGCAGGCGCCCCGGCCACGGGGCGCCGTGCCGGGCGGGGCGAAGCCGGTTAGAATCGGCGCCTTTCTTCCGCGCCAGGACCGACCATGCCCGCCACTTCCGTCCCCCGCGTCGCCATCGTCGGCGGCGGTCCGTCCGGGCTGATGGCGGCCGAGGTGATCAGCGCCGCCGGCATCGCCGTCGACCTCTACGACGGCATGCCGTCGCTCGGGCGCAAGTTTCTCCTGGCCGGCGTCGGCGGCATGAACATCACCCACTCCGAGGCGCGCGAGGCATTCCTCTCACGCTACGGCGAACGTCGCGAGGCGATTTCCGCGCTGCTCGCCGATTTCGACGCCGACACCCTGCGCGCCTGGATTCACGGCCTGGGCATCGACACCTTCGTCGGCAGCTCGGGCCGCGTCTTCCCCACCGACATGAAGGCCGCGCCGCTGCTGCGCGCCTGGCTCAAGCGCCTGCGCGAACAGGGCGTGCACCTGCACACCCGGCAGCGCTGGCTGGGCTGGAACGATCACGGCGCGCTGCGCATCGCCACCGCCGAGGGCGAGCAGGCGCTGTACGCCGACGCCACCCTGCTGGCGCTGGGCGGCGGCAGCTGGGCGCGGCTGGGCTCGGACGGCGCCTGGGTGCCGTTGTTGCAGGCGCGCGGCGTGGAGATCGCGCCGCTGCGGCCGAGCAACTGCGGCTTCGAGGTGGCCGGCTGGAGCGCGCTGCTGCGCGACAGGTTCGCCGGCGCGCCGCTCAAGTCCGTCGCCCTGGCGCTGGACGGCGAAACCGCGCGGCGCGGCGAATTCGTGCTCACCGCCAACGGCATCGAGGGCAGCCTGGTGTACGCGCTGTCCGCCGCGATCCGTCGGCGCATCGAGGCCGACGGCCGCGCAGTGGTGCGCCTCGACCTACTGCCGGCGCTGTCGGCGCAGGATATCGAAAAGCGCCTGAGCCGCCCGCGCGGCAAGCACTCGATGGCCAGGCACCTGCACGGACAGCTCGGCCTGGACGGCGTGAAGGCGGCGCTGCTGCGCGAATGCGCCCCGGCCGAGGCGTTCGCCGACCACGCGCGGCTGGCGACAGCGATCAAGGCGTTGCCGATAGAACTGCTGCGCACACGCCCGCTGGACGAGGCGATCAGCAGCGCCGGCGGCGTCACCTTCGAGGCGCTCGATGCCAACCTGATGCTGCGCGCGCTGCCCGGCGTGTTCTGCGCGGGCGAGATGCTGGACTGGGAAGCGCCCACCGGCGGCTACCTGCTCACCGCCTGCTTCGCCAGCGGCCGCCACGCCGGCCTGGGCATGCTGGCGTGGTTGCGCGACGCGGGCAGGCTATAGCCGGACGTGCGTAGGGTGGGCTTCAGCCCACCATCGCAGAGCAGAATATCGGTGGGCTGAAGCCCACCCTACGGGGTATGCGGGCGCTGATCAGCGCTGCCAGAGCACGCCGCGGTCGATGTCCGCCAGGGTGGCGCAGCCGGTGAGCGCCATCGCCGCTTCGAACTCGCCGCGCAGGATGTTCAGCAGTTGCACCACGCCTACCGCGCCGCCCAGCGCCAGCGCGTGCACGTAGGGCCTTCCGATGAGCACCGCCTGGGCGCCGAGGGCCAGCGCCTTGAGCATGTCGGTGCCACGGCGGATGCCGCCGTCGAGCAGCAGCGGCACGCGTCCACCGACCTGGTCGGCGATGCGCGGCAACAGCTCGATGCTCGCCGGCAGGCTATCCAGCACGCGGCCACCGTGGTTCGAGACGATCAGCCCGGCAACTCCGGCCTGCACCGCGCGCTCGGCGTCCGCCGCGGCGCTGACGCCCTTGAGCAGGACCGGCAGCCGCGTGTTGCCGAGCAGCCAGTCGAGGTCGCGCCAGGTCGGCGCGCTGCCCAGCCGGCCGTCGAACAGCGGGCTGTCGAGGATGCCCGCCGCCTTCGCCGGCCTGACGCGCATGCCACGCAGGTTGACCGCCTCGGGCAGCTGGAAGCCAGCGCGCTGCTCGCGGTTGCGCACGCCATTCACCGGTGCGTCCACGGTCAGCACCAGCGCGCGGTAGCCGGCGGCCTCGGCACGACGCACCAGCTGCAGGGTGAAGTCGCGATCCGGCTGGATGTACAGCTGGAACCAGGGCGAACGGGCGACGCCGGCGACCTCCTCCAGCGACAGGCTCGAAGACGTGCTCAGCGCCATGCCGACGCCCATCGCCGCCGCGGCCTCGGCCACAGCGCGCTCGCCGTCCGCGTGCACCAGCCGCTGCGCCGCCACCGGCGCCAGCAGCAGCGGCATCGACAGCGTCTGGCCGAGCAGTTCGCAGCGCGTGCTGGCCCCGCCCAGATCGGCCAGCACGCGCCCCTGCAGGCGAATCTCGGCGAAGGCTTCGCGGTTGCGCCGCAGCGTCGCCTCGTCCGCCGCGCCACCCTGCAGGTACGCCCAATAGCCCGGCTCGATGCACGCGGCGGCGCGCTGCTCGAAGTCGTCGAGGCTGTACACGGCAGGAATCAGCGACACGGACATGGGAATGGCTCGCAACGGGACGGAAGGCGCATCCTGCCCGCCGCGCCCGCGCCTGTCGATGACCTGCGGCAGCGCCTACTTCAGGTACCAGCCCCAGGGCTCGGGGCTGATGTACTCGGTCACCTGTTTCACTTCCAGGTAGTTGTCCAGGCCCCAGCGACCCAATTCGCGGCCGATGCCGCTCTGCTTCATGCCGCCCCAGGGCGCCTCGCTGAAGGTCGGCTGCGAGCAGTTGACCCACAGAATGCCGGCACGCAGCCGGTTGGCGACCCGCGCGGCGCGCGCCGGGTCGGCCGACATCACCGCCGCGGCCAGGCCGAAGCGGCTGTCGTTGGCCAGACGGATCGCCTCCTCTTCGCTGCGGAAGCGCTTCACGCAGAGCACCGGGCCGAAGATTTCCTCGCGCCAGACGATGCTGTCCACGTCCGGCTCGTCGAAGATCGCCGGCTCGACGAAGTAGCCGCGCTCGAAGCCGCTCGGCCGGCGCCCGCCGGTGAGCAGCCGGGCGCCGCTGGCCTGACCCTGGGCGATGAAGCCGAGCACCTTGTCGTACTGGCCGCGGCTGACCAGCGGGCCGAGCAGCACGCCCTCCTCCAGACCGTTGCCGATGCGGATCTTGCGGGTTTCCTCGACCAGTCGCTCGAGCAGGCGCGGCGCCAGCCGTTCGTGCACCAGCAGGCGCGAAGTGGCGCTGCACACCTGGCCCTGGTTCCAGAAGATGCCGAACAGGACCCACTCCACCGCGGCCTCGACGTCGGCATCCTCGAAGACGATGAACGCCGACTTGCCGCCCAGCTCCAGGCTGATGTTCTTGATGTCCGCGGCGGCCGCCGACATGATTTTCGAGCCGGTCGGAACGCTGCCGGTGAAGGCCAGCTTGTCCACCCCGGGATGCGCGGCCAGCGCGCTGCCGGCCTCGCCGCCGAGGCCGGTGACGACGTTCAGCACGCCGGCCGGCAGGCCGATGCGGTCGGCCGCGGCGGCCAGTTCCAGCGCGCTCAGCGAGGTCAGCTCGGACGGTTTGAGCACCACCGTGGCGCCCGCCGCCAGCGCCGGCGCGACCTTCCAGGCGGCCATCAGCAACGGGTAGTTCCAGGGGATGATCTGGCCCGCCACGCCGACCGGCTCGTAGCGCAGCGAGCAGCGGAAGCGCTCGTCGGGTAGCGCCAGCGGCTCGTTCTGGCGGCCGTCCAGTTCGCGGGCGAGGCCGGCGTAATAGCGAAAGCAGCCGATCGCGTCGCCGACGTCCCAGCGCGCCTCCGGCAGCGGCTTGCCGTTGTCGCGCACTTCCAGCACGGCGAGCTCTTCGTGGCGCGCCTCCAGGCCATCGGCGAGCAGGTCGAGCCAGGCCGCGCGCTCGGCACCGCGGCTCTCGCCCCAGTTGCGGAACGCCTGGCGGGCCGCGCGCACGGCGTGGTCGATGTCTTCCTCGGTCGCCGCCGGCAGGCTGTGCAGCGGCTCCTCGGTGGCCGGATCGAGGGTTTCGAAGCGGCCGCCCAGGTCGGGGCCGACCCATTGGCCGTTGATGTACAGCTGGTCGCGCATGGCGTTCACCTTCAGGGCAGTAAGCAGGACGGATCAGGCGCCGGGCTGGCGGTTCTGCAGGTAGCGCGAGGCCACCAGCAGCGCCAGCGAGGCGGCGATGATCACCGTGGACAGCGCGTTGATCTCGGGCGTGATGCCGCGCCGGATCGAGGAAAAGATGTAGATCGGCAGGGTGGTTTCGGAGCCGGCGACGAAGAAGGCGATGATGAAATCGTCGAAGCTGAAGGTGAAGGCGAGCAGGAAGCCGGCGAGGATCGCCGGGGCGATCTGCGGCAGGATCACCCGGAAGAAGGTCGACAGCGGTGGTGCGTAGAGGTCCGCCGACGCTTCCAGCAGGGCCTTGTCCAGCGCCTCGACGCGGGTCCGCACGATGACCATGACCAGCGCCATGGTGAACAGCGAGTGCGCCGCCACCACCGTACCGAAGCCCATGCGCAGGCGCGGCAGCGCCGGATCGATGGCCTGCAGCAGCGGGTTGAGCAGGTCGAACAGGGTGATGAAGGCGATCAGCGTGGCGATGCCGATGACGATTCCCGGCACGATGATCGCGCAGTAGGTCAGCGCGTCGAAGAAGCGCCGCACGCGGCCGCCGACACGCTGCAGGCCGAACACCGCGAGGGTGCCGAACAGCGTCGAGAGCAACGCCGAGCAGAGGGCGATCAGCGCGCTGTTGCCCAGCGCCTCCATGATGAACGGGTTGCCGAAGGCGCGGCCGAACCACTGCACCGAGCAGCACTGGAAGGACAACCCGCTACGCCCGGCGTTGAAGGCGAACACCATGATCAGCGCGATGGGCGCGTAGAGGAACAGGTACAGCGACGTCGAATAACTGCGCAGCCACATCTCACAGCACTCCGTCGCGGCTGGCGCCGCCGAAGCGCGCCGCGAGTTTCAGGTAGACCAGGATGATCGCCAGCATCAAGGCCACCAGCGTCATCGCCAGGGCGCTGCCGAACGGCCAGTTGCGCGACTGCAGGAACAGGTCGACCAGCGCGTTGCCGACGAAGAACACCTTGCCGCCGCCGAGGATCGCCGGAATCAGGAACTCGCCCATCAGCAGGATGAACACCAGCATCACGCCGGTGATCATCCCCGGCGCCGACAGCGGCAGGGTGACGCGGCGGAAGGTCTCGAAGCGGCTCGCGCCGAGGTCGCCGGAGGCTTCCAGCAGACGCTTGTCGAGTTTTTCCAGGCTGACGTAGAGCGGGAACACCATCAGCGGCAGGTAGCCGTAGACGATCCCCACCAGCACCGCGGTGGGCGTGTTGATCAGCCGCACGCCCTCCAGGCCGAGGCTCGCCAGCAGCGCCGGGATACCCTTGCCGCCGAGGATGAAGATCCAGGCGTAGGTGCGGATCAGGAAGCTGGTCCAGAACGGCACGATCACCAGGGTCAGCAGCAGCGAGCGGTTGCGCCGCACCTTCACCGCCAGGAAGTAGGCCAGCGGATAGGCCACCAGCAGGCACACCAGGGTGCCCAGCGGCGCCAGCACGAGGGTGTTGCTGAAGGCGCCGGCACGCGAGCCCAGCGCCAGGTAGTTGTCGAGGGTGAAGCCGCCGCCGTAGCCGCCCACCGAGCTGCGCTCGCCGAAGCTGAACACCAGGATGACCAGCAGCGGCATCAGCAACAGCAGCAGGAACCACAGCGTCGAGGGCAGCAGCAGGAGCCAGGTGATGCGCCGGCCGAGGCCCAGCGCTGGCGCCACCCCGGCGGGCGACGCATTGACGGCGGTGTTCATCGGCGAATCCCCGCGCATAGGCAAGACCTCAGGCATTCGGCTCCCCTTCCCGGGCGGAAATTGCAGGCATCGTCACGCCGCCTTGAAGCGCGCCATCAGCTCGGCGCGCACGGGGCTGGTGAGGGTCGCCGCGGCGCCGAACTCCAGGTGGCTGAGCAGCTCGGCGGCCGGGTACATGATCGGGTCGTCGAGCATTTCCTTGGGCAGCAGCGCGTCCACGCGCTTGTCGCCGCTCGGGTAGCCGTGGGCCTCGACTTCCAGCTTGTTGTGCGCCGGATCGAGCAGGTAGTTGATCAGCGCGTAGGCCGCATCGCGGTGCTCGGCGCCCTTGGGAATGGCGAAGAAATCGCTCCACAGTTCGCCGCCCTCGCGGCCCAGGGCGAACTGCATGTCGGGGTTGTCGCGGTGCAGCTGCGAGGCGTCGCCGGTCCAGCACATGGCCATCCAGGCATCGCCGCTGCGCATCGACGGCTGGATGTCGGAGTTGATCGCGAACAGGTGCGGCTTGCAGTCGATCAGCAGCTTCTCGGCGTCGGCCAGTTCCTTGGGGTCCAGCGAGTTGAAGCTGTAGCCGAAGTACTTGAGCGCGTTGCCGATGGCGGTGAGCTGGTAGTCGTGGACGA
Organism: Pseudomonas kuykendallii; assembly: GCF_900106975.1. Taxonomy (GTDB): domain Bacteria; phylum Pseudomonadota; class Gammaproteobacteria; order Pseudomonadales; family Pseudomonadaceae; genus Pseudomonas_O; species Pseudomonas_O kuykendallii. The sequence goes on along the minus strand of NZ_FNNU01000002.1, from coordinate 483,365 downwards.
TGGTGCGGCCCGAGGCGCTGGTCTTGGTCAGGTCCCAGAACTGCTTCCAGCTGTCCACCGGGGTCTTCAGCGCGCTGGAGTCGTAGACGATGCCGGTGGTGCCCCAGTTCTTCGGCACCGCGTAGACCTTGCCGTCCACCGTGCCCTGGGCCATGAAGCGCTGCTCGAAGGCCTTGGGATCGAAGTTGGGGATGCGCGCGAGGTCCAGCGGTTCGATCAGCCCCAGCTCGACGTAGGTGCTGATGGTGTAGTTGGTCGGCACGAACAGGTCCCAGCCGCTGCCGCCGGCCTGCAGCTTGGCGAGCATCTCCTCGTTGGAGCCGAACACGTTCATCTGCACCTTGGCGCCGGTGGCTTCGGCGAAGGCGGCGAAGTTGTCCGGGCTGTGGTAATTCGGCCAGGTCGCCAGGTTGACGCGGTCGCCCATGCTGCCCTTCTCGGCGGCGAAGGCGCGGCTGGTCAGCAGCCCCGGCATGTTCGCCGCCATCACCGCGGCGGCCAGGCCCAGGCCGGTGCGGCCGAGGAAATCGCGGCGGGTGATCGAGCCGTTCTGCCAGCTGCGTAGGGTCTTGATGAAAGTCTTCTTGTCCATCGTCCGTCTCCTGGTCGTCGTGTCGTTCTGCAAAAGGGTCGAAGCGTCGGTTCAGACGGCCATCGCCAGGCCCTTGGCCTGGTCCCAGCCGATGCTCACCGCCGCGCCGTGCTCGAAGTCGCCCTGCGGCGCGCCGCCCTGGCGTGGGACGCGCACGCAGACGACGCCGAAGGGGCCGGTGCGCACGCGGTACTCGGTGAGGTTGCCGAGGTAGATGCGGTCTTCCACCACGCCGTCCAGGCGCACCTCGGCGCTCGGCGGGGCGCTCGGCGCGCCGATGGCGATCAGTTCCGGGCGCACCGCGATGCACGCGGCGCTGCCGGCGAACAGCCGCGCGCCGCTGCCGCTGGCCGGGCTGGCGAGCTCCAGGCCGTTGCCGGTGTCGAGCACCACGCGGTCGCCGTCGAGGCGTCGCACGGTGCCGTCGAAGAGGTTGGATTCGCCGATGAAGTCCGCCACGTAGCGGTTCGCCGGGGTCTCGTAGAGCGCCTCCGGGCTGGCGGTCTGGATGATCTTGCCGTCGCGCATGATGCTGATCGAGTCGCTCATCGACAGCGCCTCTTCCTGGTCGTGGGTGACCAGCACGAAGGTGATGCCGACCTCGCGCTGCAGGCGCAGCAGTTCGGACTGCATCTCCTTGCGCAGCTTGCGGTCCAGCGCGGCCAGGGGTTCGTCGAGGAGCAGCACGGTGGGCTTGTTGACCAATGCGCGGGCCAGCGCCACGCGCTGCTGCTGGCCGCCGGACAGCTCGTGCGGCTTGCGCGCGCCGAAGCCGGACAGGCGCACCATCTCCAGCGCTTCGTCGGCCAGGCGGCGCTGCTGCGCGCGATCCGGACGCGGCGTGCGGTAGCGCAGGCCGTAGGCGATGTTCTCGGCCACCGACAGGTGCGGGAACAGCGCGTATTGCTGGAACACCATGTTCACCGGGCGCTGGAACGCCGGCACGCCAACCACGTCGCGGCCGGCCAGCAGCACCTGGCCTTCGCTGGGCTGCTCGAAGCCGGCGATCATCCGCAGGGTGGTGGTCTTGCCGCAGCCGGAGCCGCCGAGAAAGGTGTGGAAGGCGCCGCGCGCGACACGGAAGTTAAGGCCATCGACGGCGGTGACGCCGCCGTAGCGCTTGACCACGCCGTGGAACTCGATATCGAAGGACTGCCCGTACTCGCTCACGCTTCTTCCCCTGCGGTTGCATTGCAGGGTTCACGCTATCAACCGGCTTCGCGCCGCGTATATATCCCCCGGGGGATAGAGGCGATCAGCCGGTGGCGCGCAGGTCCGCCGCACGCTCGGGCAGCGTCAGCTCGCGGATGAACAGGCCGAGCAGCTCCGACTGGCTGCCGATGCCGAGGCGGGCGTAGAGGTTCTTGCGGTGGATCTTCACCGTGCCGGGGCTGATCGCCAGTTGCTCGGCGATGGACGCGCTGGAGTGCCCGCGCAGCAGCAGACGCACGATCTCCTGCTCACGCGCGGTAAGCACCCCGGCGCCGAAGCGGGCGAAGGCTTCGTGGACGCTGTAGTCCAGGTCCTGCGCCGGGCGCGGCCGCTCGGCACGGCGCAACTGCCAGGCTTCGCGGACCACCTGTTCGACCACCGGCCGGGCGCATTCGAGGATCTGCATCTCGTCGCGCGAATAGGCCGGGCTGGACACGCTGCGCATCAGCGAGAGCACCGCCTTGGCGCCGCAGTCGAGGTCGACGAAGAAGGCGATTTCCTCGGTCTGGCCGGTTTGCTGGTAGTAGGTCAGGTAGTACTCGCCGAGGTAGAAGTGGTCCGGCGCCAGCTGCCGCAGCCGCCACAGCCCGGCGGGCTGGTTGCGCGTGCAGGCCAGGTAGAAGGGATCGAGCAGGTAGGGACCGGCCTGGTAATCCTCGACGTAGATGTGCCGGGTGTCGGCGGGAAAGGTATCGAACAGCGCCAGCGGCCGGTGATTGCCCTCATAGACGAACAGCACGAAGTGATCCACCGGGCAGACCTGGCGCAGCCACTGGCTCAACCCGCGCAGGCGTGCACGACCGGGTTCGAGCGACAACAGGTGGGCGATGCCGCAGCTCCAGTGCTTGAGGAATTTATGGGGCATTGGCGATCTCGCTCGGTCGCTGGACGAAGGTGCGGCGAAAAAATGCACGATCTGCGCCAGCCCTCCGCAAGCCCCGTGGCAGCGCGATCCACCCTTGCGCTGCGACCGACTCGCGCACCGCTTTGGGTCATCCGACCCCATCCGCGGTAACGCAACCGTCCCACCCCACAGATGCGCCAACCCCGAGCGTAGGGTGGGTTAGCGGCGATATGCAGAGGAATCGACCACAAACCCCCTCCTCCGCCGCCGCGTAACCCAACGGGCGGTGGTCGGCGAAACCTCGCTTGGTGGGTTACGGCGCGCATCACCGTGAACGCCCGGACCCACACGGAGCGCCTAACCCACCCTACGGATACGCCTCACCTCAACGTAGGGTGGGTTAGCGGCGATGTGCAGAGCAATCGACCCCACCACCCACCTCCACCGCCGCGTAACCCACCGGGCGGAGCCGGGCGATATCACGTCCGGTGGTTGGCGATACCTCGCTTGGTGGGTTACGGCGCGCATCACCGTGAGCGCCCGGACCCACACGGAGCGCCTAACCCATCCTACGGATACGCCTCACCTCAACGTAGGGTGGGTTAGCGGCGATATGAAGAGGAATCGACCCCACCCCCACCTTCACCGCCGCGTAACCCACCGGGCGGAGCCGGGCGATATCACGTCCGGTGGTTGGCGATACCTCGCCTGGTGGGTTACGCGCGCATCACCCGTGAACGCCCGCGCCCACGCGGTGCGCCTAACCCACCCTACGGATGCGCAACCTTGATGGCGGCGATGTGCGGAGAACGCCTGCGTTACGGCTTCTTCGGTTTGCCGCCCTTGGGCGCGCCCTTCGCCGGGCCTTTGCCGAAGGCCGGTGCCTTGCGCACGGCCTTGGCGGCGGGCTTTTCGTCGTTGTCGAACCAGCGCCCGAGGTGGACCTTGCCGCCGGGGTCCTTCTTCTGCTTGGGCTTCTTCGGTTTCTTCAGCACCTGGCCGCTGGCGTCGGTCGCCGGGACCCGGTGATCCGGCTCGAAACCGGGCTCTTCGACGCGTCTGAGCGTCTGCCCGGTCAGCACCTCGATGGCGGCGAGCAACTGCACCTCGTCGGCGCAGACCAGCGACAGCGCCTCGCCAGAAGCCCCGGCACGACCGGTGCGGCCGATGCGATGCACGTAGTCCTCGGCAACGATTGGCAGGTCGAGGTTGACCACCAGCGGCAGGTCGTCGATGTCCAGCCCGCGTGCGGCGACGTCGGTGGCGACGAGGATCTGCACCTCGCCGTCCTTGAACCGCTGCAGCGCACGCAGACGCGTCGGCTGCGGCTTGTCGCCGTGGATCGCGTCGGCGCGGATGCCGTTGCGCAGCAGTTCGCCCTCCAGCTCGTCGACGCCCTTGCGGGTCTTGGCGAACACCAGCACCTGGCCCCAGCGGTTCTTGCGCAGCAGGTGCAGGAATAGCTCCGACTTGCGTTTCTTGTCCACCGTCACCAGCCACTGGCGCACGCTCTTCGCCGCCGCGTTGCGCGGGCTGACCTCGATCGACAGCGGATCGCGCAGCAGCTCGCCGGCCATCTGCCGGATCGCCTCGGAGAAGGTCGCGGAAAACAGCAGGGTCTGGCGTCTCGATGGCAGCGCGGCGAACAGGTCGTCCAGCTCGCGGGAGAAGCCGAGGTCGAGCATGCGGTCGGCTTCGTCGAGGATCAGCGTCTGCAACTGGGCGAACTTCACCGCGTTCTGCCGGTACAGGTCGAGCAACCGGCCAGGGGTCGCCACCAGCACGTCGATGCCCTTGCGCAGCTTCATCATCTGCGGGTTGATGCTGACCCCGCCGTACACCGCGTAGCTGCGCAGCGGCAGGTGCTCGCCGTAGGTGAGGAAACTCTGCTGCACCTGCTCGGCCAGCTCGCGGGTCGGCACCAGCACCAGCGCGCGGATCGAGTTGGGCGCCACCTGCGGGCCTTCCAGGGTCAGCCGCTGCAACAGAGGCAGGGCGAAACCGGCGGTCTTGCCGGTGCCGGTCTGCGCGGCCGCCATCAGGTCGCGGCCCTTGAGCACGGCGGGAATCGCCTCGGCCTGCACCGGCGTGGGCGTCTGGTAGCCGAGCGCCTCGAGGGTGCGCAGCAGGGGTTCGATCAGGCCGAGGGAAGCGAAGGTCATGGGAAAAACCGGGAAGCGGAACGAGGCGCGCAGTTTAACCCCAGAGGTGTCGTAGGGTGCGCCGCGCGCACCGTCAGTATTTCCGATGGGACTACGCCCCACGCCGCCATTGCGGCAACCCGATCAGCACCACCGCGCCGACGATCAGGCCCATCGCCAGCCACTCCTCATGGCCGATGCGCTCGCCGGCGAAGGCGATGCCCAGCAGCACGGCGACCACCGGATTGACGTAGGCGTAGCTGGTGGCCGCCGCCGGACGCACGGTCTTCAGCAGGTAGAGGTAGGCGCTGAAGGCGACGATCGAGCCGAACAGCACCAGATAGGCCAGCGCCGCCCAGCCGGCCAGCGTCGGCGCCTGGGTCATGCGCTCGCCACTGGCGACGCTGCCGATCAGCAGCACGGCGCCGCCGACCAGCATCTGCGCGGCGCTGGCCATCGGCCCGGCCGGTTGCGTGAGGCTCTTGCTCCATACCGAGCCGAACGCCCAGGCTGCGGCGGCGAACAGCACCAGGGCGGCGCCCAGCGGGCTGGCCTGGAGGTTGGAACCGAGGTTGAGCAAGCCGATGCCGATCAGTCCGAGGATGATCCCGGACCATTCCAGGCGCGTGTTGCGATGGCCCCAGAACAGGCCGAAAACCAGGGTGAACAGCGGCATCGTCGCCACCGCCAGGGCCGCCACGCCGGACGCCACGCCGCCGTGCTCGGCCAGCGTCACGCCGCCGTTGCCGCAACTGAGCAGCAGAAACCCGACGGCCCCGGACGCCAGCCACTGGCGCCGCGTCGGCAGCGGCGCGCCGCGCCAGCGCTGCCAGGCAAACATCAGGCTGCCGGCGATGAGGAAGCGCACCGCGGCCATCAGCAGCGGCGGCCAGGATTCGACGCCGATGCGGATCACCAGGTACGTGGAGCCCCAGACCAGGTAGAGCGCGGCGAAGGCGCCGACCAGCAGCAGGGGAAAACGAGGCGCGGACATGCTCGGGGCTCACGGCGAAGGGCCGCCGATTCTGCGTCAGCGCCACGCGTGCCGACAGATACAGAAGCCGAGCGGAGCACCGATACAGGCGCCCGTTCAATGACGCAGCAGCAGCTCCCCCTCGATCGGGTGGTAGTGGCCGGCGGAGCGGATCAGCGATTGCGCGGTGAGGCCGGGCACGCCGTAGACGCGGGTGGTCACGCTATCACGGGCGATGCGCTCGAGCAGCAGGTCGAAATCGCCGTCGCCGGAGGCCAGCACCACTTCATCGACGCGCGGCGCGGCGTCGAGCATGTCGATGGTGATGCCGACGTCCCAGTCGCCCTTGGCCGATCCGTCGCTGCGCTGGATGAACGGCTTGAGCTTCACCGTGAAACCGAGGTTGCGCAGGATCTGCTGGAACTGCTGCTGCTTGGGATCGCCACGTTCGATGGCGTAGGCGTAGGCCTCGACGATCGCGCCGTGGCTGGCCACCGCGCGCCATAACGCGGTGTAGTCGAAGTGGCAGCCGTGGATCTGGCGCACGGTGTAGTAGAGGTTCTGCACGTCGGCGAACAGCGCGATTCTTTTCAATGGATGACCCACGGCAGCGGCAAAGGACCGCGATTATGCGCGCTTCGCCGCCGCCCTGCGGTGCGTTGGTCGGGCTCAGACGAAGCTGTCGTCGTCATCGAAGAAGCCGCCACCGCTCTCGTCCAGGCCCGCGTCCTGGTAGCCGTCATCGCTCGGGTAGTCGTTGCCGCCCGAGTAGTCGGCGCTGTCGCTGGCGGCGTAGTCCTGGGTCTGTGCGCTGTCCGCGGCGGCCGGCTGCTCCTTGATGATCTCGACGATTTCCTGCGGCTGCGAATGCTGGAACAGGCCGGTGAGCATGTTGCCCAGTACCATACCGCCGGCCACGCCCGCGGCGGTCTGCAGCGCGCCGCCGAGAAAGCCGGTGCCGCGCGAGGGCGCCTGGGGCTGGGCATAGCCCTGGCCAAAACCGCCCGGCGCCGGGTTCGCCGGCGGCACGGCGGACGAGCGTGGCCCCGGCTCGCTCCAGCCGCGCGCCTCCGCGCTCGGCGCCGAGGAGCGCGACGGACCGGCGCCGAACAACCCGGCGAGGAAACCGCCACCGCCCTGCGCCGGGCGCTGCCGCTGCGCCTGTTCGAGCTGCGCCTCCAGCTCGCGCACGCGCTGGTCCAGGCGCTTGAGGCCGGCCTCCTGGATCAGGATGACCTGGGCCATGTAGTAGGGCGCGACGGGTTGCCGGCCGATGTGTTCGTTGATCAGCGCCTCGGCCTGGGCGTCACGCGCAGCCGACTGCGCCTCGGCGTCCTTCAGGCGGTTGAAGAGTCCGTCGATCACCTGCTGTTCTTCGGATTGCATGGCACGTCTCCGATCTGGGGAAATTCGGTGTCTGCGGGTGGGCCCGCCACCTGTTCAATGTGCGACTGGCCGTGGCGATTTCAACGCCCGCGCGCGTAAAGGTTGAGTAAACCCGCCCGGTGCGCCGAGGCCGTTTGGCCTGTTCCGGGTCTTCCGCTACAGTGGCGGCCCTTCCCTGCTTGCCCGTCGAGTTCGATGAATCCGCTTCCGATCCTGCGTGACTCCTGGTTCTTCTTCAGCCGCCACCTGGGCGCCATCGCCCTGCTCTGCCTGCCGCCGCTGGCCCTCGAATCGCTCAGCCGCCAGGCGCTGCGGGCGGTCGACGGCACGCAACCGTCGGCCGGTTACGACGTGCTGCTGGGGCTGCTGTTCTACCCGCTCTACACCGGATCGCTGATTCTCTTCCTCGACAGCCGCAGCCGTGGCGAAACGCCCGGCACCGTCCGGCTCTGGGCCGGCGCGCTGGGACTGTGGCCACGGCTGGCGCTGCTCACGGCGATCACCAGCCTGCTGATCATGCTCGGCATGTCGCTGCTGGTGCTGCCGGCGATCGTCGTGATGGTCAAGCTGGCGTTCTCCGAATACCTGCTGGTGCTGCGCGGGATGCCACCTCTGCCGGCGCTGCGCGACAGCTATCGCCTGACCCAGGGGCACTTCCTGCAGATTCTCGCGCTGGTGCTCAGCACGATGCTGCCGCTCTGGCTGCTCGGCGCCTGGTCGTCCGGCTGGCTCGGCGACGATCCGGCGTTCCTGCCCAGCGTGCTGCTCGATTGCGCGATCGGCTTCGTGCAGCTGTTCGCCAGCGTGGCGATGTTCCGGCTCTTCATGCTGATCGAAGAAAAAAGCTGACCGATCCGATAGCAAAACGCCGCTACCGACGCGAAAACCGAATTACACTGCGGTCGATACGACGGCGCCTTCCGCTGTCGATGGGTGACAAGACGGTCCCAGGCCGCAGCGAAAACCGATGTCGAAACCTCCACGACTGCTTCTGTCCCTGCTCGGCGCGCTGTTCTGCGGTGCCAGCTTCGCCGGCCGCGCGCCGGAACCGCCGCAACCGCTGGTCAAGGTGGGGTACTACAACTCGCCGCCGGCGATCTACGCCGACGCCCGCGGCGAAGCCCGGGGCTCTCTGGTCGACCTCACCCGCCTGCTGCTGCACAACGCCGGTTACCGGGTGAGCTTTCGCGAACTGCCCAGCGCGCGACTCTATGCCGGGCTGGTCGACGGCAGCATCGACATCTGGCCGGGCTCGCCGGGCAAGCCCAACCTGCAGGACCAAACCCTGGAAGCCAACGAGCAGCTGGCGGAAATCAGCCTCAACCTCTATTACCGTCCCGGCAGCCCGACCCCGGCGTTTCCCCGCGATCTGGCCGCCCGCGATGTCATCCTGATCACCGGCTACACCTATTGGCCGCAGATCAACGCGGCGCTGCAGGATCCCGCGCTGCAGTTGCGCCAGCACCGCACCAGCACGCACACCGCCGCGCTGCTGATGCTCGACCGTGGACGCGGCGACTTCCTCCTCGACTACGACCAGTCGGTGAACCAGGCGGCGAAGGAACTGGGCATCGCGGCGCCCCCTTCGGTGCAGCTGGTGCGGGTGCCGATCAAGTTCATCATTTCGGCGCGCAGCGCCAACGCGCAGAAACTGCGCGACGACCTCGACCGGGTCTACCGGGCGCTGCGCGCGACCGGCGCCGATCTGCAGCTGCGCAAGGAATGACGGCGTTCCCACGCCCCCACGAACGGCGCTAGCCCTGCCAGGGACGGGCGCGGCGCACGAACAGGCGCCTAGCGCCGCGGCTTGGCACGGGCGGTGGGCTCGGCGATCAGCGGGTCGTCCGGCCAGTAGTGCTTCGGATAGCGCCCCTTGAGGTCCTTCTTCACGTCCATATAGGTGTTGCTCCAGAAGCTCGCCAGGTCCTGGGTGACCTGCACCGGGCGCCGCGCCGGCGACAGCAGGTGCAGCTTCACCGCCAGCCGGCCCCCGGCGATGCGCGGCGTGTCGGCCAGGCCGAACAGCTCCTGCAGACGCACCGCCAGCACCGGCGGAAACTCCGCGTAGTCCAGGCGGATGCGCGAGCCGGACGGCACCTCCAGGGCTTTCGGTGCCAGTTCGTCGAGGCGCTGCGGCAGCGGCCAGGGCAGCAGCCCCTGAAGTATCCCGGCCAGGTCCAGCGCGGCGAAATGGCTGAGCCGCGAGACCTTGCCCAGGTACGGCGCCAGCCAGTCTTCCAGGCTCGCCAGCAGCGCCGGATCGCCGACATCCGGCCACTCGCTGGCGCCGCCGGCCTGCAGGTCCAGCTCGCGCAGCAGGCCGATGCGCGCCTGCCACTGGCGCAGCTCGGGGGTCCAGGCCAGCAGTTCCAGGCCCTTGCGCCGCACCAGGCCGACCAGTGCGCGCGCCCGCGCGGCGTCGTCCAGCCCACTCAGCGCCTCGCTGCCCAGCACCAGCTCGCCGACGCGCCGCTGGCGTTCGGCGCGCAGCACGCCTTCGCGCTCGTCCCAGTCGAGCACCTCCAGCGTGGCGACCTGCTCGGCCAGCGGCCCCTCGAACAACGCCGGGTCGAGCGCGGCCGCCAGGTAGATGCGTTCCTCGCGCTGGCCCTGGCGACTGCCGAGGTCGGCGACCACCAGCCAGGGCTCCTTCATCAGCGCATCGGCCTCGCCGAACTGCGCCGCGCGGCCATTGGCCAGGCGGTACTCGGCGCCACCGGCCCGGCGCTGGCGGGCGATGCGGTCGGGATAGGCGAAGGCCAGCAGACAGCCGAGCCAGCGCGGGTCCTGCGCATCCTCGCGCGGCTCGACCGGCGCCCGCCGCAACAGGCCGCGAAACTGCCTGGCCAGTTGCCGCGCGCGCTGCACGCCGTGCTGCGCCGAGCGCGCGGCGCGAGTTTCCCCGGCGAGCAGGGCCAGACGGTGGTGCAGGTCGGCGCCTTCGCCGCGCAGGATGTCGCGCTCGCCAAGCAGCGCGGCGAGGTCGCAGGCCAGCTCGGTAAGCCCCAGCTCCTGGCCGCGAAGCAGCAGATGGGCGATGCGCGGGTGCGCCGGCAGTTCGGCCATGGCCTGGCCGTGGCGGCTCAGCGCACCGTTGTCGGCCAGCGCACCGAGCCGCCCGAGCAGTTCGCGGGCCTGGGCGTAGGCCGCGGCGGGCGGACGGTCGAGCCAGGCCAGTTGCTCCGGCTCGACGCCCCAGCGCGCCAGTTGCAGGGCCAGGCCGGCGAGGTCCGCCTGGAGGATTTCCGCGGTTGCGTGGGCGGCCAGTTGCTCATGCTGCGCCTGCGACCAGAGCCGGTAGCAGACGCCCGGCTGCAGCCGCCCGGCGCGACCGGCGCGTTGCGTGGCGGAGGCCCGCGAGATGCGCTGGGTGTCGAGGCGGGTCATGCCGCTGGCCGGGTCGAAGCGCGGCACCCGCGCCAGGCCGGCATCCACCACCACGCGCACGCCGTCGATGGTCAGGCTGGTCTCGGCGATGTTGGTCGCCAGCACCACCTTGCGCTGCCCGCTCGGCGCCGGCTCGATGGCGCGGCGCTGGGCGGCGAGGTCGAGTTCGCCATGCAGCGGACAGAGCAGCACGTCGGCTCGCCTGTGCAGTTGCTCGCCGAGCTGCTCGGCGACCCGGCGGATCTCGGCCTGACCGGGGAGGAACACCAGCAGGCTGCCGAGCTCGTCGTCCAGCGCCTGCAGCACCGTCTGCACCACCCGCGGCTCCAGCCACTCGCCCGGCTGCGCGGGACGCCCCCAGCGCGTGTCCACCGGGAACATGCGGCCATCGCTGCTGACCACCGGCGCGGCGCCGAGCAGCGCCGACAGCCGCTCGCCCTCCAGCGTCGCCGACATCAGCAGCACCTTCAGCGGCGGCTCCTCGCGCAGCAGCTCGCGGCCGTTGAGGGTCAGCGCCAAGGCCAGGTCGGCGTCGAGGCTGCGCTCGTGGAACTCGTCGAAGATCACCAGGCCGACGCCCTCCAGCGCCGGATCGTCCTGCAGGCGCCGCGCGAGGATGCCTTCGGTGACCACTTCGATGCGAGTGCGCGGACCGACCTTCGACTCCAGGCGGATGCGGTAGCCGACGGTTTCGCCGACCGCTTCGCCCAGTTCGGCGGCCAGCCGCTCGGCCGCCGCGCGCGCCGCCAGGCGACGCGGTTCGAGCATCAGGATGCTCTGCCCGGCGAGCCAGGCTTCGCCGAGCAGCGCCAGCGGCACGCGGGTGGTCTTGCCGGCGCCGGGCGGCGCCTCCAGCACGGCTTCGTGGCGCTGGCTCAGCGCCTCGCGCAGAGCGGGCAGAACGGCATCGATGGGCAGGGCGTGCATGGCGGCTCCGGAACGGGGGGAGCGGATTATAAGCGCGCCGCGCGGGTAAGCGGCGCGGCCGTGGGTTCGTCCACCGGCGAAGAAACGCCGGCGCGCCGACGCGGTCTCACAGGGGGCGACACAGGTTGCAGAAAAACCTTTGTACGGCCTGCGGAAAACGCCCCCCGGCGCTTGATATAGTGGCGCACTGCTTTCCCTGGAGGTCCTTCATGCTCATGCGTAACCGCATCATCGGCGGCGCTCTCGCCGTTACCCTGCTCACCCAGCTCAGCGCCTGCGGCACCCTGTTCTTCCCCGACCGCCGTGGCCAGATCGAAGGCCGGATCGATCCACTGGTCGCCGCGCTCGACGCCGTCGGCATTCTCTTCTACGTGATCCCCGGGCTGATCGCCTTCGGCATCGACTTCGCCACCGGCGCGATCTACCTGGCACCGAACGAGCACTACTCGGTGGCGCCGGAAAAACTGCAGGACGCGATCAGCGCCGACGGCAGCGTCGACAAGCAGAAGCTCAAGGCGATCATCGCCCGCGAAACCGGCCGCACTCTGCCGCTCGACGACCCGCGCCTGATCCAGCACAGCGGCAGCCTCGAACAACTGGCCGCCTACGGCCTGCGCCCGGCCGCGTGATGCGCCTGCGAGCCCCGCTGCGGCGGGTCGCCCCTTCACCGATCGAACGCCGATGATCATCGACCCCCAGCATGCCCGGCTGATGCGACTGGCGACCCGCGCCGCGCTCGCCGTGGCGCTGTCGCTGGCCCTCGCCAAGGCCGTCGCCTGGTGGTTCAGCGGTTCGGTGAGCCTGCTCGCCGGGCTCACCGACTCGCTGCTCGACGGCGCCGCCTCGCTGCTGAACCTGCTCGCCGTCGCCTATGCGCTGCGTCCGGCGGACGACAACCACCGCTACGGCCACGGCAAGGCCGAGGCGCTGGCCGGGCTCGGCCAGGGCGTGTTCATCGGCGCCAGCGCGGTCTTCGTCGGCTATCAGGGCGTCCAGCGCCTCGCCGATCCCCATCCGTTGGAAGCCACCGGGGCGGGGCTGGCGGTGATCGTCGTGTCGCTGCTGGCGACGCTCGCCCTGCTGCGCTTCCAGCGGCACGTGGTGGAGGTCACCGGCTCCACCGCGATCACCGCGGACGCCCTGCACTACCGTTCCGACCTGCTGCTCAACGGCAGCATCCTCGCCGCGCTGCTACTTGCCCAGGCCGGCCTGCACCGGGCAGATGCGCTGTTCGGGCTGGGCATCGCCGCGTACATCCTCTACAGCGCCACGAGCATCATCCGCGGCGCCTGTTCGGTGCTGATGGACGAGGAACTGCCGGTCGAGATCAGCCAGCGCATGCACGACCTGGCCTGCGCGGTGCCCGGCGTGCTCGGCACCCACGACCTGCGCACGCGGATGTCCGGCACCCACTGGTTCGTCCAGTTGCACCTGGAGCTGCCCGGTGGGCTGTCGCTGGACGAAGGCCATGCGCTCTGCGACCAGGCCGAAGCGGCGATCCGTCAGGAGTTTCCGCGCGCCGAGGTGCTGGTTCACGCCGACCCGCCGAACGCCGCGCGCTACCGGCGGCACTGAACCCCTCCGACGCGGGCGGACTCCAAACAGGCATACCTGATGAGAACGCCCGCTGAGGGGAAGCCCATGTCGCTCCATCCCGTCGCCCGCCTCGCCGACCTGCGCGAGGACCGAGGCACACGCGTCGAAATCGGCGAAACCAAGGTCCTCCTGCTGCGCACCGGCGAGACGGTGCACGCCTACCAGGCCGAGTGCCCGCATGCCGGCGCGCCGCTGGACCAGGGCGCGGTGTGCAACGGCCGGCTGACCTGCCCCTGGCACAAGGCGGCCTTCGCCGTGGCCGACGGCAGCCTCTGCGAGCCGCCGGCCCTCGATGGCCTGAAGCGCTATCCGGTAGAGGTGGTCGACGGGGAGGTGCGCGTCGGCAGCCAGGCGCTGGCGGAAACGTCGGCCGAACCCGCCGAGGACGCACGCCGCTTCATCATCATCGGCGCCGGGGCGGCCGGCACCGCCGCTGCCGCGGCACTGCGCGAGAAGGGTTTCGCCGGCGAACTCTTGCTGATCGACCGGGAACGGCGACCCGGCTACGACCGCACCGCGCTGAGCAAATTCGTCCTCTCCGGCGAGGTGCCGCCCGCCGAGGTGCCGGCGCTGCGCGACGAGACGTTCTTCGCCGAACAGGACATCCAGCGCATCCACGGTGAAGTCGTGCAGCTGGACGCCGTGGCGCGCCGCGCCAGCCTGCTCGATGGCCGCCACTTCGACTACGACGCCGCGCTGTTGGCCACCGGCGGCGAGCCGCAACGCCTGCCGCTGCCGGGCGCAACCCTGGACAACGTGCTCCTGCTGCGCTCGCGCGAGGACGCCGAGGCCATCCTGCAGGCGGCGCGGCCGGGCACCCGCGCGGTGATCGTCGGCGACAGTTTCATCGGCCTGGAAGCCGCGTCGGCATTGCGCCAGCGCGGCCTGGTGGTAAGCGTCATCGCGCGCCATCGGGTGTCCTTCGCCAGCGCGTTCGGCGAACGCATCGGCGCGGCCATCGGCCAGTTGCACGAGGACAACGGGGTGATCTTCCACCGCGGCGCCAAGGTGCTGCGCTTCGACGGCGACGAGCGGGTGCACGGCGTGCTGCTGGACAACGGCGAACAGCTGCCGGCCGAGCTGGTGCTGCTCGGCGTGGGCGTCAGCCCGGTCACCGCGATGCTCGATGATGCCCTGCTCGACGAGGATGGCGCACTGCCGGTCGACGCCGGCATGCGCGCCGCCGACGGGCTGTGGGCGGCCGGCGACATCGCGCGCTTCCCCTACGCAGGCGAGCCGACGCGCATCGAGCACTGGCGCCTGGCGCAGCAGCACGCGCGCATCGCCGCGCAGAACATGCTCGGGGGCGACGTGCGCTACCGCGACGTGCCGTTCTTCTGGACCTTCCACTTCGGCAAGCGCATCGATTACCTCGGCCATGCCGAGCGCTGGGATGAAGTGGTCTACGAGGGGGAACCGGAACGCTTCGAGTTCATCGCCCTGCTGCGCCAGGGCGACTGGGTTGCCGCTGCCGTCGGCTGCGAGCGCCAACGGGCCATGGCCCTGCTGGCCGAACGCATGCGCCAGCCGCTCGGCGTGGACGAGGCGCTGCGGCTGATTCGCGCGAATCCGGACTGAGGGCGAAGGTTTCGTCCCGAACGCCGCCCAAACAAAAGGGGGAAGACCGTCCGGTCTTCCCCCTTTTACTGCGCGTCCGGTACTGGCGAGGATATCGCCGCTTTCGTCGCCCGCCTGGTTGGGCAGTGCGGACCCGGGTGCCAGAGCGGCCCGGTGGGACCGTCGGCGCCAACCCGCCTGATTGAGCGGGCCGGATGGACATTTCGTCCGGGCCTTGAAACTGAGGTAAAGCGTACGCCCGCGGCGGCGACAGGTGATTGCTAAAATTGCCCATTTCGCCACTACTTGCGCAATCAAAGCTCGCACATGCATGATCGCCAGCAATAAAACCTAAGAGCCCAAGAAAAATGGACAAGCTGGACCGCTACGACCTGCGCATCCTCGCCGAATTGCAGCGCGACGCGCGCATCTCCAATCAGGAGCTGGCCGAGCGCATCGGCCTGTCGCCGTCGCCCTGTTCGAGGCGCGTCAAGCAACTGGAGGACGACGGCTACATCAGCCGCCAAGTGGCACTGCTGGATCGCAAGAAGCTCGGCCTGACGCTGACCGCCTACGTGCAGGTCGGCATGGACCGGCACACGCCGGAGCGCTTCGAGCATTTCCAGGACATCATCCGCAAGTGCCCGGAGGTGCTCGAATGCAGCCTGGTCACCGGGATGGACGCCGACTACCAGCTCAAGGTGGTGGTGCAGGACATGGAGCACTACCAGAAATTCCTGCTCGGGCAGCTCACCCGCATCGAAGGCGTCACCAGCGTGCGCTCCGCCTTCGTGCTCGATCAGGTGCTCGGCAGCACCGAGCTGCCGCTGGGCCATCTGCGCGGCTGAGCCGATGACCGCGGGCTTGCCGTATAATCGCCGCGCTTCGCCGTGCCGGTGTGGTCCTTGACGCGTTGCGCCGGCCGCGCGCCAGGCGCCGCGCCTGCCGGGCGCGGGCGAGGCACACCTCCCGGAGATCCCGATGCAACCCGAACTGTTCGAAGAAAT
This sequence comes from Pseudomonas kuykendallii, assembly GCF_900106975.1. GTDB lineage: Bacteria > Pseudomonadota > Gammaproteobacteria > Pseudomonadales > Pseudomonadaceae > Pseudomonas_O > Pseudomonas_O kuykendallii. Next base: position 467,743 of record NZ_FNNU01000002.1, on the reverse strand, counting down.
AATGATGTACAGCCTGGTCACGGCGCTGATCGCATTCATGGCCTTCATCGTCTGGGACCTGGCTAAGAAGTCCAAGGCTGGACGTTTCGGCACCATGATCCTGTTCCTCGCCCTGGGCCTGGGCGTCGCCGGATTCCTGATCAAATCGCTGGTGGTCGCCGGTCTCGAAGGCGGCTTCTAGCCCCCGGTGCGCATGGCGCACCCTACAGTTGTGCGTGTGCGTTTCGCTATCCGTGGGCGGCTTGCCCGGGTGCGCTCCGAGGGTCGTGGCCTCGACGGAGCGTTCTGGCCCTTGGTGCGCATGGCGCACCCTACGTCGGTTCGCCAGGCCTCACATAGGGTGCGCCCCGCGCGCACCGCCGGCACGCTCAGGCCTTCGGCAGCGGCAAATCTTTCCACTCGCCGGGCTGCAGCCCGTCCAGCGTCCACTCGCCGATCCGCACGCGCACCAGCCTGAGGGTCGGCAGGCCGACCGCCGCGGTCATCCGCCGGACCTGGCGATTGCGCCCCTCGCGGATCACCAGTTCGAGCCAGGCGGTGGGCACACTCTTGCGAAAACGTACCGGCGGATGGCGCTCCCACAGCGTCGGCTCGTCGAGGCGCCGCGCCTCGGCCGGCAGCGTGGGACCATCGTTCAGCGCAACGCCGTCGCGCAGACGCTGCAGCTGCTCCTCGCCCGGCTCGCCCTCCACCTGCACCCAGTAGGTCTTCGCCAGCTTGTGCCGCGGATCGGCGATGCGCGCCTGCAGGCGGCCGTCGTTGGTCAGCAGCAGCAGGCCTTCGCTGTCACGATCCAGGCGACCGGCCGGGTACACGCCGGGCACCTGGACGAAATCCTTCAGGGTCGCGCGGCCGGCTTCGTCCTGGAACTGGGTGAGCACGTCGAACGGCTTGTTCAGCAGGATCAGGCGCGGCTCGGCGGGCGGCGCCTTGGCCACCCGTCGGGGATTCGAGCGCGATTGGGGCGGGCGGGGCGCGCGAGGCATGCACATTCCAGGGGGCTAAGGGACGCGCAGTGTAACCGAGGCACGCCCCGACCATTGCCGCCGCTTATTGTGCTGCCCCGTCCTGCCGGCGGCCGGCTATGCTCCCCCGGACGTTCCAATCCACCGCGAGGTCCTGGCATGAGCACTTCCGAATCCGTACTCGACACCTTCACCGGCTGGGCCGCGATGGCCGCCGGCGAGCCGCTGCAACGCCATGAATTCAGCCCCGGCCCGCTGGGCGCCGAGGACGTCGAAGTCGCCGTGGAATACTGCGGCATCTGCCATTCCGACCAGTCGATGATCGACAACGAGTGGGGCAACGCGCGCTATCCGTTCGTGCCCGGACACGAAGTGGTCGGCACCGTCGTCCGTCTCGGCGAGCAGACCCGCGGCTTGAAGCTCGGCCAGCGCGTCGGCATCGGCTGGTACAAGGGCAGCTGCATGCACTGCAGCTCGTGCATGGAGGGCTCGCACCAGCTCTGCCGCACGGTGAAACCGACCATCGTCGGCAGCAACGGCGGCTTCGCCGACCGGGTGCGTGCGCACTGGGCCTGGGCCATCGCCCTGCCCGACAGTCTCGACCCGAGCCTCGCCGGCCCGCTGTTCTGCGCCGGCTCCACGGTCTTCAGCCCGCTGCTGGAGTTCGGCGTGAAGCCCACCGACCGCGTCGGCGTGGTCGGCATCGGCGGCCTCGGCCACCTGGCGCTGCGCTTCCTCAACGCCTGGGGCTGCGAAGTCACGGCGTTCACCTCGTCGCTGAGCAAGCAGGAAGAAGCGCAGCGCCTGGGCGCGCACAAGGTGGTGGCCTCCACCGACAGCCAGGCGATGAAGGCGATCGCGGGCAGCCTGGACTTCCTGCTGGTCACCGCCAGCGCCGACCTGGATTGGAACGCCCTGCTCGGTACGCTCAACGCCAAGGGTCGCCTGCACTTCGTCGGCATCGTGCCCAGCGCCATCCCGGTACACGTGTTCAGCCTGATCCCGCAGCAGAAGAGCCTTTCCGGCTCGCCGGTCGGGTCGCCGGCGACCATGGCCAGCATGCTGGAATTCTGCGCCCGCCACGGCATCGTGCCGCAGGTCGAGCACTTCCCGATGAGCCAGGTGAACGCCGCCATCGACCACCTGCGCGCCGGCAAGGCGCGCTACCGCGTGGTGCTCGACGCCAGCAAATGACAGAAGGAGGCGGACCGCGGCATGATCCGCCCCCTTGTTTTCCACCCTGCGTTGCACGCCATGCCGAACCCGATCGAAACGCCCGCCGCCGACGACTTCCCGCACATGCTCGAGGTCTGGGAGGCCGCGGTGCGCGCCACCCATGACTTTCTCGACGAGGCCGACATCCAGTTGCTCAAGCCGCTGTTGATCGGGCAGTACTTCCCGCAGCTGCGCTTGAGCTGCATCCGTGCCGCGGATGGCCGAGTCGCCGGTTTTCTCGGTTATGCCGAGGGCAAGGTGGAGATGCTTTTCGTCGACCCGCGTGTGCACGGCCATGGCATCGGCACGGCATTGCTGCGCGACGCCATCGAACGCCTGGGCGCGACCGAGGTCGACGTCAACGAACAGAACCCCCGCGCGCTGGGGTTCTACCTGAGCCAGGGGTTCGTCGTCGCAGGCCGTTCGCCGCTGGACGGCGGCGGGCGGCCCTTCCCGATCCTGCATCTGCGCCTCGACGCGCCGGTTCGCCCCGCACGCTGAGGCGACTCAGTTTCGCAGGGTGGGTGAGGCGCGCTGTGCGGCTGCGGACATCCGCGATGCCCCGCGCCGTAACCCACCGGACGCAGTCTCGCCGAACGCCGCTCGGTGGGCTGAAGCCCACCCTACGGTCGGGCTGGAACCGATTTCGTAGGGTGGGTTAGGCGCACGGTGCGGCTGCGGACATCCGCGATGGGTCGCGCCGTAACCCACCGGATGGGGTCTCGCCGAACTCCGCTCAGCGGAACGGCGGCTCGTCGAAGCTGCGCAGTTTGCGCGAGTGCAGCGAGTCGAGCTGGCTGCGCAGCAGGTCGAGCGCGGCGATGCCGATCTTCAGGTGCTGGCTGACCGCGCGTTCGTAGAACGCGCCGGCCGCGCCGGGCAGCTTGATCTCGCTGTGCAGCGGCTTGTCGGAGACGCACAGCAGCGTGCCGTAGGGCACCCGCAGCCGGTAGCCCTGGGCGGCGATGGTGCCGCTTTCCATGTCCACCGCCACCGCCCGCGAGAGGTTGATCAGCGCCCGCTCGTGGGCCCAGTGCAGCTCCCAGTTGCGGTCGTCGTAGGTCAGCACGGTGCCGGTGCGCAGGCGTCGCTTGAGCGCTTCGCCCTTGTCGCCGGTGACTTGCGCCGCGGCCTCCTGCAGCGCCTGCTGCACCTCGGCCAGCGCCGGGATCGGGATGTGCGGCGGCACCACGCGGTCGAGGATGCCGTCGCGGCGCATGTAGGCATGCGCCAGCACGTAGTCGCCGATGGTCTGCGACTGCCGCAGGCCGCCGCAGTGGCCGATCATCAGCCAGCAGTGCGGGCGCAACACGGCGAGGTGGTCGGTGATGTTCTTCGCGTTGGAGGGGCCGACCCCGATGTTCACCAGGGTCACGCCGTGGCCGTCGCTGGCGATCAGGTGGTAGGCCGGCATCTGGTAGCGGTGCCAGACCACCGCGTCGGCCACCGCCTGGGCGTCCTCCTCGGGCGTGCCGCGTTCGATGATCACGTTGCCCGGCAGCACCATGCGCACGAAGCGCGGATCGTCGCGCAGTTGCTCGAGACCGTGGCGGATGAACTGGTCGACGTAGCGGTGATAGTTGGTCAGCAGAATCCACGGTTGCACGTGGCGCCAGTCGCTGCCGGTGTAGTGCTGGATGCGCTTGAGCGAGAAGTCGGTGCGCGCGGCGTCGAACAGCGACAGCGGCAGCGCCTCGGTGTCGGTCCAGTCGTAGAGGCCGTCGGCCACCGAGTCGGTGGCGGCGGACAGGTCGGTGCTGGGGAACACCCGCGCCAGTTCGGCGGCGGTCACCCCGCTGCCGGCCAGCTCGTCGCCCTGCTCGACGACGTAGGGATAGGGGATGTTCTGCGCGCTGGAGCCGACCTCGACGCGCAGCGTGTAGTCGCTCATCAGCGGGCGTAACTGGTCGAGCAGGTAGCCGCGGAACGCCTCGGGATGGGTCACGGTGACCCGGTACACGCCCGGCACCTGAACCTTGGCGTAGGCGCGCGTGGTGGACGCCGCCTCGCCCTGGGTGGCGTAGGTCAGGCGCAGTTCCGGGTAGCGAAACAGCGCGCGCTGCGCGGCATCGGGCTCGGCGCGTTCCTTGAGGTAGCGCTTGAGCGCCTGGCTCAGCGAGGTCGCGGCGCGCTGGTGCAGCTCGGTGAGCAGGTCGACCGCCTGTTCGGCAGTGGAAGCGACGACGTATTCGTCGGCAACGTGATCGGTCATGCGGGGTTCCTTGTCTTGCGATTCGAAGCGATGCCCGCACGCTGCCACCGATTGCCGCTGCTTCGCAAGCGCGCTCGTCCGGGGACGGCCAGCGCGCCTCTACGGCCAGTGCTCGACCACCCGCTCCAGCGCCCGCTTCAGCTCGGTGCGACTACGGGCGGCGGCCAAGCTGATGCGCACGGCATTCAGCGGCGCATGGCCCACCGCGAACACCTCCGTCGGCGCGCCCTCGACCCCGGCCGCGCGACAGGCCGCCGCCAGCGACGCGCCGCCCGCTGCCTGCAACCACAGGTGCGGCGCGGCGGGCTGTTGCGGCATCCGCGGGCCGAGCAGGCGCGTCGCCAGGCGCCAGCGCTGGCGTACCTCCTCGCGCTGCCAGTCGAGACGCCGCTGCGCGGTGCCGTCCTCGATCCACTCGCAGGCGACCGCCAGGCACAGCGGCGAGACCGCCCAGTTGGTCGCCTGCGCCTCGCGGTCGATGCGCGCCAGCAACTGCGGCGAACCGGCGATGACGCCGAGGCGCAGCCCCGGCGAAACGGTCTTCGACAGACTGGTGACCAGCAGGCTGCGCTCGGGCAGCCGCTGCGCCAGCGGCGGCTGGTCGCTCAGCGCGCCGTACACGTCGTCCTCGATCAGCCACAGGCCGTGGCGCTCGATCACTTCGGCGACACGCGCGCGCCGCTCGGCATCCATGCAGGCGCCGGTGGGGTTCTGCAGGCACGGCGTGAGCACCAGCACCCGCGCCCCGGTGGCGCGCACCTGGCGGTCCAGGTCCTCCGGCAGGATGCCCTGGCGGTCCATCGCCACGCCGTGCAGCGGCAGGCGCAACTGCCGCGCCGCGCCCTTGATGCCGGGCGCGGTGAACGCCTCGGCGAGCAGCGGTTCGCCGGCCTCGCAGAGCGACAGCAGCGCCGCAGACACGCCCTGCTGGGCGCCGGCGCAGAGCAGCACGCGCGACGCCGGCCAGTCCAGGCCGCGCCCCTGCAGCCAGTGGCTGGCGGCGATTCGCCCACGCATCACCAGGGCCGCCGGCGCATAGCTCTGCAGTGCGTCGAGCTCGCCGCGCGCGGCCAGCCGGGCGAGGGTCTGCGACAGGTCGCGGTTGTCGGCGTCGGTCACCGGCACGTTGGTCGACAGGTCGATGCGTTCGCTGTCGGCCGGCGGCTGCTTGAGCAGGAACAGGCTCGCCTCGCGGCTGTCGGCGAGCACGTAGGTGCCACGGCCGACCTCGCCGGAGACCAGGTGCCGGCGCGCCGCCTCGCGGTAGGCCTGCATCACCGTGCTCGGGTTGATGCCGAGCGCCCAGGCCAGCCGCCGTTGCGGCGGCAGGCGCGCGCCGCAGGCCAGTTCGCCGCTGCGGATCGCCGTGGAGATCGCCTCGACCAGCGCCAGGTAGGTCGGCTGGTTGGCGGTATCGAGCTCAGGAAGCCACATTGTCTGCCATGCAATATAAGGATTTACCCATACAATGCGCGCACCGTAGCATCGGGTCAAACCCACGGAGAAAGCCGATGTTCGACCTGCAGCAACTGCGCGATGCCGCCCACCTGATCCGTCCCCTCGTCCCACCCACCGCGCAGATCGCCTGGCCGTTGCTGGCCGAGCGGAGCGGCTGCGAAGTCTGGGTCAAGCACGAGAACCACAACCCCACCGGGGCCTTCAAGCTGCGTGGCGGGCTGGTCTACGTCGACAGCCTGCGCCGCCGGTTGCCGGCGCTGCGCGGGCTGATCACCGCCACCCGCGGCAACCACGGCCAGAGCCTCGCGCTGGCCGCCCGCCACGCCGGGCTGGCGCTGCGCATCCTGGTGCCGGAGGGCAATGCGCGGGAAAAGAACGCGGCGATGCGCGCGTTCGGCGCCGAGGTGATCGAGCAGGGCCGCGACTTCGACGAAGCCCGCGCGCTGGCCGCGCGAATGGCCCGCGACGAGGGCCTGCATTTCGTGCCCGCGCTGCACCCGGACCTGGTGCGCGGGGTGGCCACCTACGCGCTGGAACTGTTCGAGGCGGCGCCGCCGCTGGACCGTGTGTACGTGCCGATCGGCATGGGTTCGGGCATCTGCGGGCTGATCCGCACCCGCGACCTGCTCGGCCTAAGCACCGAGATCGTCGGGGTCGTCGCGCGCGGCGCGGACGCCTACGCGCAGAGCTTCGAGGCCGGGGAAATTCGCCGCACCGAACGTGCCGAGACCTTCGCCGACGGCATGGCCTGCCGCGACCCGCAGGCCGAGGCGCTGGAGATCATCCGCGCCGGCGCCGCGCGCATCCTGCGGGTCGACGACGAGGAAATCCGCGCGGCGATCCGCGTGCTCCACGAGGACACCCACAACCTGGCCGAAGGCGCCGGCGCCGCCGCCCTCGCCGCACTGTTGCAGGAACGCGAGACCAACCGCGGCGGCCGCGCCGCGGTGATCCTCAGCGGCGCCAACATCGACCGGCAGATGCTGGCGGAGATCATTCGCTGATAGGCGTCGGGTAAAGCCCCTCTCCCCCGGCCCCTCTCCCGTGAACGGGAGAGGGGAGCGAAGCGCCCGGCGCTGCGGAGGCTGCCGATGCTGTGGCGGTACCGTCGGAGACCTTGTTCAAGAAAGCGCGGCGGAGCCTTCTCTCAGGTCACCACGCGGTAACAGGGGACGTAGGCGCTGCCGCCCGGCAGCTTCATGCGGTGCTGCTCGACGAAGGCCTGCAGCAGGCGGTCGAGGGTCTGCATGATGTCCTTGTCGCCGCTGATCTCGTAGGGACCGTGTTCCTCGATCAGGCGGATGCCGTGGGCCTTGACGTTGCCGGCGACGATGCCGGAGAAGGCCCGGCGCAGGTTGGCGGCCAGCTCGTGCAGCGGCTGGTTGCGGGTCAGGTTGAGGCCGGCCATGTTGGCGTGGGTCGGCTCGAACGGATGCTGGAAGCTGCCGTCGATCTTCAGCAGCCAGTTGAAGTGGAAGGCATCGTTGCGCTCGCGACGGAACTGCTGGACCGCCTTGATTCCCGCCGCCATCTGCCGGGCTACTTCCGTCGGGTCGTTGACGATCAGCGTGTAGCGTTTCTGCGCCGCCTCGCCGAGGGTGTCGCCGATGAACGCGTGCAGCTGCTGCAGGTAGGTCGCGGCGCTCTTCGGCCCGGTGAGGATCAGCGGGAACGGCAGCTCGGCGTTGTCCGGGTGCATGAGGATGCCCAGCAGGTAGAGGAATTCCTCCGCCGTGCCGGCGCCGCCAGGGAAGATGATGATGCCATGGCCGACACGGACGAAGGCCTCCAGGCGCTTCTCGATGTCCGGCAGGATCACCAGCTCGTTGACGATCGGGTTCGGCGCCTCGGCGGCGATGATGCCCGGCTCGGTCAGGCCCAGGTAGCGACCCCCGAGGATGCGCTGCTTGGCGTGGGAGATGGTCGCGCCCTTCATCGGCCCCTTCATCACGCCGGGGCCGCAGCCGGTGCAGATGTCCATCCCGCGCAGGCCCAGCTCGTGGCCGGCGCGTTTGGTGTACTTGTATTCCTCGCTGCTGATCGAATGCCCGCCCCAGCACACGACGATCTTCGGCTCGACCCCGGCGCGCAGCGTGCGGGCATTGCGCAGCAGGTGGAAGACGTAGTCGGTGAGGCCCTGCGAGGTCTCGGTGTCGACGCGCTGGTTCTCCAGTTCGCTCTGCGTGTAGACGATGTCGCGCAGTGCGCTGAACAGCATCTCGCGGGTGCTGGCGATCATCTCGCCATCGACGAAGGCATCGGCCGGGGCGTTGAGCAACTCCAGGCGAATGCCGCGATCCTGCTGGTGGATCTTCACCTCGAAGTCCGGATAGGCCTCAAGGATGGTCTTGGCGTTGTCGCTGTGCGACCCGGTGTTGAGGATCGCCAACGCGCACTGGCGGAACAGCGCGTACACGCTGCCGGAGCCGGTTTCGCGCAATTGCTGCACTTCACGCTGGGAGAGGGTTTCCAGGCTGCCCTTGGGCGATACCGAGGCGTTGATCGTGTTTCGTAGGGACATTGAGCTTTCCGAGGCGCGTGATTCCGGCGGAGTCGACGGAACCAGGGGTTGGGGACATGTGATGACGTTACCTGAAGCGGAGGGTCCTGCGCACGGCCGGTTTTGATCGGCTCGCGGGCGGGCTCGCACGGACGAGCGCTTTGGACGCCGGCACGGCCATTTCATTCCCCGCCGGCGCCCGCTTCACAGCCAGTCCTTCGATGCGGCGGTGAGCATTTCGTGGATCAACTGCGCGAAGCGCTGGGTCAGCACGCTCTGCGGCCGGTCCACCGGCAACAGCAGGTAGGTCGGGAAGCGAATCTGCGGGTGAAACGGGCGGGTCTCGATATCCCGGTGCAGGTATTCCATCGCCACCATCGGGTTGACGATGCTCACGCCCAGGCCGAGCGCGACGAGCGAGCAGATGGTCGCCGCGTAGGGCGTTTCCAGGTTGAGCTTGCGCTGGCCCTTGCCGTCCGGGAACACCCGGTCCACCCGCGCGCGCGAACCGTCGTTCTGCGACAGCGAAATGAACTCCTCGCCCTTCAGGTCCTCCGGCCCCACCGAATCGAGAGCGCCCAGCCGATGCCCCTTGGGAAACACGCAGACTCCCGGCACATCGCAGATGGCCTGGCTTTTCACGCCAGGAAACTCCTTGCCCACATAGGACGCCAGCCCGAGGTCGCAGAACTGCGAGGCGGCCCAGTGCGCGACCGTCGGCGAGTCGTTGGTGTGGATCGAGACCGCCACGTCCGGGTTCTCCGCGCGAAAGCGCTGGATCACCCGCGGCAGCAGCGTCAGCGAGAGCGAAGGCACGGCGGCGATGCGCAGGCGCCCGGTGCCGGCGCGGCGGATGTTCTGTGCCGACTGCTCCAGGCTGTGCAGGCCGATGAAGGCGCGCTCGACATCGGCGAACAGCGCCGTTCCCTCGTCGGTGGGCATCAGCCGTCCGCCCAGGCGCTCGAACAGGCGGAAGCCGCTCTGCCGCTCCAGCTGCGCGATCAGCCGGCTGATATTGGGTTGCGAGGTGTGCAGCGACTCGGCGGCGGCGGTCATCGAACCGCTCAACATCACGGCGCGGAAGGCTTCGACTTGTTTGAAATTCATGGCCAGACCATATCAATTCCGTATGAGCCCCCACTGTATTGTCATTTGTTGGCATGAACCAGAGGCCTTATAACTGTTCTCGGCAGCGATGCAACCGCGCAGATGGATGCGCTGTCCGGAGAAGTACGAGCCCGTCCCTTGCACCGAGTCCCGTCTCGGTTCCTGCCCTGAAATCATGTGTCGCCGTGCCGGTGCACGCGATGCTGAACGTTGACCAGGAGGCACCATGTCGTTTTCCTTCAAGACCCTTCGCACCGTATTGGCCTTTTCCTGCGTGTCCCTGACGGGGCTGGCGCCGCTGCATGCCGCCGAGCTGCCTGCCGTTCCCGATGACATCAAGGAAGCCGGCCAGCTGCGCGCGGGCGTGCGCTGCGACCAGCCTCCCTACGGCTTCCAGGATGGAAGCGGCGAGTTCGCCGGGGTCGAGGTGGAGATGTCCAGGCAAATCGCGCTCTGGGCGTTGGGCTCGAAGGACAAGGTGACCTTCACCTGCGTCACCGCCGAGAACCGGGTGCCGCAATTGCTTGGGCGCAAGGTCGACTTCCTGATCGCGACGCTCGGCGTGACCCCCGAGCGCCAGCGCGTCATCGACTTCACCACGCCCTATCGCTGGGGCGCCAGCGACGTGGTGGTGAAGAAGGACAGCCCGATCAGGAAGATCACCGACCTGAACGGCAAGACCCTCGCCACCCTGAAGGGCTCGGTGCAGGCCAAGTGGTTCGAGGACCACATGCCCGAGGTGAAGACCCTGCGCATGAACAGCGCCGCCGATGCGCTGCAGACCTTCCGCCAGGGACGCGCCGACGCCTACACCCACGACGCGGCGACCTTGGTCGTGGTGGCCGACAACGACAAGAATGCGCGCCTGCTCAACGAGCCGTTCCAGATCTCCGACGCCGCCATCGGCGTGCGCAAGAACGAGGCGGCCTGGCGCGACTACCTGAGCGCCGCGGTGGCGCGGATGCACGAGGAAAAACTGTTCCGCGTCTGGGTCCAGCAGTACGTGCCGGAAAACATCCAGAGCTACTACCTGAGCGTCTTCGAGCAGGCCAAACCTGCCGAAGCGCTCTGAGCGTCGGCCGCCGATGGACTTCGATTTCGACTACCTGCTGGCGCAATGGCCGGCGCTGCTGGACGGCGTGCTGATGACCCTGCGGGTGTCGCTGCTGGCCATCGCCGCCTCGCTGGTCATCGGTGTTCTCGGCGGCGCCGCGCGGGTGATGAAGATCCCGCTGCTAGCGCAGTTCGTCGCCCTGTACGTGGAGTTGATCCGCAACACGCCGATCCTGGTGCAGCTGTTCTTCATCTTCTACGGCCTGCCGGCCATCGGCATGGAGCTCTCGCTGTTCTGGTCGGGGGTGCTGTGCCTGTCGCTGTGGGCCGGCGCCTACCAGGTGGAAAACGTGCGCGGCGGCCTGGCCACCGTCGAGTACGGCATGCGCGAGGCGAGCATGGCCCTGAGCCTCAAGCCGATCCATTACTTCGCCCTGGTGGCCCTGCCCATCGCCTTCCGCACCAGCCTGCCGGCGATGCTCAACACGGCGATTTCGCTGTTGAAGAACTCCTCCTACCTGCAGGCCATCGGCCTGGCGGAGCTGACCTTCGTCGCGGTGGACCGCATCGCCACGGACTTTCGCGCGATCGAGATGTTCAGCGCGATCTGCGTCATCTACCTGGCCCTGGTAGCGGTTTTGGCGGCGCTGACCGGGCGCCTGTCCGCCCACCTGCAACGTCCTTTCCAGCACTGAGGTCGCCATGAACATCCTCATCGAGAACTGGGGGTTCGTCTCCAAAGGTTTATGGATGACGCTGCGCCTGGCGCTGGTGGTCCTGCTGTTCACCACCCTGATTTCGTCGGTGTTCGGCGTACTGGCAACCCTGCGCAACCGCGTGCTGCGCACGCTCATCCATGCCTACGTCGAGCTGTTCCGCTCGATCCCGCTGATCGTCAACGTGTTCTTCATCTTCTTCGGCGCGCCGATGCTGGGCCTGGACCTGAGCCCGTTCGCCGCCGTCACCACCGGGCTGACCCTGTGGGGCAGCGCCAACGGTATCGAAATCGTCCGCGGCGGCCTCGAATCGGTGCCCCGCCACCAGTGGAAGAGCGCCTGGACGCTGGGGCTGCGGCCCTGGCAGATCTACCTGCACGTGATCGCCCCGCAGTCGATGCGGGCGATCCTGCCGGCCTACACCGGCCTGCTGACGATGCTCGTCCAGGCCACCTCGCTTGGCGCCCTGGTGGGGGTCAGCGAGTTCCTCAAGGTCGGCCAGATCATCATCGAACGCGCCACGGTGATGACCGGCGTCAGCCCGGCGTTCACCGTCTACGGCGGCGTCCTGCTGGTTTATTTCGTCATCTGTTCGTCGCTGAGCTGGCTCAGCCGCTATCTCGAACGCCGCCTGGGCCGCCCGGCGATGCGTACCAAAAACCAGGGGGTTTCATGATGCAAGAATCCAAAGTCAGTCGGCGCCTGAAGGAAGCCACCGCCCCGGAGGTCAACGAGTACATCTACCGGCCGCGCCTGGAAGGTTTCGCCGACGGCTTCGCCAATCTGGGCGACGTCAACAAGGCGCACATCGTCATGCTCGCCGAGCGCGGCCTGATTCGCGAAGAACATGCGGCAGTGCTGGCCAGGGGCGTGCTGGACATGGAGGCGGCCGGGCCGGCCGCGGTGACCCTCGACCCCTCCCGCGAGGACGCCTATTTCAATTACGAGGCGCACCTGATCGAGCAGATCGGCGCCGACATCGGCGGCCGCCTGCACACCGGGCGCAGCCGCAACGACATGCTCGCGACCCTGGACCGCCTGCGTTGCCGGGAAGTCCTGATGGACCTCATCGACGCGCTGATCCAGGTACGCCAGACCGCGCTGGAAAGGGCCGAGGCGTTCGCCAGCGTGGTGATGCCGGGCTACACCCACCTGCAGCCGGCCCAGCCGATCACCTACGGGTTCTACCTGTCGGCGGTCGAGCAGGCGCTGGAGCGCGATTGCCGGCGACTGACCCAGACCCTCGAATCGATGAACCAGAGCCCGCTGGGCGCCGCCGCCTTCGCCGGCACTCCGTTCGCGATAGACCGGGCGCGCACCGCCGAGCTGCTGGGCTTCGACGGTTATCTGGACAACGCCCTGGACGCCGTGGGCTCCCGCGATTTCATTCTCGAAAGCCTGTCCCACCTGAGCCTGCTGTCGGTGTTCTGGAGCCGCGTGGCGCAGGACTACTTCGTCTGGAGCACCCACGAGTTCAGCCTGATCGACTTCCCCGACAGCGTCGCGGCGACCTCCAGCATCATGCCGCAGAAGAAGAACCCGACCGTCCTGGAATACCTCAAGGGTCGCAGCGGGCACATCGTCGGCCTGCTGATGGGCGCCAGCACCACCATCAAGGGCAGCAACTTTTCCCACACCGGCGACGCCAACCGCGAAGGCACCCGCAGCTTCTGGGAGGCGGCGGAAGAGAGCCTGCGCTGCCTGAAGCTGCTCGATCTGGTGCTGCGCACGGCGACGCCGAACGCGCGACTGGGGGTGCAACGGGCCGGCGAGGACTTCTCCACCGCCACCGCCCTGGCCGACCTGATCGTGCGCGAGGCGGACCTGTCGTTCCGCGAGGCGCACCACGTCGTCGGCGGCGTGGTGCGCCTGGCGATGGACGCGGGGATTCCGGCGCACCGCATCGACACGGCGATGGTGGACGTCTGCGCGCTGGAGCAGCTCGGCCACCCGCTGAACCTGGCCGCGGACAAGGTGCGCGACTGCCTCGACCCCACCGCCAACGTGCAGGCGCGCACCTCCGCTGGCGGCCCCTCGCTGCTCTCGCTGGAGCCCAGCCTGATCCGCGCCAATCAACGCGTCGAGCTGGAGCGCCAGGCCAACCAGGCCCGCCGCGACCGCCTGGCGGCGGCCCATGAGCGGCTGCAGGCGGCGACCCGGGCGCAGGCCGGCCTATGAAGCCGATGCTCACCGTGCGTGACCTGCACAAGCACTTCGGGGAGCACGAGGTGGTCAAAGGCGTCGACCTGGACGTCAGCGAGGGCGAGGTGGTGGTGATCATCGGCCCCAGCGGCTCGGGGAAGTCGACCTTCATCCGCTGCCTGAACAGCCTCGAAGAGCCTACCGCCGGCACCGTCGTCATCGACGGCGGCGAATCGATCCAGGCGGGAAACCGCAGGGCGCTGGCCCGCCTGCGCGAGGACGTCGGCATGGTGTTCCAGGACTACACCCTGTTTCCGCACATGACGGTGCTGGCGAACATGACGCTCGCGCCGGTCAAGCTCAAGCGGGCGTCGCGCGCGGATGCCGAGCGCGAGGCGCTGGCGTTGCTGGAGCGGGTGGGCCTGCAGCACAAGGCCGACGGCTACCCGTCGGAGCTTTCCGGCGGCCAGCAGCAGCGCGTGGCCATCGTCCGCGCGCTGGCGATGAAGCCGCGCCTGCTGTTGTTCGACGAGCCGACCTCGGCGCTCGACCCGGAGACCGTCGGCGACGTGCTCAACGTGATGAAGGGCCTGGCCGCGGAAGGCATGACCATGATCGTGGTGACCCACGAGATGGGCTTCGCCCGCGAAGTGGCGGATCGGGTGGTGTTCTTCGCGGACGGCCGCATCGTCGAAATGGGGCCGCCTTCGCAGATGTTCACCGCGCCGAAGGAAGCCCGCACGCAGCAGTTCCTCCACAGCGTCCTGCACTGACGTCTCGCGGGCGAAACGTCCGCCACATTCAGAACAGATGCGGGGTGCTGCGCGCCAGCAGCGCCTCGCTATCCACGCCGCGTGGCAGGGTGCCGTATTCGCGGCCGCCGTCGCCCAGACGGCTGGCGATGAAAGCGTCGGAGACCACGGCGTTGCCGGCCTCCAGCAGCAGTTTGGCCTGCAGGCCGATGGCCACGTCCTCGGTGAGCTGGCGGGCGCGGTACTGGATGTCGTCGGTGTCGCGGAAGTTCTTCGCCAGGCGCTCGATGTGCGCGCGCAGGCGGGCATCGCCGTGGCCATCGCCGAGTTCGGCGAACAGCGCGTCGAGCACCCCGGCCTCTTTCGACAGCGCGCGCAGCACGTCCAGGCACTGCACGTTGCCGGAGCCTTCCCAGATCGAGTTGACCGGTGCCTCGCGGTACAGCCGCGGCAGGATGGTTTCCTCGACGTAACCGGCGCCGCCCAGGCACTCCGAGGCTTCGGCGATCATTCCCGGCGCGCGCTTGCAGATCCAGTACTTGCCGACCGCGGTGACCAGGCGGGCGAAGGTCGCCTCCTGGGCATCGTCGGCGTTGTCCAGCGCGTGCCCCATGCGCAGGCTCAGCGCCAGCGCGGCTTCGCTTTCCAGGGCGAGGTCGGCCAGCACGTTGCGCATCAGCGGCTGTTCGGCGAGCAGGCGGCCGCCGACCTGACGGTGCGCGCAGTGGTGCGTGGCCTGGCTCAGCGCCTGGCGCATCAGGGCGCTGGAACCGACCATGCAATCGAAGCGGGTCATCCCGACCATCTCGATGATGGTCGGCACGCCGCGGCCTTCCTCGCCGATCATCCAGGCCAGCGCGCCGCGGTATTCCACTTCGCTGGAGGCGTTCGACCAGTTGCCCAGCTTGTTCTTCAGACGCTGGATGTAGAAGGCGTTGCGCGTGCCGTCCGGGCGGTGGCGCGGCAGCAGGAAGCAGGTCAGGCCCTTGTCGGTGTAGGCCAGGGTCAGGAAGGCGTCGCACATCGGCGCCGAGCAGAACCACTTGTGGCCGACCAACTCGTAGGCCTGGCCCGGCCCGCCGGCACCGAGGGCGTGGGCGCGGGTGGTGTTGGCGCGCACGTCGGTACCGCCCTGCTTCTCGGTCATCGCCATGCCGAGGGTGACGCCGGCCTTGCGCTCCATCGGCAGGTTGCGCGGGTCGTATTCGCTGGCGAGGACGCGCGGCAGCCACTGCGCGGCGATGTCCGGCTGCAGTTGCAGCGCCGGCACGCTGGCGAAGGTCATGGTCAGCGGACAGCCGCTGCCGGACTCTGCCTGCGAGTGCAGGTAACTCAGCCCGGCCCGCGCCACGTGGGCGCCGGCGCGCGGGTCGGTCCAGGGCAGCGACGGGATGCCGTGCTCGATGGCCGTGCGCATCAGCTCGTGGTAGGCCGGATGGAATTCCACTAGGTCGATGCGCTGGCCATAGCGGTCATGGCTCTTGAACACCGGCTTGTTCTCGTTGGCGAGGAAACCCGCCGCCATCAGCGGCCCGCCGGCCAGCGCGCCGTATGCCTGCAGACGGTCCTCGGCCCAGCCGCCCTGGAAGCGGTGCACCCACTCCTGTAACGGCAGGTCGACGCGGTAGAGGTTGGCGCCGTCCAGCGGCGGCACCTGGTTGAAGACCTCGTGGGTTTCGCCGAGGGCACTGAACGCGGACTGAGGGGAATTCACGGATGGGGCTCCTTGGCGCCGACAGCG
This sequence comes from Pseudomonas kuykendallii, assembly GCF_900106975.1. Taxonomy (GTDB): domain Bacteria; phylum Pseudomonadota; class Gammaproteobacteria; order Pseudomonadales; family Pseudomonadaceae; genus Pseudomonas_O; species Pseudomonas_O kuykendallii. The sequence goes on along the minus strand of NZ_FNNU01000002.1, from coordinate 451,882 downwards.
CGCAGACAGAAAGTGGTCAGGGCATCGCTGACCACGGCCAGTTCAACGGACGGCCGACCGGCCTCGCGCGCCGCCCAGGCGGGCGGCGACAGCGGACCGACCAGCGATTCGGCAATCGCGCCCACCAGGCACGCGGCGATCACTCGCGGTTGCGCGACCTGGAACGCGCCCTGAGCCGCGCCTTCCTCCAGCAGCTCGCAGAACAGCTCGCCATAGGCTTCGCGGTAGAGCAGGCGTTGCTCGTCCACCTCCGCCTCTACCGGCTCGGCGATCAAGGCGAAGGCCAGCGAACGGCTGCTCCAGGCCCGCGCGGCGAACTGCCGGACGCCGCGCGCCAGGCGTGTCGCCGGATCGCCGTCGCCCCTCAACACCTCGCGCAGCGCCTCGACCTCGCGGCCGCTGGCGCTGGCGAACACCTCCGCCGCCAGCTCGCCCTTGCTGTGGAAATGGCGGTACAGGCTGCCGGTGGCGATGCCGACGTCGTCGGCCAGGGCGACCATGGTCAGGCTGGCGAAACCGCCGCCGGCCACCCGGCTCAGGGCGCAGTCGAGAATGCGCTGGCGCAGTTGCTCATCGCGATCCATGCGGGCGGGGGTGGTGCGGTAGGCCATGGGTGGCTCCCGATTGCTTCACAAGAAGTGAACCAACGTTCAGATGTTTGCGAAAGCGGGAAATCGGCCAAAGCGCAGGCCTTACTCCGCCAAGGCGTTCATCCCGACGTACGGCAGAGGGCGTCGCCGCCGGCCGATTGTTCTTCTGACCGCACCCGGTTGGTTCGGTTGAGCAGCGCGCGGCGAAGAAGCCGCTGCAGCTCCTCGAAGCGCATCGGTTTGCCCAGGCAATCGTCCATCCCCGCCGCCAGGCAATGCTCGCGGGCAGCGGCCTGCGGCGCGCCGACCATGCCCAGCAGCACCAGCCCGGCGTACTCCGACCGCTGGCGCAGGCGCCGACAGGTGGCATAGGCGTCATCGCCGGGGGCGGCGCAATCGATCAGCAGCGCATCCACCGGCTCCAGCGCGAGCAGCTCGAAGGCCTGCTCGCCGTTGTCGACGGTGAATACCTGGTAGCCCAGCTTGAGCAGCATGCCGCGCGACACCAGGCGGCTGACCGTGTCCTCTTCCACCAGCAATACCCGGCAGTCGGCCGGGCGCCGCGGCGCGACGGCGCCGGCTGCCGTGCCGGTCGTGTGACGGACGCCGGACGCCAGCGGCAGCCTCAGCTCGAAGCGGCTGCCGCGGCCCGGCAAGGACTGGTGGCGCAGTTCGCCGCCGAGCAGTCCGGCGAGCTGGCGGCACAACGCCAGGCCGATGCCCAGGCCGCCGTGGGTGCGGGTCAGCGATCCGTCGAGCTGCTTGAAATGCTGGTACAACGAGCCATCGGCTGGCGTGACGAAGCCGATCCCGCTGTCGCTGACGACGAAGCTCAGGTGGCCCGCGGCGTCGCTTTCGCGCGCCACGCGCAGCACCACGCCGCCGCGTACAGTGAACTTGATCGCGTTGTCCAGCAGGTGGCCGAGGCACTGGGCGATCTTCTGCGCGTCGCCCTCGAGCACCTCTTCGAGGCCAGGCTGACGCTCGAGGGAAAAGCGCAGGCCCTTGTCCTCGGCACGCGCCGCGTAGCTGCCGCGCAGCGCCTCGAGCAGCCCGCCGAGGCTGAACGGCTCGCGCACGGCGCGCAGGCGCCCGGCCTGCAGCTCGGTGAGTGCCAGCAGGTCATCGATCATGCCCAGCAGCGCGCGCGCCGAATCGGCCGCGGTCTTGCGGTAAAGCGCCGATTCGGTGTCCAGCGGCATGGTCTGCAACAGGTCCAGCGAACCGATCACGCCGTTCATCGGCGTGCGCAGCTCATGGGTCAGGGTGGCGAGGAATTCGTCCTTGAGGCGATTGCCCGCCGCCAGCTCGGCGTTGAGCGCCTGCAGTTTCCGCTCGGCCGCCTGCAGGATGCCGGTGCGCTCCTCCTTCAGCGCGTTGATCCGGTCGGCCAGGGCCAGCGACAGCAGGCCGACCTCCAGCGCCGAACCGATCTGGCTGGCGTACATGGTGAAGAAGACGTTGGGCAGGTAGCCGAGCACCATCAGCGTGTTGATCAGTCCGCCGCCGAGGAAGGCGCTCCAGGCCAGGGTGAAATAGCGCGCCACCTGCATCCCGCGCGCCCAGGCCAGCACGCCGGCGGCGAACACCGTGACGGTGAACGCCAGCGCCAACAGCGTGGCCAGGCGCAAGGCGATGGCGTAGCTGCTGCACAGCGACAGCAGCATGACCAGCGCGGCGCTGACCATGAGCACGCGCAGCAACCGATCGAGCGGCAGCGAGTACTGCCCGATACGCAGGAAACGCCGGGCGAACTGGCTGCCGAACAGCGCCGTGGCACCGATGAAGAACGGCGTGGACGCATTCGCCCACCAGGGGTTGTCCGGCCAGAGATACTGGATGCCGGCGCCATTCACCGATACCTGATAGAGGCCGAACGAAGCGATGTAGAGGATGTAGTAGAGGTAGCTTACGTCGCGGACGCTGAGGAAGATGAACAGGTTGTAGAAGAGCATCACCAGCAGCACGCCGTAGATGATTCCAAGCATGTAGACGCGGCCGGTCTGGCCTTCGAGATAGGCATGCGGCGCCCACAGCGTCAGCGGCGCCTGGATCGAACCCTCGCTTTTCAGCCGCAGGTAGACGCGCACGGGCTGACCGGGCTGCAGGCCGAGGCGGAACAGATAGTTGTTCTGCTTCAGCTCGCGGCTGGCGAACGGCAGGCCGTCGCCCGTGTGCCGCACCAGCCGGTAGCGCCCCTCGGCGTCGGCCAGGTAGAACTGCAGGTCGTCGAGCGGCGGATAGGCCAGTTCCAGCAGCCAGTCGCGCCCATCGCCGGCACCGTGCGGCCGGTAGTCCAGGTCCACGCGCAGCCAGAACGCCGAATGCGAATAACCGGCGTTGAGCACGTCCTGGTCATGCGCGCGGAATTTGCCGTCGAAGGCGGACGAGCTGATCTCTTCGATGCCGACCTCGCCGCGCGGGTCCTCGAAGACCGCCATCGCGCGTCCCAGCGGGACATTCTCGGTTCGTTCGTCGAAGCTGATCGCCGCTGCCAGGCTCGGCAACAGGCAAAGGATGGAGAGAAGGAGTTGCCGCATACGTCCTGCACAAAACGGCCGGTGACAGAAGCGCTTTCTGGAGGAGCGCAGCCGGCCGATCGGGTGAGAAAGCGGCGAACTGTACCAGTCCGCCGCCGACGGCGCAGGCCCGCGCGCGGGCACTGGCCCCTGTCGCGGCAGCCGCCTGGAGGTCCTCAGGCGAGCGTTTAGTGATAAGCTCGCGCACCATGAATATGCCCTCTCGCCCCGTTGTCCTCTGCCTCTCCGGGCATGACCCCAGTGGTGGTGCCGGCCTGCAGGCCGACATCGAAGCCCTGCTCGCGCAAGGCTGCCACGCCGCCCCAACCGTCACTGCGCTGACCGTGCAGAGCACCGTCGATGTCGTCGATTTTCGCGTGCTCGACCGCGAATGGGTGCTCGCCCAGGCGCATGCGGTGATCGCGGACCTGCCGGTCGCCGCGGTCAAGCTGGGCATGCTCGGCTCGGTGGAGATGGTCGAAACCGTCCTCGAAGTGATGCGCTCGCTGCCGGGCGTGCCGCTCGTCTGCGACCCGGTGCTGCGCGCAGGCGGCGGCGGAACCCTGGGCAAGGACGACGTCGGCTTCGCGATGCGCGAGCGGCTGCTGCCGATCGCCGCCATCGCCACGCCCAACCTCCCCGAAGCGCGCATCCTCGCCGAGCTGCCCGACGGCAGCGCCGACGAGTGTGCCGAGAAGCTCCTGCCCTATTGCCGTCATCTGCTGATCACCGGAGGTCATGGCGACGAGCAGCAGGTGCACAACCGCCTCTATTCCCGCGACGGCGCCCGCCACAGCTTCACCTGCGAGCGCCTGCCGGGCAGCTACCACGGCTCCGGCTGCACCCTCGCCAGCGCGCTGGCCGGGCGCCTGGCCCTTGGCGAAGACCTCGCCAGCGCGGTGCAGACGGCGCTGAGCTACACCTGGCGCACGCTGCGCGACGCCGAGGCGCCGGGCAAGGGCCAGTACGTGCCGCGTCGCCTGCCGCTGGATTTCTGCTCGTGAGCCGGCCGTCATGAAACTGCGCGGCCTCTACGCCATCACCGACAGCCAGTTGCTCGCGGGCGGCAAATTGCTGCCCTACGTCGAAGCGGCGCTCAAGGGCGGCGCACGACTGCTGCAGTACCGTGACAAATCCAGCGACGACGCCCGCCGCCTGCGCGAAGCCGAGGCGCTGCGCGAACTCTGCGCCCGCCACGGCGCGCAACTGATCATCAACGACGACGCCGAGCTCGCCGCACGCCTGGGCGTCGGCCTGCACCTCGGCCAGGGCGACGGTTCCCTGGCCGCGGCGCGTGCCCTGCTCGGCCGCAAGGCGATCATCGGCGCGACCTGCCATGCGCGCCTCGACCTCGCCGAGCAGGCCATCCGCGAAGGCGCCAGCTACGTCGCCTTTGGTCGTTTCTTCGATTCCAATACCAAGCCGGGCGCACCGGCTGCCAGCCTCGAGCTGCTGGCCCAGGCCCGTCAGCTCGCCGGCCTGCCGATCGTCGCCATCGGCGGCGTGACCCTCGACAACGCCCCCTCGCTGATCGCCCATGGCGCCAGCTTGGTGGCGGTGATCCACGCCCTGTTCAGCGCCGAAAACGCCGCGGAAGTCGAGCGTCGCGCCCACGCCTTCAGTGCCTTGTTCGCAACCCCCTGACCATTTCGGCGGATGAGCGACGCTGATCCGCCCGCCGACCTCCGAGAGGCCCCCGCATGTCCCGCTCCGAAACCCTGTTCGCCAACGCCCAGAAACACATCCCCGGCGGCGTCAATTCGCCGGTCCGCGCCTTCCGGAGCGTCGGCGGCACCCCACTGTTCTTCAAGCACGCCGCCGGCGCCTACGTGATCGACGAGGACGACAAGCGCTACGTCGACTACGTCGGCTCCTGGGGGCCGATGATCCTCGGCCACAGCCATCCGGACGTGCTCGACGCGGTGCGCAGGCAGCTCGAGCACGGCCTCTCCTACGGCGCGCCGACCGCCATGGAAACCGAGATGGCCGACCTCGTCTGCCGCCTGGTGCCGTCGATGGAGATGGTCCGCATGGTCAGCTCCGGGACCGAGGCCACCATGAGCGCGATCCGCCTGGCACGTGGCTTCACCGGCCGCGACAGCATCATCAAGTTCGAAGGCTGCTACCACGGCCACTCCGACAGCCTGCTGGTGAAAGCCGGCTCCGGCCTGCTGACCCAGGGCGTACCGAGTTCGGCGGGCGTTCCGGCAGCCTTCGCCAAACACACGCTGACCCTGCCGTTCAACGACATCGAAGCGGTGAAGACGATGCTTGCCGAGGTCGGCCAGGAGGTCGCCTGCATCATCGTCGAACCGGTCGCCGGCAACATGAACTGCGTGCCGCCGGCACCCGGCTTCCTCGAAGGCCTGCGCGAGCTGTGCGACGAGCACGGCGTGGTGCTGATCTTCGACGAAGTGATGACCGGCTTCCGTGTCGCCCTCGGCGGCGCCCAGGCGCACTACGGCATCGTTCCGGACCTGACCACCTTCGGCAAGATCATCGGTGGCGGCATGCCGGTCGGCTGCTTCGGCGGCAAGCGCGCGATCATGCAGCGCATCGCCCCGCTCGGCCCGGTGTACCAGGCCGGCACGCTGTCCGGTAATCCGCTGGCGATGGCCGCCGGCCTGACCACCCTGCGGCTGATCCAGCGCGAAGGCTTCCACGCCGAGCTGAGCGACTACACCAGCCGCATGCTGCAGGGCCTGCAGGACCGCGCCGATGCGGCCGGCATTCCCTTCGTCACCACCCAGGCCGGCGGCATGTTCGGCCTGTACTTCAGCGGCGCCGACGACATCGTCACCTTCGACGACGTGATGGGCAGCGACGTCGAACGCTTCAAGCGCTTCTTCCACCTGATGCTCGACGGCGGCGTGTACCTGGCGCCCAGCGCGTTCGAGGCCGGCTTCACGTCGATCGCCCATGGCGATGCGGAGCTGAAGATCACCCTCGACGCCGCCGAACGCGCCTTCGCCGAATTGAAGAAAAGCTGACACAAAAGCGGGTAAAGGCTTTGTAAGCGAGCTACGGGTTATTCCATAATGAACGTGCCGACACGCTTGTCGGCCGGGCATGGGCCCGTCTCTGTTTCTGAGGCGTTTCGACTCGCATGAACCGCACCGGCCGCAGCCGAATCCTGGGCTGCCTGCTGCTTCTGCTTCCCGCGCTGGTCACGGCGGGGGGCAACTCCCTGCTGATCCCGGCCAACGGGCGCTGCTCGCTGAACACCGCGCCGGAAGACATGCCCGAAGCCCTCGCGGCCTGCCAGCAGGCGGCGCAGAGCGGCGACAGCGAAGCGCAGTTCGAACTCGGCGAGTATTACTACGACGGCCAGCGCGCCCCGCGCGACCTCAAGCAGGCACTCAACTGGTTCGAGCAGGCGTCGCTCAAGGGCCACGCCAACGCGCAGCTGCGTCTGGGCGGCATGTTCTTCCGCGGCGAAGGCGTGCCGGCGAACAACATGCAGGCGTTCATCGTGCTGAAGATGGCGGCGGTGAACGGTTCGGACGAAGCGCTGGATACCGCCGACCTGGTCGCCGCGCAGATGCGTCGCGACGAGCTGGACATCGCCACCCAGGTGCTCGGGCAGATCTTCCGCAACTACCTCACCGACCTGCAGACGGTCGACGGCGCCAATTCGCCGTTCGCGCCGCTTCCATAGCCCGCCGCGCGGCGGGCGCCCTCGAACGGTCGCTTACTTGTCCGGCATCGGCATGGGGAACGGCATCACGTTGCCGCCGCCCTTCGCTTCGCTGATCTTCGGCGTACCGAGACGCTCCACTTCGTCGATGCGGACGATCGCGTGCATCGGCACGAAGCTGCGCACCACGCCCTCGAACTGCGCCTTGAGCTTTTCTTCGCTGGGGTCGACGACCACCTGAGTGCGTTCGCCGAAGACGAATTCCTCGATTTCCAGGAAACCCCAGAGATCGCTCTGGAAGATCTGCTTGGCGTACATCTCGTACACCTGGCCCTGGTTGAGGAAAATCACCTTGTAGATCGGGGTATCGCGCTTGCTCATGCTGACGGGGCGGCTCGGGGAGGAGAAACGGGGCGCGCATGGTAGCACAGCCGGCCCGCCCGACTGGCGCGGCGAAATCGAACGCCGCCTCGCCTTCCGCCGCGCTGTAGCCTGATCACGGCGGCGCCCTTATAATCGCCGGTCATTTTTTAACCACCCTGACGTTGCCATGACCAAGAAGCTCTATATCGAAACCCACGGTTGCCAGATGAACGAGTACGACAGCTCGCGCATGGTCGACCTGCTGGGCGAGCACGAGGCCCTGGAAGTCACGGCGAACCCCGCCGAAGCCGACGTGATCCTGCTCAACACCTGTTCGATCCGCGAGAAGGCGCAGGACAAGGTGTTCTCCCAGCTCGGCCGCTGGCGCGAGCTGAAACTGGAGAACCCCGGCCTGGTGATCGGCGTCGGCGGCTGCGTGGCCAGCCAGGAGGGCGCGGCGATCCGCGACCGCGCGCCCTATGTCGACGTGGTGTTCGGCCCGCAGACGCTGCACCGGCTGCCGGAAATGATCGATGCCGCGCGCAGCACGCGCACGCCGCAGGTGGACATCTCCTTCCCCGAGATCGAGAAGTTCGACCGCCTGCCCGAGCCGCGCATCGACGGCCCCAGCGCCTTCGTCTCGATCATGGAAGGCTGCAGCAAGTACTGCACCTTCTGCGTGGTGCCCTACACCCGCGGCGAGGAAGTCAGCCGGCCGTTCGACGACGTGCTCGCCGAAGTCATCCACCTCGCCGAGCACGGCGTGCGCGAAGTCACCCTGCTGGGGCAGAACGTCAACGGCTATCGCGGCGAGACCCATGACGGGCGAATCGCCGACTTCGCCGAACTGATCCGCGTGGTCGCCGAGGTCGAGGGCATCGAGCGCATCCGCTACACCACCTCGCACCCGCTGGAATTCTCCGACGCGCTGATCGCCGCCCATGCCGAAGTGCCGGAGCTGGTGAAGTTCGTCCACCTGCCGGTGCAGGCGGGCTCGGATCGCATCCTCGCGGCGATGAAGCGCAACCACACCGCGCTGGAATACAAGTCGCGCATCCGCAAGCTGCGCGCCGCGGTGCCGGACATCTGCATCAGCTCGGACTTCATCATCGGTTTCCCCGGCGAGACCGAGAAGGACTTCGAGCAGACCATGAAACTGGTTCAGGACGTCGGTTTCGACTTCTCCTTCTCCTTCATCTACAGCGCGCGCCCCGGCACGCCGGCCGCCGATCTGCCCGACGACACGCCCGACGAAGTGAAGAAGCAGCGCCTGTCGATCCTGCAGACGCGGATCAGCCAGCAGGGCTTCGAGATCAGCCGGCGGATGGTTGGCAGCACCCAGCGCATCCTCGTCAGCGACTTCTCGAAGAAGGACCCGGGCATGCTTCAGGGGCGTACCGAGAACAACCGCATCGTCAACTTCCGCAGCGCCAACCCGCGGCTGATCGGCCAGTTCGTCGACGTGCACATCGACGACGCGCTGCCGCATTCGCTGCGCGGGAGCCTGATCGAAAGTACCGTTCACTGACGCCCGACGCTGCGAAGCGGCGCGGCGGCCGTGCATCGCCGTCGTGCCGCCGGCCCGATGCACGGCCGGGCGGCGGCTTTCACCCTCGCCCGCATGGGGTTATCCTTTCTTCCACCTTTCACTGCCTCCGGCGGCCATAAAAAGACATTGAACGCTCCCACCGAACCCCATCGTTTTACCCTCGAACCCTTTGAAGCGCGCCGCTTCGCCAACCTCTGCGGACAGTTCGACGAGCACTTGCGGCTGATCGAACAGCGCCTCGCTCTGGAAATCCGCAACCGCGGCAACCAGTTCGAGATCGTCGGTAACAGCGAGCGCGCCCGCGCCGCGGAAAACCTGCTGCGCCGCCTCTACCGCGAGACCCAGAGCAGCGAGCTGTCGCCGGACATGGTCCACCTGTTCCTGCAGGAGTCGGGGATGGACGAGCTGGTCAACCCCAGCGCGCAGAACGCCTCCAGCGTCGCGCTGCGCACCAAGAAGGGCATGATCAAACCGCGCGGTGCCAACCAGCAGCGCTACGTGCGTTCGATCCTGGACAACGACATCAACTTCGGCATCGGCCCGGCCGGCACCGGCAAGACCTACCTCGCCGTGGCCTGCGCGGTGGACGCGCTGGAACGCGAACAGGTGCGACGCATCCTGTTGGTGCGTCCGGCGGTGGAAGCCGGCGAGAAGCTCGGCTTCCTGCCCGGTGACCTGGCGCAGAAGATCGATCCCTACCTGCGCCCGCTGTACGACGCGCTCTACGAGATGCTCGGCTTCGAGACCGTGGCCAAGCTCATCGAGAAGCAGGTGATCGAGATCGCCCCGCTTGCCTACATGCGCGGACGCACGCTTAACAACAGCTTCATCATCCTCGACGAGAGCCAGAACACCACGCTGGAACAGATGAAGATGTTCCTCACCCGCATCGGTTTCGGCTCCACCGCGGTGATCACCGGCGACATCACCCAGGTCGACCTGCCGCGCGGTACCAAGTCCGGGCTGACCCACGTGATCGAGGTGCTGCGCGACGTGCCGGGCATCAGCTTCACCCACTTCATCTCCAAGGACGTCGTGCGCCACCCGCTGGTGCAACGCATCGTCGAAGCCTACGACCGCTTCGAGCAGCGCCAGCAGGCGCCGCTGCAACGCGACGACAACGACCCGGGTGCCCGCGCCGACGATGCTTGAACTCGACCTGCAGAACGCCAGCCAGGGCGCTGTTCCCGACGAGGCGGCGCTGCGCCGCTGGTGCGAACTGGCGCTGCGCCAGCGCACCGCCGACTCCGAGCTGACCATCCGCCTGGTCGACGAGGACGAGGGCCGCGAACTCAACGCCACCTGGCGGCACAAGGATTACGCGACCAACGTCCTGTCCTTTCCCGCCGACGTCCCCGAAGGTCCGGGCGGCGAACCGCTGCTGGATATACCGCTACTCGGCGACCTGGTGATCTGCGTGCCGGTGGTCGAGCGCGAGGCCGCCGAACAGGGCAAGGCGCTCGACGCCCACTGGGCGCACCTGGTGATCCACGGTTGCCTGCACCTGCTGGGCTATGACCACCTGGAAGACGACGAGGCCGAGGAAATGGAATCGTTGGAACGAGAATTGCTCGCCGAGCTGGGTCATCCCGACCCTTATGCCGGCGATGAAAACTGAGCAAGGAAAAATGAGCGAAGACCGATCGAGCAATGGACACAGATCCTGGTTGGAGAAAATCACCCAGGCCTTTGTCCATGAACCGAAGAATCGCCAGGAACTGCTTGAACTCCTGCGCGAAGCCCACCAGAACAACCTGCTCGACAGCGAGGCGCTGTCCATCGTCGAGGGCGCGATCCAGGTCGCCGACCTGCAGGTTCGCGACATCATGGTGCCGCGCTCCCAGGTGATCAGCATCCGCGCCAACCAGTCTCCCGAAGAATTCCTCCCGGCGATCATCGAGGCGGCCCACTCGCGCTACCCGGTGGTCGGCGAGACCCTCGACGACGTGGTCGGCATCCTGCTGGCCAAGGACCTGCTGCCGCTGATCCTCAAGCCGGACCGCGAGACCTTCAACGTCCGCGACATGCTGCGCCCGGCCACCTTCGTTCCCGAATCCAAGCGCCTCAACGTGCTGCTCAAGGAATTCCGCGCCAACCACAACCACATGGCGGTGGTAATCGACGAATACGGCGGCGTCGCCGGCCTGGTGACCATCGAGGACGTGCTGGAGCAGATCGTCGGCGACATCGAGGACGAGCACGACGTCGAGGAAGATAGCTACATCAAGCCGTTGCCCAGCGGCGACTTCCTGATCAAGGCACTGACACCGATCGAGAACTTCAACGAGTGCTTCCACAGCGCCTTCTCCGACGACGAGTTCGACACCGTCGGCGGCCTGGTGATGAACGCCTTCGGCCATCTCCCCAAGCGCAACGAGATCACCGAGATCGGCGCCTTCCGTTTCCGCATCCTCAATGCCGATAGCCGGCGCATCCACCTGCTGCGCCTGACGCCGCTGGAGCGCTGAGCCCTCCCGCCCTGGCGGGGATGAGTCGAGGTGCCGGACCCATCCCGCCAGCGGCACACCGGCGCCGCCGTACCCGCGCTTTCTCCCCCTTCCCGCTTCCAGTACCCTTGCCCGCCTGAATTTACGTTCAAGGACTCACGATGCGCTGGATCACACGCCCCGGCTGGCCGGGCAACCTGCTGGCCCTGGCCGCGGGCGCCCTCACCCCGCTGGCGTTTGCCCCGTTCGATTTCTGGCCCCTGCAGCTGCTCTGCATCGGCCTGTTCTACCTCGGCCTGCGCGACCTGACGGCCAACGCCGCGTTCCGCCGCGGCTGGTGTTTCGGCCTCGGCCTGTACCTGGCCGGCACCGGCTGGATCTACGTCAGCATCCACGACTACGGCGCCGCCTCCGTGCCGCTGGCCGGGCTCCTCACGCTGGGTTTCTCGGCCTGCGTGGCGCTGTTCTTCGCGCTTCCCGCCTGGCTCTGGGCGCGCTGGTTGCGCCGCAGCGAAGCGCCGCTGGCCGATGCGCTGGCCTTCGCCGCGCTGTGGCTGGCCCAGGAAGCCTTTCGCGGCTGGTTCCTCACCGGCTTCCCCTGGCTGTACGCCGGCTATACCCAGCTGGAAGGCCCGCTGGCCGGGCTGGCGCCGCTGGGCGGCGTCTGGCTGCTGTCCTTCGTCCTGGCGCTGAGCGCCGCGCTGCTGGTCAACCTGCCGCGCCTGCGCGAACGCCGGGCGTTCTTCGCTGGCGCCCTGGCGTTGTTGCTGGCGCCCTGGCTGGTCGGCGTGCTGCTCAAGGGCCACGCCTGGACCCTCGCCATGGGTACCCCGCTGCAGGTGGCGGCGGTACAGGGCAACGTCGCCCAGGAGATGAAGTGGGACCGCGAACACCTCAACGCCCAGCTCAAGCTGTACCGCGACCTCAGCGTAGGAGCCCGTCCGGTGGACCTGCTGGTCTGGCCGGAAACCGCAGTGCCGGTGGTCAAGGATTATGCCGAGCCCTACCTGCAGAGCATGGGCCGCTTCGCCGATGAACGCCGCAGCGCACTGATCACCGGCGTGCCGGTGCGCCAGGCCAATCAACGCGGCGAGCTGCGCTACTACAACGGCATCACCGTGGTCGGCCAGGGCGAAGGCACCTACCTGAAACAGAAGCTGGTGCCGTTCGGCGAATACGTGCCGCTGCAGGACCTGCTACGCGGGCTGATCGCCTTCTTCGACCTGCCGATGTCGGACTTCGCCCGCGGCCCGGCCGACCAGGCACTGCTGCAGGCCAAGGGTTACAGGATCGCCCCATACATCTGCTACGAGGTGGTCTATCCGGAATTCGCCGCGGGCCTCGCCGCCCGTAGCGACCTGCTGCTCACGGTGAGCAACGACACCTGGTTCGGCCGTTCCATCGGCCCGCTGCAGCACCTGCAGATGGCCCGGATGCGCGCCCTGGAAGCCGGCCGCTGGATGATCCGCGCGACCAACAACGGGGTCAGCGCGCTGATCGATCCGTTCGGCCGCATTACCGAGCAGGTCCCGCAATTCCAGCAGGTCGTGATGTACGGCGAAGTGACACCGATGCAGGGCCTGACGCCGTACCTGCGCTGGCGTGCCTGGCCCATGATGATCCTCTGCGGCCTGTTGTTCGGCTGGGCGCTGCTGGCCAGCCGCTGGGCGAAGACGCTCTAAAGCTGACGGATCACCGGTAGGCGCCGCGGCGATCCGTTCATGGGCGACCGTAGGCCAGCGGGTAGGCCAGCAGGCCGATGGCTTCGTTGAGCAATTGCCCGCTTTGCCACACCGCGGCGCCTTCCGGCAGCCAACCTCCGGTCGGGCGTCCGTTCGGCATCCCAAGGAAACCGGAGGGCGCGCCGATCACCTGCAAGCCCTGCTGCTCGAAACTCCAGCGCGCGCGAGGCATGTGCCAGGCCTGGGTCACCAGCACCACTCGGGTGATGCCCTGCTCGCGGAGCAGTTTCGCGGTGAACAGCGCGTTTTCCCAGGTGGTGCGGCTGGCCGGTTCCTGCCAGCGCACCGGCGTGCCGAAGTCCCGGGCGAGCGAGTCGGCCATCATCTGCGCCTCGCTGAGCGGCTGGCCGTAGGGCGAGCCACCGGACGTCAGCAGAGGCAGCTTCGAGGCTCTCGCCAGTCGCGCGGCGTAGCGCATGCGTTCGATGGCCATCGGCGCCGGCTGGGCGACGCCACCCCAGGCCGGGTCGTCCGGCACCTGCCCGGCGCCCAGCACAACGATCACCTCGGCCTGCTGCGCCAGCGCCGGCCAGTCGGCTTCCGCCAACGGCTGCTCGTGACGTTCCAGCCACTGCGCGCCCTTCTCTACCGTGACGGGCAGGCTCATGACCCAGAGCCCGCCGAAGCCGAGCAACAGGCACAGCGCCGACAGCCGCGGAGCGCGCCGGCGCAGGTACCAGCCGAGCAGCAACAGCAGCAACAGGCCGCCTGGCGGCATCAGCAGTTGTTTGAAGATGTAGCGGATCGACATCGGGCACCTCCTGGGTGCCCGCAGCCTAACGGGGAAGCACGCGCGGCGAAAGCGGGCCGGGAGCTTGCCCGGGCGCGCGCGGGAAACGCGGATCGCCTCCCTCCTGGCCAGACGCGGCGGCGAGCCCCTCGGACAGGCCGCCATGCAGTTCGGGGTCGTGCTGCAGATAGGCCTGAATCAGCGCCAGCTCGGTCCCCGACAGCCCGCTGATCTCCAGCTCGACCGAGCTGTGATTGCGGAAGGCGCGGTCGGTTTCCGCCCCTTCCAGCGCCAGCGCGATACGCTGCAGCAGATGCGCGTAGATGTCACCGTCGTGTTGCGTAGCCATCATGCCTCCCGGTACCGGACATTGGCATCCACCGTGAAAGTCTAGGTGCCGCCCGCCCACTGCACCAACCTGGCGACAGGCGGACGGGCAATCTGGGTTTCCCACGGTCAAGGCCGGTCATGTATGCTACGGCGTTTCCTGCAAGAGCCTGTTCGGTATCGAAAAGTGCGCAGGCCAGGTACGCCGAAAAACGGATTGGACGCCTCCCGCGGGTCGTTTTTCATGCTCTGCCCGGACCCCTTCGCCGTCGATCGGAAACCGGCTCCCCGCCCTCATCTCCAGCGCCAGTAGCCATGCACGAACAGTATCAGCCCCGCGAAATCGAAGCCGCCGCGCAATCCTTCTGGGATCAGAACCAGTCCTTCCTCGCCACCATGAAGCCCGGCCAGGAGAAGTTCTACTGCCTGTCGATGTTCCCCTACCCCAGCGGCAAGCTGCACATGGGGCACGTGCGCAACTACACCATCGGCGACGTGATCGCCCGCTACCAGCGCATGCAGGGCAAGAACGTGCTGCAGCCGATGGGCTGGGACGCCTTCGGCATGCCGGCCGAGAACGCGGCGATGAAGAACAACGTCGCGCCGGCGCAGTGGACCTACGACAACATCGCCTACATGAAGACCCAGCTGAAGAGCCTGGGTCTGGCGATCGACTGGTCGCGCGAAGTCACCACCTGCAAGCCGGACTACTACCGCTGGGAGCAGTGGCTGTTCACCCAGCTGTTCGAGAAAGGGATCATCTACCGCAAGAACGGCACGGTGAACTGGGACCCGGTCGACCAGACCGTCCTGGCCAACGAGCAGGTCATCGACGGCCGCGGCTGGCGCTCGGGCGCGCTGATCGAGAAGCGCGAAATCCCGATGTACTACTTCAAGATCACCGCATACGCGGATGAACTGCTGAGCAGCCTCGACGACCTTCCCGGCTGGCCGGAACAGGTCAAGACCATGCAGCGCAACTGGATCGGCAAGTCGCGCGGCATGGAAGTCAGCTTCCCCTACGACGTCGCCAGCATCGGCAGCGAAGGCGCGCTGAAGGTCTTCACCACCCGCGCCGACACGCTGATGGGCGCCACCTACGTCGCGGTCGCCGCCGAGCACCCGCTGGCGACCCTGGCCGCCCAGGGCGATGCCGAGCTGCAGGCGTTCATCGACGAATGCAAACGCGGCGGCGTGGCCGAGGCCGATATCGCCACCCAGGAAAAGAAAGGCTACGCCACCCGCCTGCGCGTACAGCACCCGCTGACCGGCGAGCTGCTCCCGGTGTGGGTCGCCAACTACGTGCTGATGCATTACGGCGACGGCGCGGTGATGGCGGTCCCCGCGCACGACGAGCGCGACTTCGAGTTCGCCAGCAAGTACGGTCTGCCGATCAAGCCGGTGGTGCGCACCTCGGCCGGCGATGAAACGCCAGCGCCCTGGCAGGACGCCTACGGCGAGCACGGCCAACTGATCAATTCCGGGGCCTTCGACGGGCTCGACTTCGCCGGTGCCTTCGATGCCATCGAAGTCGCCCTTCGCGACAAGGGCCTGGGCCAGGCGCGCACGCAGTTCCGCCTGCGCGATTGGGGCATCAGCCGCCAGCGCTACTGGGGCTGCCCGATCCCGATCATCCACAGCGAAGACGGCGACGACATCCCGGTGCCGGCCGACATGCTCCCGGTCGTGCTGCCCGAAGACGTGGTGCCGGACGGCGCCGGTTCGCCGCTGGCGCGCCTGCCCTCGTTCTACGAAACCACCGACCCGCGCACCGGCAAGCCGGCGCGCCGCGAAACCGACACGATGGACACCTTCGTCGAGTCGTCCTGGTACTTCGCCCGCTATGCCTCGCCGAACTTCACCGGCGGCATGCTGGACAAGGAAGAAGCCAACTACTGGCTGCCGGTCGACCAGTACATCGGCGGCATCGAGCACGCCATCCTGCACCTGCTCTACGCGCGCTTCTTCCACAAACTGATGCGCGACCAGGGCCTGATCGACTCCAGCGAGCCGTTCGAGAACCTGCTGACCCAGGGCATGGTAGTCGCCGAGACCTACTACCGCGTGCTCGCCAACGGCGGCAAGGACTGGTTCAACCCGGCCGACGTCGAAGTCGAGCGCGATGCCAAGGCCAAGGTCATCGGCGCCAAACTGAAGAGCGACGGCCAGCCGGTGGAAATCGGCGGCGTCGAGAAGATGTCCAAGTCGAAGAACAACGGCGTCGATCCGCAATCGATGATCGATGCCTACGGTGCCGACACCTGTCGCCTGTTCATGATGTTCGCCTCGCCGCCGGACATGAGCCTGGAATGGTCCGACTCCGGTGTCGAAGGCGCCAGCCGCTTCCTGCGCCGCGTCTGGCGCCTGGCCCACGCGCACGTCACCGGCGGTCTGCCGGGCGCGCTGGATGTGGCCAGCCTGAACGACGCGCAGAAGGAGGTCCGCCGCGCCATTCACCTGGCGATCCGCCAGGCCAGCCAGGACGTCGGCCAGCATCACAAATTCAACACCGCCATCGCCCAGGTGATGACGCTGATGAACGTGCTGGAAAAAGCCGCCCAGGACAGCGGCCAGGATCGCGCGCTGCTGCACGAAGGCCTCGAGACCGTGACCCTGCTGCTGGCGCCAATCACGCCGCACATCTGCCATGAACTCTGGAACCGGCTGGGCCACGATGGCGCGGTGATCGACGCGAAATGGCCGGAACTGGACGAGTCCGCTCTGGTTCAGGACAGCCTGCAACTGGTCATCCAGGTCAACGGCAAGCTGCGCGGACAGATCGAGATGCCGGCCAGCGCCGGTCGCGAGGAAATCGAAGCGGCGGCGCGGCAGAACGAGAACGTCCTGCGCTTCACCGAAGGGCTGACGATCCGCAAGGTGATCGTGGTTCCGGGTAAATTGGTCAACATCGTCGCCAACTGAACACCATCCGGCGCCGACCAGAAGGCGCCGGAATGCCTGCCAAGGGGATAGAAGAAATGCTCAAACGGAACCTGCTGCTCGTCGGCCTGACCTTGCTCCTGAGTGCCTGCGGCTTCCAGCTGCGCGGCACCGGCGAAACCCAGTTCGCCCTCAAGGAACTCGACCTGCAGGCGCGCGATGCCTACGGCGAAGTCGCCAAGCAGCTCACCGCCCTGCTGGAACGCAGCGACGTGAAGGTCTACCAGGGCGCGCCCTACAAGCTGATCATCGCCCGCGAGGAAGAGAAGCAGCGCACCGCCAGCTACACCAGCTCCGCGCGCAGTGCCGAGTACGAAATCAGCCGCACCCTTCACTACCAGATCCGCGCCGGGAAAGACCTCGTCCTGCTCGAGGACAGCGTCGAAGTCCAGCAGACCTACGTGCACGACCAGAACAACCTGATCGGCTCCAGCCAGGAAGGCCAGCAACTGCGCGCCGAGATGACCCGCGAACTGGTTCAGCAACTGGCCCTGCGCCTGCAACTGCTCAGCCCGGATCGCCTGGCCCAGCTGCAGGAAGCCGCCGAAGCTCGTGCCCGCGCCGAAGCCGAAGCGGCGGAAGCCGAGCGCCGCGCGCGCGCCGCGGTGCCGCAGCAGTCGCCGATCGAACTGCCGATCCCGACCAAGTGATCGTCACGGGCCGCCTCGGCGGCCCGATTCCCTTCCGATGAAACTCAACGTCGCCCAACTCGGCAAGCACCTGCAGGGCAGCCTCGCCCCGGTGTACGTGGTCAGCGGCGACGATCCGCTGCTGTGCCAGGAAGCCTGCGATGCGATCCGCGCCGCCGCGCGCCGCGAAGCCTTCGGCGAACGCCAGGTGTTCCATGCCGACACCAATTTCGACTGGGGCCTGCTCTACGAAGCCGGCGCCAGCCTCTCGCTGTTCGCCGAACGGCGCCTGATCGAGCTGCGCATTCCCTCCGGCAAGCCGGGTGACAAGGGCGCCGCCGCGCTGATCGAATACCTGGGCCGCCCCGCCGAAGACACCCTGCTGCTGGTCAGCCTGCCCAAGCTCGATGGCAGCACGCAGAAGACCAAATGGGCCAAGGCCATCATCGAAGGTCCACAGGCGCAGTTCGTGCAGATCTGGCCAGTGGACGCCGCGCAGTTGCCGCAATGGATTCGCCAGCGCCTGGCGCAGGCCGGCCTGAGCGCCAGCCAGGAAGCGGTGGAGCTGATCGCCGCGCGGGTGGAGGGCAACCTGCTCGCCGCCGCTCAGGAGATCGAGAAACTCAAGCTGATCGCCGAGGGCGAGCAGATCGACGTCGAGACCGTGCAGGCCGCCGTGGCCGACAGCGCCCGCTTCGACGTCTTCGGGCTGATCGACGCCGCCCTCAACGGCGAATCCGCGCACGCCCTGCGCATGCTCGAAGGCCTGCGTGGCGAGGGCGTGGAAACCCCGGTGATCCTCTGGGCGATGGCCCGCGAGCTGCGCCTGCTGGCCAACCTGTCACGCCAGCAGGCCCAGGGCATCCCGCTCGACCGCGCCTTCAGCCAGGCACGACCGCCGGTCTGGGACAAGCGCAAACCGCTGATGACCCGCGCCCTGCAACGGCACTCCGCAGCGCGCTGGCAACAGTTGCTGGGCGACGCCCAGCGCATCGACGCGCAGATCAAGGGCCAGGCCGAGGGCTCGCCGTGGAACGGCCTGGCGCTGCTCTGCCTGCAACTTTCCGGCAAGCGGCTGAGCCTTCCCAGCCACTGAGCATCTGGACTTCCATGCCGCTCGGGCGCACCATGCGCGCCGCCCTTTCGCAGGAGTATCGGCATGTCCAGAAAAGCCAAATCGCGGCCGAACAAGGCCAAATCCCTGATCGCGCAACCGCTGTTCCGCTGCCGCCAGGAAGTCCCGAGAAAAGGCAAAGGCAGCTACCGCCGCGAAGCCTCTCCGTCATACAACGGAGAGGCTTCGGTCCTTCTGGCGGCTTAAAAAAGCCGGCGGCCATGCTAAGGTCATGCACTGATACCGACCGAGACCCTCGATTTCATGCCCTATCCCAAAGCACCCGAGCTGACTCGTACCCTGCTCACGGGCGCCACCCTGGCTTTCCTTTCCGCCTGCGCCGATAACCCCCCGCAAGCCGCCACCACGCCACCCGCCGCGCCCGCCGCCGTCACCGCGGCCGCCAGCGGCGACGCACAGCCCGTGATCCCGCCGAGCATCAGCTTCGAGCAATGGCGCGACGGGTTCCGCAGCCAGGCACTCAATGCGGGCATCCGCGCCGAGGTCTTCGACCGCGCCTTCAGTGGCGTGACCCCCGACCAGGCCGTCATCGACGCCGACCGCAGCCAGCCCGAGTTCACCCGGCCGGTCTGGGAATACCTCGACGGCGCGCTGTCCGCCCAGCGTGTCGCCAAGGGCAAGGCGCTGATCCAGCAGAACGCCGCCCTGCTCGCCAGCATCGAAGAGCGCTACGGCGTCGAGCCGCAAACACTGGTCGCGGTATGGGGCATGGAAAGCAACTTCGGCCAGATCATGGGCAGCCGTTCGGTGATCCGCTCGCTGGCGACCCTGGCCTACGAAGGCCGTCGTCCGGGCTTCGCCCAGAGCCAGCTGATCGCCGCACTGCTGATTCTCCAGCACGGCGACGTGAAACCGGAGCGGATGATCGGCTCCTGGGCCGGCGCGATGGGCCAGACCCAGTTCATCCCGACCACCTACGACACCCACGCCGTGGACTTCGACGGCGACGGGCGGCGCGACATCTGGGACTCCTCGGCCGACGCACTGGCCTCCACCGCCCACTACCTGCAGGCTTCCGGCTGGCGCCACGGCCTGCCTTGGGGCTTCGAGGTGACGCTGCCCAAGGGCTTCGACTACGCCCTGGCCGATGCCGACATCCGCAAACCCCTGCGCGAATGGCAGGGGTTGGGCATCGCGCCGCCGGTGCTTCCAGGCCAGCTGACCGACGAAAGCGCTTCGCTGTTGCTGCCGGCCGGTCATCGTGGTCCGGCGTTCCTGGTGCTGAGCAACTTCCGCGCGATCCTCAAGTACAACAACTCGTCTTCCTACGCGCTGGCCATCGGCCTGCTTTCCGAGCGCTTCCAGGGCGCCGGAAAGGTTATCGGCGAGTGGCCGCGCGACGATCTCCCGCTGAGCCGCAGCGAGCGCATCGAACTGCAGGAACGCCTGAGCGCACGCGGCTACGAGCCGGGCGCGGCGGACAGCATCATCGGCGCCAACACCCGCAAGGCGATCCGCGCCTACCAGCAGTCCTTGGGCTGGCCGGCAGACGGCTACCCGAGCCAGGAACTGATCAAGCAGTTGCGCGAAGGCCGCTGATCGCCGTTCGCCGCCGGGCACCCAGGCTCGGCGGCGCGCCCCTGTGATACACTTCGCCTCCCCCATTTGCCCCTGCGGCTGCCAACGGAGCCTCTTACGGAGCCAGTTCCGATGTCCGACATAGACTCGTCAAAACCCGTCGCCAGCGGCGAAAAGTTCCGCACCGCGCAGGGCATCACCGCGATCAAGGATGGCCAGAAGCGCCGCGCCTCGGCGCAGCCCCAGGTGCACGAACCCAAGCCTTCGTGGCTGCGGGTCAAGGCGCCGAGCGGGAGCCGTTTCGAGGCGGTGAAGCGCAATGTCGGCGAGCATCGGCTGAGCACCGTGTGCCAGGAATCGCACTGCCCGAACATGGGCGAATGCTGGTCCAACGGCACCGCCACCATCATGCTGATGGGTTCCGTGTGCACCCGCGCTTGCCGCTTCTGCGCCGTCGACACCGGCAACCCCAACGGCTGGCTGGACGAGGAAGAACCGCAGAACACTGCCAAATCGGTCGAACTGATGGCGCTGCGCTACATCGTGCTGACCTCGGTGGACCGCGACGACCTCGACGACGGCGGCGCCGGCCACTACGCCGCCTGCGTGCGCGCCATCAAGGAGCGCACCCCGCAGGTGGTGGTGGAGGCGCTGACCCCGGACTTCGACGGCGACCTGCTGGCCATCGAACGGGTGGTCGACTCCGGCTTGGAAGTGT
Source organism: Pseudomonas kuykendallii (assembly GCF_900106975.1). Lineage (GTDB taxonomy): Bacteria > Pseudomonadota > Gammaproteobacteria > Pseudomonadales > Pseudomonadaceae > Pseudomonas_O > Pseudomonas_O kuykendallii. Next base: position 431,038 of record NZ_FNNU01000002.1, on the reverse strand, counting down.
TCGCGCAGAACGTCGAGACGGTCGAGCGGCTGACCCATGAAGTGCGCGACCCACGCGCCGGCTACGCGAAGACCCTGCGCGCGCTGGAACACGCCAAGCGCCACCGTCCCGAGGTCCTCACCAAGACCAGCCTGATGCTTGGCCTGGGCGAGACCGACGAGGAAGTGCTGGCGACCATGGACGACCTGCGCGCCATCGGCGTGGACATCCTGACCCTCGGCCAGTACCTGCAGCCGACCCGCAATCACCTGACGGTGAAGCGCTGGGTGAGCCCGGAGGAATTCAACCGCTTGCGCGAGATCGGCCTGGAAAAGGGCTTCATGGAAGTCGCCGCCGGCCCGCTGGTGCGCTCCAGCTACCGCGCCGACCGGGTGTTCGAGAAGAACAACCTGGGCCTCGCCGCGCCCGTTCCGGTTCCCGGCCAGCCGCTGGTCACCGGCCTGATTCCCGCGCTCAACCTGAACTGAGTCGCACACACGGCAACACACCCCGCGGCAATCCGGGGTGTTCGCATCGTTCAGGAAATCTCTTTTTTCGCGAAGGGCGGCCCTGAAGCCGTATCGCCGAGTTAGCGGACGTAGCCCAGGCGCTGGCGCAGAATCCGCTCCAGACGCTGCGCCACCTCGTCCAGCGTCGGTGGCGTCTCCAGCAGGTCGCGGAGCTGGACCATCTTCAACCCCGCGTAACCACAAGGATTGATCCGACCGAACGGCGACATGTCCATGTCCACGTTGAGCGCCAGGCCGTGGAAGGAACAGCCACGGCTGACCCGCAGCCCCAGCGAGGCGACCTTGTCGCCGGCGACATAGACGCCGGGCGCATCCGCCTTGGGCGCCGCGTCGACGGCATAGCCGGCCAGCAGCTCCACCAGGCTCTGCTCCATCGCCGTGACCAGCTCACGCACGCCGAGCCCGAGCCGACGCAGGTCCAGCATCAGGTAGGCCACCAGCTGGCCGGGGCCGTGGTAGGTGACCTGACCGCCACGATCGACCTGAACCACGGGAATGTCGCCCGGAGCCAGCAGATGCTCGGCCTTGCCGGCCTGGCCCTGGGTGAAGACGCGGGGATGCTGCAGCAGCCAAATCTCGTCGGGCGTGGTTGCGTCGCGCTCGGCGGTCAGGCGGCGCATGGCCTCCAGAGTCGGCAGATAGTCCACCAGCCCGAGATGACGCACGACGAGTTCGGCGGGTACCACTAGATCACCATGTGCACACGGCCGGTGGCGCGCAGGTCGACGTTGATGGCCTGCAGTTGCTCGACACCGGTGGCGGTGATCAGCACCTGCACCGAGAGGAAGCGGCCATTGCGGCTGTCGCGCTTCACCACGGTGGAGGCGTCGAGGTCCGGGGCGTGGCGCTGGATCACTTCAACGACCATGTCGACGAAGCTTTCATGGGCGTCGCCGATCACTTTGATCGGATAGCGCTCGCTGGGGAATTCGATTTTCGGGGCTTGGGTTTCTTCGGTCATGGGACGCACGCGGGCTCGTGATCCGCGAGGCGGCGGCCCCGGATCAGGGCCGCCGCCAGCGGAAGGTCAGTTGAACAAACCGTAGAAGAACAGGCGGATGCTGTCCCACAGGCGGCGGAAGATACCACCTTCCTCGACCGCGTCGAGGGCGATCAGGTCGGCGCTATGGACGACCTTGTCCTGCAGTTTGACTTCGACCTTGCCAATCACGTCACCCTTGGCGATCGGGGCGACCAGCTGCGGGTTGAGCGTCATGCTCGCCTGCAGGGCCTTGATCTGGCCGCGCGGCAGGGTCATCGACAGGTCCTCGGCGAGCCCGGCGCGCACTTCGCGGGTGGCGCCTTTCCAGACCGGCGCTTTGGCCAGCTCGGCACCCTTCTGGTAGAAGGTCTGGGTCTCGAAGAAGCGGAAGCCGTAGGTCAGCAGCTTCTGTGTCTCGGCGGCACGCGCCTGCTCGCTGGCGGTGCCGAAGACCACGGCGATCATCCGCTGGCCGTCACGCAGGGCGGACGCCACCAGGCAGTAGCCGGCTTCTTCGGTATGGCCGGTCTTCAGGCCGTCGACGGTCTTGTCGCGCCACAGCAGCAGGTTGCGGTTGGGCTGCTTGATGTTGTTCCAGAAGAATTCCTTCTGCGCGTAGATCGCGTAGTGGGTCGGCTCGCCGTAGATGATCGCGCGCGCCAGGATCGCCATGTCGCGGGCCGAGGAATAGTGGTCCGGATTGGGCAGGCCGGTGGCATCCATGAAGTGGCTGTTGGTCATGCCGAGCTTCTGCGCGGTGGTGTTCATCATATCGGCGAAGGCGTCTTCGCTGCCGGCGATGTGCTCGGCGATGGCCACGCTGGCGTCGTTGCCGGACTGAATGATGATGCCGTGCAGCAGGTCGCTGACCGACACCTGGGTGCCGACCTGGATGAACATCCGCGAACCGCCGGTGCGCCAGGCGTGCTCGCTGACGGTGACCATGTCGCTCTCGCCGATGCGCCCACCCTGGATCTCGTTGGTGGCGATGTAGGCGGTCATCAACTTGGTCAGGCTCGCCGGAGGCAGGCGTTCGTCACCGTTGTTCTCGATCAGCACCTGGCCGCTGGCGCCGTCCATCAGCACGTAGGCCTTGGCGGCGAGTTGCGGCGGCGCGGGGATCGCCTGATCGGCGGCCCAGGCGGCCGGCGTGGCGACGAGCAGAAACGAGACAAGCAGGCGTTGCGCAAAGCTGGTGGTATTCATCCGACTCTCTGATGTGTTTGCTGGAAATCGCGACCGTCGCCTGGACGTCGGTCGCCTGTTCCGCGTCCTGCGGATGCCCCGTGCGGGCTATGTCCTCAGTCCGGGCGGACCAGGGTGGGCTGGCCGAGCTTCGCCAGCCGCACGCTGCTCTGTACTTGTTCGGCCTCACCCTGAGTGTCGATCGGCCCCAGACGCACGCGATGCAGTATCTGCTGGTTGCGCGCTATCGAGCTGATGAACACCGGTGCAGTCACCACCGTACTCAGCTTCTCCTTGAGAAGCTCCGCAGCGTCCGGATTGGCGAAGGCGCCCACCTGGAGATACAGGCCAGAGGCTGCGAGCGAAGCGTTTTTTTTTGCGTCGATCTGCACGGGCAGGACGGCGGCGGCGTGTTGCTGGGGCGGCGGGGTGTACTGCTCGACCGGCTGCGTGGCGACCTGCGCCGGAGTGCGCGCGACGGGCGCCGCCGTGGCCATCTGCGGCTGGGCGAGCATCATCGGCACCGGCCGGCCCTGCTTGGCCCACCATTCGGCCGGGTCGATGCCTTCGACCTTGACCCGCGCAGTGCCGGTTTCGGCGTAGCCGAGCTTCTTCGCCGCGGCGAAGGACAGGTCGATGATCCGGTCGGAATAGAACGGCCCGCGATCGTTGACCCGCAGCACCACGCTCTTGCCGTTGTCCAGGTTGGTCACGCGCACGTAGCTGGGCAGCGGCAGTGTCTTGTGCGCCGCGCTCATCCCGTAGAGGTCGTACTTCTCGCCGTTGGCGGTGGCCTGGCCGTGGAACTTGGTGCCGTACCAGGACGCGGTGCCGACCGCCTGGTAGCGGCGGCTTTCGTTGAGCGGGTAATAGGTCTTGCCGAGCACGGTGTAGGGATTGGCCTTCACCGGGCCGTAGTTGGGCATCGGCACGGCGTCGGGAATCTGCGAGACGTCGACGTCCCACCAGGGCGCGCCGTCGCGGTGCGGGCGGTTGTAGTCGCCGCCGACCACGGCGCCGCTCGACGGCGACTGCGGCGCGCGACTGCTGGAGCAGCTGACCATCAGCAGCGCCAGGGCGCTGAGCATCGCCAGGCGGAACGGGCGCTGTGGCATCACTTGTTGCCTCGGGCTTTGACCAGCAGATCGGACAATTGATAAACCGCCATGGAGTACATCACGCTGCGATTGTAGCGGGTGATGACGAAGAAGTTGGGCAAGCCCATCCAGTATTCGGCGCCATTTTCGCCATCCAGACGGAAGGCGGTGACCGGGATGTCATCGCGCAGCGCGGTGCTGCTGGCCCAGCCGAGGGCGCGCAGTTCGCCGACGTTCTTCACCGGATCGAGGCCGTCGGTGAGGCCTTCGTCCACCCTTTCGCCCCGCGTGGTCGCCAGGCTCACCACCGGTTCGCCCGGCGTCCAGCCGTGCCGCTTGAAGTAGCTGGCGACGCTGCCGATGGCGTCCACCGGGTTGCCCCAGATGTCGATGTGGCCGTCATTGTCGAAGTCCACCGCGTAGGCGCGGAAGCTGCCGGGCATGAACTGCGGCAGGCCCATGGCGCCAGCGTAGGAACCCTTCACGGTGAGCGGATCGACCTGTTCTTCGCGGGACAGCAGGAGGAACTCCTTGAGCTGCTGGCAGAAGAAAGGCGCACGTGCCGGATAGTCGAAGCACAGCGTCGACAGCGCGTCGATCACCCGGTAGTTGCCGGTGTTGCGCCCGTAGAAGGTCTCCACGCCGATGATTGCCACGATGATCTGCGCCGGCACGCCGTATTCCTGCTCGGCGCGAGCCAGCGCGTCTTCGTGCTGGCGCCAGAAGTCCAGGCCCTGGGCGACGCGCGCATCGGTGATGAAGATCGGCCGGTAGTCCTTCCACGGCTTGACCTTCTCGGCCGGCCGCGAGATGGCGTCGAGGATCGCCTGCTTGCGCTCCACTTCGTGGAACAGCGTGGTCAGCTGTTCGCTGGCGAACCCGTAGTCGCGGGTCATGCCGGCCACGAAGTCGGCCACCGGCTGCGACGCGTCGTAGTCACCCGCCTGCACCGGAGCGATCACCCCCAGGCTGCCAGCCAGACCGATCAAACGTGAGTTACGAGCAGCCCAGCCGCGCAATACCTGCATTGAATTCTTCACTCTTATCAAACCTGTGCGATCCACTTGCGGTGGGTGTGGATCGACATCAAAACCCCGAACCCTGACAGCAGGGTCACCAGCGAAGTTCCGCCATAACTGATGAAGGGGAGCGGAACTCCCACCACCGGCAACAGCCCGCTGACCATGCCGATGTTGACGAATACGTAGACGAAGAACGTCATGGTCAGGCTGCCCGCCAGCAGCTTGCCGAACAGCGTCTGGGCCTGGGCGGTGATCACCAGGCCGCGGCCGATCAGCAGCAAGTAGATCAGCAGCAGCAGGCAAACGCCAACCAGGCCGAACTCCTCGCCGAGGACGGCAATGATAAAGTCCGTGTGACTTTCCGGCAAAAAATCCAGGTGCGACTGGGTGCCGAGCAGCCAGCCCTTGCCGAACACGCCGCCGGAACCGATCGCCGCCTTCGACTGGATGATGTTCCAGCCGGTGCCCAGCGGATCGCTCTCCGGATCGAGGAACGTCAGTACCCGTTGCTTCTGGTAGTCGTGCATGACGAAGAACCACATCGCCACCGCCACCGGAATCACCGCGGTCACCGCGCCGATGATCCAGCGCCAGCGCAAACCGCCGATGAACAGCACGAAGGCCCCCGACGCCAGGACCAGCAGCGACGTGCCGAGGTCCGGCTGGCGGATGATCAGCACGAAGGGGATACCGATCAACAACAGGCTTATCGCCAGATGTTTCAGCCGCGGCGGCAGGCTGCGCTTGGACATGTACCAGGCGATGGTCGCCGGCATGATGATCTTCATGAATTCCGCGGGCTGGAAGCGGATCACCCCGGGGATGTTGATCCAGCGGGTCGCGCCCATCGCGTTATGGCCCATCACGTCCACCACCACCAGCAGGCTGACGCCCACCACGTAGGCCGGCGGCACCCAGCGGGCGAGGAAGCGCGGCTCGAACTGGGCGATCACCACCATGCCCAGCAGGCCGAGGCCGAAGGAGCTGGCCTGCTTGATCAGCAGGTCCCAGTCGCGACCGCTGGCCGAATAGAGAACGAAGAGGCTGCCCGACGCCAGGACCAGCAGCAGGGTCAGCAGGATGCCGTCGACGTGCAGGCGTTGCAGCAGCGTCGCGCGCCGGCGCATCACGTCCTGATCGGACAGCGTGCGGTCGAAGTTACCGTTGCCCATCGAGGTTCTCCAGCGGCGCGTTCGGCACGTATTCGGGTTTCAGCTGGCCATCGGCGCCGAGCAGCCAGGCGTCCATCACCTGCTTGACCACCGGCGCGGCGACGCCGGAACCGGACTCGCCGTTCTCGATCATCACCGACACGGCGATACGCGGCTTCTCCGCCGGCGCGAAACCGATGAACAGGGCGTGGTCGCGGTGGCGCTCCTGCAGCTTGTTGCGGTCGTACTTCTCGCCCTGACGGATCGCCACCACCTGAGCCGTGCCGCTCTTGCCGGCGATGTGATAGGCCGCCGTCTCGCCGACCCGCCGAGCGGTGCCGCGGGCGCTGTGCATCACCTGGACCATGCCGTTGCGCGCGTAGTCCCAGAACTTCGGATCGCGCACCAGGATGTCGGGTATCGGGTTCTCGTCCACCGGCGGCTGGTCCTCGATGGTCTTCGCCAGGTGCGGGCGAATCCACTTGCCGTGGTTGGCCAGCAGCGCCGCGGTCTGCGCCAGTTGCAGCGGGGTCGCCTGCATGTAGCCCTGGCCGATGCCGAGGATCAGCGTTTCCCCCGGGAACCACGCCTGGCGGTAGCGCGCGCGCTTCCATTCGCGCGACGGCATCAGCCCTTCGGCTTCCTCGAACATGTCCAGCGAGACCTTCCTGCCGATGCCGAAGCGGCTCAGGTAGTCGTGCAGACGGTCGATGCCCATGCGGTGGGCGAGTTCGTAGAAGTAGGTGTCGTTGGAGCGCATGATCGCGGTTTCCAGGCTCAGCCAGCCGTCTCCGCTGTGGTTCCAGTTGCGGTACTTGTGGTCGTAGTTGGGCAGTTGGTAATAGCCCGGATCGAACACCCGTGTATCCGGCGTGATCACCCCGGCCTCGAGCCCCGAGACCGCCACCGCCGGCTTGATCGTCGACCCTGGCGGGTACTGGCCGCGCAGCACGCGGTTGAACAGCGGGCGGTCCTCGGAATCGCGCAGTGCGGCATAGGCATTGAAGCCGATGCCGGTGACGAACAGGTTGGGGTCGAAGCTCGGCTGGCTGACCATCGCCAGCACGTCGCCGTTGGCCGGATCGATCGCCACCACCGCGCCGCGCCGCCCGCCCAGCGCCGCCTCGGCGGCTTCCTGCAGCTTGATGTCGAGGGTCAGGTGGATGTCCTTGCCGGGCGTCGGATCGGTACGCTTGAGCACCCGCAGCACGCGGCCGCGGGCGTTGGTCTCGACCTCTTCGTAGCCGACCTGGCCATGCAGCTCATTCTCGTAGAAGCGCTCGATGCCGGTCTTGCCGATGTGGTGGGTGCCGCTGTAGTTGACCGGATCGAGGCGCTTGAGCTCGGCCTCGTTGATCCGTCCGACGTACCCCACCGAATGCGCGAAATGCTCGCCCTGCGGGTAATGCCGGACCAACTGCGCCACCACTTCCACGCCGGGCAGGCGGAACTGGTTCACGGCGATGCGGGCGATCTGCTCCTCGGACAGCTCGAACAGGATCGGCACCGGCTCGAACGGCCGGCGCCCCTGCTTCATGCGCTTCTCGAAGATCGCCCGGTCCTCTTCGCTGAGCTGCAGCACCTCGACGATGGTGTCGAGCACCGACTGCCAGTCGCCGGTGCGCTCGCGCGTCACCGTGAGGCTGAAGCTGGGCCGGTTGTCGGCGACGATCACGCCGTTGCGGTCGTAGATCAGCCCGCGGGTCGGCGGGATTGGCTGCACGTGGACGCGGTTGTTCTCCGACAGCGTCGAGTGGTAGTCGTACTGGATCACCTGCAGGTAATACAGCCGCGCCACCAGCGTCAGGGTCAGCAGGACCACCACCACCGCGCCGACGATCACCCGCCGACGCACCAGACTGGCGTCTTTTTCGTGGTCCTTGAGGCGAATCGGCTGCGGCATGTTCGGACTGCTACTTGTGGTACGGGTGGCCGGAGATGACCGTCCAGGCGCGATAGAGCTGCTCGCCGACGAGGATGCGCACCAGCGGATGCGGCAACGTCAGCGGCGACAGCGACCAGCGCTGTTCACTGCGCGCACAGACTTCCGGCGCCAGCCCTTCCGGGCCGCCCACCATGAGGTTGACCGTGCGCGAATCCAGCCGCCAGCGCTCCAGCTCCCGGGCCAGTTGCCCGGTGCTCCACGGCTTGCCTTCGACTTCGAGGGTGACGATGCGCTCGCCGGGCTGCACCTTGGCGAGCATGGCTTCGCCTTCCTGACGGATCAGGCGCGCCACGTCGGCGTTCTTGCCGCGGGTATTGAGCGGGATTTCCACCAGGTCGACGGCCAGCTCGGCGGGCATGCGCTTGGCATATTCCTGCCAGCCCTCCTCCACCCAGCGCGGCATGCGCGACCCGACAGCGATCAGCTTGATGCGCACGGCCGCGGGTTACTCCTTGTCGAAGTCCGGCGGCTCGTAGCCCTGGGTCCCGCCATGCTGCGCGCGGCTCTGCTCGGCGCCCTGCCACAGGCGTTCGAGGTCGTAGAACTGCCGGGTAGCGACCTGCATGGCATGCACGACCACGTCGCCGAGGTCGAGCAGGGCCCATTCGCCGCTGTCCAGGCCTTCGCTGCCGATCGGCCGCACACCCTGTTCCTTGACCTTCTCCAGCACGTTGTCGGCCAGGGATTTGACGTGGCGGCTGGAGGTGCCGCTGGCGATCACCATGAAATCGGTGACGCTGGTCTTGCCGCGCACATCGATCACGGTGATGTCCTTGGCCTTCATGTCTTCCAGGGCGGCGACCGCCAGCTGGACCAGTTCTTCATTCTGCAAAGCAACTACCTCAAGTTCAGTGAGACGCCGGGTAAAGCCCGTGCGCCTGGATGTAGGCCAGCACCGCGTCCGGCACCAGATAGCGCACCGAGCGGCCGCTGGCCAGCAATTGACGGATTTGCGTGGCGGACACCTGCAAGGGCGTCTGCCAGACGATGGCGATCTTGCCGCCGGGCCCGTCCAGCGCCTGCGGATCGCTGATGCTGCGCGCGGCGAGCAGATCGCGCAGTTCCTGCGACGGCTCGCTGTCGGCATCCGGACGCTGCAACACCAGGATGTGGCAGTGCTCGAGCAACTCGCTCCAGCGATGCCAGCCCGGCAGGCCGCAGAAGGCATCCCAGCCCAGGATCAGGAACAGTTGGTCGTGTGCGGCCACTTCGGCGCGCAACGACTCCAGGGTATCGATGGTGTAGGACGGCTTGTCGCGCTTGAGCTCGCGGTCGTCCACCGTCAGCGGCGCCACCCCGGCCACCGCGCTGCGCACCATCGCCAGACGATCCTCAGCGCTGGTCTGCGGCTGATCGCGATGCGGCGGGCGCGCCGCCGGAATCAGGCGCAATTCGTCGAGGGCGAACTGCTCGACCATTTCCAGCGCGCCACGCAGGTGGCCGATGTGCACCGGATCGAAGGTTCCGCCGAGAATCCCGATACGCCGCGGGGTCGGCGAAGAGCCGATCAAGTGCGCACGTGACCGTCGCCGAAGACGACGTATTTCTCGCTGGTCAGGCCTTCCAGACCGACCGGGCCGCGGGCGTGCAGCTTGTCGGTGGAAATCCCGATCTCCGCGCCGAGACCGTACTCGAAGCCGTCGGCGAAGCGCGTCGAGGCGTTGACCATCACCGAGCTGGAATCCACCTCGGTGAGGAAGCGCCGCGCATCGCTGAAGTTCTCGGTGACGATCGCATCGGTGTGCTGCGAGCCGTAATGGTTGATGTGCTCGATGGCCGCTTCCAGCGAATCGACGATGCGGATCGCCAGGATCGGCGCGTTGTACTCGGCGAACCAGTCATCCTCGCTGGCTTCCAGCACGTCGCTGCCGAGCAGCGCGCGTGTCGCTGCATCGCTCCGCAGTTCGACGCCCTTGTCGCGGTAGATCGCGGCGAGGGGCGGCAGCACGCGAGCGGCGATGTCGGCGTGCACCAGCAGGGTTTCCATGGCATTGCACGGCGAATAGCGCTGGGTCTTGGCGTTGTCGGCGACGCGGATCGCCTTGTCCAGATCGGCGGCGACGTCGATGTAGACGTGGCAGACGCCGTCCAGGTGCTTGATCACCGGCACCTTGGCGTCACGGCTGATGCGCTCGATCAGGCCCTTGCCGCCCCGCGGCACGATGACGTCGACGAACTCCGGCATGCTGATCAGCGCGCCGACGGCCTCGCGGTCGGTGGTTTCCACCACCTGCACCAGCGCCGCTGGCAGCTCGGCTTCGGCCAGGCCCTGCTGGATGCAGCGGGCGATGGCCTGGTTGGAATGGATCGCCTCGGAACCGCCGCGCAGAATGGTCGCGTTGCCGGATTTCAGGCACAGGCTGGCGGCGTCGATCGTCACGTTGGGTCGCGATTCGTAGATGATCCCGATCACCCCCAGCGGCACGCGCATCTTGCCGACCTGGATGCCGGAGGGCAGGTAGCGCATGTCGCGGATCTCGCCGATCGGATCGGGCAGCGTGGCCACCTGGCGCAAGCCCTCGATCATGCTGTCGATGACCGCCGGAGTCAGCGCCAGGCGGTCGACCATGGCCGGTTCCAGGCCGTTGGCGCGGGCGGCGGCCAGGTCCAGCTCGTTGGCCTGGGCGAGTTCGGCGCGCGCGGCGTCGAGGGCGTTGGCGGCGGCCTGCAGCGCGCGGTTCTTCTGCGCGGTGCTGGCGCGCGCGGCGACCCGCGAGGCGGCGCGTGCGGCGCGGCCCAGACGGATCATGTAATCGTGCACGGACTCGGTCATCTCGGCGGCCTGGCAGTCTTGGAAAACGGCTGATTATAGCGGTCGCGGGCGCCCACGCCCAGCGGCGCCCGGCAGATGGCGAACGCGCGCAGGCCAGGGCCGCCGCGGAGGTAATTTCCCGACACCTTTTCGCCGCGCCGCCAGCCGCATGGGCGAAAAGGCCGTTTGGTATGCTGCTGCCGGCCCAACCTTCGAAGAACCCCGATGACCGATCCTTTCCACTGCGAGCCACCCTGGCCCGGCGCGCGGCCGCTGGCGGACGCATTCTTCGACCGCGACGCGCAGCAGGTGGCCCGCGACCTGCTGGGCAAGGTGCTGCGGCACCGGGTCGACGGGCTCTGGCTGGCGGTGCGGATCATCGAGACCGAGGCCTATTACCTGGACGAGAAAGGCAGCCACGCCTCGCTTGGCCAGACGCCCTCGCGGCGCGCGCTGTTCATGGACGCCGGGCACATCTACATGTACTACGCACGCGGCGGCGACAGCCTGAACATGAGCGTTGCCGGCGCCGGCAACGCGGTCCTGATCAAGTCCGCGCATCCCTGGCTGGATGCCGTTTCCGGCCCCGCCAGCCTGCAACGCATGTTGCTCAACAGCCCTGCCGCGAATGGCGGGCCGCGCGCAGCGGAGCGCCTGTGTGCCGGGCAGACCCTGCTATGCCGGGCGCTCGGGCTCAAGGTGAGCGAATGGAACGCGCGGCGCTTCGACGTGCAGCGCTTCTTCGTCGACGACGTCGGCGAGCGCCCGGCGCAGATCATCCAGACGACGCGCCTGGGCATTCCGCCCGGCCGCGACGAGCACCTCGCCTACCGCTTCGTCGATGCCGCGCACGCGCGCCACTGCACACGGAACCCGTTGCGCCGCGGACAGCTCGAAGGTCGCGACTACCATCTGCTGCAGACACAGGAGTTCGATCGATGAGCCAATGGCTCGAAAGCCTCAGCGGCTGGCTGACGCAGAATCCGGAATGGCTCGGCCTGGCGATCTTCGTCATCGCCTGCGTCGAGTGCCTGGCGATCGCCGGGATCATCGTGCCGGGCACGGTGCTGATGTTCGCCGTGGCGGTGGCCGCTGGCGGCGGCGCGCTGACGCTCTGGCAGACACTGCTGCTCGGCTACGCCGGCGGCCTGCTCGGCGATGCGCTGTCCTATGCCCTCGGCCGGCGCTTCCACCAGAACATCCGGCGCCTGCCGGTGCTGCGCCATCACCCGGAATGGATGACCGGCGCGGAGAGCTATTTCCACAAGTACGGCATCGCCAGCCTGCTGGTCGGCCGTTTCATCGGCCCGCTGCGGCCGATGCTGCCGATGATCGCCGGGATGCTCGACATGCCGATGCCGCGCTTCATCCTGGTCAGCCTGGTGGCGGCGGCCGGCTGGGCGATCGCCTACCTGATGCCGGGCTGGGCCACCGGCGCCGCGTTGCGCCTGCCCCTGCCTGAGGGCTTCTGGCCCCAGGCCGGCGTGGTCGCCGCGGCGTTCGCGGTGCTGATCGGCCTCTGCGCGCAGCAAAGCCTGCACCATCAGCGCCGCACGCCGTACCTGGCGACGGCACTGAGCGCGGCGATCCTGATCGGCCTGTTCCTCGGCATGCCGCACCTGCAGGCGCTGGACAACGGCCTGCTGGCGGTGATGCAGGACGAGCGTGCGCCGCACCTCGACCATCTGATGGTGCTGATCACCCGGCTCGGCGACTTCAAGACCCAGCTGTTCGTCGGCGTGCTGCTCTGCGCGCTGCTGGCGCTCACCCGCCAATGGCGCGCACTGCTATTCGCCGGCAGCGCGCTGCTCGGTACGGCGCTGCTCAACGGCCTGCTGAAGCACCTGTTCGCCCGTACCCGGCCGGAAGTGCTGCTCGAACCGCTGCACACCTACAGCTTTCCCAGCGGTCACAGTTCGGCGGCGTTCGCCTTCTTCCTGGTGCTCGGCACCCTCGCCGGCCGCGGGCAACCGGCGCGCCTGCGCCTGGCGTGGATGGTGATGGCCTGCCTGCCGGCGCTGGCGATCGCGATGTCGCGGGTTTACCTGGGGGTGCACTGGCCGACCGACGTGCTCGCCGGGGCGATGCTGGCCAGCGCGCTGTGCGCCGCCAGCCTGGCCGCGGTGCAGTGGCGCGAGCCGCTCGGCGCGCTGTCTCCGCGCGCCTGGTGGCTGATCCTGCCGGCCTGCATCGCGCTGCTCGGCGGCGTTGCCACCTGGGCGCTGCCGGCCGCCGTGCAGATGTACCGCTACTGAAGGCCGCCTGGCTCAGTCTTCGCCCTGCAATTGCTCGAGCAGCTGCTGGATGCGCTCCAGGCGTTGCGGCGGATCGCCGATCGCCAGCAGCTCCAGCTTGGCCTCTTCGCTGAACGGCAACAGGTAGCCCAGTTGATTGGCCAGCGCCTGCTGCCCCTCGGCCACGCCGCCCATGCCCAGCGCGGCGACCAGCGGATGCTCGGCCAGCGCCTCGAGCAGCGCCGCGAGGTCGGCGTGCCCGGCGAGCAGCGGCCGCTCCGGCGGTTCGTCCAGCCACTCCACGTCGGCGAGGGTCGACTGGTCGCGCTGCACCTGCGAACTCAGCACGCGGAAGCGTCGCGTGCCTTCGACACGGATGCCGAGCAGCCCGTTGGGACGCTGCTGCCAGTCGCGGATGCTCGCCGCGCAGCCGACATCGGCGAAGCGCCTGGCGGCCTGGCCGACCTCTGCACCTTCGATGATGCACACCACGCCGAATTCGGAGTCCTGCCTCAGGCAGCGGCTGAGCATATCCAGATAGCGCGCCTCGAAGATCTGCAGGTCGAGCTGGCAGCCCGGAAACAGCACGGTGGAAAGGGGGAACAGGGGAAGGGTCATCGGTACCTCAGCTCACTATCGCCACGGCCAGCGGCAGGAACACCGCGCTGGCCACACCCATCAGGCTCATCCCCAGCGCTGCGAAGGCGCCGGCTTCGTCGCTTTCCTGCAACGCCCGCGCGGTGCCCACGGCATGCGCGGTGAGGCCCAGCGCCATGCCCTGGGCGGCGGAGCTGCGCACCCCGACCAGGCGCAGCAGCGAAGGGCCGACGATCGCGCCAATCACACCGGTGATCATCACGAACACCGCCGCCAGCGCCGCCACGCCGCCGATCTGCTCGGCCACCAGCATGGCGATGGGCGACGTCACCGACTTCGGCGCGAGGGTCATCAGGATCTGCCGCTCCGCGCCGAACAACCAGGCGAGCGCCACGCCGCACGCGGTGGCGAACACGCCGGCCACCGCCAGGGTGATGACGATCGGCCAGAACAGCAGGCGAATGCGCCGCAGGTTGAGGAACAGCGGCACCGCCAGCGCCACGGTCGCCGGCCCGAGCAGGATGGTCATGGTCTCGGTGCTCTTGCGGTACTCGGCGTAGCTAAGGCCGCAGGCCAGCAGGATGGCGATGATCCCGATCATCGACACCAGCACCGGCTGCAGCATCACCCAGCGGCTGCGTTCGTAGGCGGCCAGGGCGAGCTGATACACCGCCAGGGTGATACCGACGCCGAACAGCGGATGATGGATCAGCGCCTGCCATGCGCCCAGCCAGTTGACGCTCATGCGTCCTCCCGGGCACGGCCCTGGCGGCGGATGAGCTTCTCCATCAGCCAGCCGGCGAAGCACAGCGAGATCACCAGCGAGAGGCCCAGCGCGCCGACGATCGCCCAGAAATCCGCGGCGATTTCCCGCGCGTAGACCATCACGCCCACCGCCGGCACCACCAGGATCAGCGGCAGGTAGCGCAGCAGGCTGCTGGCGGCGACGCTCAGCGGTTCGCCCACTTCGCCGCGGGCGAGCATGAAGAGGAACAGCAGCACCAGGCCGATGATCGGGCCGGGCAGCATGGACAGGAACAGCACGTTCAGCGCGGTGCCGAGCATCTGGAACAGCACCAGCCAGGTAAGGCCGCGTAGCAGCATCGGATTCTCCAAGGGCTCGAGGTCCTCATTATAGGCATTCCCCCGTGGCCCTATGACGCGCCATTCGCCGGGGCCATGCGAGCTTGACCGTCCACCGGGTGCGTGCTGATCTGCGACCTCGACAACAACAAGAGCCCCGGAGGACACATGCCATTCGTACCCGTCGCACAACTCAAGGACCACATCGGCAAGGATCTCGGTCATTCCGACTGGCTGGAAGTCGACCAGACGCGCATCGACCAGTTCGCCGAATGCACCGGCGACCACCAGTTCATCCACGTCGACCCGGAGAAGGCCCGGCAGACACCGTTCGGCAGCACCATCGCCCACGGTTTCCTTTCGCTGTCGCTGATGCCGATGCTCATGGAGGACCGGATGATCCTCCCCGAAGGGTTGAAGATGGCGGTCAACTACGGCCTCGACAGCCTGCGCTTCATCCAGCCGGTGAAGGTCGGCTCGCGGGTGCGCCTGGGCCTGAGCCTGACCGACGCCCATGAGAAGAACCCCGGCCAGTGGCTGCTCAAGGCACGCGTGGTGATGGAGATCGAAGGCCAGGAAAAACCCGCCTACATCGCCGAACCACTGACCCTCTGCTTCGTCTGATCGCCCCCGGCGCACCCTGCCACAGGGTGCGCCGCGCGTCGCCAACCCCGCTGCGGCATACTAGGGCCTGTTGCCAGACCGGACCCTCTTCATGCGCCCAGCTCTACCCGCCCTGCTGATCCTGCTGCTCGCCGCCTGTGGCGAGGGCGAACCGATGAAATCGCCGAATGCGCAGTTGCCGGACGGCGGCCACTACCGCGGCGAGCTGGTGGACGGCTTGCTACAGGGGCCCGGGCGCATCGACTACGCCAACGGCAGCTACTACGAAGGCAATTTCAAGGACGGCCAGTTCGAGGGCCAGGGCAGCTGGCACGGCGCCGGCGGGGAAACCTACGTCGGCGAGTTCCACCTCGGCCAGTACCACGGCAAGGGCACCTTCACCTACGCCGACGGCAGCCGCTACGAAGGCCTCTTCGACAAGGGCAAGATGCAGGGCCAGGGCACCCTGGAGCAGAACGGTGAAAGCTGGTCGGGCGTGTTCCGCGACGGCGAACTCAATGGAGCGGGGCATTACCGCGGCGCGCATGGCGAGGAATATGGCGGCGCCTTCGAGGAGGGCGACTTCCACGGCCAGGGCAGCTATTCCAGCGACGGCGACACCTGGCTCGGCCAGTTCGTCCACGGCCAGTTGAGCGGCCAGGGCGAATTCCGCGGCGCCGACGGCAGCCGCTACCTGGGCCAGTTCAAGGACTGGCAGTACGACGGCGAAGGCCGTCTGCAACTGGCCGATGGCAGCGTCTACGAGGGCGGTTTCAAGCAGGGCGCCTACGATGGCCCCGGCGTGCTCACGCTGGCCGACGGCAGCACCCGCAAGGGTTCTTGGCAAGCCGGCCAACGCATCCGCGACGAACAGGGCAAGGCGCTGCCGGACCCGCTGGACGTCGGCCTGCTGGAACAGAGCCGGCTGCTCGGCGAAGCCCTCGCGGCGATACCCGCGTCGACCCCGGCCACCGAACTCTACGCACTGACCCTGGCCGGCGACGGCAAGCAGAGCGTGTTCCTGCGCGAGGCGGACTACGTCGCCGACCTGCTCGGCAAGCGCTTCGGCGCGCGCGGCGTGGTGACCCTTGCCAACCACCGCGACCACCTCGCCGACCGCCCGCTGGCCACCCGCGAGAGCCTCGCTCGCAGCCTGAATACGCTGGCCAAGCGCAGCGGACCGGAAGACCTGCTGTTCATCTACCTGACCAGCCACGGCTCGGCCGACCACCGCCTGAGCCTCGACGTGCCGCGCCTGAACCTGGCCGACCTCTCCGCCACCTCGCTGGCCGAGCTGATGCGCCCACTCAAGGACCGCTACAAGGTGCTGGTGGTCTCGGCCTGCTATTCCGGCGGTTTCATCCCGCCGCTGAAGGACGACAAGACCCTGATCATCACCGCCGCCCGCGCCGACCGGGTGTCCTTCGGCTGCTCGGAAGAAGCCGACTTCACCTACTTCGGCCGCGCCCTGTTCGGCGAGGCGTTGCAGCAGACCGACGACCTCGCCAAGGCCTTCGAGATCGCCAGGACGAAAGTCGCCGAACGCGAGGTCGCCGAGGACTTCGAGGCCTCCGAGCCGCAGATCTGGGCTCCCAAGGCGGTGCTCGAACGCTGGAATCGCTATCGCACCGCCCAGAACAAAGCGGCAACTGCCAAACTCTGAAGAAACAGGAGTGGGCGCACCGCGCCGCTGTCACCGGAGGCGAACATGTACCTGACACCGCAGCGCATCCTCATCGCCGGCGCGACCGGCCTGACCGGCGAACACCTGCTCGACCGTCTGCTCGACGAGCCGACTGTGGAGTGCGTGCTGGCACCGTCCCGGCGCCCGCTGGCCGAGCATCCGCGCCTGGACAACCCGGTCGGCGAACTCGCCGCGCTGCTGCCGCGCCTCGAAGGGCCGGTGGACACCGCCTTCTGCTGCCTCGGCACGACGATCAAGCAGGCCGGTTCGCAGGACGCCTTCCGCGCGGTCGACCATGACCTGGTTCTCGCCTTCGCGGAGCGCGCCCGGGCACTGGGCGCCCGGCATCTGCTGGTGATCAGCGCGATCGGCGCCGACGCGCAGTCGTCGGTGTTCTACAACCGCGTGAAAGGCGAGACCGAAGCGGCGCTGCTCGCCCAGGACTGGCCTCAACTCACCCTCGCCCGCCCCTCGATGCTGCTCGGCGCGCGCCAGGAATTTCGCCTCGGCGAACGCCTGGCGGCGCCGCTCAGCCGGGTGCTGCCGGGCAAGTGGCAGGGCATCGAAGCCACGGTACTGGCCCGCGCGCTGTGGCGCCTGGCGCTGGAGGAACAGCCCGGCGCGCGCATCGTCGAGTCCGACGACCTGCGCCGCCTCGGCCGCTGAACCGCCCGCCCCGGGCGATTGACGGAGCCGGCGCGGAGCGCCAAGGTGGCGTTTTTCGCCAAGGGAGCAGTTGCATGAGCCTGGAGTCCGTCCGCGCCTTCTTCGCCGAAAAGGCGCCCGACCTCACCGTCATCGAACTCGACGACAGCACCGCCACCGTCGCCCTGGCCGCCGCCGCGCACGGTGTCGAGCCGGGAATGATCGCCAAGACCCTGGCCTTCCGCGTCGGCGAACGCAACCTGCTGGTGGTGGCTCGCGGCGATGCGCGCATCGACAACCGCAAGATCAAGGAAACCTTCGGCGGCAAGGCCAAGATGCTCGACGCCGAGAGCGTGGTGGCGCTGACCGGACACCCGGTCGGCGGCGTCTGCCCGTTCGGCCTGGCGACGCCGCTGGCGGTGTATTGCGACGTGTCGCTGCAAGCCTTCGACGAAGTGGTGCCGGCCGCCGGCGCCACCCACAGCGCGGTGCGCCTGGCGCCCGGGCGCATCGCCGAACTCACCGACGCCCAGTGGGTGGATGTCTGCCAGGAGGCCAGCCTCGCCTGAGTGCGCCCCCATCCAACCCTGGAGGTACTTCACGTGAAGCCCTGCCTGCTGATCCTCTGCCCTTCCCCGCCCAGCACCCTGGCGCGACTCGCCGAACATTTCGACTGCCACTACGCGCCCGATGCGGAGAGCCGGCGCACGACCATCGCCGAGCACGCCGCCTCGATCCAGATGGTGCTGACCACCGGCGCGGTGGGCCTGGCGGGTGCGGAAATAGCCCGCCTGCCGGCGCTGCAGCTGGTCTCTGCGCTGGGCGTCGGTTACGAAAACATCGATCTCGGCGCCGCCCGCGAGCGCGGCATCGCCCTGTGCAGCGGTGCCGGCAGCAACGCCGCCAGCGTCGCCGACCACGCCATGGCCCTGCTGCTGGCGGCGATCCGCGACCTGCGCAACCTCGACATCGCCTGCCGCGCCGGCCTCTGGCGCACGCAGCTGCCGGCGCAGGACGGCGTCGGTGGCAAACGTGTCGGCATCCTCGGCCTCGGCGCCATCGGCGAGCGCATCGCCACCCGCGCAATGGCCTTCGAGATGTCCGTCGGCTACCACAACCGCACGCCGAAAGACGCCAGCCCGCACCGCTACTTCGACAGTCCGCTGGCGCTGGCGCGCTGGGCCGATTGCCTGGTGGTGGCGATTCCGGGCGGCGCGGCGACCCATCACCTGGTCGGCCGCGAGATGCTCGAGGCGCTGGGCGCTGGCGGCTACCTGGTCAATGTCGGGCGCGGTAGCGTGGTGGATACCGCCGCGCTGGCCGATGCGCTGCGGCGCCAGGTCATTCGCGGCGCGGCGCTGGACGTCTACGAAAGCGAGCCACTGCCGCCGCAGGAGCTGGTCGCCCTGGACAACGTCATCCTCTGCCCACACCTGGGCGGCAACTCACCGCAGGCGGTGGCGCAGGCGCTGACCCAGTTCATCGAGAACGTCCGCCGCCATTTCGCCGGCGAACCGCTACTGACGCCGCTCTAGGGTCTGGTCACTTCATCGCCGCCCGAGTGGCGCGCAACGCGTGGCGACGGGCAACGTCCGCGGCGTCAGTTGCCGCCGCGCACGCCGAGGCCGATGCCCAGCTCGGTGGCCACGGCGAACGGCAGCAACAGGGTGTCGAGCAGCGCGCTGGCCGGCAGGTCGAGCGCCGCATGACGCGGGGCCTCGGCGCCGAAACGCTCCTTCGGGCAGCAACCCCCGTGCAGTTCATACCAGTCCAGCCGCGTGCCGGCGTAGATCAGCGGCGCGCCGGGCTTGGCCGCATCCAGCGTGCGCACGCTGGCGCACCCGCCGAGCAGCGACGCGGCAGCCAGCGTGGCGGCCAGCAGCGCCGCGGTACGCATCAGTCGGCGCTGCCCAGGTGGTGCTCGCCCCAGCGGGGCAACATGTCCTGGGGGATGTCCAGCAGGTTGAGGATGCGCGCGACGACGAAATCGATCAGGTCGTCGAGGGTCTGCGGCTGGTGATAGAAACCCGGCGAGGCCGGCAGGATCACCGCGCCGAGGTTGGACAGCTTGAGCATGTTTTCCAGGTGGATGCTCGAGTACGGCGCCTCGCGCGGCACCAGGATCAGCTGCCGGCGCTCCTTCAGCGCGACATCGGCGGCGCGCTCGATGAGGTTGTTACAGGCGCCCGTGGCGATCGCCGACAGCGTGCCGGTGGAACAGGGCACCACCACCATCGCCGTCGGCGCGCCGGAGCCCGAGGCCGGCGGCGCCATCCAGTCCTCCTTGCCGTAGACGCGGATCTGTCCCGCCGCAGCGCCCGTGTATTCGCTGAGGAAGGCCTGGATCGCCTGCGGCTTGGCCGGCAGGGTCACGTCGGTTTCGGTGGCCATCACCAGTTGCGCCGCCTTGGAGATGAGGAAGTGCACCTCGCGCTCCTCCTGCACCAGGCAGTCGAGCAGGCGCAGGCCGTACTGCGCGCCGGAAGCGCCGGTCATGGCCAAGGTGATGCGTTCGGGACCGCTCATAAATTCACTCTCGAAGCTGTTTCGCTTGCTTATGCAGCGTTGAAAGCCTGCTCGGAATGCTCATTTACAACAGTAAACTCCACTTCCTCGCAGGCTTTCGCCTTGCCTCATCTGCGCTCACGACCCTTCGAGCGCGAACTTGCAGTTTGCTTTCTTACTGCAGCGCCGCGGCCAGTTTGCCATGCAGGCCGCCGAAACCGCCGTTGCTCATGATCACCACCTGGGTGCCCGGCGCCGCGTGGGCCCTGACCCCGGCGATGATCGCCTCCAGCGAATCGCAGACCTCGGTCGGCACCGTCGCGCCGGCGACCGTGGCCGCCAGGTCCCAGCCCAGGTTCGGCGGCGCGTACCAGTACACCCGGTCGGCCTGTACCACGGATTCGGCCAGGCCGTCGCGGTGAGCGCCGAGCTTCATCGAATTGGAGCGCGGCTCGACCACGGCGATCACCTGGGCGCTGCCGACGCGCTTGCGCAGACCGTCCAGCGTGGTGGCGATGGCCGTCGGATGGTGGGCGAAGTCGTCGTAGATCGTCACGCCATCGACCTCGGCGACCTTCTCCATGCGCCGCTTGACGCTCTTGAACAGGCTCAGGCCGGCGATGCCCAGCTCCGGCACCACGCCGACATGCCGCGCCGCGGCCAGGGTGGCGAGGGCGTTGTCGACGTTGTGGCGGCCGGTCAGCGACCAGTCCACGGTGCCCTGCGGCACGCCGTCGAAGCTCACCTCGAAGCGCGAGCCGTCCTCACTGAGCAACCGCGCCTGCCACTGACCGCCGTCGCCGGTGGTCTGCACCGGCGTCCAGCAGCCCATTTGCAGCACGCGTACCAGCGCGGCTTCGGCGACCGGGTGGATGATCAGCCCTTCGCCGGGAATGGTCCGCACCAGATGGTGGAACTGCCGCTCGATGGCCGGCAGGTCGGGGAAGATGTCGGCGTGGTCGAACTCGAGGTTGTTGAGGATCGCCGTGCGCGGGCGGTAGTGGACAAACTTGCTGCGCTTGTCGAAGAAGGCGCTGTCGTACTCGTCGGCCTCGACCACGAAGAACGGTGTGTCGCCGAGGCGCGCGGAGATGCCGAAGTTCTGCGGCACACCGCCGATCAGGAAGCCCGGCGCCATGCCGGCGTGCTCGAGTACCCAGGCGAGCATGCTGCTGGTGCTGGTCTTGCCGTGGGTGCCGGCGACGCCGAGAACCCAGCGCCCCTGCAGCACGTGGTCGGCCAGCCACTGCGGCCCGGAAACGTAGGGCAGACCCTTGTTCAGCACGTACTCCACCGCCGGATTGCCGCGCGACAGGGCGTTGCCGATCACCACCAGGTCCGGCGCAGGCTCCAGGTGCGCGGCATCGTAGCCCTGCATCAGCTCGATGCCCTGGGCTTCCAGCTGAGTGCTCATGGGCGGGTAGACGTTGGCGTCGGAGCCGGTGACGCGGTGGCCGAGCTCCTTGGCCAGGACGGCCAGCGAACCCATGAAGGTGCCGCAGATGCCGAGAATGTGGATATGCATGGATGACCTCTGAGCGGGGAAACCACCCCGGAAAAACTGCGCCGCAGGTTAGCACAGAGCCCCTGCAACGGACCTCCGGCAGCAGCGCCAAGCGGACCGGCGTGGTTATACTGGCGCCTCCGCCCGGACAAATGCCCCCGCCATGGACTTCAATCCGATCGACCTGATCCTGCACCTCGACCTCTATCTGGAAATGCTCCTCGCCCAGTACGGAGTGTGGATCTACGCCATCCTCTTTCTGGTGATCTTCTGCGAGACCGGCCTGGTGGTGACACCGTTCCTGCCCGGTGACTCCCTGCTGTTCCTCGCCGGCGCGCTGAGCGCACTGGGTGGCATGGACATCGGCCTGCTGATCGGCTGCCTGAGCCTCGCCGCGCTGCTGGGCGACTCGTGCAACTACCTGATCGGGCGAACGGCGGGCGAACGGCTGTTCAGCAATCCCGACTCGAAGATCTTCCGCCGCGACTACCTGGCGCATACCGAGGCCTTCTACGCCAAGCACGGCGGCAAGACGGTGACCATGGCGCGCTTCCTGCCCATCCTGCGCACCTTCGCGCCCTTCGTCGCCGGTCTTGGGCGCATGTATTACCCGCGCTTCTTCGCCTTCAGCCTGCTGGGCACCCTGCTCTGGGTCGGCGGCCTGAGCACCTTGGGCTACTTCTTCGGCAACACGCCGTTCGTGCGGCAGAACCTGACCGCGATGATCCTGCTGGTGATCGGCCTGTCGCTGCTGCCGATGCTGATCGGCTGGATTCGCCACCGCATCCGCTCGCGCGCCGTCAGCCAGGGCTGAGCATCGGTGTGGTCGCTGCGCGCCTGGCGCCAACGCCGCATCCTCGCTGCGCACCCCGTCGACGACTCGCGCTGGGCGGCAGTGCTGGCGCGACTGCCGATCCTCGACGGGCTGGACCCGGCCGAACTGCAGCGCCTGCGCGAGCTGAGCGTGCTGTTCCTGCATGACAAGCACCTCAGCCTGCTCGGCGACCTGGAGCTGTCCGGCGAGGATCGCCTGGTCCTGGGCGTCCAGGCGCAGCTTCCGCTGCTGCACCTGCCGGACGGCGAATGGCAGCGCAACTTCCACGAGCTGGTGCTCTACCCCGACGATTTCCGCAGCCCGCAGCGCTACCGTGACGATGCCGGCGTCGAGCACCAGTGGGACGACGAGCGCAGCGGCGAGGCCTGGGCGCAGGGCCCGGTGATCCTGGCCTGGCCGGGGGTCACCGAAAGCGGTGGCTGGGAAGCCTACAACCTGGTGATCCACGAGATCGCGCATAAGCTGGACATGCTCGGCGGCGACGCCAACGGCCTGCCGCCCCTGCACCGCGACATGCGCGTGGTCGACTGGGCGCAGGCGATGCAGGGCGCCTACGACACGATGAACGCGCAGCTGGATCGCGATCCGGACGCGGCCACCGCCATCGACCCCTACGCCGCGGAAAACCCGGCGGAGTTCTTCGCCGTCTCCAGCGAGTACTTCTTCAGCGCGCCGGATCTGCTCGAACAGGCCTTCCCGGCGGTTTACGCCCAGCTCGCGCACTTCTACCGCCAGGACCCGCTGGCGCGCCTGAAACGCCTGCAGGCGGAGCATCCGGACTACCGCAAACGGCCCTGACCGATGGTCCCGGACAACCCCGACCAAAGGCTGAATGGCGTGGTATCGCCGATTGAATGTGCCTATAATCCGGCCCACTTTTTGGCCCTAATACCGGGAGTCACCCCATGAGCTACAGCAAGGTTCCGGCTGGCAAAGACCTGCCCAACGACATCTACGTCGCCATCGAGATCCCGGCCAACCACGCGCCGATCAAGTACGAGATCGATCACGACACCGATTGCCTGTTCGTCGATCGCTTCATGGCCACGCCGATGTTCTACCCGGCCAACTACGGCTTCATCCCGCACACCCTGGCCGACGACGGCGACCCGCTCGACGTGCTGGTCGTGACCCCGTACCCGGTGGCGCCGGGCTCGGTGATCCGCGCGCGCCCGGTCGGCGTGCTGCACATGACCGACGAAGCCGGCGGCGACGCCAAACTGATCGCCGTTCCGCACGACAAGCTGAGCAGCATCTATAAGGACGTCCAGGAATACACCGACCTGCCGCCGCTGCTGATCGAGCAGATCAAGCACTTCTTCGAGAACTACAAGGATCTCGAGAAAGGCAAATGGGTGAAGGTCGAAGGCTGGGGCAACGCCGACGCCGCCCGCGCCGAAATTCTCAAGGCGGCCGCGGCTTACCAAAAGTAAGCTGCTGCCCTCTCCTAAAAGCCGGCCACAAGCCGGCTTTTTTATTGCCTACAAAAATTAATAATTAGAAACAAATATCCAAGGAATCGGAAGCTTGATACATACAGCGCTCCGATGCTTGCAACGAGGACGGGTTGTATCGAAAGCGCTGATGCAGGTGTAAAGCCAAACCGACCCCAGATTCGCCGAGCCCCTGGTTGAGGGAAACCACCAAGGAAGACCGCAACTAATCGGCGCCACTCCGATCAAAGGCATCAACCTGAGATGCCAAGTGTCTGGACATGCAAACGCAGGCAGGTATTTAGTGGCTTGAAGACCATAATAAAAACATGGAAGCAGGGGATGTATGAATGGATTCCGTATCTGCCATGGTGGTCCCACCACCCGGGCACACTCGTACGCATTGATTGCCATGCCCGTTTGTTTTCATGGAGACAATCAGGCAAGGGGTGCGCCCACTCGTGAGTGACAGACCAACCTCCCAGCGGCCACTGACAATTGCCCTCATCGGCGCGTCGGGTTTCATCGGACGTCACCTGCTGGATTCGCTTCTCCCTTTGCCATGCGAGATTCGGCAACTGCGTCGCTCGGCGACATCTGCTCCCTCCGCGGATGGGACCCGCCATTACATTGGCAACCTGAGCGCACCCGACTCGCTGCAGGCATTTCTCACCGGCACCGATGTCCTGATCAACCTCGCATGGTCAACCGCCGCCGAAGAGTCTCCACATGATCATGCTCGTCAGCTCGCCTCGGCTTGCCTCGAAAACGGCGTTCGGCGGCTGATACATGTCAGCACCGCGATGGTGTTGGGTCGCTCCGACTGCAGCGAAGCCAATGAGGATACGCCGCCCAATCCGTTGTCCCGGTACGAGAAAAGCAAGCTGGTGGTGGAGAAGGCGCTAGCGGCCACCCTGGGTTCTCGGGTCGACCTGGCGATCCTGCGACCGACCGCGGTGTTCGGTCCTGACTCCAGGAATCTCGAGCAACTGGCGCGACGCATGCTGGACTGGCCTCTCTGGACCCGGGCCGTGCTGCGTTTCGTTTACGGCAACCGAAACATGCATCTGGTGCCCGTCGAAACAGTCGTCCAGGCGGTCGAATCGCTGGCTTTCCATCCAGAGCCGCTGCAGGGCCAGGTTTTCATCGTCGCAGAGGATGCACATCCGTCGAATCACTACCAACGCATCGACGAACTCCTCGCTGCATCGATGGATGTACCGAAGCTGCGCTCTACCCTGAGCATCCCCTCTTCGGTGCTTCATGCCCTGCTGCGCCTCTCGCGGCGTTCGCAGGACGACCCACGCCTGCAGATCATCGGGACCCGGCTAGCCAGACTCGGATTCGCGCCGAAGAAAGATTTTGAACAGGCCGTGATGGAATACGGTCGATGGTACGCGTTGCAGCGGAAGGAAAATTCATGAGGATACTGCTGGTCTGTGACTCCATCGACACCACCCTGGGAGGCGGCACGGCCGAGCGAACCTTTCAATTGGCCAGGGCACTGCAAGATCTTGGGCACACCGCCATGCTGCTGAGCACCACGGTTGGACTTACCGCTGAACGGCGCGCCGAACTGGCCGAGTTCGAGTGCCTGCTGCTGAGCAACCTGGGCCGCCGCTTCTACCTGCCACTGGCTTCTCCGACACGCATCAGCGACTGGATAGCACGGGCCGATGTGGTACAGGTCACCGGACACTGGAGTTGGCTCGCAGGGCTCGTCGGCTGGCTCGCGCAGCGCCACGACATACCCTACTTCTATTGCCCGGCCGGCTCGCTACCGGTTGCGGGCCGGTCGCGCCTGCTGAAGAAACTTTACAACGCAGTAATCGGTTACCAGCTGGTCCGCAACGCCGAACGCTGCATGGTGGTAACCGACGCAGAGCGCAAGGACTACCCACCCTACGGCATCCCTAGCGACGCGCCGCTGCTAATTCCCAATGGGGTTCACGAGCGAGATCAGGAGGAGGATCGTTCGCCGCCCCGCTGGGAGCCGGGGAGCGCTGAATCACCCTTGATCGCGTTTCTCGGACGCCTTGCGCCGATAAAAGGGCCTGACCTGTTGCTGGAAGCATTCGCCCAGGTCAAGCAGGACTATCCGACCGCACGCCTGGTGGTGGCGGGCTCGGACTTCGGTGAGCGCGCGACACTCGAAGCCATGGCACAGCAGTTGGGAATCGCCCGCAACGTCGAGTTCCCCGGACACTTGCAGCCAGACAGCAAATACTCGCTGCTGCGCGCGGCGGATTTCCTGGTGATACCCTCCCGGAAGGAAGCAATGTCCATCGTCGCGCTGGAAGCGGGCCTGGCGGGTACACCGGTGCTGCTCACCGACCAATGCGGCTTCGACGAAGTGGAAAGAATCGCCGGTGGCCGGGTTGTTCCGGTCGAAGCGCCTGCAATTGCCGAAGGTATGCGCCAGATGCTGTCACAGCGGGACCTGTTGCCCGCCCAAGGCCAGCGACTCAAGCAGCTCGTTCTGCAGGACTACACCTGGCGCGAGGTGGCCCAGCGTTGTCTGCGCGCCTACTCAGGAATTTCCGTAACATCTGCGTGACGGAAACACCGAAGAGAGCGGGAATGCTGAAAGACAGATGTTTGCTGATCTCCGAAGGAACGGGGCCCTTTGGCAACGCCGCTTTCGGCGGTTTTCTTCGCAGCGCCCCGAAGGGAATCCACACCCTTGGTCGCGACGAAAAGAGCCAGCCTGATGAGCTGCTGCCGCGCCATGCGTATCCCAAGTCGAAGATCCACCGACGCGATGCGCGCCATTCCGCCATCCTTCAGAGCGCGACGCGCGATATCGTCAACGCCTTTCATGTCGCGACGCCCGAGCGGGTTGCTTGCTGCGCGCCCGACGTCACGCAAGCGGCGCGCACCAAGATCAGGGGCACCGGAAAACCGGACAAAGCGGCCTATCCGGCTAGCGCCCTGGCGCTTCCCAAGACGCTGAAGGAGGTTGCCATCACCCGTCATCGCCCGGCGGATGAAACCGTTGGCCCTGAACAACGATCTGGACGAATCGGACTGATCCCATGATCGCCGTGATGGTCTTCGGCTCCAACGAGCCTGGAAGCCGGGTCGGCGTGAATTCGGAGTTTGCACTCATGGTGCCGAGCACAGCGCAGTCCAACCTTGCCGCGAGCGCCTCGCTGCTGGGGATGCTCAAGGGCGAAACGGTGCCGACATGAACTCCACCCCCCCTCCGGTTGCCGCAGGCAAATCTTCCAGCCTGGCACGCAATAGCGCCATTTCCCTCGCGGTGCGCCTGCTCGCAGCCCTCTCGGGGCTGCTCGTCACCACACTCATCACCCGCACGCTGGAGCCCGCCTCGGCGGGCAACTACTTCATCCTGTTCAGCTTCTGCTCCATCAGTGCCATCGTGATCGGTTGCGGCGTGAATCTGAGTGTCGTGCGACTCGTATCCGAAGCGATGGCCCTGGACAGGCCAGCACGGGCCAAGGGCGCCATATGGATGGCCCTGAAGCTGCTAGCCTTCGCCGCGCTGGTCTATGCGACCGTGTTGTTGCTACCGCCGGTGAGCAGGCAACTGGCGGCATTCCTGAAATTCCCGCCGGACGTGCTCCTGCCGATCCTCCTGATCATCTGGACAATAGGCCTGGCGCTGCAGTCAGCCCTTGCGGAAACCTTTCGCGGTCTGCAGGACATACTCCGCGCCTCGGCGTATGGCGGCCTTTGCTCCAGCTTGCTGTACCTGACGGCGCTCGGCATCGCCGCGCTGTATGCCACTCCAACACTACGGCAGACCGTCATCCTGGTAGCCGGAGCAACGCTTCTGGCGGTTCTCATCTGCTCGATGGCACTGCGCCGTGCTTTGCGTCGACTGCCTGCGCCACAGACGCCGGGCTGGCGGACATTGCTGGCGCTATCGCTGCCCCTGTGGGGTACCAATCTGCTTCTGGTCGTGCTGACCCAGGCCGATCTGTGGATTCTCAACCATTTGGCCGACAGTACCGACGTTGCCCTGTACGGAGCCGCCTCTCGATTGACCCAACTGCTCACCCTGCCCCTGCTGGTGCTCAATTCGGCCCTGGTCCCGATGATCAGCGAACAGCATGCGCTCGGCCAGCATGCCCGTTTGCAGAGCCTTCTGCGCGACTCGGCCGCACTCGCGGCATTGCCAGCCATCTTGGCGCTGATCCTGTTCGCTGTCGCCGGCCCGCTGCTCCTCGAGCTGTTCTTCGGCGCCAGCTATCGCGGTGCTCACGGGGTTCTGCTGATCCTCGGCGCCGGGCAGTGCGTCAACGTGCTCTGCGGCTCGGCCGGCTACACCCTGATGATGACCGGACGCCAGCGCGACATGTTGTGGATCACCGGGTTGAGCGGTGCGTTGTTGATCCCACTGGCGCTCTTGCTGGGTACTTGGCTCGGCGCCAGCGGCGTCGCCCTCGGCGTCGCCATTGCCTTGGGTCTTCAGAGCCTGGCCATGTGTGTCTGCGTCAGAATGCGCCTGGGACTAGTGACAGTCGCCTCGCTACAAGGGATGCTACACCCCCTGCGAACCCTGAAGAGATTGCTATGAGCCCACGCGTAAGCCTGGTTGTACCTGCCTACAACGCAGAGCATTACCTCGCCGACACGCTGGACAGCCTGCTTGCCCAGGACTATGGCAACCTTGAGGTCATCGTCGTCGACGACGGCTCGACCGACCGTACGGCCTCCATTCTTGCGGGCTATACCGGCAAGATCGTGTTGCTGCAACAGAGCAATCAGGGCCAGTCCGCCAGCCTCAACCGCGGCTGGGGGCATGCCTCCGGCGACATCCTGGGGTACCTGAGCGCCGATGACCGCCTTGAACCCAGCGCTATCGGCAAGTTGGTCGCCGCGCTGCTCGAAGACGAACAGCGAATGCTGGTGTATCCCGACTACTGGCTGATCGATCATGAGGGTCGGCGACTCAAGCAAGTCATCGCACCGCCGTTCGACCACTACGAGGTGGTGATCAACGGCTTCTGTCCGGTTGGACCCGGCGCCCTGCTACGACGCTGCGTGCTGGAACGAATCGGCGGATGGGACGTGCGTCTGCGGTTGATTCCCGACTGGGATTTCCTGCTGCGCGTGGGCCTGTGCGGTACGGTGCATCACTATCCGGAAACCCTCGCGGCTTTCCGCGTACACGAACAATCGCAGACCTTTCGCGCGCCTGATGAACAGCGTGCGGGGGAGTACGCCATCGCCGTGCAACGCTTTTTCTCCCGCGATGATGTACCGGACAGTCTGGCTCGGCAGCAATTCCGCGCCCGCGCCAACACCCAGGTGCTGACGGCGCGCCTGCATTTGCTGGCAGGCCGCTGGCGCAAGGCGGCGACCGCGCTTGCCGAAGCGTCGCGCTGTTGGCCGGCCTGGCCGACCCGCTACCGCAACCTCAAACTTCTGGCCAACGGCCTTTTCGGCCTGCCGCGCTTGCGTGCCAGGAATGCATGGCGTGCCTGGCTCAGGCAGCGGCTCGATCACCCCTTGCGCTGATAGAAGATCCGTTCTCCGGAAAGCATCAGCCAGAGCAGCACCATGACGAAAGCGGAAGTGGTCTCTCCGATTTGGAATAGCTGGTTGTTGGCTGGGGTGTAATAGAACAGGATCAACATCATGTACGCCATCGTCAGCCAGAGGACGCCCTGCCGGTCGAGGCAACGGCGCCAGCCCAGCGAAAGCAGGAAGCCGAAAAACCCCATCAGGAACAGCGTCCCGCCCAAGCCGAAATCCGACACCAACCATGTGTAGAGCGAGTGCCAGAGCATCATCATGCTCCAACCCTTGCGTTGTTCCAGGACGCTGGGCAGGGAATTCTCGGTGAAGTAGTGGGTGCCCAGCAATGCGTCCATGTTTCGATTCAGGAACATGGAATTGCCGAAGCCAAATGTGCTCGGCGAGTCCAGGTCCATGCTGACGGCGAAGGCGTAGTAACCCTGCCCCAAGTAGCGCGTCAGCGACTCATAGGTGATAGCCAGCGACGGCGGCAGAACTTGCGCATATTCACCATCGCGGCGATCGGCCTGGACCATCACCTGCCCCGCCGGCAGTAGTCCCGCCTCCCCGACCCCGCCCACCCGTCCGACCTGGCCCGCCGAGAAGAATCCCAGGAACAGCGCGAACGCCAGGACGAACAGCAGCAGGTAACGGGGGCGGAACACCTGCAGGCGAATTCCGCCGGACCAACTCGCCAGCACCAGCAGCAGCGGCAGGGTGATGACGACGTCCGCGATCCCCTTGTTGGTGCCGATCGCCATGTATACGCACATGTGGAAAACGACAGCGACAATACCCAATAAGCGCCGTACCCAGCCCAGACCGCCCCAGAGATAGACCAGAAGCGGAAAGGTCGAGGTAACGGGGACGGCCAGGAGAATCCGCAGATACTCCGACCATACGTAGGAGTTGCCGTCGAGCAGGCGATAGTAGTTATCCACATAGGCCTGTCCCGGATCGCTGAGGCCGAACAGGATGTCCGGCACCGCGCTGCCCGCGCGGGCCAGGCTGGTTGGGATCGCGAGGGCCAGGCTAACCACCAGGCAAAAATCGAAGAAGCGACGCACCTTCGCCTCGTCCAGCACGGCCCCTTTGGGGGAGGGCACGCAGGCGGCGGCAAGATAGCCCACGAGAAAGCATGCCTGGGAGGCCAGCAGGAACACCAGCAGCGACTCCGGCTCCTGCACCGGCCAAGGCCATGGACCAAAGAAGAACAGCAACACGCTCAGCCCCAGGTATGCCTGGAAGTAAAACAGCGGGAAAAGCCATCGCATGAGCCGGACGCGATCAGTCAGCACGCAGCCGCCTCGCTCGCACACGTGCCATCGCCACCCGGACCGGCTTGCTCAGCGTATTGCGCACCAACTGCAGCAGGTATCGCGGATGCATGAAGCCGCGATGCCGCGAACAGGCTTCGACGAAATAGCGGCCACCACGCAGGGGGCGGCCGCTACGCATGGCATTGCGCGCCATGAGGAAATAGGCGAACGCATAGGCTTCCTGCTTTCGTGCGAGGATGCTCGGCGCGACGTTCCCGGCGAAGTACTCATCCAGCACCTGAAGGTATTCCTTGGATTGCTCGTCGGAAGTCGATTGATAGGAAATGGACTGCGCATGCAGGCGGTAGCCGGCAAGTGACTCGGGCAGAAAACGGATGCTTCCTTCGCCCGCCAGGCGCATCCAGAACTCACGGTCCGGCGCCAGATGCAGATAGGTTTTCCAGCCGCCCACGCGGCGAAAGCCGTCGGCCCTGAACAATGCTCCGGGACCGATGTGGCACTCCTGCCGGACCACCAACTCTTCGAGATCGAACCCTTTGCAGAGACCACGCTTGACTACCACGCCATGCTCGTCGATGAGGTCGCAGTCCGGATAGACACAGACCACCGACGGATCCTGTTCAAGCACAGCGACGAGCCGCGCCACCGCGTCCGGAGCGAGCAGATCGTCCGAACTCAGGTAACCGATGTACTTGCCCTGTGCCACCTTCCACCCCGCGTTCAGCGTGGCGGCCTGTCCTTGGTTGGCCTGGGTCGACCAGTTCAGGCGACCATCGTAGCGGTTCAGCACCGACTCGGTATCGTCGCTGGAACCGTCGTTGATGACGATGTACTCGATGTTCGGATAGGTCTGCTCCAGCACGCTGTCCAGTGATTTCTGCAGATAGCGCGCCTGGTTGTAGGTAGGCGTGACCAGCGTGACCAGTGGCGCCTGCGGCATCATGCTCAGCGCGCCTCGCCCTTTCGCATGGTCGCCGCACCGAGCACCGAGGCCAGCAGCGTCCCGGCGATCAGTCCGATCAGCAAGGCGGCCAGCAGTACTAGAACCGCGCGTGGCTTCACCGGGGCGTCTGGCAGCAGCGCCAACTGATCGACCTGTACCGTCCGCATGGTGTCGGGCATTCGGATACCGCCGAGGAACGCTTTCTGCTCTTCCAGATCCCGCAGCGACTCGATGAAAGGATCATCGGACTCGCGAGCCTCCAGCAACGCGATTTCTTCGCTGATCGCCTTGGAGCCGCGCAGATACAGCAGGCTGCCGTCGATGAACGAGGCAAGGTTGTCCTGCGCAGCAACCCGCATGGAGCTCGCCTGCGGGGACTCAAGACCGACGCTACGGGCAATCTGCAGCGCCTCCTTCAGCGCCGCGATGCGGTCCTTGCGCCGCTTCAGCGCCGTTTCTCTCAACAGATCGATCTGGCGCTGCAACTGGGCGCCGCGCTGATGGATCGACGCCTCGACTGTCTCGCGGATCTCCTGGTCCGCCAGACGCTCGGCGCTGCGCACGTACGCGTTGGCCCAGTCGGCGGCCTGCTGAGGCTGCTCGGACAATACGTCGACCTGGAGGATATAAGGCTTGAGCCTGTCCGGGGCTAACGCCTGGAGCTGCGTGTCGAACGCACGGCGCAAGGCGCCCTCGGGCCTCCGGCGCTGCTCTTCGCTCAGGCCCGGCAAAACCGTTTCCCTGAAGA
Source organism: Pseudomonas kuykendallii (assembly GCF_900106975.1). GTDB lineage: Bacteria > Pseudomonadota > Gammaproteobacteria > Pseudomonadales > Pseudomonadaceae > Pseudomonas_O > Pseudomonas_O kuykendallii. Next base: position 398,814 of record NZ_FNNU01000002.1, on the reverse strand, counting down.
AGCTGAGTCGCAGGCTGTCGCTGAACAGATACTTCTGAAACGCACTGTAGACTGCGTCCGAATCCCAGACCGGCAGTCCCGCCCGACCGTTGTCCTGATTATACCCGGCAATCGACGCCGGCGTCGGCGGCAACAACGTGGTTCTCGCCTGGTAGACCGGCGCAGTGAGGAGCAGGTAAAGCCCCGCGCAGGCCAGGGCGGCCAGCGTCGGCCCGGCTACCCACCTCCAGCGATGCAACAGAAGCCGCAGATAATCGAAGAGGTCGAGGTGATAAGAGGAGTCCGCAGTTCCACGTTGCGTCAGCATGTTCACTAAGAGATCTCTCGATTATTCGTGCTCGCGGGATAGTAACGATTTCATTCGGCGGCGCCAGTGTTGCTTCCCGTAACCAGGCGGCTTCAGACCACTGGACTACCCGCACGGCGGCGAGCCTTCGACCGTTTCGTACCAGGCCCGCCACGAGACGCGCCGTCCATGATGGTGCCCACCGCCTGCCTGCTGTTTCTCAATTGTTCCGTACCTACCCTGCCTGCGCGGATGAGAGGCCTGAACGGGTATAGCTTAGGCGCAAACAGAAGATCGATCTGAAAGACCAAAACGGAGCGGTTATACGGTTTTTAGTCCCTCGTAACGCTATCGACACGAGAAAATCCCCTTTCTGGACTGGCAAATAGCCACTCGCCAAGGCATTCTCCCGCGGCGTCCGGACATACCTGCTCGCGGCGCCTCCCCAAGAAACAACTCCCACGCCATGAACCGCTCGGCGCGAGGAGAAGACATGCCTGTACGGAAAATACGATCATCCGATCGATCGATAGAACAGCCGGCCCGCCGCGCGTTCCGTTGAAACAGCCGACTTGCCGATAGAACCGAGAAACCATGCAGCGTTCCCCCGACGGCGTCGCGCGCCAGCCCTCTGCCCCACACTGTTCGCTGGTCATCGCTACGCTGCACGACGACGGCGAGTTGGAGCCTTGCCTGGCGAGCCTGGTGAAACAGGAGAATGCGCCGACGTTCGAGGTGATCGTGGTCGACCAGAATGGCGACGATCGCCTGGTCGAGGTGATCGCCCGTTTCGCCGGGCTTCTCGATATACGCCATGAGCAGGTCGACTTCCGCAGCGCCACCCGTGCGCGCAACCTCGGTGCGCGCCTGGCGCGGGGAATCTGGCTGGGTTTTCCGGACGACGACTGCCAGTTGCTCTCGGATGCCCTGGGCGAAGTGCAACGACTCTCCAACGACCCGCTGACCCAGGTGATCACCGGCCAGACCATCGACGAAACCGGCGCGCCCAACGTGCTGCGCTGGAAGCAGGAGCCGACCGAGTTCACCCGCCGCACGATGTTCAGTTGCCTGACGGAAGCCACGCTCTTCGTGCGCCGCGAGCTGTTCCTGCGGGCCGACGGCTTCGATGAGCGCTTCGGTCCCGGCGCCCCCTTCCCCGCGGCCGAAGGCATCGACCTGATGAACCGGCTGTTCGACCACATGGACGGTCAGAAAGCCTGCTACAGCCCGCGGATCAAGATGCAGCACCCGAGCAAGATGCCGCCCTGGAATGCCTGGGCCGTGGGTCGTTTCCACAGCTATGCCATCGGCGATGGCGCGCTGATCGCGAAGAATCCGCAGCCTCATATGCTCAACTGGGGCATGCGTACGCTGGTTTCCTCGTTCATCCAGCTGTTCACGCTGGACGCCTGGAGAAGCGCGGCCTTCGCCGCGCGAATCCTCGGCATGCTGCGCGGCTTTACCGCCTTCCACCTGGCATCCTGGCGCAAATGACATGCGTGGGCTGAAGTACATTTCCTGGGGTGACACCACCGGTTACGCGGTCGCGGCGAAGGCCTATGTCCGCGCGCTTGTGGATGCCGGCGTCGAGCTGACGTGGGCACCGATGCTGCCCGGCGCGGATCGCTATCAATTGCAGCCGGTCACCGACTGGCCGGAAACCAAGCTGAACGGCGTGTGCAACCGGCCGATCGACTACGACACCGTGCTGATCCACACCGTGCCGGAGTATTTCCCCACGCTGATCGAACAGGAGCGCCAGGCCGGGCGACGCATCCTCGGCTACACGGTGTGGGAGCTGGAAAACCTGCCGACGCACTGGCCAGAGATTCTCAACCAGCTGGACGCGGTGCTGGTGCCTTGCCAGTGGAACGTCGAGGTGTTTCGCCGCGCCGGTGTGAACGTGCCGATCCACGTGGTGCCCCACCTGCCCCAGTTCGAGAGCCTCGCCGAAGCCGCCCCCGCGGCGCGCGCCGCGCTGCGGGCACGCCTGCCGCGGGACGACCGGCAGCGCTTCGTGTTCTACACCGTCGGCTATTGGTCCAACCGCAAGGCGCCCTACCTGGCACTGGAGGCCTACTGGAAGGCCTTCGATGCCAGCGATCCGGTGTTGATGATCGTGAAGACCAGTCGCAACGACATCACCCAGTGGCATCGCCACTGGCGCAATGGCTTTCGCCTTCGGCATCCGTCGCCGGTGCGCAGCGTCGCGCGGCTGGCACGCCGCTTCGCCAATCCCGCGCCCGTTGCGGTGATCGCGGAGGAGTCCCTGAGCGACGAGGAAATGCTCGCACTGCACGAGATGGGCGACTGCTTCGTTTCGCTCACGCGTACCGAAGGCTGGGGCCTGGGTGCCTTCGACGCGGCGCGGCAGGGCAAGCCGGTGGTGATCACCGGCTATGGCGGGCAGCTGGACTATCTCGACCCCGCACTCAGCGCGCTGATCGACTACACCCTGGTGCCCGTCCACGAACCGACCTGGTCCGCCAGCTACAAGCCGTCCGACCTTTGGGCCGAACCCTCGGTGGAGCAGGCCGCGCGCCAGCTGCGGACGATCTTCGACGAGCCCGTCGCAGCCCGCCAGCGCGCGGCGCAGCAGGCGGCGAGCATCGCCCGCGATTTTTCCCCGGATGCCGTGATCGCGGCCCTCCTCGAGGCCCTCGCATGACCAGCCCGATCCCCAACGTCTTCCATTTCGTCTTCGGCCTGCGCGAACAGACCGAGCCGTTCCACCTGATGTACTACCTCTGCCTGGCCTCGTGCCTGGAGGTGAACCAGCCCGACGAGGTGCACTTCCACTATCACAATGAGCCACACGGCGAATGGTGGGAGCGAATCAAGCCGCGGCTGCGCCTGCGGCGCATCGACCCCGAGCGCTTCGTCGCCGACTACCGCTACGACGACCCCACGGTGGCGGCGTTCCGCTATGCCCACCTGGCCGATTTCGCGCGACTGCGGATACTGCTGGAAGAAGGCGGCATCTACGCCGACATCGACAGCCTGTTCCTGCGCCCCTTGCCGACGGACTGGCATTCGCGGCAATTTATCCTCGGCGAGGAAAAGGCCCCCGCCGGCGCCGAGGACGACCGCTCGCTGTGCAACGCCTGGATCGCCTCGGCGCCCGGTGCCGAATTCTGCCGGCACTGGCTCGACGCGATGACCGAGGCGTTCGACGGCAGCTGGAGCAATCACTCCACGCTGTTGCCGTACCGCCTCAGCAAGCGCTTCCCCGACCTGCTGGATATCCAGCCGCCCACTTCCTTCTATTCGCTGGACTGGACCCCAAAGGGCATCGAAGACCTGCTGCTGCGAAACGTGACGCTGCCGGACGAGGCCCGCAGCCTGCACCTGTGGAATCACCTGTGGTTCGACGAGTCGCGCCTGGACTTCAGCCATTTCCATGCCGGCCTGTTGACGGTCGACTACGTCGCCTTCGCCGACACCACCTACGCGCGCAATGCCCGGCGTTTCCTGCCGGCGGACGCCAGGCCCAGCCTGCTGGCCTACCAGCGGCAACGCGCGATGACCCTGCTGAGCCATCCCCGGCACAGCGTCCGATCCTGGCTGAACTCGCGATGACTGCCCGCCAGGACTTCGACGACAACTGGGGGAAGCTGCGCCAGTTCGGCGCCGCGCTGTCACGTTTCCTGTCACCGGCGCACAAGCGCCAGCTGTACTGGGTGTCGATCTGGGCCTGCGGGCTGTCGGCGCTGGAAATGCTCGTCGCCGCCACCGTCATCCCCTACGTCGCCTGCCTCAACGAGCAGTGTCCGGTACTGATCGAATCGACGCTGCAGCGGCTCGGCTGGTCGGTCATCCCGACCCTCAGCCTTGGCCTGTTCCTGCTGATCTGCGTGAAGCTGATGGTCCAGGCCGGGCTGGCCTGGCGCGGTGCGCGCTTCAACCAGCAGGTTCAGCGCTACACCGTCAGCCGCCTGCTGGAGGGCTACCTGCATCTGGACTGGATGGGCTTTCGCAGCGAGAGCCGAACCCATTACTTCCGCCGCTGCGCGGCCACGGCGGTGGATGCCGCCTACGTCAGCCAGCAATGCGTGACGATGATCTCCTCCAGTTTGATGCTGGTGTTCCTCTCCGCGCTGATGCTCTGGCAGTACCCGCTGGCGTCCGTCCTGCTGGCCCTGGGATTCCTGCTGCTCAATACCCTGACCCACCGGCTGCTGAGCAGGGGCCAGAAGCAGGCTTCGCACGCGCGCGAGGCCGCGTTGCAGCGCTGGAACACCAGCATGGCCGAGGCCTTCGCCTCGTTCCGCGAGATTCGCGTATACCACCTCGAGCCCTTTTTCCTGCGCCACATCGACCATTCGCTCAAGGCCCTGGCCGCCGCCAACGTCAGGCTGACCGTCTTCCCGACGCTGCCGCGACTGGTGCTGGACTTCGCCGTGCTGGGCATCCTCCTGCTGGTGGTCTCGCTGTGGATGCTGATGGGGCGACCGCTGAACCTGCTGCTGCCGCAACTGATCTTCTACGCCGTGGTGGCGCGGGCGCTGCTGCCCGCGATGATGAGCGTGCTGGGCACGCGCACCGCGCTGTTCGGCGCGGTGTACAACATCGAACTGGTCCTTGGCGAGCTGGAACGCGCCGCCGCCGGCTACACCCAGCGTGTGGGCATCACGGCGCAGGCCGCAGACACCCCGACGTTCACCCTCGAGCGGGTGACCTTCCGCCACGGCCCCCAGCTGCCGACGGTGCTCGACGAGGCGACGCTGCACATCGCGCATCCGTCCTGGGTCGCCATCGTCGGCCCGTCCGGCACCGGCAAGAGCACGCTGATGGAGCTGCTCTGCGGCATTCACCAACCGCAGTCGGGCAATGTCCGCCACGCCTGGCCCGAAGGCTCGTCACCCACCATCGCCTACATCCCGCAACACGTGGCCCTGCTGGATGACAGCATCGAGCAGAACGTGGTGTTCGGCTTCGACGACGGTGACGGCGAGCGGGTCGATACCGCGCTGCGCCAGGCCGGGCTGGAGGAGGTCGTCGCCCGCCTCGCCGGCGGTCGCCACGCCGCGGCCGGCGCCGACGGCGCGCGTCTTTCCGGCGGGGAACGCCAGCGGCTGGCGCTGGCGCGGGCGCTGTACAGGCGGCCGGACCTGCTGCTGCTCGACGAGGCCACTTCCGGCCTCGACGAAGCCAGTGAAACCCGCCTGCTGTCCCGGCTGCGCAGCGATTGCCCGGCGATGAGCGTGGTCTACATCACCCACCGCAGCAGCAACCTGCGCTTCGCCGACCGCACCGTGCGCCTGCAGAACGGCGTGCTCGAAGACCTGGCGGTGAACGCCGAATGACATCCAGACCGGTTGCCCTGTTCGTCACGCCGGTCCTGCCCTTGCCGGGCGGCTCGGGCCGCGCGCTGCGTGCCTGGGACTGGCTGCAGACGCTGAGCCGCGACCACCGGGTGCACCTGCTGGTCGCCGGTGACCGCGACAGCTGGCCGACATTGCCCGCGGACTACCCCGCCGAAGCGCTCTGGCCGCTGGCGGACGGGGTCAGCACGACGCGCCGCTATCGCCGCCTGGCAGGCCTGTCGCTGCCGCTGCTTGCCCTGTGTTCCCGTCGCTTCGTCAGCGACTGGCAGCAGTGGACGTCGACATCGACGCTGGAGGCGCTGGAAGCCCGCCTCGCCGGCGAGACGGTGCAGCGCATCGTGGTGTTCCGGCTTTACCTGCAAGACCTCGGGACAGCACTGGCCGCGCGCTATCCGCACGCCGACTACGCACTCGACCTGGACGATCTGGAGTCCCGCACGCGAACCAGCGTGGCGCTGGCCTCCTGGCGCATGGGGCAGTACCGGGACGCGCTGCGCGGGCTGTCCACGGCGATCCAGTACCGCCTGGTCGAGCGCGACATCGCGCGGCAGTACCGAACCCTCTACCTGGCCGCGAGCGACGATGCGCGGCACTTGCCGGCGCGTCCCGGCCTGTCCATCGCCTGCCGGCCCAACCGGATCGCCCTGCCGGCGACGCCTGCCGGTCTCCCCTGCGACGGGCCACTTGGCCTGCTGTTCGTCGGCACACTGAACTACCCGCCCAACGAAGAAGCCGTGCGCTTCCTGCTGACGCGCCTGATTCCCCGCCTGTCGACGACGCTGACGTCGCCCTGGCGCCTACGCATCATCGGCCGGCATGCCTCCACGGCGCTGCAAGCGCTGCTGCGCGACACGCCGCAGGTGGAGTTCACCGCCGAAGTCGGCGACCTCGACGACAGCTATGCGCGCAGCCACATCGTCCTGGTCCCGCTGTTCGCCGGCGGCGGGACCAAGCTCAAGACGCTCGAAGGTTTCGCCCACCGCCGCCCGGTGATTTCCACCCGGCAAGGCGTGCGCGGCCTCGCGGTGACGTCCGGCGAGCACTACCTCGCGGCCCACGGCGCCGAGGAATTCGCCGCATCAATCGTCGCCCTGGCGACCCGGCGCGAGCTTGCCGAACGCATCGCGAACGCCGGCTGGGCGCTCTGCCGACAGCAGTACGCGCGGCCATGAAAACCCTGTTCATCCTCTCCATCGAGCAGGGCTACGGCGGCGCCGAGCGCAGCATCGAGATCGTCCTGCGTCATTTGCCAGCGGACCTGCGGGTGGTGATCTTCGCCCAGAGCAATGCGCACCGGGAGCGCCTGCTACAGCCGGGAGCATTGCCGGCCAATGCGCGCCTGATTCATGTGCGCACCAGCCAGAACACCGCCGGCCGGCGAATCGCGGCGCTGCAACTGCTGCTCGCGTTCCTGCGCCATCGCCCCGACGCGATCCTGCTGAACACCCAGCGTTCGGCGCTCATCGCCGCCATGGCCGCGCGGTTCGTCCGCCCGCTGGCCCGACGCTGCCATCTCTACGTGCGCGACTACCTCTGGCAGGACCTGGATTTCATCTTCGCCCGCCTGCCCGGCGCGCCGATTCTGCTACCGAACAGCGTGGTGATGCAGCGCCAGGGCTACCTGAGCCCCGCGTACACGGCGCCCTTCGGCCCCTCGCCCTGGTCGGTGGTGCCGGACATGGTGGAAATCCCCGACGAGGCGGTTTCCTACGAAGGTCCGATCCTGCATCTGGCCACGCTCAATCCCTGGAAGGGCCATACCGATCTGGCCCTGGCGCTGCATCACCTGCACGAGCGCCAGCAGCCACTGGCCCTGTTGTCCTGCGGACCGCAGGATGACCCGGCGCTTCAACAGCGCTTGCGGCAGTTGATCGAACGGCTCGGCATCGGCGCCAGCTACCGGCTCGGCGACTACGTGGCTGACCCCTCCGCCCTGCTGCGCAGCTGCCGCGCCGTGGTGGTGGCCTCGGTGTCGCATTCCGGCGGGCCGGAGACCTTCGGTAGAACCGTCATAGAGGCCTGGTCGCGGCGCAAACCGGTAATCGCCTACGCCACAGGCGCGCCCGCGCAGCTGATCGAGCACGAGGTCGACGGCCTGCTGGTGCCGGAGGGCGACACCCAGGCGCTCGCCGAAGCGCTGCTGCGCCTGGCTTCCTCGCCGGAGCTGTGCCGGCGCCTGGGCGAAGCCGGTCACGCCAAGGTCGTCGAACGCTACGAGGCCGACGCGGTCACCCGGCAGTTGCTGGAACGGCTGAACCTGTCGGATGCGGGGCAACCATGAACGTACCTTCCTCGCACTGGGTCCTGCACGACTACCTGCAGGTGAACGGCGGGGCCGAGCGGCTGGTCATCGCCCTGGCCAACGGACTGCCCGGTTTCTCCTTGGGAGTATCGGGGGTTTACCCGGCGTTCCGCGAATCCGGGGATTGCGGCGCCGTGCGGCCCCAGGTGATCGGCGCCGCGTCCCTGCGCATGCTGCCGCGCATCCCCCGGGCGCTGGCCGCGTTCTCCCGTCCGCCCGCGCACCTGCGTGAGGCGCGGCAGGTGATCTACAGCGGGCTCTATGCCCCGCTGACGGCGCTCGAACAGCCGCGCGGGCGGCGCCTCTACTATTGCCACACGCCGCCGCGTTTCGCCTTCGACCAGCGCGAGCGCTACCTGGCGCGCACTCCGGCGCTGGCCAGGCCGGCGCTGCGGCTGGCCATCGAACGCTATCGCCACGCCTACCTGCACGCGCTGCAGCGCATGGATCGGGTGCTGACCAACTCGCTGCATGTCCGCGAGCGCCTGCTCGAACACACCGGGATTGCCGCCGAGGTCGTCTACCCGCCCATCGATACCACCGGGTTTCGCTTTCTCGGCCAGCAGGGCTACTACCTGTCGCTGGGGCGCCTGGAACCCAACAAGCGGGTCGACCGCATCGTCCGCGCCTTTCTCGGCATGCCGGACAAGCAACTGGTAGTCGCCTCCGGCGGCTCGCAGCTCGAGGCCCTGAAGGCGCTGGCGAACGGCGCGCCGAACATCCGTTTCGCCGGCTGGCTCGACGACGACGCCCTGGCGCAGCTCATGGGCAATGCCATCGCCGCGCTCTACGTGCCGCAGGACGAGGATTTCGGCATGTCCGCGGTCGAGGCCATGGCGGCGGGCAAACCGCTGATCGGCGTCGCCGAGGGCGGGCTGCGCGAAAGCGTCGTCGACCAGCGCACGGGCCTGCTGCTGCCCGCGGACCCGAGCGCGGAAACCATCGCAGAGGCGGTCGGACGAATGTCCGCCGAGCGGGCGTTGGGCATGCGCGCCGCCTGCGAGGCGCGGGCGGCGGAGTTCTCCCGGGCACGTTTCCTCGACGCCTTCAGAAGCATCATCCAATAAGTACCTTCACCATGCGCGTGCTGCACTTCTACAAGACCTCCCTTCCCGACAGCATCGGTGGAATCGAACAGGTCATCGATCAGATCGCCCGCGGCGCGGCCGGCCTCGGGGTGACCACCGACGTGCTGTCGCTGGGCGAGCAACGCATCGAACGGCCGATGGAGATCAACGGCTACCACGGCTACCGGGCCAGGCTGGACTTCCAGATCGCCTCCACTGGATTCTCGCTGTCCGCATTCCCGCTGTTCGCCCGCCTGGCGAAACAGGCCGACCTGATCCACTACCACTTTCCGTGGCCGTTCATGGATCTGGTGCACTTCCTCAGTCGCACCCGCAAGCCGACGCTGGTCACCTACCACTCGGACATCATCCGGCAGAAGAACCTGCTCAAGCTCTACCGGCCGCTGGAGCGGCGCTTCCTCGCCGACGTCGACCACATCGTCGCCACCTCGCCCAACTACCTGGCGTCCAGCGACGTGCTGGAGCAGCACCGGGACAAGGTCAGCGTGATTCCCATCGGCCTGGACAAGACCAGCTATCCCGCCGCCTCACCCGAAAAGCTGCGCTACTGGCGCGAGCGCATCGGCCCGAAGTTCTTCCTCTTCGTCGGCGTGATCCGCTATTACAAGGGCCTGCACATCCTGCTGGAGGCCGCCCAGGGCACCGACCTGCCGATCGTCATCGTCGGCGCCGGGCCCATCGAAGCCGAATTGCGCGCCCAGGCTGCCGAACTCGGCCTGATCAACATCCGCTTCCTCGGCCGCCTGCCGGACGAGGACAAGGTCGCACTGCTGGAGCTGAGCTACGCCGTGGTGTTTCCCTCGCATTTGCGTTCGGAGGCGTTCGGCATCTCGCTGCTGGAAGGCGCGATGTATGGCAAGCCGATGATCTCCAGCGAGATCGGCACCGGCACCACCTTCATCAACATCGGCGAAGAGACCGGCCTGGTGGTCCCGGCCGACAACGCCGACGCGTTGCGCGGCGCCATGCAGTACCTGTGGAATCACCCGCAGCAAGCCACCGCGATGGGCCAGCGCGCCGAAGCCCGCTACTGGCAGCTGTTCACCGCGCAACGCATGGCCGAGCGCTACGTGGCGCTGTATCGCCAGTTGGGCTCAAGCCCCCGGTGAGCGGGATTCGCCCGAACCACGGATGCGTTCAGCCGGCCAAACGGCGCCGGAGATGCTGGAGACGCGCGCGCGCATAGCCCAGCCAGCCGAAGGGCCTCTGCGGGGCGCCGGTATCCTGCGGACGGGGGTGCGCGTGCAGCCGGCTCGCGATGTACCGCGCGAGCCGCAGGAAGACTTCCTCGGACGCCAGATCCATCTGCGTGACGAAGGCCGGCCGCAGCGGCTGCGAACGCCAGTCGAAATAGCGCGCATAGGCGATCTCGTCGTGGGCGAGGTCCTGCAGGTAGGCCGCCAGGCTCCGCGGACTCTCGAACGCACCCGCATCGATGTAGCAGTGATCGCCCGGCGCGTAGGCCTCGACGTTCGGCGCGCCCCGATAGACCGGCACGCAGCCCGCCAGCAGCGGCTGGAAGAACTTCTCGGTGACGTAGTCCTCCTCGAAGGTGTTCTCCAGCGCGAGGCAGAAGCGGTAGCCGCCGAGCAGGTCCATCTTGGTCGCCGCGCCCCGATCCGGCTGCGGGATGGCGCTGCTGTTGAGGAACCGGCCGTAGGAATCCACCGGCAGATGACGCATCAGTTCGGCGGCGAAGGCGTTGCGCCTGCTGGTGTCCTTCGGCGCCGACTGGAACAGCGCCGTGGTGCGCGGCTGAACCTTCGCCGGCAGCGGACGCGCCATCGCCGCCCGCCACTCGTCCCATTTGGGGAAATAGGTGCAGCGCACGTCCGCCGCCGGCTCGAAGTTCATCTGTACATCGAAGTGACGCATGAGCCGCGGGTTGTGGCGGATCGGCGTGTGCGCGCGGCTTTCCATCGACCAGCCGACCCACAGCTGGCCGGGATACTTGGGCGCATCGGCGAACTCGTTGAACGCCGGCAGGTGGAAGATCACCGCATCGGCTTCCCGCAGGCGGGCGCGGTCGGTGGTGAAGCGGCAAACGGCCCGGTCGGCGAAGTGCGAGACATCCGGATATTCGCCGAAGAACGCGTTGTAGAAGAGGATCAGTGGGGGGCGTTCCGTCGCGGACATGCACGGCGTTCCTTCAGCGTGTGGAAAGTGGGTGGGCAAGTTCACACCGCCGCGGGCAGGGTCGGCAACTCGAGCCGGCAACGCAGCCGGTCCATGTAGGACTGCGCCTGCAGCAGGCTCCAGACGTGCTCGCGACCGGTCAGCGGACCGTACTGCAGTTGCCAGCGGCGCAGGTTGTCCTGGTCGAGGATCTCCGACCAGTCGTGGATGATCACGACCGGAAGATCGGCGAACAGCGAATCGAGCGCCGAGCTCATGGTAATCACGATGGACCCGAGGTAGAGCGCCTCCCAGGTGCGATGGCAGTCCACCGCATTGCCCTCCAGGCTGAGCACGAAGGGATGGTTCGCATAACGCTGCCATATCGCCCGCTGGCTCACCCGGCGCCGGACCTTTTCGACATGCGCGCAGCCATGCAGCGCCTGCACCGCCGCGATTCGCTGTGCGGAGGCCAGGCTCAAGCCGATGTCGCACAGGATCGTCGGCGGCAGATCGCGCGCGTCGCGACGCATCGCGCGGATGCGCGCCAGGTCGTCGAGCAGCCGGCGCGGGCTGGTGAAGGGGCGCGGCGTGTGCAGGTCGAGCCCGATGGGCAATGGCGCGAGCCGCGGGGCGCCGCTGCCGTCGTGGTTCTGCGTGTACCAGGCGACCAGCCAGGAACAGGAGAGCAGCGCAGCGACCGTTTCCGGACGAAGCTCGGAGGGCACCGAAACGTCGCCGTCGGATGTCACCAGCACGAAGGGCTTGGCGATGGAGGGCAGCGCGGCGGCAACGAAACGATCCAGGTCCGCGGCGACGCCGTCGCGCGACTGCGTGCTCAGCCGGACCCAGACCAGACCGTGGGCATCGGCATAATGCTCGCGGAACAGGCTTTCGCTCTGGACGCTCTCGGTCGGCGCCTGCCAGTAGCCTTCCGGCCCGCGGAAGTCGCACTGGCGGCACAGGCCCTTCGACCAGAGGCAGGGGAGCGGGTCGGAGAAATCATCCGCATCGAAGGTCAGAGCTACGACCGACCTGCGCAGGCGTTTGCCGAGTGCCATGAGCCGCCGCACCATGCCCCATCCCATTTCGTTGCTCTCCCGAAGTCCTGCGCAGGATACCAAGCCGCAGCGCGCAAAGAATCAGCGCGAAACGGCTGTTCACCCTTGTCCGGCATCAATGGGCAGATGCGTGCTCGCGCGGAATCGCCCCGCGGGCCATTTGCTCCGTGCGCGGCCGCTCTGCTAGTGTCGCCGCGGTTTCCGCCCCCGTCGTAGAGAACGCCCATGGCCCGCAAGAAAGCTGCACTCGATTTCGAACAATCCATCGCCGACCTGCAGAACCTGGTCGAGCGCCTGGAAAACGGCGAGCTGTCGCTGGAAGACTCCCTGGGCGCCTTCGAGCAAGGCATTCGCCTCACCCGTGACTGCCAGGCGGCACTCAGCCAGGCCGAGCAGAAGGTCCAGATACTCCTGGAGCGTGACGGCGAAACCGAGGAAGCGCCCTTCGAAACGGACCCCGAGGCATGACCGCGGCCTATCAGAAAGCCTGCCGGGCGCGTGTGGACGCGTGCCTGGAGCGGTTCTTCCAGCCTCCGCAGGACGACCTGGCGCGGCTCTACCAGGCGATGCGCTACAGCGTGATGAACGGCGGCAAGCGGGTGCGCCCGATCCTCGTCTACGCCGCCTGCGAAGCCCTTGGCGGCGACGCCGAACAGGCCGACAACGCGGCCTGTGCCGTGGAGCTGATCCATGCCTATTCGCTGGTGCACGACGATCTGCCGGCGATGGACGACGACGACCTGCGTCGTGGCCAGCCGACCACCCACAAGGCGTTCGACGAAGCGGCGGCGATTCTCGCCGGCGACGGCCTGCAGAGCCTGGCCTTCAGCGTGCTGGCGGAGCCGAGCGCACCCAGCGCCGAGACTCGCCTGCGCATGCTGACCACCCTGGCCCGCGCGGCCGGGCCCGAAGGCATGGTCGGCGGCCAGGCGATCGACCTGGAGTCGGTGGGGCGGCAGATCGACCAGCGCGCGCTGGAAAGCATGCACCGGCACAAGACCGGCGCGCTGATCGAAGCCAGCGTGTGCCTCGGCGCCCTCGCCAGCGGCCGGGCCGACGACGCGGCGCTGGCCGCGCTGCAAACCTACGCGCGGGCCATCGGCCTGGCGTTCCAGGTGCAGGACGACATCCTCGACGTGGAAAGCGACACCGCGACGCTGGGCAAGACCCAGGGCAAGGACCAGGCCCAGGACAAGCCCACCTACCCGGCCCTGCTCGGACTGGAACCCGCCAAGGCCTACGCGCTGGACCTGCGCGACCAGGCGCTGGCCGCGCTGGAGGCCTTCGGCGAGCGCGCCGAACCGCTGCGAGACATTGCGCGCTTCATCGTCGAACGGCGCAGCTAACAGCCATCACTCCGGCGGGGCGATTCAACCGCCCCGCCGACGCGGGACTGCTCTAGTCCTGCCCTTCCCGATCGCGAAAACCGAGCAGATAGAGGATGCCGTCGAGGCCGAGGGTGGAAATCGCCTGCTTGGCCGACTGCTTGACCAGCGGCTTGGCGCGGAAGGCCACGCCGAGGCCAGCCAGGCCGAGCATCGGCAGGTCGTTGGCGCCGTCGCCCACGGCGATGGTCTGCTCCAGGCGCAGGCCTTCCTGTTCCGCCAGCTGACGCAGCAGGTCGGCCTTGCGCTGGGCGTCGACGATCGGCTCGACGGCGACGCCGGTGAGCACGCCGTTCTCGATCTGCAGTTCGTTGGCGAACACGTAGTCGATGCCTAGCCTGGCCTGCAGTTGCCGGGCGAAGTAGCTGAAGCCGCCGGAAAGGATCGCGGTCTTGTAGCCCAGCCGCTTGAGCTCGGCGAACAGCACCTCGGCGCCTTCGGTCAGGCGCAGCGAGGCGCCGACGGCTTCCAGCTCGGATTCCGGCAATCCCTTGAGCAGCGCCAGGCGCTCGGTGAAGCTGGCGCGGAAATCCAGCTCGCCGCGCATCGCCCGCTCGGTGATCTCGGACACCTTCTCGCCGACGCCAGCGACCTTGGCCAGCTCGTCGATGACTTCCGCCTCGATCAGCGTCGAATCCATGTCGAACACCGCCAGGCGCCGGTTGCGGCGGAACACCGAGTCGCGCTGGAAGGCGATGTCGACGTTCAACTCCTGCGCCACGCGGAGGAACTCGGCGCGCAGCGCCAGCGTGTCGGCCGGCTCGCCGCGCACCGAGAACTCGATGCAGCCGTTGCTGCGCTCGTCCGGCGTATCCAGCGGCATACGCCCGGAAAGACGGTCGATACGATCGATGTTGAGGCCGAACTTGGCGGTGATCGAGCTGACCCGCTGCAGCTGTTCGGCGGTCACCTTGCGCGTCAGCAGGGTGACGATGTGGCGGGATTTGCCCTGACCGCCGACCCATTGCTGGTAGTCGGCTTCCGAAACCGGCGTGAAGCGCACCTGCTGATCCAGCTTGTAGCCGGTGAAGAGCACTTCCTTGAGCACCGCCGAGGCGCGCTGGTTGTCCGGGATTTCCACCAGGATGCCGAACGACAGCGTGTCGTGGATCACCGCCTGGCCGATATCGAGGATGTTCACCCCGCCCTGCGCCAGCGCGCCGGTGATGGCGGCGGTCAGGCCCGGGCGGTCTTCCCCGGTGATGTTGATCAGGACGATTTCGCGCAAGGTGCTGGCTCCGCTGAAGAATGCGGCGGCCATTCTAACCGAGCCGTCGACGCCCGGCTTCCCGCTCTGTGCGTCCGCCTGGCGCAAAGGCGGCCGTCTAGCTTGAAGCCTGGCCCGGCTTTTCCCGTATACTGCCGGCCACATTTCCTACTCGAGAAGAGCCGAGCTCCGTGAACCGGCCAGCCCCCGTCAAGCCCGACAACTTCTTCCTCCTCATCTTCCACGCCCTGCGTCAGCGGCGTGTACCCCTGGCCCTGCGCATCGCCAGTCACAGCCTGTTGCTGGTGGCCCTGGCGCTGGTGATCTACGCCTGGGTGATGGGGATGCAGTTCAAGCAGGCGATGCAATCGCAAGCCGACGCCCTCGGCCAGAGCCTGATCACCCAGACCGCCTCCTCGGCGCGCGATCCGCTGGTGTCCAACGACATCCTCAGCCTCAACGTGCTGCTGGGCAACCTGGTGAAGAACCGGCTGGTCGCCCACGCGGCGATCTACAGCGTCGACAACCGCCTGCTCGCCGAGGCCGGTTCGCGGCCCAAGCAGAGCATGCTCGGCGAGACCGAAGGCGTGTTCTCCACGCCGATCACCTTCCAGGAAGTGATCGCCGGGCAGCTGCGTATCAGCCTCGACATGCAGCAGTTCGAGCAGCCGATGACCATCAGCCTGCAGAGCATGGGGCTGCTCAGCCTGATCCTGCTGGCGCTGACCCTGTCGCTGAGCCTGCGCCTGGGCCGGCACATCTCGACGCCGCTGCTGGAGCTGCGGGTGTGGCTGCGCGACCCGGACGATCCGGCGCCCGGCGCAGGCCGCCAGGACGAGATCGGCGACCTCGCGCGCCAGTTGCAGGCGCGCCTGGTGCCGGAAAAACCCGAGCCCGAGGCCGAAGACGAATACCTCGAGGAGGACTACCTCGACGAGGAAGCCGAAGAAGAGTTCGAGGTACGCGACCTCGGCGACAGCCGCTTCGACAGCGACGAGGAGGACGACGACGAACCGGCTCCGGTGCGCGCCTCGAGCCGCCTTCACGACGAGGACGATCCGTTCTCCGAGCTGCGCGACGAAAGCCCGGTCGAGACGCCGAGAACACGGCCGCCGGTACAGGTGCAGCCGGCCCCGGTCGCGGCGGCTCCCAGCCTGCCCGCGCTCAGCGCGGTACTGGCGATCCAGCTCGGCGCCCAGGAACAGCTGCGCCGCCTGCCGCGCAGCCGCCTGCTCGACCTGCTGCAGCGCTACCGCGACTGCCTGGACAAGGCCGCCTCGCTCTACCAGTGCGACCTGCACACACTGAGCGACGGCAGCAGCCTGTTGCTCTTCCATCGCCAGGACAGTGGCGAGGACTACCTGACCCACGCGCTGTGCTGTGGCGAACTGATGCGCGCCCTCGGCCACGCCCTGCAGATCGAGGTCGCCGACAGCGGCATCGCCCTGCAACTGCAACTGGGGCTGACCCTCGGCGAAGACCTGGCCGACCTCGACCAGCCCGAACTGCTGCTCAGCGAAACCGCCCAGGACGCCCTGGCCCTGTCGCAGCACAGCCGCAACCTGCTGCTGGTGGAACGCCGCATCGCCGACGACCCGCTGCTGCGCCAGCGCGCGCGCATCCGCCCGATCGCCAGCCCCGAGGGCGCCTGCTGCGTCGAGCGCCTGCTCGAACCCTACCCCTCGCTGCTCGAACGCCAACTGGTGCGCATGCAGGACATGAACGGCCGCTGAGGCGGCCGTTTCCTTTGGCGATCACGGTACTCCGCCCGGTGGGTTACGCGGCGCAGCACTGCGGCGTCGTACCCCCGCCAGTGCCTATCGCCGCTAACCCACCCTACGTCCAGCCCCACTTCGTAGGGTGGGTTAGGCGCATCACTGGTGTTTCGGTCACTCCCCGTACCCCATGCGCCGTAACCCACCAGACGGGCTATCTTCGAGCCTCTCCCGCAAAGTCGCGCGCAGGTTCGCCACCAACCGCAGCCTTTCGTACTTCAATAAAAAAGCCCGGAGCGCGCTGGGCGGTCCGGGCTCTTGCGCGTGCGGCGCGGGCTAGAAGCGGAACACTTCGGCGCCGTTGCGCACCGGTTCGGCGACCGGGATGCGCGAAGGCTTCTCCTTGGTCGCAGTCGCCGCCCTCGCCTCGGCCTTGCGCGCGCTTTCGGCCAGTTGCCGCGACAGCGGGCCGATCGTCTCGGCCATCTCGCCCGCCAGGCGCTGCAGCAGCACGCCCTGGGCACGCACCTGATCCGCGGCGCTGCCCTGATGCTCCTCCTGCAGGCGCACCAGGCGGGTATCGCGCAGTTGCCCGGCCTTGTCCACCAGGCGCCACTGCGCTTCGAGCACCGCCGGCTGTGTGGGGCCGGAATCCAGCCGCGTGATGTTCAGCTGGGCCTGCACGTCGGCGCTGAAACCGATCGCCGGGGCGAGCGCCACGCGCTGGCTGTTCAGGCGTCCGGCGAGCTGCCGCAGGAGCACATCGTCGACGTTCGCCGAGAGGCGCCCGGCCCAGCGCGCGTCACGGTCGGCGAGCAGGCTGCCGTCGGCCTGGCGCTGCAGCAGGTTGTCCTGGGACAGGTATTCGGCGAGCTGGATCGGACCGAGCAGCACCGCCGGCCCGTTGGCCTTCTGTGGAATGGCCGGACTGCCGCTGTCCAGCTGATAGAGCGGCGTCGGCGCTTTGCTCATGCAGCCGCCCAGGCCCAGCAGGCCGGTCAGCAGAAGCAGACGGGAAACGCGCACGAGAGTCATCAAGAGTCATCCACTGCCACCGCGGGTGGCTGGTTGTTGCATACGGGGACGCTGCGTGAAAAAGCCGCAGCGTCTCGGCTGCTTATGATCCTTTAAACCGGCGCACAACTCCAGTGCGACCCACCGGTCGATTTCGCTCAGTATGCCACCGGAGCCGCGCGCGACGGGAGCTGCAGCCGGGGCGAAATCGCTTCCGGCTGTGTCCGCAGGCTACGGGGCCAACGGCTCGACCAGCAGCGAGTCGACGCGCTGGAAGCCGCGCGGCAGCTTGTTGCCGCGGCGCCCACGCTCGCCCTTGTAGTGCTCCAGATCGCTGGCCTTGAGCGACAGCACGCGCTTGCCGGCCTGCAGAACGAGGGTCGACCCAACCGGCAGCACGGCCAGGTCGGTGAGGTATTCCTCGCGGCTGGCGACGCGGTCGCCGGGGATGCCGATGATCTTGTTGCCCTTGCCCTTGGCCAGTTGCGGCAGGTCACGGACCGGGAAGAGCAGCAGCCGACCCTCGGTGGTCACCGCCGCCAGCCAGTCCTGATCGCGATCGGCGAGCGGCCGCGGCGCCACCACCCGCGCGCCGGCGGGCAACGAGAGCAGCGCCTTGCCCGCCTTGTTCTTCGCCTGCAGGTCCTCGCCCTTGACCACGAAGCCGTAGCCGGCATCGGAGGCGATCACGTAGAGCGCCTCGTCCTCGGGCAGCAGCACGCACTCGAAGCTGGCGCCTGGCGGCGGTTGCAGGCGGCCGGTGAGCGGCTCGCCCTGGCCGCGCGCCGAGGGCAGCGAATGGGCGGCCAGCGAATAGCTGCGCCCGGTGGAGTCGATGAACACGGCGAACTGGTTGGAGCGTCCGGGCGCGGCGACCTTGAAGCCGTCGCCAGCCTTGTAGGAAAGCCCGGTGGCGTCGATGTCGTGGCCCTTGGCGCAGCGCACCCAGCCCTTCTCGGAGACCACCACGGTGACCGGCTCGGTGGGCATCAGTTCGGTTTCCGAGAGCGCCCTGGCTTCGGCGCGGGCGACGATCGGCGAGCGGCGGTCGTCACCGTACTTCTCGGCGTCCTCGAGCAGTTCCTTGCGCACCAGCTTCTTCAGCTTGGCCTCGCTGCCGAGCAGCGCCAGCAGCTTTTCACGTTCCTTGGCCAGCTCTTCCTGCTCGCCACGGATCTTCATTTCCTCGAGGCGCGCCAGCTGGCGCAGGCGGGTGTCGAGGATGTAGTCGGCCTGGGTATCGCTCAGCTCGAAGCGCTGCATCAGCACCGCTTTGGGATGTTCCTCGGTACGAATGATGTGGATCACTTCGTCCAGGTTGAGGAAGGCGATCAACAGGCCTTCCAACAGGTGCAGGCGCTTTTCCACCTTGTCCAGGCGGAACTGCAGGCGCCGGCGCACGGTGTTGACGCGGTAGACCAGCCATTCCACCAGCAACTGGCGGAGGTTCTTCACCGACGGCTTGCCGTCCAGGCCGATGACGTTGGTGTTGACCCGGTAGCTGGACTCCAGGTCGGTGGTGGCGAACAGGTGCTGCATCAGCTCGTCGGCATCCACGCGGTTGGAACGCGGGATGATGACGATGCGGCAGGGGTTCTCGTGGTCCGATTCGTCGCGCAGATCGGCCACCATCGGCAGCTTCTTCGCCTGCATCTGCCCGGCGATCTGCTCCAGCACCTTGGCCCCGGAGACCTGGTGCGGCAGCGCGGTGACCACCACGTCGCCGTCCTCGACGCGGTAGACGGCGCGCATGCGCACCGAGCCGCGACCGGTCTCGTAGAGCTTCAACAGGTCGGCGCGTGGCGTGATGACTTCCGCCTCGGTCGGGAAATCCGGGCCGAGGATGTGCTCGCAGAGCTGCTCCACCGTGGCGTTCGGCTCGTCGAGCAGGCGCACGCAGGCGGCGGCGACTTCGCGCAGGTTGTGCGGCGGCACGTCGGTGGCCATGCCCACGGCGATCCCGGTGGTGCCATTCAACAAGAGGTTGGGAAGCCGCGCCGGCAGCGTCGCCGGCTCGTCCAGGGTACCGTCGAAGTTCGGCACCCAGTCCACGGTGCCCTGGCCGAGTTCGCTGAGCAGCACCTCGGAATAGCGCGACAGGCGCGCCTCGGTGTAGCGCATGGCGGCGAAGGATTTCGGATCGTCCGGCGCGCCCCAGTTGCCCTGGCCGTCGACCAGCGTGTAGCGGTAGCTGAACGGCTGTGCCATCAGCACCATGGCTTCGTAGCAGGCCGAATCGCCGTGCGGGTGGAACTTGCCGAGCACGTCGCCGACGGTACGCGCCGACTTCTTGTGCTTGGAGTCGGCGTCCAGGCCCAGCTCGCTCATCGCGTAGATGATGCGGCGTTGCACCGGTTTCAGGCCGTCGCCGATGTGCGGCAGGGCGCGATCCATGATCACGTACATCGAGTAGTTGAGGTAGGCCTGCTCGGTGAAGTCGGCCAGGGAGCGGCGCTCCACGCCTTCCAGGCTCAGGTCGAGGGTTTCGCTCATCGGGTCTATTCCTGGGTTCTGTTCGGTGTATAGCGGCGCAGCACCAGGGTGCCGTCGCGCTGGGTGAATTCGAGTTGGCGCAGCGCGCTCATGCCGAGCAGCACGCGCTCGCCGTCGAAACCGGGCGCCACCAGGGCGCGCACGTCCTGGAGCACGATGTCACCGATGCGCAGGCTGCGCAGACGGGTGCGATAGCCTTCGCTGCGGCCGTTGGCGGTCATCAGGCCGACCGCTTCGCCGCGTTCCAGGCCAAGGCGCTCGGCCACCGACTGCGGAATCGCCACGTCGGTGGCGCCGGTGTCGAGAAGAAAGCTCACCGGCTGCTCGTTGATCTGCCCGCTGGCGATGAAATGCCCGCGGCCGTCGCCGGCCAGCTGCACTTCGACGTAGTTCTCAGCATGCCGCGACTGCGGTGCCTGGTTGGGGTTCTCCCGCGACGCCTGCCACTCGCCGAAGAAGCGCGTGGCCAGCAGCAAGCCGGCGCCCCAGGCGAGCACCAGCATCACCCGGCCGATGCGCTGGCCCGGTCGCTGCGTGCTCACGGGTTCGCTCCCCAGCCCCTGGCCGGCGCGGCGAAGCGCCAGAGGATCGGACGGTCCTCGCCATCGCCGCGGGCGTGCTTGCCGTTGTCGAGCATGATCCAGGCGCCGTTGGCGTCCACCACCAGGCCTTCGGCCATGCCCCAGGTCTTGCCGTAGTCACGCGCCTCGGTCAGCCCTTCCCGGGCGAACGACCAGCAGCGCTCGGCGTCGCCGTGCTTCAGCGAGCGCCGGCAGATGCGATAGGTCGCGCGTTCCAGGGTGTAGAGCTTGCCGTCGAACAGCGAAAGGCCGGAGAAGTCGCGCGGCATGCTGTCACCCTTCGGCGTGTCCTCGCGCCCGCCTTCGCTCATCAGCACGCAGCCGTCGCTGCATGCCCAGCCGCCCTTGCGCTTCTGCAGGGCCAGCAGGCCGCGCTTCTCGCGCTCGGCGGCGAGCCACAGGCGGTCGCCCTCGGGGTTGATGACGATGCCCTCGAACAAACTGTTGTACTGCTGCAACATACCGCTCGCCCGCGCCTGGCGAACCAGCGCCGGGGGCAGCGGCAACCAGCTCGGCGGAGCCGCCAGCGGTATCTGCAGCACCGCGGCCTGGCTTTCGCTGACCAGATAGCGGTTGCCCGCCATATCGCAGGCCAGGCCTTCGAAATCGAGCTCGCCGCCGCGCATTTTGCCGAGCACCCAGGCGCTGCTGCGCAGGCCCGCGGAGAGCCCCACGTCCGGTGCAGGCGGGGCGACGAAGGTTTCCACCTCGACCTGCCACGGTTCGCCACCGGCCTGGGGAATTAGCCGGTAGAAGCGGTCGTCCTCGCGATCGGAGACGGTCCACAACGAATCGCCGCAGCGCTCCAGGCCGGAGAGATTGCCCGCCGGCACGCCGTCGATGACGTGCTCGTCGAGCAGCGTCAGCTCCTCCAGCTCAGCGGCGGCGCAGGGTTGCAGCAGGATCAGCAGCGGCAGGAGGGCGAGGATCGCGCGCGCGCCTGGGGTCACACCAGAACCTCGGCGAGGTTGCCCTTGGACTCCAGCCAGCTCTTGCGGTCGCCGGCGCGTTTCTTCGCCAGCAGCATGTCCATCATCTCGCGGGTCGCGTCGAAGTCTTCCAGGGTCAGTTGCACCAGGCGCCGGGTGTTCGGGTCCATGGTGGTCTCGCGCAGCTGCAGCGGGTTCATCTCGCCGAGGCCCTTGAAGCGGGTGACCTGCGGCTTGCCGCGTTTCTTCTCGGCGCTCAGGCGCTCGAGAATGCCGTCGCGCTCCGCTTCGTCGAGGGCGTAGTGGATTTCCTTGCCCAGGTCGATGCGGTACAGCGGCGGCATCGCCACGTACACGTGCCCGGCATCCACCAGCGGGCGGAAGTGGCGGACGAACAGCGCGCAGATCAGCGTGGCGATGTGCAGGCCGTCGGAGTCGGCGTCGGCGAGGATGCAGATCTTGCCGTAGCGCAGCTCGCCGAGGTCCGGCGAGCCGGGATCGACGCCGATGGCCACGGCGATGTGGTGCACTTCCTGGCTGGCGAGCACTTCGCCGCCATCGACTTCCCAGGTGTTCAGGATCTTCCCGCGCAGCGGCAGGATCGCCTGAAACTCCTTGTCTCGCGCCTGCTTGGCCGAGCCGCCGGCGGAATCGCCCTCGACCAGGAACAGCTCGGAGCGCATCGGGTCCTGGCCGGCGCAATCGGCCAGCTTGCCGGGCAGCGCCGGGCCCTGGGTGATCTTCTTGCGCTCGACCTTCTTGCCGGCCTTGAGGCGGCGGCCGGCGTTGCTGATCGCCAGCTCGGCGAGCTGCAGGCCCAGCTCGGGGTGGGCGTTGAGCCACAGGCTGAAGGCGTCCTTGACCACTCCGGAGACGAACGCAGCGGCCTCACGGGAGGACAGGCGCTCCTTGGTCTGGCCGGAGAATTGCGGCTCCTGCATCTTCATCGAGAGGACGAAAGCGATGCGCTCCCAGACGTCTTCCGGGGCCAGCTTGACGCCGCGCGGCAACAGGTTGCGGAACTCGCAGAACTCGCGCATGGCGTCCAGCAGGCCCTGGCGCAGGCCGTTGACATGGGTGCCGCCCTGGGCGGTGGGGATCAGGTTGACGTAGCTTTCCTGCACGCTCTCGCCGCCCTCGGGCAGCCACAGCAGCGCCCAGTCCACCGCTTCCTTGGTGCCGGCGAGGGAGCCGACGAAGGGCGCGTCGGGCAGGCGCAGGTGTTCGGCGACCGAGTCGGCGAGGTACGAGCGCAGGCCGTCCTCGTAGTGCCATTCGACCTTCTCGCCGCTGGCCTTGTCCTCGAAACTCACCGACAGGCCCGGACAGAGCACGGCCTTGGCCTTGAGCACGTGCTTGAGGCGGCTGATGGAGAACTTTGGCGTATCGAAGTACTTCGGGTCCGGCCAGAAGTGCACGCTGGTGCCGGTGTTGCGCTTGCCGACCGTGCCGACCACCGCCAGATCGCTGGCCTTGAAGCCGTCGGCGAAGCTCATCAGGTACTCGCTGCCGTCGCGCTTGACGCGCACTTCGACGCGGGTCGACAGGGCGTTCACCACCGAGATACCGACGCCGTGCAGACCGCCGGAGAACTGGTAGTTCTTGTTCGAGAACTTGCCGCCGGCGTGCAGCTTGGTGAGGATCAGCTCGACACCGGATACGCCCTCTTCCGGGTGGATGTCCACCGGCATCCCGCGGCCGTCGTCCATCACTTCCAGCGAGTTGTCCTCGTGGAGGATCACCTGCACCGAGCGGGCGTGGCCGGCGAGGGCCTCGTCGACGCTGTTGTCGATGACTTCCTGGGCCAGATGGTTGGGCCGCGAGGTGTCGGTGTACATGCCCGGGCGCTTGCGCACCGGGTCGAGCCCGGAAAGGACTTCGATGGCGTCGGCGTTGTAAGTGGCCATGAGCTCTCGTGGTCTAGATGTCGGAAAAATCGCTGTCGCGCCAGTCCCGCGGATCGAACCCGGCGAAGTGCAGGAGCGCCGGCAGGCGCTCGGCGAACCCCTGGAAGCCATGGTCGCCACCCGCCTGGATACGCAGCGCGCAGCCGCGGTAGTAGGCCTGGGCGTGGCGGTAGTCGAGGGTTTCGTCGGCGGTCTGCAGCCACACCTGGTAGCGCTGCGCATCGTTGGGTGCAGGCACTTCCAGCTCGGCCAGGGCATCCACGTGATCCTGGGTGAGTTCCCAGGCCTCGCCGCTGTAATGGTTCGTCTGCGGCCCGAGATGACCGTCGAACAACCGGTGCGGGCTGACCGCCGGGTTGATCAGCAGGGCCTTGAGGCCATGGCGCTCGGCGAGGTGGGTCGCATAGTAGCCGCCCAGCGAGCTGCCGACCAGCACCGGCCGGCCCAGCTCGGCGATCAGCGCATCGAGCGTGGCGATGGCTTCGCGCGGATGGTGGTGCAGCGCCGGAACCCGCAGCCGGTCGCTCCAGCCGAGGCGTGCCATGGCCCGCGTCAGTTGGCTCGCCTTGAGCGAATCGGGCGAACTGTTGAGGCCGTGCAGATAGAGAATGGAAGTCGTCATGGGGTGGGGAGGCTACAAGTTCGGGCGTAGCCGCCGCAAGCGTCGCGCCGTCAGTAACCCTTGATGCTGTAGTCGACGACGAAGTCGATGCCGGTGACCCGCGACACGCCGGTCTCCAGGCTGCCGTCGTCGTTCAGCCGCAGCCAGCGATAGCCGGGCGCCAGACGGTCGACCTGGAACGCCTCGCTGCCCGGCGCGAACTGCACGCAGGTCGAGGGCGACGCCAGCAGGCGCACGCCGTTGCGCTGCTGGTCGAACTCCTGATGCACGTGGCCCCAGAGCAGCGCGCGCACCTGCGGAAAACGGTCGGTGACGGCGAACAGCGCCGCCGGGTTGCGGACGCCGATCGGCTCCATCCAGCGGCAACCGATGGACACCGGGTGATGATGGAAGCTGACCAGCACATGGCGCTGCGCGGCGTCCTCCAGGGCTTCTTCCAGCAGGTGCAGCTGCGCGTCGTCGAGATGCCCGGGCACGGCGCCGGGGATGGTGCGGTCGAGCAGGATCAAGCGCCAGGCGCCGATGTCCACCACCGCGTCGAGCAGGTCGGTGCCGGCGCAGGCTTCGCGCATCGGCGCGCGTTCGTCGTGGTTGCCGGGAAACCAGCGCGCCGGCGCGTCGATCGCGGCGCTCATCTGGCGGAAACGCTGGTACGACGCCAGCGAGCCGTCCTGCGAAAGGTCGCCGCTGGCGAGCAGCAGATCGATCCGCGGCTGCTCCTCGAGCACCCGCTCGATGACCCGTTGCAGGCTGTCCGCGGTGTCCATGCCCAGCAGCTTGCCGTCCGCCTCGGCGAAGAGGTGACTATCGGACAACTGCACCAGCAGGACCGACGAGTCGGCATGGGTTGACAGGCGCGGCAAGGCTGTCTCCTTCGAGCGAAAGTTGCGGGATTATGGTGTCTGGGACGCGGGCGGGCAAACCATGAAGGGGACGCAGGTCACAGTTGGCGCGACAGCCCGTCGCAGAAGTGGCTGCGCGGCCCCGGAAACGGGTGGCAGGGGCAGCGCACGGACCTGGTGCCACGATGCGCCACGGTTTGGGGCTCCGTACTAGATCTGCCGCTCCAGTTCGTGCCCGCAGGCCAGGCAATGGCTCAGCCACTCGCCGAGAAACAGGTTGAGCTGGCTCTTCTCGTCGGGCTGGTGCATGTCGGCATTCGGGTAGGGATAGATGCCACGGAAGCGCCGGGCCTTTTCCGCGCAGATCACCTCGGCCATGCGCGCGTCGTGATAGACGCGCACCTCCAGCCGCGGCACCGGCAGCCACGGCAGGCTGTGTTCCTGGCGAACCTGCAGGGTGGTGGTGTACGGGCCGGCGTCGAGCACTTCGAGGGCGAGCACGCCGAGCAGGCGTTCGCCCTGGCTCAGGGCGACCCGGCGCGCGCCGTTACCGTCGCGCATCGACGGCAGGAGGCGCATCAGCCGGGCGTAATTCGCCTCGCAGGTGGCCTGCAGGCCGGTCAGATCGACCCGGTAACGTTCACGCAGCAGATTCAAGACCAGAGCCCCCGAACTTCATTTCGATTCAAGGCCAGCCATTGCAAGGCGATGATGCTGGCAGCGTTGTTGATGCGGCCATCCCTGAGCAACTGCAAGGCATCGGCGAACGACAGCAGGTGCACGCGAATGTCCTCGCCCTCCTCTTCCAGACCATGCACGCCGCCGGCGCCCTCGCTGTCGCAGCGCCCCACGTACAGGTGAACCAGCTCGTCGCTGCCGCCGGGAGAGGGAAAATAGGTGGTGATCGGCCAGAGCGCGCCGAGCGTCAGCCCGGACTCCTCGACCGCTTCGCGGCGCGCCACCTCCTCCGGCTCCTCGGCCTTGTCGATCAGGCCGGCGACCAGCTCGAGCATCCAGGGGTTCTCCGACTTGTCGAGGGCGCCGACGCGGAACTGCTCGATCAGCACCACGCGGTCGTGCTTCGGGTCGTAGGGCAACACGCAGACGGCGTCGTGGCGGACGAACAGCTCACGACTGATCTGAGGTCCCATCGCCCCGGAAAACTGCCGGTGACGCAGGTGCAGGCGGTCGAGCCGGTAGAAACCCTGGAAGCAGTTTTCCCGCTCGACGAGTTCCACCGCACCGGCGTCGGGCTTGAAGGTATCGATCATGCTCAGCTCGCTTGCTGGTTGATGTTCGCGCCATCCTAACGCGCCCGATCGGCAGGCGCAGCCCTTTGCGGATTAACCGCGGCCTGTGTTATTCGTCACCCGATCCAGAGGCCGCCCAGGCGAACTCGGGCCACTTCGGGCAATCGAAGACCGCACCCTAACCGACTGTGCAAACCACGATGAATTCCCTACCTTTCGCGAAACCCTTCTGCCTCGCCGGGCTGGTCCTGGCGCTCGGCGCCTGCCAGACCTTCACCCCACCGCCCAAGGACAAACCGCTCGAAGCCCAGCACATCGCCTGGGAGCATCGCTCCGCCGGTTGCCAGGCCAGCGACTGTGCGCTGATCAACGTCGACACCTTGCGTTTCATCGACGAACCGGCACTCACCGAGCTGATCGAAAAGCGCCTGCTGGCGATGACCGACGACTCGCCGGACCGCGCGCCGGCGGCCACCCTGCAGGATTACGAGAAGGAATTCCTCACCCGCGCCGATGCGCGCTGGGCGACCTATCTGCAGGCGAAAGTAATCGACCAGCATGGCCCGTTGACGGTGGTCGAGCTGTCCAGCTATCTGGAAACTGGCGGAGCCCACGGCATGCCCGGCCGCGGCTTCATCAACTACGACCGCCAGCAGGACCGCGCCCTGACCTTGCAGGACGTGCTGCTGCCCGGCCAGGAGGAGGCCTTCTGGCGCCTCGCGGCGCAGGCGCACCAGCGCTGGCTGGCCGAGAACAAGTTCGCCCAGGAACCCGGATTCGCCGCCAACTGGCCGTTCCAGCGCACCGACAACGTCGCCCTGAAGAAGGACGAAGTGCTGCTCAAGTACCCGGTCTACAGCATCGCGCCCTACGCCGCCGGGCATCCGGAACTGCACCTGCCGTATGCGCAGCTGCAGGGCATCCTGCAGCCGCAGTACCTGCCGACGAAGTGACGCGCGGGGCGCCTCGCGCGCGCCTCGCCTAACTCATGCGACCGCGGGCGCCTGCCGGCCGCGACGCGACCAGCCGAACGCGAGTTGCAGCATGCCGGCGAGCAGCAGCGACGGCAGCGTCGCGCCGACGTCCGGCGCCAGCTGCGCCAGCAGGTGGTAGGTGAGCGCACCGCACGCCCAGGCGACCAGCGCATCCCAGCGCAAGCCAGCCGGCGCCACGGCGGCGCGGCGTTGGCGCAGCACGAAGTGGTCGATCAGCACCACGCCGAACAGCGGCGCGAACACCGAGCCGATCATCAGCAGGAAGTTCTGGTACTCCGCCAGCGGCGCGAACAGCGCGATCAACGTGCACAAGGTGCCGAGGCCCAGCGCCAGGTGCTCGACCTTCAACGCCACCAGGGTGCCGCTGGACACCGCCGCCGAGTGGATGTCGGCGAAGGCGTTCTCCGACTCGTCGAGCAGGATCAGCAGCAGCGGAATCCCCAGGCCGGCGCCGGCCAGCGCCAGCAGCAGGGCGTTCATCTCGCCGCTCGGGGCGAAGGCCAGGGTGTAGGCGACGCCCAGGCTCATCAACCAGACGTTGCCGCAGAAGAACCCTGCCGCGGTGCCGGCGAACACCCGCCCGGCCGCCTTGCCGAAGCGCGAGTAATCGGCGATCAGCGGCAACCACGACAGCGGCATGGCGATGGCGATGTCGAAACCCAGGGCGAACGGCAGCGAACCGTCGCCGGCGCGCGCCCACAGCGCGCCCAGGTCGGCCTTGTCGAAGAGGTTCCAGGTCAGCCACAGGCAGGCGCCGAGCAGCAGCCAGATGCCCCACTTGCGCAGCACCCGGCGCACGAAGGTCAGCGGGCCGGTCACCGCCAGCAGCGTGGCCAGTGCGCCGAAGAACAGCGTCCACAGCCAGGGGCTGGTCAGCACGCTGCCCTCGGCGAACAGCTTGCCGGCCAGCAGGCTGGCGGCATCGCGCATGACGATGATCTCGAATGCCCCCCAGCCGACCAGTTGCAGCAGATTGAGCAGCGCCGGCAACACCGCACCGCGACTGCCCAGGCTGAGTTTCAGCGCGGACATCGCCGACAATCCGGTATCGGCGCCGATCACCGCCACCGCGCCGAGCAGCAACACGCCGACCGCGGTGCCGAGCAGGATCGCGCCGACGCCGCCCGCCAGGCCGAGGCCCGGCGCCAGCAGGCCGCCAAGCTGCAGCACCATCAGCCCGATGCCGAGGGAGAACCACAGGGAAAACAGATCGCGCGCGCCCAGCACGCGCTGGGCGGCGGGGACGGCAACGCCGGGGGAATAGGTGCCGGAAGGAAGAGGCATCGTAGGGGGCTCGTTCAAGTGAGTGACGGCTGCGGACTGGCCGCAGCGCTGCGTATTCGCAGGGTGGATGACGCTCTATCCCTCCACCGCGCGGCCTGCCTGGTGGACGGTAAAAGCGTCGTCCACCCAAGCGCATCAGACCTGCTTGTAGATCACCGACCCCTCGCCCTTGAAGCGCTCGGCCTGCTCGCGGAAACCCGCCTCGACCGCCTTGCTCTCGTCGGAGAGGCCGTTGTCCTTGGCGTAGTCGCGGACCTCCTGGGTGATTTTCATCGAGCAGAATTTCGGCCCGCACATGGAGCAGAAATGCGCGACCTTCGCCGAGTCCTTCGGCAGGGTTTCGTCGTGGTAGGCGCGGGCGGTGTCGGGGTCCAGGCCGAGGTTGAACTGGTCTTCCCAGCGGAATTCGAAACGCGCCTTGGACAGCGCGTTGTCGCGGATCTGCGCACCGGGGTGACCCTTGGCGAGGTCGGCGGCGTGGGCAGCGATCTTGTAGGTGATGATGCCGGTCTTGACGTCATCCTTGTTCGGCAGGCCCAGGTGTTCCTTGGGCGTGACGTAGCAGAGCATGGCGCAGCCGAACCAGCCGATCATCGCGGCACCAATGCCCGAGGTGATGTGGTCGTAACCCGGGGCAATATCGGTGGTCAGCGGGCCGAGGGTGTAGAACGGCGCCTCGTCGCAGCATTCGAGCTGCTTGTCCATGTTCTCTTTGATCAGTTGCATCGGCACATGGCCGGGACCTTCGATCATGCACTGCACGTCGTGCTTCCAGGCGATCTTGGTCAGCTCGCCGAGGGTTTCCAGTTCACCGAACTGCGCGGCGTCGTTGGCGTCGGCAATCGAACCGGGGCGCAGGCCATCACCCAGGGAGAAGGACACGTCGTAGGCCTTCATGATTTCGCAGATATCTTCGAAATGGGTGTAGAGGAAGTTTTCCTTGTGGTGGGCCAGGCACCACTTGGCCATGATCGAGCCGCCACGGCTGACGATGCCGGTGACGCGCTTGGCGGTCAGTGGCACGTAGCGCAGCAACACGCCGGCATGAATGGTGAAGTAATCCACGCCCTGCTCGGCCTGCTCGATCAGGGTGTCGCGGAACAGCTCCCAGGTCAGGTCCTCGGCCGCCCCGTTGACCTTTTCCAGCGCCTGGTAGATCGGCACAGTGCCGATCGGCACCGGCGAGTTGCGGATGATCCACTCGCGGGTTTCGTGGATGTGTTTGCCGGTGGACAGGTCCATCACCGTGTCCGAACCCCAGCGAATGCCCCAGGTCAGCTTGGCCACTTCTTCTTCGATGGACGAGCCCAGGGCGCTGTTGCCGATATTGCCGTTGATCTTCACCAGGAAGTTGCGGCCGATGATCATCGGCTCCAGCTCGGTGTGGTTGATGTTCGCCGGGATGATCGCGCGGCCGCGGGCCACTTCGTCACGGACGAACTCGGCGGTGATCTCCTTCGGGATGCTGGCGCCGAAGCTGTGTCCGGCGTGCTGCTGGTCGAGCAGGCCGGCGGCGCGGTGTTCGGCCAGTTTCATGTTCTCGCGGATGGCGATGTATTCCATCTCGGGCGTGATGATGCCCTGCCGCGCGTAGTGCATCTGGCTGACATTCCTGCCGGGCTTGGCGCGGCGCGGGTTGCGCACGTGGGCGAAGCGCATCCGCGTCAGTTCGGGATTGGCCAGGCGCTCCTGGCCGAACCGCGAACTCAGCCCGTCGAGCAGCTCGGTGTCGTCGCGATCCGCGATCCACGCCGAACGCACGTCGCCCAGACCCTTGCGCACGTCGATCTGCACGGCCGGATCGGTGTAGGGGCCGGAGGTGTCGTAGACCAGCACCGGTGCGTTGATCTCGCCACCGAAGGCGGTCGGCGTGACGTCCAGGCTGATTTCGCGCATCGGCACGCGGATGTCCGGGCGGCTGCCTTGCACGTAGATCTTCTGCGAACGGGGAAACGGCTGGATGGACTGCTGGTCGACCCGAGCGCTGTCGCTGAGGTTGGCACGGTCGTCTTGTTGTTGTTTTACGGTCATCGGCTGGCTCCTGGCTGAATGTCGGAGCGAACCTGATGAAGCAGAGGTGCACCGGGACCGGTGCCGAGAGGAGCCGCCATGGGGCGAGCACATCTTGTTCCCTACGCAGGCCTTAACCTGATCAGGTTCAACGGGATCCGGAACTCTCCGATCTCAGCCTCCGATTCGAGGCACCCCGACAAGAACGGCCCCAGTCTAAACAACCCCCGACGATAAAACCAACCCCGGCGCAGGGTCATCGCCCGGAGGTTAAATGATGATTTGTCATCAACCCCGGCACAAATGGCCGGAGAGCCCGCCAATCAAAGGCCATGGGGCGCTTGACCGTCATGGGTGGTGCACTTAGCCTTGCCGCTCTCGAAACGAATCTAGGAACGATCATGCTGCGCAGACTTTCGCTGGCTGTCGCTGTGGCTGCGGCTTCCTCCGGCCTGGCTCAGGCACAAGAAGTGCCCCTCTCCAGCAAGACCGACCTGGTCACCGTCTATCAGGAAGCCGTCAACAACAATGCCGACCTGGCCGCCGCCCGTGCGCAGCTCGCCGCCCGCCAGGAACTGGTGCCCCAGGCGCGCGCCGGCCTCCTGCCGTACCTCAGCGCCGGCGCCTTCACCGGCGACACGCGGACCAAGGTCGATACCAGCGCCGGCAGCCAGAAGGTCGATCGCAACGCCTTTTCCTACCAGGCCAACCTCAGCCAGCCGCTGTTCCGCGCCGACCGCTGGTTCCAGCTGCAGGCCGCCCAGGCGACCAGCGAACAGGCCGCGCTGGAGTTTTCCGCGACCCAGCAGAACCTGATCCTGCAGACCGCCGAGACCTACTTCGCGGTGCTCCGCGCGCAGGACAACCTGGCCGCCACCAAGGCCGAGGAATCCGCCTTCAAGCGCCAGCTCGACCAGGCCAACGAGCGCTTCGACGTCGGCCTGTCCGACCGCACCGACGTGCTGCAATCCCAGGCCGGCTACGACACCGCGCGGGCCAACCGGATCATCGCGCAGCGCAACGTCGACGACGCCTTCCAGGCGCTGATCACCCTGACCAACCGCGACTTCCCGGCCGTCGAGGGCATCCGCCACACCCTGCCCGTGCAGACGCCGGTGCCGAACGACGCGAAGTCCTGGGTCGACACCGCCGCGCAGCAGAACCTCAACCTGCAGGCCGTCAACTACGCGGTCAACGCCGCCGAAGAAACGCTGCGCCAGCGCAAGGCCGGCCACGCACCGACTCTGGATGCCGTCGCCAGCTATGAAAAGGGCGACAACGACGCGCTGGGCTTCAGCAACTCCGGCGCCAACGAGGCGCTCGGCGCCGCGGCCGGGATCAATCTTCCGCGCTACAACGGCGACGTCGAGCAGACCAGCATCGGCGTGCAACTGAACATCCCGATCTTCAGCGGCGGCCTGACCAGTTCCCAGGCCCGCGAGGCCTACCAGTTGCTCAACCAGGCCGAGCAGCAGCGCGAAAGCCTGCGCCGCCAGGTGGTACAGGACACCCGTAACCGTCACCGCGCGGTGAACACCGACGTCGAGCAGGTCTCCGCCCGGCGCCAGTCCATCGTCTCCAACCAGAGCGCAGTGGAAGCCACCGAGATCGGCTACCAGGTCGGCACCCGCAACATCGTCGACGTGCTCGACGCGCAGCGCCAGCTGTACGCCTCGGTGCGCGACTACAACAATGCGCGCTACGACTACATCCTCGACAACCTGCGCCTGAAACAGTCCGCCGGCACCCTCAGCCCGGCCGATCTGGAAACCCTGGCCAGCTACCTCAAGCCCGACTACGATCCGGACCGCGACTTCCTGCCACCCGACCTCGGCGCCACGGAGCGCGAGCAGCGCAACAAGACGCCGCAGCTCTGAGCAACACGCACGAAAAAAAGCCCGGCAAATGCCGGGCTTTTTTACGCGTGGAACATACGCATGCGCCCACTGACGTAGGGTGGGCCGCGCCCACCGCAACGGAGACCGGCGACACACCGCCCGGCGGGTTACGGCGCCAAGCACCGCAAACGCCCGCCCCCGCACCGCACGCCTAACCCACCCTACAGAAGCGCCACACCTCTACGTAGGGTGGGCCATGCCCACCGCAGCGAAGCCTCGCGACACACCGCCCGGTGGGTTACGGCGCCAATCACCGCAAACGCCCGCACCCGCACCGCGGGCCTAACCCACCCTACAAAAGCGCCCACCTCGACGTAGGGTGGGCCATGCCCACCGCAGCGAAGCCTCGCGACACACCGCCTCGGCTAATCCAGCAACCGCCCCAGGCCCGCCAGCAGCCGCCCGAGCGCGCCCTCGTTGGCCCGCATCACACGCAGGCCGGCATCCGCCATGGCCTGCGCGCGCAGACGGTCGGCGAACAGCCCGTCCAGCCGCTCGGCCAGGGCATCGCCATCGGCGACCTCCACCAGCGCGCCGGCTTCGCGCAGTTGCGCGGCGATGTCGAGGAAATTGAACAGGTGCGGACCGCTGAGCACCGGTTTACCCAGCGCGGCGGGCTCCAGCAGGTTGTGCCCGCCGTTCGGCACCAGGCTGCCGCCGACGAACGCCAGGTCGGCCAGCGCGTAGAGAAACAGCAGCTCGCCCATGGTGTCGCCGACCAGCACCGAGGTTTCCGCGCCCGGGCGCTCGCCGGTGGACCGACGCACGCTGCCGAAACCGCTCTGCCGGCACAGCTCGAACACCGCGTCGAAGCGTTCCGGGTGGCGCGGCACCAGGATCAGCAGCGCATCGGGACGGCGCGCCAGCAACCGCCGATGCGCGGCCAGCAGCACCTCGTCCTCGCCCGCGTGAGTGCTGGCGGCGATCCACAGTGGCCGCGCCGTGGCCTGCCACGCCTCGCGCAACGCGGTGGCGCGCTCGACCAGCGCCGGGTCGATGCTCAGGTCGAACTTGATCGATCCGGTCACCTCGACGCATTTCGCCCGCGCGCCCAGTTGGCGGAAACGCTGAGCCTCCACCTCGCTCTGCACCGCGATCAGCGCCAGCTCGGCGAGCATCGGCGCGGTGAGCCTGGCGAAACGCGCATAGCCCCGCGCCGAGCGTTCGGACAGCCGTGCATTGGCGAGGGCTACCGGAATGCCACGGCGGGCGCACTGGTGGATGTGATTCGGCCACAGCTCGGTTTCCATGATCACCGCCAGGCGTGGCCGCAGCCGGCGCAGGAAGCGCGCCGCCGCCCACGGCAGGTCGTAGGGCAGGTAGCAATGGGCGACCTGGTCGCCGAACAGCGCGCGGATGCGCTCGGAGCCGGTGGGGGTCATGCAGGTGACGGTGATCGGCAGGTCCGGGTAGCGCTGGCGCAGGGCGCGGATCATCGGCGCCGCGGCGATGCTTTCGCCCACCGACACCGCATGCACCCAGATGCCGCCGGGAGCGACCTCGGGCAGCGCCAGGGCGAAACGCTCGCCGATGCGCTGGGCGTAGGCCGGAGCGCGGCGCGCGCGCCAGAACAGGCGAGCGACGATGATCGGCAGGGCGAGATGGAAAATCAGGCTGTAGAGGCGTCGGTTCATGGGCGCGCAGCGTAGCAAAAAACCCTGCGGAATTTCCCGCTGGCGCGTGCGCCGGGGCGACACCGACGCCGACGGGCCGAACCCGGCCCTGCGAACGCGGCGCAGCGGTTAGAATCCGCCGCTCGATAAGGAGTCCCGAACATGACCGGTTACCTGTATCTCGGCATCGCCATCGCCGCCGAAGTGATCGCCACCACGTCGATGAAATCGCTCGCCGGTTTCAGCAAGCCGCTGCCGCTGGCGCTGGTGATCTGCGGCTACGGCCTGTCGTTCTGGATGCTCGCGCTGGTGGTGAAGAGCATTCCAGTCGGCATCGCCTACGCGATCTGGGCGGGCCTGGGCATCGTCCTGGTGAGCATCGCCGCGGCGCTGATCTACGGGCAGAAACTCGATCTGCCCGCCATCGCCGGCATGGCCCTGATCGTCGCCGGTGTGGTGGTGATCCAGCTGTTCTCCGCCAGTACCGGCCACTGAGCGGGTTCCGGCGTCTGCTTTGTCGCAGCTTCCGGCAGGCGACAGGCAGCGGTTTATACTCCCCTTCCGCTTTCGAACGACGAGCCCTCGAATGTCCAACGCTTTGCATACCGATGTCCTGATAGTCGGCGGCGGTGTCGCCGGCCTCTGGCTCAACGCCCGCCTGCGCCGCGCCGGCTATTCCACCGTGCTGGTGGAAAGCGGCGCGCTCGGCGGCGGGCAGAGCCTGAAGTCCCAGGGCATCATCCACGGCGGCGCCAAGTACGCGCTGCATGGCGCGCTGACCGGCGCCTCCGAAGCCATCGCCGACATGCCGCGGCGCTGGCGTGAGGCGCTGTCCGGCAGCGGCGAACTGGACCTCGCCGGCGTGCGCGTGCTGTCCGAGGCGCATTACCTATGGTCGCCCGGCACCCTGGCCGGCAACCTCACCAGCTTCTTCGCCAGCAAGGCGGTGCGTGGCCGCGTCGACCAGGTAAAGGGCGAGCAACTGCCGCCGGCGCTGCAGCATCCCAGGTTCAAGGGCAAGGTCTACCGCCTCGCCGAACTGGTCCTCGACGTGCCGAGCCTGATCGCGCGACTGGCTGAACTCGCTGGCGACAGCCTGCTGGCCGGCCAGCAGGTCGCGCCCCTCGAGGAGAACGGTCACCTGGTGGGTCTGCGGGTCGACGACCGTGAAATCCGCGCGCAGCGCGTGGTGTTCATCGCCGGCGCCGGCAACCAGGACCTGCTCGCCCGCCTGAACCTCGCTCAGCCAGCGATGCAGCGCCGCCCGCTGCACATGGTGCTGGTCAAGGCGCCAACGCTGAAACCGCTCTACGCACATTGCCTGGGCGGCGGCAGCAAGCCGCGGGTGACCGTCACCAGCCATCCGGCCGCCGACGGCCAGTGGGTCTGGTACCTGGGCGGTGACCTCGCCGAAGCCGAAGGCGTGGCGCGCGACGAAGCCGCGCAGATCGGCGCCGCGCAGAAGGAACTGCACGACCTGTTGCCCTGGATCGACCTGTCGCAGGCGCAATGGGCGACCCTGCGCGTGGAGCGCGCCGAGCCGCAGCAATCCGGGCTGACGCGTCCCGACAACGCCTTCCTCGCCGAACAGGGCAAGCTCCTCGTCGGCTGGCCAACCAAGCTGGCGCTGGCGCCGGACTTCGCCGATCGCGTGTTCGTCGCCCTCGAGCGCGACGGCATCCGGCCCGGCGAGAAATCCGCCGCCGGAGCCCTGCCGCGCCCTCCGCTCGGCCAGCCGGTGTGGGAGGAACTGTTCGAATGAGCGTCGCGACCCTGCACGGCCTGCATCGCCCCCTCGGCAGCACCGGCCTGACGGTGTCGCCGCTCGGCCTGGGCACGGTGAAGCTGGGCCGCGATCAGGGCGTCAAATACCCCAGCGGCTTCCGCATCCCGGACGACGCCGAAGCGCGGCAGCTGCTCGCGCTGGCCCGCCACCTGGGCATCAACCTCATCGATACCGCGCCGGCCTACGGGCGCAGCGAAGAACGCCTCGGCCCGCTGCTGCGCGGCCAGCGCAACGACTGGGTGATCGTCAGCAAGGTCGGCGAGGAATTCGACGACGGCCAGTCGCACTTCGACTTCACTCCGGCGCACGCGCGCCGTTCGCTCGAACGCAGCCTGCAGCGTTTGGAGACCGACTTCATCGACCTGCTGCTGATCCATTCGGATGGCAACGACACCGCAATCCTGCGCGACAGTGGACTCTACGAGGCGCTGGCCGACTTCAAGCGCGAGGGCAAGATCCGCGCCTTCGGGCTGTCCGGCAAGACCGTCGAGGGCGGCCTGCTGGCACTCGAGCAGGGCGACTGCGCGATGGTCACCTACAATCTCGCCGAGCAGGGCGAGCGCCCGGTGCTCGACCGCGCCGCCGAGCTGGGCAAGGCGATCCTGGTGAAGAAGGCGCTGGCCAGCGGCCATGCCTGCCTCGGAGCGGGCGTCGACCCGGTGCGCGCCAGCTTCGAGTTGCTGTTTTCGCACCCCGGCGTCACCGGCGCCATCGTAGGAACCATCGATCCGCTGCACCTGTCGCATAACGTGGCGACCGCTGCAACGGTGATCGCCGGATAACAACAAGCCGCCCCAGCGGCGCCGACCTGCCAAGGAGTCAAGATGCCGCGCACCCTCGCCCGCAAGGACCCGAGCTCCTTCAAGACCCTGCCGCTGCTGGTCGAAGCCACCCCGGACGGGCTCAGCTACCGGAGCCTGGGGATGCCGCTCAACTTCACCCAGATGCTCGAACGCCGGCGGCCGCTGCAGATCGACGACGGCCAGCGGTTCTCGGCCGAGCTGGCCAATCTCGGCGTCTCGGTGCGCCTGACGCTGAGCTGGCAAGGCCGTGAGTACTGGATTCTGGTGCGCCAACGCCGCCACGACCGCGGCGACGTGGTGCTCAAGCTGATCTCCGGCTACGTGCCGGCCCACGAACTGAACCTGCCGCTGCTCACCGCGATCAACGAAGTCGCCGAAGAGTGCCTGCTGGAAACGCCCGACGGCTGGCTCGCCGGGCGCTTCGGCGATACCTGGCTGCCGACGCCCTACCAGAGCGTGCTGCGTTACCGCGAGCTGGCGCATTTCCGCCTCAGCCCGCTATCGGGTGCCGCGCGCCCGGTGCAGTGCGGCAACCTGCGCCTGCTCGAGCGCCCGCGCGCCTATGTGCACCTGCCCACTGCGTCGTTGCAACTGGTCTACGACATGCGCCTCGACCTGCCCAAGGAGACGCGCCTGCCGAGCCTGTTCCACGTCGACGAAGTGCTCGAAGAAGGCAAGCTGGTCTCGCGCCTGGATCGCTCACGGGGCGATATCTACCTAGTGGCCCTGGACCAGCGGCGCCCGACCGGCGAGCTGCTGCGCCTCAAGCGCGGCGTGTTGCTGCCGGTGAGCACCCGCGGACTGTGGCTGGCCGAAAGCTTCGCGCCGCAGCAAGGCTGGCTGGTACGCGACGAGCGCACCCCATGGAAAGACTGGCTGGCCCGGCAGAACGTCCTGGCGACGCCGCGGCAGGCAAAAGAGCAGGGTTGAGACGCCCGCCGCCTCACGGCATGTGGGGGCGATCGGATCCGAAGCAGGAAGGTCGATGAGCTCGAGCCCTCCGGCGCCATTTACGGATGGCTCGCCGGGTTCGGCATCGGGCCGGATCGAAGACCCGGCTCGGACGCCAGCCCCTAGCGGCTGCGGATTTTCTCGACGATGGCGGTGGTGGAGCTGTTCTCCACCAGGCCGAGCACCCGCACCTCGCCGCCATAGGCCTTGACGATGGAGGCGCCGACCACGCCCTCGATGCCGTAGTCGCCGCCTTTGACCAGCACGTCCGGCTTCAGCTGTTCGAGCAGGTTTTCCGGAGTGTCTTCGGCAAAGCTGACCACCCAGTCCACTGCGCCCAGGCCAGCCAGCACGGCCATCCGCCGGTCCACCGAGTTGATCGGACGGCCAGGGCCCTTCAGGCGACTGACCGAGGCATCGTCGTTGACCGCGACGACCAACCGATCACCCTGCGCGCGGGCCTGTTCCAGGTAGGTCACGTGCCCCGCATGGAGGATGTCGAAGCAGCCGTTGGTGAAGACGATCTTCTCGCCGTGGGCGCGCGCGTCCTCCATCGCCAACTGCAACTGTTCGAGACCCAGCACGCCGCGCTCCGAACCCTCTTCGCGCTGAACCGCGCGGCGCAACTCGGGAGCACTGATCGCCGCCGTACCCAGTTTGCCGACCACGATGCCCGCCGCCAGGTTGGCCAACGCCACCGCCTGGGGAAGCGCCTCGCCCGCCGCCAGCGCGGCGGCCAGGGTGGAAATCACCGTGTCGCCCGCGCCTGTGACGTCGAACACCTCCCGCGCACGCGCCGGCAGGTGCAGCGGCGGCTGATCGGGGCGCAGAAGCGTCATGCCATGCTCGCCGCGGGTAACCAGCAAGGCGCCGAGTTCGAGATCACTCATCAACTGCGCGCCCTTGGCGACCAGATCGGCCTCGTCCGGGCAAGCGCCGACGATCGCCTCGAACTCGACCAGGTTCGGCGTGATCAGCGTCGCGCCGCGGTAGATCTCGAAATTCTTGCCTTTCGGATCGGCCAGCACCGGTATCCCGCGCGCGCGCGCCGCCTGGATCAGCACCTGGTGGTTCTTCAACGCGCCCTTGCCGTAGTCGGAAAGCACCAGCACACGCACCCCGGCCAGCAGGCGCTCGACCTCCACCGCCATCGCCGCCGCGTCGGTCTCGAACGGTTCCTCGAAGTCCATCCGCAGCAACTGCTGATGACGGCTGAGCACGCGCAGCTTGACGATGGTCGGCTGGTGCGCGATGCGCTGGAAATGCGCCGAGACCTTGGCCGCTGCCAGGCTGTCGCCCAAACTCCGCGCGGCCTCGTCCTCGCCGGTGACACCGACGAGAAACGCCGGCGCGCCGAGTGCTGCGATGTTCAGCGCGACGTTGGCCGCGCCACCCGGACGATCCTCGATCTGATCGACACGCACGACGGGGACAGGCGCCTCCGGAGAAATCCGCGACGTGCCGCCATGCCAATAGCGGTCGAGCATGACATCACCGACCACCAATACCGGGGCCTGATCGAAACGGGGCATGGACAGCTTCATGGGTAACTCCGGACAGCGAAATCGGCGCGGATAATAACATGGCGGGCCGAGGTGACATCCCGCGCAGCCGCCTGGCGCGGCACCGTGGGAGTCTCGGGTTTCAGCAAGGGGAACGTATCGGCGGCGCTACTCTTTCAGAGGAAAACGCCGCGATTTTTCAGAGTTTCTCTTTCACACCATGGAGCTTGGCTAGCGGCGCCGTTATCTGCCGATGCTGCACGGCTCCCGACAACGCAAAAGCCCAGGCGACCGGCAACCAGAACCATAGCCACAGAAGATTGGGCGTGGATACGAAGGAGCTGAAATCGAACAGCATCCCCAGCGCACCGCCGACCAGCACCGCAAGCCAGAACAGCGCCAGCGGCTCTTTGCGTTGTGCCCAGAGCCGGTTCCCGGCAAAAAGCAGCACTGAAACGAAGCCGCTCAGGCCAACCAACCCGTAGTTGAACAGCACTTCCATGTAGATGCTGTGGGCGTGCGCGATCAGGACGGGCTTCCCGCCACCCAACGGGCGATGGCCCAGCATTCGGCTAAGGCTGGTGTCGGCGCCATGGCCGAATAGCCAGTGGTCCGGCATCAGATCCAGCACCATCGCCCATATCTCGTCGCGATTGGTCAGCTGTCGGTTGAACAGTTCGTAGGCGAGGCGCTCATGGAAAACCACCACTACGACGATACCGACCGCCAAGCCCGCGAGTAGCAGACGCCCTCTCTGCCGAGGCTCGACGCCGAAAAGCATCACGATGCCGCAGCCCGCGAGGGTGGCCAGCCATCCCGTCCGTCCATAGGTCAGGTAGATGTAGGCGGCGACGGCCAGCGCACAGCACAGGAGCAACACCTGCAGCCATCGGCCTCGCGCCTGCAGCAGAAGCCAGCAGGCCGTCACGCAGGAAAAGCCGAGCTCGAGGGCCGCCAGAATGCTGTTTTCGAATTCTGCGAAGCCCGGAACGCCGGAGCCTTCGATACTTCCCCTGCGATACTGGAAATTGAGCATGCCCGCCGCATGCAGGTTGAAGATGCTGAAGAGTGCCACCCCGGCCGACACCACCACCATCAGCATCAACAGGCCCCTCATCGCTCCGGGCGCCTTGCTTACAACGCACCTCACCGCAACCAGCAATGCAATGAGCAATGCCACCCTGCGGGCCGTCTTGCCATCACCCAGACAAATGCTGTTGGCCGCCAAGTACGCCATGAAGCCCAGCAGAAGAAATGCAAAGGCATTGCCCTGCAAAAAGGGGCGGATGCTTTTCCATTCCGCCAGCGCCAATAGCAGGGCAGCGAACAGGGAGGCGCGGATGAAGGCGGCCCAGGAGGTGGTCTCTCCATACCAGTAGAAACGGCCGACCAGCAATGCGAAAAAGGACAGCAGGATGAGCATCAACCGGCACCGTTGCGCCACATCGAAGACCCGGGACGTCGACGCGATAGGCATCAGTCGAACCCGCAGACGGCAGCGCCGATCAATGCACCGATGCCAAGGATTGCCAGCGCCACCATCACCCGCGCCACCCTGCGCAGCAACTTTCTCTTCTTCTTGAGAGCGTCCTGCGGGTTCCAGACGTGGTTTTCTCCGCCGATATGCAGGACGGCGTCCGATTCCAGTATGACCGCGAAAAACCGCTGCTCCGCATAGGCCCTGGACAGGCCCGACTCACCCGCTGCCGAGGACTCGAAACGGGCGAAGGGAGCCTGGGGGCGATAGTCCTGCAGACGACGCAAGCCTGGATTGAAGGTGAACCCCTGCCACGAAGGATTGCTCGACAGCAGCCGTGAACACGCCTCGCCCTCGATGACGTAGCGCTCGCCCAGCGAATGAAAGGGGTAACTGATGCGGACGTCATGGGCAAAGCTTCGCAACCAGACGACGAGCACGGAAGGCATCTGTTCGAGAATTGCCCTGGATGCTTCGACGAAACCAGGGCGATAGAACTCCCAATCGTCTTCACAATGGAAAATGAAGGGTGTTTTCACCGCCTCATAGGCCAGATCGATGGATGCAAGCTGACCAATCTTCGGTCGATTGACGAAAATTTTCGTGTGCTCCTTCCAATGAGCAGGTAATGCGTCAGCCACCGCATCATTCCCAGAATCTTCCGTGATGATGACCTGGTTGATCGGCGCGGTATTGAACGCATCGAAGGTTTCCAGCGTCCTGGCGAGCAGATCGAAACGTCCGCAGCTGGTCACTACCAGAGTGATATCGCTGTCACCGCTAAATTTCATGGGGCAAAAGTCCGATTAAGGCGCGGTAACATGATTATCGAACCCGAAGCCGATACGGCAGAAACACGCAGGAAACCATCAGTGCGAGGACTGCTCATCCCGAGCGAGCTCTTCGAACTTGTCATGCAACTTGGCGTAGTAGCCATTGGCATCCAGCAACTGCTGGTGCGAGCCGCGCTCCACGATGCGCCCCGCGTCCATCACCAGAATGGTGTCGGCCTTCTCGATGGTCGACAGGCGATGCGCGATAACCAAGGTGGTGCGCCCCTTCATCACTTCATCCAGAGCGGCCTGGATATGCCGCTCGGACTCCGTATCCAGCGCGGAGGTCGCCTCGTCGAGAATCAGTACCGGGGCATCCTTGAGCAAGGCGCGGGCGATGGCGAGACGCTGACGCTGGCCACCCGACAGCAGCACACCGTTCTCACCGACCAGGGTATCGAAGCCCTGTGGAAGCTGATCGATGAACTCCTTGGCGTAGGCATCTTCCGCTGCACGCACGACAGCCTCCCGCGGCGCAGTGGACAGATCGCCGTAGGCGATATTGTTCGCGACGGTGTCGTTGAACAGCGTGACGTTCTGAGTAACCAGCGCGATATGCTTGCGCAGGTTGCGCAAGCGATACGCTTCGACCGGCACATCGTCGAGCAGGATCGCGCCCGGCTCGCCTTGGTAGAAGCGCGGAATCAGGTTGGCGAGCGTGGACTTACCGCTCCCGGAGCGCCCTACCAGAGCAACCATCTGCCCCGGCTCGACGCGAAAGCTGATGTCGTCGAGGATCAGTTTTTCCGTACCCGGATACGTGAAGCTGAGATTGCGAACTTCCAGCGCGCCGCTGACGCGCTCCTTCTCTACCGTCCCCTCGTCCTTCTCTGGCGCCTCGTCGAGTTGATCGAAGATGCTCTCCGCGCCCGCGAGGCCCTTCTGGATGGTCGAGCTGACCTCCGAAAGCTGGCGAATCGGCTTGGGAAGCAGGCCTGCCGCGGTGATGTAGGCCACCAGGTCACCGACCGTGGAGTCTCCGCGAAGGAACAACACCAGGAACATGAGCAACGCCATGGCGCTGTAGGTGACGAACTGGAGGCTCGGAGTGTAGATCGCCGAGGTCCGCGTCATTCGCAGCTGCTTGCGCATGTTGTCTTCGCTGGCCGCCAGGAATCGCTCGCTTTCATAGCGCTCGCCACCAAAGCTGCGGACCACCCGGTAGCCCTGAATGGTTTCGGACGTGACATGCGTCACCTCGCCCATTGCCCCCTGGATTTTTCGACTCTGGTTGCGAAACTTGCGGCTGGACGTGCGTACCATCAGCGCAATGACCGGAAGGATGGCGACCATGACCAGTGTCAGTTTCCAGTTCATCCACACCAGATAGCCGAACAGAAAAACAACGGTAAGACCTTCCCTGACCATCACTTTCAGTGCATCTGTCGCTGCACCAGTAACCATGCTGACGTTATAGGTAATCCGCGAGATAAGGTGCCCGGATGCATGGTTGTCGAAATATCGATTGGGCAATGTAAGCAGGTTATTGAACAGCGCTACACGCAGATCCTGAACAAGCCCAAGAGCAACTCGAGCCAGATAATACCCCCCTAAGAAAGAACCTATGCCTTGCCATACCGTAATGAGCAACAATGCAAGCGGAACTGCATACAGCAGCTGCATCTCGCCAAGAATGGGCAACTGCGTAATATTTTTTTCAGGATGGGCAATTCCATCCACGAAGTACTTCAACAGCCCGGCCATCATCGGTTGAGTGGACGCAAAAATAATGTAACCCAGCATACTTACAGCAAACATCACCCAATAACGACGCACATAACTCAGCAGGCGCATATACAGCCTGAAACTGGACATTGTATTAGATTTGCTTGTTGAATCGGTCATTGGCCACTGCTGACGGAAAGGAAAAAGAGACTATACCATCGAAGGACACGGGCCTAAACACTCGTTAGAATCCGCGGACATGATCTCGTCGGAACACACCATGCTGCCCATGAGCGCCATCGCCTATCAAACCCTCACGTCAGGCGCTGAGGTACTCGAAGCTGACGGCCACGGGCCCAAGGTGATGAGGCTGGCTACCGGAGATTTCCTCAAGCTTTTCAGGCGTAAACACCTGATTTCTTCGGAGGCTTTCAGGCCTTACGCCCAGCGCTTCGCCGACAATGCCTGCGCCCTCAGCGCGCTTGGCGTGCCCGTGCCGGAGATCGTCGGGGTGTACCGACTGTCCAGCCCCAAACGCACAGCCGTTCGTTACAAGGGACTTCCCGGCATAACGCTAAGGCAGGCGATGAACAGTGTTGCCCCGCCCCAAAGGCGGGATCTCGCCAACCGCTTCGGTCAATTACTGGCGCAACTCCATGAAGCCGGGGTCTACTTCCGATCATTGCATCTGGGCAACGTATTGTTGTTGCCAGACCTACGGCTAGGGCTCATCGATTTCGCGGACATGCGCCTCGAGCGAAAACGGCTTTCGCTCTGGAAGCGAAGAAGAAACCTCAAACACATGCAGCGTTATGAGGAGGATCGCCGATGGCTGTTCGAAGAGAACATCGACGACCTGAAGAGAGGATATAAGGAAATATCTGATCAGGAAGAGTTCTTTGACGAGTGACGTCTTAGGCAGACCGCCTACCCGTCAATCGTGAGACACAGTTCACCCATACGTACTTACGGAATCGTTTGAACGTCTTTCGATTCCAGTCCCGCAGCGGCAACATCCTGAACAAGGATGCAGCAAACGCCAAATCTTCCTTGACTGCCCGCTTCAATGCGCTATTGACCAACGCCTGATACGCCAGCCGATACCCCGACTCCTGTCGATATGCATCAATCAACCTTAAACAAATATAAAAATTTTCCTTGTATTTAGAAGATTTGTTCTCCGAGTGCCTTCTATAGTAAGAAAGCATATCGTCTAGAATGGCAACATCGTATCCCGCATGCGCTATTTTCAACTCCATTTGCAAGTCCTGAATATCTAGGGATACATCGAAACCACCTACTTCGAGCATTGCCTTACGACGATACATCGACGTGGGCCCACCCACCCAAAGATCCTCCACACTGAACAGCTCGTGGAAACCATAAATACCGAAGCGCTTTACAGGAGCACCCGCAATCTCTCGACCATCACTGTCAATATAAACGAAGTTCCCTCCGCAACAGCCGACATCAGGATGCCTCTTTAAAAAATCAACCTGCTTGCTGATCCGGTAAGGAGGCATCACATCGTCAGCATCGAATATCACCACGTACTCGCCACTGGCAACCTTACAACCCGCTTCAGAGGCCAAGGTAACGCCTCCGTTGGGTTGGTCTATCACCAGAAACCCGTGGCTCGCTTGAAGATTCCGCATGACCTCAAGACTGTCGTCCTGGGAACCGTCGTTGACCA
Organism: Pseudomonas kuykendallii; assembly: GCF_900106975.1. Classification (GTDB taxonomy): domain Bacteria; phylum Pseudomonadota; class Gammaproteobacteria; order Pseudomonadales; family Pseudomonadaceae; genus Pseudomonas_O; species Pseudomonas_O kuykendallii. The sequence goes on along the minus strand of NZ_FNNU01000002.1, from coordinate 354,180 downwards.
CAATCAACTCGATGCGAGGATAATCCTGCGCAAGCACAGATGCTATCGAGGAACTTAAATAGCGCCCATGGTTGTAACAGGGGATAACGACGGACACCAAAGGCAGATCGCTCACGTCATGCCCACCTAGCATCCAACCCGCTTCTTCAAACGCGCCCACTCTCGCTTGAGCTTTCCGGAGAAGCTGTGTTTGAGGAAGTATTTTTTGGCATATTGCTCGTGGCTTTCCTGGTTGCAACGAAGAATAAAGGGGCGATAGTCGAACAACTCGCCATCAGCCACCAGGGAATTCGCCAAAGCAACGAAGGACTGCACCACAGCCGTATTTCGAGACTCAAACAAATGCAGGTACTGCCCTTCGAAGATGGTGAACAGGCCGTAAGTCGACGTATCCCCCAGCAACCACAGAGGTACGGCAGAGCACGTTGGATAGGCCAGCTCTACCGGGACACCTCGTTGGCGGGCAACTGCGGACAATCTTCCAGCAACGTCATACTGCTCACTGGCTTTTAGAGAGGGAGCATCCAGTAAGCGCCAGGTTCGCCCAGTAAGTGCCAGAAACATCGGAGCCGCATAGATGAATCGATGATCGATATGATTCGCCGACTGAGCGCACCCGAATATCGCCCCATCCTGCGCTACTCTCACGGCGCGCCCTACCGCCTCAGCTGACAAGGGAATGCAGTCAATATCAACGATAATGACTACCTCATCATCGGCTGCCGAATCGAGCATCTTCTCCATCCAGGCGCCGTGATCGACCCCATGCAGATTTTGCTGTTCTATTGGGTAGCCAAAAAAGTTGAAGACACGAGCCTGGGCCGAAACCAGATCCGGCCTGACATTATTCCAATACAGCGAAACGATACGAACCTTATCGCAAGGCATACAACTTCTCTTTAAAAATATACACGAAATAAATCAATTACCCATCCCGCTTCTGCAGCCCCTGGAGCTGGGCTTGAACAGGAGATGACGAAATCTCTTGAACAACTGGCCATCCCAATGAGCCAACGGGACCTGGAAAAGCAATCTCCAGGCGTAAGCCTTGTCATCCGTTACTGCGATGCGCAACGCCTTCGTTATCAGCTTTGACTTTGAAGAAGAATAAGCGGCACACCCCTTATAGTCTTGAATCACTTGTAGACCATATAAGTATTCAGACTTGTATTGCTTGGACAAGCTATCGGGGTGCTTCCTGTACAGCGTAACGATTTCCGGCAAGATATCGACGAAGTAACCCTCGTGGGCGATCTTCAGGGTCATCTGAAAGTCCTGCACCTTGATCGCCGGGTCGTACCCGCCCACCGCAATCATCGCGTCGCGGCGATAGACGGCAATGTTGCCGCCGACCACCAGGGCCTCCGCGAGCGCCCGATCAAAATCGTAGCGCCGGACTTCGCGCTTCTTGTCTTTCTTGGGTAGAAGCGCTCCTTGCTCGTCAATGCGGATCGCCACGCCTCCCAGGCACCCCACTTCGGGATGTTCGCTCAGATAGGCCGCCTGCACCGCCAACCGCCCCTGGGGCATGATGTCGTCGGCATCGAAGGTCGCGACGAACTCACCCTCCGCGAGCGCCAAAGCCGTGTTGAGCGCGGCGCTCACGCCCTGGTTTTCCTGTTTCACGAACAGGACACCGCGTGCCCGCGAACCAGGCTTCGAGGCTTCGATGGTGCGCTCGATGACGCTGGCACTGTCATCAGTGGAGCCATCATCGACGACGATCAGCTCGAAGTTGGGATAGTCCTGCTCCAGTACGCTGGTCAGCGCCTCGCCAACGAAGCTGGCGTAGTTGTAGCAAGGGACCAGTACCGAAACCAAAGGCACCACGGGTTCGCTCATCGGTATGCCTCCAGCCGTTCCATGCGCGACATCAGTTCCTTGAATCGAGCCTGCGCCGCCCTGTCGGAAAAGCAGCTGTCCAGCCGCTCGGCCATAGCCTGGCGCCTGTCGGCGGCCTGAGGTGCATCGGCACGCGCCAAGCTCAGCAAGTGCTTCGCCAGTACGCCAGTATCGCGGAGCGGGAACAACATCCCCACGCCTTTGACCACCTCGCGCCCTCCTCCGCAGTCGCTGCAGATGATCGGCACACCCGCGGCCATGGCTTCCAGCAGCACCATGCCGAAAGGCTCGTGATCGGAGCTCAGCGCGAAGACGTCGAAAGCGCTGAAGTAGCGACGCGCATCGGGCACCTGGCCGAGAAACGCGACCTTCGGTGCGATGCCCAGTTCGTGGGCAAGAGCCCTGAGTTCGCTCTCCAGGCGACCGGTGCCGATGATCGTCAGCAGGCTGTTGGGCGGCAACTCCGGCAGCGCGGCGGCGAAGCCACGCAGCAGCGTCGCCTGGTCCTTGTCCGGATGGAGGCGGCCGACGTTGCCGACGATCCAGGCCCCATCCGGCAGACCCAGCTCCGCGCGGGCGGCGGCGCGATCGACCTGGAGAGCCTGCACGGCGGCCACGTCGATACGGTTGTAGAGCGTCTGGATGCGCTCGGCAGGCCAGTCGGTGAGACAGCGGCGCATGTCGTCGCGCACGGCGTCGGAGACGCCGAGCAGCGTCAGGCGACGGCGAAAGAGGCCGACGAATGCGCGGCGCATCAGCCGCGTGTAGATGCCGAACGCGTGGTGCACGCCGATCACCGGCAACCGGGTGGCCAGGCAGGCGATGTAGATAGGCTTGAAACGGTGGGCGATGCACAGCTGCACGTTGCGCAGGCGGGCGATCTGGCGAATCTCGCGGATGGCGCGCAGCTTCAGGCCGCGGATGTCCCGGGAGCTGTAATCGAGAAACAGCACCTCGTCGGACGCGCAACCGGCCGCCACTGCCGGATCGGGCGCGCCGGTCAGGAACACCGTGGTCACCTTGTAGGACGTCCCGGCGAACAGCACCGCGTACTGACGGGCGCAATCGAGGAAGGGCCCGTCATAGCCATGGCAAATCTGCAGAACGCGCGGCTCAGCCGATGGGGTCATGCCAGTCCATCCCGTCTTTGGCAACCAGGATGTCTTCCATGATCAGGTACGGCAGATCGGACCCGTAAAACATGTTCAACGCATCGGTCGGCGAGCACACCATCGGCTCACCGCGGCGGTTCAGCGACGTGTTCAGCGAGACACCGTTGCCGGTGAGGTCTTCCAGCGCCTTCATCATGTCGTAGTAGCGCGGGTTGTACTCGCGCTTGAGTACCTGGGCGCGGGAAGTGCCGTCCTCGTGGACGACCTCGCCGACGCGGTTCTTCCACTCGTCGTTGACCTCGAAGGTGAAGGTCATGAACGGCGACGGATGGTCGACCTTGAGCATTTGCGGGGCGACGGTATCGAGCATCGACGGGCAGAACGGGCGCCAGCGCTCGCGGAACTTGATCTGCGCGTTGATCCGGTCGGCGACACCGGCCACGCTCGGGCAACCGATGATCGAGCGTCCGCCCAGCGCACGCGGGCCGAACTCCATGCGCCCCTGAAACCAGGCGACAGGGTTGCCGGCCACCATGATCTGGGCGATGCGTTGCGGCATGTCGTCGATGCGCTTCCATACCGGCTGGCTCGGGTGACGCGCGCAGGCGGCGATGATGTCCTCGTTGGAGTAGGCCGGGCCGAGGTAGACGTGCTCCATCTTCTCCACCGGCACGCCGCGCTGGTGCGAGACGTAGGCGGCCGCGCCCACTGCGGTGCCGGCGTCGCCGGAGGCCGGCTGGACGAACAGTTCCTTCACTTCCGGACGGGCGATGATCTTCTGGTTCAGCTTGACGTTCAGCGCACATCCGCCGGCGAAGGCGATCTTGCCGGTCTGCCTGATGATGTCGCCCAGGTAGTGGTCCATCATCTGCAGCGCGAGCTTCTCGAACAGCGCCTGCATGCTCGCCGCATAGTGGATGTAGGGGTCGTCGGCGATGTCGCCTTCGCGCTTGGGTCCCAGCCACTCGATCAGCTTGGGCGAGAAGTAGAAGCCCTTGCCCTTCTCCTTGTAGCGGCGAAAGCCGATGACGTTGGCGTACTCGGTGTTGATGGTCAGCTCGCCGTTCTCGAAGCTGGCCAGCCGCGAGAAATCGTACTTGGCCGCGTCGCCATAGGGCGCCATGCCCATCACCTTGAACTCGCCGTCGAGCATCTCGAAGCCGAGGTACTCGGTGATCGCGCCATACAGGCCGCCCAGCGAATCCGGGTCGAAGAACTCCTTGATCTTGTGGATCTTGCCGTTCTCGCCGTAGCCGAAGAAGGTGGTGGCGTACTCGCCCTTGCCGTCGATGCCCATGATCGCAGTCTTCTCGGTGAAACCCGAGCAATGGTAGGCGCTGGAGGCGTGCGCCAGGTGGTGCTCGACAGGCTCAATGCGGACCTTCTTCAGGTCGAAGCCGAGTTGCTGCAGGCACCATTCGATGCGCTTGTGATAGCGCTTGTAGCGGCGGTTGCCGAGCAGGATGGCGTCCAGCGCGCGATCCGGCGCGTACCAGTAGCGTTTCGCATAGTGCCAGCGCGCCTTGCCGAAAATGCTGATAGGCGCGAACGGGATCGCCACCACGTCGACATCCGCCGGCTGGATGCCGGCCTGCTCCAGGCAGAACTTCGCCGACTCGTAGGGCATGCGGTTCTTCGCGTGCTTGTCGCGAACGAAGCGCTCCTCTTCCACTGCCGCGATCAACTTGCCGTTGATGTACAGCGCGGCGGAGGGATCATGACTGAGCGCGCCGGAAAGGCCGAGAATCGTGAGTGACACAGCGTTGCCTCTTGAGTTTGGATGACCACATCAAGTGGGTCGTGCCCGGCGCACGGCCGGCCGCGGCGACCTTCATCCGGAAGGGGGAAGCGGGGCGGCACCGAGCAGCAAAAAACGGCGATTATATCGCGGGGCCCGTCGAAATCGGTAATTCAGCCCGTCACTCAAGGTCGCGTCCGGCGCCTCGCCGCGTCAAGCGGCGAAAATGGCCCTTGAGCCGGGCAAATCGCTTGCGCCACTTCAGGCGCAGCACGGCCAGCCATATGGGCCGGCGCAATTGCCGCTGCAAGGCGGCGATCAATGCACGCTCTTCCGGCCGATTCTGCCTAAGCAGCTCGATATTCTCCGCCAGGTAGATGCGCAAGCCGTCGCGCGGGAGAAGAGTGCGCGCAACGTCCCGGGTCTCCAGCGGCAGCGGGAAGCTGGTGAACTGTTCGAGGCGATTCAGCGCATGCAGGGAAACCATGGTCCGCAGGCATTTTTCACAGCGGCAGCAGTTGTACATCCCGTCGACCTTGCCCCAGCACACCCGCAGATACGCCTGCGCCAGCGGCTCGCTGGAGATGCGCCTGATCTTGTCGATCCGCTCGGCCTCGCAGGCATCGTGGACGATGGCGAGACGTTCATCGGAAAACAGCGGATCGGTATCCAGCCAGGAGCCCCAGGGCTTCTGGTGCTGCAGGCTGTGGGTCCCGGGAACGCGTACTTCGCCGATATCGCCGGCCAGCGCGCGGGCGACGCTCATCAAGGCAAAGCCGTGCCCGTGAATGGGCCACGAGCCGAAATCCTGGATCACCTTGCCGAGATTGCTTTCCACCTCGATGAAGCGCGTCCCGGTGCCCTCGGCCACGGCGGCGCCCATCGCGCTCACCGCCGCACGTCGCGGCAGGTCGTCCAGGCGCACGTCGAAGCCATGGATGTACAGGATGTCAGTGAGCTCTTCCTGCCCTTTGATCAGGGTGAAGAAGGAGTCGACGCCGCCGGAAAAGAAGGCCGCCTTGCGCGGCCCGGCCTGCGGCGCCGGCTGGTACATCGAATCGGCCTCGATCGGCACCGCGAAATATTCGTCGAAGCTTGCCTCGAACAGCGCCATCACCTGCCTGACACCCGCCAGGTAGGTCGCCGACAGCGCCCCCTTGACCCGAATCGGCCGACGCAGCTTCATTGCCGCCAGCAATGCCAGCGGCAGCGCCGCATCGAGTCCGGGCTGCCGTTGCAAGCCGTTGCTGCGGATGAAGACGTCGTAGTGCCGATCGCCGAGGTCGACGCGGTAGGTCACCGTCGATTTCTCCGACGGCTCGCGCGACCAGTCCGAGGAAAGCTCCGAAACGATGATGCTCACGTTGCGGACTCCGCTTCGGCGACGCCCGGTTCGCCAGCGTGGACGCGACTGAACGCCCGGCCGAACTCGGCGGCGATCTCGAGTTTCAGCGACTCGATATCCAGCGGCGGCGGATTCCAGTCGATCCCGCGCGCCAGATGCAGGTTGCGCAACGCGGCCAGGGGCCCGGAATTGTGCACGTAATGGATACCCACCAGGTCCTCGATGATCTTCACCCGATAGTCGTCGCGCCGCGCCGCGTCGTAGAGAAACACGACGGGAATGCCCATGGCGATGCAGGGCATCGCGCAATGGATCTTCGAGGTGATGACCAGACGCGCGCGTCGGCGGTACTGGTCCAGCAGTTCGCCGGCCAGCTCCAGGCGCAAACGCGTGTTGCCGATCGGCAGGCGCAGCTTGGCCTGGTCGACGACGACCGCACGTTTGCGAATCGAAGCCGGCACCGTCCGCCGAGCCGCCGGGCTGAGGCCGACCAGAAACACCTCGCCCTCGCCTTCGGGCGACTGCTCGCGCCGTGGCAGGGTCAGGGTCACGCAGCGGCTGTAATACGCCTGCACGCCATGCCGTTCGAGCAGTGCCTGCGTGCCGCGATCCCTGCAGCCGATGGGCTGCCAGCGGCGCAGGTAATCGATGCCTTCGGGGGAGCAGATCACCGCCTGCGCGGGGGGCGAGATATGGAACGCGAAGAACACCGGGCTCACCTGGGCGGAGGGCGGCCAGTTCCCGGTGTTCATGAAGAAGCCATTCATCGGCACGGTGCAGGGCTCCGCGATCTGGTTCAGGGCCTCACGCGACACATAGCCATCGACACGCGGCACCAGGCGGCTGACAGCCAGTGTCTGGATATCGTCACCCAGGTTGACGAATCGCTCGAATATCGCGCCGGTGTATTCCAGCAAACAGATCGGCCTCACGTGGCATTCCTTATTTTCCTGATAACCCGCCGCCATTTGCCGCGTATTTTCCTGCCGCGCAGGATCAGCCTGTTGCGCCACTGCGGTCGCTCCAGCACCTGCTGCCAGGCCCTCGCCAGAGGGCTGTCGCCCAGCCCGCGGGCCGACAGCAGGCGGACGTTCTCGCGGGCGAACTTGATCAGGGAATCGTCGTACATCACTAGGGCACGGACGCGCTCCAGGGCCACCCGTGGCGGAAAGGTCGCGCTGTCTTTGAGAACGCCCAGCGCCTCCAGTGACGTCATGGTGCGCAGGCATTTCTCGCAGCGCCCGCAGTTGTAGCTGCCCTCGACCCGCTCCCAGCAAACCCGCAGGTGAGCCAGCGCCAAAGGGTCCGCGGCCAGCGCCTCGACCTTGTCGATCCGTCCGACCTCGCACCCGTCGTGGATGACCTCCAGACGCTCGTCGGAGAACAGCGGATCGGTCTGCGGATGGGATGCCCAGGGCATCAGGTCGGCTTCGGCGAACGAGGACGGAATGTAGATCCGGTCCAGGTAGTCGGCCAGATGGCGCGCGGCGCTGCCCAGCCCGTATCCGTGGCCATGCAACCCCCAGCGCCCGAAGTCCTTGAACAGACGGATGGCGTTGGTCTCCAGCTCGATGAAGCGCACACCGGTCGCCTGGTCTATCGCGCGGCCCATTTCGCTGATCGCCTGCCGCCGTGGCAAGTCGTCCAGCGCGACGTCGTAGCCGTGCACGAAGATCAGATCGGTGATTTCCTCGCGGTGCTTGAGGAAGGTGTAGAACGAGTCGACGCCACCGGTGAAGAAACTGCCGACACGCCCGGTGGCCGCTTTCGGGCGGGAAACCAGGGCTTGCGCGGTGATCGACACCGGCCGATAGCGCGCAAACCAACCGGTGAACGTCTGCATGAGCTGGCGCTGGTTGGCGAGGAACTGCGGCGAGAGCATGCCCGGCAAGCGAAGGTCGGTATCGGTGGCCATCGCCCCCAGCGCGGCCATGGCCAGCAGCGCTTCGCCATCGCCGGACAGCGGAATGCCTGCGGCGGAGAAATAGACCGGGTAGCGCCGCTCACCGAGCTGGAGCTGATAGTCGATCCGGCTGCCGCTCGAAGTGCCCGGCGCCAGCGAAGCGACCTGCCGGGTGTCCGTCATGTGCACATCCTGCACGCTCAAAGTCGCGTCCCTCGCCAGCCAATTACCAGCCGTAGCCATTTCGAAAGATAGTCCCAGCGGCACGCTATCCAGGGATCGAGCCGCCAGGCCCGACGATAGCAAGCCAACGCCTCGCTGCGCAGCCCGGCAAGGTAGCAACCGCGAAACAGGGACAGCTGGCGCTGTGCCCGGTAGGCGCGCAGGCGGTGCTGGAACTCGCCCGGCAGACGCTCGAAGACCGCCGCCGCAACCCGGTCGCCGTGGGCGGCATCCAGCTCCAGCTGATTGCGCAGGGAATCCGCGTGCTTGTAGATCCAGACGAGCGGAACATCCAGCACCGAAATCACCGGCGACGAGAGCATGAAGGCGAAAACCGCCAGATCTTCGCCCTGCTTCAAATCCTCGGGATAGGGACAGCAGGTCGCCCGCGCGCGGCGGAACACAGCGCTGCCGTGCCCCATGCCGAAGCGTTTCTTCAGCAGGAAATCGTCGAGCCGGGAAAAAACCGCGTCGGCGATCCGTCCGGGAGGGTGATAGCGGCTACTGCCGTCCTCCGCGCAATCCAGATGCCCGCCGAGCAACAGATCGATACCGGGGCAGGTGCGCAGCCTATGCAGGATCGCCGCTATCGCCCCCGAAGCCATGACATCGTCGGCATCGAGAAACAACACCCAGCGCCCGGAGGATATCGCCAGCCCGGCATTGCGGGCCGCGGAAGGGCCGCGGTTGTCCTGGCGCAGATAAGCGGCACGCTGCGCCCCGCAATGCCGTCCGCGCAGCAGATCGAGCGTAGTGTCTTGCGAACCGTCGTCGACGACGATCAGCTCGCACTCGCCGGTGAGCTGCATCAGCACCGAATCCAGGCAGCGCGACAACACCGAGGCGTAGTTGTAGGCGGGAATGATCACGCTCAATAGCAGATCGGCCGGTGCGTCCCGTTTCCAGCGAGCATCGGCCACCTGCATCAGTCATGCCCCACGGCGGGTGGCGGCGCTTCGGCGCTGGGCAGGTTTTCCTCCAGCCAACGCGCCAGGGGGCTATCCGCCGGCCAGTTGCGAATGAAGCGGGCGCGGTCCGCCGCCTGGGCGCGCTGCCATCCGGCACCCGGTGGATGCGCGCGCAGCGCGTCGAGGTCGATGAGCAGCAGATGCCCGGCATCCCACAGCAGGTTGGTCGCCTTGAGGTCGCCGTGGCTGATGCGCTCGCGCGCCAGGTCGGCGAAGAGGCTCTGAATCGCGCCGGCCTCTTCCGGGGACGGCAGACGATCGCCCTCGCGCCCGAACAGCGCGAACAGGTCGCCCGCCTCGCAGAAGACGTTGATCAGCCAGCCCCCGCGACGCAGCCCGAGAAAGCGTCGCTCGATGCAGGCCAGCGGTCGTGGCGTGGCGATGCCGAGGAACTCCAGCCGATTGCCCTCGATCCAGCTGTGCCAGGCCCGGCTCGGGCGCAGGCAGCGTCGGAGCCAGTGGCCGAGGCCCTTGACGTTGTAGCGCTTCACCAGCAGTTGGCGCGTCGCCACCTCGACCTTCGCGACCGTCGCGCTGCCTCCGTCCTTCAGCAACTGCCCGGCGCGGATGAACGCGTCGGGGTCGGCCAGCAGCGGCGCCAGGGCGTCCTGCTCGTCACGGCGCACGGCGCACAGGCTGCGCGGCTCGGTACGCACGCTGAACAGGCTGCAATCGCGCCCCGCCTTCTGCAGGTAATCGCGCAGACGCCAGCGACGGACCCGGGCGACATCCTTCAGCAGCGCTTCCAGCGGCAGGGCGTGCTCGCCATTGGCCAGCAGGTAGTGCACCAGCAGCTCTTCGAAAAAGGGTTCCAGGCGCGCCGGTAATTGGGCGAAGAACACCCCGAGGTTTTCCAGCGCCCGTGCTCGGGACAGCGGCTGCCCAGGGGTTTCCGCCTGCACGCCGCCGCCATCGATGAGGAACAGGCGACCGTCGTGGCGCAGCAGATTGTCCAGGTGCAGATCGCTCTGCCACAGGCCCTGGGCATGCAGGCGGGCGATGGCGGCGAGGGCTTCGCCCAGCACGGCCTGCTGGGCGTCCGACAGCGGCGCTTGGTGCTCCACCGCGCGCCAGGCGTCCCACAGGCTCTGCGCGCCGTCGAGGAACTCGAACAGCAGCCAGCCGCCCTGCCCGGCCTCGAAGCCTTCGGCGAGCAGCGCCGGGGTATCCAGGCCGGAGGCGGCCAACAGCGCCGCGCCGTCGCGCTCGCGGGCGAAATGCCGCTCGGCCTTCGCGCCAACCAGCAATTTGGCGAGCACCGCTCGCCCCTGCCGCTGCGCCAGGCCGACATAGCGCTGCCCCGGCAGCACGCGCAGCCAAGCGCTGACCTCCAGGCTGTCCGCGCCGAGGTCAACGCTCAGCGGCAGCGCCGGCGCGCGGCCGGCATGCTGCAACTCGGCCAGCTTCACGTGCGCGCCTCCTTGCGGCGCTGACGCGCGGCGAGCAGCGGCAACCAGTGCTCCACCTCGGCGCTCGTCGCCGGCCGGTCCAGGTAGGCGGCGAGAAATCCGCGCACGTCGGTCTCCTGCCAGACGTGCGCGCGGCGCAGCAGCGGTTCCAGATCACGCACCCGGTCGGCCTCGCCCCGGCGCAGCGGACGGGTCTTCTCCAGGTCGATCAGGCAGGCGTCGAAGCCGTCGGCCTCGCGCAGGAAGATGTGCTTGGGGTAGAAACAGCCGTGGCTCTGCCCGGCCTCGTGCAGCCGGCGCGCCAGCCGCCCCACCGCCGTCAGCAGCGCCTGGCGTTGCTCCGCCGGCCGCTGCTCCCAGCCCTCCAGCCAGTGCTGCAGGTCCCGGCGGTCGTCCAGCGCCCGGGTCAGGAGGATCGCGTGGCGCTCGCCGCGCACCTTTCGCTGGCCGAAGAAGGCCGCCTGCAACGCCGGAATGCCCAGCTCACGGTAGCGCTGGATGTTGCGGAACTCGCGGGCGAAGCTCGGCTCGCCAAAGGGATGGCGCAGGCTGCGCATCAGGTAGTCGGACTGGCGCTTGAGGTAGTAACCGCGGCCCTCCAGCTCCAGGCGGAAGACCTGGCTCCAGCCCTTCCCCGCCCGGTTCGGCGCGTCCACAGCGTCCAGTTGCAAGGCCCAGAGCGCGTCGAAGCTCGCCAGCACGTGGCGCTCGAACAGGTCGCGGTCATCGCCACACAGGTAATCGCTCACTCGCGGCCCTCGAAATAGGTCAGCACCTGGCGGATACGCTGTTTGTCGCTCGCCCCGAGCCGCGTCACGCCGGCGTACCGCAGGTAGAAATGTAGCCGCTGCGTACGCGACAGGGTGTACTTCGCCACCTTGTCCAGACAGGCGAGGTCCTTGACGATGCGCCGGCGCAGCAGCGCGCCGCGCCAGAAGGTGCCGCCTGGGCAGTCGATGAAGAACAGCTCGCCGCGGTCGTCGACCAGCAGGTTTCGCCACTTCAGGTCGTTATGGGCGAACGAATGGTCGTGCAGGATGCGCGTCGCCGCAGCCAGTTGCCGACTGATGCCATCGACCCAGCGACGATCGCGCAGGCGGGGATCGTGGTTGTTCGCAAGCCACGCCAGGTCGTGGGTGTTGGGCAACTCCCGGGTGATCAGCGCACCGCGCAGGAAGGCCCCGCCGCTACGCTCCAGCCCCCAGCCGACCACCGTCGCCGTGGGGATGCCCCAGCGGGCGAAATGCTTGAGGTTCTGCCACTCGGCCTTGACCCGCGGCCGGCCCAGGTAGCGCCGCACGCCCTTGCCGGCCCCCCAGTAGCGCTTGACGTAATAGCGAACGCCGTCGACTTCGACACGGATCACCTCGGACAGCGGGTCGCGGGTCAGGCGCTCGCCCTCGAGCGCGAACACCGCTTCCAGGCTGCCGAAGTGCGCCGACAGATCGGCATGCGACGGATCGAGCTTCCAGCCCGCCATCAGCGCGCCTGACCGAGGTCGCGGGCGATCCGCCAGACCGGTACGAACGGCCGCCAGACGTAGTTGCCGAGCCATTTGAAGCGCCACAGTGGATACAGCACGGTGTTCTTGTGGTTGAAGCCGGGGCGCCAGACGAAGTTCTTGCGCCGGCGGGTGATGGTGAAGGTGGGAATGTCCATCATCGAGGCCAGGTGGCCGCCGCCGGAATCGTTGCTGATGACCACGGCGGCGCCGGCGACGTAATCCATCAGCGCCTTGACGTCGGGAAAGGCATGCAGCGGGAAATCGCCGATGGCCGCGCCGATCCGCTCGCGTTCGTCCGGCATGCAGACGAACTCGACGTCCCAGCCGCGCGCCTTGATGGCATGAGCCAGCAGGCGGAAACCGGCCAGCCAGTAATTCTTGCTCTCCTTGGGCGTGGTCGGGAAAACCACCACGCGGCGGCTCGGTGCCGGCTCTTTCTCGCGCCCCATGACCCGCTCACCGGGCCCCAGGGAGATCCCGTACACCTGGTTGGCGTAGGAGTCGACCCAGTCGACCATGGTCTGTCCGGCACGCGAATCGAGGCAGAACGGAATGCTCGCGCCCGGCAGGCGCTCGCCACGCACGATCACCTCGCGCCCGTGCAGGCCGGACTCCCGGGAAATCTTCTTCGCGGTGACGAAGGCCACGTTGGTCAGCGCCGCGTAGGCCTGCGCACCCGCGCCCGGCTCGTAGCACTTCTCGAAGCAGGCGATCAGCAGGTCGAAGCGGGGCGACAGCACCTCCAGCGACTCGCTGTCATCGCGCCGCACGTCGAGCCAGTCGAAGTACTCGCGCGCCGGATAGAGGGTCTTGCTGAAGAAGCTCACCTGCGCGCCGGCACGATGAAACAGCCAGGCCAGACGCAGGTAGAGGGTGACGTCACCCAGTGCCGGAAACGAGACGATGCCGACACGCAGTCCGTTGAAATTCATGTTGCCCCTTGTATGCAGGCGCCGCTCATGCCGCGGCCCCTGGCTCGTATTTGCGTCGGTAGCGCTGCAGCAGGCGCTCGGCCTTGCGCTCCAGCCAGGCCAGCAGCGCGGCTTCGTCGCGCAGAATCTCGCGCAGCGGCTTGCCGAAATAGGTCTTGAGGAAGCGCAGCTTGTCACGCCGCGTCAGGCCGATGTCCAGCGCCGAGAAGTACAGCCCGGCGATGTCCTTGTTGCGCCAGCGGGCCGGCGTCTGCGTGCGCACCTGGGCGCGGTGCAGGTCGATCACCGACAGCCTGAACGCGCCGGTTGCCGGCGGTGCGTCGGTGTGCAGGAGGAAATGGCAGATGTAGCAGTCGCGGTGGTTGACGCCGGCGCGGTGCATGGCGCCGGTCATCCGCGCCACTTCGGCGATCAGCGCCCGTTTCAGCGCCGGTGGCGGCGGATCGCTCGGCCAGTCGCGGCAGAAATCCTCCAGGCTGACGGTCGGCGCCAGCTCTTCGGTGACGATGAAGGAATGCTGCGTCGCCGGGTTGGCACCACGCTCGCCGAACGCCACGCAGGTCATGGTCGGCACGCCGACCTCGGTCAGCCGCTGGATCGCCGCCCATTCCTGACCGGCGCCCAGCACCGGCGCCTTGGCGGTCAGCCAGTTCTTGACGATCTCGCCCCAGCCGACGCCACGGTGGATCTTCACGAAATAGCCACGGCCGTCGACTTCGGTGCGCAACGTGCGGCGCGCCTCCAGTTCGCGGTAGACCTCGCCCTGCAGTTTCTCCACCTCGACGAAGGGATCGCGGCCCTGCCAGAGGCTCCTGAAGGGTTCCTGCAGCACCAGCTTGCTCATGGCCGTTCTCCGAGAATCACATCGGCCGCCCGCTCCGGCATCGAGTACAGGTCCGCCGAATCGGCGAAGGCCAGGCCGTTGCGCGACCAGCCGGCACGCGCCGCGTCGTCGGCGAGCATGCTCGCCAGGATGGCGTTCAGCTGCGCCTGCTCGAACGGCTCGGCGAGCACGCGGCCGGCATCGGCATCGGCGATGTAGTGGGCATAGCCGCAGACCGCGCTGACCAGCACCGGCAGCCCGGCGACCAGCGCCTCGAGCAGCACGGTGCCGGTGTTCTCGTTGTAGGCCGGATGGATCAGCAGGTCGGCGCCGAGCAGGAAACGCGGAATATCGCTGCGCCCCTTGAGAATCTGTACCTGCTCGGAAATGCCCAGCGCGCCCATCTGCAGCAGGAACGGCTTGGGATCGTCCTGGCCGATGGCGATCAGCCGGGTGCGTTTCTTCAGCTCGCGGGGCAGCGCGGCGACGGCCTTGAGGCTGCGGTCCAGGCCCTTGGTCTTGAAGCCGGAACCGATCTGCACCAGCAGCAGATCGTCATCGGCCAGCTTGAATTCGCGGCGGAACTCGGCGCGGATGTCGGCGGCGTTGGCCGGCGCGCGGCGGTCGGCGGCGATGCCCGGCGGCAACAGGTGGAAGCGCTCGGCCGGGGTGCCGTAGTGCTTGGCGAACAGCGGCTGCTGGACCTCGGAGATCATCAGGATCTCGGTCTTCGCGTCGGCGCCGAACACCGCACGCTCGTAGTCGGCAAAGTGCTTGTAGCGGCCCCACTTGCGGTACAGCGGGTTGCGCAAGGTCTGCGCCTTGTCCTCGTAGCAGCCGTCGGCGGCGTAGTAGACGTCCAGGTTCGGCATCTTGTTGAAGCCGATCAGCCGGTCCACCGGATCGCGGGCCAGGTCGGCGGCGATCCAGGCGCTGAATTTCTCGTTGCGCCGGTGGTTGAACAGCGCCTTGACCGGCGCCACGCGCACGTCGAAGCCCGCCGGCACGTCGCCTTCCCAGATCGGCGTGTAGACGCGAATGGCGTGGCCACGGCGCTGGCACTCCAGGGCGATGCGCATGAAGTCGCGCTGCAGGCCGCCGAAGGGGAAGTACTTGTAGAGGGCAAAAGCCAGTTGCATCAGGCGCGATCCTCGAAAACGCTCTCCGGCGCCAGCAGCAACGCCTCCAGTTCGGTGCCGACGCGCTCGGCATCGAGGCGGTCGAAGCACGGCGTGTCACGGTCGCCAAGGCCGGCGCCCGGCCCGCTCGCGCACAGATGGACCTGCGAGCGGCCGTAGGCGCCGACGCGGTCCGGGCGGGTCGGGCCGTAGAGCGAGATGCACGGCACGTCCAGCGCGGCGGCGAGGTGACCGAGGCCGGTGTCCACCGCCACGCAGGCGCGCGCGCCTGCGATCACCTTGGCGACCCCGGCAAGGTTCAGTTTGGGCAGCACGGCGACCTTTTCAAGGCCGGCGGCGATGCGCTCGGCGCGGGATTTCTCGGTCGGGTTGCCCCACGGCAGGCGAATCGCCCAGCCGCGTTCGGCGATGCGCTCGGCCAGGGCACGCCAGTCGGCTTCGGGCCAGTGCTTGCTGGCCCAGGTGGTGCCGTGCAGGAACAGCACGTAAGGCTCGCCGGCGGGATCGGCCAGTTGCGCGCGGTCCAGCCCGTAATCGCCGATGCCGGTCGGCAGCGGGTAATCCAGCGCCTCGGCGAACAGCGCGCGGGTGCGCTGCAGCGCATGCTGCTCGCGGGCCACGGCGTAGCGCCGGTCGTAGAAGCGCGCCGCGATCGGCTCGCGGGCGGAGTCGCGGTCGAGCCCGGCCACCGGCGCCTTCACGTAGCGGGTCAGCCAGGCGCTCTTCAGCAGGCCCTGGGCATCGATCACCAGGTCGTAGCGGGTCTCGCGCAGGCGCGCCTTGAAGCGTCGCCATTCGCCGCTCTTCCAGGTCTGCAACGGGTGCTTGCGCCAGCGCCGGATCGCCACCGGGATCACCTGCGCCACCGCCGGATGCCACGCCGGGATTTCGGCGAAGCCCTCTTCCACCACCCAGTCAAAACGGATGCCGGGGATCGCCCGCGCCGCATCGGTGAGGGCCGGCAGGGTATGGATCACATCGCCCAGGGAAGAGGTCTTGATCAGCAGGACGCGCAACGTCAGCTCACCTCGAGCGGGTCGCCGACCAGCCGGCCGAGGGCATCCAGCACCGGGCGCGGCTCAAGCTGGCGCAGGCAGTTGTAGTGACCGAAACGGCAGGTGCGCTCGAAACACGGGCTGCACTCCAGCCCCAGGCGCACCACCTCCACCTGGTCCGCCAGCGGCGGGGTGAACTGCGGCGAGGTGGAGCCGTACACCGCCACCAGCGGGCGGTTCAGCGCCGCGGCCACGTGCATCAGGCCGGAGTCGTTGGAGACCACGGCGGCGGTGCAGGAGAGCAGGTCGATGGCCTCGGCCAGCGAGGTATCGCCCGCCAGGTTCAGCGCTTCCTCGCGCAGGCCGGGGATCAGCCGCGCGCGGATTTCCTCGCCCACCGGGTGATCGTTCTTCGAGCCGAACAGCCAGACCTGCCAGCCTTCGCGAATCTTCAGCTCGGCGACCTTAGCGTAGTGCTCCACCGGCCAGCGCTTGGCTTCGCCGAACTCGGCGCCGGGACACAGCGCCAGCACCGGACGATCCAGTTGCAGGCCGAACGTGGCCAGCGCGGCGTCGCGGCTGGCCGGGTCGATTACCAGCGCCGGCCGCGGATAAGGTTGCGGCAACGCGGCGCCGGGCTCGTAGGCGAGCGCCATGAAACGCTCGATCATCAGCGGATAACGGTCCTTGTCCAGCTTGCGGATGTCGTTGAGCAGGCCCAGGCGCATCTCGCCGCGCCAGCCGGTGCGCTTGGGAATCCCGGCGAAGAACGGCACCAGCGCCGACTTCAGCGAGTTCGGCAGCAGGATGGCCTGTTGGTAGCGCCCCTTGAGGCCGGCACCGATGCGCCGGCGCGCGGCAAGATCGAGCACGCCGTGGCCGAGCGGAAAGCTCAGCGCCTCGCGCACTTCGGGCATCCGTTCGAGGATCGGCCGGCTCCACTCGGGCGCCAGCACATCGATGGCACAGCCGGGATGGCGCTGTTTCAGGCAGGCGAACAGCGTCTGCGCCATCACCATGTCGCCTACCCAGCTCGGGCCGATGATCAGAATATTCATAAGGGACTCGAGGCGCGGACCGCCCGAGCCCGACGGAGGCTGCGCAGGGCCGCCTCGCGCCGGGCTTCGCCGGGAAGGTCCGGCGACTTACTTGACCAGGGTACGCCAGTCGGCGTGGCCGTCGGTCTTGCCGCTGACCAGGTCGAAGTAGGCTTTCTGCAGCTTCTCGGTGATCGGACCACGGCTGCCGCCGCCGATCTGCCGGCCATCGACTTCACGGATCGGCGTGACTTCGGCGGCGGTACCGGTGAAGAAGGCTTCGTCGGCGATGTACACCTCGTCGCGGGTGATGCGCTTCTCGACGATTTCCAGGCCGAGTTCCTTGGCCAGGATCAGCACGGTGCCGCGGGTGATGCCGTTCAGGCAGGCGGTCACCTCGGGGGTGTACAGGCGGCCTTCGCGGATCAGGAAGATGTTCTCGCCCGAGCCCTCGGCGACGTAGCCTTCCGGGTCCAGCATCAGCGCCTCGTCGGCGCCGCCGGAAACCGCTTCCTGCAGGGCCAGCATGGAATTGATGTAGGCGCCGTTGGACTTGGCGCGGGTCATCGAGATGTTCACGTGGTGGCGGGTGAAGGAGCTGGTGCGCACCTTGATGCCGCTCTTCAGCGCTTCCTCACCCATGTACGCGCCCCAGTGCCAGGCGGCGACGATGACGTGGACCTTCAGGTTGTCGGCGCGGATGCCCATGCCTTCCGATCCGTAGAACACCATCGGACGGATGTATGCCGAAGCCAGGTTGTTCTCGCGCACGGCGGCGCGGGTCGCCTCGTTGATCTCGTCCTTGGTGAACGGGATCTTCATGTTCATGATGTGCGCCGAATCGAACAGCCGGTCGGTGTGCGCCTGCAGGCGGAAGATCGCCGTGCCCTGCGGGGTTTCGTAGGCACGCACGCCTTCGAACACGCCCATGCCGTAGTGCAGGGTGTGGGTCAGCACATGAGTGGTAGCGTTGCGCCACTGCACCATTTCGCCGTCATACCAGATCACGCCATCGCGGTCGGACATCGACATAACTGCCAGCTCCTCAAGGTTCGGTTCGTACAACTAATACGGGTTGGCGACGCGCCGGGATTCAGCTCAGCCCCAGCGTCCGCCAGATGCGCATCACGGCGCGCCGCTCGGCCTGCAACTGATCGCCTGGGACCACGCCCGGAAGCTTTTCCAGCGCCTGACGATGCGCCACGGAGCGGTAGGTCTTGTAGGCTTCCTGTAGCAGGGCGACGTCTTCGGCCGGGAGCAGTCCGGCATCAGCCAGGCCGTCCAGAATGCGGATGTTATCGGTGTAGCGCAGCAGCTCGGGATGCCCGTGCGACCAGGCCAAGGCCGCGTATTGCACCATAAATTCGATATCGACGATACCTCCGGCGTCCTGCTTGAGGTCGTAGCCAACGGTGGCGGCGAAGGCATTCGCCGCGGTGCCGGCGGCGGTCAGCGGGGTGCCGAGGTTGCTGCGCATCTTCGCGCGCATCTCGCTGACCTCCTGGCGCAGCGTCGGCAGATCGCGCTCGCGGCCGAGCACGCGGGCGCGCACCTGTTCGAAGCCTTCGCCGACCCGGCGATTGCCCACCAGCACGCGGGCGCGCACCAGCGCCTGGTGTTCCCAGGTCCACGCCTCGGTCTCCTGGTAGCGGGCGAAGGCGCCCAGCGAACTCACCAGCAGCCCGGCCGCGCCGGACGGACGCAGGCGCATGTCGACCTCGTAGAGCTGGCCGGAGTTGGTGTGCGCGGTGAGCAGGTGAATGATCCGTTGACCGAGGCGGGTGAAGAACTGCGCG
This sequence comes from Pseudomonas kuykendallii, assembly GCF_900106975.1. Lineage (GTDB taxonomy): Bacteria > Pseudomonadota > Gammaproteobacteria > Pseudomonadales > Pseudomonadaceae > Pseudomonas_O > Pseudomonas_O kuykendallii. The sequence continues at coordinate 335,415 of NZ_FNNU01000002.1, read as the reverse complement.
CCGTCGATCGGCTTGGGCCCGTCGGTTTCCGCCTGCGGATCGCCGTCGTGGATGAACACCAGGTCGAGGTCGGAACCGTGGCCCAGTTCGATGCCGCCGACCTTGCCGTAGCCGACTATGACGAAATCCGGATCGCATGGGCTGCCATCGGCGCGTTTCGGCGCGCCGTGGCGCGCCACCGTATGGCGCCAGGCCAGCGCCAGCACCTGGTCGAGAATTGCCTCGGCGAGCCAGGTCAGGTAATCGCTGACCTTCATCAGCGGCAGCGAGCCGCTGATCTCCGAGGCCGCCACGCGCAGGCCGTGGGCCAGCTTGAAGTGGCGCAGCGCTTCCATCTGCTGCTCGAGGTCGTCCTCGGGAATCCGCAGCAGTCGCTCCTGCAGTTCGGCGGCCAGCTCCGGCGCGTTCGGCGGGTTGAACAGCCGTCCTTCGTTGAGCAGCTCGTCGAGCAGGATCGGGTAGCGCGCGATGTGCCCGGCGATCCATGGACTGGCGACGCAGAGGGCGATCAGCCGCTGCAAGGCTCCGGGGTTTTCCGTCAGCAGCACCAGGTAGGCGGAGCGCCGCACCACGGCTTCGACCAGCGGCAGCACGCGCTCCAGCACCCGGTCCGGGTCCTGGTGTTCGGCGGCCATGCTCAGCAGCCGCGGGATGAAGGCGTCCAGCCGCTCGCGACCCAGGCGCTGCATGGCGCGCGCCTGCGGCCCGTTGCGCAGTTCGGCGAGGCGCTTGCGCGCGGCGAAGGGATCGACGAAGCCGGCATCCAGCAGTTGCCGGTCGATGGCCTCCTCTTCCATGCGGTCTTCCCACAGCGGCAGCCACTCGCCGCCGACGCTGGCCTGGCTCGGCAGGTTCTCTTCCTCGTTGGGGTCGGCGATCACCTGGCGGAAGTGCCAGTCGATGCGCTCGCGCCAGTGGCTGAGGCGCTCGTGGAACGCGGCCCAGTCTGGGAAACCCATGATGAAGGCGACCCGCGCGCGCTCCAGCGCGCCGTCGGGGAGCATCTGCGTCTGCCGGTCGGCGATCGCTTGCAGGGCGTGCTCGGTGTAGCGCAGGAAGGCGTAGCCGTCGCGCAACTCGGCGATCACCGCCGCCGGCAGGTAGCCCTGCCCTTCGAGGGTCGCCAGCACCCTGAACAGAGAGCGCTGCTGCAGGCTCAGGTCGCGGCCGCCGTGGATCAGCTGGAACACCTGGGCGATGAACTCGACCTCGCGAATCCCGCCGGCGCCGAGCTTGATGTTCTCGTCCATGCCCTTGCGCCGGACCTCCTGCTGGATCATCTGCTTGAGCAGGCGCAGCGCCTCGATTGCCGAGAAATCCAGGTAGCGCCGGTAGACGAACGGGCGCAAGTGGTCGAGCAGTTGCTGCCCGGCCTGCCGGTCGCCTCCGACCACCCGCGCCTTGATCATCGCGTAGCGTTCCCAGTCGCGCCCCTGGTCCTGGTAGTACTGCTCCAGCGCGCTGAAGCTGAACACCAGGGCACCGGCGGAACCGTAGGGGCGCAGGCGCATGTCGACGCGGAACACGAAGCCGTCGACGGTGATGCTGTCGAGCGCCTTGATCAGCCGCTGGCCGAGGCGCGCGAAGAACTCCTGGTTATCCAGCGCGCGCTTCACGCCCTGGGTTTCGCCACCCTCCGGGAAGCCGAAGATCAAGTCGATGTCCGAGGACAGGTTCAGCTCGCCGGCGCCGAGCTTGCCCATGCCCAGCACGACCAGTTGCTGGGCCTCGCCGGAGCGCTTGCCGATCGGCGTGCCGAACTGCGCGCAGAGGCGCGGGTAAAGCCAGCGGTAGGCCTCGTCGATGCACACGTCGGCCAGCTCGGAGAGGTCGCGGCAGGTTTCGATCAGGTCGGCCTGGCGCGTCAGGTCGCGCCAGATGATGCGCAGCTGCTGACGGTTGCGAAAACGTCGCAGGCGCCGCGCGAGGTCGTCCTCGTCGCTGCATTCGGCAAGCAGGCGGTGCAACTGATCGCGCAGCTCGCCGGTCTGCAGAGAACGCTCCAGCTCGCCGGAATCGGCCAGTTCGAGAAAGGCGTCGGGGCTGCGCGCGGCCTGTTCGGCGACGAAATCGCTGGCGGCGGTTACCCTCAGGAAGTCCGCGCGGCGCGGCGCGGGCCAGCTGGAAAGGCGCCGCTCGGCGCTGTCGCCGAGGCTTGTCACGGCAGCGCGCAAGGCCTGTTCCGCGCGTTCGGCGCCGCTGCGCAGGACGTCCGGCACGACGACGAGTGGGGGCAGGTTCATGGTCTATCCTTGTCGGCTGCGGGTTGCCGACGGGGGATGCGAAAGAGGTTTTCCGCCCCTGCCGAAAGCCCACGCTGGCAATGAAGAAGCCGTTGTTATTGTAGTTTTACTACTGGGCAATGTGCCCGAATGGATGAAACCGACGTCGGAATGTAGTAAAACTACAAGGCCGAATGACCGGCACATCCAAGAATTTAGCCACTTCCGGCCCACAAGGCCGGTGGTGTTACAGGCGGCCGATTTTGGTTGCCTTTCCGCCCTGGAGCAAGCCATGCAAGATCTCGATCCCGTCGAAACCCAGGAATGGCTGGACGCCCTTGAGTCGGTCCTGGACCGCGAAGGCGAAGACCGCGCCCACTACCTGATGACCCGCATGGGTGAACTCGCTACTCGCAGCGGTACTCAGCTGCCCTACGCGATCACCACGCCGTATCGCAATACCATCCCCGTCACCCACGAAGCACGCATGCCTGGCGACCTGTTCATGGAACGCCGCATCCGCTCGCTGGTTCGCTGGAACGCCCTGGCGATGGTGATGCGCGCGAACATGAAGGACCCGGACCTGGGTGGCCACATTTCCACCTTCGCCTCCAGCGCGACGCTGTATGACATCGGCTTCAACTACTTCTTCCAGGCCCCGACCGAGGAACACGGCGGCGACCTGATCTACTATCAGGGCCACGCGTCGCCCGGCATCTATGCCCGCGCCTTCCTCGAAGGCCGCCTGTCCGAAGACCAGATGAACAACTTCCGCCAGGAAGTCGATGGCGGTGGTCTGTCGTCCTACCCGCACCCGCACCTGATGCCGGACTTCTGGCAGTTCCCGACCGTCTCCATGGGCCTCGGCCCGATCCAGGCGATCTACCAGGCGCGCTTCATGAAGTACCTGGAAAACCGCGGCTTCATCCCCGCCGGCAAACAGAAGGTCTGGTGCTTCATCGGCGACGGCGAGACCGACGAGCCGGAAACCCTCGGCGCCATCTCCCTGGCCGGTCGCGAGAACCTGGACAACCTGATCTTCGTCATCAACTGCAACCTGCAGCGCCTCGACGGCCCAGTTCGCGGCAACGGCAAGATCATCCAGGAACTGGAAGGCAACTTCCGCGGCGCCAACTGGAACGTCAACAAGGTCATCTGGGGCCGCATGTGGGACCCGCTGTTCGCCGAGGACGAAGACGGCCGCATGCAGCGCCGCATGGACGAGGTGATCGACGGCGACTACCAGAACTACAAGGCCAAGGACGGCGCCTTCGTGCGCAAGCACTTCTTCGGTGCCGATCCGGAACTGCTCAAGCGCGTCGAGAAACTCACCGACGACGAGATCTGGAAGCTCAACCGCGGCGGCCACGACCCCTACAAGGTCTATGCGGCCTACCACCAGGCGGTCAACCACAAGGGTCAGCCGACGGTCATCCTGGCCAAGACCATCAAGGGCTACGGCACCGGCGCCGGTGAAGCGAAGAACACCGCGCACAACACCAAGAAAGTCGATATCGAGAGCCTGAAGAAATTCCGCGACCGTTTCGACATCCCGCTCAATGACTCGCAGCTCCATGACCTGCCCTTCTATCGTCCGGAAGAAGACAGCGCGGAGATGAAGTACCTGCGCAAGTGCCGCGAGAAGCTCGGCGGCCACCTGCCGCAGCGCCGCCACACCAGCGTGAGTATCCCGACCCCGCCGCTGGAAACCCTGAAAGCCGTGCTCGACGGTTCCGGCGATCGCGAAATCTCCACCACCATGGCCTTCGGCCGGATCCTCGCGTCGCTGGTCAAGGACAAGGAACTGGGCAAGCGCATCGTGCCGATCCTGGCTGACGAAGCGCGCACCTTCGGCATGGAAGGGATGTTCCGCCAGCTCGGCATTTATTCCCCGGTAGGTCAGCTGTACGAGCCGGTCGACCGCGATCAGGTGATGTACTACCGCGAAGAGAAGGACGGCCAGATCCTCCAGGAAGGCCTCAACGAGGCCGGCGCCTTCTCCTCCTTCGTCGCTGCCGGCACCGCCTACAGCAACTACAACACGCCGATGCTGCCGGTCTACATCTTCTATTCGATGTTCGGCTTCCAGCGTATCGGTGACCTGGCCTGGGCCGCCGGCGACGCACAGACCCGCGGCTTCCTGCTCGGCGGCACCTCCGGGCGCACCACGCTGAACGGCGAAGGCCTGCAGCACGAGGATGGCCACAGCCACATCCTCGCCAGCACCATCCCGAACTGCCGCAGCTACGATCCGACCTACGCCTACGAGCTGGCCGTGATCATGCGCCACGGCGTCTATCAGATGATGGAGAAGCAGGAAAGCGTCTACTACTACATCACCGTGATGAACGAGAACTACCAGCAGCCGGCCATGCCGGAAGGCGTGGAAGAAGGCATCATCCGCGGCATGTACCTGCTCGAGGAAGCCAAGGGCGACTTCGCCCACCGCGTCCAGTTGCTGGGTTGCGGCACCATCCTCACCGAAGTCCGCGCCGCAGCCGAGCTGCTCGCCGAATTCGGCGTCGGCGCCGACATCTGGAGCGTCACCAGCTTCAACGAACTGCGTCGCGACGGCCTGGCGGTGGACCGCTGGAACCGTCTGCACCCGGCCGAAGAGCCGCGCAAGACCTACGTCGAAACCTGCCTGGAAGGACGTCATGGCCCGGTCGTCGCATCGACCGACTACATGAAGCTGTTCGCCGACCAGATTCGCCAATGGGTTCCGAGCAAGGAATACCAGGTCCTGGGCACCGACGGTTTCGGCCGCAGCGACAGCCGCAAGAAATTGCGCGACTTCTTCGAAGTCGACCGCCGCTGGGTCAGCCTCGCCGCGCTGCAAGCACTTGCCGATCGCGGTTCGGTCGAACGCAAGGTGGTGGCCGAAGCCATCGCCAAGTTCGGCATCGATCCCGAGAAACGCAACCCGCTTGATTGCTGATAACGCGAGCGAACAGGAGAACATATTGTGAGTGAAACCATTCGCGTACCCGATATCGGCAGCGGCGAAGGCGAGGTCATCGAGGTACTGGTCAAGGTCGGCGACGTCGTCGAAGCCGAACAGGGCCTGGTCACCCTCGAATCCGACAAAGCCAGCATGGAAATTCCGGCACCGAAGGCCGGCAAGGTCGTCGCGCTGCATTTCAAGATGGGCGACAACCTGAAGACCGGTGACCTGCTGATCGACCTGGAGAGCGCCGACGGCGCCGCCAGCGAGCAGGCATCCGCCGAGCCCAAGGCCGCCGTGGGCGAGACCCAGGAGGCTCCGGAAGAGTCAGAAGCGCCTACACCGCCGGGCGACGACGATGCCTCGGCATCCGCCGGCGAAGGCGAAGCGCAGGAGATCAAGGTTCCGGATATCGGCTCCAGCGCCAAGGCCAGCGTCATCGAAGTGTCGGTCAAGCCGGGCGACACCATCGAAGCCGAGCAGTCGCTGATCACCCTGGAATCCGACAAGGCCAGCATGGAAATCCCCTCGCCGGCCGCCGGCGTGGTGGAAAGCCTGTCGGTCAAGGTCGGCGACGAAGTCGGCACCGGCGACCTGATCCTGGTCCTGAAAGGCGCCGCCAAGGCCAAACCCGCCAAGGCCGCCAGCGCTCCCGCTGCCGCGCCGAAGAGCGACGCCAAGCCTGCCGAACCCGAAGCGGCCGCCGAGCCCGCGGGCGAAAGCAGTGAAGAGGTCAAGGTTCCGGACATCGGTTCCAGCGGTGACGCCAACATCATCGAAGTGATGGTCAAGGTCGGCGACACCGTCGAAGCCGACCAGTCGCTGATCACCCTGGAATCCGACAAGGCCAGCATGGAAATCCCTTCGCCGAAAGCCGGCGTGGTGGAAAGCCTGGCGGTCAAGGTCGGTGACCAGGCCAAGACCGGCGATCTGATCCTCGTGCTCAAGGTCGCGGGCGCCGCTCCGGCCAAGGCCGCGGCGAAGACCGAAGCGGCCACGCCGCAACAGGCCGTCGCACCGAACAAGCAGGGCGTCACCGAGCCCCAGGCATCGGCAGCGCCTGCGCCGGCCGCGGCTGCACCGAGCAAGGCCGGCAAGAAAGTCCACGCCGGCCCGGCGGTCCGCATGCTGGCGCGCGAATTCGGCGTCGATCTCGCCGACGTCACCGCCAGCGGTCCGCGCGACCGGATCGTCAAGGAAGACGTGCAGGCCTTCGTCAAGGCGCAGCTGCAGAAAGCCAAGAGCGCGCCAGCCGCCGCCGCGGGCGCAACCGGCGGCGCGGGTATTCCGCCGGTGCCGGAAATCGACTTCAGCAAGTTCGGCGAAGTCGAAGAAGTGCCGATGACCCGCCTGATGCAGGTCGGCGCCGCCAACCTGCACCGCAGCTGGCTGAACGTGCCGCACGTGACCCAGTTCGACTCGGCCGACATCACCGAGCTGGAAGCCTTCCGCGTCGCGCAGAAAGCCGTCGCCGAAAAAGCCGGCGTCAAGCTGACCGTGCTGCCGCTGCTGCTCAAGGCCTGCGCGCACCTGCAGAAGGAACTGCCGGACTTCAACAGTGCACTGGCTCCCAGCGGCAAGGCGCTGATCCGCAAGAAGTACGTGAACATCGGCTTCGCCGTGGACACGCCGGACGGCCTGCTGGTCCCCGTGATCAAGAACGTCGACCAGAAGAGCCTGCTGCAACTGGCCGCCGAGGCCGCCGCGCTGGCGGAAAAGGCACGCACCAAGAAACTCGCCGCCGACGACATGCAGGGCGCCTGCTTCACCATCTCCAGCCTCGGCCACATTGGCGGCACCGGCTTCACGCCGATCGTCAACGCGCCGGAAGTCGCGATCCTGGGCGTCTCCAAGGCGACCATCCAGCCGGTCTGGGATGGCAAGGCCTTCCAGCCGCGCCTGATGCTGCCGCTGTCGCTTTCCTACGACCACCGGGTGATCAACGGTGCCGCCGCCGCGCGCTATACCAAGCGTCTCGGCGAGCTGCTCGGCGATATCCGCACGCTGTTGCTGTAACGGTTTTCCGGCGAGCCACACGGCCCGCCGGCCCCCTTGCTCGAGCACGCCACGCTCGTTCCTCGGCCCCGCCTCCCAGCGGGGCTTTTTTTTGACTGTGCAGTCCGCAAAAAAACCCTACCGAATGTCTGTTAAAACAGGCACTTCCCGCAGAGTGCTGCCAAAGTGCCTCTACGCTTGTCAGCGGCAGAGACTTTGATGCACCCTTGCCCGACACATTGACGGGCCGACGCCCCTACCCAGGTCCTAAAACCGGAAGCAGCCGCCCGAATGAAGAACCATCCCGATCCCGCCAGCCGTCCGGCGGTCGAGGTAGTTACGCAACTCCCCGTGCCCTCTCGGTTGGGAATGCTGCGTTTCGAGCGGCTGAACGAGGCCAGCTGGGCTTTGCTGTTCCTCGATCCGGCCTGCGAGCAACGCCTGGGACTCCCTGCGAGCGAGCTCTGCGCCCTGATCGGCAGCCCCTTCGCCAGCCTGATGGAGCCCGAAGCCCGCTACCGGCTGCACGATGTCATCCAGCAGCAACTCCAGCAGGCGCCGCACTACACGGTGCGCTACACCCTGCACACACCGGAGCGACCGCTGCAGGTGATCGAGATCGGCGAAGGCTTCCAGCAGCACAAGCGCCAACTGCTGCGCGGCTACCTGATGATCGTCGACGACGCCGCCGCGGTGGCCGGCGAGAGTGAGCTGGAGAGCGAACTGGAGGCGCAGAACGCGCGCCTGCGCGCGTCGCTGCAGCTGTACCAGCAGACCCAGGACGACCACCTGCAGCACCTGGTCCGCTCGCGCGCGCAGCAGAGCCTGATCCTGCGTCTGGCGCGGCACCGCTACAACTCCAGCGATCCCCTGCGCGAAGCCGCCGAGCTGATCACCCAGGCCGCTTGCGAGACCTACGCCGTGGCCCGCGCCAGCATCTGGAACCTGGCCAACGAGCGGCTCGAGCCGGTGGCGCTGTATCGCCGCGACATCGACCGGCACGAGCAGCCGCTCGCCCTGGATGCGCGGCCCTTCAAGCGCTACCTGGAAGCGCTCAACGGCGGCCGCGCGATCGAAGCCAGCAATGCCCAGCAGGACCCGCGCACCCGCGAGCTGGGCGAAACCTACCTGCAGCCCGTGGGGATCGCCGCGCTGCTCGCCGCCGGCATCCGTGTCGGCGGCGAGCTGGTCGGCGTGCTGTGCCTGGAGCACACCGGCGGCCAGCGCGAATGGCAGACCGACGAGGTGGCCTTCGCTGGCGAACTGGCCGACCAGTACGCGCAGGTCCTGGCCAACCACCAGAGACGCAACGCCGCCAGCGCACTGCACCTGTTCCAGCGCGCCGTCGAACAGAGTGCCAGCGCCTTCCTGCTGGTCGACTGCGACGGCCTGGTGGAATACGTCAACCCGAGCTTCACCTCAATCACCCAGTACAGCGTCGAGGAAGTGCAGAACCGCCGCCTGTCGGAGCTGCCAGCGCTGGAAAACCTCAGCGAACTGCTCTTCGACGACAACTCCAGCCTGGCCACCACCAACAGCTGGCAAGGCGAATTCCGCAGCCGGCGGAAGAACCTGGAGCCCTACTGGGGCCAGCTGTCGATCTCCAAGGTCTACGGCACCGAAGGCGAGCTGACCCACTACATCGGCATCTACGAAGACGTCACCGAGAACAAGCTGGCGCACCAGCGCATCGAGCGCCTGGCCTACACCGACAACCTCACCGGCCTGGGCAATCGCCCGCACTTCATCCGCAGCCTCGAGGAACATTTCGAGCGCGACGCCGACGTGCCGGTCAGCCTGCTGCTGGTGGACATCGACAACTTCAAGCGGATCAACGACAGCCTCGGCCACCAGACCGGCGACAAGCTGCTGGTCAACCTGGCGCGGCGCCTGCGCAACAGCCTGGCGCCGAACGGCACCCTGGCGCGCTTCGCCAGCAACGAGTTCGCCGTGCTGCTGACCAAGACCGACCTGGAGGCCGGGCAGCGCCATGCCAACCAGGTGCTGCACCTGCTGGACAAGCCGCTGTTCGTCGACAACCAGCTGATCAGCGTCACCGGATCGGTCGGCCTGGCCTGCTCGCCCGACCACGGACGCGACCCGCAGACGCTGATGAAGCACGCCGGCCTCGCGCTGCACAAGGCCAAGGCCAACGGCAAGCACCAGTTGCAGGTGTTCACCGAGGCGATGAATGCCGAGGCCAGCTACAAGCTGTTCGTCGAGAACAACCTGCGTCGCGCGCTGACCCAGAACGAGCTGGAAGTCTTCTACCAGCCCAAGCTCTGCCTGCGCACCGGCAAGCTGCTGGGCATGGAAGCGCTGCTGCGCTGGAACCACCCGGAGCGCGGGATGATCCGCCCCGACCAGTTCATCGGCGTGGCCGAGGAAACCGGGCTGATCATCCCGATCGGCAAGTGGCTGGTTCGCCAGGCCTGCCGCACCAGCCAGGAACTCACCGCGCAGGGCTTCGGCAACCTGAAGATCGCCATCAACCTGTCGCCCAAGCAGTTCTCCGATCCCGACCTGGTCGGTTCCATCACCAGTATCCTCGAGGAAGAGCGCCTGCCCGCCTCGCTGCTCGAGCTGGAACTCACCGAAGGCCTGCTGCTGGAAGCCACCGAGGACACCCGCGACCAGCTCAACCGCCTCAAGGACCTCGGCCTGACCCTGGCGATGGACGACTTCGGCACCGGCTACTCGTCGCTGAGCTACCTGAAGAAATTCCCCATCGACGTGCTGAAGATCGACCGCAGCTTCATCAACGACATCCCCACCAGCCAGGACGACATGGAAATCACCTCGGCGGTGATCGCCATGGCGCACAACCTCAAGCTGACCGTCGTCGCCGAAGGTATCGAGACCGTCGAGCAGCTCGCCTTCCTGCGCAAGCAGCGTTGCGATATCGGCCAGGGCTACCTGTTCGACCGACCGATCCCCGGCCCCGAACTGGTCGAACGGCTGCGCCGCTATCGCCAGCAGAACTGACCTGCACGCACCTTCGTCGCGCCGCCCGGTCCAACCCTGCAGGTGACTTTTCCACGGTTTTGCCGGCATGCTTGTCCGTCCAGGCGCCGACATCCAACGGCAACCGCGCCCTTTTCAGTCCCGGAGGCAACCATGGCTCTGCGCTCGCAAATCCTCGCCCACAAACTCGAACTGCCGCAGCCCGAACAGGCGCTGCCCGGCCGTGAAACGCCGCTGCCGGTGCCCGAAGCGCACTACGTCAACGGCAACCGGCTGCAGCCGCCCTTCCCCGCCGGCATGCAGCAGGCCCTGTTCGGGCTGGGTTGCTTCTGGGGTGCCGAGCGGCGCTTCTGGCAGCAGCCGGGCGTGTGGAGCACCGCGGTCGGCTATGCCGGCGGCTACACGCCAAACCCCACCTACGACGAGGTCTGCTCCGGGCTGACCGGCCACACCGAAATGGTGCTGGTGGTGTTCGATCCGCGGCTGACCTCCTACGAGACGCTGCTCAAGGTGTTCTGGGAAGCGCACAACCCGACCCAGGGCATGCGCCAGGGCAACGACGTCGGCACCCAGTACCGCTCGGCGATCCATGTGCTGAACGACGAGCAGGCCGCGGCCGCCGAAGCCAGTCGCGCGGCGTTCGAGGCCGAACTGGAGAAGGCTGGATTCGCCGGCATCACCACCGAGATCATCCAGGCGCCGACGTTCTACTACGCCGAGGCCTATCACCAGCAATACCTGGCGAAGAACCCCAACGGCTACTGCGGCCTGGGCGGCACGGGCGTCTGCCTGCCGGCGTGAAGCGCGCCGCCTGGCTCGCCGGCGTGAGCGCGGTGCCCGCCGAGGTCTAGACTACGCTGCAAAATGCCAGTAAATAGCCAGCAGCCGATCAGCCTTGCGAGCCAGGCATGCCCGAAACACCCGTCTACATCACTCCCGACCAGCTCTGCGTCGGTCTCTATGTCCAGCTCGAACTGGGCTGGTGGGAGCATTCCTTCGCGTTCAGCAAGTTCAAGATCAAGGACGAGGGGCAGATCAAGGCGCTCCGCGACCTGGGCCTGAAACGGCTGCGTTACGACCCCGCGCGCAGCGATTGCGCCCCGCTGGAACTGCCCGAGCCCGAAGCCCCGCCGGCTGTGGAAGCGCCGCCGCCCAGCGCCGAGGAGATCGCCCGCGAGAAGCGCGTGCGCAAGCTCAGCGTCCTGCGCAAGCGCCTGGCGGAGGTGGATCGCAAGTTCGTGCAGACCAGCCAGCGCGCCAAGGGCCTGATCCAGACCCTGCGCCGGCAGCCGGAAGACCTGACCAAGGAGGCCGGCGCGCTGGTGGCCGACATGGTCGAGGTGCTGCTCGGCGAGGACGGCGTGGTGCTGCACAGCATCAACGGCAAGGCCTCCGACGACGCCTATTACCATCCGCTGAACGTGACCGTGCTGTCGCTGCTGCTGGGCCGGCAGCTCGGCTTCGACTCAGAGGTTTGCCACAGCCTGGGCATGGGCGCGGTACTGCACGACATCGGCAAGCTGGACATCCCCAGCAAGGTGCTGCTCAAGCCGCCGCCGCTGACGCGCTCCGAGCAGCAGTTGCTGCAGATGCACACCGACTACGGCCTGCGCGTCGGTCAGGGGCTGATGTTCGACGACGACATCCTGCGGATCATCCACGAGCACCACGAGTACTGCGACGGCAGCGGCTATCCGCGCCAACTGAGCGAGGCGTCGATCAGCCGGCTGAGCCGGGTGGTCTGCATCACCAACTACTTCGACAACCTGTGCAACCCGCTCAACCCGCGCGACGGCCTGAGCCCGCACGAGGCGCTGGCGAAGATGTTCACCGTGCGCGCGCGCTTCGACGACGTCGCGCTGAAGGCGTTCATCCGGGTCATGGGGGTCTATCCGCCGGGCAGCCTGGTGCAGCTCGACAATGATGCCTACGCCCTGGTGCTGGCCATGCACCCGAGCCTGCCGCTGAAGCCGACGCTGATTCTCTACGACGCCACGGTGCCGAAGAACGAAGCGCTGATCGTCGACCTGGAGCAGGAGCCGCAGCTGGCGATCGCCCGCGCGCTGCGACCGGCGCAGTTGCCGGCCGAGGTGCTGGAGTACCTTAACCCGCGCCTGCAGCTGTCCTATCACGTGGATGCACGCCAGCGCGGTTGAGCCGCGGCCTCACTCCTCGATCAGCCAGTCCAGCCGCCAGCCGCCCTCGCTCTGCGCCAGGTGCTCGGCAAGCCAGGGCAACAGCTCGCGCAGCTCCTCTTCCAGTCCCCACGGCGGGTTGGCGATGGCCAGACCGGAACCGTTCAGGCGTTGCGCCTCGTCGGCCGGGTGCACCAGCAGCTCGACGCGCAGTAGCTTGGGCGCACCACTCTGCTGCAGGTCGCGGTAGAAACGCTTGAGCTGGCGCTCGTCCTTGATCGGATACCAGATCGCGACGATGGCCTGGCGCATGCGCGCGATGGCTTCCTGCAGCGCCTGGGCGCAGCGCTGCAGTTCGTCGGCCTTCTCGAACGGCGGGTCGATCAGCATCAGCACGCGCTTCTCGCGGGTCGGCAGCAGCGCCCGCGGCACGTGCCAGCCCTCGCCCAGGTGCACCGCCACGCGGCGGTCGCCGGCCATGTTTTCCTTGAGCAGGCGCCCGTCTTCCGGGTGCTTTTCGTTCAGTTGCAGGTGGTCCTGCGGGCGGCTCAGGCGCCGCGCCAGCTCCGGCGAGCCGGGGTAGTAGCGCAGCGTGCCCGCCGGGTTCAGGGCGGCGATGGTGGCGCGATAGTCGGCCATCGCCGCCGGCATCGGCGTATCCCACAGGCGGCCGATGCCGGCCAGCCACTCGCCGGTCCGACTGGCGGCGTCGCCCTGCAGGTCGTACAGGCCGATGCCGGCGTGGCTGTCGACGTAGGCGAAGGGCGCCTCCTTGCGCGACAGGGCGGCGATGATCCTGGCGAGGATCAGGTGCTTGAGCACGTCGGCATGGTTGCCGGCATGGAAGGCGTGGCGGTAGTTCATCGAAGGTCCTCGGCTCAGGCGGCGAATTCTACCGCCCCGGCAGCGGCTTTTGCGCCTCCATCACGCTCGTGCATGGTGCTGGTCGGAGCGCCTTCGCGGGCCCAGACTGGCCCGATCCAACCGGAGGTACCCATGTCCGAGACCCTGCTCAGTTCCCGCAACCTGGCTTTCGAGCTCTACGAAGTGCTCGATGCCGAAGCCCTTACCCAGCGCGAGCGCTTCGCCGAGCACAGCCGCGAGACCTTCGACGCCGCTATCGGCACCGCGCGCAACATCGCCGAGAAGTTCTTCGCCCCGCACAACCGCAAGGGCGACGAGAACGAGCCGGAATACATCGACGGCGCGGCGAAGCTGATTCCCGAAGTCAAGCCGGCGGTCGATGCCTTCCTCGAGGCCGGCTTCCTGAACGCCGCGCGCAGCTTCGAGCAGGGCGGCATGCAGTTGCCGACGCTGCTGTCCCAGGCCTGCTTCGCGCATTTCCAGGCCGCCAACGCGGCGACCACGTCCTATCCGTTCCTGACCATGGGCGCGGCCAACCTGATCGAGAGCTTCGGCAGCGAGGAGCAGAAGCGGCGCTTCCTGGAGCCGATGATCGAGGGGCGCTTCTTCGGCACCATGGCGCTGACCGAGCCGCATGCCGGCTCGTCGCTGTCGGACATCCGCACCCGTGCGGAGCCGGCCGGCGACGGCAGCTACCGGATCAAGGGCAACAAGATCTTCATCTCCGGGGGCGACCATCCGCTGTCGGAGAACATCGTGCACATGGTGCTGGCCAAGCTGCCGGACGCACCGCCCGGGGTGAAGGGCATCTCGCTGTTCATCGTGCCGAAGTTCCTCGTCGAGGACGACGGCTCGCTGGGCGCGCGCAACGACGTGGCGCTGGCCGGGCTGTTTCACAAGATGGGCTGGCGCGGCACCACCTCGACGGCGCTGAACTTCGGCGACAACGGCGCCTGCGTCGGCTACCTGGTCGGCAAGCCGCACGCCGGACTGTCCTACATGTTCCAGATGATGAACGAGGCGCGCATCGGCGTCGGCATGGGCGCGGTGATGCTCGGCTACGCCGGCTACCTGTATTCGCTGGACTACGCCCGCGAGCGTCCGCAGGGCCGCCTGCCGGACGGCAAGGACCCGACCTCCGGGCAGGTCTCGATCATCCAGCACGCCGACGTGCGGCGCATGCTGCTGACCCAGAAGGCCTACGTCGAGGGCGCCTTCGACCTCGGCCTGTATGCCGCGCGCCTGTTCGACGACACCCAGACCCTCGCCACCGAGGAAGAGCGCAAGCAGGCCCACGAGCTGCTCGACCTGCTCACTCCTATCGTCAAGTCCTGGCCTTCCGAGTTCTGCCTGAAGGCCAACGAGCTGGCGGTGCAGATCCTCGGCGGCCACGGCTACACCCGCGACTACCCGGTGGAGCAGTACTACCGCGACAACCGCCTCAACCCGATCCACGAGGGCACCCACGGCATCCAGTCGCTCGACCTGCTCGGACGCAAGGTGGCGCAGAACAACGGCGCCGGCCTCAAGCAACTGACCCGGCTGATCGGCGACTGCTGCCATCGCGCCGCCGAGTACGAGTCGCTCAACGCGCTGCGTCAGCCGCTGGAGCACCTGCTGCAGCGCCTGTCGACGGTCACCCTGGCGCTGCTCGGCGACCTGATGCAGGGCAAGGTCAACCAGGCGCTGGCCAACTCGGCGCTGTACCTCAACGTGTTCGGCCATGCGGTGATCGGCTGGCGCTGGCTGGAACAGGCGATCCGCGCCGAGCAGGGCCTGGCCCGCGGCAACCCGGCGGATGTGGACTTCTACCGGGGCAAACTGCAGGCCGCGCGTTACTTCCTGACCTGGGAAGTGCCGGGCTGCAACCAGGCGCTGACGCTCCTCGAAGCCCGCGACGACACCTGCCTGGGCATGCAGGAGGCCTGGTTCTAGCCAGCCCGCGCCCGCACCCAAACGTCCCGCCCGGCGGGACGTTTTCCCCCTTCGGCGATGCACCTCGCCCCTCTCCGCCGCCCGCCTGGAAAACGCCGGACATTTTTTGACAGCGGCGCAAAACCTCAGGTTAGAATCCCTGGCATGCGACCTGCATAGATAGGTCGGACCGTACTCGTTCGAGGCGGTCGTTTTCGCCGCCCGAGGAGTGCCGTACGTGGATGCCATCACCATCAACAGCCTGTTCCTGATCGGCGCGTTGCTGGTGGGTGCGAGCATCCTGGTCAGCTCGCTCTCCTCGCGCCTGGGCATCCCGATCCTGGTGATCATCCTCGCGGTCGGCATGGTCGCCGGCATCGACGGCCCCGGCGGGATCGGCTTCTCCAACTATCCGATGGCCTACCTGGTGGGCAACCTGGCGCTGGCGATCATCCTCCTCGACGGCGGCCTGCGCACCCGCGTGTCCAGCTTCCGCGTGGCGCTCTGGCCCGCGTTGTCGATGGCTACGGTGGGTGTGCTGATCACCACCGGGCTGACCGGCATGGCCGCCGCCTGGCTGTTCGACCTGAACCTGATCCAGGGCCTGCTGATCGGAGCCATCGTCGGCTCCACCGATGCCGCCGCGGTGTTCTCGCTGCTCGGCGGCAAGGGCCTCAACGAACGGGTCAACGCCACCCTGGAGATCGAATCCGGCAGCAACGACCCGATGGCCGTGTTCCTCACCGTGACCCTGATCGACATGCTCGCCAAGGGCCAGACCGGCGTCGATATCGGTTTCCTCGGCCACCTGCTCAGCGAATTCGGCATCGGCGCGCTGCTCGGCCTCGGCGGCGGCTGGCTGCTGCTGCAGATGATCAACCGTATCCACCTCGCCCACGGGCTCTACCCGCTGCTGGTCATCAGCGGCGGGCTGATGATCTTCGCCCTGACCAACACCCTGCACGGCAGCGGCATCCTCGCCGTCTACCTCTGCGGCCTGGTGCTCGGCAACCGGCCGATCCGTTCGCGCCACAGCATCCTGCACATGCTCGACGGCATGGCCTGGCTGGCGCAGATCGGCATGTTCCTGGTCCTCGGCCTGCTGGTCACGCCGCACGATCTGCTACCGATCGCGATTCCGGCGCTGGGCCTGGCGCTGTGGATGATCCTGATCGCGCGGCCGCTGTCGGTGCTGATCGGGCTGTGGCCGTTCCGCGCCTTCCACGACCGCGAGAAAGCCTTCATCGCCTGGGTCGGCCTGCGCGGCGCGGTGCCGATCATCCTCGCGGTGTTCCCGCTGATGGCCGGGCTGCCGCACGCCCAGCTGTACTTCAACCTGGCGTTCTTCATCGTCCTGGTGTCGCTGCTGGTGCAGGGCACCAGCCTGCCGTGGGCCGCCAAGCTGCTGCGCGTCACGGTGCCGCCGGCACCGGCGCCGATCTCCCGCGCCGGGCTGGAAGTGCATCCGACCAGCGAGTGGGAGCTGTTCGTCTATCGCCTCGGTGCGGAGAAATGGTGCATCGGCGCCGCCCTGCGCGAGCTGAAGATGCCCGAGGACACGCGCATCGCCGCCCTGTTCCGCGGCACCGACCTGCTTCACCCGTCCGGCAGCACCACGCTGGAAGCCGGCGACATCCTCTGCGTGATCGGCCATGACCGCGACCTGCCGGCGCTCGGCAAGCTGTTCAGCCAGGCGCCCAAGCGCGGCCAGGACCTGCGCTTCTTCGGCGACTTCGTGCTCGAGGCCGACGCCGAGCTGGGCGCCATCGGCGCGCTCTACGGCCTGCAACTGGACGATCTCGACGGCAGCCAGCCACTGGGCCGCTTCATCGCCCGGCAGATCGGCGGCGAACCGATCGTCGGCGACCAGGTGGAATGGAAGGGCCTGACCTGGACCGTCGCCAGCATGGACGGCAACCGCATCGGCAAGGTCGGCGTCAGGTTTCCCGAAGGCGGCCGCCCGGGGCCGGGGCTGTTCCTCTAGCCCGAAGCGGCATGGCGGATCATCGCAAGCGGCTGAGGCTATTGGTCGCGACGGCCTGTTAAACTCGCCGTCTTTCCAGCCGCACGAACGCCGCCATGTCCTTTCTGCGTTGCCTGCCTTTCGCCCTCCTGCTCGGTTTCTGCCTGAGCGTTTCCCCCTCCTATGCCGAACCACCGTCGCGCGATGCCGTGCAGCAGAACCTCGACGGCCTGGCCCAGCGCAAGCTCGCCGAGGCCGACCAGGCCGCGGTACAGCAGGCCCTCGAACGCACCCTGAGCCTGCTCGACCAGCGCGCCACGACCCAGCAGGCCCTGGCCAGCCTCAAGCAGCAGCTCGCCGAAGCGCCACGCCTGATCGCCACATCGCAGCATCAGTTGGCGCAGCTCAAGGCCAGCACACCGGTGGACATCGCCAGGCGCTACGCCGCGAGCAAGGTGCCGGAGATCGAGCAACTGATCGCCGAGCGCAGCAACCAGCTGAACGAGTGGCAGAAGGCGAGCACCGCCGCCAACAGCCTGATCATCACCTCGCAGACCCGCCCCGAGCGCGCGCAGACGGAGATCAGCAGCAACCAGACGCGCAGTCAGGAAATCAGCAGCGCGCTGAAAACCGGCAAGCTGGACGGCAAGCCGCTGATCCCCGAAAGCCGCGGCATGCTCGAAGCGGAACTGGCGCAACTCGACGTGCAGACCCAGCTGCGCCGCCAGGAGATGGCCGGCAACAGCCTGTTGCAGGACCTCGGCAACGCCCAGCGCGACCTCCTGCAGGAGCGCATCGCACGGCTGGAAAAGGAAATCCTCGACCTCCAGCAACTGATCAGCGACAAGCGCCGCGAACAGTCCGAGCAGACCGTCGCGGCCCAGTCGGCGGAAGCGCAGAAGCTCAGCCCGGACAGCCTGCTGGCCCAGGAAAGCAGCGAGAACCTGCAGCTTTCCGATTACCTGCTCAAGGCCACCGACCGTCTCAGCGAGCTGAATCGCCTGAACCTCGAGGCCCGGCAGAAGCTGGACAACCTGACCCAGGCCGACCAGGCGCTGGAAGAGCAGATCAACGTGCTCAAGGGCAGCCTGCTGCTGTCGAAGATTCTCTACCAGCAGCAACAGGCGCTGCCGAAGGTGAAGACCGACAGCAACCTCGCCGACGAGATCGCCGACCTGCGCCTCTACCAGTTCGAGCTCAACCAGCGCCGCGAAAAGCTCGGCCGCCCTACTGAATACGTCAACCGGCTGCTCGCCGCGCAGCCGCCGGAGCAAGTCACCCCCGAGCTGCGCCAGTCGTTGCAGGGCATCGCCGACACCCGCGCCGAGCTGCTCGCCCAGCTCAATACCGAACTCAACTCGCTGCTCAACGAAGCGATCAACCTGCAGCTCAACCAGAAACAGCTGCAGGACACCGCCAAGAGCCTGCGCGCCACGCTCGAAGAGCAGATGTTCTGGATTCCCAGCAATCAGCCGCTGGGGCTGGACTGGCTGCGCCTGGCGCCGTCCTACCTGCAGAGCCAGGTGGCGCGGGTGCCGTGGAGTTCGCTGACCCAGGAGCTGCTGGCCGGCCTCGGCAGCCGCCCGTGGGTGTTCATTCCGCTGCTGCTGGGGATCGGCGTGCTGCTCTGGCGGCGCCGTTTCATCCACCAGAAGTTGCAGAAGCTGCACGCCGACATCGGCCACTACAAGGACGACAGTCAGTTGCACACGCCGCTGGCGGTGTTCCTGTACATCCTCCTGGCGCTGCCCGGCAGCCTGTTCCTGATGCTCTGCGGGCTGGCGCTGCGCTATGACGCGCGCGGCCAGAACGCCGCCCTGGGCTCAGCGCTGATCCAGATGGCCGAGGCCTGGCTGGTGTTCTACACCGCCTACCGGGTGCTCGACAGCGGTGGCCTGGCCGAGCTGCACTTCCGCTGGGCGCGCCGGCAGGTGTCGTTCCTGCGGGCGCAGATGCGCAAGCTCGGCGTCGTGGTGATGGCGTTGCTGGCGGTGGTGAGCATCGCCGAGGTGCAGCCCGAGACCCTCGCCGAGGACGTCATCGGGATCGTCGTGGTGCTGGTCTGCTACGCGCTGATGGCCTGGCTGCTGGGCAAGACGCTGCTCAGCGGGCCGCGCAAGAAGGCGGTCAACCTGATCATCGGCGTGGCCATCATCGCCCTGCCGATCGCGCTGATCCTCGCGGTCGGCTTCGGCTACTACTACACCGCGCTGCGCCTGTCCGATCGCCTGATCGACACGCTTTACCTGGTGATGATCTGGATCCTGCTGGAAGCCATGTCGGTGCGCTGGCTGTCGGTGGCGGCGCGGCGCCTGGCCTACCAGCGCGCCCTGGCCAAGCGCCAGAGCCAGGCCAAGGAAGGACTCGAAGGCGAGATCCTCGAGGAGCCGACGCTGGACATCGAGCAGATCAACCAGCAGTCGCTGCGGCTGATCCGCGTCGCCCTGCTCGGGGTGTTCTTCGTCGCGCTCTACTGGGTCTGGGCCGACCTGCTCGGCGTGTTCGCCTACCTCGACAACATCACGCTCTATACCTATGCCAGCGGCACCGGCGCCAGCGCCGTGCAGACACCGATCACCCTGCTCAACCTGCTCAGCGCGTTGATCCTGTTCGCCATCACCGTGGTTCTCGCCGGCAACCTGCCGGGCCTGCTCGAAGTGCTGGTGCTGTCGCGCCTGAGCCTGGCCCAGGGCAGCGCCTACGCCACCACCACGCTGCTGTCCTACGCCATCGCCGGGCTCGGCTTCGTGATCACGCTGTCGACCCTCGGGGTCAGCTGGGACCGCTTGCAATGGCTGGTCGCGGCACTCTCGGTGGGTATCGGCTTCGGCATGCAGGCGATCTTCGCCAACTTCATCTCCGGGCTGATCCTGCTCTTCGAGCGACCGATCCGCATCGGCGACCTGATCACCATCGGCAGCATCACCGGCACGGTGAACCGCATCCGCATCCGCGCCACCCACATCACCGACGGCGACCGCAAGGCGGTGATCGTGCCCAACCAGATCCTGCTCACCAGCCAGGTGATCAACTGGACGCTGACCGACACCATCACGCGCATCGTGCTGACCTACAACGTCAACCGCGGCTCGGACCTGGCGCTGGTGCGCAAGCTGCTGATCCAGGCGACCCAGGAAAACACCCGCGTGCTGCGCGACCCGGCACCGACCGTGCAACTGACGGTGTACGGCGCCACCACCCTGGACCACGAGCTGAAGATCTACGTGCGCGACCTCGGCGACCGCGGCCCGGCCACCGACGAGCTGAACCGGCGCATCGACCAGCTGTTCCGCGAGAACAACATCAACGTCGCCGGCGTGCCGCAGATGGACGTGTTCCTCAACAACCGCGACGGCACGCAGAAGAAAATCTGCAGCGCCGCCGCGCAGCCCGCTGCCGACGAAACGCCCGCCGACCCGCCGGCCAAGCCCTGATCCGGCACTCGGCGGCGCCCGCGCGGCGCTGCCGATCGGACGGTCGAGGCCCCTGCCGGCCGCGCGACGTGTTAAAAACGGACCATGAAAAGTCTCGACGATCTGGTTTTCGATAACCGCTTCGCCCGCCTGGGCGACACCTTCTCCACCGCCGTGCTGCCCGAACCCATCGCCGAACCGCGGCTGGTGGTGGCCAGCGCGTCGGCCATGGCGCTGCTCGACCTCGACCCGGCCGAGAGCGAACGTCCCGAATTCGCCGAAATCTTCGCCGGCCACATGCTCTGGTCCGACGCCGAACCGCGGGCGATGGTTTATTCCGGGCACCAGTTCGGCTCCTACAACCCGCGCCTGGGCGACGGTCGCGGCCTGCTGCTCGGCGAGGTGGTCAACGCCGCCGGCGAGCACTGGGACCTGCACCTCAAGGGCGCCGGGCAGACCCCCTACTCACGCAGCGGCGACGGCCGCGCGGTGCTGCGCAGTTCGATCCGCGAATTCCTCGCCAGCGAACACCTGCATGCGCTGGGCATCCCCAGCTCGCGAGCGCTGTGCGTGACCGGCTCGAGCACGCCCGTCTATCGCGAGACCGAGGAGCGCGCCGCCATGCTGCTGCGCATGGCGCCCAGCCACGTGCGCTTCGGCAGCTTCGAGTACCTCTACTACACGCGCCAGCACGACGCCCTGGGGCAACTCGCCGACCACGTCCTGCGCGAGCATTACCCGCACTGCCTGGAGTCGCCCGAGCCGCACGCCGCGCTGTTCCGCGAGGTGCTGGAACGCAACGCCGAGCTGATCGCCCGCTGGCAGGCCTACGGGTTCTGCCACGGGGTAATGAACACCGACAACATGTCGATCCTCGGCATCACCTTCGACTTCGGCCCCTACGCCTTTCTCGACGATTTCGACGCGCACTTCATCTGCAACCACTCCGACGACAGCGGCCGCTACTCCTTCAGCAACCAGGTGCCCATCGCGCACTGGAACCTCTCCGCGCTGGCCCAGGCGCTGACCCCGTTCGTCAGCGTGAAAATCCTGCGCGAGACGTTGACCCTGTTCCTGCCGCTGTACCAGGCGCACTACCTCGACCTGATGCGCCGCCGCCTGGGCCTGCAGCAGGCGGACGAGGCCGATGGCGAACTGGTCGAGCGCCTGCTGCAACTGATGCAGGGCAGCGCCGTCGACTACAGCCTGTTCTTCCGCCGCCTCGGCGAGGACGCGCCGGGAATGGCCCTGGCCCGGCTGCGCGACGATTTCGTCGACCTCGCCGGGTTCGATGCCTGGGCGCAGCGCTACCGCGCCCGCGTCGAGAACGAAGGCGGCGACCAGGCCGCGCGCCGGCAGCGCATGCATGCGGTGAACCCGAAGTACGTCCTGCGCAACTACCTGGCGCAGCGCGCCATCGAGGCTGCGGAAGCTGGCGACTACCGCGAAGTGCGCGAACTGCACGCGGTACTCGCCCGGCCCTTCGACGAACAACCCGGCAAGGAAGGTTTCGCCGAGCGCCCGCCGGAATGGGGCAAGCATCTGGAAATCAGTTGCTCGTCCTGAACCGCAGTGGTTCGACCAGCCCAGGGTCCAAACAAAAGCGCATATAACCCTGCCGAATCATTCTTAGACTCTCTAAGCAAAGCTCACTATCGTGGCGCCACCGGGTGGCCAACCACTCGCCCAGACGGCTTCTGCATTAGATGAAAATCCGCGATCTAGACCTTACCGCCAGCCCGATCAACAGCGAGCACCAGGCCCTTGGCCTGCCGCCGGTCGAGGACTACGTTTCCAACCCGATCAACCATCCCGTGCTGCGCGTCGCCATGTGGCTGGCGGTGGCCATCCTGGTCGGCCTGCTGAGCTTCCTCGCCTGGCGGCTGTTCTTCGGCGAACACCAGAGCAGCGGCCTGGAGATCATCGAGGGCGCGCTGAACAGCCCGCTGTTCTGGAGCGCGGTGGCTGTCGGCTTCCTGGCCCAGGCCATCGACGGCGCGCTGGGCATGGCCTACGGCATCACCGCGACCACCTTCCTGCTGAGTGCCGGTGCCTCGCCCGCCGCGGCCAGCGCCAGCGTGCACATCGCCGAGGTCTTCACCACCGGCCTGTCCGGGATCTCCCACGTCAAGCTGGGCAACGTCAACAAGTCGCTGTTCCTGCGCCTGCTGGTGCCGGGAATGATCGGTGCCGTGCTCGGCGCGGTGGTGATCACCCAGTTCGACGGCAAGGTGCTCAAACCCTTCATCTCCGCCTACCTGCTGCTGATGGGCCTGTACATCCTGGCCAAGGCGTTCCGCCACGTGCTGCAGAAGCGCCAGCCGAAGCACATCGCCAAGCTGGCGCTGTTCGGCGGCTTCGTCGACGCGGCGGGCGGTGGCGGCTGGGGCCCGGTGGTGACCACCACCCTGATCGGCTCCGGCAGCGACCCGCGCACCACCATCGGCTCGGTCAACTTCGCCGAATTCTTCCTGACCATCGCCAGCGCCACCTCCTTCATCCTGCTCGCCGGGCAGCCGAGCACTTGGCTGCTGGTCGCCGGCCTGGTCTTCGGCGGCCTGTTCGCCGCGCCCTTCGCCGCGCTGCTGTGCAAGAGCCTGCCGGCGAAGACCCTGCTGATGCTGATCGGCAGCCTGATCACCCTGATCAGCGCCTACAACATCTACAACGCGCTGGTTGGTTGATCGCGGCATAACCTTAGGCGCAAACGGTTTAGCCGGGCGCGGCGGGACGCATTGACCCGCCGCCGTTCCAGTCGACATGCTCAGGGCCTTCCCTGCCACGATGGAACGCCTCGCACATGAAACTGGAAACCCTCGCCATTCACGCCGGCTACAGCCCCGACCCGACCACCAAGGCGGTGGCCGTGCCGATCTACCAGACCAGCTCCTACGCCTTCGACGACACCCAGCACGGCGCCGACCTGTTCGACCTGAAGGTCGCCGGCAACATCTACACGCGGATCATGAACCCCACCAGCGACGTGCTGGAAAAGCGCGTGGCGGCGCTGGAGGGCGGTGTCGGCGCGCTGGCCGTGGCGTCCGGCGCGGCGGCCATCACCTACGCGATCCAGACCCTCGCCGAGGTCGGCGACAACATTGTCTCGGTGGCCAAGCTGTACGGCGGCACCTACAACTTGTTCGCCCATACCCTGCCGCGCTTCGGCATCGAGACCCGCTTCGCCCCGCACGACGACATCGCCGCCCTGGAAGCGCTGATCGACGGGCGCACCAAGGCGGTGTTCTGCGAATCCATCGGCAACCCGGCCGGCAACATCGTCGACCTGCAGGCACTGGCCGATGCCGCGCATCGCCATGGCGTGCCGCTGATCGTCGACAACACCGTCGCCACCCCGGTGCTCTGCCGGCCGTTCGAGCACGGCGCCGACATCGTCGTGCACTCGCTGACCAAGTACATCGGCGGCCATGGCAACTCCATCGGCGGCATCGTCGTCGACTCCGGCAAATTCCCCTGGGCGCAGAACAGCGAGCGCTTCCCGCTGCTCAATACGCCCGATCCGTCCTACCACGGCGTCACCTACACCGAGGCCTTCGGCCCCGCCGCCTTCATCGGCCGTTGCCGCGTGGTGCCGCTGCGCAACACCGGCGCCGCGCTGTCGCCGTTCAACGCTTTCCTCATCCTGCAGGGCCTGGAAACCCTGGGTCTGCGCATGGAACGGCACACCGCGAACGCGCTGAAGGTCGCCGAATACCTGCGCGACCATCCGCAGGTGCGCTGGGTGAAGTACGCCGGCCTGGCGGATCACCCGGAGCATGAACTGGCGCAACGCTACGTCGAGGGCAAGCCGGCGGGCATCCTGTCCTTCGGCATCGAGGGCGGCCAGGCCGCTGGCGCGCGCTTCATCGATGCGCTGCAACTGGTGGTGCGTCTGGTGAACATCGGCGACGCCAAGTCGCTGGCCTGCCACCCCGCGTCCACCACCCACCGCCAACTCGACGACGTCGAACTGGAGAAGGCCGGCGTGCCGCGCGACATGGTCCGGCTGTCGATCGGCATCGAGCACATCGACGACATCCTCGCCGACATCGGGCAGGCGCTGGCCGCGGCCCGCGGCTGACCGGTCGCCTTGACTTCCCGGCCCGCGGCTCCACATTAGGATCACCATCCTTCGACGGAGCCGCGGCATGTCCGACGCCCTTCTCGTTCCCTGCGCGCACTGCGCCGGGCTCAACCGCATACCGGCAGCGCGCCTGGGCGAGACGCCGAAGTGCGGCCACTGCAAGGCCGAGGTGCTCAGCGCCACGCCCTTCGAACTGAACCAGGCCAATTTCGACCGGCAGATCAAGGGCGATCTGCCCTTGCTGGTGGACGTCTGGGCCGACTGGTGCGGGCCGTGCAAGGCCTTCGCCCCGGTGTTCCAGCAGGCCGCCGCGCAGCTACGCGGGCGCTGCCGGCTGGGCAAGCTGGACAGCGAAGCCAACCACGAGCTGTCGGCGCGCCTGGGCATCCGTTCGATCCCCAGCCTGATCCTCTACCGCGACGGCCGCGAAAGCGCGCGCCAGAGCGGCGCCATGCCGCTGCCGCAACTGCTCGCCTGGCTGAACGGCCAGGGACTCTGAGCGCATCGGTCAGTGGCGCCGAGCGCGGCGATCATTGCCGCGTCAGCGCCGCCGGCTAGGCTGGGGACCTCACCGAAGGAGTCCGCCATGCCCGTGCCCGCCGAGATCGCCCGCCAGCTCACCGAGGAAAAGATCGCCTTCGTCCAGCGCATGGGCCTCAAGGCCGAGGTGCTGGAACCCGGCTTCGTCCGCCTGCTGGCACCGCTGGCCGGCAACCAGAACCACATCGGCAGCCTTTACGCCGGCGCCCTCTTCACCCTCGCCGAAATGCCCGGCGGCGCACTCTTTCTCACCAGCTTCGACAGCCAGCGCTTCTACCCGGTGGTGAAGGAGATGAAACTTCGCTTCCGCCGCCCGGCCACCGGCGACATCCGCGTGGAGGCGCGTCTGGACGCCGCCGAGATCCAGCGCATCCAGGAAGAGGCGACGCGCGCCGGAAAGGCCGAGTACCGGCTGGAGCTGCAGCTCACCGACGCCTCGGGCGCCGTGGTGGCCGAGAGCAGCGCACTCTACCAGTTGCGCGCCCACCCGCGCTGACGCGGTTCAGCTGCCGCCTTCGAGCAGGTGGTGTAGCTCGACGAACTGCCGGGTCAGCTTGTGCGTGGGGTCGAGATGGATCAGCGGCGTGCAGGCCTCGTGCGACTCGCGCATCTTCACCGAAGCGCCGAGATAGACCGGCAGCACCGGCAAGCCTTCGCCGATCATCTCGTCGAGCACCCGCTGCGGCAACGCCGCCCGCGCCTGGAACTGGTTGACCACGATGCCTTCCACCGTCAGGCCGGGGTTGTGGTCGTCGCGAATCTCCTCGATCTCGCGCAGCAACCCGTACAGCGCCTGGCGCGAGAAGCTGTCGCAGTCGAAGGGGATCAGGCAGCGCTCGGCGGCGATCAGCGCGGACACCGTGTAGAAATTCAGCGCCGGCGGCGTATCCAGGTAGATCCGCTCGTAGTCCTCGTCGAGTGAATCGAGCAGTTTGCGCAGCTTGTTGATCTTGTGTTTCGCCTCGAGCTTGGGCTGCAGATCGGCAAGCTCCGCGGTGGCGGTGATCACGTGCAGGTTGTCGAACGGCGTCTCGTAGATGTCCACCTTGCCGTTCTTGGCGATCGGCCCGGACGAGAGGATCTGCGTGAAGAAGTCGGCGATCCCCAGCGGAATCTCGTTGCCGGCCAGCCCGGTGAGGTAATGGCTGGAGTTCCCCTGGGTGTCAAGGTCCACCAGCAACGTGCGATAACCCTCGGCCGCGGCGACCGCCGCCAGGTTGCAGGCGATGCTCGACTTGCCTACCCCGCCCTTCTGATTGAACACCACGCGCCGCATGCGAAACCTCCGGAAATGGAATCCGCTGCCCACTCTACGCCGCGAAGATGACGATAAGACGACAGCGCGGGGGCCGCGGATCGCCGCGTTTCGATGAGCGGCAATCACTCCACCGCCCGCCTTTTGTATAAAGGATCGCTTAGAACGCCGGTGACCCGGAAGGTTGCGCCGCGTCACATTCGATCCTGTAACAATGTTTGCCTGTAGCGGATGGCGCCGGGATAATGCCGCCCGCGCGTGGTCTGGACAGTTTCACACCAACCCGTTTCAGGAAGACGCACCTCGCAATGGACGCCCGTACAGGCGGGAACGAGCGCTTTGACGTGATTCAATTCAGTATCGATCAATGGAGAGCATGGGCACCCGGCCTGGATGACGCGGACGCCTGGACGCGCTGGAGCCTGGCCCCCGGCTGTGTCGGCGGCGACCCGGCGGCCGTGCCTGCGGTCGATTTCCTCCCCGCGATGCAGCGCCGACGCATGAGTCGGCTGGCGCGAATGACCTTCCAGGTGGCCTGGCCGCTGGCCGAAGGCCAGGCGCCGATGCCGATGGTGTTCGCCTCCCGGCATGGCGAGACGCCGCGCACCTTCGCCCTCCTCAGCGAACTGGCCGAACGGCAGCCGCTCTCACCCACCCAGTTCAGCCTCTCCGTGCACAACGCGATCATCGGCCTGTGGTCGATCCTGCGCGGCGACGACAGCGAGATGACCGCCATCGCCGCCGAAGGCGACGGCCTCGAGCACGCCCTGCTGGAGGCTGCCGGGCTGCTCGCCGAGGGCGAGCCGCAGGTGCTGCTGGTGATCGCCGAGGACCGCCCGCCGGAGGCCTACGCCCCCTGGATCGACGACGTGCCCTTCCCCTACGCCGTGGCCCTGAGGCTGCGCCGCGGCGCGCAGTGGACCCTTACCTGCGACACGCCCAGCGCCGACGCAACCGCCTGCCGGTGGCCGCATGCGCTGAATTTCCTGCTCACCCTGCTGCAGGGCGGGAGCCTGTGCAGCAACCACTGGAAGAGCCGCGAATGGACCTGGCGACGCAATCCGTGAAGGCGCACGGCAGCGCCCCTTATGCCTGGCGGCTGATCGCCACGGGACTGAGCTTCGTGCTGTTCGGAGTCGGCGGGCTGTGCCTGCGGCTGCTGATCTTCCCGCTGCTGAGCCTGCTTCCCGGCGACGCGGCCCGGCGCCGCCAACGGGCGCGTGCCACCGTCAGCCGGCTGTTCTGGCTGTTCGTCCAGTTCATGTACCGCAGCGGCGTGCTCACCTACGAAATCGAAGGGGTGCAGCGCCTCGGCCAGCCCGGCCAGTTGATCATCGCCAATCACCCTTCGCTGATCGACGTGGTGGTGCTGATCGCCTGCATCCGCGATGCGAACTGCGTCGTCAAGCAGAGCCTGTGGAACAACCCGTTCACCCGCGGACCGGTGCGCGCCGCGGGCTACATCAGCAACAGCGGCAGCATGGACATGCTCGACGAGGCGGCAGGGGCGCTGCGCTCGGGTCAGACCCTGATTGTCTTCCCCGAAGGCACCCGCACCACGCCCGGTCGTGCCCCGGAGTTCCACCGTGGCGCCGCGGCGATCGCCCTGCGCGGCGCCCGCATCGTCACGCCGGTGGTGATCAGCGTCACGCCGACGACCCTGACCAAGGCCGAGCCCTGGTACAGCATTCCCTCGCGACGCTTCCACTTCCGCCTGCAGGTCGGCGCGGACATCGATCCGCAACGCTTCGCCGAGCAGGACAGCGCGCCCATCGCTTCGCGCAAACTCAACGATCATCTGCATCACTACTTCATGAAGGAGCTCGCCGAAGATGAGCCAACTGGAAACTGACATCAAAAACCTGATCATCGAGGCCCTTGGCCTCGAGGACATGGGCCCGGACGACATCGACAGCGAACAACCGCTGTTCGGCGACGGCCTCGGCCTCGACTCGGTGGACGCTCTGGAACTGGGCCTGGCCATCCAGAAGCGTTTCGGCATCAAGATCGACGCCGAAGCCAAGGACACCCGCACGCATTTCGCCAACGTGGCCCGCCTGGCGGCTTACGTCAGCGCGAGCAAAGCGGCCTGAAGGAACGACCCATGCAGAATCGCGATGAAATCTTTGCCACCCTGCGCGACGCGTTGGTCGAGCTGTTCGAGCTGGAACCCGAGCGCATCACGCCGGAGGCCAACCTCTATCAGGACCTGGAAATCGACAGCATCGATGCGGTCGACCTGATCGACCACCTGAAGCGGCAGACCGGCAAGAAGATTGCCGCCGAGGACTTCAAGGCGGTGCGCACGGTGGCCGACGTGGTCGAGGCGATGCACAAGATGCAGGACGCCGCTTGAGTCGACTGATCGCGCTGGGATTGCTGCTGGCCGGGTTGGCCTATCCGTTCGCCGTCTATTACGGCCTCGGGCATCTGTCCCCGCAATTCTTCGCCATCCTGCTCGGCAGCCTCTGGCTGGCGCGCATGCTGTGCAGCGCCGAACGCCCGGGCAACCGCTGGCTGGCGCTGGGCGCGCTGGCCTTCTGCGTGCTGCTCGGCGTGGTCGGCGACGCGCACCTGCTGCGCTGGTACCCGGTGCTGATCAGCCTGATGCTGCTGGCGCTGTTCGGCCTGAGCCTCAGGTACGGCCCGCCGCTGGTCGAGCGCCTGGCACGCCTGCGCGAGCCGGAACTGCCGGCCGTGGCGATCCGCTACACGCGCCAGGTCACCGTGGTCTGGGCGATCTTCTTCCTCTGCAACGGGCTGCTCGCCGCCGCGCTGACGCTGTGGGCGCCGCTGAGCTGGTGGACGCTCTACAACGGGCTGCTCTCCTACCTGCTGATGGGCCTGCTGTTCATCGGCGAATGGCTGTTGCGCCAACGCGTGAGGGCGAACGCATGACGCCGTTGCACCGCCTGTTGCTGGAATCGCCCGGCCCGCGCGCGCTGAGCCTGGCGCCCGCCCTCGAGCACGCCGAATTCCGCCAGCGCGCCCTGTGCCTGGCGGCCGCCCTGCAACGCCGCGGCGTGCGCCGCCTGGCCCTGCACCTGGAAGACGCCGCCGAGCTGGCCATCGCCCTGTTCGGCGCCTGGCGCGCCGGCGTCGAGGTAATCCTGCCGGCCGACCTGCAACCGGGCAATCGCCAGCGCCTGGCGCCGGAGGTAGACCTCTGGCTGACCGATCAGCCTGGCGACACCCGGCTCGACGCGCTGCAGGACGAGCCGCTGGCCGCCGCGGAACTGGACCTGGACGCCTGCCGCCTGACGCTGAGCACCTCCGGTTCCAGCGGCGAACCCAAGCTGATCGGCAAGTCGCTGCGTCAGTTGGCCAACGAAGTCGACGCGCTCGAAGCGCTGTGGGGCGCCGAGCTGGGCGCCGCCACGCTGATCGGCAGCGTCGCCGCGCAACACATCTACGGGCTGCTGTTCCGCGTGCTCTGGCCGCTGGCCGCGGGGCGCACCTTCCTGCGCCGCGCGCTGCCGTTCCCCGAGGACATCCAGCTCGCCAGCCTGGGCCTCGCCGACGCCCGCGGGTTCGCCTGGGTCGCCAGCCCGGCGCTGCTCAAGCGCATGGGCGACAACCTCGACTGGCCCGCGCTGGGCCGCGTCAGCAAGGTGTTTTCCTCCGGCGGCGCGCTGCCGGCCGAAGCCGCCCAGGAGTTGCAACGGCGTCTCGGCCAGTGGCCGACGGAAATCTACGGCAGCTCGGAAACCGGCGGCATCGCCTGGCGTCAGGGCGAGGGCCTGTGGCAGCCCTTCGCCGGAGTCGCGCTGAGCCAGGATGACAGCGGCGCGTTGCGCATCGCCTCCCGTTACTTGCCGGCCGGCCATATCGAACAGTCGGCGGATGCCGTCAGGCTCGACGCCAGCGGTGGCTTCGAGCTGCTCGGTCGCCTCGATCGCATCGTCAAGCTGGAAGAAAAACGCATCTCCCTGCCGATGCTCGAAGGGGCGCTGGCCAGCCACGCCTGGGTCGCCGATTGCCGCCTCGGCGTGATCAGCGAAAACCGCGCCTATCTGGGCGCCCTCGTCGCGCTCAGCGACGCCGGACTGCACGTCTTGCGCAACGAGGGCCGTCGCGCGCTGACCCAGGCGCTGCGTGTCCACCTCGGCGACCATTGCGAGGCGCTGGCGCTGCCGCGTCGCTGGCGGTTGTTGCGGCAACTGCCGCTGACCGCGCAGGGCAAGCTGCCGCAGGCGCAGGTCGATGCCCTGCTGCAGGCGCCGCGCACCCGGCAGCCGGAACGGGTCGAGGAACACGAAGTGGACGGCGAGTGGCGACTGCTGCTGGACGTGCCGCCGGACCTGGCGCACTTCAGCGGGCATTTCCCGCGCACCCCGGTGCTCCCCGGCGTGGTGCAGATCGACTGGGCGCTGAGCCTGGCCCGCGAGCTGCTCGAGCTGCCCCCGCGCTTCTGCGGCATGGAGGTGCTGAAGTTCCAGCAACTCGCGCGTCCCGGCGATCGACTGCAGCTGACGCTGCGCTTCGATGCCGAGCGCGGCAAGCTGCACTTCGCCTACCGCAACGGCGATGCGCCCTGCTCCTCCGGGCGCATCCTCCTCGGGCCTGGCCATGTTTAGGCCCTGCGCGGTGATCCCGGTGTACAACCACGAACACGCCCTGCCGCTGGTGTTGCAGGCGCTGCGCGAGGCCGGGCTGGCCTGCGTGATCGTCGACGACGCCTCCAGCGCGGCGTGCGCCGCAGCGATGGATCGCCTGGCCGACGCCGAGCAGGTCCACCTGGTGCGCCTGGCGACCAACCAGGGCAAGGGCGGCGCGGTGATGGCCGGCCTGCGCGAGGCCCGTCGCCTGGGCTTCAGCCATGCGCTGCAGGTGGATGCCGACGGCCAGCACGACCTCGGCGACGTCGCCGCCTTCCTCGCCGCCGCGGAGCAGGCGCCGCAGGCGCTGATCTGCGGCTACCCGCAGTACGACGCGAGCGTGCCGAAGAGCCGCCTCTACGCGCGCTATCTGACCCATGTCTGGGTCTGGATCAACAGCCTCTCGCTGCGCATCCGCGACGGCATGTGCGGCTTCCGCGTATACCCGCTGGAGCCGACCCTGGCGCTGATCGACTCGGCGCGGCTGGGCAGGCGGATGGATTTCGACCCGGAAATCCTCGTGCGCCTGGCCTGGCGCAACCAGCCGATGCGCTGGCTGCCGACCCGCGTGCACTACCCGCTCGACGGCCTGTCGCATTTCCGCCTGTGGCAGGACAACGCGCTGATCTCGAAAATGCACGCCAAGCTGTTCTTCGGCATGCTCGGCCGCGCGCCGCTGATCCTCTGGCGGCGGTGGCGGGCATGAATGACGCCGGCCAGCACTGGGCCGCGCAGGGCGAACGCGGCAGCTTACTGCTGATGCGCTTCACCGCCTGGGCCGCGCGCACCCTGGGCCGCCGACTGATCGCGCCGCTGCTGTACAGCATCGTTTTCTATTTCTTCCTGTTCGGCCGCCGGGCGCGTCGCAGTGCCCGCGAATACCAGGACAACCTCGCCCGATGGAGCGGCCAGGCCGGGCTGCGGCCAAACACGCGCTCGGTGTTCCGCCAGTTCCTCGCCTTCGCCGACAGCCTGCTCGACAAGCTCGACGTCTGGAACGGCAAGCTGGACATGCGCGACATCGAACTGCTGGACCCGGCCGGCCTGCGACAAAAGACGTCTTCGGGCCAGCGCGGCCAGCTGCTGGTCGGCGCCCACCTGGGCAACCTCGAGGTATGCCGCGCGCTGGCCGAACTGGGCGAACAGGTGCGCATGAACGTGCTGGTGCACACCCGCCACGCCGAGCGCTTCAACCGCCTGCTCGGTGAGGCCGGTGCCAGCCGCCTGCGCCTGATTCAGGTCAGCGAGCTGGACCCGGCGATCATGCTGCAGCTGTCGGAGCGGCTGGACAACGGCGAATGGCTGGCCATCGCCGGCGACCGCGTGCCGCTGCACGGCGGCCGCCGCAGCCGGGTCGACTTCCTCGGTAAGCCCGCCGATTTTCCGCAGGGCCCGTGGCTGCTCGCCGGGCTGCTGCAATGCCCGGCGAGCCTGCTGTTCTGCATCAAGCATGGCGGACGCTACCGGATTCACCTGGAGCCCTTCGCCGAGCGCATCCACTGGCGGCGCAACGACCGCCAGCAGGTGATTAGCGAATGGACGCAGCGCTACGCCCTGCGCCTAGGCGAGCACTGCGCCCAGGCGCCGCTGCAATGGTTCAACTTCTACCCGTTCTGGAAATCGCATGACGACTGATCCCGTGGTGTTCGGCGAAAGCCATCTTTCCATCGAAGCGCTGGTCGCCGTGGCCGAGCGCCGCGCACCGACGCGCCTGCAGGACGACGCCGCCTTCCGTGAGCGGATCGCTCGCGGGGCGCAGTTCCTCGATACCCTGCTCGACCGCGAAGGGGTCATCTACGGCGTCACCACCGGCTACGGCGACTCCTGCGTGGTGGCGGTGCCGCTACAGCACGTCGAGGCGCTGCCGCAGCACC
Source organism: Pseudomonas kuykendallii (assembly GCF_900106975.1). Lineage (GTDB taxonomy): Bacteria > Pseudomonadota > Gammaproteobacteria > Pseudomonadales > Pseudomonadaceae > Pseudomonas_O > Pseudomonas_O kuykendallii. The sequence goes on along the minus strand of NZ_FNNU01000002.1, from coordinate 302,653 downwards.
TGTTCACCTTCCATGGCTGCGGCCTGGGCAAACTGCTCGACGCCCAGGCCACCCGCGCCGTGCTCGCCGCGCGCCTGCGTTCGCTGACCCACGGCATGTCCGGCGTGCGCCTGGAACTGCTCGAACGGCTGCAGGCGTTCCTCGCCGAGGACGTGCTGCCGCTGATCCCCGAGGAAGGCTCGGTGGGCGCCAGCGGCGATCTCACGCCGCTGTCCTACGTCGCCGCCGCCCTCGCCGGCGAACGCGACGTGCTCTGGCGCGGCGCCCGCCGCAGCGCCGCCGAGGTCCATCGCGAACTCGGCTGGACACCGCTGGTGCTGCGGCCCAAGGAAGCCCTGGCGCTGATGAACGGCACCGCGGTGATGACCGGCCTGGCCTGCCAGGCGTTCGTCCGCGCCGACTACCTGCTGCGCCTGGCCACGCGCATCACCGCGCTCAACGTGATCGCCCTGCAGGGCAACCCCGAGCACTTCGACGAGCGCCTGTTCGCCGCCAAGCCGCACCCGGGCCAGGTCCAGGTCGCCGCCTGGCTGCGCGACGACCTGGCCATCGACGGCCCGACGCCGCCGCTGCATAGGCTGCAGGATCGCTACTCCATCCGCTGCGCGCCGCACGTGCTCGGTGTGCTCGCCGACAGCCTGGGCTGGCTGCGCCAGTTCATCGAGACCGAGCTGAACAGCGCCAACGACAACCCGATCATCGACGCCGAAGAAGAACGCGTGCTGCACGGCGGGCATTTCTACGGCGGCCATATCGCGTTCGCCATGGACAGCCTGAAGAACCTCGTCGCCAACGTCGCCGACCTGCTCGACCGCCAGCTCGCGCTGCTGGTGGACACCCGCTACAACCACGGCCTGCCGAGCAACCTCTCCGGCGCGCCGGCGCACACCGCGATGATCAACCACGGTTTCAAGGCGGTGCAGATCGGCGCCAGCGCCTGGACCGCCGAGGCGCTGAAGAACGGCATGCCGGCGAGCCTGTTCTCGCGCTCCACCGAATGCCACAACCAGGACAAGGTCAGCATGGGCACCATCGCCGCCCGCGACGCCCTGCGCAGCCTGGAGCTGAGCGAGCAGGTCGCCGCCGCGGCGCTGCTGGCCGCCAACCAAGGCGTCTGGCTTCGTGCCGGCCAGGCCGATTCGCGCACGTTGCCGGAAGCGCTGGCGAGCATGCGCGAACAGCTCGCCAGCGACTTTGCGCCGGTGATCGAAGACCGCGCGCTGGAGGCCGAGCTGCGCCTGTGCCTGAGCCACATCCGCAATCGCCACTGGGGGCTGTATGCGTAAGGACGGCGTACTGCAAAGCGAAATCGAGGTGCTGGTGCCGTTCTTCGACGTCGACTCGATGGACATCGTCTGGCACGGCCACTACGTCAAATATCTGGAAGTCGCCCGCTGCGCGCTGCTCGATCGCATCGGCCACAACTACCAGCAGATGCGCGACGCCGGCTACGGCTGGCCGATCATCGACCTGCAACTGCGCTACGTGCGGCCGGCGCGCTTCAACCAGCGCATCAGCGTGCGCGCCGACCTGGTCGAGTGGGAGAACCGCCTGAAGATCAACTACCTGATCCGAGACGTCGAAACCGGCGAACGCCTGACCCGCGCCAGCAGTGTGCAGGTGGCGGTCGAGATCGCCAGCCGGGAAATGCAGCTCGCCTCGCCGGCGGTGTTCGTCGACGCCGTGCGCAAGGCGCTGACATGAGACGCCTGCTGCTGGCGACCGCGTTATCGCTGCTCCCGGCGCTGGCCCAGGCGTTCGGCCTGGAACAGCTGGCGGCGCAACTGGGCAAACCCGCGGTGGTACGCGGCGAATTCGTTCAGCAAAAGTTTCTCCGCGCCCTGGAAAAACCGCTGACCAGCCGCGGGGAGTTCGTCCTGGCCAAGGGCCACGGTCTGCTCTGGCTGTTGAAGACGCCGCTGCAGCAGGATTACCGCATCGACGAACAAGGCATCGCCCGGCGCGAGGCCGGCGGCTGGCAGGCGATCCCGCAACGCAGCGCCAGCGCCCAGCAGAACCGCCTGTTCCTCGCCGTGCTGGGCGGCGACAGCAGCGGCCTGCAACGGGACTTCGAGCTGGCGCTGCAAGGCGACGCGCAGAACTGGCAACTGACGCTGACCCCGCGCGCGTTGCTGCTCAAGCAGATCTTCAACAGCATCCGCATCGACGGCGGCGCGCTGGTGCAGCGTATCGTGCTGGACGAAACCCAGGGCGACCGCACCGAGCTGCTGCTGCAGAACAGCGTCGCGGCCGATGCCCTGTCCGATCGGGAACAGCATGACTTCACCGATTGAGCGGCGCGCCCCCTGGGCTTTTCTCGCCTTTCTGCTGATGCTCCTCGCGCTGGGCGCCTGGCAGTGGCGAAACGGCGCGCCGCTGAGCACCGACATCCTCGAGCTGGTGCCCGGCAGCAGCCGCGACGCGTTGCAGAAAAGCGCCGAACAGCGCATGCAGGAGCCGCTGAATCGCGAATTGCTGGTGCTGGTCGGCTACCCGGAGCGCGAGCGCGCGATCGCCGCTGCCGCGCGACTCGCCGACGCCTGGCGAGCCGGTGCGCTGTTCGAGAAGGTTCAGACCGGCGTTCAGGCCGACCTGCCGGCGCTGCGCGAGCAACTGCTGCAGGGCCGCCTGGCGCTGCTCGGCGCAACCACCCGCGAACGCCTGATCGACGACCCGAAGGCCTTCATCGAACAGCGCGTGCAGCAGCTCTTCGACCCCTTCGCCGGCTTCGGCCTGATCGCCAACCAGCAGGACTGGCTGGGCCTGGCCGCCGCCATCGCGCAGCAGCGTCCGGCCAGCGCCAACGTGCAGCTGGACCTCGGCAGCGGCGCGTTCTTCGCCGAGGCGGATGGCCAGCAATGGGCGCTGCTGCGCGCGCGTACCCGCGCCGATGCCTTCGACATGAACGCACCGCTGGAGGCCGCGCGACTGGTGGCCGAGGCCCGCGCCCAGGTCACGGCGGACGGCGGGCGGCTGGTCGCCGCCAGCGGCCTGCTGTACGCCGCCGCCGCCCAGCAGCAGGCCACCCGGGAAATCACCTGGGTCGGCGGCGGCGCGACCGTCGGCGCGCTGCTGCTGTTGCTGCTGGCCTTCCGCCGGGTTCGCGTGCTGCTGGCGTTCCTGCCGGTGGTGGCCGCGCTGCTCGCCGGCTGCGTCGCCTGCGTGGCGCTGTTCGGCCATATCAACGTACTCACGCTGATGCTGGGCAGCAGCCTGATCGGCGTGGCGTCGGATTATCCGCTGCACTACCTGTCGAAGAGCTGGGGCGCCGCCACCTGGCGCAGCTGGGACGCGGTGCGCGCCACCCTGCCGGGGCTCAGCCTGAGCCTGGCGACCAACCTGATCGGCTATCTGGCGCTGGCCTGCACGCCGTTCCCGGCGCTGACCCAGGTCGCGGTGTTCTCGGTGGCCGGGCTGCTGGCCGCCTACCTGTGCTCGATCTGCCTGCTGCCGGCGCTGCTGAACGGCTTGCAACTGCGCCCGCGACGCTCGCTGCTGAGCCTCGCCCGCCGCCTGCTGGCGGCCCGCGCGGCGCTGTTGCGGCGCACCGGCAGTTGGCCGCTGTCGCTGCTGGTGCTGGCGTTCTGCGGCATCGGGCTGATGCGCCTGGAAGTCCATAACGACCTGCGCCAGTGGATCGGCGGCTCGCCGCAGTTGCTCGCGGAAGCCAAGGCGGTGGCGAAGATCACCGGCGTGCAGCCCACCAGCCAGTTCTTCCTGGTGCGCGGCGACGACCAGACCCAGTTACTCGAACGCCAGGCCACGCTGGCCGCGCGCCTCGACCGGCTGGTGGCCGACGGCAGCCTCGCCGGCTACCAGGCGTTGCCGCAACTGCTCGCCACCGCGGAGCAACAGCAGCGCCTGCGCCAGGCGTTGCCCGCGCTGGCGCAGCACTGGCAGCCGCTGATCGACCTGGGCATTCCGCGCAGCGCGCTGGACGACGAATTGCGCCAGCTCCAGGCGCTGCCGGTGCAGGACATCAACACGGCCCTCGCCGGCCCCTACGGCGAACCCTGGCGCTCGCTCTGGCTGGGCGCCAGCGGCAATCAGGTCGCGGCGCTGGTCAGCCTGCGCGGGCTGAGCGACGCCACCCTGCTCGCCGCCCAGGCGGACGGCCTCGAGGGGGTATGCCTGGTCGATCGCCTGGGCGAACTGAACCGCCTGTTCGCCGCCACCCAGGTCAGCGCCAGCGAGCTGAAGCTGCTCTCGTGCCTGCTGATCCTCGGCCTGCTGGTGTTTCCCTTCGGCCTGAAAGGCGCGTTGCGCGTGGTCCTGCTGCCGCTGCTGGCGGCGCTCTGCAGCCTCGCCAGCCTCGGTTGGCTGGGCCAGCCACTGACCCTGTTCAGCCTCTTCGGCCTGCTGCTGGTGACCGCCATCGGCGTGGACTACGCGATCCTCATGCGCGAACGCGTCGGCGGCTCCGGCGCCAGCCTGCTCGGCGTGTTGCTCTCAGCGCTGACCACCTGGCTCTCCTTCGGCCTGCTGGCGCTGTCGAGCACCCCGGCGGTGAGCAACTTCGGCCTGGCCGTGGGGCTGGGCCTGTTCTTCGCCAGCCTGTTCGCGCCATGGGCGGGACACGCCCATACCGACACCTCGCACGCCGCGGAGGCCGGGGAATGACCGTCCTGTTGATCTGGCTCGCCCTGCTCGCGCTGTTCGCCGCTGGTACCTGGCTGGGCGCCCGGCTCGGCCTGCTGCCCATCGTCAGCCAGCTGCTGCTGGCGATGCTCGGCCTGCCGCTGCTGGTACTCGGCGTGATCGAGCCGCAGGCGCAGATCGGCGCCGTACAGCTGGTCGAGCCGCACTGGCTGAAGAGCCTCTACGGGCTGAGCTTCGCCCTGCTGCTGGGCTACATCCTCAGCGATGTCGTGGACCTGCGGCTGAGCCCGGAAAGCCTGAAGATCGCCCTGCCGAGTTTCTTCGTCCCGTTCTTCTGCGGCCTGGCCTGCGCGCTCTGGCTGCTGCAGCCGCTGCCCTGGCTCAGCGCGGTGTCGATCGGCCTGCTGTTCTCGATCACCGCGATCCCGGTGCTCTACCTGTACCTGCAGGGAATCGGCTACGACCCGAGCGCGACGCGCCGGCTGATGCACTCGGCGATTCTCATGGACCTGATGTGCTGGAGCCTGTTCGCCCTGGCACAAGGCAGCAGCAACCCGCAGAACCTGATCTGGCCGCTGCTCGCGACGGCGCTGCCGTTGCTGCTCAAGGCCCTGCGCCTGCGCCACGGACTGGCCTACAGCCTGCCGTTCTTCGCCCTGATGCTGGTGTTCCAGCAACTGAAGATGAACGCGCTGGTCTTCGGCATCGGCTACCTGCTCTGCCTGGCCTGGCTGCGCCAGCCCTTCGTCCTGCCGCTGAGCCCCCAGGCGCTGCGCCGGGTGCAGAACGGCTTCGCGATCCCGCTGATCCTGTCCTACGGCATCCTGCAGATCGACTTCCGCCAGGCGGTCAGCGGCTACTCGTGGTTCTACCTCGCCGCACTGCTGGTGCTGCCGGTGCTGGCCAAGCTCGGCGGCAACTGGATCGGCCTGGGCTGGGCCAGGCCGGGCATGCCTGCGGCGCTGCGCTGGCGCGAGAGCCTGCTGCTGAACATCCGCGGCTTGACCGAGATCGTCTTCCTCAACCTGCTTTTCCAGCAGCATCTGATCGACTCATTGCTCTACTTCAGTCTGATGCTGATGAGCCTGTTCTCCACGCTGCTGCCGGCGCTGCTCGGCATCCGTCGCCCCCATTCCATGCCTTCATTGAAAAGGAATTCCCATGGCAATTTCTGAACTGCAACACCGTCAGGTCGTGATCATCGGTGCCGGCCCTTCCGGCGCCATCGCCGGCGCGCTGCTCAAGCGCCAGGGCCATGACGTGCTGATCATCGAGCGCCAGCGTTTCCCGCGCTTCTCCATCGGCGAGAGCCTGCTGTCGCACTGCCTCGATTTCGTCGAGGAAGCCGGCATGCTGGAGGCCGTCGAGGCGGCGGGGTTCCAGCGCAAGAACGGCGCCGCCTTCGCCTGGGGCGAGCGGCGCACGGCCTTCGATTTCCGCGACAAGTTCACCCCGGGCAAGGACTGGACCTTCCAGGTGCAACGCGCGCACTTCGACCAGATCCTCGCCGACGAAGCCGCCCGCCAGGGCGTGGAAATCCGCTACGAAGAGGAAATCGTCGCCGCCGACTTCAGCGGCGAAACGCCGAACCTCGACGTGCGCCGCCTGGACGGCAGCCACTACCGTGTCGAATGCAGCTTCGTGCTCGACGGCAGCGGGTACGGCCGCGTACTGCCGCGCCTTCTCGATCTCGAGGCGCCGTCCTGCCTGCCGGTCCGCCACGCCGTGTTCACCCACATCGAAGACCGCATCGACGATGAGGGTTTCGACCGCGAGAAGATCCTCATCACCACCCACCCGCAACTGCGCGACGTCTGGTTCTGGACCATTCCGTTCAGCAACGGCCGCTGCTCGCTGGGCGTGATCGCCGACCCGGCGTACATCGCCGAACGCCCGGACGACCTGGATGCCTGCCTCAAGCGCTTCGTCGAAGAAACCCCGAGCCTGGCCGGCGTGCTGAAGAATGCGGTGTGGGACACGCCGGCGCGCAAGATCGACGGCTACTCGGCCAACGTGAAGAGCCTGCATGGCAAGGGTTACGCGCTGCTGGGCAACGCCGCCGAATTCCTCGACCCGGTGTTCTCCTCCGGCGTGACCATCGCGATGCGCTCGGCGAGCATGGCCGCCGGCCTGCTGCACCGTCAGCTCGAAGGTGAGCGCGTGGACTGGGAGAGCGACTTCGCCGTGCCCCTGAAACGCGGAGTCGATGCCTTCCGCGCCTACGTCGAGGGTTGGTACGATGGCAGCTTCCAGGACGTGATCTATTACCCCGGCTCATCCGGCGACATCCGCCGGATGATCTGTTCGATCCTGGCCGGCTACGCCTGGGACCAGAACAACCCGTACGTCACCGAACCCCAGCGCCGCCTGCGCGTGCTGGCCGAAATCTGCGCACCGCAAGCGCCCGCCTGACAAGAGATTGCCATGACCCGCGCCGCCGCCACCTACGTCGAGGAAACCCGTTTCGGTTTCTGGTTCCTGCAGAGCCACACCTGGCAGCACCACGTCCTGCGGGTGGCGATCGACGACCTGCGGCGCCTGCTCGACACGCCACTGCCCGAAGACGCCTGCCTGCTGGATGCCGGTTGCGGCCAGGGCAAGTCGTTCGGCCTGCTGCAACGGACGTTCGCACCGGCGCGGATGATCGGCCTCGACGCCGATCCGCACAGCCTGGACCTTGCCCGCGCGGAAGCCGGACGCCTCGGGCTCGATGTCGAGCTGATCGCCAGCGACTGCGCGCGGATCGAGCTGGCCGATGCCAGCGTGGACATCCTCTTCTGCCACCAGACCTTCCATCACCTGGTCGAACAGGAGCGTGCCCTCGCCGAATTCTGGCGCGTGCTCAAGCCGGGCGGCTGGCTGCTGTTCGCCGAATCGACCAAGGCCTACATCGACACCTGGGTGATCCGCTGGCTGTTCCGCCATCCGATGCAGGTGCAGAAGAGCGCCGCCGAATACCTCGACATGCTGCGCGCGCAGGGCTTCGCGTTCGGCGACGGCAATGTCTCCTATCCGTACCTCTGGTGGAGTCGCTCCCGCGATTTCGGCCTGCTCGAACGCTTCGGCCTGCAACGCCCGAAAGCCGTCGGCCAGCGTGAGGAAACCCTGGTCAACGTCGCGGCGCGCAAACCGCTGGCGAGCCCAACATGGGCGAGCCCGAGCGCATGAATGCCGCACGCCTGCGCCTGCCCTTCTGGCTGGCCGTGATCGCACTGGCCGGCTGCGCGGCGAACGCGCCTCTGCCGAGTCGGCCGCCGACGCTGGATCTGCCGCTCCAGCTGCACGTACAGCGGCAGGCCGAGGGGCAGAGCCAGGACTGGCTGCTGGTCATCCAGGGCGAAGGCGCCGCCTTGCGCTGGTCGCTGCTCGACCCGCTGGGAATCCCGCTGTCCCGGCAACGGCTGCTCGACGGCGGCTGGCAGAACGACGGCCTGCTGCCGCCGAACCCCGAAGCCCGCGAGCTGTTCGCCGCCCTGCTGTTCGCCCTGACGCCCGCCGACCAGCTCGTCCGGCAGTACCCGCAGGCACTCACCCAGGGCAACCGGCGCCTGTTCGACGACCGGCAGCCCGCCTGGCGCGTTGACTATCGCCAGCCACAAGGTTTCGATCTGCGGATCGGCGCGAGCCTGACCTACCGCGTAGACGCGCTCGAGACCATGCCATGAAGGCCTACCTCAACGCCCTCGGGGTGATCTGCGCGCTGGGCAGCGGCAAGCGCGCGGTGCTCGACAACCTCCTGAACGGCTCCAGCCCCGGCATGCGCAGCGAGTCCGGCTGGCTACCCGAACGCGCCGTTCCGGTGGGCGCGGTGGACGCCGAGCTGCCCGCGATGCCGAGCGGATTCGCCGAGCGCAACACGCGCAACAACCGCTTGCTGCTGGCTGCCGCGCTGGAGATCGAGGGCGACATCCGCCAGGCCATCGAGCGCTTCGGCACGGCCCGCATCGGCGTCGTGCTCGGCACCAGCACCACCGGCATCCATGAAGCCAGCCAGGGCATCGCCGCGCTGCTGCACGAAGGCGCCTTCCCGCCCGACTACAACTATCGCCACCAGGAACTGGCGGCGCCGGCGGCCTTTCTCGCCGACTGGTTGCAACTGGGCGGCCCGGCCTATTCCATCTCCACCGCCTGCACCTCCAGCGGCCGCGCGCTGCTCAGCGCCCGCCGACTGCTCGCGCTCGGCGTCTGCGACGCAGTGCTCTGCGGCGGGGTCGACTCGCTGTGCGGCCTGACGCTGAACGGCTTCGATTCCCTGGAAGCCCTGAGCGACGCCGTCTGCAATCCGTTCTCCCGGCAACGCAGGGGCATCAACATCGGCGAGGGCGCGGCGCTGTTTCTGATGACCCGCGAGCCGTCGTCCGACGGCGCCGTCGCGCTGCTGGGCGCCGGCGCCAGCTCCGATGCGCATCACATCTCCGCACCGGAGCCGACCGGCCGCGGCGCGCTGCTGGCGATGCGCAAGGCGCTGAAGAGCGCCGCGCTGGAGGCCGGGCAGATCGACTACCTGAACCTGCACGGCACCGCGACCACGCACAACGATGCGATGGAAAGCCTCGCCGTGGCCGAGCTGTTCCCCACCGGCGTGCCCTGCTCGTCTAGCAAGCCGCTTAGCGGGCACACGCTGGGCGCCGCCGGTGCCCTCGAGGCGGCGTTCTGCTGGCTGTGCCTGGGCCCGGACAATCGCGACAACCTGCTGCCGCCACAGGTCTGGGACGGCCGAGCCGACCCGGCCTTGCCGCGCCTGGACCTGGTCGCCCCCGGCCGCGTCGCGAGCCGGCCGTTGCGCCACATGATGAGCAATTCCTTCGCCTTCGGTGGCAACAACGTCAGCCTGATCCTCGGCCGCGTCGAGCCGGAGGGCCGCGCATGATCGCCTGGCCGATCGCCGAACTGTTGCCCCACGCCGGCGACATGATCCTGCTGGACGGCGTCGAGCGCTTCGATGACGAAAGCGTCGTCACCTACCTGAAGGTACGCGCAGGGGGCCTGTTGAACGCCGCCGATGGCAGCCTGCCGGCCTGGGTCGGTGTGGAGCTGATGGCGCAGAGCGTGGCTGCCTTCGCCGGCTGCCAGGCACGTAAGGCCGGGCAGCCGGTGGAGCTCGGCTTCCTGCTCGGCACGCGCAATTTCCAGTGCAACGTCGACGCCTTTCCGGTCGACGCCCCGCTCAGCATCCGCGCCCTGCGCTCGCTGCAGGACGACAGCGGCATGGGCGTCTTCGAATGCCACCTGGACGGGCCCGGCATCCATGCCGAGGCGCGCCTGAACGTCTTCCGCCCGCCCGAAGTGGCGCGCTATCTACAGGAAACACCGCAATGACTGAAGCCATCCTCGTCACCGGCTCCAGCCGTGGCATCGGCCGCGCCATCGCCCTGCGACTGGCCCGCGCCGGCCATGACATCGTGCTGCACTGCCGCAGCCGCCTCGACGAAGCGCAGGCGGTGCAGGAGGCGATCCGCGCCCTTGGCCGCGAAGCGCGCATCCTGCAGTTCGACATCGCCGACCGCGTCGCCTGCCGAACCGCGCTGGAAGCCGACATCGAAACCCACGGCGCTTACTACGGCGTCGTCTGCAACGCCGGCCTGACGCGTGACGGCGCCTTCCCCGCGCTGAGCGACGATGACTGGGATCAGGTGCTGCGGACCAACCTGGACGGTTTCTACAACGTCCTGCAGCCACTGAGCATGCCGATGATCCGCCGCCGCAAACCGGGACGGATCGTCTGCATCACCTCGGTCTCGGGGCTGATCGGCAACCGCGGCCAGGTCAACTACAGTGCCTCCAAGGCCGGCGTGATCGGCGCCGCCAAGGCGCTGGCGATCGAGCTGGGCAAGCGTCGGATCACCGTCAACTGCGTCGCGCCGGGGCTGATCGACACCGACATGCTGGATGAGAACGTGCCCGTCGAGGAACTGCTGAAGATGATCCCGGCCCAGCGCATGGGCACGCCGGAAGAAGTAGCCGGGGCGGTGAATTTCCTCATGTCCGACGAAGCGGCTTACATCACCCGCCAGGTGATTTCAGTGAATGGAGGGTTGTGCTGATGAGGCGCGTGGTCGTTACCGGCATGGCCGGCATCACGTCGCTGGGCAGCGACTGGCCCACCGTACTGGAGAACTTCCAGGCCGGCAGAAGCGGCATCCGGCGGATGGACGAATGGGATCGCTACACCGAGCTGAACACCCGCCTGGGCGGTCCGATCGACGATTTCGCCGTACCCAAGCACTGGACGCGCAAGCAATTGCGCAGCATGGGCCGGGTGTCGCGCCTTGCGGTACTGGCCGCCGAGCGCGCGCTGGACGACGCCGGCCTGCTCGGCGATCCGAGCATCAGCGACGGCCGCATGGGCGTCGCCTGCGGCTCGTCCACCGGCAGCACCGATGAGGTGAAGGCCTTCGGCAACATGCTGATCAATGCGGTCGCCGACGGCCTCAACGCCAACTCCTACGTGCGCATGATGCCGCACACCACCGCGGCCAACATCAGCATCTTCTTCGGCCTGAAGGGCCGCGTGATCCCCACCTCCAGCGCCTGCACCAGCGGCAGCCAGGGCATCGGCTATGCCTACGAAGCGATCAAGTTCGGCCGCCTGCCGATGATGCTCGCCGGCGGCGCCGAAGAGCTCTGCGCCACCGAGGCGATGGTCTTCGACGCGCTCTACGCCACCAGCCTGAAGAACGATGCGCCGCAGACCTCGCCGCGCCCCTACGACAGCCAGCGCGACGGCCTGGTGATCGGCGAAGGCGCCGGTATCCTGGTGCTCGAGGAACTGGAGCACGCGCTGGCCCGTGGCGCGCGCATCCATGCGGAAATCGTCGGTTTCGGCAGCAATGCCGACGGTCAGCACATCACCAAGCCGGAGCAGGCGACCATGCGCCGGGCGATGGAGCTCGCCCTGGAAGACGCCGGGCTGGCGCCGGACGCCATCGGTTACGTCAACGGCCACGGCACCGCGACCGAGCAGGGCGACATCGCCGAGACCCTGGCCACCCGCGAGCTGTTCGGCACCCGCATGCCGATCAGTTCGCAAAAGAGCTTCCTGGGCCATACCCTCGGCGCCTGCGGCGCGCTGGAGTCTTGGTTCTGCATCGAGATGATGAACAGCGACCTGTACATTCACACGCTGAACCTGGGCGAGATCGACCCGCGTTGCGGCGAACTCGACTATCTCCGCGGCGAGCCGCGGAGAATGAGCCACGAATACGTGGTCAATAACAACTTCGCATTCGGCGGAGTGAACACTTCACTGGTTTTCCGTCGCTGGCGTTGATCTTCATACCTGGAGTTCGCCGCCACACCATCCGCAAGACCCCGCTCATCAAGGAGACGATATGCAAAAGAAAGCTCTAATCATCGCCGCGCTGTGCCTCAGTGCCCTGCCCGCCATCAGCCAGGCGCGCGACACGACCCACTACCTGCCGTTCGACGCCGTCGTCGCCCAGGCGACCCAGGCCGGCAAGCTCGATGGCAGCGTGAAATTCTACCTGGCGAAGACCCCGGCCGGCGCGAAGATCATCAACCCGTTGGTGACCACCAACCAGAAGACCAACGCCTTCGGCAAATCCGATGAAGTGGCCTGCGGCTGGGTGCTGCAATCGGCGCTGATCCGCCTGCAGAACGCGGCCAAGGCCGCCGGCGCGAACGCCGTTGTGGATATCGCCAGCAACTACAAGAACGTCGAGTACCGCAACGCGGAAAACTACGAATGCCACGCCGGCGCGATCATGGCCGGCGTAGCGCTCAAAGGGAAACTGGCTACCGTCAAGTAAGACCCCGCGCTCCGAGAACGCCCCGCCCTGCGGGGCGTTCTTCGTTCTGGGTCGGAACGATGCCGCGTGGCGGCCGGTCGAAATGCTCGAAGGCGCGGTCGCGGAGGCCGCGCCGAACGCGGAGGCCGGCATGTCCCTCGAGATCCATTACTTATTCCATGGCGAGCCGCGGACCAAGACGTTAGACGCGCCGGGCGATGCCTGTTCGCCCGGCCAGGCGGCGCGTCACCTGATCGAAGTGCACTTCGCCGATGCGGAAAACAGCCTGGCGATGCCTGGCGCGGACGACAGCGAGGCGCAGCTGCTGGAACACGCCGAGGTGCTCGGCATCAGCGCGATCCGCCTCCACCGCCGCTAGCGATGCTGCGCCGCCTGCCGCGTCAGCAGGTCGGAAAATGCCCGTGCCATCGCCGACGGCGGCTCGTTGCGCTGGACCAGCCAGACCGCCGTCTCGGCGCCCTCGTCGAGCAGCGTGCGGTAGACCACGCCATCGATGCGGATGCGCTGGAACGATGCCGGCAACACCGACACCCCGAGGCCCGCGGCCACCAGCCCGATGATCGTCATCGCCTCGGCGGCCTCCTGGGAAAAGTGCGGGCTGAAACCGGCGCGACTGGCGAGGCTGAGCAACTGGGCATAGAGGCCGCTGCCGTAGCCGCGCGGGAAGAACACGAACGGCTCGCCGGCGAGCGCCTCGAGATGCAGGCCACCGCCGCCGGAAGCCGCCAGCGGATGCGCGGCGTTGAGTACCGCCACCAGTGGCTCGCGAAACAGCTCCTGCATGCGCAGCGAGTCGGGCAACGGCAGCGGACGCATCAGACCGATCTCGATGGATTCGTCGACCAGCGCGTCGGCGACCTTCTTGCTGCTCATCTCCTGCAGGTTGAGATGGACCGCGGGAAACGCCTGGCGGAAGGCGTGGATCGCCTTGGGAATGCGCGTGCTGAACGGTGCCGACGAAGTGAAGCCGATCTTCATCTCGCCCAGTTCGCCGAGCTGCGCACGGCGCGCGACATCCGCCGCCTTGTCGACCTGAGCCAGCACCAGACGCGCCTCCTCGAGGAACAGCCGGCCCGCCTCGCTGAGCTCGACCCGACGATTGGTACGCTCGAACAGGCGCGCCCCCAGCTCCTGCTCCAGTGCCTGAATCTGCTGGCTGAGGGGCGGCTGGGAGATGCCCAGCAGCTCTGCGGCGCGGCCGAAGTGCAGTTCCTCGGCCACCGCGATGAAGTAGCGCAGGTGACGCAGTTCCATGGCGCGCTCCGATTAGGTCGTTTCAGATATCAAACAGGTCGAATGATATATTGGATGCAATCGTTAGCCACCTATATTCTTTTCCTGCCCGCTCCTTCATTCGCTCCCTTGAGGTACCCGTGAAAACTGCTGTCGCATCGCCCGCCTTGTCGTCCGTGGCTGTTTCCAGCGCCGTCCAGAGCAGCGAGATCTACATCGAGAAGAACACCCCGATGTTCATGCGCACGGTGCTCGCTTTGTTCTGCGGCGGCTTCTCCACCTTCGCGCTGCTCTACTGCGTACAGCCGATGATGCCGATCCTCTCCCACGAGTTTTCCATCAACGCGGCGCAGAGCAGCCTGATCCTTTCGGTTTCCACGGCGATGCTCGCCATCGGCCTGCTGATCACCGGCCCGCTTTCCGATGCGCTCGGGCGTAAACCGGTAATGGTCGCGGCGCTGTCCGCCGCCGCGCTGTTCACTATCGCCAGCGCGTTGATGCCGACCTGGCAGGGCGTGCTGGTGACGCGCGCGCTGGTCGGGCTTTCCCTCAGCGGGCTCGCCGCCGTGGCGATGACCTACCTCAGCGAGGAAATCCACCCGCAGCACATCGGCCTGGCGATGGGCCTGTACATCGGCGGCAACGCCATCGGCGGGATGTCCGGGCGGCTGATCGCCGGCGTGCTGATCGATTTCGTCAGCTGGCACACGGCGATGCTGGTGATCGGCGTGCTGGCGCTGACGGCGGCCGTGGTGTTCTGGAAGATCCTTCCCGAGTCGCGCAACTTCCGCGCTCGCCCGCTCAACCCGCGCAGCCTGCTGGACGGCTTCACCGTGCACTTCCGCGACGCGGGCCTGCCCTGGCTGTTTCTGGAGGGCTTCCTGCTGATGGGCGCCTTCGTCACGCTGTTCAACTACATCGGCTATCGCCTGCTCGCCGAGCCTTACCACATGAGCCAGGCGCTGGTCGGGCTGCTCTCGGTGGTCTATCTGTCGGGCATCTACAGCTCGGCGCAGATCGGCGCGCTGGCCGACAAGCTGGGCCGCCGCCGGGTGTTCTGGGCGACCATCGTGCTGATGTCCGCCGGTCTCGCACTGACCCTGTTCACCGCGCTGCCGCTGGTGGTGATCGGCCTGCTGACCTTCACCTTCGGCTTCTTCGGCGCGCACTCGGTGGCGAGCAGCTGGATCGGCCGCCGCGCCCCCAAGGCCAAGGGCCAGGCGTCGTCGCTGTACCTGTTCAGCTACTACATCGGTTCCAGCGTCGCCGGCACCCTCGGCGGGGTGTTCTGGCACGCGGCGGGCTGGAACGGCATCGGCCTGTTCATCGGTACGCTGCTGATGATCGCCCTCGCCGTGGCCATCCACCTGGCGCGCCTGCCGGTGCTGCCGGGCAACCGCAACGGCTGATCGGCAGCGCAACGCAAAACGCCCGGCATTTGCCGGGCGTTTTCGTTTCAGCGCTCCTCGATGTGGAGGGGAAACGCTCAGGCGTGGTACTGCGCGGACAACTCGTGCACCGCCTCGAAGAACGCCCGCGCGTTCTCTGGATCGACTTCCGGGGTGATGCCGTGGCCGAGGTTGAACACCTGCCCTTCGCCGTGGCCGTAGCGGGCGAGGATGCGCCCGACCTCGGCGCGGATCGCCGCCGGGTTGGCGTAGAGCACGCTCGGGTCCATGTTGCCCTGCAGGGCCACCTTGGCGCCGACGCGGGCGCGGGCGCTGCCGATGTCACAGGTCCAGTCCAGGCCGAGGGCCTCGGCGCCGCTGTCGGCCATCGACTCCAGCCACAGACCGCCGCCCTTGGTGAACAGGATCACCGGCACGCGCCGGCCCTCGTGCTCGCGGATCAGCCCGTCGACGATCTGCTTCATGTAGGCCAGGGAGAATTCCTGGTAGGCCGCCGCCGACAGGCTGCCGCCCCAGGAGTCGAAGATCTGCACGGCCTGCGCGCCAGCCCTGATCTGCCCGTTGAGGTAGGCGGTGACCGAGCGCGCCAGCTTGTCGAGCAGCGCGTGCATGGCCTGAGGGTTGTCGTAGAGCATCGCCTTGGATTTGCGGAAGTCCTTCGACGAGCCGCCTTCGACCATGTAGGTCGCCAGCGTCCAGGGGCTGCCGGAGAAGCCGATCAGCGGCACGCGGCCGTTCAGCTCACGGCGGATATTGCGCACCGCGTCCATCACGTAGCCCAGGTCCTGTTCCGGCTCGGGAATCGGCAGCGCCTCGATGTCGGCCATCGAACTGACGACCTTCTTGAAGCGCGGGCCTTCGCCGGTCTCGAAGTACAGGCCCTGGCCCATGGCGTCGGGAATGGTGAGGATGTCGGAGAAGAGGATCGCCGCGTCCAGCTGCGGGTAGCGGTCCAGCGGCTGGATGGTGACCTCGCAGGCCAGCTCGGGACTCTTCATCAGGTTGACGAAGTTGCCGGCCTTGGCCCGCGTGGCCCGGTACTCGGGCAGGTAGCGGCCAGCCTGACGCATCATCCACACCGGGGTAACGTCCACCGGTTGCTTGAGCAGGGCACGCAGGAAGCGATCGTTCTTCAGGACAGTCATGGGGTCATCCGGGAAAAAAGTGCGGGCATTTTCGCAGAGCGCAGGGCAAAAGGCACGGCGGGTGCCGTGCCTTTGCGTTACGCGGTATCGGGATCAGTGTACGGCGGCGGCCACCAGGGCCTTGCGCCGGCGACCTTCGGCGTCCGCGGTGCGCATGGCGCCGAGAACGGTCAGGGCGTCGACCGGGAAGGGTTCGTTGTGGATGCTCTCCCCGACCGCGCAGGCCAGCTCGGCGGCGCGCAGCAGGTAGGCATCGTCGACGTCGTGCAGGCCGATGTCGGCCAGGGTCACCGGCAGGCCGATAGCGATGCAGAAGTCGTAGACCTCATCGATCTGCGCCGGCGCGCTGTCGCGCAGCATGAGCATGCTCAGCACGCCGAAGGCGACCTTCTCGCCGTGCCAGTAGGCGTGGGTCTCCGGCAGCGCGGTGAAGCCGTTGTGGATGGCGTGCGCCGCCGCCAGGCCGCCACTCTCGAAGCCGAGACCGGAGAGCAGGGTGTTGGCCTCGATGATGTGCTCCAGCGCCGGCGTCACCACCTGCTGGCGGCACGCCTGCAGCGCCAGCGGGCCGTATTCGAGCAGGGTGTCGTAGCACAGCCGCGCCAGGGCGAAGGCGGTACGCGGGCCGGGACGCCCGGTCATGTTGGCGGCCCCGCGGATGCGGCAATCCTCGGCCTCGAACCAGGTCGCCATGGCGTCGCCCATGCCGGCGACGAGGAAACGCGCCGGAGCCTGGGCGATCACCTGGCTGTCCACCAGCACCAGATCGGGATTGCGCGGCAGCACCAGGTAGCGCTTGAACGCCCCCTCGGCGGTGTAGATCACCGACAGCGCGCTGCACGGCGCATCGGTGGAGGCCAGGGTAGGCACCACGGCCACCGGCAGGCCGAGTTCGTGGGCCAGTGCCTTGGCGGTGTCGAGCGCCTTTCCGCCGCCGATGCCGACGATCGAATCCGGACGGCGCGCCTCGGCGAGGTCGACCAGCCGCGCGATTTCCTCGTCGCAGCATTCGCCGGTGAAGCGCACGCGGTGGAAATCGATCCGCTCGCTGGCGGAGGCGTCGAGTTGCGCGCCGAGGTTGTCGTCGGCGAAGGGATCGAGCAACGCCAGGCTGCTGCCGCCGAATCGGGCCAGCTCCTCACCGAGTTGCGCGAGCGCGCCTCGACCCTGGACGTAACGCGAGGGGAAAATGGCGGTGGTGAGCATGGCGAGACTCCTGGACAACGGGGGATGTCGTCACTCTAGGGGAACGCCGCTGGCGGGGTTTTGCGTCAAGTCAGCTTGGCGCGGCATCGCGTCGCGCCTGCTGCCGGAAGGGCGCGAGCTGAGCGCTCACGCCGCGCGGGATCACACTTCCAGGTAGTCGAGGATGCCCTCGGCGGCCTGGCGACCCTCGAAGATCGCGGTCACCACCAGGTCGGAACCGCGGACCATGTCGCCACCGGCGAAGATCTTCGGGTTGCTGGTCTGGTGCTTGAACTGCGCCTGCTCGGGAGCGATCACCCGGCCCTGGCTGTCGGTGCGGATGTCGAACTGCTCGAACCAGGGTGCGGGGCTCGGGCGGAAGCCGAAGGCGATGACCACGGCGTCGGCCGGCAGGACTTCCTCGGAACCGGGGATCGGTTCCGGGCTGCGACGACCACGGGCGTCCGGTTCGCCGAGACGGGTCTCGACCACCTTCACGCCTTCCACCTTGTCCTCGCCGACGATGGCGATGGGCTGACGGTTGAAGAGGAACTTCACGCCCTCCTCCTTGGCGTTCTTCACTTCCTTGCGCGAGCCGGGCATGTTCTCGGCGTCGCGACGGTAGGCGCAGGTGACGGCCTTGGCGCCCTGGCGGATCGAAGTGCGGTTGCAGTCCATCGCCGTATCGCCGCCGCCGAGCACCACCACGCGCTTGCCCTTCATGTCGACAAAGTCTTCGGGGGACTTCTCGAAACCCAGGTTGCGGTTGACGCTGGCGATGAGGAAGTCGAGCGCGTCGTGGACGCCTGGCAGGTCTTCGCCGGGGAAGCCGCCCTTCATGTAGGTGTAGGTGCCCATGCCCATGAACACCGCGTCATACTCGGCGAGCAGCTCGTCGATGCTGACGTCCTTGCCCACTTCGGTGTTCAGGCGGAATTCGATGCCCATGCCGGTGAAGACTTCGCGGCGATTGCTCAGCACGCTCTTCTCCAGCTTGAATTCGGGAATGCCGAAGGTCAGCAGACCGCCGATTTCCGGGTTCTTGTCGAACACCACCGGCGTCACGCCGTTGCGCACCAGCACGTCGGCACAACCGAGGCCGGCGGGGCCGGCGCCGATCACCGCGACGCGCTTGCCGGTCGGCTTGACCTTGGACATGTCCGGACGCCAGCCCATGGCGAAGGCGGTATCGGTGATGTACTTCTCCACCGAGCCGATGGTCACCGCGCCGAAGCCGTCGTTCAGGGTGCAGGCGCCCTCGCACAGGCGGTCCTGCGGGCACACACGGCCACAGACTTCGGGCAGCGTGTTGGTCTGGTGCGAGAGTTCGGCGGCGGCGAGGATGTTGCCCTCCGAAACCAGCTTCAGCCAGTTCGGGATGTAGTTGTGCACCGGGCACTTCCACTCGCAATACGGGTTGCCGCAACCCAGGCAACGGTGCGATTGATCGGCGGCCTGCTGCGGTTTGAACAGGTCGTAGATCTCGACGAATTCCTTCTTGCGCTGGCGCAGCAGCTTCTTCTTCGGATCCTTGCGGCCGACCTCGATGAACTGGAAGTCGTTGTTCAGACGTTCAGTCATTTCAAAACCTCTTTTCAGCAGCGCCGAACCTGGGCCGCGCTGCGAGACGATCACGGTGAGCCGGCAAGCCCCGAGGGGGGCTTGCCGCTTGAAGCGGCGTTCTTATTGCGGGTTCGCCCGGGTACTGGAAAGCAGCGAACCAAGGCTCGCCGCCTTCGGCTTGACCAGCCAGAACTTGCGCAGGTAGTCGTCCAGGTTTTCCGAAAGGTTGCGTCCCCAGGCACTGCCGGTTTCCTGCACGTACTCGGCGAGCACGCGCTGCAGGTGGCTGCGGTAGGCTTCCATCGGTTCGTTGTTGATCCGCTGGATTTCCACCAGCTCGTGGTTCACCCGGTCGACGAAGGTGTTGTCCATGTCGAGCACGTAGGCGAAGCCACCGGTCATGCCGGAGCCGAAGTTGTAGCCGGTCTTGCCAAGAACGCAGATGAAACCGCCGGTCATGTATTCGCAGCAGTGATCGCCGGTGCCTTCCACGACCGCATGCGCGCCGGAGTTGCGCACGCCGAAGCGCTCGCCCGCGGTGCCGGCGGCGAACAGCTTGCCGCCGGTGGCGCCGTACAGGCAGGTGTTGCCGATGATCGCCGACTCCTGGCTCTTGAACGCGCTGCCCTTCGGCGGCGTGATCACCAGTTGACCACCGGTCATGCCCTTGCCGACGTAGTCGTTGGCATCGCCTTCCAGGTACAGGTTCAGTCCGCCGGCGTTCCACACGCCGAAGCTCTGCCCCGCAGTGCCCTTGAAACGGAAGGTCAGCGGCGCCGAAACCATGCCCTGGTTGCCGTGACGGCGGGCGATCTCACCGGAAATCCGCGCGCCGATGGAGCGGTCGCAGTTACAGATGTCCAGCTCGAACTCGCCGCCGAGCTTGTCGGAAATCGCCGGCATGGCCATTTCCACCATGCGCTCGGCGAGCAGCCCCTGGTCGAACGGCGGGTTCTTCTCCACCTGGCAGAACTGCGGTTTGTCAGCCGGGATATGCTCGCTGCCCAGCAGCGGGGACAGGTCGAGCTGCGCCTGCTTGTCGGTTTCGCCCGGCAGCATTTCCAGCAGATCGGTACGCCCGATCAGCTCGCCGAGGCTGCGCACGCCCAGCTTGGCCAGCCACTCGCGGGTTTCCTCGGCGATGAAGGTGAAGAAATTCACCACCATGTCGACGGTGCCGATGAAGTGGTCCTTGCGCAGTTTGTCGTTCTGCGTGGCGACGCCAGTGGCGCAGTTGTTCAAGTGGCAGATGCGCAGGTACTTGCAGCCCAGCGCGATCATCGGCGCGGTGCCGAAGCCGAAGCTCTCGGCGCCTAGGATGGCCGCCTTGATCACATCGAGGCCGGTCTTCAGGCCGCCGTCGGTCTGCACCCGGACCTTGCCGCGCAGGTCGTTGCCGCGCAGGGTCTGGTGGGTTTCGGCGAGGCCGAGTTCCCACGGCGAGCCGGCGTACTTGATCGAGGTGATCGGCGAGGCGCCGGTGCCGCCGTCGTAGCCGGAGATGGTGATCAGGTCGGCATAGGCCTTGGCCACGCCGGCGGCGATGGTGCCTACGCCCGGCTCGGCCACCAGCTTCACCGAGACCAGCGCCTTCGGGTTGACCTGCTTGAGGTCGAAGATCAGCTGGGCCAGATCCTCGATCGAATAGATGTCATGGTGCGGCGGCGGCGAGATCAGCGTCACGCCAGGCACCGCATAGCGCAGCTTGGCGATCAGGCCGTTGACCTTGCCGCCGGGCAGTTGACCGCCCTCGCCCGGCTTGGCGCCCTGGGCGACCTTGATCTGCAGCACTTCGGCGTTGACCAGGTACTCCGGGGTTACACCGAAGCGGCCGGTGGCGACCTGCTTGATCTTCGAGCTCTTCACCGTGCCGTAACGGGCCGGGTCTTCGCCGCCCTCGCCGGAGTTGGAGCGCCCGCCCAGGCGGTTCATCGCCTCGGCCAGGGCCTCGTGGGCTTCCGGCGACAGCGCGCCAAGGGATATCCCGGCGGCGTCGAAGCGCTTGAAGATCGACTCCAGCGGTTCGATTTCCTCGAGCGTCAGCGGGGCGTCGGCGAGCTTGACCTTGAGCAGGTCGCGCAGCATCGACACCGGACGGCTGTCGACCAGTGCGGTGTATTCCTTGAACTTGGCGAAATCGCTCTGCTGCACGGCGGCCTGCAGGGTGTTCACCACGTCCGGGTTGTAGGCGTGGTACTCGCCGCCATAGACGAACTTGAGCAGCCCGCCCTGCTGGATCGCCCGGCGGTTGTTCCAGGCTTCCTGCGCGAGCAGTTTCTGTTCGGCCTCGATATCGACGAAACGCGCACCCTTGATGCGGCTGGACACGCCACGGAAGCTCAGCGCCACGACTTCGTCGGACAGGCCGACCGCCTCGAACAGCTGTGCGCCACGGTAGGAAGCGACGGTGGAGATGCCCATCTTCGAGAGGATCTTCAGCAGCCCCTTGGAGATGCCCTTGCGGTAGTACTTGAAGACCTCGTAGAGGTCGCCGAGCACTTCGCCGGTGCGGATCAGGTCGCCGAGCACTTCGTAGGCGAGGAACGGGTAGACCGCCGTCGCGCCGAAGCCCAGCAGCACGGCGAAATGGTGCGGATCGCGCGCGGTGGCGGTCTCGACCATGATGTTGCAATCGCAGCGCAGGCCCTTCTCGGTCAGGCGGTGGTGCACCGCGCCGACCGCCAGCGAGGCGTGCGCCGGCAGCTTGCCGGGGGCGATGTGGCGATCGGTGAGGATCAGCAGCACCTTGCCGCCACGCACGGCTTCCTCGGCCTGATCGGCGATGTTGCGTACCGCGGCTTCCAGCCCGATCGACTCGTCGTAGTTGAGATCGATGATCTGGCGCTCGAAGCCGGGGCGCTCGAGGGTCATGATCGTCCGCCACTTGGCCGGCGACAGGATCGGCGTGCTGAGGATCGCCCGGTTGGCGTGGGACGCGTCTTCTTCGAAGATGTTGCTCTCGGCGCCCAGGCAGGTTTCCAGGGACATCACGATGGCTTCGCGCAGCGGGTCGATCGGCGGGTTGGTGACCTGCGCGAACTGCTGGCGGAAGTAGTCGTAGGTCGAGCGCACGCGCTTGGACAGCACCGCCATCGGGGTGTCGTCGCCCATCGAGCCGACCGCTTCCTGGCCCTGCTCGGCGAGCGGGCGCAGCACCTGGTCACGCTCCTCGAAGGTGACCTGGAACATCTTCATGTATTGCTTGAGGTGGTCGCTGTCGTAGAACGGCGAGCCGTGGTCGTGGTCGTCCAGCGTCGCCTGGATGCGCAGCGCGTTCTCGCGCAGCCAGCGCTTGTAGGGGTGGCGCGACTTCAAGCGGCTGTCGATGTCGTCGGTCTGTAGGATCTGCCCGGTCTCGGTATCCACCGCGAAGATCTGCCCCGGGCCCACGCGGCCCTTGGCGATGACGTCCTCGGGCTGGTAGTCCCACACGCCGATTTCCGAGGCGAGGGTGATGTAGCCGTTCTTGGTGGTCACCCAGCGCGCCGGGCGCAGGCCGTTGCGGTCGAGCAGGCACACGGCATGGCGGCCATCGGTCAGCACCACGCCGGCCGGGCCATCCCAGGGCTCCATGTGCATGGAGTTGTACTCATAGAAACCGCGCAGGTCGGAATCCATGGTCTCGACGTTCTGCCAGGCCGGCGGAATGATCATGCGCAGGCCGCGGAACAGGTCCATGCCGCCGGTGACCAGCAACTCGAGCATGTTGTCCATGCTCGAGGAGTCGGAACCGACGCGGTTGACAAGTGGGCCGAGCTCGTCGAGATCGGCGATCGCCTCGTTGGCGAACTTGGTACGCCGCGCCAGCGCCCAGTTGCGGTTGCCGGTGATGGTGTTGATCTCGCCGTTGTGGGCGAGGAAGCGGAACGGCTGAGCCAGCGGCCATTTCGGCAGAGTGTTGGTGGAGAAACGCTGGTGGAATACGCAGATCGCGGTCTTCAGGCGCTCGTCGCTGAGGTCCGGAAAGAACGCCGCCAGGTCGGCGGGCATCATCAGGCCCTTGTAGATGATGGTGCGCGGCGAAAAGCTGCAGATGTAGTGGTCGGTGTCCTCGGCGTTGGCCACGGAGGACCGGCGACGCGCGGAGAACAGTTTGACCGCGAAGGTTTCGTCCGACAGCCCTTCGCCCCCGATGAACACCTGCTCGATCTGCGGCAGACGTTCCAGCGCGAGACGGCCGAGCACGCTCGGGTCAATCGGCACCTTGCGCCAGCCGACCAGTTGCAGGCCGGCGGCGAGGATCTCGCGGTTCATGTTCTCGCGAGCGGCTTCGGCGCGGGCCGGGTCCTGGTTGAAGAAGACCATGCCAACCGCGTATTGCTGCGGCAACTCGACGGCGAAATGCTCGCGCGCCATCTCGCGCAGGAAAAGGTCAGGTTTCTGTATGAGCAGGCCACAGCCGTCGCCTGTCTTGCCGTCGGCGTTGATGCCGCCACGGTGGGTCATGCAGGTCAACGCTTCAATGGCGGTTTGCAACAGATCGTGGCTCGCCTCGCCCTGCATGTGAGCGATCAGGCCGAAGCCACAGTTATCCTTGAACTCATCAGGATGATACAGACCTGCTTTCATAGGGACTCTCACCAGGCTGCCTTCTATAACAAGGCAAAAATGCTTTCAAATACAATCAGTTACCGAACGCGCAGGACGAGTCGCCAGCTTTGCGCAGGCAAAGGGAGGTCATTGTACATATCCACCCTGACGCTCACAAATCGTTAGTGGCGTGGCAGTGAATTTTAATGTCGCAATAACGTAGGAATAAGGCAGCGGGCCGTGATAGCAACCGCCGCCTCTTGCCGCCAGGAATCAGCGCGAAGCGCCCATTTCCTGCTGGATGCTGGCGAAGGTTTTCGGCCATGGCTTGCCGGCCTGAACCTTGGCCGGCAGCGTCTTGATCGCCGCCTGCGCCGCCGTGCGGGAGGGGAAGCTGCCATAGGTCACCACGTAGAGTGGCTTGCCCTGGAAGACCTTCTTGAAATACCGGTACTGATCGCCGTTCGCCCGAACGAACGCCTGCGCGCTGCTCTCCGACGCCGAGCCGAGAATCTGCACAGTGAACGCCGTTGCCGGCTGAGCCCGATACCAGTCCGCACCCGGCGCTGCCGCAGTCGCCACCGCTGCAGGCTTGTCGAGCTTAGCCGTGGCGGGCGCCGCAGGCTTGGTTGCCGCAGGCGCCGCGGGCGGCGTGGACTTGGGCTGCGTCACCGGAGCCGGGCTCGCGGTTGGCGCGGTCACTACCGGCGGCGCAGCGGCAACCGGCGGTGCAGGTACGGCGGCGATAGGCGCTGCGGCGCCCGGCTCGGGCAACGGGGCCGGACCGGGAACCTCGGCAGCCGTCTCGTCGCCATCTTCCGTAGCCGCCGCCTGAGCAAGAGGACTGCGAATGACCGGCTGAGCCTCGCCCACCAGTGGCAACGGCAGCGGCTGGGAAGACCCCGAAAACTCGACGGCAGGATTGCCTTCCTGCGAAGCCCCCTGCTGCGCCTGCCCCGCAGGAGTGCCTGCCGCCTGATCCTGAGGCGCCTGCACAACGCCGGGAGCGGGGTCGCCAGGGGTCTTGCTGCCCTGCCCCTGCATCAACCAGGCAGCCAGGACACCCACGAACACCACGACGAGGGCCAGAAGGTGCTTCTTCGGCAACTTGAATGCGAAACCGGCGCGCTTGCCCGAGCCGCGCTGCGCCAGCATGGCCTCGATCAACGTCTCGCGCGCCACCTGGTTAATCGCACCCGGCCAACCTTCGGACTGGGCGTGGATATCGGCGATCTGATCGTCCGAGAGGACTTCGATTCCCTGCCCGGCGCCCTCGAGGCGGCGAGCCAGGTAGGCGCGCGTCTCCTCCTCTTCGTAGGGTTGCAACTCGATGACGTGGAAGCACTCTTCCCCGCCGTCGCCCAGCTCATCCAGACGCGCGATCAGCGAAGGCTCGCCGAACAGGAACACGTGGGCGCGGCCGTCGGCATTGCCCTGCGCCAGCGCCAGCAGGGCCTCGAGCGCATCCGGTTTGAGCGCTTCGGCATCGTCCACGAGCAGATAGACCTCCTGCCCGGTCAGTCCCAGCTGCACCACCTGCGACTGGATAGAGCGGGAATCGGCGGCCTGCATGCCCAGCCCCTGGGCCACCTGCCGCAACAGGCTGGCCGCATCCTCGGCGCCACGCGCGGAAACCACCACGCTGAGCACGCTCTGCTTGTTGGTACTGGCGACCAGAGCCTGGCGCAAGAGGGTCTTGCCACTGCCTTCAGGCCCACTGACCACCAGAAGCAGCTGGCTGTAACGCGCGAGGTGATGAAGCTGCCCCAACACCGGCTTGCGCTGGGCAGCGAAGAACTTGAACCCCGGCACCCGCGGTGCGAAAGGGTCGTGGCTGAACTGGTAAAAACCTAGAAACGCTTCATCGGCATGCAAACTGGTCATGAGCTCTCATTGTTCTCCGAGCTGGCCCACCAGGGCGCGGTAATTCGCGCTCAGGGTGGCGTGCAAAGTCTCATCAGGATAATCCGCCGTAACCACGGCTTCCCCCATCCGCCTCAGCAATACAAGGCGCAACTGCCCATCGAGAACCTTCTTGTCGACGGCCATGTGCTGGAGGAAATCGGCCGGGGTCATCTCTTCGGGCGGCACCACCGGCAGACCCGCCCGCTGGAACAGGCGAATCCCGCGATCGCGATCCTCCGTGGAAATCCAGCCCAGGCGCCGCGACATTTCCAGGGCCATCACCGTGCCCGCGGACACGGCCTCGCCGTGCAGCCAGGCACCGTAGCCCTTGTGGGTCTCGATGGCATGGCCAAAGGTGTGGCCCAGATTGAGGGTGGCACGAACCCCGGCCTCACGCTCGTCCGCGCCGACGATACGAGCCTTTGCCGCACAGGATTGCTCGATGGCGTACGTCAGCGCCTGCTGGTCGAGCGAACGCAGCGCATCCATATGCTCCTCGAGCCAGGCCAGGAAACCCTCGTCGCAGATCAGGCCGTACTTGATGACCTCGGCCAGGCCGGCGGAAAGCTCGCGCGGCGGCAGCGTGGTCAGCGTCGAGGTATCGATGAGCACGGCATTCGGCTGATAGAAGGCGCCGATCATGTTCTTGCCGAGCGGATGATTGATCCCGGTTTTCCCGCCCACGGATGAATCGACCTGGGACAGCAGCGTGGTCGGCACCTGGATGAAATCGACGCCGCGCTGGTAACAGGCTGCGGCAAAACCCGCCATATCGCCGATCACGCCACCGCCCAGCGCGATCACCGTGCAACGGCGATCGTGCCGGGCGGAAAGCAGGCCGTCGAAAATCAGCTGCAAGGTTTCCCAGGTCTTGAACGCCTCCCCATCGGGAAGAACGATGGCTGTCTGTGCGTAGGCAGCCAGTGCACGCTGCACCGATTCGAGATAAAGCGGCGCGATCGTCTCGTTGGTAACGATCGCCACCTTCTTGCCCGCAACATGACGGGCGAAGAGTTCACCCTGACTGATGAGCCCGGCGCCGACGTAGATGGGATAACTGCGATCAGCGAGGTCGACGTGAAGAGTCTGCATGAGGCCCCCGTAAAAAAGGCCAATAGGATAGCGCATCCGGCCGGAGTTTAATCCGGCCGCAACGCCTGCAAGCGCTCGAGTATTTCCTGAACGACCATCCGCGGCGGGCGCTGGTCGGTTTCGATGACGATATCGGCAATCTCCCGATAAAGCGGATCCCGAACGGCCATCAGTTCTCGGAGCACCTTGCCAGGGTCGGAAGTGCGCAGAAGCGGACGATTCCGATCCCGCGCCGTACGGTTCAACTGCTGCGCAACGGAGGTGAAGAGATAAACGACATCGCCCCCAGCCTTAAGGACGGCGCGGTTGTCATCACGCAGCACCGCTCCGCCGCCTGTCGCCAGCACCACGCCATTGAGCTCGCAGAGTTCCGCAAGCATCGAGCGCTCCCGCTCGCGGAAGCCCGGCTCGCCCTCGACATCGAAAATCCAGGGTATGTTGGCACCACAGCGCTGCTCGATTTCCTTGTCGGAATCCTTGAAGGGAAGCCGCAGCTCTTTGGCCAGAAGCCGCCCGATGGTGCTTTTCCCAGCACCCATCGGGCCTACCAGAATCAGATTGCGCACAGCATCAACGACCCACTGCAATAGCCTGATTGTTCATGATGCGCGGAGTGAGGAAGACCAGCAGTTCGGATTTGGAGTCCTGGACAGCATCGCGGCGGAACAGGCGCCCAAGGTAAGGCAGATCACCCAGAAAAGGTACTTTCTCGGTGCTCTTGGTTTGGGTGTTGGAAAACACACCGCCAATTACAATCGTCTCGCCATCACTCACAAGGACCTTGGCATTCACCTCATTCTTGTTGATGGCAGGAACACCATTTGACGCCTCCGCATTAGTGAAGTCAGGCGCATCCTTGTTCACCTTCACCTCCATGATTACCCGATTGTCGGGGGTAATCTGCGGAGTGACTTCCAGCGATAGCGCTGCTTCTTTAAACGAGGTACTGGTGGCACCGCTGGAGCTAGCCTCCTGATAGGGAACTTCAGCACCCTTGAGGATGCGAGCCGTTTCCTTGTCGGAAGTAACGACCTTGGGCTGGGATACGATTTCGCCGTTACCGGTCGCTTCCATAGCGGAAAGCTGCAGGTCCAAAATCACGTTATTCGTAATGAAGCCAATACCTATCCCGGAGGTGCTGTTGCTGACGCCCAAATCGACAAATGGAACTGGGCTACTGCTATCGCTTCCAGCACCCGAGCCGGAGCTGCTAGTAGGCAACGTGCACCCACCGGCAAAGGGACCACATCCGCCCGTCCCACCTTCATCGATACCAATATTTCCGTTCTGCCCGTAGCCCGTCCAGTTGCCCTTGTTCAAGGCTCCGCCCCACCGAACGCCCAGCGCCTTATCGTAATCAACGTTTGCCTCGACGATCCGCGCCTCGATCATGACCTGCCGTACGGGGATATCCAGCTGGGTAACGATTCGACGAAGCTCGTCCAGACGCTCTTGGGTCTGATAGGCAATGATGTTGTTGGTGCGATCGTCCACGGTGATCGAGCCACGCTCGGGCGTAGAAGCCGCGCCCGCCTCGGAACTGGTTACCGACTGGAACAGTTTGGCGATGTCAGACGCCTTGGCGTAGTTCACCTGGATCAAATCCCGACGTAGCGGAGCCAGTTCGGCGATTTGTTTTTGCGACTCCAACTCCTGACGCTCCCGAGCCGCGATCTCATCAGCCGGCGCAACCAGAAGCACGTTACCGATTTGACGTTTGTCCAGCCCTTTGGTCTTCAACACCAGATCAAGCGCCTGATCCCAGGGCACGTTCTGCAACCGAAGTGTGATGCTGCCCTGAACCGTATCGCTGGCCACGAGGTTCAAATCGGTGAAGTCGGCAATCAGCTGAAGTACCGAACGAACGTCAATATCCTGAAAGTTAAGAGACAGCTTTTCACCCGAGTAGGTGAATCTATCGCTCTTACGCTGTTCAACCTCTTCTTTTGCCAGCGGCTTGATACTGATGGTCAGCTTGTTATCGGTCTGATAAGCAAGATAATCGTAAAAACCCGTAGGCTCGATATTGATGCTGGTTTGGCCGCCCTGTGTACTCGCACTTACAAACTGTACGGGGGTTGCGAAATCCTTGACATCCAGTCGCACTCGTAGCGACTCGGGTAACTGGGTATTCGCGAAGTCCAGCCGAATTTTTCCGCCTTGCTCCTGAATGTTCGGACTTACCGTTGGATCGGAGAGCGCAATAACCACATTCCCTTCGCCCTGATCACCACGCTGGAAATCGATCCCACTGATGGCCTTACCGGCCGGAGCGAAGGTTTTCGAAACAGGAGCAGCAGGCGCTTTGGAGCTGACAGGCGCCTGGACGGCGACCGGCTGGGGAACGGGAGCACCAATAGCTCCTTCACCCACCACGACATACAGGTTATTGCCTTCAGCACGGGTGCTGTAGGGCACGAGAGTCGCCAGATTAACGATCAGACGCGTGCGGTCCTTCACCTCGACGACAGTGACGCTTCGCGCGTTGCCTACGCCGAGCTCCTTGTTCTTGGCACCCAACTTACTGCTGACACCGGGCAGATCGAGCGCAATACGGGCCGGTTGTTCGATGGTGTAACCGCGCGGAACTGGAACAGGCTCGTCAAAGGAAAGCTTCAGCTCGACACGATTGCCCGGCAACGCCGCGACATCCAAACCCTGGAGATTGGCTGCCAACACTTCAGGCGCAATCAGAGCCGCCAACATTGATAGAGCTAGGCGCGAAAGTTTGCTGTTCATTCTCTGATTCCGTTGTGCTGACTGGCAATAATTCTTCATGTCCCTGTCCCTATGAGCGTTCTTTTAGGGCCAGGCTACGCGGCCTTTCCAACCAGCCACCCTCTCCGTCTGGAACGACCTCCACAACTTCGATCGCGTTCTCGTTGATGGCCACAATCCGTCCGTTGTTTCTTCCGAGGTAGTCCCCTACACGAATTCGATGGACTCCACCGGCACCCCGGACCAAGGCAAACATCCCACCCTCGTTGGAAAGCGTGCCAACCATTTCAAACGTTTCGATATTGAAGCCTTCAAGGAACTGCTTGACCCGTGTTTCGTCCGGCTTGATGTCCTTGGAGCCCTTCTGCTGCCGAGCCAGATCGATCTTCACCGGCGGCTGGAATGGACTGCGCATGGCAGCGGCGCTATAGGTGAAGGCCTCGTAGGGCTGAAATTTGGGCAACGGCTCGATCGAACCCTTCGGCCTCGCGCGAACCTCGTCCATGTAGTTCTGCAAATCGCTGAAGTCGTTGCTGACACCGCAACCCGCGAGAACCAGCACCAGAGCGGTGCCTACAAAAAGATGGGGGCTTTTCATTTCTGCACCCCGGTCTCGTTGTAACGATAGGTCTTGGCCAAGATGCTCATGCGCAACTTGTTGGGGCTGGCAGCGTTCACCGGCTTGATGTCGAAATCGTGCAACGTGACGATCCGCGGCAAGCTGGCGACACCGCTCACGAACGTCGCCAAATCGTGATAAGCGCCCACTACCGTAATTTGTATGGGAAGTTCGATATAAAACTGCTGCGCGGCCTCCGGAAGCAATTTGATCTCCTCGAATTCCAGCCCGCTGCCCAGCCCGGTACGCGTAATATCCTCAAGCAAGCCAGGCACTTCAGTATCGCTGGGCAACTGCCTTAGCAGGGCGCCGAAGGAGACTTCCATTTCCTTCATTTGCTCCTTGTAGGCTTCCAGGTTGGCGGACTGGAATGCCTTGCTGGAGAACTGTTCCTTCAACGTCAGCTCTTCGCTACGCTGCTGATCGAGATCGGCCTGAAGATCCTTGAGATGGAAGTTGTAACCAAGCGCCAGAACCGCAACCAGGAGCAGGAAACAGGCTATCGCCTTGACTGGCGCCGGCCATGAACCCAGGTTGTTCAAATCCAGATCGCCCAGATCCACCTTGCGCAAACTAGCCAGGGAATCGGCAAGACTCATTTCGCGGCTCCTTCCACATCAGCTTTCGGCTGGGTCTGCTGTACCGTCAGCTGGAAGACGTTCGCCTGGTCAACTTCCCCGGCGGTCACAGCCTTTACTTCCGTGAGGTTCGGCGCCGTGAGCCATTGCGAGGAATCCAGATTGCGCATCAGGTTGGAGACTCGATTGTTGGATTCAGCAGCCCCGGTGATAGCGATCGTCGAGCCGTTCATTTTCAGCTCGGTGAAATACACACCTTCCGGCAACGTACGAACAAGCTGATCGAAGACTCGGCCGATGATCGGACGATTCCCCTGTAGGTCCTGAATGATCTTCATCCGCTCGAGCAGTTGCTGGCGACGAGTCCTCAGCTCTCTGATCTCCGCGATCCTTGCATCAAGCAGGGAAATCTCCGTACGCACATAGTCGTTGCGGGCACGCTGGTTCTCTATCGCGGAATCCAGGTACTGGGAGGCCAGAAAGACCGCGCCACCAGCCACCAACAAGACACCACCCAAGGTAACGAGGAAGCGCTGCTTGCGCTCTTCGCGAAGCTGCTCGCGCCAAGGAAGTAAGTTGATCCGTGCCATGTCAGTCGAAACTCCTCATCGCCAGACCACAGGCAATCATCAACGCCGGCGCATCACTGGCCAGGGCCCCTGCGTTGACTTTGCCGCTCAGGGCCATATCGGCGAAGGGGTTGGCGACCAGCGTCTGAGTACCGATTTTCTGCTGGATCAAACGATCCAGATCGGGAATGGAGGCGGTGCCACCGGCCAACATGATGTAGTCGACGTCGTTGAACTGACCCGCGGCGAAGAAGAACTGCAGGGAGCGGGAAACCTGCTGGACCACGGCCTCCTTGAACGGCAGCAACACTTCGCTTTCGTAGTCATCCGGAAGGCCGCCCTGTTTCTTGGCAAGGCCGGCTTCCTCGACCGACAGGCCATAGCGACGCTGGATTTCCTCGGTCAGCTGGCGCCCGCCGAAAAGCTGCTCACGGGTATAGATGGTGCGGCCATTGTGCAGCACGCTGAGGGTGGTCATGGTGGCGCCGATGTCCACCACGGCAACGGTCATCTCGTCCCGCTCGCCCCCCAGTTGCTCGGCGAGAAGACCATAGGCACGCTCCAGCGCATAGGCTTCGACGTCCACGACCTTGGCCGTGAGACCGGCCAATGCCAACGCTGCCTCACGGACCTCGACGTTCTCCTTGCGGCAAGCAGCCAGCAGCACTTCAACCCGCTCGGGATTGCGTACCGAGGTGCCCTGAACTTCGAAATCGATGGCAACTTCTTCCAACGGATAAGGAATGTACTGATCAGCCTCGATCTTCAGTTGGTTTTCCAACTCGTCATCGTTGAGGCCCGACTCCATTTCGATCGTCTTGGTGATGACTGCGGAGCCGGCCACGGCCACCGCCACGGCCTTCACGCCGGTCTTGGCCTTGGCTGTCACACGAGCGAGCGCCTGCCCCACGCCCTCGAGTTCGGCGATGTTCTTTTCCACCACGGCGTTTATCGGGAGCGGCTCGACGGCATAGGCCTCTACTTTGTAGCGGCCACCCGAGCGACTCAGTTCGAGGAGCTTTACCGAGGTCGAGCTGATATCGATCCCCAGCAGCGTATTCGCTTTCTTGGTGAAGAGCCCTAGCACGTCCGATTTCCTATTGGCATCCGCTACTTACGGACTATTTATGTTTTTTCACATTAAATAACAGTCTTGACAGAAGCGCAAATGGCTCCCCGGCAAAAAAACCGCTTATAATGTGAACGGCTTTCCGCTTTCCGCTTCGCCTTCTGCTAACTCATTCTTTTATCTGGAAAACCAAGCATTTGATACGCCTGCTGAAATTCTTCTGGTGGTCTTGCGTAGCCGTTTTCTGTGGCCTTTTGCTTGGTCTCAGTGGCGCCTTTCTTTATCTGAGCCCAACCCTCCCTTCCGTGGACTCACTGCGCAGCATCCAACTGCAGATTCCGCTGCGTGTGTACAGCAGCGACGAGAAGCTGATCGCCGAATTTGGCGAGATGCGACGTACCCCCATCCAGTTCGCCGACATCCCCAAGGACTTCATCCAGGCCCTCTTATCCGCCGAGGATGACAACTTTGCAAACCATTATGGCGTCGACGTCAGCAGCCTGATGCGCGCCGCCTCTCAACTCTTGAAGACCGGCCATATTCAGAGTGGCGGCAGCACCATCACCATGCAGGTGGCGAAGAACTACTTCCTCACCAGCGAGCGCAGCTTCTCGCGCAAGATCACCGAGATCCTGCTCGCGCTGCAGATCGAACGCGAGCTGAGCAAGGATGAAATCCTCGAGCTCTACGTCAACAAGATCTACCTGGGCAATCGCGCCTATGGGATCGAAGCCGCCGCTCAAGTCTATTACGGCAAATCCATCCGAGACTTGAGCCTCGGGCAGATGGCGATGATAGCCGGTCTTCCGAAGGCGCCCTCGCGCTACAACCCGCTGATGGATCCGGTGCGCAGCAAGGAGCGGCGCGACTGGATCCTCGGACGCATGTTCCGCCTCGGCAAGATCGACGAGACGCGCTACAAGGCCGCGCTGGCCGAACCGATCGACGCCCGTTATCACGTGCAGACTCCCGAGCTGGCCGCGCCCTACATCGCGGAAATGGCACGTGCGGAGATGGTCGGCCGCTTCGGCAGCGCCGCCTACACCGACGGTTTCCGCGTCACCACGACCGTGCCGAGCGACCTGCAACTGGCGGCCAACAAGGCGGTGCAGGACGGACTGATTAGCTACGACCAGCGCCACGGCTATCGCGGCCCGGAAACCCGCTACCCGAACATGACCCGCGAAGCCTGGCTGCAGGAGCTGCCCAAGTACCGCACGCTGGGTAGTCTCGAGCCAGCAGTGGTCAGCCAGGTGGAGAGCAGCGGCATCCTCGTGCTGACCCGCGACGGGAAAGAAGAAGCCGTCGCCTGGGACAGCATGAAATGGGCCCGCCCGTTCATCAACAGCAACAGCATGGGCGCGCGCCCGCAGAAGCCGTCGGACGTGGTGCAGGTGGGCGACCTTGTTCGCGTACAGCGCCAGGAGGACGGCAGCCTGCGCTTCAGCCAGGTGCCGAGCGCACAGAGCGCGCTGGTTTCGCTGGACCCGAACAACGGCGCCATCCGCGCCCTGGTTGGTGGCTTCGCCTTCGAGCAGAGCAACTACAACCGCGCGGCCCAGGCCAAACGCCAGCCGGGCTCCAGCTTCAAACCCTTCATTTATAGCGCGGCGCTGGACGCCGGCTTCACGCCCGCGAGCCTGGTGAACGACGCGCCGATCGTCTTCGTCGACGAGTACCTGGACAAGGTCTGGCGACCGAAGAACGACACCAATACCTTCCTCGGCCCGATCCGCCTGCGCGAAGCGCTATACAAGTCGCGCAACCTGGTCTCCATCCGCCTGCTGCAGACCATCGGCATCGACTACGCCCTCAACTACGTCAGCCGCTTCGGCTTCAACAAGCAGGAGCTGCCGCGCAACCTGTCGCTGGCGCTGGGCACGGCCAACCTGACGCCGATGGAAATCGTGACCGGCTGGAGCACCTTCGCCAACGGTGGCTACAAGATCCGGCCCTACCTGATCCAGCGTATCGAGAGCCGCGACGGCGAAGTGCTGTTCACCGCCAATCCGCCGAGCGCGGCAGCGGCCACACAGGATGCCGAGCCGCGCACCCAGACCGCCGAGGAAGCCACCGGCGGCAGTGGCGCGGACGAAGCGAAAGACCCGCAGGCACCCGCCGTCGCCGAGCGCATCGTCGACCCGCGCACCACCTACATCCTCACCAGCATGCTGCAGGACGTGATCAAGCGCGGCACCGGCCGGCGCGCCCTGGCGATGGGACGCGGCGACATCGCCGGGAAGACCGGCACCACCAACGACTCCAAGGACAGCTGGTTCTCCGGCTACAATGCCGATTACGTGACCAGCGTCTGGGCCGGCTTCGACCAGCCGGAGACCCTCGGCCGTAGCGAATTCGGCGGCACCGTGGCATTGCCGATCTGGATGAGCTACATGAGCGCCGCGCTCAAAGGCAAGCCGGAGCACGCGCCGGCGGAACCGGACGGGATCATCTCCCTGCGCGTCGACCCTGTCAGCGGGCGCGCCGCGCCACCGGGATCGCCCGATGCCTACTTCGAGCTGTTCAAGAGCGAGGACTCGCCGCCGCCGATGAGCGAGATCGAGCCCGGCATGAGCGCGCCGGGTAGCCCGTTGCCGAGCGACGAGGCGGCGCCGATCGACCTGTTCTAGGACTCTCCCGGCGCAAAAAGAAAACCCCGCCTAGGCGGGGTTTTTCTTTGTTGCCGAAGACTCAGCCGAGGAACACGTCATCGACGCTCTTCAGCGGGTAGTGCTTCGGATAAGGCAGCGTGGCGACACCGGTTTCCACGGCGGCCTTGGCGACCGCCTCGGAAATCACGGTAATCAGGCGCGGGTCCATCGGCTTCGGGATGATGTACTCGCGACCGAAGCTCAGGGCGATGCCGCCGTAGGCATCGCAGACTTCCTGCGGCACCGGCAGCTTGGCCAGGTCACGCAGGGCCAGCGCGGCGGCGATCTTCATCTCCTCGTTGATGCGCTTGGCGCGCACGTCGAGGGCGCCACGGAAGATGAACGGGAAGCCGAGCACGTTGTTCACCTGGTTCGGGTAGTCCGAACGGCCGGTCGCCATGATCACGTCGTTGCGCGTCGCATGGGCCAGCTCCGGGGCGATTTCCGGGTCCGGGTTGGAGCAGGCGAAGACGATCGGGTTGGCCGCCATGCGCGCCAGGTCTTCCGCCTTGAGCAGGTTGGCGCCGGAAAGACCGACGAACACGTCGGCGCCGTCGAGGGCGTCGGCCAGCGTGCGCTTGCCGGTCTCGTGGGCGAACACCGCCTTGTACTGGTTGAGGTCGTCGCGGCCGGCGTGGATGACACCCTTGCGGTCGATCATGAAGATGTTCTCGACCTTCGCGCCCATGCTCACCAGCAGCTTCATGCAGGACGTGGCGGCGGCGCCGGCACCGAGGCAGACGATCTTCGCTTCGGGCAGGGTTTTGCCGGCGATTTCCAGAGCGTTGAGCATGCCGGCGGCGGTGACGATGGCGGTGCCGTGCTGGTCATCGTGGAACACCGGGATATCGCACTGTTCGATCAGCGCGCGCTCGATCTCGAAGCACTCGGGCGCCTTGATGTCCTCGAGATTGATGCCACCGAAGGTGATCGAGATGCGCTTGACGGTGTCGATGAACGCCTGCGGGCTTTCCGCATCGACTTCGATGTCGAACACGTCGATACCGGCGAACCGCTTGAACAGCACGCCCTTGCCTTCCATCACCGGCTTGGAAGCCAGCGGGCCGAGGTTGCCCAGACCGAGAATCGCGGTACCGTCGGAGATCACCGCGACCAGGTTGCCCTTGCCGGTGTACGTGTAGGCCAGTTCGGGATCGCGGCCGATCTCGCGGACCGGCTCGGCGACGCCTGGGCTGTAGGCCAGGGCCAGGTCACGAGCTGTCGCGGTGGGCTTGGTCAGCTCCACGCTGAGCTTCCCCGGGCGCGGCAGTGCGTGGTATTCGAGAGCGGCAGTTTTAAGGTCTGACATGTCGGATTTCCGCTTTTTTTGCTAGTGAAAACAGGCTGGCGGCCGAGGATACGCGTGAAGATAGTGCCGAACAAGACTGCCCGGTCAGCCTTCTGGAGCTCTCTAGGAAGGGCGTTTCACACCACGCGGACGCCAGTGATTCGCGCTCAGGGCAGCGCCTGGAGCATCGCCGGATGGCTCACTGCCAGCAGCCAGCGCGCCTGCCCGGACTTCAGCGCAGCACGCCGCGCACGATCCACCACCCAGCCACGCACCTCGATCTGCCGACCGACCAGTGCCTCCAGCGCCTTGGGGTCGAACTGGGCGATCCATTTCGGCTCGATGCGCAGGACCAGCGGGCCCTCGAGCTCGATCCAGAGCCCGCCGCGGTTGTGCTCGACACCCCTCACGCGGGCCCGGACCAGCGCGAAGCCGGCAGCCTTCAGCTGTGCCGGCGTCTGGACCGGCGCCTTGCGCCATAGCCCCAGGCCGGACGCGCGCGCCGCACGCTCCGCGGCCTGCTGGCAGACCAGCAGCCCGTCATTGGGCGCGATGGCGACCTGATACCCCAGCCCCTCGGCGAGCAGGCGCTCCTCGAGGTTCAGCCCGCGGCTGTCGAACACGTTCGCCAGGGTGCGCCCATAGCGATCCTTCGCCTCGCGCCCGGGCTGAACGATCACGCGACCGTCACTGGCGGCCACCAGCGCCTCCAGGCGTCGGCGCGCCACCTCCGCGAAGGCTTCGGCGGGCCGTCCGTCGCGGCCCAGTTCAGGCGCGTTCAGACCGATCAGGCGCACGCTGCGCCCATCGGCGAGGCGCAGCGTGTCGCCATCGACGACGCGACGGACTTCGACGGGGTGCAGCGACTGGGGAGGTGCGGGGCAGGCCGCGAGCGACGGCAGAACAGCCGAGGCAGAAACGAAAAAGGCGCCCACCAGGGACGCCTTTTTCAACAGCTCCGGAAAACCCATGGGCCTTCCTTGGCAGCTTGCGCTTACTTGGCGCCGAACACGCCGAAACGCTGCTTGAAGCGGTCGATACGGCCGCCGGTGTCGAGCACCTTTTGCTTACCGGTGTAGAACGGGTGGCACTCGGAGCAAACGTCCAGGCTCAGGTTCTTGCCCAGGGTGGAGCGGGTCTTGATGACGTTGCCGCAGCTGCAGGTGGCGTCGATCTCGACATAATTCGGATGGATATCGGCTTTCATGGTGTATTCCTCTGTGTCTGGCGTGCCGCCACCCAACCCTATGTCGAGTACCGCACGGAAACGAGCCGCGTAATATACGCCCGACATCGAAGGCCTGCAAGCGGCGAACCTCGCCGTCCGTCAGCGGAAAACATGCGCGAGCACGCGCGGGATCGGCGACTGGAGGTCGCGGACTGCTAAGATCGACGCCGCCCAAATCCAAGGACCCGCGCGTGCCCGAACTCATCCTCCGCCTCGCCCTGCCCTCGCCGCTGCGCCGCCTGTTCGACTACCGCGCACCACTGGGCGCGACGGCCGCGAGCCTGCAGCCGGGCATGCGCGTGCGCGTGCCGTTCGGTCGGCGCGAGGTGATCGGCATCCTCGTCGAGGCCAGCGAAACCAGCGAGGTTCCTGCGGACAAGCTGCGGCCGGCGCTGCAGTTGCTCGACGAACAGACGCCGATGCCGCCGGCGCTGTTCAAGCTCTGCCTGTGGACCGCACAGTACTACCAGCACAGCCTCGGCGACACGCTGAGCTGGGCGTTGCCGGTGCTGCTGCGCCAGGGCGAGCCGGCGGAAGCGCGGCAGGAGCGCTTCTGGCACGTGGCCGACGGCGCCCGCCTCGACGACCCGCGCCTGACCCGCGCGCCGCGCCAGCGCGAGGCGTTGCGCACCCTGGCGCAGCACGCCCACGGCGTCGCGCATTCGCTGTTGAGCAAGCTGCAACTGAACCGCGACAGCCTGGAGCTGCTGCTGGAGAAGCGCCTGGTCAGCGTCGAAGTGCGCCGCAGCGCACCGATGAAACGCGCCGGCAGCTGGCTGGCGCAGCCGGAACTGCCGCTCAATCCCGAGCAGCGCGCCGCCTGCGAGGCGATACGCTCGAGCTTCGGTGGCTTCCAGGCCTTCCTCCTGGCCGGTGTCACCGGCAGCGGCAAGACCGAGGTCTACCTGCAACTGATCCGCCAGGCGCTGGAGACCGGCAAGCAGGTGCTGGTGCTTATCCCGGAGATCAACCTCGGCCCGCAGACGCTGGCGCGCTTCGAGCAGCGCTTCAACGCGCGGATCGCCCTGCTGCACTCCAACGTCAACGACCGCGAACGCCTGGACGCCTGGCTCGCCGCGCGCGACGGCGAGGCCGACATCGTCATCGGCACGCGCTCGGCGCTGTTCACGCCGCTGCAGCGGCCGGGGCTGATCATCGTCGACGAGGAACACGACGCCTCCTATAAACAGCAGGAAGGTCTGCGCTACCACGCGCGCGACCTGGCGCTGGTGCGCGCGCGCCAGGACCAGGTGCCGATCGTCCTCGGCTCGGCCACGCCCTCGCTGGAAAGCCTGCACAATGCCCACGCCGGGCGCTACGGTCTGCTGCGCCTGACCCAGCGCGCCGGCGGGGCCAAACCACCGCGCTTCCTGCGCCTGGACATCAAGAGCCGGCCGCTGGACGCGGGCATCTCCGCACCGCTGCAGCAGGCCATCACGCAGACGCTGGAGGCCGGCCAGCAGGTGCTGGTGTTCCTCAACCGCCGCGGCTTCGCGCCGACCCTGCTCTGCCACGACTGCGGCTGGATCAGCGCCTGCCCGCGCTGCGACGCGCGAATGACCGTGCACCAACGCTCCAACGAACTGCGCTGCCACCACTGCGGGCACAGCGAACGGCGCCCGGCGAACTGCCCGAAATGCGGCCTGGTCGACCTGCGCCCGCTGGGCACCGGCACCGAACGCGCCGAGGAACGCCTGGAAATCCTCTTTCCGCAGTACCCGGTGCTGCGCATCGACCGCGACAGCACCTCGCGCAAGGGCGCGATGGACACGCTGTTCAGCACCATCCAGCGCGGCGAGCCGTGCCTGCTGGTCGGCACGCAGATGCTCGCCAAGGGCCACCACTTCCCGCGCGTCACCCTGGTGGCGATCCTCGACGCCGACGGCGGGCTGTTCTCCGCCGACTTCCGCGCCAGCGAGCGCATGGCGCAGCTGATCGTCCAGGTCGCCGGGCGTGCCGGCCGCGCCGAGGAGCCGGGAATGGTGATCATCCAGACCCATCTGGCCGATCATCCGCTGCTGGTGCAACTCACCGAGCAAGGCTATTTCGCCTTCGCCGAGCAGGCCCTGAGCGAACGCCGCGCCGCCGGCCTGCCGCCGTTCGCCCACCTCGCACTGCTGCGCGGCGAGGCGCACAAACCCGGCCAGGCCGAAGACTTTCTCGACCAGGCCTGCAGCGAGGCCGAGCACCTGCTCGAGGAATTGCAGTTGAGCGGCATCGAACTGCTCGGCCCGGTGCCGGCACCGATGGAGCGCCGCGCCGGTCGCTACCGCGCGCAGTTGCTGCTGCAAGCGAACGCCCGCGCGCCGCTGCACCGGCTGATGAGCGTCTGGCTGCCGCGCCTGGAGCAACTGCCCGGCGGCCGCGCGGTGCGCTGGTCGCTGGACGTGGACCCGATCGATCTGTTCTGACGAAAGGCATATCGCCCGCGCAGCCGAGGCTCGGTGCGCATGGCGCACCCTACGTCCTCGCGCCCGGCTCCTGACTGCCTCTATAATCCGCGGTTTTCGACCCGCCAAGGCCGACCGAGCAGACTATGAAAGACACGATTCGCCAGCTGATCCAGCAAGCCCTGACACGCCTCGTCGCCGACGGCGTGCTGCCCGAGGGTCTTACGCCGACGATCCAGGTGGAGAACAGCAAGGATAAGACCCACGGCGATTTCGCCAGCAACATCGCCATGATGCTGGCCAAGCCGGCGGCGATGAAGCCGCGTGACCTGGCGGAAAAACTGATCGCCGCGCTGCCCGCCGACGAGCAGTTGGCCAAGGTGGAAATCGCCGGGCCGGGCTTCCTCAACTTCTTCCAGAACAGCGACGCCCTGGCCGGGCGCCTGGAAGCGGCGTTGGCCGACGCGCACCTCGGCGTGCGCAAGAGCGGCGAGGCGCAGCGCGTGGTGGTCGACCTGTCGGCGCCCAACCTGGCCAAGGAAATGCACGTCGGCCACCTGCGTTCGACCATCATCGGCGACGGCGTGGCGCGGGTGCTGGAATTCCTCGGCGACGAAGTGATCCGGCAGAACCACGTCGGCGACTGGGGCACCCAGTTCGGCATGCTGCTGGCGTTCATGCAGGAGCAGCCGGTGGGCAGCGACGCCGAGCTCTCCGACCTCGAAGGGTTCTACCGCGCAGCGAAGAAACGCTTCGACGAATCCGCCGAATTCGCCGACCGCGCCCGCGAGCTGGTGGTCCAGCTGCAGGCCGGCGACGCCGAATGCCTGCGTCTGTGGCACCGCTTCAACGACATCTCCCTGAGCCACTGCCAGAAGGTCTACGACCGCCTCGGCGTGAAGCTGAGCATGGCCGACGTCAAGGGCGAGAGCGCCTACAACGACGACCTCGCCCAGGTGGTCGCCGACCTAGACGCCAAGGGCCTGCTCACCGAAAGCGAAGGCGCGCGCTGCGTGTTCCTCGACGAGTTCAAGAACTCCGAGGGCAACCCGCTGCCGCTGATCGTGCAGAAAGCCGGTGGCGGCTACCTCTACGCCACCACCGATCTCGCCGCCACGCGCTACCGCGCCGGCGTGCTGAAGGCCGACCGCGCATTGTACTTCGTCGACCAGCGCCAGGCGCTGCACTTCCAGATGGTCTTCGCCGTGGCCCGTCGCGCGGGGTTCGTACCGCCGAGCATGCAGCTCGAACACATGGGCTTCGGCACCATGAACGGCGCAGACGGCCGTCCGTTCAAGACCCGCGACGGCGGCACGGTAAAGCTGGTCGACCTGCTCGACGAGGCCGAAGAGCGCGCCTATGCGCTGGTCAAGGGCAAGAACCCCGAACTGGACGACGCCGAACTGCGCCAGATCGCCCACGCGGTGGGCATCGGCGCGGTGAAATACGCCGACCTCTCCAAGCACCGCAGCAGCGACTACAGCTTCAACTTCGAGCAGATGCTCAGCTTCGAGGGCAACACCGCGCCCTACCTGCTCTACGCCTACACCCGCGTGGCCAGCGTGTTCCGCAAGCTGGGCAAGGGCTATCACGAGCTGGACGGACGCATCGTCCTGCAGGCCGAGCAGGAACTGGCGCTGGCCGGCAAGCTGGCGCAGTTCGGCGAAGTGCTCGGCAACGTCGCCGAGAAAGGCGTGCCGCACGTGCTGTGCAGCTACCTGTACGACCTCGCCGGGCTGTTCTCCAGCTTCTACGAGCATTGCCCGATCCTCGCCGCCGAGGACGAGCAAACCCGCCAGAGCCGTCTGCGCCTCGCCGCGCTGACCGGGCGCACCCTCAAGCAGGGTCTCGAACTGCTGGGCCTGCAGACCCTGGAGCGCATGTAAGTGGCGGCAAAGAAGAAGGCTCCCCCCAAGCGTGGCGCCAGCCGCTACCAGGCCCCCTCGAAGAAACCCATCCCGGGCTGGCTGTGGCTCGCCTGCGGGTTGGCGATCGGCGCCTTCGTGGTGCTGCTGATGAAGCTCGAGCCCGGTGACGACAAGATCAAGCGGGTCAAACCCGAGGTCGCGCAGAAAGCCGCGCAGAAGGCCGCCGCCG
The DNA here is from genome assembly GCF_900106975.1 of Pseudomonas kuykendallii. Lineage (GTDB taxonomy): Bacteria > Pseudomonadota > Gammaproteobacteria > Pseudomonadales > Pseudomonadaceae > Pseudomonas_O > Pseudomonas_O kuykendallii. The sequence goes on along the minus strand of NZ_FNNU01000002.1, from coordinate 261,016 downwards.
AAGTCGCCGGCCCGGTGAAGCCGAAGTACGACTTCTACACGCTGCTGCCCGAATCCGAAGTGATAGTGCCACCCGACTCGATGCCGGCCACGCCGCCCGCCACCCCGGTGACGCCCGAGCAGGCGGCGAAGATCGATACCGCGCGCGCCGAGGCGGCGCTCAATGGCCAAGTGCCTCCGCCGCCCCCGCCGGTCGCCGTGCCCGCGCCGAACACGCCGGCGAACGCGACGACTGTGGCCAAGGCGCCGCTGACCACGCAGTACTTCCTGCAGGCCGGCTCGTTCCGCAAGCAGGCCGATGCCGACCGGGTGCGCGCGCAGATCATCCTGCTCGGCCAGGCGGTGCAGGTGGAGTCCGGCACCGTGCGCGAGGAAGTCTGGTACCGCGTGCTGGTCGGTCCGTTCGCCAGCAAGGAACAACTGGCCGGCGCGCAGAAGCAGCTCTCCGCCAGCGGTTTCGGCAACCTGCTGCTGCAACAGCGACAGGTGCGCTGAGGCCGGAACGCTTCAGGCGCGCCGGGCCGGCGCGCGGGCTGCAACGCCGTTCCCGATCGAGGGACGGCTTGAAGCCTCTGCTTCGCGCCCCCATATGAATCTCCATTCGGGCAAGAATGCCCCGCTGCGTGGAGATGTCCCCCTTGACCACCATCGTTTCAATTCGCCGCAACGGCAAAGTCGTCATGGGCGGCGACGGCCAGGTTTCCCTCGGCAACACCGTGATGAAAGGCAACGCGAAGAAGGTTCGCCGCCTCTACCACGGTGAGGTGCTGGCCGGCTTCGCCGGCGCCACCGCGGACGCCTTCACCCTCTTCGAACGCTTCGAAAGCCAGCTCGAGCGGCATCAGGGCCACCTGGTGCGCGCGGCCGTCGAACTGGCCAAGGACTGGCGCACCGACCGTTCGCTGAGCCGCCTGGAAGCCATGCTGGCGGTGGCCAACAAGGATGCCTCGCTGATCATCACCGGCAACGGCGACGTCGTCGAACCCGAGGAAGGCCTGATCGCCATGGGTTCGGGCGGCGGCTTCGCCCAGGCCGCGGCCATGGCGCTGCTCAGGCACAGCGAACTGTCGGCGCGCGAGATCGCCGAAAGCGCATTGAACATTGCCGGTTCGATCTGTGTCTTCACCAATCAGAACCTCACTCTCGAAGAGCTGGATTCGGCGATCTGACGCGTCTCCACCTCCCTCCGCCGCCCGGCCCGAGCGCCGCGCGGCCAACGTCTGCAACGAGCCAACCACTATGTCCATGACGCCCCGCGAGATCGTCCACGAACTCAACCGCCACATCATCGGCCAGGAAGATGCCAAGCGCGCCGTCGCCATCGCCCTGCGCAACCGCTGGCGGCGCATGCAACTGCCGGCCGAGCTGCGCCCCGAGGTGACGCCGAAGAACATCCTGATGATCGGCCCGACCGGCGTCGGCAAGACCGAAATCGCCCGGCGCCTGGCCAAGCTGGCCAACGCCCCGTTCATCAAGGTGGAAGCGACCAAGTTCACCGAGGTTGGCTACGTCGGCCGCGATGTCGAATCGATCATCCGCGACCTCGCCGACGCAGCGATCAAGATGCTCCGCGAGCAGGAAATGGTCCGCGTCGCCCACCGCGCCGAAGACGCCGCGGAGGAACGCATCCTCGATGCGCTGCTGCCGCCGGCACGCACCGGCTTCAACGACGACGCGGTGCCGAGCGGCGACTCGAACACCCGCCAACTGTTCCGCAAGCGCCTGCGCGAAGGCCAGCTGGACGACAAGGACATCGAGATCGAAGTGGCGGAAGCCCCGGCCGGCGTGGAAATCATGGCGCCGCCCGGCATGGAGGAAATGACCAGCCAGTTGCAGAACCTCTTCTCCAACATGGGCAAGGGCAAGAAGAAGAGCCGCAAGCTGAAGGTCAGGGAAGCGCTGAAACTGGTCCGCGACGAGGAAGCCGCGCGCCTGGTCAACGAGGAAGAACTCAAGGCCAAGGCGCTGGAAGCCGTGGAGCAGAACGGCATCGTCTTCATCGACGAGATCGACAAGGTCGCCAAGCGCGCCAACGCCGGCGGCGCGGACGTCTCCCGCGAGGGTGTGCAGCGCGACCTGCTGCCGCTGATCGAGGGCAGCACGGTCAACACCAAGCTGGGCATGGTCAAGACCGACCACATCCTGTTCATCGCCTCGGGTGCCTTCCACCTGTCCAAGCCCAGCGACCTGGTGCCGGAGCTGCAGGGCCGCCTGCCGATCCGCGTCGAACTCAAGGCGCTGTCGCCGCAGGACTTCGAGCGCATCCTCACCGAGCCGCACGCCTCGCTCACCGAGCAGTACCGCGAGCTGCTGAAGACCGAAGGGCTGCACATCGAATTCGTCGAGGACGGCATCAAGCGCCTCGCCGAGATCGCCTGGCAGGTCAACGAAAAGACCGAGAACATCGGTGCCCGGCGCCTGCACACGCTGCTCGAACGCCTGCTCGAGGAGGTCTCGTTCAGCGCCGGCGACCTCGCCTCGCAGCAGAACGGCGCGCCGATCCGCATCGACGCCGCCTACGTCAACGGCCACCTCGGCGAACTGGCGCAGGACGAAGACCTGTCGCGCTACATTCTCTGAACCTGCCCCGCGGCGAGGGCCGATCCTTCGTCGCGGGTGAATCCGCTGGAGCTCCACCGATGCGCGTCCCCACCGCGATCAAACTGCGCAAGGCGTCGAAAACCCTGGACCTGGAATACGGCGCCGAGCGTTACAGCCTGCCCGCCGAATTCCTCCGCGTGCATTCGCCGTCGGCCGAAGTGCAGGGTCACGGCACGCCGGTCCTGCAGTACGGCAAGATCGGCGTCGGCCTGAGCAAGGTGGAGGCGGCGGGCAACTACGCGTTGAAACTGACCTTCGACGACGGCCACGACAGCGGCCTGTTCAGCTGGGACTACCTGTACCAGCTGGCTACGCACCAGAAACAACTCTGGGCCGAGTACCTGGAGCAACTCGCCGCCGCCGGGCGCTCGCGCGACCCCAGCGAATCGGTGGTCAGGCTGATGCTCTGAGCGCCGGCCCGAGGTCTCGAGCCGGCGTATTCAAGGGCAACGGGGCAGTGCTCAGGCCTGGCCCAGCGCCTTCTCCAGGCTGCGCTCGATCTTCGCCTGGATCGGCGCCTTCATCGCGGCGAGCATCAGGCCCAGTTTCAACTCGATGCGTACCCTGTCTTCCTCGACCTGAATGCGCCCATTGGCCGCCGAGTGACTCAGCTCGAGATCGTCGCCGGCCCATTGCGAGCTGACGCCGAAATCGCTGGCGAGCCGGGCAGCGATCGCCTCGGCCTTGCCGCGGGCGGCTTCCAGGCCGAGGGAATGTTCGCGTTCGATGCGGATGGAGGACATGCAGGCTCCTTGCTGCGGCAGTTGGACGCGACACTATATCAAGCGCGACCAGCCACGCCCCACGGCGGCGCGCACGGCGCACAGCGCGTGGCGCCTGGCGTCGGCTTTTCGGTTTAGAATGGCCGCCACTTTTATTCACCGGTGCCTGCGACATGAACGATCCGCTTAACCGCCAAGACGCCGAGCCCACCACCCACTTCGGCTACAAGAGCGTGCCGGAGAGCCAGAAGGCGCAGAAAGTCGCCGAGGTGTTCCATTCGGTGGCGGCCAAGTACGACCTGATGAACGACCTGATGTCCGGCGGCGTTCATCGCCTGTGGAAGCGCTTCACCATCGAGCTCTCCGGTGTACGCACCGGCAACCGGGTGCTCGACATCGCGGGCGGCACCGGCGACCTGACCCGGCAGTTTTCGCGCCTGGTCGGCCCGACCGGCGAAGTGGTACTGGCCGACATCAACGCCTCGATGCTCGCCGTCGGCCGCGACCGCCTGATGGACAAGGGCGTCTCCGGCAACGTCAAGTTCGTCCAAGCCGACGCGGAAAAGCTGCCCTTCCCGGACAACCACTTCGACGTGGTGACCATCGCCTTTGGGCTGCGCAACGTCACCCACAAGGAAGACGCCCTGCGCTCGATGCTGCGTGTGCTCAAGCCGGGTGGCCGGCTGCTGGTACTGGAGTTCTCCAAACCGTCCAGCGCGCTGCTGTCCAAGGCCTACGACGTCTACTCGTTCAGTCTGCTGCCGATGATGGGCAAGCTGATCACCAACGATGCCGACAGCTACCGCTACCTCGCCGAGTCGATCCGCATGCACCCGGATCAGGAAACCCTCAAGGGCATGATGGCCGATGCCGGCTTCGCCGCGGTCACCTTCCACAACATGACCGGCGGCATCGTCGCCCTGCATCGGGGAATCAAGCCCTGATGATCACCCAGGCCCTGCTCGCCGCCGCCGAAAGCGGCATCAACCGAATCCTCGCGCTGGACAGCAGCGCGCAGGCGCGCCTCGCCGGGCTGTCCGGCAAGGTGATCGAGGTCGACTGCGCCTCGCCCGCCGTGCGCCTGTTCATCCTGCCGCACGCGGACGGCCTGCGCCTGGCCCGGCAATGGGCGGCTCCGGCGGATTGCGTGCTGCGCGCCCCCGCCGGCACCCTGCTGCGCCTGGCCACCAGCCGGCAGAAGACCGCCGTGCTGCATCGCCCGGACGTGCAGATCGACGGCGACAGCGGCGTGCTGATGGAACTGTCGGCGGTACTTCAGGACCTCGAGCTGGACTGGGAATACGAGCTGTCGCGCTGGATCGGCCCGGTGGCCAGCCATGTGCTCGGCAGTCGCCTGCGCGGTGCGTCGAACTGGGCCGAGCAGAGCCTCGACAGCCTGCGTCTCGACCTCAAGGATTACCTGGCCGAGGAAACCGCCAGCCTGGTCGGTGCCCGCGAAGCCGAAGCACGTTTCGCCGAACTCGATGCGCTGAAACTGGCCCTCGACCGTCTTGAGGCGCGTGTCGAGCGTCTCGTCCAAGGACCCAAGCCCCAAGCATGAAGCTGTTCGCCGCGCTAAGCCGCCTGCTCCGCATCCTCTTCGTGGTGATCCGCTATCGCCTCGACGACCTGGTCCTCGAACTGCCGCTGCCCTGGTACCTGCGCGTCTGCGGCTACCTGCTGCCCTGGCGCTGGCTGCCGCGGCGCACCTCGCCGCACAGCCGCGGGCAGCGCCTGCGCCTGGCGCTGGAAGGCCTCGGCCCGGTGTTCATCAAGTTCGGCCAGATTCTCTCCACGCGCCGCGACCTGCTGCCCGAAGATATCGCCGACGAGCTGAGCTTCCTGCAGGACAAGGTGCCGCCGTTCCCGCCGCAACAGGCCGTGGCCCTGATCGAGTCGCAGCTCGGCGCGCCGATCGCCCGGCTGTTCGCCCGCTTCGAGCAGCAACCGCTGGCCTCGGCCTCGGTAGCCCAGGTGCATACCGCGCGCCTGCACAGCGGCGAGGAAGTGGTGGTCAAGGTGGTGCGTCCGGGGCTCAAGCCGGTGATCGCCCAGGACATCGCCTGGCTGTTCCTGATCGCCCGGCTCGCGGAGCGGCTGTCCAGCGAGGCGCGCCGCCTGCACCCGGTGGAAGTGGTCAGCGACTACGAGCGGGTCATCTACGACGAACTCGACCTGCTTCGCGAGGCGGCCAACTCCAGCCAGCTGAAGCGCAACTTCGCCGGCTCGCCGCTGCTCTACGTGCCACAGGTGCACTGGGACTACTGCCGGCCGAAAGTGCTGGTGATGGAGCGCATCTACGGCGTTCCGGTCACCGACCTGGCGACCCTCGCCAGCCAGCGTACCGACATGAAGCTGCTCGCCGAGCGCGGCGTGGAGATCTTCTTCACCCAGGTGTTCCGCGACAGCTTCTTCCACGCCGACATGCACCCCGGCAACATTTTCGTCAGCACCCAGCAACCGTGGAACCCGCAATACATCGCGGTGGACTGCGGCATCGTCGGCAGCCTCACGCCGGAAGACCAGGATTACCTGGCACGCAACCTGGTGGCGTTCTTCAAGCGCGACTACCGCAAGGTGGCGCAGTTGCACATCGACTCCGGCTGGATTCCCAAGGACACCAAGGTCAACGAGTTCGAGGCGGCGATCCGTACCGTCTGCGAGCCGATCTTCGAGAAGCCGCTGCGCGACATTTCCTTCGGCCAGTTGCTGCTGCGCCTGTTCCAGACCGCACGGCGCTTCAACATGGAAATCCAGCCGCAGCTGGTGCTGCTGCAGAAAACCCTGCTGAACATCGAAGGCCTCGGTCGCCAGCTTTACCCGGACCTCGACCTCTGGACCACCGCGCAACCCTTCCTCGAACGCTGGATGAAGGAGCGGATGAGCCCGAAAACCCTGCTGCGCAACCTGCAGACACAACTCGAACAGGTGCCGCACCTGGCCAACATGACCCGCGACCTGCTCGAACGGATGTCGCAACCGCATGCCGAAGACCCGCCGCCTCCCTGGCGCGAACGTCGCGACGGCGGCATCTTGCGCCTGCTCGGTGCAGCCCTGCTCGGCGGTGGTGCGGTACTCGCCGCGAACGCCGGATCGCTGAACGCGATCGAGGCCTGGCCGATGTGGATCATGGCCGCGGCGGGTCTTTACCTGGTCGTGCGCCGATAGCCAGCCGCGTCATCGGCTGGCACACTAGGTCCCCTCCATAGACACTGGCAGTACGGCGCGAGCCCTGCGAACAGGGCGCGCCGGCGCGGAAAGACACCATGAAAGACTGGCTTGACGAGATCAACTGGAACGCCGACGGCCTGGTCGCCGCCATCGCCCAGGACCACCGTACGGGCCGGGTGCTGATGATGGCCTGGATGAACCGTGAGGCGCTGAGCCTGACCGTCGCGGAAAACCGGGCGATCTACTGGTCGCGATCGCGCAACAAGCTCTGGCGCAAGGGTGAGGACTCCGGCCACGTGCAGAAGCTGCACGAACTGCGCCTGGACTGCGACGCCGACGTGATCATCCTGATGGTCGAGCAGGTCGGCGGCATTGCCTGCCACACCGGGCGCGAAAGCTGCTTCTACCGGGTTTACCAGGAGGGCGACTGGAAGACCGTCGAGGCGCCGCTGAAAGACCCGAAAGCCATCTACGCGGTGGGCCATCACCATGACTGACACGCTCGACCGCCTGGCCGAAGTGCTCGAGGCGCGCAAGGGCGCGTCGGCCGACAGTTCCTACGTCGCCAGTCTGTACCACAAGGGTCTGAACAAGATCCTGGAAAAACTCGGCGAGGAGTCGGTGGAAACCATCCTCGCTGCCAAGGACGCCGCCAGTAGCGGCGACTGCAGCGACCTGATCTACGAAACCGCCGACCTGTGGTTCCATAGCCTGGTCATGCTCGCCGCCCTCGGCCAGCATCCGCAGGCCGTGCTGGACGAACTGGACCGGCGCTTCGGCCTCTCCGGGCATGCCGAAAAGGCCGCCCGCTCCGACTCCCATTAATCACACGAGGTTCTCCATGGGCATTTTCGACTGGAAACACTGGATCGTCATTCTCATTGTCGTAGTACTGGTCTTCGGCACCAAGAAGCTCAAGGGCCTGGGCGCGGATGTCGGCGAATCGATCAAGGGCTTCCGCAAGGCGATGAACGACGACGAGCGCCCGACCGAAGAGCCGAAGGCCTCGACCACGCCGCTCGAGCAGCCGCACACCATCGACGCGCAGGCGCACAAGGTCGAAGAGCCGGCGCGCAAGGATTAATCCATGTTCGGTATCAGCTTCGGCGAACTGCTGCTGATCGCCCTGGTGGCGTTGCTGGTCCTCGGGCCGGAGCGCCTGCCGGGCGCGGCGCGTACCGCCGGCCTTTGGGTGGGCCGGCTCAAGCGCAGCTTCAATGCGATCAAACAGGAAGTGGAGCGCGAAATCGGCGCCGACGAGATTCGCCGGCAGTTGCACAACGAGAACATCCTGTCGCTGGAGCGCGAGATGAAGCGCAGCATCCAGCCGCCGACGAACACCACGCCGGAGCAGCCCAGCGCCGCTTCGCCGGAGACCGTGGAGGCCGCGCTGCATCCCGAGCCGAAGAGCGACGCCCTGTCGCCGCCGGCGGTCGATACCCCCGTCACGCCAGAGCCGCCGCGTAACCCATGAGCGAGATACCGGAACAGGACCAGGAAATGCCCCTGGTTTCGCACCTCACCGAGCTACGCACGCGCCTGCTGCGCTGCGTGGCCGCGGTCTTCCTGATTTTCATCAGCCTGCTGTACTTCTCCAAACAGATCTACGCCTACGCCTCGGAACCGCTGCGGCGCTTTCTCCCCGAAGGCGCGACGATGATCTCCATCGATCCGGCCTCGGCGTTCCTCGCGCCACTGAAGCTGACCATGATCGTCTCGGTGCTGCTGGCGATGCCGATCATCCTCGGGCAGATCTGGGGCTTCATCGCGCCGGGCCTGTACAAGCACGAGAAGCGCATCGCCGTGCCGATGCTGGCGTCGAGCATCGTGCTGTTCTACGCCGGAATGGCCTTCGCCTACTACCTGGTGTTCCCGCTGATGTTCCACTTCTTCATCAGCCAGGCGCCGGAAGGCGTCACCACGATGACCGACGTGAACAGCTACCTGGACTTCCTCACTCTGCTGTTCGCCTTCGGCCTGACCTTCGAGATTCCGGTCGCGGTGGTCCTGCTGACGCTGATCGGCGTCGTCGACGTCGCCTACCTGAAGAAGATCCGCCCTTACGTGATCATCGGCTGCTTCGTGGTCGGGATGATCCTCACCCCACCGGACCCCATGTCGCAGACCCTGCTGGCCGTGCCGATGTGGATGCTCTTCGAGGTCGGCTTGCTGTTCTCGCGCTTCGTGCGCAAGAGCCGCGACGAGCAGGAAGACAGCGAACGCGCCGACCAGCCGCCCGCGCCGCTGCCGTGAACCTGTTGTTGCTGGAAGACGCCGATTTCGTCGCGGCGGACCGGGCGATCCTGCGCGATCGCCGCCTCACCCACCTGCATGACGTGCACCGCGCCGAGGCCGGCGACAGCCTGCGCGTCGGCCGCCTGGGCGGAGCGATGGGCACGGCGCGCCTGCTGCGGCTACAAGCCGACGAAGCGGAACTGCAGGTCGATCTCGACCAGACACCTCCGGCCAAGCTGCCGCTGACCCTGCTGCTCGCCCTGCCGCGCCCGAAGATGCTTCGCCGCGTGCTGCAGACGGTCGCCGCCATGGGCGTTCCGCGCCTGGTCCTGCTGAACAGCTACCGCGTGGAAAAGAGCTTCTGGCAGACGCCCTTCCTCGAGCCTGCCGCGATCCGCGAACAGCTGATTCTCGGTCTGGAACAGGCGCGCGACACGGTGTTGCCGGACGTGAGCATCGAGAAGCGCTTCAAGCCCTTCGTAGAAGATCGACTGGCATCGGTCGCTGCCGACAGCCTCGGTCTGATCGCCCACCCGGGCGACTACCCCGCCTGCCCGCGCGGCGTCGACGCTCCGGTGACGCTGGCGATCGGCCCGGAAGGCGGCTGGATTCCCTATGAAGTCGAGAAGATGATCGCGGCGGGACTGGCGCCCGTGCAGCTCGGCGATCGCATCCTGCGGGTCGAAACCGCCGTCACCGCCCTCCTCGCACGCCTGTACTGAACCCGCGTCCTGCGGATTTCACGGTTCGCCTGTAAAATTGTCCTACACCTCTATAGAGTCGCGACCTGCGGCCGATAAGCGCAGCATCCCGCCCCAGGGAATGGCCTTCTTGTCGTGGAGACACTCGATGGACTGGTTCGACAACCTTAGCGTCAAACTCAAACTCGCTCTGGGCTTCGGCCTGGTGCTGCTGCTTACCCTGCTGATCACCCTTACCGGCTGGTTCAGCCTTGGACAGACCATCGAGCGCGGAGACAAACTGGGCGCGGCCGCGCGCTTCGGCGAAATGACCAAGGACCTGAACGTCTCCCGCCTGCAGTATCTGATCAAGCAGGAGCCCGCTACGGCCGAGCGGCTGCGTGGCCACCTAAAGGACATCGACAAGATCTCCGACGACCTGGGCGCGACCCTCGACCCCGACGACATGGAACTGGTTGGCGAGCAGGACGCCACCAATGACGCCTACCAGAAAGCCATCGAGCTGCTGGGCCAGGCCTACCAGACCCGCGAGGCTGCCCGCGCCAGCCTTGGCAGCAATGCCGATCACGCCGTGCAACTGATCACCGCCCTGAAGCAGCGCGTGCTCGGTGACAGCGCGCTCGACGATGCCACCCGGCTCGCCGAGTTCCGCCTCGTCGCCCAACTGCGCCTCGCTATGCAGCAGGCGCGCTACCAGGTGCGCGGCTACACCTACAGCAACGATCCGAGCGTGCAACAGACCGCGCTCGACGCCGTCGACGCCGCCATCGGCAGCGTCACCCAACTGGGCCAGCAGACCGGCGCGGCAGATGCCAGCCTGGGCGAAATCGCCACCGCACTGCAGGCTTACCGTAATGCCGTCGCGCAGTTCCGGACCGCCAGCGATGCGGCTGCCGCTCAGTTCGCCGCCATGCAGAGCGAGGGTGAGCGCTTCCTGCAGATCGCCCAGCAGCTCTACCAGATCCAGAACGAGAAGCGCACCAGCGAAACCGGGCGCACCCGCGGGCTGCTCGCGATCAGCGCCGCGTTGGCGCTGCTGATCGGCGTGTTCGCCGCGGCGCTGATCACCCGGCAGATTACCCGCCCCCTCAACCTCACCCTGGTCGCGGCGGAACGTATCGCGTCCGGCGACCTAAGCCAGGACATTCAGGTGCGACGCAAAGACGAACTTGGCCAGTTGCAGAAGAGCATGCAGCGCATGACCCTCAACCTGCGCGAGCTGCTCGGGCATATCCGCGACGGCGTCACCCAGATCGCCAGCGCCGCCGAACAGCTGTCCGCGGTCACCGAGCAGACCAGCGCCGGGGTGAACAACCAGAAGAGCGAGACCGACCAGGTCGCCACCGCGATGAACGAGATGGCCGCTACCGTGCAGGAAGTCGCACGCAACGCCGAGGAAGCCTCGCTCGCGGCCAGCAATGCCGATCGCCAGGCCCGCGAGGGCGAAACCGCGGTGAACGACGCGGTGGGGCAGATGGATCGCCTGGCCGCCGAAGTGAGCCGCTCCAACGATGCGGTCGGCCTGCTCAAGCAGGAAAGCGAGCGCATCGGCAGCGTGCTCGACGTGATCAAGTCGGTCGCCGAGCAGACCAACCTACTGGCGCTCAACGCCGCCATCGAGGCCGCCCGTGCCGGGGACGCCGGACGCGGTTTCGCCGTGGTCGCCGACGAAGTACGCGGCCTGGCGCAACGCACGCAGAAATCCACCGAGGAGATAGAGGAGCTGATCGCGGGCCTGCAGAGCGGCACCCAGCGCGCCGCCAGCCTGATGGACAGCAGCCGGGCGCTGACCGAAAGCACGGTCGAGCTGACCCGCAGCGCCGGCAGCCGTCTCGGCGACATCGCCCGGGCGGTGTCGACCATCCAGGCGATGAATCAGCAGATCGCCGCCGCGGCCGAACAGCAGGGCGTGGTCGCCGAGGAGATCAACCGCAGCGTGATCAACGTGCGCGACATCTCCGAGCAGACCGCCTCGTCCAGCGAGGAAACCGCGGCCTCGAGCGTCGAGCTGGCCCGCCTGGGCGCCGAACTGCAACAACGGGTGGCGCGCTTCCGGACCTGATCGCCCCGTCGTCGGCGCCCGCGCGAAGGGCGCCGCACGGGTGGCCGTGACTATGGTCTACTGCGGGTGGAAACCCCAGGAGGCCGACGATATGCGCGTATTGACCATCGACATGCACCGCCTGGAACGCGCACTGGACGATCCGGGCCCCCTCGAGCACTACCTCGATCTGCACAGCGGCCAGTTCATCTCACTGGATGCCGACGACCCCGACGCGCAGACCCTCCACCAGCTGGAAAGCGATCCCGAGCGCTATGCCGGCATCCCGCCGCTGGACACCGCCGACCGCATCGACATGCGCGAGGCATTCCTCTTCGACCTGCACGACCCGCATGCCCATCCGCTGCTGGCGGCGGCCCTGCAGAGCCGCCGGCCGCTGCGCACCTTCGGCTACGAGCTGGAGCAGTTTCCCGCTGCACGCCGAGCCTGGCCGATCTACGAAAAGGCCCGGCTGCACGAGCTGGCGCTGAACTGGCTGATGGAACTGGGACTGGAGCCGGCCGCGGAAACGGCGGCGGATTCGTCCATGCCCGAAGGCATCCGCCGGCGTCTACTGAGGGCCTGAAACCGTCGAGGAACCGGGCGGCGATGCGATCACGCATCGCCGCTTCGGTTTCAGACCGCGGGCTGGGGAAGCCCGTCGGCCTGGAGGGTGCCCGTTGGCGGGTTGGCCGAGGCGGCGGGGAGTTTTTCCCAACCGGCCAGCCAGGGTGCCACGCCGTTGCGCCAGACCTGCGCATGCAGGCGCGACAGCGCGACCGGGTCGCTGAGCAGGAACATCTTGCGTGCACCGTCCAGAGCCTTCGGCCCTTCGCTGAGGGCTCGCTCGATCTGCTGCTGACGCTGCCGCTCGATGATCTCGCTGTGGCCATGTCGAGCGGTTCCCAGCGCACAGGCCAGCGCGTTCAACGAGGGATCGACCACCGCTTTGCGGAAGCCGTCCTTCAACTGGTTGTCGCGGTTGAGCTGGGTGTACTCGTCGGTGGCGCTCAGCTCGCGCGGCGTGTTGCTCTCCTCGGGGATCACGAACAGCTTCGCGCGGCGCGTGGCGATACCCGGACGCGAACGGCTGGAAAGCACCGAGACCGGAATCGACAGCATCAACGACAGCACGATCGGCGACAGCCACCAGAGGAACTGCGGGTTCAGCCAGGCGACCAGCGCCGTCCAGGCGGCGCCGAGCAGCGTCTGCATGCCGTGGCGACGGATCGCTTCGCTCCACGGCGTGGCGTCGTCGTCACGCTGCGGTGAATTCCACTGCACCGACCAGCCGAGGAACGCCGCCGTCACGAAAATCGTGTGGTAGAGCATGCGCACCGGCGCCAGCAGCATGGAGAAGAACATCTCCAGCAGCATCGACACCGTCACCTTGAACTTGCCACCGTACTCCCGCGCGCCCTGGAACCAGATCAGCATCACACTGAGCAGCTTGGGCAGGAACAACATCAGCAGCGTGGTGGAGAACAGCGCGATGGCCTCCTCCGGACGCCAGCGCGGCCACACCGGGAACAGCTGGCCCGGCTGTAGGAAGTACTGCGGCTCGAGCAACTGGTGGATCGCCAGCAGCGCGGTGGACAGCACCAGGAAGAGGAACCACAGCGGCGCCGACAGGTAGGACATCACCCCGGTGAGGAACACCGCGCGGTGCACCGGGTGCATGCCCTTGACCAGGAACAGGCGGAAGTTCATCAGGTTGCCGTGGCACCAGCGGCGGTCGCGCTTGAGCTCGTCCAGCAGGTTCGGCGGCAGTTCCTCGTAGCTGCCGGGCAGGTCGTAGGCGATCCACACGCCCCAGCCGGCACGCCGCATCAGCGCCGCCTCGACGAAGTCGTGGGAGAGGATCGCCCCGGCGAAGGAGCCGGTGCCAGGCAACGGCGCCAGCGCGCAGTGCTCGATGAACGGCTGCATGCGGATGATCGCGTTATGGCCCCAGTAATGCGATTCGCCGAGCTGCCAGAAATGCAGGCCGGCGGTGAACAGCGGGCCGTAGACGCGCGTCGCGTACTGCTGCATGCGCGCATAGAGAGTGTCCATGCCGGACGCCTTGGGCGCGGTCTGGATGATCCCCGCGCGCGGATTGGCCTCCATCAGCTGGGTCAGGCGCACCAGGCATTCGCCACTCATCACGCTGTCGGCGTCGAGCACCACCATGTAGCGGTAGTCGCTGCCCCAGCGGCGGCAGAAGTCGTCGATGTTGCCGCTCTTGCGCTTCACGCGGCGCCGCCGGCGGCGGTAGAAGATGTGGCCGAAGCCCTTCACCTCGCGGCACAGGTCGAGCCAGGCGTTCTGCTCGGCGACGCAGACGTCCGGCTGGTTGCTGTCGCTGAGCACGAAGAAGTCGAAGTGCTCCAGCTGCCCGGTGGCGGCCAGCGATTCGTAGGTTGCGCGAAGACCGGCGAAGACGCGCGGCACGTCCTCGTTGGCGATCGGCATGACCAGCGCGGTACGCGCCTGCGGGTCGATCGGCTCCTCGCCGGTGGAGCTGGCCGAGATGCTGTACTTGTCGCGCCCGGTGAGCAGTTGCAGGAAGCCCATCAGCGCGGTCCAGAAACCTGCCGAGACCCAGCAGCAGAGCAGCGCGAAGAGCAGCAGGATGCTGGTCTGCACGACATAGGGCAGGACCTGGCGGATCGAGGCGAGCCAGCCCTGCTGGAAGACTTCCTGCAGGTCGACCATGCCCCAGCCCTGGTACGGCAGCACCTGCTTCATGTACCAGGTCGCGACCACGGTCTGCGCCAGCATCAGGATCAGCAGGATCATCCGCCGCCAGGCACCGACGGTGCGCCAGTGCGCGTACTCGTCGGCCTCGGCGGGCGGACGCAGGCGCTTGGGCGGCGCGCCGAACAGCTTGCGCCACCCGCGCACCAGCGGGTTGGTCATCCAGGGTTCGGGCAGCATGCGGGTACGCCGCACCGGCGGAGTCGCCTTGAGGCAGACCCGCTGCCCGGCGTCGACGCCGATCACATCGCTGTCGCGCAGATCCGGCCAGGCCAGCTCCAGGCGACGGCCGACCGAGTCCAGCGCGGCTTCGCCGGTGGCGCCGTTCACGCGTCCCCGCGTGGCCAGCCCGCCGAGCAGCACGTCGATGTCGTCCGCAGAGGCAAGATCACCGTCCTCGGCGGACAGTCCCAGATGGTGCCGGTAGGCCTCGGCGGGCGAGGCGCTTTCATGGGGTTTATTCATCGGCGGGCAACTGGTAGCTCCAGGTTTCGCTGAGGGTGCGCTCGCCATCGACCAGCGCGGCACGTATTTCCACCGGCAGCGTCGGGTCCTTGACCTTGAAGCGCAGGGTCAGGCGCCGGCCCTTGGTCACCGCGTTGTAGCGCAGGCTGTTCTCGACCAGCTCGCCGTTGTCGCCGACGCTGACCTGGCTGCTCAGCGGCTCGCCCTCGGGGCGAGCTGCCAGCGCCGGGCCGACGAAGTCGACCAGCAGGGCGATGCTGCCGTCGGCCTGACGGATCAGGTTGGATTGCTTGACGTCGCCGGTGGAGCGGCGGGTCTGGGCGACCCAGGCGCTGTCCTGCGCATGCAGCGCCGGCTCGTTCAGCGTCCAGTGCTGGCGATAGTCCAGTTCCAGCGGCTCGCCGTTCGCGGGCAGTTCCGCCGGGGTCCAGAAGGCGACGATGTTGTCGTTGGTCTCGTCCGGCGTGGGGATTTCCACCAGTTGCACCTGGCCTTTGCCCCAGTCGCCCTTGGGCTCGATCCAGGCACTCGGACGCAGGTCGTAGCGGTCGTCGAGGTCCTCGAAGCGGGCGAACTCGCGGCCGCGCTGGAGCAGGCCGAAGCCTTTGGGATTCTCGACCGAGAAGGCGCTGACGGCGAGGTGCTTCGGATTGTTCAGCGGGCGCCATAGCCACTCGCCGTCACCGGCGTGGATCGCCAGGCCGTCGGAGTCGTGCAGTTCCGGGCGGTAGTTGAGGTGCGGGGATGGCTGGTTGGAGCCGAACAGGTACATCGAGGTCAGCGGCGCCAGGCCGATGCGATTGACGGTGTCGCGCAGGTAGACCCGCGACTTCACGTCGACCACCGCGTCGTCACCCGGACGCAGGATGAAGCGATAGGCGCCGGTGGCACGCGGCGAGTCGAGCAGCGCGTAGATCACCAGATGCTTGTCACCGGCTTTCGGACGCTCGATCCAGAACTCGCGAAAGCGCGGGAATTCTTCGCCGGACGGTAGCGCGGTGTCGATGGCCAGGCCGCGCGCGGACAGGCCGTAGGTCTGGCCCTTGCCGATCACGCGGAAATAGCTGGCACCGAGCAGGGTCATCACTTCGTCCTGCTTGTCCGCGTTGTTGATCGGATAGAGCACGCGGAAGCCGGCGTAGCCCAGGTCCTTCAGCGCTTCCGGGCTGTGATCGAGCTGCAGCGAACCGAAGCTGAAATTGTTCGGGTCGTACTGGATCTCATGGACGCTGGTGGCGGTGACTTCGTTGAGTTTCACCGGGGTGTCGAACTGCATGCCCTGGTGATAGAAGCTCAGCTTGAAGGGGGTATCGCGCTCGGCCCAGAACAGCTTGTCGGAACGGTACTGAATCTGCTGGTAGTCGGCGAACTTGAGGTCGCGCAGCGACTTGGGCAGGTTGTTCTTCGGTGCTTCGTAGGCCTTGTCGGCCAGATTCTTCGCTTCCGTGCCAACGTCGTCGAGGCTGAATGCCTGGACCTGCGCGGCGCCGAAGGCGGTAAACAAGGCAAAACCCAGCAGCATCGGGCGAAGCTTTTCGGGCCAGGAAGCTGCTGCAATGGAATGAGAGACCAACGTAATCCCCTTACTCGTCAGATTGCTTCTATAAGCCGCAAGCTAGACGGCGATGACCCATAAACGACCGCGTGAGTACGCAATGATTCCCCGAAGCCGCCCTGGGCAGCCTCTCGGGGTGTGAATGATGAGGGACGACGAACGGGCTCGGCAAGCGGCTGCACGCCGCTAATCACCGGACGTTGCGCTCCAGTGCGTGGCATCGATTGTTTCCCGCTGCGTTGGCGTATGAAAAATCGGCCGGCGACCCGGTTCCAACCGTTATCTGGGCGCAACCCGCCGCGCCGGCCCTACAGCACTTGGCGCAAAAATGCCTGCGCGCGCGGGTCTTTCGGATGGGCGAAAAACTCCGCCGGAGCGGTGTCCTCGAGCAGCTTGCCGTGATCGAAGAACAGCACCCGGTCCGCCACTTCGCGGGCGAAACCCATCTCGTGGGTCACGCAGACCATGGTCATGCCTTCCAGCGCCAGGGTCTTCATCACATCCAGCACCTCGCCGACCATTTCCGGGTCGAGCGCCGAGGTCGGCTCGTCGAACAGCATCACCTTCGGGTCCATGCACAGCGCCCGGGCGATGGCTACGCGCTGCTGCTGGCCGCCGGAGAGGCGCGACGGATACTCGTTGACCTTCTGCCCGATGCCCACCTTCTCCAGCAACGCCCGCGCCTTGTCCTCGCGCTCGGCCTTGCCGCGCTTGCGCACCACCTTCTGCGCCAGGCAGAGGTTCTCCAGCACGGTCATATGCGGGAACAGGTTGAAATGCTGGAAGACCATGCCGACTTCCCGGCGATAGGCGTTGATGTCGGTCTTCGGGTTGGCCAGGTCGAGCCCGTCGATGCTCACCGAACCGGAATCGATCTCCTCCAGCCCGTTGAGGCAGCGCAGGAAGGTCGACTTGCCGGAGCCGGACGGGCCGATCACCACCAGCACCTCGCCCCTGGCCACGTCGGTGGATACATCGTCGACCGCGCGCACCACGTGGCCGCGGGTGTCGAACACCTTGGTCAGGTCGCGTACTTCAATCACTTTGCGCGAGCCTCCGCTCCAGCTTGTTGGCGATTTGTGACAACGGCAGGTTGATCACCAGATACAGCGCGGCGACGCAGAACCAGATCTCGAAGGTCGAGAACGAAGTGGTGATCGCCTCGCGGCCACTCTTGGTCAGTTCGGTGATGGCGATCACCGAGACCAGCGAGGTGTCCTTGACCAGGCTGATGAACTGCCCGGCCAGCGGTGGCAGCACGCGCTTGAACGCCTGCGGCAGGATGACGTGGCGCATCGCCTGGGCACCATTGAGGCCCAGCGAGCGCGCCGCCTCGCTCTGCCCGCGGGCGATCGACTGCACCCCGGCGCGAACGATCTCGGCGACGTAGGCGCCGGTGAACAGCGCCAGCGCCGCCACCCCGGCGAACTCGCGGGACAGGTTGAGCACAGTGCCGATGAAGAAATAGAAGATGAAGATCTGCACCAGCAGCGGCGTGCCGCGCACCAGTTCGACATAGACGCTGGAAAGATCGCGCAGGGTCGGGTTCGGCGACAGCCTGCAGAGGCCGGTGAACAGGCCGATGACCAGCCCGGCGGCGCCGGCGGCGACGGAAATCCACAGCGTGGTCCACAGCCCCCAGAGCAGCGGACCGGCAGCCCAGTGACGGTTCACGCCCAGGCTGTCGCCTTCGCTGACGTCATCGCCCTCGGCGACCAGCAGGCTGTTGCGGGCGACTTCGACGACCTGCTGCTTGCCACTCTCGGTGGCCAGGGTGACACGGGCTCGGTCGCCGTCTTCGACGACGGACTCGACACGGCCGAAGTCGGCAGCGCGCTGCGCGTCCTCGGCCTGATAAGCGAAATACTGCGGCACACGGTTCCAGCGCCACTCGTAGGAAATCAGCGAGGTGGAATACCAGATACCGGCGGCCAGCCCGACCAGGATCAGAACGGTCAGCAGGTGCCAGGGCCAGAGGGGACGTTTCTTCTTGGTCACGGGATATCTCGGGTACAACGTGGAAGCGGACACATCATAAAAGCGCCGAGGACCGCGCGGGCGGCCCTCGGCGACTCTCACTTATTCCATATCCTTGAGCCAGTCGGTGTTCTTGAACCACTTGGCATGGATGCGATCGTAGGTGCCGTCCTTCTTGGCCTGGGCCAGGAAGTTGTTGATCCAGTTGAGGCTGTCGTAGTCGCCTTTCTTCAGACCGAACGCCAGCGGCTCGTAGGTGAAGGGCTCTTCGATGAACAGCAGCTTGCCGGCGCCGGCCTTGGTGACCGCGACGACGTTGTACGGGGCGTCATAGATGAAGGCATCGGCCTTGCCGTTGACCACGTCCATCACCGCTTCCTGCTCGTTGTCGAAGCCGTTGTACTTGGCCTGGGCGATCAGCTTCTTGGCGACCATTTCGCCGGTGGTGCCGATCTTCGAGGTGATGCGGTACTTCGGATCGTTGAGGTCCTTGTACGACTTCACGTCGTTGGCCAGTTCCTTGCGGATCAGCAGGGTCTGGCCAACCACGATGAAGGGCTCGGAGAAGTTGATCCGCAGGTTGCGTTCCTGGGTCAGGGTCATGCCCGAACCGATCATGTCGAACTTGTCGGTCAGCAGCGCCGGGATGATGCCGTCGTAGCCGGTGGAGACCAGCTCCAGCTTGACGCCCATGGCCTTCGCCATGGCCTTGAGCAGGTCGACTTCGAAGCCGATGATCTCGCCCCGCTTGTTGGTCATCTCGAAGGGCATGTAGGTCGGGTCCATGCCGACGCGCAGGGTGCCGCGCTTGACCACATCGTCGACCATGCCGGCGTGGGCCAGGCCGCTCAGGGCGCAGGCGGATAACAGCAATGACGCGAGAAATCGTTTCATTTCATCTCCAGAAGGGGGCAATTTCCATGGAAGCTCGCCGAGCGGACCGGCCGCTCGCTGGCGGCGCATGCTAACCGCAGGCGCCGCCCAAGGCGAGCCAGGATGAGGCAAGAAAGGAGCCAATCGTCGTGCGACAGATCAGCTTTCGAGCAGGAAAGTCACCGGCCCGTCGTTGACCAGATGCACCTGCATGTCGGCGCCGAAGCGGCCGCTGGCGACACGCGGATGACGGACGCCGGCCTGCGCCAGCAGATGCTCGAACAGCGCACGCCCCTGCTCCGGCGGCGCCGCGCTGGAGAAGCTCGGCCGCAGGCCGCTGCGGTGTCGGCGACCAGGGTGAACTGGGACACCAGCAGCAGGCCGCCGCCGACGTCGCTTAGCGACAGGTTCATCTTGCCGGCGGGGTCGGAGAACACGCGGTAGTTGAGCAGCTTGTGCAGCAGGCGCTCGGCGCTGGCCGCATCGTCGTGCTTTTCGACGCCGATCAGCGCCAGCAGGCCCTGGTCGATCGCGCCGACGGTTTCGCCCTGCACCTCGACGCGTGCACCAAGCACGCGCTGCAACAGTGCCTTCACGCCTCGTCCAGAGGCAGATCGAGCAGGCGCCGGGCCATCGCGTTGGTGGCACGCACCAGCGCATCGATGATGCCCGGCTCGGAGGCGGCGTGGCCGGCTTCGCGGACGATCTGCAGTTCGCTGTTCGGCCAGGCCTGGTGCAGTTCCCAGGCGTTGTCCAGCGGCGTCACCACGTCGTAGCGGCCATGCACGATGACGCCTGGCAGGTGGGCGATCTTCAGCATGTCGCGCAGCAGTTGGTTGGGTTCCAGGTAGGCGTCGTTGACGAAGTAGTGGCACTCGATCCGGGCGATGGACAGCGCGCGTTCGTGGAAACGCTCGACCGTCTGCGGGTTGGGTCGCAGCGTCAGGGTGCGCCCTTCCCAGCAGGCCCAGGCCTTGGCCGCACCCATCTGGGCGATCTGGTCGCTGCCGGTGAGGCGTTTGTAGAACGCCTGGACCAGGTCGCCGCGCTCTTCCTGCGGGATCGGCGCCAGGTAATCCTGCCAGTAATCGGGGAACAGCCGGCTGGCGCCTTCCTGGTAGAACCAGGAAATCTCCTGCGGCCGGCAGAGGAAGATGCCGCGCAGGATCAGCGCGTGCACGCGCTCGGCGTGGGTCTGCGCGTAGGCCAGCGACAGCGTCGAGCCCCAGGAACCGCCGAACAGCACCCACTTGTCGATGCCCAGGTGCTCGCGGATGCGCTCCATGTCGGCCACCAGATCCCAGGTGGTGTTGTTCTCCAGGCTCGCATGCGGCGTAGAACGCCCGCAGCCGCGCTGGTCGAAGGTGACGATGCGGTACAGCCGCGGGTCGAAGAAGCGCCGCGACAGCGAATCGCAACCGGCGCCCGGGCCACCATGCACGAAGAGCACCGGCAGCCCATCCGGCGAGCCGCTTTCGTCGACATAGAGCTGGTGCGTGTCATCCACCGCCAGCTCATGGCGCGCGAAAGGTTTGATCTCCGGATACAACGTTTCCATTGCTGCGCTCCCGTAGTTGACGAAGGACCCCGGCGGGTACTGCCGTGCTGTCTTGGCGGGCATCATAACCATGAATGGCCGAACTCGGGATGACCGTCGGTTCATTTATCTGCCGACCCCGATCCGCGCCATCCAGCCATCAGAAAAGGTAGGGAATGAACATCCGGCTGCGCTGCATGTAGAGGCGGTAGGCCTCGCCGAAATAGGCCAGGCATTCGCTCTCGTCGCAGCGTGCCGCCCGGTGCAGCAGCACGCTGGCGACGCCGGCCAGGAGCAGCGTCAGCGGACCGATCTGCTTGCAGCAGATGCCCCAGGTCAGCAGCAGCAGGGAGCAGTACAGCGGATGGCGGATGAAGCGGTAGATCCCGCCGGTCACCAGTTGCGAGGTTCGCTCGAAGTCGAACAGTTCGGCGTCGCCGCGCCGGCCGCGGTTCGGCCGACCGTAACGCAGCAGTTGGTAGAGGCCGAGGAACAGCACCGCCAGCGAGCCGAACAGCAGGACCCAGGACACCTTCTGATGCAGCGCGAAGCGGTTCTCGAACCACACCGGCGCGTTCACCACGAACAGCGCGAGCATCGCCTCCCAGGCAAAGAAACGGTAGAACCCATGCGAGTTCGGCCGGCGCAGGGCCTGCCACGAGACGCCTGTCAGAACCAGGCTTCCCAGCAGGAACCCCAACCATTGCTGCCACATCATCCCTATTCCTTCTCCCGCCCTGATCGTCCGGGCCCGACACCACGCGGCCGCCGACCCCTCTGTTACACTGCCAGCCCCTTCGCTGCGACCGCAAGCAATGGACCGCGATCAACTGCACACGCTGCTGCCGCATCAGGGTGAAGCCCTCTGGCTGGATCGCCTGATCGAGCACGACCCCGCGCGCATCATCGGCCTCACCGCCTGGCATCACCTCGCCGCGTTCGGCGAAGAGGCCTCGCCCTGCCTGCTGTTCGAAGCCGCCGCGCAGCTGTGTGCGGCGCATGGTGCCCTATATGGCGCCGACGATTCCATCGAGATGGCGCTGGTCGGCAAGCTCTCGCACCTCCTCCTGCACCACGAACCGCAACGCCGCGACGGCGCCCTGCAGGTCAGCGCGACGCAGGAGGCCCTGAGCCCGGCCGGTGCGCTGTACGCCTTCGCCGTGCATGCCGAGGGGCGCCTGCTGCTGGACGGCAAACTGCTGCTGGTGCTGGTCCATGCTTGAACTGGAAGGGCTCGGCTTTTGCTATCCGGGCGCCGAGTCGGCGGCGCTGGAGAACATCCACCTGCAGCTCGAAGCGGGCCAGTGCCTGGGGCTGCTCGGCAGCAATGGCGCCGGCAAGACCACCCTGCTCTCGCTGATCAGCGGCGTGCTGCAGCCGCAACAGGGCGAGATTCGCTGGCGCGGCCCGCGTCGCCTGGCCCTGGTGCCGCAGCAACTGGCGTTCTACGCCGGCCTGAAGGTGCGCGAGAACCTCGAGCTGTTCGCCGACCTCTACCGCCTGCGCGGCGCCGAACGCCGCGACCTGATGGAACGCTGCATCGCCAGCACGGCGCTGGAAGACAAGCTGTCGCGCCGCGCCGAGCGACTCTCCGGCGGCGAGCAGCGCCGTCTTAACTTCGCCATCGGACTGCTGCAGCCGGCCGCGCTGTACCTCTTCGACGAAGCCACCGTGGGTGTCGACGCGCGCAGCCGCCAGTTGCTCCTGGGCGCCGTGGAGGCGCTCACCGCCAGCGGCAAGGCGGTGATCTACACCAGTCACTACCTCGAGGAAGTCGAGCGCGTGGCGCAACGCATCTTCCTGCTGCACGAAGGCCGCGTGCGCCTCGATGTGGACAAGCGGGAGTTGCTCGGCGATGAACACGGCCTGTTGCTGGAGTGGCCCCGACAGGCTCCGCCCGGCCTGGATGAGCTGCTGGCCGGGTTGCAGCTGACGGCGGAGACGATCCCCAACGGAATCCGCATCGCCGCGCTGGACGGCCATCAGCTCCGCGCCATCAGCGACTTCATCGCCAGGCAGGACGAGTTGCCCAGCCTGCTGCGCTTCGGCCGCCCGTCGCTCGAGCAGCTGTACCTGCGCCTCAACGGAGGAAGGCTGTGAGACTGCGCGCCCTGGTGCGCAAGGAAGGGCTGCTGCTGGCCCGCGACCCGCATGCGCTGGCCGTGCTGTTCATCATGCCGGCACTGTTCCTGCTGCTGATGGCGTTCGCCATGTCCAGCTACCTGCAGGACCGCCCGCCGCCGCTCAGCCTGGTGCTGGAGGCGCCGCAGGCCAGCGACTCGAGCCGGTTCTTCGCCGACGCCCTGCAGGCGCAGCTGCCCGACAGCCGCCTGCTCGCCGACAGCCCTGAGGCGCTGAGCCGGGTGATCCTCCCGGCGGACTTCGACAGCACATTGCTGGATACGCCGCACAAGGGGCCGACGCTGAGCTTCCCGGCGCGGGTCGACAGCCTGTCGCGCCAGCGCGTGCGCGGCGCGGTGACCATCGCCCTGGCGCAGACCCGCCTGCTCGCCTACCTGCAGGACAGCGGCGCGCTGGACGGCGACCTGACGCCGGCGCAGCGCCTGCAGCGGGTTCAAGAGCGCACGCAAAGCGCGATCGAGGAACAGGACCAGTTGCTCAGTGGCGAACTCAGCGGCCGCGCCAACGCCACCCAGCTGAGCGTGCCGGCCTGGCTGATCTTCGGCATGTTCTTCGTGGTGCTGCCGATGGCGGGCGGATTCCAGCGCGAACAGCAGAGCGGCACCCTGCTGCGATTTCGCGGCCTCGGCCTGAGCCTCGCCACGCTGGCCCTGAGCAAACTGCTGCCCTACCTGGCGATCAACCTGCTGCAGTTCGCCCTGCTTCTCGCCCTCGGCCACTACGGGCTGCCGCTGCTCGGCCTGCCCGCGCTGAGCCTGCCCGGCAGCCCGCTGGCCTACGCCCTGCTGGCGCTGAGCATCGGGCTTGCCACCGGAAGCCTCGGGCTGTTGCTGGCGGCCCTGGCGCGCAGCGCGGAACAGGCGCTGTTGCTTGGCGGCGGGCTGAATATAATCCTCGCCGCGCTCGGCGGGATCATGGTCCCGAAGAGCGTGATGCCCGCCGCGATGGCCCGCCTGGCCGAGCTTTCGCCGATGAGCTGGGCGCTGGACGCCTTCCTGACCCTGCTGGTGGGCCACGGCTCGCTGGCCGACGTTACCCCCTACTGCGCGCGCCTGCTGCTCTTCGCCCTGGTGCTGGGCGCTGGCGGGTTGTTCCTGTTCCGTAAACGAGTGCAGCAAACGCAATGGACAACACACAACTAGAAGAACAGCTCAAACGTCTGCTGATCGTCGAATGCGACAAGGAAGACGACATCGACTGGCAGAGCATCACCGACGACGAGCCGCTGTTCGGCCAGAAAAGCCGGGTGCAGATGGACAGCCTCGACGCCCTGCAGGTCTCCCTGGCGCTCCAGCAGCACTACAACGTGCGCATCGAAGGCGCCAAGGACGGTAGGCGCATCCTCAACAGCATCGCCAGCATCGCCGCCTTCATCAGGCAGCAGCAGTGACGCCGGTCTACCTGCAGCGCGGTGCCCTGCACTGCGCGCTGGGAGACGACCTGGCCACCGCCAGCCGGGCCCTGCGTGAA
This sequence comes from Pseudomonas kuykendallii, assembly GCF_900106975.1. Taxonomy (GTDB): domain Bacteria; phylum Pseudomonadota; class Gammaproteobacteria; order Pseudomonadales; family Pseudomonadaceae; genus Pseudomonas_O; species Pseudomonas_O kuykendallii. Next base: position 236,788 of record NZ_FNNU01000002.1, on the reverse strand, counting down.
GGGCAGCGGGCGCCTGGCCGTGAGTTCGTGCTGCATGACGTGCAGGAGCCGCGCACCTACCTGAATGTGCCGGCGAACGAGGAAAGCCTCGACGCGCGCCTGAATCGTCTGCTGGGCGAAACCCTCGGCGCCGATCGCGGCAGGCTGGACGACTGCCTGCTGATTGTCGCCAGCACCGCGCTGGATATCGTCGAGCTGGAAACCCTGGCGGCGGAGCGCGGCGGGTTCGTGCCAAACGATTCCACCTCGCTGGATCGGCTTGCCGGGCAGTTGCGCGAGCGCTGGGGGTTCGCCGAGGCCTACACCCTGAACACCGCCTGCACCAGCGCCGCCAATGGCCTGCTGTACGGCGCCCGGCAGCTGGCCGCCGGGCCTCTTGCCCGGGTCCTGGTGCTGGCCTTCGAAACGCCGAGTGCCGTGGCGATGCAGGGCTTTGGCGCCCTCAACCTACTGAGCCCCAGCGGCCGCTACCGTCCATTTCACCCCGAACGCGACGGCCTGGTGCTGGGCGAAACCTACTGCGCCGCCCTGCTCGGGCTGGAACCCGGCAGCGCGCCCCTGGCCCGCCTGCTCGGCGGCTTCAGCGCCTGCGACACCACCAGCCTGACCACCACCCGCGAAGACGGCAGCCACATCGACTGGGTGATGCGAAAGGCCCTGGCCAGCGCCGGGCGCGATGCCGGCGATATCGCCCTGATCAAGCTGCACGGCACCGCCACCCACGCCAACGACCATGCCGAAACCAACGGCATGCTCAGCCTCTATCCCGAGCGCATGCCGGCGCTGTGCGTGCTCAAACCCTGGCTCGGCCACACCCTCGGCGCCTGCGGCCTGAGCGAAACCCTGCTGCTGATGCACGCCCTGCAACAGGGGCCTCTGCCGGGGCTGGACTACGCCACCGAGGCCAGCCTGCCGCTGAGCGGCCAGCCCCTTCAGCTGGCCGATGACGCCCTGGTGCTGGCCAACTTCTTCGGTTTTGGCGGCAACAACGCCAGCCTGGTGCTGCAAGGCTGCGGGGGTGAGCAATGACGGTCATCGCCGCCAGCGAAATCCACGGCCTGGCCACGACCGGCGACAAGGACCTGAAAGCCGCGCTGAGCCGGTACCTGAGCAACCCGCCGCGGCGCATCGACCGGCTGATCTTTCAGGCGCTGCTGGGCGGTGCGTTGATCAAGGCAGACATCCGCAGCGACTGCGGCCTGTACCTCGCCTCCCACCACCCCGCCCGGCCGACCATGATCGCCCTGCTGGAAGCGGTGTGCGTGCAGCGCAAGCAGCCCAAGCCGTTCGAGTTCGTCAATAGCGTCAGCAATGCCGCCGGCTTTCATGTGGCGCAGCAGTTGGGGCTGGAAGGACCGAACCTGTTCATCGGCGCCGGGGCGAAGGTGTGGTCGCAGCTGTCGAATCTGGCGCGGCTGGATCTGCAGGATGGGGTGGTGAGCCAGGCGCTGCTCCTGGTCGTGGACGAGCGCGGGGATTTTTGTGTGCGGGGGGTGTTGCTGGAGGGGCGCGATGTTCCGGCCGGCGATAGCTTCGAAGCGTTGACGGCGGGTGTCGAGGTGCAACGCCTCGAGCTCGTCGCCACGTTCTGAACCGCTACCCTCTCCCCCGCCCTCTCCCGCAAGCGGGAGAGGGGTTAGGGGTGAGGGCCAGCCAACGCACGATTCGCTAGGCCATACGCCGGCATCAGCCCTTGCGCTTCGCCCACGCCTCCAGTTCTTTCATCAACGCCCGCTCCTGCAAGGCAATCCCCCGCAACGAATCGGCAATCGGCGCAAAGTTCGGCGCTTCGCTTTTGCTGCGGCTGGCCCGTACGCAGGCCGAGGCAAACTGGCGCCACTCATCACCGATGGCGGTCAGCCGCGCCGAGGCTTCACCCAGGGACGCGTCGCCCAGCTTCTCGCCGGCCTCCTGGAGGAAGCTGGCGTACATGAAGCGAAAACCCGCACCGCCGGTGCCGATCTCTTCCTGCATGCGCACGATGTGGGTCAGGTACAGACGGTTGTACTTGGCCTGCGCCGGATCGAGCCGGGCGACGCGATCGGCCAGGTGCTGGATGCCGCGAATGCCGATCCACGGCAGCGGCATGCCGTCGAGGATGCGCGTGGTGGCCAGCACGCTCTTGCGGATCAGGCGATCCCAGTCCTGTTCCAGCGGCACGTCGTCGAGCCAGTACATCAGGCCCTTGGCGGCCAGCGCGCCCTTGGCGAAGCGCGCCTTCTGCAGGTCCTCGGCGGCGCAGCGCATCGGCTGCTCGAACACCGGGTCGCTGATCAGGTACTCGTTGCCCTCGCGGCCGTAGGCCAGCAGGTTGTGGGCATTGAAGTGGAAGCGCATTTCCGGCGGGAAGTACGGCAGCCAGAACACCGAACTCTGCAGACCGGCGAGGCGCCCGGCGTCGAGCGCCGCGTCCAGTTCGCGGCGGCCCTGCTCCGGGTTGCCGAAGGTGCGGCTGTGCAACCGCGCGCCGAGGCGCTTGCTCAGCGTTTTGATCAGGTGACGCGGCGGCATGCGGTAGGCGATCAGCGGCATGCCGCTGAGCTTGACGATCGGCAGGTAGGCGAACGCCAGACCGGAGGCCAGGCCGAACGCCATCGGCTCGCTCATCGGCAGCCCGGCGTGGGTCAGCAGGCTGGCCATCACGCCGCTTTCGCAATGGGCGCTCTGGCGGTGTTGGAAAACGCTCATGCCAAATCCTTCTGGTAGCCCAGCAATTCCTCGAGCGGCAGGCCGAACGCCTCCGCGTAGCGCGCCAGGATCGACGCCGGCAGACGGCGGTACACCTCTGCACGGAAATGCCGGCGGATGCGCCACTGCCAGAGCCCGGTGATCTGCCCCAGCGCCGGTTCGTCCAGGCGATAGCGGTACATCAGGCATTTCAGCGGCGATGCCTCGCCACGCTGCCAGGCGCCCCGCGCTTCGGCCTCGTGAGCCTCCAGCTCGGCGACCGCCAGTTGCGTGGCATAGGCCTCGGGCTCCCAGCCATCGCTCTGCGCGCGCTGGTAGTGGCCGCTGGCATCCACCGCGTAAACCAGCTTGCTGTGCCCGCCGTATGTGGAGCTGTGATCCTGCGGAACCTCGTCAAGCTTCATCGCCGACCACCGTCAGATGCATGAAGGCGCTGGAGAAGCGCCCACTTTCCGGAACGTAGCAGAGCAGCCGCTCGCCGCTGAGCAGGCCGCCGCCGTTGAACAGCTCCTCGAGCATGATGAAGATCGAGGCCGCGCCGGTGTTGCCCTTGCGGGTCAGGTTGGTGAACCAGCGCTCCTGGGGGATCGGCAGATCGGCGTTGGCCAGGCCGACGGCGAGGCGGTCGCGGAAGAACTGCGACGAGTAGTGCGGCAGGAAATGCTCGATGTCGCCGACGCGCAGTTCGCGGCGCGCCATGATCCGCTGCAACGCCTGCTCGACGGTGTACTTGACGATGTTCTCGTTGAGCAGCTTGACGTTCTGCTTGATCGCCATCACCGAGCGGCGGTTGCGTTCCTCGGCATCGAAGCGGCTCCAGCCGGTCAGCTGGTCGTCCTGCATGTCGGCGCCGGCGTACATGCACGGCGGCATCTGGTCGGCGAAGGAGTAGATGTCGATCCAGTCGACGCGCAGGCTCAGCCCGCGTGCATTCGGCTGGCCCTGCAGGAGCACCGCGCCGGCGCCGTCGGAGAGCATCCAGCGCAGGAAGTCCTTCTCGAAGGCGATCTCCGGGTGGCTTTCCAGGTCGTCGACGCGGCTTTCGTATTCGGCGTTGAAGTTGCGCGCCTGCATCAGCGTCGAGGCCACCTCCGACCCGCAGGCCACGGCGTTGCGGCTCTCGCCGCTGGCGACGCTCATCCAGGCGTATTTCAGCGCGCTCATGCCGCACAGGCAGATACCGGCGGTGGACACCACCTCGCAGGGGGGATTGCCCAGTTCGCCGTGGACCATCACCGCGTGGTTGGGCATCACCTGGTCGGGCGAGGAACTGCTGGCGACCAGGCAATCGAGCGCGTCCAGCGCGAAACCCTCCCCGGCCAGGCCGCGGATCGCCTCGGCGCTAAGCTGCGCGTTGCTCATGCTCGGCTCGCCCGTGGCGGGGTCGATCACGTAATGGCGCTGGGTGATGCCGTTGCTGCGCAGGACCAGCTTGCGCGCCCGCGACGGCTTGCCACCGACCAGGCCCAGGCGCGCCTCCATCTGCTCGTTGTCGACGGCGTCGTGGGGCAGGAAAGCACTGATGCGATTGATGAATACAGGTTGAACCACGGGATTCCTCGGTCAAGTCACTCGCCGGACGGGCCGGCGAAGTAGTCCTTTTGACGCTGCGTCCGCGCCTTGAACAGCGGCGCCAGCACCTTCTTCAGCAGTGCGCCGACGGGCACCACGGTGATGATCAGGCTGATCAGAAAGACGATGTAGAGCAGCAGCCCGGCGCCGCGTCGACGGCTCTGTTGCGGGCCCAGCGCGCTGAGCAGGCGGCTCCACAGCTGAAAGCTGCGGTTGCCCACGGTCTCGCTGCCGATCAGTTTCTCGTCCACTTTCACCGCGCCGAGCCCACGCAACATGGGTTGCTCGAGTGGCAACGCATCGGCCGACAGGCGCCGCGCGATGGCCTCGCCAAAACGGCTGGCCGCGCTGATCTCCGCATCCGCGATACCGGCTTCAGGCACCCAGTGATAGGGCTTGCGGCGGCCGGTGAACATCCACAGCGGGGTGGCGAGGAAGCTGGCGGCGGTGCCGCACGCGTCGGTGAGGGCAACGTTGTCGAGCAGGCGTGCGCCCAGCTGTGCCAGCCTGGCCTTGACCTTCTCCTGCGCCATCAGCCACATGTTGCGACAGCCGATCAGCGTCACCACGGGCCGCCCGCGCAGCAGGCGCGCCGCCTCCGGTGACGCGAGGAAGCTGGTCAGCGGCAGCGACGGCGAAAGGAACCAGACCTGGTAGGCGAGGATGATCAGGTCGTAGTCTTTCCCGGCATCCACCGCCAGAGGCCGCAGCGGCTGCGGCTTCATCAGCACGGTTTCGGGAAAGATGCGGAAAAAACCGAGAAACGGCCAGGGGAACGGGTAAGGTTGGGCGGGCTCGAGCGGCAGGAAATCCACCTGGATGCCGGCATCCGCCTGCAACGGCGCGCAAACCGATCGAACCAGCCGATTCAGCTGGCCGGTTTGCGAGTAATGGACCACCAGCACCTGACGCATACCCTGCCAATTCCCTGCAAAATGTTGCGAATTATGCCACAGACCTTTTTTCGAACCGTAACCCAGACGACATATTGCGCGCTCTTATGGATGGCCTTGGGCGGGACGGTGTTGGCCGGCGATATCCGCCTGGTTCTCGAGGGACGACAGAAGGACGGCGACGCGCACGTCGCACTGCTGCGTGGCGACAGCACGGAATGGGCGGAGCAGCCCCTGCGCACGCTGCAGGGGAACGAGGCGGTTCTGGTGCTGCGCGAAGTGCCCGCCGGCCGCTACGCCGTGCAGGTCTACCAGGACCTCGACGGCAACGGCCAACTGAACCTCAGTCCACGCGGCCTGCCGCTGGAGCCGGTGGGGTTTTCCGGCAACCCCTCGCTGCTAGGCGGCAAGCCACGACCCGAGCAGTGCCTGTTCACCCACGGCGAGCAGGACACGCTGCTGAGCATCCGCCTGCAAAGTCGCCGCCAGTAGGCTACGGCTGTCGCCAGATCAGCTGGCTGACGTCGTATCCCTGCTCGCGGGCCACGCCGAGCAGGCGCTCGCGGGTGGCGGCGTCGACCGCGGGCGTGCGCGAGAGCAGCCACAGGTACTTGCGGTTTGGGTGGCCGACGAGCGCGGTGCGGTAGTCATCGTCCAGGTAGAGCACCCAGTACTCGCCGCGGGTCAGGCCGGGGAAGAGCCTGCTGAACCAATTGTCGAACCGTACCCAGAGCTTGTCCGTGCGCCCCTCAACCTGCGGCACGGCCTCGCCGACCGCCTCCTGCCATTCGCCACTGGCGGTCTTGCAGCGGTTGCGCACGCCAACGGCGCCGTCGGCCCGCAGGCTGTAGCGGGCCTCGGACTGCACGCAATTGCGCTGGAAGAACATCGGCAGGCGCGCCAGTTCGTACCAGGTGCCCTGGTAGCGCTGCAGGTCGACCGCAGCGACGGTGCGCGGCGGCGATGGCGCATCGCCGGAGGCGCAGGCGCTGAGCAACAGGGCGGCGAAAACAGCGAACAGCAGGCGCATGGCGAACTCCTTTACTTGAGGCCCTGGCCGGAGAACATCAGCACCTTGCCGGCGGCGTACTGCACGCTGATGAAAGTTTTCTGGTCGCCCCAGGTGCAGCTGGACACGCCCATGGCGCCTGAACATTCGGTCGGCTCGCCGAGCAGCGCCTCGACTTCGGCCTTGCTCATGCCGGGGCCGATCTTGGCGTAGTTTTCCTGGTTGATCTTGCTGCAGCCGGCTATCAGCAGGCAGACCAGTACGGCGGAGAAGCGCAAGGACATGGTGTGATGCTCCTGATTGAAAAGGCCGCGGCTCAGAAGCGCGAACCGGGCCGACGCAGAAAGTCTTTTTCCTCATCGGTGGACAGCCGACCGAGGATCTCGTTGCGATGGGGAAAGCGGCCGAAACGGGCGACGACGTCGCGATGCTTGCGGGCGAAGGCAAGGAAGTCATCGAAGATCGCGCGCTCCTCGTCGTGGTGCAGGTCCGCGAGTGCGGCGAACGCCACCACGCCGCGCTCTTGGCGATCGAGGTCCTCGGCGTGCTCCAGCACCAGATAGCAGAACACCTGCCGGATCGGCGCCAACGCGCCTGCCAAGCCGTGCGCCAGGCCGCGATCGAGCAGCGCCTGGGCAGCGGCGTCACCGGCGAAGGCTTCGGGCTTGCCGCGATGGATCATCCGGGGAAGCTGGTCGAGCAGGATCAGCAGCGCCAGCCAGCCGTCGGGCGTCTGCGCCCAGTCGTCCAGCCCGCCCTGCAACGCCTGGGCGGCGAGCCCGCCGAAGCGCTCGCGGGCTTCGGCATCCTGAGCCTGGCGGTAGCCGAACCACAGGTGGTTCCGCTGCGCGGCGATCTGGCTCGCCGTGCCGCCCTCGCCGAACCACCAGTGCAGCAGCGGTTGCCAGGGCGCCGGCGTTCCGGAGTCAGGCCTGATGGTGATACCCGGTGACGCGCTCGACCTCTTCCTTGGAGCCGAGGTAGACGGCGACACGCTGGTGCAGCGAGGTCGGCTGGATATCGAGGATGCGCTGGTGGCCGTCGGTGGACGCGCCGCCGGCCTGCTCGATCAGCATCGACATCGGGTTGGCCTCGTACATCAGGCGCAGCTTGCCGGGCTTGGACGGATCGCGCGAATCGCGCGGGTACATGAACAGGCCGCCACGGGTCAGGATGCGATGCACGTCGGCCACCATCGAGGCGATCCAGCGCATGTTGTAGTCCTTGCCCAGCGGGCCGGCCTTGCCTTCGAGCAACTCGTTCACGTAGCGCTGCACCGGGGCTTCCCAGTGGCGCTGGTTGGACATGTTGATGGCGAACTCGGCGGTGCTTTCCGGCACGCGGATGTCGTCGTGGGTGAGCACCCAGCTGCCCATCTCGCGGTCCAGGGTGAAGCCCTTCACGCCGTCGCCCAAGGTCAGGATCAGCATGGTCTGCGGGCCGTAGATGGCGTAACCGGCGGCGACCTGCTTGGTGCCGGGCTGGAGGAAAGCTTCCTCGCCCAGCGGCTCGTTCTGGCTGAAGCATTCGCCCGGGCAGCGCAGCACCGAGAAGATAGTGCCGACCGAGACGTTGACGTCGATGTTCGAGGAGCCGTCCAGCGGGTCGAACGTGAGCAGGTAGGCGCCTTTCGGGTACTGGCCGGGAATCTGGTAGGCGTTGTCCATTTCTTCGGACGCCATGCCGGCCAGGGTGCCGCCCCACTCGTTGGCTTCCAGGAGGATTTCGTTGGAGAGCACGTCGAGCTTCTTCTGCACTTCGCCCTGCACGTTCTCGGTGCCCATGCTGCCCAGCACGCCGCCCAGCGCGCCCTTGGAGACCGCATGGCTGATTTCCTTGCAGGCGCGCGCCACCACCTCGATGAGGAAGCGCAGGTCAGCCGGCGTGTTGTGACTGCGGGTTTGCTCGATCAGGTAGCGGCTGAGGGAAACGCGGGACATGGAAGACTCCAGGTATGAAGGGGGAAAAACCCGCGCAGTTTAGCGCGACTCGGCAGGCAATGCTGCGTCAGACCGGGCTACCCCCGCGGAGTTCAGCGAAGCGGCGCAGGGCGTCTCGCCCGCGGGGCCGACCCTGAGCCGGTCGACGCCCGCAGCGCGCGCCACCAGCACATTTTGCGCGCCCATGAAAAAGCCCCGCCGAGGCGGGGCTTCTGCTCGACCGGACACAGGACCGCTCAGGCTCTCGCGGGCTGGGGCCGGCCCGGCATTTCCAACACCGGACCGTGGACGGGGCTTACAGGCCGGCGGCGGCGCGCAGCGCTTCCGCCCGATCGGTCTTTTCCCAGGTGAAGGTGGTGAAGGTGTCGTCGCCCACCGTGAGCTGTTCCGGCGTGCGGCCGAAGTGGCCGTAGGCGGCGGTGGCCCGGTACATCGGGTGCAACAGGTCGAGCATCCTGGTGATCGCGTAGGGACGCAGGTCGAAGTGCTCGCGGACCAGGGCGATGATCTTGTCGTCGCCGATCTTGCCGGTGCCGAAGGTGTTGATCGAGATCGAGGTCGGCTGGGCTACGCCGATGGCATAGGACACCTGGATTTCGCAGCGCTCGGCGAGGCCGGCGGCAACGATGTTCTTCGCCACGTAGCGGCCGGCATAGGCGGCCGAGCGGTCGACCTTGGACGGGTCCTTGCCGGAGAACGCGCCACCGCCGTGGCGGGCCATGCCGCCGTAGGAGTCGACGATGATCTTGCGCCCGGTCAGGCCGCAGTCGCCCACCGGGCCGCCGATGACGAAGTTGCCGGTCGGGTTGATGTGGAACTGGGTGCCCTTGTGCAGCAGCTCGGCCGGCAGGACGTGCTTGATGATGAGTTCCATCACGCCGTCGCGCAGGTCGGCCAGCGTGACGTCCGGGTTGTGCTGGGTGGACAGCACCACGGCGTCGATACCGACCACCTTGCCGTTCTCGTACTGGCAGGTGACCTGGGATTTCGCGTCCGGGCGCAGCCACGGCAGCAGGCCCGACTTGCGCGCCTCGGCCTGGCGCTGGACCAGTGCGTGGGAGAAACGGATCGGCGCCGGCATCAGCACGTCGGTTTCGTCGCTGGCGTAGCCGAACATCAGGCCCTGGTCGCCGGCGCCCTGGTCTTCCGGCCGGGCGCGGTCGACGCCCTGATTGATGTCCGGGGACTGCTTGCCGATGATGTTCATCACGCCGCAGGTGGCGCCGTCGAAGCCGACGTCGGAGCTGGTGTAGCCGATGTCGCAGATGACGTCGCGGACGATCTGCTCCAGGTCGACCCAGGCGCTGGTGGTGACTTCGCCGGCGACGATGGCCACGCCGGTCTTGACCAGGGTTTCGACGGCCACGCGGGCATGCTTGTCCTGGGTGATGATGGCGTCGAGGACGGCATCGGAAATCTGGTCGGCGATCTTGTCCGGATGTCCTTCGGACACCGACTCGGAGGTAAACAGGGAATATTCGCTCATCGATCGGTTCCTATTCTTTACCGGTTGATGTGGGGTGATCGGGCTTGGCGAAGTGCCGAACCTGGATCTGGAAGCCGTTTCTCAGGCCAATGTAGAGACTCTCGCCGCTGGCGAGCCCCGCGGCATCGGCCCAGCGGGCCAGGTCGTCCTGCTCGAAACCCAGCCAGAGATCGCCGCAGGCCGTCCTGGCCCAGCTCTGGTCGTGGCTGCACAGCTCGGTGATAAGCAGGCTGCCGCCCGCCTTCACCAGCCCCGCCAGGTGTTTCAGTGCATCCGCCGGCGCCGCCAGGTGATGCAGTACGAGGTTCAGCACGACGCAATCAGCCGCCGGCTGCGGCTCGGCCAGCGCGTCGGCGAGGAGCAGTTCGACGTTGTCGAGGCCCTCGCGCGCGCAGCGTCCGCGAGCCAGCTCGAGCATCGCCGGGCTGTTGTCCAGCGCGGTGACGCGGCTGAAGCGGCGCGCCAGCTCCGGCAGGAAACCGCCGTCACCGGGGCCGACCTCGATGGCCGTGGCCTGCGCCGGAAAGCTCAGCGCGTCGAGCAGCGCCAGCACGCTTTCGCGGTACTGCGGCAACCCGGCGATCAGGTCCTGCTGGGCCTGGAAGGTGTCCGCCATGCGGGCGAAGAAATCGCGACTGGCCGCCGCGCGCTGCGCGTGCACCGCGGCGATCCGCGCCAGGCAGTCTTCCGGCAGCTGCAGTTGATCGGCCTCTTCGAGCAGCGCTGCGTGCAGGCGCCCGCCGAAACTGTCGGCCTGCGGCAGCGCGCGCCGGTAGAAGATCGCATTGCCCTCGCGCCGGGTCGCCACCAGCCGCGCCTGGGCCAGCACCTTGAGGTGATGGCTGATGCCGGACTGGCCGATGGCGAAGATCTGCGCCAGTTCGAGCACGCCGAAGGAGTCGTTGGCCAGGGCGCGCAGCACGTTCAGCCGCAGCGGATCGCCGCCGGCCTTGCACAGGGCAGCCAGCTCGTCGCTCGGTTCGAACCGCAGGTGCGGCATGCGCAGGTTGTTCATAGGGACCGAAGTCTAGTCGGGGGACTTACATCGGGCAACGGCAATATCAAAAAGTTTTGATATTGCCTGCCGCACGTCAACCCGCTTCGGCCAGCTGGAGGAACGCCGCTGGTGCCGGGCTCAGGCTGTCGGCCTTGCGCCAGAGCACGTGGAGGTCGCGGACGATGTGCAGATCGCGCACATCCAGGCGCACCAACTGACCGCTGGCCAGCTCGCTGTCCACCACCCGCTCGGACAGCCAGGCGATGCCCACCCCGCCGGAAATCAGGTGCTTGAGCGCCTCGGTGCTGCCGATGGACATCCGCGCGCGCAGCGCCAGGCCATGCTCGGCGTACGCCTGCTCGATGCTCGCCCGGGCCCCGGAACCGGGCTCGCGCATGTACAGCGCGTGGCCGTCGAGTTCGCCCGCCAGCAGCCCGCTGCGCCGCGCCAGCGGATGGCTCGGCCCGACCACCGGCAGCAGCGCGTCGCGGGCGAGCAGGCGGTGCGCGTAGTCCGCCTGGGCGAACGGGCCCTCGACGAAGCCCAGGCTGATGCTGGCGTCGTCCAGCTGATCGGTGACCACCTGGGTATTGCTCACCAGCAGCTCGACGAAGACCTCCGGGTAGCAGGCCCGAAACCGGTTGATCAGCGTCGGCAGCAGGTAGGTGCCCAGGGTGGCACTCGCGCCCAGGCGCAATTCGCCGGTCGCCAGGCTGGCGAAATCGCGCAGGTCACGCTCGGCCGCCTGTTCCAGGGAGAAGATGCGCTGGGCGTACTGGCGCAGGCGCTCGCCGCCTTCGGTGAGGCTCACGCCGCGCGGCTGCCGGTCGAACAGGCTCAGGCCGATGCTGGCTTCCAGCTCGCGGATTTCGCGGGTCACCGCCGGCTGGCTGATGAACAGCCTGGCGGCACCGGCGCTGATGCTGCCGGCTTCGGCCACGGCAAGGAACACACGGAGATGGTGGAGATTCATACGGATTAAGCATGCCATGAATGCTGAATATGTATTTTTAATATGGCATGCCGATTTATAGGCTGGCGACCTTTGCTGACCCAGCCGCTCGGAGCCGCCGCAATGCCTCGCCCCTTCACCCGCCTGCCCGAACCCTGGGCCTTCGTCCGCCACTTCACGCCCAACTGGTTCGCCATGACCATGGGCACCGGCGTGCTGGCACTGGTCATCGCCAACCTGCCATGGGCCTTCGCCGGGCGCGACGACCTGGCCTTTGCCCTCTGGCTGATCAATGCGCTGCTGTTCGTTACCTTCAGCCTGTTGTTCGTCGCCCGCTGCCTGCTGTTCCGCGACACCTTCATGCCGATGCTCACGCACCCGGTGCAGTCGATGTACCTCGGGGCGATCCCGATGGGCCTGGCGACGCTGATCAGCGGCATGACGCTGTTCGGCGCGCGGCACCTGGGCAACGGCGTCTATCCGCTGGCGCAGGCGCTGTGGTGGGTCGATGCGCTGCTGGCGATGGGCACCGCGATGCTGGTGCCGTACCTGATGTTCACCCGCCAGGACCACGCGCTGGAGAAGCTGACCGGCGTCTGGCTGCTGCCGATCGTCGCACCCGAGGTGGCCGCCAGCGCAGCCGGCGTGCTGGTGCCGCACCTGTCGGCGGAAGCCGCCCGGCAGATGCTCGCGGTGGGCTACCTGATGTGGGGCATGTCGCTGAGCCTGGCGTTCTCGCTGATCACCCTGGTGCTGCTGCGCCTGGCGCTGCACAAACTGCCGGACACCGATTTCGCCGCCACCAGCTGGCTGCCGCTCGGGCCGCTGTCCACCGGTTGCCTGGGCCTGCTGAGCATGGGCCGCGATGCCCCGCTGGCGTTCGCCGGCACGCCCCTGCAGGGCGCCGCCGAGCTGGCCCGCGACATCGGCCTGATCGGCGGCCTGGCGCTGTGGGGCGCGGCGCTCTGGTGGCTGGTCGCGGCGACGCTGTTCACCCGCCATTACCTGCGCGACCGCATGGCCTTCAACCTCGGCTGGTGGGGCTTCACCTTCCCGCTCGGAGTATTCGGCCTCGCCACGTTCGAGCTTTACCGGCTGACCGCGCTGTCACTGTTCGGGGTGATCGGCGCCGCCACGGCGCTGCAATTGATCGCCGTGTGGACGCTGGTGATGCAGCGCACGCTTCGCGGCATCTGGCACGGCGAGCTGTTCAGCGCGCCTTGCCTGCGCAGAGCCGCCTGACGCACCGCGCACGCCCGGCCATACGGCGCTGCCTCGGCAGGACACGGGCAAGCTTCTGGACGAGCGCGAAGGGTAGATGAGGGCGCGTGGAGAATGGGCGGTCGACCGTCCGCGCTTCCGTCATTGCCCGATCACCTCCCGCTAAGCGAAAATAGCCGCCCCTTTTTCGTCAGCCGTCTTTTACAAGACCCGCAGGAGATCAGCGATGCCCAGCCGTCGTGAGCGTGCCAATGCCATTCGTGCCCTGAGCATGGATGCCGTGCAGAAAGCCAACAGCGGCCACCCCGGTGCCCCCATGGGCATGGCGGACATTGCCGAAGTGCTCTGGGGCGACTATCTCAAGCACAACCCGAGCAACCCGCACTGGGCCGACCGCGACCGTTTCGTGCTGTCCAACGGCCACGGTTCGATGCTGATCTACTCGCTGCTGCACCTGACCGGCTACGACCTGTCCATCGACGACCTGAAGAACTTCCGCCAGCTGCACAGCAAGACGCCGGGCCACCCGGAGTTCGGCTACGCGCCGGGCGTCGAGACCACCACCGGCCCGCTCGGCCAGGGCATCGCCAACGCCGTCGGCTTCGCCCTGGCGGAGAAGATCATGGCGGCCCAGTTCAACCGTGACGGCCACAGCATCGTCGACCACAACACCTACGTGTTCCTCGGCGACGGCTGCATGATGGAAGGCATCAGCCACGAAGCCTGCTCGCTGGCCGGCACCCTCGGCCTGGGCAAGCTGATCGCCTTCTACGACGACAACGGCATCTCCATCGACGGCGAAGTCCATGGCTGGTTCACCGACGACACCCCGGCGCGCTTCGAGGCCTACGGCTGGCAGGTGATCCGCAACGTCGACGGGCATGACGCCGACGAAATCAAGATGGCCATCGACACCGCGCGCAAGAGCGCGCAGCCGACGCTGATCTGCTGCAAGACCATCATCGGCTTCGGCTCGCCGAACAAGCAGGGCAAGGAAGAAAGCCACGGCGCCGCCCTCGGCGTCGACGAAATCGCCCTGACCCGCGCCGCGCTGGGCTGGAACCACGCCCCCTTCGAAATTCCTGCCGACATCTACGCCGAGTGGAATGCCAAGGAAGCCGGCGTCGCCGCCGAAGCCGACTGGAACCAGCGTTTCGCCGCCTACTCCGCCGCCTACCCGGAACTCGCCAACGAATTCGTCCGGCGCATGGCCGGCGAGCTGCCGGCGGACTTCTCGGAAAAAGCCTCCGAGTTCATCCGCGCGGTCGCCGACAAAGGCGAGACCATCGCCAGCCGCAAGGCCAGCCAGAACTGCCTGAACGCGTTCGGCCCGCTGCTGCCGGAGCTGCTCGGCGGCTCCGCCGACCTCGCCGGCTCCAACCTGACCCTGTGGAAAGGCTGCAAGCCGGTGGTTCAGGAAGACGCCTCGGGCAACTACATGTACTACGGCGTCCGCGAATTCGGCATGAGCGCGATCATGAACGGCATCGCCCTCCACGGCGGCCTGATCCCTTACGGCGCGACCTTCCTGATGTTCATGGAATACGCACGCAACGCCGTGCGCATGGCCGCACTGATGAAGCAGCGCGTGCTCTTCGTGTTCACCCACGACTCCATCGGCCTGGGCGAAGACGGCCCGACCCACCAGCCGGTCGAGCAACTGACCAGCCTGCGCACCACGCCGAACCTGGACACCTGGCGTCCGGCCGATGCGGTGGAAGCCGCGGTGGCCTGGAAGCACGCCATCGAGCGCAAGGACGGCCCGAGCTCGCTGATCTTCTCGCGCCAGAACCTGCCGCATAACCTGCGCGACCACGAAACCGAGGCGGCCATCAGCCGTGGCGGCTATGTGCTCAAGGGCTGCGTCGGCGAGCCGGAACTGATCCTCATCGCCACCGGCTCGGAAGTCGGCCTGGCCATGGCCGCCTACGACAGGCTCACCGAGCAGGGTCGCCGGGTGCGCGTGGTGTCGATGCCGTCGACCAACGTCTTCGACCAGCAAGACGCCAGCTACAAGCAGGCGGTGCTGCCGCTGGAAGTCGGTGCGCGGATCGCCATCGAGGCCGCCCACGCCGATTACTGGTACAAGTACGTCGGCCTCGAGGGCCGCGTGATCGGCATGACCGGCTACGGCGAATCGGCCCCGGCCGGCGCGCTGTTCGAGCACTTCGGTTTCACCGTCGAGAACGTCCTGGCGACCGCCGAAGAGCTGCTGGAAGACTAAAGCCGGAACGACGCCGCAGGGCGGATCGGGGCGTAGCCGACGCTCTTTTCATCCGCCGCTGCACCGCTCGGTGGATCGATGAAACGCGATCCACCCTACGGGTCCTGCCTGTGTAGGATGGGTCGAGCGCCGCGACGCCCATCGCGCGTACCGATGGGCTGCACGGCTGGCCCGTCCCACGCTCGTTTCCCCACCGAGATCGCCATGTCCAAGCCTTCCTACAAAGTCGCCCTCAACGGCTATGGCCGTATCGGCCGCTGCGTGCTGCGGGCGCTGCACGAGCGCCACGACGAGACGAATTTCGACATCGTCGCGCTGAACGACCTCGCCGATCAGGCGAGCATCGAGTACCTGACCCGCTTCGACTCCACCCACGGCCGCTTCCCCGGCGCGGTGAGCGTCGACGGTGACTGCCTGCACATCAATGGCGACTGCGTGAAGGTGCTGCGCGAGCGCACGCCGGAAGCCATCGACTGGCGCGCGCTGGAGGTGGACTTGGTGCTGGAATGCTCGGGCGCCTACAACACGCGCCGCGAGGCGCAGCGCTTCATCGATGCCGGCGCGCCGCGCGTGCTGCTGTCGCAACCGATGGCCAGCGAGGCCGACATCGACGCCACCGTGGTCTTCGGCATCAATCAGGCGTGCCTGAGTGGCGGCGAGAAGCTGGTCTCCAACGCTTCCTGCACCACCAACTGCAGCGTGCCGTTGCTGAAACTTTTGAACGATGCCGTAGGTCTTGAATACGTTTCCATCACCACGATCCACTCCGCGATGAATGACCAGCCGGTAATCGACGCCTATCACCACGAGGACCTGCGCCGCACGCGCTCGGCCTTCCAGTCGGTGATTCCGGTGTCCACCGGCCTCGCCCGCGGTATCGAGCGGCTGCTGCCAGAGCTGTCCGGGCGCATCCAGGCCAAGGCGATCCGCGTGCCGACGGTCAACGTGTCGTGCCTCGACATCACCCTGCAGACCGCTCGCGACACCTCCACGCAGGAGATCAACCGGATTCTCCGTGGTGCCTCGGAAAGCGGCCCGTTGCAAGGCCTGCTGGCCTACACCGAACTGCCGCACGCCAGCTGCGACTTCAACCACGACCCTCATTCGGCCATCGTCGATGGCAGCCTGACCCGCGTTTCCGGCCCCCGGCTGGTGAACTTGCTGGCCTGGTTCGACAACGAATGGGGCTTCGCCAATCGCATGCTCGATGTGGCGGAACATTTCCTGCGTACTGCCCACCCTCACTGAACCGCTCATTCAAGGACCGACTCCATGACCACGCCCTTCATGAACATAGCGAAGATGACCGACCTGGACCTGCACGGTAAGCGCGTACTGATTCGCGAAGACCTCAACGTGCCGGTGAAAGAAGGTGTGGTGAAGAGCGATGCGCGCATCGTCGCGGCGCTGCCAACCCTCAAACTGGCCCTGGAAAAGGGCGCCGCGGTGCTGGTCTGCTCGCACCTGGGCCGTCCCGAGGAAGGCATCTACAGCGAAGAAGACAGCCTGGCGCCCGTCGCTTCCTACCTGGCCAAGGCGCTGGGCCGCGAGGTTCCGCTGATCAAGGACTATCTCGACGGCGTCGACGTCCAACCCGGCCAGCTGGTGCTGCTGGAGAACGTGCGCTTCAACAAGGGCGAGAAGAAGAACACCGACGAGCTGGCGCAGAAGTACGCCGCGCTCTGCGACGTGTTCGTGATGGACGCCTTCGGCACCGCGCACCGCGCCCAGGGCTCGACCCACGGCGTGGCGAAGTTCGCCAAGGTCGCCGCCGCCGGCCCGCTGCTGGCCGCCGAACTCGAAGCCCTGGGCAAGGCGTTGAAGAGCCCCGAGCGCCCGCTGGCGGCCATCGTCGCCGGCTCCAAGGTCTCGACCAAACTCGACGTGCTGAACTCGCTGAGCCAGCTCTGCGACCAGTTGATCGTCGGCGGCGGTATCGCCAACACCTTCCTCGCCGCCGCCGGCTACAAGGTCGGCAAGTCGCTCTACGAAGCCGACCTGGTGGATACCGCCAAGGCCATCGCCGCCAAGGTCAGTGTGCCGCTGCCGGTGGACGTGGTGGTCGCCAAGGCCTTCGCCGAAGATGCCGAAGCCACCGTCAAGCCGATCGCCGACGTCGCCGATGACGACATGATCCTCGACATCGGCCCGCAGACCGCGGCGCAGTTCGCCGAGCTGTTGAAATCGTCGAAGACCATTCTCTGGAACGGTCCGGTCGGCGTCTTCGAGTTCGACCAGTTCGGCGAAGGCACCAAGGCGCTGGCCCTGGCGATCGCCGAAAGCCCGGCCTTCTCCATCGCCGGCGGTGGCGACACCCTGGCGGCGATCGACAAGTACGGCGTGGCCGAGAAGATCTCCTACATCTCCACCGGCGGCGGCGCCTTCCTCGAATTCGTCGAGGGCAAGGTGCTGCCGGCCGTGGAAATTCTGGAGCAGCGCGGCAACCGGTGAGGCCCAACGAAGCAGCCCCGGCAACCAACCGGGCCCGCCCGCTGTCTCTTGGTCTGGAACGGACCAATGGACGACGACCATGCGCTATTCATTGTTGCTGCTGTGCTGCCTAGGAGTCGCCGGTTGCGCCGGCGGCGGTTCGCCAAGTGCCTGCGAGGTGTTCAGCCCGCCGCCGTCGGAAAGCCCGACGAGCCGGGACGACCAGCGTGTCGAGGTGGCCAGCAGCGGCGACCCGACCCTGAGCAGCGATGCCTCGGAGCAGGATTGCCCCTGAGAGGAAACGGATTGAGAACGCTCATCGCGGTATCGCTGGCCAGCCTGCTGGCCGGCTGTTCGCATTGGCCGTCCACGGCGCAGACGCCCTGGACCCGGTGGAGCTGTGACAACGGCACCCGCCTGGACTGGCGCTACGCCGACGGCTCGCAGGACAGCGTCGAGATACGCCTCGGCGCCGACGCTTCACCGCAACGCCTGAAGAAGGAGCCGTCGACGTTCGGCAGCACCTACAGCGATGGCGTACTGACCTTCAACGACAAGGGCTCCGAAGGCCTGGTCTACCGCGTAGCCGACGACGAATTGCTCGCCCACGGCTGCCGGGCACCTTGAACGCTGTAACCTGCTTAAACTTGAACCCGGCCCGCCCCTGAGGCAGGCTTTGCGCTTAACCCCCCAGACCGGGAGAGAAAACCCCCATGGCACTCATCAGCATGCGCCAGATGCTGGACCACGCCGCCGAGTTCGGCTACGGCATTCCAGCTTTCAACGTCAACAACCTCGAGCAGATGCGCGCCATCATGGAAGCCGCGGACCAGACCGACTCCCCGGTAATCGTCCAGGCTTCGGCCGGTGCGCGCAAATACGCCGGTGCGCCGTTCCTGCGCCACCTGATCCTCGCGGCGGTGGAAGAATTCCCGCACATCCCGGTGGTCATGCACCAGGACCACGGCACCAGCCCGGACATCTGCCAGCGCTCGATTCAGCTGGGCTTCAGCTCGGTGATGATGGACGGCTCGCTGAAGGAAGACGGCAAGACCCCGTCCGACTACGAATACAACGTCCGCGTGACCCAGCAGACCGTCGCCTTCGCCCACGCCTGCGGCGTCTCGGTGGAAGGTGAACTGGGTTGCCTGGGCAGCCTGGAAACCGGCATGGCCGGCGAGGAAGACGGCGTCGGCGCGGAAGGCACCCTGGACCACAGCCAGTTGCTGACCGACCCGGAAGAAGCCGCCGACTTCGTCGCCAAGACCAAGGTCGACGCCCTGGCCATCGCCATCGGCACCAGCCACGGCGCCTACAAGTTCACCAAGCCGCCGACCGGTGACACCCTGTCGATCCAGCGGATCAAGGAAATCCACGCCCGCATCCCCGACACCCACCTGGTGATGCACGGCTCGTCGTCCGTTCCGCAGGAATGGCTGAAAATCATCAACGAGTACGGTGGCGACATCAAGGAAACCTACGGCGTGCCGGTCGAGGAAATCGTCGAAGGCATCAAGTACGGCGTGCGCAAGATCAACATCGACACCGACCTGCGCCTGGCTTCCACCGGCGCGATCCGCGAGTTCATGGCGAAGAACCCGAGCGAGTTCGACCCGCGCAAGTACCTGGCGAAAACCGTCTCCGCCATGCGTGACGTCTGCATCGCCCGCTACGAAGCGTTCGGCACCGCCGGCAACGCCTCGAAGATCAAGCCGATCTCGCTGGAAGACATGTACCTGCGTTACGCCAAGGGCGAATTGAACCCGAAGGTCAACTGAGCCTGACGACGCGGCAGGGCCAACGGCCCTCACCCGCCGTCTGAAAACGAAAATGCCCGTATCGCGAGATACGGGCATTTTTCGTTGAGGCACTCTTCCAATGCACCCGCCCCGTAGGGTGGGCTTCAGCCCACCGCCTGCGAATCACTCCGCATCGCGTAGTCTCCGCCCGGAGAAGCCCGCGCCCGCCAACACCCGGCCCGATTCGCTGTAAAAGTTCATAGCGATCCGCGCAACAGTCTGTCGCCGAATCCACGGATTTACATAGGTGACTAAGCAGTTCCATAAAGGATCTGCGACAACCTGTCGCACCAATCGACAGTCAGGAGACGCCGCTATGACCGTAACCGTGACCGAGCGTGACGACCAGCACAAATCCCGCGAAAGCCTGGCCCTGGGCAAACGCACCTGGGACGTGCATCAGCAGGGCGAGCTGGTCGGTATCTTCCATACCGAAAGCGAAGCACTGAACTACCGCAACGAGCTGGAGCTAGGCGAACAACGCCGCCACGCCGCGGGCTGAACCGTCTTGTAGAAACGAGCGCGGGGCCGGGAATCGCTTCCTCGGCCCCGCGGCGTTTCCGGGTGACGCGGGCTATTCCTCCGGCGCCATCACTTTCCAGATTTCCGTCGCGTACTGACGGATCGTCCGGTCCGACGAGAACCAGCCGGTGCGCGCGGTATTCAGGGCCGCGGCCCGCCACCAGGCCTTCTGGTCGTGCCACAGCTCTTCGACCCGGCGCTGGGCGTTCCAGTAGGCGTCGAAGTCGGCGCAGACGTGGAAGGTGTCGTGCGCCATCAGCCCATCGATCAGGCCGGTGTAGCGCGCCGGATCATCGGGCGAGAACACCCCGCTGCGGACCGCGTGGAGCACCTCGCCCAGGCGCGGCGACGCCGCCACCGAAGGCTCCGCCGAGAACTGCCCGTTCTGCTTGCGTGCCTGCACTTCGTCGGCGGTCATGCCGAAGATGAACATGTTGGCCGCGCCGATCTGCTCGGACATCTCCACGTTGGCGCCATCCAGGGTGCCGATGGTCAGCGCGCCATTGAGTGCGAACTTCATGTTGCTGGTGCCCGAGGCTTCCAGCCCGGCGGTGGAAATCTGCTCGGAAAGGTCCGCCGCCGGGATGATCCGCTCGGCCAGGCTGACGTTGTAGTTGGGCAGGAACACCACCTTGAGCAGGCCGCGCACGGTGGGGTCGCCGTTCACCGTCCGGGCGATGTCGTTGGCCAGCTTGATGATCAGCTTGGCCTGGTGATAGCTCGCCGCCGCCTTGCCGGCGAAGATCTTCACCCGCGGCACCCACTGCGTATGCGGCTCGGCGCGGATCGCCTGATACAGCGCCACGGTGTGCAGCAGGTTGAGCAACTGCCGCTTGTACTCGTGGATGCGCTTGATCTGCACGTCGAACAGAGCGTGCGGGTCGATGTAGAGCCCCAGGCGCTCCTGCACCAGCCCGGCGAGCAGTTGCTTGTTGTGCAGCCGCTGTTCGGCGAAGCGCTTGCGGAAGGCGGCCTTGTCGGCGAAGGGTTCGATCAGGCGCAGCGAGGTTTCCGGACTGTCCAGCAGCTTCTCGCCGACCGACTCCACCAGCAGCGCGGTGAGCTGCGGGTTGCTCTGGTACAGCCAGCGGCGGAAGGTGATGCCGTTGGTCTTGTTGCTGATCCGCTCCGGATAGAGCTTGTGCAGGTCGGCGAACACCGTGCTGCGCATCAGGTCGGTGTGCAGCGCGGAGACGCCGTTCACGCAGTGCGAGCCGAGGAACGCCAGGTTGCCCATGCGCACACGGCGCCCGTTGCCCTCCTCGATCAGCGAGATCGAACGCAGCAGGTCGAAGTCATGGATGTCCTTCGCCCGCAACGCATCGATGTGATAGGCGTTGATCAGGTAGATGATCTGCATGTGGCGCGGCAGCAGGCGATCCATCAGGCCGACCGACCAGGTCTCCAGCGCCTCGGGCAGCAACGTGTGGTTGGTGTACGAGAGCGTTCCGACGGTCAGCTCCCAGGCCTTGTCCCAGGCGATGCCGTGGATATCCACCAGCACCCGCATCAACTCCGGCACGGCGATCGCCGGGTGGGTGTCGTTGAGCTGGATCGAAGCGAACTCGGGCAGGTTGAGCAAGGTGCCGCGCTGCTTCAGGTGACGGCGAATCAGGTCCTGCAGCGACGCGGAAACGAAGAAATACTCCTGGCGCAGGCGCAGCTCCTGACCCGCTTCGGTGCTGTCGGCCGGATAAAGCACCCGCGAGATGCTTTCCGCGCGGGTTTCCTCGACCACCGCACCGATGTGATCGCCGGCGTTGAAGCGATCCAGGTGCAGCTCGCTTTCGGCACGCGCGCGCCACAAACGCAGGGTGTTCACGCTGACACCGCGCCAGCCGACGATCGGCGTGTCGTAGGCGATCGCCCGTACCGCCTCGCCCGGGCTCCACTTCTGCCGCTGCTCGCCGCTGTCGTCGACGATATTGGCGATGCTGCCGCCGAAGCCGATCAGATAGCTGACTTCAGGGCGCTCGAATTCCCAGGGGTTGCCGAAGTCCAGCCAGGTTTCGGTCTGTTCCTGTTGCCAGCCGTCGACGATGGCCTGGCGGAACAACCCGTGTTCATAGCGGATGCCGTAGCCGTGCGCGGCCACGCCAAGGGTCGACATGCTTTCCATGAAGCACGCCGCCAACCGGCCGAGGCCGCCGTTGCCGAGCGCGGCGTCCGGCTCCAGGCTGCGAATGCGGTCGAGGTCGACGCCCAGGTCATGCAGCGCCGTGCGGGCCACTTCGAGCAGGCCGAGGTTGCTCAGGCTGTCGATCAGCAGCCGCCCGATGAGGAACTCCAGCGAGAGGTAATAGACCCGTTTCTGGCCCTGCCGGTAGATGTTGCGGGTGTGATCCATCCAGTGGTCGACCAGGCGATCGCGCGCGGCCAGGGCAATCGCCTCGAACCAGTCATGGTCGAAGGCATGTTCGGGGTCTTTGCCCACCGAATAGGTCAACTTGGACAGGACGGAGGCGCGGAAGGCGGCCACCTCGTCGGCTGAAACCTGTTTCTCCTGAGTCATCGGCTACGGACCTCACTGTGAACGTTGTGGAATGCATTCCCTGCGGCGACGGAGCCTCAGGCTTCCGTGGATTCCTTTCCCGGCACGTCCGAGCACTCTAGCTCGGACCTCGGCGCGGCGCGAACGCCATGCAGGGGGACTGGCAAAAAACCTGGGCATCGCTATGATCGCGCGCCCACCGTTACAACCCATGAGCAAGACCATGAAACGCATCCCCATCGCCAATGCCGACGTCGATCGCCTCGAGACCTGGGTCAAGTACCAGAAGGGTCTGTGCAACGACTGTCACGCGACCTGCTGCACGCTCCCGGTGGAAGCGCGCATCGGTGATCTGGTGCGTATGCAACTGGTGGACCAGTTCGAGATCGACGAGCCGCCAAGGCAGATCGCCCGGCGTCTGATGAAGGCAGGCAGCGTCGAGCACTTCAACCAGAAGAGCGGCCTGTTCACCCTCACCCGCATGGCGAGCGGCGACTGCCTGTACCTGGATCGGCTCAGCCGGCGCTGCACGATCTACGAACGGCGCCCGGATACCTGTCGCAATCATCCGCAGGTCGGCCCGCGCCCCGGCCACTGCGCCTGGCAGGCGCGACGGTGAGGCCGCGTCAGGAACCGGTGGCGCGCGAGCCGTCCTGATCGACGCTGGGGATCGGCCCGTTGTCGTCGCTGCCGGACTTGCCCGGCAGGCTCGGGGAGGTGCGGTCGCCGTCCTGCGGGTCGACGCCCGGCGCGCTCGGGCTGCCGCCCTGCGTATCGACCCCGGGCTCCGGGTAGACGCCCTGCTGGCGATCCTTGCTGTCCAGCGGGCTGCGGGCGCCGCTGTCCGGATGGGTCGGACCGGTGTTGTCGGCGAAGGCGGCGGTGGCGAACAGCCCAGTAAGGGTGAGGGCCGCGATTCTGTGCATGCGCATGATATCTCTCCGAAGGTGGCTACCTTCGTTCGAGGCGAGCCGGCGCGGGTGGTTCAGCGCGAAGGACCGGTGGATGCAGCCGCGTGCCGGGTGCGCTCAGCCACCGCGCAGGGATCTGGCGATCAGGCCAGCCGGCTGTGCAGCGCGCGGCCGTTCTCGGGCATCGCCACCGCCTGTTGCAACGGCAGCTCGACGCAGAACAGCGAGCCCTCGCCGAGGCAGCTGCGCACCGTGATGTTGCCGCCGTGAGCCCTGACGATCTGTTTCGCGATGAACAAGCCCAGGCCCAGCCCGGCGACCTTGTCGGGGCTGCCGACCCGCTCGAACTGGCTGAAGATGCGCGCCTGGTCGGACTCCGAGATGCCGATGCCCTGATCCTCGACCTGCAGCAGAACCGATGCGTCTCCCGGTTTCACGCGGATCGTCACCGGCTTCTGCCGGCCATAGCGCATGGCGTTGGTCAGAAGGTTGGCCACCACCTGCTCGATGCGGAACTCGTCCCAGTAACCCATTACCGGCCCGCTGATCTCACGGCGAACCACGTAGCCCGCCTGCGCCATCTGCGCCTCGAAATTGTCCGCCACCTTGTTCGCCAGCGCGGCCAGGTCGATCAGATCGGGGCGGATCGACAGCTTGCCGGTGCGGATGCGGCTGACATCGAGCATGTCGTCGATCAGGCGGATCAGCGCACGGACCTGCCGCTCGTCCTTCTCCACCATGCCGCGCAGCCGATCGGGCTCGAAGGCACCGAGGTTGCCCCGATCGAGGTACAGCCGGCGCAGTTGCACTTCGAGGATCAGGGTGTTCAACGGCGTCTTCAGCTCGTGGGAAACCATCGACATGAAGTCGTCGCGCATGCGCACCGCGTGCTGCAGCTCGACCTGCGTCTGCCGCAACTCGCCGAGCAGCACCTCCTGCTCGTGACGGCTGCGCTCCAGCGCGCTGAGCTGGAGGCGCAGCGTCTTGCGCTGACGGTACAGCTCGACGAAGACGTTGACCTTGCTGCGCACGGCCATCGGGTCCAGCGGCTTGTAGAGGAAATCCACCGCGCCGCTTTCGTAGCCCTTGAACGCGTAGTTCAGCTCGCGCCCGGCGGCGCTGACGAAGACGATCGGGATGTGCCGGGTGCGCTCGGCGCCGCGCATCATCTCGGCGAGCTGGAAGCCGTCCATTCCCGGCATCTGCACGTCGAGAATCGCCAGCGCGAATTCGTGGCGCAGCAACAGCTCCAGGGCATCCTCACCCGAACCGGCCTTGAATACCTCGATGTCTTCGCTGCGGATCAACGCGTCGAGCGCCAGCAGGTTCTCCGGCAGGTCGTCGACGATCAGCAGTTTGGCTGGCTCCATTTCCGGCAGCATGTTCAGCGGTCCATTCGAAGCAGTAGTTGGCGAATGCCGGCGAGCGGCAGCACGTAATCGGGTTGGAACAGTTTGAGCGCCGAACGCGGCATAGTATCGGCGAGCGCCTCGGTGGGCTCCTGCACGACGGTCAGACCGCCGTAGCGGGCGATGCTGTGCAGGCCCTCGGCGCCGTCCGAATTGGCCCCGGTAAGGAGGATACCGGCCAGCTGATCGCCCCAGACGTCCGCGGCGCTGTCGAACAATACGTCAATCGACGGCCTCGCGTAATGCACCCGCGGATCGACGCTGAGGCTGAAGGTGCGATCCATCTCCACCTGCAGGTGATACCCCGGCGGGGCGAAATACAAATGACCGGGCTTGGGCCGGTCCTTGTCGCGAGCCTCGTCCACCTGCAACGAGCAGAGCCGCTGGAAGATTTCGACGATCTGGCTGGGATGGTTCTCCGGCACGTGCTGGACCACGATCAGCGGCAGGCCGAAGTCCTCGGGCATGTCGCGCAGCATCTGGCTGAGGGCTTCCAGGCCACCGGCGGACATGCCGATGACGACCGCCTGCAGGCGCGTGGCGCGCTGCGAGAGGGTCGGGCTCATAGCTTGCGGAACACCCGTTCGCGCTTCGACACGGGCTCGAACTGCTCGGCGAAACTGGTGAAGTCGAGGCTCTCCTTGCTGCCCAGCCCGAGGAAACCGCGGTGCCCAAGCGACTCGTGGAACAGGCCGATGGCGCGGTCCTGGAGCGCGCGGTCGAAGTAGATCAGCACGTTGCGGCAGGAAATGAACTGGGTCTCGGCGAACACGCTGTCGGTGGCCAGGCTGTGGTCGGCGAAGGTCACGTGCTCGCGCAGCGACTTGTCCATCAGCACCGCGTCGTAGGCGGCGGTGTAGTAATCGGAGAACAGCCGCTTGCCGCCGGCCTTCTGGTAGCTCTCGGTGTAGGCGCGGATGCTGTCCAGGGTGTAGACGCCCTGGCGCGCGCGTTCCAGCGACTGCGGGTTGATGTCGGTGGCGTAGATCAGGCTGCGTTCCAGCAGCCCCTCTTCCTTGAGCAGGATCGCCATCGAGTAGACCTCCTCGCCCGTGCTGCAGCCGGCGATCCAGATCTTCAGCGACGGGTAGGTGCGCAATAGCGGCACCACCTGGGTACGCAGCGCCAGGTAATACGCCGGATCGCGGAACATCTCGCTGACCGGGATGGTGAGGTACTGCAGCAGCGCCATGAACGCCTGCGGGTCGTGCAGGATCTTGCCCTGGAGTTCGGACACGCTGCTGCAGCCGATGGTCCGCAGCGCCTGTACCACGCGCCGCTTCAGCGAGGCCATGGCGTAGTTGCGGAAGTCGTAGCTGTAACGCAGGTAGACCGCTTCGATCAGCAGGCGAAGCTCGATTTCCAGGGCGCGCTCGGGCATCGGCTAGAAGACCTCCAGCTTGGGCAGCCAGACGCGGATCAGCGAGAACAACCGGTCCAGCTCGATGGGCTTGGCCAGGTAGTCGTTGGCGCCGGCGCGCAGACAGCGGTCCTGGTCGTCCTTCATCGCCTTGGCGGTCACCGCGATGATCGGCAGGCGGGCGAAACGCGGGTCCTTGCGGATCTCGGTCATCGCTTCGTAACCGTCCATTTCCGGCATCATGATGTCCATCAGCACGAGGTCGATTTCCTCGTCTTCCTGCACCTTGGCCACGGCCTCCAGGCCGTTGCGGGCGATTTCCACCACAGCGCCCTTCTGCTCCAGCGCGCTGCTCAGGGCGAAGATGTTGCGCACGTCGTCGTCGACCAGGAGGATCTTGCGGCCCTCGAAGGCGCGGTCGCGGTTGCGCACGGTCTTGAGCATCTTCTGCCGCTCCAGCGGCATGTTCGCTTCGACCTTGTGCAGGAACAGGGTCACTTCGTCGAGCAACCGCTCCGGCGAGCGCGCGCCCTTGATGATGATCGAGCGCGAGTATTTGAGCAGCTCGGTTTCCTCGTCGCGGGTCAGGCTGCGGCCGGTGTAGACGATCACCGGCGGGAAGGACTGGATATCCTCCTCGGCCATCCGCGCCAGCAGCTCGTTGCCGTCGATGTCCGGCAGCTTGAGGTCGATGATCATGCAGTCGAAGGTGTTGCGGTGCAGCTCGTCGAGGGCCTCGGTGCCGCGCGCGACGGCGGTGATCTCGATGTCGTCGTCCTCGATCAGGCGGGTCACGCTTTCGCGCTGGAGGTCGTCGTCCTCCACCAGCAGGATGCGCTTGACCTTCTGCTCCAGCTTGGCTTCCAGGCGCAGGAACACGTCCTTCATTTGCTCGCGCGACACCGGCTTGGTGGCATAGCCCACCGCGCCCATGTGCATCGCCGCTTCCTGGCGATCCTCGACGGAGACGATATGCACCGGGATGTGCCGGGTATCTGGGTTCTCCTTGAGCCGCTCGAGCACGGTGAGCCCGGAATGATCGGGCAGGCGCATGTCGAGCAGGATGGCGTCGGGCTGGTACTGCAGCGCCAGGTCGTAGCCGGCATCCGCGGCATGCGCCACCAGGCAGTTGTACTTCAGCTCGTGGGCCAGATCGAAGAGGATCTTCGCGAACTGCGGCTCGTCCTCGATGATCAGCACGCTGCGCCCTTCGCGGGTGAAATCGTCACGATCGTCGGGAAAGGTGAGCGCCGGCACCGGCGGCGGAGCGGGCTTGGCCAGCGGCTGCAGGGGCAGGCGCTCGGTGACGGGCGTGCTGGGGACGCTCGGCTGCGGCGCGTTCGGCGAGTCTTCGGGAGTGCCCTGGTATTCGATCGGCAGCAGCAGGGTGAACGTGCTGCCCTTGCCCTCCTCGCTCACCACGCTGACCGTGGCGCCCAGCATGCGCGCCAGCTCACGGGAGATCGACAGGCCGAGACCGGTGCCGCCGTGGCGACGGTTGGTGGTGCCGTCGGCCTGGCGGAAGGCCTCGAAGATGATCCCTTGCTGCTCGGCGCGGATGCCGATACCGCTGTCGATCACGTCGAGTGCCACGTGTTCATCGTCCTGCTTGCGAATGCGCAAGGTGACGGCGCCCTTATCGGTGAACTTGAAGGCGTTCGACAGCAGGTTCTTGAGGATCTGTTCCAGGCGCTGCGAATCGGTGAACACCGAGGCCGGAACGCCTTCCTCGAACTGGACGTGGAAATCCAGCTTCTTCTGCTCGGCCAGAGGCTGGAACAGGTTGCTGAGGTTCTCGCCGAGGCGGGCCAGCCCGGTCGGCTCGAGGTGCATGTCGAGCTTGCCGGCCTCGACCTTGGACAGGTCGAGGATGTCGTTGATCAGGGTGAGCAGGTCGTTGCCGGCGGAGTAGATGGAGCTGGCGAACTTGACCTGCTCTTCGCTGAGATTGCCCTGGGCGTTGTCGGCGAGCAGCTTGGCCAGGATCAGCGAGCTGTTTAGCGGCGTGCGCAGCTCGTGGGACATGTTGGCGAGGAATTCGGACTTGTAGCGGCTGGCGCGCTGCAGCTCTTCGGCACGCGTCTCCAGCAGCAGTTGGGCCTGGTGCAGGTCGCGGTTGCGCTCGTTGAGCTGGTCGCGATGCTGCTCCAGCGCCTGGGCCTGGTCGGAAAGCTGTTCGTTGGTCTGCTCCAGCTCGGCCTGCTGGGCCTCCAGGCTGGCCTGGGATTCGCGCAGTGCGCAGGACTGTTCTTCCAGCTCCTCGTTGGCACTGCGCAGCTCTTCCTGCTGGACCTGCAGCTCTTCGTTGAGCGACTGGGTGTCGGCCAGCGCGCGTTGCAGGCGCTGCCGGTAGTTGACGGCGGCCAGCGCCGAGCCGACGTTGCCGGCGAGCAGGGTGAGCAACTCGCTGTCCTTTTCCTCCAGCGGACGCAGGAAGCCCAGTTCGATCACGCCCTTGAGCTCGCCGCCGTCCTCCACCGGGAAGATCAGCACCGAGCGGGCGACGCTGTCGCCGAGGGACGAATTCACCCGCAGGTAATTCTCCGGCAGCGACTCGAGGGCCATCGGCTGACGATCCACCGCGACCTGGCCGACCAGACCCTCGCCGAATGCCAGCTCCTTCCTCTGCCTCGCCTGATCCTCGCTGAACGCATAGGCGGAGACGCGCTTCAGGCGCTTGTCATCGACCACGTAGAGCGCGCCGACGACCATGCCCAGGTAGCGGGCGAGGAAGCCCAGCGTGCTGTCGCCCAGCTGATTCATGCTCAACTGGCCGATCAGTTCCTCGGCGAGCAGCGTCTGCCCGGAGCGGAACCAGGCCTGCTGCTGCAGCTTCTCGGCGTGCGCCGCCTGGGTCGCCAGCACCTCGTCGTAGGTGCGCGACAGCTGCATCAGTTCGCGACGCCCCATGAAGGCGAGGAAACCGCTGATCAGCAGATTGAGCAGGATGACGCCGCCGACACCGAAGATCGTGACCTTCTGCGCCGTCTCGGTACGTTCCTGGCGCAACTGGCTCTCGGTCGCCAGGACGTCGCTGAAGTACACCCGGATGGAGTCGGTCAGGCGCTTGCCGGACAGGTCCTTGAGCTGCTGGATGTAAGAGTCGTCACCCTGCCGGCGCAGGCTGATCATGCGCGCGGAAAAATCCATCCACTGCTGCTGCAGCTGTTCGATCTTGACGATCCGGTTGACCTGCACCGGGTTGTCCGCGACCAGCTCCTTGAGCGGCGTGGACTTGCTGACGAATTCGTTGCGCGCCCGCTGATAGGGCTCGAGGAATATCTCGTCACCGGTGATGAGATAACCGCGCAGGCCGGTTTCCATGTCGATCACCAGCTTCAGCGTCTCGTTGGATTCGGCGATGACGCGGTCGGTGTGCTCGACCCAGCGGCTGACATCGAGGAGGTAGAAGATGATCGCGATGAAAAACAGCGAGCTGAGGATACCCATGCCGAGCGGCAGGGACACGTTGCGGCCGAGAATGCGGCGGAAGGCCTTCTCGTCGATGGGCGATGTTCTGTTCATTTCGCTTCCCTAGCAACTGAAATGGCACGGGAGTTCTGCGACTCCCTCTGACGCGAGGCCGGCATGGTAAACCAGCGCGCGCAACCGGACTATTCCGAATGCCGCACCGAATCAGCATTAGTCCGATGCCAGGCAGGGAAGGTTCAGTAAACGGAAATTTAAGACGATCTGCGTCACATCGCGGCAAAGCTCGTCGTTTTACCCGAAGCCGGCGCGTTGCGCGCCGGCGTCCGTGAACCGCCTCAGCGCCGCGCGATGACCCAGACGGCATGGATGATGCCGGGGATGTAGCCGAGCAGCGTGAGCAGGATGTTCAGCCAGAACGCCCCGCCAAAGCCGACCTGGAGGAAGACTCCGAGCGGCGGCAACAGGATGGCGATGATGATGCGGATAAGGTCCATTGCAGGTACTCCATGATGGCGTTGGGCTTACCGGACAATCGACCCGAGGCGCCTGCGACGGTTCACTGCGGACTCCGCTTCGCTTCGCGCGGGCATAAAAAAACGCCCCGAAGGGCGTTCATTCGCGGCATCCGACACTCAGTTGAGCGTGCCTTCACCGGCCGACTGCATGCGCGACAGCTCTTGCGCGTACAGCGCATCGAAGTTCACCGGGGCCAGCATCAGCGCCGGGAACGAGCCACGGGTGACCAGGCTGTCCAGGGTTTCGCGGGCATACGGAAAGAGGATGTTCGGGCAGAACGCGCCGAGCGTGTGGCTCATCGAGCCAGCGTCCAGGTTCTTGATCAGGAAGATGCCGGCCTGCTGCACTTCGGCGATGAAGGCGGTCTCTTCACCGTTCTTCACGGTGACCGAGAGGGTCAGCACGACTTCGTGGAAGTCGCCTTCCAGCGGCTTCTGCCGGGTGTTGAGGTCCAGCGCGACGCTCGGCGTCCAGTCCTGACGGAAGATTTCCGGGCTCTTGGGCGCTTCGAAGGAGAGGTCGCGCACATAGATGCGCTGCAGCGAGAATTGCGGGTTCTGAGCGTCCTGGGCGGCGCCGTTGGTGGTTTCTTCAGTCATGGCAGGGCCTTGTGAGTTACGACAGTGGAAATCAGCCCTTGAGCAAGGCGTCGAGTTTGCCGGCGCGCTCCAGAGCGAAGAGATCGTCGCAGCCACCCACGTGAGTGCTGCCGATCCATATCTGAGGTACCGAGGTGCGGCCGGCCTTGCGGGTCATCTCGGCACGCAGCGCGGCGTCGCGCTCCACGCCGATTTCCTCGAAGGCGACACCCTTGCGCTCGAGCAGCTGCTTGGCGCGGATGCAGTACGGACACCAGGGCGTGGTGTAAATGACGATCTTCGACATATCACTTGACCAGGGGCAGGTTGTCTCCGCGCCAGCTGGAAATACCGCCGGACAGCTTGACGGCGTTGAAGCCGAGCTTCTTCAGCTCGCTGCAGACGGTTCCGGAATGCTGGCCCATGGCGTCGACCACGATGAGGGTCTTGGACCTGTGCTTTTCCAGCTCGGCCACGCGGTTGACCACCTTGTCGTAAGGAATGTTCAGCGCATCGACCACGTGCCCGGTGTCGAACTCCTTCTTGACGCGAACGTCCAACACCACGCCCTCGCCACTGTTGACCAGCGAGGTCAGCTCGCGATTGCTCAGGCTGCGGCCGCCGCGTCGCGATTCGTTGAGGATCAGGGCGATCAGCAGCACGACGAACAGGCTGGCAAGCACGTAGTGGTTAGTGGCGAATTCAATCAGCTTGGCGAGCATCAATAGGTTCCAGGACGGTAAAATGCCGGCCAGTATACACAGCACCCCAAGCCGGCCGAAACCTGCCGAACCGTGACGCGAAACCGGGTGCCCCTTAGAATGCCGAGCCCGCCGTCACCGCCACGGCCGGCGATGTTCGATGGCAACTGCCCAGCGCGGCCACCCCGCCGCAACGAATGGAAAATTTCAGGAAGCCTTTCATGAGCGCAACGCCCAAACCCCTGGTTCTGATCATCCTGGACGGCTTCGGTCACAGCGACAGCCCTGACTCCAACGCCGTGCTCGCCGCGCGCAAGCCGGTCCTCGACGGCCTGCTGGCGAGCCAGCCGAACGGCCTGATTTCCGGCAGCGGCATGGATGTCGGCCTGCCGGACGGGCAGATGGGCAACTCCGAAGTCGGCCACATGAACCTGGGCGCCGGCCGCGTCGTGTATCAGGACTTCACCCGCGTGACCAAGGCGATCCGCGACGGCGACTTCTTCGAGAACCCGGCGATCTGCACCGCCGTGGACAAGGCCGTCGGCGCGGGCAAGGCCGTGCACATCCTCGGCCTGCTCTCCGACGGCGGCGTGCACAGCCACCAGGATCACCTGGTCGCCATGGCCGAGCTGGCCGCGCGTCGCGGCGCCGAGAAGATCTACCTGCACGCCTTCCTCGACGGCCGGGACACCCCGCCGCGCAGCGCCCAGGCCTCCATCGAACTGCTGGACGCCACCTTCGCGCGCCTGGGCAAGGGCCGCATCGCCACGCTGATCGGGCGCTATTTCGCGATGGACCGCGACAACCGCTGGGACCGCGTGCAGCAGGCCTACGACCTGATCGTCGACGGCAAGGCGCAGTTCACCGCCGACACCGCGGTCGCCGGCCTAGAGGCCGCCTACGCCCGCGAGGAGAGCGACGAATTCGTCAAGGCCACCGCCATCGGTGCCCCGGCGCCGGTGGAAGACGGCGACGCGGTGGTCTTCATGAACTTCCGCGCCGACCGCGCCCGCGAGCTCAGCCGCGTGTTCGTCGAGCCCGACTTCAAGGACTTCCCCCGTGCGCGCCAGCCGAAACTGGCCGGCTACGTGATGCTGACGCAGTACGCCGCCAGCATCGACGCGCCCAGCGCCTACAAGCCGGAAGCGCTGACCAACGTGCTCGGCGAATACCTGGCGAAGAACGGCAAGACCCAGCTGCGCATCGCCGAGACCGAGAAGTACGCCCACGTCACCTTCTTCTTCTCCGGCGGTCGCGAAGAACCCTACGAAGGTGAAGAGCGCATCCTGATCCCGTCGCCGAAAGTCGCCACCTACGACCTGCAACCAGAGATGAGCGCCCCCGAGGTCACCGACCGCATCGTCGAGGCCATCGAGAACCAGCGCTACGATGTCATCGTGGTCAACTACGCCAACGGCGACATGGTCGGCCATACCGGCGTGTTCGAAGCCGCAGTGAAAGCCGTGGAATGCCTCGACACCTGCGTCGGCCGCATCGCCGCCGCGCTGGACAAGGTCGGCGGCGAAGCGCTGATCACCGCCGACCACGGCAACGTCGAGCAGATGAAGGACGAAGGCACCGGACAGGCGCACACCGCGCACACCTGCGAGCCGGTGCCCTTCATCTATGTCGGCAAGCGCAAGCTGCACATCCGCGAAGGCGGCGTGCTGGCCGACGTCGCGCCGACCATGCTGACGTTGATGGGCCTGCCGATCCCCAGGGAAATGACCGGCACCTCGATCATAACGCTGGACTGATGCCGTCGCGGCCGGCACCGCACGTTTGCGCGGCGTCCGGCCCGTTGCTTGAACCAAGGCGTTCGCGCCGTCCTGGCACCTGTTCACGATCTCGCGAGCTGGAGCGTTACAAGGGCAAGGCGCTCCCGCAAAAACACGCGAGGAAGCGGAGTTTACGAGTGGTAAATGAGCATCCGAACTTGTTTTTGACGCGGTAACGCCAACGTACAGCAGATCGTGAACAGGTTCTTAGGCATACTAACCTCCACTTCTATCCCGGTATCGCTGCACTCCATGCTCCGCATCCTGACCCTCCTGCTTGCCACCCTGTTGCTGAGCCCGGCGTTCGCCGACCAGCGCGCCGAAACCCAGCAACAGCTGGAGGCGGCGCGCAAGGACGTCGCCGAGCTGAAAAAGCTATTGGAGAAAGTGCAGCAGGAAAAAAGCGGCGTGCAGAAGCAACTGCGCAGCACCGAAACCGAGATGGGCGACCTGGAAAAGCAGGTCAGGCAGCTCGAAGAGGAGATGCGCAAGAGCCAGGACGAGCTCAAGCGCCTCGACGAAGAGAAAAAAAAACTCCAGGGCGCACGCCTTGAGCAGCAACGCCTGATCGGCATCCAGGCCCGCGCCGCCTACCAGAGCGGTCGCCAGGAATACATCAAGCTGCTGCTCAACCAGCAGAACCCGGAAAAATTCGCCCGTACCCTGACCTACTACGACTACCTCAGCCAGGCCCGTCTCGAACAGCTCACCGCGTTCAACGAGACCCTGCGCCAGCTGGCCAACGTCGAGACCGACATCGCCGCGCAGAACGCCCAGCTCAACGAACAGAAGGACGGCCTCGACAGCCGACGCGAGCAACTGGCGCAGGTCCGCAAGGAACGCCAGGAAGCCCTGGCCAAGCTGAATCAGGAGTACTCGACCAAGGACCGCAGCCTCAAGGCCCGCGAGCAGGAACAGGCCGAACTCGGCCAGGTGCTCAAGACCATCGAGGAAACCCTCGCCCGCCAGGCCCGTGAGGCCGAGCAGGCGCGCCAGCAGGCGCTTGCCGAGCAACGCCGCCAGGAAGCCCTGGCCCGCGAGCAGCCCAAGGGCGCGCCGAACAGAACGCCCAGCGCCCCGAGCGGGCCGCTGGTGTCCAGCGCCGGCGCCAACTACGGCGGCCCGTTCGGCAGCGCCCGTGGCAAGCTGCCCTGGCCGGTGGACGGGCGCATCGTGGCCCGCTACGGCACTCCGCGCGGGGACGACGCTCGAACCAAATGGGACGGCGTGCTGATTGGCGCCAGTGCCGGCACCCAGGTCCGCGCGGTGCATGGCGGCCGCGTGGTGTATGCCGACTGGTTGCGTGGCGCCGGGCTTCTGGTCATTCTCGACCATGGCTCGGGCTATCTCAGCCTGTACGGCCACAACCAGAGTTTGCTGAAAAGTGCCGGCGACATCGTCAAGGCCGGCGAGCCGATCGCCACCGTCGGCACCAGCGGGGGCCAAGAAACCCCCGCGCTGTATTTCGCCATCCGCCAACAGGGCCGCCCCAGCGACCCCACGCAATGGTGCCGCGCGCAGGGTTAGCGCGTTCATTACCTTGGAGTTCGACATGCTGCACGTGCGCCATCTGCTTCGCCCCACCTCGCTCGCTCTGGCCCTTTCGCTCATCGCGGGCAGCGGTGGCGCCTGGGCGCAACAGCCTCCGGCCTCGATGGCGCCGGCGCCGATGCCCGCCACACCGGCCGCGCAGGCCAAGGCGCCGCTGCCGCTGGACGAGCTGCGAACCTTCGCCGAGGTGCTCGACCGCATCAAGGCGGCCTACGTCGAGCCGGTGGACGACAAGACACTGCTGGAAAACGCCATCAAGGGCATGCTCAGCAACCTTGATCCACACTCCGCGTACCTCGATCCGCAGGAGTTCGAGGAACTGCAGGAAAGCACCAGCGGCGAATTCGGCGGCCTGGGCATCGAGGTCGGTGTCGAGGACGGCTTCATCAAGGTGGTCTCGCCGATCGACGACACTCCGGCGTCCAAGGCCGGCATCGAGGCCGGCGACCTGATCGTGAAGATCGACGGGCAGCCGACCAAGGGCCTGTCGATGATGGATGCCGTCGACAAGATGCGCGGCAAGCCGGGCAGCAAGATTTCCCTCACCCTGGTGCGTGGCGAAGGCGGCAAGCCGTTCGACGTCGAGCTGGCGCGCGCGGTGATCAAGGTGCAGAGCGTGAAGAGCCAGTTCCTCGAGAAGGGCTTCGGCTACGTGCGCATCACCCAGTTCCAGATCAACACCGGCGAGGAAGTCGGCAAGGCCCTGGCCAAGCTGCGCAAGGACAACAACGGCAAGCTCAAGGGCCTGGTCCTCGACCTGCGCAACAACCCCGGCGGCGTGCTGCAGTCCGCCGTCGAAGTGGCTGACCATTTCCTCACCGACGGCCTGATCGTCTACACCAAGGGCCGCATCGCCAACTCCGAGCTGCGCTTCTCCGCCGACCCGGCCGATGCCAGCGAAGGCGTGCCGCTGGTGGTGCTGATCAACGGTGGCAGCGCCTCGGCGGCTGAAATCGTCGCCGGCGCCCTGCAGGACCACAAACGCGGCGTGCTGATGGGCACCGACAGCTTCGGCAAGGGTTCGGTGCAGACCGTGCTGCCGCTGAACAACGACCGCGCGCTGAAGCTCACCACCGCGCTGTACTTCACCCCCAACGGCCGCTCGATCCAGGCCCAGGGCATCGTGCCCGACATCGAAGTGGCGCGCGCCAAGGTCACCCCGGAGGGCGACGGCGAAACCTTCAAGGAAGCCGACCTCGCCGGCCACCTGGGCAACGGCAACGGCGGCGCGGACAAGCCCAGCGGGCATCCAAGCAAAACCGAACCGCGCCTGCAGGACGACGACTACCAGCTGAACCAGGCGCTGAACCTGCTCAAGGGCCTGAACCTCACCCGCAGCAAGTAAGCCGGTGCGGGCCTGGCTGCTGCTCCTGCTGCTGGGCGTCTTTGGCCTGGCACAGGCCGAGCAGGAAAATCCGCCGCCAGGTAAACATCCGCGCCTGGCGCTGATCATCGACGACCTCGGGCAGAATCCGCCACGCGACCGCCGCGTGCTGGCCCTGCCCGGACCGGTCGCGCTGTCCATCCTTCCCGACACCCCGCACGCACGCGAACTGGCGCTGGCCGCGCATCGGGCCGGCAAGACTGTGCTCCTGCACCTGCCGATGGACCCTGCCGGCGGGCCCTTCTCCTGGCATCCGCAGATGCCCCTGCAACAACTGCACGAGCGTCTCGATGCGGCGCTCGACGCCGTGCCCTACGCCCACGGGTTGAACAACCACATGGGCAGCCGGATGACCGCCGAGGCGGAACCGATGGCCTGGCTGATGGCTGAGTTGCAGCGCCGCCACCTGATCTTCCTCGACAGCCGCACCAGCCCCGCCACCGTCGCCGCCGCCCAGGCGCAGAAGATCGGCCTCGCCAGCCTGTCGCGCGACGTGTTTCTCGACGACGATCCGAGCCCGCAGGCGGTCGCCCGGCAGCTGGCCGCCGGCATTCAGCTGGCCCGCAAGCAGGGCTCGGCGGTGCTCATCGGCCACCCGCATCCGGATACCCTCGCGGTACTCGAACGCGAGCTGCCGCGCCTGCGCGAACAGGGCATCGACTGGATCGGCATCGACCTGATGATCGCCGTGCGCGGCAACCGCGCGATGGCGGCGCATGGCAAGGGCGGGATCTATCGCTAGGCGGCGGCGCGCCGCGAAGAACGTGCGGGAGTCGGGAGATACGGGCGCGCATCGCCTGCGCGCCCGTGGCAACTACAGGTAGTTGTTGGTCGCGTCCTCGACGAAGCCTTCGGCGCGCATGGCGTCCAGGGCTTTCTGCAGGCGCTCGACCACCTCGTCCGGGGTGTCCTTGTTCAGCGCCAGGTACAGCTCGGCGTCGTTGAAGCGCAACACGGTCTGCAGCCCGGTGGCGCCCTCCTGCTTGGCGATGTAGCGGCCGACCGGGTCGGTGGTGGCCCACAGGTCGATCTGCCCCTTGAGCAGCTTGCCGACGTTCTCCTGATCGCGCAGGGCATTGATCGGCTTCATCCCCTGGCTTTCCAGGTGCTGGCTGACCGCATCGTTCTTGTAGGCGCCGAGCTTGTACTTTTCGGCCTCCTTCAGGCTGGCGACCTTGATCGTGCTGCCAGGCGCCGAGAGCAGCACCCAGCCGGTCTTGGCCAGCGGACCGACCCACTTGAACAGCGGTTTGCGCTCGGGGGTATAGGTGGTCGAGAACAGCCCGTAGTTGGGCTTGTCGAGGGTGAGGTTGTAGAGCCGATCCCAGGGGAAACGCAGGGTCAGGGTGTAGGCGATCCCCGCGCGCTTGAACATCTCCCGCACGATGTCGGCACTGATGCCGTCGATGCCGTCGTCGCGGGCGAAGTTCTTGTCGTCGATCGCCATGTTGAACGGCGGGAAGTTCTCGGTCAGCAGGACCACCTTGTAGTCGGCCGGCAGCTCGGCGCGTACTGCCGAGGCCACCAGCAACAAGCTCAACGTCAACGTCCTTTGCAACGATTTCAGCATGTCAGCACTACTCCAGTGTCTGTCGCCGTGGCGTTTCATCTACATGTAGGCCAGGCATCGATTACAGATAGCGACCCAGTATTTCGTCGACGAAACCCTCGGCCCGCATCCGCTCCAGCGTCGCTTGCAGTTTCTGCACCACCTCGTCCGGCACCTTTTTGTTGAGTGCCAGATAGAGCTGAGCGGTGTCGAAACGCAGCACCGTTTTCAGCCCGCTCACACCTTCCTGCCTGGCCAGGTAGCGGCCGGCGGGATCGCCAGTGGCCCAGAGGTCGATCTGGCCTTTCTCCAGTTTCCTGGCGTTTTCCTGGTCACGCAGCACGGTGATCGGCTGCAGGCCCTTTTCCGCCAGGTGCTCGGCGATCGCATCGCCCTTGTAGGCGCCGATTCGGTACTTCCCGGCCGCTTCCAGGCTGTCGACGCTGATCGGGCTGTCGCCGCGCGCCAGCAGGACCCAGTCGTCGGGACCGATCGGGCCGACCCACTTGAACGCGTCCTCCCGCTCCGGCAGGCGGGCGGTGACGAACACGCCGTAGTTGGGCTTCTCCTGGGCAAGCTTGTAGATGCGCTCCCAGGGGAAGCGCAGCGTCATGCTGTAGCGGATATCGGCACGCTTGAACATTTCGCGAACGATGTCCACGGCGATGCCGTTGATATTGCTCTCATGGGCGAAATTCTTCCCGTTGATCGCCATGTTGTACGGCGGGAAGTTCTCCGTGAGCAGAACGACGCTGTAGTACTTGTCGATTTCGGCGCGCGCGGTGCCGGCGAACAGGAGCAAGGTGCCGAGCAGCGGCAGCAATACGCGTTTGAGCATGATCTCTCGCAGAACGATGGAGTGGATGAAGGATATCCGCAGCCAGGGCGCGCACGCTGATCGACGGCAAAACGCTGACGCGCGAAAGGCTCGGGCAACGCCCGGTGGCATCGCCCCCGGCGTAGGGGCGATGACGGACACGGTCAGCGTACGACGATACCGCGGCTGGCCAGGTAGGCCTTGGCTTCGGGAACGGTGTATTCGCCGAAATGGAAGATGCTCGCGGCGAGCACCGCGGCGGCCTTGCCTTCGAGAATCCCGGCGGCGAGGTGCTCGAGATTGCCGACGCCGCCCGAGGCGATCACCGGAATCCCGACCGCCTCGCTGATGGCGCGGGTGACGCCGAGGTCGTAGCCGCTCTTCACGCCGTCCTGATCCATGCTGGTGAGCAGGATCTCGCCGGCGCCAAGGTCTTCCATCTTCCTGGCCCAGGCCACCGCGTCCAGGCCGGTCGGCTTGCGCCCGCCATGGGTGAAGATTTCCCAGCGTGGCGTTTCGCCGGGCGCCGAGACGCGCTTGGCGTCGATGGCGACGACGATGCATTGCGAGCCGAACCGCGAGGACGCCTCGCCGACGAATTCGGGGGTGAAGACCGCCGCGGTGTTGATCGAGACCTTGTCCGCCCCGGCATTGAGCAGGTTGCGAATGTCCTGCACCGTTCTGACGCCGCCGCCGACGGTGAGCGGGATGAACACCTGGCTGGCCATGCGTTCGACGGTGTGCAGCGTGGTGTCGCGACCGTCGACGCTGGCGGTGATGTCGAGGAAGGTGATCTCGTCGGCCCCCTGCTCGTCGTAGCGGCGGGCGATTTCCACCGGATCGCCGGCGTCGCGGATGTTCTCGAACTGCACGCCCTTGACCACGCGGCCGTTGTCGACGTCGAGGCAGGGGATGATGCGTTTAGCCAGTGCCATGGCGACTTCTCTCGTAGGGTGCGCCGTGCGCACCGGTAACCGTCAGCGGTTCGCGCAGCCCAGGCGGCCCGCGCGCCCTACCTCAACTATCTAGCCCTTGAAGCCGTCGCAGAAGGCCTGCGCCTCGGCCACGTCCAGCGTGCCTTCATAGATGGCGCGACCGGTGATGGCGCCAACGATGCCCGGCGAGCGCGCCAGCAGCAGCTTCTCGATATCGCCCAGGTTGTGGATGCCGCCTGAGGCGATCACCGGAATGCGGCTGGCGGCGGCCAGGGCTGCGGTAGCCTCGACGTTGCAGCCCTGCATCATGCCGTCCTTGGCGATGTCGGTGTAGACGATCGCGGCGACGCCGTCGGCCTCGAAGCGCTTCGCCAGGTCGACCACCTGCAAGGCGCTGACCTCCGCCCAGCCGTCGGTGGCGACGAAGCCATCCTTGGCGTCCAGGCCGACGATGACCTTGCCCGGGAAGGCCTTGCACGCCTCGGTGACGAATTCCGGCTGCTTGACCGCCTTGGTGCCGATGATCACGTAGCTCACGCCGGCCTTGATGTAGTGCTCGATGGTCTCCAGCGAACGGATGCCGCCGCCGATCTGGATCGGCAGGTGCGGGTAGCGCCGGGCGATCGCCGCGACCACTTCGCCGTTGACCGGCTGGCCCTCGAAGGCACCGTTGAGGTCGACCAGGTGGAGGCGCCGGCAGCCGGCCTCGACCCACTTCGCGGCCATGCTCACCGGATCGTCGGAGAACACCGTGGAGTCGTCCATACGGCCCTGGCGCAAGCGCACGCAGGCGCCGTCCTTCAAGTCGATTGCGGGGATGATCAGCATGTTTGTTCCTTCTTCGAAGGCACGCCGGGCAAGCGCTTCGGCGCTGCGAACCCGGGCGGCCCGGCAAGGGTAATCAGGGTTTCTCGAGCGCCCAGAGGTCGCTCTCGATGCTCTCGAAGCGGTCCTTGAGGTGCGCCTGCACGTCGAAGATCGCCTTGTTGTAGTAAAGCGGCGCCACCTCCCGGGCGAACAGATCGAGCACTTCCCGGGCTTCGAACGAACCCAGCTCCAGCTCGAAACGGTCCTCGAGAAAGCGCTTGAGCACCTCGACCGCGGCGCTTTCCTGGGCCGCGTCGAGTTGCAGGATCGGCATTTTCGCCTTGCGTGCGGTGCTCACCAGCGGCCATCCCAGGCGGCGAAGTTCTGCAGCAATTGCAGGCCGTGGGTATGGCTCTTCTCCGGGTGGAACTGCACGGCGAAGCGCGAGCCGTCGGCCAGTGCAGCGGCGAATTCCTTGCCGTAATGGCCGCGACCGACCACCTGGCGGGGGTTGCCGGCCTCGATGTAGTAGCTGTGCACGAAGTAGAAGCGGCCGTCGCCGGGAATGTTGTGCCACAGCGGGTGATCGACTTCCTGACGCACCTGGTTCCAGCCCATGTGCGGCACCTTGAGTGCCTCGCCGTCTTCCTGCATGTCCTTGCCGAAGAAGCGCACCTGGCCGGGGAACAGGCCGATGCAGTCGACGCCGCCGTTCTCCTCGCTGCGCTGCATCAGCGCCTGCATGCCGACGCAGATGCCGAGGAATGGACGGTCGACGCTGACCTCGCGGACCAGTTCGTCGAAGCCCAGGCGGCGAATCTCGGCCATGCAGTCGCGGATCGCGCCGACGCCTGGGAACACCACGCGGTCGGCCTCACGAATCACGTTGGCATCGCTGGTCACCTGGACGCGGCCGGCACCGACGTGCTCCAGCGCCTTGGCCACGGAGTGCAGGTTGCCCATGCCGTAGTCGATCACGGCGACCGTCTGCATCAGAGGATTCCCTTGGTCGAAGGCATCTGCCCGGCCATCCGCGGGTCCAGCTCCACGGCCATGCGCAGCGCGCGGCCGAAGGCCTTGAACACCGTTTCGATCTGGTGGTGGGTATTGGTGCCGCGCAGGTTGTCGATGTGCAGGCTGACCAGGGCGTGGTTGACGAAGCCCTGGAAGAATTCCTGGAACAGGTCGACATCGAAGCCGCCGACCACCGCGCGGGTGAACGGCACGTGCATCTGCAGGCCGGGACGCCCGGAGAAATCGATGACCACGCGCGACAGCGCCTCGTCGAGCGGCACATAGGAGTGGCCGTAGCGGGTCATGCCCTTCTTGTCGCCAACCGCCTGGGTGAAGGCCTGGCCGAGGGTGATGCCGACGTCTTCCACGGTGTGGTGGTCGTCGATGTGCAGGTCGCCCTTGCACTGGATGTCCAGGTCGATCAGGCCGTGCCGGGCGATCTGGTCGAGCATGTGCTCGAGGAAGGGCACGCCGATGTCGAAACGGGACTTGCCGCTGCCATCCAGATTGATCGAGACCTTGATCTGGGTCTCCAGGGTATTGCGTTCGACAGATGCCGTACGTTCGGCCATCACCAGCTCCGCGAAATCTCAGGGCGAAAGGGCGACATTATAGGCCGAACGCAAGGTAGGACGACAGGCCGCAGACACGGGCGCCTCGGCCGGCTACGGCGGCCCACGGAAAAGCCGTTTGCGCGTCCGCGGGCCGGAGCCGCTCGAGACCCCGGCGGCCCCGAGGACAGGCCCGACGCGGCGTTACCGCACCAGGCCCCCGCAAGTCCGCCAAGTCGCGCCGAAGGCATTGGCCCTGCCATCGGCTGTCACTGTGCATCGGCGCCGACTGGCCGACGCGCAGCGGGTCGTGGCACTCAGCCGAAGAGTGCCGCGGTTTTCTGCAGCGTGACCCAGACACCCCAGGCCAGCGGGATGCCGACCACCAGCCAGGCGACGATCACCAGCGGCACGCTCGACGGGCTGGCCGACCAGGCCAGCTCGCTGACCGGCGCGGACTTCTCGCCGTGGGCGCGCTCGGCGGCCAGTTGCTCGGCGCTCATGAAGTACTTCGGATTCACCGGGCGCACCAGCAGGTTGCAGATGAACCCCAGCACCAGCAGGCCGGCGAGGATGTACAGCGTGATGTCGTAGGCGGCGGCACGCTCGAC
Organism: Pseudomonas kuykendallii; assembly: GCF_900106975.1. Taxonomy (GTDB): domain Bacteria; phylum Pseudomonadota; class Gammaproteobacteria; order Pseudomonadales; family Pseudomonadaceae; genus Pseudomonas_O; species Pseudomonas_O kuykendallii. The sequence continues at coordinate 194,660 of NZ_FNNU01000002.1, read as the reverse complement.
GCCGATCGACAGCTGGTACTCGCGGATGTAGTTGACCAGCACCGGGCCGAGCACGCCGGCGACGGCCCAGGCGGTCAGCAGACGACCGTGGATGGCGCCGACCATCTGCGTGCCGAACAGGTCGGCGAGGTAGGCCGGCACCGTGGCGAAACCACCGCCGTACATCGACAGGATGATGCAGAACGCGCCGACGAACAGCGCCACGCTGCCGGCATGGCCGGACCAGGGCACCGAGGCGTAGAGCACGAAGCCGAGGGCGAAGAAGATCGCGTAGGTCGCCTTGCGTCCCAGGTGATCGGAAATCGACGCCCAGAAGAAGCGCCCGCCAATGTTGAACAGGCTGAGCAGGCCGGTGAAGCCGGCGGCGATCGCGGCGATCTGCGCCAGTTGCCCGGCGTCGAGGTCGCCGAAGCTGCCGTCGACACCCAGCAGGCGTCCGCCGAAGACTTCCTGCAGCAGCGGCGAAGCCATGCCGAGGATGCCGATACCGGCCGACACGTTGAGGCAGAGGACGGCCCAGACCAGCCAGAACTGCGGGGTCTTCCAGGCGACGCTGACGTGCACGTGGCCGTGGGTGATCATCGCGTTCTCGCTTTTCTTCGCTGGCGGCGTCCAGCCTTCGGGCTTCCAGCCGGTGGGCGGGACGCGGTACGACAGCGCGCCGCCGACCATGAACACGAAGTAGATCGCGGCCATGGCGACGAAGCTTTCCCACACGCCGACGCTGGTCGGGCTGGCGAAATGGCCCATCAGGTTGGCCGCCAGCGGCGCGCCGACCATGGCGCCGCCGCCGAAGCCCATGATGGCCATGCCGGTGGCCATGCCGCGCTTGTCCGGGAACCACTTGATCAGCGTCGACACCGGCGAGATGTAGCCGAGACCGAGGCCGATGCCGCCGATCACCCCGGAGCCCAGCCACATCAGCCAGATCTGGTGGGTGTAGATGCCGAGGGCGGAAATCAGCAGGCCGCCACACCAGCAGACTGCCGAAACCAGGCCGGCCTTGCGCGGGCCCGCGTGTTCCAGCCAGCCGCCCCAGATCGCCGCGGAGCAGCCGAGGAAGATGAAGAACAGCGTGTAGATCCAGCCGAGCATGGAAATCTTCCAGTCGCAGTCGGCGGCGAAGACCTGGGCGAGGAAGCCCATTTCCGGAGCGCAGGCCACGGCGCTACCGATGCCTACCGCTTTCGACAGCGGCAACCAGAACACCGAGAAGCCGTAGGCCATACCGATGCAGAGATGGATCGCGAGGGCAGCTGGCGGGACCAGCCAGCGGTTGAAGCCAGGACGGGCGATGGTGCGTTCCTTGGAGAGAAACGCCGGCCCGGCCTTGCCAACCGGCAAGGGAGAACTGCTCATGGGTAATTCCTATAGTTGTATGTGCATGCAAGGCAGGAACAAGCGCGCGGAATTTACCACGACGCATGCGACAACTCACCGCACCGACCGGGAAAATCCAGCGCGACTGGAACTTTCGCCCCGCCAGGCAGACGCATGCAGGTGGGCAACGCGCCATCATCCGTGATTGCGACCGCTCGGCCCTCACCGAATCTCGGCGACCTCACCGGACGACCGACCCGAACAGCCCTTCATGCAGCGAACGCCATGGATAGCATCGATACCCTAATCATTGGCGCCGGCGCCCTCGGCCTGGCCTGCGCCGCCCGTCTCGCCAGCCCGCAACACAGTCTGCTCATCGTCGAGCGCGAAAAGCTCATCGGCAGCCACACCTCCAGCCGCAATTCGGAGGTGATCCACGCCGGCATCTACTACGAACCGGGCTCGCTGAAGGCCGAACTCTGCCTGGAAGGCCGCGAACGGCTGTACGCCTGGTGCGCCGAGCGCGACGTGCCGCACCGGCGGATCGGCAAGCTGCTGGTCGCCGTGGAGGACGCCGAACGCGCCAAGCTGGAGAAACTCGCGGCGAACGCCGAGGCCTGCGGCGTCGGCGACCTGCGCAAGATCGGCCAGGCGCAGCTGGCGGAGATGGAACCGGCGGTACGCGGCGTCGCCGCGCTGCTCTCGCCGAGCACGGGGATCATCGACAGCCACCTGTACATGCACTCCTTGCTGACCGCCGCGGAGCAGCAGGACGCGCAACTGGTGCTCGATACCCGCGTCGACAGCCTGCACCACGACGGCGACGGCTGGATCGCCAGCGGCGTCAGCGGCGGCGAGCCGTTCCAGATAAAGGCGCAGCGCGTGGTCAACGCCGGCGGCCTGTTCGCGCAGGGCCTCGCCGCCCAGACCGACGGCCTCGGCGCCGCGCAGATCCCGGCCCTGCACATGTGCCAGGGGCGCTATTTCACCTACGCCGGGCGCTCGCCGTTCCAGCACCTGATCTACCCGATGCCGGAAGCCAACACCGCCGGCCTCGGCGTGCACGCCACCCTCGACCTCGGCGGGCAGCTGCGCTTCGGCCCGGACGTGCGCTATCTCGACACCCTCGACTATGTGGTCGACGAAGCCCTGCGCGAACCTTTCGCCACGGCGATCAGCCGCTACTTCCCCGGTCTCGACGCCAGCCGCCTGAATCCGGGCTACAGCGGCATCCGGCCGAAACTCTCCGGCCCCGGCGAGGCGGCCGCCGACTTCGTCATCCAGACGCCCGCGCAACACGGCCAGCCGGGGCTGGTGAACCTCTTCGGCATCGAATCGCCGGGGCTGACCGCCAGCCTGGCGATCGCCGAACGGGTCGCCGCAGCGCTCTGAACGGTCGCGTTATACTGCGGGCCCTCCATGCGTGCGGCTGTTTTGCCGCACGCCTCTTCACCCCGACTACAAGGACTCGTCCATGAAAGCCCTCGGCAAAATCCTGGGTCTGGTCTTCCTCGGACTGCTGCTGCTCCTGGTCGCCCTCGGTTTCGCGTTGACCCACCTGTTCGACCCGAACGACTACAAGGACGAGATCCGCAAGATCGCCCACGACAAGGCCAACCTCGAGCTGACCCTCAACGGCGACATCGGCTGGAGCCTGTTCCCCTGGCTCGGCATCGAACTCCACGAGGCCACGCTGGCCAGCGCCGCGACGCCGAACGAGCCGTTCGCCGACCTGCGCATGCTCGGGCTGTCCGTGCGCGTGCTGCCACTGCTGCGCAAACAGGTGCAGATGAGCGACATCCGCGTCGAAGGGCTCAATTTGACCCTGAAACGCGATGCCCAGGGCAACGGCAACTGGGAACAGGTCGGCCACCCGGCGCCCCAGGCCAGCGGCGAGGTGACGGCCTCCGCGCCCTCCTCCGACGCCGCCGAGCAGCGCGCCGAGGCGCCCGCCGAGCCGCTGAAACTCGACATCGACAGCCTCAGCGTGAAGGACGCCCGCGTCGCCTATCGCGACGAGCGCAACGGTCGCGAGTTCAACGCCGAGAGCATCGAGCTGAGCACCGGCGCGATTCGCGAAGGCAGCGACATCCCGATCACGCTCAGCGCCTTCTTCGGCAGCAACCAGCCGGTGATGCGCGCGCGCACCGAGCTGCAGGCCGACCTGCGCTTCGACCGCGCGCTCAAGCGCTACCAGCTGGGCAACGCGCGCCTGTCCGGCGAGGCGTCCGGCGAGCCGCTGCAAGGCAAGACCCTGGCCTTCAGCGCGCAGGGCGAACTGCTCGCCGACCTCGCCGCGCAGATCGCCGAATGGAACAGCCTCAAGCTGACCGCCAATGGCCTGCGCGGCATCGGCGACCTCAAGGTGCGCGACCTGGAGTCCGAGCCCAAGCTCAGCGGCGGCCTGTCCATCGCCGAGTTCAACCTCAGGGAGTTCCTCGAAGGCATCGGCCAGCGACTGCCCCCCATGGCCGATGCCGGCGCGCTGGGCAAGGCCGAGCTGGCCACCCGCCTGACTGCCACCGAGAACAGCATCACGCTGAACGACCTCACGCTGAAACTCGACGGCGGCAACTTCACGGGCGCCATCGCCGTGACCGACCTGGCCAAACGGGCATTGCAGGTGCAGCTCAAGGGCGACCGCCTGGACCTCGACCGCTACCTGCCGCCCACTTCGAAGGACAGCAAGGCCGCCAGCGCCGCGCGCCAGTCGGAAGTCGACGGCAGTATCGCCGCCGCCGGCCGCGGCACCAGCGAGCTGCCGGAGAAACCGTCGCAGCAGGCCTGGAGCGCCGAACCGGCGCTGCCGCTCGAACCGTTGCGCAAACTCGATGCGAAGGTCGATCTCGACCTGGGCCTGCTGACCCTGGACAAGCTGCCGATCACCAATGCCTCGCTCCGGGGCAATGCCAAGGACGGGCTGCTCGTCGTCGAGGAACTGCGCGGCGACCTGCACGACGGCCGTTTCGACGCCAAGGGCCGGATCGACGCGCGCCAGCCGGAAGTGCAACTCGCCCTGACCAGCCACATCGCCCGCGTGCCGGTGGAGAAGATTCTCCAGCGCAACGGCGAGGCGACGCCGATCCAGGGCCTGCTCGACCTGAACGCCGACCTGCGCACCCGCGGCAATAGTCAGAAGGCCTGGATCGAAGGACTTAACGGCACGGCCAACTTCAGCCTCAACGACGGCGTACTGGTCGATGCCAACCTCGAACAGCAACTGTGCATGGCCATCGCCACGCTCAACCGCAAATCGCTCTCCAGCGAGCCGCGCGGGCGCAACACGCCGTTCGAGCAGCTCCAGGGCAGCCTGACCTTCCGCGACGGCGTGGCCAGCAACCCGGACCTCAAGGCGCGCATTCCCGGCCTGCGGGTCAACGGCGACGGCGACCTCGACCTGCGCGTGCTGGGCATGGACTACCGCGTCGGCATCGTCATCGAAGGCGACAAGGGCGAAATGCCCGACCCGGCCTGCCAGGTCAATGCGCGCTATGCCGACATCGCCTGGCCGCTGCGCTGCCGCGGCCCGCTGGAACTGGGCGCCAAGGCCTGCCGCCTGGACAAGGACGGGATGGGCAAGGTCGCCGCGCAACTGGCCGGCGACAAGCTCAACCAGAAAATCGAGGAGAAGCTCGGCGACAAGGTCAGCCCGGAACTCAAGGACGCGCTCAAGGGGCTGTTCAAGCGATGAGCCCCGAGCAGTTCTCCGCGGCGGTGCTCGACTGGTACGACCGCCACGGCCGCAAGGACCTGCCCTGGCAGCAGGGCATAACGCCCTACCGCGTGTGGGTGTCCGAGATCATGCTGCAGCAGACCCAGGTCGCCACCGTGCTGGAGTACTTCGGCCGCTTCATGCAGGCGCTGCCCAACGTGCAGGCACTGGCCGAGGCGCCGGAGGACGAAGTGCTGCACCTCTGGACCGGCCTGGGCTACTACAGCCGCGCGCGCAACCTGCACCGCACGGCGAAGATCGTCGTCGAGCAGCATGGCGGCGAGTTTCCGCGTGACGTGCTCGCGCTGGCCGAACTGCCCGGCATCGGCCTGTCCACCGCCGGCGCCATCGCCAGCCTGAGCATGGGCCTGCGCGCGCCGATCCTCGACGGCAACGTCAAGCGGGTACTGGCGCGCTACACCGCGCAGAGCGGCTATCCCGGCGAACCGAAGGTCGCCCGCCAGCTGTGGAGCGCGGCCGAGCGCTTCACCCCGCAGCACCGCGTCGGCAACTACACCCAGGCGATGATGGACCTCGGCGCCACGCTCTGTACGCGCAGCAAGCCAAGTTGCCTGCTCTGCCCGCTGCGCGCCGGCTGCCGCGCGCATCTGCTCGGCCGCGAGACCGACTTCCCGACGCCGAAGCCACGCAAGGAGCTGCCGCAGAAGCGCACGCTGATGCCGCTGCTGAGCAACCGCGAGGGCGCCATTCTACTTTACCGGCGCCCTGCCAGCGGCCTCTGGGGCGGCCTCTGGAGCCTGCCCGAACTGGACGATCTGCGGGCGCTCGAAGACCTCGCCGCGCGGCATTTCCTGCAGTTGGGCGAACGTCGCGAGCTGCCCGGGCTGACCCACACCTTCAGCCATTTCCGCCTGGCCATCGAACCCTGGCTGGTGGAAGTCAGCAGCATGCCCCACGCCGTGGCCGAGGCCGACTGGCTCTGGTATAACCTCGCCACCCCGCCGCGCCTGGGCCTCGCCGCCCCGGTCAAGAAACTGCTGAAACGCGCCGCCGACGAGCTGAACGCAGGAGAAAGCCCATGACCCGCACCGTGATCTGCCGTAAGTACAAACAGGAACTGCCCGCCCTCGACCGTCCGCCGTACCCCGGCGCCAAGGGCGAAGAGCTGTTCAACAACGTCTCGAAGAAGGCCTGGGACGAGTGGCAGGCGCACCAGACCATGCTGATCAACGAGCGCCGGCTGAACATGATGAACGTCGAGGATCGCAAGTTCCTGCAGGCCGAGATGGACAAGTTCCTCTCCGGCGAGGACTACGCCCAGGCCGAAGGCTACGTGCCGCCCAGCGCCTGAGCGAAAACGTAAGCGCCCGTTCTGATTAAATATTTTCTTCACCTCGCTTGACAGGGCAAAGCCAAATCCGTTTAATTGCGCCCCGTTGCCCAGGTAGCTCAGTCGGTAGAGCAGGGGATTGAAAATCCCCGTGTCGGCGGTTCGATTCCGTCCCTGGGCACCACCTTTCGTTTTCAGGTGGTGCTTGAATCACCTGAAACCTTAAAGAACCGGCCCCAGGGCCGGTTTTTTATTGCCTGCATTTTGACCTCGGGCAAATCCGATGAACGCGCCCGCTTTCGAAGCGAACTCCCCATTTCCAATGTGCCATTATTGGCGCCCCAAGAGCGCCGCCCTTCACGTCACGGAACCCCTGCCGGCGGGAACGGCTCTAGCACAGGCAACGTGGAGGTTTTTCATGCGTGTGGCATTGATGGTGGCTGGCTTCAGCTCATGCGCGGCGCTCGCGGAAGCGGGTGAGGCTCAGAGCTTTCGCGAACTGACCCGCAAGTCCTGGGTCGAGTGCTCGTGGCGGGCCGATGCCTCCAGCATGCCGTTCGCCGGGGCCGCCGCCCTCATCCGCACCCGCGACTGCGTGGAGCTCGCTACCCTGCAGGCCGAGCGGGACTATCGAACCGTCTCCGGCAGCCTGCAGTCGACCCTGAGGCCCTACTATTCGGCATGGCGGGCAGGGATCGAGGCCCTTACGCAAGTACCATACGCGTCGCGGACAGTCGCCGAGCGCTCCATCGGCGAGTCGTCGAAACGCCTCGACGAGGCCTGGGCCGCTACCGAGACCGCGCTGCAGAACCCCAGCCTCGGGTCCGAGGACCTCGCCGTGACCGAAGTTGGCGCCGAAACACCTGCCGACATCCAAACAGCCGAGAATCTCTGAACGCTACCCGGCACGCTGGCGGACGAGGGCGGAGCGATTCCACCCATGGGAAGAACTCACCTCGTCCCCCGCCCGAAATGCAGCAGCGTGGCGAAAAGTAGCGCACCAACAGAGGGCGCAGCGTCGTTCGGCGCCTTTTCACCCCAACGCACTTGAGCCCAACAGCCGGCGAAAGGCGTTGAAAATGCGACAGCATGTTTGCTTATCGCGACAGTCAACTTCATTGATGCGACAAGCGCGACAGCGTCCAGATTGGATCAAAGGTTGCAAGCTTGGCTGTCATCTCACCCCATGCTAGCTTGCACCCGACCACGAAGAGGACCCCCCATGGCCGAGGCCGCGCCCGCGCTTGAAGTACGCAATCTGCATAAACGCTACGGCGACCTCGAGGTGCTCAAGGGCATCTCCCTCACCGCCCGCGACGGGGATGTGATCTCGATCCTGGGTTCGTCCGGCTCCGGCAAATCGACCTTCCTGCGCTGCATCAACCTGCTGGAAAACCCCCACCAGGGCCAGATCATCGTTGCCGGCGAAGAGCTGAAGCTCAAGGAAGGCAAGAGCGGCGAGCTGGTGGCCGCCGACAACAAGCAGATCAACCGCATCCGCAGCGAGATCGGTTTCGTCTTCCAGAACTTCAATCTCTGGCCGCACATGAGTGTGCTGGACAACATCATCGAGGCGCCGCGCCGGGTGCTCGGGCAGAGCAAGGCGGAAGCCGTCGAGGTGGCCGAGGCACTGCTGGCGAAGGTCGGCATCGGCGACAAACGCCACGTCTATCCCAATCAGCTTTCCGGCGGCCAGCAGCAGCGCGCGGCCATCGCACGCACCCTGGCGATGCAGCCGAAGGTGATTCTTTTCGATGAACCGACCTCGGCGCTCGATCCGGAGATGGTACAAGAAGTGCTTAATGTGATCCGCGCGCTGGCCGAAGAAGGTCGGACCATGCTGCTGGTTACCCACGAGATGAGCTTCGCCCGCCAGGTATCCAGCGAGGTGGTTTTCCTCCACCACGGTCTGGTCGAAGAGCAAGGATCGCCGCAGCAGGTCTTCGAAAACCCGCAATCGGCGCGCTGTAAACAATTCATGTCCAGCAATCGCTAACGGAGCTACGTCCCTCATGATGACTTACAAGAAGATGCTGCTGGCTGCTGCCGCCACTCTGGCGTTCGGCACCAGCGCTATCGCTGCCGACAAGCTGAAAATCGGAACCGAGGGTGCCTACCCACCCTTCAACCTGATCGACGCCAGTGGCCAGGTGGTCGGCTTCGACATCGACATCGCCCAGGCCCTCTGCGCGAAAATGAAGACCGAGTGCGAAGTCGTGACTTCCGACTGGGACGGCATCATCCCCGCACTGAACTCGAAGAAATTCGACTTCATCGCCGCTTCGATGTCGATCACCGACGAACGCAAGCAGGCCGTCGACTTCACCGACGCCTACTACACCAACAAGCTGCAATTCATCGCGCCGAAAGCCAGCACCCTGAAAACCGACAAGGCCAGCCTGAAAGGCAAGGTCATCGGCGCCCAGCGCGCGACCATCGCCGGCACCTGGCTCGAAGACAACATGGCCGACACCGTCGAAGTCAAACTCTATGACACCCAGGAAAACGCCTACCTCGACCTGGCTTCCGGCCGTGTCGATGGTGTGCTGGCCGACAAGTTCGTCAACTGGGAATGGCTGAAGAGCGCCGCTGGCAAGGACTTCGAGTTCAAGGGCGACCCGGTGTTCGACAACGACAAGATCGGTATGGCCGTGCGCAAGAACGACCCGCTGCGCGAGAAGCTGAACGCCGCGCTCAAGGAAATCGTTGCCGACGGTACCTACAAGAAGATCAACGACAAGTACTTCCCGTTCAGCATCTACTGATCGGTCCGGACGGCGCGGTTTCCACCGCGCCGCTCCTCTGCCACGCTCCCTTGCATAGTTCCTTGCGATGACTTTCGACCTTTACGGATTCGGCCCGGCACTGGCTGCCGGAACGCTGATGACCATCAAGCTGGCCTTGTCCGCGCTGTCCCTCGGACTGGTGCTCGGCCTGCTCGGCGCACTCGCCAAGACTTCCCCGTACAAGCCGCTGCGATGGCTTGGCGGCAGCTACTCGACCCTGGTTCGCGGCGTTCCCGAACTGCTCTGGGTCTTCCTCATCTATTTCGGCACCGTCGGCCTGATGCACGCCATAGGCGAAATGCTCGGCCGGCCCAACCTCGAGCTGAGCGCCTTCGCCGCGGGCACCATTGCCCTGGGCATCTGCTTCGGCTCGTACGCCACCGAGGTATTCCGTGGCGCCATCCTGGCCATTCCCAAGGGCCACCGCGAAGCCGGCCTGGCCCTGGGCATGAGCAAGGCGCGCATCTTCTGGCGGCTGATCCTGCCGCAGATGTGGCGCATCGCGCTGCCTGGCCTGGGCAACCTGTTCATGATCCTGATGAAGGACACCGCGCTGGTCTCGGTGATCGGCCTGGAAGAAATCATGCGCCGCTCGCAGATCGCGGTGACGTCCAGCAAGGAGCCCTTCCTGTTCTACATGGTCGCGGCCTTCATCTACCTGGGCCTGACCATCCTCGCCATGATCGGCATGTACTTCCTCGAAAAACGCGCCTCGCGCGGCTTCATCAGGAGCGCGGCATGAACTGGGAAGTCATCATCAAATGGCTGCCGCGCCTGACCGACGGCGCGATCCTGACACTCGAACTGGTCGCCTTCTCGGTCATCGCCGGGTTGATCCTCGCCTTGCCGATCGGCATCGCCCGCGCGTCGCGGCACTGGTACGTGCGCGCGATTCCGTTCAGCTACATCTTCTTCTTCCGCGGCACGCCGCTGCTGGTCCAGCTGTTCCTCGTCTACTACGGCGCCGCGCAGTTCGACGCCGTTCGCCAGAGCCCGCTCTGGCCGTACCTGCGCGATCCCTACTGGTGCGCGGTGCTGACCATGACCATGCACACCGCCGCCTACATCGCGGAAATCCTGCGCGGGGCGATCCAGTCCGTACCGCCGGGGGAGATCGAAGCCGCCCGCGCACTCGGCATGTCGCGCGCGCAGTCGATGCTGCACATCATCCTGCCGCGCGCGGTGCGCATCGGCCTGCCGGCCTACAGCAACGAAGTGATCCTGATGCTCAAGGCCAGTGCGCTGGCCAGCACCATCACCCTGCTGGAACTGACCGGCGTGGCGCGGACGATGAACGCCCGCACCTACCTGCCGGTGGAAGGTTTCTTCACCGCCGGGATCTACTACCTGGTTATCACCTTCGTGCTGATCAACGCCTTCAAGCTGCTCGAACGCTGGCTGCGCGTGGACGCCTGCCAGGGCCGCTGAGCCCTGCACCCATGGCATTCAGGCCCGCAGCCGTGCTCGACGGCGCCGCATTGCTCGAGCGCTTCCAGGCGCTCGATGCCTTCCTCGTCGAGCACCAGGCACTCTGGCGCCCCAAACCCTTCACCGAACGCCGGCTGCCCTGGGAAGACCAGCATCCGGCGCTTTCCGCCTGGTTGCGCCAGCGCAGCCTCGATGACGCCGAAGCCGCGCACAACCAGCCACACCACTTGCCGGCACCCGCGCCTTTCCCGGCACTGGCGGAACGCTCGACGGCGCTCAGCGAACTGGGCGAGTTTCCCGCTGCGCAGCTGACCCCGCGATCCCGGCTCGACGTCGACGTGCCGGGCCGCAAATGGCAGCAGATCCACGCCTTCGCCAGCCGCCTGGGCTTCGACAGCGCGCCACGGAGCTGGCTCGACTGGTGCGCCGGCAAAGGTCACCTCAGCCGCCTGCTGGCCAGCCAGGGCCAGCCGGTGTGCAGCCTGGAATGGGACGCGCAACTGGTGGAGGTCGGCGAGCGCCTCAGCGCGCGCCTGCAGTTGCCGGTCAGCCATCATTGTCAGGACGTGATGGCCGCCGACGTGCTCGCGCATCTGCGGGCGGACCAGGCACCGGTCGCCCTGCACGCCTGCGGCGACCTGCACATCCGCCTGCTGCATCTGGCCAGCAGTGCCGGCTGCGGCCATATCGCCCTCGCGCCCTGCTGCTACAACCGGATCGCCGATGAGCATTACCAGCCGCTCAGCGCCGCCGCGGCCGGCTCGAGCTTGCGCCTGTCGCTGGACGACCTGCGCATGCCCATGCAGGAAACCGTCACCGCCGGTGCCCGCGTGCGCCGGCAGCGCGACGAGTCCATGGCCAGGCGCCTGGCGTTCGACCTGCTGCAGCGCGAGATACGCCAGCAGGACGAGTACCTGCCGACCCCATCGCTGCCGCCTTCCTGGCTGAACAAGTCGCTCGCCGACTACTGCCGCGACCTCTGCGAACTCAAGGGCCTGCGCCTCGATCACACGCCCGACTGGCAGCGCCTCGAGCGCTCCGCATGGGAATGCCTGGCCCAGGTGCGCAACCTGGAACTGCTCCGCGCCCTGTTCCGCCGCCCGCTGGAGTGCTGGCTGGCGCTGGACCGCGCCCTGTTTCTCGAAGAACACGGCTACCGAACGCGCCTGGGCAGCTTCTGCCCTCCCCAGCTCACACCGCGCAACCTGTTGATCCTGGCCGAAAAAAGGCATGCCGATTAGGTTTACAGCGGTGCGCCTGCCGCTATAATGGCGCCCCTTCATGCCGGTATAGCTCAGCTGGTAGAGCAACTGACTTGTAATCAGTAGGTCCCGGGTTCGACTCCTGGTGCCGGCACCATACAGATGAAAGGCCTGCGAGCAATCGCAGGCCTTTTTTGTTGCCTGGGGTTTTCGGGGCGGGGCGCTGGGTACTACCGAGGCGGCGATCGGAAGCGGGCGTGCCTAACCGAGCATCCGCGACTCGCCCGTCTCGCCCGCCCGCCCGAGGGACACCAGGTATCCCTCGTAGAAACCCAGGGCGGCGAGGTTCTTGTCCTTGGCCTCGATCATGATGTCGAAGCGCGGCAGGAAGCCCAGCGCGTAGGCGTTGGTCCAGCGATTCCACATCCGCAGGCTGTGGCCGTAGAGGTCGCGCCGGGGCATGACTTCCAGCAGCGCGTCCATTTCCAGCTTGCGGTCGGCGTCGAAGCTCGCGTCCTGCAGGCGCTCGGTCGGTTGCGAGCAGTGCATGGTCGGGCGCACGCCACGCCAGCTGTCGAGGATGCGTGCGATGCGTGGGTCGTCCGGGGCGATGTAGTCGCCTTCGTTGATCCAGCAGTGATGGATGTCCAGCACGACGGGGGCAAGGTCGGCCAGTTGCAGGCAGTCATCGACGCCGTAGGTCTTCTCCTCGTTCTCGAAGGTGATGCAGTGGCGCGCCACCGTCGACAGCCGCGGCCAGACCGCACGGATGCCCTCCCCGCCGAGGCGGCCGGCGATGTGCACGTTGCATTTGAAGTCCTGGAAGCGAACGCCGTAGCCCATCATGCGGATCATGTCGGCGTGGTACTCGAATTCGGCGAGGCTGTTTTCCACCACGCCCGGCTTGTCCGAGCCCAGTACGCAGTACTGGCCGGGATGGAAGGACAGACGAATGTCCGCCTGCCGCGCCAGCGCACCGATGGCCGCGAAGCCTTCCTCGAGAATCCGCGCGACGGCCGGGTCCCGGTAGAACGCCTGGCCGCGCGGATGGCTGTAGAACGGCAGCAGGTCGCTGCTCAGCCGCAACATGTGCAGGGTCGCGGGTAGCCCGACCACATACTCCAGCAGGCGCAGCTGCGCCTGGAGGTTGTGGGTGACGATGTCCAGCAGCTTGTCGCGGGCCACCTGCGGCGACACCCCGTCCATCCAGCGCAAGGTCGTGGTGCGCGGGTTGAAGCCCGCTTCGATCACCTTCAGCTCGGCGGCCGAAAGCTCGCGGACGGGATGTCGGAACTGGCAGGCGAAGCCGATTCGCGGGTGAGTCATTGGCGAGTTCGCGACGAGGTTCATGATCCGCGCGCCTTCTGCGCGGATGCGTTCTTGTGGCGCTCGGCGACCATCGGGTAGACCCGCTCGCCGGCGTAGGAGCCGTCGGCGTTGTAGATGGCCACCGAGGCGGTCTGGCCTTCGAGGAACCGCCCGACGATGCGCAGGATCTCCACCTTGCTGCCGGAGAATCGGCAGGCGCGTTCTTCGCCGTCGCGGACCAGTTCCCAGCCGTTGGCCGCGCGTCTCACCGAATAGCGATCCATGGTCGTCAACTCAACACGGGGTTCGAGTGGGCGTATTCGGGGTACTCACGCGCCTCCTCGAGGGTGTCGTCGCGGGTGAAGATCTTCACCGAAGCGGTCTTGCCGTCCAGGTAGGTCGGCAGCTCGGCCAGCATTTCTTCCTTGGTCAGGGTGCGCAGCACAGCGTCGTCGGAGCCTTCCGTGGCCATTTGCCAGCCCATGGGGGTCGGGGTGATGTGATAGGTGGTCATGGCGAGCCTCCGGGGGTTTATGAGTAGAACGTCCCGACGCGCCACAGGTTTCGTCGCTGTTGCGCAACGCCGACGACAGGCCATCCGCCGTGGCATTTGCCAGGCATGCCGCGCTCCCGGACACTAGCCCGACCTGGGCGAGCGACCGCGAGCGCCCTCCCACCGGACCACGGAGCGCAGATGAGCAACGGCAAACAGGCAGCAACCCCGGACGCCCTCTGGGTGCAGATGTGCGAGGCCGCCGGCCTCGATCCGCAGAAGCGCCTGGACGCGCGCAACGCGATCCTCACCAGCCCGCAGGCGCTGGACTGCACGGTCTATCGCCCGGATCAGAACGACCTCGATGCCGAGGAAGAAGACCTCGGCGATGCGCGCATCCTTTTGCTCGGTGCCTTCGAGCCGCCGGCCGACTGGAGCGAAACCGAGCGTGCGGAGTTCTACGACGACGCCGACCCACAGGCATTCTTCGAGGCGCTGATCGAGTGCGAAGCCAAGCCGGCGTCGAAGGCGTTCTTCATCGCCGAGGCGGGCGACTACGCCGCGGTGATGTCGCCGGCCGGAAAGGTGCAGATGTATTACCTGCTGGAATCCGAAGAAACCGACGAAGGGCTGCGCTGCGTGCTGCTGCGCGACGACGAGCTGGACGCCTGAGACCGGCGGTGACGGGCGGCGCGCCGGTCAGGCGACGTTGAAGCGCAGCTCGAAGCGGATGCGCCGCGTGCCGTCCTGGCTGACGCTCACCGAGCCGCCGTGCAGGCGCATGATCGCCGCGACGATGGCCAGGCCGAGGCCGTTGGACTCACCGCCCTGGCGCGCCAGGTCGGCGCGGTAGAAGCGATCGAACAGCCGCTCCAGTTGGCCGGGATGCAGCGGCGAACAGCCGTTCTCCACCTGGATCAGGCAGGCGCCCTTCTCTTCCCGCACGCGGATGAGGATTTCGCTGCCGGCGTCGGCATAGCGGATCGCGTTGGCCACCAGGTTGCTCAGGGCGCGGCGCAGCAGCATCGGATCGGCGCGCAGGCGGCCACCGCCTTCGTGGCGAACCTGCAGCTGGCGCTCGTCGGCGAGGCCCTCGAAGTAGGCGACGATGCGCTGGATTTCCTCCTCCAGCTCCAGCTCGCGCAGGTCGAGAACCGCCTGGGCGTCGTCGGCGCGAGCGAGGAACAGGATGCTTTCGACCATCCGCGCGATGCGCTCCAGCTCGTCGAGGCTGGAGGCCAGCACGCCCTGATATTCGTCGACGCTGCGTGGCTGCTGCAGGGTGACCTGGGCGGTGCCCATCAAGGAGCCGACCGGCGTGCGGATCTCATGGGCGAGATCGGCGGAGAACTGGGTCAGGCGCCGATAGCCGTCGTCCAGGCGCTCGAGCATGGCGTTGAAGGCCTGGCTCAGTTGGCTCAGCTCCACCGGCGTGTCGGCCAGTTGCAGGCGGCTGTGCAGGCGCGCCGGGGTGATCGCCGCGGCCTGTTCGGCGATCCGCCGCAGCGGACGCAGGCCGCGACGCAGCAGCAGGAAGCCGAGCGCCGCGGTGAGCAGGAAGGCCAGCACCACCGCCGCGCCGATGCGCCAGCGGAAGGTTTCCAGCATGGCCATTTCCTTGACCAGCAGGTGCGCGGCGGTGATCCGCACGTCGCGCCCGTCCAGTTGCACCCGCGCCTGGGCGGCGCGCAGCGGAACATCGCCGGGGGCCACGCCGCTGCGCACGTCGGCGAGGCCCAGCGGCTCGCCATCGGCCACCGCCTGCAACGCCGGCAGCGCGGCGCCCCGCGGGTTCACGTTGATCAGCGGCGGCTGGCCGGCCTCGCCGATGAGGAAGATGTCGTCTTCCGCGCCGAGCATGTTCTCCACCAGTTGCGGGCTGGCCTGCAACTGTTCGAGGCTGAGGTCGTAGTGCAACAGCTTGCGGAAATGATCGAGACGGGCGAGCACCCCGTAGTCGCTGCGCTGCAGCAGGGTTGCCTGCAGCGAGTGGTAGAGGTACATGCCGGCACCGCCGACGGTGAGCATCGCCACCACCGCGAAGGCCAGGCTGGCGCGCAGGGTCAGCGAGGGCTGGCGTCGCACGGGCGCACCTCGCAGAGGTAGCCGATGCCGCGCACGGTGTGGATCAGTTTGTTCTCGTAGGGGTGGTCGATCTTGGCGCGCAGGCGCTTGATGGCGACGTCGACGACGTTGGTGTCGCTATCGAAATTCATGTCCCAGACCTCGGAGGCGATCTGCGCGCGCGACAGCACTTCGCCCTCGCGGCGCAGCAGCAGATGCAGCAGGGCGAACTCCTTGTTGGTCAGGGTGATCGGCTGGCCCTGGCGGGTGACGCGGCGGCGCAGCAGATCCAGTTCCAGGTCGGCGAGGTGGAAGTGGTCGGCCTCGCGCACCATGCCGCGGCGCAGCACGGTGCGGATGCGCAGCAGCAGCTCGGTGAAGGAGAACGGCTTGACCAGGTAGTCGTCGGCGCCCAGTTCCAGGCCGCGGATGCGGTCCTGCAACTGGTCGCGCGCGGTGAGGAAGAGTATCGGCACGTCCTGCTTCTTGCGCAGCACCTCGATGATCTGCCAGCCGTCGATGCCGGGCAGCATCACGTCGAGGACGATCAGGTCGTAGCGCTGCTCCAGCGCCAGGTGCAGGCCGTCGGCGCCGTGCTGCGCCCAGTCCACCTGATAGCCGGATTCGCCGAGGCCCTTCTTCAGGTACTCACCGGTGCGGGTGTCGTCTTCCACCAGGAGGATGCGCATCAGCGCGACACCTGTGCCGGGGCTGGGCGGGTGCCGCGCAGTTTCTTCAGCAGGCGGCTCGCCGGCGGCAGGCGCAGCGCCAGCAGCAAGGCGCCGCAGCTGAAGTAGACCAGCCACAGGCCGATGTCCGAGCGGACGATCCAGAGCATGTGCAACAGCGCCAGGCCGAGCACCGCGTAGACCAGCCGATGGAGTTTCTTCCAGCGCGCGCCGAGGCGCCGCATGCTCGCCCGGTTGGAGGTCAGCGCCAGCGCCAGCAGACCGCTCCAGGCCAGCGCACCGACGATGATGTATGGCCGCTTGCGCAATTCGACGGCGAGCTGGGTGAAGTCCAGGCCGAGGACGAACAGCAGGTAGGCGACCAGGTGCAGGCAGGCGTAGGCGAAGGTCCAGAGGCCGAGCTGGCGGCGGATGTGCGCCCAGCCGGACCAGCGCGTGGCCCATTGCAGCGGTGACAGGCAGAGCGTCAGCAGCAGGAGGATCAGCGCGCCCTGGCCGAGACGGTCGAGCAGCACCTTGCCCGGGTCCGGCCCAAGGGCGTTGCTCAGCGCCTGATAGAACCAGACCAGCGGCGGAATCAGCGCGGCGAGGAACACCCCGCCGCGCAACAGCGGTTGGCGGATCATCAGTAGTACTTCGCCAGGTCCATGCCCTGGTAAAGGCTCGCGACCTCGTCGCCGTAGCCGTTGAACATCAGGGTGTCGCGCACGTTGGGGCTGAACAGCCCGCTGGGCAGCCGACGCTCGCGGGCCTGGGTCCAGCGCGGGTGGTCGACCTGCGGATTGACGTTGGCGTAGAAGCCGTACTCGTTGGGAGCCAGGTTCTGCCAGGTGGTGTAGGGCTGCTCCTCGACGAGGCTGATGCGCACGATCGACTTGATGCCCTTGAAGCCGTACTTCCACGGCACTACCAGGCGCAGCGGCGCGCCGTTCTGGTTCGGCAGCACACGGCCGTACATGCCCACCGCGAGGATCGTCAGCGGGTTCATCGCCTCGTCCATGCGCAGGCCCTCGCGGTACGGCCAGTCGATCAGGCCGAAGCGGGATTTTTGCCCGGGCATGTGTTCCGGGTCACTGAGTGTCTCGAAGGACACGTACTTCGCCTTGCTGCTCGGCTCGGCGCGCTTGAGCAGATCGCCCAGCGGGAAGCCGAGCCAGGGGATCACCATCGACCAGGCCTCGACGCAGCGCATGCGGTAGATGCGCTCCTCCAGCGTGTGCGGCTGGACCAGGTCTTCCAGGCTGTACTGCCCCGGCTTGCCGACCGCGCCGTCGATCTTCACCGTCCAGGGCTCGGTCGGCAGGCCGCCGGCATTGGCGGCGGGGTCGCCCTTGTCCGGGCCGAACTCGTAGAAGTTGTTGTAGTGGCTGGCGTCCTGGAACGGCGTGATGCTCTCGCCCGCCACCTCCATCGCCTTCCAGCGCGCGCCGTCGAGTTTCTGCGCGAACCAGCCCGGCGGGTTGCCGGGTTCGACGCCTTCGTAGCCGGAGGCCGGCGCCTGCGCCTGCGCCCAGACCGGCAGCGCGGCACTGCCGAGCAACGCGGCACCGGCGCCCATGAAACGGCGCCGCGACAGGTAGACCGACTCCGGAGTGATCTCCGAGGAATCGCAGCGCGAACGCGGTGGAATTCGGATCAGCATGCAGGCCTCCTCGGTGAAAACCGGGTCTCGGAATCAATCGGACGACAGCGCCGCGCGAGGGTTCGGCGCGCTGTCCCGTGGGCCGATTCTAGCCGGGCGGGCCTGCCGCGTTGGTTACATTTTTGTCATCCGCGGGTCATCTTCGCGACCCTTGCCGCGACCGAGGATGGCAGGGTCAATCCGACGCCATGAGGACATCCCATGCACAAGAAACTCCTGCTCGGTTCCGCCTTCGGCCTGCTCTTCGGTGCCGCCGTATTCGCCCAGGCCGCCGAGATGAAAGTGGTCAAGCCGATGCGCGGCACCATCGACAACGTGCAAGCCGACACCCTGAACTTCACCAGCCGCAGCGGCCAGAAGCAGAGCATCGCGCTCACCGAGAAGACCGCACTGCGCGCCGTGTCCAAAGCCAAGCTGGACGACATCGCCGCCGACAGCTTCGTCGGCTCCGCCGCCACGCCGCAGCCCGACGGCACGCTCAAGGCGCTGGAAGTGACCGTGTTCGAGGCCAGCCTCAAGGGCTCCGGCGAAGGCCACTACGGTTGGGAAAACGCCGACGGCTCCACTGGCACCATGACCAACGGCACCGTCGGCTCGCTGAAGAAGGCCAACGGCCGCACCCTCACCGTGCAGTACAAGGGCGGCGAGAAGCAGCTGGTGGTGCCCGAAGACGTGCCGATCGCCTACGTCGAGCCGGGCGAGCGCAGCCAACTGGTGCCCGGCGCGAAGATCGTGCTGTTCCCCACCCCGGACGGCAAGAACGCCGCCGCCATTGCCATCGGCAAGGACGGTTTCACCCCGCCGATGTAATCCGCCGCCCGCGCGGCCACGCCTTGCGCGTGGCCGCCCCCGCCACGGGAGACGCCCATGAGCACCCGACGCATCCACGCCTGGCCGGTGCGCCTGACGCACTGGCTGAACGCCTTCGGCATGTTCTGCATGATCAGCAGCGGCTGGGGCATCTATAACGCCTCTCCACTGTTCGCCTTCCATTTCCCCACCTGGTCGACCCTCGGCGGCTGGCTCGGCGGCTCCATCGCCTGGCACCTGGCCGTGATGTGGCTGCTGGTGATCAACGCCCTCGCCTACCTGCTGTATGGCGCGTTGAGCCGCCACTTCGCCCGCGACCTGTTACCGCTGAGCGTCAGCGCGGTGCGCCGCGATCTGTTCGCCGCGCTGCGCCTGAAACTTCAGCATCGCCTCGGTCACTACAACGCCGTACAGCGGCTGTCCTACTGGCTGGTACTGGCGCTCGGCGTGCTGGTGGTGCTTTCCGGCCTGGCGATCTGGAAGCCGGTACAGCTGCACGGGCTGGCCAGCCTGTTCGGCGGCTTCGACATCGCGCGCTACGTGCATTTCTTCGCCATGGCTGGCATCGCCGCCTTCATCGTCCTGCACCTGACCCTGGTACTGCTGGTGCCGAGCACCTTGCCGCCGATGATCACCGGCGGCCGAAGGGAGACTTCCCATGAGTGAACGCAAGAAAGCCCCGCCGAAGCTGGAGCCGGCGCAACAGACGCAAGTCGTCAACCTGCAGCGCCGCCTGCTGCTGCGCTCGGGCCTGAGCCTTGGCGCGCTGGCGATGCTGGGCGGCTGTAACCTGCAGGATGGCGACCAGGTCGACAAACTGCTCTGGAGCATGTCGCGCTGGAACGACCGGGTGCAGGCCTGGCTGTTCAGCGGCCAGCGCCTGGCGCAGACCTACACGGCGACGCAGATCACCGATCCCTTCCCGTTCAACGCCTTCTACGCCGAATACAACGTGCCGGAGATCGATCTGGACGGTTATCGCCTGGAAGTCTCCGGACTGGTGGAACGCAAGCAGCCCTGGACGCTGCAGGCGTTGCGCCAGTTGCCGCAACGCAGCGACATCACCCGGCTGATCTGCATCGAGGGCTGGAGCGCCATCGGCCAGTGGGGTGGCGTGCCGCTGCGTACCTTCCTGGAACGGATCGGCGCGGACACCACGGCGAAGTACGTGGGATTCAAGTGCGCCGACCGCTACTACTCCTACCTGGACATGCCCACCGCGCTGCATCCGCAGACGCTGCTGGCGCTGGACTTCGGCCAGGTCGCCCTGCCGCCGGACTACGGCTACCCGCTGCGCGTGCGGGTGCCGACCAAGCTCGGCTTCAAGAACCCCAAGCACATCGTCGAGCTGTTCGTCAGCAACCAGAACCCCGGCGGCTACTGGGAAGACCAGGGCTACAACGGCTTCAGCGGCATCTGAGGCCTCACTTGTCCTTGGTCTTGACCGGCGGGTCGTAGGAGGTCTTCGGGTCCTTCGGCTCGCCGTCGGCGATCGGCCCGCCGGCGCCGTCGTTCGAGGTGGTTTCGCCGTTCATTTCCGAGCCGCTGGCGGGCACCGAAGGCGTGCCGCTGCTGGAGCCGCTGCGCGGGCTCTCCACCTGCGGTTCTCCGTCCTTGCCGGTGCCCATCGCGCCGGAGCCGATCGAACCGGGGTCGCTGGCGGCGACCTGCGCGTAGAGGACGGACGCGGCGCCCGACTCGCGGGCCTGGACCGAGCCGATACAGGCGAGCGTGGTCGCCAGGCCGAGTGACAGCAGCATCGAAATCTTCATCGGGCACCTCCTCAGAAAAAGGGCTTGCCCTGCGTTTGGCAGCCGCGCCGCGGACAGGTGCCGACAAACGGTGAGCGGCTGACCGACGGCGCTCAAGACCGCGCCAATACTGGGCCACGATGTGGCTTTTTGCGATCGTATCGCCA
This sequence comes from Pseudomonas kuykendallii, assembly GCF_900106975.1. Lineage (GTDB taxonomy): Bacteria > Pseudomonadota > Gammaproteobacteria > Pseudomonadales > Pseudomonadaceae > Pseudomonas_O > Pseudomonas_O kuykendallii. The sequence goes on along the minus strand of NZ_FNNU01000002.1, from coordinate 173,997 downwards.
GCATTGCAGGCCTTTGGCCATAAAAGTGGACGCTCTATAGGAACCTTGTTTCTGCGCCTGAGGTCATTAAAACCGACCGCTAGTCACATTGACGCAGCCAGCCTGCGACTTCGCTTGACGGTAACAACCCCTACTCAATAAACCTCTCTCCAGATACCTGGACCGACTTCGAATGCAGGGAATAGCGCATGAAGATTCTGATCATCGGCAACATGGGATATGTCGGACCGGCCGTCGTACGCGAACTCAGATCGCAACATCCGGACGCCATCATCAACGGCTTCGACAACGGGTATTTCGCCCATTGCCTGACCGGCGCACAAACCCTTCCTGAACACCTCCTCGACCAACAGTTCTATGGCGACGTCCGCGCGATCGGCGTCGAGCAGCTCGAAGGCTACGATGCCGTCGTGCAGCTCGCGGCGGTTTCCAACGACCCCATGGGCGACCGCTTCGCCGCGGTGACCCACGCGATCAACCAGGAAGCCAGCGTCACCGTGGCCAAGGCTGCCAGCCGCGCCGGCGTGCGCAACTTCGTGTTCGCCTCCAGCTGCAGCGTCTACGGCATCGCCGAAGGCGGCCCGCGCAAGGAAACCGACCCGGTTTCGCCGATCACCGCCTACGCCAAGTCGAAGATCGGCACCGAGCGCGAGCTGGCCGACCTCGACGGCGAAATGGTCATCACCTGCCTGCGTTTCGCCACCGCCTGCGGCATGTCCGATCGCCTGCGCCTGGACCTGGTGCTCAACGACTTCGTCGCCTGCGCGCTGAGCCAGGGCAAGATCACCGTGCTCAGCGACGGCTCGCCGTGGCGCCCGCTGATCGACGTGGTCGACATGGGCCGCGCCATCGACTGGGCCATCCAGCGCCCGGCCGACAACGGCGGCCGCATCCTCAACGTCAACGTCGGCTCGAACGCGCGAAACCAGCAGGTTCGCGACTTCGCCCACGCCGTCGCCGCCGCCGTGCCGGGCACCACCGTCAGCATCAACACCGACGCGCCGGCCGACAGCCGTTCCTACCAGGTGGACTTCGGCCTGTTCGAGTCCCTGGCCCCCAACCACCAGCCGGTGATGACGCTGGAGCGCTCCATCGCCGGGCTGATCGAAGGCCTGACCCGGATGAAGTTCGCCGATGCCGACTTCCGCACCTCGCCGCTGGTGCGCCTGCACGTGCTGCAGGGTCACATCGCCGAGAAGCGCCTGTCCGAGGACCTGCGCTGGCAGGCCAATAGCTGACCCATAGCGTCATTCCACCCACGTATACAGAAAAGGAGTTCCGGCTATGAAGGTCGCACTTTTTGCAGGCGGTTTCGGTACCCGATTGAGCGAAGAAACCAGCGTCAGGCCCAAGCCGATGGTCGAGATCGGCGGTCGCCCGATCCTCTGGCACATCATGAAAATGTACGCCGCCCACGGCATGCGCGACTTCGTCGTGCTGGGCGGCTACAAGGTCGAGTACATCCGCGACTATTTCCTCAACTACCGCGGCTCGCGCACCGACTTCACCATCGACCTGAAGAGCGGCGGCGTCGAATGGCTGCAGGCGACCACCGAGGACTGGCGCGTCACCGTGCTCGACACCGGCGCCGACAGCATGACCGGCGGCCGGCTCAAGCGCGCCCGCCACCTGCTCGGCGACGACACCTTCTGCCTGACCTACGGCGACGGCGTCAGCGATGTCGACATCACCAAGCTGATCAAGGCGCACCGCGAGTCGAACAAGTGGTGCACCCTCACCGCGGTCACCCAGCCGGGCCGCTACGGCGCCCTGCGCCTGAGCGAAGACCTGAGCAACGTCGAGGCCTTCCGCGAGAAGGGCGCGGCCGATGGCGGCCTGATCAACGGCGGTTTCTTCGTCTGCGAGCCGGAAGTCTTCGACCTGATCGACGACGACCAGACCGTCTGGGAGAACGAGCCGATGGATCGCCTGGTCGCCCAGGACAAGCTCGGCAGCTATCACCACAGCGGTTACTGGCAGAGCATGGATTCCCTGCGCGACAAGCAGGTGCTCGAGGATACCTGGGCGAAGGGCGCCCCGTGGAAGACCTGGTCCAACTGAAGTCGGGCCGCGATCCGGCTTGCCGGCCTGCCGCTTTCCGCAGCAGCCCGGCATGCCAGGGGTCCTGAGCCGGTTTTCGAGACCGAACTTCCCTTCCAACCGTTTGGAGATACCCGATGATTATCGTTGACACTGCCCTGGCCAAACGCGAGGCCGCGGGCAAACCTATCCGTGTGGGCATGATCGGGGCCGGTTTCCAGGCCATGGGCATCGGCCTGCAGATCCTCAATACCACGCCCGGCATGCAGCTGTGCGCGGTCGCCAACCGCAACCTGGAAAAAGCCGCGGGCGTGTTCGGCCAGGCCGGCCTGGTGGCGACCCCCTGCGACAGCCAGCACGCGCTCGAGAGCATGATCGCCGCCGGCCGCCCGGCAATCACCGAGGACGCCGTGGCGCTGGCCCGGGCCGAAGGCCTGGACGCCATCATCGAAGTCACCGGCTCGGTCGAGTTCGCCGCCCACGCAGTGCTCGCCGCGCTGGAAACCGGCAAGCACGTGGTGCAGATGAACGCCGAGCTGGACGGCACCATCGGCCCGATCCTCAAGGTCAAGGCCGACCAGGCCGGGGTGATCTACACCTTCTCCGACGGCGACCAGCCGGGCGTGCAGATGAACCTGCACCGCTTCGTCGCCGGCATCGGCGTGAAGCCGGTGCTATGCGGCAACATCAAGGGCCTGCACGACCCCTACCGCAACCCCACCACCCAGGAAAGCTTCGCCAAGCGCTGGGGCCAGAAGCCGGCGATGGTCGCCTCCTTCGCCGACGGCACCAAGATTTCCTTCGAGCAGGCCATCGTCGCCAACGCCACCGGCATGACGGTGGCACGCCGCGGCATGCTCGGCCCGGATTTCTCGGGCGGTGATCCGGGTGCCCCGCTGACACCGATCGAGCAGACCGTCGCCGCCTTCGAGCCGCATCTGGACCCGAACGGTCCCGGCATCGTCGACTACGTCGTCGGCGCGCGCCCCGGGCCGGGCGTGTTCGTCCTCGGAACCCTCGACGACCCGCGGCAGAAGCACTACCTGGAGCTCTACAAGTTGGGCCCGGGCCCCTACTACTGCTTCTATACGCCGTACCACCTGTGCCACTTCGAAGTGCCGACCTCGGTGGCGCGCGCAGTGCTGTTCGACGACCCGGTGCTGACCCCGCGCGGCGGCCCGAGTGTCGGCGTGATCGCACTGGCGAAGAAGGACCTGGCCGCCGGCGAACGCATCGAGGATTTCGGCGGTTACGAAGTCTACGGCGTGGCCGAGAACATCGACGTCGTCCGCCGCGAGAACCTGCTGCCGATCGGCCTGGCGCTCGGCTGCACGCTGGCACGCCCGGTGGCGAAGGACACTCCGCTGACCTTCGACGACGTGGTCGTTCCGGAAGGCCGCCTGATCGATCACCTCTACGCCGAGCAGGAACTCCTCTTCGGCCGCTGATTCCCGAATTGAATGCACAGGACGCACGCATGATCTTTCACGAAACCAAACTGAACGACGCCTTCCTCATCGAACTGCAGCGGCGCGGCGACGAGCGCGGCTTCTTCGCCCGCACCATGTGCAAGGAAGAGTTCGCCGCCCACGGCATGCAGACCGAATACGTGCAGCAGAACATGTCGGTGTCCGCCGACCGCGGCACGCTGCGAGGCATGCACTACCAGATGAAACCGGTGGGCGAAGCCAAGCTGATCCGCTGCGTGCGTGGGGCGATCGTCGACATCATCGTCGACATCCGCGCCGAATCCTCCACCTACCTGCAGCATCAGGCCTTCGAGCTGAACGAGGACAACAAGCACGAGCTGTACGTGCCGCCGGGCTTCGCCCATGCATTCCTGACGCTCACCGACAACGTGGAAGTGACCTACCTGGTGTCGTCGCCCTACACGCCGAGCGCCGAGCGCGGCCTGCGTTACGACGACGAGCGCCTGGGGATCAGCTGGCCGATCCCGGTCACCACCATTTCCGAGAAGGACGCGGCCTGGCCGCTGATCGCTGAAAGGACCGACCCACTCTACTGAGTGCAGCGAGGCGCCGGAACTTCCGGCGCCTGGTTGAGCCAGGCGGCGATAGGCAAACAAAAAAGCGGCCCGAGGGCCGCTTTTTTCATACTCGCGAATCGCCCGTTACTGGACGGCCGCGACCTCGCTGTTTTCGTAGACGACGCTTTCCGGACGCGCCACCGGCACCGAGCGGCCCATCAGCCGCGAGGTGACGCCCAGATTTTCCAGCGGGGAGTCAGCGGCTTCCACGGCCGGTGAAAAGTTGAAACTTTCCATCAGACCCTGGAACACGATGTAGGCCTTGTTCAATTGACCGGAGAAGATGAACTGCCGGATCAAACGAAGCTGGCGCAAGCGGCATTTCAACAACGCGCGGGCACCGCGGTATTTAGCGGCGACATAAAGCTCGTTGCGAATGAAGTGCCGATGATAATTAAGACGGGTGGCGTTAGTTTCTGTCCGAATACTAAGCGCACCACTGGTCTGGCGCAGGTGCTGAACTTTGCTATTGCCGACCATGTATCCCGGAACATCGCGGGTCATGCGCAGGGTGTATTCGGTGTCCTCGCCCCAGATGAACATCTGCGCGATCGGCAGGCCGTGTTTCTCGATGGTCGCCCGCGGCACCAGAATCGACACGAATGTGGCGCGGGAAACCGGCGCCAGGCCATGTTCCAGAAGCATCGGCCAGCTCTCGTAGGCAATGGCATTGGGGCGCTGGTCGATGCTCGGGGTATTGGTCATCAAACCGGTTTCGGTGCGCGCCGTGGAGAGCAGGAACGCGTGATCCACGCGCTTGCCATCGAGCAGCGACTCCGCGTCCATCAAGCGCTCCAGGGCGTCATCATCGGGGATCACGTCGTCATCCATCATCCAGACGAAGTCCGCGCCGGCCTGGTAGGCGATCCGGAAACCGGCACTGAAGCCGCCTGCCGCACCGATGTTGTTCGACAGGATGTGGACTTCCATTCCCGGAAAACTGCCGTCCATCAACATGCGCTCGGTACCGTCGGTGCTGGCGTTGTCGATGACGATCACGCCATCGCACGGCCGCGTCTGACGGTAAACCGCCTCGAGGCACTGCTTGAGCAGGGTTTGACGGTTATAAGTAAGTACGACGGCGTATACACGCATGACTTTCCTCTCCTTCCTTAGATGCATCTGTAATTGTCGAACAATTTCTACATATCCTGAAATATCTTCTCATGAGCAGTTTCGCCGACACAGTGATCGAAAATCGAAACTATCGATCACTCTGCAGCGAGAACCGTCAGGCTTATACTTCGGGATGCGAGTTTTTCGACGGCTTAAAACGCTTTCGTCACTCGCGTATCAATTGGAACAACATGAATATCGCCATAGTGGCAATCTGTTAACTCTGACCTTTCGCCTTGCGCAAACGATCCCTCAAAAAGTGGCGAATTAGAGCGGTGGCGACGAAAGGCGGCTTTTGGCCACTAATCACCCAAGTCGGATAGTCCACGCCAGAAAAAAGTCGAGCGGCATCGAAAAATCGAATGTTTGCGCGGTGGCAGGGTCGCTGATTCCGATAGGCGGTGCCGGCGCGTTGAATAATGCCCCGTGCACGAGCCGAACTTGCGCCCTTCCCGCGCTGCCGACACTCTATATGGCTCGAACGACAGGACTCATCCATGCGGATTCTGGTTACCGGCGGCGCGGGCTTCATCGGCTCGGCATTGATTCGCCACCTCATGCAGCACACCGGGCACCAGGTGCTCAACGTCGACAAGCTGACCTACGCCGGCAACCTCGAGTCGCTCAGGGAGATCGACGACAATCCGCGCTACGCCTTTCTCCACGCGGACATCGGCGATGCCGCCGCGATGGCCACCGCCCTGGCGGACTTCGCGCCCGACGCGGTGATGCACTTGGCCGCCGAATCCCACGTCGACCGCTCCATCGACGGCCCGGCCGCCTTCATCCAGACCAATATCGTCGGCAGCTACGTGCTGCTCGATGCCTGCCGCGCGTACTGGCAGACGCTACCGGAGCCGCGCAAGTCGGCCTTCCGCTTCCACCATATCTCCACGGACGAGGTGTACGGCGACCTGCACGGCGCGGACGACCTGTTCCGCGAAACCACCCCCTACGCGCCGAGCTCGCCCTACTCGGCGAGCAAGGCGGCCTCGGACCACCTGGTGCGCGCCTGGCAGCGCACCTACGGGCTGCCGGTTCTGATCACCAACTGCTCGAACAACTACGGGCCCTATCACTTCCCCGAGAAGCTGATCCCGCTGGTGATCCTCAACGCGCTGGAAGGCAAGCCGCTGCCGGTGTATGGCAACGGCCAGCAGGTGCGCGACTGGCTGTTCGTCGAGGATCACGCCCGCGCGCTGCTCACCGTGGTCAGCCAGGGCAAGGTCGGCGAGACCTACAACATCGGCGGCCACAACGAGCAGAAGAACCTCGACGTGGTGCGCGCCATCTGCGCGCTGCTGGAAGAGCTGGCGCCGCGGAAGCCGGCCGGGCTCGCCCGCTACGAAGACCTGATCACCTATGTCAGCGACCGCCCGGGCCATGACCTGCGCTACGCCATCGACGCCGGCAAGATCCAGCGCGAGCTGGGTTGGGTGCCGCAGGAAACCTTCGCCAGCGGCCTGCGCAAGACCGTGCAGTGGTACCTGGACAACCTGGACTGGTGCCGGCGCGTGCAGGACGGCAGCTACCAACGCGAGCGCCTCGGCGCCATCGACCCACTCAAGGAACTCCCATGAAAGGAATCATCCTCGCCGGCGGCTCTGGCAGCCGGCTGCATCCCATCACCCTCGGCGTGTCCAAACAGCTGCTGCCGATCTACGACAAGCCGATGATCTACTACCCGATCTCGGTGCTGATGCTCGCCGGCATCCGCGACATCCTGATCATCTCCACGCCGCAGGACCTGCCGAACTTCCGCAAGATGCTCGGCGACGGCGCGCAGTTCGGGGTGAGTTTCCAGTACGCCGAACAGCCGACGCCGGATGGCCTGGCGCAGGCCTTCCTGATCGGCGAGGACTTCATCGGCGACGACTCGGTGTGCCTGATCCTCGGCGACAACATTTTCCACGGGCACCGTTTCACCGAGCAGTTGACCCGCGCCGCCGCCCATCCGAGCGGCGCGACGGTGTTCGGCTACTGGGTGAAGGACCCGCAGCGCTTCGGCGTGGTCGAGTTCGATGAGCAGGGTCACGCGCTGTCCATCGAGGAGAAGCCGGCCGAGCCGAAGTCCAGCTACGCGGTGACCGGGCTGTATTTCTACGACAACGACGTGATCAAGATCGCCAAGGCGGTCAAGCCTTCGCCGCGTGGCGAGCTGGAGATCACCGACATCAACAACGCCTACCTGCAGCGCGGCGACCTGCGCGTCGAACGCTTCGGCCGCGGCTTCGCCTGGCTCGACACCGGCACCCACGACAGCCTGCTGGAAGCCTCGCAATACGTGCAGACCATCGAACATCGCCAGGGCCTGAAGGTGGCCTGCCTCGAGGAAATCGCCTTCCAGCAGGGCTGGATCGACCGCGAGCGCCTGCTCGACCAGGCGCGGATTTTCGGCAAGACCGGTTACGGCGAATACCTGTACAAGCTGGAGAAAGAGAGCCGATGAACGTCATCCCCACCGAGCTGCCCGATGTGCTGGTGCTCGAACCCCGGATCTTCGGCGACGAGCGCGGGTTCTTCTTCGAGAGCTTTAACGCCCGCGCCTTCGCCGAGGCGACCGGGCTCACCCGGGAGTTCGTCCAGGACAACCATTCGCGCTCGGCGCGGGGCGTGCTTCGCGGGCTGCATTACCAGATCAGTCAGCCACAGGGAAAACTGGTGCGCGTGGTCGCCGGCGAAGTGTTCGATGTCGCGGTCGACCTGCGGCGCGGCTCGCCCACCTTCGGCCGCTGGGCCGGCGTGCACCTGAGCGCCGACAACAAGCGCCAGCTGTGGGTCCCGGAAGGTTTCGCCCATGGCTTCGTGGTGCTCAGCGAAAGCGCCGAGTTCCTCTACAAGACCACCGACTACTACGCCCCCGAACACGAGCGCTGCATCCGCTGGGACGACCCGCAGCTGGCCATCGACTGGCCCCTGCATGAGACGCCGCAGTTGTCGGCCAAGGACCGCAGCGGCGTCGCCCTGGCCGAAGCCGAGCTGTTCCCATGAGGATTCTCGTCACCGGCCGCAACGGCCAGGTCGCCCAGGCGTTGCAACGCAGCCTTGCCCCGCTGGGCGAGCTGAGCGTGCTGGGCAGCGAGCAACTGGACCTACAGGACGTCGACGCGATTCGCCGCCAAGTGCGCGTCCTGCGGCCGGCGCTGATCGTCAACGCCGCCGCGCACACGGCGGTCGACCTGGCGCAGAGCGAGCCGGACAAGGCCTTCGCGATCAACGCCACGGCGCCCGGCGTGCTCGCCGAGGAGGCCTCAGCCCTGGGCGCAGCGCTGATCCACTATTCCACCGACTACGTGTTCGACGGCAGCAAACCCGCGCCCTACCTGGAAAGCGACGTACCCAATCCGCTCGGCGTCTACGGCCAGAGCAAGCTGGCCGGCGAACGGGCGATCCAGGCGGTGGGCGGCGAGCACCTGATCCTGCGCACCAGCTGGGTCTACTCGACCCAGGGGCGCAACTTCCTGCTGACCATGCAGAAGCTGCTGGCCGAGCGCGACGAACTCAAGGTGGTGGACGACCAGATCGGCGCGCCGACCTGGGCCGATTCCATCGCCGAGGCCACTGCGGCGCTGGTCCGCCGCTGGCAGGCGGGCACGCCCGGCGCCTGGGGCCTGTATCACTTCAGCGCCGGCGGCGAGACCTCCTGGTTCGGCTTCGCCCAGGCCATCGCCGCGCACCTCGCCACGCAGAACCGCCTGCGCGCGCGGCTGCTGCCGATCCCGTCGAGCGACTACCCAACCCCGGCGCCGCGGCCGTTGAACTCGCGGCTCGACTGCACGCGGCTGCAGCGCGAATGGGGCGTCTCGCTGCCCGACTGGCGCGCGGCGCTGGCGCAGTGCCTGGCCGACAGCCCCACCTGAGCGCAGGGTGCGCCATGCGCACCACAAGCTCCTGCTTCCCCGGTGCGCGCAGCGCAGCATACGGATATTCGGGTCCGGCGCCCTGCTAGAATGCCGCCCATGACCGACCACCCCCATCCCCGCCGCCCGCGCTGGCGCAGTCTGGCGCTGCTCGCCGTGCTGCTGGCCCCTCTGCTGTGGCCGCTGCATCACCTCGCCGAGCGCTATTACCGCAGCGAACTGGCCGAACAGAACCGCCAGACGCTCGACCTCTATGTCGCCAACCTGCTCGGCACCCTGCGCCGCTACGAGGTGCTGCCGCCGATTCTTGGCGACCTGCCGCCACTGCGCGCCGTACTCGACCAGCCCGCCAGCGGGCCGACCCACGAGGCCGCCAATCGCCTGCTGTCGCAGTTGCGCGAGCAGACCGGTGCCGAGGTGATCTATCTGATGGATGCCGCCGGCAACACCCTGGCGGCGTCCAACTGGGACCAGCCGGACAGCTTCATCGGCCGCAACTTCGCCTTCCGGCCGTACTTCCGCGAGGCCATCGCCGGCCAGCAGGGGCGCTTCTTCGGCCTCGGCACCACGTCAGGCAAGCGTGGCTACTACTTCGCCTCGGCGGTGAGGGACGGCAAGCGGGTGCTCGGGGCGCTGGTGGTCAAGGTCGACCTGGATATCACCGAAGTGCCCTGGGGCAATACCCCCGAGCAATTGCTGGTGACCGACCACCACGGCGTGGTGATCCTCACCTCGCGGGCGCAGTGGCGTTACCGCGCCAGCCGCCCGTTGTCGGTGCGCGAACGCGACGAGATCGCCGACAACCAGCCCTATCCGACCCGCGAACCCGTCCCCCTGCAATTGAAGAGCGACACCTGGATGGAGCAGAGTCGGGTGCTGCAGGAAACCGGCTGGACGGTGAACATCCTCGCGCCGCGCTCGATGATCGAGCGCCGCGTGCAGACCAGCGTGGCGATCGGCGGCGGCGCCCTGCTCCTGCTGATGCTGATGCTCGGTCTGATGATGCAGCGCCGCCGTCACTACCTGGAACGGATCGCCTTCGACAGCCGTGCGCGCCAGGAGCTGGAGAGCCGCGTGCTGGAGCGGACCCATGACCTGGAAACCCTCAACAGCCGGCTGAAGGACGAGGTGCTCGAGCGCGAGCACGCCCAGCAGGAAGCCGCCCGCGCCCAGGATGAGCTGGTGCAGGCCGGCAAGCTCTCGGTGCTCGGCACCATGAGCGCGAGCATCAGCCACGAGCTCAATCAGCCGCTGGCGGCGATCCGCAGCTACGCCGAGAACGCCGCCGTGCTGCTCGACCATCAGCGCATCGATGACGCGCGCGGCAACCTCAAGCTGATCGGCGAACTGACCGGGCGCATGGCCTCGATCATCGCCCACCTGCGCGCTTTCGCCCGGCGCGACCGGCATGCGCCGGAAAGCGTCGCCCTGCAGCCGGCGCTGGACGATGCCCTGGCCCTGCTGGCGCAGCGTCGGCGGGCGATGGAGGTGGAGCTGATCCGCGACCTGCCGGATGCGCCGCTGTGGGTGCAGGCCGGTGAAACCCGCCTGCGCCAGGTACTCGGCAACCTGCTCGCCAATGCCCTCGACGCGCTCACCGCCAAGGGCCCGCCGCGGCGCCTGTGGCTGAACGCCGAGCAGACCGCCCAAGGCGTCGAGCTGCGCATCCGCGACAACGGCCCGGGCTTCAGCGAGGAAGCCCTGCAGCGCGCCCGCGAGCCGTTCTTCACCACCAAGACCAGCACCCAGGGCCTCGGCCTCGGGCTGGCGATCTGCGATACCCTGATGCGCGCCCTGGGCGGCGAGCTGCTGCTCGCCAACCATCCCGAGGGCGGTGCCCTGCTCACCCTGCGCCTGCGCGCCGCCGCGCCCGGCGTCAACCCGCACCCGCCGGAGGACTTTGCATGAGTACCGATTCGCCGATCGATGGCCGCGTCGAGGTCCTGCTGATCGACGACGACCCGCACCTGCGCCAGGCCCTCAGCCAGACCCTGGACCTGGCCGGGCTCAAGGTACTCGCACTGGACAGCGCCGACGGCGTCGGCGAGCGCCTGGACGCCGACTGGCCGGGCGTGGTGGTCAGCGATATCCGCATGCCCGGCGTCGATGGCCTGCAGCTGCTCGAAGCGCTGCACGCCAAGGACCCCGGCCTGCCGGTACTGCTGATCACCGGGCACGGCGACGTGCCGCTGGCGGTGCAGGCGATGCGCGCCGGCGCCTACGATTTCCTCGAGAAACCCTTCCCCAGCGAGAACCTGCTGGACAGCGTGCGCCGCGCCCTCGACCTGCGCCGCCTGCAACTGGACAACCGCAGCCTGCGCCTGGCCCTGGCCGACCGTCATGAACTGTCCGGCCGGCTGCTCGGCCAGTCAGCGCCGACCCGTCGCCTGCGCGAGCAGATCGGCGCGCTGGCGGCGACCAACGCCGACGTGCTGATCCTGGGCGAAACCGGTTCCGGCAAGGAGGTCGTGGCGCGCGCCCTGCACGAGCTCTCGGCACGACGCAACGGCCCCTTCGTCGCCATCAATGCCGGCGCGCTGGCCGAGTCGGTGGTGGAAAGCGAGCTGTTCGGCCATGAGGCCGGCGCCTTCACCGGGGCGCAGAAACGCCGCATCGGCAAGTTCGAGCACGCCAACGGCGGCACCCTGTTCCTCGACGAGATCGAGAGCATGAGCCTCGACGTGCAGGTCAAGCTGCTGCGCCTGCTGCAGGAACGCATCGTCGAACGGATGGGCTCGAACCAGCTGATCCCGCTGGACATCCGCGTCGTCGCCGCAACCAAGGAAGATCTGCGCCAGGCCGCCGACCAGGGCCGCTTTCGCGCCGACCTGTACTACCGGCTGAACGTCGCGCCGCTGCGCATTCCGCCGTTGCGCGAGCGCGGCGAGGACGCGCTGCTGCTGTTCGAGCATTTCGCCGAAGCCGCCAGCGCGCGGCACAGGCTGCCGCCGCGCGAGTTGCAGCCGCTGCAACGGGCGATGCTGCTGCGGCATGCCTGGCCGGGCAACGTGCGCGAACTGCAGAACGCCGCCGAGCGTTTCGCCCTCGGCCTGGAACTGGCGCTGGACAACCATGCGCCGAGCCTGCCGGCGGTGCAGGGCGGCCTCAGCGAACAGGTCGAGGCCTTCGAGCGGGCGCTGATCGCCGCCGAGTTGAGCCGGCCGCACGGGTCGATGCGCAGCCTCGCCGAAGCCCTCGGCCTGCCGCGCAAGACCCTGCACGACAAGCTGCGCAAGCACGGTCTGCACTTCGGCGAAGGCAGCGATGAAAGTGACTGAGCGGTCAGCCGAATAGCGTTTCGCCACCTTGATCGGCGGCGCGCCATTTACTGTTCTTCCTGCGACACCCCGCCACGGCGCCGCTCGTCGGCTTGACTCAGATCATCCTGCGCCAAGGTGGTGCGCGCCCAATGGAATCAGCTAACCGATTCCGGAGGGCATCATGGAACGACAAACGACGCGCAAGCTGCGCCTCGGCGCACTCACCGCACTGGTCATCGGCTCGATGGTCGGCGGCGGCATCTTCTCACTGCCGCAGAACATGGCGGCCAGCGCCGGCGCCGGCGCGGTACTGATCGGCTGGGCGATCACCGCGGTGGGCATGCTCACCCTGGCGCTGGTGTTCCAAAACCTCGCGGTGCGCAAGCCCGAGCTGGACACCGGGGTCTACGCCTACGCGAAAGCGGGCTTCGGCGACTACATGGGTTTCTCGTCCGCCTGGGGCTACTGGATCAGCGCCTGGATCGGCAACGTCAGCTACTTCGTGCTGCTGTTCGCCACCTTGGGCTACTTCTTCCCGGTCTTCGGCGAAGGCAACACGCCGGCCTCGATCATCGGCGCCTCGCTGCTGCTCTGGGGCGTGCACTTCCTGGTCCTGCGCGGGATCCACGAGGCGGCGCTGGTCAACCTGATCACCACCGTGGCGAAGATCGTCCCGCTGCTGATCTTCATCGTCATCACCGCCCTGGCCTTCAACGTCGACCTGTTCACCGCGGACTTCTGGGGTAAAGGCAACCCCGACCTGGGCAGCGTGCTGAACCAGGTGCGCGGGATGATGCTGGTCACCGTCTGGGTGTTCATCGGCATCGAGGGCGCCAGCATCTACTCGGCGCGCGCCGAACACCGCAGCGAGGTGGCAAAGGCCACCGCGATCGGCTTCTACAGCGTGCTCCTGCTGCTGGTACTGGTGAACGTACTGTCCATGGGCGTGCTCGGACAGGCCGAGCTGGCGACGCTGAAGAATCCCTCCATGGCCGGCGTGCTGGAACATGTGGTCGGCCACTGGGGTGCGGTGCTGATCAGCGTCGGGCTGGTGGTGTCGCTGACCGGCGCGCTGCTGTCCTGGACGCTGCTCTGCGCGGAGATTCTTTTCGCCGGTGCACGCGACCACACCATGCCGAACTTCCTCAAGAAGGAGAATGCCAACGGCGTCCCGGCGAATGCGCTGTGGCTGTCCAACGGACTGATCCAGCTGTTCCTGATCATCACCCTGTTCAACTCGGCGACCTACCTCAACCTGCTCTACCTCGCCACCTCGATGATCCTGGTGCCGTACTTCTGGTCGGCCGCCTACGCCGCGCTGCTCGCCCTGCGTGGCGAGACCTACGAGCAGGCCGCCGGCGCACGCCGCCGCGACCTGGCGATCGGCGCGGTGGCGGTGCTCTACGCGGTCTGGCTGCTCTACGCCGGCGGCCTCAAGTACGTGCTGCTGTCGGCCCTGCTGTACGCACCCGGCGCGCTGTTCTTCGCCAAGGCCAAGCGCGAACAGGGCCAGCCAGTCTTCACCGGCGTGGAGAAAGTCATTCTCGCCGCAGTGCTGGTCGGCGCGGCCGTCGCCGCCTACGGCCTCTACGACGGCTTCCTCAGCCTTTGATCCACCCGGTTCAAGGAGAACCACCATGTCCAACCCCACAGAAAAACTCGGCGTGCACTCCGAAGCCGGCAAGCTGCGCAAGGTGATGGTCTGCGCGCCCGGCCTCGCGCACCTGAGGCTCACACCGGACAACGCCGACGAACTGCTCTTCGACGATGTCATCTGGGTCAGCCAGGCCAAGCGCGACCACTTCGACTTCGTCACCAAGATGCGCGAGCGCGGCGTCGAGGTGCTGGAGATGCACAACCTGCTCACCGAGACGGTGAAGAACCCGCAGGCGCTGAAATGGATTCTCGACCACAAGCTCGCCGTCGACCTGGTCGGCGTCGGCCTGCAGGACGAGCTGCGCAGCTGGATGGAAGGCCTGGAGCCGCGCACGCTGGCGGAATTCCTCATCGGCGGGGTATCGGCCGCCGACCTGAAGGGCAGCCAAGGCGGCGAGATGATCCGCCTGTTCCGCGACTACCTCGGCCACAGCAGCTTCCTCCTGCCGCCGCTACCGAACACCGTGTTCACCCGCGACACCACCTGCTGGATCTACGGCGGGGTCACGCTCAACCCGATGTACTGGCCGGCGCGCCGCCAGGAAACCCTGCTCGCCGCGGCGATCTATCGCTTCCATCCGGAATTCGCCGGCGCCGACTTCCAGGTCTGGTACGGCGACCCTGAAGTCGACCACGGCCAGGCGACCCTGGAAGGCGGCGACGTGATGCCGATCGGCAACGGCGTGGTGCTGATCGGCATGGGCGAGCGCAGTTCGCGCCAGGCCATCGGCCAGCTCGCGCAGTCGCTGTTCCGCAACGGCGCGGCCGAGCGGGTGATCGTCGCCGGGCTTCCGAAGTCGCGCGCCTCCATGCACCTGGACACGGTGTTCAGCTTCTGCGACCGCGACCTGGTCACGGTCTTCCCCGCCGCGGTGAACGCCATCGTGCCGTTCAGCCTGCGCCCGGACGAAAGCAAGCCCGGCGGCATCGACATCCGCCGCGAGGAGAAAGGCTTCGTCGACGTGGTGGCCGGGGCACTCGGCCTGCCGCAGCTGCGCACCATCGAGACCGGCGGCGACAGCTTCGAGGCCGAACGCGAACAGTGGGACGACGGCAACAACGTGGTCGCCCTGGAGCCCGGCGTCGTCATCGCCTACGACCGCAACACCTTCACCAACACCCGCCTGCGCAAGGCCGGGGTGGAGGTCATCACCATCGACGCCAGCGAGCTGGGCCGCGGCCGTGGTGGCGGCCACTGCATGACCTGCCCGATCGTCCGCGACCCCATCGACTACTGATACGACAGCGCGCGGTCCCGGCCGCGCGCCGCTCGACACAAGGAACAGCGACCATGGCCTTCAACATCCACAACCGCAGCCTGCTCAGCCTGATGCACCACAGCGAGCGCGAACTCTGCTACCTGCTCGACCTGTCGCGGGACCTCAAGCGCGCCAAGTACACCGGCACCGAACGCCAGCACCTGAAAGGCAAGAACATCGCGCTGATCTTCGAGAAGACCTCCACGCGCACCCGCTGCGCCTTCGAGGTGGCGGCCTACGACCAGGGCGCCAACGTCACCTACATCGACCCGAACTCCTCGCAGATTGGCCACAAGGAGAGCATGAAGGACACCGCCCGCGTGCTCGGGCGGATGTACGACGCCATCGAGTACCGCGGCTTCAAGCAGGCCATAGTCGAGGAACTGGCGAAATACGCCGGGGTGCCGGTGTTCAACGGCCTGACCGACGAATACCACCCGACGCAGATGATCGCCGACGTGATGACCATGCGCGAACACAGCGACAAGCCGATGCATTCGATCAGCTACGCCTACCTGGGCGACGCGCGTTTCAACATGGGCAAGTCGCTGTTGCTGATCGGCGCCAAGCTCGGCATGGACGTGCGTATCGGCGCGCCCAAGGCGCTGTGGCCGAGCCAGGAACACATCGACGCCTGCCAGGCCTTCGCCGACGCCAGCGGCGCCACCCTGACGCTCACCGAGGACCCGTTGGAGGCGGTCAAGGGCGTCGATTTCATCCACACCGACGTCTGGGTCTCCATGGGTGAACCGGTGGAAGCCTGGGCCGAGCGCATCGGCCAGCTGCTGCCGTACCAGGTCAACGCCGCGCTGATGAAGGCGGCGGGCAACCCGCGGGTGAAGTTCATGCACTGCCTGCCGGCGTTCCACAACTCGGAAACCAAGGTCGGCCAGCAGATCGCCGCGCAGTATCCGAACCTCGCCAACGGCATCGAAGTGACCGAGGACGTCTTCGAGTCGCCGGCCAACATCGCCTTCGAGCAGGCGGAAAACCGCATGCACACGATCAAGGCGATCCTCGTCTCGACCCTCGCCGAAATCTGACCCCCGCGCCCGCTACGCCCGACGGGTGCGCGGCGGGCCTGACAAGGAGAACCCCATGCGCATCGCCATCGCCCTGGGCGGCAACGCCCTGCTTCGCCGCGGCGAACCCCTGAGCGCGGAAAACCAGCGTGGCAACGTGCGCCTCGCCTGCACGCAGATCGCCAAGGTGGCGGCCGGCAACCAGTTGGTCATCGCCCACGGCAACGGCCCGCAGGTCGGCCTGCTGGCCCTGCAGGGCGCCGCCTACAAGGACGTCGCCAGCTATCCGCTGGACGTCCTCGGCGCCGAAACCGAGGGCATGATCGGCTACATGATCGAACAGGAACTGGGCAACCTGCTGCCCCTCGAGGTGCCCTTCGCCACCCTCCTCACCCAGGTCGAGGTGGACGCCGCGGACCCGGCGTTCGCCGCGCCGAGCAAACCGATCGGCCCGGTGTATACGCGCGCCGACGCCGAACGCCTGGCCGCCGAAAAGGGCTGGAGCATCGCCGCCGACGGCGAGCACTTCCGCCGCGTGGTCGCCAGCCCCAGGCCCAAGCGGATCTTCGAGCTGCGCCCGCTGAGCTGGCTGCTGGAGAAGGGCTGCGTGGTGATCTGCGCCGGCGGCGGCGGCATCCCGGTGCGCTACGACGCCGAGGGCAAGCTCGAAGGCGTCGAGGCGGTGATCGACAAGGACCTCTGCTCCGCGTTGCTGGCCCGGCAACTGGAGTGCGACCTGCTGGTGATCGCCACCGACGTCGACGGCGTCTACCTGGACTGGGGCACGCCCGACAAGCGCGCCATCGCCCAGGCGCGCCCGGACGACCTCGACGCCCTGGACTTCGCCGCCGGCTCCATGGGGCCGAAGGTGCAGGCCGCCTGCGAGTTCGCCCGGCAGACCGGCAAGCCGGCGGTGATCGGCTCGCTGGCCGATATCGAAGCCATCGTCGCCGGAAGCGCCGGGACCCGCGTCGACCTCGGCGCCGCCGCCCTCACCTACCGCTGATCCCGCCATCGCCCGAAGGCCGCCCGGCCTTCGCGGCCTTTTCGCCGCGCCCCGCCACGCGACTTGCCGACGGATTCAGTGACTCGACGGTCACCGAATTCGTCAGCATGTACATTCGCTTGATCCGACCGCCCCATGAACGGGGCGGCAGACGCCCGATTCAACGCCAATAATCGACAGACCGGGGTTTCCCGGCACTGTCTTCCTTGCGTGAGGAGCTATTCGAGTCATGTCTCGCCTACCCGTCATCGTCGGCTTCGGTGGTTACAACTCCGCGGGCCGCAGCTCGTTCCACCACGGCTTCCGCCGCACCGTCATCGAGTCGCTGGACGCCCAGGCGCGCCAGCAGACACTGACCGGCCTGGCCGTGATGATGAAGCTGGTCAGCGTGGTCGACGGCGAATACCGCGACGCCGAGGGCGCCGCGCTGACGCCGGCGCAGATCGAAGAGCGCTTCGCCGGGCAGATTCTCGCCTCCACGCTGATCCGCCGGATCGAGAAGCAGCACCTCGACGTGAACGCCGCGCACTGGCACAAGAACCTCGAGATCGGCGGCGCCAACGGCCAGCCACTGAGCTTCACGGTGGCCGCCAAGCAATTGCCGGAGCCGCTGCCGGCGAACTGGTCGGTGGAGCCGATCAGCGACACCGAGGTCTGCGTCACCCTGCACGAGCGCTGCGAGATCAAGGTCGACAGCTACCGCGAGCTGCCGGTTAAATCCGCCGGCCAGTTGCCCACCGGCTTCGAGCCCGGCGAACTGTACAACTCGCGCTTCCACCCCCGCGGCCTGCAGATGACCGTGGTCGGCGTCACCGACGCGCTGCGCTCGGTGGGCATCGACTGGGCGCGCATCGTCGAACGCGTCGCGCCCGGCGAAATTGCCGTGTTCTCCGGCAGCCTGATGACCCAGATGGACGAGTACGGCAACGGCGGGCTGCTGCAGTCGCGCCTGCGCGGGCACCGGGTCAGCGCCAAGCATCTGCCACTCGGTTTCAACAGCATGCCCACCGACTTCATCAACGCCTACGTGCTGGGCAGCGTCGGCGAAACCGGGACCATCACCGGCGCCTGCGCGACCTTCCTCTACAACCTGCAGAAAGGCATCGAAGGCATTGCCTCGGGCCGCTCGCGGGTCGTCGTGGTGGGCAACAGCGAAGCCCCGATCCTTCCCGAATGCATCGAAGGCTACGCGGCCATGGGCGCGCTGGCCACCGAGGAAAACCTGCGCCTGATCGAAGGCCGCGACGACGTCGACTTCCGCCGCTCCAGCCGCCCGTTCGGGCAGAACTGCGGCTTCACCCTGGCCGAATCCAGCCAGTACGTGGTGCTGATGGACGACGAGCTGGCGCTGGAGCTGGGCGCCGACATCCACGGCGCTGTGCCGGACGTGTTCATCAACGCCGACGGCTTCAAGAAGTCGATCTCCGCCCCCGGTCCCGGCAACTACCTGACCATGGCCCAGGCCGTGGCCGCCGCCAGCCAGCTGGTCGGCCTCGACGGCGTGCGCCAGCGCAGCTTCATCCACGCCCACGGCTCCAGCACGCCGGCCAACCGGGTCACCGAGTCGCAGCTGCTCGACCGCGTCGCCGCGGCGTTCGGCATCGAGGACTGGCCGGTGACCGCGGTGAAGGCGTTCGTCGGGCATTCCCTGGCGCCGGCCAGCGGCGACCAGTTGATCTCAGCCCTGGGCAGCTTCAAGTACGGGATCATTCCCGGCATCAAGACCATCGACGCGGTGGCCGACGATGTGCACCGCGAGCACCTGCGCATCCTCACCGAGGACGCCGCGGTGGGCGAACAGGCGCTGGACGTCTGCTTCATCAACTCCAAGGGCTTCGGCGGCAACAACGCCAGCGCCTACGTGCTGGCCCCGCGATTGGTCGAGAAGATGCTGCGCAAACGCCACGGCGAAGCGGCCTTCGCCGCCTACAGCGAGCGCCGCGAGCAGACCCGCGCGGCGGCCGCCGCCTACGAGAGCCGCGCGCTGAACGGCCAGTTCGACGTCATCTACAACTTCGGCCAGGACCTCATCGACGACAGCGAGATCGACATCAGCGCCGACGGCGTCAAGGTGCCGGGCTTCGCCAAGCCGCTCGCCTACAAGCAGGACGCACGCTACCGCGACATGCTCGAGGACTGACGCGTCCGGCCGCGCGCATGTAGGCGCGCGCGGCGCTTACGCCACCAGATCACCAGCCCGGTCAGCGCCAGCACGGCGATCGCCAGGCCGAGCACGGCGATCAGCACCCGTCCCGCGAAGCCGAAGATGCGTCCGCCGTGGATCGGCAGCTGCAACCGATAGAAGCGTTCGCCCCAACTGCCCTGGCCGGGAATCTCCTGGCCGAGCAGGCGTCCGTCGCTGCCGTCGAAGAACAGCCAGGCGTTGCCTTGGTCGCTGGCGTGGTCACCGAAACCGGCACCGTAGAAGTGGTATTCGAAGCTGTAGTACAGCTCGGTGATCGGCGCGCTCAGGCCGAGCCGCCGGCCATGGGCCTCGGCGTAGCGATAGGCCTGGTCGTAGCCGTAGGTGGTGGCGCCCAATTGGTCCTTCGGCAGCCGCGCGCGGGCTTCGTAGACGCTCGGCGCGACCGGTGAAAGCAGCGAAACCACGGGCTTGAACACCGGTTCGGCGAGGTTCATCGCTACGCTGCTCAGCGCCACCGGCGTCAGCAGCAGCCACAGCCACAGGCCCCCGGCGCGGTGCAGGTCGTGGTTGAGCCGCTGGCGCTTGATCTTCCAGGCCGTCGCCCATTTGCCGGAGAACGGCCCGCGCCGCGGAAAGGTCAGGCACAGGGCGATGAAGCAGTCGAGGAACCACAGGATCGCCACCCCGCCCATCAGCCACAGGCCCCAGTTGCCCGGCAGCGCCAGGCTGTAGTGAAACTCGAGCAGGAAGGGCACCAGCTTGTCCGGCGCGAAACAGCATTCGCCCCAATGGCGCTGGCCCACCTCTTCGGCGGTCACCGGGTCGAGGTAGCGCACCACCGCCTTCTCGTCGAACGGCTGGCCGCTGGCCGGATCGGTGCGCGGCACCATCGCCAGCAACGCGGCGTGCTGCGGCTCGTCGGAGAACTCCATGTACCAGACCTGCAGCCGCGGATAGGCGCGCTCCAGGCGGTCCACCAGGCGCCCCGGCGGCAGCCGCTCGCCGACGCCCGGCGTGCGGTAGAACGTCGGATTCAGCCATTCGTCCAGTTCGTGCTGGAAGGCCAGCACGCTGCCGGTCAGCCCGGCGAGGAGCAGGAACAGCGCCGTGGCCAGACCGATGTAGCGGTGCAGCAACAGCAGGACGGTACGCATCGATTGGCCTCCCGCAAACAGCAGGCCGCCGCCGTCCCGAAACGGCGGCGGCCGGCCCGGCGGTATCAGAAGTCGTAGTTGAGGGTGGCCATCACGTTGCGTTCCTCACCGTAGTAGCACTGGTAGAGGCTGTTGCAGGCGGCGACGTACTTCTCGTTGGTGAGGTTGTTCAGGTTGAGCCGGACGCCCACGCCGTCGAGCCCGACGCGGGACAGGTCGTAGCCGAGCGAGGCATCGAACAACGTGTAGGACGGCAGCCGCAGGGTGTTCTCGGCGTCCGCCCAGCTGCGTCCGAAGTAGCGCGCCCCGCCACCGACCTGCAGGCCGCCCAGCGCTCCGTCGGCGAAGGTGTAGTCCGCCCACAGCGAGGCCATGTTGCGCGCCACCACGTTGGGCGTGTTGCCCCGGTTGTTGGCGCCGGAGGTGGCGATGTAGTCCTTGGTGTACTCCACGTCCATGTAGGTGTAGCTGGCAACCAGGTTGCTGTTCGGCGTCGGACGCGTGCGCGCCTCCAGCTCGACGCCCCTGGAACGGATCTCGCCCACCGAGCGGAAGAAGTTCTCGCTGGAATCCTTGCTCGACAGGTTCGACTGGGTGAGGTCGAAGTACGACAGCGTGTAGAGGTCGTCGGTGCCCGGCGGCTGGTACTTCAAGCCGACCTCGTACTGCTCGCCCTCGGTGGGTTTGAGCAGCGTCACGTCGAAGTTGCCGGTGGTGCCGTTGTAGGCCGGCGAGGTGTTGGGGTTGAACGAATCCGAGTAGCTGACATAGGGCGAAAGGCCGTTGTCGAAGGCGTAGAGCACGCCGATACGCCCGGTGAGCTTGCTCTCCTTGTCGCTGTCCGATTGGTCGCCGTAGATCGAATTGGTCTGCTCGAACGAGGTCTCCACCCAGTCCTGGCGCAGGCCGAGGGAGAAGCGCCAGCGGTCGAGGGCGATCAGGTCCTGCAGGTAGAGGCCAGTCTGCTCCAGGCGGCGGCTCTCGTCGTACTGGTGGTAGAAGCTGTAGGTCGCCTCGGGCCGCACCCCGGTATAGGGGTTGACCGCGCTGGCGGTGCCACCGTCGTAGTTCACCCGCGCCTTGCGCCGCTGGTAGTCGAGGCCGGTGACCAGGGTGTGCTCGAACGCTCCAGTGGCGAACTCGAACTGCAGCTGGTTATCCACGCTCCAGGCGTGCAACGCCTCCTGGGCGCCGGTGTAGGCGCGATAGAGGTCGCCATCGGCGCCGTAGCCATACTGGGTCGTGTAGCCGTACTGGTAGACCTGTTCGGAATCCACGCGCGAATCCAGGTACTGGAAGTTCTGCCGCGCGGACACCACGTCGTTGAAGCGGTGTTCGAGCTGGTAGCCGAGCATCTGCTGGTCGCGCTCGAATTTCTCGCGGTCGTCCTCGCCCTCGAAGAAGTGCGTGGAGATGCGCTGCCCGTTGTGCTGATAAACAGTTCCGTCGGCCGGCAGGCCGCCGTGATAGCCACTTTTCGGGTCGTGCTGGAGCATAGCCAGCAGGGTCAGGCGGGTGTCGTCGGTGAAATCGATGCTCAACGAGGGCATCAGCGCGTAACGCTGCTCTTCGATGCCGTCCACCTGGTTGTCGGCGTCCTTGACCACCCCGACCAGTCGGTAGGCCATGCGCTGCTCGTCGCCCAGCGGGCCGGTGAAGTCGAAGGCGCCCTGCTTGAAGTCGTTGCTGCCCAGGGTCAGCTGCAGCTGGCGGTGCGCCTCGTATTCCGGCTTCTTGCTGGTCAACGCCACCAGCCCGCCCGGATTGCTGCGCCCATAGAGCACCGACGACGGCCCCTTGAGCACGTCGATGCGCTCGAGGAAATAGGGGTCGACCTGCAGGCTGCTGTAGGTGCCGCTGTCGCCGAGCATCTTCTGCCCGTCGAGGAACAGGTTGTCCACCGAACCGTCGTTGATCCCGCGCAACGCCACGTAGTCGTAACGGGTGGTCGCCCCGTAGGGCGTGCTCATCAGGCCCGGGGTGTAGCGCAGGGCCTGGGCGACCGTCTGCGAGCCCTGATCGTCCATCTGCTGGCGGGTGACCACCGAGACGCTCTGCGAGGTTTCCAGCAGCGGCAGGCTGGTCTTGGTGGCGACGCTGCTGTGGGTGGCGTTGTAGCCCTCCATCGAACCCAGCGCGTTGCCCAGGCTGCCCTGCACGTGCAACGTCTGCAACTCGACCGGCGCGCTTTCCGCCACCAGCGAATAGTTGCCCTGGGCATCGCGTACCGCGCGCAGGCCGCTGCCGCGAAGCAGCGCGGCGAAACCCTGGTCGACCGCGTATTCACCCCGCAGCCCGCTGGAGTTCAAGCCTTGCACCAGGTTGCCATCCACCGACAGCAGCACCCCGGCGTCGCCGGCGAATCGGCTCAGCGCGCTGGACAGCGGCCCGGCGGGGATTTCGTAGCGGCGGGCATCGGTTTCGGCGGCACTCGCCGGCGGTGCGGCGAGAATGCTCAGCGGCAGCGCGATGGCGGCGGCACGGACGGCGCGCGTCAGCGGACGCGGTGTGCAAGGCAGAGAGCGGGAGCGCATGGCAGGACCTTTGTTCTCGTTGAAGGGCGGTGATTGCCTCTAAAGCCAAGCGAGAACGAAAAAGGGGAACCGCCCGAACGGTTTTTTTTGCTGCCGGAATCAGGCCGGCTCCAGGCTCACCCACCATGGCAACCGACGCTGCACGCGCACCGGCAGGGTGCCGGCGAGCGCATCGAGCACGCGCTCGGTATCGGCCAGCGGGAAGGCACCGACCACGCGCAGCCCGGCGATGCGCGGATCGCAGCCGAGGTAGCCGTGGCGGTAGCGAGCCAGTTCGGCGAGGAACGCGTCCAGGCGCATATCGTCGGCCAGCAGCATGCCGCTGGCCCAGGCCTGCCGCGCGCGCTCCAGCGGCCCGCTGGCGATCGACCCGGCGGAGGAAAACCGCCATTGCCGGCCCGCCGACAAGAGCGTCGCCGCCGACTGCCCGGCGCCGCGCAGCAGGAAGTCGCCGGCATACAGGCTGAGCTGGGTTTCACCGTCGAGCTGGCGCAGCGAAAAGCGCGCGCCCCGTTCGCTGCGCAGCACGCCCTCGGCACTGCGCAACAACAGCGGGCGGCGCTCGGTCGGGGCGTCGACGAGGATCTCGCCGCGGTACAGCGACAGGGTCCGCGCGGCATCGTCGAAAGCGATGTCCACCGCGCTGTCGGTGTTCAGCCACAGCTGCGAGCCATCCGCCAGGCGCAGGTCGCGGATCTCGCCGACCGCGCTGCGCTGGCTGGCGAACCAGCCGCGCGCGGTCAGCCGATCACCGCCGAGCCAGGCCAGCGCGCCACCGCCACAGAGCACGCCAAGTGTCTTCAGCGCCTGTCTACGACCGCCGCGGCTGCGCAGCACGCCGGCGGCTGCGCGGCCGCCAGGCTCGCTGGAGAGGCGTTGCAGCTGGCCGCTGAGGCGCTCCACCTTGCGCCAGGCATGGGCATGATCCGGGTGCGCCAGCCAGGCCTGCCAGGCCTGCCGCTCGTCCTCGCCCACGCGCCCGGAATGCAGCACGGCGAACCAGTCCGCCGCTTCCTGCAACACGCGGAAATTCTGGCTCATCAGGCGTCGTCCATCAGCGTCAGGCACTGCAGCATCGCCTGCGCCATGTACTTCTTCACCATCCGCTCGGAGACGCCCAGCTCGCCGGCGATCTGCACGTAGGTGAGGCCGTGCAGCTGGGAGAGCAGAAAGGCGCGGCGGACCTTTTCCGGCAGCCGCGCCAGCAGCGCATCCACCTGCAGCAGCGTCTCGACGATCAGCGCCCGGGTTTCCGGCGAGGGCGCCAGTGTCTCCGGTTGCAGCGCAAGCGCATCGAGATACGCCTGCTCGATCTGCCGGCGCCGCCAGTGGTTGACCAGCAGGCTTTTGGCGATGGTGTGCAGGTAGGCACGTGGCTCGCGGATGGTGGCGACGTCGTGATCGCGGGCGAGCACGCGGAGGAAGGTGTCCTGGGCGAGGTCGGCGGCGTTATGCGCGCATCCGAGCTGGTGCCTCAGCCAGCCTTGCAGCCAGCCGTGGTGATCGGCATAGAGCCGCTGCAGGTCGTTCGGCCTGACTATGCCTTCGCTGTTCATGGAAATCCCCCGCCCATTTCGAGCAAATGATAATTAATATCATAAAGGGCTTCCAGCGGCGATCAGTCCAGCCGTTGCGCCAGCCGCACCAGGTCGTCGCGCCAGTCCACCGCCTTCGGCAGGGCGAGGAAATGCGGGTTGAGGTAGGACTCGCGCGCCTCGTAGGCCAGCGGCGCGCCGTGGATGTCGAGCACCTCGCCGCCCGCGCCTTCGAGCACGCCCTGGGCCGCCGCGGTGTCCCACTGCGAGGTGGGGGCCAGGCGCGGATAACAGTCGGCCGCGCCCTCGGCGAGCAGGCAGAACTTCAACGAGCTGCCGACGCTGGCCAGCTGCAGGTCGCCAAAGCGCTCGCTCAGCCCCTGCAGCAGGCGTTCCTGCGCCGGGCTGGAATGGCGGCGGCTGGCAACTACGGTGAAACGCTCCGCCGGCTGCGCGCGCACGGCGATCGGCATGGGCGCGCCATCGCGCTCGCACAGGAACGCACCGCTGCCGGCGCCGCCGTAATAGCAGCGCCCGGAACAGGGAATCCCGACCACACCGAACAGCACGCGGCCGCGCTCGATCAGGGCGACGTTGACGGTGAATTCCTCGGAGCCGGCGATGAACTCCTTGGTGCCGTCCAGCGGGTCGACCAGCCACCAGCGCTGCCAGCGTTCGCGCTCGCCCAGGGCGATCTCGCAATCCTCCTCGGACAGCACCGGAATCGTCGGATCGAGCGCCCGCAGGCCGTCCGCCAGCACCCGATGGGCGGCGAGATCGGCGGCGGTGACCGGCGAGGCGTCGGACTTTTCCCGCACCGCCAGGTCGCTGCGCCAGTAGGGCATGATCGCCGCGCCGGCGCGCTGCACCAGCTCGATCACCGCGGGCAGCAGAGCGGCGCTCACAGGACGAATTCGCCGCGCTGGGCAAGCAGGTCGCGCGCCAGGTACAACGCCGCCAGGGCGCGGCCCTCGCTGAACTGCGGGTGCTGCACCAGGCTCGACAGTTCGCGCAGGTTGACCTGGCTGACGCCCAGCGGCTCGGGCTCGTCGCCCGGCAGGCTTTCCGGATAAAGGTCGCGGGCCAGCACCACCTGGATCTTCTGGCTCATGTAGCCCGGCGACAGCGACAGCTCGGTGAGGTATTCCAGGCGCCGCGCGCCGAAGCCGGCCTCTTCCTTGAGCTCGCGCTCGGCGGCGACCAGCACGTCCTCGCCCGGCTCGATGAGGCCCTTGGGCAGCGACAACTGGTAGTCGTCGGTGCCCGCGCAATACTCCTCCACCAGCAGCGCGTGATCGCTGTCGGTCAGCGCCACGATCATCACCGCGCCGTAGCCGACGCCCTTGCTGGCGAGCCGTTCGTAGGTCCGCTCGACGCCGTTGGAGAAGCGCAACTGCAACTCCTCGACGGAAAACAGGCGACTTTTGGCGACGATCTCGCGGGCGAGTACGGTGGGTTTCTGACGCATGGGCTGACTCCTTGGCGCGAACGGGTATCATACCGCGCCTTTCCCGATTATCCCCGTCGGAGATTCACCGCCCAGCGCGACCGGCCGCGAGGAACCCGCCATGACCACCCTGCCCTGGTCCGAAATCGACACCGTGCTGCTCGACATGGACGGCACCCTGCTCGACCTGCACTTCGACAACCACTTCTGGCTGGAACACCTGCCGCGGCGCTATGCCGAGCATCACGGCGTGTCCGCCGAGCGGGCCCGCGCCGAGCTGCTGCCGCTGTTCCGCGAGCACGCCGGCACGCTGAACTGGTACTGCACGGATTTCTGGAGCCGCGAGCTGGGCCTGTCGATCCGCGAGATCAAGCGTGAAGTGGCCCACCTGATCGCCCTGCGGCCCGACGCCGACACCTTCCTCGCCGCCGTGCGCGCCGCCGGCAAGCGGGTCGCGCTGATCACCAACGCACACCGCGATTCGCTGTCGCTGAAGATGGAGAAGGTCGCCCTGGCGCCCTATTTCGACCGCCTCATCAGCTCCCACGACTACGGCTTTCCCAAGGAAGACCAGCAGTTCTGGTTCGCCCTGCAAGAGGACTTCGGGTTCGATCCGGCGCGCAGCCTGTTCATCGACGACAGCCTGCCGATCCTGCGCAGCGCGCGGCAGTTCGGCGTCGCCCAGTTGCTCGCCGTGCGCCAGCCGGACAGCCGCGGCCAGTTGCGCGACACCGAGGAGTTCGCCGCCGTCGAGGATTATCGCCAGGTGCTGCCCGGCACTCTGGCGGAGGCCTGAGCCGTGGACATCAAGCAGCTGCGTTTTCTGATCGCCCTCGACGAGACGCGCCATTTCGGCCAGGCCGCGGCGCGCTGCCATATCACCCAGCCGACCCTGTCGATGCGCCTGCGCGGCCTGGAAGAGGAACTCGGCCTGGAGCTGGTGCGGCGCGGCCAGCGTTTCGAGGGTTTCACCGAGCCGGGCGAACGCATCCTGGCCTGGGCGCGGACCACTCTGGCGGCGGTCGACGGCCTGCAGGCGGAGGCCGCCGCCTGCCGCGGCAACCTGGTCGGCACCCTGCGGCTAGGCATGGTGCCGCTGTCCAGCTTCGACCCGTTGCCGCTGCTGCGACGCCTCAACCAGCGCCACCCGAGCCTGCGCTTCCAGCTCTCGGCACTGAGTTCGGAGCAGATCCTCGAACAGCTCGCGAGCAACCGGCTGGACCTCGGCCTCTCCTACCTGGACGGGCTGGATGCGCGGCATTTCCACAGCCTGGCGCTGCTCGAGACGCGCATGGGCCTGCTCTACGATCCGGCCCACTTCACGTTCGGTGCTGGCGCGCTGAGCTGGGACGCGCTCATCGAGCTGCCGCTGGGAATGCTGTCCGGCGGCATGCACTTTCGCCAGTCCATCGACCACGCGTTCCGTTCCCGCGGTCTGAAGGTACAGCCGCTGCTGGAGACCGACGCGGTGCACCAGTTGCTCCAGGCGGTGCGCGGCGGCCTCTGCTGCGCGGTGATGCCGCTGGACAGCGGGCTCGCCGGGCTGGTGGAGAATCTTTGCCTGCACCCGATCGACGACGCCCATACGCTCGCGCCGCTGGGCCTGATCATGCGTCACAGCGAGCCGCGCTCGGCGCTCGCCGATGCCTGTTTCGCGCAGATGATCGAGCTTCTGGAGGCAGCCGGAAGCGGTTGACCGCCGGAACCCCGCCTGCGCACGCTATCTAAACAGCACGCCCTTCTGATCCGGATCGCCATGCCTCTGCCTACGCTCGACGCCCGCACCGCCCGCTTCCTGCCCTGGATCGTGGCCATCGCCTTCTTCATGCAGACCCTGGACGGGACCATCCTCAACACCGCGCTGCCGGCGATGGCCGCCGATCTCGCCGAGAACCCGCTGCGCATGCAGGGCGTGGTGATCGCCTACATGCTCACCGTGGCACTGCTGATCCCAGCCTCCGGCTGGATCGCCGACCGCTTCGGCACGCGGCGGATCTTCTTCGCCGCGATCCTGCTGTTCAGCGTCGGTTCGCTGCTCTGCGCGCTCTCGCACAATTTCAGCCAACTGGTCTGCGCCCGTGTGCTGCAGGCCATCGGCGGCGCGCTGATGATGCCGGTGGGACGCCTGGTGGTGCTGCGCGCCTACCCGCGCAGCGACCTGGTGCGGATCATGAGCTTCATCACCCTGCCCGGCCTGGTAGGCCCGCTGATAGGCCCGACCCTCGGCGGCTGGCTGGTGGAATACGCCTCCTGGCACTGGATCTTCCTGATCAACCTGCCGGTCGGCGCGCTCGGCTGCTGGGCCGCGCTGCGCTACATGCCGGACCTGCGCGGCGCCGAACGCACGCGCTTCGACGGCGTCGGCTTCGCCCTGTTCGGCGCGGCGATGGTGCTGATCACCATCGCTCTGGAGGGCCTCGGCGAGCTGAAACTGCCACACGTGCGGGTGATGCTCCTGCTGGTCGGCGGCCTCGCCTGCCTCGCCGCCTACTGGCTGCGTGCCGGCAAGGTCGACAAACCGCTGTTCAGCCCCAGTCTGTTCGCCAACCGCAGCTTCGCCGTGGGCATCCTCGGCAACCTGTTCGCACGCTTGGGCAGCGGCGCGCTGCCGTTCCTCACGCCGCTGCTGCTGCAGGTGGCGATGGGTTATTCGCCGGCCCAGGCCGGGATGAGCATGATCCCGCTGGCCGCCGCGGCGATGGCGATGAAGCCGCTGGCAAAGCCGCTGATCGACCGTCTCGGCTACCGCAACATCCTCACCGGCAACACCCTGCTGCTCGGCGCGCTGATCGCCAGCCTGGCGCTGGCCGGCGAGGGCCTGCCGTACCCGGTGCTGCTGGTCCAGTTGGCCTTCATCGGCGCGATCAACTCGCTGCAGTTCACCGCGATGAACACCATCACCCTGATCGGCTTGCGCGACGAGGAAGCCAGCAGTGGCAACAGCCTGCTCTCGGTGGTGGTGCAACTGGCGATGAGCCTCGGCGTGGCCTCCGCCGCGGCGCTGCTCGGCGGCTTCACCCTGGACGACGGCGGCTCGGTGCTGCACGCCTTCCAGATGACCTTCCTCTGCATCGGCGGGCTGTCGATGCTGGCCGCGTTCATTTTCCTCCAGCTCGATGACCGCCAGGGCCGCAACGGCACGGACATCGACAGCAAGATCGAGGTGGAAGGCTGAGGCGCGGTTCAGGCCCGTAAGGCTGTTCACGTCAGCGGTGGTCGAACTCGATCAGCCTCCTCCCTCTCCCCCAGCCCCTCTCCCATGAATGGGAGAGGGGTGCAGTACCGACGATCTTGCTACGCTGCCGGCCCGGGCTCGCGCCCGAGAGCCGCCTGGCGGCCTGAGCCGCGCGCGGCGCGCCTGTTACACTGCGCGACATTTCCGCACCCCAGGCCGCTTCCGTGACCACGACCGCTTTTTCCTCCCTGCCGCTTTCCGCGGCCATGCTGGCCAACCTAGAGGCGCTCGGCTACGCGTCGATGACGCCGATCCAGGCGCAGAGCCTGCCGGTGATTCTCAAGGGCATGGACCTGATCGCCCAGGCCAAGACCGGCAGCGGCAAGACCGCCGCGTTCGGCATCGGCCTGCTGAACCCGCTCAACCCGCGCTACTTCGGCTGCCAGGCCCTGGTGCTCTGCCCGACCCGCGAACTCGCCGACCAGGTCGCCAAGGAGCTGCGCCGGCTGGCCCGCGCCGCCGACAACATCAAGATCCTCACGCTCTGCGGCGGCGTCTCCATCGGCCCGCAGATCGGCTCGCTGGAGCACGGCGCCCACGTCATCGTCGGGACGCCGGGACGCATCCAGGAGCACCTGAAGAAGGGCACGCTGAAACTCGACGGGCTCAATACGCTGATACTCGACGAAGCCGACCGCATGCTCGACATGGGCTTCTACGACGCCATCGCCGAGATCATCGGGCAGACCCCGAAGAAGCGGCAGACGCTGCTGTTCTCCGCCACCTACCCGGCGGCGATCAAGCAGCTCTCCGCGGTGTTCATGCGCGACCCGCAGCAGGTCCGCATCGAAGCCCTGCACGATGGCGAGCAGATCGAGCAGCGCTTCTACGAGATCGCACCCGAGCAGCGCATGGATGCCGTGCTCAAGCTGCTCGCGGCCTACCGACCGGAATCCTGCGTGGCCTTCTGCTTCACCAAGCAGCAGTGCCAGGAGCTGGTCGAGCACCTCGGCGCCCACGGCATTTCGGCGATGGCGCTGAACGGCGACCTGGAGCAGCGCGACCGCGACCAGGTGCTGGCGATGTTCGCCAACCGCAGCCTGTCGGTGCTGGTGGCCACCGATGTCGCGGCCCGCGGGCTGGACATCGATGCGCTGGACATGGTGATCAACGTCGAACTGGCGCGCGATCCGG
This sequence comes from Pseudomonas kuykendallii, assembly GCF_900106975.1. Taxonomy (GTDB): domain Bacteria; phylum Pseudomonadota; class Gammaproteobacteria; order Pseudomonadales; family Pseudomonadaceae; genus Pseudomonas_O; species Pseudomonas_O kuykendallii. Next base: position 143,546 of record NZ_FNNU01000002.1, on the reverse strand, counting down.
AAATCCACATCCACCGGGTCGGCCGCACCGGGCGCGCCGGCAACAAGGGCCTGGCGATGAGCCTGGTCGCTCCCGCCGAGGCGCATCGCGCCCAGGCCATCGAGACGCTGCAGAAGGCGCCGCTCAACTGGCACCCGCTGAACAGCCTGAAACCCCGCGATGGCGCGCCGCTGCAGGCGCCAATGACGACCTTGTGCATCAACGGCGGACGCAAGGAGAAGATCCGCCCCGGCGACATCCTCGGCGCGCTCACCGGCGAGGCCGGCATTCCCGGCGCCCAGGTCGGCAAGATCGCGATCTTCGACTTCCAGGCGTTCGTCGCCGTCGAACGCGGGATCGCCCGTCAGGCGCTCAAGCGCCTCGCCGAGGGCAGGATCAAGGGCAAGTCGTTCAAGGTCCGGATGCTCTGAGGGCGGCGCATGGCGGGCCGTCGAGCGCCCGCCATGTCCGTCCGACGGCGCTGCGGCTCACTTCTTCATCTGCTGGAGCACCGGCGCGCACTGGTCGGCCTGGCCACCGCTGGGCGCCACCAGCGCCAGCAACCCGGCCACCGGCGCCACTGCCACGCCCAGCGCGATCAGCCCCGCACCGCGCGCCACCAACTGGCCGGCGTGAACGCCCGGCTTCGGCTCCTTGAAGGTTCCGCGCACATAGAGCGGCGAGCGCAGCGAGATGATCCGCACACCCTTGGACTTGGGCACGATGTCGAAATCCAGCTGCTCGGTCTTCATGTTCGCCCAGCCGTCGATGCGGATCACCGAGTTCTCGGTATCGAGCAGGAACACCCGGCTGGTGGCCAGGCCGTCCTTGATGCCGAGGTCGGCAGCGGCGCAGTTGATCTGCACCTCGTCGTCGCCGAACAACCGGCTCGCCAGGTAATTCCCGACGTTCAACCCGGCGATTTCCATCAGGCCGCGACTAACCACGCCGTCGTTCATCAGCAGGCGCAGGTCGCCGTTGGCCGAACCGAGCAGCGCCGCCACCGAGTTGCCGGTGCCGGCGATGCTGGCGTCGCCGTTCAGCTCGCCGAGGCTGCTCTGCATCGCCTGCACCGACGGGAACAGCTGCTTGAGCTTGAGCTGGCGCGCCTTGAGCTGCGCGCTGCCGCGCAACGGCGTCTGCCGGCCGTCGAGGACGATGTGCGTATCCAGCGTGCCGCCGGCCATGCCGAAGCGCAGCGGTTCCAGGCTCAGCGCGCCGTCGTTGAGGACCACATGGGTGGTCAGGTCGCTGATCGGTAGCGTCTCGCCATGCACGATCTTCCTGCCGGTGAAGCTGACGTCGGCGTCCATGCTGCGCCAGGCCTCGGTCTCGAACCGCTCGTAAGGCAGCACCTTGTCCGTCGGCTGCACGCTGGATTCGCCACGGGCTTTCTTCTCTTCGTTGGAGTCGGCGCCGATCAACGGGGCCAGGTCGCTGAACAGCAACTGGTTGGAGGTCAGCGTGCCGGAAAGCTTCGGCCGCGGCTGGCGCGCGACGAAGGTCAGGCTGCCATGGATGTCGCTGTCGCCGATGCGGCCGTTGAACTCGCGGTATTCGTAGCTGGCGCCGTCGGCGTCCCGCAGCCGCGCGATCAGGCGCCCGTCGGTGGCGTATTTCGGACTGTCCGGCAGGACCACGCCGATCAGCGGCTGCAGGTTGCCGAGGCTGTCACCGGACATCCGCAGGCGCAGGTCGAGCGCGCCGAGGTTCTTCGGATCGGTGAGCGTGCCTTCCACCTGCACGCGGGTCGCGCCGGCGCGCAGATCCACCTGCACCGGGAACGGCTGGGCGGCGTCCTGCAGCGCCAGCAGGCCGCCGACCTTGCCCTCGCCGCTCACCGGCTGCGCGCGGTAGCTGCCCTTGGCCTGCCAGGCGAACGCATAATCCTGCGCCGCAGCGCCCTGTTGCGTGCCGGCGTCGGCCCGCGCCTTGCCGACGATATCGCTGAACGGGATCGGCTTGCCCAGCGGCTGCACGTCGACCTGGACCTTGGCCTGCAGGGTTCGGTCGTCATAGCGCACCTGGCCCTTGTCGAAGCCGATGGTGCCGATGTCCAGCGTCCAGGGCGACGGCTCCTCGTCCTTCGGCTCGTCACTGCCCAGATCGAAGGTCCAGTTGTCGCGGCCATCGGCGAGGCGTTCGAGCTCGGCATCGGCGGCGGTCAGCTGGATGCGCGGAATGCGCACGGTCTTCGACAGCAGGGCCAGCGGCGACAGACTCGCCTCGACCCGCTCCAGCGCCACCATATGATCGCCCTTGGCCCATTCCGGGTTGCCGACACGCAGCTTCTCGGCGCTCACGTGCGGCCAGGGCACCTGCCCGCGCCAGCCTTTCTCGTCGGGCTCGCGGCGCCACTCCACGGCGAGATTGCCGTCGATGGCGAACGGCCGTCCGAGCGCCTCCGACACCTTCTCGTTGATCGTCGGCTTCGCGCGGTTCCAGTCGAAGGTGGCGACGAACACCACCAGCGCGGCCAGCAACAGCAGCAGCCCGGCAACACTCCAGATCAGAATCTTCTTTGCACGCGTCATGCGCTCCCTCCAGCCAGGCGCCGCGGACGGATGCAGCGCTCCTACCTATCGACTGGAAAACCCCGGCGATGACTCCCCGAAAGCTTCGCCAACATCCCAGCGGCGGCGACTGAAAATGCACACCCAAAGGGCGCCACCAAAGCCGGCGAATCGCTTTGGTGCAGCCTTAACTGCCTGAAATGGCTGGATTTTCACCAAGCATCAATGAAGTCGATCTTTACTATTCCCTGGAACGACTTTTTGATCGAATTTTCCTGAGTAGTATTGGCTCCGTACCCCACTTATCGCCCCCCATGAGGAGCCACTCAAATGAAAACTCAAATCCTTGCAAGCGTGATTCTGGCCACCCTGACCTCCACCGCTTTCGCCCTTCCGCAGTCGCCCCAACCGTTCCTGGGCGAAGCCAAGGCCGCCAGCGCCTACCACCAGATCGTCAATCCCCAAGCCGACAGTGGCTTCGAGCGTATCGGCGGCAAGGTCGCTGACAGCGGTTTCGAACGCACCGGTGGCAAAGTCGCCGACAGCGGTTTCGAGCGCACCGGTGGCAAAGTCGCCGACAGCGGTTTCGAGCGCACCGGTGGCAAAGTCGCCGACAGCGGCTTCGAACGCACCGGTGGCAAAGTCGCCGACAGCGGTTTCGAGCGCACCGGTGGCAAAGTCGCCGACAGCGGCTTCGAACGCACCGGTGGCAAAGTTGCCGACAGCGGCTTCGAACGCACTGGCGGTAAAGTTGCCGACAGCGGTTTCGAGCGTACCGGCGGTAAAGTCGCCGACAGCGGTTTCGAACGTACCGGCGGTAAAGTCGCTTGAAGCCCTCGATAGATGACAAAAGCCCGGCCCGTCCGGGCTTTGTTCATTTTCGGCCAGCGCTTTTCCGCGAATGCCCAAGCAACACCCCGCCCGCACGCTCAGTGCACGACTGATCACCAGACATCGACGGGCGCGAAATCCTTTTGCTAGAGTGCGGCCACCTCCCCGCTCGCCGTCGCCCTCGCATGCCTCCACGCGCCGAACAGAAACTGCAGACCCGCCACGCCCTGCTGGCCGCCGCGCGCAGCCTGATGGACAGCGGGCGCGGCTTCGGCAGCCTGAGCCTGCGCGAAGTCGCACGCTGCGCCGGCATCGTCCCCACGGGCTTCTATCGCCACTTCGAGGGCATGGATCAGCTTGGCTTGGCGCTGGTCGAGGAAGTCGGCGAGACCTTTCGCGAAACCCTGCGCGTGGTGCGCCGCAACGAGTTCGAGCTGGGCGGGCTGGTCGAGGCCAGCACGCGGATTTTCCTAGACGCGGTGAGCGCCAACCGCGAGCAGTTCCTCTTCCTCGCCCGCGAGCAGTACGGCGGCTCGCGCCCGGTGCGCCAGGCCATCTCCAGCCTGCGCCAGCGCATCACCGACGACCTCGCGGCCGACCTCAAGCTGATGAACCGCATGCCGCAGCTCGACGACGCGGCGCTGGACGTGATCTCCGATCTGGTGGTGAAAGCGGTGTTCGCCACCCTCCCCGAACTCATCGACCCACCCTCCGATTCGCTGCCCGCGCACCTGAGCGCCGAAGCCAAGATCACCCAGCAGCTGCGCTTCATCTTCATCGGCGGCAAGCACTGGCTCGGGCTGAACGGCTCGCAGGGCTGAGCGCCGAGACGCCCCACGCTTGCCCTGCTTTGGCATACTGGCCCACCCGCGCACGGGCTTTGCGCACCATAACGGCGCACCCATCGCACCTCGGCACCAAAGCAAACCTGACCAGGGGTTCAATTTCGCGCAGTCCCCCGCCGCAGCGCGCCGCCCGAGGGCGGCACGGACTTGGCAAGTCCCTTGCTCTGCCTACGCCACGTTCAGCCCCGGAAACCACCATGCTCGTGATTCACCGTCGCATCGAACCCCGCACCGAATGGGACGCGGAACTGGAAATGACCTTTGAGGCGCGCAGCAAGAGTCGCCTGCGCTGCTTCAGCAGCACCGGCGAAGACGTCGGCCTGTTCCTCGAACGCGGCCAGCCACCGCTCGCCGATGGCGAATGCCTGCAGGCCGAGGACGGCCGCATCGTCCGCGTTCGCGCCCGCGCCGAACCGCTGATGCACGTGACCTGCGCCAACGCCTTCGAACTGACCCGCGCCGCCTACCACCTGGGCAACCGCCACGTCGCCCTGCAACTGGGCGACGGCTGGCTGCGCCTGCCCGACGACTACGTGCTCCGGGACATGCTCGAACAGCTCGGCGCCCACGTCGAAGCCATCGAGGCGCCGTACCAACCGGAGCACGGCGCCTACGGCGGCGGTCATCACCACTCGCACGCCGGCGAAGCCGAATTCAGCTACGCGCCGCGCCTGCACCAGTTCGGCAGCAAACCGTGAATCCCGCCTGGGCCCTGTTGCGCCTGGCCAGCCCGCAGTTGCCGATCGGCGGCTACAGCTATTCCCAGGGGCTGGAAATGGCCGTCGAGCAGGCGCAGGTGAAGGACAGCGCCAGCGCCCGGCGCTGGATCGCCGACCAGTTGCTGCTCAACCTCGCGCGCTTCGAGGCGCCGCTGCTGCTGGCCCACTGCGTGGCCGCCGCCGAGGGCGACTGGGATGAACTCAAACGCCTCGCCGGCGAGCAGCGCGCCAGCCGGGAAACCCGCGAGCTGCGCCTGGAGAGCCGGCAGATGGGCTACTCGCTGCAGCAGTTGCTCGAAGGCCTGCCCGAGATGGATGAAGCGGCCCGCACGCTGCTCGGCGAACTCGACGAACCCGGCCTGGCGGTAACCTGGGCGCTGGCCGCCCGCGCCTGGAAGATCGACGCGCAGGATGCCCTCGCCGCCTGGCTCTGGGGCTGGCTGGAAAACCAGCTGGCGGTATTGATGAAGACCCTGCCGCTCGGCCAGCAGGCCGCGCAGCGGCTGACCTCCGAGCTGTTGCCCGCCTTGCAGCAGGCACAGCGCGAGGCCAGCGAACGCACCGCGGACACCTGGGGCAGTGCCGCCTTCGGCCTGGCCCTGAGCAGCATGGCCCACGAACGCCAGTACAGCCGCCTGTTCCGCTCGTGAAGGCGCAACCAATCAGCCGCCGCGCGCCCCGTGTGCGCGGCACACGGATAGACATGGGAGAGACAACGATATGAACAGCCAACCCTTGCGTGTCGGCATCGGCGGTCCGGTCGGTTCCGGCAAGACCGCGCTGACCCTCGCGCTGTGCCTGGCGCTGCGCGAACGCTACAACCTCGCCGTGGTGACCAACGACATCTATACCCAGGAAGACGCGCAGTTCCTGGTGCGCAACGAAGCCCTGGCGCCGGAGCGGATCATCGGCGTGGAAACCGGCGGTTGCCCGCACACGGCGATCCGCGAGGACGCCTCGATCAACCTGGAAGCCGTCGACCAGCTCAACCGGCGCTTCCCGGGGCTTGACCTGATCATCGTCGAATCCGGCGGCGACAACCTCTCGGCGACCTTCAGTCCCGAGCTGTCCGACCTGACCATCTACGTGATCGACGTGTCCGCCGGCGACAAGCTGCCGCGCAAGGGCGGCCCGGGCATCTGCAAGTCCGACCTGCTGGTGATCAACAAGATCGACCTCGCCCCGCTGGTCGGCGCTTCGCTGGAGATGATGGACAGCGACACCCGCAAGATGCGCGGCGACAAGCCGTTCGTCTTCAGCAACCAGAAAGTCGGCCAGGGTCTGGACCAGATCATCGCCTTCATCGAACGCCACGGCATGCTCAGCGCCGCCTGAGCCCATCACCAGGAGACCTCCATGAAGCTTCGCCACTCGCTTTACGCCCTTGCCCTCGCCTTCACCCCGGCGCTGGCCTTCGCCCATCCGGGCCATGACGCTTCCGGGCTGATGTCGGGCATCGCCCACCCGATCACCGGCCTGGACCACCTGCTGGCGATGCTCGCCGTCGGCCTCTGGGCGGCGCAGCAGAAAGGTGCCGCGCGCTGGGCGCTGCCGGCGACCTTCGTCGGCACCATGCTGATCGGCGGGCTGTTCGGCTTCGAGGGCATGGAACTGCCGTTCATGGAACAAGGCATCGCCAGCTCGGTGCTCGCCCTCGGCCTGCTGGTCGCCGTCGCGGTACGTCCGCCGATGGCCGTGGCGGTCGCCCTGACCGCGCTGTTCGCCCTCGCCCACGGCGTCGCCCATGGTCTCGAGCTGCCGGAAATCGCCAGCCCCTGGGGCTATGCCGCCGGCTTCGTCGCCGCCACCGCCGCGCTGCATGCCATCGGCTATGCGCTGGTGCGCGTCCTGCCGCAAGCCGCCGCGCCGCTGGTCCGCCTCGCCGGCGCCGCCTCGGCCATCACCGGCGCATGGATGCTGGCCGGCTGATGACCGCAACACTGAGGGTGCGCATGGCGCACCCTACGGTGTGCGCGCCGCTCTCGTAGGGTGCGCCGTGCGCACCAATCACCCGCTCCACGCAACGTCGCACCTGCCCTTTCACCGGCCGCTTTGGCATAGTCGACCACTCCCGCCTCGTCCGATGGACCGACCATGCTGCGCTTCGTCCGCTTCCTGCTGATTCCCCTGCTGCTGCTCGCTGCCGTGCTGCTTGGCCTGCTGCTGACCAGCCATCCGGCCAGCCGCCCGCCGGTGCTCGTCGAACTCGGCGAGCAGCCGCTGGTGATCGCCCACCGCGGCGGCATGGGCCTGTGGCCGGAGAACACCCTGTTCGCCTTCGAGCGCGCCGATGCGCTGGGCGTGGACATGCTGGAACTTGACGTGCGCGCCAGCCGGGACGGCGACCTGGTGGTGATCCACGACGAGGCGCTGGAGCGCACCAGCAACGGCCGCGGGCCAGTGGCGGCGCTGAGCCTGGCGCAGTTGCAGGCGCTCGATGCCGGCTACACCTGGACCGCCGACGGTGGTGAAACCTACCCATACCGCGGCCAGGGCATCCGCATCCCGAGCCTGGCCGAAGTCTTCGCGCGGCTGCCGGAGCGGCCCAAGTCGATCGAGATCAAGAGCGCCGACGCCGGCGTGGAGGAGCGCCTGTGTGCGCTGCTGAAAAGTGCCGGCCAGCGCGACAAGGTGATCGTCGCCAGCTTCCACGAGCGCAGCCTGCAACTGTTCCGCGAGCTCTGCCCCGGCGTCGCCACCGCCGCCGGGCCGACCTCGGTGCGCCTGCTGGCGGCGCTGAACTGGGTCGGCCTGGCCGGCGTGCTCTCGCCGTCCTACCAGGTGCTGCAGATTCCACCGCGCAGCGGCGACGCCCAGCTCGCCTCCGCGCGGCTGTTCGCCAACGCGAGGGCGCGCGGCCTGGCGGTGCAGCTGTGGACGATCAACGAGCAACCGGAAATGCGTCAGTTGCTGGACATGGGCGCCGACGGGCTGATCACCGACTACCCCGAGCGCGCCCTGCAACTGCTCGGCCGGCCGACGCGCATCGCCCCCAGGCCCTGATCAGCGCCCCAGCAGGCCTGGCAGTGCCTCGCCGATCAGGCTGCTGCCGGCGATCACCAGCAGGCTGAAGACGATCCAGCGGATCGCCCGCAGAGACAGCGGCGGCGGATAGCGCTTGACCAGCCAACTGAGGACCAGCACCAACGGCAAGGCCTCGGCGCTAAGCAGCAGCACGTTGAGGGTGAAATGCCCCTGCACCAGCACCAGGGCGATGCGCAGCAGCGCATTGGCGGCGAACACCGCGACCAGCGTGTTGCGGATGACTTCGTAGGGCAGCGGCTGGCGATACAGGTGATAGACAACCGGCGGCCCGCCGCTGGCGAAGAGCCCGCCGAGCAGGCCGGTGAGCGCGCCGGCGACGTGGAACGACAGCGGCCCGGAGCGCTGCGCGCGCGGCCGGGTCTGCATCACCAGCATCAGGCTGCAGAGCAGGATCACCCCGCCCAGCAGCACCCGCAGCAGCGTCACCTGGCTGCCGCTAAGCCAGCCGAGCAGCAGGATGCCGATCACCACGCCGGGCAGGCTGGTGACCAGCAGCGGACGCAGCACGCTCATGTCCATGCGTGTCTTCGAGCCGGCCAGGGTCACCGCCGCGTTGAACAACGTCAGCACGCTGACCGCGATGGACACCTCGTTGAGCGGCGCCAGGTGCAGCATCGCGACCAGGCCCAGCAGGATCAGCCCGAAGGCGAAACCGGTGAGGCTCTGGGCGAAGGTGGCCAGCGCCACGCAGATCAGAAAAGCCAGATGCAACCAGATGCTCATACCCTGTACTCAGGACCTTGGGGCGTGCGGTGCGCCGCCGCGTTTTCAGGGTATCGCCGGCGTCAGCGCGCGTTCGCCTCGCGCTCGCGCAACACGTCCGCCATCCTGCTGCCGAACAGCCGGCCCACCGCCTCGCCGTCGCCGCCGGCCTCGTCGAATGCTTCCACCACGGCCTCCAGCGTCGGCCGGGTCTGGGTCAGCAACGCGATCACATAATCCTCGGCGCTGACGCCGGTGTGCGCATGGTAGCGCCGAAGCAGCTGCAACTGGTCGTCGGACAGGTTCAATTCAAGTGTTTCGCTCATCGTGCGCTCCGTGGGTGATGCCGATACGGCTCGGGTCTACAGGTTCGCATGGTCGGAAAAGAGCCAGGGCTGGGTCCAGAACCACAACTGGCCCGGCAATGGGGCCAGTTGCAGTCACTGGACGCACGATTGCGCGGCATCTGGTGCCAGAGCCGGCGCCGCCCGCTGCCTAGAATCGGCTATCCCCACTCGACCCGGACCCGCCCGATGACCGACCTGCACTTCGAACACGCCAGCCGCCTGGTTTCCTGTCGCGACCTGTTCGGCATCGACGCCGACCTGCAGGTGCCGGTGTTCCTCGAGCGCGATGCGCAGGTGCCGGACATCGACCCCGCCTACCGTTTCGATCAGGACGCCACCCTGGCGATCCTCGCCGGCTTCATGCGCAACCGTCGGGTGCTGCTGCAGGGCCTGCATGGCACCGGCAAGTCGACGCACATCGAACAGGTCGCCGCGCGCCTCAATTGGCCGTGCATGCGCGTCAACCTCGACGGACACGTCAGCCGCCTGGACCTGATCGGCAAGGACGGCATCGTCCTGCGCGACGGCCAGCAGGTCACCGAATTCCAGGAAGGCATCCTGCCCTGGGCGCTGCGCCGGCCGATGGCGCTGATCTTCGACGAATACGATGCCGGCCGTCCGGACGTGATGTTCGTCATCCAGCGCGTGCTCGAACGCGACGGCAAGCTGACCCTGCTGGATCAGAACCAGGTGCTCACCCCGCACCCGTACTTCCGCCTGTTCGCCACCGCCAACACCATCGGCCTGGGCAACCTCAACGGCCTCTACCACGGCGCCCAGGTGCTCAACCAGGCCCAGCTGGACCGCTGGAACGTGGTCGCCCGCCTGGACTACCTGCCCGCCGAACAGGAAGTGGCGATCGTCACCGGGCAGGCGCCGGGCACCGATCCGGCGCTGATCGGGCGCATGGTGGCGCTGGCCAACCTCACCCGCCAGGGCTTCGCCGCCGGCGACCTGTCCACGCTGATGTCGCCGCGCGCGGTGATCTCCTGGGCGGAGAATGTCGAGATCTTCGGCGACACGGCGCGCGCCTTCCGCCTGACTTTCCTCAACAAGTGCGACGACAGCGAGCGCGCGCTGGTGGCCGAGTACTACCAGCGCTGCTTCGACGTCGAACTGGCCGAATCCCACGCGCGGCAGCAATCCTCGTGACCGCGCAGCGCCTGGAAAAGCGCCAGCAACAGGTCGAGGAACTCTGCGCCGCGGTGCTCCGTGCGCTGGCCGCGAGCCCGCGCCTGCGCTATCGCGGCAACCGCCTGGAACTGGCCGGACGGGCCTTCCCGATCCGCGCGCCACACCTGCACCCGGAGTTCGCCCGCGATGATTTCCGCTCCTTTCGCGGTGTCGCCGACAGCCTCGCCCTGCGCCTGCGTCACAGCGATCGGGCCCTGCACCGCAGCCGGATGCCGGCCTCGCCGATCGAGCGGCTGGTCTTCGACCTGCTCGAACAGTTGCGCTGCGAAGCGCTGGTGAGCGAGCAGCTCCCGGGCGTGCGCCACAACCTGATGCACCGCTTCAGCCAGTGGGCGGAGCAGTTCATCGACTCCGGCCAGCTGGAAAACCACCTCGGCCTGATGCTCTTCACCCTCGCCCTGATGAGCTGGCGGCTGCTCTGCAACGGGCACACGCCGGAGCGCATCCAGGACCTGCTGGAAGCGCCACGCATGGGCCTGCTCGGCCAGTTCGGCGCGGAGTTCGGCCTGCTGCGCAAGACCCGCCACGACCAGGCCGCCTTCGCCACCCACGCGCTGAACATCGCCTTCTGCATCGCCGCGCTGATCGATCAGCTCGAACAGCAACTGGGCAGCGCCGACGAGCGCCGCGACACCGCCAGCGAAAAGAGCCTGGCGGCATTCGCCCTGCTGCTGGAAAACGACGGCGGCGAAGACGGCGACGGCGGCGGCATCGCGGGCGCCAACGACCGTGCAGGCGCCCAGGACGGTTTCCGCTACCGGGTGTTCAGCCGCGACCACGATGTCGAGCAGGTCGTCGGCAAACGGGTACGCGCCGAACTGCTGCTGGAACTGCGCCAACGCCTCGACCAGCGCATCCTCCGCCAGGGCCTGAACCTGCAACGGCTGGCGCGCCAGTTGTCCGCGCTGCTCGCCGCGCCTCGCCTGCAGGGCTGGGAATTCGCCCAGGAGGAAGGCCGCCTCGACGGCGGTCGGCTGAGCCGCCTGGTGACCAACCCGAACCAGCGCGACCTGTTCCGCCGCGAACCGCTGCGCCCGCACAGCGAGTGCGTGGTGACCTTCCTGATCGACAACTCGGGCTCGATGCGCACGCACATCGAAAGCCTGGCGCTGCTGGTCGACTGCCTGTCCCGCGCGCTCGAGCTGGCCGGCGCGAAAACCGAGATCCTCGGTTTCACCACCGGCCAGTGGAACGGCGGCCGCCCGTTCAAGCGCTGGCGCGGGCAGGGCTCGCCGGCCGACCCGGGGCGCCTCAACGAGCTCTGCCACATGATCTACAAGGACGCCGACACGCCCTGGCGCCGCGCCCGCCCGGCCATCGCCGGGCTGCTCAAGTCCGACCTGTTCCGCGAAGGCGTGGACGGCGAGGCACTGCTCTGGGCACGCCAGCGGCTGCGCCAGCGCAACGAACCGCGACGCCTGCTGATCGTCATCAGCGACGGCTGCCCGATGGACAGCGCCACCCATCAGGCCAACCGCGAGGACATCCTCGACCTACACCTGCGCCAGGTGGCGCGGCAGATCGAGGACGAAGGGGAAATCGAGCTGTACGCGCTGGGCGTCGGCCTCGACCTGAGCGCCTACTACCGCCACAGTCTCGAACTGGACCTGCAGCAGGGCGTCGAGAACGCGCTGTTCGGCGAGGTGCTCGGGCTGCTCGGCCGGGGCCGCGCGCGGCGTTGAGGCCGCGGCCGTCACCCGGGACGGCCGCGCCGGTTCAGACGAAGAACTTGAGGATCACAAGGATCAGCGCGGCGAGGAACAGGGTTTCCGTCACCAGCAAGGTCGCCGGTCGCCAGCCCACCGCCAGCAGCGCCTTGATCGAGGTCTTCATGCCCAGCGCGGCGATCGCCGTGACCAGGCACCAGCTCGATACGCCGATGGCCATCTTCTGCGACCACTCCGGCATCACGCCGCTGCTGTTCAGGCCGACGAAAACCACGAAGAAGATGATGAACAGCGGCAGCGGCAATGCCGTCTTCGAGCCGCCCGCAGCCGCGCCGTCGCGACGACGCAGCAGCAGCGAGAGGGAGAACACGATGGGCACCAGCATCGCCACCCGCAGCAGCTTGATCACCGTGGCGGTGTCGCCGGTCTCGTTGGACATGCTGTAGCCGGCACCGACCACCTGCGCCACGTCGTGGATGGTCGCACCGAGGAACACCCCGGCCTGCTGGTCGTCCAGGCCGAGGCTCTTGGCCAGGATCGGGTAGACGATCATCGCCAGCGTGCTCAGCGCGGTCACGCTGATCACGGTGAAGATGGTATTGCGCTCGGCGTCCTTGTCCTGCGGCAGCACCGCCGAAATCGCCAACGCCGCCGAAGCGCCGCAGATGCCGACGCTGCCGCCGCTGAGCACGCCGAAATCGCGCCCCAGGCCGAGCAGCTTCGACAGCCCCACGCCGACCGCGATGGTCAGCAGCACCGCGCCGATCACCACCATCATCAGGGTGCCGCCCAGGGAGAAGATCTGTTCCACGGTGATGCGCATGCCCAGCAGCGCGACGCCGATGCGCAAGATGGTGCTGGAGGTGAACTTGATGCCCGCCACCGCGCGGCCTTCCTCGTGCAGGAAGCCCAGCGCCATGCCCAGCAGCAGGGCCATCAGCATCACCGGCGCCCCGTAGTGCTCGGACAGAAAGGTCGCGCCGGCAGCGACGACGACGGCCACCAGCAGGCCGGGCGAGACCTCCAGGAAACGCTCCCGGCGCCGGCTGAGCCAACTGTCGGTAGGCGGAAGGGCAGCCACTGAATTATTGTTGTTTTTGGAACTCATTATTCCGATTCCTTGCATTGCTTGGGCATAAATGCATAAGCGCATGCTAGAGAATCGAAACTGGCACCATTAGAACCACTATCACCGCACAGGCTGGGCCAGATTTGAAATGGCACCCGCGCGCCCTGGCAACTGGACCTACCGCGACGGCCACCCAGGCCTCCAGGCTGCCCCACCGACAACCCGTGAGAACCCGCGTGGCAATTCCCGTGCATCGACTCGCCCAAGCCACCGCCGTCGCGCTGCAGCGATGGCGAAATCCAAACCCGGACTGCGCCACCGGCAACGACCCGCGCAGCAGCGATAACGGGCTATTGCTGCTGTTCCACGGCAGCCTCGCGCACGCAGCGGATTACGCCTGGCAGAACGCCGGCCGTACGCTGGTCGACAAGACCTACCTGCGCATCCTGTTCAGCGGCGCGGCACTGGATTACCAGGGCCTGAGCGCGGACGAACTGGCCGCGCGCCTGGACTCCTTCATCCGCGAACAGCTGGTGCCGCGCTGGGTGGCGCTGACGGAGAACGCCGAGGCGGAACCGCCCGGGCGCCTGATCGAATCGCTGGAGGCCGGCCTGTTCGGCGAGCCAGGCAACGGCGAGGTCGGTAGCCAGATCCTCTTCTGGCTCTGCCCCCGCCTGCCGCTGCTGCCCAAAAACCACGCCGGCCTGCGCGGCCTGGAACTGCTAGCCGACGGCCAGCTCGGCCTCGACGCCAGCGACTACCAGCACGCCTGCGCGGCGTTGCTGAAGGAAATGCCGGTGCTGCCGGCGCCGCGCCAGTTCGCCGGCAACCCCGACGAACAGCGAAGGGTGCGCCAGCTGATCGAGAACAGCGACTGGTGGCGCCGGCGCGTGCTGGCGCAGTGGCTCGAGCAACTGGGCGGCGGGCCGGCCTGATTCGCGGACAGGCGAAATCGCGGTGCCGCTTGTGGCGGTACCGCTGTCGCTTCGCAAGGGAAATGACGTCAGTGGGAGAACAACGCGACGCTCGTGACGGCGTGTCGCCCGGCACGACTGCAGCGCAGCCATGCGGGGCGCGCATGGTAAACGCAGAAGCCTTTCAATTAGCTATCAGTGCCGCAGAAAAAACCTGTAACACATATTCTATTGATGTTTTTTTAACCCATTCTTGATGTTCCGAACGGCATTCTGGGATCGCGTCGAAAGCCTGCATGGCGGCCGACTGCAATCGTCGGCCCCGCCGCCCCTGTCGCTTTCGGAATTCGCCCCATGAACAAACTCCCGCAGATCACGCTCGCCTTCTGGATCATGAAGATCTGCGCCACCACGCTAGGTGAAACCGCTGGCGACCTGCTGTCGATGACCCTCGATGTCGGCTATGCCATGAGTTCGCTGATCCTGCTCAGCGCGTTCCTCGTCACCCTGGTGGCTCAGCTCGCCTCCAAACGCTACAACCCGCCGCTGTACTGGGCAGTGATTCTCTCCACCAGCACCGCCGGCACCACGATGTCGGACTTCATGGACCGCACCCTCGGGCTCGGCTACGCCAGCGGCTCGGCGCTGCTGATCGGGATTCTCGCGGTGATCTTCGCGGTGTGGAAACTCAGCGGCAGCACGCTGGCGGTGGATCGTATCCGTGGTTTCAAGGGCGAGATGTTCTACTGGGTCGCGATCCTCTTTTCCAACACCCTGGGCACCGCGCTGGGCGACTACCTGGCGGACGACTCGGGCCTTGGCTTCGGCGGCGGCGCGCTGCTGATCGGCAGCCTGATCGCCGGCATCGCGGTGCTGCACTACCGCACGCGGATTTCCACCGTCCTGCTGTTCTGGGTGGCCTTCGTGCTGACCCGACCGTTCGGCGCCACGCTGGGCGACTTCCTCACCAAGCCTCTGGAAAAAGGCGGGCTGGACTTCGGCACCGTCGGCGCCTCGGCCTTCCTCGGCGCGATACTGGTGGGCCTGGTGATCGTCGCCACCCAGGTGCAGCGCAAGCGCCTGCGCGCGGCGCCGCTACCCGTGCTGTGACCGACGCGCCCTGGCGGAAAACCTTCCCGCCAGGGCCCGCCCGGATGAGCAAATCCGTCCCGGTTCCGGTCTGCTGAACATGTTCCCCGGACCGGACCACCCGCATGCGCCACCGTCACGCGTCACTCGCCCCCATTCGCCTGCCCATCCTCCTGCTGCTGTTGGCGAGTCTCGCCGCCTGCAGCAGCCTGGCCCCGCGCGATCCGCTGCGCATCGACCTGGCCGGGATCGAGCCGCTGCCCGGCCAGGGCCTGGAAATGCGCTTCGCCGTGCAGTTGCGCGTGCAGAACCCCAACGACGCCGCCCTCGACTACGACGGCGTGGCGCTGGACCTGGAAGTGAACGGCCAGCCGCTGGCCAGCGGCGTCAGCGACCAGCGCGGCGAAATCCCGCGCTTCGGCGAGGCGCTGGTCAGCGTGCCGGTGACGATCTCGGCGTTCTCGGTGATGCGCCAGACCTGGGGCCTGGGCCTTTACCAGCTTGGCCAGGGGCTGCCCTATCGGCTCAAGGGCAAGTTCGCCAGCGGGCTGTTCGGCACCCAGCGCTTCAGCGACAGCGGCACCCTGACCTGGCCCGAGCCGCCGACCGCCCCCTGACGGTATTCACTCCGCCACGCTGGCGGCGACCTGACGCTGCGCCTGCTGGATGCGCGGCAGGTTGATCTCGATCCAGTCGGCCAGCGCCTCGACCTTGGCGGCCAGCTCCTCGCCCAGCGGCGTCAGCGAATACTCCACGTGCGGCGGCAACACCGGGTAGGCGATGCGCAGCAGCAGTCCGTCGCCTTCGAGCAGTTGCAGGGTCTGCGCGAGCATCTTCTCGCTGACGCCGTTGACCTTGCGCCGCAGGTCGGCGAAGCGGTGCGTGCCGCCGAGCAGCGCGACGAGGATCAGCACGCCCCAGCGGCTGGTCACGTGGCGCAGCACGTCACGCGACGGGCACGCCTCGGAAAACAGCGCGCCGCGGCCCATCTGTGCGGCGAGGGTGGCTTCGGATGAGTCCATCGACACTTACCTTCTCGTGCGTACTTACTAAAAGTTAGCGTAGAGAATACGCTCCGTGCTCCTTATCCGATACACGGAGCCAGACCATGATCGTCGTCACCGGAGCCAGCGGCCAACTGGGCCGCCTCGTCATCCAGGGCCTCCTGGAAAAACTGCCCGCCGCACAGGTCGTCGCCGCGGTACGCGACCCGGCCAAGGTCGAGGCCTTCGCCGCCCTCGGCGTGCAGGTGCGCCAGGCCGACTACGACCAGCCTTCCAGCCTCGAGCGCGCCTTCGCCGGTGCCGAGAAAGTGCTGCTGATTTCCTCCAGCGAGGTCGGCAAGCGCGCGCCGCAGCACCGCGCCGCCATCGCCGCAGCAGGCACCGCCGGGGTCAAGCTGCTGGCCTACACCAGCCTGCTGCACGCCGACCGCTCGCCGCTCGGGCTGGCCGACGAACACCGCGAGACGGAAGCGGCACTGGCCGACTCCGGCGTGCCGTACGTGCTGCTGCGCAACGGCTGGTACAGCGAGAACTACACCGCGGGCATCCCCGCCGCGCTGCAACTGGGCGCCCTCTATGGCTGCGCCGGCGAAGGCCGCATCGCCTCGGCCGGGCGCGCCGACTACGCCGCCGCGGCGGTGGCCGTGCTCACCGCGGAGCAGGCGCAGGCCGGGCGCGTCTACGAACTGGCCGGCGACACGTCCTACAGCCTTGCCGAGCTGGCCGCGGAAATCTCCCGCCAGACGGGCAAGACGATTCCCTACCAGGACCTGCCGCAGGCGGACTACCAGGCCGCGCTGCAGGGCGCCGGCCTGCCGGACTGGCTGGCCGCGATGCTTGCCGATTCCGACGCCGGAGCCAGCCGTGGCGCGCTGTTCGACGACGGCCGCCAGCTCGGCCGACTCATCGGCCGGCCGACGCTGACGCTGGCGGACGCGGTGGCGCAGCAGTTGCGCGGCTGACTCAGGCGGCGAAACCGCCGTCGATGGTCAGGCTGGCACCGGTGATGTAGCCGGCTTCGGGCCCCGCGAGGTAGGCGACGAAGCTGGCGATTTCCTCGGCGCGGCCATAGCGCGGCAGCGCCATCAGGCCTTTCAGGGTGTCCGCGAAGTCGCCGTCATCGGGGTTCATGTCGGTGTCCACCGGGCCCGGCTGGACATTGTTGATGGTGATGCCGCGCGGACCGAGGTCGCGCGCCAGGCCGCGGGTCAGGCCGACCAGCGCGGCCTTGCTCATGGCGTACGCGGCGCCGCCGGCGAACGGCATGCGCTCGGCGTTGGTGCTGCCGATACTGATGATGCGGCCGCCCTCGCCCATGTGCCGCGCGGCTTCCTGGGTGGCGACGAAGACGCTGCGCACGTTGATCGCCACGGTGCGATCGAAGTCCTCCAGGCTCAGTTCGTCCAGTTGACCCAGCGCCAGCACGCCGGCGTTGTTGACCAGGATGTCGAGCCTGCCAAAGGCCTTCACGGTGGCGGCGACCGCCGCGCGTACCGCCTGCTCGTCGGCGCTGTCGGCGCGAATCGCCAGGGCCTTGCCGCCTTTCGCCTGGATCGCCGCGGCCAGTTCATCGGCTTTCTGCGCCGAGCTGACGTAGGTGAAGGCGACCGCCGCGCCTTCCGCGGCCAGGCGCTCGACGATGGCGGCGCCGATGCCGCGCGAACCGCCCTGGACCAGGGCAATCTTGCCGCCAAGGGTGTTGCTACCGAATGTGCTCATGGGTGTCTCCTGGGTGTTCGGTGAAAGAGAGGTCCAGTATCTACCGCTCAATCGATACCGATTAGCCGGCAATCCCTATACGCTGAATGAACCAACGGTTTACGTAGGCGCCCATGGAAACGCTCAACGCCATCGATTGCTTCGTCCGCAGCGCGGAGGCCGGCAGCTTCGCCGAAGCCGCGCGGCGCCTTGGATTGACGCCCGCAGCGGTGGGCAAGAACGTCGCCCGGCTGGAAGCGAGCATGGGCGTGCGGCTGTTCCAGCGCAGCACGCGGAGGTTGAGCCTCACCGAGGACGGCGAGCGCTTCCTCGGCGAGGTCAGCGAGGGCCTGGCCAGCATCAAGAGCGCGCTGGCCAATCTTGGCAACAGCGCCGGGCAGCCCTCCGGCACGCTGAAGGTCAGCATGGGGCTGGCGTTCGCCATCGACTACATGGTGCCGCTGCTGGGCGAGTTTCTCGCCCGCTACCCGGCCATCGAACCGGACTGGCATTTCGACAATCGTCAGGTCGACCTCATCGGCCAGGGCTTCGACGCCGCCATCGGCGGCGGCTTCGAGCTGCCGCCCGGCGTGATCGCCCGCGAGCTCGCCCCGGCGCATCGCGTGCTGGTGGCCGCGCCGGACTACTTCGCCGGCGGTGCCGAGCCACGGCATCCGCAGGACCTGGCGGCGCTGGACGGCATCCTGATCCGCTCGCCACAGACCGGGCGCATCCGTACCTGGCCGCTGCGCACACGCGACAACCAGCAGGCGCCGGTCACGCTGAAGCCGCGCATGACCCTGAGCGACCCGGGCGCCGCGTGCCAGGCCGCCAGCCTGGGTTACGGAGTGGCGCTGGTCAGCCTGCCGCACGCGGCGGCGTACCTGAACGACGGCCGCCTGCGCCGCGTGCTGCCGGAGTGGTACGTGGACGGCGGCGCACTGAGTCTCTACTTCCCGGCGCAGCGCATCCTGCCGGCGAAGACGCGGGCGTTCATCGACTTCGTCGTCGAGCATTTCCGCCAGCACGACCTGGCCACGCGCCTGTCCGCGATCTAGAGCGGCCGGGGCCGTGATCGCCGCCACGGAGTGGCCACGCGCGGGCCAAGGAAGACAAAACCCTATACAATCCGCGGCCTTTCGCTTTCCGACCGAGGAGTCTCCCGTGAGCACCCTGCCAGCCTGCCCCCAGTGCAATTCCGAATACACCTATGAAGACGGCGCCATGCTGGTGTGCCCGGAGTGCGCCCACGAATGGTCGGCCAGCGCCGAAGCCGCACCCGGCGAGGACGCGAAGGTGATCAAGGATTCGGTCGGCAACGTGCTGCAGGACGGCGACACCGTCAGCGTGATCAAGGACCTCAAGGTCAAGGGCTCCTCGCTGGTGGTCAAGGTCGGCACCAAGGTCAAGGGCATCCGCCTGGTCGACGGCGACCACGACATCGACTGCAAGATCGACGGCATCGGCGCGATGAAGCTCAAGTCGGAATTCGTCCGCAAGGTCTGATGCGACTCGGACACGAAAAAGCCCGGCCAATGCCGGGCTTTTTTTTGCGCTGACGCTCAGGGCGTCAGTTGCTGGACGTAGGCGGCGACGCCTTCGATGTCATCCGGCGTCAGGCCGGCGGCCACCGAGTACATCACCGACAACGCGCGGCGCGGGTCCTTGTCGTGGTAGCGGGTCAGCGCCAGGCGCACGTATTCCGCCGACTGCCCGGCCAGCCGCGGGGCCTTTTCCTGGCCTTCGCCACGGGGACCGTGACAGGCATGGCAGACGCTGTCGAACAGCGCCTTGCCGTGCGCGCGCTGCGCTGCGTCGCCAACCGCCGGCAACGGCACGACCTTCTGCTGACTGAAGTAGATGGCGATGTCGACGCGCTCCTCCAGGCTCAGCGATTTCGCCAGGCTCGACATGACGTAGTTGTTGCGTTCGCCGTCGGCGAACTTCTCGAACGAGCGGAACAGGTACAGCGGATTCTGCGCCGCCAGGTTGGGGATGTAGTCGCGCTTGCTGTTGCCATCCTTGCCGTGGCAATGCCCGCACAGGACGATGCGCTCCTGGCCGGCCTCGTAGGCCTTCTGGCGCAGCGTGGCGTCGCCCATCAGGTAGTTGAAGCGCGCCATCGCGTCTTCGTCGTCGGCGTGCGCGCCGAAGGCCAGCAGGCTGATCAGCAGGAGAAACGGAATACGCATCGAGAGTCGTCCTTTACCGCGGGCCGGTGGCCCGCGTCGCCGCCGACTATGCCGCGCGGCATCGCGACACTGGCGGACGCACGTCAAGGAAAGCGCCGATGCGAACGCGCGAGACGCACTCCGCGCCGACCGGCCCTGCGCAGCGAGACGGAATTCCGGGTATCGGAATCTGTTCACGATCCGGCGACAACGCCAGGCAAGGCGAACACCCGAGGAGGCGACGTTTTCGCGTTGTGAAATGAGAAGGCGCCCGATCCCGGACAGGTTCTCAGTGCACCCTGAAGCGCTGCACCAGCGCGATCAGCCGCTGGTTGGAACTCATCAGCCCTTCGGTGCTGCGGTCGACGCTGACGCCGCTGCCGACCAGTTCCTCGACCAGTTCGCGCACCGCCACCATGTTCTTGTTGATCTCCTCGGACACCGCGCTCTGCTCCTCGGCGGCGGTGGCGATCTGCGTGCTGAGGTCGGTGATGTGCACCACCGAGGTGACCATCTCGTCGAGCCCCTGGGTAACCCGGGCGGTGTTGTCGGCCGTCGCCTGGCAGCTGGACTTGGTCTTCTCCATGGCGCTGACCGCGGAACTGACGCCCTGCTGCAGGCGCGTGAGCATGTCGTTGATCTCCGAGGTGCTCTGCTGGGTGCGCCCGGCCAGCGCGCGGACCTCATCGGCGACCACGGCGAAACCGCGGCCCTGCTCGCCGGCGCGGGCCGCCTCGATGGCCGCGTTGAGGGCCAGCAGGTTGGTCTGCCCGGCGATCTCGCCGATCACGCCGAGCACGGTGTTGATGCGCTGCGCATCGTCCTGCATGGCCTGCACCTTGGCGGTGGCGGCGTCCACCTCGTCGACCAGCGCACGCACGCTGCCCGCGGCGTCTTCCACCACCTCGCGGGTGCTCTGTGCGTTCATGTTGGCGCGCTGGGTGAAGCTGGCGGTTTCCGTGGCGCTCTGCGCCACCGAGTCGGCGGTGGAGCTCATCTCGGTGATCGCCGTCACCGCCTGATCGGTCTCCGACGCGTGCCGCGACAGCGCCAGGTTGGTCTGCTGCGACAGCTGCTTGAGGTGGCCGATCTCGCTGGCGATCTGGGTTGTCGCCTTGCTCACGTCGACCATCATGTTCTGCAGGTACTCGATGAAGCGGTTGACCGACACACCCACGTCGTCGACCTCGTCGTGGCCCTTGAGGGCGATGCGCCGGGTCAGGTCGGCGTCGCCGGCGGAGAGCGAGTCGATGTTCGCCTTGAGCACCCCCAGGCGACCCATCAACTGGCCGAGGGCGAACAGCATCAGCAGCAGCAGCACGATCACCATGGGAATCTGCAGCCAGCTGAGGGTCTTCAGCACGGTGTCGCTCTTGGCCGTCAGGTGGCTGGTCGGCAACGCCGCGGCCAGCAGCCAGGGCGTGCCCTCGATGAGCGAAAGGAAGAAGGTGAAGTCTTCGCCGCCGGCGCTTTCGTACTCGCTTTCATAGCGCTCGGCACGGTTCGGCACCTTCAGCGCCGCCTGAACGGCGGCGATGAAGGGCGACTGCGCGGCCAGGTCGGAGACGTTCTTCAGCACGATGTTGCCGCTGATCTCCGGCTGGTTGCTGAGGATCTTGCCGTCGGCCTCGACCACCATGACCTCGCCCTGGATGTCCTTCTCCTTCTGCGCCACCAGCGCGTTGAAGAAGCCCAGCGTCAGGTCGATGGTGGACACGCCGTAGGGCTCGCCGTCCTTGTAGATGGTCATCGCGCAGTTGGTGCGCGGTTCGGCGCTGGCTTCGTCCTGGTAGGCCGCGGCCCACGCGCAATGACCGCGCGGGGCCTGCATGCCGGCGCGGTGCCAGGGCTGCTCGAAGTAGTTGAGCGATTCGGCGGAGTTCCAGTGCTCGTTGAGCGTCAGCTTTCCCGAGGCATCGCGGTGGTAGAACGTGCTGTGCTTGGCGCGCCCCGGCGTGCGTTTGTCCGGCAGCGGCCAGATGCCGCCGCCGAACACCTTGGCGTCGCCGTACTGGTCGACCAGCCCGGGCAGCACGCGGTCGATCGTGTCGCTGTCGAGCAGCGGGATGGTCTGCGTGATGCTGCGCGACTGAGCCTGGACCTGGGCCAGCTCCAGCTTGATCCGCGAGCCGATCTCGCCGACCTGCGCCAGGGTGATCTGCTTGCCGGCATCCACCAGCATCGGCGTGACGAACCGGCGGATGCCGAGCACCGTGGCGATCACCAGCAGAACGATGAAGACGACGAAAGTCAGGGTGTAGCGAGCCTTGATGGTATGCAGTGCGTTCATGCTGGGCAGCCTTCCGGGGGGCCAAACGCTACGGGGACGGCGGGGACGCCGCGTTCTGGTCGAGGGTATCGGCCCGCCGCGGCTTTTGATGAGGGCAGGCAATCAGGGCCAACATCAGCGTAGTTGCTGGCCGCAAAGGCGGCACGCGCTACTGCACCGGCAGGAAGTTGAGGAACAGCAGGCCCTGGGCGTAATTGACGCCGATGCGCCGGTAGCGCTCATCGAGCACGTCGCTGAGCAGGTCCAGTCGCGCGACGATCTTGCCGAATTCCACGGCGAAGCTGAGGTTGCGCGCGTCGGCGGAAATCTCGTTGGACAGCAGCCAGGGATTGCCCTGAAGGTCGCGCCTGCTGGTCAGCATCCAGGTGGCCTTCTCGATGTTGCGCGCGGCGTTGTTGATGAACTGCGCGTTCAGCGAGTCGGTGAGGTAGAACTCGGTGCTGCCGCCGTGGGCGGTGATCAGCATGCTGCCGACGGCGTAGATGAAAGCGCCGACGCGGTCGCCCTGAAACTCGTTGCTCAGCGCATAGCTGAGCGCCGCCACGTCCTTGCGCCCGCCGAGCGAAGCCAGCGGCTGGTCCTTCTCGATGCCCATCTGCACC
This sequence comes from Pseudomonas kuykendallii, assembly GCF_900106975.1. Taxonomy (GTDB): domain Bacteria; phylum Pseudomonadota; class Gammaproteobacteria; order Pseudomonadales; family Pseudomonadaceae; genus Pseudomonas_O; species Pseudomonas_O kuykendallii. Next base: position 120,867 of record NZ_FNNU01000002.1, on the reverse strand, counting down.
CGTTTCTCCGCCGCCTCGATGCTCGGCAGGCCGGTCTTGCGCCATTCCCGCGGGTTACGCCGGTAGAGCTTGTCGAGCAACTGGTAGAGGCTGTTCAGGTTGTTGCGCATGGCGATCGTGGCCAGGCGGTCGGAATGGGTCTGGAAGAACTCGCTGGGCTTGACCGGGCTCTTGTTGCCGACGAACGCCTGGTGGTCCTGATGCCGGGCGCAGCCGCCCGTCAGCGCCAGCAGCGCTAGCAGCAACCAACCCGCGCGCACGGGCAGCGCACGAGGCAGACGGGCGACAAGGTCGCGAAAAGACAGGTACATCGGATCTGGTCCTTAGATCATCGAAGGGCGCGCATGAGTAAAGCGCACCCAGGTTGTGCTGATGTGACGGACACAAGCAATAGAAGTGCCGCAATGCCGCTCGCAAGGCAACTTCGCCGTCGGGGCGCCAGGCGCGGCGCGCCATGTGTCTGCGACGTCGCCTGCCCCCATGCGCAATCGTGAAGCCCGTCGCATCGCACGCCGCGCGTGTTCCCACGGCCTGACTTGGATCAGGCCCGGAGCCCGCAAAGCTGGCAACTTGACCAGGCCCCAGGGATCGGGGCGATCGCGGCAAACGCCGTATCGACAGACAAGGAGCTCGCCATGTCAGGAAAACCCGCCGCACGCGTTTCCGATACCGACGCCTGCCCAAAGCCCGGGCACGGGCCCAACCCGATCAGCGCCGGCTCCCCCGATGTACTGATCAACCACCTGCCCGCCGCGCGGATCGGCGACCCCACCGGCTGCGGCGACGCGATCAGCACCGGCATGCCGGGCATCTACGTCAACGGCAAGCCGATCGCCTACCTCGGCAGCGCCACCGCGCACGGCGGCGCGATCGTTTCCGGCTCGGGGAACGTGCTGGTGGGCGGCGGCGCCAGCTTCGCGCCGGTGTCGTTCCTCAATCACCTGCGCGACACGCCGACCTGGGTCAGCTTCGACCTGCACGACATTCACGGCAGCGCCTACGCCGACGAAGCCTACGTGCTAACCGACAGTGCCGGCGCCACCCACCAGGGCGCTCTGGATGCGAACGGCCATGCGCGCCTGGACGGCGTCAGGCGCGGCGGCTGCACCCTGCAGTTCCCGCGCCTGGGCATCACCCGCAGCGTCTGAGCTACCCAACAAGGACGTCACGAACATGGACAGTACCAACGGCCAGGCCAGAAGCGGCCTGGCAGTCAAAACCGGCGCCCATACGCCCATCGTCGTCAAGCCGGCGTCACTGGAAGTGCTGATCGGCGGCCCCTATACCGACGCGCAGGGAGAGGAGCACACCTACGGTCACGTCGCACTGCGGGTGACGACCGAGGGCACCGATCATGTTTACGATTTCGGTAGATATGCGGGTGAGAAAGGCCCGACCGGCGAAGGTCGCCTGAGGGTATGGAGTGACTTCTCTCGCTACATCGCCAGCCAGAACAGCTACAAGCGCGTTACTGCCGGCTTCCACTATCCGGTACCCGAAGCGAAGGCACGGGCGATCAACCTTCACTTCGATGCGCTGCTGGCTGGGCGCAAGCCTCTGCGGGCATCCGGCAAGTACATGGCCGAGTACCGCCTGCAGGACGATTATCATGCGCTGAACAACAACTGCGTGACCCTATCCATGGCCGGCGCGCGCTTGGCGCTGCCGCAGTTGGAGCAGGAAACGGCCAGGCACAATCAGGGACGCGGAATGAGCCTGGTGGAGCGTGCCGCAGCACGAGTCAGCGGCTGGCCGGCACAGCTGTTCATGCCCGAAGACCTGCGCGCGATGCTCGCGGCCAACAAACGCCTGCCAGCCGAAAGGATCGACACCTACGGGAGCAGGCAATGAAAGCAGGTATCACTCATCTGGCCGCCGCGTTATCTGCCGCAGCCCTCACCCTCGCGATCACTCAACTGAGAGCCCCCGCCATGGATAAAACCTCCGCCTTTCGCCTGAAAGAGCCCGCGCTGATCTCTACCCCACTCGGCCAGCCGTACTACCTGCTGCCCTCAGAAACAGTGCTCTACCATCAGTACGCACTGGAAGAAGGCCCCGAAATTTACGCGCTCCAGGTGATGGTCAACGGCCGACTTTCGATGGAGCGTCTCGCGCCCGACGAGTCTGCTCCACCGCTGCAGCTTTTTGCCGTGGAAACCGATGACCTGAAGGGGCTGCTCGCTGATTATCCGCTGAGCAAGGAAGACCTGATACGCATCCTCAAGGCCCGCCAGGTCACTCGCGAGGAACTGGAGCAGATGGTTCTGGAGTGGGTCGACTGAGCCCGGCCCCACAGCGCACGCAAACGAAAAGGCCAGTCGCTCGACTGGCCTTTTCCTTCCCTGGTCACCATCAGTACGCCGCGCTTCACGCGCCCTTGCCTGAAAAAATGGCTAATCGTATGCGTGGCGCAGTATGGTCGGCCATCACTCTGCGAAAGGACCCATGATGGCCAGCAAAGCAGCGCCAACACGCCAACAGAAGCATCTCGCCGTGCTCATCGACGCTGACAACGCACCCGCCGCCATCGTCGAAGGCCTGTTCGAGGAAATTGCCAAGTACGGCATCGCCAGCGTTAAACGTATCTACGGTGACTGGACCAGCCCGCAACTCGGCGGCTGGAAGAAAACGCTGCTCGACTATTCCATCCAGCCGATGCAGCAGTTCGCCTATACCACCGGTAAGAACGCCACCGACAGCTCGCTGATCATCGACGCCATGGACCTTCTCTACACCGGACGCTTCGATGGCTTCTGCCTGGTCTCCAGCGACAGCGACTTCACCCGCCTTGCGGTGCGGTTGCGAGAGGAAGGGCTGACCGTATATGGCTTTGGCGAGCAAAAGACGCCCAAACCGTTCGTGTCTGCTTGCGACAAGTTCATCTATACGGAAATTCTTAGAGCGGAAACGGAAGCGACTAAAACCCAAGCGGCTTTCAACATACCGGAAAGAGAGGAGTCTCCAATCCCCGCTGGAACAAAGGTGGTTACGCCACCACCACCCAAACCGGTCAAGCAGAAAACCCCGGTCGCCCTGATCACCAAAGCCATCGAAGACATCTCAGACGAAGACGGCTGGAGCCATCTCGGCGCCCTCGGCCAGAACATCACCAAACTGCAATCGGACTTCGATGTGAGGTTATACGGCTACTCCAAGCTCAGCGACCTGATACGCCATTACAGCGCCCAGTTTGAACTGGAAGAACGCGGAGCAACGGCTACGGGAGGAAAGTCACTGTATGTGCGAAATCGGAAGAGCAAATAGCACTGACGATGGATGGCCGATCCACTCGCTTTATCCATTACAAACGGACGAGACGAAAAGTCCCACCGAGCACGGCAAGGATTTAGTTCGAAAAGTGGAGTGATGGAGACCGCTTCGTTCGCCCCATCCTACGAAGCTGGCGAAACATGGAAGGCAAAGGGAAGCAAACGAGCCTGTTTGAAACCTTGTCATCGGATGCTAGCGTGATGGCCTGCTGATATTATCAGCCCCCATCATCTGAAAAGGATTTCTCCATGGCCAAGGCTCTTTCCATCATATTCTTCATGTTTCTGGCATCAGGCTGTGCAGTAAAAAAAGACTTCTATGCAACGGGCGGAAGCCGGGCCGATGGAAGCATTGACATGGCCTACGACTTCAAGCAATTCGAGAAGCCAGTCGTGAGCCTGCAGCAGGCATACGGGGTCGCCAAGTCCAAATGTGCAGTTTGGGGGTACAGCGACGCAGAGGCATTCGGTGGAAAAACCCAAAACTGCTTTGCTCGCAATGGTTTTGGCGACTGTATCGCAGGTCAGGTGATTGTTAAGTATCAGTGCCTCGGTAATCTCGATACTGCAGCAGCTCCGGTGTCGGCTCCTGGCCCGGGAGCGGCCAACGGTTTAATGAGCAAGCAGCAGTACAAGGACTCTCGCCTAAAGGCCCTGCTGAACCAGAACCTTCCTTACGACGAATACATGCGCCAGTTCAATGCGATCCAAGCGGAGTAACTTTTCAAAAATGTGAGCCGTAGGATGGGTCGAGCGTAGCGACACCCATCGCTATCAAACGAAAAAGGCCAGTCTCTCGACTGGCCTTTTTCATTCATCGCCTACTCAGGAGTTGTTGCTCGGGAAGGCGAATTGCGCGGCTTCGTGGCTGGCGCGTTGCGGCCAGCGCTGAGTGATGGATTTGCGCCGGGTGTAGAAGCGCACGCCGTCCGGACCGTAGGCGTGGAGGTCGCCGAACAGCGAGCGCTTCCAGCCGCCGAAGCTGTGGTAGGCCACCGGAACCGGCAGCGGTACGTTGACGCCGACCATGCCGACCTCGATCTCGTCGCAGAACAGCCGCGCCGCCTCGCCGTCACGGGTGAAGATGCAGGTGCCGTTGCCGTATTCGTGGTCGTTGATCAGCTGCATGGCGTCTTCCAGGCTGTCGACGCGGACGATGCACAGCACCGGGCCGAAGATCTCCTCCCTGTAGATACGCATCTGCGGGGTCACGCGGTCGAACAGCGTGCCGCCGACGAAGTAGCCGTCCTCGTTGCCGGCGACGCGGTAGCCGCGGCCGTCCACTACCAGTTCGGCACCGGCGGCGACACCGTCGTCGATGTAGCCGACCACCTTGTCGCGCGCGGCGGCGGTCACCAGCGGGCCCATGTCCAGGCCGCAGCTGGTGCCGGCCCCGATCTTCAGGCCCTTGATCTGCGGGACGATCTTCTCGACCAGCGCATCGGCGATCTGGTCGCCGACGCAGACGGCGACGGAGATCGCCATGCAGCGTTCGCCGCAGGAACCGTAGGCGGCGCCCATCAGCGCGCTGACTGCGTTGTCGAGGTCGGCGTCGGGCATCAGCACGGCGTGGTTCTTCGCGCCGCCGAGGGCCTGCACGCGTTTGCCGCGCTTGGCGCCTTCGCTGTAGATGTATTCGGCGATCGGCGTGGAGCCGACGAAGCTGATGGCCTTGACCTCCGGCGCTTCGATCAGCGCGTCCACCGCTTCCTTGTCGCCGTGCACGACGTTGAGCACGCCCTTGGGCAGGCCGGCGCGCTGCAGCAGCTCGGCGATCAGCAGGGTGGAGCTGGGATCGCGCTCGGAAGGCTTGAGGATGAAGCAGTTGCCGCAGGCAATGGCCAGCGGGTACATCCACAGCGGGACCATCGCCGGGAAGTTGAACGGGGTGATGCCGGCGACCACGCCGAGCGGCTGGAAGTCGCTCCAGGCGTCGATGTTGGGGCCGGCGTTGCGGCTGTATTCGCCCTTGAGGATTTCCGGGGCGGCGCTGGCGTATTCGACGTTCTCGATGCCGCGCTTGAGTTCGCCGGCGGCGTCCTCGAGGGTCTTGCCGTGTTCCTGGCTGATCAGCTCGGCGATCTTCGCCTCGTTCTGCTCCAGCAGTTGCTTGAAGCGGAACATCACCTGGGCGCGCTTGGCCGCCGGGGTGTTGCGCCAGGCCGGAAAGGCGGCCTTGGCGGCGTCGATGGCCTGCTGCACGGTGGCGCGGCTGGCCAGCGGCACCTTGTGGATGGCTTCGCCGGTGGACGGGTTGAAGACGTTGGCGGTGCGGCCGGTATCGGTGACGAATTCACCGTTGATCAGGTGCTGGATGTTGCTCATGTCCGGTTCTCTTTTTTAAGGCGTGTCGGTCGCGGGGCTCGTGCCGCCGCGTCGCTCCGCAAGGGCGTTCACGCGTTTGCGAGGGGGTGGATTGCGGGGCGTGCTGGTCGCCCCGCCCTGGGAATCAGGCAACGCTGTTCAGCGCGTCGCCGACGGCGCTCATCAAGCGGTCGAGGTCTTCCGGCTTGGCGTTGAAGGTCGGCCCGAACTGCAGGGTGTCGCCGCCGAAGCGCACGTAGAAGCCCTCAGCCCAGAGCTTCAGGCCGATCTCGTAGGGACGCACGATGGCGTCGCCGTCACGCGGGGCGATCTGGATCGCACCGGCCAGGCCGCAGTTGCGGATGTCTACCACGTGGCTGGCGCCTTTCACTCCGTGCAGCGCCTTCTCGAAGTGCGGCGCCAGTTCCAGCGACTGCTGGATCAGGTTTTCCTTGGCCAGCAGTTCCAGCGAGGCGAGGCCGGCGGCGCAGGCTACCGGGTGCGCGGAGTAGGTGTAGCCGTGGCCGAATTCCACCGCGTAGTCGGGCGTGGCCTGACCCATGAAGGTCTGGTAGATCTCGCGACTGGCGATCACCGCGCCGAGCGGAATGGCGCCGTTGGTGATCTGTTTGGCGACGTTCATGATGTCCGGGGTAACGCCGAAATACTCGGCGCCGGTGGCCTTGCCCATGCGCCCGAAACCGGTGATCACTTCGTCGAAGATCAGCAGGATGTTGTGGGCGTCGCAGATTTCGCGCAGGCGCTGCAGGTAGCCGGTGGGCGGCACGATGACGCCGGCCGAGCCGGACATCGGCTCGACGATCACCGCGGCGATGTTCGAGGCGTCGTGCAGTTCGATCAGCTTGAGCAGCTCGTTTGCCAGCTCCACGCCGCCGGTCTGCGCCATGCCGCGGGTGAACGCCATGCCCGGCTGCAGGGTATGCGGCAGGTGGTCGGCATCCATCAACTGGCCGAACATCTTGCGGTTGCCGCCGATGCCGCCGAGCGCGGTGCCGGCGATGTTCACGCCGTGATAGCCACGGGCGCGGCCGATCAGCTTGGTCTTCGCCGGCTGGCCCTTCAGGCGCCAGTAGGCGCGCGCCATCTTCACCGCGGTGTCGGCGCACTCGGAACCGGAGTTGGTATAGAAGACGTGGTTGAGTTCGCCCGGCGTCAGCTCGGCGATCTTCTCGGCCAGCTGGAACGACAGCGGGTGGCCGTGCTGGAAGCCCGGCGAGTAGTCGAGCGTGCCGAGCTGTTTGGCCACCGCTTCCTGGATTTCCTTGCGCGTGTGCCCGGCACCGCAGGTCCACAGGCCGGAGAGGCTGTCGTAGATCTTGCGGCCCTTGTCGTCGAACAGGTAGCTGCCTTCGGCACCGACGATGATCCGCGGGTCCTTCTGGAATGCGCGGTTGGCGGTGAACGGCATCCAGTGGGCGTCGAGCTTGAGCTGGCTGGCCAGGGGCGGAGTGGCGGTCTGCGGCATGTTCATCGGCGAATCCTCGCGAAGGCGGACAGGGAGTCGTAGCAGCGGCGGCTGGCTCGCCTCTACGGAATAGCACTTGCCGGCGACAGTGACACGCGCATAGATTCTCTAAAATCCGATTATTCCTATCTTCGGTTTACCAACCACTAAACAATTGCAGCCCCCTGCAAAAGCCCCGGTGCGCGCGGCGCACCCTACGCAAGAGAGCCTCGCATGAGCATCCGCCGCCCCGACCCGCTGGCCCAGGTCAGCGACTTCGATATCCGTCTGCTCAGGCTGTTTCGCAGCGTGGTGGAATGCGGCGGCTTTTCCGCCGCCGAGGGCGCGCTCGGCATCGGCCGTTCGGCGATCAGCCAGCAGATGAGCGATCTGGAACAGCGCCTCGGCCTGCGTCTGTGCCAGCGCGGTCGCGCCGGCTTCGCCCTGACCGAAGAAGGCCGCGAGGTCTACCAGGCGTCGCAACAGGTGCTCAGCGCGCTGGAGACCTTCCGCACCGAGGTCAACGGGCTGCACCGCCACCTGCGCGGCGAGCTGAACATCGGCCTCACCGACAACCTGGTCACGGTGCCGCAGATGCGCATCACCCACGCCCTCGCCCGGCTCAAGGAGCGCGGCCCGGACGTGCGCATCCAGATCCGCATGATTCCACCCGGCGAAGTCGAACAGGGCGTGCTCGGCGGCAGCCTGCACGTCGGCGTGGTGCCGCAGGCCGGCGCCCTGCCCGGCCTGGAATACCTGCCACTGTACAGCGAACGTTCGCAGCTCTATTGCGCGGTGGGCCACCCGCTGTTCTACGTCGACGACGATGCGCTGGAAGACCGCCGCCTGAACGACCAGAACGCCATCGCGCCGACCTTCCGCCTGCCCACCGAAATCCAGGCGCACTACGGCGCGCTGAACTGCAGCGCCAGCGCCTCGGACCGCGAGGGCATGGCCTTCCTGATCCTCACCGGGCGCTACATCGGCTATCTGCCCGACCACTACGCGAGGCAGTGGGTGCAGCAAGGCCGCCTGCGGGCGCTGAAACCGGGGACGCGCTTCTACGACCTGAGCCTGGCATCGGTGACGCGCAAGGGCCGGCGCCCGCATCTGGTGCTGGAGAGTTTTCTGGAAGCGCTCGACGCGACGGGCTGAACGGACGCTGTGCGGGTGCGCCGCCAACCCCTCGGCGCGTCATTTCGGTGCACAGGGAACGCTCGTCGACGTCGACGCGAATCCAGCGCTGAAGCGCGATCCTTTTCACAAGCAATTGATTCAAATAGAAAAATAAAAACTTGAAGACGTCACCCGGGAACAAAACCTGGGCACATGGTCAGCTTTTTGCTTCAGGCAGACGCCCGCCACCGGGCCACTGCCACCTATCGAGCCCCGCATGAACGCCGAATCCGAAAACGCCCCCGATCTGATCTACGGACTGGAAGACCGCCCGGCCCCCGTCGCCGCCGTGTTCGCCGCCCTGCAACACGTGCTGGCGAGCTTCGTCGGCATCATCACGCCGCCCCTGGTGATCGGCTCGGTGCTCGGCCTCGGCGCCCACCTGCCGTATCTGATCAGCATGGCGCTGATGGTCTCGGGCGTCGGCACCTTCATCCAGGCGCGTCGCCCGTTCGGCATCGGCGCCGGGATGATCTGCCTGCAGGGCACCAGCTTCGCCTTCCTCGGCGCGGTGCTGTCCGCCGGCTTCATCGTCAAGAGCCGCGGCGGCAGCCCGGAGGACATCCTCGCGATGATCTTCGGCGTGTGCTTCTTCGGCGCCTTCGTGCAGATCGTCCTGAGCCGCTTCATCGGCCGGCTGCAGCGCCTGGTCACCCCGCTGGTGACCGGCATCGTCATCACCCTGATCGGCGTCAGCCTGATCAAGGTCGGCGTCACCGACCTCGGCGGCGGCTTCAACGCGCCGGACTTCGGTGCCCCACGCAACCTCGCGCTGGGCGCGCTGGTACTGGTCACCATCATCCTGCTGAACCGCTCCAACCGCCCCTGGGTGCGCCTCTCGGCGATCATCATCGGGCTGGCGATCGGCAGCCTGGCCGCCTGGTTCAGCGGCAAACTGGTCCCGCAGCCGTTGCCCGAGCTGCCGCTGATCAGCCTGCCGATCCCGTTCCGCTTCGGTTTCGCCTTCGACTGGACGGCGTTCCTTCCGGTCGCGCTGATCTACGTGATCAGCACCATCGAAACCGTCGGCGACCTGACCGCCAACTGCATGCTCTCGCGCAAGCCCATCGAAGGCCCGAGCTACGTGCAGCGACTCAAGGGCGGCGTGCTCGGGGACGGCGTCAGCTGCCTGCTGGCGGCCACCTTCAGCGCCTTCCCCAACACCACCTTCGCGCAGAACAACGGGGTCATCCAGATGACCGGCGTGGCCAGCCGCCATGTCGGCCTCTACATCGGCGCGATCCTCTTCGCCCTCGGCCTGTTTCCGCTGCTGGGCGCGGTGCTGCAGCAGATTCCCAAGCCGGTGCTCGGCGGCGCCACCCTGGTGATGTTCGGCAGCGTCGCCGCCGCCGGCATCCGCATCCTCGCCCGCGCGCCGCTGGACCGCCGCAGCATGCTGATCATCGCCGCCTCGTTCGGCGTCGGCCTGGGCATCGCCGCGCAGCCGACGCTGCTGCACGAGTTGCCGAAGATCGTGCAGAACCTGTTCGACTCGGCGATCACCTGCGGCGGCCTGACCGCGATCATCCTCAACCTGGTGTTGCCCCTGGAACAGGCGAACACAGCGGCCCGGACCGGCGCGGAAACTTCCGAACCGCTCTGAGCCTGACCTTCTCCTTTTTGGTTGACCTGACCGCCCCTCCTCGCGAGGGGCTTTTTTTCACCTGGCGAGACGCTCGATACACGCCCGCGAACGCCCCGGAAAAAGGCAAGCACGACGCCGCCACGCACCGCGATCGGGCAGGCCTCGGCAATTTTCAGGATTATCGTTTCGCAGGCTTGTCTCGCGCCGATCTGTGGAGTATCTGTTCTCCCGCCCAAGCTGACTCACCGGATAGGTAATGACCGCCGATACCCCCGCCGTGACCGCACCGTCCAACGGAAAGCCCGCCGGTCGCATCCGCCAGAAGAACGAAGAAACCATCCTCACGGCCGCCACCGAAGAATTCGCCCGGCACGGTTTCAAGGGCACCAGCATGAACACCATCGCCCTGCGCGCGGGGCTGCCCAAGGCCAACCTGCATTACTACTTCAGCAACAAGCTGGGACTGTACATCGAGGTGATGCGCAACATCCTCGAACTCTGGGACGGCACCTTCAGCCACCTGCGCGCCGAGGACGACCCGAGCACCGCGCTGGCCAACTACATCCGCGCCAAGATGGAATACTCGCGACGCGAACCGCTGGCCTCGAAGATCTTCGCCATGGAAGTGATCAGCGGCGGAGCCTGCCTGTCCGAGCACTTCAGCCAGGACTACCGCGACTGGGTACGCGGCCGCGCCGCGGTGTTCGAGGCCTGGATCGCCCAGGGCAAGATGGACCCGGTCGACCCGATCCACCTGATCTTCCTGCTGTGGGGCAGCACCCAGCACTACGCCGACTTCTCTAGCCAGATCTGCAGCCTGATGGGCCGCAAGAAGCTCACCCGCGACGACTTCGCCGTCGCCACCGAGAACCTCATCCACATCATCCTCAAGGGCTGCGGCCTGACGCCGCCGAGCGCCTGATCCGGCCGCGCAACCGCCCACAGAATCTGTGCACAAAAATGTGCATAACACGGGGACAGGCGCACCGATCCCGCGCCTCGCGGGGCTTCGCCGGCGCTGCTCAAAAAATCGCCAACGGCTTGGGGTGCGACAGTACAACCCACTGACTTTATTGGTTTTTCCTGCTTGACAGCGGCGCCATGCGGGTTTTTCGCAGCTGCCGTGGCAGGCTGCCGCAGAGACGATCCCCGCCAGCCGCGAACCTGTGGATAAGTCTGCGGAAAACCGCCTGGAAAGCAGGCCCGGCAAGGACTGCAGCGCCCCACCCTTCACCCCGTTTTCCGGAGTTGCCATGAGTCGTCCGCTGCGCATCCATTCCCCCGCCGTGTACTACTTCGACATGGTCTGCCGCTCGCGCTCGATCCGCGAGGCGGCGCGCCAGCTGAACGTCGCTTCCTCGGCGGTCAACCGGCAGATCCTCAAGCTCGAACACGAACTTGGCGTGCCGCTGTTCGACCGCCTTCCGGGCGGCCTGCAACTGACCAGCGCCGGTGAAACCCTGGCCCGCCACGTCAAGCTGGTGCTGCAGGACGCCGAGCGCGCGCGCTCCGAGCTGGACGCCATGCAGGGGCTGCGCACCGGGCACGTGGAGATCGCCACGGTGGAAGGGCCGACCGTCGACCTGCTGCCGAACCTGCTGATGCGCCTGCGCGAGCGCTACCCACGGGTGACCGTCGGCGTCACCACGCTCGGCTCGACGGCGATTCCCGAAGCGGTGATCAGTGGCGCGGCGGACATCGGCCTGGCCTTCGCCCTGCCGCGCACCACCGACCTCAACCAGATGGCGGTCGGGCATTTCCGCCTCGGCGCGCTGGTGGATGCCGCGCACCCGCTGGCCGGACGCAAGGATGTCAGCTTCGCCACCTGCGCCGAGCACACCCTGATCCTGGCCAAGAGCGAGCTGTCGATCCATCACCTGCTCAAGCCGATCCTCGCCCGCCACGCCCAGCGCCTGCGCCCGGTGATCGAGTCGAACTCGGTCGAGCTGTCGCGCCAGCTGGTGCGGCGCGGCATGGGCGTGGCGTTCCAGACCCGCATCGGCGTCGAGGCCGACCGCCACAGCGGCCTCCTCCAGCACCTGCCGCTGAACGACAACGGCGGCGTGTTCAGCGATCTCGGCGTCTACGTGCGCAGCGGCCGCTACCTGCCGGTGGCGGTGGACGCCTTCGTCCGCGCCCTGGGCGAGGAGATCGCTCAGCTCGAACGGGCCGAGGCGCAGGAAATCGAGGCGCAACGCGGCTGACTTCCGCCACCGCAACGCCGCCCGGTGGATCGGTGGATCGGTGGATCGGTGGATCGGTGGATCGTAATTCACCCTACGGAACCGCTCCCCTCTCCCATTCATGGGAGAGGGGCCGGGGGAGAGGGCCGGAAGGCTGCGAGCCGCGTCCTTACCCTCCCTGAGCACGAAGGGTGGATGACGCTTTTTCATCCACCGCAGCACCGACCGGTGGATCGATGGAGCGTGATCCACCCTACGGAACCGCTCCCCTCTCCCATTCATGGGAGAGGGGCCGGGGGAGAGGGCCGGAAGGCTGCGAGCCGCGTCCTTACCCTCCCTGAGCACGAAGGGTGGATGACGCTTTTTCATCCACCGCAGCACCGCCCGGTGGATCGGTGGAGCGTGATCCACCCTACGGAACGCGCAGTGCAAGGGCAGCGACGAGCGATGCCGTTTTGGCATCGGGGCAGGCGTAATTCTCTTCTTGGGAGCATCAGCGTGCGCGCCGTATGCTCGGGCCAACCTTGGAGACAGCACATGCCCACCTCACTCGACGCCCGCGACCTGCCCAGCACCAGCCTGCCCATCATCGACCTCTCCGGCGCCGAATCCGGCGACCCGCAGCGCCTGGCCGAAATCGCCGCCGAGATCGGCAGCGCGTGCCGCGACAAGGGCTTCTTCTACGTCGTCGGACACGGCATCGACCCGGCGTTGCAGGCGGCGATGTTCGAGCAGTCGCGGCAGTTCTTCGCCCTGCCGGAGGCGGACAAGCTGGCGCTGCACAAGGCCAACTCCAGCGCCAACCGTGGCTACGAGCCCTTGCGCGGCCAGGTGCTGGAAGCGGGCACGCCGCCGGACCTGAAGGAAGGCTTCTACATGGGCCCGGAGCTGGGCGCGGAGCATCCCTCCGTGCAGGCCGGGCGCTTCAACCACGGGCCCAACCAGTGGCCGCAGGCGCTGCCGGAATTCCGCGAGGTGAACCTGCGCTACCTCGAGGCGGTGAGCGACCTGGCGCAACGGCTGATGGGCCTGATGGCGCTGTCGCTGGGGTTGCCGCACTCGCATTTCGACGACTACTGCCACGATCCGCTGACCACCCTGCGCCTGCTGCACTACCCGCCGCAGCCGGCCAACGCCGCGCCTGGCGAGAAGGGCTGCGGCGCGCACAGCGACTTCGGCGGACTGACCCTGCTGTTGCAGGACGGCAGCGACGGCTTGCAGGTCTGGGATCAGGACAACGGCGAATGGCTGTCCGGCACGCCGGTGCCGGGCGCCTACGTGATCAACCTGGGCGACATGATCGCGCGCTGGACCAACGACCGTTACCACTCGACGCTGCATCGGGTGATCAACACCAGCGGCGGCGAGCGCTACTCGATTCCGTTCTTCTACAGCGGCAACCCCGATCACCTGGTCGAGTGCCTGCCCGGCTCCGACGAGCCGCCGCGCTACCCGGCGGTGACCGTCGAGGAACACCTGCGCGAGATGTACCGGCGCACCTATGCCTGAGACGCACGTCATCCTGATCCACGGAGCCTGGGCCGGCGGCTGGGTCTGGGACGGCCTGCTGCCGACCCTGCGCGACGCCGGCTACCGCCCGCATGCACCGGACCTGATCGGCAACGGCGCCGATGCCGTGGCGCCCGGCGAGGTCACCCTTGAAGGCTATCGCGAACAGATCCTCGCGCTGATCGCCGCGCTGGACGGCAAGGTGCACCTGGTCGCGCATTCCGGCGGCGGGCTGACCGCCACCGCGGTGGGCGAAGCGGCGCCGGAGCGCATCGCCAGCGTCAGCTACGTCGCCGGGATGATGCTGCCCAGCGGCCTGGGCTTCGCCGAACTCTGCGCGCAGCTGAGTGCGGAGGGCGAGGACGTCGCCGGCATCGGCCCCTACCTGCAGCCGGTCGACGGCGGCAGCCGCGTGCCGCCGCAGGCGGCGCGGGAGATCTTCTTCCACGACGCGCCGGACGAAGCCGCCCGGTGCGCCGCCGAACGCCTGGTGATGCAGCCCGACGGCGGTCGCCAGGTCAGCGTGCAGTGGAGCGCGGAACGCTTCGGCCGGCTGCCGCGTCTGTACATCGAAGCGCGCGCCGACCGCTCGGTGACGCTCGCCGCGCAACGGCGCATGCAGCAGCAGGTGCCCGGCGCCCAGGTGGTCAGCCTGGCCTGCGGGCACGTCCCGCAGCTGGCCGCGCCGGACCACCTGGCCAGCGCGCTGCTGGGCTTCTTCGCGCAAACCGATTCGTTTCTTGCATGACCTACCGTTCTTCCTCCAGGAGTTCACCCCCATGACGCTCTCCCCGCTCAAAGCCGCGCTGCTCGCCGCCGGCCTGTTCGCCTTCGCCGGCACCTCGCAGGCCGCCGACAAGGTGCGCTGGTTGAACGACTGGCTGCCGGCCGGCGACAAGGCCGCGATCTACCTCGGCGTGCAGAAGGGCCTGTTCGCCGCCGAAGGCCTCGAGGTGGAAATCGGCAGCGCCCGTGGCGGCAGCGACGTGGTCACCAAGCTGGCCACCGCCAGCGCCGACTTCGGCTCCGCCAGCCTGCCGGCCCTGCTGCAGGCGCGCGCCCAGGGCGAAGTGCCGGTGGTGGCGCTGGCGCCGATCTACACGCGCCAGCCGGATGCGGTATTCACCACCGAGGACAGCGGCATCGCCAGCATCAAGGACCTGGTTGGCAAGCAGGTCGCCACGCCGACCTTCTCCGCGTCCAACGTGACCTGGCCGCTGGTGCTCTCCAACAACGGCATCGCCGCCGACGCCATCCCGCTGCTCAAGGTCGACCCGGGCGCGATGACCGCCATGCTCGCCACCGGCAAGGTGCAGGCCACGCTGAACTGGGTGACCGTGGCGCCGGGCTTCGAGAAGGCCCTCGCCGAAACCGGCAAGAAGCTGCGCGTGCTGCCCTGGTCGGACTACGGCTTCGACGGCTACGGCCTGTCGCTGATGGGTTCCAAGCGCTTCGTCGACGCCCACCCGGATGTCGCCGAGCGCTTCGTCCGCGCCTATCAGAAGGCCGAGGACATGGCCGTCGCCGACCCGGCCGCAGCCGCCGCGGCGCTCAAGGCCATGGTTCCGGAAATCGACGAGGCGCAGGCCGAAGCCCAGTACCGCGCGTCGCTGCCGCTGATCGACAACCCGGTCAGCGAGAAGCTCGGCAAGAAGACCTTCGACAGCACGCTGCTCAACACCACCTGGGAATGGGTGGCCAAGTCGCAGAACCTGCCGCTGGATACCCTCGACCCGGCCAGCGCCATCGACGGGCGCTTCTCCAAGTGAACGAAACGCCCGCGAACGCTACGGAAACCCGGCCGAGCCTGCGCTTCGAGCATGTCGGCCAGGTCTTCCCGGCCTCCGACGGCAGCCGGGTGGTGGCGCTGGAGGATGTCGACTTCAGCATCGGCCGACACGAGTTCGTCGCCGTCATCGGCCCGTCCGGGTGCGGCAAGAGCACGCTGCTGCGGGTGCTCGCCGGGCTGGTCAGGCCGACTTCCGGGCAGGTGCAGATCTACGGCCTGCCGGTGAACGGCCCGCGCGAGGAGATCGGCATCGTGTTCCAGAAGCCGACGCTGCTGCCCTGGCTGAGCATCGCCGACAACGTCACCTTCCCGATGAAGCACAAGTACGGCCGGGTGACGCCGCAGGAGCGCCAACGTGCCGGCGAGCTGCTGCAGATGGTCGGCCTCGCCGAGTTCGCCGACAAACGCCCGGACGAGCTGTCCGGCGGCATGCAGCAGCGCGCGGCGATCGCCCGGGCGCTGCTGCACGATCCGGAAATCCTGCTGATGGACGAGCCTTTCTCGGCGCTCGACGCGCTGACCCGCGACGAGATGAGCCTGGAGCTGCTGAACATCTGGACGCAGCGGCCGAAGACCGTGCTGTTCATCACCCACTCGATTCCCGAGGCGCTGCTGCTGGCCGACCGCATCTTGGTGATGTCGGCGCGGCCGGGGCGGGTGCGCGAGATCATCGAGGTCGACCTGCCGCGCCCGCGGTCCCTGGATACCCTGACGGAGCCGCGCTTCCATGAGCTCGCCAACCACATCCGCCGGCAGGTCTTCTCGCGTGTCGTCGGGCTCTAGGATGAGCGCACGCTGGAAGGACGGGCTCGCCCCGCTGTGCGCCTTCATCGCCCTGCTCGCGCTCTGGGAGGGCGCCTGCCGGCTGTTCGCCATCCCCGGCTTCGTGCTGCCCTCGCCCAGCGCCATCGCCGCTGCCGCCGGCAAGGTCGCGCCGGGCACCTGGGCCGGGCACATCGGCGCCACGCTGAAGGTCAGCCTGCTCGGCTACGGCCTGTCGATCCTGGTCGGGATTCCGCTGGCGATCGCGCTGTCGGCGTCGAAGGCGTTGTCGCGCACGCTCTATCCGTTGCTGGTGGTGGTGCAGTCCACGCCTATCGTGGCGGTGGCGCCGATCATCGTCGTGGTGCTCGGTGCCGGCGACCTGCCGCGGGTGTTCATCACCTTCCTGATCGCCTTCTTCCCGATCGTGGTGTCCACCGTCACGGGCCTGCAGGCGACACCGGCCGAACTCATCGAACTGTCGCAGTCGCTCGGCGCCAGTCGCCTGCGCGAGTACCGCAACATCCGCCTGCCCTACGCCATCCCGCACATCTTCGCCGCCCTGCGCATCTCCATCACCCTCGCGGTGATCGGTGCGGTGGTCGCCGAATTCGTCGCCGCGGAGAACGGCCTGGGCTACTTCATCAACTTCTCCACCTCGTTGTTCCAGGTCCCGCAGGCGTTCGCCGCGCTGATGATGCTGGTGCTGATCAGCCTTATCCTGTTCCAGCTGGTCGGCCTCGCGCAGCGCCTGCTGTTCGCCTGGAGCCTGCCCAAGAAGAGCCCATGACATGATCGATCACGAAACCCTGCTGCGTAAAAGCTTCGACGTCGCCCGCCGCGCCCACGAGAACGGCGCCCACCCCTTCGGCGCGATCCTGGTGGACGCCGATGGCAAGGTGCTGATGGAACAGGGCAACGCCTACCTGCCCGACCATGACATGACCGGCCACGCCGAACGCGTGCTGATGACCCGCGCGAGCACCACCTACAGCCCGGAATTCCTCGCCAACTGCAGCATGTACACCTCCGCAGAACCCTGCGCGATGTGCGCCGGCGCGGCCTACTGGGCGGGCCTGGGAAGGGTCGTCTATGGCCTCTCCGAAGCGCGCCTGAAGCGCATCACCGGCAACCATCCGGAAAATCCGACGCTGGACCTGCCCTGCCGCGTGGTGTTCGACGCCGGCCAGCGCAAGGTCGAGGTGATCGGCCCGCTGCTCGAGGAAGAGGGCGCGGAGCTGCACGACGGCGTGTGGTGATCGGCCGCACCGAAAGACGACGTCTCGCTCCGCAATGGTGCGACGACTTATCATGTGGCCGACCTTTGCGTCGGCCTTCTTATTGCACTGAAAAGCCGGCTGGCTTCCCGGCCAGGCTTGCCGGACGCCGCAGAAGCGTGCGCCGAGCACCGTTCTGCTGGCCTTTTGACAAAACTTGACCCACTGGCCAGGTTTTTGCTTTCGACAAGCCCATCCCGCTTCCCATTGGATACGCCATGTCCTTCGACACCGCTTCCACCCCGCGCCTGCAGATGCGTGGCATCACCAAACGCTACCCCGGCACCCTGGCCAACGACCGCGTCGAGCTGAGCATCCAGCCCGGCGAGATCCGCGCGCTGCTGGGCGAGAACGGCGCCGGCAAGAGCACGCTGATGAAAATCATCTACGGCGTCACCCAGCCGGACGAAGGCGAGATCATCTGGCATGGCGAGCCGCTGAAGATGCGCGACCCGGCGCAGGCGCGCGGGCTCGGCATCGGCATGGTGTTCCAGCATTTCTCGCTGTTCGAGACGCTCAGCGTGGCGGAGAACATCGCCCTGGCGATGGGCGCCGCGGCCGGGACGCCGAAGCAGCTGGAGCCGCGCATCCGCGAGGTGTCGCAGCGCTACGGCATGGCCCTGGAGCCGCACCGCCTGGTGCACAGCCTGTCGATCGGCGAGCGCCAGCGGGTGGAAATCGTTCGCTGCCTGATGCAGGACATCAAGCTGCTGATCCTCGACGAGCCGACCTCGGTGCTCACCCCGCAGGAAGCCGACGAGCTGTTCGTCACCCTGCGCCACCTGGCGGCGGAGGGCTGCAGCATCCTCTTCATCAGCCACAAGCTCGGCGAGGTACGCGCGCTCTGCCAGAGCGCCACCGTGTTGCGCGGCGGCAAGGTGTCCGGCCATTGCGTGCCGACGGAGTGCTCGGACATGGACCTGGCGCGGCTGATGGTCGGCGCGGCGGAAGGCCTGGAAGCGAGCTACCCGAAGGTCCACGGCGGCCTCACCCGCCTGCGCGTCGACGACCTCAACTGGCACAACGCCGACCCGTTCGGCACCTCCCTGGCGCAATGCCGCCTGGAAGTGCGCAGCGGCGAGATCGTCGGCATCGCCGGGGTCGCCGGCAACGGCCAGGACGAACTGCTGGCGCTGCTCTCCGGCGAGGTGCGCCTGCCCTCCACCGAACGCGAGCGCATCACCCTGGACAACCAGCCGGTGGCCAACCTCTACCCCGACGCGCGCCGCCAGCTCGGCCTGACCTTCGTTCCCGCCGAACGCCTCGGCCACGGCGCGGTGCCGGACATGAGCCTGGCCGACAACGCCCTGCTCACCGGCTTCCAGATGGGCCTGACCCGCGCCGGGATGATCAACCACGGCAAGGTGATGGCCTTCGCCGACAAGATCATCGCCGACTACGCGGTGAAGACCCCGGACGCCCACACCACGGCGCGCAGCCTGTCCGGCGGCAACCTGCAGAAGTTCATCCTCGGCCGGGAAATCCTCCAGCAGCCGAAGCTGCTGGTGGCGGCGCACCCGACCTGGGGCGTCGACGTCGGCGCCGCAGCGGCGATTCACCGCTCGCTGATCGCCCTGCGCGATGCCGGCGCGGCGATCCTGGTGATCTCCGAAGACCTCGACGAACTGTTCCAGATCAGCGACCGCATCGGGGCGCTGTGCAGCGGTCGCCTGTCGCCGCTGGCAGAAACCGCGCAGACCACGCCGGTGGAAGTCGGCCGCTGGATGGCCGGCGAATTCGAACCCGTAACCCACGCCTGACGAGACCGACCCATGTTGCTATCCCTAGAACCCCGCGGTCGCCAGTCCCGCGCCATGCTCTGGCTGTCGCCGCTGCTCGCCGGCGTGCTGACCCTGGCCAGCGGCGCCCTGCTGTTCGCCATCCTCGGCCATCCGCCGCTGGAAACCTTCAAGGTGCTGCTGATCGACCCGGTCTCCGACTTCTACGGCGTCTCCGAGCTGCTGGTGAAGGCGCTGCCGATCCTGCTCTGCGCGCTGGGCCTGGCGGTGGCCTACCAGGCGCGCATCTGGAACATCGGCGCCGAAGGCCAGTTGCTGATCGGCGCCCTCGCCGGCAGCGCGCTGGCGGTGCACATCATCGACTGGGAGAGCCGCTGGGCGCTGACCCTGGTGCTCGCCGCCGGTACGCTCGCCGGCGCGGCCTGGGGTGGCCTGGCGGCCTGGCTGCGGACGCGCTTCAATGCCAACGAAATCCTCACCACCATCATGCTCAACTACATCGCCCTGAACCTGCTGCTGTTCTTCGTGCACGGGCCGCTGAAGGACCCGGCCGGCTTCAACTTCCCGGAATCCGCGACCTTCGGCGATGCCAGCCGGCTGCCGGCGGTGGTTGAGGACGGCCGCGTCCATGCCGGGATCTACTTCGCCCTGCTGGCGCTGGTGGCGGTCTGGGTGCTGCTGCAGAAGAGCTTCGTCGGCTTCCAGATCAAGGTGCTCGGCCTGGACAAGCGCGCCGCCGGCTTCGTCGGTTTCCGCGAGCGCCGGCTGGTCTGGCTGGCGCTGCTGATCAGCGGCGGCCTGGCCGGTCTGGCCGGGGTCGGCGAGGTCACCGGGCCGATCGGCCAACTGGTGCCACAGGTGTCGCCGGGCTACGGCTACGCGGCGATCACCGTGGCTTTCCTCGGTCGCCTGAACCCGATCGGCATCCTCTTCGCCGGGTTGCTGATGGCACTGCTTTACCTCGGCGGCGAGAACGCGCAGATGGCCGCCAACCTGCCGCAATCGATCACCCAGCTGTTCCAGGGCATGGTGCTGTTCTTCCTGCTCGCCTGCGACGTGCTGATCCTCTACCGCCCGCGGCTGAAGCTGAAATGGGCCAAGCGCGCGGCGCTGCAGAAGGCCGCCGCGTGATGCGCCTGCCCGTCGCCCCTTACGAATTCGCGGAGTAACCATGGACATCGACCTGCTGACCAATATCTTCTACGCCATGGTGCGCACCGGAACGCCGCTGCTGCTGGTCGCCCTCGGCGAGCTGGTGTGCGAGAAGAGCGGCGTACTCAACCTCGGCCAGGAAGGCATGATGCTGTTCGGCGCGGTGATCGGCTTCATCGTCGCCTTCTCCAGCGGCAGCCTCTGGCTCGGCGTGCTGTGCGCCTGCCTGGCGGGCGTGCTGCTCTCGCTGCTATTCGCCTTCGTCGCCCTCGGCCTGTCGTCGAACCAGGTCGCCACCGGGCTGGCGCTGACCATCTTCGGCGTCGGCCTGTCGTCGTTCATCGGCGCCGCGTGGGTCGGCAAGCCGCTGGCCGGCTTCGAGCCGGTGGCGATCCCGCTGCTCAGCGAAATCCCGCTGCTGGGGCGCATGCTGTTCGGCCAGGACCTGCTGGTCTACCTGTCCTTCGCGCTGTTCGCGCTGGTCGCCTGGGTGATCCTCAAGAGTCGTGCCGGCCTGATCATCCAGGCGGTCGGCGAGAACCCCAACGCGGCCAGCGCCATGGGCCTGCCGGTGCTGCGCGTGCGCACCCTGGCGGTGATGTTCGGCGGCGCCATGGCCGGCCTCGCCGGCGGCTACATGTCCCTCGCCTACACGCCGATGTGGGCGGAGAACATGACCGCCGGACGCGGCTGGATCGCCTTGGCGCTGGTGGTGTTCGCCAGTTGGCGGGTGTTCCGCGTGGTGCTCGGCGCCTGGCTGTTCGGCCTCGCCAGCATCCTCCACCTGGTGGCCCAGGGCATTGGCCTGGCGATCCCCGGCAACCTGCTGGCGATGCTGCCCTACGTGGCGACCATCGTGGTGCTGGTGGTGCTCTCCCGCGATGCGATCAAGACCCGCCTGTACGCGCCGGTTTCCCTCGGCCAGCCGTGGAAAGCCGGGCACTGACCGCGTCGCCCACTCCACCTTCCGCGCTCTGCCGGTGCGCGCGGCGCACCCTACGGCTTCGATATGCGCAGGGGCAGCAGCTGCGCCACGCCCCAGGCGATCTCCGCGAGCAGAAACGGCAGCAGGATCAGGCTCGCGCCCTGGCTCAGGGCGTAGGCCTGCCAGAGGGCGAACAGCACCCGCCCGGCGGCGTCGTAGCGGCCCAGGCGCACCTGCGGATCGCGAATGCGCAGCACCGCCCAGACGCAGACGATCGAGCCCATCAGGTTGGCCATCAGCAGCTGCACAGGCCCGAATTCGCCCAGCTCGCCGGGGATCGCGAAACGGGCGGCGATACCCGCCAGTGCGCCGTGCAGCAGAACGAAGGTCCAGGGCGTGGCGAAGGCGGCGCTGACGATCAGGTCGTACCAGGCGCTGGCGCGAACCAGCCGGCGATAGTGTTGCGTGCTCCACATGGGCAAATCCTCGGATGAATGAGCGCATAGCCTGGAGCCTGGAGTAAGCTCCAGGGTCAAGCCCTTTTCCGGAGTCCCGCCATGCGCATCGGCGAGCTGGCGCAGAGCACCGCGGTGAGCCGCGACAGCCTGCGTTTCTACGAACGCCTCGGGCTGATCGGTTCGCGCCGCAGCGCCAACGGCTATCGCGACTACCCGCTGCAGGCCCGCGAGCTGGTGCTCTACATCAAGACCGCGCAGCGCCTGGGTTTCAGCCTGGCCGAGATCGGCAGCAACCTGGCGGGCGTGCAGAACGCCAGCGATCCGGACGCCGCCGTGCGCGTGTTGCTCGGCGACAAGCTGGCGCGGGTCGACCAGCAGATCGGCGAGCTGCAGCAACTGCGTGCGGAGTTGCAGACACGCCTGGGCAACGACTGCCCGCTGGGCCGCGACGAAGGGCCGGGCTGAATGCGCCGGTACGGAACGATCGCCGCCCATCCGGCTCCCAGAGTCGGGGCCGACAACGGCCAGACGCAGACGAGGGCATTACCCTGGAAAGCCTGATCAAGCTTTTTCCCTGGCTGCGAGCGGTGAACCGCAGCAGTTGGAGCCCGGACCTCGGCGCCGGCCTGCTCGGCGCGGTGCTGGCGCTGCCGCAGGGCGTCGCCTTTGCCACCCTCGCCGGGCTGCCGCCGCAGTACGGCGTGTACGGCGCGGTGCTGCCGTGCATCATCGCGGCGCTGTTCGGCTCCAGCCGGCACGTGGTGACAGGACCGAACAACGCCAACTCGCTCGCCCTGTTCGCGGCGCTGTCGCCGCTGGCGGCGGCCGGCTCGCCGCAGTACATCGACCTGGCCCTGGCGGTGACGGTGATGGTCGGCCTGCTGCAACTGCTGGTGGGCGCCTTCCGCCTCGGCGCGCTGGCCAATTTCATCTCGCCCTCCGTGCTGCTGGGGTTCATGTCCGGCGCGGCGGTGCTGATCGGCCTGTATTCGCTCAAGGACTTCTTCGGCATCGTGCTGCCGCGCGACAGCTCGCCGTACTTCCTGCTGCACTACATCCTCCAGCACCCGACCGCCATTCACTGGCCGACGCTGGGCATCGGCCTGCTCTCGCTCGGCGCGACCCTGCTGCTGCGCCGGCTGCGGCCGCGCTGGCCATACATGCTGGTGGGCCTGCTGGCGGGTTGCCTGGCGGCCTTCGTCATCGACTGGCTGAAGCCCGGCCTGCATGCTGGCATCAGCACGGTGGGCGCGATGCCCTCGGCGCTGCCGCCGTTCCATTTGCCGGAGGTCAGCTTCACCGACCTCGCCAACCTGTCGTCGATCGCCGTGGCGCTGACCCTGGTCGCGCTGGGTCAGTCGCTGTCGATCAGCAAGGCACTGGCGCAGCGTTCCGGGCAGCGCATCGACGTCAACCGCGAGTTCATCGGCCAGGGCCTGGCCAACGGCATTGGCGGCTTCTTCTCCTCCTACGTGTCCTGCGGCTCGCTGAACCGCTCGCTGCCCAGCTACGAGGCCGGCGCGCGCACCCCGCTGGCGGCGGTGTTCTCGGCGCTGCTGCTGGTGCTGCTGGTGAGTTTCGGCAGCGCCCTGATCGCGCAGATCCCGCTGGCGGCGATCGCCGCGATGCTGCTGCTGGTGGCCTGGAACCTGGTCGACGGGGCGCGCTGGCGGCACGTCCTGCGCACCAGCCGCAGCGAGGCGCTGGTGGCCGCGGTGACCTTCATGGCGACCCTGACCATCCCGCTGGACCGCGCGGTGCTGCTCGGCACGCTGGTCTCGCTGATGGTCTACCTGTACCGCTCGGCGCATCCGGCGGTGCGCGTGCTGCTGCCCGACCCGAACGACCCGGGCCGCCGCTTCACGCCGCTGGAAGACCTGCAGCCGGTGCCGGAAGAGTGCCCGCAGCTCAAGCTGGTGCGCATCGAAGGCTCGATCTTCTTCGGCGCCGCCGCGCATGTCGGCGATCATCTGCAGCAGTTCCGCGACCGGCACCAGCAGCAGAAGCACGTGCTGTTCATGACCAAGAGCATGAATTTCATCGACCTGGCCGGCAACGACCTCTGGGAACACGAACTCAAGCAGCGCCGCGGCATGGGCGGCGACCTGTACTTCCACCGCCCGCGCGCGCCGGTGCTGGAGCTGTTCGCCCGCAGCGGACTGCTCGGCCGCCTCGGCCGCGACCACGTGTTCGCCTCCAAGGACCAGGCGCTGAAAGCCATCTACCCGCGCCTGGACTCGGCGATCTGCCGCACCTGCAACGCGCGCGCCTTCACCGAATGCGCGCAGCGCGCCGCACACGCCCCGGACACCGACGCGCCGCTGATCGCCCGCCAGTAAAAGAGTCTCCATCCGGGGGATGACAACCCGCGGCGAAGCCCTTATCTTCGCCGCGCCCTCCATCAAGAAGGCACCTGGATCAGCAGACAGGAAAACTGAGCTGGCTAACCTGAACCCACACGTCAGAGGAGCCGGCCCATGGCTGCTACCCGCATCTGGATCAAGAACCCCCTCGCCCTGTTCACCGCCACGACCTCCACCGCCGCCGGCGGCCTGGTGATCGAGGACGGCGTCATCGTGCAACTGCTGGCCGCCGGGGAAGCGCCCGCCACGCCCTGCGGGCAAGTCTTCGACGCCCGCGAGCACGTCGTGCTGCCGGGGCTGATCAACACCCACCATCACTTCTACCAGACGCTCACCCGTGCCTGGGCCCCGGTGGTCAACCAGCCGCTGTTCCCCTGGCTGAAGACGCTCTACCCGGTGTGGGCGCGGCTGACACCGGAAAAGCTCGCCGTGGCCAGCACGGTGGCGCTGACCGAGCTGCTGCTCTCCGGCTGCACCACCGCGGCGGACCATCACTACCTGTTCCCCGACGGCCTGGAGGAAGCCATCGACGTGCAGGTCGAGGCGGTCCGCGCGCTGGGCATGCGCGCCATGCTGACGCGGGGGTCGATGAGCCTGGGCGAGAAGGACGGCGGCCTGCCGCCGCAGCAGACGGTGCAGCAGGGCCAGGTGATCCTCGACGACAGCCTGCGGCTGATCCGCCGCTACCACGAGCGTGGCGACGGTGCCCACGTGCAGATCGCCCTGGCGCCGTGCTCACCGTTCTCGGTGACCACCGAGATCATGAGCGCCAGCGCCGCGCTGGCGGAGGCCGAGGACGTGCGCCTGCACACTCACCTCGCCGAGACGCTGGACGAGGAGGACTTCTGCCTGAGGCGCTTCGGCCTGCGTACCGTGGACTATCTGGACAGCGTCGGCTGGCTCGGCCCGCGCACCTGGCTGGCCCACGGCATCCACTTCAACCCGGACGAGATCGCCCGCCTCGGCGCCGCCGGCACCGGCATCTGCCATTGCCCGAGCTCGAACATGCGCCTGGCCTCGGGCATCTGCCCGACCCTGGAGCTGGAAGCGGCCGGCGCGCCGATCGGCCTGGGCGTCGATGGTTCCGCCTCCAACGACGCCTCCAACATGGTCCTCGAGGCCAGGCAGGCGCTGTACCTGCAGCGCCTGCGCTACGGCGCCGAGCGGATCACCACGGAGCGGGCGCTGGGCTGGGCCACGCGCGGCTCGGCCAGGCTGCTCGGACGCCACGACATCGGTGAGCTGGCGCTGGGCAGGCAGGCCGACCTGGCGCTGTTCAAGCTCGACGAACTGCGCTTCTCCGGTAGCCACGACCCGCTCTCGGCCCTGCTGCTGTGCGGTGCCGACCGCGCCGACCGGGTGATGGTGGACGGCCAGTGGCGGGTGATCGACGGCCAGGTCGAAGGCCTCGACCTGCAAGCGCTGATCGCCCGCCACCGCGAAGCCGCCAGGGCCCTGATCGCCGGCTGACCCGGCGAGCTACGGGCCGCGTCAGCCGGCGCAGGGTGGATGACGCTCTGTTCCTCCACCGATGCACCGCCCAGGTGGATCGATGAGGCGCGATCCACCCTACGCCAGCACCAACCTGCGGGCGTCGGATGATGACGCTTTTTACATCCACCGATGCACCGCCCGGTGGATCGATAAGGCGCGATCCACCCTACGCCTGGGTTTACACCGCTAACCGCTGCCCAGCAGCAACCCCGCCAGCGCGCCGGCGGCCAGCAGCCACAGCGGGTGGACGCGGGTGAAGACGTCGAACAGCGCCACCAGCAGCGCGATGACGAACAGCAGCCAACTGGTCGCGGTAGCCTGCACCAGCAGCAGCGCGCTGGCGGCGACCAGGCCGATGGTCACCGGCAGCAGACCGGCCTGTACGTGGCGGCGCCATGGGTGATCCTTGAAGCGCTGCCAGAGGTGCAGGACGAATAGGGTCAGCAGCGACGAGGGGATGAACTTGGCCAGCGAGGCCACCAGCATTCCGCTCCAGCCGGCGACGTGCCAGCCGATCAGCGGCACCACCATCATGTTCGGTCCCGGCGCCGCGCGGGCCAGGGCGAACAGCGCGCCGAAGTCGGCGGCGGACATCCAGTGATGCACGTCCACCACCTGCCGCTGCATCTCCGGCAGCACCGTGTTGCCGCCGCCGAAGGCCAGCAGCGAGAGCTGGGTGAAGATGACCGCCAGGGCGAACAGCGTCTCGCTCATCGGCGGCGCCCCGCGGCGATCAGCACGCTCAACGGCGTCAGCACCAGCATCACCCCCAGCAGCGGCAACTGCAGCATGCCGAGCGCGACGAAGGCCAGCAACGCGACGCCGATGGCTACCGGCTGACCGCGCAACGGTCTGGCCATCTTCAGCGCCATCGACACCATCAGCCCGGCCGCGGCCGCGGCGAGCCCGGCGAACAGGTGGCGGATGTGCGGGTCGTCGTGGAAGCGCTCGTAGATCACGCCGAGGCCGATGACGATGGCCGTCGGCCCGGCCACCAGCCCGAGCAGCGCCGCCAGCGCCCCGGCGACGCCCTGGAAGCGCGCACCCACGGCCACCGAGAGGTTGATGATGTTGCCGCCGGGCAGGAACTGGCAGAGCCCGAGCAGCTCGGTGAACTCCTCCTCGCCGAGCCAGCGCCGGCGCTCCACCAGGGCGCGGCGCGCCAGCGGCAGGGCACCGCCGAAGGAGGTCAGGCCGAGGCCGAGAAAACCGAGGAACAGCGCGCTGCAACTCGGCCGCTGCGTTGCCGTGGTGGGTTCAGGTTCGCTCAAGCGATGTCTCCGCAATGAAGGTCGGGCCGCCTGCCGCTCACGCCGCCGCAGCCTTGTGGTCGGTGCGCCAGTTGCGCCACTGGTAGATCAGCGTGCCGAGCAGCGCATAGCCCGCGGCCATCGCCAGCAGCACCAGGATGTGCGGGCCGACGGCGCCCAGCGGCAGGTCCATCTGGTTCATTTCCGCCACCGCGCGGATGGTCCAGGTCGAGGGAATCGCATTGGCCAGCAGCAGCACCCAGTCGGGCATCGCCTGCGGCGGCCAGGTGTAGCCGGCGAGGTAGAACAGCGGCAGGGTGACGAAAGTGAGCGTCAGGTACACCGCCTCCTCCGAGGGCAGCAGCTCGGCGAGGAACTCGCTGAACGCCAGCACCGCCAGCAGGAACGGCAGGACGATGCCCAGCAGCGCCCAGAACGGCGAGGTCTGGCGGAAGCCGAAGATGTACGGCCAGATCACGTAGAGCAGCATCGCCAGGACGATCCAGATCAGCAACTGCGCCGCGTAGCGTCCCAGCCGGGTGGACAGCGGCTGACGCAGCGAGCGTGGCGTGCCGCCGCGCAGGTTGAGGCTGACCCGCGTGCTCGACAGCAGCAGGCCGTGCTGCAGGATCAGCGTGACCAGCCCCGGCAGGACGATGGCGGCGAAGCTGGCGCCGGGGTTGTACAGATCGACCAGGCGCGCCACCAGCGGATCGAGCAGGGTCTGCGTCTGCACCGCGGAAAAGCCGCTGCGCGCGAGCAGCTCGCCGTTGTGGTCGCGCAGCAGCTGGTTGTAGGTGGCGCTGATGTCCTGCTGAATCTGCCCGTTGGCGATGCGGTTGGTGGCGTCGCCGAACACCGGGACCACCAGTTGCTCGCCGCGCAGCAGGCGCTTCTCGAAATCCACCGGGATGACGATCACCGCGAACAGCTGGCGCCAGGCCAGGTCGGCCTGCGCCGCGGGCAGGTCGGCATAGGCCCGCACGCCGATCTTCGGCGCCGCGTCGAGCATCCGCGCCAGTTCGCGGCTGGCGCTGCTGTGGTCCATGTCGATCACCGCCACCGGCAGGTCGTCGATGGTGCGCCCCAGGTAGGGCGTGGAGGCGAAGCACACGGTGAGCACCAGCAGCAGCCAGAGCGGCTTGCCCAGCATGTTCTTCAGACTCTGCCGCAGGACGTTCCAGAAGTTTTCCATGGGCTCCTCGCTACGCCGGACTGAAATCGAGGCGCTTGCGCAGCCGCTGCTTGGCGATCATGTAGGTGACCAGCGGATACAGCGACAGCTTGAGGCAGGCGTAGGCGCCCGAGTTGGCCGGCGCCTCGCGGAGGAACTGGTCGAACAGCCCGTTCAGGCAGTGGGTGAGGGGCTCGAGGTAGCTGATCGCCTGGGCCGGCAGCGGCATCGCCAGGGTTGGGATGAGCACGCCCGAATAGGTCTGCGCGATACCGATCAGCATGCCCACCAGCGAGTAGGCGGAGAAGCGGTTGGCGGTGAAGATGAACAGCAGCAGCCCGATCGCCTGCGCGGCGACGACGTAGCAGATAGTGATCGCCAGCATCCAGCCGACGCTGCCCTTGATCACCGCGCCGTTGAGCACCACCAGCAGGAACAGCTCGACCATCAGCAGCGTCGAGAACAGCAGCGTGTAGGGCGCCAGCTTGCCCAGCAGACGCACTCCAAGCGCCTTGGCGCGCAGGATGTGTGGCGAGCTGGCGCGCAGCTCGGGCGCCTCGCGGGCGAGCACATGGATGGTGGCGATGATCACGAACAACTGCAGCAGGTGCACGATGGCGGCGAACTGCTGGTAGTAGATGTAGTTGCCGCTGGCGTTGTAGAGGCTCTCGAAGCTCACGCTGACACTGGCCAGGCTCGGCACCGGCTTGCCCATGCCGGCGGCGAGCACCGGGCGCACCTGCTGGTCAAGCAGCGCGGCGAGGCCGGCGAAGTCCTGGGTCGAGTAGAAGCCGGCGGCGTAGAACAGCGAGTTGTAATAGAACTGCACGCTCGGGCGGCGCCCGGCGAGCACGTCCTTCTCGAAATCGCGCGGGACGTAGAGCAGGCCGTACTGATCGGCTGCCTGCATGTGCCGCAGCGCCTCCGGCAGCCCGGCGGTCTGGGTCACCAGTTGCGCATGGGGGCCGGCGTCGAGCTGGCGCAACAGCTGCCGCGACAGGCTGCTGTGGTCCTCGTCGACCACCGACACGGGCATGTCCTGCAAGGTGCCGGCCTTGTAGATGCCGCTGATCACCACGAACAGCAGCAGCGGCCAGATCCAGCCGAGCCAGTGAATGGTCCAGCTGCGCGTCGCCAGCCGGGTCTCGGTATTGAACGCCTGGACGAAGCGCCAGGCGTCGCGCTTCAGTTGCTCGACCAGTGCCACAGCGCGCTCATCCCCGGGCGCAGCCCTTCGACCGGTTGTTCGGGGTACAGCCGCACTTCGAAGGTCTTGAGGTCGAAGTCGCCGGTGGCGCGGGTCGCACGCTTGGTGGCGAAGTCGCCCAGCGGCGCGATGTAGCCGACCTTGGCCTGCACGTCGCGATCGCCCAGCGCCGGCACCCGCACGGCGACCAGGTCGCCCTTGCGCACCCCGGCGAGGATGTCCTCGCGCAGGTTGAAGACGAAGTAGCTCTGCGACAGGCGCACCAGGGTCAGCAACGGGCTGTAGGCGTTCACCAGGGTGCCCTGCTCGGCGGGGATCGAGCCGACCTCGCCGTCCACCGGGGCGCGCACCTGCAAGTCGTCGGCCTGCGCCTGGAGCTGCTGCAGCTGGGCCTCGGCGCCGGCCAGCGCGGCGGACAGCGCTTCGCGACGCTCGTCGCGATCGCCGCTTTCGCCCTTGGCGAGGTTGGCGCGGGCGCTGTTGACCTGCTCGCGGGCGACGTCGCGCTGGCGCCGCGCGTCGTCCAGCTGGCTGGCCGGGTAGAATCCCTTCGCCGCGAGTTCGGAGAGCCGCTGGAAGTCGCGCTCGGCGTTGCGCAGCGTGGTTTCCGCCTCCGAAACCCCGGCGCGCAGCACCCGCAGGTCTTCCTCGCGGGTGCCGTTGTCGGACTCCTGGACCTGCGCCTGGGCCTCGGCGCGCGCCGCTTCCAGGCCGGCGACCTGGGCCTCGATCTCGGGGCTGGAAATGCTCACCAGCAGGTCGCCCTGCTTCACGTCGTCGCCGCGCTGCACGTGGAGGGTGGCGACGCGGCCGTGGGCCTTGGAGGACACCACGACGCTGATGGCGTCGGCTTCGCCCTGCAGCAGCAACGGTTCGCGATGCAGGCGCAGGTAAAGGGTGATGCCGACGATGCAGAGCAGCAGCAACGGCGCAAAGAGTTTCCATCCTTTCATCGACCGACTCCTTGGGCCTGGGGGCGGGTGGCGTTACGCGTCATCTGCGCTGAACGATAGTCAACCGGCGGTGAATGCCCACGCTCGTCCATGGCCGGCTTCCGGTCGGCGCACGATGCGCAAAGCCTGTGACCGCTCTCAGACCAGCCAGTGCCAGAGCAGCGAGGTACCGACCAGGCCGACCACGGACACGATGGTCTGCAACGCCGACCACACCCACAGCGTCTGCTTCAGCTCCAGGCCGAAGTACTCGCGGACCATCCAGAAGCCGGCGTCGTTGACGTGGCAGAAGAATACCGAGCCGGCACCGATCGCCAGCGCCACCAGCGCGCTCTGGGTTTCGCCCATGCCGATCACCAGCGGCGCGAGGATACCGGCGGTGGTGGTGGTCGCCACGGTCGCCGAACCGGTGGCCTGGCGCAGCGCCACAGCGATCAGCCAGGCCAGCAGCAGGTACGGCATGTGCGCGCCTTCGGCGACCTTGCTGATGGTCTGGCTGACGCCGGCGTCCAGCAGCGTCTGCTTGAGGCCGCCGCCCGCGCCGATGGTCAGCAGCAGCGCGGCGATGGGGGCCAGGCTGCGGGTCAGCACCTTGCCGACCTTGTGCTTCGGCATGCCGCTGGACCAGCCCAGGCAGACCACCGCCGCCAGCACCGCCAGGCTCAGCGCCACCAGCGGCTCGCCGAGGAACTTCAGGGTCAGCGACAGGTTGCTTTCCGGCTCCAGGGCGATCTTCGCCAGGGTGCTGCCCAGCATCAGGATCACCGGCAGCAGGATGATCAGGATCGACAGCGCGAAGCCCGGCTGGCGCTGGCCGTCGTCGCGGTGCGCACTGAACAGCGCGCCGAGTTCGGCGGGCTCCTGCACATCCATGCGCTTCGACAGCCAGATGCCGTAAAGCGGCCCGGCGAGGATCACCGCCGGCACCGCGATGATGAAACCGAGCAGCATGGTCATGCCGAGGTCGGCGTGCAGCGCGCCCACCGCGATCAACGGGCCGGGGTGCGGCGGCATCAGCGCATGCAGGGTGGTCATCCCGGCAAGCGCCGGAATGGCGATCTTCAGCAGCGGCTGCTTCGACTGGCGGGCCATCACGAAGATGATCGGCACCATCAGCACCAGGCCGACCTCGAAGAACAGCGGCAGGCCGATGACCATCGCCACCAGCGCCATCACCCAGGGCAGCCAGCGCCCCCTGGCGGCGCCGAGCAGCGTCGAGGCGATGCGGTCCGCCGCGCCGGATTCGGCGAGCAGCGCACCGAGCATGGCGCCCAGGGCGATGATCATCCCGGCCTCGCCGAGCAGGCCGCCGGCGCCCTTGCTGAAGGCCTTGGCCACGGCTTCGGCCGGCAGGCCGGCGCCAAGGCCGGCGATGAAGGTGCCGACCAGGATCGACAGGAACGGCGGCAGGCGGGTGGCACTGATGAGAACGACGATGGCGCCAATGGCGACCAGGCAGCACAGGATCAGGCGGGTATCGTGGGCAAGCCAGACAGCGGTGGATGCATCCAAACGAACGACTCCTTGAAACATCAGGTATCAAATTCATGGGCCGCCAAACTACCCTAACCCGCCGCTGCGGTCATCTGTCGCACCGAGGCCGGTTCCTAGAAATGGAGGTCGCGCGCCTCGCCCCGGTACAGCGCCGGCATCCGCGCCCAGCGCCGCCGGCGCAGTTCGCGCGGGCTGTGTCCGAAGTGCTCGCGGACCATCCGCGAGAAGTGGCAGGGACTCTTGAAGCCGCACTGGTAGGCGATGTCGGCCATGCTGCGGGTCGACTGGATCAGCAGTTCCTCGGCGCTGTTCAGGCGCACCTGCCAGAGGTACTGCATCGGCGGCATGCCCAGCTGGTCGTTGAACAGCCGGCTCAGGTGCTGCGCGCTGAGGCAGGCGTAGGCGGCGATCTCGTCGAGGTTGCAGGGCGCCGCGTAGTGCCGCTCGATGTAGCTCTTCGCCCGCGCTACCGAGCGGTGCAGGGCGCCGGCGCGCTCCGGCAGCAGGCCGAGCTGACGCAGGCATTCGTAGAACACGCCCTTCGCCAGCACGTCACGCAGCGCCTCGGCCTGTCCCGGCTGCTCCTTCTCCAGTTGCAGGCCCATGCCCAGCAGCGATTTCAGCCGTGCACTGGCCTCGAAGGCGCCGAAGCTGCGTTGCAGCAGGCGCTGGTTGTCCGGGGTGTCGAGGAATTCGCCGGTCTCGCACCAGCTCGCATGGCAGTGCAGATCGCCGGGAAAGCGCTGCAGCACCGTCTCGCGGCAATACACCAGGCAGGCCTGGCCGGCGCTCAGCTCGACGCGCCGGCCGTCGATGTCAAGGCGGCTGCGCCCGGCGTCGATCATCGCCAGCCACAGATAGGGGCCGCGCAGCGGGCCGTAACTGCCGCCGCGCTCGTAGGTGGTTTCGCCGAAACGAAACAGCTGGTCTTCGGTGAACAATTTCATCGCACGCATGGCCTCGCCGGCTTTTTGCTGATCAGGCGATCAAGTTGCGTGCCAGTAACGGAAATTGACTGGGATGAACACGCTCTTGGCTGCAGCCGGGCAATCGGCCTGCGGCGGATTGTCCGTTCCTCGAGCAATTCCTAGTGTCGGGCCACCTTGATCGACGTGCCCGGTGCCCCATGAAAAACAGAAGAATCAGAACCGCCCTCGCCCTCCTCCCCCTGCTGCTGGCGGGCCACGCCCTGGCCGAGAGCGCGGCGCCGCTAAAGATGGATTTCGTCTACAGCGGCCTGGCAAGCAATCCGGTGGGCTGGGTGCACGGCCATGAACTCGCCCGGCAGACACTGCAGCGGGAAATGCCCACGCTGAAGACCGGCTATGTGGAAAAGGTCAGCGGCAACAGCGACGCGCAGAGCGTGCTGCGCCAGTTGGCACGCCAGGGCAGCCAGGTGATCGTCGGCGCCTCGTTCAACTACATGAACCCGGTGATGCAGGCGGCCAAGCAGAATCCCGACGTGATCTACCTCTGCGCCTCCTGCTACAAGCAGGCGCCCAACGTCGGCAACTACCTGGCCGCCACCTACCAGGGCCGCTTCATCGCCGGCATCCTCGCCGGGCACATGAGCAAGACCGGTATCGCCGCCTACGTCGGCAGCTACCCGTTGCCGGAGGTGATCCGCGAGGTCAACGCCTTCCTCCTCGGTATTCGCACGGTCAACCCGCAGGCGACCCTGCGCGTGGTCTGGGTCAACACCTGGGACGACCCGCAGAAGGAGATGGAGGCGGCGCAGCTGCTGATCGGCCAGGGTGCCGACGTGCTCACCGCGCACAACGACAGTGCGTCAGTGGTGATGGCCGCGGAGCGCGCCGGGGTCTACAGCGTCGGCTACGGCTCGGACATGAGCAGCTTCGGTCCGAAGGGCCAGCTCACCGCCATCGTGCAGAACTGGGCGCCGTATTTTCGCCAGCAGGTCCGGGCGATCGCCGCCGGAACCTTCAAGAGCGGCGACTACTGGGGCGACGTGGCCGATGACGTGGTCACCCTTTCGCCGTTCAACGCGGCGATCCCGCAGGCCGCGCAGGACGATGCCAACGCCATGCTCGAACAGCTGCGCGAACGCCGCCGCGACGTCTTCGTCGGCCCGCTGCGCGATCAGGGCGGCAAGGAGGTGGTCGCCGCCGGCGTCACCCTCGGTCACGCCGAACTGGCCAGGATGAACTACTTCGTCGAAGGCGTGACCGGGAGCCTGCAATGAGCGCACACGCGGACAATGCCTTCGACCAGTGGTACATGCTGGCCATGAGCGACGAGCTGGCCCCGCGGCAGGCGCGCCGCTATCAGTTGCTCGGCCTGCCGGTCGTGCTCTGGCGCGGCGAGCACGAGGCGCGCGCCTGGCTCGACCAGTGCCCACACCGCGGCGCCGCGCTGTCGCTCGGCGCGGTAAGCGGCGAGAGCCTGGCCTGCCCGTACCACGGCTGGCAGTTCGACGCCGCCGGCCGCTGTCGCCACTACCCCGCGCACCCCGGCCGCGAACCGTCGGAGCAGGCGCGGGTACGCACCTTCCACTGCCTTGAGCAGGACGGCTGCCTGTGGGTCTGCCCGGGCACGCCGCGGCGACCGCCGCCGCGCCTGCCGGAGGTCGGCGACCCGGCCTACCGCAGCCTGCTGGTCTGCGAAACCACAGTGGCGGCGAATGCCTACCGGGTGATCGAGAACTTCCTCGACATGGCGCATTTCGGCTTCGTCCACCCCGGCACTCTGGGCGCCGGCGATGACGGGGAAATCGCCGCGTATCGCCTCGAAACCCATGACGACGGCTTCATCGCCCGCGACTGCCGGGTGATCCAGCGCCAGGGCAACCTGCAGGCGCAAGGACCGTCGGAGGTGCTCTACGACTACGCGCTGATCGCCCTGACCAGCGCGGTGCTGCACAAGAAGGGCGCGGACGGCGCCCGCGCCTCCGACGTGATCCGCCTGTTCGTGGTGCCGCTGGACGAGGAGCGCAGCCAGTTGCGCATGCACCTGAGCTACGACTACGCCGAGGCGGTGAGCGAGGCGGACGTGATCGCCTTCAACCGGAGCATCCTGCAGGAAGACGTGCCGATCCTCGAGTCGCAGCGGCCGGTGCGGTTGCCGCTGCATACCGCGCTGGAAGTCAGCCAGCCGGCGGACCTCAGCAGCATCCAGTACCGACGGCACCTGAAGCGCCTGCAGATCGGCTATGGCGTCTGCTGACGACCGCCGCACGCGGCCCGAGCGTTCAAAGCCCCAGCAGCGACAGCATGATGAAGGTGGCGAACAGCACGAAGTGGGTCATGCCCTCGATGGCGTTGGTCTCGCCATCGTTGAGGTTGATCGCCGCGACGATCAGGGTGATGAGCACCATCACCGTCTGCACCGGCGTCATCGCCATCTCGAACGGCTGGCCGGTGTACAGCGCCATGGCCTCCATCACCGGCACGGTGAGGATCACCGTCGACAGGGACGCGCCGAGGGCGATGTTGACCACCGACTGCATGCGGTTGGCCAGCGCGGCGCGCAGGGCGGTGAGAATTTCCGGGCTGGCGGAGATCGCCGCCACCAGGATCGCGGCGATCACCGGCGGCGCGCCGCTGCCCTCCAGGCCGGTGCTCAGAGCCTTGGACATCACCTCGGCGAGCGCGCCGATCACCACGACGCCCACGCAGAGCATCGCGATCGACAGGCTGCGGCTGCCACCGGCGGGGTGTTCGGCGGCGCCGCCCTTGCGCACCTTCTTCTCCGGGTAGCTGTAGCTGAAGAAGTAGCTGTGCGCGCCGACCTGCATGCGCAGGAACACGCCGTAGAGCACCAGCATCGCGCCGATGGTGAAGATCGAGTAGAGGTGCCATTTCTCGCTGGGAATGAACTCCGGCACCACCATGGAGATGCCCATGGCGGTGAGGATCATCACGCTGTAGGTGCGCGCGGAATCGTCGTTGTACGGTTGCTCGCCGTGCTTGAAGCCGCCGAGCAGCGCGGCCAGGCCGAGGATGCCGTTGAGGTCGAGCATCACCGCCGCGTAGATGGTGTCGCGCACCAGCGTCGGCGACGGCTCGTGGCTCATCAGGATGGCCAGGATCACCACCTCGACGAGCACCGCGGAGAGCGTCAGGATCATCGTGCCGTAGGGATCGCCGACCTTTTCCGCGAGCACTTCGGCGTGGTGGGCGACGCGCATCGAGGCGCAGACGATGGCGCCGATCAGCACGCCGGCGGTGATCAGCGCGCTGCTGCGACCGGCGTCCAGCAGCGTGCCTTCCAGGGCGTAGGCGGCAATCGTGGCGACGATCGCCAGCAGGGTCAGTTTCTCGTCTCGGAGCAGCGCAAGCATGGTGGCCGGAATCCTTGTTGATCGATGATCGCCACGCACCAGTGCATGGCGGCCTGTGCTTCCCATGCACCAGCCCGGCCCATCGCGCTTCGCGAGAGGCCGGGTTCGCAGGCGCGCTAACGGCGCCGCCGGGTTATTTGTCTAATTGGTCAGCTTTTTGCAATCATCCGGCAGCCCCAGGGCCGACACGCAAAACATACGAACAAGGAGCCTCACCCATCATGCAGAAGAAGTCGAAGAAAACCATGCTGCGCGCACTCGTCGCCGCCCTCGGATTCAGCGCCACACTCGGGGCCTACGCCGCCGATCCGCTGAAGGTCGGCTTCGTCTACGTCGGCCCGGTTGGCGACCACGGCTGGACCTACCAACACGAACTGGGCCGCCGCGCGGTCGCCGAGAAATTCGGCGACAAGGTCGAGACCAGCTTCGTGGAGAACGTCGCCGAAGGCGCCGACGCCGAACGCGTCATCCGCAACATGGCCAAAGGCGGTTACGACCTGATCTTCACCACCTCGTTCGGCTACATGAACCCGACCGCCAAGGTTGCCAAGCAGTTCCCCAAAGTGGTGTTCGATCACGCCACCGGCTACAAGCAGGACAAGAACCTCGGCACCTACCTGTCGCGCTCCTATGAAGGCCGCTACGTCGGCGGTTTCCTCGCCGCCAAGATGACCAAGAGCAAGGTCGTCGGCTACGTCGCCTCGATGCCGATCCCGGAAGTCATCCGCGACATCAACTCGATCCAGCTGGCGCTGGACAAGTACAACCCCGGCACCGAAATCAAGGTCGTGTGGGTCAACTCCTGGTTCGATCCAGGCAAGGAAGCCGACGCCGCCAACGCCCTCATCGACCAGGGCGCCGACGTGATCTTCCAGCACACCGACAGCCCCGCGCCGATCCAGGCCGCCGAGCGTCGTGGCGTCTACTCCATCGGCTACGCCTCGGACATGGCCCACTTCGGCCCGAAAGCCGTGCTCACCTCCATCGTCAACAACTGGGCGCCCTACTACATCAAGGAAACCCAGGCGGTCATGGACGGCACCTGGAAATCCGAGGACTTCTGGGGCGGCCTGCATGACGACACCATCGAGCTGCCGATCAGCGACCTGGTACCGGCCGACGTGAAAGCCGAAGCCGAAACCCTCATCGCCAGCATCAAGGACGGTTCCTTCCACCCGTTCACCGGTCCGATCAAGGACCAGGCCGGCACCGTGCGCATTCCCGCCGGCGTCACCGCCAGCAATGCCGACCTCGCCGGCATGAACTTCTACGTGCAAGGCATCAAGGCCGAGCTGCCGAAGTAAGCCCCCGCCTGGCCGACCGGGTCGGCCAGGCAACGATTACCGCGCGCGGCGCCGCCCGGCGTCCCGCGCACCGTTCACGCTTCACGCTTCACGCTTCATGTCGAGGCAACGCCAGCCGCCACGCGCGGCGCGAAGCGTCCGCGAAGGCCCTTGCGGCCAACTCGTCGGAATCGATTGATGCCTCGCGAATGACGAGGCCAAACTTGCGAAAATCGCCAGAAGTCGTGCCGTCCCTCCTCGTCGACGGGGAGAACCGCACACAGGGGCCGGACCATTCCGTCCGACCTCAAATCGCTGCCCAGTACGAGAAGACTCGCAGCACCCGCTTTTCGGAGCACACATGAACTCACTCCCGATCATCGACATCAGCCCCCTCTACGGTCCGGACGAAAGCGCCTGGGCCGACGTCGCCCAGCAGATCGACGCCGCCTGCCGCGACTTCGGATTCCTCTATATCAAGGGCCATCCGATCCCGGCGGAGCGCATCGAAGCGCTGCTTTCCGCCGCCCGGACCTTCTTCGAGAGTCCGCTGGAAGAGAAGCTGAAGATCGACATCACGCAGACAAGCCACCACCGCGGCTACGGGGCCATCGCCACCGAGCAGCTCGACCCGGCGCTGCCCAGCGACCTCAAGGAAACCTTCGACATGGGCCTCGACCTGCCCGCGTCGCACCCCGACGTCCTGGCCGGCAAACCGCTGCGCGGCACCAACCGCCACCCGCAGCAGGACGGCTGGCGCGAGCTGTTCGAGCAGCATTACAACGACATGCAGGACCTGGCCAAGACTCTGCTGCGCGCCATCGCCATGGCCCTGGACATCGAGCGCGACTTCTTCGACAAGCGCTTCGAGCAGCCGGTCAGCGCCTTCCGCGTGATCCACTACCCGCCGCGCCAGACCGCCACCAGCCCCGACCAGCAAGGCGCCGGCGCGCACACCGACTACGGCTGCGTGACCGTGCTCTACCAGGACCCGGCCGGCGGCCTGCAGGTGCAGAACGTCAACGGCGAATGGATCGACGCGCCCTACGTCGAGGGCACCTTCGTGATCAACATCGGCGACATGATGGCGCGCTGGAGCAACGACCGTTACAAGTCGACGCCGCACCGGGTGATCAGCCCGCTGGGCGTGCACCGCTACTCGATGCCGTTCTTCGCCGAGCCGCACCCGGACACCGTGGTCGCCTGCCTGCCGAACTGCTCCGACGCCAGCAACCCGCCGAAGTACCCGGCGACCACCTGCGCCGAATGGCTGCTGTCGCGCTTCGCCGCGACCTACGCCTACCGTCGCGAGCTGGAAGCCGAAGCCGTCTGACGGCGATCTCCGGGAGCGTCGCCGCGCTCCGGACCACCAAGGCGCGGCCCTTCGCCGCGCCACGGTTGGTAAACTGGCAAAAACCGCCTGAGAGAGAACCCCATGTACGACTGGCTGAACGCCCTGCCCAAGGCCGAACTGCACCTGCATCTCGAGGGTTCGCTGGAGCCCGAGCTGCTCTTCGCCCTGGCCGAGCGCAACAAGATCGCGCTGCCCTGGGGCGACGTGGAAAGCCTGCGCGGCGCCTACGCCTTCAACAACCTGCAGGAGTTCCTCGACCTCTACTACCAGGGCGCCAATGTGCTGCGCCACGAACAGGACTTCTACGACCTGACCTGGGCCTACCTGGAAAAGTGCAAGGCGCAGAACGTCATCCACACCGAACCCTTCTTCGACCCGCAGACCCACACCGACCGTGGCGTGCCCTTCGAGGTGGTGCTCGACGGCATCGCCGGCGCGCTCAGGGACGGTCGCGACAAACTGGGCATCAGCAGCGGGCTGATCCTCAGCTTCCTGCGCCACCTGAGCGAGGACGAGGCCCAGGCCACCCTCGACCAGGCCCTGCCGTTCCGCGACGCCTTCGTCGCCGTCGGCCTGGACAGCTCCGAAGTCGGCCATCCGCCGAGCAAGTTCCGCCGCGTGTTCGACCGCGCCCGCGCCGAGGGCTTCCTCACCGTCGCCCATGCCGGCGAGGAAGGCCCGCCCGAATACATCTGGGAAGCGCTGGACCTGCTCAAGGTCAGCCGCATCGACCACGGCGTGCGCGCCGCGGAAGACCCGAAACTGATCGAACGACTGATCGACGAACAGATCCCGCTCACCGTGTGCCCGTTGTCCAACACCAAGCTCTGCGTGTTCGACGACATGAGCCAGCACAACATCCTCGAGTTGCTCGAGCGCGGCGTGAAGGTAACGGTGAATTCGGACGACCCGGCCTACTTCGGCGGCTACGTCACGGAGAACTTCCAGGCCCTGCACGAGAGCCTCGGTATGACCCAGGGCCAGGCAAAGCGCCTGGCACAGAACAGCCTGGACGCGCGCCTGGCGTAACCCCGCCAGCGGTGCGCACGGCGCACCCTACAACACCCGTAGGGTGCGCCGTGCGCACCAAAACCGCCGATGCCAAAGGTACGCGGGCCGCTGCGACTCAGTGCTTGTGCTCGCCTTCCATCTTCATTCCCGGCACGCTCGCCGCCGGTGCATCCGCCTGAACCGCCACCTCGACCTGCACGTCGCCGGCCTTTTCGAAGTGCAGGGTCAGCGGGAAGCGCTCGCCCAGCGCCGGATGCCTGTTCAGCTCGAAGAGCATCACGTGGTAGCCGCCGGGAGCGAAGCGGGCCTCGCCGCCGACCGGCACGTCCACGGCCTGCACCTGCTGCATCTTCATCATCCCGTCCGCGCCGTGCACGTGCTCGTGCAGCTCGGCGCGGGCGGCGATCGGGGTGTCGGCGCCGAGCAGGCGGTCGGCGGTCTTGCCTTCGTTGTGCACCACGAAATAGGCGGCGATGGTCGGCGCCACCGGCGGCATGGCGCGCGACCACGGGTGGTCGATGTGCAACTGGCCAGCCTGGTATTCATGGGCGGCGGCGTTCAGGGCGCCGGCGCAGAGCGTGGCCAGCAGGAGAGCTTTCTTCAGCATGGTGAATCCTCGAAATCGGAAAACGGGCGCCTTGTGGCGCGGATCGCGGTCGCAGCGGCGCTGCGCGGTCAGCGGGTAATCAGCCGAGGAAAAGGGGGGAGGCGCGAGGGTTGGCCGAGGGCCAGACATCGCGCGGCGCGTCCGACGTGCGCGGAGGGATGGCGAAGGACGCAACGTCCACAGCCGCGGGGGCGACCAGCCGCCAGAGGCTGCCCGACGCCGAAGGGCTGTCGCCGGCCGAGCACAGCGGGCATTGCAGATCGGCGAGCAGGGGCGTCGAACGGTCGCCGCCTTCCTTCAGCGCCGCGCCGGGGTTGCCCAGCGCCGAACAGAAGCCGCCACCGACGCCGGCGAGGTCGAAGCCGCTCATCTGCCCACGGTGCAGGCTGCTGGCGAATGCGCCGAGCAGGACGCTGAACAGCAGCGCCCCGAGCAGCGACGCGGAATGGCGGCGGGAGAAGGTCATGCCGGCGACTCTACCACCCGGCCCGGAAGCGGCAAATGACCTGCCGCAGGCTCCACGCTCACGCCGCGAAGGGCGCGTTGGCCAGCAGCGCCTGGCAGTGCCGCGCCACGTGCTCGCGCAGCAGGTGCACCGCGCGGTTGAGCTGGGCGCGGTGCGCGCAGATCAGGTTCAGCGGCGCCGCGTCGCCCGGCATGCCCGGCAGCAGCACGCGCAGCCGGCCGGCCTGAACGTCGTCGGCGACATCCAGCCAGGACTTGTAGACCAGCCCGCGCCCGGCCAGCGCCCAGCGGCGCACCACGTCGGCATCGTCGCTGCTGCGATCGCCGCTTACCGTCACGCCGAGTTCGCGGCGGCCATCGCTGAAACTCCAGCGGTCGTGCAGCCGCCCGGCGATCATGTAGAGCAGGCAGTTGTGCGAGCCGAGGTCCTCCAGGCGACGCGGCTCGCCGTGCGCGGCCAGGTATTCGGGCGATGCGCAGAGCACCCGGCGGTTGCCCGGCGCCACCGGCAACGCGACCAGGCTGGAATCCTCCGGTGCGCCGTAGCGCAGGGCGATGTCCACCGGCTGGCGGAACAGGTCGGCATTGCGGTCGCCCAGCAGCAGGCGCAGTTGCAGCTGCGGATGCGCCTGCTGGAAGGTGTCGAGCCAGGGCAACAGCAGGTTGCGCCCGAAGTCGGAAGGCGCCGAGAGCTGCAGCAGGCCGCCGATCTCGGCGCGCCCGCTGAGCAACAGGTCACGCCCTTCGGCGAGGTTCTGCAGCGCGTTGCGGGCGAACACCAGGTACTGCTCGCCTTCCGCGGTCAGCCGCAGGCTGCGGGTGGAACGGGTGAACAGCCGGCTGGCCAGTTCCTGCTCCAGGCGCTTGAGCGCGGCGCTGGCCACCGCCGGCGACAGATCGAGCAGCCGCGCGGCGGCGGACAGGCTGCCCAGCTCGGCGGTACGGACGAACACCTGCAAGTCATCCAGACGAAGCATTTTCAATTCCTCTTTGAAACAGACTCTATTCCTACCGGGTTTTTACAATTCCTAAAATAGGCGAGCATGCCTTCACTTCGAAAAACCTCACGGGAGAACCCTCATGAAAGCCATCGCCTACACCCAGTCGCTGCCCATCGACGATCCGCAATCGCTGCAGGACATCGAGCTGCCCGAGCCCACGCCCGGCCCGCGCGACCTGCTGGTGGAGGTGCGGGCGATCTCGGTGAACCCGGTGGATACCAAGATCCGCCGCAACGTGCAGCCCGAGGCGGGCCAGCCCAAGGTGCTCGGCTGGGATGTGGCCGGCGTGGTCAGGGCGGTCGGTGCAGAGGTCAGCCTGTTCAAGGCAGGCGACGAAGTGTTCTACGCCGGCGCGCTGGATCGTCAGGGCGCCAACAGCGAGTTGCACCGGGTCGACGAGCGTCTGGTCGGGCACCGCCCGCAGTCGCTGGACTTCGCCCAGAGCGCGGCGCTGCCGCTGACCGCGATCACCGCCTGGGAACTGCTCTTCGAGCGTTTGCAGATCGCCGAGGGCGAGGCCTCGCGCGGGCAGAGCCTGTTGATCGTCGGTGCCAGCGGTGGCGTCGGTTCGATCCTCACCCAGCTGGCCGCCAGGCTTACCGGGCTGACGGTGATCGGCAGCGCCTCGCGGCCGCAAACCCAGGAATGGGTGAAGAGCCTCGGCGCGCACCACGTGATCGACCACAGCAAGCCGCTGGCCGAGGAACTCC
This sequence comes from Pseudomonas kuykendallii, assembly GCF_900106975.1. Classification (GTDB taxonomy): domain Bacteria; phylum Pseudomonadota; class Gammaproteobacteria; order Pseudomonadales; family Pseudomonadaceae; genus Pseudomonas_O; species Pseudomonas_O kuykendallii. Next base: position 78,608 of record NZ_FNNU01000002.1, on the reverse strand, counting down.
AGCGTATCGGCGTCGGCCAGGTCACCCACGTCGCCAGCCTGACCCACACCGACCAGCACCTGGCGCAGATCGTCGAAGCGCTCGCTCCGCAGGGCAAGCTGGCGCTGATCGACGACCCGGAATCGCTGGACATCCGCCAGCTCAAGCGCAAGAGCCTGTCGCTGCACTGGGAGTTCATGTACACCCGCTCGCTGTTCCAGACCGACGACATGATCGAGCAGCACAGGCTTCTCGAGCGGGTTTCCGGGCTGCTCGACTCGGGCGTGCTGCGCACCACCGTCGGCGAGCATTTCGGCCGCATCGACGCCGCCAACCTGCGCCGCGCCCATGCCCTGCTGGAGAGCAACAGGTCGGTGGGCAAGATCGTGCTGGAAGGCTTCTGAGGGCCACGGTGGAGAGCGGCGTTTCGTCGGCCGCTTGACTCAGGTCAGCGGCTGCCGGGGATTCACGCCTAACCTGGAGATTCCACCTTTTCGGGAGGTTATGGCATGAAGATCTCGGTCCGCGACACCGGAACCCCCTCGAAGCGCTGGCAGGTGCAACTCGACGGCTTCGCCGTGCAGTTTCGCGACGAAGCGGAAGCCCGTCAGTTCGTCAGCACATTGCAAGCGCGCCTGAACGCCCCTCACCCGCTGCCGCACAGGCTGCTGCGCTCCGCCTGAAGGCGCATCCCCGAACGCCGCAGTCGCCCTCCGGACGGCTGCGGCGTTTTCGTGTCCGGCCTATTCGTTCGACGGGTGCGCGAGGGTGGTCTCCAACTGCCCGCTGAACCAGGCCAGCACCGCCGCGATCAGCCCGCAGAGCGCGATGACCGACGCCATCGGAACCGCGCTGCCATCGTGCAGCGCGCCGACCAGCCACGAGGCGCCGGCGGCCACGGCGAACTGCAGGCTGCCCATCAGCGCCGAGGCGCTGCCGGCGTGCTGGCCCTGCTTGGCCATGGCGCAAGCGGACGCGTTAGGAATGATGCAGCCGAGGCTGGCCATGCCGATGAACAGCGGCACCATCAGCACCCACAACTGGGCCGGGCGGAACAGCGCCAGCAGCAACAGCGCCGCGCCGGCGAAGAAGTACAGCCACACCAGCCGGCGCAGCCAGAAACTCGGCCCCCGCAGGCGCAGCAGCCGCGCGTTGATCTGCGCGGCGAGGATGAAGCCCGCCGCATTGCTGCCGAACAACCAGCCGTAATGCTCGGCCGGCACGTCGTAAAGCTCGATGAAGACGAACGGCGAGCCGGCGATGTAGGCGAACATCCCGGCCATCGCCACGCCGCCCGAGAGGCCGAAGGCGAGAAACTCGGGGTCGCGCAGCAGACCGAGGTAGCGCCGCAGGGTGCCGCTCAGGGGCGGACGGGGATGATCCGCGGAGAGGGTTTCCGGCAGCCACAGCGCCACACCGGCCCCGGCCAGGGCGCCGAACAGAGTCAGGCAGACGAAGATCGAGGCCCAGCCGAAGCTGTTCAGCAGGAAACCGCCCGCGAAGGGCGCGAGGATCGGCGCCAGGCCCATCACCAGCATCAGTTGCGAGAACACCTTGGCGCCGTTCACCGGGTCGCACATGTCGCGCACCACGGCGCGGGAAATCACCATCCCGGCGCAGCCACCGAGCGCCTGGACGAATCGCGCGGCGATCAGCCACTCCAGGCTCGGCGCCAGGGCGCAGGCGATGGACGCGAGGGTGAACAGGCCGACGCCGAACAGCAGCGGACCACGCCGGCCGAAGCGGTCGGCCATCGGCCCGTAGGCCAGCTGGCCGATGGCCAAACCGGCGAAATAGGCCGCCAGGGACAGTTGCACATGCTCCACGTCGGTGCCGAAGGCGACCGCCATGGCGGGGAAACTGGGCAGGTAGAAATCGATGGCCATCGGCCGAAGGCACTCAGGGAGCCGAGAATCAACAGCAGGCGTAACGGCATGCGTAGGCATCTCCAGGGGATACGGGATGCCCGCCGCGCGCGGACGCGGCAGGCCGGCGTCTGACGCGCCCTGACCGACAAGGGTAACCAGACCGCCGGCGAATTACACCTCGTTGCGCAGGCGCGGCGACTCCCGGTCCGGGGCTGCCGTCGCTGTCACGCCGCCCTGTTCAGGCCGCGTCGACCTGATAGCCCTCCTCGCGGATCGCCTCGATCAGCGCCCGCGCCTCGGCCTCGCTTTCCACCCGGACTTCCTTGGCCGCCAGATCGACCTCGACCCGCGCCTGCGGATCGACGCCCTGCAACGCTGCGGTCACCGCCCGCACGCAATGGCCGCAGGTCATGCCTTGAACCTTGAATATCTGCATGGAATCAACTCCTCTATGGAAAGTGATTGCAGTCTGGACCCTCACCTCATGGCAAGGTCAAGACTGTGCCTCATCTCAGGAGTAACGCCGATGCGCCGTTCATTGATCGCTCTCATGCTCGCCTGCCTGGCCGCGTTGCCGCCGGCCGCCAGCGCCCAGCAACCCGATGGCTACGCGGTGCTGATCGTCTCGCGCGACCGCCTCGAACTCGCCAGCCTGTGCGACGTCGGCGTCTACCTGCAGGACGAACTGGCGGCGCGGCTGATGCCGGGCCAGGAGGCGGCGTTCAACCTGCCGCCGGGCGCGCTATCGATTCGCGTCGACTCGATCAGCGGGCCGGGCCCGTGCAAACCGGGCATGCTTCGTCCGAGTCCCCAGCGCATCGACCTGCGGGCCGGCGAGATTCGCCACTACGACCTCGCGCTGGGCGTTGGCGGTTACTATCTGCAGGCCGGCAACCGCTGACTGCGCGGCAACATTCGGTACAAAAAGCCTCGTGACGGGCGTTTGCGTATCCCCCTTCAAAACAGCAGGGTATATTTAGCCTGCTAATGATGAGGGAACACAGAATGGCCCGTTACTCGAACTCCCAGATCGCCCTGCACTGGCTCACCGCCGTGTTGATCGGGCTGATCATCGCCCTGCCCTACGGTCGCGATTTTTTCGGCGACTTCCTCGGCGGCACCGGTGGCGTATTCGTTTTGCACAAATCCCTCGGTCTCGCCGTGCTGGCGCTGACCGTGCTGCGCCTGCTGGTTCGCGCACGCCACGGCGCGCCGCAGATACTCCCGCCCGATGCCGTGTGGCAACAGCGAGCGGCCAAGGCCGGACACGCGCTGCTGTACCTGCTGCTGGTGCTGATGCCGCTCTCCGGCCTGCTGTTCGGCAAACGCCCGCTGGAGCTGTTCTGGCTGATCCCCCTCGAGCCGCTGCCGCTGTCCGACACCACCCGCGCGGCGGCCAAGTGGTTCCACGTCACCGCGCAGTGGCTGCTCTTCGCGATGATCCTCGGCCACGCACTGATGGCGCTGGTGCACCACTACGGCAAACGCGACGGCGTGCTCGCGGCGATGCTGCCGGCGGCGCGCGGCTGAGTCTTCGCGCTTCCGCTTGACCTTGCCTAGGGGTCAAGGTTGAGCATGGGTCCATCGGCCATCAAGGAGTACTCCCATGCCCAGTCCGACCCTTCGCTACGACCTGCCCATCGCCGGCATGACCTGCGCGTCCTGCGCCGGTCGCGTCGAACGCGCGCTGGGCAAGGTGCCCGGCGTCAGCGTGGCCAGCGTCAATCTGGCGCTGGAGCGCGCGCATGTCGAAGCCGACGGCGTCGCCCTCGACGACCTGATCGGTGCGGTGCAAAAAGCCGGCTATGAGGTCCCGAGCCAGCGCCTGGAACTGGCCATCGATGGCATGACCTGCGCCTCCTGCGTCGGCCGCGTCGAGCGCGCGCTGCTCAAGCAGCCCGGCGTGCGCAGCGCCAGCGTCAACCTGGCCACCGAACGCGCGCATCTCGAATTGCTCGGCAGTGTCGAGCCGGCCGCGCTGATCAAGGCCGTCGAAGCCGCCGGCTACCACGCTCGGCCCATCGAGGAAGGCGCGCCGAGCGTGGATGCCGCCGCGCGCCAACTGCGCCGCGAGCGCTGGGCGCTGATCCTCGCCCTGGCGCTTGCCGCGCCCCTGGTGCTGCCGATGCTCGCCCAGCCGTTCGGCCTGCACCTGATGCTGCCGGCCTGGCTGCAGTTCCTCCTCGCCACGCCGGTGCAATTCATTCTCGGCGCGCGTTTCTACGTCGCCGCCTTCAAGGCGGTGCGCGCCGGCGCCGGCAACATGGACCTGCTGGTCGCCCTCGGCACCAGCGCCGGCTACGGGCTGAGCCTCTACCAATGGTGGACGGCGCATCCCGGCCACACGCCGCACCTGTATTTCGAGGCTTCGGCGGTGGTCATCGCCCTGGTACTGCTCGGCAAGTACCTGGAAAGCCGCGCCAAACGCCAGACCAGCGCGGCGATCCGCGCCCTCGAAGCGCTGCGCCCTGAACGGGCGGTGCGCCTGGTGGAGGGTCGTGAAGAAGACGTGGGCATCGCCGAACTGCGCCTGGACGATGTCCTGCGCGTGCTGCCCGGCGAACGCTTCCCGGTGGATGGCGAGGTGCTGGAAGGCGAAAGCCACGCCGACGAGGCGCTGATCAGCGGCGAGAGCCTGCCGGTGCCGAAACGCCCGGGCGACCGGGTCACCGGCGGCGCGATCAACGGCGAGGGCCGCCTGCTGATACGCACCACCGCGCTGGGCGGGGAAAGCGTGCTGGCGCGGATCATCCGCCTGGTGGAGGACGCCCAGGCGGCCAAGGCGCCGATCCAGAAGCTGGTGGACAGGGTCAGCCAGGTGTTCGTCCCGGCGGTGCTGGTGATCGCCGTGGCGACCCTGGCCGGCTGGCTGCTCGCCGGAGCCGGCATCGAAACCGCGCTGATCAACGCCGTCGCCGTGCTGGTCATCGCCTGCCCCTGCGCCCTCGGCCTGGCCACGCCGACCGCGATCATGGCCGGCACCGGCGTCGCCGCGCGCCACGGCATCCTGATCAAGGACGCCGAAGCGCTGGAGCTGGCCCACGCGATCAGCGACGTGGCCTTCGACAAGACCGGCACGCTGACCTCCGGCGCGCCGCGCATCGTCCACCTGCACGCCTGCGACGGCGACGAGGCGGCCCTGCTGTTGCAGGCCGGCGCCCTGCAGCGTGGCAGCGAACACCCGCTGGCCAGGGCCATGCTCGCCCTCGCCGACGAGCGTGGCCTGGTGCTGGCGGACGTGCAGGCCAGTCAGACCCTCGCCGGCCGCGGCATCGCCGGACGCCTCGACGGCCGCGAGCTGGCCCTTGGCAATCGCCGGCTGCTGGACGAAAGCGGCCTGCAACCCGGGGCGCTGGCCGAACGTGCGCAGGCCTGGGAGGCCGAGGGCCGCACGTTGTCCTGGCTGATCGAACGCGCGCCGCAGCCGCGCGTGCTCGGCCTGTTCGCCTTCGGCGACAGCCTCAAGGACGGCGCCGCGCAGGCCATCGCCGCGCTGAACGCGCGCGGCATCCGCAGCCACCTGATCACCGGCGACAACCGGGGCAGCGCGCGGGTGGTCGCCGAGGCGCTGCAGATCGCCGACGTGCACGCCGAAGTACTGCCGGCGGACAAGTCCGCGGTGGTCGCCGCGCTGCGCCAGGGCGGCGCGCGCGTGGCGATGGTCGGCGACGGCATCAACGACGCCCCGGCCCTGGCCGCCGCGGATGTCGGCATCGCGATGGGCGGCGGCACCGACGTGGCCATGCACGCGGCCGGCATCACCCTGATGCGCGGCGACCCGCGCCTGGTCCCGGCGGCGCTGGACATCAGCCGGCGCACCTACGCGAAGATCCGCCAGAACCTGTTCTGGGCCTTCGTCTACAACCTGATCGGCATCCCGCTGGCGGCCTTCGGCCTGCTCAACCCGGTGGTCGCCGGCGCCGCGATGGCGCTGTCCAGCGTCAGCGTGGTGAGCAACGCGCTGCTGCTGCGCTACTGGAAACCCGATGCGTCCTAGGGTGCGCCTTGCGCACCGGGACAACCCAGGCGGTGCGCATGGCGCACCCCAGGCAACGACAACGAACCTCCCGCAGAACAGGAGAAGCCCATGAACATCGGCCAGGCCGCCCGCCACAGCGGGCTCTCGGCGAAGATGCTGCGCTATTACGAAAGCATCGGCCTGCTGCCCGCCGCCGCGCGCAGCGACAGCGGTTACCGGCACTATTCGACCGAGGACCTGCACCGCCTGGCGTTCATCAAGCGCTCGCGCGACCTGGGCTTTTCCCTGGCGGAAGTCGGCAAACTGCTGACCCTCTGGCAGGACCGCCAGCGCGCCAGCAGCGACGTCAAGGCGCTCGCCTGCGGCCACATCGACGAACTCAACCGCAAGATCGCCGAACTCGCCGGCCTGCGCGACACGCTGCAGGAGCTGGTCGACCACTGCCAGGGCGACCATCGCCCGGACTGCCCGATCCTCAGGGACCTTGAATCCGGCGGCTGTTGCGCCTGAACACCGCGCACAAAAGCGAAGCCGAGGCTTCGCCTTTTTGATTCCGGCGCCGAAGCGCCGCCGCTCAGCTCATCCACGGCGGTGGCGGCGGTTCCTGCTCCTTGTCGTCGTCATCCTTCAGCGCAGCCTGGCGGCGCGCCTCGTCGGCCAGCGCGGCCTTGATCTCGCGCATCACCGCGTCGACGTCGGCTTCGTCCTCGGCTTCGACGAACTGGCCGGTCAACCGGGTCTCCGGCGTCAGCTTGCCCTCCTCGAACAGCGCCCACATCTCCTTGGCGTACTTGGTGTACTTGAGCTCCGGGGCGAAGCGGCCGAAATAGGCGGCCATGTTGCCGACGTCGCGCTCGAGCATGCTGAAGGCGTGGTTGTTGCCGGCGGCGTCCACCGCCTGCGGCAGGTCGATGATCACCGGGCCGTGGGCGTCGAGCAGCACGTTGAATTCCGAGAGGTCGCCGTGGACCAGCCCGGCACAGAGCATCTTGACGATTTCGCCGATCATGAAGGCGTGGAATTCGCGGGCGTCTTCCGGCTCCAGGTCGACGTCGTTGAGACGCGGCGCGGCATCGCCGTAACCGTCGTCGATCATCTCCATCAGCAGCACGCCGTCGAGGAAATCGTAAGGCTTGGGCACCCGCACGCCCGCCGCGGCGAGGCGGAACAGCGCGCTGACCTCGGCGTTCTGCCAGGCCTCCTCGGCCTCCTTGCGGCCGTGCTTGGTGCTCTTGGCCATGGCGCGGGCATCGCGGCTGTTACGGACCTTGCGCCCTTCCTGATACTCGGAGGCCTGGCGGAAGCTGCGCTTGTTGGCCTCCTTGTAGACCTTCGCGCAACGCAGTTCGGTGCCGCAGCGCACCACGTAAACCGCTGCTTCCTTGCCGCTGAGCAAGGGTCGCAGCACTTCGTCGATGAGGCCGTCCTCTAGCAACGATTCCAGTCGTTTGGGCGTTTTCATCGGTCTCCTTGGGACTCGTAAGGGTCAGCGAGGACTCTGTAAAATTTCCCGCAGCCTAGCATCGGCGCGACGGCATTTCGCCTACCCTGAGGACCGATTGTCACAGAAGCCCGCCTGGCATGCGACCTTCCGGCGTGCATTGGCAAGGCCCTCGGGGAATTGGCGGAGGAAGCCTGCGAGGTCCGCGTCAGCCCTTTCGTCAGCCTTCGACCACCCTCATCGCCCTGCGCTCCCACGGCACCGTTTGAAAGCGCGTTGCGGATTGGCGGCACCGGCGCGGGCGGCGACAATCGCACGACTTCAACCGAGCGATCCGTCCATGCCCGACTCCGCGCGCTACTGGCAAGCCGTCTGCGAACGCGATGCCGCCTTCGATGGGCGCTTCGTCTTCGCCGTGCGCTCCACCGGCATCTACTGCCGGCCGAGCTGCCCGGCGCGCCGGCCGCTGCGCACCAACGTCAGCTTCCACGCCGATGCGGCCGCCGCCGAAGCCGCCGGCTTTCGCGCCTGCCAGCGCTGCGTGCCCAACGGCCAGAGCCCGGCACAGCAGCTGGACGCCCTGGTGGCCGCCGCCTGCCGCCTGCTGGAAAGCAGCGAAGCCACGCCGACGCTGGAGCAACTGGCCGTGCGCATCGGCCTGTCGCCCTCGCACCTGGCACGGGCATTCAAGGCGCGCACCGGGCTGACGCCGCGCGCCTGGGCCGCCGCGCAGCGCCGGCAGCGCCTGGAAGCCGCCCTGCCGGAGGCAGACTCGGTGCTCGAGGCGGCGCTGCAGGCCGGCTACTCGGGCACCCGCGCGCTGTACGAAACGCCCGCCGCGCTGAGCCCGGCGCAACGCCGCCAGCGCGCCGCCGGCGAACGCCTGCGCTATGCCTTCGCCGCCTGCCCGCTGGGCCTGCTGTTACTCGCCGCCAGCGCACGGGGCGTTTGCGCGCTGCTGTTCGGCGACGACCGCGAAACGCTGCTCGCCGACCTGCGCCAGCGCTTCGCCGCCGCCGAACTGGAAGAAGACCCGCAGGGCCTCGGCGACTGGCTGGCGGCAACGCTGCGCCAGCTGGACGAGCCGGCACGCGCCGTGCATCTGCCGCTGGACCTGCGCGGTAGCGCCTTCCAGCAGCGCGTCTGGCAGGCCCTGCAGGCGATTCCCTCGGGGCAGACGCGCCGTTACGGCGAACTCGCCGAACAGCTCGGCAGCCACCCGCGTGCCATCGCCCGCGCCTGCGCCAGCAATCCGCTCGGTTTGCTGGTGCCCTGCCACCGCGTAGTCGGCGCCAGCGGCGCGCTCAGCGGCTACCGTTGGGGCGTGCCGCGCAAGGCGCTGCTGCTCGCCGCCGAAGCCGATGCCGGCGAACGCGAGGGAAACTGAGCGCGCCGGCGTGGTCGGAAGACAAACCCGCCCAGGATTCTCGCCATGCACGCACTCAAGCAGTACCACGTCAGCTACCGCATCAACGGCCAGGACGCGTCCCTGGACATGCAGGAATTCGAGGAGCCGAGCCTGGACCAGGTACGCCTGCGGCTGATGCAGGAACACCAGGCCGAACCCCAGGTGACCACCGATGCACCCTGGGAAGACCCGGTCTGCGACAGCGAGTACAGCCGCATCGCCGAGCTGGGCATCAGCGACATCCGGGTCACGCCGAAACAGGCATAAATCCGCTACGCCGCCCGGTGCGCATGGCGCACCCTACGGTCAACGGCGCAACGGACCAAGGTGCGCACGACGCACGCCAGGTAATTCAGGAGGCTCCCGATGAAAGCCATCGTATTCGACGTGTTCGGCACCGTGGTGGATTGGCGCTCCAGCCTGATCGCGCAGTTCGCCGAGCTGGCACGGGAAACCGGCCAGGCGATTCCCGGCGAGACCCTCGCCGATGAGTGGCGCGGGCACTACGCGCCGTCGATGGACCGCGTGCGCCGCGGCGAGCAACCCTGGACGGTGCTGGACGACCTGCACCGGCAGAGCCTGGATCGACTGCTGGAAGAGCACGGGCTGGACTTCGACGAGGCGCAGCGGCAGCGCATCAACCGCTTCTGGCACCGGCTGGAGCCCTGGCCCGACAGCGTCGCCGGGCTCACGGCGCTGCGCCGGCACTACACCGTCGGCAGCCTCACCAACGGCAACCTCAGCCTGATGCTGGACGTCGCCCGGCATGCCGGGCTGCCGTGGAACGTGCTGTTCTGCGCCGACCTGTTTCGCCACTACAAACCCGACCGCGAGGTCTACCTCGGCGCCTGCGACCTGCTGGGCCTGCCGCCCGAAGACGTCATGCTCTGCGCCGCGCACAACTCGGACCTGAGCGCGGCCCAGGCGCTGGGCTTGAAGACCGTCTTCATCCCACGCCCCCACGAGTACGGCCCACGGCAGACCCGCGACCTGCAGGCCGAAGGCGACTGGGACTACGTCGCCAAGGACATCCTCGACCTGGCGATCCGCCTGCGCAGCGGCGATTCCGCTTAGGAAACGCCGGGCGCCGCCCCGTGGTTATGCGGCGCTTCGGTGGACGAACGTGGGCTGAAGCCCAGCCTACGAAAAATCGCACCGGCCCGTAGGGTGGGTTAGGCGCCCCACCCGATGCATCGGCCGCACAATATCGTCACGCGCGCCGTAACCCACCAAGCGTGGTCTCGACGAGCTTCGCCCGGTGGGTTGCGCGGCGCGAGCGTTTGGCGGCGTATCTGTCGACCGCGTGCTCGCCGCTAACCCACCCTACGAAAGTCGCTCCGGCCCGTAGGGTGGGTTAGGCGCCTCACCATCGGTCGCGCGACATCGCCACGGGCGCCGTAACCCACCAGGCGAGCTCTCGCCGAGCGCCGTCCGCTTCAACGCTCCAGAATCGCCGTCACGCCTTGCCCGCCGGCGGCGCAGATGGAGATCAGCCCGCGGCCGCTCTCGGCGGCGGCGAGCAGCTTGGCCAGGTTGGCGACGATGCGCCCGCCGGTGGCGGCGAACGGGTGTCCGGCGGCCAGCGAGCTACCCTTGACGTTCAGCCGCGTGCGGTCGATGGCGCCCAGCGGCGCCTCCAGGCCGAGCCGTTCGCGGCAGTAGCCGGCGTCTTCCCAGGCCTTCAGCGTGCAGAGCACCTGGGCGGCGAAGGCTTCGTGAATCTCGTAGTAGTCGAAGTCCTGCAGCGTCAGCCCGTTGCGCGCCAGCAGCCGCGGTACCGCGTAGACCGGCGCCATCAGCAGCCCTTCCTTCGCCTTGACGAAATCCACCGCCGCCGCCTCGCCGTCCCTGAAATAGGCGAGGATCGGCAGGCCGCGCGCCCTGGCCCAGTCCTCGCTGGCCAGCAGCACCAGCGAGGCGCCATCGGTGAGCGGCGTCGAATTGGCCGCCGTGAGGGTGCCGCGCGGGCCCTTCTCGAACACCGGTTTCAGCGTCGCCATCTTCTCCAGGCTGATGTCGGCGCGCAGGTTCTGGTCACGGTTCAGGCCCAGGTAGGGCGTCAGCAGGTCGTCCTGCCAGCCCTCGGCATAGGCGGCGGCAAGCTTGTGATGGCTGTCGTAGGCCAGTTGGTCCTGCTCGGCGCGGGGGATCGCCCACTCCTGCGCCATCAGCTCGCAGTGCTCGCCCATCGACAACCCGGTGCGCGGCTCGCCGTTGCGCGGCAGCGCCGGCTTGAGATGACCGGGGCGCAGCTGCATGAACGGCATGAGCTTGTCGGCTGTGGATTTGCCGCGGTTGGCCTGCAGGAGGATCTTGCGCAGCCCTTCGTTGACCCCGATGGGCGCGTCCGAGGTGGTGTCGACGCCGCCGGCGATGCCGCTGTCGATCTGCCCGAGGGCGATCTTGTTGGCCACCAGGATCACCGCTTCCAACCCGGTGCCACAGGCTTGCTGGACGTCGTAGGCCGGCGTTTCCGGCGCCAGGCGCGAGCCGAGCACGCATTCGCGGGTCAGGTTGAAGTCGCGCGAATGCTTGAGCACCGCGCCGGCTGCGACTTCGCCGAGGCGCAGGCCGTGCAGGTTGTAGCGCTCGATCAGGCCCTCCAGCGCGGCGGTCAGCATGTCCTGATTGCTCGCGGTGGCGTAGGCGGTGTTGGATCGGGCGAAGGGAATGCGGTTGCCGCCGACGATGGCGACCCGGCGCAACGAAGTCATGGCGAGGCTCCTGGTTGAGGCCGCGCCGCCGCGAACGAGTGGCGGCGCGACGTGGTCCACTTTGGAGATTCAATGCAGGAGTCCGTTCCATGAGCGACCGTTATTTCACCTTCGCCAATTCCGCTCTCGGGCAGAAGCTGGTGGCCTCCCTCGGCCTGCCCTCGCCGGTGCCGCTGGAACGCTGGAGTTCCGGGCGCGGGCGCCCGGTGGACGGCGCGCTGCTGCTCGGCGGCGATGGCACACTGGCCGCCGGCCTGCTGCCAATCCTGGCGAGGCTGACCGACGCGGTGTACACGCCGAACGCGGTCGCCGGCCTGCCGAGCTGGACCGCCGAGCACGGCCCACGGCTCAAGGCGCTGGTGTTCGATGCCAGCGCGATCGTCGACTGCGACCAACTCGTAGCCCTGCGCGACTTCTTCCAGCCCGCGATGAAGAGCCTCGCCGGCAACCCCCACGTGGTGGTCCTCGGACGGCCGCCGGAAACCCTCATCGATCCCTTCGCCGCCAGCGCGCAGCGCGCCCTTGAAGGCTTCACCCGCTCGCTGGGCAAGGAAATCCGCCACGGCGGCACGGTGCAGTTGCTGTACGTCGGCGAAGGCGCCGAAGACCAGCTGGAGGGCGCGCTGCGCTTCTTCCTCTCGCCGAAGAGCGCCTACGTCTCCGGCCAGGTGATCCGCCTCGCAGCCAGCGAGCAGAAGGTGCAGGACTGGACGCGGCCACTGGCCGGCAAGCGCGCGCTGGTCACCGGCGCCTCCCGCGGCATCGGCGCGGCCATCGCCGAAACCCTCGCCCGCGACGGCGCGGAAGTGGTGCTGCTGGATGTGCCCAAAGCGCAGAAGGAGCTCGACGCCCTGGCCGCGCGCCTGGGCGGCAAGGCGCTGGGCCTGGACATCGGCGGCGAGGAGGCGCCGCAGCGGCTGGTCGAGGCGCTGCCGGACGGCGTCGACATCGTCGTGCACAACGCCGGCATCACCCGCGACAAGACCCTGGCGAAGATGACCGACGAGCTGTGGAACTCGGTCATCGCGGTCAACCTCAAGGCGCCGCAGCGGCTGACCCAGGCGCTGCTGGAAAGCGGCACGCTGCGCGACGAAGGCCGCGTGCTGCTGGTGTCGTCCACCAGTGGTATCGCCGGGAATTTCGGCCAGACCAACTACGCCACCAGCAAGGCCGGGCTGATCGGCCTGCTGCAGGCCTGGGAGCTGGAGCTGGCCAAGCGCGGCATCACCATCAACGCGGTGGCGCCGGGGTTCATCGAGACACAGATGACCGCGGCCATGCCGCTGACCATCCGCGAGGCCGGGCGGCGGATGAATTCCCTCGGCCAGGGCGGCCAGCCGCAGGACGTCGCCGAAACCGTCGCCTGGTTCGCCCAGCCCGCTTCCGGTGGCGTCACCGGCCAGGTGCTGCGCGTCTGCGGACAAAGCCTGCTGGGCGCCTGAGGGGTCGACATGAACCAACCCTGGACCGAGTTGCACGCCCCACCCGCGCTGCCCGAGCTGTTCCTGCGCGCCGCCTTGAAGCGCAAGGTCAGCGGCCGCACGCTGCCCGAAGGCGGCCTGCGCTGCCCGGTCAGCGTGGAAGCGCGCCACCTCGCTGCCTACCGGCGCGTCTGCGCGTTCGCCGACGACGGCCGGCTGCCGCCGACCTACCCGCACGTGATGGCATTCGCCCTGCAGATGCGCCTGCTGACGGCGGACGACTTCCCCTTCCCGCTACTTGGCCTGGTGCACCTGGAAAACCGTATCCGCGTGTTGCGTCCGCTCGGCGGGCTGGGCCCGTTCCGCGTCGGCGTGCGCGTGGCCGATCTGCAGCCGCACGCGAAAGGCGCGCTGTTCAGCCTGCTGATCAGCCTCGACGACCAGCTCGGGCCGCTCTGGGAAGGCGAAAGCCGTTTCCTCAGCCGCGCCGCGAAGCTCCCTGGCGAACCGTGTGAGGCCGAGCCCCGCGCCGCGCTGGCGCTCGCCGAAGTCGACCGCTGGAGGGCGCCGGCGGATATCGGCCGCGCCTATGCGCGGGTCGCCGGCGACTACAACCCGATCCACCTCAGCGCCCTCAGCGCGCGCCTGTTCGGCTTCCCCCGCGCCATCGCCCACGGCCTGTGGCTCGAGGCACGCAGCCTGGCGGCGCTCGGCGATCGCCTGCCAGACGCCGGCTACGAGGTGCAGGTGCGCTTCAAGAAACCGCTGCTGCTGCCCGGCGAGCTGACCCTGCTGGCCAGCGCGCCGGGGGCCAGCGGCCAACTGGCGCTGCGCGGCGCGGACGACCTGCCGCACATGGACGGCGAGTGGTCGACGCTGCCCTAGCCGCCGGGCCACACGCCGAACCTTGCGCGGGCGGGCGCAACCCTCGAAGCTATGCGGCTCCAAGGAGCCCCGCATGAACCTCGAACAGCTCACCGCCCGTATGCACGCGATCCGCGATGCCAACGACTGGCGGAAATTCCACAGCCCGAAGAACCTCGCCATGGCCGCCAGCGTGGAAATGGCCGAGCTGGTGGAAATCTTCCAGTGGCTCGACGAAGACCAGTCGCGACAGCTCCCGCCCGACCAGCTCGAACATGCCGGCCAGGAAGTCGCCGACGTGGTTCTCTACCTGCTGCTGATGTGCACCGAACTGGGCATCGACATGGACCAGGCGGTGCGCGCCAAACTCGCCGACAACGAGCGGCGCTTCACATGAGCGACCGCCACTTCGACGCCCTGGCGACGCGCTTCGCCGAGAAGATCTACGGTGGTGCCAAGGGTGCGATCCGCCTCGCCGTGCTGCAGGCGGACCTCGCCGAAACCTTGCCGCAACGCCCGCTGCGCGTGCTCGACATCGGCGCCGGGCTCGGCCACATGGCGCTCTGGCTGGCCGAACGCGGCCATCAGGTGACCCTCGCCGAGCCGGCCCAGCCGATGCTCGACGGCGCCCGCCAGCGCTTCGCCGAGGCCGGTCTCGCCGCCACCTTCATCCAGGCGCCCTGGCAGGATCTGACCGAACGGCTGGAGGCGCCCTACGATCTGGTGGTCTGCCACGCAGTGCTCGAATGGCTGGCCGAACCGGCGGCGATCCTGCCGGCCCTGCGCCGGCTCACCGCCGACGATGGCTGGCTGTCGCTGGCGTTCTACAACAAGGACGCGCTGGTCTACCGCAACCTGCTCAAGGGGCATTTCCGCAAGCTGCGCAAGGCCAGCTTCGCCGGCGAGGGCCAGAGCCTGACCCCGCAGCGGCCGCTCGACCCACGCGAGCTGGCGGCGCAACTGCACGCCGATTGGCGGGTCGAAAGCACCAGTGGCGTGCGCGTGTTCCACGACTACATGCCGGCGGAATTCCAGGCCAAGGCCGACCCCGCCGACCTGATCGAGATGGAGCTGGCGCACCGCCGGCATCCGGCGTTCGCCGGGCTGGGCCGTTATCTGCACTGGCTCTGCCAGCCACGCTGAGAGGGCGTTCGTACGCCGCAGGAGATTGACCATGAAGCGTCGCTTCGCGTTTTCCGCCACCCTCGCCCTGCCCCTGGCGCTGCTGCTCGCCGGCTGCGCGAAGGACAACCCCTACACGGCCAGTTCCAACCCGCTGCCGCCGGCCCCGCCGCAGGCCACGGCAAATGCCTACGATGCCAGCGCCTATCCGGCCGCGCCGCGCGATTACGGCCGCTACCGCAACTGGAGCTGGGCGCAGGGCCGGCTGCCGGCGGGCAGCAGTTGGGCAACGCCCGAGCAGACGGCCGAAGCCGTGGCCGCCGGCCTCGACCGCCGCGGCCTGCGCCCGGCCCAGGCCGGCAACCCGGCCGACCTGCAGGTCAGCGCCGAACTGCGCGTGGAGCGCCGCGTGCGCCAGGTCTACGACGACTACGGCTATGGCGGCAACTACGGCGGCGCCTACGGGCGCGGTCCCTACGGGCGCGACTACTATGGCGGCTATGCCAGCGTGCCGGTCGTGCGCACCTACGAGGAACAGGTACTGGTGGTGCGCATCGAGCTGCTCGACGGCGCCAGCCGCCAGCCGGTGTGGAGCGGCAGCGCCGAGACGCGCGCCGGTGGCGACAGCCCGTCGGCGAACCGCGAGGCGCTGCGCGATGCGGTCAACCGCGCGCTGGAAAAATACCCGCCGTCCTGACCCCGTGCGCGGGCGTATCCTCGAACGATCAGGTTTTTTCGGAGAATCGATGATGTTCAAAGCACTGCTGTGGATACCCGCCCTGCTCCTGCTCGGCGCCTGCCAGTCGGTCCAGATCGACCGCGACTACGACGCCAGCCGCGATTTCGCCGCCTACCACAGCTGGGCCTGGCAGGCACCGGTGGTGCAGTACCGCCCCGACGATCCGCGGATCAAGAGCGACCTCACCGAACAGCGCATCCGCGAAGCGATCGGCACGCAGCTCGACCAGCGCGGCCTGCGTCCGGCGGCGGCTGGCTCTGCGGCGGACCTCAAGGTGCAGGCCTGGCTGATCGTCGACGAGCGCCGGGAGGAGGTCAGCACCAACTATGGTGGCTATTGGGGCGGTTACTGGGGCAACTACTGGGGCGGCCCGGCGATCAACCAGACGCGCACCATCGACTACAAGGTCGGCACCATCCAGATCGACCTGCTGGACGGCAAGGACGGCAAGCTGGTCTGGCGCGGCAGCGCCGAGCAGATCATGCGGCAGAACCCGCCCGGCCCGAACGAACGCGCCCAGGCGATCAACGACACCGTGGCCAAGGTGCTCAGCCAGTATCCACCGCGCTGAGCCGGCCCGGTCCGTTCGCCCCGAGACCCAGGAACAGGCTCTGACAGGAGAAACGCCATGGCCGATAATCCGCGCCCCGTCACGCTCGATGGCCGCCTTCCCGCCGAGGCCGTGGAATTCGTCGAGGCGCAGGCGGGTGGCTCGCAGCGCTATGCCGAAGCGCTGGCGGAGCTCGACGGCACGCTGCAACGCGAGGGCATCCTCGGCGTGCGCTTCGAACACGTCGGCAGCACCGCGGTGCCCGGCCTGGGCGGGCGGCCGTCGATCGACATCCTCCTGGTGCCTCCGCACACCCTGGACGGCGCCGACCTGGTCGAGCTGCTGCTCGGGCTGGGCTACCGCCAGCAGGGCGACGAGCTGGTGAGGCGTGGGCAACGCCTGCGGATTCTCGATCCGCAGCAGGCCCGCCAGGCGCTGCGGGTGCGCGACTGGCTGCGCCAGCACCCCGAAGACGTGGCGACCTTCAACGCGCTGAAACGCAAGCTGGTGGACAGCCCGGTCGCCGACGCGCAGGCCTACGAGCGCGGCAAGCAGGCGTTCTTCGCCACCCTCCTCGCCCTCGCCGATGCCGAAGAGTCGGCCGCGCATCCGCCGCGCTGAACGGGCACTTCATCCGAACGCGATGTCGCAAGGCTGGGGCATAATCCCCGGCCCTTTTCCCGACCGGAGTCCTTATGCCTTTCGCCTGGTGGCTGCTCGCCCTGCCCTTCGTCGCCGGTTCGGTCCTGACCCTGCAAGCCGGCATCAACGGCCTGCTGGCCAGGCAGGTATCCAGCGTCGCCGCGGCAGCCTTGATTTCCTTCGCGGTCGGCACCGCGCTGCTGTTCTGCATCACCCTGGCCCAGCGCGAACTGCCCAGTCTGAACATGCTCAAGGGGCTGAGCTGGTGGCAGTGGTGCGGCGGCTTCCTCGGCGCGTTCTTCATCGTCACCGCGGCGTTCGCCGGCCCGCGCGTCGGCGCGCTGCTGTTCATGGTGCTGGTGCTCGCCGGCCAGTTGAGCATGGCGGTGGTACTCGACCATTTCGGCTGGGCCGGCTTCCGCGAAGCGCCGATCAGCCTCGGCAAGATCGCCGGGCTGGTGCTGATTCTCGGCGGCGTGTGGCTGATCCGCCGCGGCTGATCGACCAGCCCGGGCACCTCGGGCCGGAGGTCTCCTGGGTGAACCCGCAAGGGCCGGTCAGAGGCGGAAACGTCCCACCTGCGTGCTCAGGTCGTCCGCCAGGCCACGCAGCACCTGGCAATCGTCGCGGCAACTGGACACCTCGCTGGCGGTGGCCTGGGCCAGATCGGCGATCCCCTGCACGTTGCGGTTGATCTCCTCGGTCACGGACGACTGCTCCTCGGTCGCCGCGGCCACCTGATGGTTCATGTCGCTGATCCGTTCGACCTGGTCGCTGATCGCACTGAGCGATTGACCGGTGCGCTGACTGGATTCCACGCCGGTGCCGGTCGCGGCCTGGCCGGCGTGCATCGAGCTGACCGCGGTGTCGGCGCCCTGCTTGAGGCGCCCGATCATCTGCTGGATTTCGTCGGTGGAAGCCTGGGTGCGGCTGGCCAGGGTGCGCACCTCGTCGGCGACCACGGCGAAACCGCGGCCCATTTCGCCGGCCCGCGCGGCTTCGATCGCCGCGTTCAGCGCCAGCAGATTGGTCTGCTCGGAAATCCCGCGGATCACCGCCAGCACCTGGTCGATGGAGCCGATCTGGGCCGCCAGATCCTGCACGGCGCGGGCGGCGCTACCGATCTCGGCGGACATCCTCTCGATGTTCGCCACCGACTGGCCGACCACGGTGCGCGCCTGGCCGGCCTCGTCATGGGCGCTCCGCGAGGCCTGCGCGGCCTGGCTGGCGTTGCGCGCGATCTCCTGCACGGTCAGCCCCATCTCGTGCACCGCCGTGGCCACCATGTCGGTCATCTGCTGTTGCTGGCCGGTGCGCCCGGCGGTGTTGTCCACCACCTTGGCGACGTGGCCGACCGCGGCGCGCAGTTGCGCGCTGGTCGCCAGCACGTCGCCGATCAGTTGCCGCTGGCTGCCGATGAAGCGGTTGAAGCCGCGCGCCAGATCGCCCAGTTCGTCCTTGCGGCTCTCGTCCAGACGCCGGGTAAGGTCGCCCCCGCCGCCACCGATCTCCACCAGCGCCGCGGTGACCTGCAGGATCGGCCGCACCAGTCCGCGCGCCAGGAGCACCACCAGCAGCAGCGACAGCAGCGCCACGCCGAGCCCGCTCAGGCTGGTCAGCAGCAGCGCCTGCCGCGCCGCGCCATACACCTGCGCCGCCGGCACTTCGCTGACCAGCAGCCAGCCGAGGCTCTTCAGCGGCCGCGCTAGGGCTAGGTAGTCCTCGCCCTCGCGGCTGAACGGGACTGCCTTGGTCGAGCCGCCGAGCAGCGCCTGCGCGGCCTCGGCGCCAACCAGATCGCGCAGCTCGCGGGTGTCGTTGAACTCGGCCTGCGGATGCACCTTGACCCGGCCGTCGGCGGCGACCAACAGCACGCGGCCGCGCTCGCCGAAGTGGAAGTCGCTGATCAGCTGTGACATCGCATCCAGGCCGAAGCCCAGCCCGGCGATGCCCAGCGGCTTGCCGTTCTGGCTGACCCGGTAGTTGATGAACAGCGTCGGCACACGGGTCGACTTGTCGATGTCCACCTGCACCGTGCGCTCGACACCCGAATCGAGCATCGAATAGAACCAGTCGTTCTCGGCCGGGCCGCGGCTGAGGGTGCGATCCAGGCCCTTCTCGGTGAAGTAGTGGCCGCTGCCGAGGGCGACGATGAAGGTGGTCAGCGCCTTCTGCTGCACCTGCACGCCCTTGAGGTAGCGCAGGAAGGCGTCCTGGCGCTCCGCCGCCTCGCCTTCGGCCAGCCACTCCCGGACCATGCTATTGCCGGCGATATCGCGCGCCGCGGTGACCGGTTCGGCGAGCAGCCGTTCGAGGTCGTTGCCGACCGCCGCCACGCTGGCCGGCAGGGCGTCCTCGACCAGCGCCTGTTCGGCCAGGCGGTCGACCACCAGCGAATAGATCGCGATCACGATGAGAATACTGACCAGCAGGGCGGCGCCCATGCTGAGGGTCAACTGCCACTGAATACTGCGTTGCCAGAGGCGCATGCATGACTCCTGGGAAAAACGGAAGAAGTGTTTGGGGGCGACAGGTCTCGGATTGTTCTTGTGGAGGCGCTATCGGCTGAATCGATGCAGCTCTTGAGCCAGTCCACCGGGAACGGATGAAAATCCGATGGCAGTCGCTCAGTCGAGCAGGCTGAACTCGACGCGCGCGGTCTGCCCGCTCTCGTCGAGCACGCTGAGCTGGTGATGGCCGGGACGGCTCAAGGTCGGGGTGAGGGTTTCCTCGCCCTGGCTTTCGCCCAGCGGCTCGCCGTCGAGGAACCACCAGCGCCGCCCGCCGCCGCCCAGCGCACCGAGGCGCAGCTGCAGTGCTTCGCCGCTGTTCGCCGGACGGCGTAGCTGGTCGCCCTCGCGCACGCCGACGATGGACAGCCCGGGCGCGGCGTCGGGCAGCTTCGGCGGGCAGCTCGGGTCGATCGCCGGAAGCCGCGCGGCACGCCGCTCGCGTCGCGCCAGCCAGGGTTCCAGCGGCGCCGGCCAGAGCGCCACCGGTTGCGCGCGGGCGCCGGGGCAATCGGCATCCACCCGCCGCCCGGCCGGATTCAGCCAGACCGTCTGCAACAGGCCCAGGCCAAGCGGCTGGTCGCCCGCCGCCAGGGTCGGCGGCGTGGTGCCGTCCAGCGTCCAGGCGAAGCGCTGGCGACGGCAGTTGGGGTCGCTCTTCACCAGGGGCTGGCCCAACGGCCAGCAGATCGCCGCGACGCCGACGCTCGCCGGCTGCGTATCGCCCGGCGGCGCCAGGCCGCGCTGCGCATCGCGGTTGACCAGGATGTCGTGCACCTGCAGCAGCAGGGGCGCTGTCGAGGCCAGGCCGAACTGGCCGGGCACCGGTGTGCCGTCGGGCCGGCCGATCCACACGCCGATCAGGTAGCGCGGGCCGACGCCGATGGCCCAGGCATCGCGAAAGCCATAGCTGGTGCCGGTTTTCCAGGCCAGGCCGGGGCGCTGCACCAGCTCGGAGCGCGGGTCGCGGTCCGGACGCGCCTGCCCGGCGAGGATGCGCCGCACGATCCAGGCCGCGCCGGGCGACAGCAGGCGCCGTTGGAGCAGCGGATCGTCGGGCTGGAAACGCAGCCGCGCCACTTCGCCGCCGCGGGCGAAGGCGCTGTAGCCGCTGACCAGCTCGTCGAGGCGGCTGCCGGCGCCGCCGAGAATCAGCGCCAGGTTCGGCTCGGCCAGCGCCGGCAGGGCCAGCGGCACGCCGACGTTGCGCAGCTCGCCGGCAAAGCGCTTCGGCCCGTAGGCTTCGAGCAGTTGCACCGCCGGCAGGTTGAGCGAGGCCGAGAGCGCCGCGCTGGCCGCCACCGGCCCGTTGAACCCGGAGGCGAAGTTGCCGGGACGGTAATCGCCATAGCGCCGCGGCACGTCCTGCAGCAGCGATTCGGAATGGATCAGCCCGGCATCCAGCGCCATGCCGTAGAGGAAGGGCTTCAGCGTGGAGCCGGGCGAGCGTTGCGCGGCGACCATGTCGACGTGGCCGAAGCGCGTGCGGTCGCCGAGGTCCACCGAGCCCAGGTAGGCGCGCACCGCCATGCTCTCGTGCTCGACCACCAGCAGCGCCGCCGAGGTGCGCTCCGGCAGCCGCGCGCGCCAGCCCAGCAGGAAGTCTTCCAGGCGCCGCTGCAGGGCGGCGTCCAGGGTGCTGCGGATCAGCGGCGGGCTGCCGGGACGATTCAGCCGCCGCGCCAGCAGCGGCGCCAGTTGCGGCTGCTCGCGCGGCGCCAGCAGGACGGGCTCCTGCAGGGCCTCGTCGACCGTCTGCGCCGGCCACACCGCGAACTGCCGCAGGCGCTGCAACACCTTGTCGCGCGCCGCCTGGGCCCGACGCGGGTGGCGGTCCGGGCGCAGCCGGCTGGGCGCCTGGGGCAGTACCGCGAGCAACGCCGCTTCGGCGCGGGTCAACTGCGCCGGCGGCTTGCCCAGGTACGTCCAGCTTGCCGCGGCGACGCCCTGCAGGGTGCCGCCGAAGGGCGCGCGGTCCAGATAGAGCCTGAGGATCTCGTCCTTCGACAGGTGCCATTCCAGCTGGGCGGTGCGCCAGACCTGGCGCAGCTTGCCGGCAAGGGTGCGCGGGTGCGGATCGAGCAACCGCGCCACCTGCATCGACAGTGTGCTGCCGCCGGACAGCACGCGGCCGCCGCTGAGGTTCTGCCAGGCAGCTCGAGCGACGGCCAGCGGATTGATCCCCGGATGCTGGTAGAACCAGCGGTCCTCGTAGGTCAGCAGCGCCTCCAGGTAATAGGGCGAAACCTCGTCCAGGCGCACCGGGTAGCGCCACACGCCGTTGGCATCGGCGAAACGCCACAGCGGCGTGCCGTCCTCGGCGAGCACCACGCGCGCCAGGTCGTCGCCCGGCAGCGGCAGCGGAAACAGGCGATCGGCCAGCCACAGGCCGGCGAGCAGCACCAGCAGCAGTCCGCCGCTTCGCTTGAGCCAGCGCGGCACGCGCCACTCAGCCATGCGCGACTCTCGCCACGCGTAGGGAACTCGCGAGCCTGCGCGACAGCCCAAGCCTCGAAGGAGCGCTTCGCCCACGGCGCGGCGCCTGCATGGACCTCACAGGGAACCTCATATGCAAGTAGATTTCTTCGAGACGCTCGGCCAGATGCTGGGCTCGCTGATCCGTTTCATCGTCGACAGCCTGGACTGGCTGTTCAGCCTGTTCGCCGTCGCCGGGCACAATTTCGTCGATGGCCTGGCCGCCGCGCTGGGCATGGACCGCTCGATCCTTAACATCGCCGCCCTGGTCCTCGGCCTGATCCTGCTGGTCGGGGCGTTCCGCGCCTTCTTCCGACGGTCGATCATCAGCGGCATCATTCTCCTGCTGCTGGCGCTCTGGTTGCTCAGCTTCATCATCAATTGACGCCCCGATGCGCCGCGCAGCATAGCGCAGCGGTGCATTGCGACCCACTGCAGCGGCACCGATTCACGCCGTGGCGGCAAGCCCGCCACGAGCGCTTTCGGGTAAACTGCGCCCTTCGCCTTTTCCAATAACGATCAGCCTGATGCCCAAGACGTTCCACGAGTTTCCCCGCGAGCGCCCGTCCACTCCCCTTCTCGACCGCGCCGCGACGCCGGAAGAACTGCGTCGCCTGGGCGAGGCCGAACTGGAAACCCTCGCCGACGAACTTCGCCAGGACCTGCTCTACAGCGTCGGGCTGACCGGCGGTCACTTCGGTGCTGGCCTCGGCGTGATCGAACTGACCATCGCCCTGCACTACGTCTTCGACACCCCGGACGACCGCCTGGTGTGGGACGTCGGCCACCAGGCCTACCCGCACAAGATCCTCACCGGGCGCCGCGAGCGGATGGCCAGCCTGCGCATGAAGGACGGCATCGCCGCCTTCCCGCGGCGCAGCGAGAGCGAGTACGACACCTTCGGCGTCGGCCACTCCAGCACCTCGATCAGCGCCGCCCTGGGCATGGCCATCGCCGCGCGGATGCAAGGCAGCGGGCGCAAATCCATCGCCGTGATCGGCGACGGCGCGCTCACCGCGGGGATGGCGTTCGAGGCGCTGAACCACGCTCCGGAAGTCGGCGCCGACATGCTGGTGGTGCTCAACGACAACGACATGTCGATCTCGCGCAACGTCGGCGGGCTGTCCAACTACCTGGCGAAGATCCTTTCCAGCCGCACCTACACGAGCATGCGCGAGGGCAGCAAGAAGGTCCTCTCGCGCCTGCCCGGCGCCTGGGAAATCGCCCGCCGCACCGAGGAGTACGCCAAGGGCATGCTGGTGCCCGGCACGCTCTTCGAGGAGCTCGGCTGGAACTACATCGGCCCCATCGATGGCCACGACCTGCCGACGCTGATCGCCACTCTGCGCAACATGCGCGACCTCAAGGGCCCGCAGTTCCTGCATGTGGTGACGAAGAAGGGCAAGGGCTTCGCCCCGGCCGAGGTCGACCCCATCGGCTACCACGCGATCACCAAGCTGGAGCCCGCCGACAGCTCCGCCGGCGTGGCACCGGCGGCGAAGAAGATCGCCGGTCCGAAGTACTCCGGCGTGTTCGGCCAATGGCTGTGCGACATGGCGGAAAGCGATCCGCGGCTGGTCGGCATCACCCCGGCGATGAAGGAAGGCTCCGACCTGGTGGCCTTCAGCGAGCGCTTTCCACAGCGCTACTTCGACGTCGCCATCGCCGAGCAGCACGCGGTAACCCTCGCCGCCGGCCTCGCCTGCGACGGCGCCAAGCCGGTGGTGGCGATCTATTCGACCTTCCTGCAGCGCGGCTACGACCAGTTGATCCACGACGTCGCGGTGCAGAACCTCGACGTGCTGTTCGCCATCGACCGTGCCGGCCTCGTCGGCGAAGACGGCCCGACCCACGCCGGCAGCTTCGACCTCGCCTACCTGCGCTGCATCCCCGGCATGCTGGTGATGACGCCGAGCGACGAGAACGAACTGCGCCGACTGCTCTGCACCGGTTATCGCTTCGAAGGTCCCGCCGCGGTGCGCTACCCGCGCGGCAGCGGGCCCAATGCGCGGATCGAGCCGGGCCTGGAGCCGCTGGAAATCGGCAAGGCGGTGGTTCGCCGCCAGGGCAGCCGCGTTGCCCTGCTGGTGTTCGGCGTGCAACTGACCGAGGCGCTTGCCGTCGGCGAAACCCTGGATGCGACGGTGGTCGACATGCGCTTCGTCAAACCGCTGGACGAAGCCCTGCTGCGCGAGCTCGCCGACAGCCATGAGCTATTGGTGAGCATCGAGGAAGGCAGTGTGATGGGCGGCGCCGGCAGCGCGGTGAACGAGTTCCTCGCCCGCGAAGGCCTGCTCAAGCCGATCCTCAACCTCGGCCTGCCGGATCGCTACGTCGAGCACGCCAAACCGGCGGAGATGCTTGCCGAATGCGGCCTCGACGAAGCCGGTATCGAAGCGGCGATCCGCAACCGCCTGGCGCGCTGAGGCAGCCGACTCCAAATCCGACGAACGGTTCACAACTTGCATCAGTTTCTGACCAAAACTGAGCGTTAGTGGACCGTCGATCGGCCGGAGTTTGTATGCAGCTGCGTAGCCACAAAATGGACTTCAAAGGTCGCGAGCGCCGCTGGCTGCCCTGGTTCGGCAAGACGGGCAAGCTGGCCATGCGCTGGTCCTGCCTGCTAAATGCGGGCCAGACCGCCCGGGTCGAGAAGACCTTCAGCGGTCTGGCCCAGACCCGAGTCGATCTGTTGCTTGGTTGGGCGCAACAGCATTGGCAGGCGCTCGAGCTACTCGGCTGCGGTCTGGCCACTTACTGGCCAGCCATCGAGGCCGATAGCCTCAGGCGCGCCCTGCCGCACATGCCCGAAGTCTGCGAGCTGTTCGTGGTCGACACCTCGGGTCGCATCATGGCTTCGACCCACGCCCCGCGCATCGGCACGCGCCATGATGCAGGGGCGCTCGCCGCCGGGCTGCGCGCCCCGTTTCTGCTGGGTCCCTACAGCGATGAACTGACCCTGCAGCTGGGCGCCACCACCTCGAAGTTCCACGATGCCGTCACCCTGATGTTCCATCAGCCGCTGAGCCATGACGGCCAGGTGGTGGGCTGCCTGTGCGCGCGGATACCCAACGATGTGATGAGCGATCTCATCCAGCGCGAGGCCGGCCACGTCTACCGGGATTCCGGCGACAACTACCTGTTCATGGTGCACAGCGCCTACAACCCGGCCATTGCCCCGGGCACCGCGCTGTCCCGGTCACGCTTCGAAGACGGCGCCTTCACCGGCGGCGAAAACCTGAAACAGGGCATTTCCACGCCGTTCGGCACCGTACAGGTGCGCCAACACACCGAATTCGAACTGCGCTTCACCGCGCCGGCGACGGGCGAACTGCACCCCGGCGTGCGGGAAACCATCCGCCATGGCAGCAACCTGTTCGTGCTCTACCCCGGCTACCCGGACTATCGCCACGTACCGGTGGTGGGCGCCGGGTTGACGCTGCGCCTGCCCGGCTCGCCGGACACCTGGGGACTGATGTGCGAAGGCGACCTGGAGGAGGTCTACCGCCAGCGCAGCCTGAGTGTTTCGCTGGCCAGCCAGCTGCTGACCGGGCTGGCGATGCTGGGCGGTCTGCAGTGGTGGCTGACGCGTCAGTTGCCCGATCTCGCCGCGCCATTGACCTTCGCCGCCGCCGGCGGACTGCTGCTGGCCTTCTGGGCGTTCAGCCTGCGCGCGCGGGCGCGCTCGCTGCAGGCGCTGTCGGACTTCTTTCTGGACACCGCCGAATGTGGCGCGCCACTGAGCAATCGCCTGGCGCTGGAGCGCTTCGCCAGTGACGAAGCGGGCACCCTCGCCGGCTGGGTGAACAGCTTCGTCGACAAGATGGACCACACCATGCAGGGCATCGTCACCGCCGGCAGCGCGCTGCACGAGACCTCCACCGGGCTGACGCGCACCGCAACCAATGCCGCCCAATGCGCCGCTCAGGGCCAGGCGGCGGCCGTATCCACCGCGCGCACGATGCTCGAGGTCAACCAGAGCATCGGCCAGGTCGCCCAGCACATCCGCGACGGCGAAAGCGCCTCGCAGCACGCGCTGAGCATGACGCGCAAGGGCGCCAGCGCCGTGCAGCACAACGCCGACGACGTCGCCCAACTGGCGGATCGCATCGAACAGTCGAGCCAGGCACTCGAAGCCCTCAGCCGGCAAACCGAGAAGATCCAGCACATCAGCGAGGCGATCCGCGGTATCGCCGATCAGACCAACCTGCTGGCCCTCAATGCCGCCATCGAGGCGGCGCGCGCCGGCGAAAGCGGTCGCGGTTTCGCCGTGGTGGCCGATGAAGTGCGCAACCTGGCCCGGCGCACCGCGCAGGCCACCCAGGAAATTGCCACGACGCTGGGCAGCGTGCGCCAGCAGACGCTGGACAGCCAATCGGCGATGCACAGCTGCCAGCAGGCGGCGCAAAGCAGCGTGGTCCGCTCGAGCGAGGCCAATGAGGCACTCGAACGCATCGAGGAAGAAGTGGCCGGAATGCAGGACCGCCTGGGCCAGATCAGCCAGGCCATGACGCTGCAAATGAGCCAGGTGCAGGCCGTAAATGGCCAGGCCCAGGCCATCACGGGTGCCGCCGAGCACAGCAGCCAGAGCGCCGGGGAAACCCTGCAGGCGGCACAGTCACTGGCGCAACTGGTACTCGACCTGCACAAGACCGCCAGCCGGCTCAGCCGCGAAGAGAAATCGGGCAGCGCCGCGCCCGGAGTGCCCTTGCAGACGGCGGCGCCCATACCTGGCCACGTGGCGCACTGAACGCCGGAATGAGCCAGGAGATCGATCGAGGCCCGCGAAAGCGGGCCTCTTCGTTCGTGCGGCCGATCGGATCAGATTTCCGGAGTCCAGGTCAGCGCCATGAGCGCGGTCCGGCCTTCGCTGCGGTAGGGGTAGAGACCGCCCTGGTAGGTGCCCTGGGCGTAGTCCTTGTCCAGCAGGTTATCCAGCTTGAGCGCCAGGTTCACTTCGGACGTCGCCTGCCAGTCGCCGCGCAGGCCGAGCAGCCCGTAGCCGCCGAGCGCAATGTCGTTGGCCGCATCGTCATAAACCCCGCTGACCGCGCGCCAGGTGGCGCCGATGCCGAAATCGCCGAAACGACGGTCCAGCGCCAGGCTCAGGGTGCGCTTGACGCGGCGCGGCAGGACATGTCCGCTGTCGCGGTCGCGGGGATCGGTCAGGCCCAGTGCGAGGTTGGCCTGCCAGCCGAACAGCTGATCGTCGAGGCTCGCCTCGAAGCCATTGATGCGGGCGTTCTGCACGTTCTGCGGGATGAAGTTCTCGTCCAGCACGATGGCGTCTTCGAGCTGGGTCCGATAGACGGAGACGTCGAGGTGGCCGCTGGTGCTGTAGTCGCTGCGCCATTGCAGTTCGTAGCTCTTCGAGCGCTCCGGTTTCAGGTCCGGGTTGGCGCTGGGAAAGCAGAAGCCGCCGGAGCAGAAATCCGGGTAGTAGAGGTCGTTGAAGGTTGGCGCGCGAAAGCCTTCGCTGTAGGACAACGTCAGGGCATTGGCCTGATTCAGCGGAACCGTGAGGGCGCCGTTCCAGGTGTTTTCGCTACCGTACTGCGCGTTCTTGTCGTGGCGCAGACCCAGCTCGGTGGAGAAACGCCCGGTCTGCAGGCGATGCTGGATGAACAGGCCCTGGTTCCAGCGCGTGCCCTCGATGAAGGCATCGGTGGCATGCAGACGCTCCTCGTACCAGTCGGCACCCACCAGCAACTGGTTGGCCTCGTTCAGTTGCAGGGTATTCACCCAGTTGGCCGAGTCGCGGAAGGTGTTGTAGGTGTAGAAGCTGCCATTGGCGACATCGTTCCTGGTGTCGCGCTTGTCTTCGCTGTGGCCGACCTCCAGGCGACTGCTCCAGCGCTCGCTGAGCGTGCCGTCGATGTAGGCGGAACCGCTGCTGAGGACGAAGTCGTTGTAGGGCCGGGTGTCGCCGAAGACGTCGTCAAACTCGTTCTTGCCGCGTTGATCCAGCAGAGTCGCGCCCACTTCCAGACGTTCGTTGAAGCGGTGCGACAGGCTCAGGCTCAGCGAGCGGTTGCGGTAGGCGTCGTGATCGCGATTGCCATCGAGCTCATCGGTGGTGGCATCGATGCCGGCGGTTTCGTCCAGCGCCGCCCCCAACTGGTAACGCGTTCTGCCATCGCCACCGGAGACGCCCGCACTGCGCTCAAAGGTGCCGCGCGAGCCGGCGGCGAGCCGCACGTAGGGATGGATGCCTTCGGTCTCGCCGCGACGGGTGAAAATCTGGATAACCCCGCCGATGGCGTCGGAGCCGTAGAGCGCGGAACGCGAGCCGCGCACGACTTCGATCCGCTCGATCTGGTCGGGGCTGAGGAATTCGATGCTGGCGGTGCCGCTGGAGGCGCTGGCGATGCGCTGGCCATCGACCAGCACCAGCGTCTGCGCGGTGGAGGTGCCGCGCATGAAGATGCCGGTCTGGCTGCCCGCACCTCCGGTGCTAACGATGTTCACGCCCGGTACGTACTGGAGGATTTCCGCGACGCTGCGGGCCTGCAGCCGCTCGATGTCGGCGCGGGTGAACACGGTGCTGGCGGCGGAGCTCTGGCTGCGCGCCTCGACGCTGCGATTGGCGGTGACCAGCAGTTCGTCGAGTTTCAGCGCGTCGTCCTGCGACGGGGTTTCGGCCAGGGCCGGCAGGGTCGGCAGCAGGGCCAGGGTCAAGGCGAGGCGGGAAAGCGTCATGGAAAATCCTCAAGGTCGGCGAGACGTTCGAGGAGGGCAGGCAGACGCGGGCCGCTTCGTGCGCGGGCCGACGCCTGATGGTGTCGCCCTCCGCAACACCAGTGGCATTCCGCCGTGGCCGGTCTCCGGGCTCTCGACGCGGCTCGCGCTCGCCTTCCCATGCATGCGCACAGTGGCCGTTGAGCGGAGTGCGATCCGGGCGGATCGCGGTCGATTACCGTTGCGGGGGCAGCGCCGGGTTTGCCCAGGAAGACTGGAGCGCACCGGCTTCCCGATTAACGCTGGCCATGCGGCCCGCGTACCTCGGCGGAAATGAAAACGTCGCGCACCTTAGTCGGCGCCTTCGAGGAAAACAAGGACGCTGCGTCGGCCCGGAGGCGGGATCTGGTCGCGTGGTAGCCGACGGAGCGGCTTCAGCCGGACTTCTTCGTCACCCTGCAGGAACTGCGGACCCTTGGGATCGCGCCTGTCAGACCCAGTCCTGGGCCTTCATCTCGCTCTTCAGGTAGGCGTAATAGACCGGTGCGGCGACCAGACCGGCGATGCCGAAGGCGGCTTCGAACACCAGCATCGCCAGGAGCAACTCCCAGGCCTTGGCGTTGATCTGCCCGCCGACGATCCGCGCATTGAGGAAGTATTCGACCTTGTGGATCAGGATCAGGTACGCCAGCGCGCCCAGGGCGACCCACAGCGACAGCGAGAAGCCGACGATGAAGATCGCGGTGTTGGAGATCAGGTTGCCGATCACCGGCAGCAGCCCGACGACGAAGGTCAGCAGGATCAGCGTCTTGGTCAGCGGCAGGTGGATGCCGAACAGCGGCAGCACACCCATCAGGAAGACCCCGGTGAACGCCGTGTTGAGCAGGGAAATCTTGAACTGGGCGAAGACGATGTTGCGGAACGCCGCGGTGAACCGCGTCACCCTCACCAGCAGCTCGCCCGCCAGCGGCTTGAGCGTCTGCGGATCGGGCAGACGCTGCAGCGCGACCACTGCGCCGAGGATCATGCCGATCAGCACGGTGACGAACAGATGCGCGGCGCCCTTGCCGAGCAGTTGCAGCTCGCCGACGTGACGGCGCAGCCAGTCGTGCAGGGTCAGGCGGACGTCGTCGACGTTGGCCGGCAGGTAGGCCACCAGTCCCTCCGGCACCTGCTCGCGCACGCGGTCGACCACGCCCATCAGCTTGCCGAGCATCTGCCCGGGATTGTTCAGCTCCAGCAGGGCGAAGGAGAACGCACTGGCGAACGCCAGCGTCAGCACCCCGACGACCATGACGCCGAGCAGCCCGACCGTCAGCAGACGCCCGAGATGACCGGCGAACAGGCGCTGCAGCAGCGGTGCCAGGCTGTTCACCAGTTCGAATACCAGCAGCCCGGCGAGCAGGCTCGGCAGCAGTTTGAGCGGCAGGACGAGAATCAGGGCGATGCCCAGAATCAGCAGACTGGCGTAGCAGAAGGTACGGCGGGAGGAATTGCTCATGAAGTCCTGATCGGATGACGGCCTGACAGCGACCGACAATCTGCCAGCAGTCCCCGCACATTGCCAGCCGCATGAAATGACAAAATTTGACCTGGGCCGGCAGCGGCAGGAAAAGACGCCGGGGAAACTCCCGCGACGCTGGCCCCGTGCCTTCATGCTAGACGCCATACTGCCGAAAAAGCCCGCTTCAGGGCCGTTCCTGCCGCTTCGCTGAAGCCGCCGTCCGCCGTTGAAAAAAATCTAATTCAGCAAAAATAACGGCTTACTTCTCAAAGACGAATTCCCAGGCAACCTTTTGCCAGGAAGGGGGGTCGATTGGCTTATGAATAACCACCCGCTAACCAGCCCCGCACGGATTGTCGGTGCCGCTCGCTGCCCCCGCGCAATCCCCTCCTTCGCGAAAACCGGTGCGCGGCACGCGGCTGTCCGCCGTGGCGCGCACTCGGGCTTCACCCTGATCGAGGTGATGATCACCCTGGTCATCGTGGCGATCCTCGCCGGCATCGCCCTGCCCAGCTACACCAGCTACATCACCAAGAGCAAGATCAGGACCGCCCAGGCCGACCTGGTGGCGCTGAGCCTGAACCTGGAAAACCACTTCCAGCGCCAGCTGACCTACCCCACCAGCACGACCTCGAACACCGCCGAGACCAAGGCGCTGTTCACCGGCTGGACCCCGGCGCAGGCCAGCGACTTCAGCTATACCCTGAGTACCGCCACGTCCACCACCTATACCGTGACGGCCACCGGCACCAGCAGCAACCTGAGCGGCTGCACCATCAGCCTGACCAATCTCAACGAGCGCAGCGTATCCAACTGCGGGAGCTTCACAGGATGGCAATGAGGCAGGACGCCGGGGGTTTCACGCTAGTGGAAGTGATGATCAGCCTCGCCGTCATGCTGATCCTGCTGATGGCGGCGATCCCGATGACGATTTCCTGGAGCAACAGCGCCAAGCAGCGCGACGCCGCCGGCTTGCTGCAGCAGGGCCTGTCGCGGGCCAAGGCGCTGGCGTTGCGCAATCCCGGTGCGGTGGGCGCCGGCATGCCGAGCGCGGCGCTGTGCCTGAGCGGCGGCACGCTCAGCGTGCTGCGGCTGGCGCGCGACGTGACCTTCAGCTGCACGCCCGAGGCGGACGAGGATGTGCAATGGTCCGCGGTGATACCGAGCGCCGCCAGCATCACGATCGGGGGAGAGGATTTCCAGTGCCTGGCACTGGACAACCGCGGGCTGCCGGTGACGGTCAGCGGTTGCGTCGAGACCAGCACCGGCACCTTCAACGTGATTGTCGGCAGCGAGGATTCGCTGGATGTCACGCTCATCTGATGGCGGTCTCCGCCCAGCCAGACAGCGCGGCGACATCCTGGTCGAATCGCTGATCGGCGTGGTGCTGATGAGCATCATCGGCCTGGGCATGGTGGCGGTGACCTCGCGGGTCGAGGTCAGCCATCGTTACAGCAACGCACAAGGACTCGCGGTGGGACAGATGCGCAATCTGCTGCAGCAATACGGAAACGAACTGTGCAGTGACTCGAGCCTGGCGGTGATCACCCTGCCGCCCAACGATCAGGTCTTCAACCTCCAGGTGACCTGCGCGACGCCGACCATCAGCGTGAAGGGCGTGGCGCTGGAGAGCCCGCCGGACACGGTCACGCTAAGCACGCCGGACGAGGCGTCGGACTATTTCGGCGGTGTGGTGAAGGTGGGTGAGAACTAGGGCGCGCCCGCAGGCCGGGATCACGCTGATAAGCATGATGATCGGCCTGGTGATCTCCTCGCTGAGCATCCTCGCGATGCTCTCGCTGTATCGCAACCTCGTGCATCAGGCGGCGGACTCGATCGTCCACTCCAACCTCGACGGCCAGGTGGCGGCGGGGCTGCTGACGGCGCAGATCGAACTGCAAAGCGCGGGGTTCGGCATCCCCTCGGCAGCGGTCAACCAGGACCTGATGCTGCTCGCCGGGGCGAGCCTGACGCCTGGCGGCATGCTCAGCGGGACGATCCAGAACATCCTCGGCAGCGAGCAGGAGGGCGAGGCCATCGTCTGGGGCAGCAATCCGACCCGCAGCACCTACCTGTGCAGCGCGCTGCTCGCCGAAGACGGCGGCCTGATTCTGTTGCGGGCCGTGCCCTGCAACCGCGCCATCCAGTTCTCCAGCGTCGACTGGCTGGGCGAAAGCGTCGCGCTGATCGCGCCAGGCACGCTCAATGCAAGCCAGGCGGTGAGCATCAAGACCCAGGTCAACGCCTGTTGGCCGTACGGAAAGAGTTTCGCCAACCCGGCGGTGCAGGTGGTCATCAGCGCCGGCGGAAGTACCCTGAACACCGATACCGCCTACGCGGCGTCGAGCTACACCGTGTGCCTACCCAATCTCGCGCCACCTTGATGGACCTGTTTCGATGAGCGCCAAACGGCCCTTCCGGCTATCCCGCCAACGCGGCATGGCGACATTGCTGATCATCCTGATGACCGGGCTGGCGCTGACCGCCACCGCGGTCGGGGTGATGTATGCCGTGCGCGGGACCCAGGAGAAGGCCCTTTCGGTGCACAGCGCGACCCAGGCCCAGCAGATCGCCTGGGGCGGCGTCGAGATGGTGCGCAGCTACTTGCTGACCCTCGATGACGCCACCCTGATGTCGCTGCGCGGCGACCTGCCGATCAGCGGGGCCGAGGGGCTCAGCGCACGCATCGAGGGCGCGCCGGTGAAGAACGCCAGCGATTTCAGCCTGGTGGTCGACATCACCGGCACCTCCGCCGGTGGCAGCCATGCGGAAGCCCGGTCCACCGTGCAGGCGGTGTTCATCGTCACCACCGCGCAGGACGACGGCGAAAGCGCGCCCATCGGCGTGCAGGGCGCGGTGAACATCAACGGCGACCTGAACATGAGCGGCAACGTCGCCGCGGTGGGCTTCAACAACACCAGCTTCAACGTCAACGGCAACGTCAACCTGTCCGGCAGCGTGACCGGGATCGACTGCATCCGCGCCACGGGCAACGTCAGCATCAGTTCCGGGATCGTGGTGAACTGCGTGCAGGCCAACGGCAACATCGCCCTCAGCGGCTCGGCGGCGATCGGCACGGTGGAGGCCCTGGGCAGCGTCAGCCTCAGCGGTGGCGCCACCCGTGCCAACTCGATCCAGGCCAACGGCAACGTGACGCTGTCCGGAGGCGCCGCGAACGCGGGGACGATCAACAGCCAGGGCAACGTGGTGGTCTCCGGTGGCGCCGCCTACGCCAACACCATCAACGCGCTCGGTTTCATCAACTGGACCAGCTCGGCCAGCGCCACCGCGTTGAATTCCAACAGCTACGTGACCTACGCCGGCGCCCTGGCGACACCGACCATCAGCGCCAAGGGCACCGTGACCCTCAGTGGCGGCGGCGCCAGCCAGGTGACCACCAGCGGCAACGTGGTGTCGACCTACGGCACCCTCAACAGGATCGACGCCAGCGGCAACCTGAGCAGCAGCAGCGGCCTGGTGCTGGCCGGCACCATCGGCGGGACGAAATCCTGCCCGGTGTACCTCAACTGCCCCGGCGTGCTGGTGCAGAGCGGCTACGTGGCGTCGCCCAGCACGGTCTCGGTGGTCGCGGCGAACACGGTTTCGATCCAGCCGCCGCAGGTCGACGCCTACGCGCTGCGCAACTCGGCCAACTACATCTTCGAGATCGATCAGGCGGGCTTTCGCAAGGTCACCGTGCAGAACATCGCCGGCATCGCGCCGGGCAGTTACTACCTGGGCAACTACCAGGGGCCCTACCGGGACTATCTGTGCACGGAGGTGAGCGGTTCGGCCGGCGAGCCGACCTGCACCCAGCCCGTGACGCCCTACGCCACGATCTGCCAGGGCTATTCGGCCTACAACGGCTGCATCACCTACGCCGCCGACACCACCACCTGGTCGATAAACGGCATCAGCCTCGCCCCCGGCGTGCTTTGGTTCGCCGGCAACGTCAACGTCGGCAACGGCAGCTACAACAACAGCATCATCGCCACCGGCAACCTGGCCACCTCCGGCTCGGCCCTGGTGGTAGCGGTGAATTACGCCGGCTACGCCGCGGTGTGTGCCAACGCGCCGGTGGCGATCACCCGCAACCCGGCGTTCACCGGGCTGTATCCGAGCAACTTCTGCAACGTCAGCGCCGGAACCTTCATCAGCAACGCCGCGGGCAACACCGCCCTGATCTCCGGCGGCTACCTCAACGGCAGCTTCGTCGGCGGCAACATCACCCTCGGCTCGGCGAATAACGTCTACGGCAACGTGCTGGCCGGCAATACCCTGAGCACCACCGGCAGCACCGTGATCCACGGCAGCCTGACCACCGCCGGCCAGGGCACCACCACGTCCACCAGCCTGGGCGGCAGCACCGTCGTCGACGTCAGCGGCGCGCCGTCGAGCTTCGACCCGAGCGAAAACCCCTGCTCGCGCGACTGCGCCACCCAGCCCGGAACCGCCGAAACCCTCTGGACCCGCTACTACTGAGCCTCGGCCATCTGCCTGCAGAGCTTCGCGGTGGCCTGCAGCATCTGCAGGCTGGGCCGTTCGAGGCCGTTGTCCGGCACGCTCCACAGCTGCCCGGCGCGCACCGCGGCGAGCTGCGCCCACACCTGCCAACCCTCCAGTTGCGCCGCATTGGCGCCGAAAATCACCTGCGGGTCGCGCGCCAGCACGCTTTCCACGCTCACCTGGGGCGCCGGCAGGGCGAGGTCGGCGAAGACGTTGCGCCCCCCGCAGACGGCGATCGCGTCGCTGATGATCTGCCCTCCGCCGATGGTGTACAGCGGCGGGTTCCATACCTGGTAGAACACCCGCAGCGGCTCGGCGCGCGCATAGCGCCGGCGCAGTTCGGCGATGCCGTCGACGAAGCGCGCCTGCACGCGTCGCCCCTGTTCGGCACGGCCGATACGTTCGCCGAGACGGGCGAACGTATCGGCGAGCTGGTCGAAACTGTGCGGCTCGGCAACGAACATCGCGATGCCCAGGCCTTCGAGCTGGGCGCGCTGCGCGGCATTCACGCTGCCCGGCCAGAGCAGCAACAGATCGGGCTTGAGGCCGATCAGGGTTTCCATCTCGACCTGCCCGTAGCGCCCCACCGATGGCACGCCGGTCAGCGCCGCCGGCCGCTCGCCGCCATCGAGCACGCCAACCAGCAGCTCGCCGGCGTCCAGGTCGAGCATGATTTCCGAGAGGGAAGGCGCCAGGCTGACCACCCGTTCCACCGCGCCCGCCGCGGTACAGGCGAGAAGCAGCAGCGCGACGAGCAGAGGCCGCATCAGAGCTGGCGAGGTAGGCGGTAGAGGTAGAACAGCACCAGGCTGGAGAGCGTCAGCAACAGCAGCGGAATCGCCTCCTGCCCGGCGAGCAGCCCGGCGGCGGCGCACCAGGCCGGCAGGCTGGCGCCAAGCAGTGCGTTGCGCCGGCGCAGTCCCAGAGCACGCCAGGCGAGCGGCTCGTCGTCGCTGTCACGGGCTTTCTCGGTGGCGATCAGGGCGCGCTTGTAGGCGTGGAACAGCGGCAGGCTGACGAACATCGAGAGCAGCCCGGCGATGAACAGCGGCATCAGCAGCGGCTCGCGCGGCGGGTTGTCGCCGGCCAGCACCTCCACCAGCACCAACGGCGCCAGCATCAGCGCCAGTTGCAGCCACCAGGCCAGCGCCAGCCTGCGGCGTGCGTTGGCCCGATTCACGGCTTCTCCACTTCACCCTGGTGCAGGCTGCCCAGCAGGTGGCCGAGCTTGCCGGCCTTGGTCGCCAGGTAGCGCTCGTTGTGCGGGTTGAGCCCGGTCTGCAACGGCCTGCGTTCGGCGATGCGGATGCCGAAGCCTTCCAGCGCCTTCACCTTGCGCGGGTTGTTGGTCATCAGCCTGATCGCGCTGACGCCCAGGTGTTCGAGCATCGGCAGGCAGATCGCGTAGTCGCGCTGGTCGGCGCCGAAGCCCAGGCGCACGTTGGCTTCCACGGTGTCGGCGCCACCGTCCTGCAGTTCATAGGCGCGGATCTTGTTCAGCAGGCCGATGCCACGGCCCTCCTGACGCAGATAAAGCAGCACGCCGCGGCCCTCGTCGGCAATCGCCCGCAGCGCGGCTTCGAGCTGCGAACCGCAATCGCAACGCAGGCTGAACAGCGCATCGCCCGTGAGGCATTCCGAATGCAGGCGACCGAGTACCGGAGCGCCGTCCGAGATATCGCCCATGGTCAGGGCGACATGCTCCTTGCCGGTTTCCTCATCGAGGAAACCGTGCATGACGAACTCGCCGAACGGCGTGGGCAATTTCGAAGCGGCGACGAAAACGACGGACACCGAGAGGCTCCATGGGGGTAAGCGGGGCGGGCATTGTACCAGCGCCGACCGACGTCGAGTCAGCGTGAATTTCCGTCTATCACTATCAGCTTTTTAGATAAGGCTCTACCGAATCGCCCAAGACCTCGTAAGCCATTGCTTACATCTTGTTACCGCCACTGCATCGTCGAGACCAACGCGGGCGTTACAATTTTTGCGGCTCATCGTCCACCGGCCCCGCCCTCGGATGGTTCATAATGCAGGCGTTTCGCCATCAAAGCAGGCAGTGAATGCGCCAAAGGCCCGATTTAGAGGCCCCGCTGTTGGCACAGGTCATGCTTTCCACGCACATCCCTCCCTCACTATCGGATGCGCGAGATTCCCTGGTGCAGTGGGTCATCGGACCCGGTCATC
Organism: Pseudomonas kuykendallii; assembly: GCF_900106975.1. Taxonomy (GTDB): domain Bacteria; phylum Pseudomonadota; class Gammaproteobacteria; order Pseudomonadales; family Pseudomonadaceae; genus Pseudomonas_O; species Pseudomonas_O kuykendallii. Next base: position 42,021 of record NZ_FNNU01000002.1, on the reverse strand, counting down.
GCGACTTCCAAGGACGCCTTAGATGGTCATGTTTGTTCCCCGCCGAACCGCGGGTTTTACCCTGATCGAGCTGATGATCACCCTCGCGATCATCGGCATACTCGCGGCCATCGCCCTGCCCGCGTACGACAGCTACATCACCAAGAGCCGGATCAAGACCGCCCAGGCCGATCTCGCCGCGCTCGCCCTGAACCTCGAGAACGCCTACCAGCGCAAGCTCGCCTACCCGACCCTGACACTCGACGACAGCGCCGCGGTGACCGCGCAGTTCACCGGCTGGCACCCCGCGGAATCGAACTTCGAGTACAGCCTGTCCTCCTCCGCCAGCGGCTACACGCTGACCGCCACCGGCAGCACCGGCAAGGTGAACGGCTGCGAGATCACCCTGGACAACGAAAACACCCGCACCATCGCCCAATGCGGCGCCTACAACGGTAGCTGGCTGTGAGGCGCCAGGCGCGGGGCTTCTCGTTGATCGAACTGATGATCAGCGTGGCCCTGCTCGCGTTCCTGGTATTGATCGCCGGGCCGTTCACCAGCGCCTGGAGCAACGGCGCCAAGGTGCGCGATGCCGAGGGCGTGCTCAACCAAGGCATCGGCCGGGCCAAGGCGGCCGCGCTGCGAAACCGCTACGGCATCGTCGACGGCAAGCCGGCGGCCACGCTGTGCCTGTCCGACAGCAACCTGCTCAGCCTGCACGAAGCCAACGACAAGGACACGCCCGCCACCTGCCTCACCCATTCGCCGTGGCAGGCACAACTGCCTGCGAGCGTCAGCGTCACCCTGACCGCCGACGCCAGCACCCTGAGCTGCCTGAGTTTCGACAACCACGCCGCGCCCGCCAGCGCCTCGGTGCCCAGCGGCTGCTCGTCCAGCACCGCGCTGACGCTCGCCGCGGGAGGTGAGAATGTCGCTCTGGTCTTCAACTGATCGCCGCCGGCAGCGCGGCGACATCCTCCTCGAGGCGCTGATCGGCATCCTGCTGATGGCGATCATCGGCCTCGGGCTGGTCTACGTGACCTCGCGCGTCGCAGTCAGCCAGAAGGACATGAACCTGCAGAGCCTGGCGATCGCCCAACTGCGCGACCTGCTGCAACGCAACGGCGCCGGCACCGACCTGTGCGGCGGCAGCCACCAGATCAGCCTGCCGTCGATCGGCACCCTCAACGTCACCGTCACCGGTTGCGGCACCACCGCCAATGCCACGGTGGGTGGCCAGGCGCTGAGCGGCATCGCCAGCCCGCTGACCCTGAGCGTGAGCAACAGCGCGCTGGGCGGCGAAGTCAGCGTGGGGGCGACGCTATGAAACGCCAGCGCGGGATGACGCTGATCAGCATGATGGTCGGCCTGGTGATCTCGATGTTCAGCATCGTCGCCATGCTTTCGCTGTACCGCAGCCTGGTGCAAAGCGCAGTGGTGGCGACCCGCGATGCCAACCTCGACGGGCAGATCGCCGCCGGCCTGCTCAGTGCGCAACTGGAGATCCAGAGCGCCGGCTTCGGCATCGAAGCGGCCGGCAATGCCGATCTCACACTGGCCACCACCAACCTCGACAGCACCAACCGCGCGCTGCTCTGGCGCCTGGTAGACACCGGCACCTACCGCTGCCGCGGATTGCTCGAACGCAGCGTGAACGACAGCGCCAGCGGCCAGAGCATGCGCGTGCTGTCGCTGTTGCAGGCGAACAGTTGCGACGCGAGCGGCGCACTGTCGGGCAAGACCTGGGCGGTGGTCGGCGACCTCGCCGAGTTCCGCGGGCAGAACCTCGCGCAAGTCGTCTTCCAGATCAGCACCAGCAACTGCTGGCCGTTCGGTGTGGGCGACAACAGCACTCCCAGCGCCCATGCGCTGGTGACGCTCAGTGCCCCCAGCAGCTCGCAGCTCGCGGGCGCGGTAGCCGATCCGATCAGCTACAGCGTCTGCCTGCCCAACATCAAACCCGTCTAGGACAACCGCCATGGGCCTTCATCCGCAGCGCACGCCCCGCCTGCCCGCCCGACAACGCGGCATGGCGACTCTGATGATCATCCTGCTCGCCGGGCTGGCGCTGACGGTGACCGCGCTGGGCGTCACCCATGCCGTGCGAAGCGCCCAGGACAAGCAGGTCACGGTGCATGCCGCGACGCACGCCCAGGCGGGCGCCTGGACCGGCGTCGAGGTGTTTCGTCAGTACCTAAAGTCGATCAACCAGGCCAGCCTCGAAGCGCTGGCGGCCGGCCAGGCGGTCAGCATCAGCCTCGGCGACATGGCGCTGGGGGCGGTGATCGTGCAGAACACCGTCACCAGCGGCAGCACCCGGCGGATCACCGCCAACATCCGTAACCAGGACGCCGCCGCGCGCTCCACCTCGGTGATCCAGGCGGTCTACCAGGTGACGCCGGGGGGCGCGACCAACACCGAATCCGGTCTGCCCTGGAGCGACGTGCTGAACATCTACAACGACCTGAACATGAGCGGCGGCATCGGCATCCGCGGCTATGACAACGCCAACTTCAACGTCAGCGGCAACGTCAGCCTGAACAACGCCTCGATCACCGGGATCAAGACGATCAAGGCGACCGGCGACATTTCCATCGGCAGCGCCATCGCCGTGACCACGCTCTACTCCAACGGCAACATCACGCTGACCGGCTCCGCCAGCGCCACCACCGCCTCGGCGCTCGGCAACATCACCGTCGCCAGCGGCGGTACCCAGGGCACGCTGAACGCCAACGGCAACATCACCCTGAGCAACGGCAGCACCAGCACCGCCAATGCGCTGGGCTGGATCAAGGTGAGCAGCGGCAGCAACCAGGGCGCGCTGAACGCGGCGCAGACCATCGCCATCAGCAACGGCGGCACCACGAACGTCGCGGCCGCGGTCGGCAACGTCTCCGTGACCGGGGGCTCGGTCAACGTCATCAACAGCGAAGGGGACGTGACCTCCACCCGCAACGTCGCGCAGATCAATGCCAATGGCAGCGTGGTCGCCGGTGGCAGTGCCGCCACGGTGATCAAGGCAATCGGTAACGTCACGCTCAACGACTCCGGCAGCAAGAGCGTCACCACCAAAGGCTCGGTGCTGGTCAACGCCGGCAGCCTGAGCAGCGTCACCGCGCAGCAGAACCTGACGTTCAACGGCTGGGGAAGCGCGAGCGGCAGTGTAGGCGGCACGGTCACCAAGGCCGAGCAGTACAACAACAACGTGAACGTCTCCAGGCAGCCGGGCCTGGTAGTCGACGTGCCGTTGGTGGACGTCGTGCCGATGACCCGGCTGACCGAGTTCAGCCTGACCCAGCCACAGGTGGATGCGTACCCGCTGAAGAGTTCGGCCAACTACGCCTTCACCTACGACAGCGGGCATATTGTGGTGACCGTCGCCAACATCAGCGGCATCCCCGCCGGTAGCTACCGGATCGGCAAGATCAAGACCAACTACAACGACAAGTGGGGTTACCTGTGCAGCGACATCGACGGCTCGGGCTATTGCAGGACCGAATGCGCGACGGTCACCAACGGCAGTTGTAGCGGCGTCGGCGTCGCCAGCGCACGCAAGATTTGCCAGGGCACCTGGGACGGCGCGGAGTGCATCGCTTACTCGAACGGAACCTGGACGCTCAACGGCCAAAGCGACAATACGGTCGTCGCCCCGGGCGTACTCTGGCTCAAAGGTAACCTGGCCCTGCAGAGCGGCTTCTTCCGCAACAGCATCATCGCGACCGGCAACATCACCACCTCCGGCAGCGACAAGGTCTCCGCGATCAACTACAGCGGTTACGCCCTCACCTGCCAGAACAGCACTTTTTCAGGACTTTACCCGGTCAACTACTGCAGTACCGATGGCGCCCTGATCGGCAACCCTGTCGGCAACATCGGCCTGCTGGCGGGCGGTTACGTCGACGGCGCCTACAGCGGCGGCATCATCAACCTCGGCGCCTCCACCGAGGTCTTCGGCAGCGTGATCGCCGGCGACACCCTGCTCACCAGCGGCAACAGCACCGTGCATGGCTACGTCACCGCGGCCGGCCTGGGCAGCAGCACCAGCAACGACTGGGGCGGCAGCCTGACCATCGACCTGACCAACCTCCCGGCCGGCTACAACCCGGGCGGGATTCCCGACATGGGCAACTGCACCAGCAATTGCGACGGCGGCCACGGCTCGGCCGCCGCCAGCGCCGAGCTGCTCTGGAGCCGCTACCTGTAGGAAAGGGATGCGCGTGACCTGCGGGAGCTACTTGGCCTCGAGCACCAGCAGTCCCTGCTCTTCGCCCCAGCGCACGCGGCTGAGGAAGCTCATGCCGAGCAGGACCTCGCCCGGCGCCGGGCCTTCTAGGATCGAGGCCTGGACGCCGCGCAGCTCGATCTCGCCGACCTTGACGCTGCTGAGCGTCACGCCCCAGGCCTTCACCGTGCCGTTGGCGGTGCTGACGATCAAAGGCCGGCCGAGCACCCGGAAGTCGATGCCCAGGCGACTCGCCTGCGCCTCGTTCATCGCCACCGAGGTGGCGCCGGTATCCACCAGGAACTGCACCGGGAAACCCTGAACCGAGCCTGGCACCCAGTAGTGCCCCGAGTTGCTCCGCGCAATGGACACCTGCGGACGCTTCGGCGTCGCGCTGCCCTGGCCGTACTCGCGGCTCAGCTCGATGCGCCGCTCGACGCCATCGATGCGCAGCAGCGCGCCGTTCTTGTCCGCCGCCACCACCTCCACGCCCTGCGGCCCGCTCTGGCCGACACGCACCAGCTTGCGCGTGCCGTCGACGTTGAGCACCACGGCGTTGGGAAACAGCCCGACCACCTGCACCTGCGGCGCGGCGTGGAGCATGCAGGCCCACAATAGGCCGCAGACAAGCAGCTCACTGTGGCGCATCGCCCTTCTCCGGATAGCGGTCGAACAGATAGAGCTGGTTCCAGCGCCCATACAGGGCGCGAAGGCTGCCATCGTCCTTCAGCGCCTGCAGGCGCCGGTCGTACAGCGCCGCGAGGGTGCGCCCGCGCGGGGTCGCGGCGAAACCGGGGTACATCGGCAGGCCGGTCAGTTCGGTGATCCGATAACGATCCGGCTGCGGGCTGGCCTGGAGCAGCAGTTGCACGTCCGGCAGCGCATCGATGTAGAAGTCGGCGCGACCGCGTTCGAGCATTTCCAGCACACCGTCGCGGCGGCGGATCTCTTCGTATCCCACCACGCCGGGCAAATGGCGCTGGTAGCCGTAGCCACGGATCCAGGTCAGCCGGTACTGGGCGAGATCGTCCAGGGCGGGGGCCGGCTTGCTGCTCAAGCCGAGGGCGACCACCGGGTCGAGGCCGTAGGAACTGCGCGGGTAGATGACGCCGTCGAGGTCCTCGTCGCGGTAGGAGCCCAGCCAGGCATCCGCCTCGCCGCGCTGAACCAGGCCGATACCACGGGTGGTGATGTCGCTGCGGATTTTCACCTTCACCCCCGCCGGCTCGAAGATCAGCTGCATGATCTCCCAGGCCAGGCCGCTGCCGTCGGCATTGGTGTAGCCCGGCCAAATGTCGCTGACCAGGCGGATATCCATCGCCTCGGCGTCCTCGGCGTACGCCTCGCCCAACACGGCGGCGCAAAGCAGCAGCGCACCGATCATCCATGACTTCATCGCTGTGTTTCCTAGATCAGGAGCCAGGCCGCGCCCTGGACGACTGCCCAGGCGAAGACGCCCGCCAGCACGTCGTCGAGCATGATACCCAGCCCACCTTGCAGGTGCCTGTCCAACCAGCCGATCGGTCCCGGCTTGAAGATATCGAACAGACGAAAGGCCACGAAGCCGAGCAGCAGCCACGCCCAGCCGTCCGGCGCCAGCCAGAAGGTGATCCAGATGCCGACCAGTTCATCCCAGACGATGCCTTCGTGGTCGTGCACCCGCAGGTCGTCGGCAACCTTGCCGCACAGCCAGATGCCGAACAGCGTGGTGGCCACCAGCAGCGCCGCGTAGCCCCACACCGGGAGCAGGTGCCACAGCGGGACGAACACCAGGGCGATCAGCGAACCCCAGGTACCGGGTGCCTTGGGCAAGGTGCCGGAGCCGAAACCGAAGGCGAGGAAATGCCAGGGATCGGACCACACCGAATGCGGAACCGGCTGCGTCGGCGCCTGGTGGGAATCAGTCATGGGTCGCTCCGAAATGTTGGTAACCGCCCGCGGGCAGGTCGAGGGACAGTCCCTGGGCGTCGAGCAGTTGCACGCCGGCGCCGGCCTCGACGCGGCCGATCACCGCCAGCTCCGGCCAGTCGCGCTGGAACGCGGGCAGCAGGGACGGCGGCAGCGTGAACGCCAGGCGGTAGTCGTCGCCGCCACCCAGCGCGCAGGCCTGCGCCGCCTCGCGTCCGAGCAGCGCCAGCAAGGGCGCCGACAACGGCAGCCGCTCGCGCTCGACGAGCAGGGCGACGCCGGAGGCGCGGGCGATGTGGCCGCAATCGGCGAGCAGGCCATCGGAGACGTCCAGCGCCGCCGTCGCGCTGCCGCGCAACGCCTGCCCTAGCGCCAGTTGCGGCTGCGGCGCCCAGTATCGTTCCAGCAGCGGCCTGGCGATCCGCGCCGCCGCGCGACGCTCGCGAAGCACCAGCGGCAGCGCGCCGGCGGCGTCGCCGAGGCTTCCGCCGACGCAGAGCAGGTCGCCGGGACGTGCGCCGCTGCGGGTCAGCGCCTGGCCACGCGGCACGCGGCCGAACACGCTCAGGGTCAGGCTCAGCGGACCACGCGTGGTGTCGCCGCCGACCAGCGCCAGCCCGCAGGCCGCTGCCATCAGCGCGAGGCCGTCGGCGAAGCCGCGCAACCAGTCTTCGTCGGCACAAGGCAGGGTCAGCGCGAGGGTGAAGGCGAGCGGCGTCGCGCCCATCGCCGCCAGGTCGCTGGCGGATACCGCCAGCGCGCGCTGGCCGAGCAGAAAGGCCTCGCAGGCATCGGGGAAATGCACGCCGGCGACCAGCGTGTCGGTGGACACCGCCAGCTGCTCGCCGGGCGGCAGGTCGAGCAGCGCGCAATCGTCGCCGATGCCCAGCGCCACGCCTTCGGCCGCCTGCGCACAGGGCGCGGCGGCGAAGTAACGGCGGATCAGCTCGAATTCCCCCATCGGGACGCCTCAGGCAGCGTCCGGGGACGAGGGAAGGGACGACATCAGCGCCTGTCGCCGCGCACTTCGGCCGCGCGCAGGGTCGGCGCCAGCTTGTCCAGTACACCGTTGACGAACTTGTGCCCGTCGGTGGCGCCGAACACCTTGGCCAGCTCGATGCCCTCGTTGATCACCACACGGTACGGCACGTCGACGCGATGGGTCATTTCCCAGGTGGACAGGCGAAGGATGGCCAGTTCGACCGGATCCAGCTCCTCCAGCGGGATATCGAGGAACGCGGCGAAGGCGCCATCGATTTCCGGCTTGTTGTGCGCAACGCCGGTGAGGATTTCGTGGAAGTAGGCACCATCGACACCAGCGAAGTCGTTGTCGACGCGGAACTGCGCTTCGATCTCGTTGAGCGACTGGCCGGCGATGTGCCACTGATACAGCGCCTGCATCGCCAGGCTGCGGGCCACGCGACGTTGCGCGATCCGGCCCTTCGCCGGCTTGGCCGGCTGCTGGTCGTCCTGGTCGTCCCGGTTAAGACTCACTTGGCCTCCAAGGCCGCCAACAGGCTGACCATTTCCAGAGCGGACAGCGCGGCTTCGGCGCCCTTGTTGCCGGCCTTGGTGCCGGAGCGCTCGATGGCCTGCTCGATGGAGTCCACGGTCAGCACGCCGAACGCGACCGGCACGCCGAACTCCATGGAAACCTGGGCCAGGCCCTTGGTGCATTCGCCGGCAACGTATTCGAAGTGCGGAGTGCCGCCGCGGATGACCGCGCCGAGGGCGATGATCGCCGCGTACTCGCCCTGCTGGGCGACTTTCTGCGTGACCAGCGGAATCTCGAAGGCGCCTGGCGCGCGGATCAGGGTGATGTCGGCTTCCTTGACGCCGTGGCGGACCAGGGCGTCGACCGCCCCGCTGACCAGGCTTTCGACGACGAAGCTGTTGAAGCGGCCAACCACCAGGGCGAATTTGCCTTGGGGGGCGATGAAGGTACCTTCGATGGTCTTCAGAGGCATGGATGGGTCTCGATCTGTATAAAGAGCCGGGCGTCACTCGCCCCGAAAATAAGCTTTTTGCTCCCCCTGCCCAGGTGCGGGAGAAGGCTGGGCATGGGAGCCACAACACCCTCTCCTGCCCTTCGGGCACCCTCTCCCATGAACGGAAGAGGGTCATCGGAAGCGGCCCTGCGGGCCGCCTGTCAATCGGCGGGCAGGTATTCTACAACCTCCAGGTCGAACCCGGATATCGCATTGAACTTCATCGGCGAACTCATCAGGCGCATCTTGCGCACGCCGAGGTCGCGCAGGATCTGCGAGCCGGCGCCGACCGTGCTGTAGGTGCTCGGCGTCTTGGCGGTGCCGGCATCGGCCTCGCGGATGTGCGCGAGCACTTCGTCGCCGTCCAGCGAATGGCCGAGCAGCAGCACCACGCCGCTGCCCGCGCGGGCCACTTCGGTCATCGCCGCGCGCAGGCTCCAACGGCCCGGCTGGCGGACCATCAGCAGGTCGCGCATCGGGTCCATGTTGTGCACCCGCACCAGCGTCGGCTCTTCCGGGCAGATGCTGCCGAGGGTCAGCGCCATGTGCACGTCGCCCTCCACCGAGTCGCGGTAGGTGACCAGGTTGAACGGACCGACCTCGCTGTCCAGCGGCTGTTCGGCGATGCGCTGCACGGTGCGCTCGTGGATCAGCCGGTAGTGGATGAGGTCGGCGATGGTGCCGATCTTGATCCCGTGCAGCTCGGCGAAGGCCTCGAGTTCGGGCCGGCGCGCCATGCTGCCGTCGTCGTTCATCACCTCGCAGATCACCCCGCTCGGTTCGAAACCGCCCATCCGCGCCAGGTCGCAGGCCGCTTCGGTGTGGCCCGCACGAGCCAGTACGCCGCCGGATTGCGCCATCAACGGGAAGATGTGGCCGGGGCTGACGATGTCTTCGGCCCTGGCGTTCTTCGCCGCGGCGGCCTGCACGGTGCGCGCGCGGTCGGCGGCGGAGATGCCGGTGGTGACGCCTTCGGCGGCCTCGATCGAGACGGTGAACTTGGTGCCGAAGCCGGAGCCGTTGCGCGGAGCCATCAGCGGCAGCTTCAGCGTTTCGCAACGCTCGCGGGTCATCGGCATGCAGATCAGCCCGCGGGCGTAGCGCGCCATGAAGTTGATGTGCTCGGCCTGCACGCACTCGGAGGCCATGATCAGATCGCCTTCGTTTTCGCGGTCTTCGTCATCCATGAGGATGACCATCTTGCCCTGGCGGATGTCTTCGACGAGTTCTTCGATGCTGTTGAGTGCCATGGTTGGCGAATCCTTACTTGTTCAGGTAGCCGTGTTCGGCCAGGAAACTTTCGCTGATGCCGGAGGCGGCGGGCTCGGCGGCCTTGTCGCCGAGCAGCAGGCGCTCGATGTAGCGCGCCAGCAGGTCGACCTCGAGGTTGACCTGCCGCCCGGGGCGGTAGTCGGCCATGATGGTTTCGGCGAGCGTGTGCGGGACGATGGTCAGCTCGAACTCGGCGCCATTCACCGCGTTCACCGTCAGGCTGGTGCCATCGACGGTGATCGAGCCCTTCAGCGCGATGTACTTGGCCAGCTCGCGCGGCGCGCGGATGCGGAACTGCACGGCGCGGGCGTTCTCCTCGCGGGACACCACTTCGCCGACACCGTCGACGTGGCCGCTGACCAGGTGACCGCCGAGGCGGCTGGTGGGCGTCAGCGCCTTTTCCAGGTTCACCGGGCTGCCGCTCTTGAGGCCGGCCAGCGCGGTGTGGCTGAGGGTCTCGCGGGAAACGTCGGCCCAGAAGCCGTCGCCGGGCAACTCCACCGCGGTGAGGCAGACACCGTTCACCGCGATGCTGTCGCCGAGCTTGACGTCGCCCAGGTCGAGCTTGCCGGTCTGCACGTAGAGGCGCACGTCGCCGCCCTTGGGCGTCAGCGCGCGGATGCTGCCGATGGCTTCGATTATGCCGGTGAACATACGACCTCCCGCGCGAACCGCGCAGAAGCCGTCGAACGGCTGGGGAAATGCAAATGGAAACGCGACATCGTGAAACTCCTGTTTTGTGAAAAACAGGGCACGTCGATCGAAAGGGATTTCAGGGGCGCGCCTGAAGGCTGCCCGTGGTGGCATCCCGTTCTCTCTTCATCCGGACTATGACCGTCGGCCCCGGGATCGCACCGGGTCTGCTGACCTCGCCGCCCCGTGCGGGGTAAGCGAGCGCTCGCGGGCTCGACGCATTGCGCGCCATCACCGCCGGTGGGGAATTGCGCCCCGCCCTGAGAACGTTCCGGCCACCTGAATGGCCGGACGGCGTTTTTAGCACAAAATGCCGCATGGCCGGAAGCGCAAAGGCGCCTTGCAGGCCCTCGCGGCGACGGTTTGGAGACGATCGGAGCTAACGAGTGACAGGGCGGGCGACGATCAGCCAGTCGTCGCCGACCGCGCGGATATCGGCGATCTTCAACGCGCGCGCTTCGGCCATGCGCTCCAGCGGCAGCTCGAGCAACGGCCGCGCGCTGGAGCCGAGGAAGCAGGCGGCGACGAACAGCTGGTACTCGTCCACCAGCCCCTGCCGGGCGAAAGCGCCAGCCAGTTGCGCGCCAGCTTCCACCAGCACCTCGTTGGCGCCGCGCGCGGCCAGCTCGACGAGCAGCGCGCGCAGGTCGACATGGCCGTCGTCCCCGCCCAGCGTCAGCAACTCGTGCCCGGCCGCCGCGTAACGCTCGCTCGCGGCCGCGCCGGTGCTCGCCACCAGGGCGGCGCCGGCCTGGAAGAACGGCGCGTCCAGCGGCACGCGCAGGTGCCCGTCGATGAGCACGCGCAACGGCGCGCGGCCGGCGGCCAGGGCCGCCTGCTCGGCATCCAGGCCCAGCTCGTCAGGGCGGACGGTGAGCCGCGCGGCATCCGTCAGGACGGTGTCGGCGCCGCTGAGAACCACGCTGGATCGCGCGCGCAGGCGCTGCACCGCGGCGCGCGCGGCCGGCCCGGTGATCCACTGGCTTTCGCCGCTGGCCATCGCCGTGCGACCGTCCAGGCTCATCGCCAGCTTGACCCGCACGTAGGGCAGGCCCTGCTCCATGCGCTTGATGAAACCCGGGTTGAGCGCCCGCGCCTCGGCTTCGAGCACGCCGGAGGCCACCGCGACGCCGGCCGCGGCGAGGCGCTGCAAGCCCTGACCGGCCACCTGCGGATTGGGGTCCTGCATCGCCGCGACCACCCGTGCGACGCCGGCCTGCAGCAGCGCATCGGCGCACGGCGGCGTGCGTCCGTGATGGCTGCAGGGCTCCAGCGTGACGTAGGCGGTGGCGCCGCGCGCGCGTTCGCCGGCCTGGCGCAGCGCGTGGACTTCCGCGTGCGGCTCGCCGGCACGCAGGTGCCAGCCTTCGCCGACGACCTCACCCTCGCGCACGATGACGCAACCGACACGCGGATTGGGATGGGTGGAATACAGGCCCCGACGCGCCAGCTGGAGGGCGCGGGCCATGTGGCGGATATCGTCGACCGGCGCGTCGCTCATTGCTTGGCCGGCTCGCGGGACAACCGCTCGATCTCCTCGCGGAATTCGTTGAGGTCCTGGAAGCGCTTGTAGACCGAGGCGAAGCGGATGTAGGCGACCTCGTCGAGTTTCTGCAGCTCGACCATCACCAGTTCGCCGAGCACCAGCGACTTGACCTCGCGCTCGCCGGTGGCGCGCAGCTTGCTCTTGATGTGGGCGATGGCCTCTTCGAGGCGCTCGATGCTGACCGGGCGCTTCTCCAGCGCGCGCTGCATGCCGGCGCGCAGCTTCTCTTCGTCGAACGGCTGGCGGCTGCCGTCCTGCTTGATCAGCCGCGGCATCACCAGCTCGGCGGTCTCGAAGGTGGTGAAGCGTTCCCCGCAGGCCATGCATTCACGCCGGCGGCGCACTTGATCGCCCTCGGCAACCAGCCGCGAGTCGATGACCTTGGTGTCGTTGGCGCTGCAGAAGGGACAGTGCATGGCAGGGTGCGATAGAGAAAACGGGCGGCCATGGTAGCGCATCCTCCCGGCAAGACAAGACGAGGACTTTGCGCTATACAGGCGCCCTGCCGAAGGCTGGATGGCGTTGTCATACAGTCAACCGAAGCGATGGAATTGACCGATGCCCCTACGCCCGTTGTGCCTGCTTTTTCTTGCCACCCTGCTCGCCGCTTGCGCCAGCACGCCCGAACCCTCCGCCCCACCTGCACAGAAGGCCCCGGCGAAACCGCTGGTCACCGAGTTGAGCCTGCCGGACTACATGCGCGAACTGGTCGGCACGCTGAACACGCCGCCAGCGGGTAGCGAAGTGGAGCTGGCGCTGCTGGTGATCGACGAGCGCGACCGCCCGCAGCAACTGCTCGGCAGCCTCAAGCTGGTGGGCACCGGTGGCGCCCTGCCGTTTCGCCTGCCGTTCAACCCGGCTGCCTTCCCGGCCAATGCCCGCGTCGAGTTGCGCGCCCGTGTCGTCGAATCCGGCGTGCTGACCCTGCGCCTACCGCCGCAGCGCATCACCCGGGCGGAAACCCAGACGCTCGGCGCACTGGAGCTGGAAGTCGCACCGTGACTCCAGGCCCGGCCCTGCAGCGGGCGATCGAAGATCTCCTCGGCGATGCGCGCCTGCTGCCGCAGCGGTTGCCGGGCACCGATCTGTCGTTGTGGCTGATCGACCCGGCGAACATGCAGCGCGCCTTCAGCCCGGAGGAAACCCGACGGATTCTCGACGAGCCGCCGTACTGGAGCTTCTGCTGGGCCAGCGGCCTGGTGCTGGCGCGCTGGCTGGCGCAGCAGCCGGAATGGGTACGCGGCAAGCGCGTGCTGGATTTCGGCGCCGGCTCTGGCGTGGCGGCGATTGCCGCGGCCAGGGCGGGCGCCGCGGAAGTCGTCGCCTGCGATCTCGACCCGCTGGCCCTGCAGGCCTGCCGGGCCAACGCCGAACTGAACGGGGTGACAATGGGCTATTCGGACGACTTTTTCGCCGAGGCCGATCGCTTCGACCTGATCATGGTCGCCGACGTGCTCTACGATCGCGCCAACCTGCCGCTGCTCGACCAGTTCCTCAGCCGTGGCCGCGAGGTACTGGTCGCCGATTCGCGGGTCCGCGATTTCCAGCATCCGCTGTACCGCCGCCTCGACCAGAGGGAAGCCTGCACCTGGCCGGACCTCGCCGAACCCGCGGAATTTCGCCACGTCAGCCTCTATCACGCACGCCGCGCCGGCTGATCGGGACTTGCTTCACGGCCACAGCGCCCCCACTTATAGTTCTGCCACTTTTCTGCCTTGCCGAGACAATCCATGAGCGACCTGCCCTATATCTTCGACGTATCCGGCGCCGCCAACTTCGAACAGCTGGTGATCGAGAATTCCTTCCACAAGCCGGTGCTGGTGGATTTCTGGGCGGAGTGGTGCGCGCCCTGCAAGGCGCTGATGCCGATGCTCGCGCAGGTCGCCGAGAGCTATCGCGGCGAACTGCTGCTGGCCAAGGTCGACTGCGACGCCGAGCAGGAGATCGTCGCGCGCTTCGGCATCCGCAGCCTGCCCACCGTGGTGCTGTTCAAGGACGGCCAGCCGGTGGACGGCTTCGCCGGCGCCCAACCGGAATCCGCGGTGCGCGCGATGCTCGAACCGCACGTGCCGATGCCGCCGCCGGAAGCGGCCGATCCGCTGGAAAGCGCGCAGGCGCTGTTCGACGAGGGCCGCATCGGAGACGCCGAGGCCCTGCTCAGGCAACTGCTGGGTGAAGACAACGACAACGCGGCGGCGCTGATTCTCTATGCGCGCTGCCTGGCCGAACGCGGCGAGCTGGAAGAGGCCGAGGCGGTGCTCGGCGCGGTCAAGGGCGACGAGCACAAGCAGGCGCTTTCCGGCGCCCGCGCGCAGTTGACCTTCCTGCGTCAGGCCATCGACCTGCCCGACGCCGCGACGCTGAAATCGCGTCTGGCGCAGCACGCCGAAGACGACGAGGCCGCCTATCAACTGGCGGTTCAGCAGTTGGCACGCCAGCAGTACGAGGCCGCGCTGGACGGACTGCTGAAACTCTTCGTGCGCAACCGCAGCTACGCCGACGGCCTGCCGCACAAATCGCTGCTGCAGGTGTTCGACCTTCTCGGCAGCGATCACCCGCTGGTCACCACCTATCGCCGGCGGCTGTACCAGGCAATCTATTGATCCCGCGGGCTCAACGCTCGATCCAGCGATAGATAGGCGTTTCGCCGCCGTTCTCCAGCTTCACCTGCTCGCAATGCCGCAAGCGCACCAACAGGCGCTTGCCGGCCTGCGCGCTGCCGGCCAGCGCGGACAGATCCGCCAGCAACTGCGGGCCGTCCATCTGCTGCGCCTGGCGCAGGAGGTCCTGCGCCATCTGCCAGCGGCCGTCTTCCGCAGACGCCGACGGCGCCACCTTCGACGCCACCGCAGCCGGCTCCACCTGGACCTTCTCCGCCAGCAGCGTCCACTCCTGCGCATCCAGCTCAAGCGTCAGATCCACCGGCCAGTCGCCGACCTTCCCGCGAATTCGCACCATGCCACGCTCCTCTCATCGAACACGCATGCTCCCACGGCGCGAATGATCCCACCACGTCGCGCTGGCATTCTTCGGCAAAAACTTGTTATAACGTAACGACAAATGTCACGCCCCCCCGGAGAATCCGATGCGCCGCCTCCTGCTCGCCCTGCCCTTCGTCCTGCTGCCCCTGGCAATCGCCCAGGCTCACGATGACGACCATGACCACGAACACGGCAGTCTCGGCAAACATGAACATGGCGTCGCCGCGCTGAACGTGGCGCTGGACGGCAAGACCCTGGAAATCGACCTGGAAAGTCCGGCGATGAACATCGTCGGCTTCGAGCACACGGCCAACAGCGTCGCCGACAAGGCCAAGGTTGCCGCCGCCCATGCACAGCTGGAAAAACCGCTGGTGCTGTTCAGCCTGCCTGCCGCCGCGGGCTGCACAGTGACCGAGCAGGCACTGGAAAGCCCGCTGTTCGGCAACGCCAAGGCGCATGCGAATCACGATGACGACGAGCACGCCGGACACGGACACAGCGACGTCGACGCCGAATACAAGCTCAGTTGCGCCACGCCCGAAGCACTCAAAACGCTCGACCTCTCGGCCTTCTTCAGCCAGTTCCCGGCGACCCAGAAGATCAACGTCCAGTTGATCGGCCCGAACGGCCAGCAGGGCGCCGAGACCACCCCGGCCAGCCCCACGCTGAACTTCTGAGCCTCGCGCGGGGCAGCCAGGCCGCTCCGCGCCTTTCACCTCACTTCTCCGGCAGCGCAATGACCTCTTTGCTCGAACTCAACGACCTCGGCTTCGCCTGGCCCGGCCAGGAGGAGTTGTTGGACATCCCGCAATTTCGCCTCGAACGCGGCGAAACCCTGTTCCTGCGCGGCCCCAGCGGCAGCGGCAAGACCACCCTGCTCGGCCTGCTCGGCGGCGTGCAGAAGGCCGGACGCGGCAGCATTCGCCTGCTTGGCGAGGAACTTGGCGGAATGTCCGCCGGCGCCCGCGACCGTTTTCGCGTCGACCACACCGGCTACATCTTCCAGCAGTTCAACCTGCTGCCGTTTCTTTCAGTGCGGGAAAACGTCGAGCTGCCGTGCCGCTTCTCGCGCCTGCGCAGCCAGCGCGCGCACCAGCGCCACGGCAGCGTGGCGCTGGCCGCCAGCGAACTGCTCGCTCACCTTGGGCTGCCGCCCGCACTGCACGCGCGCCGCGCCGATGCGCTGTCGATCGGCCAACAGCAGCGGGTCGCCGCGGCACGCGCACTGATCGGCCAGCCGGAGCTGGTGATCGCCGACGAGCCGACCTCGGCGCTGGACAGCGACACCCGCGAAACCTTTCTCGAGTTGCTCTTCACCGAATGCCGCGCCGCCGGTTCCAGCCTGCTGTTCGTCAGTCACGATCAGGGCCTGGCTCCGCTGTTCGACCGCAGCCTGTCGCTGGCCGAACTCAATCGCGCCGCCCAACCCGCCGGAGTCTGAGATGCACCTGTTCCGCCTAGCCCTGGCCAGCCTCGCCAACCGGCGCTTCACCGCGCTGCTGACGATGTTCGCCATCGCCCTTTCGGTGACGCTGCTGCTCGCCGTCGAACGCGTGCGCACCGAAGCCCGCGCCAGTTTCGCCAGCACCATCAGCGGCACCGACCTGATCGTCGGCGCGCGCTCCGGCTCGATCAACCTGTTGCTTTACTCGGTGTTCCGCATCGGCAACGCCACCAACAACATCCGCTGGGACAGCTTCGAAACCGTCGCCGCCGACCCGAAAGTGAAATGGGCGATCCCGATCTCCCTGGGCGACTCGCACCGCGGCTACCGGGTGATGGGCACCAGCCAGGCGTACTTCGAGCACTACCGTTACGGCCGCAGCCAGGCCCTGCAGCTGCGCGACGGCCGCGCCTTCGCCGACGACCCGTTCGAGGTGGTGCTCGGCGCCGAGGTGGCCGATGCGCTGCACTACAGACTCGGCGACCGGATCGTCCTCGCCCACGGCGTTGCCACGGTCAGCCTGGTCCAGCACGCCGACAAGCCCTTCACCGTGGTCGGCGTCCTCGCACGCACCGGCACGCCGGTGGACCGCACGCTGCACATTTCCCTCGCCGGCATGGAGGCGCTGCACGTCGACTGGCAGAACGGCGTGCCGGCCCGCGGCGCCGGCAAGGTCAGCGCCGAACAGGCTCGACACATGGACCTGACGCCCAAGGCGATCACCGCCTTCCTGCTCGGCCTCAACAGCAAGGTCGCAACCTTTGCGGTGCAACGCGAGATCAACGAGTTCCGTGGCGAGCCGCTGCTGGCGATCCTGCCCGGCGTGGCGCTGCAGGAACTCTGGAGCCTGATGGGCACGGCGGAGAAAGCGCTGCTGATGGTCTCGATGTTCGTAGTGCTGACCGGGCTGATCGGCATGCTCACGGCGATTCTCACCAGCCTCAACGAGCGCCGTCGCGAGATGGCCATCCTGCGCTCGGTCGGCGCGCGGCCCTGGCACATCGCCGGGCTGTTGATCGTCGAGGCCTTCGCGCTGGCTGCCGCCGGCGTGGTGGTGGGCGTCATGCTGCTGTATATCGGCATCGCCGCCGCGCAGGGTTTCGTGCAGAGCACCTATGGCCTGTATCTGCCGCTGTCGCTGCCAAGCGCCTACGAATGGCAGATGCTCGGCGGCATCCTCATCGCGGCGTTGCTGATGGGCTGCATCCCGGCCTGGCGCGCCTATCGACAATCGCTGGCCGATGGCCTGACCATCCGCGTATGAAAAAACCACGCGCGACTTTGCTTCTGCTGCTCGCACTGAGTCTTCCCGCGCTCGCGGATTCACCGCGCGAATTGGCCTGGGAGGCGCTGATCCCGGCGGACGCCCCGGCCGCTCCGCCACCGGTGGCCATGCACGATCTGGCGCAACTCGGCGACGCCCTCTCAGCCGAGTCGGCGCCCGCGGTCGCGCAACAACGCCCGACCGAACCGACGGTGCGCGAACTCGACGGTGTCTCGGTGAAACTGCCGGGCTACATCGTCCCGCTGGATGTCAACGAGGAAGGCCGAGTGACCGAATTTCTGCTGGTGCCCTACTTCGGCGCCTGCATCCATGTGCCGCCGCCGCCGTCCAACCAGATCGTTCACGTGAAGAGCGAGAATGGCGTGATGCTGGACACCCTCTATCAGCCGTTCTGGATCGAAGGCGCCCTCAAAGTGGAGCAGAGCCACAGCGATCTGGCCGAATCCGGATATGCCATGCAAGCCGGCAAGATCTACCCTTACGAAATTCCAGATCAGTGATTTCTTAATGCCGGAAAACGCTCGCAATAGGCGGAAAAACGGCTGACAAAGCGCCGCAACCCTACAAAAGTATCCGTTGAGCTAAATCAACAAGCCTTTCGGCCACCTCCCTACCATAGCCTCCAGCCAATACAAACACAGACTCGACTGGAGTTACTTATGCGCAAGTCCCTGTTCACCCTTAGCGTGCTGGCCATGGCTCTCGCCGCTCCGCTCGCACAAGCGCACGAAGCCGGCGACATTCTCGTCCGCGCCGGCGCCATCACCGTCAGCACCCATGAAGACAGCTCCGGCGTCAAAGTCGATCGCGGTAGCCTCGCAGGCACCGACCTCGGCGGCAAGGCCTCCATGGACAACGATACTCAGCTGGGCCTCAACTTCGCTTACATGGTCACCGACCATATCGGAGTGGAACTGCTCGCAGCGACTCCGTTCACCCACGACGTTAAAATCAAAGGCGCAGG
Organism: Pseudomonas kuykendallii; assembly: GCF_900106975.1. Classification (GTDB taxonomy): domain Bacteria; phylum Pseudomonadota; class Gammaproteobacteria; order Pseudomonadales; family Pseudomonadaceae; genus Pseudomonas_O; species Pseudomonas_O kuykendallii. Next base: position 23,739 of record NZ_FNNU01000002.1, on the reverse strand, counting down.
CCTCGACGCAGCAAACGGCAAGCTGGGCACACTGAAACACCTGCCGCCGACCCTGAGCCTGGTCTACTACCCGCTGGACGCCAAGTCCGCCTTCCAGCCCTATGTGGGTGCCGGTATCAACTACACCTGGATCATGGACGGCGATACCAGCAACGAAGCTGAAGCGGCCGGCTTCCGTAATCTGCAGGCCGACAACAGCTGGGGCTGGGCAGCCCAGATTGGCGCGGACTACATGCTGACCGACAAGCTGTTGATCAACGCACAGGTCCGCTATATCGACCTCGACACCACGGCCTACGTTGACCATCCTGGTCTGGGGGTGCGGGCGAAAGTCGACGTAGACGTAAGCCCTTACGTGTACATGGTTGGCCTGGGCTACAAGTTCTAAGCCGAACCGAAATGAAAAACAGGCGCCTAGGCGCCTGTTTTTTTGCCTGCGGGAAAGCTCAACGCCCCAGCAGGCGCGCCAGCCCTATTTGCATGGAAGTGGCCTGACCCAGCTCGTAGCGCTGCAGCAGGCGGGCGTTGTCGGCTCGCGAATGACGAATGTCACCGGAGCGCGCCGGCAGGTGGGAAATCTCGGGCAGGCCACCGAGCACCTCGCCGATGGCCTCGAGCAGTTGCAGCAAGGTGGTCGACCGGTTCAGACCGGCGTTCACCGCCCCCTCCCTAACCGAGGCAGCATTCAGCGCCTGCACCAGCACGCCGACCAGATCGTCGATGTAGAGAAAATCCCGGGTCTGTTCCCCATCGCCAAAAACCGTGATAGGCAAGCCTTTGGCTGCCCGCTCGGTGAAGATGCTGATGACGCCGGAGTAAGGCGACGAAGGATCCTGGCGCGGACCGTAGATATTGAAGAAGCGGAATACGGCCGGCTCCAGGCCATGCTGGCGCCGGTAGAAATCCAGGTAGTACTCGCTGGCCAGCTTGTCCGAGGCATAAGGCGTGAGCGGGGACTTCGGCGTGTCCTCGTCGATCGCGGCGCCCTCGCCGTTCTGGCCGTAAACCGCGGCGCTGGAAGAGAACAGCACGCGCTTCACGCCATGGGTACGCATCGCCTCGCAGACGTTCAACGTACCGATGAAGTTGCTGCGGTGCGTGGCCACCGGATCGTCCACCGAGGCCTGCACGGAGGCCACGGCAGCCAGGTGCGCCACGGCAGCGCAGCCTTGCATCGCCGTAAGGACGCAGTCGGCATCGGCGACGTTGCCCTCCAGCACTTCGAGACGCTCATCGTGGAGCGGAAGGTTATCCCGCTTGCCGGTCGAGAAGTCGTCCAGCACCCGAACGCGCTGCCCGCTCGCGAGCAGGGCATCCACCAGGTGGGAGCCGATGAAACCAGCGCCGCCGGTGACCAGGATGGGCGAATCAGACATGACGGTAAAAACGGTCCAGTAGTGAGGGCAGCCCGGAGCGCCAGGCGCGCGGCTTGATGCCGAATGTATTGAGGATCTTGCGGCACGCCAGCACCGCATGTTGCGGCTCATCGGCGGCATCGGCGCAGGCGGCATGTGCCTGGGCCGTGGGCTCGTTGACGGTGAAGGAGCGGAATGCCCGCGCCTCCGCCAGTACGGCCTGCCCCAGGGTGAGCGCCGTGGTCGCTTCGTGGGCGCCGTAGTGATAGGTGCCCCAGAGCGGCGCCGCGCAATCCAGTTGCTTCAGGACCGACAGCATGACCCGCGCGACGTCATCGACCGGGCACGGATTGCCGCGGCGGTCGTCGGCGAGGAGAAGCTCTTCGCGCGTCTGCGCCGCCGCGAGAAAGCGGCCGAGAATGCCGTCCTTGCTGTCGTCGAGCAGCCAGCCGAACCGCAGCAGCACGTGCCGCGGGCAGGCGGCGCGCACGCTCTGCTCGATCCGCCAGAGCGCCTGACCACGCAGGCCAAGCGGCTGCGGCTCGTCTTTCTCGCTGTACGCGGTCGCCCGCGCGCCATCGAAAACCTGGTAACTGGAAGGCTGCAGCAGAAGGATCTGGTGGTACTGGCACAGCTCGGCCAGCCGCTCGACGGCGCGCTCCTGGGTCTCCAGGCGCGCCACATCGACGTCCGCGCGCTGGAACCAGTCGAAATAGAACGCCAGGTTGATCAGCGCATCAGGGCGGGTGTCATCGAGCAGTTGGGTCAGGCTGGCGGCGTCCCAACCCTGATCAGGCGGGCGAGGCGCGAGGAAACCGATGTTCTCCTCGGCACCGAGCCGGATCAACGCCTGGCCCAGCGCATTGCCTCCACCCAGAAGCATCAGGCGCATGTGCATGCGGAGCGGATTCCTAGAACGGAATGTCGTCGTCGAAGCTGTCGTAGTCCGGAGCGGGCTGGGCGGCGGGCTGCTGTTGCGGACGCGACTCGCGCGGCGCCTGCTGCTGCGGCTCGCGCTGCGGTTGCGGACGCTGCTGGCGCGGGGCCGAATCGCCATCGTTACCGCCGCGGCCGCCGAGCAGCTGCATGGTGCCGCCCATGTCGACGACGATTTCGGTGGTGTAGCGCTTCACGCCGTCCTTTTCCCACTCGCGGGTCTGCAGGCGACCCTCGATGTAGCACTGCGAACCCTTGCGCAGGTATTCGCCGGCGATTTCCGCGACCTTGCCGAAGAACACCACGCGGTGCCATTCGGTGCGTTCCTGATTCTGACCGGTCTGCTTGTCTTTCCAGCTGTCGGTGGTTGCCAGAGTCACGTTGGTGACGGCGTTACCATTGGGCAGGTAGCGGGTTTCCGGGTCGCCGCCGACGTTGCCGATCAGAATGACTTTGTTAACCCCACGGGCCATGACGTTCTCCTAGGCTTCTGCACGCCGCGGCGCCGGATCGACCAGGCGCTCGAGGGACGTGCGGTCCAATTGTTCGGTATCCACTTTGACGTAGGCGGCGGCCTCTTCGACCACCACCATGGCATCCGCCACTCCGGGCACTGCCAGTAAACGCTCGGCCAAACCCGCGTCCGCTGCCGCGTCGGGCGACAACGGCAGGCGCAGGCTGGTGACATAAGGCGGTTCGCGCATGGTAACAGCAAACGCCAGCCAAATCGCACAGAGCACGGCGCAGCCGATGAAGACCGTGGCCAGCCCGCCATGCTGGTAGAACCAGCCACCGAGGATGCCGCCGACCGCCGCGCCGAGGAACTGGCTGGTCGAATACACGCCCATCGCCGTGCCCTTGCCACCCGCCGGCGAGACCTTGCTGATCAGCGACGGCATGCTGGCCTCCAGCAGGTTGAAGGCGGTGAAGAACACCACGGTACCGACCACCAGTGCCGTCAGGCTGCTGCCGAACAGCCAGAAGAACAGCTCGCAGATCAGCAGCACGCTGATCGCCCCCAGGAGTACGCGCTTCATCTTGCGCTTCTTCTCGGCATAGATGATGAACGGCACCATCGCGAAGAAGCCGATCAGCAGCGCGGTGAGGTAGACCCACCAGTGCTCTTCCTTGGGCAGACCGGCGCGCTCGACCAGCGCCAGCGGCAGGGCGACGAAACTCGACATCAGCACTGCGTGCAACGCCAGGATACCGAAGTCCAGGCGCAGCAACTGGCCGTTGCGCAGGGTGGCGCCGAGCGCCTGCTTGGCGACGCCGGACTCGCGGTGCTGCAGGCGGACGTCCGCACGCGGGACGATGAAGGCAATGATGAGGATGCCGACGATGGCCATGGCAGCGGTGACCCAGAACAGCCCGGAAAGGCCGAAGGCGCGGGTCAGCAGCGGGCCGACCACCATCGCCACGGCGAACGACAGGCCGATGCTCATGCCGATCGCGGCCATCGCCTTGGTCCGGTGCTGCTCGCGGGTCAGGTCGGACAGCAGCGCCATGACCGCGGCCGAAATTGCCCCGGCGCCCTGCAGCACCCGACCGGCGATCACACCCCAGATGGAGTCGCCATTGGCAGCGAGGACGCTGCCGGCGGCGAAGATCAGCAGGCCGATATAGATCACCGGAAGTCGGCCGATGCGATCGGAGATGATGCCGAAGGGAATCTGCAGCACGGCCTGGGTCAGGCCGTAGGCGCCGATGGCCAGGCCGATGAGCGCGGGCGTGGCGCCGGCGAGGTCCTGCCCATAGGTCGCCAGCACCGGCAGTACCATGAACATGCCCAGCATGCGGAAGGCGAACACCAACGCCAGGCCACCGGCGGCGCGGGTCTCGCTGCCACTCATGCGATCGCTGTACGGATCGTGCATTTGACTCTGCCACCCCTGTTACGAACAGGGCGGGGATTCTACCAGCCCCCATCCCCAAGAGCCCGCGCAAAAGCAGCGAGCGGCGGCTAAACCCTCGCGCGCCCTGCCGGTCAGAGAAAGACCGCGGCGCCCTGACGCGCCGGCTCGCCGATCCGTATACTCATGGGTTTTCGCCCGCCATGCGAGGCTGTTTTGGACAAGATCCTGATCCGTGGGGCCCGTACCCACAACCTGAAGAACATCGACCTCACCCTCCCCCGCGACAAACTCATCGTGATCACCGGCCTGTCCGGCTCCGGAAAGTCGTCCCTGGCCTTCGACACGCTCTACGCCGAGGGGCAGCGCCGCTATGTGGAGTCGCTCTCCGCCTACGCCCGGCAGTTTCTCTCGATGATGGAAAAGCCCGACGTGGACACCATCGAAGGGCTGTCCCCGGCGATCTCCATCGAGCAGAAGTCCACCTCGCACAACCCGCGCTCCACCGTCGGCACCATCACCGAGATCTACGACTACCTGCGCCTGCTCTATGCCCGCGTCGGTACGCCGCGCTGCCCGGACCACGACATCCCGCTGGAGGCGCAGACCGTCAGCCAGATGGTCGATCAGGTACTGGCGATGCCCGAGGGCGCCAAGCTGATGCTGCTCGCGCCGATCATTCGCGAGCGCAAGGGCGAGCATCTCTCGGTGTTCGAGGAAATGCGCGCCCAGGGTTTCGTCCGCGCGCGGGTCAACGGCAAGCTCCACGAACTCGACGACCTGCCCAAGCTGGACAAGCAGAAGAAGCACACCATCGAGATCGTGGTCGACCGCTTCAAGGTGCGCGCCGACCTGCAGCAGCGCCTCGCCGAGTCCTTCGAGACCGCACTCGGCCTGGCCGACGGCATCGCGCTGGTGGCGCCGATGGAAGGCGAAATCGGCGAGGAAACCATCTTTTCGGCGCGCTTCGCCTGCCCGGTCTGCGGGCACTCGATCAGCGAGCTGGAACCCAAGGTGTTCTCCTTCAACAACCCGGCCGGCGCCTGCCCGACCTGCGACGGCCTCGGCGTGAAGCAGTTCTTCGACGCCAAGCGCCTGGTCAACGGCGAACTGACCCTCGCCGAAGGGGCGATCCGCGGCTGGGACCGGCGCAACGTCTATTACTTCCAGATGCTCGGTTCCCTGGCCAGCCATTACGGCTTCAGCCTGGAAACGCCGTTCGGGCAGATCGGCGCCGACGACCAGAAGGCGATCCTGTTCGGTTCGGGCCGCGAGAGCGTCGACTTCCGCTACCTCAACGACCGGGGCGATATCGTCAAGCGCTCGCACCCGTTCGAGGGGATCATCCCCAACCTCGAACGGCGTTACCGCGAGACCGAATCACAGACCGTGCGCGAGGAGCTGGCCAAGTTCCTCAGCACCCAGCCCTGTCCGGATTGCAACGGCACGCGCCTGCGCCGCGAGTCGCGCCACGTGTGGGTGGGCGAGAAGACGTTGCCGGCGGTGACCCGCCTGCCGGTCGGCGATGCCAGCGACTATTTCGCCGGGCTCGAGCTGACTGGGCAGAAGGGCCAGATCGCCGACAAGATCCTCAAGGAAATCCGCCAGCGCCTGGAGTTCCTGGTCAACGTCGGGCTCGACTACCTGACCCTCGACCGCAGCGCCGACACCCTGTCCGGCGGCGAGGCGCAGCGTATCCGCCTGGCCAGCCAGATCGGCGCCGGCCTGGTCGGGGTGATGTACATCCTCGACGAACCCTCCATCGGCCTGCACCAGCGCGACAACGAGCGCCTGCTCGGCACGCTCAATCATCTGCGCAACCTGGGCAACACGGTGATCGTGGTGGAGCACGACGAGGACGCCATCCGCCTCGCCGACTACGTCGTCGACATCGGCCCCGGTGCCGGCGTGCATGGCGGGCAGATCGTCGCCGAGGGCACGCCGCAGGAGATCATGGATCACCCCGACTCGCTGACGGGCAAGTACCTCTCCGGGCGGGTGAAGATCGCGGTGCCGACGCAGCGCACCCCACGCGACAAGAAGAAACTGCTCAAGCTCAAGGGCGCGCGCGGCAACAACCTGCAGAACGTCAACCTGGAAATCCCGGTTGGCTTGTTGACCTGCGTGACCGGGGTGTCCGGCTCGGGCAAGTCGACGCTGATCAACAACACGCTGTTCCCGATCACCGCCACCGCGCTGAACGGCGCCACCACGCTGGAGGCGGCGGCGCACGACAGCTTCGACGGCCTGCAGCACCTGGACAAGGTGGTCGATATCGACCAGAGCCCGATCGGCCGCACGCCGCGCTCCAACCCGGCGACCTACACCGGGCTGTTCACACCGATCCGCGAGCTGTTCTCCGGCGTGCCGGAGGCCCGTTCGCGCGGCTACAGCCCAGGGCGCTTCTCCTTCAACGTCAAGGGCGGCCGTTGCGAGGCCTGCCAGGGCGACGGCGTGATCAAGGTGGAGATGCACTTCCTGCCGGACATCTACGTGCCTTGCGATGTCTGCAAGGGCAAGCGCTACAACCGCGAAACCCTGGAAGTGAAGTACAAGGGCAAGAGCATCCACGAGGTGCTGGAAATGACCATCGAGGAAGCCCGCGAATTCTTCGAAGCGGTTCCGGCGCTGTCGCGCAAGCTGCAGACGCTGATCGACGTGGGCCTTTCCTACATCAAGCTGGGACAGAGCGCGACGACGCTGTCCGGCGGCGAGGCGCAGCGCGTCAAGCTGTCGCGCGAGCTGTCCAAGCGCGACACCGGCAAGACGCTGTACATCCTCGACGAGCCCACCACCGGCCTGCACTTCGCCGACATCCAGCAGTTGCTCGACGTGCTGCACCGGCTGCGCGACCACGGCAACACCGTGGTGGTCATCGAGCACAATCTGGACGTGATCAAGACCGCCGACTGGCTGGTGGACCTCGGCCCGGAAGGCGGCTCCAAGGGCGGCCAGATCATTGGCAGCGGCACGCCCGAAGAGCTCGCCGCCCTACCGCAGTCCTACACCGGGCATTTCCTCAAGCCTCTGCTGGAACGCGACAAGGCCTGAGTCCGGCGCAAACGAAAAAGCCCCGCATCCGCGGGGCTTTTTCGTTCAAGGCAGGCAGCCTTACATCTTCGACTGCAGGTAGTTCTGCAAACCGATGCGGTCGATCAGGCCCAGTTGCTGTTCCAGCCAGTAGGCGTGGTCTTCCTCGGTGTCCTTGAGTTGCAGTTCGAGGATCTCGCGGCTCTCGTAGTCGCCGCACTTCTCGCAAAGCGCGATGCCCTGGGCCAGCGCCGCACGCACCTGGTACTCCAGGGCGAGGTCGGCCCGCAGCATTTCCGGCACGCTGGTGCCGGTGTTCAGCGGCTCCGGAGTCATGTCCGGTACTCCTTCCAGGAACAGGATACGCTTGAGCAACGCGTCCGCGTGCTGGGTTTCCTCTTCCATCTCGTGGTTGATCCGCTCGTAAAGCTCGGTGAGCCCCCAGTCGGCATACATCCGCGAGTGCAGGAAGTACTGGTCGCGAGCGGCCAGCTCGCCCTTGAGCAGACCGATGAAATAATTGATGACTTCCGCTTCGCCGCGCATGTCGAGCTCTCCAGGAAAAACGCCAAGGTGGTGGATTATCGCCTAAAAGGCGATGACTCAGAGCAACACCGACGACGGGACATAAAAAAAGCCGCCCGCATCGCTGCAGGCGGCCTCTCGAACGGAACGCGGGATCACATCACCTGGTTGAGATCGACACCGAGCCCGGCCGCCACGCCTGCCCCGTAAGCGGGATCGGCCCGCAGGAAGTGCGCGATCTGGCGCAGCTGCACCTCGCGGCTGACCGAGCCCATGGCACCGACGATGTTGCCGATCAACAGCGCTTTCTGCTCGGCATCCATCAGGCGGAACAGATCGCCGGCCTGACTGAAGTAATCGTCATCCGTGCGGTGATCGTAACGGTCGGCCGCGCCGGAGAGCGCCAGCGCCGGTTCGCGGTACTCGGGAGCCTGCTTGGGCGCCTGGCTGTAGCTGTTGGGCTCGTAGTTGGGCCGCGCGCCGCCATTGCCATCGAAACGCATGGCGCCATCGCGCTGGTAGTTGCTGTAGCCGCTCAAAGGCGCGTTCACTGGCAACTGCTGGTAGTTGGTGCCCACCCGGTGACGCTGCGCATCGGCATAGGCGAACACGCGCCCTTGCAACATCCGATCGGGCGACAATCCGACGCCAGGCACCACATTGCTGGGAGCGAGGGCGACCTGCTCGACCTCGGCAAAGTAGTTCGCCGGATTGCGGTTGAGCTCGAACTCACCCACCTCGATCAGTGGAAACTCCTTCTGCGACCACACCTTGGTCACATCGAACGGATTCACCGCCCGAGTAGCTGCCTGCTCCTCGCTCATGACCTGCATGCATACCCGCCATTTCGGGTACTCGCCACGCTCGATGGCCTCGAACAGATCACGCTGCGCGTAATCGGGATCGCTACCCGCCAGGCGCGAGGCCTCGCTCGGATGCAGATTCCTGATGCCCTGCTGAGACTTGTAGTGCCACTTCACCCAGTGACGCTGCCCCTCGGCGTTGATCAGGCTGAAGGTATGGCTGCCGAAACCGTGCATGAAACGATAGCCGTCCGGAATCCCGCGATCGGAGAACAGGATGGTGACCTGATGCAGCGACTCCGGCGACAGCGACCAGAAATCCCACATCGCCTGGGGGCTCTTCAGGTTGCTCTGCGCCAGACGCTTCTGGGTGTGGATGAAATCGGGGAACTTGAGGGGGTCACGAATGAAGAACACCGGCGTGTTGTTGCCGACCACGTCCCAGTTGCCTTCTTCGGTGTAGAAACGCAGCGCAAACCCGCGCGGATCGCGCTCGGTATCAGCGGAGCCGCGCTCTCCTCCCACCGTTGAAAAGCGCAGGAACACCGGCGTTTGCTTGCCAACGGTCTCGAACAGCTTGGCGCTGCTGTAGCGCGTGATATCGCGGGATACGGTGAACGTGCCGTAGGCCGCGGAGCCCTTGGCGTGGACACGCCGCTCCGGAATGACTTCGCGATTGAAGTGGGCGAGCTTCTCGACCAGATGGAAATCGTCCAGCAACAACGGCCCGCGCGGACCGGCGGAGCGCGAATTCTGGTTATCGGCGACCGGAGCGCCGCTGGCGGTGGTCAGGATGGTCTTCTGGGTCATGCTCATCTCCATGTTCAAGCGCGTAGATAGCCGCGAGTCGGCTTGGGGATAAGTATGGGAGGGCGCTAAATGCGGCTCAAATTCATTGGTTGTCTAAGGTCAATAGACTCAACCAATGACGCGATCTTTCAGGACCCCAAAAGCAAACGCCCCGAGCAAGTCGGGGCGTTTACTGGATCATCCGGACGCTACTGCGACCGAATGGATCGATCGTGCAACTGCTTACTCGGCAGCTACAGCTTCACCGGCGGACTGACGGTCCACCAGCTCGACGTAGGCCATCGGAGCGTTGTCCCCAGCGCGAAAGCCGCACTTGAGGATGCGCAGGTAACCACCTTGACGGTTGGCGTAGCGCTTGCCCAGATCGTTGAACAGTTTGCCGACGATGGCTTTCGAGCGAGTACGGTCGAATGCCAGGCGACGGTTAGCCACGCTGTCTTCCTTGGCCAGGGTGATCAGCGGCTCGGCAACGCGACGCAGTTCCTTGGCTTTCGGCAGGGTGGTTTTGATCAGTTCGTGCTCGAACAGCGACACCGCCATGTTCTGGAACATGGCCTTGCGGTGGGCGCTGGTGCGGCTCAGGTGACGGCCACTTTTACGATGACGCATGATTGAAATTCCTTACCAAACTTTCGGTTCGGTGATTACGGACGATCAGGCAGTAGCCTTGTCGTCCTTCTTCAGACTTGCCGGCGGCCAGTTATCGAGGCGCATACCGAGGGACAGACCGCGGGAAGCCAGAACGTCCTTGATCTCGGTCAGGGACTTCTTGCCCAGGTTCGGAGTTTTCAACAGCTCGACTTCGGTGCGCTGGATCAGATCACCGATGTAGTAGATGTTCTCCGCCTTGAGGCAGTTGGCCGAACGCACGGTCAGCTCCAGGTCGTCGACCGGGCGCAGCAGGATCGGATCGATCTCGTCTTCCTGCTCCACAACAACAGGCTCGCTGTCACCCTTGAGGTCCACGAACGCGGCCAGCTGCTGCTGCAGGATGGTCGCGGCACGACGGATGGCCTCTTCAGGGTCCAGGGTACCGTTGGTTTCCAGATCGATGACCAGCTTGTCCAGGTTGGTACGCTGCTCGACGCGAGCGTTTTCGACAACGTAGGCAACACGGCGAACCGGGCTGAACGAAGAGTCGAGCTGCAAGCGACCAATGCTGCGGCTTTCATCTTCATCGCTCTGACGCGAGTCGGCGGGCTCATAGCCGCGACCACGAGCGATTTTCAGCTTCATGTTCAGTGCGCCATTGGACGCCAGGTTGGCGATCACATGGTCGCCATTGACGATCTCGACATCGTGATCCAGCTGAATATCGGCAGCAGTGACCGCGCCCGAACCCTTCTTGCTCAGGTTCAGCGTGACTTCGTCACGGCCGTGCAGCTTGATCGCGAGGCCTTTCAGGTTGAGCAGGATCTCGATGACGTCTTCCTGCACACCTTCGATGGCACTGTACTCATGGAGTACGCCATCGATCTCGGCCTCGACGACTGCACAGCCGGGCATGGAGGACAACAGGATGCGACGCAGCGCGTTGCCCAGGGTATGGCCGAAACCGCGCTCGAGAGGCTCGAGCGTGATCTTGGCGCGGGTCGAACTGACCACCTGCACATCGATATGGCGGGGGGTCAGGAACTCATTTACCGAACTCTGCATGGATACACCTATTTTCTAGCCCTTACTTGGAGTAGAGCTCGACAATCAGGTTTTCGTTGATGTCGGCGGACAGATCACTACGAGCCGGCACATTCTTGAATACGCCAGTCTTTTTCTCGGTGTCCACTTCGACCCACTCGACGCGACCGCGCTGAGCGCACAGATCGAGCGCTTGAACGATGCGCAGCTGATTCTTCGACTTCTCGCGAACGGCTACCACGTCACCCGGGCGAACCTGGAAGGACGGGATGTTTACCGTTTTACCGTTGATGCTGATCGCTTTGTGCGAAACCAGCTGGCGGGATTCGGAACGGGTGGAACCGAAGCCCATGCGATAGACGACGTTATCCAGACGGCACTCGAGCAGTTGCAGGAGGTTCTCACCGGTAGCGCCTTTACGACCGGCAGCTTCCTTGTAGTAACCGCTGAACTGACGCTCAAGTACACCGTAGATACGACGAACTTTCTGCTTCTCGCGCAGCTGGGTACCGTAGTCGGACAGACGACCACGGCGCTGGCCGTGAACGCCCGGCGGTTGCTCGATATTGCATTTCGATTCAAGCGCGCGCGCACCACTCTTCAGGAAGAGATCAGTGCCTTCACGACGGGACAGTTTGCATTTGGGACCAATGTAACGAGCCATTTCTCACTGTCTCCTATTACACGCGACGCTTCTTCGGCGGACGGCATCCGTTATGCGGGATGGGCGTCACGTCGGTGATGCTGGCGATTTTGTAACCGCAGCCATTGAGTGCGCGCACAGCGGACTCACGACCGGGGCCAGGGCCTTTGACGTTGACGTCAAGGTTTTTCAGACCGTATTCCAGAGCAGCTTGACCTGCGCGTTCTGCTGCCACCTGGGCGGCGAACGGAGTGCTCTTACGCGAGCCACGGAAACCCGAGCCCCCGGAAGTAGCCCAGGACAACGCGTTGCCCTGACGGTCAGTGATGGTAACGATGGTGTTGTTGAAAGACGCGTGGATGTGGGCGATCCCATCAACCACTGTCTTTTTGACTTTTTTACGAGGACGAGCAGCTGGCTTAGCCATGACTTAATTCCTGTCGATTCGCGGGCGCAATTACTTGCGGATCGGCTTACGCGGACCCTTGCGGGTACGGGCGTTGGTCTTGGTACGCTGACCACGAACCGGCAAGCCGCGACGGTGACGCAGGCCGCGATAGCAACCCAGGTCCATCAGACGCTTGATGTTCATGTTGATTTCGCGGCGCAGGTCACCTTCAGTGGTGAGCTTTGCAACTTCGCCACGCAGCTGTTCGATCTGCTCGTCGGACAGATCTTTGATCTTTGCCGCCGGGTTGACCCCGGTGGTGGCGCAAATGGTTTGCGCCGTGGTGCGACCAACACCGTAGATGTAGGTCAGCGAGATAACAGTATGCTTGTTATCTGGAATGTTGACGCCTGCAATACGGGCCATTCAGTGGAACTCCAATTGACAGCTACCTACGCCCCGGAAGCCAAGAAAAGGGCGCGAGATATTAGCGCTGTAATAACAAATAAGCAACCCGACAGCGCACTAGCTGCCGGGTTATCGACGCTCAGGTCACTCAGCCTTGGCGCTGCTTGTGACGCGGCTCCGCGCTGCAGATCACGCGCACGACACCGTCGCGACGAATGATTTTGCAGTTGCGGCACAGCTTTTTCACCGATGCACGAACTTTCATCACCAACTCCTCGAACCTTACGGACGTATCAGCGGAGCATTCCGCCGCCATAGCCCTTCAGGTTGGCTTTCTTCATCAGGGATTCGTACTGGTGCGAAACGAGGTGGGATTGCACTTGGGCCATAAAGTCCATGACAACCACAACAACGATCAGCAACGAAGTCCCGCCAAGGTAGAACGGTACGTTGGCAGCCACCACCAGGAACTGGGGCAGCAGGCACACGGCCGTCATGTACAGAGCACCGAACATGGTCAAGCGGGTCAGAACGCCATCGATATAGCGCGCCGACTGCTCGCCCGGACGGATACCCGGAATAAAGGCACCGGACTTCTTCAGGTTTTCCGCTACGTCTTTCGGGTTGAACATCAATGCCGTGTAGAAGAAGCAGAAGAAGATGATCCCTGCACTAAACAGCAGAATGTTCAACGGCTGACCAGGAGCGATCGCCTGCGAGATATCCTGCAACCAGCTCATGTTGCTGGACTGGCCGAACCACTGCCCCAGCGAGGCCGGGAACAGCAGGATACTGCTGGCGAAAATGGCCGGAATAACGCCCGCCATGTTTACTTTCAACGGTAAGTGGCTGGTCTGCGCAGCGAAGACCTTGCGGCCCTGCTGACGCTTCGCGTAGTGCACTGCAATACGACGCTGACCACGTTCGATGAACACCACGAAACCGATGATCGCCACCGCTAGCAAACCGACGGCCAGCAACGCGATGATATTGATATCGCCCTGCCTGGCCGACTCGAAGGACTGCCCGATCGCACGCGGCAGGCCGGCGACGATGCCAGAGAAAATCAGCATCGAGATACCGTTACCCACGCCGCGCTCGGTGATCTGCTCACCCAGCCACATCATGAACATCGCCCCCGCCACGAAGGTGGAGACAGCCACGAAGTAGAAGCCGAAATCGATCGAGAACGCCACGCCCTGACTGGCAAGACCAACGGACATGCCGATGGCCTGAACAATCGCCAGCACCAGAGCGCCATAGCGGGTGTATTGGCTGATCTTGCGTCGACCAGCCTCACCTTCCTTCTTCAACTGCTCCAGCTGCGGGCTGACGGCGGTCATCAGCTGCATGATGATCGATGCCGAGATGTACGGCATGATCCCCAACGCAAAGATGCTCATCCGCTCCAGCGCGCCGCCGGAAAACATGTTGAACAAGCTAAGAATGGTCCCCTCATTCTGCCGAAACAGATCCGCCAGCCGGTCCGGATTGATACCCGGCACTGGGATGTGCGCCCCTATCCGATAGACGATGATCGCCAGGAACAGGAAGCGCAGCCGAGCCCAGAGTTCGGACAACCCGCCATTGCTGAGCGCAGAGAGAGCACCTTGCTTAGCCATTTAGTCCTCGAATTTGCCGCCAGCTGCTTCGATGGCCGCACGCGCACCCTTGGTGGCGGCGATGCCTTTCAGGGTGACAGCGCGAGCAACGTCACCGGACAGCATGATTTTCACACGCTGAACGCTTTGGTTGATGACGTTGGCATCCTTGAGCGACTGCAGAGTCACGATATCGCCTTCCACTTTGGCCAGCTCGGACGTACGCACTTCTGCGCGATCCATGGCTTTCAGCGAAACGAAACCGAACTTCGGCAGACGGCGATGCAGCGGCTGTTGACCGCCTTCAAAGCCAGGAGCGATGGTGCCACCGGAGCGGGAGGTCTGACCCTTGTGGCCACGGCCACCGGTCTTGCCCAAACCGCTACCGATCCCACGGCCCGGACGATGCTTTTCGCGACGGGAACCCGGCGCTGGACTCAGATCATTGAGTTTCATCGATTAACCCTCGACGCGCAGCATGTAATAAGCCTTGTTGATCATCCCGCGATTTTCGGGAGTATCCAGGACTTCTACAGTGTGACCGATGCGACGCAGACCCAGACCCTTAACGCACAGTTTGTGGTTGGGGATACGGCCGGTCATGCTTTTGATCAGCGTAACTTTTACGGTAGCCATGATCAGAAGATCTCCTCAACGCTCTTGCCGCGCTTGGCAGCAATGGACGAAGGGGATTGCATGGTCTTCAGACCCTTGAAGGTGGCATGAACCACGTTCACCGGGTTTGTCGAGCCATAGCACTTGGCCAGAACGTTCTGCACACCGGCCACTTCCAGCACGGCACGCATGGCGCCGCCGGCGATGATCCCGGTACCTTCAGAAGCCGGCTGCATGAACACCTTGGAGGCGCCATGTGCGGACTTGATCGCGTACTGCAGGGTGGTGCCGTTCAGATCGACTTGGATCATGTTACGACGCGCAGCTTCCATCGCTTTCTGGATAGCAGCAGGTACTTCACGGGACTTGCCACGACCGAAGCCGACACGACCCTTGCCATCACCAACGACGGTCAGAGCGGTGAAGGTGAAGATACGACCACCCTTCACGGTCTTGGCGACGCGGTTAACCTGCACCAGTTTTTCGACGTAGCCTTCGTCGCGACTGTCGTCGCGATTATCGCGATCGCGTCTTTGCTCGTTATTTGCCATAACTTAGAACTCCAGCCCGCCTTCACGAGCAGCATCAGCCAGCGCCTTGACGCGGCCGTGGTACTTGAAGCCAGAACGATCGAACGCTACCTGGGTGACGCCAGCGGCTTTCGCACGCTCGGCAACCAACAGACCGACCTTCTTGGCCGCGTCGACATTGCCGGTGGCAGCGTCACGCAGTTCTTTGTCCAAGGTCGAAGCGCTGGCCAGGACCTTGCCGCCGTCGGCCGAAAGGACCTGGGCGTAGATGTGCTGGGAAGAGCGGTACACACAAAGGCGTACGGTTTCCAGCTCGCGCATCTTCAGGCGTGCCTTGCGAGCGCGACGCAGACGAGTTTCTTTCTTTACGCTCATTTGCTATGCCCTACTTCTTCTTAGCTTCTTTACGACGGACGACTTCGTCCGAGTAACGCACGCCTTTGCCTTTGTAAGGCTCTGGCGGACGGAAGTCGCGGATCTCTGCAGCCACCTGACCGACCAGTTGCTTGTCGATACCCTTGATCAGGATATCGGTCTGGCTGGGGGTTTCAGCGGTGATGCCTTGCGGCAGTTCATAATCCACCGGGTGCGAGAAGCCGAGAGCCAGGGACAGCACTTGACCTTTGGCTTGCGCCTTGTAACCAACACCAACCAGCTGGAGCTTGCGCTCGAAGCCTTGGCTAACGCCAATTACCATGTTGTTGACCAACGCACGGGTGGTACCGGCCATGGCTTTGTTCTGCAGGTCGCCATTGCGAGCAGCGAAACGCAGCTCACCGGATTCCTGCAGCACTTCCACGGACGGATGCACATTCAGTTCGAGAGCGCCCTTGGCACCCTTCACCGAAAGCTGCTGACCGGCGAGATTGATCTCAACTCCAGCGGGCAGCTTGACGGGGTTCTTAGCAACGCGAGACATGCTTATCCCCCCCTTAAAACACAGTGCAAAGCACTTCGCCGCCAACGCCAGCGGCGCGAGCAGCGCGATCAGTCATCACACCTTTGTTGGTGGAGACGATCGAAACGCCCAGGCCGCCACGAACTTTCGGCAGCTGGTCGACGGATTTGTACTGGCGCAGGCCAGGACGGCTGACGCGCTTCAGCTCCTCGATGACCGGACGGCCTTCGAAGTACTTCAGCTCGATAGACAGCTGCGGCTTGATATCGCTGCTGATCTGGAAACCCGTGATGTAACCCTCGCTCTTCAGAACGTTGGCTACCGCCACCTTCAGCGTGGAAGACGGCATGCTTACGACGGTCTTCTCAGCCATCTGGGCATTACGGATACGAGTTAGCATGTCCGCTAACGGGTCCTGCATACTCATGGGCTAGTTGCTCCTAATACAAGAAAAACGGCCTTACGGCTCACTAGTCACCAAGAACCAAGGGGCAATTCAAAAGCCCTGGCTCTGGCGAGCCGGCAATTCTAGAGACTGTTCATAAACGAATCAAGCCCCAAAAGGGGCTTGACTCAATAAGCGATCAAATAAGCGCGGATCTGGTTAACTCCGCCTGCTCATTCGGCGCTCGATTACCAGCTAGCCTTGACCAGACCTGGTACGTCACCGCGCATGGCGGCCTGGCGCAGCATGTTACGGCCGAGGCCGAACTTGCGGTACACGCCATGCGGACGACCGGTCAGACGGCAGCGGTTACGCAGGCGCGAGGCGCTGGCGTCACGGGGCTGCTTCTGCAGGGCGACCTGGGCTTCCCAACGCGCTTCCGGACTGGTGTTCGGATTGGCGATGGTAGCTTTCAGCTCGGCACGCTTCTTGGCGTACTTGGCTACCGTTTGCTGACGCTTCAGCTCACGGTTTTTCATGCTCTGTTTGGCCATTTCCTACTCCAATCAGTTGCGGAACGGGAAGTTGAAGGCGCGCAGCAGCGCACGACCTTCATCATCGGTACGGGCAGTGGTGGTCAGGGTGATGTCCAGACCGCGCAGTGCATCGATTTTGTCGTAATCGATTTCCGGGAAGATGATCTGCTCTTTCACGCCCATGCTGTAGTTGCCACGACCATCGAAGGACTTGGCATTCAGGCCGCGGAAGTCACGCACGCGCGGCAAGGAGATGGCGAGCAGACGATCGAGGAATTCGTACATCCGATCGCGACGCAGGGTAACCTTGATACCGATCGGCCAGCCTTCGCGCACCTTGAAACCTGCGATCGACTTGCGAGCGTAGGTAACAATGGCTTTCTGGCCAGTGATCTTCTCCAGGTCGGCAACAGCGTGCTCGATGACTTTCTTGTCGCCGATCGCTTCGCCAAGACCCATGTTCAGGGTGATTTTGGTAACGCGCGGAACTTCCATCACGTTCGCCAGCTGAAGCTGTTCTTTCAGCTTGGGCGCGATTTCCTTCCGATAAATCTCTTTCAGTCGTGCCATGGTGATTTACCTAGCGATGCTCAAGCATCGACCGCTTTTTGGGTCGACTTGAAGACACGAATTTTCTTGCCTTCTTCTACCTTGAAACCAACGCGGTCAGCCTTGTTGGTTTCGGCATTGAAGATGGCGACGTTGGAGACGTGCAGAGGCGCCTCCTTCTCGACGATACCGCCTTGTACGCCCGACATCGGGTTCGGCTTGGTATGGCGCTTCACCAGGTTGATCCCACCAACGACCAGACGGTCGTCAGCGAGAACCTTGAGCACCTTGCCACGCTTGCCCTTGTCTTTGCCGGCGATGACGATGATCTCGTCGTCACGACGAATCTTTTGCATGACGGCTTCTCCTTACAGCACTTCGGGGGCGAGCGAGACGATCTTCATGAACTTCTCAGAGCGAAGTTCACGAGTCACCGGCCCGAAGATACGGGTGCCGATCGGCTCCTGCTTGTTGTTCAGCAGAACAGCCGCGTTGCCGTCGAAGCGGATGATGGAACCATCCGGACGACGAACGCCGTGACGAGTGCGGACCACGACAGCGGTCATCACTTGGCCTTTCTTCACCTTGCCGCGAGGAATTGCTTCCTTCACGGTTACCTTGATGATGTCACCGATACCGGCATAGCGACGATGCGAGCCGCCGAGCACCTTGATGCACATTACGCGACGTGCGCCGCTGTTATCGGCGACATCGAGCATGGATTGAGTCTGAATCATACCTTTCTCCGACCCTTAGTCTCTTAGACTTCCACCGCGCGCTCGACGACTTCCACCAGCATCCAAGACTTAGTCTTGGCCAGCGGACGGGTCTCGCGAATGGTGACCTTGTCGCCGATACGGCACTGGTTGGTTTCATCGTGAGCGTGCAACTTGGTCGAACGCTTGACGTACTTACCGTAGATCGGGTGCTTTACGCGGCGCTCGATCAGGACGGTGATGGTTTTGTCCATCTTGTCGCTGACGACACGGCCGGTCAGCGTACGGACGGTTTTCTGAGCTTCAGCCATGATCACTTACCTGCTTGCTGGTTGAGCACAGTTTTCACGCGAGCGATGTCGCGCTTCACTTGCGAGAGCAGGTGAGACTGCCCCAACTGGCCAGTTGCCTTCTGCATGCGCAGATTGAACTGGTCGCGCAGCAGGCCGAGCAGTTGCTCGTTCAGCTGCTGAACCGATTGTTCACGAAGTTCATTCGCTTTCATCACATCACCGTCCGCTTAACAAAGGAGGTGGCGAGCGGCAGCTTTGCAGCAGCCAGGGCGAATGCTTCGCGCGCCAGCTCTTCGGAAACACCCTCGATCTCGTAAAGCACCTTGCCCGGCTGAATCTGGGCTACCCAGTACTCGACGTTGCCCTTCCCTTTACCCATACGAACTTCGAGGGGCTTCTTGGTGACAGGCTTGTCGGGGAAAACGCGGATCCAGATCTTGCCGCCACGTTTTACGTGACGAGTCAGGGCCCGGCGAGCGGACTCGATCTGGCGAGCGGTGAGACGACCACGAGCTACGGACTTCAGAGCAAACTCGCCGAAACTGACTTTGCTACCGCGCTGAGCCAGACCACGGTTGTGACCGGTCATCTGCTTGCGGAACTTCGTACGCTTTGGTTGCAACATTTGGCGTACTCCTTACTTAGCGGCTTTTTTACGAGGCGCGGGCGCTTGAGGTTTCAGTTCTTCTTGGCGACCACCAATCACTTCGCCTTTGAAGATCCAAACCTTCACACCGATCACACCATAAGTGGTGTGCGCTTCGTACGTGGCATAGTCGATGTCGGCACGCAGGGTGTGCAGGGGCACACGACCTTCGCGATACCACTCGGTACGGGCAATTTCTGCGCCGCCCAAACGACCGCTCACTTGGATTTTGATGCCCTTGGCACCAATACGCATGGCGTTCTGTACAGCGCGCTTCATGGCGCGACGGAACATCACACGACGCTCCAGCTGCTGAGCAACGCTCTGTGCAACCAGCATACCGTCGAGCTCCGGCTTGCGGATCTCTTCGATGTTGATGTGCACGGGCACACCCATTTGCTTGGTCAGGTCCTGACGCAGCTTCTCAACATCTTCACCTTTCTTGCCGATCACGATGCCGGGGCGAGCGGTGTGGATGGTGATGCGTGCGGTTTGTGCCGGACGATGAATATCGATACGGCTTACGGACGCGCTTTTTAGTTTGTCTTGGAGGTACTCACGAACCTTCAGGTCGGCGAGCAGATAATCGGCATAAGTGCGCTTATCGGCATACCAAACGGAGGTGTGCTCCTTGACGATTCCCAGGCGAATGCCAGTGGGATGTACTTTCTGACCCATCTGAACGACTCCGTTACTTGTCCGCAACCTTGACAGTGATATGGCAAGACCGCTTGACGATGCGATCAGCGCGGCCTTTGGCACGCGGCATGATGCGCTTCAGCGAACGCCCCTCGTTGACGAAGACCGTGGAGACCTTGAGGTCGTCCACGTCAGCGCCTTCGTTGTGCTCGGCGTTGGCTACGGCCGACTCCAGCACTTTTTTCATGATCTCGGCAGCTTTCTTACTACTGAAAGCCAGGAGGTTGAGCGCTTCGCCCACCTTCTTCCCGCGGATCTGGTCGGCGACCAAGCGGGCTTTCTGGGCGGAGATTCGAGCGCCCGACAGCTTAGCGGCTACTTCCATCGTTCCTTACCCCTTAACGCTTGGCTTTCTTGTCAGCCGCGTGCCCACGATAAGTGCGGGTACCGGCGAACTCGCCCAGTTTGTGGCCGACCATGTCTTCGTTCACAAGAACGGGGACATGTTGACGACCGTTATGCACAGCAATGGTCAGACCGACCATTTGCGGCAGAATGATAGAGCGACGCGACCAGGTTTTAACCGGCTTGCGATCGTTCTTTTCCGCCGCCACTTCGACTTTCTTCAACAGGTGAAGGTCGATGAAAGGACCTTTTTTCAGAGAACGTGGCACAGTCGTATACCTCTAGTTACTTGCGGCGGCGGACGATCATTTTGTCGGTGCGCTTGTTCGCACGAGTCTTCGCGCCCTTGGTCGGGAAGCCCCATGGAGACACCGGATGACGGCCACCAGAGGTACGACCTTCACCACCACCGTGCGGGTGGTCTACCGGGTTCATCGCCACGCCGCGAACGGTCGGACGAACACCACGCCAGCGCTTGGCGCCGGCCTTACCCAGCGAACGCAGGCTGTGCTCGGAGTTCGAGACTTCGCCCAGGGTCGCACGGCATTCCGACAGCACTTTGCGCATTTCGCCGGAGCGAAGACGCAGCGTTACGTAGACACCTTCACGAGCAACCAGCTGAGCCGAAGCACCAGCGGAACGCGCGATCTGAGCACCTTTACCCGGCTTCAGCTCGATACCGTGAACGGTGGAACCGACCGGAATGTTGCGCAGCTGCAGGGTGTTACCGGCCTTGATCGGCGCGTGAGCACCAGAGATCAGCTGGTCGCCAGCGCTCACGCCCTTCGGCGCGATGATGTAACGACGTTCGCCGTCTGCGTAGAGCAGCAGAGCGATGTGCGCGGTACGGTTAGGGTCATATTCGATACGCTCAACGGTGGCAGGAATGCCATCCTTGTTGCGACGAAAATCGACGAGACGGTAATGCTGCTTGTGACCACCACCGATATGACGGGTAGTGATGCGACCGTTGTTGTTACGGCCGCCGGACTTCGACTTCTTCTCCAACAGGGGAGCGTAAGGCGCGCCTTTGTGCAGGTCCTGGTTGACAACCTTGACCACGAAACGGCGGCCAGCGGAAGTCGGTTTGCATTTAACGATTGCCATGATGCACCCCTTTACTCAGCGCTGTTGGCGAAATCGAGATCCTGGCCCGGCTGAAGAGCGATGTACGCCTTCTTCCAGTCGTTACGCTTGCCCAGACCGCGAGCAGTGCGCTTGGTCTTGCCCTGAACATTCAGGGTGCTGACCTTGGCGACTTTCACGCTGAACAGGCTTTCGACGGCCTTCTTGATTTCCAGCTTGGTTGCATCAGTGGCAACCTTGAAAACGAATTGGCTCTTGCTGTCCGCCAGCCCGGTGGCTTTCTCGGAGACGTGCGGACCAAGCAGCACTTTGAATACGCGTTCCTGGTTCATCCCAGCAGCTCCTCGAATTTCTTCACGGCCGACACGGTGATCAGCACCTTGTCGTAGGCGATGAGGCTGACCGGATCGGAACCCTGGACATCACGCACATCAACGTGCGGCAGGTTGCGGGCAGCCAGGTACAGGTTCTGGTCGAGTGCATCGGTAACGATCAGCACGTCGTTCAGACCCAGACCATCCAGCTTGCTCAGCAGGCCTTTGGTTTTCGGAGCATCGACGGCGAAGTCTTCAACCACGACCAGACGCTCGGAGCGCACCAGCTCGGAGAGGATGGAGCGCAGAGCTGCGCGATACATCTTCTTGTTGAGCTTCTGCGAGTGATCCTGCGGCTTGGCAGCGAAGGTGGTACCACCGGAGCGCCAGATGGGGCTGCGGATGGTGCCAGCACGAGCACGACCGGTGCCCTTCTGACGCCACGGCTTCTTGCCACCGCCGCGAACCTCGGAGCGGGTCTTCTGTGCGCGAGTGCCTTGACGGCCACCAGCCATATAGGCAACGACAGCCTGGTGAACCAGAGTCTCGTTGAACTCGCCGCCGAAAGTGCTTTCGGAAACTTCGATCGCCTGAGCGCCATTTACATTCAATTGCATCTCAGCATTCCCCCTTAACCGCGAGCCTTGGCAGCCGGACGCACGACGACATCACCGCCGGTAGCGCCAGGAACGGCACCCTTGACCAGCAGCAGATTACGTTCAGCATCGACACGCACAACTTCCAGGGACTGTACGGTCACGCGCTCAGCGCCCATGTGACCGGACATTTTCTTGCCCTTGAATACACGACCAGGAGTCTGGCACTGGCCAATGGAGCCCGGGACGCGGTGGGATACGGAGTTACCGTGAGTGTTGTCCTGACCACGGAAATTCCAGCGCTTGATGGTACCGGCAAAGCCTTTACCCTTGGACTGACCAGTGACATCCACCAGTTGGCCCGCCTGGAAAATTTCAGCATTGATCTGATCACCAGCCTGGTAGTCGCCTTCTTCAAGACGGAACTCCCAGACGCCACGACCAGCAGCGACGTTCGCCTTGGCGAAGTGACCGGCTTGCGCCTTGGTCACGCGAGAGGCACGACGCTCACCGACAGTTACCTGCACGGCGCGATAGCCATCGCTCTCTTCATTCTTGAACTGGGTGACGCGATTCGGCTCGATCTCAATGACCGTGACCGGAATGGAGACACCATCTTCGGTGAAAATGCGGGTCATGCCGCACTTACGACCGATTACACCAATAGTCATGTTGTAACCTCATGAGTGTACGGGGCTTTCACCCGCTATGGCCGCCCATTTCAGAGCGTTACACGACTAGCTCCGAGGGGAGTTAGCCGAGGCTGATCTGCACTTCAACGCCAGCCGCAAGATCGAGCTTCATCAGCGCGTCGACGGTTTTGTCCGTCGGCTGAACGATGTCCAGCACACGCTTATGGGTACGAATTTCATACTGGTCGCGCGCGTCTTTGTTGACGTGCGGAGAAACCAGAACGGTGTACCGCTCCTTACGGGTAGGCAGAGGAATCGGACCACGCACCTGAGCACCAGTACGTTTCGCGGTTTCCACGATTTCCTGGGTAGATTGATCAATCAGGCGATGGTCAAAAGCCTTCAACCGAATACGGATTTGTTGGTTTTGCATTTGACAGACTCCAAGTTGCCTTCCCCACCGAGCGCAATACGCCCGATAAAAGGAGGCGTGATTGTACGGATGCACTCTTGGGGTGTCAATAAATGATCAACAAATAGAAAAGGCCCCCGAAGGGGCCTTTTCACAGCGACCGTCGATTACTCGATGATCTTGGCAACCACGCCGGCGCCAACGGTACGACCACCTTCGCGAATCGCGAAGCGCAGGCCGTCTTCCATGGCGATCGGAGCGATCAGGGTGACAACCATCTTGATGTTGTCGCCCGGCATTACCATCTCTACGCCTTCCGGCAGTTCGCAGTTACCGGTTACATCGGTAGTGCGGAAGTAGAACTGCGGACGGTAGCCTTTGAAGAACGGGGTGTGACGACCGCCTTCTTCCTTGCTCAGCACGTACACTTCAGCTTCGAACTTGGTGTGCGGCTTGATGGTGCCCGGCTTGGCCAGTACCTGGCCACGCTCGACGTCTTC
>NZ_FNNU01000011.1 GCF_900106975.1 Pseudomonas kuykendallii | reverse complement strand
ACTTTGGTCAGAGCAGCTGTCAGCGTGGTCTTGCCATGGTCGACGTGACCGATGGTGCCGACGTTGACGTGCGGTTTGTTACGTTCGAATTTTTCCTTAGCCACGACAGTAAACCTCTTACTTAAAGGGCTGAATCAACCTTGTTTTTTGACAATGGCTTCGACGATGTTCGACGGAGCCTCGGAGTATTTCGAAAATTCCATGGAGTAGCTAGCGCGACCCTGGGACATGGAGCGGACATCGGTCGCATAACCGAACATCTCACCCAACGGAACTTCGGCGCGGATCACTTTACCGGAAACCGTATCTTCCATGCCCTGAATCAGGCCGCGACGACGGTTCAGGTCACCCATCACGTCACCCATGTAGTCTTCAGGCGTAACAACTTCAACCTTCATGATCGGCTCAAGCACAACGGCGCCGCCTTTCGCGGACAGTTGCTTGGTCGCCATGGAGGCAGCCACCTTGAACGCCATCTCGTTGGAGTCGACGTCGTGGTAGGAACCATCGAATACAGTCGCCTTCAGGCCGATGAGCGGATAACCGGCAACAACGCCGTTCTTCATCTGCTCTTCGATACCCTTCTGGATGGCCGGGATGTATTCCTTCGGAATCACACCACCCACCACTTCGTTGACGAACTGCAGGCCTTCTTGACCCTCGTCGGCCGGCGCGAAGCGAACCCAGCAGTGACCGAACTGGCCACGGCCGCCGGACTGGCGAACGAACTTGCCTTCGATTTCACAGGACTTCGTGATTTTCTCACGATAGGAAACCTGCGGCTTGCCGATGTTGGCTTCGACGTTGAACTCGCGGCGCATACGGTCGACCAGGATATCCAGGTGCAACTCGCCCATGCCGGAGATGATCGTCTGGCCGGTTTCTTCATCGGTCTTGACGCGGAACGACGGATCTTCCTGGGCGAGTTTGCCCAGAGCGATACCCATCTTTTCCTGGTCGTCCTTGGTTTTCGGCTCAACGGCAACCGAGATGACCGGCTCCGGGAAGTCCATACGAACCAGGATGATCGGTTTGTCGGCCGAGCACAGGGTGTCACCGGTGGTGACGTCCTTCATGCCGATCAGGGCCGCGATGTCGCCAGCGCGCACCTCCTTGATCTCTTCGCGGGTGTTGGCATGCATCTGCACCATACGACCCACGCGCTCTTTCTTGCCCTTGACCGAGTTGATCACGCCGTCACCGGAGCTCAACACGCCCGAGTAGACGCGCGCGAAGGTCAGGGTACCCACGAACGGGTCGGTAGCGATCTTGAACGCCAGAGCCGAGAAAGGCTCGCTGTCGTCTGCATGACGCTCCATTTCGACGGACTCGTCATCCGGGTCGGAACCCTTGATGGCAGGAATGTCGACGGGAGCCGGCAGGTAATCGACAACTGCGTCGAGAACCAGGGGAACGCCCTTGTTCTTGAACGAGGAACCGCAAACGGCAAGGACGATTTCACCAGCGATGGTGCGCTGACGCAGGGCGGCCTTGATTTCCTCGTTGGAGAGCTCTTCGCCTTCGAGGTACTTGTTCATCAGCTCTTCGTTGGCTTCGGCCGCAGCCTCAACCATGTTGCTGCGCCACTCTTCAGCCAGCTCCTGCAGCTCGGCCGGGATCGCTTCGCGACGCGGTGCCATGCCCTTGTCGGCGTCGTCCCAGTAAACCGCTTCCATGGTCATCAGATCGATCTGACCCTGGAAGTTGTCCTCGGCACCGATGGCCAACTGGATCGGCACCGGAGTGTGACCCAGACGCTGCTTGATCTGACCGACGACACGAAGGAAGTTCGCGCCAGCACGGTCCATCTTGTTCACGTAGACAAGACGCGGAACGCCGTACTTGTTGGCCTGACGCCATACGGTTTCCGACTGCGGCTCGACACCGGAGGTACCGCAGAACACCACGACCGCGCCGTCGAGTACGCGCAGCGAGCGCTCTACTTCGATGGTGAAGTCAACGTGCCCGGGGGTATCGATGATGTTGAAGCGATAGCTGTCTTTGTGCTGCTTGACGGAACCCGACCAGAAGGCAGTAGTAGCGGCGGAGGTGATGGTGATACCACGCTCCTGCTCCTGCACCATCCAGTCCATGGTCGCGGCGCCATCATGCACCTCGCCCATTTTGTGGTTTACGCCGGTGTAAAAAAGGACGCGCTCGGTGGTGGTGGTTTTGCCAGCATCCACGTGGGCGACGATACCGATGTTACGGTAGCGGTTAATCGGTGTAGTACGAGCCATAAAGCCCTCGCAAAGTTAGTGGGTGCAGGACTTAGAAACGGTAGTGCGAGAACGCTTTGTTAGCTTCAGCCATCCGATGCACGTCTTCACGCTTCTTCACAGCAGCGCCTTTGCCTTCCGAGGCGTCCAGCAGCTCGCCAGCAAGGCGCAGAGCCATGGACTTCTCGCCGCGCTTGCGCGCCGAGTCAACCAGCCAGCGCATGGCCAGCGCATTACGACGGGACGGACGAACTTCGACCGGAACCTGGTAAGTCGCACCGCCTACACGGCGAGACTTCACTTCGACCAGCGGAGCGATGGCGTCGAGAGCTTTCTCGAAGAGTTCCAGGGGGTCAGCGTTCTTGCGCTCTTTGACCTTGTCCAGAGCACCGTAAACGATGCGCTCGGCCACGGCCTTCTTGCCGCTTTCCATCACGTGGTTCATGAATTTGGCAAGGATCAGACTTCCGTATTTCGGATCGTCAAGGATCTCGCGCTTGGCTGCTACACGACGTCTTGGCATTGATAAGCCCTCAAACGGTCTTCAGGTAGCTCGGAACAATAACGCTCTGGTTACGCCCGACCTTACTCTTATCGACTCAAATAAATAGGATGAAACGGATTACTTCGGACGCTTGGTGCCGTACTTCGAACGACCCTGGTTACGACCCTTGACACCGGTGGTGTCGAGCGAGCCGCGAACAGTGTGGTAACGCACACCGGGAAGGTCTTTTACACGACCGCCGCGGATCAGCACCACGCTGTGCTCTTGCAGGTTGTGGCCTTCACCGCCGATGTAGGAGGTGACTTCGAAGCCGTTGGTCAGACGTACGCGGCAGACTTTACGCAGTGCCGAGTTCGGTTTCTTCGGCGTGGTGGTGTACACGCGGGTGCACACGCCACGGCGTTGCGGGCAGTTCTGCAGCGCGGGCACGTCGGATTTCTCGACGATGCGCTTGCGCGGCTGACGTACCAGCTGGTTGATCGTTGCCATCTATAAGCTCCACTGTTGTCTTTCGACGCTATTACCCTAAGAAAAGCAAAATGGCAGAGCACGTGCCCTGCCAAATTTAGGGGTGCATGAGTCTAAAGAGACGCACGCTCCCCGTCAAGGCAAAGCCCGGGCCAACCTGCGCCCGGGCATCGCTCTCAATTACCGCTGGAGTTCAGCGCTTCGGTCAGCGCTGCTTCCACTTCGCTGGCGCTGACGCGAACCGGCTTGTCGGCTTCACGACGACGCTTGCGCTCGCTGTGGTAGGCCAGACCGGTACCGGCCGGGATCAGACGACCGACCACCACGTTCTCCTTCAGGCCACGCAGGTAGTCGCGCTTGCCGGTGACCGCCGCTTCGGTAAGAACGCGGGTGGTCTCCTGGAAGGATGCCGCCGAGATGAACGACTCGGTGGACAGCGACGCCTTGGTGATACCCAGCAGCACGCGGGTGAACTTGGCGGCGAACTTGTCTTCCGCTGCCAGACGCTCGTTCTCGCCCAGTACGCCGGTCAGTTCCATCTGGTCGCCCTTGATGAAGCTGGAATCGCCGGACTCGGCAATCTCTACCTTGCGCAGCATCTGCCGCAGGATGGTCTCGATGTGCTTGTCGTTGATCTTCACGCCCTGCAGGCGGTACACGTCCTGGATCTCGTTGACGATGTACTTGGCCAGCGCGCTGACACCCAGCAGACGCAGGATATCGTGCGGATCGCTCGGACCGTCGGAGATGACTTCGCCCTTGTTCACCTGCTCGCCTTCGAAGACGTTCAGGTGGCGCCACTTCGGAATCAGCTCCTCGTAAGGATCGCTGCCGTCGGTAGGCGTGATGACCAAGCGACGCTTGCCCTTGGTTTCCTTGCCGAAGGAGATGGTCCCACTGATTTCAGCCAGGATCGAAGCCTCTTTCGGACGACGCGCTTCGAACAGGTCGGCAACGCGCGGCAGACCACCGGTGATGTCACGGGTCTTGGAGGTTTCCTGCGGGATACGTGCGATGACGTCACCCACACCCACTTCCACGCCGTCGGCCACACCGACCAGAGCGTTCGCCGGCAGGAAGTACTGAGCCGGTACGTCGGTACCCGGCAGCAGCAGCTCCTTGCCATTGGCGTCGACCATCTTCACGGCAGGACGGATGTCCTTGCCCGAGGCTGGACGATCTTTCGGATCCAGCACTTCGATGTTGGTCAGACCGGTCAGTTCGTCGGTCTGGCGCTTGATGGTGATGCCTTCCTCCATGCCGACGAAGGTCACGATACCCTTCATCTCGGTCACGATCGGGTGGGTGTGCGGGTCCCACTTGGCGACGATGGCGCCCGCTTCGACCTTGTCACCTTCCTTGACGGAAATGACCGCACCGTACGGCAGCTTGTAGCGCTCGCGCTCACGACCGAAGTCGTCCGCGATCGCCAGTTCGCCGGAACGCGACACCGCAACCAGGTTGCCGTCCACGCGCTCGACGTGCTTCAGGTTGTGCAGGCGGATGATCCCGCCGTTCTTGACCTGGACGCTGTCGGCAGCCGAAGTCCGGCTCGCCGCACCACCGATGTGGAACGTACGCATGGTCAGCTGGGTACCCGGCTCACCGATGGACTGGGCGGCGATGACGCCGACCGCTTCACCGATGTTGACCTGATGCCCGCGGGCCAGATCGCGGCCGTAGCACTTGGCGCAGATGCCGTGGCGGGTTTCGCAGGTGATCGGCGAACGCACGATCACTTCGTCGATGCTGTTCAGCTCGATGAACTCGACCCACTTCTCGTCGACCAGCGTACCGCCGGGAACGATGACTTCGTCGCTGCCCGGACGGAATACGTCACGCGCGATCACACGGCCCAGTACGCGCTCGCCGAGCGGCTCGACGACGTCGCCGCCTTCGATGTGCGGGGTCATCAGCAGACCGTGTTCGGTACCGCAATCGACCTCGGTAACCACCAGGTCCTGCGCCACATCGACCAGGCGACGGGTCAGGTAACCGGAGTTCGCGGTTTTCAGCGCGGTATCCGCCAGACCTTTACGAGCACCGTGAGTGGAGATGAAGTACTGGAGTACGTTCAGGCCTTCACGGAAGTTCGCGGTGATCGGCGTCTCGATGATCGAGCCGTCCGGCTTGGCCATCAGGCCGCGCATACCAGCCAGCTGACGGATCTGAGCCGCCGAACCCCGGGCACCGGAGTCGGCCATCATGTACATGGAGTTGAAGGACTCCTGCTCGACTTCGTCGCCCTTGCGGTCGATGACCTTCTCTTTCGAGAGGTTGGCCATCATCGCCTTGGAGACTTCATCGTTCGCCTTGGACCAGAGGTCGATCACCTTGTTGTACTTCTCGCCCTGAGTTACCAGGCCGGAGGCGTACTGCGATTCGATTTCCTTCACTTCCTCGGTGGCGGCATCGATGATGCGGGCCTTCTCGTCGGGAATGACGAAGTCATTCACGCCGATCGACACACCGGAGATGGTCGAGTAGGCGAAGCCGGTATACATCAACTGGTCGGCGAAGATGACGGTGTCTTTCAGGCCGACTGTGCGGTAGCACAGGTTGATCAGCTTGGAGATCGCCTTCTTCTTCATCGGCTGGTTGACCACGTCATACGAAAGGCCGGCCGGGACCACCTGGAACAGCAACGCGCGGCCGACGGTGGTGTCGACGATGCGGGTGTTCTTGACCAGGCTGCCGTCCTTCTGCTTGACGGTCTCGTTGATGCGCACTTTCACGCGGGCGTGCAGGGACGCTTCGCCGGCGCGGAACACGCGGTCGACTTCCTGCAGGTCGGCGAACACGCGACCTTCGCCCTTGGCGTTCACCGCTTCACGGGTCATGTAGTACAGACCCAGAACCACGTCCTGCGACGGCACGATGATCGGCTCGCCGTTGGCGGGCGAGAGGATGTTGTTGGTCGACATCATCAGCGCGCGCGCTTCGAGCTGGGCTTCCAGCGTCAGCGGTACGTGGACGGCCATCTGGTCACCGTCGAAGTCGGCGTTGTACGCGGCGCAGACCAGCGGGTGCAGCTGGATGGCTTTACCTTCGATCAGAACCGGTTCGAACGCCTGGATACCCAGACGGTGAAGCGTCGGCGCACGGTTGAGCAGCACGGGGTGTTCGCGAATCACTTCGGCGAGAACGTCCCAGACTTCCGGCAGTTCGCGCTCGACCATCTTCTTGGCGGCTTTGATGGTCGTGGCCAGGCCACGCATTTCCAGCTTGCCGAAGATGAACGGTTTGAACAGCTCCAGGGCCATCTTCTTCGGAAGACCGCACTGGTGCAGGCGCAGGGTCGGGCCCACGGTGATAACCGAACGACCCGAGTAGTCGACGCGCTTGCCGAGCAGGTTCTGACGGAAACGACCTTGCTTACCCTTGATCATGTCGGCCAGGGATTTCAACGGACGCTTGTTCGAGCCGGTGATGGCGCGACCGCGACGGCCGTTGTCGAGCAGGGCGTCGACCGCCTCCTGCAGCATTCGCTTTTCATTGCGCACGATGATGTCCGGAGCGGACAGATCGAGCAGGCGCTTCAGGCGGTTGTTCCGGTTGATCACTCGACGATACAGGTCGTTGAGGTCGGAGGTCGCGAAGCGGCCACCGTCCAGCGGAACCAGCGGACGCAGGTCCGGCGGCAGCACCGGCAGAACGGTCAGCACCATCCACTCAGGCAGGTTGCCCGAGCCATGGAAGGCTTCCATCAGCTTTAGGCGCTTGGACAGCTTCTTGATCTTGGTTTCCGAGTTGGTCTGCGGAATCTCTTCGCGCAGGCGGCCGATCTCGTGCTCCAGGTCGATCGCATTGAGCAGCTCGCGAACGGCTTCGGCGCCCATGCGCGCGTCGAACTCGTCACCGTGCTCTTCGAGGGCTTCGAAGTACTGTTCGTCGTTCAGCAGCTGACCCTTCTCGAGGGTGGTCATGCCCGGATCGATCACCACGTAGCTCTCGAAATAGAGCACACGCTCGATGTCACGCAGGGTCATGTCCAGCAGCAGGCCGATACGGCTCGGCAGCGACTTCAGGAACCAGATGTGGGCGACCGGCGAAGCCAGCTCGATGTGCGCCATGCGCTCACGACGAACCTTGGCCAGCGCGACTTCGACGCCGCACTTCTCGCAGATAACGCCGCGGTGCTTGAGGCGCTTGTACTTACCGCACAGGCACTCGTAGTCCTTGACCGGGCCAAAGATCTTG
This sequence comes from Pseudomonas kuykendallii, assembly GCF_900106975.1. Taxonomy (GTDB): domain Bacteria; phylum Pseudomonadota; class Gammaproteobacteria; order Pseudomonadales; family Pseudomonadaceae; genus Pseudomonas_O; species Pseudomonas_O kuykendallii. The sequence continues at coordinate 8,341 of NZ_FNNU01000011.1, read as the reverse complement.
GCGCAGAAAAGACCGTCACGTTCGGGCTTGAAGGTACGGTAGTTGATGGTTTCCGGCTTCTTAACCTCACCGAAGGACCACGAACGGATCATCTCGGGCGAAGCCAGACCGATACGGATCGCATCGAACTCTTCGACCTGACCCTGGTTTTTCAACAGATTCAGCAAGTCTTTCAAGGCCTTTCCTCCTCACGGAGCAGGGAGCGGGCTATGCCGCCCCACTCCCGATGCGCGTCGCGTGTTATTCGGTTTCCAGTTCGATGTCGATACCCAGCGAACGGATCTCTTTGATCAGCACGTTGAAGGACTCCGGCATGCCGGGCTCCATGCGGTGATCGCCGTCCACGATGTTCTTGTACATCTTGGTCCGGCCGTTCACGTCGTCCGACTTGACGGTGAGCATTTCCTGCAGGGTGTAGGCGGCGCCATAGGCTTCCAGTGCCCAGACCTCCATCTCCCCGAAACGCTGACCGCCGAACTGCGCCTTGCCGCCCAGCGGTTGCTGGGTGACCAGGCTGTAGGAACCGGTGGAACGCGCGTGCATCTTGTCGTCCACCAGGTGGTTCAGCTTGAGCATGTACATGTAGCCGACGGTGGTCGGGCGCTCGAACTGGTTGCCGGTACGGCCATCGATCAGACGCATCTGGCCGCTTTCCGGCAGATCGGCCAGCTTCAGCATGGCCTTGATCTCACGCTCCTTGGCACCGTCGAATACCGGCGTTGCCATCGGCACGCCGCCGCGCAGGTTCTTCGCCAGCTCGAGGATCTCATTGTCACCGAGTTCGTCGAGATTCTCCTGACGCCCGCCGATTTCGTTGTAGATCTCGTGCAGGAACTTGCGCAGCTCGGCGACCTTGCGCTGTTCTTCGAGCATGCGGTTGATCTTCTCGCCCAGCCCCTTGGCCGCGAGGCCCAGGTGGGTTTCGAGGATCTGGCCGACGTTCATACGCGACGGTACGCCCAGCGGGTTGAGGACGATGTCGACCGGAGTGCCATTGGCATCGTGCGGCATGTCTTCGACCGGCATGATCACCGAGACCACACCCTTGTTACCGTGGCGACCGGCCATCTTGTCGCCCGGCTGGATGCGGCGCTTGATGGCGAGGTACACCTTGACGATCTTCAGCACGCCCGGAGCCAGGTCGTCGCCCTGCTGCAGCTTGCGCTTCTTGTCTTCGAACTTGTCGTCGAGCAGCAGACGGCGGTCGGAGATGTAGGCCTGGGCCTTCTCCAGCTGCTCGTTCAGCGCGTCTTCGGCCATGCGCAGTTTGAACCACTGACCACGCTCGAGACCGTCGAGGAACTCGTCGGTGATCTCGGCGCCTTTCTTCAGGCCCGCGCCGCCTTCGGCTTTAGCACCGACCAGGGCGGAACGCAGACGCTCGAAGGTGGCGCCTTCGACGATGCGGAACTCCTCGTTGAGGTCCTTGCGGATCTCGTCGAGCTGCATCTTCTCGATGGACAGCGCACGGCTGTCGCGCTCAACGCCATCACGGGTGAAGACCTGAACGTCGATGACGGTGCCCTTGGTGCCGGTCGGCACGCGCAGGGAGGTGTCTTTGACGTCGGAGGCTTTCTCACCAAAGATCGCGCGCAGCAGCTTCTCTTCCGGAGTCAGCTGGGTCTCGCCTTTCGGAGTGACCTTGCCGACCAGGATGTCGCCGGCGCCGACTTCGGCACCCACGTAAACGATGCCCGCTTCGTCCAGCTTGTTCAGCGCTGCTTCACCCACGTTCGGGATGTCAGCGGTGATTTCCTCTGGGCCGAGCTTCGTGTCACGCGCCACACAGGTCAGTTTCTGGATGTGGATGGTGGTGAAGCGATCTTCCTGGACCACACGCTCGGAGAGGCAGATGGAGTCTTCGAAGTTGAAGCCGTTCCACGGCATGAACGCGACGCGCATGTTCTGACCGAGCGCCAGTTCACCCATGTCGGTGGACGGACCGTCGGCGAGGATGTCGCTGCGCGAAACCTTGTCACCCTTGCTCACCAGCGGACGCTGGTTGATGCAGGTGTTCTGGTTGGAACGGGTGTACTTGGTCAGGTTGTAGATGTCGACGCCAGCTTCGCCGGTCTCGACTTCGTCGTCATGCACACGCACCACGATACGGCTGGCGTCGACGGAGTCGATCACGCCGCCACGACGGGCCACGACGCAGACGCCGGAATCACGCGCCACGTTGCGCTCCATCCCGGTACCCACCAGCGGCTTGTCGGCACGCAGGGTCGGCACGGCCTGACGCTGCATGTTCGAGCCCATGAGTGCGCGGTTGGCGTCATCGTGCTCGAGGAACGGAATCAGCGATGCGGCGACGGAAACCACTTGCTTCGGCGATACGTCCATCAGCGTCACGTCTTCCGGCGCCTTGACGGTGAACTCGTTCAGGTGACGCACGGTAACCAGTTCGTCGACCAGACGACGGCCTTCCAGCTTGGCGCTGGCCTGGGCGATCACGTGGTCCGCTTCTTCGATGGCCGAGAGGAACACGATCTCGTCGCTGACTTCGCCGTTCTTCACCACGCGGTACGGGCTTTCCAGGAAGCCGTACTGGTTGGTGCGGGCATAGGCCGCCAGGGAGTTGATCAGACCGATGTTCGGACCTTCCGGCGTTTCGATCGGGCACACGCGGCCGTAATGGGTCGGGTGTACGTCGCGGACTTCGAAGCCGGCGCGCTCACGGGTCAGACCGCCCGGGCCGAGTGCGGAGACGCGGCGCTTGTGGGTGATCTCGGAGAGCGGGTTGTTCTGGTCCATGAACTGCGAGAGCTGGCTGGAACCGAAGAACTCCTTCACCGCCGCCGCAACCGGCTTGGCGTTGATCAGGTCCTGCGGCATCAGGCCTTCGCTTTCGGCCATCGACAGACGTTCCTTGACCGCACGCTCTACGCGCACCAGGCCAACGCGGAACTGGTTCTCGGCCATCTCGCCGACGCAACGAACGCGACGGTTACCGAGGTGGTCGATGTCATCGACGATGCCCTTGCCGTTGCGGATGTCGACCAGGGTCTTGAGCACGGCGACGATGTCTTCCTTGCTCAGTACGCCGGAACCTTCGATCTCGGTACGACCGATACGACGGTTGAACTTCATCCGGCCCACAGCGGACAGGTCGTAACGCTCGGCGCTGAAGAACAGGTTGTTGAACAGCGTCTCGGCAGCGTCCTTGGTCGGCGGCTCGCCGGGACGCATCATGCGGTAGATCTCGACCAGGGCTTCCAGCTGGTTGCCGGTGGAGTCGATCTTCAGCGTGTCGGAGATGAACGGACCGCAATCGATGTCGTTGGTGTACAGCGTCTCGATGCGCACAACCTGAGCCTTGGCGATCTTCGCCAGCAGGTCGGTGGTCAGCTCGGTGTTGCACTCGGCGATGATTTCGCCGGTGGCCGGGTGCACGATGGCCTTCGCCGTGGTGCGACCGAGGACGTATTCCAGCGGCACTTCCAGCTCTTTCAGGCCGGCTTTGTCGATCTGGTTGATGTGGCGCGCGGTGATCCGGCGGCCCTGCTCGACGATGACCTTGCCCTTGTCATCCTTGATGTCGAAGGCGGCGATTTCGCCACGCAGACGCTGCGGCACCAGTTCCAGGCTGAGGTTCTCGCCCTTCACGTGGAACAGGTTGGTGTCGTAGAACGCGTCCAGCACTTCTTCGGTCGAGTAACCCAGCGCGCGCAGCAGCACGGACGCCGGCAGTTTGCGGCGACGGTCGATACGAACGAAGACGGCGTCCTTCGGGTCGAACTCGAAGTCCAGCCAGGAACCACGGTAAGGAATGATTCGAGCCGAATAGAGCAGTTTGCCCGAGCTGTGCGTCTTGCCGCGGTCGTGGTCGAAGAACACGCCTGGCGAGCGGTGCAGCTGGGAGACGATGACGCGCTCGGTACCATTGATGATGAAGGTACCGTTCTCGGTCATCAGGGGGATTTCCCCCATGTAGACTTCCTGCTCCTTGATGTCCTTGATCGCTTTGTTCGACGATTCTTTGTCGAAAATGATCAGGCGCACTTTCACGCGCAGCGGCACGGCGAAGGTTACGCCGCGCAAGACGCATTCCTTGACGTCGAAAGCCGGCTCGCCCAGGCGATAACCGACGTATTCCAGCGCGGCGTTGCCGGAATAGCTGATGATCGGGAAAACGGACTTGAAGGCCGCATGCAGGCCGATGTCGCGGAACTGATCCTTGGTCGCTCCCGCCTGCAGGAACTCGCGATATGAATCCAGTTGGATTGCCAGGAGGTAAGGCACATCCATGACGTCCGGCAACTTGCTAAAGTCCTTGCGGATACGTTTTTTCTCAGTGTATGAGTAAGCCATCAGCGTTCCCCAGCTTGGTCACCTGCTTGTTTGGCTTCTCCCGGCGGGAGTAGCCAGAAACTCTTGCAAACCCCAGGTTTGCTCCACCCCGAAGGTGGGTCGCCATAGACAGCAACCGCGAGACGCTGCCTATAACGGAAAAAGGCCGGTGGCATTTGCCACCAGCCATCAGCCTTACGCGAGTCGCTCGGGCTGTAGACGCAAGGTCGTCGCTTACTTGAGCTCGACTTTGGCGCCAGCTTCTTCCAGAGCCTTCTTGGCGGCTTCGGCTTCTTCTTTCGAAGCGCCTTCCTTGACCACGCCAGGGGCGCCGTCAACCACTGCCTTGGCTTCTTTCAGACCCAGACCGGTCAGCTCGCGAACGACTTTGATGACGTTCACTTTCTTGTCGCCGGTTTCGGTCAGCATGATGGTGAATTCGGTTTGCTCTTCGACAACGGCAGCAGCAGCGGCCGGGCCGGCAGCAGCAGCTGCAGCGGCGGTAACACCGAACTTCTCTTCCATCGCCTTGATCAGCTCGACGACTTCCAGAACGGTTTTCTGGCCGATTGCTTCGATGATGTCTTCGTTAGACAGAGCCATGACTCTAATTCCTGTATTGGGTGACAGCCTTCGCGGCCATCTAATTTGATTGAGCTAGAAAGAGACCTGCGCTGCCTTAGGCGGCGGCGGATTCTTTCTGGTCGCGAACAGCCGCCAGTGTACGAGCCAGTTTGCTGGTAGCGCCTTGGATGACGCTCATCAGCTGGGAAATGGCTTCGTTGTAGGTCGGCAGGGTTGCCAGTACGTCGATCTGAGCGGCCGAAAGGAACTGGCCTTCGAACGCAGCTGCCTTGATCTCGAACTTGTCCTGACCCTTGGCGAATTCCTTGAACAGGCGAGCAGCAGCGCCCGGATGTTCGTTGGAAAATGCGATCAGGGTCGGGCCTTTGAACACGTCGTTGAGCACGTCGTACTGAGTGCCTTCAACGGCGCGGCGCAGCAGGGTGTTACGTACGACTTTCACGTACACACCAGCTTCGCGGGCCTCTTTACGGAGTCCGGTCATTGCGCCGACGGTCACGCCACGGGCATCAGCCACGACAGCGGACAGAGCAGCTTTGGCAGCTTCGTTGACTTCAGCGACTATGGCCTTCTTGTCTTCGAGCTTAATTGCCACGGGTTTACTCCTGGATATTACCGTTGGTCCGACCGAAGCCGGACGACGTTTGGTGTCTGATTCGGTATGAATCGGGAGCACCATCTGCGTAGGTTTGGAAATCCTTTTTTAAGGCTTGCGCCACCTACGGTCTTGGATAGCCCCCGCCAGGCAGGGACCCCAATAGTTGCGAGCGACGGTGAACCGGCGCCCGACTTGAATGCTTACGCGTCCAGCGAGGCCTGATCGATCTGCAGACCAGGACCCATGGTGCTGCTCAGGGTCACGCGCTGCACGTAGATGCCTTTCGAGGTCGACGGCTTCAGACGCTTGAGATCGGACAGCAGGGCTTCCACGTTCTGCTTCAGCTTGATCGGTTCGAAATCGATCTTGCCGACGGAGGCATGGATGATGCCGTTCTTGTCGGTACGGAAACGTACCTGACCAGCCTTGGCGTTACGCACGGCAGTGGCCACGTCCGGAGTCACGGTACCGACTTTCGGGTTGGGCATCAGGCCGCGCGGGCCGAGGATCTGACCCAACTGACCTACAACGCGCATGGCGTCCGGGGAAGCGATGACGACGTCGTAGTTCAGATCGCCGCCTTTCATTTCGGCAGCCAGTTCGTCCATGCCAACGCGGTCGGCGCCAGCGGCCAGAGCAGCTTCAGCGCCCGGACCCTGGGTGAACACGGCAACGCGAACGCTTTTGCCGGTGCCGTTCGGCAGCACGGTTGCGCCACGCACGACCTGGTCGGATTTACGCGGGTCTACACCGAGGTTGATCGAGATATCGACCGACTCTTTGAACTTGATGGTCGACAGTTCGGCCAGCAGCTTGGCGGCGTCTTCGAAACCATATTGCTTGCCGGCTTCAATCTTCTCGGCAATCGTCTTCTGGCGCTTGGTCAGCTTAGCCATTTACACACCCTCCACGTTCAGGCCCATGCTGCGAGCGGAACCGGCGATGGTACGCACGGCCGCATCCATGTCAGCAGCAGTCAGGTCGGCATTCTTGGTCTTGGCGATCTCTTCCAGCTGAGCGCGGGTCACGGTGCCAACCTTCTGGCTGTTCGGACGCGGCGAGCCACTGGCGATGCCGGCTGCTTTTTTCAGCAGAACCGAAGCCGGGGTGCTTTTGGTTTCAAAGGTAAAGCTGCGGTCGCTGTACACGGTGATGATCACCGGAGTAGGCAGACCCGGCTCCATACCCTGGGTGCGGGCGTTGAACGCCTTGCAGAATTCCATGATGTTGACGCCATGCTGACCCAGGGCCGGACCGACCGGCGGCGACGGGTTAGCTTGTGCAGCCTTCACTTGCAGCTTGATGTAAGCCGTAATTTTTTTAGCCATTTGTAACTCCAGTTACGGGTTCCAGCGCCCGAAGGCTCCCCGGTTGCTTTCGCGTTTATCCCAGTGACGAAAAAACCCCGCAACCTGTGGCTGCGGGGTACGGGATTCAGTTGCCAGTTATGCTTTCTCGACCTGGCTGAATTCCAGCTCCACCGGAGTGGAGCGACCGAAAATGAGCACGGCAACTTGAATCCGGCTCTTCTCGTAGTTGACCTCTTCCACCACGCCATTGAAATCGGCGAAGGGACCATCAGTGACGCGGACGGTTTCGCCCGGCTCGAAGAGCGTCTTCGGCTTGGGCTTGTCGCCGCTATCGGCAACGCGACGCAGGATAGCGTCAGCTTCTTTATCGGTGATCGGCGCAGGCTTGTCGGCGGTACCGCCAATGAAGCCCATGACACGCGGAGTATCCTTGACCAAGTGCCAAGTACCCTCGTTCATGTCCATTTGCACCAGAACATAGCCGGGGAAGAACTTACGTTCGCTTTTGCGCTTCTGGCCGTTACGCATTTCCACGACTTCTTCCGTGGGAACCAGAATCTCGCCGAACTCTTCTTCCATGCCGGCCAGCTTGACGCGCTCTACCAGCGAGCGCATGACATGCTTTTCGTAACCCGAATAAGCATGCACAACGTACCAACGCTTAGCCACGGCGCACCTTTAACCAACAATCAGAGAAACCAGCCAACCCAGCAGGGAGTCGAGCCCCCAAAGCAGTAACGCCATAACCAGAACAACAGCCACCACGATCAGCGTGGTCTGCGTCGTTTCTTGACGGGTGGGCCAGACGACTTTACGAATCTCGGCACGCGCTTCTTTGGCGAGACCGAAAAACGAACGCCCCTTGGTGGTCTGCAACGCCACGAATGCGGCAGCAGCAGCCAAGACGAGAAGCGCTACAACGCGATACAGGATCGGTTCGGCCGAGAAGTACTGATTGCCGACCACCCCCACAACCACCAAAGCGACTACTACGAGCCACTTAAGCAGGTCAAAGCGGGAGTCTTTGGCTTCAGCCTTGGCGTTCATCTATTAGGATCCTGTAAAAAAGAAGTGCCAGATTCTCATCATGGAATCTGGCAGGCCAGGAGGGAATCGAACCCCCAACCTGCGGTTTTGGAGACCGCCGCTCTGCCAATTGAGCTACTGGCCTGTAACCGAAATCAGGCCGACCATTATGCCGGCCTGACAGGCTAAGATCAACCGATTACTCGATGATCTTGGCAACCACGCCGGCGCCAACGGTACGACCACCTTCGCGAATCGCGAAGCGCAGGCCGTCTTCCATGGCGATCGGAGCGATCAGGGTGACAACCATCTTGATGTTGTCGCCCGGCATTACCATCTCTACGCCTTCCGGCAGTTCGCAGTTACCGGTTACGTCAGTAGTGCGGAAGTAGAACTGCGGACGGTAGCCTTTGAAGAACGGGGTGTGACGACCGCCTTCTTCCTTGCTCAGCACGTACACTTCAGCTTCGAACTTGGTGTGCGGCTTGATGGTGCCCGGCTTGGCCAGTACCTGGCCACGCTCGACGTCTTC
>NZ_FNNU01000013.1 GCF_900106975.1 Pseudomonas kuykendallii | reverse complement strand
GATGCCCGTGGCACCTCGGTGGGCACTCTGGCGATCGACCGCTTCCTGCGCCCGGTGTGCTACCAGAACTACCCGGATGCCTTCCTTCCCGAGGCACTGCAAAACGCCAACCCGCTGGGCATCCAGCGGCTGGTGGACGGCACGCCGAGCCGCGAGACGCTGTAGGCCGTAGGGCGGAGGCAATCCGCGTCGCTGCTCGGGCCGCGGGTTTCACCCACCCTCGTTCGCCAATACACCGCCGTATCGGTGGGCTGAAGCCCACCCTAGGATTGAAGCAAAAGAAAAGCCCCGCCGACGCGAGCCGGCGGGGCTTTTTCATGTGTGCGTCAGAGCGGTGTCAGTTCGTTGAGCACGGTGTTCAGCGCGACGCGGGTGTCGTCGAGCTGGACGATCGAGGCCTGCTGCGCGGCGAGGGCGTCGCGGTTCTTGATCGCGGTGAGGATCGCCTTGTGGCGGGGCAGGGTGAGGGCCTGCAGGTTGGGCCGGTGGCTGGAGAACTTGATCGATTCGCGCAGGGCGATCGAGAGCATGTTGCTCAGGTACACCAGCAGATCGTTGTGCGTGGCCTCGGCGATGCGGCGGTGGAAGTCGAGGTCCGGCTGGAGCATTTCGGCGCGGCTGGTGGCGGCTTCCATGCGCGTGTAGGCCTCCTCGATGGCGGCGATATCCTCGGCGTTGGCGGTGCTCGCCGCCATCGCGCAGACCGCCGGTTCGATGATGCAGCGCACCCCGACCAGGGTGCTGAAGAACTCGCTTTGCGGGGTGCTTTCGACCAGCCAGTAGAGCACGTCGGGGTCGAGCATGTGCCAGTCGCGGCGCGGCTTCACCAGCGTGCCGACGCGCGGCTTGGAGGCTACCAGCCCTTTTGCCACCAGCACGCGGATGGCCTCGCGGACCACCGGCCGGCTGACCGCGTATTCCTCGCAGAGCACGGCTTCCTGGGGCAGTTTCTCGTCCGGCTGGAGCTGGCCGGAGACGATCCGCATGCCCAGCTCCTGAACGATGTTGGCGTGGCGACTCTTGCGGGGTTTTGGCTGTTTGTAATCCATGGGGGCGCTTGGCGTCCGACCTGACTTGAGCGCGACAGCATAGCATCGGCAAGCTTTCGCCAGGCCGTCGCCCGCCGTTGCGGCGGGCGTTTCGCCGGTTCAGTGCGAGTGGCGCGGCACCTCGGAGCCACGGCAGCCGACCAGGAAGTCGAAGTCGCAGCCTTCGTCGGCCTGCAGCACGTGGTCGATGTACAGCCGGCGATAGCCGCCGTCCCAGAGCAGCGGTACCGGCGGCGGGATATCGGCCAGGCGCGCCTGCAGTTCCTCGTCGCTGATGTCCAGGTGCAGGCGCCCGGCGTAGGCGTCCAGTTCGATCATGTCGCCGTTGCGCACCGCCGCCAGCGGGCCGCCCGCGGCCGCCTCTGGGGCCACGTGAAGCACCACGGTGCCGTAGGCGGTGCCGCTCATGCGCGCGTCGGAGATGCGCACCATGTCGGTGATGCCCTTGGCCAGCACCTTCGGCGGCAGGCCCATGTTGCCGACTTCGGCCATGCCCGGATAACCCTTGGGTCCGGCGTTCTTGAGCACCAGCACGCAGGTTTCGTCGACATCCAGTTCCGGGTCGGCGATGCGCGCCTTGTAGTCGTCGAAGTTCTCGAAGACCACCGCGCGACCGCGATGCTGCATCAGCTCGGCGGTGGCGGCGGAGGGCTTGAGCACCGCGCCCTTGGGCGCCAGGTTGCCGCGCAGCACGCAGATACCGCCGTCGGCGCGGATGGGGTTGTCCAGCGTGCGGATCACCTCGTTCTCGCCGTAGATCGGTGCTTCGCTGCAGTTTTCCCACAGCGAGCGGCCGTTCACCGTCAGCGCATCCGGGTTCGGCAGGATGCCGCCTTCGCCCATCCGCCGGATCACCGCCGGCAGGCCGCCGTCGTAGTAGAACTCTTCCATCAGGAAGCGCCCGGAGGGTTGCAGGTCGACGATGGTCGGCGTGCCGCGGCCGACGCGGGTCCAGTCGTCCAGTTCGAGTTCGACGCCCATGCGCCCGGCGATGGCCTTGAGGTGGATGACCGCGTTGGTCGAGCCGCCGATGGCGGCGTTGACCTTGATCGCGTTCTCGAAGGCTTCCTTGGTCAGCACCTTCGACAGGCGCAGGTCTTCCCACACCATGTCGACGATGCGCATGCCGGACAGGTGCGCGAGCACGTAGCGGCGCGAGTCCACCGCCGGGATCGCCGCGTTGTGCGGCAGCGAGGTGCCGAGGGCTTCGGCCATGCAGGCCATGGTCGAGGCCGTGCCCATGGTGTTGCAGGTGCCGGCGGAACGGGACATGCCGGCTTCCGCGGAGAGGAACTCGTTGAGGTCGATCAGCCCGGCCTTATAGGACTCGTGCATCTGCCAGACGATGGTGCCGGCGCCGATGTCGCGCCCCTTGTGCTTGCCGTTGAGCATCGGCCCGCCGGTGACCACGATGGCCGGCACGTCGCAGCTCGCGGCGCCCATCAGCAGGGCGGGGGTGGTCTTGTCGCAGCCGGTGAGCAGCACCACGGCGTCCACCGGGTTGCCGCGGATGGCTTCCTCGACGTCCATGCTGGCCAGGTTGCGGGTGAGCATGGCAGTGGGGCGCAGGTTGGATTCGCCGCTGGAGAACACCGGGAATTCGACCGGGAAGCCGCCGGCTTCGAGAACGCCTTTCTTCACGTGCTCGGCGATCTTGCGGAAATGCGCGTTGCATGGGGTCAGTTCGGACCAGGTATTGCAGATGCCGATGATGGGCTTGCCCTGGAATTCATGGTCCGGGATGCCCTGGTTCTTCATCCAGCTGCGGTACATGAAGCCGTTCTTGTCGGTGGTGCCGAACCAGGAGGCGGAGCGAAGCGGGCGTTTTTGCTCGGTCATGGGGTTCTCTCTTGTTTTGTATTACTAATGGCGATGAGTTAGCCAAAAGTAGCCCTTTCAAAGGGTATTTGGAAGGCTTGTTGAGTAAATAGTAATACTATATAGTCGATTCAACGTGAGAGGACGCCCCCTTCGAGACGCCGCGCCTACTGACGTGATGGTCCATACAAAAACAAATGGAGACCGCGACAAATGAGCCCCGAGCAGCGGCTGATACGCCTCATCACCCTGAAACTGATCCCCTTCCTGATCCTTCTCTATCTGGTCGCCTACATCGATCGCTCGGCGGTTGGCTTCGCCAAGCTGCACATGGGCGCCGACGTCGGCATCGGCGATGCCGCCTACGGCCTGGGCGCGGGTCTGTTCTTCATCGGCTATTTCATCTTCGAAGTACCCAGCAACCTGCTGCTCGACCGCTTCGGCGCGCGGCGCTGGTTCGCGCGCATCCTCATCACCTGGGGCGCGATCACCATGGGCATGGCGTTCATCCAGGGGCCGACCAGCTTCTACGTGATGCGCTTCCTGCTCGGTGCGGCCGAGGCCGGGTTCTTCCCTGGCGTGCTGTACTTCATCACCCAGTGGTACCCGGTTCGCCATCGCGGCAAGATCATCGGCTTCTTCATCCTTTCGCAGCCGATCGCGATGATGATCACCGGTCCGCTGGCGGGCGCGCTGCTGGGCATGGATGGCCTCTCTGGCCTGCACGGCTGGCAGTGGCTGTTCCTGATGATCGGCGCTCCGGCGGTGCTGCTCGCCTGGCCGACCCTGCGCTTCCTTCCGGACAACCTGCACAAGGTGAAATGGCTCTCCGCGGAGGAGAAGACCTGGCTCGCCGGCGAGCTGGAGAAGGACAAGCAGGAATACGCCCAGACCCGCCACGGCAACCCGCTGCATGCCCTGAAGGACAAGCGCGTGCTGCTGCTGGCGCTGTTCTACCTGCCGGTGACGCTGAGCATCTATGGTCTCGGCCTGTGGCTGCCGACCATCCTCAAGCAGTTCGGCGGCAGCGACCTGACCACCGGTTTCCTCTCGGCGATTCCCTACGTGTTCGGCATCGTCGGCCTGCTCATCGTGCCGCGCAGTTCGGACCGGCTGAACGACCGCTATGGCCACCTCGCCGTGCTCTATGCCCTGGCGGCCTGCTCGATGTTCCTGAGCGCCTGGCTCAGCGCGCCGGCGCTGCAATTGATGGCGCTGTCGCTGGTCGCGTTCTGCCTGTTCTCCACCACCGCGCTGTTCTGGACCCTGCCGGGACGCTTCTTCACCGGCGCCAGTGCGGCGGCGGCCATCGCCCTGATCAACTCGGTGGGCAACCTCGGCGGCTACATCGGCCCGTTCGGCATCGGCGCGCTGAAGGAATACACCGGCAACCTGGCGTCCGGCCTGTATTTCCTCACGGCCGTGCTGTGCTTCGGCCTGCTGCTGACCTGGGTGGTCTACCAGCGCCTGGAGCGCCGCCACGCGCAGCAGCAGGTTTCCATGGGCAACGCCTGAGCGCTGCCGACCCGACAATGACAGATAGAAAGTGAGGATTGCGATGCGCTTGATTCAGTTCGAACTGGCCGGCGGCGAGCGCCGGGTTGGCCTGGTGGATGGCGGCCTGGTGCGCGAAGTACTGGGTGCCAACAGCGTGAGGGAACTGGCGCTGGCCGCCATCGAGGCCGGCCAGAGTCTGGCGCAGCGGGTCGACGTGCAGGGGCTCGGCGAGGCGCACGACTATTCGGCGCTGCTCGGCCAGGACCGCGTACTGCCGCCGCTGGACCATCCGGACCCGGCGCACTGCCTGGTCAGCGGCACCGGCCTGACCCACCTGGGCAGCGCCTCCGCGCGGGACAAGATGCACCAGCAGGCCGGCGTCGACGAAGCCACCCTGACCGACACCATGCGCATCTTCAAATGGGGCGTCGAAGGCGGCAAACCAGCTGCCGGGCAGGTCGGCGCGCAGCCGGAATGGTTCTACAAGGGCGACGGCAGCATCGTCGTGCGCCCGGGCGCAGCGCTGCCGCGCCCGCCGTTCGCCGAGGACGGTGGCGAGGAACCGGAGCTCACCGGGCTCTACGTCATCGGCCATGACGGCAAGCCGTATCGCCTGGGCTTCGCCCTCGGCAACGAGTATTCCGACCATGTCATGGAGCGGCGCAACTACCTGTACCTGGCGCACTCCAAGCTGCGCTTCTGCGCCTTCGGCCCGGAGCTGCGCCTTGGCGAACTGCCCCGGCACCTGTCGGGTTTCAGCCGCATCCGGCGCAACGGCGAAGTGCTCTGGGAGAAGGAGTTCCTCTCCGGCGAGGACAACATGTGCCATAGCCTGGAGAACCTCGAGTACCACCACTTCAAGTACGCGCAGTTCCTCCGGCCGGGCGACGTGCATGTGCATTTCTTCGGCACCGCGACGCTGTCGTTCGCCGATGGCGTGCGTGCCGAGCCGGGTGACCGCTTCGAGATCGGCCTGCCGGAATTCGGCGAGCCGCTGGTCAACGGCATCGCGCCGACCGCGGCCGAACTGCCTGCCGGCGGGGTGGGCAAGCTCTAGGCACTTTTCCCAGCGATGCCGGCGCCGCCGGCAATCCATCCAGACCCGCGAGTCGAGGAGACCTACATGCAGATACTCGGACAGAACTACATCAACGGCGCGCGCAGCGCCCTGGGCGACGTCGTCGTGCACAGCCTCGACGCGAGCACCGGCGAGAAGCTGCCCTACGATTTCCACCAGGCCACGCTTGGCGAGGTCGATGCCGCCGCCAAGGCGGCTGCGGCGGCGTACCCGACCTACCGCACGCTGTCGGCGGCCAGACGCGCCGACTTCCTCGACGCCATTGCCGCCGAGATCGATGCGCTGGGCGATGGCTTCGTCGCCCTGGTCTGCCAGGAAACCGCGCTGCCGGCCGGGCGTATCCAGGGCGAACGCGGCCGCACCAGCGGGCAGATGCGCCTGTTCGCCCAGGTGCTGCGGCGTGGCGATTTCTATGGCGCACGGATCGACCGCGCGCTGCCGGATCGCCAGCCGATGCCGCGCCCGGACCTGCGCCAATACCGCATCGGCCTCGGCCCGGTCGCGGTGTTCGGCGCCTCCAACTTCCCGCTGGCGTTTTCCACCGCCGGTGGCGACACCGCCGCGGCGCTGGCCGCCGGTTGCCCGGTGGTGTTCAAGGCCCACAGCGGGCACAT
>NZ_FNNU01000015.1 GCF_900106975.1 Pseudomonas kuykendallii | reverse complement strand
TCGGGTTGGGGGTTTGGCTTTTGGGGCCCAGAAAACACTCATCCAGTTGGTGCTTCGCCTAGGCAATCTTGTAGTGCGTGGATATGATGCCGGCCTCATTCTGAGGCACAGATCATGTTTTCTTTGCTGCAACTTCTTAAGGACGGTCAATTCCATTCGGGGCAAGCGCTCGGTGTGCGGCTGGGTGTCTCTCGCAGTGCGATCTGGAAGCAGCTGCAGGCCCTTGAGCGACAGCTGGAGCTGGATATCCACAAGGTGCGCGGCAAGGGTTATCGCCTAGCCGATTCGTTGAATCTGCTGGATGCCGAAGAAATAGCTCCTCAGGGGAGTGTTCCTTGGGCCGTCCAGGTCCGTGAAGTCATCGACTCCACGAATGCCGAAGCGCTGCGTCTGCTGCAGGCCGGCAAGCTAGCCCCTTTTCTGGTTCTCGCTGAGCAGCAGACCGCCGGGCGTGGTCGGCGTGGGCGCCAGTGGGTGAGTCCGCTGGCCCAGAATCTCTACATGAGCCTCGTTGTAAGAATCGGCGGTGGGGCGCGTCAGCTTGAGGGCCTGAGCCTCGTGGTGGGGTTATCAGTGCTAAGTGCTTTGCGTGCCATGGGGTTGCGAGAGGCTGGACTGAAGTGGCCCAACGACGTTCTGGTCGGCCGCAAGAAGGTTGCCGGAATACTGCTTGAGCTGGTCGGAGACCCCGCAGACGTGTGTCACGTTGTCATAGGCATCGGCATCAATGTGAACATGCGGGAAATGGCTGAAGGAATCGATCAGCCTTGGACTTCGATTCGCTTAGAGCTTGGGCATGCCATCGACCGGAACTGTTTGGCCAGGTCGCTAAGCGAGCACCTTCGCGATGATCTTGCTCGTCACGAGACGGACGGCTTCGCAGCCTTCAGAGCCAAGTGGGAAGGGGCGCACCTCTGGCAGGGGCGCACGGTTGAATTGGCTTCTGGTGTGCAGGTCGTGCGTGGTGAGGTGCTGGGCATTAGTGAGGCCGGTGCCTTGCGTCTTCTGGTTGACGGTAGCGAGCGCCAGTACAGCGGCGGCGAGCTGAGTTTGAGGCTGAGCGATGATTCTTGAGTTGGATTGCGGCAACAGCCTGATCAAGTGGCGTGTGATCGACGCGGAGGGTGTCCGTGTCGGAGGGGGCGTCGCTAGCTCCGATGAAAGCCTGATTGGCGAACTCCGGGGCATGTCACGTCTGTCGTTGCGCGCCTGCCGGTTGGTGAGCGTTCGTAGCGATGAGGAAACCCGGGCGTTGATGGCGCGTCTCAAGGACGAATTTTCCATTGATACCGAGTCCGCGAAGCCAGCCCAAGAGTTGGCTGGTGTGCGCAATGGCTATGAAGACTATTCACGCCTTGGGCTGGATCGCTGGCTCGCAGTGGTCGGGGCCTTTCATCTGGCTGGCAAGGCCTGCCTGGTCATCGATCTCGGTACGGCCATCACCTCCGACTTTGTCGCCGCCGATGGCCAGCATCTTGGAGGTTTTATCTGCCCTGGCATGCCGTTGATGCGCAACCAGCTGAGGACCCACACTCGGCGAATCCGCTATGACGACCAGCAGGCCGAGGAGGCCCTTCGTGACATGTCTCCCGGTCGTTCTACCGTGGAGGCGGTGGAGCGCGGTTGCCTGATGATGCTGCAGGGATTCGTCAAGGGTCAGGTGGCAATCGCTGAAGAATATTGTGGCCCTGAATTCGAGGTCTTTTTGACAGGGGGAGATGCTGGTTTGATGAGGGGTGTACATCCTCACGTAAGGATCGATCCGGATCTTATCTTCATCGGCCTCGCTATCGCGTGCCCTTTGCCCTGAGAGACTCCGATGCGCTGGCTATTTCTGTTGTTGCTCATGCTCAACCTCTTTTACTACGTGTGGCACCAACAGCAGGCGCCCCTGCGTGTAAAGGAGGTGGCTCCTCTTTCGTTGTACCGGAGTGCCGAGGACAACATTCGCCTGTTGAGCGAGTCGGGGAGTGTGCCGGCGATCCAGGGGCGTCCCGCTCCTGTCGCGCCGAGCAGCCAGGTGGATGATGTGTGTCTCTTCCTGGGAGGTTATGCCGGAGAGGCCGATATCCAGCCGCTCGAGCAGCGGTTGAAGGGGGTGGATGTCTCGGCCCAGGTGCAGGCGCGCGATGCCGAAGGGGCCGTCGACTACTGGGTGTATCTGCCTCCACTGGCATCGCGCCAGGCGTCCTTCCGGCAACTGAAGGAGTTGCAATCGAGGCATATCGACAGCTACCTGATTGGCGAAGGTGATCTGGCCGATGGTATTTCCCTGGGGATGTTCCCGCGTCAGGAGCTGGCCGACGCCCTAGTGCGGCGCCTGAACGAGGCGGGCTACGAGCCGCAGGTGCGTGAGCTGCCACGTGCCTATCGGAGCTTCTGGCTTCGGGTGGATGATTCCAGTCGGCGCCTTCTGGATGATGCCTTGCTGGCGCGGCTGTCTACCGATTTTCCCGGGATGCGCCATCAGCTAATGCCCTGCAAAGACGTTGCATCACCGCGCTAGTTTGCATAGAATGGCGCCCGCTTCGCAGGCAGGGTTTTACGAAAGTCTTCTGCGGCGCGGCTGTCGATGAAGCTAAGCTCAAGTTTTTTAATGAGAAATGCTTGACAGCTGGGTGGCATATGATGAAAATGCCGCCTCCAAATTTGGAGGGATTCCCGAGCGGCCAAAGGGATCAGACTGTAAATCTGACGTC
Source organism: Pseudomonas kuykendallii (assembly GCF_900106975.1). Classification (GTDB taxonomy): domain Bacteria; phylum Pseudomonadota; class Gammaproteobacteria; order Pseudomonadales; family Pseudomonadaceae; genus Pseudomonas_O; species Pseudomonas_O kuykendallii. The sequence goes on along the minus strand of NZ_FNNU01000015.1, from coordinate 431 downwards.
TACGACTTCGAAGGTTCGAATCCTTCTCCCTCCACCAGATTAAAGCGTGAGCTACGGGCTCCGCGGGTATAGTTCAGTGGTAGAACCTCAGCCTTCCAAGCTGATGATGCGGGTTCGATTCCCGCTACCCGCTCCAGGTTTGTTGGTTTATGCGAAACGTTTCGCTCATGTAGCTCAGCTGGTAGAGCACACCCTTGGTAAGGGTGAGGTCAGCGGTTCGATTCCGCTCATGAGCTCCAATACTTCAAAGGCAGATATGCAAATATCTGCCTTTGTTCTAATGGGCGTGGCGTGACTTGCTCAATACATTGATGGGAGACGGTCTCGATGGCTAAAGAAAAATTCGAACGTAACAAACCGCACGTCAACGTCGGCACCATCGGTCACGTCGACCATGGCAAGACCACGCTGACAGCTGCTCTGACCAAAGT